>NZ_WQDA01000001.1:0-2500 GCF_013032855.1 Ruegeria arenilitoris
TTTTGATTTTGTGGATTTGGTTGCGGGAGCAGGATTTGAACCTGCGACCTTCAGGTTATGAGCCTGACGAGCTACCGGGCTGCTCCATCCCGCGACACTTTGGGTTGGTCTGTTGCCTATTTGGCTGATTGCGACCTTGTCGTGTTTTTTGATCGTTTTAGAGAGGGGGGATTTTTCTAGGTTTGGCGGTGACCTACTCTCCCGGGGCTTGAGCCCAAGTACCATTGGCGCTGCAGTGCTTAACTTCCGGGTTCGGGATGGGACCGGGTGTTTCACTTGCGCTATGACCACCAAACCGAGGAAAATCCCCGTCGCTCTTTTTGCTTTGCAAAAAGGCGAAGCGCGGGAGGCGGCGTATTCGCTTGCGAATGCGCGTTCCCGCACGGTTGTGTCACCCCTTGCGGGGTTTCACATCAATCAACGTTGTCCAACTCAAGGTCAGTGTATGCTTTTGGTGATTTGTCTTTCTGTTACTGGATCAAATCAAGCCTATCGGGCGATTAGTACCGGTCAACTGAACGCATTGCTGCGCTTACATCTCCGGCCTATTGACGTGGTGGTCTTCCACGGCCCTCAGGGAGACCTTGTTTTGAGGGGGGCTTCCCGCTTAGATGCCTTCAGCGGTTATCCTGTCCGATCATAGCTACCCTGCACTGCCGTTGGCACGACAACAGGTCCACCAGTGGATCGTTCACCCCGGTCCTCTCGTACTAGGGGCAACTCCTCTCAAGTCTCCTACACCCACGGCAGATAGGGACCGAACTGTCTCACGACGTTCTAAACCCAGCTCACGTACCTCTTTAAACGGCGAACAGCCGTACCCTTGGGACCTGCTCCAGCCCCAGGATGAGATGAGCCGACATCGAGGTGCCAAACACTGCCGTCGATATGGACTCTTGGGCAGTATCAGCCTGTTATCCCCGGCGTACCTTTTATCCGTTGAGCGATGGCCCTTCCACTCGGGACCACCGGATCACTATGGCCGTCTTTCGACTCTGCTCGACTTGTCAGTCTCGCAGTCAGGCTGGCTTCTGCCATTGCACTCAACGAGCGATTTCCGACCGCTCTGAGCCAACCTTCGCGCGCCTCCGTTACGCTTTAGGAGGCGACCGCCCCAGTCAAACTACCCGCCACGCAGGGTCCCGGATCCGGATAACGGACCGCGGTTAGACATCAAGAATGCAAAGGGTGGTATCTCAAGGGAGGCTCCACAGGAACTGGCGTCCCTGCTTCGAAGCCTACCACCTATCCTGCACATTGCAGTCCTGATGCCAGTGCGAAGCTGTAGTAAAGGTGCACGGGGTCTTTCCGTCTAACCGCGGGAAGCCTGCATCTTGACAGGCAATTCAATTTCGCTGAGTCGATGTTGGAGACAGCGGGGAAGTCGTTACGCCATTCGTGCAGGTCGGAACTTACCCGACAAGGAATTTCGCTACCTTAGGACCGTTATAGTTACGGCCGCCGTTTACCTGGGCTTCAATTCAAGGCTCTCACCTCTCCTTTTAACCTTCAGGCACCGGGCAGGCGTCAGACCCTATACGTCGTCTTGCGACTTCGCAGAGCCCTGTGTTTTTAATAAACAGTCGCCACCCCCTGGTTTGTGCCCCCAGCCCCTAGTTGCCTAGGAACCGGGCCTCCTTCTCGCGAACTTACGGAGGTATTTTGCCGAGTTCCTTCAACATCGTTCTCTCAAGCGCCTTGGTATGCTCTACCAGTCCACCTGTGTCGGTTTAGGGTACGGTCTGATGGAGGGCTATTTCCAGGAACCACTCAGCAGCCCAATCAATCCGATAAGATTGAACTACACCTGTGATCCGTCACATCCTCCTGGCCTAGGAATATTAACCTAGTTCCCATCGCCTACGCCTTTCGGCCTCGGCTTAGGGGCCGGCTTACCCTGCTCAGATTAGCTTTAAGCAGGAACCCTTGGACTTTCGGCGAGAGTGTCTCTCACACTCTTTGTCGCTACTCATGTCATCATTCTCACTAGTGATCTCTCCACCGGATCCCTCACAGGCCGGCTTCATCGAAAGATCCTCGCCTCCAATATCCCCGAAGGGATCAAGGAGGCATGGATCTATGTCACACTACGCTCTGCTACCATGCCTTACGGCATCCTAAGCTTCGGCTCATGGCTTGAGCCCCGTTACATCTTCGCCGCAGGACAACTTGTTTAGACCAGTGAGCTGTTACGCTATCTTTAAAGGATGGCTGCTTCTAAGCCAACCTCCTGGTTGTTTTGGTCGTCCCACCTGCTTTCCCACTTAGCCATGAATTGGGGGCCTTAGCTGTAGGTCAGGGTTGTTTCCCTCTCCACTACGGACGTTAGCATCCGCAGTGTGTCTGCCATCTAGTACTCCCGGGTATTCGGAGTTTGGTTAGGATCAGTAAGCCTGTGGGGCCCCATTACCCATCCAGTGCTCTACCCCCCGGGGTATTCGGATGACGCTCTACCTAAATAGATTTCGCAGAGAACCAGCTATCTCCGAGTTTGATTGGC
>NZ_WQDA01000001.1:7500-1263284 GCF_013032855.1 Ruegeria arenilitoris
GAAATAGCCATTGTCCCACTTGATCGGGTTCGCGGTCCAGGCGCCCTCGATCCCGCTGGTCGTGGTGTCGTCACCCTTGCCTGTGCCGAATTTGTTGATCCAGCCAAAGCCCATCTCTTCGATCGGCGCGGCCTCGGGTTCGGGGCCGACCAGCGCCGGGTCCCCGGCACCATGCGCCTTGCCGAATGTGTGGCCACCGGCAACCAGTGCGACGGTCTCTTCATCGTTCATTGCCATCCGGGCAAAGGTGTCGCGAATGTCACGGCCCGAGGCCAGCACGTCCGGCTCTCCGTCCGGGCCTTCGGGGTTCACATAGATCAGGCCCATCTGCACGGCGGCCAGCGGATCTTCCAGATCGCGCTCGCCCGAGTAGCGGCTGTGCGGGTTTTCGGTCGGGGCCAGCCATTCGGTCTCGGCACCCCAATAGATGTCTTCCTCGGGCGCCCAGATATCTTCCCGGCCGCCGGCAAAGCCGAAGGTCTTGCCGCCCATCGATTCAATGGCGCAGTTGCCGGCCAGAATCATCAGGTCGGCCCACGAAATCTGGTTGCCGTACTTCTGCTTGATCGGCCACAGCAGACGACGGGCCTTGTCGAGGTTGCCGTTGTCCGGCCAGCTGTTGAGCGGCGCGAACCGCTGGTTCCCGGTCGAGGCGCCGCCCCGCCCGTCAGCCGTCCGGTAGGTGCCGGCGCTGTGCCAGGCCATGCGGATGAACAGACCGCCATAATGGCCGTAATCCGCCGGCCACCAGTCCTGCGAATCCGTCATCAGGTCATACAAGTCCTGTTTCAACGCGTCATAGTCGATCTTCTTGAACGCGTCGGCATAGTTGAACTCGGCCCCCAGCGGATTGCCGGCCGGCTGGTGCTGGTGCAGGATCGCCAGGTTCAGCTGGTTGGGCCACCAGTCCCGGTTCGATCGGGTTCCGGCGCCGTGCATGATGGGGCATTTGCCCGTGTTGGGGTTGTCGCTTCCGTCCATCTTAATCTCCGATCCTGGCTGGTGTCTGTCTGTTTGCGAGGCAACCGTGCGTATGGCACGTCAAAAAGGGGCGGACCGCAGTCCGCTGGAATACCCCGAGTCATAGCAAATCCCTGTCATGAGAAAAAATTTTGTTTTCGGATTGATTTGATAGGTATTGATTATGGCTCTGCCGTGATCTTTCAAACCGATCCCCATCCACATGACGCGGCGTTCCCCGCCGCCCCGATTGCGTTTTGCCGCCGGTGCTTCAAACTGCGGGCCGTGACGCGCGACACCGCGCGGGCCACAGGGGAGGATCGCCATGCAATTCGACTACGTCATCGTCGGCGGAGGGTCCGCGGGATGTGTGCTGGCCAACCGTCTGAGCGCCAATCCGGGCACGCGGGTCTGCCTGCTTGAGGCGGGCGGGGGTGGGAACAGTATTCTGGTGCGGATGCCTGCCGCTGTGGTCGCCATGCTGCCGGGGCGACCCAAGATCAACAACTGGGCCTTTGAAACGGTGCCGCAACCGGGGTTGAATGGGCGCACGGGCTATCAGCCGCGCGGCCGCGCCTTGGGCGGGTCCAGCGCGATCAACGCAATGCTTTATGTGCGCGGGCAGCGGCAGGATTATGACGGCTGGGCCGATCTGGGCTGCGAGGGCTGGGACTGGGACAGCGTTCTGCCCTATTTCAAACGGTCCGAGAACAACGAACGCGGTGCGGATGACCTGCATGGCGCCGACGGCCCGCTTCAGGTGTCCGACCAGAAAGAAGAACGCCCGATCACGCGCGCCTTCGTCGAGGCCGCCGCCCAGTTGCAACACAAGGTGACTGACGATTTCAATCGCGGCGACAACGAAGGCGCGGGACTGTACCAGGTCACCCAGTTCCACGACCCCGCCAAAAACGGCGAGCGGTGCTCGGCCGCCGCGGCCTATCTGTTTCCTGTCATGGACCGGCCTAACCTGACGGTCATCACCGGGGCTCAGGCGCGCGAGATCACCTTTGACGGCCACCGCGCCACGGGCGTGATCTATCGCCAGGGCGGCAAGGGCGCCGATCTCACCGTCACCGCCGCGCGCGAGGTTCTGGTCTGCTCGGGCGCGCTGAAATCGCCGCAACTGCTGCAGATGTCGGGCATCGGCGACCCCGAGGACCTGAGCCCGCATGGAATCGCCGTCCGCCACGCGCTGCCGGGCGTGGGTAAGAACCTGCAGGATCACCTGGATTTCATCCTGGCCTACAAGACAAAGGACACCGACAATTTCGGCATCGGCGCCGCCGGTACGGTGGGGCTGGTCAAACACCTTTTGCGGTGGCGCAAGACCGGTGTGTCGATGGCGGCCACCCCCTTTGCGGAAGGCGCGGCCTTTCTGAAGACCTCTCCCGATCTGGACCGCCCCGACATCCAACTGCATTTCACCATCGCGCTGGTAGATGACCACGCGCGCAAACTGCACCTGGGCTACGGGTTCAGCTGCCATATCTGCAAACTGCGCCCCGAAAGCCGCGGCACCGTTTCGCTGCACAGCGCCGACCCCTTTGCCGCCCCGGCGATCGACCCGGCCTTTCTGTCCGACCCGCGCGATTTGGACACGATGATCAAGGGCGCGCGGATGACGCGCGAAATCCTCGAGGCACCGGCCCTCGCCAAATACCGCCACAAGGAAATGTTCGGAACCGACACCGCCCGGACCGACCCGGATTGGGAAGGCCATATCCGCGCGCGGGCCGATACGATCTATCACTCCGTGGGCACCTGCAAGATGGGGGTGGACGATTTGGCAGTGGTCGATCCGCAGCTGCGCGTGCGTGGGCTGCAGGGGCTGCGGGTGGTCGATGCCTCGGTCATGCCGACGCTGGTCTCGGGCAACACCAACGCCCCCACGATCATGATCGCGGAAAAGGCCGCCGACATGATCCTGGCGGATGTGGTCTGATCAGTCGCCGTTCAACGTCTGATCCGCGTGCAGCGCCTCAAGGCCCACGCGGTAGTTGGGATATTTCAACGTCACGCCCAGATCGGTCTTGATCCGGTCGTTCCGAACGCGCTTATTCTCGTTGTAGAAACTGCGGGCCATCGGCGTCAGGTCGGCCGTGTCGAAATCCACCGCAGGCGGCAGCGGCAGGCCCTGAAGTTGCGCGGCATAGCCGATCACGTCCTGTGGCGGCACCGGTTCGTCATCGCATACATTGTAGATCGCGCCCGGATCAGGACGTCGCATCGACGCCTCGAGCACCTGCGCAATGTCTTCGACATGAATACGAGAAAACACCTGCCCCGGCTTGATGATCCGCCGCAGACCGCCTTTTTTCAGCTTGGAAAACGGCCCCCGGCCCGGCCCGTAGATGCCCGCAAGGCGAAAAATGTGCAGCGGCAGGCCGGGGATCGCGGCCCAGTCCTGCTCGGCCCGCAACCGCCAGCGCCCGCGCTCGGCCGTGGGTGTCGCCGGCGTGGTTTCATCGACCCAGTCCCCCTGGTGGTCGCCATAGACGGCGGTGGTCGACAGGTACCCGACCCAGTCGAACTGACCGGCGCGCGCGGCAATCTCATCCCGCAGGGCGGCCAGAACCGGATCTCCCTTGGCCGTGGGCGCGGTCGAGATCAGCAGATGCGTGACCCCGTCCAGATCGGGGGCCTCGCCCGGCCAGACCAGCGGTTCGGCCCCGGCGGCGCGGATGGCGTCCTTCTCGGCGGCATCGCGGGTGGTTCCGACGATGCGCCAACCCTTGGGGGCCAGCCGGCGCGACAGGGCGCGGGCGGTATAGCCGTGCCCGAATGAAAAAAGCGTTCCAGTCATGGCCCCTTGATGATCGCGCCGCGGGCGGGATGCAAGCGCCGGATGGCCGCACTTGATTCGAATCCCCGCCTGCGCCTTCATGGTGTCATGAGTGATGACAAACCCAGCCTGCACGCGGCCTATGCGCTGAAAACTCCGGCAGACAACAAACGGCTCTATGCCGAATGGGCCGGAGATTACGATCGCGGTTTCGCCGCGCGCGAGGATTACCAGCTGCATATCCACACCGCCCGCGCCTTTGTCGGCGCCGGGGGACAGGGTCCGGTGCTGGATGTGGGCGCGGGAACCGGCCTGTGCGGCGCCGTTCTGGCCGATCTGGGCGTGGGGCCGATCGACGCCACCGACATCAGCGCCGAGATGCTGGACAAGGCGATGCGCAAGGACATCTACCGCGACGCGATCGAGGCTGACCTGAACGAAGGCATCCCGGTTCCGCGCGACAGTTATTCGGGCATCGTGTCGTCGGGCACCTTCACCCACGGCCATCTGGGCCCCGAGGTTCTGCCCGCCCTGCTGCGGGTGGCCCGGCCCGGGGCGCAATTCGCCCTGTCGATCAACGCCAAACACTTCGAGGCGCTGGGATTCGCAACCGCCTTCGACAAGCTGCAGGCCGAGGGCCGGATAGAACATCTGACCCTGACCCCGGTTCGCATCTATGGCGATCTGGCCGCCGGCCCCAACAAGGACGACACCGCGCTGATCGCCCTGTTCGAGAAATCCTGATCCGCCTCAGCGGCCCTTCCAGACCGGGTCGCGTTTCTCGGCGAAAGCGCGAGCCCCTTCCAGATTGTCATCGGAGCCATAGAGCACATCGACCGTGCGCAGCTGGCGTTTGGTGATGCGGTTCATGATGTCTTGGAACTTGGAATCCTCGGCCTCGCGGACGATCTCCTTGATCGAGGCATAGACCAACGGCGGGCCGCTCGCCAGCAGGCGCGCCAGCTCCCACGCCCGGTCCATCAACTGGTCCGCCGGGACGATCTCATTCACCAAGCCCCAGCGGTGCGCTTCTTCGGCGTCGAACCAGCGGCCGGTCAGCAGCAGTTCCATCGCAATGTGATAGGGGATGCGCTTGGGCAGCTTGACACTGGCCGCATCCGCCACTGTGCCCGAACGGATTTCCGGCAGGGCAAAGGTGGCGTGATCGGCGGCCAGGATCATGTCGGCGCTCAGGGCCAGCTCCAGCCCGCCGCCACAGGCGATGCCGTTCACGGCGGCAATCACCGGCTTGTTCATGTCGCGCAACTCCTGCAAGCCACCGAAACCGCCGACGCCGTAATCGCCGTCCACCGCATCGCCCTCGGCCGCGGCCTTCAGGTCCCAGCCGGGGCAGAAGAATTTTTCGCCGCCCCCCGTCAGGATCGCCACGCGCAGGTCAGGATCATCGCGAAAGTCGCGGAACACTTCGCCCATGACACGGCTGGTCGCCAAGTCGATCGCGTTCGCCTTGGGCCGGTCCAACGTGACCTGAAGGATTGCACCATCGCGGTAGGTTTTGATCGGGTTCATGGTCATGCCTTTCGGATCAGGGCATCAACGGCGACCACACTGTCGGCCGCGCAGATGAGAGGGTTGATTTCAACTTCGTCCACGACCGCCGCGTTGGCAATGACGTAGTTCTGCACCGCCATGGCCACCCGCACGACCGCATCGATATCCACGCCGGGCTTGCCCCGATATCCGCTCAACACGGGCGCACAGGCCAGCTTGCCCAGCGCGTCGCGGACCGCAGACGGCGTGGACGGGATCAGGATTGAGGTCGAGTCGCGCAGGATCTCGGTCAGAACCCCGCCCGCCCCAAGGGTCAGCACATAGCCATGCGCCGGGTCGCGGGTGACGCCGATCAATAGCTCGACAATCCCGGCCGGGGCCATTTCCTCGATCAGAACCTCATCGGTGCCGATTGATCTCGCGACCTCGGGCAGATCTTGTCCAGAAACGCCCAGCCGCACCGCGCCATGTTCGGATTTGTGCGCCAGGCCAACGCCTTTCACCGCAAAGGGTCCGCTCAGACCGTCCACCGCCATTTCCGCCCGATCCGCCCGCGCGACGACCGAGCGGGGAACCGGCACGCCGCAAGCGGCCAGTTCGGCCTTGGCCTGGGCCTCGGTCAGAGCGGTTGTGGCCGCATTGGCGGCGGGCAGCAAAACCGGCTCCTGCGGTTCGGGATGCGGGCGTGCTGCAGCGCGTGTCGCCGCCAGCGCCTCACGCAGCCCGGCAAAAGGCACAACACCGCCCGCCATCAACCGCTCGGCCACGTCCTCGGGCATCAGTTCCGGCAAGGTCGCGGCCACGGCAAAGGGCCTGCCGGTTTCGCGCGCGCAGGTCAACGCCGCACGGGTGGCGCAGTCCCAATCGGTGGGATCGGTGTGAGGGTAGTCAACGATCGAGATCGTCATCGCCACATGCGGCCCCGTCATCGCCGACCAAGCCCGCGCCATCGCGTCAGCGTCGCGCCAGATATAGGTGTGGTAGTCCAGTGGATTGGCCAGCGCCACCATCGGCCCCAGCGCCGCGCGCAGGCCCGAAACCTGATCTACGGTGAGCGGCGGAAAGTGCAGGCCGGTTCCCTCGGCCATGTCGGCGGCCAGGCTGGCCTCGCCACCGGAACAGCTGATCGTCGCCACTCCGGTCCCGTCCAGCGGCCCGGTGACATGCAACAGCTTCAGTGTTTCCAGAAACGCGGGCACGTCGTTCAGCCGCGCGATTCCCAACCGATCCAGAAATGCTTGCGCCCCGGCATCACCCCCCGCCAGCGACGCAGTGTGCGAAATGGTCGCCGCCTGCGCCTGTGCTGACCGCCCCACCTTGAGGGCCACGATCGGTACGCCCCGGTCACGCGCCTTGGCCGCCAGCGCGTCCCATTTGCGTAGGTCGCCGAAGCCCTCGACATGCAGGCCGATGGCGGTGATCCGGTCATCCTCCAGCAGCGCCATGGCGATTTCGGCCTGATGGGTTTGCGCTTGATTCCCGCAGGTCAGCATGAAGGCCAGCGGCAGCGCCCGGCGCTGCATGGTCATGTTGATGGCAATGTTCGAGCTTTGCGTCAGAATCGCGACGCCCCTTTCCACCGGGCGCATCCCGTGCTGGTCGGGCCAGATCGCCACCCCGTCCAACCCGTTGACGAAGCCGTAACAGTTGGGGCCGAGGATCGGCATGTCCCCCGCTGCAGTTACAAGCTGCACCTGCAAGTCGGCCCCATCGGCGTCCTCGGCCTGCGCCTCGGTAAAGCCCGAGGCGAAACACACCGCCCCGCCCGCGCCGATGCGGGACAGAACCTCGACCGCCTCGATGGTGGCGCGGCGATTGATGCCGACAAAGGCCGCGTCGGGCGCTTGGGGCAGGTCCTCGATCGTGGCAAAGACGCGCTCGCCTGCCACCGCGCCGGCCTTGGGATGCACCGGCCAGACCGGGCCCGTGAAGCCCAGTTTCCGCACCTGCCGGATGACCTCGGCGCACCATGCGCCCCCGCCGATCACCGCCAGCGAACGGAACCCCAGCATCCGCCTCAGCGCGGCGAGTTTTCCCGGCGCGAGCGCATCCGCCGCGCCGATCAGGCCCGGCGCCACGTTCATGCCCCCAACGCGCGCAGCAGGTCGCGGCTGATGATGTGGCGCTGGATCTCGCTGGTGCCGTCCCAGATCCGTTCCACCCGCGCATCCCGCCAGAACCGTTCCAGCGGATAGTCATCCATCAGACCCATCCCGCCATGCACCTGGATCGCCGCATCGGTCACCCGCGCCAGCATTTCCGAGGCATAGAGCTTGGCCGAGGCGATCTCGCGGTTGGCGGGCAGGCCCTTGTCCAGCCGGTCGGCGGCGGCCAGGGTCAGCAGGTCGGCGGCGTCGATCTCGGTGATCATGTCGGCGACCTGAAAGCTGACGCCCTGAAACTTGCCGATCTTCTGGCCAAACTGTTCGCGGGTGGCGGCATAGTCCAGCGCATAATCGAAAGCCCGCCGCGCCCGACCCACGCACATGGCCGCCACGGTGATGCGGGTGGCATACAGCCAGGTGTTCATCACCTCGAACCCGCCATCGACCTCGCCCAGCACCTGTGCATCCGGCAGGCGGCAGTCGTCGAAGTCCAGCACCATATTCTTGTAACCGCGATGGCTGACCGACTTGTAGCCGTCGCGGATGGTGAAGCCCGGCGTGCCGCGATCGACCAGAAAGGCGGTGATGCGCTTTTTGGGGCCTTTCGGCGTCTGATCCTCGCCCGTGGCGATGAAGACGATGATGAAATCGGCATGTTCCGCGCCCGAGATGAAATGCTTGGTGCCATTTACCACCCAATCGCCGCCATCGCGCACGGCCGAGCATTTCATGCCCCGCACGTCCGAACCCGCGCCCGGTTCGGTCATCGCCAGCGCGTCCATCTTTTCGCCACGCACGGCGGGCATCAGATAGCGTTCGATCTGATCGCCCTGACAGGCCATCAGGATGTTCTGCGGCCGCCCGAAGAAATGGTTCAGTGCCATCGACCCGCGCCCCAACTCGCGCTCGACCAGCGCGAATTCCAAGTGGTTCAATCCGGCACAGCCGACGCTTTCGGGGAAGTTGCAGGCATAGAAGCCCAGCTCGATCGTCTTGCGCTTGATCTCGTCAGCGATCTCTTTCGGCACCTCGCCGGTGCGTTCAACCAGCTCTTCGTGGGGATAGATTTCCTTTTCCACAAAGCTGCGGACGGTCGAGACGATCATCTCCTGCTCGTCGGTCAGGCCATATTGCATCGCGGGTCTCCGGTTTCTGGGCGTGCGATAATCCTGACGCAGCTTGAGGTCTCAATAATGCAGAACTAGACTTCGATCATGCAGAAATGGAGCAAATCACCCGCCGCACCGCAGCGATTCGGGGTACTTCTGTTCGACGGGTTCTCGAACCATTGCCTGGCCAACACGGTCGAGCCGCTGCGCGCGGCCAACACGCTGTCGGGGCAGCGACTGTATGACTGGCAATTCCTGTCACTGGATCCGAGGCCGGTCACGTCATCCTCAGGGTTGCAGGTGGCGCCCCACGCGGCGCTTACGGATGCGGATGGGGATATGCTGCTGGTGATGCCCTCCTACGGGTTTCAGGCACATGGAGGTTGGCGCACCCAGGCGGGGTTGCGTGCGGCGACGCGGCGCTTTCGCACCCTCGCCGGGCTGGACACCGGCAGTTGGCTGCTGGCCCAGGCCGGATTGCTGAACGGCCATCGCGCCACGATCCATTGGGAGGAGCTGACCGCGTTCACCGAGCGATTCCCCGAAGTCGAGACCTGCCGCGAGCGATATGTCATCGACGGTGACCGCATCACCTGCTCGGGCGCGATGGCCGCCTTCGATCTGGTGATGCACCTGATCGGGCAGGATCACGGTCAGGCGCTGGCACTGGAAGTCGCGCAGCTGTTCATGACCCGCGACTCCGCTCGGTCACATTCCGGCGGCGCTGGCTCGGCCAGTTCGCATGTCAACAAAGCGCTGGCACTGATGCAGGAAAATCTCGAGACCCCTCTGCCGATCCCCGAGATTGCCCGACGCGTGGGACGGTCGCAAAAAGCGCTGGAATCCCGAATGCGGGCGGACCTGGGGGCCGGGCCGGCCAAGGTCTATCGTCGGATGCGTTTGAACCTTGCGCGCAAGCTGGCCGCGGAAACCGACCTGAGTGTTGCCGAAATCGCTCTGCGCGCGGGTTATGAGGACCCCAGCGCGCTGACCCGCGCCTTTCGGGCCGAGTTCGGTCTCAGTCCACGAGCCCTGCGCAGCCGGGCCCGCTAGGTATACATCTGTTTCTTGTAGGCGCGCGTCCGCGTCGTCGCCTCGGCCGACCCGTCGTGGTAGGTGCCGAACCACTTGTCGAACGGGATCTCGGACGTGCCGTAGTTGCACTCGAAATACCGGTGGTGCAGCTGGTGAAAGAAATCGCCGGCCCGCGCGGCGTCCGTATCCCCCGCTTTCAGCTTCTCGAACCCCGAATGGGACAAGACCGGGCTGATCTGCTGGAAATAGACATGAAACAGCAGATGCAACGGGTTTGAGGGCACGATCAGGTGGATGAAATAGGTCGTGAAATACAGCAGATTCTCGTACCAGTGGTTCGAGATGCCCGACCACGGCCCAACATTGACGTTGCGGTGATGAACGGCGTGCACATGCTTGTACAGTTTCGGGTGATGCTCCAGCCGGTGCACCCAATAGAAATGCAGACCCGACCACATCGGAATGAACAGCATCCAGACCACGCACCAGACCGGCGCGCTGGCCCAAGTGACCGTTGGCGCATACCCGTTGGCCATCGCCCAGTAGATACCCCATTGATAGACGGTCGCCACCGTCATGGCGCTGCCCAGGGTCCACCAGATGTTGTCCCAGACCTGATTGCGGAAGGTGAAGGTTCCGTTGTCGCGGGTCAGGTCGCGGCGATCGAACTTTTTGTACATACCCTGCCCCTTGCGCATGTAGAGCCACCAATGCAGCCCACCCGCAACAAGGATCTGAGGCACCATGTTCAGCAGCCAGACGCGGAACATCCAGCCGGGCGCAAAGCTTTGCATCGCCTCGAGCGGCGGCAGGAACAGCACATAAGCAATCACGGCCAGCCCCATGCACAGGGTCAGCGCTGTGATCGACAGCCACGCCCCGGAATACCATTTCAAAACGGCGATCGGGCGCGGTGGCCAACTGAACAAAGGGTTCAACGCAACAGGGTCAGACGGCCGATAGTGCCAGCGGGCGGCTTCGGGATCATGCGGGGCATCGGTCATGACAAAACCCTCTAGGTGGCGTAGTCCGAGCCTTCCGCATCCAGAACGGCCTTTATTTCGCGCAGATGCGCCTCGGCCTGCCCCGGGTAGTCATCCAGCTCCTGCGCGGTCTTTTCGGCGATCTCGTCCGAAAGCACCCGCAACGGCCGGCCCGTCTGAAGGGCGCGTACATAGGTCTCGGCGGCGCGCTCGAAATAATAGAGTCTGTTAAAGGCATCCGCTGCATTGTTGCCAATCACCAGCACACCGTGGTTGCCCATGATCATGACCTTCTTTTTCGGGTCTTGCAGCATTGTCGCGCAACGCTCACCCTCGCTTTCAAAGGCCAAACCGCCGAATTCGTCATCAATGACATAGCGGTTGAAAAAGGTTGCGGTGTTCTGGTCGATCGGCGGCAGGTTGCTGTCGGCCAAGGAGGCCAGGACGGTGGCAAAAATCGAATGCACATGCATCACGCAACGCGCATGCGGGCATCTCCGGTGAATCGATCCATGCAGACCCCATGCGGTCGGGTCCGGTGCTCCGGGCTTGTTCATCGTGTCGGGATCGTTGGCATCCAGCAGCAGAAGGTCCGAGGCGCGGATGCGCGCGAAATGCATCTGGTTCGGGTTCATCAGGAACTGCGTGCCATCCTCGTTCACGGCAAGGCTGAAGTGATTGGCGACCGCTTCGTGCATGTTCGACCGCTCGGTCCAGCGGAAGGCGGCGGCCATGTCCACGCGCTCCTGCCAATGGTCGATATTCGGCTTCAGATTGGTGACGCTCATCCGGGGGCTCCATTCGGCTTGGACAGGTGGCTGGTGAAAACCGTGCCGGGCCGGGGCGCAATTGACCAACGAAAAAATTGGCGTTTTGGCATTAGCTGAACTTATGATTGGATTATGAAACCCCGGACTCCGCTTCCCCCGCTTGGCTGGCTGCGCACCTTCGAGGCCGCGGCCCGCCACCTGTCGTTCACCGGCGCAGCGCGTGATCTGAACATGACGCAAAGCGCCGTCAGCCAGCAGATCAAATCGCTGGAGGGATACTTGGGCCAGCCTCTGTTTCACCGCCGCCCCCGCGCGCTGGAACTGACCGAGGCCGGAATCACCTATCTACCCGTGGTGCGCGAGGCGTTCCGGACGCTGGTGCGTGGCACCCAGGCCGTTACCGGCCAGCAGGAAAACACCGTTCAGGTGCAGTGCAACATCACCTTTTCGGTGAACTGGCTGGCCCCTCGCCTGCCCGCCTTCCGCGCGCTGCACCCCGATGTCCACCTGAACATCTTCACCGAGTTGTGGGAGCCGCGCGAGATGGCCGAAGGCGCGGCGGTCGAGATCCGCTATTCCCTGCGCCCGGCCGACACGGTCCGCACCGAGCTTTTGCGCAGCGATCACTACTACCCCGTCTGTGCCCCCGACTATCCGGTCACGCTGGAAAACCTTCAGCAGCAACCGCTGTACGACTGTTCGAATCTTCTGTCGAACTGGGCCAGCTGGGCCGAAGATCAGGGCCTAAACTGGGAAAATTCGCCGATTACCTATGCCACGACCTATATGGTCGGCCTGTCCGTTGCGATGGCCGGCGGCGGGCTGTGTCTGGCCCATGACACGATCGCAAAACGCCTGCTGGACGAAGGCCGTCTGATCGCGCCGTTCGAGCATCGCGCGCCGATGCCAGAAGCCTATTACCTGCTGCTGTCGCCCCAAGCCGAGGAGACCCCGGGTGCCGTGGCCTTTGCCGAATGGATTAGGGCGGAAATCGCGGCCGAGCAACACCGCGCCTGACTTCAGCCGTCTTTGGGGCGGCTGGCGACCCAGGCATAGCCGTTCTCGCACAGGATATAGGTCTCGCGCAGGCCATGGGGCTTGTCGGTCGGCTCCTGCAGCACGACCGCGCCTGCGGACCTGGCGCGCTCCGCCGCCTCGTCCGGCTCGGTGTCGTACAGGTGAATCTCGATCCCGCCACCGCGTGGGGGCGTTTCGGGAACCAGCCCCAGCAGCGGGTTGGAATGATAGGTGCCGTCCGAATGCAACTGAAACACCTGATCGCCATAAGTGACGATGGCAAAATCCGCCGTCACCTGATGGGACTTCAAGCCAAAAACAGTCTCTAAGAAAGCGCATTCCGCTGGAACGTCGCGCACCAGCAGGTTCAGCCCGATCCCCCGCAGGCTGCGGCCGAAACTGTCGGCATCGATGGTTTCGTAATCCATGTCCCTACCAGACCCCGCATCGCGGCGCGGATCAAGCATTTGCTGCCCCGCGCCCGGTCGGATGACGGTTTCATGAAGGTGGCAAAGCAGGGGTTGCACCTTCCGATGCATTCGGGAAAGTTGTGCCATGGAATACGCACCCTTCCCCTCTTGGCCCGACGTCGCCCCCCGCCTGATCGCCGTTGCCGCTGGCCGCGAAGCCGCCGACATGGTCATTCGCGGCGGGATCTGGATCAACGTGCACAGCCGCGAGGCGCTGCCCGATCACTCCATCGCCATCGCCGCCGGACGCGTGGCCTATGTCGGCCCCGACGCCAGCCACTGCATCGGGCCCGACACACAGATCATCGAGGCCAAGGGCCGCTACATGATCCCCGGCCTGTGCGACGCGCATATGCACATCGAATCCGGCATGCTGACCCCGGCCGAGTTCGCCCGCGCGGTGATCCCGCATGGCACCACGTCGATGTTCACCGACCCGCATGAGATCGCCAATGTACTGGGGTTGGACGGCGTGCGGATGATGCATGACGAGGCGCTGATGCAGCCGGTCAACATCTTCACCCAGATGCCGTCCTGCGCGCCCTCGGCGCCCGGGCTGGAAACCACGGGCTACGAGATCACCGCCGAAGACGTGGCCGAGGCGATGACCTGGCCCGGCATCATCGGGCTGGGCGAGATGATGAACTTTCCCGGTGTGATCAACTCCGATCCCAAAATGCTGGCCGAAATCGCCGCCACCCAGCGCGCGGGCAAGACCGTGGGCGGACACTATGCATCCCCTGATTTAGGGCCTGATTTTGCCGCCTATGTCGCCGGCGGCCCGGCGGATGACCATGAAGGTACCTGCGAGGCCGACGCCATTGCCCGCGTGCGGCAGGGAATGCGGTCGATGATGCGGCTAGGCTCGGCCTGGTATGACGTGGAAAGCCAGATCACCGCCGTCACCGAAAAGGGGCTGGACCCGCGCAACTTCATCCTGTGCACCGATGACTGCCACTCGGGCACGCTGGTGAACGAGGGCCACATGAACCGCGTCGTCCGTCATGCCATCGCCTGTGGCTGCGACCCGTTGATCGCGTTGCAGATGGCCACGATCAACACCGCCACCCATTTCGGGCTGGAACGCGAGATCGGCTCGATCACGCCGGGCCGCCGGGCGGACGTGATCCTCAGTTCGGACCTGACCGAATTGCCGATCGAGATGGTCATCGCCCGTGGGCGGGTGGTGGCCGAGAACGGCAAGATCACGGTGGATTGCCCGCATTACGACTGGCCCGATCGGGCACGCAACACGCTGCATCTGGGCCATGCCCTGACCGCCGCCGATTTCGAGATCCCCGCGCCCGAAGGCGCCAACCGCGTCCGCGCCAACGTAATCGGCGTGGTCGAGAACCAGGCCCCCACCCAGGCGCTGAAGGCCGAGTTGCCCATTATCGGCGGGCTGGTCGAGGGCGAAGGCGATGTCTGCCAGATTGCGCTGGTCGAGCGGCACCGCGCCACGGGCGGCGTGACCAACGCCTTCGTTTCGGGCTTTGGCTATCAGGGCCGGATGGCCATGGCCTCGACTGTGGCGCATGACAGCCACCACATGATCGTGGTCGGCACCAACCGCGATCAGATGGCGCTGGCCGCCAATCGCCTGGCCGAAGTAGGCGGCGGCATCACCATCTTCCGTGATGGCGAAGAGCTGGCGCTGGTCGAACTGCCCATTGCGGGCCTGATGTCCGACAGCCCTGCCGCGGACGTCGCGGCCAAGGCGCAGAAAATGGTCGAGGCGATGCAGGCCTGCGGCTGTCAGTTGAACAACGCCTATATGCAGCACTCGCTGCTGGCCCTTGTCGTCATCCCCGAACTGCGGATATCCGATCTGGGACTGGTGGATGTCCGAACATTCGAAAAAATTGACCTTCTGGAACCCCTCGCATGACAAAAATAACAACTCCCGACCCACGGGACCCCGAGATTTTCACCGATGCCGCTGCGGCCGTTGCCCGGCTGGAAGAGCTGTACAACGAGTCCACCGCCTTTCTGTGCGACAGCTTTGCCGAGGCCATGGAAAGCGGCACGCCCAAGGTCCGTTACAGAGCCTATTACCCGGAAATCCGTATCCGTACGGCGTCCTACGCGCATGTGGACAGCCGCCTGAGCTTTGGTCACGTGTCCGAGCCGGGGGTTCATGCCACTACCGTGACCCGGCCGGATCTGTTCCGGTCCTACCTCACGCAGCAGATCGCGCTGCTGATCAAGAACCACAACCAGCCGGTGACCATCGGCCCCTCGACCACGCCGATGCCGGTGCATTTCGCCGTGGCCGGCAACCCCGATCTGGTGGTGCCGCATCAGGGAGCGGCCGGGTTCACCCTGCGCGACGTGTTCGACGTGCCCGACCTGACCACCACCAATGACGACATCGTCAACGGTGTGCACGAACCGCAGGATGGCGTCGGCCCGCTGGCCTTGTTCACCGCCCAGCGCATCGACTATTCGCTGGCCCGGCTGGCCCATTACACCGCCACCGATCCGGACCATTTCCAGAACCACGTTCTGTTCACCAACTACCAGTTCTACGTCTCGGAATTCGAAAACTACGCCCGCGCGCAACTGGCCGACCCCGACAGCGGCTATACCAGTTTCGTCTCGACCGGGAATGTCGAGATCACCGACCCCGACGCGCCGCTGGAACAGCCGCTGAAACTGCCGCAGATGCCGACCTATCACCTGAAACGCGCCGACGGGTCGGGGATCACGCTGGTCAATATCGGCGTCGGGCCATCGAACGCCAAGACCGCCACCGACCACATCGCGGTGCTGCGCCCACATGCCTGGCTGATGGTCGGCCACTGCGCGGGGCTGCGCAACACGCAGGCCCTGGGGGATTTCGTGCTGGCCCATGCCTATCTGCGCGAAGACAAGGTGCTGGATGACGATCTGCCCGTCTGGGTGCCGATCCCGCCGCTGGCCGAAGTTCAGGTCGCGCTGGAACGCGCCGTAGCCGAAGTGACCGAGCTGGAAGGCTATGAGCTGAAGCGGATCATGCGCACCGGCACGGTGGCTTCGGTCGACAACCGTAACTGGGAACTGCGCGACCAATCCGGCCCGGTGCAACGGCTGAGCCAGTCGCGCGCCATCGCGCTGGATATGGAAAGCGCCACGATCGCCGCAAACGGCTATCGGTTCCGTGTGCCCTACGGCACCTTGCTGTGCGTATCCGACAAACCGTTGCATGGCGAATTGAAGTTGCCCGGCATGGCGTCCGAGTTCTATACAACTCAGGTCAGCCGCCATCTGGCGATCGGAATCCGGGCGATGGAACACCTGCGAGGCATGCCACTGGAACGTTTGCACAGCCGGAAACTGCGCTCGTTCGACGAAACGGCCTTCCTCTGACGCAAAAAAGCAACGAAATCCCCATATTTTTTGGGGTTTCGGTGCTACTATTCGTTGTGTTCGCCCACAATATCCCGTTACAGTTACGCGGTGAGGCCCAATAGATCGGGCACGTTAAGGAGACCAAGAAATGGCAAAGCCTATGACGAAGACTCAGCTGGTTGCTGCTCTCGCTGAGGAAATGGGAACCGACAAGAAATCCGCGAACGCGGCGCTGGAGGCGATCACTGGCCTGATCACCCGCGAAGTTTCGGCCGGAGGCGCTGTGACCCTGCCGGGCGTCGGCAAGATCTACTGCCGCGAGCGCCCCGAGCGTCAGGTTCGCAACCCGGCCACTGGTGAGACCTTCACCAAAGAAGCCGACAAGGTTGTGAAGATGACCATCGCCAAGGCCCTGAAGGACAGCGTCAACAGCTGATCCGCGCCTTAGGGAAAACGATCAAGGGCCGCGATTTCGCGGCCCTTTTTCTTTGGTATTTGTTTACCGGGTCCGGCGGGCCGAGGTCAGTGAACAGTCTCGACCTTGTGGAAATCCAGATCCCGATCTTCGGGCATCGAGTCGATGCTCATCACCTCTGTGCGCTTGACGATCAGGACATAGACCACGCAGGCGAGGTAGAGGCCAACCACCACGGCGCCGATCCACTGAATCTGCAGCCACTGGCTCTGGAACAGAAGCGTCAGCACAAACAGAAGCACCACATTGCCGGCAACATAGGCCGTCTTACCGAAGCGTTCGACCGTCATGTTCAGGTTGTCGGTATAGAGCCTGATCAGCGAGTCCAGTGAGTTAATCACGAAGGTCACGCCGACGATCACCATCGCGATGTTGGTGATGCCTGCGGTGCTG
This sequence comes from Ruegeria arenilitoris, assembly GCF_013032855.1. GTDB lineage: Bacteria > Pseudomonadota > Alphaproteobacteria > Rhodobacterales > Rhodobacteraceae > Ruegeria > Ruegeria arenilitoris. The sequence continues at coordinate 24,445 of NZ_WQDA01000001.1, forward strand.
ATGCCGTTCAGGTGATAGTAATAAAGCACGCTGAACCAGATCGCCAAGGGGATCGACGGAAAGATCAGCAGCGCCGCCAGCAATTGCCAGGTGGTCAGCCCTCCGACAAAGCGCGAGGTGAACTGACCGATCATGATCGACCAGGCAAACCACCAGAACAGGTAGAAGGCGTGATAGTCGGTCAGAGGCAGTATGAACTTGTGGATATTGGCGAAATACGCCCCGATATTGCTGCTGGTTTCCACGAAACCCGCAACGCCCATACCGGCCGCGGCCCACATGCCAAGGATCAGCGCCAGAAACAGAAACGTCGAGCCGACAGAAAGAATCCGCACGTATTTCAGGTCAGTCGAGGAATAGGCCGCGGCCAGAATGACGACAAATACGATGATGTAAAACGTGGTCACCACGGACTCGCCATCACCAACTTCGGGCAGGTATCCGGGCAGGTAGATCAGGAACAGGCTGGCGGTGAAAGCGCAGGTCCCGATGATCACCACATTGTTGATCAGCTTGACCACCGGGATCTCAAAGAACTGCACTCGGGGCTCGATGACGCAGAAATAGAAGGCCGTCAGGAAATAGAAGGCCCAGATCAGGAAACCCCAGAACCCGAACTCGACCGCCAGCGGGTTTGCGAACGCATAGGCCGGATCTTCGGCATAGCCTCCGAATTCGGTGAGCGGGAACATGATCAGCCCGACATCCAGGCCGGATGTGAACAGGATCGCGATGAAAGTGAACAGATGTACAGGTGTCACGCCCACGCACCGCAGGTTCCACCATTTCACGACGAAGAACGCTACCAGCCCAAGAGCAAGCAGGACCCCGAATGACAGGATGTATTCCAATAGCACCGACAAACCTCCCTTTAGATGTCAGATCACCGAGCGGATATCTTTAATTGGCTAGTCAATCAATAAAACCGGCACCCACGGAAAACTTGCGCGCTCCATGTGTCTTTTTTGACGCTCGGGCGCTTGTGGCCCGAGAGAAAATCGGAAACAGTCGCCGCACATTCAAACAGGAGCGGTCATGGATCTGCGCGCCATCGCCATGGGGCTGGCCTTTGCCTTCATCTGGTCGTCGGCCTTTACCTCGGCGCGGATCATCGTCGCGGATGCTTCGCCGCTGTTTTCACTGGCGGTTCGCTTCCTGATTTCCGGCCTCCTGGGTGTCGCCATCGCCGCGGCCATGGGCCAGAGTTGGCGCCTGACGCGGTCGCAATGGTACGCGACCATCCTGTTCGGAATCTGCCAGAATGCCCTGTATTTGGGTCTGAATTTCTATGCAATGCAAACGGTCGAGGCGTCGGTCGCGGCGATCATCGCCTCGACCATGCCACTGCTGGTGGCTCTGGCCGGCTGGCTACTGTTCGGGGAACGGTTGCGCCCGCTGGGTGTTCTGGGTCTGCTGGCCGGGTTCGCTGGCGTGGCCCTGATCATGAGCAGCCGGATCGGCGCAGGGATCGACCTGTTTGGCGTTGCCCTCTGCGGGCTGGGCGCGCTGGCGCTGACCTTCGCCACGCTGGCCGTGCGCGGGGCGACCTCGGGCGGGAATTTCATGATGGTCGTCGGTTTGCAGATGTTCGTCGGCTCGGCGGTTCTGTTTGTCGCCGCCCCGTTGTTCGAGACGATCTATGTCCGTCCAACCTGGCCGCTGGCGCTGGCCTTCACCTACACGACCCTGTTCCCCGGCCTGCTGGCCACGTTGATCTGGTTCTTGCTGCTCAACCGGATCGGGCCGATCCGCGCAGCCACCTTCCATTTCCTCAACCCGGTGTTCGGGGTCACGATCGCCGCGATTCTGCTGGGTGAACGGTTGGGCGCAATGGACGCCGTTGGTGTTGCGGTTATCACGCTGGGCATTCTGGCCGTGCAGTTGTCACGCCAGCCAGTTCAGCGCAGCAGCGCCTCGACCTGACTGCGCAGCTTGCGAGAGTCCGGCCGGGTCGTCGACCCAAAGGTCGCCACGACCTCGCCATCGGGGCTCAGCAGGATCTTGTTGAAATTCCAGCCCGGCACGAACCCGGTTTCGGCCGCGACCGCCTTGTAGAACGGGTGGGCCTGCGGGCCGGTCACGGGGGTGATGTCGGTCATGGGCAGGGTCAGGTCATAGTTCAACTCGCAGAATTCCTTGACCTCACTGGCGGTTTCCAATTCCTGGTTGAAGGAATCCGACGGGACCGCCAGAACCACCAAACCTTCGGGTCCATAGGTGTCCTGCAGCTTTTGCAGCCCGGAATACTGCCCGGTAAACCCGCATTGCGAGGCCGTGTTGACCACCAGAACCGGCTGGCCGCGCCAGTCCGACAGCGACAGCGTGCCGCCGTCGATCGATGGGAATTCTCCGGACACGGGCGCGGCCTGCACCGTTCGACCGATCAACAACAAGGCAGACAACAGCAACATTCTGAACATGGCGTGACCTCCTCTTTGGTAATGATACGCTCGAAGCACGGCGGCAGATCACCCGCACGATCGCGCGAGCCGGGTGAAACAGGGCTTTGCTTTTGTCGCGGCGCACCCCAAATATCTCGGCAACGTATGCAATGCCGGAGGACCCATGCCCAAATATACCAAAGATCCATCGGTTGTCGCGGCCCTGTCGCCCGAGGAATTCCACGTTACCCAGCGCAACGGGACCGAACGCCCCGGCACCGGAAAACACCTGAACAACAAGGAACCCGGCATCTACGTGGATATCGTATCGGGCGAGCCGCTATTCGCCTCGACCCACAAATACGAATCGGGCTGCGGCTGGCCCAGCTTCACCAAACCCATCGTGCATGACCACGTCACCGAGCTGGAGGACCGCTCGCTGGGCATGATCCGGACCGAGGTCCGCTCGAAACACGGCGACAGCCACCTGGGCCATGTGTTTCCCGATGGTCCGCTGGATCAGGGTGGGCTACGTTACTGCATCAACTCCGCCGCGCTGCGGTTCGTCCATCGTGACGACATGGAGGCCGAGGGCTATGGCGAATACCTCGATCAAGTGGAGGACCCGAAATGACCGAACAACGCGCCGTTCTGGCCGGAGGCTGCTTCTGGGGCATGCAGGACCTGATCCGCAAGCTGCCCGGCGTTCTGCGCACCCGCGTCGGATATACCGGCGGCGACGTGCCCAACGCGACCTATCGCAACCACGGCACCCATGCCGAAGGGATCGAGATCTGGTTCGACCCCGCGAAGATCACCTATCGCGATCTGCTCGAGTTCTTCTTCCAGATCCACGACCCGACCACCGTGAACCGCCAGGGCAATGACATTGGGATGAGCTATCGCTCGGCCATCTACTACTGCGACGAAACGCAGAAACAGATCGCGCTGGACACGATCGCCGATGTGGATGCCAGCGGGCTGTGGCCCGGCAAGGTCGTGACCGAGGTCGAACCCGTGGGCGATTTCTGGGAGGCCGAGCCCGAGCATCAGGACTACCTTCAGCGTATCCCCAACGGCTATACCTGCCACTTCCCGCGCCCGGACTGGGTTCTGCCCAAACGCAGCAGCGCTGCCGAATAAAGGTCAGCCGACGGCCACCCGCGGGCGGCCGCTGGCTTCGACGGTCAGCATCGCCTCGACGAAGACATCCTTGCCCTCGATCCGGGCGGTGCGGATGTCGCGGTTGACGATCACGCGGATATCCTCGGCCCCGGCCTCGCGCACGGCGCTTTCGGTCTCGCGCCGCAGTTCGGCCTCCAGCAGGGCCAGCGCGGGTTCGGGTGTGGGGAAATCCTGCGGACCTTCATTCAGATGCACGCGGTACCGGCCTTCGGACGGAGCGGTCACCGTGCCCGCCCGCCGCATGGTCAACCGCCCCACGACGGCCCCGATCGCGTTGGCCACCCCGGCATGGTCGGGCAGCACCATGGTACAGCGCAGACGCTCACCGACCGCCGGGTAATAGCTCGGCGCCGAGGCACCCAGCCCGACCACATCCACGTTCAGCCTCGTATCCAACGCCAGCAGACCGCGATGCCCGCGCAAGCCCCGCCGTGTCAGCACATGGCGCGCCAGATCCTCGGGCGGCAGGCCGAACGCCTCGGCTTCTTCCGCAAAAGCAGTCTCTAACAAGGTCAAAACGGTCTGTTCGGTCAACTGATCCACGATCATCCCGGCCAGTTCATCGGCCGAGCCCGCGAGCCGGTCGCCCGACCCCACACGCCGACGCGCAATCAACTCCAGCGCCTTGCGCGCGGCATCGGCATCCCAATCGGACAGGCGCCCCAGAACGTGGCTGGCATCCGACGGCGTCACCCCCGAGACCTGAACGATCCCGCGGTCCACCAGCCGGGTCAGAGCGCCGTTTTCCATCCGCGTGCGCAACAGGGTGCTCAGGGGCAGAACCTTGTCCCCCAGCCGCTCCAGCAGCCCCACCTCGCGCGGGCCCAGACCCTCGGCGTGGATGCCGGGCACGCGGCGGGCGAAACGGGTGTCGTGCTCGCCCACCGTGGTCGCGCGCAACTGCTCGTCCAGCGCGGCATGGACCACCTCGGGCGCCTCAGCCGCGATCAGCGACACCGGCAGCACCCGGCGCGGACCCAGGAACACGCCGCCGCACAGGCCCTCGGTTACCACATGCACCTGGCTGTCACCGCCCAGACCATGCGTGCGCATCGCCACCGCCTCGACCATGGTGCGAAACCCGCCGACCCGGGCGCCCGCCGGGTCGACCGCCGGTTTGCCATCGCGGATCAGCGCCACATCGGTCGTCGTCCCTCCGATATCCGACACCAGCGCGTCCTGAACTCCGGTCAGCCAGCGCGCGCCCACGATCGAGGCCGCCGGACCGCTAAGAATGGTTTCGATCGGCCGTTCCCGCGCCTGCTCGGCGCTCATCAAGGCGCCATCGCCTCGCACCACCATCATCGGCGCGTCGATGCCCAGCTCGAGCAATACATCCTGCGCCCGGCCGATCAGGCGGTCGATCATTCCGATCAGACGTGCGTTCAGCACCGCCGTCACCGCACGTTTCGGCCCGTTCAGCTTGGCGGACAACTGATGCGAGCAGGTCACTGGCGCGCCGGTCTTCTCGGTGATGATTCGCGCGACCTCAAGCTCGTGCGCGGGGTTGCGGGTGGCAAACTGGGCCGCAACCGCGAACCCGGAAATCCCGGACTGCTGGTCCAGAAATTCGCGCAACGCCCCTGTATCCAACGGCGCGGCCTCGGCCCCGGCATGGCTGTGCCCACCCGCGATCACCAGCGCCGGGTCACCCTTCAGCGCATCGCGCAGCCCGTGCCTGTCCAGATCGCCGTCGCGAAACCCGACATAGATCAGCGCAACGCGCCCGCCCTGCCCCTCGACCAGCGCGTTCGTGGCCAGCGTCGTCGACAGCGACGCCATCGAGATCTGAACGGGCGCGACCTGCGCCTGGTCCAGCACCGCCCGGATCGCCCGCCCGACGCCGATCGCCAGATCCTCGCGTGTGGTCAGGGACTTGGCCGAGGCGATCACCTCTTCCTCGTCCCGGATCAGCACCGCATCGGTGTAGGTTCCACCGGTATCCACGCCCAAAGCCAACGCCATCGGGATCTCCATCCTGTTCGCAGTCACGGGTGTAGCGGTTTGAACCGACGCGTCCAGCCTGTTTGCGGCATTCACGACAGTTGTTCGACCGCCCAGCGCGCCGCGTCGGCCACCGTGGGGTCGGCATCCTCGATCAACGCCTGCGCGACCGGAATCAACTCCGACGACCCGGAATTGCCGATGGCATACAGAACGTTTCGCACGAACCGGTCGCGCCCGATCCGCTTGATCGGAGAACCCGAGAATCTGGCCCGGAACGCCGCATCGTCCAACCCGGCCAGTTCCGCCAACGGCGGCGCCATCAGGTCTTGGCGCGCGGCATATCGGATGTCACTGGCCGCCACCGCGAACTTGTTCCACGGACAGGCGGCCAGGCAATCATCACAGCCATAGATCCGGTTGCCCAGCTTGCCGCGCAACTCCTGATCCACCGGCCCCTTGTGCTCGATGGTCAGATAGGAAATGCAGCGCCGCGCATCCAGTTGATAGGGCGCCGGAAAGGCATCCGTCGGACAGGCATCCAGACAGGCCCGACACGACCCGCAATGATCCACTTCCGGCGGGTCCGTCGGCAGGTCCAGAGTGGTGAAAACAGACCCTAAAAAGGCCCAATTGCCCCACTCCCGGCTGACCAGATTGGTGTGTTTGCCCTGCCAGCCCAACCCGGCCGCATGGCCCAGTGCTTTCTCGGGCACCGGCGCGGTGTCGACGAACACCTTCACCTCGCCCCCGGCTTCGGCAATCAGCCACCGGGCCAGCCGCTTCAGCCGCTTTTTGACCAGATCATGGTAGTCTTTGTTCTGAGCATAGACCGAGATCGCCCCGCGATCGGGTCGGCCCAGAACCTCGGTCGGATCATGATCCGGCGTGTAACTCTCGGCCAGCATGATGACCGAGCGCGCCTCAGGCCACAGCTCCGCCGGATCCCCCCGCCAATGGGCCCGCTCGGCCATCCAGCCCATCTGCCCGTGATAACCGGCCGCCAGAAAGGCGGCCAACCGCGCAGGCACTTCCGGCACGTCCCAGGGTCGGCAGATCCGGCACGACACGAACCCCTCGGCCCGGGCCTGCGACACCAACCTGTCCTTCAATGCCGTCGCGCTGTTCATCTGGCCCAAAATATCCTCGGGGGTGAATTGGCCCAATGGGCCAAGAGGGGGCAGACCGCCCCCTGCCCCAACCTATCAGAAATCCAGGTCGGCGTAATGGGCGGGCGGGCGGAAGCCCGGCACCTGATCCGCCAGAATCGACCGGAAGGCCGGGCGAGACTTGATCTTGGCGTACCAGTCCTTGACCACATGGCTGCGATTCCAGTCCACGTCCGAAATATAGTCCAACGCCGACAGATGCGCGGCAGCCGCAAAATCGGCCAATGTCATCTGATCCCCCGCCAGCCAGCGCCGCTGATCCAGCAGCCAGGCCATGTAATCCAAGTGGAACTTGATTGCCCGCGCGCCTTCCTTGACGTTCTTGCTGTCGGGATAGCCCTGACCGGTCACTTTTTTGTTCACCCGCTCGTACAGCAGCTTGGATGTCACCTCATGGTGGAATTTGTCATCAAACCAACTGACCAGACGGCGCACCTCGAACCGTGCTTCCGGAGTTTTCGGCATCAATGCGGGTTCCGGCCGTGTCTCTTCGATGTATTCGCAGATCGCCGCGCTTTCTGACATCACCCGGCCATCCAGCCGCAGAACCGGGACCTTGGCCGCAGGGTTTCTGCGCAAGAAGTCCGGGGATTTTTCCCAGTACTTTTCCTCGACCAATTCGACTTCGATCTTCTTTTCCGCCAGGGACAGGCGGACTTTTCGACAAAAGGGGGACAGGGGAACGTGAAACAAACGCGCCATGTGGATCCATTCGAACCAATTGAGTACCGCTCAGCAATAGCCGCTGACGGGCAGAAGTTTCAATCCTCGAAGCAATCTGCGCGACCATCTGCGCGGATGGTGGCCGCTCCATCGCGGATCGCGGCGGCTCGTCTGCGGGTGTAAACCGACGGGTCCGTGACCGAACGGTTTCGCGGTGACGGAAGGATTGCCGCCAGCCGCGCCGCCTGCACCGGGCTGAGTTGGGCGGAACTGACTCCAAAATTCTTGCGGGCGGCCGCCTCGATCCCGAACAGGCCCTCACCGGTCTCCGCCACGTTCAGATACACCTCGAGTATGCGCTTCTTGCTCCAGAAGATTTCGACGACCGGGGTCATGGAGGTCTCAAGCGCCTTGCGCACCCAACTGCGCCCCTGCCACAGAAAGACATTCTTGACCACCTGCTGAGAAATGGTCGACGCCCCGCGGTTGCCACCATCTTCAAGCGCATCGCGGATCGCGTTTACGTCAAAGCCCCAATGCAGGCAGAAATTCGCATCCTCGGCCGCAACGACCGACCGGGCCATGACCGAAGACATATCCTCGATCGCGACCCATTCCCTGTCCACCTTGCCGAGGCGGCGCCACTCGGACCAGATCGTTTGGGTGATCGGCGGGTTGACCACGGTGTAAAGCAAAACAAGCGCCACGAACGCCGCGGCCAGAGCCCCAATGACACGCAGTACCCACCGCCGAATCCGAACGATGAGCGTTTCCGTTTTCCGAGACCGGGTTGCCTTTTTGGACTTACCGCGGGATTTGCGCGCTGCTTTCTTCGCCATGTTCCTGCTATACGCCGCAGCACTGGTATTTGGAACGGAATTATGACGCGATCAGCCGCCCTTCGCGCGGGCGCACCACCGGACGGGCGGTTTTCGGACCACCATCTTCCACCGCTGCCAACTGCGGGAACAGTCGCAACAGCTCGGCCTGGGTTTCCCGGTCAGACCGCGTAACGGCGTGCCCGGGATAGTAGCTTTCGCTTTTGGCGCCGTTGGCGATGACGATCTCGTGTTGGTCGAACAACAGGTGGAAATACTCGATCTCTCCACCTTCGACCCGCGTCACCGTCGTGCCGTTGACCAGGGAATGTGCGGCAACCAAAACCTCGGGGTGGCCGTAGAAATAAGCCGCGCGCCAATCGTCGATCAGCATCCGGTGCTGGGGCGAGAACAGAGTGTCACGGTCCAGTCCCAAAACCCCTTCGGCAAAGCGGATCGGTGCGGCGTTGCCCTCGGCCGCGACGGTGGTTCTGCCGACCCAGATCAGGGCCCGCGCACCATTGTCGACCGTCGTGACAAGGTCACCGGCCTGCAGATCCTCGACGCGGCGCAATCCATCGGGTGTCTTTATCATTGTTCCGGCAGTAAAACACGGCGGCCCAAGCTCACCCGGAACCACCAAGGGACCTTCGGTATTGACGAAAGTCGTCGAGACTAGCGTCCCCTCTTGCAGCACCTGACCGTCCGTCGGGGTGAACACGCGGCTGCCATCAGCCAGATAGAAGGTGGTTCCCGTGTAGGTGACGTTTCCCACACCGGACACGTTGATCGTCACCGTGTCGCCCGGCCAGGATCGGGTGACATCAATGCCGTTGACCGAGTCATCGTCGGAACTGTCGATGTCGCCATCGTCGTTCTGGTCGACCAGATTGTACTTCTCAACCGTCAGAAGGGTCCCCGTTGCCGGCGGGCTGGCCGGATCCATGGCAAAGAACTGGTCAAGATAGGTCGTGGGCATGCGACGACTCCCTGGCGAAATTGGCGGCAAGCGGAAGCATTGGCGAAATTTCCAAACTTTCCGTGTACAGGCCTAGCGACACGCAATGTTTTTTCAAGAAATCCGGAAACGGGAGGGCACAAAACGAAAACCCCGCGTGTCTTTTCAAACACGCGGGGCGGGCTTCACAGGCGGTCTTACTCGGCCGGAACCGCCGCTGCCTCGTGGCTCAGCGGGTAGCTGAGTTTGTTCAGCATTTCCTTCGGACAGACCTGCAGGAAGTTCGACAGCTCGACATCCCAGTGCTGCAGGATGTCGGCGGCCTTGCGGCTGCCGGTCTCCGCGGCGTGACGCTCGATCAGCGACTTCAGCTGGGTCTCCCAATGCTCGACCGTTACGGGGCAGGTCACCAGGGTTTCCATGTTCATCAGCAACTGCGCCTTGCCTTCGGGGTCGTACAGATAGGCCATACCACCCGTCATCCCCGCGCCAAAGTTCGCACCGATGTCACCCAGAATCACCGCAACGCCGCCGGTCATGTACTCACACCCGTTCGAGCCGCAGCCCTCGACCACCACGGTGGCACCCGAATTGCGCACGGCAAAGCGTTCACCAGCACGGCCAGCCGCGAACAGGTACCCGTCGGTCGCGCCGTACAGGACCGTGTTGCCGATGATCGTATTCCGGTCGGCCTGCAACGGGCTGACCTGCGGCGGACGCACGACGATGGTGCCGCCCGAAAGGCCCTTGCCCACATAGTCGTTGGCGTCACCCGACACTTCCAGTTTGAGCCCCGGCGCGGCGAAGGCGCCCAACGACTGGCCGGCCGAGCCTTGCAGTTTCACATGCAGGTGGTCCGGCTGGAACGTGTTGCGCATGCCAAAGTTCTGCACGATGTGGCTGGACACGCGGGTGCCCACCGTCCGGTGCGTGTTCTGCACGGCATAAGACAGCTGCATCTTCTCGCCATCCTTCAGGAACCGCGCAGCGTCGCGCACGATTTCAGAGTCCAGCGTATCAGGCACCGCGTTGCGGGGCTTGTCACGGTCATAGACGATGTTTTGCGCGCCATCGACGGTGATCAGCAGCGGATTCAGGTCCAGATCGTCCAGATGCGCCGACCCGCGGCTGACCTGCGCCAGCAGATCGGCCCGGCCGATGATTTCGTCGACCGACCGTGCGCCGAGGCTGGCCAGGATCTCGCGCACTTCCTGTGCGTAGAAGGTGATCAGGTTCACCACCTTGTCGGCATTGCCGGTGAACTTGGCGCGCAGGCTCTCGTCCTGCGTACATACGCCCACCGGGCAGGTGTTTGACTGGCACTGGCGCACCATGATGCAACCCATCGCGATCAGGGCGGCGGTGCCGATGCCGTACTCCTCGGCCCCCATCATCGCCGCCATGACGATGTCGCGCCCGGTGCGCAAGCCGCCATCGGTCCGCAGGGTTACCCGGTCGCGCAGGTTGTTCATCGCCAGAACCTGATGCGCCTCGGTCAGGCCCATTTCCCACGGCAGGCCGGCATATTTAATGCTGGTCGCGGGGGATGCCCCGGTGCCGCCATTGTGGCCCGAGATCAGGATGATGTCGGCCTTGGCCTTGGCCACCCCGGCGGCGATCGTGCCCACGCCCGAGGACGCCACCAGTTTCACCGTCACCTTGGCGCGCGGGTTGATCTGCTTGAGGTCATAGATCAGCTGCGCCAGATCCTCGATCGAGTAGATGTCGTGGTGCGGAGGCGGCGAGATCAGCGTCACGCCCTTGGTCGAGTGACGCAGGCGCGCGATCAGATCGGTGACCTTCATGCCGGGCAGCTGGCCGCCCTCGCCGGGCTTGGCACCCTGGGCCACCTTGATTTCCAGCTCTTCGCACTGGTTGAGGTATTCGGCGGTCACGCCGAACCGGCCCGAGGCCACCTGCTTGATCTTGGCCGAGGGGTTGTCGCCATTCGGCTCGGGCACGAAATGTGCGGGATCTTCCCCACCTTCACCCGAGTCGGATTTCGCGCCGATCCGGTTCATCGCCACGTTCAGCGTCTTGTGCGCCTCGGGGCTGAGCGCGCCCAGCGACATGCCCGGGGTGACAAAGCGCTTGCGGATCGAGGTAATCGACTCGACCTCCTCGATTGGGATCGGCTTGCCCAACGGTTTGAAATCCATCAGGTCGCGCAGGTGGATCGGCGGGTTCGCCTGCATCTTGGCCGAATACTGTTTCCACAGCTCGTACGACGCGCGGTTGCAGGCCATCTGCATCATGTGCATCGAGGTCGCTTCCCAGGCATGGGTCTCACCCGATTTGCGGGCCTTGTAGAAACCACCGATAGGCAGAACGTCCAGGCCACTCTCCCAGCCTTTGGCGTGGATGTCTTCGGCCTTGGACTGAATGCCGGTGACGCCGATGCCGGAAATCCGGCTGGTCATGCCGGGGAAATACTCGGCCACCATGGCGCGGCTCAGGCCCACGGCTTCGAAATTCAGGCCGCCGCGATAGGACGAGATCACCGAGATGCCCATCTTGGCCATGATCTTCAGCAGGCCCTGGTCGATCGCCTCGCGGTAACGCGCGACGTTTTCAGTCAGGCTGCCTTCCAGCAACCCGCGTTCGATCCGGTCGGCCAACGAATCCTCGGCCAGATAGGCGTTCACCACGGTCGCGCCACAGCCGATCAGCACCGCGAAATAATGCGGGTCGATGCATTCCGCCGAGCGCACGTTGAGCGAGCAGAAGGTCCGCAGGCCCTGACGGATCAAGTGCGAATGCACCGCGCTGGTGGCCAGGATCATCGGCATCGCCACTTTGCCGGGGCCGGAATACTGGTCGGTCAGCACCAGGTGACCCGCGCCCGAACGCACGGCCTCCTCCGCCTCGGCGCGGATGCGGGCCAACGCGGCGCTCAGCGCGCCGTTGCCGGGTTCGAAGGTGCAGTCGATCTCGGCCAGCGGCGCATCGAAATTCGCCACCAGTTCTTCCCACTGGGCGTTGCCGACAAAGGGGCTTTCCAGCACCACGATCTCGGTCTGGCTGCTGTCCTCATCCAGCACGTTCTTGAGGTTGCCGAACCGCGTCTTCAGCGACATCACGCGGTATTCGCGCAGGCTGTCGATGGGCGGGTTGGTCACCTGACTGAAGTTCTGGCGGAAGAAATGGCTGAGCGGTCGGTACTGTTTGGACAGAACCGCCGAGGGCGTGTCGTCGCCCATCGAGGCGATCGCTTCTTTGCCATCCTCGGCCATCGGTGCGAGGATCTGCTCCAGTTCCTCGACCGTGTAGCCCGCCGCGATCTGGCGCTTGCGCAGTTCCTCACCGGTGAACAGCGGCTTTTCGGCGACCTTCGCCAGCTTTTCGTCCAGATCGTTGATCTTGCTGACCCATTCGCCGAACGGCAGGGCCGCGGCCAGCTTGTCCTTGATCTGCTTGTCGCGGTACAGCTTGCCCTTCTTCATGTCGACGGCCAGCATCTGGCCCGGACCCAGCGCGCCTTTTTCCTTAACGCTGGCCTCGTCGATCGGGACCATACCCGCCTCGGACCCGGCGATCACCAGACCGTCGCCGGTGACTACATAGCGCATCGGGCGCAGGCCGTTGCGGTCCAGCCCGGCGCAGACCCAGCGGCCATCGGTCATGGCCAGCGCGGCGGGGCCGTCCCACGGCTCCATCACCGAGTTGCAGTAGGAATACATGTCGCGCCAGGACTGCGGCAGTTCCACCGCCTGTTTCGACCAGCTTTCCGGCACCAGCATCGTCTTGGCCATCGGGGCCGAGCGGCCCGCGCGCACCAGAACCTCGAACACCGAATCCAGCGCCGCCGAATCCGACGATCCGCCCGCAATGATCGGCTTGATGTCTTCGGCATAGTCGCCAAAGGTCGCCGAGGCCATGCGGATCTCGTGGCTTTTCATCCAGTTGATGTTGCCCTTCAGCGTGTTGATCTCGCCATTGTGGGCCAGCATGCGGAACGGCTGCGCCAGCCACCATTGCGGGAAGGTGTTGGTGGAATAGCGCTGGTGATAGATCGCAAAGGCGGATTCGAAACGCTCGTCCATCAGGTCGGGGTAGAACACAGCGACCTGCTCGGCCAGCATCATGCCCTTGTAGATGATCGACCGGCAGCTGAGCGAGGCCAGGTACAGACCCGAAATCCCCGCGGCGGCGGCGGCTTTCTCGATCCGGCGGCGGATGACGTACAGCTCGCGCTCGAACGTATCCTCGTCAACGCCCTTGGAATTCGAGATCAGGATCTGCTCGATCTCGGGCCGGGTCGCGTTGGCCTTTTCACCCAAGCAGGTGACATCCACCGGCACGTGTCGCCAGCCATAGATGTAGTAACCCATCCGCAGAACTTCGGTTTCCACGATGGTCCGGCAGCGCTCTTGCGCGCCGAAATCGGTGCGCGGCAGGAACACCTGCCCCACGGCGATCAGCTCGTCCATCTTGGGCTCGTGCCCGGTGCGGCGGATCTGGTCATAGAAAAAGGGGGCCGGGATCTGCACATGGATGCCCGCGCCGTCGCCGGTCTTGCCGTCGGCATCCACCGCGCCGCGATGCCAGATCGCCTTGAGCGCATCGATCCCGGCCTCGACCACCTTGCGGCTTTTCTTGCCGTCGACCGAAACCACCAGACCGACCCCGCACGAGGAATGCTCTTCCTGCTCGGAATACAGGCCATTTTCGGCCATCCACTTGCGCTTGGCTTCCTCGGCCCGGACCCAATCGGCATCATATTTCGTCATTGGCTGTCTCCTTCTTCCGACGGGGCGTACATGGCCATGACCTCGGCTTCGGTCATCTGGCGGCGCTCACCTGCGAACGCGTAACCCTCGGGCTTCTTGTCGATGTAAAGTTCAAGTTTCAGCGTGTTGCCGGCCGCGTTGTCGAACAGGCCGGCCGCGATCTGTGTCTGGCCGTGCATCTCGCCCGGCAGGGTGATCCGGTACCACAGGGCCGATCCGCATTCTTCGCAGAAGGCGCGTTCGGCCCAGTCCGACGATGTGAAGGTCTTGACCGGCCCCAGCGCCGCATAGCCCGGCTGGGCCGGAAAGGTGACCAGCGCGCTGCTGGTCCAGCGGCGGCACATGTCGCAATGGCAGGCGCCCAGCGCGTCGCGGGCAGGGGTCGCGGTTACGGTGACCGCACCGCACATGCATTGGCCTTGCAATTCGGGCATCCTGTCCCTCCTGTCGCTGGGCTGCGGGATCACTCGGCCGCAAGCGCGGCCTTGCCGTTGAACCGGTCGATGATGGCCTGGGCGCAGTCACGGCCGTCGCGGATCGCCCAGACCACCAGCGAGGCACCGCGCACGATGTCACCGATTGCATAGACGCCGTCCATCTCGGTCTCGCCGGTTTCGAACGCGGCCTTGATGGTGCCCCAGCGGGTCACGGGCAGGTCGGGCTGGCCGAACAGGGTGGGCAGGTCCTCGGGCTCGAAGCCCAGCGCTTTGATGACCAGATCGGCCTCTTCGACGTAATCTGCGCCTTCAATCACTTCGGGGGCCTGGCGGCCGGTGGCATCGGGCTGGCCCAGGCGCATCTTCTGCACCATCACGCCGGTGACCCGCTCATCGCCGACAAACCCCTTGGGCGCGCTGAGCCATTCAAAGATCACGCCCTCTTCCTCGGCGTTCTGTGTTTCGCGCTGCGAGCCAGGCATGTTCGCCCGGTCGCGGCGATACAGGCATTTGACCGAGGTCGCGCCCTGGCGGATCGAGGTGCGGACGCAATCCATCGCCGTATCACCGCCACCGATCACGACCACCTTCTTGCCCTTGGCGTTCAGGCGGCCATCGTCAAACTCGGGAACCTCGTCACCAAAGCTTTTGCGGTTCGAGGCAGTCAGGAAATCGATCGCCTTTTCGATACCGGGCAGGCCACTGCCGGGCATGGACAGATCCCGCGACTTGTAGACGCCCGTCGCAATGATCACGGCGTCATGTTTGGCGCGGATATCGGCGAACTTGGCAGCGTCGACGTCACAGTTCAGTTCAAAAGTGACGCCGCCCTCGGCCAGCAGGTCGTTGCGGCGTTGAACCACGTCCTTTTCCAGCTTGAAGCCCGGAATGCCGTACATCAGCAGGCCGCCCGCGCGGTCATAGCGGTCATAGACCGTGACCTGGATCCCGGCCCGGCGCAGCATGTCCGCCGCCGCCAGACCACCGGGTCCGCCCCCGATGATGCCGACGCTTTCGGGGCGTTCGGCGGTTGGAGCGACAGGTTTGACCCAGCCTTCCTCCCACGCGGTGTCGGTGATGTATTTCTCGACCGCACCGATGGTGACAGTGCCATGGCCCGATTGCTCGATCACGCAGTTGCCTTCGCACAGTCGGTCCTGCGGGCATATACGTCCGCAGATCTCGGGGAAGGTATTGGTGGCCTGGCTGGTCTGATAGGCTTCTTCAAGCCGTCCGGTGGCGGTCAGGCGCAGCCAGTCCGGGATATTGTTGTGCAGCGGGCAGTGCGACTGACAATACGGCACACCGCATTGGCTGCAACGGCTGGCCTGCTCGGCGGCTTTTTCGGCGGCGTATTCGGCATAGATTTCATGAAAGTCCGCTCTGCGATCGGTTGCGGCGCGCTTTTCAGGCATGTCACGATCGATCTGCACAAATTTCAGCATCGGTTGCTTGGCCACGGTCAGACTCCATGAATTGGCTTGGTCGGATTTCTTTATTCGAAGCCAATTCGGATGAAAAGTCAATTGTGCTGACCTAAATTGGAAAAAATCGGAAAGATCGATCTCTTTGGGCGACTTTCTGTTCATTTTTAGGACCACTTCGGACCTAAATCCTGACTTTCCTTTTGCTGATCGCGCTTATACGCCTTGAATGCAAAGAACACGGGCGCAAACACGGGCGGGCAGATGAGTCTTTTTCAGCTGATTCTGGTGGCGATCATCCAGGGGATCACCGAGTTTCTGCCGATTTCGTCATCAGGCCACCTGATCCTGCTGCCAAGCCTCACCGGAATGGAAGACCAGGGCCTCGCCATCGACGTCGCGGTGCATGTGGGCACATTGGGCGCGGTGGTTCTGTATTTCTGGAGCGACGTGAAACTGGCCCTTGCGGGCCTGCCACGTGCTTTGCGCGGGCGCATCGACACCCCACAGTCCCGAATGGCCCTGGCGTTGATCGTAGCCACCATCCCGACCGTCATCGTTGGTGCCATCCTGCACCTGACCGGCCTCAGCAGTGCGATGCGGTCCGTGGCGGTGATCGGGTGGACGATGTTGGGTTTCGGACTGCTGCTGTATTGGATGGACCAAAAAGGCCCCCAGACCAAAGAGGCCGGCGACTGGGGGCTGCGTGACGCGGTTATTTTGGGTCTGTGGCAGGTCCTGGCGCTGATTCCCGGCACCTCGCGGTCGGGGATCTGCATCACCGGCGCGCGGTACTTGGGGTATACCCGCGAGGACGGCGCGCGCATCGCGATGCTGATGTCGATCCCTACAATCATCGCCTCGGGCGCGCTGCTGTCGCTGGACGTGATCGGGCAGGCCAACGCTCAGCTGGCCAAGGACAGCGCCATTGCAGCCGTGTTCGCCTTTGTTTCGGCCCTGTTGGCGCTGAACCTGATGATGCGTCTGCTGCGTAGCGTCAGCTTCACGCCATATGTGATCTATCGCGTGATCCTGGGTACGATCCTGCTGATTGTCGCTTACAGCTGATCAGATGCGCAGGTTCCGGGCCGAGTTCTGGATGTCGTCGTACTGACCCGACGGGCGGAATTTCCACAGGTATTCCGGCAGAACCGATTCCAGCGAAGCAGGCTCGATCCCCAGATCGGCAAAACCCTTCGCTCCTTCGGAAACCACATTGTCACGGCGCAGGTTCTTCAACTGGTCGCGGGTCAGGATGTTGTTCGGAAACAGCTGGAAGCTGATGAATTTCAGCATGTCCAGAACCCCGGCCATGATCCGCCCAACCCAGAACGGCAGACCGATGATGATGCGGCGGCGGTGGATCACCTCGAGCATCTGCTGCATCAGCTCGCGGAAGGTCTTGGCCTCTGGCCCACCCAATTCGTAGACGCCCGGTGCGGCCTGACCCAACACGCCCTTGACTGCGGCCTGCGCCACATCATCCACAAACACCGGCTGGAACCGGGTGTCGGCACCAAAGATCGGAAGGAAGGGCGAGATGCGGGTCATGCCGGCGAAACGGTTGAAGAACTGATCTTCGGTCCCGAAGATCACCGAGGGCCTCAGGATCACGGCACCGGGCATATGGGTCAGCACAGCAGCCTCACCTGCGGCCTTGGTGCAGGCGTATTCGCTGTCGGAATTCGCGTCAGCACCGATGGCCGAAATGTGGACCATACGGGAAATGCCTTGCTCGGCCGCCAGACGGGCGATGCGGCCCGCGCCTTCGGCTTGCACGGCGCCAAATCCATTCTTGCCCAGTTCGTTCAGAACGCCCACGCAGTTGACGACCGCATCGGCGCCATGCATCGCACTGGCCACCGAGGCATCGTCGCGGATATTGCACAGAATGGGCTCGACCTGGCCCACGACGCCATAGGTCTTGACGAAGATTGCCTCGTTCGGACGGCGGACCGCCACCCGTACACGCCACCCTTCGTTCGCCATGCATCGCGCGATATAGCGGCCGACGAATCCCGATCCACCGTAAATCGTGACCAGTTTGGACATGGTTGGGCTCCTGCTGTGTAGGTCTTGTTCCGATCTACCGCTCCAAAGCCCGGCAAACAAGGCGCAATAACGCCGCGCATAAGGCAAAAAACACTGCCGGAACCGACGGGATCGCGCCGCGAGGAGGTGACCGAAAAAAAACTTTCGATAATCCGTTCGAATCCTGTTGACGCCCTCGGCGAGTAGGCTTAAACGCCCCTCCACGACACCTGCCCAGGTGGCGGAATTGGTAGACGCGCTAGCTTCAGGTGCTAGTGTCCGTATGGACGTGGAGGTTCGAGTCCTCTCCTGGGCACCATATCCCCGAAAAGATATAAAGACCGCGCAAACCACCCTCGAACGGGTGGTCGGCTCTCATTCCGTCTTCTGCAATTCCTCCATCTCGCGGCGACGGATCTTTGCCTGAGACCGCACCCGCTTGATGAATTGCTGGGGAAGGTCCGGTCCGCGCAGCGCCGCGTAGGCCTCGCTGGTCGGGTCGCCGATCAGGTCGGCGTATTTGACCCATGTGCAGAAGGCGAAGACATCGCGCAGGCTCACATGCTCACGGGTGTTGCTGTCCCGGGCCTGTGCCGGAAGCTTGATCGACCTGAAATAGGCCTTTTCGATAGCCGGCCATTGCGGATCGGGAACGAACTCGGGCGCGTCATCGGTTTCCGGAAATTTGAATGCCGGATACTTCTGCCCGTATTCCGAACATCCGTGCGAGATCTTGCTGCTGATTCCTTCAATCCCATGCTTGGCCTGAAGATCGCGGAACGCCTGCAGGCAGGCTCGCACGTCATCAACGGTGTCGCAATAGATATAGGCCTTGTACGGAAATTTGATCCCGTCGCGCAGCTCGATCATGCATTTGCGGGCGTTGTCATTGGGTAGATCCAGCTTAAGCAGCAGGGCATAGGTCTGGAACATTGCACGCAGGTCATGCGGCAAAATCTGCACCTTGTAGCAGTCATTGCAAAGAGCCGGGATGGCGCCGGTCTCTTTGAAGAAGTCCAGAAAAACTCCGCAATAGGCGTTCTGCCCGCGTACCTTGATAACGCGCCCGGAAAAGACCTGCCCGATCGGCACCGCTTGCGAAACTCCGCGGCTTCGCAATGCAGCCAACCATGCGCGGTACTGTTTGACCATGTGCTCGGGCTCAAATAGATCCGCCTGCCAATCGGCGCCCAGCGAGGTAACGATGTCCGCTTGTGCGGCAGAAAATCGCCCGGCCGAACCCGGAGCCTTGGGCGCATGTTCCAGCCGTGTGACCAGCTGACGAATCGAATTGAGATCACCTGGCTTCATCACCAGCCAATTCTCAAGTTCGGAAATTTTCGAGGTGGGGGGCACCATTGTCTCCTGCTGCATCAGCACCAAACACTATGCAGGTGCATACCCCCCTCACGCAATTCGTCAACCGGAACGGCGCCTGGCGCCTGCCTCAGGCAGCGGTTTGCGCAGCAACGACCTCGCCGAACCGGGTGAAGAACTTGCCCGAGAGCTTCTTGGCCGTTCCGGCGATGAGACGACTGCCCAACTGGGCGATCTTGCCCCCGACATCAACCTTGGCGGTATAGGTCAGAACGGTCTCGTCACCATCTTCGGTCAGCGTGACGTCCGCACCACCCTTGGCAAAGCCCGCGGCTCCGCCCTTGCCCTCGCCCACCAGCGAAAACCCGTCGGGGGCGTTGGTCTGGTCCAGCGTCACCTCGCCAGCGAACCGCGCCTTCACCGGGCCGATTTTCAGAACCACCTTGGCCTCAAGCTCGTTGGGGGCGGTCTGGGTCAGCTCTTCGCAGCCCGGGATGCATTCACGCAGAACTTCGGGATCGTTCAGTGCGCGATAAACCGCGTCCCGGGGGGCCGCGATGCGAATTTCGTCAGTCAGTTCCATTGGGTATTCCTCTGCTCAGCAACATCTGGGAAAGACGCGCAGCGCCTGTTCCGTGGCATCCTCGGGGGTTTGAGCGGGTCGGGGCGGCCATAGCCGCGCCACCCAACTACGCAAGTTTTTCATCATGAGTTGTCTCCTCGGCGGTGTCCGCATTTCGCCAGCGCACGATCTCGGCCAAGATCGACAAGGCGATTTCATGTGGATCAATGGCCCCGATATCCAGCCCGGCAGGCGACTTCAGGCGCGCAACCTTCTCGGTGTCCATGCCCTGCGATGCCAACCTGTCCGCCAGAACCTTTGCCTTGCGCTGGCTGGCCACCATCGACACCCGCCTTGCCGGCGTACCCAGCGCCGAGGCCAACGCCGCCCTGTCGTTCTGGCCTTGCGAGGCGACGACCACAAAATCGCGGGGCTCAACCCCCAACGCATCCACGTCGTCTGGGTCGAAACATGATTGCGCAACCTCGTCGCTGATCTCAAACGAAACGAACACGCGCAACCCGGCCAAGGCCGCATGAGCCGCCAACGCATGGGCAATCGGGGTATCGCCAAAGATCACCAGGCGCGGCGCGTGTTGATAGGGTTCGACAAGCAGGTCGACCGTACCGCCGGATGGGCAGCCACTCTTGAAGGTCTGAACGCCATCCGGATCGGTCATTGCCACCACCTTGTCCGAGGGTTTCACGCGGATCATCCGCGACGCACCGCTGGCCAGCGCTTCCTGTGCCGAGGCGCGCACCGCACGCTGGACACAGGCTCCGCCCAGATGGCCGAGGATGCGCCCGTCCCGGGTGATCGCCGCCTTGGCGCCCGCCTTGGCCGAGGTCGCATCTGCCGTCCGCACCACCGTTGCGACGCAGAACGCCTCACCGCTGCTGCGCAACTGGTCAATCGTGTCGAAAATGTCGAAACCAGGCATGATCGGTTCCTCTCACAACTTTTGAAACTCGGGCTCCAACGCGGCCAGCGCGTCGAGCGTGTTTGCCGGAAGGTGCGCATCAAGATGGGGCAAGGCGGCCTGCATGGCGGCGGCAACGGGCTGATAATTCTCCCAACCTTTCAGGGGGTTCAGCCAGACGATCCGGCGCGCCTTGCGCCGGATCCTCGCCAAAGCCGCGCCCAGCGCCTGCGGGTCAGAACTGCAATAGCCATCCGAAAGGATCAGCACGATGGTGCGCCCATTCAGCGCCCGCGCACCATATCCATCCAGAAACCTTTCGAGACTGCCGGAGATGTCCGTGCCGCCGCCAAAACCTTCGGCCATCAGCGACAACCGCCCAGCGGCGCGCAAGCTGTCGTGGTCCCGCAATGCATCGGTGACCCGCATCAACCGCGTGTGAAACAGATAGGCATCCGCATCCGTTCCGCTGGCCACAAGGCCCTTGAGAAAGGCCAGAAATACACGCGAATAGACGGTCATGGACCCGCTGACATCGCACAGCGCGACGATCCGCATCGGGCGTGGCGGTCGGGCACGGCGAAACAGCTCCAAAGGCTCGCCTCCGCGCGCAAGGCTCGCCCGTTGGATGCGACGCATGTCCAGCGCCGGACCCCGCCGCGCCTGTTTGCGCCTGCGCGAACG
This sequence comes from Ruegeria arenilitoris, assembly GCF_013032855.1. Lineage (GTDB taxonomy): Bacteria > Pseudomonadota > Alphaproteobacteria > Rhodobacterales > Rhodobacteraceae > Ruegeria > Ruegeria arenilitoris. The sequence continues at coordinate 45,667 of NZ_WQDA01000001.1, forward strand.
TCGATCCCGGATCGCCCGCGCCAGGGCAAGCGCCGCGGCTTCGGCCCGGCGCAGGGATTGCTCATCCATCAACTCGCGCAGATCGCGGCGTGACAGGTTGTCGGTCCGGGTTGCGATCAGCTTCCCGTCCGTTCCTTCGGCCTGTCCATCCCCGGAATCCGGGGTGCTGGCATCCTGCGCATCGGGGGAATCGTCAGCGGAATCTCCGCGATCTTCGGTCTGCCAGATCATCGGCTTGGCCGACTGGACCTTGACATGGGTGTTCTGTGCGACACCGTTCCGCTGCTTGCCCGCGTTGAACCAATAGGCATCGAACAAATCGTCAAAGCGCCGCCAATCCTCGGCATCCCCGGACATCAGGGCACACAAGGCATCCCGCGCCTGTCCGACATCGGTGGCCTCGACCGAGGCCAGTGCGGCCAGCGCATCTCCGGTCTCACGCGGTCCGACCCGCAAACCGTTCCCGCGCAGATGCGCCACGAATCCCGCCATACGGTCGGCCAATCCGTGCGCTCGCGATGGAAACCGTGTTACCTGCATCACGCGACCTTTCCGATCAGGCGATCCATCACCTCGGGTGGAACGGCATCATAGTCCGCAGCGGTCTTCAGCAGACAGACCAGAGTGGCCTGTACGGCCTCGGGTGATTGGGACAGATCGTTGACGCCAAGACCCGAGAGGGCCGCGGCCCAGTCGAGCATTTCGGCAATGCCGGGTGTCTTTTCCAGATCTTCCTTGCGCAGGTTCTGAACCACTCCGATGATCTGGCGCGCCAACAGCCCTTCGACTTCGGGCATCCGTGCCCGCAGGATGGCCATTTCGGTCTCGCCGGACGGATAGTTCAAAAAGCTGTACAGACACCGCCGCCGCAGCGCATCCGAGAGATCGCGCGTACCGTTCGCGGTCAGAATGACGATGGGTCGCGTTTTGGCGGAAATCGTCCCCAGTTCCGGGATCGTGATCTGAAAGTCCGACAGGATTTCAAGCAGGTAGGCCTCAAATTCTTCATCGGCCCGGTCAATCTCATCGATCAGCAGAACGGGCGGATCATCGGCGCTGATCGCCTCCAGCAACGGCCGCTTCAGCAGATAGTCGTCGGAAAACAGCTGGGCCTCGCTGGTTCCGCCGCGCGCCTCGGAGGCACGGATGGCCAGCAGCTGCCGCTGGTAGTTCCACTCATAGATCGCGTGACTGGCGTCCAATCCTTCGTAACACTGCAAGCGGATCAAACGGGTGTCGCGCCACGCCGCCAACGCCTTGGCCACTTCGGTCTTACCGACACCGGCCGGACCCTCCAGCAGCAGCGGTCGTCCCAGAGTCTGGGCCAAATGCAAAGCCATCGCCAACCGGTCGTCGGCAACATAGCCCTGCTGGGCCAAACCGTTCTGAACGTCACTCAGTGTCACACCAGGGTCCAATCTTCGTTTGACCAAAATATCCCGAGGGGGTCGGAGGGGGTCAGCACCCCCTCCGTTCGGTCGGACCGGGCCCCGCCGGTCCGAAACCGACTACCCGTGCATCCCCAAACCGTTGGCGATCTTCCAGATCCGCCAATGGTCATGCGGCATGTGGCTCTGAACCAGGCCAAAGGGCCGGAACGCATCGTGCACCGCATTCGAGAACGCCGGCACGCCACCCACATTCGGGCTTTCGCCGACACCCTTCGCGCCGATCGGATGATGCGGCGAGGGGGTCACCGTGTGATCGGTCGTATAGTTTGGCGTTTCCCACGCGGTTGGCAGGAAGAAGTCCATCAGCGTGCCGGTCTTGACGTTGCCCATCTCATCATAGGAAATCTCTTGACCCATCGCGATGGCCAGCGCCTCGGTCACACCGCCATGAACCTGACCTTCGATGATCATCGGGTTGATCCGGGTTCCGCAATCGTCCAGCGCATAGAACTGCCGGACTTCCCATTCGCCGGTATCGACATCGATCTCCATGACACAGACATAGGCGCCGAACGGATAGGTCATGTTGGGCGGGTCATAGTAGCTGACGGCCTCCAGACCCGGCTCCAACCCCGGGATGGCCTGGTTGTAGGCGGCAAAGGCGATCTCTTTCATCGTCTTGAACCGCTCGGGCGCGCCTTTGACCGCGAACCGGTCCACGTCCCATTCGACATCGTCGTCGTGAACCTCAAGCAGATAGGCCGCGATCATCTGCGCCTTGGCGCGGATCTTGCGTGCAGCCATGGCCGTTGCAGCCCCCGCAACCGGCGTGGACCGAGAACCGTAGGTGCCCAAGCCATAGGGCGCGGTGTCGGTGTCTCCTTCCTCCAGCGTGATGTCGTCGGCTGGAAGACCGATCTCGCTGGCGATGATCTGGGCAAAGGTCGTGGCGTGACCCTGGCCCTGTGAGATCGTCCCCAGCCGCGCGATGGCTGACCCGGTCGGGTGGATGCGGATTTCGCAGCTGTCGAACATCCCCAAGCCCAGAATATCGCAGTTCTTCACAGGCCCTGCCCCGACGATTTCGGTAAAATGCGTCAGACCAATCCCCAGAAGCTTCCGCGTCTTGCCGGCCTTGAAGTCCTCGACCCGCTGTGCCTGTTCGGCACGCAGATCCTCGTATCCAACCGCAGCCAGCGCCTTGTCCCAGGCGGTGTGGTAATCGCCCGAGTCATATTCCCATCCCAGCGCGGACTGATAGGGGAACTGGTCGGCCTTGATGAAATTGATCCGGCGCAGCTCGGCCGCGTCCATGTTCAACTTGATGGCCAGAACCTCGATCATCCGCTCGATGAAATAGGCGGCCTCGGTCACGCGGAAGGAACAGCGATAGGCCACACCCCCCGGAGCCTTATTGGTGTAGACGCCGTCCACGGCCAGATAGGCGGTCGGGATGTCGTAGGACCCGGTGCAGATGTTCATGAACCCGGCCGGGAACTTGGTCGGGTCGGCGCAGGCGTCGAACCCACCGTGGTCCGCGGTTGTATGACACCACAGGCCCGTGATCTTGCCGTCTTTGGTGGCGGCGATCTTGCCCTGCATCCAGTAGTCGCGGGCAAAGGCGGTGGACATCAGGTTTTCCATCCGGTTCTCGACCCATTTCACCGGCTGACCGGTGACGATCGAGGCCACGACCGAACAGACATAACCCGCATAAGCGCCCACCTTGTTGCCGAAACCGCCGCCGATATCGGGGCTGATCACCCGGATATTGTGCTCGGCCAGGCCCGAAATCAGGGACACGACGGTGCGGATCGCATGCGGCGCCTGGAAGGTGCCGTACAGCGTCAGCTTGCCGGTCACCTTGTCCATGCTGGCCACGCAGCCGCAGGTCTCAAGCGGACACGGGTGGGTCCGGTGGTAATAGACCATTTCCTCGGCCACCACATCGGCTTCGGCCAGAACGGCTTCGGTCGCGTCCTTGTCGCCCTGTTCCCAGGTGAAGATGTGGTTGTGATGCTTGCGCGGCCCGTGGGCGCCTTCGGTCTGACCTTCCAGATCTTCACGCAGCACCACGTCAGATTTCAGCGCCTCGAACGGGTCGGTCAGAACCGGCAGTTCCTCGTATTCGACTTCGACCAGTTCGACGGCATCTGCGGCGACATAGCGGTCTTCTGCAACCACATAGGCCACCTCCTGGCCCTGGAACAGGACCTTGCCGTCGGCCAGCACCATCTGCTTGTCGCCGGCAAGCGTGGGCATCCAGTGCAGACCCAGCGGCGCCAAGTCCTCGGCCGTCAGAACGGCCACGACACCGGGCACGGCCAGAGCGGCCTCTTTGTTGACACTGACAACGCGGGCATGGGCATAGGGTGAACGGACAAAGGCGCCGAACAGCATTCCGTCCAGCTTGATGTCATCGACGTAGTTGCCCTTGCCTTGGGTAAAGCGCACGTCCTCGACGCGTTTGCGAGAACTACCCATCCCCTTGAGGTTGGCGGCGCGTTCTTCGGGGGTCATGGTCTGGTCGTTCATTCCGCGGCCTCCTTCTGCGCGTTCAGCAGGTCAGCCGAGGCCGAGATCGCCTTGACTATGTTCTGGTACCCGGTGCAGCGGCAGAGATTGCCGGCCATGCCAAAGCGGATTTCTTCTTCGGTCGGGTTGGGGTTTTCCTGCAGCAGGCGATGCGCGCGGGTGATCATGCCCGGCGTGCAGAAACCGCACTGCAGCCCGTGATGCTCGCGGAACATTTCCTGCAACACACCAAGGCTGCCGTCGTCATTGGTCAGCCCTTCGACGGTGGTGATATCGGCCCCGTTCACCTGCGCCACGAAGGTCGTGCAGGATTTGACGGATTTGCCATCAATATCCACGGTGCAGGCTCCGCAGTGGCTGGTTTCGCAACCGATATGCGGGCCGGTGATTTTCAGATCCTCCCGCAGGAAGTGGATCAGCAACGTGCGCGGCTCGGCCAGGCCCTCGACCTGCTTGCCGTTCACGGTGAGTTTGACATGCATCTTCGACATCTGTGTTCCTCCCCTCAGCCCGCGCGGCTCTGCGCACGGTCGATGGCGCGGCGCAGCATCACGGCGGCCACGTGTTTCTTGAATTCGACGGGGCCGCGGTTGTCGGCCACCGGGTCGATCGCCTCGAGCATCGCGGCCACGCACCCGTCGACATCGCCCGAAGCCAGTGCCGCGCTGGCCGCGTCAGACCAGACGGGCGTGTCGGACAGGTTGGTCATCGCCACCGATGCCTGACCGTTGCCAACCATCACTGCGGCAGCCGCGGTTGCGTAGTCGCCGATCTTGCGTTTCTGCTTTTCATAGGCCTGCCCGACACCGGGGCCGGGAACAGGGATGGAAATCCGTGTCAGGATCTCCTCGTCCTCGCGGGCGGTAAAATAGGCCGCCTCGTAGAAATCGCGGGCCGGGACGTTGCGGGTGCCGTCTGGGCCGGACAGTTCGAACGACGCGTTCAGGCACTGCATCAGACCCGGCATGTCATTGCCCGGATCCCCGTTGGCCACGTTCCCGCCGACCGTACCCATGTATCGCACCTGCGGATCCGCGATCTGCAGCGCCGCTTCGCGGATCAGCGGGATCGCGTCGGCCAGACCGTCGTGGGTGATCAATTCGTGCTGCGTGACCATCGCGCCCAGGGTCACAGTATCGGACCCGACCTCAATGCCTTTGAGTTCCTCGATGGCCTGCAGGTCGACCAGATGGCCCATCTCGGCCATGCGCAGCTTCATCATCGGGATCAGGCTGTGCCCGCCTGCGATCACGCGCGCTTCGTCCCCGTGTTCCTGCAGAATGCCGATGGCCGAGGCGACGTCGCCTGGCCGGTGATACTCGAAACCGGCTGGTATCATGTTTTCCTCCCTTGGCCCGTTCACGTCGGGGCCTTGGGATTAAGCAAAGTCCTGAGGGCGTGCGCAGGCTATCGCGCAGGAACGGGGGGCGCGGGTTGTTTCACGAAATGCGAATGGGCTGCACGAGTTGCGATCAGAGGCCCAGCGCCTCGCGGATGTCCGTCAGGCGGGATCGGCTGACCGGCACCTTGCTGAGCGCATCGACCTGGTCGAAATAACAGGTGCCGTTGTCCTTGTGCCGCTCAAACCGGGAAACGTGTCTGGGGTTCACAAGGTAACTTCGGTGGGCCCGCAAAAAGCCGTCTGGTTTCAGGCGGGTTTCGGCCTCGGTGATCGACCAAGGGCAGAACAGTTTCTCGGCGCCCATGTACAAAACGGTGTAGTGCCCCTCGGCCCGAATGGCGGCGACGCGCGCTGGTTCGGTGAAAAAGGTCTGGCCCTCGCGCTCGAACGGGACGCCGGCGCGCAGAGCCGGTTCCGGCTGCGGCGCTTCGACCGCCGGCTCGGGCCCGATAAAGGTGATCCCGGTCAGCAGAAATGCCCCGCAAATCAGGAACACCGCAACGGTCACCCCCATCGCAAGAACCTGATTGTTCAAAGCCGGGCCCGCGCCACCTGCGTTGTCACTGGCGGTAAAATCGGTCAGGCCCGTGGCGACGAAGTGCATGGTGAACACGGCCAGGCCGAAACAGACGGTGCCCAGCAGGATATTGCGCTGGGTGCGATTGTCGTAGGCAACCCAGATCGCCAGCACTGACAGCACCACCGAAGCCACGGTCGCGATCGCAACGTCTGATGCGGTGTAGACGGGGCGGCACAGCTCCATCCCGGCCATGCCGATATAGTGCATCACCACGATACCAAGACCCACGATCACACCCGCGCCGACAATCGTGCCCGGGCTACGCGCGCGAAAATGCAACAGCAGCAGCGCCAGCCCGACCATCAGAATGGCAACCAGGGCCGAGATCAGAGTGATCAACGCGTCATAATAAAAAAGGATCGGCAGTTGCAGGCCCAGCATGGCCACGAAATGCATCGACCAGATGCCGCCGCCCAGAATGACCGCAGCCAGGGCGACGACGAACTTCCGCCTCTGGTCATCCAGCTTTGAAGCACCATGCGTCAGATACAGGCCGGTGAACCCGGCCATGAGTGCGACGGCCAACGAGGCCGCTACGAGCCAAGCGTTATGCGAGTAATCCAGCATTTCGGTTTGCACGCCCTCCCCGACGCGAGAGTGACGTTAGCAAAGCGAAGTGTCTGGGACAATCGGCAGGCGGACCCTGCAGGTCACGGGCCGGCAAACGATCCGCCGCCCGACCATTTCGGCGGGCGGCGGACAGGCAGATCAATCGCTGATCGCGCCTTCTTCGTCACGACGCTGGTGCATCTTGGCCTTGACCCGGGCGCCCACGATCAGGGGCAGGACAAAGCCGATGATCGCGATCGCCCACAACCCGATGGACAGCGGGCTGTCGATCAGGGTCCACCAGTTGCCATTGTCGATGGTCACGGCGCGACGCAGGTTGTTCTCCATCGCGTTGCCCAGCAGGGTACCCAGAATGATCGGCACCAGTGGCACGTCCAGCTTGCGCAGGACCCAGCCCATCACGCCGAACCCGATCATCACCAGCAGGTCAAAGCTGGACCCGGAAATGCCGTAGATGCCGACAAAACTGACCATGGCCACGATCGGCATCAGGATGCGCGACGGGATCATCAGCACGCGGGTGAACAGGCCCACCATGGGGATGTTCATGGCCAGCAGCATGAAGTTGGCGATGAACAGCGCCGCGATCAGGCCCCAAACCACATCCGGATTCTGGGTGAACAGAAGCGGCCCGGGCGTGATGTTCAGCGCCAGCAACACCGCCAGCAGTACCGCCGTGGTACCCGACCCCGGAACGCCCAGCGCCAGCATCGGTACCAATGCGCCTCCGGCGGCGGCGTTGTTGCCAGCCTCGGGCGCGGCCACGCCGCGCGGATCACCGGTGCCAAAGGTGTTTTTCTTGTCCACCAGCCGCTTTTCCATCGAGTACGAAATGAACGACCCCAGTGATGCCCCGGCCCCGGGAAGAACCCCGGCGATGAAGCCCAGGAACGAGGTGCGCAGCATCGTCGGCGTGCAGCTCTTGATCATCGACATCGGAGGGTAGAGCTTGCCGATTTTCAGCTTGCTGCCCTCGGCGTCAGACCCGCCATGCCGGTGTTCGAGGAAAATGAACACCTCGGACAAGGCGAACAGGCCGACGATGGCCACTAGGAAATCGATCCCGTCGTACAGATGCACCTCGCCATAGGTAAAGCGCGGCACGCCCGTTTGGGTATCAACACCGATGGTCGCCAGCCCAAGCCCCAGCGCGGCGGCAAAAGCCGATTTGGCTTGGTTGGTCGACGACACACCGCCCAGCGTCATGAACGCTAGCGCGAAAAGGGCAAAATACTCGGCCGGGCCGAACAGCAGTGCCACTTTGACCAGCTGAGGCGCCAGCAGGATCAGGCCCCAGGTCGCCAGGAACGCGCCGACGAACGAGGCGATACCCGACAGCGAAAGAGCCTCACCCGCCAGACCTTTCTTGGCCATGGGATGCCCATCCAGACAGGTCATCATCGCAGGCTCGTCGCCGGGAATGTTCAGCAGGATCGACGAGATCCGCCCCCCGTACATCGCCCCGTAATAGACACTGGTCAGCAGGATCAGCGACGGCGTCGCGCCCAGCCCCAGCGTGAAGGCCAGCGGGATCAGGATGGCCACGCCGTTCGACGGGCCCAGCCCCGGCAGCGCGCCCATGACCGTACCCAGAAAGCAGCCCAACAGGGCCAGCATCAGGTTCTGCCAAGTCAGCGCGATGGCGAACCCATCGGCCAAGGATGCAAAAGTTTCCATGATCGCCCCCTAGAAACCCAGCGGCCCTTTGGCCAGCGACAGGCCCAGAACCAGGTGGAAAATGACGTAGATGCCAACCGAGGTACCCACGCCGACCAGAACGCTTTCGATCGGGCCGGACCCCAATCGCCAGGCCAGGTAGGCCGCGGCAAAGGCCGTCGCGATGACGAAGCCCAGCTCGGGCAGCAATTCGGCATACAGGATCATGACCACCACCGCGGCGGCGATCTCAACCAGACGGCCAAGGGCCGGCCACTCCGGCTCGGCGTCCGGGCGCAGGGCGATCACCGCGCTGGACACGCCCAGAATGGCGGCGATGATCAAAGGAAAGGCCTTGGGCCCAACGGCATCGGACAGAAAGCTTTCTTCGATCGCCAGCGCGGATATCGCGAAACCAATGGCAAGAAGAAGTCCGACAACCCCGAAGATGCGGTCACTCATCGGTGTCTCCTGTTGTTCGGGAAAAAAGAGTGCGGGCGCCACGCTGTCGCGGCACCCGCCTGCACGTGAGTGGTGCGGTTACTTGATGATCCCGATCTCTTTCGAGATGGTCTGGATCTGACCGACGGACTCGGCAACGAAGTTCTGGAAGTCCTCGCCCTGCAGGTCCAGCGGAGCCAGACCGTTGGCGGCCATCACTTCTTTCCACTCGTCCGACGCATACAGGTCACCGATTTTTGCGACCCAGTCGTTGTAGGCCTCGTCCGACATGCCGCCCGGAGCGTAGAAACCGCGCCAGTTGGCGCCGATGGCATCCACACCCTGTTCCTTGGCGGTCGGGAAGTCAGCGAATTCACCGGGCAGACGCTCGGGCGCCAGAACCGCGATCACTTTGATGTCGCCGGAATCCACGAAACCCTTGGCTTCGGAAATGTCACCGGTAAAGGCCTGGACCGAGCCGGCCAGCAGCTGGGTCACCGCCTCGCCACCGCCGTCAAAGGCGATGTACTTGACCGAGCGGACATCGTCGATGCCATAGGCGTTGGCCGCGATCAGTACCTTCAGGTGGTCCCAGCCGCCCACGGCCGAACCGCCAGCAACCGAAACCGAAGCCGGGTCGGCTTTGATCTGGTCCAGCAGCTCGGGCAGGGTGTTGACGGGGCTATCGGCAGCCACGGCGATCACGCCATAGTCGGCGCCGATCGCGGCCAGCCAGCGGACCTGATCCATGGTGTTGCCCGGATAGGCGCCCTGGGCCAGACGGGTTGCGGTTGCGGCACTTGCGGCGACAATTAGGTTGTTGTCGTCATTGCGCTTGTTCACCACCTCGGCAAAGGCCACGCCACCGCCGCCACCGGCCAGGTTCACGACCTGCATGGTCTGGTCGATCAGGCCCAGATCCTGCAGCGACTTGCCCACCTGACGGCAGGTGAAATCCCAACCACCACCGGGGTTAGCCGGTGCAATACATTCCTGAGCGCTGGCGGCAAAGCCGGTCAGGGCGAATACGGCAGCGGCTACGACGCCGCCGGTTCCAAACAGTTTCATTTGGTTCTCCTCCTAGTGTCTTCTTGGCCTGCTGTTACGCAGACGAAACCGGTCCCTGCAGTGAGTCGGACGCGCAGCCCTTCCTTGCAGGTTGATTTTCTTTAACGAATAATGCTGTCACGAACCTGTCATGTTGCGACGGGCGTTCGGGGGGACAATGCGCGTATTGATGATCGAGGATGCCGAGGATCTGGCCGAGGGCGTTGTGGCCCATCTGGGCCGGTCCGGTGTCGTATGCGATCTGGCGACCTCGGTCGAGGCCGCACGCGATTTCCGCGCGGTCCAGGGCTATGACGCGATCCTGCTGGACATCAACCTGCCCGACGGGTCGGGCCTGGGCTTTCTGGACGAAATCCGTGGCGGGGGTGACCGCATTCCGGTCTTGATGCTGACCGCGCTGACTGCGGTCGAGGACCGGGTCGCCGCGCTGGACAAAGGAGCCGACGATTATCTGGGCAAACCCTTCGACCAACGCGAGCTCGAGGCGCGGCTGCGCGCGCTGGTGCGCCGAGATGCCGACCGCAAAAGCGAACAGATCACGCTGGGCCCGCTGGTCTATGCCCCCAAGGACCGTAGCGCCACGCTGGGCGGCAAACGCCTGAACCTGACCGCACGCGAGGCCGCCGTGCTGGACGCCTTGATCCGGCACGAGGGGCAGTTCCTGTCCAAGGCGCGGCTGTACGACTCGCTTTACGGGTTCGAGGATGCCGATGTGGGCGTGAACGCGATCGAGCTGTATATCGCCCGGCTGCGCAAGAAATTCTCGGGCAGCGGTGTAGCCATCACAACCCAGCGCGGGGTCGGGTACCGGATCGGTCTGCATGGTTAGGCCGCCCCTGCCCCACAGCCTGACCGCCCGGGTGCTGAGCGCGGTGATGCTGATCCTTGTTCTCGGCGGCGTGCTGGTCGGCCTGTCGATCTGGGCCAACGGCCGGTTGGCGGCCCGTCAGGCCTATGACCGGCTGCTGCTGGGCGCGGCCAGCGACATCGCCGAATCCGTGCGCATCCAGGACGGCCAGCCCATCGTCGATCTGCCGGTTTCGGCATTTGAACTGCTGGCCCAGGCCCCGGATGACCGGATCTATTACGCGGTGCGCGGGCCCGACGGGCGCTTTATCACCGGACTGGACCCGGACACGGTGATCGCACCCCCGCAGCCCGTCAGCCAAGCGGCCCAGTATTTCGCGGCAGACCTGAACGGGGAACCAGCCCGGTTCGTCCGTTTGCCCCGCCTGTTCGCCGAGCGCGACTTTTCCGGCGAAGTCGAAATCGTGGTCGGGCAGACCTTGCTGGCGCGGCGCGCGATGACCGCCGGGCTGATGCTGGATGCCCTGCTGCCGATGGCGGCTGCCGGCGCGTTGCTGCTGATCATGTCCTGGTTCGTCACCCGTTCGGCGCTGCGCCCGCTCGAGGCGATGTCGGACGACCTGATCCGCCGCGACCCCTATGACCTGACGCCCGTGGCCAGCGACGGTCTGCCGCGCGAATTGCAGGTCATGATCGCGGCGATGAACCGGTTCATGGGGCGACTGGACCGGCAGGTTCTGTCGATGCGCAACCTGATCGCCGACACCGCCCATCAGTTGCGCACCCCGGTCGCGGCGATCCGGGTCCAGGCCGAAATCGCGCAGGCGGATCCGGATGCCCCAGCTCGCTACCGCGCGCTGGACCGGCTGCTGAATCGCACGCGGTCGCTCGGGACACTTCTGGATCAGCTGTTGTCGCGCGCGATGGTCATCCACCGCATCGACAGCGCCCCGCGCCTGCTGGTCGATCTGCGCGAAGTGGCGCTCGAGGCGCTGGAGCAGAGCGACCACGAGGTGATCGCCCCCGGCGTCGAGGTGCATCTGAAAATCGGGGAAAACCCGGTCTGGGTGCGGGGCGATGCGTTTTCGCTGGGCGAGGCCACCAAGAACCTGCTGGGCAACGCGCTGCGCCACGGCAAGGCCCCGGTCAGCATCGGCGCCAGCCTGGAGGGTGGCCGCGCCGTTCTGTGGGTGCGCGACAGCGGTCCGGGGCCGGAAACGTCGGTCTCTGCCCGGCTGGGCGACCGGTTCAACCGCAACGCAGGCTCGGGCGAGGACAGCAGCGGGCTGGGTCTGTCGATCGTCAAATCCACCGCCGAAGCCTTTGACGGCACCGTCGAGATGACCCGCACCGATGACGGGTTTCGCGTATCGCTGAACTTTCCGGCCGCCACCGAAGGAACAGGCGCATGATACGGTTTCTGATCCCGCTGGCCCTGTGCCTGCTGACGTTGGGTACCCGCACCGCGGCGCAGGAAGCAGTTACCGAATTCGGCACCGGGCCCACCCCCCTGCTTGTGCGCTCGACCACGGATATCGGCATTATCCGCCCGGTGATGGAACAGTTCGCGGCGCAGAACCCAGACCTGACCATCACCTATGAACAATGGGGCTCGAACGCACTGTTCCAGCACAGCAAGACGGCCTGCAAGACCGGCCACAGCCCGGCCGATGCGGTGTTTTCCTCGGCCGTTCAGCAGATGGTCTGGTTGGTCAATGCCGCCTGCGCCCACCGCTACAGCTCGGCCCAGACGCAGGCGCTGCCCCCGGCCCGGCGCTGGCGGGACGAGCTGTGGGGGATCACCACCGAACCCGCGGTCATCGTCTACAACAAGGATCGTCTGGACGATCTGGAGGTGCCGCGCAGCCGCTTTTCCCTACTGGACGCGATGCGCACCCGCCCCGACCTTCTGCGCGGCCGGGTGGCGACCTATGACATCGCAGCCTCAGGGCTGGGATATCTGTTTGCCTATGGAGACAGTCTCGAGGCGACCACCTTCGGGTCACTGATCGAAGGTTTCGCGCGCATAGATGCCATCGCCACCTGTTGTTCCGCCGAGATCATTCGCGACGTTGCCGAGGGCCGGTTCCTGATCGCCTACAACGTGCTTGGCTCATATGTCGCGAATGCACAGGACCCCGCAGTTGGGGTTATCCTGCCCGAGGATTACACCCTCGTCCTGTCCCGCGCCTTTCTGATCCCGAAGAATGCAGGCAACAGCGCTGCCGCAGCACGTTTGCTGGATTTCCTGCTCTCTGCACAGGCGCAGGACTTGCTCGCAACCTCGGGGCTTGTGTCCCGGATGGACTCGGCCGAGACCGGACTGACGCCCAGCGCACGACGGTTCATCCCTTTGTCGCCCGCCCTTCTGGTGGCCAGCGACCCGAACCGCCGGGCAGAGTTGTTCAAACTGTGGAACGACGCGTTCGACGTCGAAACCGCCCGCTAGGCTGGTTTCGGTCCGGCGTCTTCGGTCTCAGGTTCTTCGGGGGCCTGGTCTGCCATGCTGGCATCGAAAATCTCAGGCTCGGGGATATCCGCGATCTCGGCGTCCTCGGCCATATCCGAGCGGTCTTCCAACGCCCCCACGATCAGAGGCAGCATGTGAACACCCGTCGCCGTGGCGATCTCAGGGGTTTTGGGGGTCTGCCAGCTGAGCGTGTCAAAGCTGTGACAGTTGGGGCAGACCGGCGCCCATTCAGCTTGGATGTCATGGCAGTTGTCGCAAACCCATTGCGGCCCGCGCGGCGCATTCAACGCTTTGGCCAGCCAGCCCTGAACCACCGCGTCCGAGGCCCCTTCGCCGCGCTCGATGGCGGCCATCAGGGTATAGGCTCGGGCATCGGCACCTTTCTCGACCACATCTCCAAGCGCCCGGCGGGCCTCGGGAAAGTCTTCGGCGACGATGTTCAGCTCCGCCAAAATCAGGCGGGTTTCCAGATGCTCGGGATGAATGCGCGTCAATGCCGTAAAGCGCTTGACCCGTTCCTCGGCGGTTTCGTCGGGCACGATCTCGGCAAAGGCATGGGCCAGATCCGGATGCGGCTGCGCTTCCCATGCCTTTTTGAGAATCTTTGTCGCGGCGCGCGGCTTGCCCTTGGCGATGTAAGCGCGTGCGGCCATGGCTGCCGCCGGCACCAGGTCGGGTGAGAGGCGGTTCGCCTCGATCGCGCGCTCCTGCTGTTCGACACTGGCGGTTTCATCCAGAATTCCCTTGGCCTCGGACAGCGCCAGAACAGCGTCGCGTCGCTTGTACACATCACGCGGAAGCGCGCCCGACTTCAACTTGGCGGTCAGGGTCGACCGTGCGCCGGCCCAGTCCTGCGCCTTGGTCTGCAGTTTCAGAAGCACATCCTGCGTTTCCTGATGCCGCGGCTTCAGCGCCAGTGCTTTCTCGGCGAGTTTGCGCGCGGTTTCATCATCGCCCTCGGCCAACTTCTGTTTCATGATTCCGCGCACGCCGACGAAACGTGTGGCCTGATCCGTCACCAGTTTCTTGTAGGTTTCCGAGGCCTTCTTGGTGTCACCGACCATTTCGGCCGCCTGGGCCACCAGCAGGTTCGTCAGTTCCGGCTTGTTCAACAGCCGTTCTGCCTTGTGCGCCATCGTCATCGCCGTCCGCCCCTCGCCCGAGGCCAGCGCCATCAATCCGTCAGCCAGCGCCTGATAGCCCCGTTTCTCGCGGCTGCGGTCGAAATAGCGCGAAAGGGCAGTTTCATCACCGTTGAGGAATTTCAGGGTCGCAATCAGCAGGCTGAGCAGCTTGAAGAACAGCCAAACCGCCAGAACCAGCAGGCCCAGAGCGATCACCGATTGCAGCGGGCTGAGCGTGACCTCGGTTCCCATCGCGGTGATCTGGATGCCACCGCTGGTTTCCATCAGAACGCCTGCCCCCATGGCCAGAAGGCCGACGATCGCGACAAAAACCAGGATCTTCAACAATGACCAGAGCATGGCAGGCCCCTCAGTTCGAGTTCACGCTTGTGACAAGCGCATTGGCGGCTTCGACCGCGGATTGGCGGGTTTTGGCAGCCGCGATCCATTCGGCCATGGCTGGCTGCGCCGATTCCGGAAGCGCGCCCAACTCGGTCAAGGCCGTGCCGATGTCACCTTTGCCCAACGCGGCCTCCGCTCGTGACAGGATGGCGTCGGGATCATTGCCATCTTTTGGCGAAACGGACCGGGCACCGGTCTGCCGCTGAAGAAAGGCGACAAGGCCCGTTCCCTTGTCGGCTTCGCGCGCATCTGCCAGCGCAGTTCGGGCGGCAGGCGCAAAACTCTCGCGCAGATCCGTCAGTGTCGGCACACCTTCGCCGGCCGGAGCAGACAGGGCTTCCGGCACCTGCACGCCGCCGGTCTGCAACTGGGCCACCAGATCAGCATAGGGTGCGCCGGCATCCAATTGACCCTGAATCTTGGACAGCACGGCCAGGTTCTCTGCCACCTGTGCCCGGGCCTGGGCCTGCGCGTCCAGGGTTTGCGCTTCGGCGACCATCTTTTCGACTTCGGCACGCTGGGCGGCCAGCGACTCCTGCAGCTTCTTCAGCTCGGCCTCGACGGCCGCAACGGTTTCGGGCGAGGCGGCGTCGGTCAACGGTCGTGCCTCAAGCTGTGCGACGCGTTGCGCCAAGGGGTCAACCTTGCCGGACAGATCGTCGACATTGGATTTGAGCGCGCCAAGATCTCTTTCGATCGGTGTCAGCTTGGCGCTCAGCGCCGCGATTTCAGCGGACGGGTCGGGAACTTCAGACAATTGCTTGCTCAGGTCAGCCAGTTGCTGAGCCTGGTCGGACACCTTGGTCTCAAGCGCTGCAATCGCCTCGGACGGATCGGACCCCGCCGGCCAAAGCAGGTCGCTGCGTCCGGCAGCGAACCCCAGCGCCGCCGCGATGACGCCACCAATCAGCGCCGGCATGAACCCGCTTCGCTTGGCCTCAGTTTGCGGATCGGTTGCCGTAGCCCGATCGGCTTCGGCTTCGGCTTCGGCTTCGGCTTCGGCTTCGGCTTCGGCTTCGGCTTCGGCTTCGGCTTCGGCTTCGGCTTCGGCTTCGGAAGGGCTTTGTTCAACCCGATCTTCCGGGTCAAGCGTGTAGGCGTCAGTCTTGGCGTCGACCGCTTCGGGCACCTCATCGACCTTGGGGTCGTCGGCCGGTTTCTGGTCTGTGTCTTTCTTGGCAGCCACCGTCACTTCCCCCTGTCGATTCCCATAAAACCTGACGCTCAGACGCGTCCAAGTTAATCCGCGCCCATCGCACCCTCAAGCCGGATCGCGTATTTAACGAGTTTTTTCACGGCTTTCCGCATTTTCTTGGGCGTCGGGCGTTTGGCAATCCGCAAACAGGCAATCGCCAAGTTTTCAAGGGGCTCGGCGGTCGGTCCGCTCATCGCGGCGACCAAAAGCGGCGCCGGTCCGGGCCAAAGGTCGGCAAATTGTCGCGCGGTCCGCGGCGAGAACAAGGGCGCAATCACCGGGGCCGAACCAACCGCAGCCGCCCGGGCCTCGGGCGTCAAAGGCAGAAAATGCTGGCGATAGACCGGCTGTTCCCGCACGGTCAGGCCCAGTTCGGTCAGCCGGGCCGCGATGTTTCCCCGGCTGTGTTCGCCGCGCAGATGCAGCAGCGGGCTGTCCGGGCGCTCTTTGAGCAGTTTGGCGACCAGTTCCTCGGCGGTTTCGCCGGCCATTCGGGCATCCCACCCGGCCTGGCGGGCCGTTTCGGTGGTGGCCGGCCCCACGCAATAGGCGGGTAGATCCCGGCGCACATCCTGCGCCGCGGCGGCCGCCACGCCATTGGCCGAGGTGAAGATCAGGCCCCGAATTCCAGTCGTGTCCACCGCCTGTTCCATCGGTCGGATATCCAGCAGCGGGGAATAGACCACCTGAACCCGCGACCGCAAACGTTCGGGCAGCTGCGCCACGAACCTTTCCGAGGCGGCGCGGGGGCGGGTCATCAACAGGTACACGGGCGGGCGTTCGGGCCTTGAGGATTGTTTGCTGCGGCGCGGGGTGATACCCCGCGACCAGATCATGATGCAATGGTTCAGGCCGATGGTGCAAACACTTACCGTTCTGGGATTGGAAAGCAGCTGCGACGACACGGCGGCGGCCGTGGTGCGGCAGACCGAGGGCGAACCGGTGCAGGTTCTGTCTTCGGTCGTGCATGGCCAGACGGACCTGCACAGTGCCTTTGGCGGCGTAGTGCCCGAGATCGCGGCCCGCGCGCATGCCGAAAAGCTGGATGTCTGCGTGCAGCAGGCTTTGGAGCAGGCGGGCCTGACCCTGCAGGACATGGACGCTGTGGCCGTAACCGCCGGGCCAGGGCTGATCGGCGGGGTCATGTCCGGCGTGATGTGCGCCAAGGGGATCAGCGCGGCCACCGGTCTGCCGCTGATCGGCGTCAACCACCTGGCCGGCCATGCGCTGACCCCGCGCCTGACGGACGGGATCGCCTTTCCCTACCTGATGCTGCTGGTGTCCGGCGGGCACTGCCAATACCTGATCGCCCACGGTCCCGAGCGGTTCACCCGGCTGGGCGGCACCATCGACGACGCCCCGGGTGAAGCATTCGACAAGACCGCGCGCCTGCTGGGCCTGCCCCAGCCCGGTGGCCCCTCGGTCGAGGCCGAGGCGCGCGAGGGCGACCCCAAACGCTTTCGCTTCCCGCGGCCGCTGCTGGACCGGCCCGGATGCGATCTGTCCTTTTCCGGTCTCAAGACCGCCTTGATGCGGATGCGCGACCAGATCGTGGCCGAAAAAGGCGGGCTGACGCGTCAGGACCGCGCCGATCTGTGCGCCGGGTTCCAGCAGGCGGTTGTGGATACGCTGGCCGAAAAGACCCGCCGCGCCATCGCCCTGTATCTTGAAACCAACCCGGCCGAGCCGGTCATCACCGTGGCCGGGGGCGTTGCGGCAAATACGGCCATTCGGTCTGCGTTAGAGTCTGTTTCCGCGGATGTCGGCGCGCGGTTTACCGCCCCTCCGCTGCACCTGTGCACCGACAATGCCGCGATGATCGCCTATGCGGGATTGGAACGGTTCCGGCTGGGCGCGCGTGACGGGCTGGACCTGACCGCCCGTCCCCGCTGGCCCCTGGACCAGACTAGCCCGGCCATGCTGGGCGGCGGGCGCAAGGGGGCCAAGGCATGAGCGTCTCGGTCCTTGGGTCGGGCGCCTTCGGAACCGCGCTGGCGATCTCACTGGCGGGCAAGGGTCCGGTCACCTTGTGGGCCCGGTCGGACGAACAGGCGCAGACGATGCAGGCGACCCGCCGCAACGACGCCCGCCTGCCGGGTGTCACCCTGCCCGACGCCATCACGGTGACCGCTGAAATCACGCTGGCCTGTCAAAGCGACGTGTTGCTGTTGGCGGTGCCCATGCAAAAGCTGCGCGATGTCCTGTCGGACCATGCGGCGGACCTGCAGGGTCGCACCCTTGTGGCCTGTTGCAAGGGTATCGAGCTAGCCACCGGCCTGGGTCCGATTGCCGTGATCGAACAGGTGCTGCCCAGCGCCTGCACCGCCCTGCTGACCGGGCCCAGCTTTGCCGATGACATTGCCCGCGGGTTGCCGACGGCGCTGACACTGGCCTGCGCCGACGTGGATTTGGGCACCCGGCTGCAACAGGCCCTGACCACCGCCAACCTGCGGCTCTACCGAACCACCGACGTGACCGGGGCCGAACTGGGCGGCGCACTGAAGAACGTGATGGCCATCGCCTGCGGAGCCTGCATCGGCGCGGGTCTGGGGGACAGCGCCCGCGCGGCCCTGATGACCCGCGGCTTTGCCGAGATGCAGCGCTTTGCCGCGATGCGCGGCGCCCGGCCCGAGACCCTGATGGGCCTGTCGGGTCTGGGCGATCTGGTCCTGACCTGCTCGTCCGACCTGTCGCGCAACTTCCGGTTCGGCCTGTCGCTGGGCCGCAACGAGACCTTTGACGCCGCGACCACCGTCGAAGGCGTGGCCACGGCAAATGCCATGGCCGCCATCGCCGCGACCGAGGCGCTGGACATGCCCATATGCCAGACGGTGGCGCAGCTCAGCCGTGGCGCCTACAGTGTCGCCGAGGCCCTGCAATCCCTGCTCAATCGCCCACTCAAGGAGGAATGACATGCTTATCGCCCTGATCGCCCGCGACAAGGACGGCGCGCTGCAGACCCGGCTGGACAACCGCGCCGCGCACCTGGCTTACATCGAAGAAACCGGCGTGGTCGCACAGGCCGGGCCGCTGTTGGACGGCGATGCCATGATCGGATCTCTGGTCATCCTGGATGTGGAGGATCTGGCTGCCGCGCAGGCCTGGGCCGACAACGACCCCTATGCCAAGGCCGGTCTGTTCAAATCGGTCGAACTGATCCCGTGGAAAAAGGTCATCGGCTGATGGCGTATTGGCTGTTCAAATCCGAACCGTCGACCTGGAGTTGGGACCAGCAGGTCGCCAAGGGCGACGCGGGCGAGGAATGGGACGGGGTGCGCAACTATCAGGCCCGCAATTTCATGCGGCAGATGAAGCTGGGCGACCGGGGGTTTTTCTATCATTCGCAGAAGGACAAAGCGATCGTCGGCATCGTCGAGGTCTGCGCCGAGGCCCACCCCGACAGCACCACCGATGACGACCGGTGGGACTGCGTGGACATCAAGGCGGTGCGCCCCTTCGCCAAACCGGTCACGCTGGACCAGATCAAGGCCAATCCACGGCTGGCCGATATGGTGCTGGTCAAGAACTCGCGCCTGTCGGTGCAGCCCGTCTCGGATGCCGAATGGGCGGTGATCTGCGAACTGGGCCAGACCCGGGCGGATTGAGAAAAAAGGGAAGGCCCTGACGATGCAGAACCTTCCCTACCCCGCGTGCTCCCTACTCACCACACGCAAAGAAATCTCTGGTTCTGACCGTCCTGGTCACGGGTTGAATGTAGCCCAAGGCGCAGCGGTTTTTCAAACATGAAATCAATAGATTATGATTCAAATGCAAAACGCCCGCCGAACCAGTCGGGCGGGCGTTTCCGAATGTCGCGGCGCGATCAGCCGTAGACAGACTCTTTGCCGAAATGCTTGGTCAGCATGTAATAGACCACCGCGCGGTATTTGTTGCGCTCGGACATGCCATAGGTCTCCATGACCTTGTTGATCGCTGCCATCAGCTCGGGACCATCCGACAGGCCCAGTTTCTTGATCAGAAAGTTGTTCTTGACGGTCTCCAGCTCACCTTCCTGGCTGGCGGCCACGGTCGCGGCATCCGCGTCATAGATGGCCGGGCCGCATCCAATGGTAACCTTGGTCAGCAGGTCCATGTCCGGCGTCACACCGCATTTGTTCTTCAGATCATCCGCGTATTTGGCGATCAACTCGTCACGTTTTCCCATTGTCCTCTCCTGTGTGGGTTGGGTTCCGGCCTTTGCGGCGCTGGCTGAACGGTAACGGCTGACAGCTTTTCAACAAAGGGAAAAATCCCACGGTTTCCCCCCAAGGCAGGGATACGCGCACCCGCGGGTTGATCATTGTTTCACTTTTATTTAACATTTTAGTTAATCATTGAGTCGAGGAGACTGCCATGACCATCGCCCTGCCCAACGAAAGCGCTGAGTACCGAACCGCCCGAAATGCCCTGCTGGCCGCCGAAGCCGATCTGCGTGCGCGGGTCGAGGAAGTGGCCGCGCTGCGCCGGACCTTGCCCAAGGGCGGCCAAATCCCGCAGGATTACGCTTTTCGGGACCTCGGGGGCAATATTGCCCCGATTTCAAGCCTGTTCGGTGATCATGACACTCTGGTCGTGTATTCGCTGATGTTTGGCCCCAAGGCGCAGGACCCCTGCCCCATGTGCTCGGCCTTTCTGGACGGGCTGACCGGGCAGGTCGCACATCTGACCCGAAAAACCGCCTTTGCGGTCGTGGCGCAGAATACACCGGATGCCTTGGCTGCGCTGAGCCAGCGCATGGGCTGGCAGGATCTGCCGCTCTATTCCGCGTTGGATACGACGTACCAGCAAGACTATCTGGCCGAGACCGAGGACGGAAACCAGTTGCCGATTCTGAACGTGTTTCAACGCGATGCGCAGGGAATCCACCATTTCTGGAGCTCCGAGCTGTTCTTTCAGCCCAGCGACTGGCATCCACGTCATGTCGATGCAGCATGGCCCCTGTGGAACATTCTGGACCTGACGCCGCAGGGGCGCGGCGATTTCGTGCCGCCGCTCCGCTGACCGCAACAAAAAAGGCGGCCCAGATGGCCGCCTTTTCCGCGAATTTCTGACGGATCAATACCGGTAGTGCTCGGGCTTGAACGGGCCTTCGGGCGTGACGCCGATGTAGTCCGCCTGTTCCTTGTCCAGCTTGGTCAGCTTGACGCCGATCCGGTCCAGATGCAGGCGTGCGACCTTCTCGTCCAGATGCTTGGGCAGGATATAGACCTTGTTCTCGTACTGGTCGCCTTTGGTGAACAGTTCGATCTGGGCCAGAACCTGGTTGGTGAACGAGGCCGACATCACGAAGGACGGATGACCGGTGGCATTGCCGAGGTTCAGCAGACGGCCTTCGGAAAGCAGGATGATGCGGTTGCCCGAAGGCATCTCGATCATGTCCACCTGGTCCTTGATGTTGGTCCATTTGTGATTTTTCAGGCTGGCCACCTGAATTTCGTTGTCGAAATGGCCGATATTGCCGACGATGGCCATGTCCTTCATCTCGCGCATGTGCTCGATGCGGATCACGTCCTTGTTGCCGGTGGTGGTGATGAAGATGTCGGCGGTCGAAACCACGTCTTCCAGCAGAACCACCTCATACCCGTCCATCGCGGCCTGCAGGGCGCAGATCGGGTCAACCTCGGTCACTTTCACACGGGCACCGGCGCCGCGCAGGGACGCGGCCGAGCCTTTGCCCACGTCGCCATAACCGCAGACCACGGCAACCTTGCCGGCCATCATCGTGTCGGTGGCGCGGCGGATGCCATCGACCAGCGATTCCTTGCAGCCGTACTTGTTGTCGAATTTCGACTTGGTGACGCTGTCGTTCACGTTGATCGCCGGGAATGGCAGGTGGCCGTCCTTGACCAGCTGATACAGGCGGTTGACGCCGGTGGTGGTTTCCTCGGACACGCCCTTGATCTGATCGCGTACCTTGGTGAACCAACCCGGGCTTGCGGCCATCCGCTTCTTGATCTGCGCCTTGATGACCTCTTCCTCTTCCGAGGACGGGACGGGGATGATGTCCTCGCCCGCTTCGGCGCGCGCGCCCAGCAGGATGTACAGCGTGGCGTCGCCGCCATCATCCAGGATCATATTCGGGCCGTCTTCGAACAGGAAAGACTTGTCGAGATAGTCCCAGTGCTCTTCCAGAGTCTGGCCCTTGATGGCAAAGACCGGAATGCCCGCCTCGGCGATGGCCGCCGCCGCGTGGTCCTGGGTCGAAAAGATGTTGCACGACGCCCAGCGCACGTCCGCGCCCAGCGCGACCAGCGTCTCGATCAGAACGGCGGTCTGGATCGTCATGTGCAACGACCCAACGATGCGCGCCCCTTTCAGCGGCTTGCTGTCGCCGTATTCCGCACGCAGAGCCATCAGGCCCGGCATTTCGGTTTCCGCGATATCCAGTTCCTTGCGGCCGAACCCGGCCAGTGAAATGTCTTTGACGATGTAGTCGCCAGCCATCAGATGCTCCATTCCGATCAACAACGGTTTGGGCAGCCCCTAACACCGTTGGGGAAAAGTGGCAATGTGGGTGGCAGTGGACCGCGAGCGGCGCTCAGTTCAACTGGGCGTCCCCTCGGCTTGAATCTTTGGGATCGCTTCAAAGAAATCGGTGCCGGCGGCGACAATGCAGCTGATGCCGTTGGCGTGGGTCACCAGAACGGTATAGGTCCCGCTTTCGCGTGAGGCCCATACCTCCATGACCGTTTGTCCGCCTCGCGAGTTCTGCAAGCCGCCAAAGGCAAGCTCCTCTGAATAGGATTGCTGCAGTTTGGCAATCACATCTCCGCGCAAGGCACAGTTCTGTGCCAATGCAGGCGGCGCTGCCGCAGCCATTCCAAAGACAAGTGCCAGTCCGAATACACGCTTGAACATGACAGGCTCCTTTCGGTTGGGTTTCAATCCGAGAGGGGCACACTGGGAGGAGCGCGTGCCCCCCTCAGTCTTCATGTCGTGATCACAAGGTGCCGGTTCAAAGCACGATTGCTCAAGAAATTGTTGGCAGCCAGTGATCAGGATGGCTTAAGTATAGCATAAAACCGGGTCACAGGCACGGTGGACAAGATGGGGCATGGCGGAATGGCAACACAACCCAGGGCATGGCAACGGATGCTGTCGGGCCGCAGGCTGGACCTGCTGGACCCGACACCGGTGGATATCGAGATCGAGGATATCGCCCATGGTCTGGCTTTCGTGGCGCGCTGGAACGGCCAGACGGCGGGTGATTTCGCCTATTCCGTGGCCGAGCATTCCCTGCTGGTCGAAGAGCTGTTCGGCCGGATCGCCCCCAAGGCGCCAGTGAAATGGCGGCTGGCGGCGCTGCTGCACGATGCGCCGGAATATGTGATCGGCGACATGATCTCGCCGGTGAAGGCCGCGGTCGGCCCGGGTTACGGCGCGCTGGACGACCGGCTGGCGGCGGCAATCCACATCCGCTTCGGCCTGCCCGCCGCGGTGCCGAAAACGGTGAAACGTCAGATCAAGAAAGCCGACAAAATCAGCGCGTGGATGGAGGCCACCCAGATCGCGGGGTTTTCCGAGGCCGAGGCAACCAAGTTCTTTGGCCGACCGGACGCGGCGGTGATGGAGAGGTTGCAGATCACACTCAGGCCACCGGTTGAGGTTCGGCAGGCATATACGGCGCGGCACGCGGAGCTGTTGGCGGAGCTATGAAACTCGAATGGTAACGGAATCTTGCTTGCCCCCAGCCGCATATTTGCCTTTGCGGCGCCCACGCAGTCCGTGTGTCTAAACTCCGAAGAACGACCTCATTTACTCAATATCGTACCGCAGAGAAGACACTGCTTGAGCCAAAAAGAGCGGCTCCAGCGTTCGTCGGTTGACAGAAGAACAGCACCGTCAGTCTAATGAGGCGCAACCGAGCCGAGTGATCGTCGTTGTATGAAACGCCTCAGAATTGGAACTTCGGATCTACCGCGCGCATTCCGGCTTCTGTGTTTATCCACGATGATGTTGCTGGGAGCGGCTTCGTGCGGCCGCCCGCCGGAATTGGTAGGGATCGATAATCCAAGACTTCCTGCATCTGAGGTAAAAGAGGCCAAGCGCCAAACAGTCTTCATTGCCACGACGCGTCAAGCGTCCGGTGCAGAAGGGGTCTTCTTTTCCGGTGACCGCGGTGAGGGTTTGGGTTTGGCTTCAGTAGTCGTCACCATCCCGCCAATTCACAAAGCAGGGAAAATTGAAAGAGCCAGCTCTCTGCCACCTATTGCCTCAAAGCACTTCACCATAGTTGAACCAAAAGTCTATGTTTCGGAAGCCGCCTTTGTTTCTGAAATTGACAATCAGTTACTGAACCTCAGCGTTTCCGACAGAAACGTTCTGGTCTTTGTGCACGGCTACAACACGACCCTGAGCGATGCCATCCTTAGATTGGCACAGTTTGTCGAGGATACCGAGTATGACGGGATCCCCGTATTGATGTCATGGGCGTCTGCTGCAGAGACTCTGAAATACGTCTACGATATCAACAGCGCCCTCGCTGCCAGATCAGACTTTTTGAAAGCCGGTGAGATCATTTCGCGATCACAGGCTCAACAATTTGACATACTCGCGTTTTCGATGGGAGCGTTCCTTACGATGGAAGCCATCTCACAAGCCGAAATTGCTGGCGAGTTTAATCCCAACAAAAAAATTCGAAACATAATTCTGGCAGCACCCGATATCGATTTGGCGGTATTCGAAAGCCAGCTCTCAACTATCACCCACGACAATCAGAAAATCTTTGTTCTCGTATCCTCGGACGACGGAGCCTTGAGTTTTTCGAAGTTCATTTCTGGCGGAGTCGACCGTGTTGGCACAGCCGATGCCGCCGAACTCGCAAGGTCAGGAGTCACCGTTATTGATCTCAGCCAAGTACAGGACTCTCAAAGCACAAGTCACTCGAAATTTGCTTCGTCCCCTGAGGTTGTTCGAATTGCTGGTGAAGCAATCCGCACGAGCGGACGGACCGGCAGGCGTTCTACAACAGAACTTCAGGACCTTATTGGCGAAGGTTCAGTGGAAGTTGTAGGCGAACCTTAATTTCTTGATTTCCCAAGCCTGTTGCCAGAATAGTGCCGATCGGCAAAACGCTACCGCGGGCTGCGTTTCGCCAGAATCCGCTGCAAGGTCCGGCGGTGCATGTTCAGACGTCGCGCTGTTTCCGAGACGTTTCGGTCACACAGCTCGTAAACCCGCTGGATGTGCTCCCACCGCACGCGGTCGGCGCTCATGGGGTTTTCGGGGGGCGGGGGCAGTTCGTCGCCCTTGGCCAGCAGCGCGTTGGTGATGTCGGTGGCGTCGGCGGGTTTCGACAGATAGTCGGTCGCGCCGATTTTCACCGCCGCCACGGCAGTCGCAATTGCACCGTATCCGGTCAGAACCACCACCCGGCTGTCGGGGCGCTTTTCCCGCAGCACCTCGACCACGTCCAGCCCGTTGCCATCCTCGAGCCGCAGGTCCACCACGGCAAAGGCGGGCGGGCGGGCGGTGGCGATCGCGCGGCCGGCGGCGACGGATCCGGCGGTTTCCACCTCGAACCCGCGCTTTTCCATCGCCCTGGCGAGACGTCTCAGAAACGGCTCGTCATCATCCACCAAAAGCAGGGATTTGTCGGGGCCGATGTCAAGCTGGGCACTGTCTGCCATAGTGTGGTCTTTCTGCTATTTCATGCCGATAGGCTTTGAGATGAGTAATAGCAGCGCCACACCAAAGGTCAAACCGACGGTTACTCTGCCGCCTGGTCCACAAAGCAGGCAACGGTGTCGGCCATCTGCTCGGCCGTCGCGTCGCGTTTGAAAAACTCAAGGAACCCGTCCTGCGGCGTGACGAGGTAGGTAAATGTCGAATGGTCGACCAGGTAGTACTCGTCGCTCTTGTCCTGGGCCTTGTAATAGGTCTTGTAGGCCTGGCTCGCGGCCTTGACCTGTTCCGGCGTACCGGTGAGGCCAATCATCTTTTCATGCAGGTTGTAGGCAAAATCCCCCACGACGTCGGGGGTGTCCCGGTCCGGGTCCACCGAGATGAAGATCGGAGTGACCGAATAACCGCGCTCGGTCAGCAGGTCGACGGCCTCGGCATTGCGGGTGGTGTCCAGCGGACAGACATCGGGGCAGAAGGTATAGCCGAAATAGATCAGCGAGGGCTCGGTGATCACGTCCTTGTCGGTCACGGTTTCACCCTTGGAGTTGACCAACTCGAACGGGCCGCCGATGGTTGCTGTGCCGCCTGCAATCTGGCTGGACCGGCACTGGGCAAACTTGTCATCCGAGCCGCCGCCGCGCGTCATCAGCCACATGGCGCCCAGGCCCACGGCCAGCACGACGGTTGCAAGAATGGCATAAAGGCGGGTCATGGCGAAATTCCTGACACATGGGGTTGTTGATCGGTTCGGCCGGGACACCTATCAAGTTGACCAGCGGACGCAACAGGACATAATCGCCCGATGACGGATTCCAACACCAGCCTCTGGCGCGGACAGGAACGCAGCAGCTGGATCCGGCTGCGCACGCTGATCCTGCTGCGGTGGGTGGCAATCATCGGCCAGATCACGGCCATCACCGTGGCCCAGCAGACCTATCACGTCCAGCTGGAGCTTGGGCTGTGCTACCTTGCCATCGGTGTTTCGGTCATGGGCAACCTGACCGCGATCCTGCTGTTCCCACAGAACAAACGCCTGTCGGAATTCGAAAACTTCCTCATGGTGATGTTCGACCTGCTGCAGCTGGCTTTCCTGCTGTATCTCACAGGCGGTCTGAACAACCCGTTTGCCCTGCTTTTGCTGGGCCCCGTGACGATTGCGGCCAACGTCATGAGCACCCGGTCGACCCTGATCATCGGGGGCGCCGCAATCGTGCTGGCGACGCTTCTGGCCCAGTTTCACCTGCCGCTGCGCACCGATCTCGGCCTTGTTCTGGACATCCCCGACATCCTGCTGTTCGGCAACTGGGCCGCCATCGTGATCGCGATCGTATTCATCGGCGCCTATTCGCACCGCATCAGCGCCGAGGTTCAGTCAATGTCCGAGGCGCTGGCCGCCACCCATATGGCCCTGGCGCGCGAGCAGAAGCTGACCGACCTCGGCGGCGTTGTCGCCGCCGCTGCACACGAGTTGGGGACCCCACTGGCCACGATCAAGCTGACCAGCTCGGAACTGATCGAAGAATTGGACGACCGCCCGGACCTGAAAGAAGACGCCGCCCTGATCCGCGAGCAGGCCGACCGATGCCGCGACATACTGCGCGACATGGGTCGGGCCGGCAAAGATGACCTGCACCTGCGCCAGGCACCTTTGTCCGCCGTGATCCACGAGGCGGCCGAGCCCCATATACACAGGGGAAAACAGGTACATTTTGACGAAGGCCCCGGGCCTGACGGGGATGTCCAGCAGCCCTCGATCCTGCGCAAGCCCGAGATCATTCATGGCCTGCGAAACCTGATCCAGAACGCCGTGGACTTTGCCCGCGCACAAGTCTGGGTCGAGGCCGAATGGACGCCGGACCGGATCACCGTCAGCATCATGGATGACGGGCGCGGTTATCCGTCACACATCATCGGCCGTATCGGTGACCCGTTCATGCGCCGCAGACGCGCCGAAAGCGATCTGCGCACACGCCCCGAATACGAGGGTATGGGGTTGGGCCTATTCATCGCAAAAACGCTCTTGGAGCGCAGCGGCGCCGAACTGAAATTTGCAAATGGGTCAGACCCTTACCAGGCGGTGACGAACCAGGCCGAGCGACGCGGCGCAATCGTGCTGGTGACATGGCCGCGCAAGCTGATCGATGCGCAGACAGGCGACAACCCGGTGCCGTCGGGCGTGAACGAACGGTTCCAAGTCTGAGTTAAGACACCGTTAACTATTTCAGCGCAAAGTCGAGTCCGGTTTGTTTTTGGGGTAGGCGGCACTGTGGCCGACTGGATCATACTTGCGGCGATCAGCCTGGTTTCGTCGGGCTTTGCCCTACAGTGGCTCATGCCGCGCCGTCCGCGGCGCGGTGACAATTTTGGTTTGTCTGCGCCGGCTTCGTTGCTGGATGCAGTGTTTCTGTTCAACGGAAGCCGCCTGATCAGCCATTCCGACATCGCCTTGTCCGGGTTCGAAGCGGTGAATGATTGGGATGATCTCAGGCGCCTGCTGCAGCGCGACTTTCCGGCCTTCCCCGAGACTTACGAAACCGTCCGCCAGCAAGGCAATATCGTGGTTTCGGCCATAGATTGTACGGTTGAGCGCGAGGTTCGGTGTGAATGGATCGACGGCATCGTCCGGGTGCAGTTGCGTGATCTGACCGGCATCACCGAACCGACAAGGAGGGATCCGAACGATCCGATCCGCCTCGCCATGGATCGCGCGCCCTACCCCGTGTGGCTTCTGGATCATGCCAACAAGGTAAGATGGTGCAACGCCGCCTATGTTGCACTGGCCCGCAAGGCGCGTGGGCAGGACACGGATCTGACCCAACCCATGTTCCCTGAATTGACCGAAGACACGCGGCCCGGCAAGAAGACCCGCGTGTCAATTCCGGTGAAGGACAGCAGCAGCAAGCTGTGGTTCGATCTGACGCTTGTGGGGCTGGACGAAGGTCACCTGCATTACGCGGTCGACGTAAACGCCATTGTCGAGGCCGAGACCGCCCAGCGCAAATTCGTCCAGACGATGACGAAAACCTTCGCGCAGCTGTCGATCGGCCTGGCAATCTTTGATCGAAACCGCCAGTTGGCGCTGTTCAACCCCGCCTTGATCGACCTGACCGCATTGCCGCCCGACTTCCTGAGTTGCCGGCCGAATATCTCAAGCTTCTTTGACCGCCTTCGGGACCAGCACATGATGCCCGAACCCAAGAACTACCGCAGTTGGCGCCGGCAGATGAACGATCTTCTGGAAGCAGCCGAGGACGGAAACTATCAGGAAACCTGGTCACTACCGTCGGGCTCAGTCTATTCGGTCAGCGGTCGCCCCCATCCCGACGGCGCCGTCGCCTTTCTGTTCGAGGACATCACGGCCGAGATCACCCTGACCCGCCGGTTCCGGTCCGAGATGGACCTTATGCAGTCAATCCTCGACAAGCTTGCGGACGCCGTCGCAGTTTTTGCCGATGACGGGACACTGGCTTTCACCAACTACGCCTACCAGCTGCTGTGGGGAGACTCGGACGAGGTCGGCTTTGAACCAGCCACGGTTCTGGACGTCACGCGCCAGTGGCAGTCGCAATGCCAGGCCAATCCAATTCTGGGTGACATTCGGGACTTCGTGGAAATGCGCAACAACCGGGCCGAGTGGAGCTCTGATCTGTACAAGCGCGACGGCACCCGGCTCTTGTGTACGGTCAGCCCTATCCAGAATGGCGCAACCATCGTCCGGTTCACGATCGAACACGCGCGTGGAGAAACGCCGGATATGTTGCAGATCACCGCCTGAACCGGGTTGCAGAGGGTTCGGCCCCCGTTCATTGTGGCGCCATGAATTCGCCCGCTTCGATCACTCTGACATCACCGGAAGAAACCGCCGATCTGGCCAGCCGCCTGTCCGCCCATTTGGCGCCCGGCGACGTTATTTTGCTGGACGGCCCAATCGGCAGTGGCAAAACCCATTTTGCACGCAATCTGATCCAATCGGCACTGCCTGTGCCCGAAGATGTGCCATCGCCCACATTCACGCTGGTTCAGGTTTACGATGTTGAAGCCGGCGAAATCTGGCACTCCGATCTGTACCGGCTTACCTCGGTGGATGAGATCGAGGAATTGGGCCTGACCGGGGCCTTTGATACGGCGATCTGCCTTGTGGAATGGCCTGACAAGCTGGGTCCGCTACAACCGGCCTCGGCCCTGTTGGTGCAGTTTCATGCCGACCCCGCTGCCGAAGAAACCCGACACCTGACCCTGACGTGGTCCGACCCCAAGTGGACCGAAAAACTGAAGAGGATCGCATGACCAACCGCGCAGTTCTGGCCGAGGCGCTGGTCGCACGGACCCCTTGGGCCAAAGCCTCTCGCGCGCCGCTGGCTGGAGACGCCTCGAACCGCCGGTATGAACGCCTGACCGACCCGGATACCGGGCGGACCGCCGTTTTGATGGACGCGCCCTCGGACAAGGAGGAAGACGTGGAACCGTTTGTCAGGGTGGCAAAATTCCTGCAGTCCGTCGGTCTGAGCGCGCCCGAGATTCTTGCCGAGGACGCCGAGAACGGGTTCCTCCTGCTGGAGGATTTCGGCGACGACCTGTTTGCCCGCCTGATCGAGAAGCAGCCGGAGGTCGAGCGTGAATTGTACGAGGCCGCAACCGACGTGCTGATCCATCTGCACTCTGGGCCCCTGCCCTCATTGGACAGCTATGACCCGTCCCTCATGGCGGAATTGTCGGCTCTTGCCTTCACCAAATATGCCCAAGGGATACAAGGCGCCTATGACCAAGACGCCCATGATCGTTTTCAGCATCGGTTCGCCGACATATTGCTGCAGGAAACCTCGGGCACGCGGGTGGTGACCCTAAGGGACTACCATGCCGAGAACCTGATCTGGCTGCCTGAGCGCGACGGGGTCCGCCGGGTCGGTCTGCTGGATTTTCAAAGCGCAATGCTGTGCCATCCCGCCTATGATCTGATGTCGTTGCTGCAGGATGTCCGCCGTACTGTCCCGGCCGCAATCGAAATGAGCATGGTCAACCGCTACATCACGGCAACAGGTGTGGATGACCACGATTTCCGCACGGCGTACAGTGTCCTCGGCGCCCAACGCAACCTGCGGATACTGGGTGGATTTGCCCGCCTTGCCACCGACTATGGCAAACCGCATTACGTGGATCTTATCCCGGCGGCCTGGGCCCATCTGATGCGCGATCTCGAGCATCCGGCGCTGGTCTCGGTCGCGGATCTGGTTCGGCAGGCGCTGCCATCCCCAACGCCCGAAAACCTTGCAAGGCTGAGGGCCGGATGACCGATACACCCGAGGCCATCATGCTGTTTGCCGCCGGTTTCGGCACCCGCATGGGCGCGTTGA
Source organism: Ruegeria arenilitoris (assembly GCF_013032855.1). Classification (GTDB taxonomy): domain Bacteria; phylum Pseudomonadota; class Alphaproteobacteria; order Rhodobacterales; family Rhodobacteraceae; genus Ruegeria; species Ruegeria arenilitoris. Next base: position 76,283 of record NZ_WQDA01000001.1, read on the forward strand.
CCCGCACCCGACCCAAGCCGCTTATCCCAGTGGCCGGACGGCCCTTGATCGACCATGCTCTGGAGTTGACGGATTCGGTGCGGCCGCGCCGGGTGGTCGCGAACCTGCATTACCTGGCCGACCAGTTGGCCGATCACTTGGCGCCGCGCGGCGTCCTGCTGTCGCATGAACAGCCGGACATCCTGGAAACCGGCGGCGGATTGCGGGCGGCCTTGCCGCTGCTGGGTCCGGGGCCGGTTTTCACGATGAATACCGACGCGATCTGGTCCGGGCCCAACCCTTTGGAATTGCTGTTGGATGCCTGGGATCCGGCGCGAATGGACGCGCTGTTGATCTGCGTGCCGATCGCACAGACGATCGGACATGCGGGCCCTGGAGATTTCAGGATCGACCCCCAAGGCCGGCTTGAACGCGGGCCGGGTCACGTCTATGGCGGCATTCAGATCCTGAAGACCGACGGCCTGGCGGACATTCCTGAAAAGGCTTTCTCGCTCAATGTCTTGTGGGACCGGATGCACCGCGATGGCCGGCTGTTCGGGCTGCAATACCACGGGCGCTGGTGCGATGTGGGCCGCCCCGAAGGCATCGCCCTGGCCGAGGAGATGCTGGCCGATGTTTGACCCCGGCGCCACCCCCCGGGTCTTTGCGGTGCCGCCCGGTGCGGATTTTCCGCAGGCACTGGTGCGTGGGCTGCGGGCGCGCTACGACGGCCACCCGCCCGAGGCACTGGCCCGCGTGCAACTGGTGCTGAACACCCGCCGCATGGCCCGCCGCGTGCGCGAGCTGTTCGATCAGGGTCCGCCCTGCCTGTTGCCCCGCATTTCGCTGGTGACCGATCTGGGCGAAAGCGTCGATCTGGATCAGGTACCGCCCGCCGTGCCGCCCTTGCGTCGCCGGCTGGAACTGACGCAACTGGTGGCGCGACTTATGGACCAGCAACCGGACCTGGCCGCACGGTCCTCGCTGTTCGACCTGTCCGACAGCCTCGCCGCCCTGATCGAAGAGATGCAGGGCGAATGCGTCCCGCCCGAGGCAATCCGGCAGCTGGACGTGACCGACCTGTCGGGCCATTGGGCACGGGCGCAGGCCTTCATCGGCATCGCCGACCAGTTCCTCAAGACCGAGGATGGCAGCCTGGACGTGCAGGCCCGCCAGCGCCGCGTGGTCGAGAACCTGATCGCCCGTTGGCAGGACGCGCCGCCGCAACACCCGGTGATCCTGGCCGGGTCCACCGGCTCGCGCGGGACCACGCTGATGCTGATGCAGGCGGTGGCGCGGCTACCGCAGGGGGCGCTGATCCTGCCGGGGTACGATTTCGACCAGCCCGCCCATGTCTGGGAGCGGCTGGATTCGGCAATGACCTCGGAGGATCACCCGCAATACCGGTTCCGCAAGCTGATGACCGAACTGGGGATCGGGCCGGCCCAGATTGCAGCCTGGACCCCGGACCAGCCCCCCTCGCCCGCGCGCAACCGTCTGGTTTCATTGGCATTGCGCCCTGCCCCGATCACCGATGCCTGGATGAGCGAAGGCCCGCAGCTGCGCGATCTGGATGCCGCGACTCGCAACATCACCTTGGTCGAGGCGCAATCGCCGCGGGCCGAGGCGCTGGCCATCGCCCTGCGCCTGCGGCAGGCGGCCGAGACCGGCCAGACCGCCGCCCTGATCACCCCCGACCGGATGCTGACCCGCCAGGTCAGCGCCGCGCTGGACCGCTGGAACATCCTGCCCGATGACAGCGCCGGCCTGCCGCTGCAACTGTCGCCACCGGGCCGGTTCCTGCGCCATGTGGCCGGGCTGTTCGCGCGCCGTCTGGATGCCGAGGCACTGCTGACCCTGCTGAAACACCCTTTGTGTCACAGCGCCGGCGACCGCGGCGCGCATCTGTTGCACAGCCGCGATCTGGAACTGCACCTGCGCCGCAACGGCCCGCCCTTCCCCGACAGCGCCAGCCTGACAGGTTTTGCCGTCGAAAAAGACGTGCCGGATGCGTGGGCTCTGTGGCTGATCCGCAATTTCTGCAACCAGCAGAAAAGCGGCACCCTGCCCCTGACCGACTGGGTGCAGCGCCTGCGCGATCTGGCCGAGGCGATTGCTAGCGCCGGAACCGACGGCGCGGGCGAGTTGTGGGACAAGAACGCAGGTCAATCGGCGCTGGCGGTAATCTCGGGACTTGCAGACGAGGCCGAGCACGGCGGCGAGATGACGGCGCTGGATTTCGCCGATCTGCTGGGCGCGCTGCTGGCCGGGCAAGAGGTCCGCGACCGCGACGCCCCCCACCCGCGGATCATGATCTGGGGCACGCTCGAAGCGCGCGTTCAGGGTGCCGACCTGCTGATCCTGGGCGGGTTGAACGAAGGCAGCTGGCCCGAGGCTCCCGCGCCAGACCCCTGGCTGAACCGCCAGATGCGCGACCGTGCCGGCCTGTTGCTGCCGGAACGGCGAATCGGCCTGTCGGCGCATGATTTCCAGCAGGCCATCGGCGCGACCGAGGTCTGGCTGACCCGCGCGGTCCGCTCGGATGATGCCGAAACCGTGCCGTCACGCTGGCTGAACCGGTTGACAAACTTGTTGCAGGGCCTGCCGGATCAGGGCGGCCGCGCGGCGCTGGAACAGATGCGCGACCGGGGCAAGACATGGCTGCGCTGGTCCGAGATGCTGGAACAGGCGCCCCGGATCGCCGCCGCACCGCGTCCTTCACCGCGACCGCCGGTGGTCGCGCGCCCGCGCCGCCTTTCGGTGACCGAGATCAAGCGGCTGATCCGCGACCCTTATGCGATCTATGCCAAGCACGTCCTGCGCCTGAAACCGCTGGACCCGCTGGTGCAGGCGCCCGACGCCCTGCTGCGCGGCATCGTGATCCACGAAATCCTGGAACATTTCGTCAAAGACAGCGTGCTGGACAGTGCGCTGCTGACCCGCGACAACTTCCTGAAACGGGCCGAGGCGCTGCTGGATCAGCATGTCGCCTGGCCCACCGCCCGGAAACTGTGGCTGGCGCGGCTCGAGCGGGCCGCCGACGACTTTCTGCGCGCCGAGATCAGCCGCCGCAGCGACGGCGGTCCGATCGCCTTCGAGGCCAAGATGCGCCTGACGCTGGAACCGCTTGGGTTCACCCTGAATGGCCGCGCCGACCGGATCGACCGCAACAGCCGCGGCGCGCTGACCATCATCGACTACAAGACCGGCACGCCACCCTCGGAGTCGCAGCAGGCCAAGTTCGACAAGCAATTGCTGATAGAGGCCGCGATGGCCGAGCAGGGCGGGATCGAAGGATTTGACCCGATGGCCGTGGCCAACGCCGTGTTCATCGGTATGGGCGGCACCTACAAAGAGGTCCCGGCACCCTTGGACAAAGAGCCGCCCGACAGGGTTCTGGCCGAGCTGAAGGAGCTGATTTCCACTTATTTAGAGCCTGATCAGGGGTTTTCGTCGCGCCGGATGATGCACAAGGACAGCGACGTGGGCGACTATGACCACCTGGCGCGGTTCGGCGAATGGGACCGCACCGCCGAAACCAAGCCCGAGGATCTGACATGACCCCGCGCGACGAAGCGACCGAACGGCAGGTTCAGGCGGCGCGGCCCGATGCGTCGACCTGGCTGGCGGCCAATGCGGGCTCGGGCAAGACGCGGGTTCTAACCGACCGCGTGGCGCGGCTGCTGCTGGACGGTGTTCAGCCGCAGCACATCCTGTGCCTGACCTACACCAAGGCCGCCGCCAGCGAGATGCAGAACCGCCTGTTCAAGCGGCTGGGCGAGTGGGCGATGCTGGACGACGCGGCGTTGCTGCGGCAACTGACCGAACTGGGCGTCGAGGGGGTGATCGACCCCGACCGCTTGGCCCGTGCCCGCACCCTGTTCGCGCGCGCCATCGAAACGCCGGGCGGGCTGAAGATCCAGACGATCCACTCGTTCTGCGCCTCGCTGCTGCGGCGGTTCCCGCTCGAGGCCGGGGTCAGCCCGCAGTTTTCCGAGATGGAAGACCGTGCCGCGGCCCTGCTGCGCGAGGAAATCGTCGAGGATTTCGCCGAAGGCCCGCAGGCCCGCCTGATCGAAGACGTGGCCCGCCACATCACCGATACCGGCTTTGACAAGCTGACCGCCGCAATCGCCCAGAAGCGCACCCTGTTCACGCCCGCGCTGCAATGGCCCGAAGTGCTGGCCCGTTTTGGCCTGCCCGAGGGTTTCGACGAGGACGCGCTGCTGGCGCAGGTGTTTCTGGGCGGCGAGGTCGAGCTGATCCGGTCGATCCTTCCGGCGCTGGCGGGCGGCGGCAAGACCGACGCCAAGGCGGCCGAGAAACTGTCGGGCTTCACCGAACCCGCCTTGGGTCAGTTGCCGGTGCTGGAAGACGTGTTTCTGACCGGAAAATCCGCCAAAGAGCCCTTTACCGCCAAGATCGGCAACTTTCCCACCAAGGCGCTGCGCGAGGGGGTTCTGGCGGGGCAGATGGATCCGCTCGAGGCGCTGATGCGGCGGGTCGAGGCCGCGCGGGAAGGACGACTGGCGCTGGCAGCTGCGCGCAAGTCCATGGTTCTGCACCGCTTCGCGGCGGCATTCCTGCCGGAATATGAGCGCCGCAAGCAATTGCACGGCTGGCTGGATTTCGACGACCTGATCCTGCGCGCGCGCCTGCTGCTGAACGATCCGGCGGTGGCCGCTTGGGTTCTGTACCGGCTGGATGGCGGCATCGACCACATCCTGGTGGACGAGGCGCAGGACACCAGCCCCGATCAATGGGATGTGGTCGAGAAACTGGCGCAGGAATTCACCAGCGGCGAGGGCGCCCGGTCCGGGGTCGAGCGGACGATCTTCGTGGTCGGCGACAAGAAACAGTCGATCTATTCCTTCCAGGGGGCCGACCCGCAGGCCTTTGACCGGATGCAGGCCGAATTCGGGCGGAAACTGCAGGAATCAGGCTCTAAACTGTGGGATTGGACGCTGGAATATTCGTTCCGCTCCTCCAGCGCCATCCTGTCGCTGGTCGATATCCTGTTCGAAAACCGCGCCGAGGCGGGGTTTCAGAAAGAATCTCAGCACCGCGCCTTCAAGGCCGATCTGCCGGGCCGGGTCGATCTGTGGCCTGTGGTGGAAAAGGTCGAGGACGCGGACGAGGGCGACTGGACCGATCCGGTCGATCGGCCCGCGGCGCAACATCACACGGTGATCCTGGCCAACCAGATCGCCGCGCGCATCAAGGCCATGATCGACGCCGGCGAAACCATCCCCGAAGACGGCCCCACGCGCGGCACGTTCGTGCGCCGCAAGGTGCGGCCGGGGGATTTCCTGATCCTGGTGCAGCGCCGCTCGGACCTGTTCGCCGAGATCATCCGCGCCTGCAAGGCCCAAGGTTTGCCGATCGCAGGGGCCGACAGGCTGAAGGTGGGCGCGGAACTGGCGGTCAAGGATCTGGCCGCGCTGCTGAGCTTTCTCGCCACGCCCGAGGATGACCTGTCGCTGGCCACGGTGCTGAAATCGCCGCTGTTCGGTTGGTCCGAGCAGATGCTGTTCGACCTCGCTCATCGCCGGCAGGAAAAGTACCTGTGGGCGGCGCTGCGCCAACGAGCCGGGGATTTTCCCGAAACGCTGGCCGTGTTGAACGATCTGCGCGGGCAGGTGGACTTTCTGCGCCCCTACGACCTGATCGAACGGGTGCTGACCCGCCATGACGGCCGTCGCAAATTGTTGGGCCGCCTGGGCGCCGAGGCCGAGGACGGCATCAACGCGTTGCTGTCACAGGCGCTGGCCTATGAGCGGTCGGACATTCCCAGCCTGACCGGTTTCCTGGTCTGGATGCAGACCGACGACCTTGAGATCAAGCGCCAGATGACCGGCGTGGGCAACATGATCCGGGTGATGACGGTGCATGGCTCAAAAGGGCTGGAGGCGCCGATCGTGATCCTGCCGGACACCGGCAAGCGGCAGCCGCCCCGCGATGCCGAGATCATGGTCGCCGACGGAACGCCGCTGTGGAAGGTGCCCACCGACCTGTCGCCCAGCCTTGTCACCCGTGCCCGCGAAGACGCGCGCCAACGCGAGGAGAACGAGCGGCTGCGTTTGCTGTACGTCGCGCTGACCCGGGCCGAGAAATGGCTGATCGTGGCGGCGGCCGGCGATCTGGGCCGGGACGGGTCCAGCTGGTACCAGCTGGTCGAAGAGGCGATGGGCCGGGCAGGCGCCACCGAGACCCCCGGCACCGGCATCCGCCGTCTGGCGCATGGCGATTGGGAGGGTCTGCCGCTGGACCATCGCCCGACCCCGGAGCCGGTGCAGGATACCCTGCCGGACCTGTTCCACCGGCCCGCGCCCGAGCCGATGCCCGATCCCGAGACGCTCAGCCCCTCCGATCTGGGCGGGGCCAAGGCCCTGGCGGGCGAAACCGGGCTTGAGGAAGAGGCCGCCAAGCTGCGCGGCACCCGCCTGCACCTGCTGCTCGAGCATCTGGCCCCGGCGCCGCGCGACCGGTGGGATCAGCTCTGCGCCCGGCTTCTGCCCGATATGCAGGACGGTGACCGCCGCGACCTTCTGGCAGAAGCGGCGGGCGTGCTGACCGCACCGGACCTGACCCCCGTCTTTGCCCCTGACGCGCTGGCCGAGGTGCCGGTCTCGGCCACTCTGGACGGTCGCCGGATCCACGGGGTGATCGACCGGTTGATCGTGACGGATGACGTGGTGCAAGTCATTGATTTCAAATCAAACGCCACGGTTCCCGATCGGGCCGAAACCTGCCCCGAGGGCCTGCTGCGCCAGATGGGCGCCTATGCCGCCGCGCTGTCGCTGATCTATCCCGGCCGCGAGATCCGCACCGCGATTTTGTGGACGCGGACGGCGCGCCTGATGTGGCTGCCACACGATCTTGTGACAGATGCGCTGGTGCGGGCCCAGATATCTTGACCTCCCCAATTGGCGCACCTACGTTCGACTCCCAACCGCATGTCATTCAGGAGACAGAATATGTCGACCGTAGCCGTAACCGACGAAACCTTTGACGCCGAAGTCAAGAACTCGGACGTCCCCGTCGTGGTGGATTTCTGGGCCGAGTGGTGCGGACCCTGCAAGCAGATCGGCCCCGCTCTGGAAGAGCTGGCGGCCGAATATGGCGGCAAGGTCAAGATCGCCAAGGTCGACGTGGACAGCAACCCCAACTCGGCCGCAGCCATGGGCGTACGCGGTATTCCCGCGCTGTTCATCTTCAAGGACGGTCAGGTGGTTTCGAACCGCGCAGGCGCTGCCCCGAAGGCCGCCCTGCAAAGCTGGATCGACGAATCCATCTGATACCGAACGGAACTCAACAAAAGAAGGCGCTCCTCACCGGGCGCCTTTTTTGTTCACGGCCTGCGCAAAAAGAAAAAGCCGCCCGGAAATCCAAGCGGCCATTCGTCTTTAGTCGAATTCGGTCTGAATTCAGATTTTGGCGATATCTTCGCGGACCAGACCGATATCTTCCAGCTGGGCATCGCTCAGTTGCGACAGCAGCTTGCGGGTCTTGCGGGCGGTGTTCCATTCGGCGACAGCTTCGAAAGCGTGCGAGATGCCGTCCACTACTCGCAGGATGGTAGCTGCTCCGAGCGGCGCATGGATATTTGCGGTGGTTGCCATTTGCGCATTCCTTTTGTGAAACAGCCGACCCTGTGTCGGTTGTAAGCCTCATCTAGTCTTGCGACAGGCGACTCACAATTGCTGGTCCGACAACCCCGTGATGCACGGATTGCATATCTTTTGGGCAGTTTGAGAACGGGTTGCGCGGATCGCGCCTCCGGCCCATATAGGGCATCAACGGATACGGAGGCTTGAATGGCGGAGAACGACTTTCCCGGTTGGCACGGCACCACGATCATCGGCGTCAAGAAAGGCGGCCAGATCGTCATCGCGGGTGACGGGCAGGTCAGCCTGGGCCAGACCGTGATCAAGGGCACCGCCCGCAAGGTGCGGCGCCTGTCGCCCGGCGGGTTCGAGATCGTCGCCGGGTTCGCCGGATCGACCGCCGATGCCTTCACACTGCTGGAACGGCTGGAAGCCAAGCTGGAGGCCACGCCCGGCCAACTGGCTCGCGCCTCGGTCGAACTGGCCAAGGACTGGCGCACCGACAAGTACCTGCAGAAGCTTGAGGCGATGCTGATCGTCACCGACGGCCGTGACCTGTTCGTGATCACCGGGGCCGGGGACGTGCTCGAACCGGAACATGACGTGGCGGCGATCGGGTCGGGTGGCAACTTTGCCCTGGCAGCCGCGCGCGCGATGATGGACAGCGACAAGTCGGCCGAGGAGGTTGCCCGCGAGGCCATGGCAATTGCCGCGGATATCTGTGTCTACACCAACGGCAACCTGACGGTTGAGAGCATTTCGGGCTAGGGGTCAGGCCAGCAGGACCGAAATCTCCTTGCCCTTCCACCGGCGGTGCATCCCGATCAGCCCCAGAATGGCCGAGGCGATCACGATGTAATAGGGCAGGCGGATATCGATGCTCATCAACCCGCCGCCGATCAGCGACATGATTCCACCGGCCAGGCAGAACACGGCCGTGGTTACGCCCATGACCCAGCCCTGATCCGCCTCGCTGACCGACGAGGAGAACAGGCCCAGAAGGGTCGGGTAGGCCACGCCGAACAGGAAATAGAACAGGAACACCGGCACGTAGCTGAGCACGCCGCTGGGGCTGAAGGCAAAGGCAAAGCCGCAGATAACCATGACGATCAGCGAAACATATATGATGTTGTGCTTGCTGAACCGTTCCTGCGCGGGTTTCACGAGAAACGTACTGGAGAAGGCCAGCGCCACACCAATGACGACCATGGCCATGCTGCCGCCGATCACGCCGTAACCAAAAGCGCTGGTCAGGAAATTGTCCACAAACACGTAGAAGGTGACGTTCGCGATCATGAAGAACGCGTAGACGGGCAGGATCTTCAGAACCATGGGGTGGCCACGTACGGCGACCAGGCTGTCGGTCACATCGCGGGGGCGAAAGACGAAGGGTTCGCGTTCGGTTCGGGTATCCTTGAAAAAGAACAGCACCAGCAGGATCGCGATAAGCACCAGGACAAACGCGCCGTAGAATGGGGTCTTGAGCGTGGCAACGCTGCCCAAAAGCGCCGCATCCGACAGGACCGCTCCGATGATCGGGCCGCCGACCAGGCCAAAGCTGACCCCTGTCACGATATAACCCATGTTCCGGTCACGATCGGCTGCATCCGTGCTGCCGTCGATCATGGCCGCCTGCGCAATGGGTTGGTTTCCTGCCGTGAACCCGGTGATCGACCGGCCCACGATCAACAGGATCAGGCTGTTGAGATACAGCGCCGCAATGGTGATCGCATAACCGGCCAGCGCTCCGCCCAGGCAGACCAGAAGTGCATTCTTGCGCCCGATGGAGTCCGAGACCTTCGAGACATAGACGACGCCCAGAAACCACGACAGGAAGAAACACCCGATCACCAGACCGTAGTAGAAGTGACGGCTGCCCATTGGCGTGCTTTCCGGCAGAAAGCCCGATTTCGTCTCCATGATCAGCGAGTTGATGATCGGAAAAACCAGCCCTTGGCCGATCAGGTCCACGAATACCACGAACAGCAGGGTTATCTTGGCTATCTTGGTCATTTCACTCTCCGGGTCCCGCGCACATTCCGCCAACCCTATCAGAGCACACCGAAATCTCCCAACATGGAGGTCAGGAAAGAATTGCATTGGCGCCGGGTCATTGTTAACCAACGCGGCCAAATGTGCGGTCTCGGTTGTTTTTGCCGACCCCGTGCTTACCTAAGCCGCAGCTGACTGCCGACCATCGAAAGGACTGCCCTGTGACCGACCTGACCCCGCGCGAGATCGTCTCGGAACTGGATCGTTTCATCATCGGGCAGAAGGATGCCAAGCGCGCTGTCGCCGTGGCCCTGCGCAACCGCTGGCGGCGCAAGCAGTTGCCGGATGACATCCGCGACGAGGTCTATCCCAAGAATATCCTGATGATCGGGCCCACCGGCGTGGGCAAAACCGAGATCAGCCGCCGCCTGGCCAAGCTTGCTCGCGCGCCTTTCATCAAGGTCGAAGCGACCAAATTCACCGAAGTCGGTTATGTTGGCCGCGATGTCGAGCAGATCATCCGCGATCTGGCCGATGCCGCGATCATCCAGACCCGTGAATACATGCGCGAAGAGGTCAAGGCCAAGGCGCATCAGGCTGCCGAGGACCGCGTGATCGAGGCCATCGCCGGCTCGGACGCCCGCGAGAGCACCCGCGAGATGTTCCGCAAGAAGCTGAAATCCGGCGAGCTGGACGACACGGTGATCGAACTTGAAATGGCCGATACGTCCAACCCGATGCCGATGTTCGACATTCCTGGCCAGCCCGGCGGTCAGATGGGCATGATGAACCTGGGCGACATTTTCGGCAAAGCTTTCGGCGGGCGCACCGTCAAGCGCCGCATGACCGTGGCCGAAAGCTATGACATCCTGATCGGGGAAGAGGCCGACAAGTTGCTGGATGACGAAACCGTCAATCGCGTTGCGCTCGAGTCAGTCGAGCAGAACGGCATCGTTTTCCTGGACGAGATCGACAAGGTCTGCGCCCGGGCAGAAACCCGCGGCGGCGATGTCAGCCGCGAAGGCGTGCAGCGCGACCTGCTGCCGCTGATCGAAGGTACGACGGTGTCCACCAAACACGGCCCGGTCAAGACCGACCACATTCTGTTCATCGCCAGCGGCGCGTTCCATATCGCCAAGCCTTCGGACCTGTTGCCGGAACTGCAGGGGCGTCTGCCGATCCGGGTCGAGCTGCGTGCGCTGACCGAAGAGGATTTCGTGCGCATCCTGACCGAGACGGACAACGCGCTGACCCGCCAGTATACGGCTTTGATGGGCACCGAAAACGTTACCGTCAGCTTTACCGAGGACGGGATCGCCGCGCTAGCCCGGATCGCCGCCGAAGTGAACCAGAGCGTCGAGAATATCGGCGCCCGGCGCCTGTACACCGTGATGGAGCGCGTTTTCGAAGATCTGTCCTTTGTCGCGCCGGACCGTGCCGGCGCGGAAATCGTGGTCAACGCGGCCTTTGTGGATGAAAACCTTGGTGAGCTGACCAAATCCACGGACCTGAGCCGTTACGTTCTGTAACATGATCAGCCGGTTTTTGCCGGTTGGTCCTGCGCAATTATCTGGACGCGTCGGCAGGTTACGCTAAGCGTAGCACGTAACTGTTGGTCTGGGATCGTTCCGTGCTGCGCTATCTGATCATTTTCGTCACCGTTTCCGTTTTGGGAGGCTGCGTTGACCGATCCATCTCGGTCACCTTGCCCGAAGCGTTGGACGTCGGAACGGCGCAGACCGTGTTCGCGGCCACCACCCGCGCACGCGAGGCCGATGGCTCATACGGGTATCGTCGCGCTGACCGCCTGCAATTCCTCGAAACCACCGTCTCGATCCCGCCGAACCACCGCCCCGGGACGCTTGAGTTTTCCTATTCGGACCCTAACCCGAGCCGGCAGTTCGTTTTGGCCGGTGTGCGCGAATTTCCGTCCGAGCAGGATCTGAAAGCACGGCTGAACGGCGCCAAGGAAGTCACGATATTTGTTCATGGCTACAACGCCACCCAGACCGAAACCGTTTTTCGCGCGGCTCAGTTGGCTCACGACATCGGCCTGCCCGGCAAGACGTTGGTCTATTCCTGGCCCAGCCGAGGGGCCGGGTCGGGCTATGCCTATGATCTGGACAGTATGCTGTTTGCCCGCGACGGGCTGCAACAAACCATATCTACGCTGAAATCCCTGGGCGTCCCGCGCGTGCTGATCGTTGCGCACTCGATGGGAGGCGCGCTGACCATGGAGATGATGCGCCAGGCTGAGCTGCGCGAGCCAGGCTGGTCGCGGCGCAATCTGGAAGGTGTATTGCTGATCTCGCCCGATCTCGACGTTGACGTGTTCCGGTCGCAGATGGCGGTGATCAAATCTCCGCCCGAGCCATTCGTGATCATGGTCTCGCGCAAAGACAAGATCTTGAACGTGTCCGGACGCCTGCGCGGAACTGCCAAAGGCGAGCGGCTGGGCAACATCAGCTCGACCGAGAAGCTGGCGCAGTACCCGGTCAGCATCATCGACACCACGGCCTTCAACAAGGATGCGGAGTCCTCGCATTTCGTGGCCGCCACATCTCCGGCACTTCTGTCGATTCTCAACGCGGCGGGCCGGGTTAGCAGGACCTTTGGCCGGGATCAGGGCGGCATTGATCTTCTGGTGCCGCCGGCCGTGCGAAACGATGCCGGCGCGACCGAGGTTGTTCTGACCGAAACCGGGCAGGTGCGGGTCAGCACCCCGTGATAGGGCGAGCGGTCCGCCTTTTCCTTGCGGACAATGCTCCGTGGTTGGGTGCAGGGGTCTTGCTGACCTTCATGTCCAGTTTCGGGCAGACCTTTTTCATTTCGATCTTCGCCGGGCAGATCCGGGCCGAGTTCGGCCTCAGCCACGGCGCATGGGGCGGTCTTTATTCCTTGGGCACGACTGTTTCCGCGATCGTCATGATCTGGGCCGGAGGGCTGACCGATATTTATCGTGTCCGCGTGCTGGGCCCGGCTGTCCTGCTTGGGCTTGCGTGTGCCGCGCTGGCGATGGCGGTCAATCATTGGGTGATCCTGTTGCCCGTGGTCATCTTTCTGCTGCGTCTGTTCGGCCAGGGCATGTGCAGCCATATTGCCATGGTTGCGATGGCCCGGTGGTTCACGGCCACGCGGGGCAGGGCACTCTCCATCGCAACGCTGGGATTTGCCGTCGGTGAGGCCCTTCTGCCCGTGCTGTTCGTCGCCGCCATGGCCTTTGTCGACTGGCATTTTCTTTGGGCGCTGTCCGCCGCCATCGCGTTGTTGGGAATACCCGCGTTGATGCGGATGCTGCGTCAGGAACGGACGCCGCAAAGCCTGGCTCGGGAAACCAGCGCGACCGGGATGCTTGGGCGGCACTGGACACGGCGCGAAACGCTATTGAACCCGCTTTTCTGGTTCATGATGCCGGCGCTCATGGGTCCTTCGGCATTTATCACTGCGTTCTTCTTTCACCAGGTCCATCTGGCGCAGACCAAGGGCTGGGCCCATATCCAACTGGTTGCGTTGTTTCCGATCTATACCGGGGTGTCGATCTTGGCGATGTTCGCCTCGGGCTGGGCGCTGGACAGATGGGGCACGGCGCGGATGATGCCGTTCTATCAACTTCCGATGGCCGCCGGGTTTGCCCTGTTTGCGTTCGTCCAGACAATACCCGGCGCCGTAATCGGTTTGTCCTGTCTTGCCATTTCGGTCGGCGCCAACAGCACGCTCCCCGCCGCGTTCTGGGCCGAGTTCTACGGCACCCGTCACATCGGCGCGATCAAGGCGATGGCTGCCGCCGTCATGGTGCTGGGGTCTGCTGTCGGGCCCGGCCTGACTGGCGGGCTGATCGATCTGGGCGTGCCGCTCAGCACGCAGTTCCTGTGGATCGCCTGGTTCTTCGTGGCAACGTGCGGCATAGTCTGGATCGGTATTCACAGGGCCCGGCGACTGCTTTAGCGGATCCGCCTCAGATACACGTAGTAAGCCCCATCACCGCCATGGCTGATATGGGCCGGACTGACCTGAAGAACCGCTTGGGCCAGGGGCGGCAAGTTCAACCACTGAGGCACCTGGTTGCGCAGCACGCCGCGGGGCGTCGGGATCGGGCCGGGTTCGTCCCTGTCCTTGCCTTTGCCGGTGACCACCAGAACCAGTCGTTTTCCCGATGCCTGCGCCGACAGGATGAACCGGATCAAAGCAGGATGGGCCGTGTCGACCCGCATTCCGTGCAGATCCAGCTTGCCTTCGGGTTTCAGCTTGCCGCGTTTCATCCGCGCAAAGGCCTTGCTGTCCATCTGTACGGGTGCGGCGCGCAGGCTATCGCCGATTGCGGGCTTCAAGCTGTGGCCGCGCCCATTTGTCGGTGCATTCTGACCCAGTTCAAAGGTGTCTATCCGCGCTTTGGGGGTTTTTCGCGGCTTGGGCTTCGGCAATGTCGATGGGTGAACGGATTGGGGAATCTCCGGGTGCAGCCGCTCGGTCTGCCGGGTCACCTTGTGCCACAATTCAATCTCGTCTTCAGTCAGCTTGCGGCGGGTCATCAGAACTCATCCGGCAGCATGGCATAGGCGCGTTGGATCGGCAGCAGAACGATCATGCGGCCGGGATCCTTGAGCTGGCCCGCTGCCTGTCCCGCGGCGTCCCCGGTTCCGAAAAAGATGTCGGCCCGTTGTGCGCCCTTGATTGCCGAGCCGGTGTCCTGTGCGATCATCAAGCGCCGCAGCGGAGTCTTGCCGTCTTTTTCAACCCAGACCGGCGCACCCAACGGGGTATAGGCCGGGTCCACGGCGATGCTGCGCATTGCGGTGATCGACCGGTTCATTGCGCCCAAAGGCCCGCGGTCTGCAGCTACCCGCGAAACCTCGCGGAAAAAGACGTAGGACGGGTTGTGCATCAACAGCTCGGCCCCAATCTCGGGGTTCTTGCGCACCCAGGACTGGATCATCCGGGCGCTCACATCATGCGCACCCAGAATACCGCGCCGGACCAGCTCAACCCCAACCGACCGATAGGGGTGGCCGTTGGCCCCGCCATATCCGACACGCACCGAACTGCCATCCGGCAAACGGATGCGCCCCGAGCCTTGAATCTGCAGAAAAAACAACTCGACCGGGTCATCGACCCAGGCGATTTCCAAGCCGCGGCCCTTCATCACGTCACTGGTCAGCAACTCGCGCCGACTGAGCCATTGCCCGGCCTCCCGCGCCTCGGGCGGCATCTTGTAGACCGGGAATCTGTAGGTTTCAGTCCGCGTCCGCGAACCGTTCAATTCCGGTTCAAAATATCCGGTGAACAGCGGGGCCTTTTCGTCCTCGATCAGGATGGGCCGGAAGAACAATTCAAAAAAGGCGCGCGCGGCATCGGGCTCGTATGTCCCTGCGGCTGCACACAACGAACGCCAGTCCGGATCGTCCAGATCCCCGCACGTGTCCAGAAAAACGGACAAGGCCGCGCCGTGGTCATCCTCGGCCCAGCCGTCAAGGTCAGCAAATGACAGGATGGATCGCGTCGCCTCGGCTCCGGCGGCATCGGCGGCGGTTAGAACCGCCACCAGCATCAGCGACCGGAGCGTTCCGATCATGCGTCCGTGGCGACAAGCAGCCAGTTCGGATCATCCGCGCCCATGACGCGGGCGAAAGTCCAGCTGTCCTTTTGGCGCTTGATCGTGTTGGGGCTGCCTTCGATGATGTCACCGCCCCGGTCACGCACGACCGACGTCAGCTCGCCGACGAACCGCACAGTGATCTCGGCGCGGTTGGAATCCTTGTCGAATTGGGCATCCACCAGACCCATCTCACGCACACCGATGAATTCGGCCTCGATGGTCAGGCCCTTGTCCTCGCGATCGGCGACAACCGAGACGAAGGTTTCGAACACTTCCTCGGACAGGAAGGGCTGGATTTCATCCAGGTTGCCCCGCTCGAACCCCATGACGATCAGCTCATAGGCGCCGCGGGCGCCCTGCAGAAACTCGCTGACCGAAAAGCTCGGCTCGACACGCTTCATCGCAGCCAGCGTCTGCGCCAATTCGCTGTCTTCGGGGACATGGTCGGTAATGTCACGATCCGGACCGCCGTCAATCACTTCGAAATCACGACGCGACTTCCCGGTGTCGGGTTGCTTCGGCACCGGTGGTTTTTCAAAGCCTTCGCGCGTGCCCAGCACGCTTCTGAGACGCAGGATCAGGAAGATGGCTATGCCAGCCAGCACCAGAAGCTGGATCAGGGGTGAATTCATTTCGTCCTCTTTTCAGCACCGAGACTTTGTACACGCGGCCTCGTGCCACTATGTAGGTGACAGTTGGTGGCAAGTCCACAGCCCGGCCTATGGGAAAGGATAGCGCATATGTATCTGTTCTTGGCATTTTTATTGGTGCCGATCATCGAAATCGCCCTTTTTATCCAGGTCGGCGGTCTGATCGGCCTGTGGCCGACACTGGCAATCGTGGTTTTGACCGCCTTTCTGGGTACTGCGATGGTGCGGACACAAGGTCGCATGGCGATGGGTCAGCTACAGCACGCCTTTTCCGAACTGGACGACCCGACAGAACCGCTGGCCAATGGTGCGATGATCCTGCTGTCAGGTGTTCTGCTGATGACGCCCGGGTTCTTCACTGACGCAATCGGCTTTGCGCTGCTGGTTCCCGGGGTGCGGGCCGCGGTTTTTCGGTATCTCAAGTCGCGGGTCACGATTACCCAGTTCCAGATGGGCCCCGGCCCGCAATACGGGGCGACGCGCGATCCGTTCGGTGGGGATGACATCATAGATGGAGAGTATTCGGAAGTGCGCACAAAACCCGCACAACCGTCGAAATGGGTGGAAGGGCCGCACCAGCATTGAGGTGCCCGGCCCAACTTGATAAGCAGTGGCGAATTTAAATTTTGGAGCGGATCCATGACCGAAGAAACCGCCGCCGGCACAACCGAGCCCCAGGCAGCCCCCCAAATCCAGATGCGCATTCTGGGACAGTTCATCCGGGACATGTCCTTTGAAAACGTGATGGCGCAAAAAGGCGTCTCGGGCGACGTGCAGCCCGAGATCTCGGTCCAGGTGAACCTGGATGCGAAAAAGCGCTCGGCCGACCACCAATACGAGGTGTCGATCAAGCTGAACCTCAAGTCCAAGGCCAAGGGTCTGGAGGACATCCTGTTCCTGTGCGAGATCGATTATTGCGGCCTGTTCCACGTGGAAGGCGTGCCGAATGATCAGTTGCACCCGTTCCTGATGATCGAATGCCCGCGGATGCTGTTCCCTTACCTGCGCCGCATCGTCAGCGACATCACCCGCGACGGTGGCTACCCGCCGGTCAATCTGGACAACATCGATTTCGTCGGTCTGTACCGCAACGAGTTGATGCGCCGTCAGGCCGAGGCGTCCGACAAGACCGAGGCGTAATCAGGCAACCCGCATCTGACCCAGATCAGGTGCGGGACCACAGGGCGTTTTCGCCCAGCTTTTCGACAAATGCATCATGCGCAGCACGCTCATCCTCGGTAATCCGGGGCTGCAGTGGGTTCGGCCGTGGACCGGGGCGCCAGATATCGCCACCGGTTGAGCTTTCGGCAGACGCTGAAGACAGGCCAAAATCTGGTTGGCGTCCGCCGATCAGCTCCAAATAGACTTCTGCCAGGATTTCCGAGTCGAGCAACGCGCCGTGCAGAACCCGGTTCGAGTTGTCGATGTTGAACCGTCGGCACAGCGCATCCAGCGAGGCGGGCGAGCCGGGAAACCTCTTGCGCGCGATCGCCAGCGTGTCCAGCGCCTGCTCCATCGGGATCGGAGGCAGACCCATCCATCCCAATTCGGCATTGAGGAATTTCATGTCAAATGAAGCGTTGTGGATCACCAGCCGTGCATCCCCCACGAAATCGCGGAAGGCCTGCCCGACCTTCGCAAAGACAGGTTTGTCCTTCAGGGTGATCTGGCCCGGTTCGGCAGGTTGCGGCGGCTCCAGCAGGTCAGGGCCGATGCCGTGCACGCCGAAGGCCTCGGCCGGCATCGAGCGTTCGGGGTTGATGTAGACGTGATAGGTCTCGCCCGTGGCGACGTGGTTCCACAGCTCGATAGCCCCGATCTCGACGATCCGGTCGCCGCTTTCGGGATCGAATCCGGTGGTTTCCGTATCCAGTACGATTTCACGCATCTGTCAGTCCTGCCCTGATCTGCCTGACCACATCCTGCACCTGTGCGCGGGCATGGTCCAGAGTGTCGGTGACGATCACGAAATCCGCCCGCGCGCATTTTTCGTCATTCGGCATCTGCTTGGCGCGGATCTGCTCGAACTGCGCCTCGGTCATCGTGCCCCGTGCCATGACACGGCGCTTCTGCTCGTCCGGGGGGATCGAAACGCAGGCCACCGCATCCATCTGCGCGTCGCCGCCGGCTTCGAAAAGCAATGGGATGTCAAAGACAAGGATGTCCGACTTGGCCGCCTGTCGAAACGCCTCGCGATCCTGGGCCACCAGCGGGTGCACGATGACTTCGATCCGTTTCAACGCGGTCGGATCGGCACCGATGATCCGTTTCAGGACATCACGGCTGACAGCGCCATTCTCGATGGCCTCGGGAAATGCCGCGCGGATCGGCGCGACCGCCGCGCCGCCGGCCGCGTACAGCCGATGCACCGCGGCGTCGGCATCCCACACGGCGCAACCTTCCTGCGCGAACAGGTTGGCGGTGGTGCTTTTGCCCATGCCGATCGACCCGGTCAGACCCAGCGCAAAGCTCATCCCAGAACCGCTGCGCGGGTTTCTTCCGTAACCTCGGGGCGCAAGCCGAACCACCGCTCGAACCCGGGCACCGCCTGATGCAGCAACATGCCCAGCCCATCGACGACGGTACAGCCCGCAGCCTCGGCCTGTTCCAGAAGGCGGGTCTTCAACGGCGTGTAGACCAGATCAGTCACCACCGTTCCCGGCTGCAACCCGTCCAGCGGGACGCGCAGCTCGGGCTGACCCTGCATACCCAGCGACGTGGTGTTCACCACCAGCTCGGCGTTTTCGATCACGTTTCCGGCCTGCACCCAATCAACCACGGAGATGCGCTGGCCGAATTCCTCTTTCAGGTGGTCGGCGCGCGACCGCGTGCGGTTGGTCAGCAGGATCTCCGGCACGCCGGCCTCGGCCAGCGCCTGCAGCACCGCCCGCGCGGCACCGCCCGCGCCGAACACCACCGCCGGGCCATCCTGCGGCACCCAATCCGGCGCGCCCGCACGCAGGTTCTGCATGAACCCGTACCCGTCGGTATTGTCTGCGTGAATCGAGCCATCGGACCGGAACACCAGCGTGTTCGCCGCCCCGACCACCGAGGCGCGGTCCGACACATGATCGGCCAGGCGCAACGCGGCCTCTTTGTGCGGAACAGTAACATTGGCCCCCACGAACCCGGACTTGGGCAAGCAGCGCAGGACCGTTTCAAGATCGGCAGGCGCAACATCCATCGGCACATAATGGCCCGGCAAACCATAGGTCTTCAGCCAATAGCCATGCAGGGCAGGCGATCGGGAATGGGCAATCGGGTGTCCGATGACTCCGGCCAGTGGAATGCGTTTGTCGGTCATTGTTCGATCACCCCTCGGACCGCTAGAAAATTGAGCAGCTCCAGCAGGGGCATACCCAAGACGTTAAAATAGTCGCCGTCAATGCTGCTGAACAGGCGCACACCCTCTTCTTCCAGCTTGTAGGCCCCGACCGCATGGCGAATGCTGTCCCAGTTGCGCGCGACATAGCCCTTCAGATAGGCATCCGAACTGGCGCGCATCCGCAACCGCACCTGACCGACATGGCGCCAGACCGGTTCGCCGTTCTGATAGATCACCGCCGCCGACAGCAGCATGTGACGCTTGCCGCGCATCGCCTTCAACTGCGCCAGCGCCTCTTCGGGCGTTTCGGGCTTGGACAGCAGGCGTCCGTCGAAATCCAGAACCTGGTCACAGCCCAGAACCATCGCCCCGGGCGTCTTGTCACTGATCTTGCGCGCCTTGAGCTCGGCCAGAGCGTCGGCGATGTCGCGGGGCGGCGCGCCCTCGGCCACAAGCGCGCGTTTGGCGGTATCCTCGTCCACGCGGGCGACCTGGACGGAAAACGGCACTCCGGCGTTCCGCAGCAACTGCGCGCGGATCTCGGACCCCGAGGCAAGAACGATGGGGACAGTCATGTGGAAAACCCCGTGGGCAAGTTGATCATTGGTCTTGAACGGTTTGTATGGTTTTCCGGTTGACACGCAAGCCCGCGGTTTCGGCCTGAAACTTCCCTGAGTCGCTCAAAGACTGTCCGGTCGGGACAAGGATAACTCGGGATCTTGGGATTTCCTGTTCATCAAAAGATGTCCCTTGAGTTATCCCCAAGTCAGATCCGCGGTATGTAACTTAACTTCTTGTTTTTATTATGTAAAAGCTGAAATCACCAGAATCACCCAGTTTTGGAAATTATTCATCCACCTGGGGAAAACTGGCGGACAAAACAATAATCCACGGATTTTGCCCACCCTACAAAACCATCATCCTTTCTCTTTTCTATTTTTTTTATTAGGGAGGGTCCGACCAGTGCCGGGAAACCCGATGACCGATCTTCTCTTCACGCTGTACCCTTGGGTGAAATCGCTGCACATCATGGCGGTGATCTCGTGGATGGCGGGGCTGTTCTATCTGCCACGTCTGTTCGTCTATCACGTCGAAAAAGCGCAGGCCGTGGACGGTGCGCCCGAGATCTTCTTTGAAATGGAAGAAAAGCTGCTGCGCGTGATCATGCGACCGGCGATGATCGTGGCCTGGGTCTGCGGCCTCATCATGGTGTTCACTCCCGGCATCGTCGGGTGGGACTGGTCCTGGCCTTGGGTCAAGGGTGCTGCGGTGATCGGCATGACCTGGTTTCATCACTGGCTGATGGCCCGGCGCAAGGATTTCGTCGAAGGCCGCAATACGCTCACAGGGCGCCAGTACCGCATGATGAACGAGGTTCCGACCGTTTTGATGGTCATCATCGTTCTGGCGGTCATTCTGAAGTTCTGAGGGCCATTTCCGCACCGGTTTGACTCGGGCGGCGACCGGCCTTATGTAGGGATCAACCCATCCGTCCGGATGGCGCATCTTCCTGTTTGAAATTCAACGCTGTGCCGCACCCTTGCGGCCAAGGTCCGTATCATCATGACAACCGAATCCCTGAATCTGGCCGATCTGAAGGCCAAAAGCCCCAAAGACCTTCTGGCCATGGCCGAAGAGCTCGAGATCGAAAACGCCTCGACCATGCGCAAGGGCGAGATGATGTTCCAGATCCTGCGCGAACGCGCGGACGAGGGCTGGACCGTGGGCGGCGACGGCGTGCTCGAGGTGCTGCAGGACGGTTTCGGCTTTCTGCGCTCGCCCGAGGCGAACTATCTGCCCGGCCCGGACGACATCTATGTCTCGCCCGACATGATCCGCCAGCATTCGCTGCGCACCGGCGACACGGTCGAGGGTGAGATTAAGGCTCCGGACGAGAATGAGCGCTATTTCGCGCTGACGAAGGTCACCAAGATCAACTTCGAAGACCCGGAAAAGGCCAAGCACAAGATCTTGTTCGACAACCTGACGCCGCTCTATCCGGATGAGCGGTTGAAGATGGAGATCGAGGATCCGACCATCAAGGACAAGTCCGCCCGTGTGATCGACCTGGTCGCCCCGATCGGCAAGGGCCAGCGGTCGCTGATCGTGGCGCCGCCGCGGACCGGCAAAACGGTGATCCTGCAGAACATCGCGCACTCGATCGAGCGGAACCACCCGGAGTGCTACCTGATCGTCCTGCTGATCGACGAACGCCCTGAAGAGGTGACGGACATGCAGCGTTCGGTGAAGGGCGAGGTGGTATCCTCGACCTTTGATGAACCGGCGACCCGCCATGTGGCCGTGTCGGAGATGGTGATCGAAAAAGCCAAGCGCCTGGTCGAACATAAACGAGATGTTGTTATTCTTCTCGACTCGATCACAAGACTTGGTAGAGCGTTCAACACCGTGGTGCCGTCCTCGGGCAAGGTTCTGACCGGTGGTGTCGACGCCAACGCGCTGCAGCGGCCCAAGCGGTTCTTCGGTGCGGCGCGCAACATCGAAGAGGGCGGTTCGCTGACCATCATCGCCACCGCGCTGATCGACACCGGCAGCCGGATGGACGAAGTGATCTTTGAAGAATTCAAGGGTACCGGTAACTCGGAGATCGTTCTAGATCGCAAGATCGCAGACAAGCGGGTGTTCCCGGCGATCGACATCCTCAAGTCCGGCACCCGGAAAGAGGACCTGCTGGTCGACAAGGGCGATCTGGCCAAAACCTTTGTTCTGCGCCGTATCCTCAACCCGATGGGCACAACCGACGCGATCGAGTTCCTGTTGTCCAAGTTGAAACAGACCAAGACCAATTCCGAGTTCTTCGACTCGATGAATACCTGATACGGTCTTGTAACCGACGCGAGGCCTTCGAATGGATACGATATTCGCCTTGGCCAGCGCGCAAGGCAAGGCAGGGGTTGCTGTGATCCGCCTGTCAGGACCGCAGTCGCACCAAGCGGCCAAGGTTCTGTCGGGTGGAGATTTGCCGTTGCGTGGCATGTGCCTGCGTGAGTTGCGGGCACCTGACGGGTCGCGCCTGGATGACGGGCTGGTTCTGACCTTCCACGGTCCATCCAGCTTTACCGGCGAAGATGTGGCCGAGCTGCAGATCCATGGCAGCGCGGCTTCGGTCAACGCGGTTCTGCGCGTCCTATCCGAAATGCCGGATCTGCGACTGGCTGAGCCGGGCGAGTTCACCCGGCGTGCTCTTGAAAACGGGAAGATGGACCTTGCCCAGGTCGAAGGCTTGGCCGATCTGATCGACGCAGAGACCGAGGCCCAACGCAAGCAGGCTCAGACCATTCTGGCTGGCGAGTTGGGCGACCTGGCGGAACGGTGGCGGCGGGATTTGATCCGGGCGGCCTCATTGCTGGAGGCTGTCATTGATTTTGCCGATGAAGACGTGCCAACGGATGTGTCACCCGAAGTCCGATCGCTTGTAACTGCTGTCATGGCGGATCTGGAGCGGGAGGCAAAGGGCGTGAGAATTGCCGAGCGGATTCGCACCGGCTTTGAAGTGGCTATCGTCGGCCCACCGAATGCGGGCAAGTCGACCTTGCTGAATGCGCTTGCGGGCCGGGAGGCGGCAATTACTTCGGAATATGCTGGCACCACCCGCGATATTATCGAGGTGCGGATGGACCTGGCAGGCTTGCCGGTCACGCTGTTGGATACGGCCGGGTTGCGCGAAACTGAGGATCACGTCGAGGGTCTTGGGATCGCTCTGGCCAGAAAGCGGGCGGAAAATGCCGACCTTCGCGTATTTCTGACCGAGGACCCGCAAGCTTTGGGAATCGGTATGCAATCAG
This sequence comes from Ruegeria arenilitoris, assembly GCF_013032855.1. Taxonomy (GTDB): domain Bacteria; phylum Pseudomonadota; class Alphaproteobacteria; order Rhodobacterales; family Rhodobacteraceae; genus Ruegeria; species Ruegeria arenilitoris. The sequence goes on from NZ_WQDA01000001.1 coordinate 99,232, forward strand.
GCGACATCCAGGTTTTGCCGAAATCCGACCTTCGTTCAGACGGGACCGATGGTGTGTCGGGGAAGACAGGTCAGGGAATAGACCGCCTGATCCACAACATATCGGTCGTCTTGCGAGAGCGAACCGCAAGTTCTGGTATTGCCACCCGGGAACGCCATCGTGTTGCAATGCTGAAATCCTCGGCCGCTCTGTCCGAAGCACTCAGAGTTCTGGATTCCGGCCCGGACCTGTACGATATTGCAGCAGAAGAGCTGCGGATCGCCATCCGCGCGTTGGAGTCTTTGGTCGGCCGAGTAGATGTGGAAAATCTGCTGGACGAAATATTCGCCAGCTTTTGTTTGGGTAAATGAGGAGTGTTTCACGTGAAACATTCGGAGTTTGACGTCGTCGTTATCGGAGCGGGGCATGCGGGGGCCGAGGCGGCCCATGCCGCGGCCCGGATGGGTGCGCAGACAGCTTTGGTGACACTTTCGGAAACCGACATCGGTGTCATGTCGTGCAATCCGGCGATCGGTGGACTTGGAAAAGGCCACTTGGTTCGTGAGATCGACGCCCTGGACGGCGTTATGGGGCGGGTTGCAGACCGGGCGGGAATCCAGTTCCGCCTTCTGAATCGCCGTAAAGGGCCCGCCGTTCAAGGGCCCCGCGCGCAGGCCGACCGCGCGCTGTACCGGGCTGCAATGCAACAGGAAACAAAGGCGCGAAAGAACCTCGAAGTCATTACCGGAGAAGTCATAGATTTCCGAATGGACGGTCATCGCGTTGCCGGGGTGGTTCTGTCCGACGGATCTGAAATTCCGGCGAAAGCGGTTATTCTGACCTCGGGAACGTTTCTGCGGGGCGTGATCCATATCGGCGATGTTCAGAGGCCCGGAGGCCGCATGGGCGACAGGCCGTCTGTACGACTGGCTGAGCGGTTGGATAGCTATGACCTGCCGATGGCGCGGCTGAAAACCGGGACGCCTCCGCGCCTAGATGGGCGCACGATCGACTGGGACGGATTGGAACGGCAGGACGGTGATGATGATCCGACCATGTTCTCATTCTTGTCCAAAACACCGGTGGCGCCGCAGATATCTTGCGGCATCACTCACACGAACGCGCAAACCCATGAAATCATCGAGAAGAACCTGAGCCGCTCTGCGATGTATGGGGGGCATATCGAGGGAGTGGGGCCGCGATATTGCCCTTCGATCGAAGACAAGATCGTTCGGTTTGCGGATAAGGACTCTCACCAGATTTTTCTGGAGCCTGAGGGCGTCAATGATCACACGGTGTATCCAAACGGGATTTCGACTTCGCTGCCGCAGGATGTCCAAGTCGAGTATGTTCGATCCATCAAAGGCCTTGAGTCGGCAGAAATCCTGCAGCCGGGCTACGCCATTGAATACGACTATGTGGACCCGCGTGTGTTGAGCGCGTCCCTGGCCTTGCCGGAGATCCCGGGGCTATATCTTGCAGGGCAGATCAATGGAACCACAGGATATGAGGAGGCGGCTGCTCAGGGCCTGATCGCGGGCCTGAATGCCGCGTTGGAAGTTCAAGGGCGAGATGCGATTCATTTTACTCGAGCCAATAGCTATATTGGTGTCATGATTGACGATCTGACCACACGGGGTGTAGCGGAACCGTATCGGATGTTTACCTCGCGCGCCGAATTCCGTCTGTCCTTGCGCGCGGACAATGCGGATCAACGCCTTACGCCGAAAGGCCTGGAAATTGGGTGTATATCGGATCACCGTCGCCTGGCTTTTGAAACCAAAATGGAAAGGCTGGGTGCTGTGAAGTCAGTACTGACCGAACGGACCTTTACGCCCAAGGAAATCCGCACAGCTGGCATCGAAGTAAATCAGGATGGTAACCGCAGGGACGGAATGGCAATCTTGGCGTTTCCGAACGTTTGCTTCGAGGACCTTGTGCCGCTGATCCAGCAGCTGGAGGATGTCGACCAAGACACCCGTCGGCAGATCGAAAGGGACGCGCTGTACGCCAATTACATAGCTCGGCAACAACGAGACGTCGAAGCCATGAAGCGCGACGAAACCCATGCCATACCCGCGGATTTTGACTATTCCTCGCTCACAGGTCTTTCGAATGAGTTGAAGCAGAAGCTGTCAGCCGCGCGACCGGCGAACATTGCCCAAGCGAGTCGCGTGGAGGGTGTTACGCCTGCTGCTTTGACCTTGGTACTGGCAAAACTCAGAAGCAGTCAGAGAGCAAAAAAGGCATGAACGGCGACTCGCGCGCTTCGCCCGATGGCTTGAATGTTTCACGTGAAACATTCGAAAAGCTGTCAGTCTTTGTCGATCTTCTGCGGAAGTGGAATCCAAAGATTAACTTGGTTTCGCGCAGCACTCTGCCAGAAGTTTGGTCGCGGCACGTAAAGGACTCGATCCAGGTCTTTCACTTGGTTGAACCAAAGAATCACTGGGTCGATCTGGGAAGCGGTGGAGGACTTCCGGGGCTGGTCTGCGCGATACTGGCCTCTGAAGCTTCGCCTGAGACGGAATTTACCCTGGTTGAGAGCGATCAGAGAAAATCGGCGTTTTTGCGCACCGTCATCCGCGAAACCAAGGCCAACTGCTCGGTAATTTCAAAGCGGATCGAGGCTATCGATCCCCTGGGCGCTGATGTCCTGTCCGCAAGGGCGCTCGCAGACCTGACGACTTTATTGTCATTCTGTGACAGGCATTTAAAGGAAGATGGAGTGGCCGTGTTTCCCAAAGGCGCCACCTGGAAAAAAGAAATCGACGCGGCCCAACGGGAATGGAATTTCACCACGGAGACGGCTAATAGTTTAACTGACCCCCAGGCTGTCATCCTGAAGATCAAAGGAGTCTCACGTGGTTGATCTGTCGCGCCCTGCAGGACCTCGTATCATGGCGGTTGCCAATCAGAAGGGTGGGGTTGGCAAAACCACGACAGCGATCAATCTGGCGGCGGGTTTGGCCGAGGCAGGATGCAAGGTTCTGGTCGTGGATCTGGACCCGCAGGGAAACGCGTCCACCGGGCTTGGGGTCGAGGATCGTGATTGGACCACGTATGATTTGATTCTGGACGAGGCGCCCTTGGAGGCCGTCGTGCAGGAAACCGAAATCGAAAACCTCAGTATCGTTCCGGCCACGGTTGACCTCAGCTCGGCAGATATTGAGCTGATCTCGAATGAAAAACGCAGCTACTTGCTGCACGACGCGCTCAGGCAACCGGCGATCGACAAATTCGGTTTTGATTTTGTTCTGATCGACTGCCCGCCGTCCCTCAATCTGCTGACAGTCAACGCGATGGTGGCGGCGCATTCGGTGTTGGTTCCGTTGCAAAGCGAGTTCTTTGCGCTGGAAGGCCTGTCGCAACTGATGCTGACGATTCGAGAGGTTCGACAGTCCGCGAATCCAGACCTCAGAATCGAAGGTATTGTGTTGACCATGTATGACAACCGCAACAACTTGTCCCGGCAGGTCGAAAAGGATGCGCGTGACAATCTGGGAGAGATGGTATTTAAAACCAAGATACCCAGAAATGTCCGGGTCAGCGAAGCGCCGTCATTTGCACTTCCGGTCCTTCAATATGACTCGGGGTCTCTGGGGGCGATGGCGTACCGGCATCTGGCACGCGAAATCATGCAAAAGAACAAAAAAGTGGCTGCCTGAGCGGCTGTCAGGAGGGCGAAGTGAGCGCCAGAAAAGGAAAACCTCGCGGATTGGGGCGCGGCTTGTCCGCCTTGATGGCGGATGTATCACAGGATCCTGAAGGCCGGGTCACGGCTGAACCACGTCGGCCGGACATGAAGGTTCCGATCGAGAAGCTGCGGGCCAACCCGAATCAGCCGCGCCGCACATTCTCGCAGGATCAACTGGACGAGCTTGCTGCCTCGGTCAAAGAGAAAGGGATTATCCAGCCCCTGATCGTTCGCCCGGTCGGCGGCGGCGAATATGAAATCGTCGCGGGTGAGCGCCGCTGGCGCGCCGCGCAGATGGCGCAGTTGCACGACATTCCGGTCATCGTGCGCGAATTTGACGACACCGAAGTACTTGAAGTCGCCATCATCGAAAACATCCAGCGCGCTGATCTGAACGCCGTGGAGGAGGCCGCTGGCTACAAGCAGTTGATGGATCGGTTCGGCCACACCCAGGAAAAGTTGGCCGAAGCCCTGGGTAAAAGCCGCAGCCATATTGCCAACCTTCTGAGGCTGTTGTCACTGCCGGGTGACGTTCAAGTCCTTGTTGTTGAAGGTAAAATCTCGGCCGGACACGCGCGCGCCCTTATCACTGCGGATAATCCGTCCGAACTGGCGAAAACTGTCGTGAAAGACGGCTTGTCAGTCCGCGCGACCGAAGCGCTGGTCAAGAAGCAGCAACAGGGCGACAAAGATCGTCCCGCACCGCGGTCGCGTGACCTCAATGCAGGCAAGGACGCAGATACGCGGGCTTTGGAAAAAGACCTTTCCGCGATTCTGGCGATGAAGGTGGTCATCAACCACAAGCCCGGAACCGAGACCGGGCAGGTCGTGCTGACCTATGAAAACCTGGATCAACTGGATGATCTCTGCGCAAAGCTCAGCCGTTAGGGCGTGACCAGATAAAGATCATCACCGCGCCCAAGGTCACGGCCTGAATAATCAGGACATGGCTGGGCACAGAGACCAGAACCGACAAACCAAAGACGGCGGCAACCGACAGGGTCGCCGCCTTTTTTGCGGCTGGCCGGATCGCGCCCGAGGTTTGCCAATCAAGGATTAACGGACCGAAGGTTCGGTGAGACATCAGCCAGTTGTGCAGACGGGAAGAAGAGCGCGCGAAACAGAAGGCGGCCAACAGTAGGAACGGAACGGTGGGCAGCAGGGGCAGGGCAACGCCGATCATGGCCAAGGCGACGCAGAGCAATCCAAATGTGGCCCACAAATAGTGCATGACTAATCCAGCAACTCACGGATCACCGCATTGAGAACCGCGCGGCCGTCAGCAGTGGCGGAAACGCGGGGGCCGTCTTGGGCGATCATTCCGATGTCCTGCAGGTAGCCCAGTTTGCGTTGCGGCAAAGGGTGCCCGGACAGGCAATTGAAACGGTCCATATCTAGACCCTCAGTCAAGCGAAGGCACATCATGAGGTATTCGTTCGCTTGTTCTTCGGCGGTCAGGGGAGTCCGCAGCTTTTCGCCGTTTCCTTGCGCGGCGGCATTCAGCCACGCGGTCGGTGCCAGATGGGTTTCGGTTGCGATCCGCTGGCCATCCACCGTGATCCGCCCATGGGCGCCCGGTCCGATGCCGACATAATCGCCATAGCGCCAATAGATCAGGTTGTGCCGCGACTCGGCCCCGGGAACAGCGTGGTTCGACACCTCGTAGGCGGGCATGCCGTGGGTTTCGCAGATCTCTTGCGTGGTCAGATACATGTCGGCTGCGCTGTCGTCCTCGGGCAGGCCACGCAGCTTTCCGACAGAATAGCGGTCGCCGAATGCGGTGCCGGCCTCGATGGTCAACTGGTACAGCGACAGATGGTCGATCGCCATCGACAGCGCCTCGGTCAGCTCGGCGCGCCAGGCCTCAAGCGTCTGGTACTGGCGGGCATAGATCAGGTCAAAGCTGACCCGGGCGAAACAGCTGCGGGCGATGTCGAAGGCGGCGCGGGCCTCGGCCACGCTGTGGATGCGGCCCAGCCGCCGCAGATCTTCGTCATTCATCGCCTGAATGCCCATCGAGATCCGGTTCACACCGGCATCGCGATAAGCGGCGAACCGTCCGGCCTCGACCGAGCCGGGATTGGCCTCGAGCGTGATTTCCATGTCATTGGCGGGCCGCCAAAGGCTGCGGGCGGCGTCGATCATGGCGGCGACGGTTTCGGGCGCCATCAGCGATGGGGTGCCGCCGCCAAAGAAGATCGTGTTCAGAACCCGGTCAGGGGTTTCGGCGGCTGCGCGCTTCAGCTCGGACAGATAGGCGTCAAGCCATTGTTTTTGATCAATATTTCTGGAAACATGGCTGTTGAAGTCGCAATAGGGGCACTTGGCCTCGCAAAAGGGCCAATGCACGTACAGGCCAAAGCCCCCGTTGCGCCAATCATCCGCCAAAGCAGCCTTTCACGAACAGCTCGACCGCGCGGGCGCGGTGGCTGATCTTGTTCTTTTCCCAGCGATCCATCTCGGCGAAAGTAACGTCGTACCCATCGGGAACGAACATCGGGTCATAGCCGAACCCATCCTTGCCGCGGATCGGCCAGACCAGATGACCGGGTGCGACGCCCTCGAACACCTCGTCATGGCCGTCGGGCCAAGCCAGTACCAGCGTGCAGCGGAACTGGGCGGTGCGTGGATGCGGGGCGTTGCGCGCCTCAAGCTCGGTGTGGGCGCGGGTCATGGCCATCAGAAAATCGCGGCCGTTTCCGGTTTCGGCCCAGTCGGCGGTGTACACGCCCGGCGCACCGTCCAGCGCATCGATGGTGATGCCGGAATCGTCGGACAGGGCGGGCAGGCCGGTGGCCTTAGCGGCGGCATGGGCCTTGATGCGCGCGTTGCCGACGAACGTGTCCTCGGTCTCTTCGGGTTCGGGCAGGTTCATCTCGGCCGCGCTCACGACGGTCACGCCAAAGGGCTCGAGCAGATGGGCCATCTCCTCGAGCTTGCCCTTGTTGTGCGTGGCCACCAGCAGCCGATCGCCTTCGAACCGGCGGGTCATGCGGTGGCGGCCTTTTGCGCAGCCACCAGCTCGGCCACGCCTTTTTCGGCCAGTTCCATCAGCTGATCCATCTGCGCGCGGCTGAAGACGGAACCTTCGGCGCTCATCTGCACCTCGATCAGTTTGCCCGAACCGGTCATGATGAAGTTGCCGTCAACGCCGGCCTCGCTGTCTTCGGGATAGTCCAAGTCCAGAACGGGCTGGCCGGCATAGATGCCGCAGGATACGGCGGCGACCGGATCGACCAGCGGGTCCGAGATCACGTCACCGGCCTTCATCAGCTTGTTCACCGCCAGCCGCAGCGCGACCCAGCCGCCGGTGATCGAGGCGCAGCGGGTGCCGCCATCGGCCTGCAGCACGTCACAATCCACGGTGATCTGGCGTTCGCCCAAGGCGACGCGGTCGACCCCGGCGCGCAGGGCGCGGCCGATCAGGCGCTGGATCTCGACGGTCCGGCCACCCTGTTTGCCACTGGCGGCCTCACGCCGCATCCGGGTGTTTGTCGCGCGGGGCAGCATGCCGTATTCGGCGGTGACCCAGCCCAGGCCCGACCCCTTGATAAAAGGCGGCACGCGATCCTCGATCGTGGCGGTACACAGAACATGGGTGTCGCCGATCTTGATCAGGCAGGAACCTTCGGCATGTTTGGTAAACCCGGTCTCGATTGAAACCGGGCGCATTTCGCTTAAATCTCGTCCAGAGGGTCGCATGAGATATCCTTTGTCTGCTGGCTTGGGGATAACGCCCGGCATGGCAGCGATGCAACCCCGATTGACCTTTCTGTTGGCAGCTATTTAATGACCACCCAGCAAGGGAACCACCGATGAGTGAAGCGAGCAAAATTCTGGACGAGTTGAACGACCGGTCGCGGGAAGTGTTTCGCCTGATCGTCGAAAGCTATCTGGAAAGCGGCGAGCCTGTCGGCAGCCGGACCCTCAGCCGGACCCTCAGTGAAAAAGTCAGCGCGGCAACGGTTCGCAATGTCATGCAGGATCTCGAGTTTCTGGGCCTTTTGGGCAGTCCGCATGTCAGCGCCGGCCGGGTGCCCACACAGGTTGGGCTGCGCATGTTCGTCGACGGCCTGCTGGAAGTTGGCGACCTGGGCGAGGACGACCGCAAGAAGCTGGATGAGACGCTGGGCAGCAATTCCGGTGATGTCAGCGGTATGCTGGATCGCGTCGGGGCCGCCTTGTCGAACGTCACGCATGGCGCGTCGCTGGTGCTGACACCCAAGCACGAATCCGAAATCAAGCATATCGAGTTCGTTTCCCTGGGCCATGACCGGGCCCTGGTGGTATTGGTTTTCGCAGATGGCCATGTGGAGAACCGGCTGTTCACGCCACCACCGGGTCAGACGCCCAGTTCGATGCGTGAGGCGGCCAATTTCCTGAACGCCCTGATCGAGGGCCGGAAACTGTCCGATGTGCGCCGGATGATCCAGACCGAGATTGCGGCGCGCAGGCAAGAGATCGACGTGCTGGCCCGCGAGCTTGTGGAAAGCGGCCTTGCGGCCTGGGAGGGCGAGGCGTCGGACTCGGCGCGTCTGATCGTGCGTGGTCGGGCGAATCTGCTGGGCGACACCGGTCAGGAAGAGGAGCTGGAGCGAATCCGGGTCCTGTTTGACGATCTGGAACGCAAGCGTGACATAGCCGAATTCCTCGAATTGACCGAGGAAGGTGAAGGTGTGCGCATTTTTATCGGCTCGGAGAACAAACTTTTCTCACTTTCGGGTTCCTCTTTGGTGGTGTCTCCTTATATGAACGCTGATCGAAAGATAATCGGCGCCGTTGGCGTGATCGGGCCGACCCGTCTGAACTATGGGCGGATCGTGCCGATCGTGGACTACACGGCGCAACTGGTTGGGAAACTGATTTCCGATCGGAGCTAGAGGGTAAAAGATGGCAGAGCCGAAGAACGAAGACTTTCTGGACGACATTGCAACTGCCGAGGCGGAAGAACTGGCCGAGGAGATGGCCGAGATCAGCGAAGAAGCGCTGGAACTGGATGCCCTGAAGGCCGAGCGCGATGAGTTGCGCGACAAGTTCATGCGCGCCCTGGCGGATGCGGAAAACGCACGCAAGCGTGGCGACAGGGCCCGCCGTGAGGCCGAACAGTATGGTGGGTCCAAACTGGCGCGCGACATGCTGCCGGTCTACGACAACCTGAAACGAGCGCTCGAGGCGGCTACGGACGAGCAGAAAGAGGTCGCAGCCGGCCTGATCGAAGGTGTCGAGCTGACCATGCGCGTGTTGAAGGACGTATTCCAGAAACACGGGATCGAGGTGATCACACCCGAGGTTGGCGACAAGTTCGACCCGAACCTGCACGAAGCCATGTTCGAAGCCCCGGTGCCGGGCACCAAAGCGGGCGAGATTATCCAGGTCTCAGCCGAAGGGTTCATGCTGCATGACCGCCTGCTGCGTCCGGCGCAGGTGGGGGTCAGCTCGACCCCGGCTAGCTGACGGGCCAGTGCTTCACTGACAATTGAATGGGGCGGTCAGGATCTGGCCGCCTCTTTCAGTTTGTAGATCAGGTCCAGCGCATCGCGCGGGGTCAGCTCGTCCGGCAGGATCTGGTCCAGCATGTCGGTGACCGGCGAGGCTTTCGCAGCCGGTGGCGGCGGGGGCGTTGCGGCGGAAAACAGCGGCAGATCATCGATCAGCGCTTTTTGCTTGCCCCCCTCGCTCTCGGTCTTCTCCAACTGGTCCAGAACCACGCGTGCGCGTTCGACGACCGAAGCCGGCAGGCCGGCCAGTTGCGCGACCTGCACACCATAGGACCGGTCGGCTGCGCCCTTGTGGACCTCGTGCAGGAAAATCACCTCGCCCTCCCATTCCTTGACCGCGACGGTGGCGTTTTCGACGCCCTCCAGCTTGCCGGCCAGCGCGGTCAGCTCGTGGTAATGGGTGGCGAACAACGCCCGGCAGCGGTTGGCGGCGTGCAGATGTTCCAGCGTGGCCCACGCGATGGACAGGCCGTCATAGGTGGCGGTGCCACGCCCGATCTCATCGAGGATCACCAGCGCCCGGTCATCGGCCTGGTTGAGGATGGCCGCGGTTTCGACCATCTCGACCATGAAGGTTGACCGGCCCCGCGCCAGATCGTCCGAGGCGCCTACGCGGCTGAACAACTGGCTGACTAGCCCGATATGGGCGCGTTCGGCCGGAACGAAACTGCCCATCTGCGCCAGCAGGGCAATCAGCGCATTCTGGCGCAGGAAGGTCGACTTACCCGCCATGTTGGGGCCGGTCAGCAGCCAGATGGCGGCGCCGTCCTCGGCACCGAGGTCGCAGTCATTGGCGATGAAGGCATCACCGGATTGCTGGCGCAGCGCGTGCTCGACCACCGGGTGGCGGCCCGCGACGATGTCGAAGGCGCGCGAGCCGTCCACCTGAGGGCGGCACCAGTTCTCGCCCAGCGCCAGATCGGCCAGCGCGGTGGTCAGGTCCAACTCGGCCAGCCCTCGCGCGGCCTGATTGATGCGGGCAGCCTGCGCCAGAATCTCGTCAGAAAGCCTTCGATAGAGCCGTTTTTCAATCTCAAGCGCCAGGTTTCCGGCGTTCAGGATGCGGGTTTCGATTTCGCTGAGCTCAACCGTTGTGAACCGCACCTGGTTGGCGGTGGTCTGGCGGTGGATATAGGTCTCGCTGAACGGCGGGTTCAGCATCTTTTCGGCATGGGTCGCCGTGGTTTCGATGAAATAGCCCAGCACGTTGTTGTGCTTGATTTTCAACGAGGCGATGCCGGTATGTTTCGCGTACTTCTGCTGAAACCCGGCAATGACCGAGCGGCCTTCGTCCCGCAGGGTGCGGGCCTCGTCCAGTTCGGCGTCGAAACCGGGGGCGATGTAGCCGCCATCGCGCGCCAGCAGTGGCGGGTCGGCGACCAGCGCCTGATCCAGCAGGTCGAGCAGATCGTCGAAGCCCACGAGGTTCTGCACCGCGGTCGCCAGCAGCACCGGCAGGTCCTGACCGGCGCAGATCTCGGCAATTGCCTGCGCCTGCGCCAGCCCGTTGCGGATGGCGGCCAGATCGCGCGGGCCGCCACGCTCCAGCGACAGGCGCGACAGAGCGCGGTCCAGATCGGGCGTTTTGCGCAGCGCCTCGCGCAGATCGGCGGCGATCAGGCTGTCCTGGGCGGCAAAATCCACCGCATCCAGCCGGGCATGGATCACATCCAGATTGCGCGAGGGGCTGGACAGGCGTTGTTCCAACAGGCGCGCGCCGCCCGGGGTCACGGTGCGGTCCACCACCGACAGCAGCGATCCGGCCCGTCCGCCCGACAAGGACCGTGTGAGTTCCAGATTGCGGCGGGTGGCTGCGTCGATCTGCACGACGCGATCCTCGGATTCCTTCATCGGCGTTTGCAACAGGGGCAATTTGCCCTTCTGCGTGATCTCCAGGTAATCGATCAGCGCGCCCATCGCGGACACTTCGGCGCGTCCAAAGCTGCCGAACGCGTCCAGCGTGCCCACGTGAAACAACCCGCAGATGCGTTTTTCTGCCGCACTGCTGTCGAAACTGGCCCGCCCGATGGGGGTGAGCGCGACGCCCAGGTCTTCGACCGTGTCGCGCAGATCGGCCTCGGCGCCATCGGCCACGATCAGCTCGGACGGGGCCAGCCGGGCCAGTTCGGGGCTGAGGCGCACCGACGTCAGCGGCATCACGTGAAACGCCCCGGTCGAGATGTCGGCCCAGGCCAGCGCGGCCTCGTCGCGCACCTCGGCATAGGCGGCCAGAAAGTTGTGGCGGCGCGCCTCCAGAAGTGCGTCTTCGGTCAAGGTGCCGGGGGTGACAAGGCGCACCACATCGCGCTTTACCACCGATTTAGAGCCTCTTTTCTTGGCCTCGGCCGGGCTTTCCATCTGTTCACAGACGGCGACGCGAAACCCCTTGCGGATCAGCGTCAGCAGATAACCCTCGGCCGAATGCACCGGCACGCCGCACATGGGGATGTCTTCGCCATTGTGCTTGCCGCGCTTGGTCAGGGCGATGTCCAGCGCCTCGGCGGCGTTCACGGCGTCCTCGAAGAACATCTCGTAGAAATCGCCCATGCGGTAGAACAGCAGGGCGTCTTTGTGGGCCTCTTTGATTTCCAGGTATTGCGCCATCATCGGCGTGACGTTGGACAAGGCTGCTCCCCTCTGGCGTATTCCGGCGCGACCTTACAAATCCCCCAACCGCGACGAAAGGTGAAATCGCATAGTCGTTGAGGCGCGCCCGCGCCTGCGGTATGAGGCGAAAAGCCCCGAAGTCATGGAACCGACCGTCAAAATGCCCAAAGCGAAGATCACCAAAGAAGAGGCGCTGGCCTTTCACCTGGAACCCACCCCCGGAAAGTGGGAGGTGCAGGCCACCGTTCCCATGACCACCCAACGCGATCTGTCGCTGGCCTACAGCCCCGGCGTGGCGGTTCCGTGTGAAGCCATCGCTGAGAACCCCGAGACCGCCTATGACTATACCAACAAGGGCAACCTTGTGGCCGTGATCTCGAACGGGACGGCGGTTCTGGGGCTGGGCAATCTGGGCGCGTTGGGGTCCAAGCCGGTGATGGAGGGAAAATCGGTCTTGTTCAAGCGGTTCGCCGACGTGAACTCGATCGACATCGAACTGGACACCGAGGACCCGGACGAATTCTGCCGCGCGGTCAAGCTGATGGGGCCGACCTTCGGCGGCATCAACCTGGAAGACATCAAGGCGCCCGAGTGCTTCATCATCGAGCAGCGCCTGAAGGAAGAGATGGACATCCCCGTCTTTCACGACGACCAGCACGGCACGGCGGTGATCTGCGCGGCGGGGCTGATCAACGCGCTGCACATCTCGGGCAAGAAGATCGAGGACGTGAAGATCGTCCTCAACGGAGCCGGGGCGGCGGGGATCGCCTGTATCGAACTACTCAAGTCGATGGGCGCCCGGCATGAAAACTGCATCGTCTGCGACACCAAAGGCGTGATCTATCAGGGCCGGACCGAGGGCATGAACCAGTGGAAATCGGCCCACGCGATTGCGACCGAGCTGCGCACGCTGGAAGAGGCCATGAGGGGCGCAGACGTGTTCCTGGGCGTATCCGTCAAAGGCGCGGTCACGCAGGAGATGGTCGCCAGTATGGCCGACAATCCGGTGATCTTCGCCATGGCCAATCCCGATCCGGAAATCACCCCGGAAGAGGCACACGAGGTGCGCGTTGACGCCATCGTGGCCACCGGGCGCAGCGACTACCCCAACCAGGTCAACAACGTTCTGGGCTTTCCCTACCTGTTCCGCGGGGCGCTGGACATCCACGCCCGCGCCATCAATGACGAGATGAAGATCGCCTGCGCCCACGCGCTGGCCCGTCTGGCGCGCGAGGACGTGCCCGACGAGGTGGCGCTGGCTTATGGAAAATCGCTGACCTTCGGGCGCGACTACATCATTCCCACGCCGTTTGACCCGCGCCTGATCTATCGCATTCCGCCTGCCGTCGCGAAGGCAGGGATGGACACCGGCGCGGCCCGGCGGCCGATCATCGACATGGAGGCCTATGAGTTGAGCCTCAAGTCGCGCATGGACCCGACCGCCAGCATTCTGCGCGGCCTGAACGCCCGGGCCCGCGCGGCGCAAAGCCGGATGATCTTTGCCGAGGGCGACGATCCGCGGGTTTTGCGCGCGGCGGTGACGTATCAGCGGTCGGGCTTCGGCAAGGCGCTGGTCGTGGGCCGGCCCGACGACGTGAAGACCAAGCTGGAAGCCGCCGGTCTGGGCGACGCGGTGCGCGAATTGGAGGTGGTCAACGCCGCCAACACCACGCATCTCGATGCCTACAAGGACTTTCTGTACCAGCGATTGCAGCGCAAAGGCTTTGACCGCAAGGACATCCACCGCCTGGCCGCGCGCGACCGGCATGTGTTCTCGGCCCTGATGCTGGCGCATGGGCATGGCGACGGTCTGGTGACCGGGGCCACCCGCAAATCGGCGCATGTGCTGGACCGCATCAGCCATGTGTTCGACGCCGACGCCGCCCATGGTGCCGCCGGGATCACCGCGCTGCTGCACAAGGGCCGGATCGTGCTGATCGGCGACACGCTGGTGCATGAATGGCCCGACGAGAACGATCTGGCGACGATTGCCGAACGCGCCGCCACGGTTGCCCGCCACATGGGGCTGGAGCCTCGGGTGGCCTTCGTCAGCTTCTCGACCTTCGGCTATCCGGTCTCCGAGCGGACCGAAAAGCTGTACAAAGCCCCGCAAGTGCTGGAGGCGCGCGGCGTCGATTTCGAATACGAAGGCGAAATGACCGTCGACGTGGCGCTGAACGCCCACCAGCAAGAGGCCTATCCCTTCTGCCGCCTGACCGGGCCGGCCAACATCCTGATCGTGCCCGCGCGGCACTCGGCCTCGATTTCCACCAAGCTGATGCAGGAGATGGCCGGAGCCACGGTGATCGGCCCGATCCTGACCGGCATCGACAAGCCGATCCAGATCTGTTCGACCGGCTCGACCGCGAATGACATCCTGAACATGGCCATCCTGGCCTCGTGCGACATGGCGTGATCCGATGGCAATCTGGAACCTAGGCTCGATCAACGCCGACATGGTCTACGCGCTGCCGCACCTGCCGGCGCCGGGTGAAACCCTTGCGGCCAGCGGTTTGCAGCGGTTTCTGGGCGGCAAGGGCGCGAACATGTCGGTTGCGGCGGCGCGGGCCGGGGCGCATGTGCGCCACATCGGCGCCGTGGGGTCCGACGGGCTGTGGGCACGCGACCGGTTGACGGAATATGGGGTCGACACACGGCACATCGCGCAGGTCGATCAGCCCACGGGCCATGCGATCATCGCGGTGGATGCGCAGGGCGAAAACCTGATCATCCTGTACCCCGGCGCCAACCACGCGATCGGCGCCGATCAGGTTTCCGCTGCGCTGGCAGACTCTGACACGGGCGATCTTCTGGTGTTCCAGAACGAGACCACCGCACAGGTTGAGGCCGCGAAGCTGGGCCGCGAGCGGGGTCTGACCGTGTGCTATGCCGCAGCCCCCTTCAGCGCGGCGGCGGTTCAGGCGGTGCTGCCCTATCTGGAATTCCTGATCCTGAACGAGGTCGAAGCCGCCCAACTGCAACAGGCCACCGGGCTGGCCCCGGCCGATCTGCCGGTCGAACATGTGATCGTCACGCTGGGGTCAAAAGGCGCCCGCTATCATCAACGCGGCGAGGCGGCGGCAGAGTTTCCCGCCCACAAGGTCAAGGCCGTGGACACGACCGGGGCAGGGGACACCTTTACCGGATATGTCCTGGCCGGAATGGACCGCGGGATGCCGATGGCGCAGGCCATCACCCAGGCCAACCGGGCCGCTGCGCTGATGGTGATGCGACCCGGCACGGCAGACGTCATTCCCGATTTGAAAGAGGTGCGCGAGGCCGCACTGGATTAAGATCCGGCAAACGGCGCGGTGCTGCCCCACAGCTGCCGGACCCGCGCATCGCGGCCGCAGGCCTTGCGATAGGCCTTGTAGGCGTTCAGCTGGCGTTTCGGCCCGAACCGGGTGAACACCAGCTTTTTGCCCTTGTAGTAATCCTGATGATAGGCCTCGGCCGGATAGAACGCCCCAAGCGGCATGACCGGAGTCACGATGGCCTGACCCAGCACACGCTGCGCATCGGCCTTGCTGCGTTCGGCCAAAGCTTTTTCGCCCGTGTCAGAGACAAAAATCGCTGTGAGATAGCTCTCACCCCGGTCACAGAACTGCCCGCCCGCATCGGTGGGATCGACCGAGCGGAAAAACAGGTTCAGCAGGGTTTTACGGGAAACGCGGGTCGGGTCGAAGGTGATCTGCACCGCCTCGTAATGGCCGGTGCCGCCGCTCGTGACCTGGCTGTAGGTGGGGTTCGGAGTCGTGCCGCCGGTGTAACCCGAAACCGCCTCGATCACGCCGGGCACGGATTCGAAATCGGCCTCGACGCACCAGAAACAGCCGCCCGCCACGGTCAGCGTCTCGGTTCCGGCCGCCGGGGAAGGCTGAGCGCGCAGGATCAGCGCCAGCGCAATCAGCGCAAACAGAAGGGTCAGCTTGATCTGGTCGAGGCAACGGGTCATGGCGGATCTCCTTTCCGCCTCAGGCTGCCGCGCAACGGGGCGGCTGGCAATCGGCTGAAACCGTTTGTCACGCGGTGGTGAGACGAGTTTATCGCCTAGCCCAGCAACTGCCCCAGCTTCATCGCGACGCCCATGTCGCCCGAGATCTTGAGCTTGCCCATCATCACCCCGGTCATCGGGTTCAGCTTGCCGGTCAGCAGTTTGCCCAGGTTTTCGCGCGAGATGCGGATGGTGCAATCGGTTTCGCGGTCCTGGGTTGTGGCCGTGTTGTCGGCCAGCACGATCACGCCATCGGCGCCGCAATCGAATTTCAACGAGCCTTCAAAGCGTTTGTCGGCCAGCCCCTTCTGGAGTCCTTCGGTGATCTCCTGCAGCATCCCTGCCTCCCTTTTTCGCACTTGCGTTTGGGGTGACAGAGGGCAGGGGCCGGGGCAAGCGTGACCTTACGGGAAACCGCTCAGCCCAGGGCCTGCTGCGTGCGCGGGCAGGGCTGACCGTCGTAGAACGCACCCAGAACCGCCTGGAATTCGGGCGGAGCATCGGGCACGGCGGCGAACAGGGTCATGGACGACCGCAGCTTCTTGGCATCGACCTTGCCCAGAATCTCGGCCGGGTCCTTGCCTGCGTGGGTCAGCAGCAGCCGGGCCACCTCGGTCAGGCGGCGGCGCAATTCGGGGTGGGCCAGATAGGCCGCAGCCTCGTCCAGATCCTCGATCCCGTAGAGCTGCGCCATGTGTGATTGGCCCAGCTCGGCCAGTTGCGGAAAGACGAACCACATCCAATGGCTGGTCTTCTGTCCCCGTTCCAGTTCGCGCAGGACATCGGACCAGACCGTGTCCTGCGCTTCGATGAACATTTCCAGTTCGTCGTTTATGCTGTCATCCTCGGTCACTTGGACAACCGCTTGTCGCGCGCCGCCAGCAGCTTGAGCCGCAGCGCGTTCAACTGGATGAAGCCCGCAGCGTCTTTCTGGTCATAGGCACCGGCGTCTTCCTCAAAAGTCACATGCGCCTCGGAATACAGCGAATGATCCGACCAGCGGCCGACCGTCGAGGCCAGACCCTTGTACAGCTTCACGCGGACGGTGCCGGTGACATGTTCCTGGCTCTTGTCGATGGCGGCCTGAAGCATCTCGCGCTCGGGGCTGTACCAGAAGCCGTTGTAGATCAGCTCGGCATATTGCGGCATCAGCTGGTCCTTCAGGTGCATCGCGCCGCGGTCCATGGTGATGGATTCGATGCCGCGATGCGCCTCCAGCAGGATGGTGCCGCCCGGTGTTTCGTAGATGCCGCGCGATTTCATGCCCACGAACCGGCCTTCGACCAGATCCAGACGACCGATGCCGTGCTTGCCGCCGTATTCGTTCAGCTTGGTCAGCAGGGTGGCGGGACTCATCGCCTCGCCATTGATGCTGACCGGGTCGCCTTTTTCAAAGCCGATCTCGATATATTCAGGCTCGTTCCGGGCGTCCTCGGGGTGGACGGTACGCTGATAGACATAGTCGGGCGCCTGTACAGCGGGGTCTTCCAGAACCTTGCCCTCGGACGAGGTATGCAGGAGGTTCGCATCCACCGAGAAGGGTGCCTCGCCGCGCTTGTCCTTGGCGATCGGGATCTGGTGCGCCTCGGCAAATTCCAGCAGCTTGGTACGGCTGGTCAGGTCCCACTCGCGCCAGGGCGCGATCACCTTGATGTCAGGGTTCAGCGCATAGGCCGCCAGTTCGAACCGCACCTGGTCATTGCCTTTGCCGGTGGCGCCATGCGCCACCGCGTCAGCGCCGGTTTCCTTGGCGATCTCGATCAGGCGCTTCGAGATCAGCGGCCGCGCGATCGAGGTGCCCAGCAGGTACAGCCCTTCGTACTGCGCATTGGCGCGGAACATCGGGAAGACGAAATCGCGGACGAACTCCTCGCGGATGTCCTCGATATAGATGTTCTCGGGCTTGATCCCCAGCAGCTCGGCCTTCTGGCGGGCGGGCTCAAGCTCTTCGCCCTGACCCAGATCGGCGGTGAAGGTCACCACCTCGCAGCCATACTCGGTCTGCAGCCATTTCAGGATGATCGAGGTATCAAGGCCACCGGAATAGGCCAGAACAACTTTCTTGGGCGCGGACATCTGACTTCCCCTTATGCGTAAGACGATTGGCCCCTAGCGGGTTTTCGACGTGGGGGCAAGAAGCTGTGGATTGACCGGGCGGCGGAATTGCAGTCAAACGGTAACAACCATGGATTGATTAAGGAAATTTCGGAATGCTCGGATGGAATATTTTTGCCCACTCGCTTCGGATGGTTTTTGGCAATCTCAAGCAGGTGGCGCAAATCGTTATCGGACCGGCCGTAATCGGAACGGTTGCAATCATCGGCCTGTTCATGGTGTCCGGAATTCCTCTCGAGGCATTTGATGACAATCCGAACGGGCTGCCGCCGGGAGTGAACCCGGGGGCCATTGTTCTGTTCGCGTTTCTCCTATTCGTCGTGATGGTCCTCATCATGGGCTGGATCGCGGTGGCCTGGCACAGATACATTCTTCTGGAAGAGTATCCTTCCGGCGTGCTGCCCACCTTTCGGTTCGATCGCATTCTGGCCTATTTTGGACGCGGACTGATGCTCGGGATCCTGATGGCAATTGCATTCCTGCCGATGGGGATCCTGACAGGCATGCTGGGCGAAGGACTGATCGCCGTTTCGATCATCCTGACCATCGGCTACCTGGTTTTCCTGGCTATTTGCTTCTATCGGCTGTCCATCATCCTGCCGGCTGCGGCAATCGGCCAGCCGATCACGTTGGCCGAGGCTTGGAACAACACTCTGGGTACCGGAGGTACAATCGTCGTTCTTATCGTGGTCTCGTTCCTGTTTCAGTTTCTGGTTCAGCTGGCGATCGGAGTTTTGTCGATCATTCCGGTACTGGGTGTATTGATCGCCCTGTTTTTCGGGATTCTGATCCTGCCGATGATCAACGTCAGCATCCTGACCACGATGTACGGCGTGTTCATCGAAAAGCGCGAACTGGGCTGATCGCCCGTACACCGATGTATTCCTTGCCCTTGTCGGCCTGATGGGGCAGGGAATGCGGCATGAGTGATTTCATGACCCGCGCCCGCGCCGCCGAACAGGCGATGCGCACCGTGTTTCCTGCAACGCCGTTGCAGCGCAATGCCCATCTGTCCGAGAAATACGATGCCGACATCTGGCTGAAACGCGAAGACCTCAGCCCGGTGCGGTCCTACAAGATCCGCGGCGCGTTCAACGCCATGCGCAAGCAGCAGGGACAGGACCTGTTCGTGTGCGCCAGCGCTGGCAACCACGCGCAGGGCGTGGCCTTTATGTGCAAGCACATGGGGGTCAAAGGCGTGATCTTCATGCCGGTGACGACACCTCAGCAAAAGATCCAGAAGACCCGAATCTTTGGTGGCGACAACGTCGAGATCCACCTGACTGGCGACTATTTCGACCACACGCTTGCCGCGGCTCAGGACTGGTGCGCGCAGCAGGGCGGGTATTTCCTGTCGCCCTTCGACGATGACGACGTGATCGAGGGGCAGGCCTCATTGGCCGTCGAAATCGAGGAACAGCTGGGCCGCCTTCCCGATCACGTGGTGCTGCCGGTGGGCGGGGGCGGCATGTCCTCGGGCGTGGCGACGTGGTTCGGCGACCGCACCCATTGCCTGTTCGTCGAACCCGCGGGCGGGGCCTGTCTGCGCGCGGCGCTGGCGGCGGGCCATCCGGTGTCGCTGGACAAGGTGGACAATTTCGTCGACGGCGCGGCGGTGGGCCGGATCGGTGACAAGCCGTTCCAGCTGTTGCGCGACCGGCATCTGTCGGACGTGATCGTCCTGCCCGAAGACCGCATCTGCACCACCATGATCGAGATGTTGAACGTGGAAGGCATCGTGCTGGAACCCGCCGGGGCCCTGGCGATCGAGGCGGTGGGCGACGTCCAGAGCTTTGTGCGCGGCAAGACGGTCGTCTGCGTCACCTCGGGCGGGAATTTCGATTTCGAGCGTCTTCCCGAGGTCAAAGAGCGGGCGCAGCGCTACTCGGGCGTCAAAAAATACTTCATTCTGCGCCTGCCGCAGCGACCCGGTGCGCTGAAGGAATTTCTGAACATCCTCGGCCCCGAAGATGACATCGCCCGGTTTGAATACATGAAGAAATCAGCGCGCAATTTCGGTTCAGTCCTGATCGGGATCGAGACCAGCAAGCCGGACAATTTCCTGCGCCTGTTTGCGCATCTGGACGATGCCGGGTTCGTCTATACCGACATCACCGAGGACGAGACGCTGGCACAATTCGTGATCTGACCGATTACAGGTTGTCCTTTAGGCCGGACATGAATTCCGCGCGCGAGCGGTCAAAAGCCGCAATGACCGCGTCCAGATCGACTTCCGCCCCATGGCCCGCAGCAGCGCGCAGTTCGCCATCCTGACAGAGTTTGGACAGGCTCTCAAAACCAAGGCTCAATGCACTGCCCTTGAGGAAATGCAGGTTCTGCTCAAGCGCGGATCGGTCGGTGTCCGACGTCAAGCGGCCCATGACCTCACCGACTTCATCCAGAAAAATCCGGACGACCTCGTCGAACTCCTCGGACCCGACTTCATCACGCAGCTGGCGCACCCTTGGCCAGTGTATCATCACCGTCCTCCACCTTGACCGGTACCGTCTCTGAATACCGGTCCGGGGTAAAATCCGGGTTAAGCCGCTGCGGTGAACAGCTTTCATCGGTTGTTAAGCCGAGCGCCGTAGCTTTGCCGCACCCCCGTAGGAAAATGCGCAGAGGTTTCGCGTGCGAGTGTCCAGCCAAATTGAGGCCAAGGCTGAACTGGATTTTGGAGCCATCCGGACTGTGCTGGTGGTCGATGACAGCCGTCTGCAACGCCGTATTCTGGTGGCGTCGCTGAAGAAATGGGGATTCACGGTTGTCGAGGCCGACAGCGGTGAAGAAGCGATCGAGATCTGCAAAAAGGGCCTGCCCGATCTGGTGCTCAGTGACTGGGTGATGCCGGGCATGGGCGGGCTGGAATTCTGCCGGGCGTTTCGCGCTTTGGAGAACGACCAGTACACCTATTTCATCCTTCTGACCTCAAAAAGTGAGAAGCAGGAAGTCGCGCGCGGCCTGGATGCCGGTGCGGATGATTTCCTGATCAAACCGCTTGAAGCAGACGAATTGCGGGCCCGCATTTCGGCAGGGGCCCGCATTCTTGATATGCAGCGCGAGCTTTCGGACAAGAACCGGTTGATCGAAACCGCTTTGGCCGAACTGCGCCTTGCGCATGACGCCATCGACAAGGATCTGATCCAGGCGCGCAAGATTCAGGAATCACTGGTGCCGGAACTCTATCGGGAATTTGGCAAGTCCCGGGTCAGCCTGCTGCTCAAACCCTGCGGCCACATCGGGGGTGACCTGGTGGGGATGTTCTCGCCGGGCGCGAACCGGATCGGGTTCTACAGCATCGACGTCTCCGGCCACGGTATCACGTCAGCAATGATGACAGCGCGGTTGGGCGGGTATCTGACCAGCCAGCATTTCGATCAGAACGTCGCAATGGAGAAGCGGTTCAACAAGTTCTACGCCTTGCTGCCACCCGAGCAGGTGGCCGCTATCCTAAATGCCCGCCTGATGGCCGACACGGGGATCGAGGAATATTTCACCATGGTCTACGCCATCGTGGATCTGCGCAACGGCCACCTTAGAATGGTTCAGGCTGGGCACCCCCATCCACTGCTGTTGCGCCGGACCGGCCGGGCAGAGTTCCTTGGGGATGGCGGCCTTCCCATCGGATTGCTGCCCGATGTGGCGTTCCAGCAGACCGAAACCTATCTGCAGCGCGGTGACAAGCTGCTGTTGTACTCGGACGGCTTCACCGAATGCCGTGTCAAAAACGGTGATCTTCTGGATGAGGATGGGCTGCAACGGATGGCGCTGGAATGCCTAGGGGCGAACAGCGGGCCGGAGTTTCTGGACGACATGTTCTGGCGATTGACTCAGGGCATGCCGCCGGGAACGGGGATGGAGGATGACGTTTCAGCTGTGTTTTTCGAGTACAACGGAAACTAAAGCCCGGATAGTTGCAGCCGCGCGAAGTGCCGGTCGCCTGCATTGCCCAACATGTGAACCGCATCGCCGGTGTTCATCCAAACCGCTTCGTGAAAGGGTTCGGTCGGTGGTCTTTTGCGCTGCACCGGGCGGGCCCGGTAGATCAGACAGACCTTCTCGGCCCACAAATCATATTCGGGCATGTAGGTGAATCGCCGGAACGCACCAACCCGCCGCGGGTCCGCGATCGACCATCCGGTTTCTTCGAACACTTCGCGATGCAGGGCGACTATTGGCGACTCGCCGGGGTCGATCCCGCCACCGGGCAGCTGCAAGTCGGGTCCGGGTTCGGTCTGGCAGGTCAGCAGCAGGCTGGCCCCGCGCGGCAGCAGCGCATAGACGCCGACCCGGCGCGTGTATTTCCGTCCCGGTTCCGGGGTTTCGCCGAACCGTCTGATCATGTAAGGACCCTTTCAACCCCGAATGTACGACCTATATGGTGGCGATATGCCAACTTGCGGCGCTTAAGGAAACCCCATGTCTCTTGGAACGAAAATCGCGTGGGACGATACCGTCCTGCCCTTTCAACTTGATGTATCGGATATGCGTGGCCGCGTGGCCCGGCTGGACGGGGTGCTGGACGGCATCCTGAAGCAGCACAACTACCCCGCGCAGGTCGAGGCGCTGGTGGCCGAGATGGCCTTGCTGACCGCGCTGATCGGCCAGACCGTCGCGCTGCGCTGGAAGCTGTCGCTGCAGGTTCAGTCCAAGGGGCCCGTGCGGATGATCGCCACTGACTATTACGCCCCGCGCGAAGAGGGTCAGCCCGCGCAGATCAGGGCCTATGCCAGCTTTGACCGCGACCGTCTGACCGAAGGTGCTCCCTTTGATCAGGTGGGCGAGGGATACTTTGCGATCCTGATCGACCAGGGCAAGGGGACGCAACCCTATCAGGGGATCACGCCGCTGGCCGGAGGATCGCTCAGCGCCTGCGCCGAGGCGTATTTCGCGCAGTCCGAACAGCTGCCGACCCGCTTCTCGCTCAGCTTTGGCCGGTCGACCGAGCCGGGTGTGGGCGAACGCTGGCGCGCCGGCGGCATCATGCTGCAGCACATGCCAAAGGCGTCTCCGTTTGTCGCCAGCGGCGAGGGTACGGGCGAAGTTCTGACAGCCGCCGATCTGGTCGATGGTCAGGAAGAAGAGAACTGGGGTCGGGTCAACATACTTCTGGACACGGTCGAGGATCTGGAAATGATCGGACCATCCGTGGCGCCGACCGATCTGCTGGTGCGCCTGTTCCACGAGGAACAGCCCCGCGTGTACGAGGCCCAGTCGGTGCAGTTCGGCTGCACCTGCTCCGAGGACCGCGTGCGTCAAAGCCTGTCGATCTACTCGGCCCAGGACATCGAGAAGATGACCACGGATGAAGGCACCGTGACCGCCGACTGCCAGTTCTGCGGCGCGCATTACGTGCTGGATCCGAAATCCGTCGGGTTCGAGGCAGAAGATCCGGATGCCGGCTGACCTGATCCCGCGTCTGAGCGCGGCGCTGGCCCGTCCCGGTGACGGGTCCAGCGACTTCGACCTCAATCCCGGGACGGTTCTGCCTGCGGGGCGCAAGCTGCGCCCCGCGGGTGTTCTGATCGCCGTGGACCTGGCCCGCGACGATCCGCGCCTGATCCTGACCAAGCGGTCTTCGGCCCTGAAACACCATCCGGGGCAGATCGCCTTTCCGGGTGGCAAGCAGGATGACACCGATGCGGATGTGACCGCAACCGCCCTGCGCGAGGCGCAGGAGGAGATCGGCCTGCCGCCGGACCTGCCACGCATTCTGGGTACCTTGCCGGTGCATGAAACCGTCACGTCATTCGCCGTGACACCGGTGGTGGCGGTTCTGGAGCGCGGCTTTGACCCGGTGGCCGAACCGGGCGAGGTTGACGAGGTATTTTCGGTTCCTCTTGCGCATGTGCTGAACCCTGCGAATTATGTGGTTGAATCGCGCATCTGGCGCGGAACACGGCGGTATTACTTCGCGGTGCCCTTTGGCCCCTACTACATCTGGGGCGCCACGGCCCGCATGTTGCGCGGGTTGGCGGCACGGATGAACGAATGATGCGGATCACCGAAGACTGGATCACGAACCCGGCCACGCAGAACGTGTGTGCGGCGCTGACCGAGGGCGGCGCGCTGGCGCTGTTCGTTGGGGGTTGCGTCCGCAATGCGCTGCTGGGGGCCCCGGTCTCGGATCTCGACATCGCCACCGATGCCCGCCCGCAACAGGTGATGGACCTGGCTGAACGAGCCGGGCTGAAGGCGATTCCGACGGGGATTGATCATGGCACCGTGACCGTGGTCAGCGACGGCAAACCACATGAGATCACAACCTTTCGCCGCGACGTCGAAACCGACGGGCGGCGCGCGGTCGTGGCCTTTTCGGACCAGGTGGAAGAGGACGCCGCCCGCCGCGATTTTACGATGAACGCGCTCTATTCCCGCCCCGACGGCACCATTCTGGATCCGCTGGGCGGCCTGCCCGACCTGCAGGCGCGGCGCGTGCGGTTCATCGGTGCGGCCCAAGATCGCATCCGCGAGGACTATCTGCGCTCGTTGCGGTATTTCCGGTTTCACGCCTGGTATGGCGATGCGCAGGCCGGGATGGACCCGGATGCTCTGGCGGCGATTGCGGCCGATCTGGACGGGCTCGACCGGCTGTCGCGCGAGCGGGTCGGAGCCGAGATGCTGAAACTGCTGGCCGCGCCCGATCCGGCCCCGTCGGTGGCCGCCATGCGCAGCATCGGCGTTCTGGCGCATCTGCTGCCCGGCGCCGACGATCGGGCGCTGCCGATCCTGATCCATCTTGAATCGCAGGCCGGGCTTGCCCCCGACGCGCTGCGCCGCCTGGCAGCCATCGCAGGGCCCGAGGTTGCCGGGACTCTGCGCCTCAGCAAGGCGCAATTGGCCCGCCTGACCCGGATCCGCGACGGCGCGCTGGGCAGTGCCGATGCGGCCGAATTGGGGTATCGGCTGGGCCGGCCAGACGGACAGGATGCGACCCTGCTGCGCTGTGCCTTTCTGGAACAACCCTGGACGGCTGAGACGGGCGCGGCCGTTGAAAAAGGGGCCGCAGAGACATTCCCGGTCAGGGCCGCCGATCTGCTCGGGCGTTACTCCGGCCCTGCGCTGGGCGCAAAACTGGCCGAACTGGAAAGCCGCTGGATCGCCTCGGATTTCACGCTGGACCGGGACGCGCTGCTGCAAGTTTGACGGGAAGTCTCAAAAGGGGATGACAAGCCCGCAGGTGTTCGGATAGGGTGCGCCTGTCACATGGATGGAGGACTGCGAATGTATTACGGGATCTGGTTCGGCTAAGGCCAGAACACCTGACCCGTACGGGTGGTGTTTTGGCGCCATCTGCTTTCGCATTTTCAATTTTCCTGCTCAATCGGAGCACCTCCATGTTTCGCTATTTCGAAAACCTCGTAGACCCTTTTGTTGCCTATGAAGAGGTAGACACGCCGCCGACGCGGCTGTGGCCTTTCATGCTGGATTATTCCCGCCCTTTTCGGCGCGTCTTCTTCTGGGCCGCGCTGATGTCGATCATCGTGGCCGCGGTCGAGATCGGGCTGATCTATTATATGGGCCGGGTCGTCGACCTGCTGGGCGGATCGCCGTCCGAAGTCTGGCAGGCCCACGGGACCGAGCTGGTTCTGGTGGCGCTGTTCATCCTGTTTCTGCGCCCGATCCTGCATGTGCTGGACGTGCTGTTGCTGAACAATGCGATCCTGCCCAATTTCGGAACGCTGATCCGCTGGCGGGCGCACAAGCACGTTCTGCGCCAGTCGGTCGGTTGGTTCGAGAATGATTTTGCCGGGCGTATCGCTAACCGCATCATGCAGACCCCGCCCGCCGCGGGCGAGGTGGTGTTCCAGGTGTTCGATGCGATTTCGTTCTCGCTGGCCTATCTGATCGGCGCGGCGATCCTGCTGATGGCTGCCGACCCGCGCCTGCTGCTGCCGCTGCTGATCTGGTTCGCGCTCTATGCGCTGCTGGTGCGCTGGACGGTGCAGCGGGTGGGGCCGGCATCGCAGGCCGCGTCCGATGCGCGGTCCACGGTGACGGGCCGGGTGGTCGACAGCTATACCAACATCCACTCGGTGAAGATGTTCGCCCATGCCCAGCAGGAGCTCGACTATGCGCGCGAAGCAATCGAAGAGACCCGGCGCACCTTCCAGACCGAAATGCGCATCTTCACCATCATGGATGCCGTTCTGGTCGCGCTGAACGGCGTGCTGATCATCGGTGTGGTCGGCTGGGCCATTTACCTGTGGATGCAGGGCAGTGCCTCGGTCGGGGTGGTGGCGGCGGCCACCGCGCTGACGCTGCGGCTGAATGCCATGACCGGCTGGATCATGTGGGCTCTGACCAGCTTCTTCCGCCAGCTGGGCGTTGTGGCCGAGGGGATGGAGACCATCGCCCAGCCCGTCGACCTGCTGGATGCGCCGGGCGCCAAACCATTGCAACTGACCGACGGCCGGATCGAGATCCGCGACCTGTCGCACCATTATGGCCGCGAGACCGGCGGGCTGGATCACGTCAATCTGACCATCCAGCCGGGCGAAAAGGTCGGGCTGATCGGGCGCTCGGGGGCCGGGAAGTCGACCCTCGTCAAGTTGCTTCTGCGGTTCTACGACGTGGAAAGCGGTGCGATCCTGATCGACGGGCAGGACATCCGCACCGTCACCCAGGACAGCCTACGCCGCAATATCGGCATGGTTCAGCAGGACAGCGCGCTGTTGCACCGCTCGGTGCGCGACAACATCCTGTATGGCCGTCCCGATGCCACCGAAGAGCAGATGATCGCCGCTGCCAAGCAGGCCGAGGCGCATGACTTCATCCTCGACCTGCAGGACCCGCAGGGCCGCACCGGCTATGACGCCCATGTGGGCGAGCGCGGCGTCAAGCTGAGCGGCGGGCAACGGCAGCGGGTGACGCTGGCGCGGGTGATCCTGAAGGACGCGCCGATCTTGTTGTTGGACGAGGCCACATCCGCCCTAGATTCCGAGGTCGAAGCCGCAATCCAGGAGACGCTGTACGGCATGATGCAGGGCAAGACCGTGATTGCCATCGCGCACCGGCTCAGCACCATCGCCAAGATGGACCGCATCCTGGTGATGGACGGAGGCCGGATCGTCGAGGAAGGCACCCATGCCGATCTTCTGGAGCAGGGCGGTCTTTACGCCCAGTTCTGGGCGCGCCAATCTGGCGGCTTCATGAACCCCGAGGCCGCGGACGAGGCAGCAGAATGACGGTCGCAGACCTGATCAAACCGTTTGAACCCACCCAGACGCCCCCGCCGCAAAGGCTGGGGGCGTTCATTCGCTGGTGCCTGACAGGGGCCTGGCCCATGTTGTTCGCCGCTGCACTGTTTTCGGCCCTGGCAGGTGCAATGGAGGCTGGAACCGCCTGGATTCTGGGCTGGGTGATCGACATGGCGACCGCCAGCGGCCCCGAGAACTTTCTGACACCGCGAAACCTTTGGATGATCCTGGGCGCCGTGGCGTTCTTCATGCTGATCCGGCCGCTGCTGTTCGGGCTGTCCTCGGTGTCGAACAATTATATCGTCATGCCCAACATCCCGCCGCTGGTCCTGGCCAAGCTGAACCGCTGGACGCTGGGCCAGTCCGTCACCTATTTCGACGACGATTTTGCCGGACGGATTGCCCAGAAACAAATGCAGACGGCCAATGCGCTGACCTCGGTCGTGTCCGAAACCATCAGCGCCATCGTCTTTGCCTTGGCCTCGCTCGTGGGATCTTTGCTTTTGTTAGGGTCTATTCATCCCCTTGTCATGCTGCCCTTCGTGGCCTGGCTGGCGGTGTATTTCCTGCTCGTGCGCTGGTACCTGCCGCGCATCCGTACACGCTCGGCCGCGCGGGCCGGAGCGCGGGCGATGGTGTCAGGACAGGTGGTGGACACGATCACCAACATCAAGACCGTCAAGCTGTTTGCCCATTCCGAGTTCGAGGATCAGGCCGCGCGCGACTCGATGGTTGCGCTGCGCGACAAGTCTCTGGCCTTTGGCAAACTGTCGGCCAGTTTCCGGTTCATTTTGATGACACTGGCGGGGCTTCTGCCGGTTCTGCTGTTGGGCGCGACGCTGTGGCTGTGGCAGGCCGGGTCGGCGACCACCGGGGATATCGTGGCGGCGGGCGCCATTTCGATCCGCATCGCGCAGATGACGGGCTGGGTCAGCTTTACCCTGATGGGGATCTACGCCCATGTGGGCGAGATCGAGAACGGCATGAAAACCCTGGCGCGGCCCGACCGGGTCGAGGATGCGCCGGACGCCACCGAGCTGACGGTGCCCGAGGGCCGGATCGAGTTCCGCGATGTCAGCTTTGCCTATGGTCGCGACGTGGGCGGAGTCTCGGACCTGACGCTGACGGTGCAGCCGGGCGAGAAACTGGGCATCGTCGGTGCCTCGGGGGCGGGGAAGTCCACCCTGGTTTCGCTGCTGCTAAGGCTCTATGACAGGGAAAATGGGCAGATTCTGATCGACGGGCAGGACATCGCCCGCGTCACGCAGGACAGCCTGCGCCGCCAGATCGGCATGGTCACGCAGGAAACCGCGATGTTCAACCGTTCGGCCCGCGACAACATCCTGTACGGTCGGCCCGATGCCAGCGAAGACCAGATGATCGCCGCCGCCAAAAAAGCCGAGGCGCATGATTTCATCCTCGATCTGCAGGACGGGCAGGGGCGCAAGGGCTATGACGCGCATCTGGGCGAGCGCGGCGTCAAGCTGAGCGGCGGCCAGCGTCAGCGCATTGCTTTGGCCCGCGCGATCCTGAAGGACGCGCCGATCCTCGTGCTGGACGAGGCGACCTCGGCGCTGGATTCCGAGGTCGAGGCCGCGATCCAGACCGCGCTGCACCGGGTGATGGAAGGCAAGACCGTTCTGGCCATCGCCCACCGCCTGTCCACCCTCAGCGAGATGGACAGGATCATCGTTCTGGATCACGGGCGCATCGTGGAAAGCGGGCCGCATGACACTCTGCTGGCGCAGGGCGGGTTGTATGCGCGGTTCTGGCACCGCCAGTCGGGCGGGTTCATCCAGACCGAGGCCGCCGAATAAGGGTTTTGTTGGCGCATCAGCCCGGCTATCAGGCAGGCCATGACGCAGGAATACACCATTCTCCGCCTCGGGCATCAGGGCGACGGCATCGCCGAGGGCCCGGTCTATGCCCCCCGAACGCTGCCCGGAGAGCGGGTCAGCGGCGCGTTGGACGGCTCGGTGCTGACCGATATCAAGGTGCTTACGCCGTCGGACGATCGGGTCAAGCCGCCCTGCCGCCACTACAAAAGCTGCGGCGGTTGCCAGTTGCAGCACGCCTCGGACACCTTCGTGGCCGATTGGAAGGTCGAGGTGGTGCGTACCGCCTTGGCCGCTCAGGGGCTGCAGGCCGAGATGCGCCCGATCTTGACGTCGCCACCGCAGTCGCGTCGCCGCGCCACCATCGCGGTGCGCCGCACCAAGAAGGGCGCGCTGGCGGGGTTCCACGGGCGCGCCTCGGACGTGATCACCGAGATTCCCGATTGTCAGCTGCTGGACCCGGCGCTGACCGCTGCCATCCCCGTGGCCAAGGCGCTGGCCGAACTGGGCGGCAGCCGCAAGGGCGTGTTGTCTGTCACCCTGACCCTGTCCGAAGCCGGACTGGACGTGGCGGTGCAGGGCGGCAAGCCGCTGGATGGCCCGCTGGAACTGGCGTTGGCGCAGGCGACCGAGCAGCACAGTCTGGCGCGGCTGGCCTGGGATGGCGAGGTGATCGCCATGCGCAACCCACCCGCACAGCGTTTCGGCAC
Organism: Ruegeria arenilitoris; assembly: GCF_013032855.1. Classification (GTDB taxonomy): domain Bacteria; phylum Pseudomonadota; class Alphaproteobacteria; order Rhodobacterales; family Rhodobacteraceae; genus Ruegeria; species Ruegeria arenilitoris. The sequence goes on from NZ_WQDA01000001.1 coordinate 128,867, forward strand.
CGCGCAGGTGGTCCCGCCGCCGGGGGCCTTCCTTCAGGCCACGAAAGACGGAGAACAGGCTCTGACACAGGCTGTTTTCGAGATTTTCGGCCCGGTCAAGCGGGTGGTTGATCTGTTCGCGGGCTGCGGCACGTTCTCGTTGCCGCTGGCGCAACGGGCCGAGGTTCATGCCGTAGAAGGCGCGGCCGACATGACCCGTGCGCTGGATCAGGGCTGGCGCAAGTCCACGGGATTGAAACAGGTCACGACCGAGGCGCGCGACCTGTTCCGCCGCCCCTTGATGCCGGACGAGCTGCGCCGCTTCGACGCCGTGGTTCTGGACCCTCCGCGCGCCGGCGCCGAGGCCCAGGTGGCCGAGCTGGCTCAGGCCCGCCGTCCGGTCATCGCCTATGTGTCCTGCAACCCTGTGACCTTCGCGCGTGATGCAAAAATTCTGGTTCAGGCGGGCTATGCCCTTGAATGGGTCCAAGTGGTTGACCAATTTCGATGGTCATCCCACAGCGAACTGGTGGGCAGCTTCAAACTGGCAGAGACCCCATGACCCGACAGGAGACCCTCCGCATGACGATCCGGCAGCGCCTGCAGGCCTTTGTCGAAAACCCGCGGTTTTCGCAATTCATCACCGGCGTCATCCTGGTGAACGCGGTTCTGCTGGGCATGGAAACCTCGGACGGCCTGATGGCCAAATTCGGGCCGGCGATCGTGCTGCTCGACACCATCTGCCTGACCATATTCGTGGTCGAGATTGCAATGAAACTGGTGGCCAACGGGCGCCGGTTCTTCCTCAATGGCTGGAACATTTTCGATTTCGTGATCGTCGGTATCGCCTTGGTGCCCGGCGGTGCGGGTCTTTCGGTGTTGCGTGCGCTGCGGATTCTGCGGGTGCTGCGGGTGATCTCGGTTGCGCCACGCCTGCGCCGGGTGGTCGAGGGCTTCATCTCGGCCTTGCCGGGCATGGCAAGCGTGTTCCTGTTGATGGCGATCCTGTTCTATATCGGCGCGGTGATCTCGACCAAACTGTTCTCGGACAGCTTTCCGGAGTGGTTCGGTGATCTGGGTCTGTCGGCCTATACCCTGTTCCAGATCATGACGCTGGAAAGCTGGTCGATGGGCATTGTCCGCCCGGTGATGGAGGTCTATCCCTACGCCTGGCTGTTCTTCGTGCCCTTCATCATGGTCACCACCTTTGCGGTCGTGAACCTGCTGGTCGGTCTGATCGTGAATTCGATGCAGGATGCCCACCACGCCGAGGATGAAGTCAAGACGGATGCCTATCGGGACGAGGTGCTGGACCGGTTGGAGTCGATCGAACGCCGCCTGACCGAGCATATGAACAGCAAAAAGTGATTTCCGTTTCTGCCGGATTTTGGCATTATGCGAAAAAACGAGCAGGCAGTGAAATCATGGATCGTCGAGCATTTGGATTGGGTGCACTGGCAACACTGAGCCTTTCGGCTTGTGGAAGTGCGGGCCCCCGGTTTCTGACCTACAACGGACCCGAGGTGACATCCATCGTGGTGAACAAGGGCGCGCGCAAGATGTACCTGCTGCATCACGAGCAGATCTTGCGTGAGTATGATGTCGAGCTTGGGTTCGCTCCAAGCGGCACAAAGGTCAAGCGCGGAGACGGTCGCACACCCGAAGGCAGTTACCTGATCGACCGCCGCAACCCTCGCAGCCGATATCACCTGTCGCTGGGGATTTCCTATCCCAACAGCCAGGATATCGCCAAGGCAAAGGCGATGGGCTTCGACCCGGGTGGAGATATCTTCATTCACGGCCAACCGAACCTGCGCAAGGAGTTCAAGCGCGCGAAGAAGACACCGGATTGGACCGCTGGCTGCATCGCCGTCAAAAACGAAGAGATCGAAGAGATATATGCGATGGTGAACGAGGGTACGTTGATCACCGTGCGTCCCTGATAGGCCGCCATTTCCCGAATCCGAACTGCAGATAATCGCGCTGATAGGTTTCCTCGGCCAGCGCCTCGAGTTTGCCATCGTAGATCTGATCCAACGAATAGGGCTGGTCCGGCGCGGGCACGCCGGGCTTCGGCGGGGCATTGTGCCCCAGGCCGCGGGCCAGATCCGGTAGCGCGGTCGCCATCTCTTCCTCGCGCAGTATGAGGTCGGGCAGGGCAAAGCCCGCAATCCCCTCCAGCATGCGGGCCTGCGTGCACCACAGCCCGTCGACCCGGATCGGGGTCTGGCCAGAGAGATTCAGCTGCAGAAACTCAAGAAACGCCGAAAACGCCTGATAGTGCTGCTCGAGCGAATAGTTTCCATCGCGCACCTGGCCCGGGATCGGCAACTTGAACCCGTTGCGCAGCCGGTTTCGGATTCCGGCATATGCGCCGGGCCCGGTGTCGAGGATCCGTTCGCAAAACACCGAATGCGCCCGCGCCAACGGGTGTCGCAGGACCGTGAATTTCCGGTGACCCGGATGCGCCTTCATCCAGCGGCGCACCTGTTTCTGGTTTCGGTCGGTGATCAGCTCGCCGCCATCCAGTTCGGACATCCATTGAACCACGATCTGTTCCGGTCCACCACGGATCGGCAGATACATCAGCGGCGTTTCCGCGGCCGCGATATGACGCGAAACGGCAGGCCCCCGTCGTGGTTCGAAGTTCGGCGTTCGGTGCAGGTTGAACCGGTCCAGCGCCGCAAGGGCAGCATCCATGGCTTCGGGATTGGTCACCTTTGACAAAGCCGGTTCCGGGTTCTGAGGTTTGAGATCCGGGGCCAGTTGATCCAGACGCGCCTCAACCCCCAGCCATGCCGCCAGTCCGTTCAGAACATCCAGTTGGGTCAGATCCTCGTAACCGATGTAAAATGCGGTCTGGCCAGTTTTTTGCAGCTGATTGACTAAACTCAGCTGAAACGCCTGCTGCTCATCCACGTAGTCCCGAAACTCGTCCCCATCAAACGCAACCTTGGTGGCGCGCCTGCGTTTCACGTTGGTCAGCATCCACTGTTGGGTCTCCCGCGCAATCTTGAGCGAGATGTAGCTGTCCAACGGGTTGCGGTTGAGAATGATCTTTGCGCAGCGCGGATCGTTCAGCGCCATCGCCAGGGCCCGCGGGTCGTGCGAGTGAAAAAACCGGAACCCGTGCAGACCCTCCGGCGCGGAACGCATCGCTTCGATCAGGCGGTCCGGCGCAGCATCCCTGTCTTCCAGTGAAAATCCCAGCACTTCGGTTGCTTTCGGGTATCCGATGAAGTGCGGATTGAACGCCTCGCCATGACACTGCACGCCGTCCAACGCATTCAAATTTGCCTCCAGCAGGTTCGACCCGGTGCGCATTTCGGCAAGAATGATGAAATAGTCAAAGTCGGTCGGCATGCGGGGTCATTGCACCAGGTAGGGCTTGCGATACGGGCGGGTCTGATTGCCGAATACATCGTCGGCAGGAAAGTCGCCCATCAGGTGAGGGTGCATTCCCTGGTTCTTGAGGTTTTGCAGGAACTTTCCAAACCCGGCCAGATCAACCATCGTCGGCGCCTCGATCAGATGGCTGGGCTGCGTCGCGCCCATCTCTTCAAGAACGGTTTGCAGGTGTTCCATCGGGGATTCAACGAACTCGGCCATTGACCAAACATGCACGCGCGCTTTGGTCCACACGGAATCCAGCACCTCAAGCTGTTCGGTCTCAATCTTTTGCAGGCGGGCCGCTTCGGCGCGGATGTCTGCGAAATTCATGTTCGACCGAAACAGGGGAACAGCCCAGGCACCGGTGACCACGCAGACCTGTGCGTTCTTGTCTCTCGCCAGAAACCAATTGATCTTTTGGGTGTCAGCGGGGCCGAATTGAAAACACTGGCGTTCGCCCCGGGTGTTCCAGATCAGGTTCGACAGAAACGCCGTCGGATTGTAGTCGCGCAAAATGGCGTTGTCGCTGAGGGACCCGTTCAGGATGGTCTCTCCTTCGGCGAATTCGGCGCGCTTGGGGTTGAAAAGATGCCCATGGACGCGGGCGCCTGACGCATTGCCCAGCCAGCTTTCAAAGCCCTCAAACAACTCGGAAAAACCCTGAAACACGGAGTAAGGAAACGCGGTCAGGCCGTTTTCGCTGCCATGGCGGGGAAAACGGCTTTGCATGTACAGGCCGTCGCGGCCGCGGGTACGACGCTCGACCGCTTTGGAAAATACGCGGTCAATCTTGCCGGGATTGGGCTCGGCGGGTTTTCCGGCGAGGGACTGATCGTTCAGAAACGCCTGATACAGCCGGTCGGCGCGCGGCCAGATCTTGCGGGCGACGAAACAATCGGATCGGCGCAGCAACTGCAGGTGATCGTCATAGAAGATGTGCGGGCGGCCCTGATAGTCGAATTTCGACAGGGTCAGCGATCGGCTTTCGATCTGGGTGGAATAGAGCCGCGCCAGCGTCTGGAAATAGCTTTCGTCTGGGATCCAGACATGCCGGAAATATCGATCATAGACACCTCGCTTGGGGTCCTGCAGGATCGCGGTCAGGGTCTGCCGCGTCAAGCACCACCACTGGCTGCCCATATGCGGGATCAGCCCGTTGGGGATTGTCCGCCGATATCCGACCGCGCGCTGAAGCTTGACGAAGCGGTCAAACAGCTTGCGGTGTTTGCGCCACGAGAAGGGAAACCGCAGGGTAAAACGTTCGAGGTCCAGCCCGCCCACGGTCCAGCTGACATCGGCGGTGGTGGCGCTTTCAATGAAATCCACGCGGGGCCGGTCGCTCAGGTAATCGATCAGGTCCTGAACCGGGCGCAATGGCAGGCAAGAGCCGGATGACAGAAAGACATGGCGTGTGTCGGGAAAGCGCTCCAGCATCAGTGTCGCGGCCGATTGCGAAGCGGCAACGATGCCCCAGCCGCCCCACTCGCAGACCTGGCGGTCGCAGAACAGGATCAGCGGATCATCCCCGCAGGCTGCGACAAAGTCTTTGAACACGGCCGGGTCGACCTTGCGGTCGACGTGGATGACCACCGGACAACCTGCCGCGGTCCAGTGCCGGGCAACCTGCTCAGCCCGGTCCAGCGCAGTGTGGACCAGCATCACGATGCCCAGGGTCCCGCTCATGCCCAGTTCCCTTTGGACATCAGACCCAGAATCTCAAGTTGGCGCCAATTGATGTATTTCTCGGACCATTTGCACCAGAAAACCGGCTTGCTCTCCAACTGGTCGACATAGGCCCTGTATTCGCCGGACGCGCGGTAGTGTTCACCGCGCTGCAGTTCTTCGCGGGCTTTGTCACCCAGCGTGTTGATCAGCTTGGCATGCAGCAATGCGCCGCTGGTTTTCTCGCCGCCCCACTCGTCGTAGACTTGGTTCAGGCCGCGCGGCAGCAGCGCATGGGTCGAGCTGACATAGACATAGCGCCGATCCCACTTGACCAGAGGGATCTTGTTAAGCGCGGGCGCTTTCGCGGGCTTGTCCTGAAAGAAAACCCTTGCCCGTGGCCCGCCCTGAATCCACAGGTTTCCGTAGGCCGGGTTCTTGGTGATCATGTAGTTGCCCGAGTCGAACCATGCGGCAATCTCGAACGGGTCCTGCCCCTCGTGATAGGTGGCGTCCTGGATCGGCCCCTCGGGATACATGTCCAGCAGCATCGTCCCAAAACTGCGCACCCCGGTGCCGTCCAGCCAGTCGGTCAGCGCGTCGATGGGACGTGTGTCGCAGAACGGATAGATCAGGAACTCGTCCGGATCTACGGTCAGGACCCAGTGTCCATGGGCGTATTTCCGCAGCAGGTAGTTGGACCAGTCGATCCCGAATGTAGAACGGCGATAGCTGGTATTCGTATACCAGACCGAGACATCGGGCTGCGCCTTGAGATAGTCCAGCGTGCCATCCGTGCTGTCATTGTCGACGAACAGGAAATGCCGGACGCCCAGCTTGCGGTAATAGTCCAGAAAATAGGGCAGGCGGATCTTTTCGTTGCGCACGACGCTCATCAGCAGAACATCACCGGACCGGATCTGCCGGGTGTTGTTGCGGACGGTGCGCAGATCGCGTCTTCGGCGGATGCAGCGCACAAGACGGCGCTTGCGCCGCAGTCTCATCCGGTAAGAATCCAAAAGGCTCACGCGCTGCCCAACCTTCTTGTAATACGCGAGCATGCCCGGGGTCCGCATTTGGTCAGACGGGAACCGGACACTAACGTTTTATGACATTTTCGCACCTTGCGAAGCAATGTATTTAAAAGCCGTTAGCCAAGCATGGGTTTTTGGGGCACAGGATTCCCCGTTCACGTCCACCCGCCCGCTGACAGCAGTCCAAGGCTCTGCAGATGCGCCCAGCCTGAATACCGTTCTGATTGTGGAGTCCAAAGGTCGGGCCCGGCAATGATGCCATCATAGTATGGCCCGAATTGGTCGGGATCATGAAAATGCTGGCGCCTTTGTTTTTCGATGCGCGACTTCTCGACGACTTGCGGCAGGAATTTCGTGTGCAACAGGACGCCCGAGGGGGTTTGCCCGGAAGGCCCGCCATAGGCAAAATTCAGGTGTCGGGGCAGGGCCGAGTGACAGGAGTTCACGAAGGCATAGCGACGGTCCCACTTCACCAACGGAATCTTGTTCAGGGTCGGAGACCGGTCCGGGCAATCGGCAAAGAAGGCGCGTTCGCGAACGCCGCCTTGCACCCACAGGTTTCCCAGCGGCTCTTGCCGGCGGGCCCTGTAAGGGCCGGATTCGAACCAGTTCAAAGTTTCGGTCGGGTCGGTCTCGGGATCATAGGGCACCGCGCCCAACGGGCCTTTCGGGTATAGATCAAGCATCAGCGCGCCAAAGGCCGGCTGTCCGATTTGGTCCAGCCATCCCGTCAGATCGCGCAGGTCGCGGCTGTCGTGATGGGCATAGATCAGCAGTTCGTCCGCATCCACCATCAGCGTCCAATGACCATGGCCATGCCGCATCTGCAACCAAGTCAGCCAGTCCAGCCCGAACCGAGCCTCGCGATAGCTGGCCTGCGTTTGCCACAGCGACACGTCCGGCTGGTTCAGCAGATAGGTGGTCGAACCGTCATCGCTGCCGTTGTCGACCATCAGGAAATGATCGACCCCCAGCCGGCGATAGTGGCGCAAGAACCAGGGCAGGCGCTCGATCTCGTTGCGCAGGGTGGTAAAGGCCAGAATGTCGGTGGGCGCGATCAGCCGGGTCTTGTCCGAAACCGGCGTCAACGCGTGGCGGCTGCGGAAGGACCGCCACAACAGGCGCTTGCGTTTCAGGCGCAGGCGGTATCTGCGAACCCAGCCCGGGGCGTTTTCGTCATGGTGGTGCGCGGCGCCCATGGCTCGATCACTTTTCGTAATGGCCATTCTGATGCCAGCGCCAGGCATCGGCGATCATCACTTCCAGCCGCGACCGTTTGGGCCGCCAGCCCAGTTCGGCCTCGGCCCGGGTCGAGCCTGACACCAGCTTGGTGCAGTCGCCCGCCCGGCGCGGACCGGTGATGAAGGGCACCTCGCGATTGGTCACGCTGTGCGACTGCGCGATCACCTCTTTTACTGAAAACCCGGTGCCGGTGCCCAGGTTGAACACCCGGCTGCCCTTGCCCTGTTCCAGCCAGCGCAGGCCCAGCACATGCGCATCCACCAGGTCGCAGACATGGACATAGTCGCGGATGCAGGTGCCGTCGGGCGTATCGTAATCGGTGCCAAAGACAGTCAGCGCGTCGCGCTTCCCGTCGATCGCGTCCAACAACAGCGGAACCAGATGGGTCTCGGGGCGGTGAAACTCGCCCACGTCGCCGTCAGGGTCGGCACCGGCCACGTTGAAATAGCGAAAGATCACGTGGTTCAGCCCGTGCGCCTGTTCGAAATCGCGCAGGATGTCCTCGATCGCGCGTTTCGAGGCGCCGTAGGCGTTCAACGGGTGTTGCGGCGTGGTTTCGTCCAGCACCACGTTGTCGTGGTCGCCATAGGTTGCACAGGTGGACGAGAACACAAAATCCAGGCAGCCGGCGGCCACGGCCGCCTCAATCAGGCTCAGCGATCCGGTGACGTTGTTGCGCCAGTACCGGCCCGGCTCGCTCATGGCTTCGCCGACCTGGCTGAGCGCGGCAAAATGCATCACTGCCGCCGGCTGGTACTTGGCAAAGACCTGCTCCAGCCGCGCGCGGTCCAGCAGATCGCCCTGTTCGAAGGGGCCGAATTTCACCGCATCCTGCCAGCCGGTGACAAGGTTGTCATAAGTCACGGGCACATAGCCCGCCTGCGCCAGTGCCTTGCAGGCATGAGATCCGATATATCCGGCGCCGCCGGTCACGAGTATGTTTGTCATCCGTGGTCCTGCCGAATGTCTGCCCGTCATGGATTAGCTGCCAGGCTGCCCGTGAGGAACGGGGAATTTGCGCCTATTCCAACCCCATCGCAGCCATCATGCTTTCGATCTTGGCCACGTCCTGCGGATTGTTCAACTCCCAGAACTGACGGCCTTTGGCCTCGACCTCGACACACAGAACCTTGCGTCCGTTTTCCATGAACCGCAGCTGTTCCAGCCCCTCGAGCCGTTCCAGCGGCCCGACCGGCCAGCCCGGATAGGCGGCCAGCGCGTCGGGCCGGTAGGCGTAGACGCCCACATGGTGGAACACCGGCGTCGGATCCGACCCGGCATAGGTTTCGGCGGTGAAGGGGATCACTTCCTTCGAGAAATAGAGCGCGCTGTGATCGGTCGCGAAGACGGCGGTGGTGCCGCCCACCCGGCCATGCCTGCGGTCGTTCAGCAGCCCGTTCAGCGCCTCGCCGTCGCACCGCAGCACCGGCGTGGCCACGCCGGCCTCGGGCGCGGCGCGCAGGCCATTGACCAGATCCTCGATGAACCAATGCGGGGTCAGGGGGGCGTCGCCCTGCAGGTTGACCACGATCTCGTAGCCGCCGCCCAGCCTGTCATGCGCCTCGGCGCAGCGTTCGGTGCCGTTGGCGCAGCTTTCCGAGGTCATCACCACCTCGGCGCCAAAGCCCTCGGCCGCGGCGCGGATGCGGTCGTCATCGGTGGCCACCACCACCCGGTCGACGCCCGAAACCGACATGGCCGCGCGCCAGGACCTTTCGATCAGGGTCATGGGCTTTCCCGTTGCGCCGGTCAGCGGCACCAGCGGTTTGCCCGGATAGCGGGTCGAGGCATAGCGGGCGGGGATCGCGATCAGAACCGACATCAGGCCTCCTTGAGTTCGACGCCGGGGGCATAGGCGATGAAGAACGGGTTGGCATAGCCCTCCTTGCCGTAGGTCAGCGGCGTGTGGTCGTCGAAACGCACCACATGGCCCCCGGCACCGGCCAGAACCGCGTGGCCTGCGGCAGTGTCCCACTCCATCGTGCGGCCGACACGCGGGTAGAGGTCGGCCTCGCCCGTGGCCACAAGGCAGAATTTCAGCGAGGAGCCCGCCGACTTGCTGTCTTTGACCTGGTATTTGTTGATGTAGTCATCCGTAGCCTGGTCGCGATGCGATTTCGAAGCCACCACCAAAAGCGCCGAATTGTCAGGATCAGAGACTGAAATCGGGGTCACTTCGCCCGGTTTGTCCTTGTCCAGGGCGCCGGTTTCCTCGGCCGAGCGGCCATCGGCCAGGGTATAGAACATGCGCCCGCGGGCCGGGGCATAGACCACGCCGCGGGTGGGCACGCCGTTTTCGACCAGCGCGATGTTCACGGTGAAATCGCCACGTCGGTTGATGAATTCCTTGGTGCCGTCCAGCGGATCGACGATCAGAAAGGTGTCGCCCTGCTTGCTGTGCGATGCGGCCTGTTCCTCGGTCACCAGCAGGATGTCGGGGAAGGCGGCGCGCAGCCCGGCCGAGATCAAGGCATCGGCAGCTTCGTCGGCTTCGGTCACGGGGCTGGAATCGGACTTGACCTTCACGTCAAAATCATCGGCATCGTAGATCTCCATGATCTTGTCGCCCGCTTCCAGGGCCAGGCGTCTGATCACGGGGATGAGGTCGTCATAGGTCACAAAAATGCTCCGTTTCCATGGTTTGTTGATCCGAAAACCTGACGAACTTATGCTGTGCCGGATACGGAACGGCAAGGAATTCGTGCCACGCTGGCGGAACAAAACCGGGAAAGAGCGTTCGAGTGTTCTATTACAAGCGAAGCAGCAGCCTTGTGGGTGGGGCATTCAACCTTGCGGAACTGGTGTTTCATGCCGTGGTCCGCAACATCCGCTCGCAGCATTCCAACGCCGTAATCGCCATCATGATGAACATCGTCCAGGTCGTTTTGATGGCGACCGTGTTCTATTTCATCATGTCGTTTCTGGGCGGACGGGTTGCCAAGATACGGGGTGAGTTCATCCTGTACATCCTGTCCGGCATCTTTCTGTTCATGACGCATATCAAGTCCGTCGGTGCGATCGCGGGGCTTGGAGGCACCAACAATCCCATGATGCTGCATTCGCCGATGAACATGATGGTTCTGCTATTGGCCGCCGCCTTCGGGACCTTGTACACGCAGGTCGTTTCAATCCTGGTGATCCTGTTCGTCTACAGCGTCGCGGTCAATCCGATCGAGATGCAGGACCCGGGCGGCGCGTTCGCGATGCTGATCCTTGCTTGGTACACCGGCTGCGCGGTCGGTCTGGTCTTCATGGCGCTCAAGCCGTGGATGCCGCAGACCTCCACCATTCTCAGCAATGTCTATCGCCGGATGAACATGATCTTCTCGGGCAAGATGTTCGTGGGCAATGCGCTGGGCGGATGGATGCTGGCCATGTTCGCCTGGAACCCGTTGTTTCACGTGATCGATCAGTGCCGCGGTTTCGTGTTTCGCAACTATTTTCCGCGCAATTCCAGCTGGGAATATGCGCTTTGGGTCGGTATCGCCCTGATGATGATCGGGTTGCTGGGAGAGTTCTTTACCCGCAAGCACATCTCGAAAAGCTGGGATGCGCGCCGTTAGGTTGCCACGCGCAGCGTCAGGTTGATCCGGCCCCCTTTGGGCAGCAGGCGCGAAGAGCCGAAGCGGATCCGGTCGATACCGTGATAGGCCAACCGGGCGGGACCGCCCATGACGACCACGTCGCCGGAACTCAGCCAGACGGACTCGGTTTTGCCGCCGCGGGTCGTGTTGCCGATCCGGAACAAGGCGTCATCGCCCAACGAAACCGACAGGACCGGCCACGAGAAATCGGCCTCGTCCTTGTCCTGGTGCATTCCCATCTTTGCGCCTTCGCCGTAGTAGTTGATCAGACAGCAATCGGGATCTCGATCGGTTCCGGCAAGGTCGCGCCAGATCGACAGGATCGGGTCCGGAATGGCAGGCCACGCCATGCCCTTGGGGTGCGCGTCTTGGTACCGGTATCCAGCCCCGTCCGACACCCAGCCCAGGGTTCCGGCAGACGTCATGCGAACCGACATTTTGCGCCCCGAAGCGGTGCTGGGATGAAACAGCGGAGCGGCTTTCAGAATCGGCCGCAGTAGCTCGATGATCTGCCGCTGAGCAGCGCCGTCCAGATGGCCTTTTCGGATGTCGAACCCCCGTAAATTCAGGCGCGTCATGACAGAAACCTCATTCCTTTCGAAATCCTTGCCAAAAAAGGCCCAAGATTCCCGAAAACCTGCATTTCACAACGCTTGCAGGCCTCAGGCCTCGCCCTTATATACGCCGGGACGCGCGATGGTGTAGACCTGTCGCGCCCAGCAGATCGGGGCAGGGATGCCGTAACGGGTTCCGGCCTCGGGACATCGCCTTGAAAAGAAAGGGATCGAAAAATGGGAAAAGTAATCGGGATTGACCTCGGGACCACCAACTCGTGCGTAGCCATCATGGACGGCGCGCAGCCGAAGGTCATCGAAAACGCGGAAGGGGCGCGGACCACGCCCTCGATCGTCGCCTTCACCGAAGACGAGCGACTGGTCGGGCAGCCGGCGAAACGCCAGGCGGTCACCAACCCCGACAACACGATTTTTGGCGTCAAGCGCCTGATCGGGCGTCGTGTGGATGACGCAGAAGTCCAGAAGGACAAGAAAATGGTGCCCTACGCCATCGTCGATGGCGGCAACGGCGACGCTTGGGTCGAGGCCCGCGGGCAGAAATACTCTCCAAGCCAGATCTCGGCCTTCATCCTCGGCAAGATGAAAGAAACCGCTGAAAGCTATCTGGGTGAAGAAGTCACGCAGGCCGTGATCACCGTTCCGGCCTATTTCAACGACGCTCAGCGTCAGGCCACCAAGGACGCAGGCAAGATCGCCGGTCTGGAAGTGCTGCGGATCATCAACGAACCGACTGCCGCCGCGCTGGCCTATGGCCTGGACAAGCAGGACAGCCAGACCATCGCGGTCTATGACCTTGGCGGTGGTACCTTCGACGTGACCATTCTGGAAATCGACGACGGCCTGTTCGAGGTCAAATCGACCAATGGTGACACCTTCCTGGGTGGTGAAGACTTTGACATGCGCATCGTCAACTACCTGGCCGACGAGTTCAAAAAGGAACACGGCGTCGACCTGAGCCAGGACAAGATGGCGCTGCAGCGTCTGAAAGAAGCCGCAGAGAAGGCCAAGATCGAGCTTAGCTCGACCACCCAGACCGAGATCAACCAGCCGTTCATCTCGATGGGCGCGAACGGCCAGCCGCTGCACATGGTCATGAAGCTGACCCGTGCCAAGCTGGAATCGCTGGTCGGCGACCTGATCAAGAAGTCGCTGAAGCCCTGCCAGGCCGCTCTGAAAGACGCCGGCATCTCGGCCAGCGATGTGGATGAGGTTGTTCTGGTCGGTGGTATGACCCGGATGCCGAAAGTCATCGAAGAGGTGACCAAGTTCTTCGGCAAAGAGCCGCACAAAGGCGTGAACCCGGACGAAGTTGTGGCCATGGGCGCTGCGATCCAGGCTGGTGTTCTGCAAGGTGACGTCAAGGATGTGGTTCTGCTGGACGTGACCCCGCTGTCGCTGGGTATCGAAACCCTGGGCGGCGTGTTCACCCGCCTGATCGACCGCAACACCACGATCCCGACCAAGAAGTCCCAGGTCTTCTCGACCGCCGAGGACAACCAGAACGCCGTGACCATCCGGGTGTTCCAGGGTGAGCGTGAAATGGCTGCGGACAACAAGATCCTGGGCCAGTTCAACCTTGAAGACATCCCGCCGGCCCCGCGCGGCATGCCTCAGATCGAGGTGACTTTCGACATCGACGCCAACGGCATTGTCTCGGTTTCGGCCAAGGACAAGGGCACCGGCAAGGAACAGAAGATCACGATCCAGGCCTCGGGCGGATTGTCGGAGGAAGACATCGAAAAGATGGTCAAGGACGCCGAAGAGAACGCCGAAGCCGACCGCAAGCGCAAGGAACTGGTCGAAGCCAAGAACCAGGCCGAAAGCCTGATCCACGCGACCGAGAAATCGCTCGAGGAGCATGGCGACAAGGTCGATCCGGCGACCGTCGAGGCGATCGAACTGGCCGTGGCCGCGCTCAAGGACGAATTGGAATCGGACAATGCCGACAAGATCAAGTCGGGCATCCAGAACGTGACCGAAGCGTCCATGAAGCTGGGCGAGGCGATCTACAAGGCGCAGTCTGAAGAGGCCAGCGAAGAACCGGCCGCAGCCGATGCGGGGCCCGGCGATGACGACATCGTCGATGCCGAGTTCGAAGACCTGGACGATGACAAGCGCAACTAACGGGTAACCGGGCCAATTCGGGCCGGTCCGGATGCCGGGCCGGCCCGTTTACGTTGAGGCAGAAGGAAATACCGATGTCAAAACGCGACTATTACGAAGTGCTCGGCGTGTCCAAGGGTGCTTCGGCGGATGAGATCAAGAAGGCTTTTCGCCGGAAGGCGAAAGAGCTGCACCCCGATCGCAACAAGGACAACCCGGACGCCGAGGCCCTGTTCAAAGAGGCCAACGAGGCCTATGACGTTCTGCGCGACGCTGAAAAAAAAGCCGCCTATGACCGGTTTGGCCATGCTGCGTTCGAGAATGGCATGGGCGGTGGTCAGCGCGGCGCCGGCTTTGGATCGGGCGATTTCTCCAGCGCGTTTTCCGATGTGTTCGATGACCTGTTCGGCGATTTCATGGGTGGACAGCGTGGCGGCGGCGGACGCCGTGCTGCTCGCGGTTCGGACCTGCGCTACAACCTGCGGGTTTCGCTGGAAGAGGCCTATTCCGGCCTGCAGAAAACCATCAACGTGCCGACAGCCGTAGCCTGTTCGTCCTGCGAAGGCACCGGCGCCGAAGGCGGAGTTGAACCAACCACCTGCCCGACCTGTTCGGGCATGGGCAAGGTCCGTGCGCAACAGGGCTTTTTCACCGTCGAGCGCAGCTGCCCGACCTGTGCTGGACTTGGGCAAATTATCAAGAACCCCTGCAAATCCTGCCACGGCTCGGGACGGGTCGAGAAGGAACGCGCGCTGTCGGTCAACATTCCGGCAGGCGTCGAAACCGGCACCCGTATCCGACTGGCGGGCGAGGGCGAGGCCGGGATGCGCGGCGGCCCTCCTGGCGATCTGTACATCTTTGTCGAGGTGACGCCGCACAAGCTGTTCGAGCGGGACGGCCCGAACCTGTATTGCCGGGTGCCTGTCAGCATGGCCAAGGCGGCGCTGGGCGGATCGATCGAGGTGCCTACCATCGACGGTGGCCGCGGCCGGGTGCAGATTCCGGCCGGCAGCCAGTCGGGCCGGCAGATGCGTCTGCGCGCCAAGGGCATGCCTGCGCTGCGGGGCGGCGGTATCGGTGACATGTTCATCGAGCTTGCGGTCGAGACACCGGTCAACCTGACCGCGCGGCAAAAAGAGCTGCTGCAGGAGTTCGACGATCTGGGAGAGGACAACCACCCGGAATCGAAAAGCTTTTTCTCATCCGTCAAATCCTTCTGGGAGAGAATGCAAAGCTGATCTAAGCGTTCCAGAGACCGAAAGGCCGGCGTATCATCGTCGGCTTTTTTGTTTTCTAAGTCCAGTTTGGCCGGAAACTGTGCGGAATTGGCCCTTGATTCTCGGCCTCAGCCTTGAGAATGTCCGCGCCAACCGTTGGGGTGCCCCGGAGCCGGGGCTGAGAGGCGCGAGCCAACCCATCGAACCTGATCCGGG
Organism: Ruegeria arenilitoris; assembly: GCF_013032855.1. Classification (GTDB taxonomy): domain Bacteria; phylum Pseudomonadota; class Alphaproteobacteria; order Rhodobacterales; family Rhodobacteraceae; genus Ruegeria; species Ruegeria arenilitoris. Next base: position 143,869 of record NZ_WQDA01000001.1, read on the forward strand.
CAATACCGGCGGAGGGAACGGTCTAAAACACTCAGACGTTTTCCATGCCGGAATTGCCCCAGATGACAAATGGGGGCGGCATGGCAACTATCGCTTTGACAATTGCAGGATCCGACAGCGGCGGCGGGGCTGGCATTCAGGCCGATCTCAAGGTGATGTCGGCGCTGGGTGTGTTCGGTGCCAGTGTCATCACCGCGGTCACCGCCCAGAACACACAGGCGGTCACCGCTGTGCATGTTATCCCGCTGGACGTGATCGCCGCGCAGATCGACGCGGTTCTTTCCGATCTGGACGTGCGCGCGGTCAAGATCGGCATGCTGGCCACGCCCGAGATCATCCAGACCGTCGCCGACGGCCTGTCCGGCTTTGCAGGCCCCATCGTGCTGGACCCGGTGATGATCGCCAAATCGGGCGATGCCCTGCTGGCGCGCGAGGCGGTGCAGACGTTGCGCAAGGTGCTGCTGCCCCGCGCCACCGTCCTCACCCCGAACCTGCCCGAGGCCGCCTGTCTACTGGACCGACTGGTCGCAGAAACGCCCGAGGAAATGGTGGCGCAGGGCCATGATCTGTGCACCCTGGGGGCTGGGGCCGTCCTGATGAAAGGCGGACACGGCAAGGGCGATACTTGCCATGATCTGCTGATCGACCAGAACGGCATCATCGGTGAATTTACCGCGCCCCGTCAGGACACGCGCAACACCCACGGCACCGGATGCACCCTGTCCTCGGCCGTCGCGGCCGGTCTGGCCAAGGGCTTGCCGCTGGTCGACGCGGTGGCGCAGGCGCATGACTACCTGCAAGGCGCAATCACCCGCGCGGATGAGCTGCAGGTCGGCTCGGGCCACGGGCCGGTGCATCACTTCCACCGGGTATGGCCGGCGTGACGGTCTGGTCGGTCATAGGTGCCGGGGTCGCCGGCCTTGCCGTGGCCTCGGAACTGGTCGCGCGGGGCGCGCAGGTACAGGTGTTCGATCCGGGCGGGCCACCGGGGCCGCATGGCTGTTCCTGGTGGGCCGGCGGCATGCTGGCGCCGTGGTGCGAGTATGAAAATGCCGAGGAACCGGTACTGAGGTTGGGGCAGCAGGCGATCGACTGGTGGGCGGCCCGCACCCCGGTCGCGCGGCAGGGAACGCTGGTTGTGGCCAACACGCGCGACCTGCCCGACCTGCGCCGCTTTGCCCGCCGGACCGAGGGATTCACGCAGGTCGATCAAGCGAAAATCGCCAAATTCGAGCCTGATCTGCACGGGTTTTCCCAAGGCCTGTTCTTCGCCGACGAGGCCCATCTGGACCCTCGCCGGGCATTGCAGGACCTCTATCGCGGCCTGCAGGACAAAGGGGTCGAATTCCACCGCAAGCTGGCCCCGTCGCGGCTGGACAACGCCATCGATTGCCGGGGCTTGCACGCACGCGACATCCTGCACGACCTGCGCGGCGTGAAGGGGGAAATGCTGGTGATCCGCTGCCCCGACGTGACGCTGACCCGGCCCGTGCGCCTGTTGCATCCCCGGATGCCGCTCTATGTCGTACCGCGGGGCGAGGGCATCTACATGCTGGGCGCCACGATGATCGAATCCGAGGACAGCAGCCGGATCACCGCGCGCTCGATGCTGGAACTGCTCAGCGCGGCCTATGCGCTGAACCCGGCCTTTGGCGAGGCCGAAGTGCTGGAGATCGGCGTCGATCTGCGCCCGGCCTTTCCCGACAACCTGCCGCGGATCCGCCGGCTGGGGCGGACGATCTATGCCAACGGGTTGTATCGCCACGGCTACCTGCTGGCCCCGGCGCTGGCCCGGGGCGTGGCCGATCTGGCGCTGAACAACACACATTCGGAGATGGTCGATGAAGATCGTGCTTAACGGCGCGCCGCGCGAGGTGCGCGCCGAAACCCTTGGCGAGCTGCTGGCGGAATGTGGCTTTTCCGGCCGCGTCGCCACCGCGGTGAACGAGGAATTCGTGCCCTCCAGCCTACGCATCGCGCATAAACTGGCCGAGGGCGACCGGGTCGAGGTCGTCGCACCGATGCAGGGGGGATGAAGATGAAGACGTTTTACGGCACCGAACTGCCCAACCCGCTGATGCTGGGCACCGCGCAATATCCCAGCCCGGCGATCCTGGAACAGGCGTTCCGGGCCAGCGTCGCGGGTGTCGCCACCGTTTCGCTGCGGCGCGAGGGCGCCGGTGGGGCCGGTCAGGCCTTCTGGTCGATGATCCGCGATCTGGGCGTGCTGATCCTGCCCAATACCGCCGGCTGTCACACTGTCAAAGAGGCGGTCACCACCGCCCATATGGCGCGCGAGGTGTTCGACACGCCGTGGATCAAGCTGGAACTGATCGGCCACACCGACAGCCTGCAGCCCGACGTGTTCCAACTGGTCGAGGCCGCGCGCATTCTGACCGACGAAGGGTTTCAGGTGTTCCCCTACACCACCGAAGACCTGATCGTGGCCGAACGCCTGCTGGCCGCCGGGTGCCAGGTGCTGATGCCCTGGGGCGCGCCGATCGGGTCGGGGCGGGGCCTGAACAACGAATACGCCCTGCGCGCGATGCGGGCCGAGTTTCCCGACGTGCCGCTGGTGGTGGATGCGGGCATCGGTCTGCCCAGCCACGCCGCCCACGCGATGGAGCTGGGCTATGACGCGGTTCTGCTGAACACCGCCGTCGCCCGTGCAGGCGATCCGGTGGCGATGGCGCGGGCCATGGCGCTTGCGGTGCAGGCCGGGCAATTGGCGCATAAGGCCGACCCGATCGAGCCGCGCGACATGGCCGAGCCTTCGACCCCGGTGATCGGAAAGGCCTTTCTGTCATGACGCTCGACCGCTTCTATCCGATCTTCGATCATAGCGACTGGCTGCGGCGGATGCTGCCGCTGGGTGTGAAGCTGGTGCAGCTGCGGATCAAGGATCAGCCTGACGCCGTGGTGCGCGCGGAAATCGCCACCGCGCAGGCCCTGTGCCGGGACCACGGCGCGGTGCTGGTGGTGAACGACTATTGGCAGGCGGCCATCGACGCGGGATGTGACTGGATTCATCTGGGGCAGGAGGATCTGGACGACGCCGATCTGCCCGCCATCCGCAAGGCCGGGCTGAAACTGGGCGTGTCCACCCATGACGATGACGAGCTTGAACGCGTGCTGTCGATGGACCCGGACTATGTGGCGCTGGGGCCGGTCTATCCGACCATCCTGAAAAAGATGAAATGGCACCAACAGGGCCTGCCGCGCGTGACCGAGTGGAAACGACGCGTGGGCGACATCCCCCTTGTCGGCATCGGCGGCATGAGCGTCGAGCGCGCGCCGGGCGTGTTTCAGGCCGGGGCCGACATCGTCTCGGTCGTGACCGACATCACCCTGAACGCCGACCCCGAAGGCAGGGTGCGCCAGTGGCTCGAGGTCACGCGATGAGCCGCTACGCCCGCCAGATGATCCTGCCCGAGGTCGGGGCCGAAGGGCAGAACCGCCTTGCCCGCGCGCGGGTTCTGGTGGTGGGCGCCGGGGGGCTGGCCGCGCCCGCGCTGCCGCTGCTGGCCGGGGCCGGGGTGGGGCATCTAACCATCGTCGACCCCGATACGGTGGACCTGTCGAACCTGCACCGCCAGACGTTGTTTTGCGAGGCCGATTGCGGCCGCCCCAAGGCCGAAGTGGCCGCTGAACGCTGCCGGGCGCTGAACAGTGAGATCACTGTCGAGCCGCAGAAACACCCTCTGACACCGGCGAATGCCGCTGATCTGTTGGCCGAGGCCGATCTGGTTCTGGACTGCGCTGACAGCTATGCGGCCAGCTATACGTTGTCGGATACCTGCCTGGCGCAGGGCAAGCCGCTGATCAGCGCTTCGGTCCTGGGTCTGTCGGGGTATGTCGGCGGGTTCTGCGGCGGCGCGCCGTCCCTGCGCGCGGTGTTCCCCGACGCGCCCGACAGCGGGGCCAGTTGCGCCACCGCAGGCGTTCTGGGACCGGTCGTGGCGATGATCGGCGCGATGCAGGCACAGATGGCGCTGGGCGTGATCCTGGGCCTCGATCCCTCGCCGCTGGGCCAGATGGTGCAGGTGGACGGGCGAAGTTGCACCAGCAGCGGTTTCCGCTTTGACACCGCGCCGGAACCCGACAGCCATTTTCCCTTTGTCGCGCCCGCGCAGCTGACTCCGGACGAACTGATCGTCGATCTGCGCAGCGTCGATGAGGCCCCCCAGCCGATCCACCCCGACGCCCGCCGCCTGACGGTCAAGGCGCTGAAAACAGACCCTAACAAAGGCAAAACGCTGGCCCTCTGCTGTGCCACCGGGCTGCGCGCCTGGCGCGCGGCCGAGGAACTCCGCCCCCATTGGCCCGGCCGGATCGTTCTGGTCGCCGCCGCAACGTCGTGAAGCAAAAGGAAACGCAGACCATGAAGAAACTGATCACCGCCATTGCCCTGGTGGCCGCCGCGCCTGCCTGGGCGCAGGACAAGATGACCGTCCTGTTGGACTGGTTCGTGAACCCCGACCACGGCCCGATCATCGTGGCGCAGGAAAACGGCTATTTCGCCGAACAGGGGCTTGAGGTCGAAATCGTCCCGCCCGCCGATCCGTCGGCCCCGCCGCGTCTGGTGGCCGCCGGTCAGGCCGATCTGGCCGTTTCCTACCAGCCGCAGCTGCACTTGCAGATCCATGAAGGCCTGCCGCTGAAGCGGGTCGGGACGCTGGTCGCCACGCCGCTGAACTGCCTTCTGGTGCTGGAAGACGGCCCGATCAAAACGCTGGCTGACCTCAAGGGCAAGAAGATCGGCTTTTCGGTCGCCGGTGTCGAAGAGGCGATCCTGACCGCGATGCTGAATGCGCATGGCGTGTCGCTGGACGATATCGAGATGATCAACGTCAACTTCTCGCTGTCGCCGTCGCTGATGACCGGGCAGGTGGACGCCGTGATCGGCGCCTTCCGCAATTTCGAGCTGAACCAGATGGATATCGAAGGCGTTCCGGGCCACTGTTTCTACATCGAGGAAGAAGGCGTGCCGCCCTATGACGAGCTGATCTATGTGGCCAACCCCGAAACGATGGACAAGGACATGATTGCCCGCTTCCTGGCCGCAACCGAGAAGGCCACGCAGTATATCGTGAACAACCCGGAAAAAAGCTGGGAGATCTTCGCTGCCACCTCGCCCGAGCTGCAGGACGAGCTGAACGCCCGCGCCTGGGTCGATACCCTGCCGCGCTTCGCGCTGCGCCCTGCAGGTTTTGACGCCGGCCGCTATGCCCGGTTCGAGGCCTTTCTGAAAGACTCCGGCATGATCGACAGCATCAACCCGGTCAGCGACATCACCATCGACGTGACCGCGCAATGAGCGACTATGGCAAAGCCTTCGCGCTTATGCGCGATGCGGCGCAGGGGCCGTGGCGGGACTATACCCGCCACGCCTTTGTCGAGGGGCTGAAGGACGGCTCCCTGCCGCGTGCGGCGTTTCTGCATTACCTGCGGCAGGATTACGTGTTCCTGATTCATTTTTCGCGCGCCTGGGCGCTGGCGGTGGTGAAATCGGAAACCCATGCCGAGATGCTGGCCGCGTCGCGCACGGTGAACGGTCTGATCAGCGAAGAAATGAAGTTGCATATCGGCATTTGCGAGGCCGAGGGCATCAGCCAGGACGAGCTGTTCGCCACGCCCGAACGCGCCGAGAACCTGGCCTATACCCGCTATGTGCTCGAGGCCGGCTACAGCGGTGATCTGTTGGATCTGCTGGCGGCGCTGGCGCCCTGCGTGATGGGATACGGGGAAATCGGCACACGGCTGGCGGCCGAGGCCGCCTCGGACACCTACCGCGATTGGATCGACGCCTATTCCAGCAGTGAATATCAGGAAGCCTGTCAGGCTGTGGGTGAACTGCTGGATTCGGCTCTAATAAGGCGACTTGGGGCGGATTTCCGTACCACACCGCGTTGGGATCGCCTGTGCCAGACCTTCCGCACCGCGACCGAGCTCGAGGTCAATTTCTGGCAGATGGGTCTGACCCCATGACCCCGCCCCCCGATCTGACCATCAGCGGACAGGCTAGTATCGACGGCGCGCCTCTGTTCGCGCCGCTGACCCTGTCGCTGAAGGCCGGGCAGTGGACCTGTCTGCTGGGCGGATCGGGGGTCGGCAAGACCACGGTTCTGCGTCTGATCGCCGGGTTGGCGACGGGGGCAGAGTTCACCGGCGAGATCCGCGCCAGCGACGGGCTGCCGGTGGCCGAGCGTGTGGCCTACATGGCGCAGGATGATCTGCTGCTGCCTTGGGCCACGGTCGCGCAAAACGTGGCGCTGGGCGCGCGGCTGCGCGGCGAACGGGTCGATCAGGACCGCCGCGCCCGCTTGATCGAACGGATGCTGCTGCAGGATCACATGGCCAAGAAGCCCTCGGAACTGTCGGGCGGGCAGCGTCAGCGGGTGGCATTGGCCCGGACCCTGATGGAAGACAAGCCGATCATCCTGCTGGACGAGCCGTTCTCGGCGCTGGATGCGCGCACCCGCGCCGACATGCAGGATCTGGCTGCCGAGGCGTTGCAGGGACGGACCGTCCTGCTGGTTACCCATGACCCGGTCGAGGCCGCGCGTCTGGGCCAGTCGATCATGGTGATGACGCGACACGGCCTGACCCCATGCCAACCGCCTCACGCGCCGGTGCCGCGGAAGGTGGACGATCTGGAAACGCTGGAGACGCAGGGCGCGCTGCTGAAACTGCTGCGCGAGGAGGTGGCATGAAGACGCTCTCGGCCCTTGCCGCGACGCTGTTTGCGCTGGTCCTCTGGCAAGCGATCGTCACCCTGACCGGCCTGCCGAAATTCATCCTGCCCGGCCCGGCATTGGTGGCCGAGACCTGGTGGCAGAACCGCTGGCTGATCGCCGAACACACCTGGATCACCGCCATCGAGGTGCTGATCGGTTTGGCCTGCGGCACCGTGCTGGGCGTCGTCACCGCGCTGCAGCTAGCCAATTCCCGCGCTGCGCGAGTGCTGGTGCAGCCGATGCTGGTGTTCACCCAGGCGCTGCCGGTCTTTGCGTTGGCACCGTTGCTGACCCTGTGGCTGGGCTATGGGCTGTGGTCCAAGGTCGCGATGGCGGTGCTGATCATCTATTTCCCCATCACCTCGTCGTTTTTCGACGGGCTGATGCGCACGCCGCCCGGCTATCTGGATCTGGCCCGCACCATGCAGGCCAGCCCGCGCAGCGTGTTGTGGCATATCCGCATCCCGGCGGCGCTGCCCTCGCTGGCCTCGGGGATGCGGCTGGCGGCGGTCTATGCCCCGATCGGGGCGGTGATCGGTGAATGGGTGGGCTCATCCCAAGGGCTGGGATACCTGATGCTGCTGGCCAATGGCCGCGCCAAGACCGATCTGATGTTCGCCGCGATGCTGACGCTGGGGGTGTTCTCGATCCTGCTGCATCTGGTTGTGCGCCGCGCCACGGCCCGCATGGCCGGTGAGGCGCGTTAACCATTCGGAAACCGATTCTGGGCCAATCATGGGCGTATGACCAAGGACGCCTTTGCCGAAGCCCCATCGCTGTTCGAAACTGACGAAGCGCCGGTCACGCCGCTGCCCACGGGTCGGCTGCCCTCGTATATCAAGGACCACCGCAAGCGCCTGCGCGAACGGTTCATGTCGGGCGGCGCCGGGGCGATGCCGGATTACGAGCTGCTGGAACTGGTCCTGTTCCGCTCGATCCCCCGGCAGGACGTGAAACCGCTGGCGCGGCTGCTGCTGGATACGTTTGGCGATTTCAACCGGGTGCTGACCGCCCCGGTGGAACGCCTGCGCCAGATCACGGGCGTGGGCGATACCGTCATCACCGATCTCAAGATCCTCGAGGCCTGCGCCCATCGCATGGCCCGCGCGCGGGTGATGCAGCGGCATGTGATCTCCAGCTGGGATGCGCTGCTGGACTATTGCCACACCACGATGGCGCATCGCGAGATCGAGCAGTTCCGCGTGTTCTATCTGGACCGCAAGAACGTGCTGATCGCGGATGAGGAGCAGGCCAAGGGCACCGTCGATCACGTACCCGTCTACCCGCGCGAGGTCGCCAAACGCGCGCTGGAGCTGAACGCCTCGGCGCTGATCCTGGTGCACAATCATCCGTCGGGCGATCCAACCCCGTCGCAGTCGGATATTGACATGACCAACCGCATCAACGATGCCTGCGCTGCACTGGGGCTGACCTTGCACGACCACCTGATCATCGGCAAATCGACCGAGCTGAGCTTCCGCTCGGAAGGTTATCTCTGACCGCTAGCGCAACCAGACTTCGACACGACGGTTGGCCTTGCGGCCCCATTCCGTGTCGTCGCAGGCCATGGGCATGGCTTCACCGAAACCTTCGACGGCGATCTCGACGGTTTCGGGGACGGCGGTTTCGATCGCGGCAAGGATCGCGTTCCGCACTGTCTGTGCGCGCCGCAAGGCGATGCGGGCATTGGTTTCCGCAGCACCGTCTCCGTCACTGAAACCGACGAAGACCAGTTTGCGCCCGTCATACTGGCCCGATTCAAGCGCCTGCGCCATTTGCAGGATGTTCGATCGCGACTGCGCGTCTGGCCGCGACGATCCCGGCTCGAACCGGAAAGACACCGACAGGCGCGACAGCGGGCGCAGAGTTTCGATCATCCGTTGCAGTTCTTCCAGACCCACCTCGGACCCACCCGAGGTGATGGCGTTGGCCAACCGGTCGCCCTGAAGCCCAAGACGTACCAGTTCGTGGGACTGGTCGACGAAACCGGCTTGCCGGATGACCATCTGTGCCTCGGGGCTTTGGACATACGCCAGAAACTGGCGGGCGATCTTCGGGAGGCGCCGCTGTGGAAGATACAGGAACATCGGCAGGGTCAGCGGATAGTCCTCGGTCTTGATGGCGGCGCGCGTGGCGCGCAATGCGTGACCGCATCCGCCGGCCAGCGGCAGACTGCGCACGTTTTGCGGGTCAGCGTGGCTGACGATACCAAGTGCGAACGGATCGCGCGCAACCGCTGCTGCCAGTTTCGCGCTGCGGGTGTGGCGGATCACGTCCTCATGCGCCTGCACACCGGCTGGCTGCATCACCTGGTCTTGCACGGCCTGACCAACGCCTGTTGTCACATCCGGTAGATGAACGGCGATGGGGGCATCCGGGCCACCGAGCTGTGCCCAGTTGGCGACCTCGCCATTTATGACCCGCGCCAGGTCCGAAACCGAGATCTGCTGGATCGGATTGTCCAATGAGACCACCGGCACCAGTGCGCCAAGCGCCACCACCCGCGACCGGCGCGGTCGGGACAGGTCGCCCAGACCGTTTTCCTGCGCCGCCGCGGCCTCCTGCGGGCGGATTTCGCGCATCGCCAAAGCGATGTCTGCCTGATCGGCGGTCAGATCGGCAAAACCGCGGTCGGTGTCCGAAACGCGCAGGAAAAACCGCGCCAAAGGGGCGGTTCGTTCCGGCTGACTCAGGGCAAAGACAAGCTGCGCAGGGTCCGTGCCTTCGCTTAGCACGTTCAGGTTTTCTCGTTGCGCAAAGCCTTCGATCAGGGCCGGAAGTAGGGATTCGGCCATCACCGATGCGCCAGAGAAGTGCACTTCGGCCACAAAGTCGATCAGGTTGGGGCAAGCCGGACCGTCGCAGGTGACGCCGGATCCATCCACGGTCAGTTCGCCGAACTGGGTGTCCACACGGTAGAATTCACCATCAAACCCCAACAGGTTCCCGGTGATCTCGACCTTGCCGTCATGCGAGGTCAGTGTGATGTCCTGAGCGAGGGCGCCTGAAGCGCCAGCCATCAACGACAACACCGTCATCGTCGCGTGAAGATACTTCATAAAGACCTGTAGACCTGCCTGCCGTTACTTTGCGGCGATTGTCAGGTCTTGGAACAGATTATTCAACACCAGAAAGTCCTGTCCGCTGTCGCAGGCCGGCAGGGTGATCGACAACTCTCGCGACCGCAGCCCCTGATCGTCCAGCAACTCGAGCGCTTGCAGATCCAGGTTCTGCCCACAATTTCGGGGAGTCACTTCGGCCTCGACGCTCAGGGCGACGGTGCCATTTGCGTCGGCCAGGTTGCGGGGGATCGAATAGATCTCGACATTGCGCTCGCCGGCCATGCCGAAGTGGACAACCTGCCCGGTACCGGAGCTGCCGGCGTTCGACCAGACATGCCCGGCCTCGCCATAGGATGCACCGAACTCCAACGCGTGCAGTTGCAATTCGGTGTCCCCCATCCATTGCAGCGCAACCCGGTCATAGTCTGAAAAATCAGGAATGTGAGTGGTGGCGACAGTGCCGCGCTGGTTTTTGAACGAGATCAGGAAAATGGCATATTCCGACAGGGCGGGAATGGACAGGTCCAGACGGCCGTCCTTGTCGGTTCGGGCGCTGAACGTCATGCCGCTGTGGTGCAGCTCGACGGTTTCATCGGGATTGCAGGGGGCCTTCAGGGTCAAACGTGCTGTCGCGTAGGGGGCTGCCATTGCGCGGGCCCGGAGATCGCAGTTGACCTGCGCCTGAGGAACGGCAGGCTCAGCCCGGGGCGGAACCTTGGCCGAGGGTTCGGGGGCCGTGGACGCATTCGGCGTCGCCGAAGTCAGCACGATACCTTCCAACCCGGCAATCACGGTGCCTTCTCCAGACGGCTGGATCATCGCTTGACGTGTTTCCTGCACGTCCGGCTGCGAGGCCGGTCCGTTCTGCATCAAGTAGCCGATGGCCAAGGCGCATGCGACCGTGCCACCTGTGGTCACGTAGTTCCGTATTACAAACAAGACACCCTCCCCAGTTGAAGGAGCGAGTCGGAGACTGCTTAACAATCGCGGCCAATATGTGGCCGCGACGCGGACTCATTATGTCGGGAATCTGACCGGATCAGGCAAGCCGACCATGGCAATGCTTGAATTTCTTGCCGGATCCGCAGGGGCAGGGATCGTTGCGCGACGGATTACCCCAGGTTGACGGGTCGTCCTCGACAAAGCCGGGCCGCGCATCGCCCGAGGCCTGCGCCTCGGCTACCGCTTCGGCCTGTTCGGCGGCTTTCTTGATCTGTGCCTGCTGCGCCTGCATCTGTGCCAGCATCTCGCGCTGCTCTTCTTCGGTCAGCGGGCGGACGCGGGCCAGTTGCTGGGTAACCGTTTCACGCAGGCTGTCGAGCATGTTCTCGAACAGCTGGAAGCTTTCGGTCTTGTATTCGTTCAGCGGATCGCGCTGGGCGTAGCCGCGGAAGCCCACGACCGAGCGCAGATGTTCCAGGGTCAGCAAGTGCTCGCGCCACTTGCTGTCGATGGTCTGCAGCAGCACCTGCTTTTCGATGTTGCGCATGTTCTCGGGGCCGAAGGCGGCGGCCTTCTGGGCCATCATCTCGTCGGTGGCCTTGATCAGGCGCTCGCGAACCACGTCGTCATCGACCCCATCCTCGGCTGCCCACTCCTGCACCGGAACATCAATGTTCAGCTTTTCCTTGAGGGCCGCGTGCAGCCCGTCGGTGTCCCACTGGTCGGCGTAGGTTTTGGGCGGCATGTACTGGTCGATCAGATCGTCGATGACCTGTTCGCGCATGTCCGAAACGATTTCGGACAGATCGTCGGTCGACATGATTTCGCGTCGCTGGTTGAAGATCACCTTGCGCTGATCGTTCATCACGTCGTCGAACTTGAGAACGTTCTTGCGCATGTCGAAGTTGCGGCCTTCGACCTTGGCCTGCGCGCGTTCGAGCGATTTGTTCACCCAAGGGTGGACGATCGCTTCGCCTTCTTTCATGCCCAGGGTGGTCAGAACCTTGTCCAGCCGTTCCGAGCCGAAGATGCGCATCAGGTCGTCTTCCAGGCTGAGGAAGAACACGGTGCGGCCCGGGTCGCCCTGACGGCCCGAGCGGCCGCGCAGCTGGTTGTCGATGCGGCGGCTTTCGTGGCGTTCCGAGGCCAGAACGAACAGACCGCCGGCCTCCAGCACCTTTTGCTTTTCTTCCGCATGACGCGCCTCTTCCCGGGCGCGCAGTTCGGCTGGGTCGGCGTCGGGGTTCTCGGCCAGCGCCTGCATGACGCTCATTTCAACGTTGCCGCCCAGCTGGATGTCGGTGCCGCGGCCGGCCATGTTGGTTGCGATGGTTACCGCGCCCAGACGTCCGGCCTCGGCCACGATCTGGGCCTCCTGCTCGTGCTGGCGGGCGTTCAGGACATTGTGCTTGATGCCTTCCTGGGTCAGCATCTCGCTGAGCATCTCGGACTTCTCGATCGAGGTCGTGCCGACCAGAACCGGCTGGCCCTTGGCGTTGGCCTTCTTGATCTCTTCGATCATGGCCGCGTATTTCTCGGCCGCGGTGCGATAGACCTGATCATCCTCGTCGACACGGGCGATCGGCTTGTTGGTCGGCACTTCAACCACGCCCAGGCCATAGATTTCGGCGAATTCCTCGGCCTCGGTCAGGGCGGTACCGGTCATGCCGGCCAGCTTGTCATAGAGGCGGAAATAGTTCTGGAAAGTCACGCTGGCCAAAGTCACGTTTTCGGGCTGGATGGGCGCGCCTTCCTTTGCTTCGATCGCCTGATGCAGGCCTTCGGACAGACGGCGGCCCGGCATCATGCGCCCGGTGAATTCGTCGATCAGAACCACGTTGCCGTCGCGCACGATGTAGTCCTTGTCACGCTGGAACAGTTTGTGCGCGCGCAGGCCCTGGTTGACGTGGTGCACCACCGTGGTGCTTTCAGGGTCGTACAGCGACTGGCCCTCGGGCAGCAGGCCACTGGCGTGCAGCTGCTCTTCAAGGAACTCGTTGCCTTCATCGGTGAAGGTCACGCTGCGGGACTTCTCGTCGATCGTATAGTGATCGTCCTGCAGGGACGGGATCAGACCGTCAATGGCCGTGTACAGATCGGACCGGTCCTGAGATGGACCCGAGATGATCAGCGGCGTGCGCGCCTCGTCGATCAGAATCGAGTCGACCTCGTCCACAATCGCGAAATTGTGGTGCTTCTGGTAGACCTCGTTCAGATCCGCCTTCATGTTGTCGCGCAGATAGTCGAAGCCCAGCTCGTTGTTGGTGGCATAGGTGATGTCACAGGCATAGGCCGCTTTTTTCTCGGCATCGGGCTGGCCCGACCAGATCACGCCGGTGGTCATACCCAACGCGCCGAACACGTTGCTCATCCATTCGGCGTCACGCTTTGCCAGATATTCGTTGACCGTGACGACATGCACGCCCTTTCCGGTCAGTGCGTTCAGATAGGCGGGAAAGGTGGCGACCAGGGTCTTGCCTTCGCCGGTTTTCATCTCGGCGATATTGCCCTGATGCAGGAAGATGCCGCCCATGAGCTGCACGTCAAAGGCCCGCAGACCTAGCGCGCGCTTGGCGCCCTCACGAACGTTGGCGAAAGCCTCGGGCAGCAGGTCGTCCAGGCTCTCGCCCTCGCTGGCCCGCTTGCGCAGCTCTTCGGTCTTGGCTTTCAGATCGTCATCCGAGAGTTTTTCGAACTCCGGCTCCAGCGCGTTGATCTTTTCGACCAGCGGGCGGGTTGCCTTGATCTTGCGGTCGTTCGGTGTTCCGAACACCTTTTTGGCAAGCGTACCGAGTCCCAGCATGTTCACTCCAGCGGATCTTTTCTTGTCTTGGTTGCGACAGGCTTGCCCACCTTGCGCGCAACCCATAGATAGCTGGGAGGAAAAGATGGTCCTGTCAAAGGCTGCAAGCGATGTAAGCGGCAGGTTCCAGAGTGTCAACGCCACGCCCTGTCGCGGCCAGAATATAGGATGAATTCATGCCCAAAGGTCTCACTTTTCTGCCATCGCTGGCTCTTGCGGCCATGATGGCCCTGCCTGTCGCCGCTGAAACCGAACCCTCTGCCGATACGGTTGTGGCGCGCGTCAACGGCGACGAGATCACTTTGGGTCACGTGATTGCCACTGCGGCTGGCCTGCCGCCGCAATATCAGCAGTTGGAAGACGAGGTCCTGTACCAGTTCATCGTCGAGCAGCTGATCCAGCAACAATTGCTCAGCCAGGAGCAGGACGAGCTGACCCGCCTGAACGCGCTGATGCTGACCAACGAAGAGCGCTCGCTGAAGGCGGTGCAGACGGTGAACCAGATCACCGATGCCCAGGTGACCGACGACGCGATCCAGGCCGCCTATGACGCACAGTTCGCGGACTTCCAGGGCGAGGACGAGTTCAACGCCAGCCACATCCTTGTTGCGACCGAGGACGAGGCCAAGGAGATCAAGGCGCAACTGGATGACGGGGCCGATTTTGCCGAGCTGGCCAAGGAGAAATCCACCGGCCCGTCCGGTCCCAATGGCGGTGCGCTGGGCTGGTTCGGCAAGGGCCAGATGGTGCCAGAATTCGAACAGGCCGTGATCGGGCTGGAAAAAGGTCAGGTCTCGGACCCGGTGCAGACACAGTTCGGGTGGCACGTCGTGATCCTGAACGACAAACGCAAATCCGAAGCGCCCGAGTTTGCGGCGGTGCGGGATGAACTGGCCCAGTCCGTTCGTCAGGAGGCCATTCAGGCCAAGATCGACGAGCTGACCCAGGCGGGCAGCGTCGAGCGCCCCGAGGTCGAGGGCCTGACCCCGGATGTGGTCCGCAAGCTGGACCTGGTTCAGGAGTAAACCCCAGTGGCCAAGATCACCAAGGTGTCTCCGCTGGCCCCTGCGGCCTTCCCTGATCTGCCGGTCATCGACGGTGTGCGGTTCGCCACCGTCGCCGCCGGGGTGCGGTATCAGGGCCGCACCGACGTGATGCTGGCGGTGCTCGATCCGGGTACCGCGGTGGCTGGTGTGTTCACCCGCTCGGCTACCCGTGCGGCGCCGGTGCTGGATTGCCAAGACAAGATCGGTGGGCCCAGCGACGGGCCGGCGGCGATCCTGGTGAACTCGGGCAACGCCAACGCCTTTACCGGGCAGTACGGGCGGGCCTCGGTCGAGCAGATCACCGCAGCCGTGACGCAGGCGACCGGTGTGGCGCAGAACCGCGTATTCACCTCGTCCACCGGGGTGATCGGCGAGCCTCTGCCGCATGACCGGATCGTGGCCCGGCTGGACGAACTGACCGCCGGCCTGCGCGCCGACGCGTTGGAAGAGGCCGCGCGGGCGATCATGACCACCGACACCTTCCCCAAAGGCGCCAGTGCGCAGGTCGAGGTTGACGGCAAAACAGTCTCTATTGCGGGGATTGCCAAAGGGTCGGGCATGATCGCACCCGACATGGCGACGATGCTGGTCTATATCTTCACCGATGCGAAGGTTGACCAATCAGCGCTGCAACGGATGCTGTCCGAGCAGACCGACCGGACCTTCAACTGCATCACCGTGGACAGCGACACCTCGACCTCGGACAGCCTGCTGCTGTGCGCGACCGGCGCGTCAGGCGCGGATGCCACCGGCAATGCCGATTTCGCGCGGGCGCTGGAATCGGTGATGCTGGATCTGGCGCATCAGGTGGTGAAGGACGGCGAAGGCGCCACCAAATTCGTCGAGATCCGCGTGACCGGCGCCGCCTCGGACGCCGATGCCAAAGTCCACGGCATAGCCATCGCCAATTCACCGCTGGTCAAGACCGCCATCGCGGGCGAGGATCCGAACTGGGGCCGGGTCGTCATGGCGATCGGCAAATCCGGCGCGGCGGCCGATCGCGACACGCTCAGCATTTCCTTCGGCGATATTCTTGTGGCCGAAAATGGCTGGGTCAGCCCCAGTTATCGCGAGGAAGACGCCGCCGCCTACATGAAGGGCCAGGAACTGGTGATCGCGGTCGATCTGGGGCTGGGCGAGGGCAAGGCCACTGTCTGGACCTGCGATCTGACCCACCGATACATCGAGATCAACGCGGATTACCGGTCGTGACATCAGAGCAATTCCAGCAGAAGTGGAGCCCGGTTTCGCGTCCGGGATTGCGACCATGAAAACGGTGCTCGTCTCTGCCGTCGCCTTGATCGACGTGGATGGGCGGGTGCTGCTGGCGCAGCGCCCGGAGGGCAAGGCCATGGCTGGCTTGTGGGAATTTCCCGGCGGCAAGATCGAGCCGGGCGAAACCCCCGAGGGTGCCCTGATCCGCGAATTGCACGAGGAACTGGGCATCGACACCTGGGCCTCGTGCCTGGCGCCGCTGACTTTTGCCAGCCACAGCTATGACGATTTCCATCTGCTGATGCCGCTGTTTGCCTGTCGCAAGTGGCAGGGCATTCCGCAGTCGAAAGAGGGTCAGGCGCTGAAATGGGTGCGCGCGAACGATCTGCGCAACTATCCGATGCCGGCAGCGGATGTTCCACTGATCCCGATTTTGCGGGATTGGTTGTAGGGCGCAAAGCCAGGGACGTTCGAGTTGATAGGTCTGGATGTCTTGTATGCGGACAAACCCGTCACTCGACCTGAACAAGATCATCCCAGTCAATACGAAGCGCCTTCCCACCAACTTTTGGCAGTTTACTTCGTTCGACGAGTAGACCGGAAACCTCAAAGCACTCATCGACTTTCACCACAAGGAGTTTGCTGAAATGCCGGTCGAGCCTAACGGTCACAGATTGCGTGTTCTTAAAGGGTGTGATGGTCTTCACTTCAACAAAGTCGTTTCCCAGGCGTCCGTCAGAACCCTTGGCGTAGTCCTTATGGAGCTTGATCCCATACATTATCGCGCCATATAGCTCACCGATATCGCCATATATGTTCAGATGTTTTCCTGTCGTGATGTGATAGTGCTGAGCAACATTCAAGAGCTCTTCGAAAACCGGCACCAAGTCGACATCTGCGTTTGGGTAGCGAGCTTGCAACTCGAGCCGCTCTAGATGACTATTGATGCTGCGCCAACTTATCCATTCTCCGTCTTCCCAAATCGCGTTACGCGGACCCAGTGGTTCTCTATCCAAATCTTTTCCCCGAGATTGTTGCTTCGCTACGCTATTGGTTCATCTCATGGTCAACAAGCTCGGTATTTGATTGAACCGCCAAACGTGTCCGCTTTGGGCTCGAAGCTGCCATTTATCACGCTCTGCATATACAACCGTTATGATATTCTCTTTAGCGTTTCGGCGTAGAAGCAGAATGCAAACCCACGCCGCTCTTTTTTGAAGCGTGCTGTTTCGCAGTTTGTACAAGATGTACAAATCGGAACATCACCCCGGCATCCCTGTTACAATTCGTAAGATTCCGGAAAACATCACGAAAAAGTTGACGCTGATCGTCCTCCTTGTCCTTAATCGGGGCAGCGGCGCGCGGGTCTGACCCGGCGACGTCGTTCCGGCCCAACCCGGGGCCGGATGGGGAGGAGAGATAGAATTGGCTCAGACGCAGTCGGGCGCCGAGGGGATGCACTCCCTTCCGGCGCTGCTACACCGCAATGCGACGCAGTTCGGGGATGCCCCGGCCTACCGCGAAAAGGAATTCGGGATCTGGCAGTGCTGGACCTGGGCGGAAACGGCCGCCGAGATCCGTGCGCAGGCACTGGGATTCCTGGAGCTTGGCGTTGAAAAGGGCGACCATATTGCCGTGATCGGGCGCAACCGTCCGGCGCATTACTGGTCGATGGTCGCGGCCCAGATGGTGGGCGCGGTGCCGGTGCCGCTGTATCAGGACTCGGTCGCCGAGGAGATGGCCTATGTGCTGGAACACTGCGGCGCGAAATACGTGGTCTGCGGCGACCAGGAGCAGGTCGACAAGGTTATCGAGATCCAGCAGGACATGCACCAAGTCAAGCACATCCTGTACACCGACAAACGCGGCATGCGGAAATACGACCACAGCCAGATGAACGCGCTGAGCGACATCATGGCCGAGGGGCGCGCCGGGCATCACCGGTTCGATGCCGAGCTGGACCGCCGCATCGCCGAGATCACCTATGACGACACCTGCGTGATGCTCTATACCTCGGGCACAACGGGCAAGCCCAAGGGCGTGGTTCTGTCGAACCGCAACGTGATCGAAAGCGCAAAGAACTCGGCCGAGTTCGACCACCTGACCCGCAACGAGGATATCCTGTCCTATCTGCCGATGGCTTGGGTGGGCGATTTCATCTTTTCGGTCGGTCAGGCCTATTGGTGCGGGTTCTGCGTGAACTGTCCCGAAAGCGCCGACACGATGATGACCGACCTGCGCGAGATCGGCCCGACCTACTTCTTCGCGCCGCCGCGCGTGTTTGAGACCCAGCTGACCAACGTGATGATCCGGATGGAGGATGCCAGCCCGATGAAGCAGCGGATGTTCCGCTATTTCATGGATCACGCCAAAAAGGTCGGCGGGCGCATCCTGGACGGCCACCCGGTCGGCTTCGTGGATCGCCTGAAATACGCGATCGGAAATGTCCTGGTTTACGGACCGCTCAAAGACACGCTGGGCTACGGCCGGTTCCGTGTCGGATACACCGCGGGCGAGGCGATCGGGCCCGAAATTTTCGATTTCTACCGCTCGCTGGGGATCAACCTGAAGCAGCTGTATGGTCAGACCGAGGCGACGGTGTTCATCACCGTCCAGCCCGACGGCGAGGTGCGCGCCGACACCGTCGGTGTGCCTGCGCCCGATGTCGAACTGAAGATCGCCGAGAATGGCGAGATTTTCTATCGCTCGCCCGGAGTGTTCGTTGAATACTTCAAGAACCCCGAATCCACTGCCTCGACCAAGGACCCCGAAGGTTGGGTGGCCACGGGCGACGCGGGGTTCATCGAGGAAAGCAGCGGCCATCTGCGGATCATCGACCGCGCCAAGGACGTGGGCAAGATGGCCGACGGCTCGATGTTCGCGCCGAAATATGTCGAGAACAAGCTGAAGTTCTATCCCGACATCCTCGAAGCGGTGCTGTTCGGCAATGGCCGCGACCGCTGCGTGGCCTTCATCAACATCGACCTGACGGCGGTGGGCAACTGGGCCGAGCGCAACAACATCGCCTATGCCTCGTACCAGGAACTGGCGGGCCATCCGCGGGTGCTGGAGACGATCCGCAGCCATGTGGAAGAGGTCAACAAATCGGTTGCCGCCGACGAGATGCTGTCGGGCTGCCAGGTGCACCGGTTCGTGGTGCTGCACAAGGAACTGGACCCCGACGACGGCGAGATCACCCGCACCCGAAAAGTGCGCCGCAAGTTCGTCGAGGACAAATACGCCGACATCATCGCCGCGCTCTATGACGGGTCCGAGACGGTCTCGACCACGACCGAGGTGACCTATGAAGACGGGCGCAAGGGGTCGATCAGCGCCACGCTGCAGATCGTCGACGTGCCGGTCGTGCCGGTGTCGCATCAGAAGGTGGCCGCGGAATGAGGCCGGTCGTGCGCCGCTCGGCCTGCGGCCATCGCCCCGCCCGCCGTCCCGTTCACCCGCAGTTTGAGGAGTAGACGATGCTGGATGCATCCGACGACGGATATGTCACCGAGGATGGCCGCAAGATCGGCGGCGTGGTGATGGAGATGAAGAACATCACCCTGCGGTTCGGCGGCGTGGTGGCGATCAAGGACATCTCGTTCGACATCCGCCAGGGCGAGATCCGCGCGATCATCGGGCCCAACGGCGCGGGCAAGTCCTCGATGCTGAACGTGATTTCCGGCTTCTACATCCCGCAGGAGGGCGAGGTCTGGTTCCACGGGGCGAAACGCCCGCAGATGAAACCCTATGAGGTGGCTCGCCAGGGTATCGCCCGGACCTTTCAGAACATCGCCCTGTTCGAAGGCATGAGCGTTCTGGACAACGTGATGACCGGCCGCCTGAACTTCATGAAGACCAACATCCTGCAGCAGGCGATCTGGCGCGGCAAGGCCGAGGCGGAAGAGGTGGAAAACCGCGAGGCGGTCGAAAAGATCATCGACTTTCTGGAAATCCAGCACATCCGCAAGACGCCGGTGGCGCGCCTGCCCTATGGCCTGAAGAAACGCGTCGAACTGGCCCGCGCGCTGGCCGCCGAACCCAAGCTGCTGCTGCTGGACGAGCCGATGGCCGGCATGAACGTCGAGGAAAAAGAGGACATGAGCCGCTTTATCCTGGATGTGAACGACGAATTCGGCACGACCATCGCCCTGATCGAGCATGACATGGGCGTGGTGATGGACCTGAGCGACCGCGTGGTCGTGATGGATTACGGCAAGAAGATCGGGGACGGCACGCCCGACGAGGTGCGCAACAACCAGGAAGTCATCGACGCCTATCTGGGGGTCAGCCATGACTGAGCACCGCACAGAATTGAGGGGAGGCGCAGATGCCTGATCAGTTGATTTTCGCGATGGAGGTCTTTCTGAACGGCCTCATGGCCGGGGTGCTGTATGCGTTGGTCGCGCTGGGCTTTGTGCTGATCTACAAGGCGTCGGGGATCTTCAATTATGCCCAGGGGGTTATGGCCCTGTTTGCGGCGATGACGCTGGTGGGGATCATGAACGGGCAAGTGCCGTTCTCCCATCTGATCAACGCGATCTTCGGCACGCATATTCATTACTTCGGCTGGAACGTGCCGGCGCTGCTGGCCATTCTGCTGACGATGGGCGTGATGGTCCTGCTTGCCTGGGCGGTGCAGCGCTTTGTCATGCGCCACCTTGTGGGGCAGGAGCCCATCATCCTGTTCATGGCCACCATCGGTCTGGCCTACTTCCTGGAAGGCGTGGCCGACCTGATGTGGGGATCCGAGATCAAGACGCTGGACGTGGGTCTTCCGCAGGGCATCAACCTGTGGATCGACGAGACCACCTACAACATCTTCGGCTACGGCTTCTTCATCGACAATCTGGACATCGTGGCGACGGTCATCGCGGCGCTTCTGGTGGCGGCACTGGTTGCGTTCAGCCAGTACACCAAGCAGGGCCGCGCCATGCGGGCCGTGGCCGACGACCACCAGGCCGCGCTGTCGGTGGGGATCTCGCTGAACTTCATCTGGATCATGGTCTGGTCGGTGGCCGGGTTCGTGGCGCTGGTCGCGGGCATCATGTGGGGCACCAAGTCGGGCGTGCAGTTCTCGCTGTCGCTGATCGCGCTCAAGGCGTTGCCGGTTCTGATGCTGGGCGGGTTCACCTCGATCCCCGGCGCCATCGTCGGCGGGCTGATCATCGGCGTGGGCGAGAAGTTGTTCGAGTTCGCCGTGGGCCCGCTGGTGGGCGGCGCGACCGAGAACTGGTTCGCCTATGTTCTGGCGCTGATCTTCCTGGTGTTCCGGCCGCAGGGCCTGTTCGGCGAGAAGATCATCGAGAGGGTGTAGGCCATGACCAAGCTGATCGCCATCATCAACGTGATCGCGTGGGCGGGGTTCTGGGCCTTTGGGTACATCGCCCTGACCTCGAACGATCTGACCGCCAATCAGCTGACCGTGGCCGCGCTTTTGGCCTTTGCCGGGCTGGTGATGGGTGTTCTGGCCTACATGAAACTGGTGCGCGCCTCGGAGGCGAGCGGATATGCCAAACGGTCCAACCAACTGGACGCCGAAGCCCGCAACCGGGCGCAGGAACAATGGGGAAAGTAAGACATGTTCTATCGTGAGGCCGGAGACTTCAAGACCTCCTACAGGGACGACAACCAGACTTTCCCGATCAAGTTCGACCGGTATCGCTACTATGTGGTGCTGGCGGTGGCGTTCGGGATCATCCCGTTCATCATCAACGACTATTGGGCCAACGCGCTGCTACTGCCCTTCCTGATCTATGCGATCGCGGCGATCGGGCTGAACATCCTGGTGGGGTATTGCGGGCAGGTTTCGCTGGGTACCGGGGGATTCATGGCCGTGGGCGCCTATGCCTGCTACAAGCTGATGACCGCCTTTCCCGAAGTGTCGATGTTCATCCATGTAATCCTGGCCGGCGGCATCACCGCCATCGTGGGCGTGCTGTTCGGCCTGCCCAGCCTGCGGATCAAGGGGTTCTACCTGGCGGTGGCGACGCTGGCGGCGCAGTTCTTCCTGGTGTGGCTGTTCAACCGGGTGCCGTGGTTCTACAACTATTCGGCCTCGGGGCAGATCAACGCGCCCGAGCGTGACGTGTTCGGCATCATCATCACAGGCCCCAACGCGCCGGCCTGGGCGACCTATCTGTTCTGCCTGATCTTCCTGACCGCCTGCGCGATCATCGCCCGCAACCTGACCCGCGGCACCACCGGGCGCACCTGGATGGCGATCCGCGACATGGATATCGCAGCGGAAATCATCGGTGTGAACCCGCTGCGCGCCAAGCTCAGCGCCTTTGCCGTCAGCTCGTTCTTCGTGGGCGTGTCGGGCGCGCTGTTCTTCGCCATCTACCTGGGCGCGGTCGAGGTGGGCGAGGCCTTCGGCATCCAGAAATCCTTCCTGGTGCTGTTCATGGTCATCATCGGCGGGCTGGGCTCGATCTTCGGATCCTTTGCCGGCGCGGCCTTCCTGGTCCTGCTGCCGGTGGTGCTCAAGGTCGTGGGCGCGGACATGCTGGGCTGGCCCACCGACATCGTCGCGCATCTGCAGCTGGTGATCGTGGGCGGGCTGATCATCCTGTTCCTGATCCTCGAACCGCACGGTCTGGCGCAGCTGTGGCGCGTCGCCAAGGAGAAACTGAGACTCTGGCCTTTCCCGCACTAGGGACCGGCCCAATCAAGAAAGGGGCGCAAAGCCCGAACCAACATCGGACAAACCAAGGGAGGAGACACCCGATGAACAAGAAACTGGCAACAATGGCGCTGGGTGCGCTGATGGCCGCAGGTCCGGCAATGGCCGACCTCGTGTTCCCGTCGCTCAGCTACCGAACCGGGCCTTACGCCGCGGGCGGCATCCCCTTCGCGGATGGCTACGCGGACTATTTCACTCTGCTCAACGAGCGGGACGGCGGCATCGGTGGTGTTCCGGCCAAGGTCATCGAGTGCGAAACTGGCTACAACACCGAGAAGGGTGTGGAATGCTATGAATCGACCAAGGGCGAAGGTGCGCTGGTGTATCAGCCGCTGTCGACCGGCATCACCTATCAGCTGATCCCGAAAACCACGGCTGACGACATCCCGATGCACACGATGGGATATGGCCGCACCTCGGCCAAGAACGGCAAGGTGTTCAGCCACACGTTCAACTACCCGGCCAACTACTGGGACGGTGCCTCGGGTGCGATCAACTATCTGCTCGAGGAAAACGGCGGTGATCTGAGCGGCAAGAAGATTGCGCTGGTCTATCACAACTCGGCCTATGGCAAGGAGCCGATCCGCACGCTGGAAGAGCTGTCCAAGAAGCACGGCTTCGAGCTGGTGGCCCTGCCGGTCGACCACCCCGGCCAGGAGCAGAAATCACAGTGGCTGCAGATCCGCCGCGATCGTCCCGATTATGTCCTGATGTGGGGCTGGGGCGTGATGAACCAGGTGGCCATCCAGGAAGCCGCGAACATCCGGTTCCCGATGGAGAACTTCATCGGCATCTGGTGGTCGGGCGCTGAACATGACGTGATGCCCGCCGGTGCGGCCGCGAATGGCTACAAGGCGCTGACCTTCCACAACGTCGGCTCGGACTATCCGCTGTATGACGACCTGCAGAAATACGTCATCGACGCTGGCAAGGCCGCCGGTGCCGGTGATCAGGTCGGTACGGTCCTGTACAACCGCGGCCTCTATGCTGCGATGCTGGCAGCCGAAGCCGCCAAGAAGGCACAGGAAATCTCGGGCAAGGCTGACATCACCTCGGGCGACATGCGCGACGGTATGGAAGCACTTGAGATGACCGAAGCGAAGATGGCCGAACTGGGCCTGCCGAACTTTGGTCCGACCTTCTCGGTCAGCTGTGAAAACCACGGCGGGGATGCCCTTGTGGGCGTGACCCAGTGGGATGCAGACAGCAAGACCTGGACTCTGATTTCGGAGTTCAAGGCTACCGATACGGACGTGATCGGCCCGCTGATCGAGGAAGACTCGAGCGCATACGCGGCTGAGAACAACATCGAACAGGGCTGCAACTAAGCGGCACGAACACCGGGGCGGCGGCTGACCGCCGTCCCGAACCGGACAAGCCCCGAACGGGGCAGGCATGAGGACACGCGCTGATGCTGGATGCGGCACAAACCACTGACGTGCAGGCGGAAACCCTGCTTGAGGTCAACAATATCGAGGTGATCTACAACCACGTGATCCTCGTGCTGAAGGGCGTCAGCCTGACCGTGCCCAAGGGCGGGATCACCGCGCTGCTGGGCGGCAACGGGGCCGGCAAGACGACGACGCTCAAGGCGGTGTCGAACCTGCTGCATTCCGAACGCGGCGAGGTCACCAAGGGCTCGATCAAGTATCGCGGCCAGAACGTGCACGAGAGCGATCCGGCCGACCTGGTGCAGAAGGGCGTCATCCAGGTGATGGAAGGCCGCCACTGTTTCGAACATCTGACCGTCGAGGAAAACCTGCTGACCGGGGCCTATACCCGCAAGGACGGCAAGGCCGCCATCCAGCAGGACCTTGAACTGGTCTACAACTATTTCCCCCGCTTGAAAGAGCGCCGCCGAAGCCAGGCAGGCTATACCTCGGGCGGGGAACAGCAGATGGTCGCCATGGGCCGCGCGCTGATGAGCCGCCCGGAGACGATCCTGCTGGACGAGCCCTCGATGGGCCTCGCACCGCAGCTGGTCGAGGAGATCTTCACCATCGTGAAGGACCTGAACGAACAGGAAGGCGTGTCCTTCCTGCTGGCCGAGCAGAACACCAACGTGGCGCTGCGCTTTGCCCATTACGGATACATCCTGGAATCTGGGCGCGTGGTGATGGACGGCCCCGCCGCCGAACTGCGCGAGAACCCGGACGTCAAGGAATTCTACCTCGGCATGTCCGACGAAGGCCGCAAGAGTTTCCGCGATGTGCGGTCCTATCGTCGCCGCAAAAGGTGGCTGTGAGCGGATGGAGGATCTGGCGATGACATTCTACGATGCTCTGGAAACCCGTTCGGCCGATCAGCGCGCCACCGAGCAATCGACCGGTCTGCGCGAACAGCTGGCGCGGGCGAAATCCGCGCCCGGGTTCGCGGCCCATTTCGCCGATGTCGATCTGGATGCGGTCCAGACCATCGCGGATCTGCCCGGGCTGCCGGTTCTGCGCAAGTCCGACCTGACCAAGGCGCAGGGACAGCACCCGCCCTTTGGTGGCTTTACCGTCAAACCTGCGCATGGCTTTGCCCATGTGTTCCAGTCGCCGGGGCCTATCTATGAGCCCGGCGGAGTCGATCACGACTGGTGGCGCATGGGCCGGTTCCTGCATGCGGCGGGCGTGGGGCAGGGCGATATCGTGCAGAACTGCTTTGGCTATCACCTGACACCCGCGGGCATGATCTTTGAAAACGGCGCGCGTGCCGTGGGCGCCGCCGTGCTTCCCGCGGGGACCGGCCAGACCGAACTTCAGGTGACCGCCGCGCGCGACGTGGGCTGCACCGCCTATGCCGGCACGCCCGATTACCTGAAGGTGATCCTGGACAAGGCCGACGAGATGGGCGTCGCTTTGAACTTCTCGAAGGCGGTCGTGGGCGGCGGGGCATTGTTCCCCAGCCTGCGCCAGGCCTATGCCGATCGGGGCATTTCCTGCCTGCAATGCTATGCCACGGCCGATCTGGGCAACATCGCCTATGAAAGCGCCGCAATGGAGGGCATGATCATCGACGAGCATGTCATCGTGGAAATCGTTACCCCCGGCACCGGAACACCGGTGGCGGAAGGCGAGGTCGGCGAGGTCGTGGTGACCTCCCTCAACCCCGACTATCCGCTGATCCGCTTTGCCACCGGTGATCTGTCGGCGGTGCTGCCCGGGCAGTCGCCCTGTGGCCGCACCAACCTCCGCATCAAGGGCTGGATGGGGCGCGCCGATCAGACCACCAAGATCAAGGGCATGTTCGTGCGCCCCGAACAGGTGGCCGCGCTGGTCGCCAAGCATGACGAGATCGTCAAGGCTCGCGTCATCGCTGCCCGGCAGGGCGAGATGGACACGATGACCGTGCAGATCGAAAGCCCCGGCGGCGATGACGGCACCTATGCCAAGTCGGTGGTCGAGGTTCTCAAGCTGAAGGGCACCGTTCAGGTGGTGCCACCCGGCACGCTGCCCAAGGACGGGCTGGTGATCGAGGATCAGCGCGTCTACGACTGATCCGGCCCGGGGTTCTGCGGCCAAATGCGCCGCAGAATCCTGTGCCTGCCCACTGGCGTTTCCGAGTTTTTTGGTCGATTAAAGGGGAACCGCAACCTTTGCCGACCCGAGGCCATGGCCCAGATCGAATTCTCAGAACATGGATCGCGCAACCGTGGGGCCTTGGGCACCCGGTTCGTCGGGGCCCTGGCCTATCTGGTGGCAGCAGCCTGCCTGTTGCCGATGGTCGCCGTGGTGCTGGCGGCCGTCACCGGCGGAACCGACACGATCCGGCATCTGCTGGACACGGTCCTGCCCGGCTATGCGGCCACCACGCTGGTTCTGGTCTCATTGGTTTCGGTGGGGACCTTCGCCATCGGGGTCGGGGCCGCGTGGCTGGTCACCATGACCCGTTTTCCCGGCGTACGCCTGTTCGAGGTGGCATTGGTGCTGCCGCTGGCCTTTCCGGCCTATGTGCTGGCTTATGCCTATACCTTCATCCTCGATCACCCCGGCATCGTTCAGACCACGCTGCGCCAGGTGACCGGCTGGGGTCCGCGCGACTATTGGTTCCCCGAGATCCGCTCGACCGAGGGCGCGGCGGTGATGCTGATCTTGGTGCTGTACCCCTATGTCTATCTGTTGGCGCGCGCCGCCTTTCTGCAGCAAAGTGCCACCGCCTTTCTGGCGGCGCGGGCGCTGGGCAGCAGCCCGTGGTCGGCCTTTTGGCGGGTCTCGCTGCCGATGGCGCGGCCCGCGATTGCCGGTGGCGTGCTGCTGGCAGTGATGGAGACCATCGCTGATTTCGGCACCGTCGCCTATTTCGGGGTTCAGACCTTTGCCACCGGCATCTACACAAGCTGGTTTTCGATGGCCGACCGCGCGGCGGCGGCGCAGCTGGCGCTGTGCCTTCTGGCCTTTGCGCTGGTCATGGCCGTGACCGAGCGCACCCAGCGTGGCAAGGCCAAATACTACCAACCCGGCAAACGCCACGCGGCATTGCCCGCTGCACAGCTGAGCGGTTGGCAGGCTGTGGCGGCATGGATTTTGTGCGCCATTCCGGTTTTGTTCGGCTTTCTGCTGCCGGTGATCGTGCTGACTCAGATGGGATTGGAGTCCGAGCAGAACCTGCTTTCGGTCCGCTATCTCGGGTTCATTCGGAACTCTCTGACGCTGGCTGGAACGGCGGCGGTGATCACCGTCTGCGCCGCGGTCTGCGTCGGTTTCTTCCAACGGCTGAGACCCGGGCGCGGTTCGGCCATGGCGGCTTATGTTGCGCGGTTGGGCTATGCCGTACCAGGCGGCGTGATCGCGGTCGGGCTGATCGTGCCCTTTGCCGGGTTTGACAATGCGCTGGACGCTTGGATGCGGCAGACCTTCGGCGTGTCGACCGGGTTGCTGGTCACCGGCTCGATCTGGCTGTTGGTGGCGGCCTACATGGTGCGATTTTTGGCCGCCGCGCTGAGTGCCTATGAAAGCGGTCAGAGCACGGTACATGCCAACATGGATGCCGCTGCCCGCTCGCTGGGGCAGACGCCATTGGGCACGTTGCGGCGGGTGCATCTGCCGATCCTCACGCCCTCGCTGCTGACGGCGCTGCTGATCGTGTTCGTGGACGTGATGAAGGAACTGCCGGCCACGCTGATCATGCGGC
This sequence comes from Ruegeria arenilitoris, assembly GCF_013032855.1. Lineage (GTDB taxonomy): Bacteria > Pseudomonadota > Alphaproteobacteria > Rhodobacterales > Rhodobacteraceae > Ruegeria > Ruegeria arenilitoris. Next base: position 171,471 of record NZ_WQDA01000001.1, read on the forward strand.
CCTTCAACTTTGACACGCTCGCGGTTCAGGCCTATCGGCTGGCCTCGGACGAACGGTTGGAGGGCGCGGCCGTTCCGTCTCTGGTGATCCTGGCCGTGGGGCTGCTGCCGGTGATCCTGATCTGCCGACAGGTCGGGCGCCGGCCCTGACGGGCGGTTCAAAAATACCACACCATGTCGTGACAGGCTTGATCTGATCGCATTTTCCGGCAAGGCTGAAGACATGAACATGCAGCCTCCCAGCCGGAACCCTGCAAGTCCGGTCCAGATGCCGGTGGCCTTCAACCGGCAAGAGATGTCACAGATTCTCTCCGTCTATGGACGGATGGTCGCCGCCGGAGAATGGCGTGACTACGGAATATCAAATCTGCGCGACGTTGCCATATTCTCGATCTTCCGGCGTACCGCCGAGCACCCGATCTATCGTGTTGAAAAACACCCCCGGCTGCGTTCAAAGCAGGGGATGTATTCGGTGATGGGCATGGACGGGCGCATCCTGAAACGCGGGCACGACCTGCGCGCCGTCCTGCGGGTGCTGGAGCGCAAGCTGATCCGCTCGGTCGACCCGGATTAGAGTCGCTTGTGCGCCGTGACCGGCCCGTCGCCTTGGGCTTCGATCCGGGCAATGGCCTGATCCATCGGTTCAAATACCACCGCCATGTGATGGGCATTGGCATGCAGCAGCATGTTGTCGCCGGACACCCAAGCCACATGGCCTTTCCAGAACAACAGATCGCCGCGCTGCGCCACGGTGCCTTCGGGCAGTGCGGTGCCAAGCTCCCGCTCCTGGTCGCCGCTGTCGCCGGGGCAGGCAACGCCGCAGGCCAGCAGCCCGGCCTGAATCAGGCCTGAACAATCGAGCCCCCACCGGCTGTTGCCGCCCCACAGGTAGGGGGTGCCCAGAAACAGTTCGGCCACCGCGACCGGGTCGTTCAGCAGGGTTCCGACCGGTTTGACATGCACTGCGGGGATGAACCCAAGCTCGGTCTCGACAAAGCGGTCCTGCTGCGACAGCACCACGATCCGGCTGCCAAAGCTCAGGCTGACCCGGTCGGGGCTTTTGATGTCGGGTTCCGAATAGGCATGGGTCGCCGGGGCCCAGATCCAATGCGTGGCCGGGGCGTCAGGGCTCAACTGGTCCGCGCGCAGCCAGCCTTGATACCCATCCTTGTCGGAAACCACCCGGCACCAGCCGCCGGACTGTTCGGTGACGTCAAGGCCGTCGCCATACAGCAGCTGACGGTCGCGCGGGCCCTTGGGGTTGCGCAGTAGGTCCACGACGGGGCGGATGACGCGAGCGCGGTTCACAGGCCCAACATCCCGGGCAGGGCGGTCAGCAGGGCGCGCGGCCCTTGTCCCAACCCGCCTTTGCTGCGGCCGGGCTCTTTGGCCTTTTGCCAGGAGTAGATGTCGAAATGCATGTACCGGCTGTTTTCCACGAACCGCCGCAGGAACAACGCCGCGGTGATCGACCCCGCGAACCCGCCCGCCGGCGCGTTGTCGAGATCGGCGATGCCCGGCTCGATCAACGTCTCATAGGGCGTGTGGAATGGCATCCGCCAGATCGGGTCAGCCGCCTGAACGGCGGCCTGCGCCAACGCCTGCGCGGCGGCATCGTCATCGGTGTAGAACGGGGCCAGATCCGCCCCCACCGCCACCCGCGCCGCGCCGGTCAGCGTCGCCATCGAGACCACCAGATCCGGCGCACCCTCATCCGCCAGCGCCAGCGCGTCGGCCAGAACCAGCCGCCCCTCGGCATCGGTGTTGTTGATCTCGACCGTCAGGCCCTTGCGTGAGGTCAGGATGTCGCCCGGCCGGAACGCGTTGCCCGCCACCGCGTTTTCCACCGCCGGGATCAGCACGCGCAACTGCAGCGGCAGATCCAGCGCCATGATCATGCGCGCCAGTCCCAGCACGTTCGCCGCGCCGCCCATGTCCTTTTTCATCAACCCCATCGAGGCACCGGGCTTCAGGTTCAGTCCGCCGGTGTCAAAGCAGACGCCCTTGCCGACCAAGGTCAGCTTCGGGCCGCTTGTGCCCCAGGTCATCTCGATCAGGCGCGGAGCCTGTTCGGCGGCCCGACCCACCGCGTGGATCATGGGAAAGTTCTGTTCCAGCAAGCTGTCGCCAATTGTGACGGCACAACGAGCCCCGTACTCCTGCGCCAGCGTTTCAACGGCGTCTTGCAGGGCCTGAGGTCCCATGTCGGCCGTCGGAGTGTTGACCAGGTCACGGGTGAGAGCTTCGGCATTGGCCATGATCTCAACCCGCGGAGCATTCACACCGTCAGGCGCGACCAATCGGGCCTTTGCGCCGGACTGTTCGGCATATCGGTCGAAACTGTACCCGGTCAGCAACCAGCCCAAGGCTTCGATTTCGGCTCTGTCTGCCGACAAACCGGACGCAATCCGGTAAGTGCCTTCGGGCAGAACCTCGGCGGCGGCGGCAAGCGGAAAGCGTACCCGAGCGCGCCGGGTATCTGTTCCATAGCCTGCCAGCGCGAATTGCGGCGCACCCGTCGGTCCGGGAACCAGCAGAACCTGCCCGATTGCGCCGGTGAACCCGTTCGCGACCACCCAGGCCTGTGTCTCATCGGGCTGAGACTTCAGCCAGGGCTCGAGCCCGTCCTGCGCAAGAACATGCAGATCAATGGCAGGAGCATCGGAAGGTGCAAAAGACAGGGACATGGGCGCCTCGGACTGTTCTGGTGCCGCCTACACTAGCCGCCTGTTGTTCGCCCGCAACCCGTCATATCGAAAGATCCTGTTGATCCCATACTGCGGTCAGCGACCGTTCGCCCACCCGGATCAGTCGGCTGAGCGTGGCTCCGGTCGCCACCGCATCGCCGGCATCTACCGTCCGGGCCACGTCGCCGGCGACCCGGGCCAGCGCCGTCATGCCGACCTGTTCGGATATCGCGACCAGAGACTTGGCGCATTTGCGCAGCCCCGCCCAGTCACGTTGACGCCAGAGCCGTTCACAATTCGACAGGCGTACTGCCAGCTCCTCGACCGTTCGGCACAGAACGTCGACCGCGTTCGTGTCACCCAATTGCCGATACAGCCCGTTCAGCCGGTCCGGATCCAGCCGCACGGACTCCTTCTGTTCAAGCGTGACGATCTTGTCCACCTCATTCACCCCAATCTTTCTGCCCCCACGGCATCTGCGAACCTGTCACAAAAGACCTTTGCAATTCCTTTCGGCCAATCGGGATAATGTCTCGAATTTTGTTCGAACTTGCGTTAGATCGGCGGTCGAACTGCAAATTTGGGAAAACGCGATGCACCACGCCAAACCTCTGCCGAGCTATCTGGTCAAACGGTACCACGGTTGGAAAGCCACGTCCTATTCCGAAAACCAGGCCTGGTACCGCCGGCTGGCGACCGAGGGGCAGCGTCCGCGTGCGATGGTGATTTCCTGCTGTGACAGCCGGGTCCATGTCACCTCGATTTTCGGGGCCGACCAGGGCGAGTTTTTTATCCACCGCAATATTGCCAACCTGGTGCCGCCCTACGAACCGGATGGCGAGCGCCACGGCACCAGTGCAACCATCGAATATGCGGTGACGGCATTGAAAGTGGCGCATCTGATCGTACTGGGACATTCGCAATGCGGTGGGGTGCAGGGCTGTATCGACATGTGCAAGGGCGAAGCGCCGCAACTGGAAGCCAAAGAGAGCTTTGTCGGACGCTGGATGGACATCCTCAAACCGAAATTCGATCTGGTCTCCGATGTCGAGGACCCCGCCGAACAAGCGCGCCAGTTCGAGCGTCAGGCGGTTGTCGCGTCGCTCGAAAACCTGATGACCTTCCCGTTCGTGGCCGAGGCCGTACAGAACGACTCGATATCGCTGCACGGCTTGTGGACCGACATCGGCGAAGGCGGTCTGGAGTATTATGATCCGTCAGGAAAAAAATTCCTGCCGGTTTAGTCTTTAAATCGGAGAAACGCACCCTAATTGAACGATAGTTCAATTAGGGTGCGGTGACTGTATGGAAAACCTGTTGTCTTTGGCGGCCGACAATCTGGTCTCGCCGATCATTCTCAGTTTTGTGCTTGGTCTGACAGCCGCATTGGCCCGATCTGACCTGACTATTCCCGAGGCCATCGCCAAGGCGATGTCGATCTATCTGCTGTTTGCGATCGGCTTCAAGGGTGGTGTCAGTGTTGCCGCACACGGGATCGACGCCACGCTTGGCTTGTCCCTCATTGCAGGTGTCATTCTGTCCGCATTGCTGCCCCTGGTGGCGTTCGGCCTGTTGCGCGTGCTGACCAACCTTGACCATGTCAACGCAGGCGCGGTTGCAGCGCATTACGGCTCAATCTCGATCGTCACATTCGTGGCCGGTACGTCGGTTCTGGAAAGTCAGGGCCTGATGTACGAGGGCTACATGGTGGCCGTTGCGGCGGCGATGGAAGCGCCGGCGATCCTGTCCGCTCTGTGGCTGATCTCCCGCGGCGGCGGAGCCCGCCGGATGGACTCGGATCTCTGGCGCGAGATTGCCCTCAATGGTTCGATCGTTCTGCTGGTCGGGTCGTTTGCAATCGGCTGGATCACGGGCGAGGACGGTCTGGCCGAGATCAGCAGCTTCGTGGTCGCACCGTTCAAGGGGGTTCTGTGCCTGTTCCTGCTGGACATGGGTATCGTCGCCGGGCGCGGATTGCGTGCCGGGCGCGGGCTGATCACGATGGGTCTGCTTGGCTTCGGCGTGCTGATGCCCCTGATCGGGGCCGGTGCCGGGTTGGTGGCCGCGCTCCTGTTGGGTCTGTCCACCGGCGGAGCGGTGTTGCTGATGGTGTTGGGCGCCTCCGCCTCGTACATCGCGGTTCCGGCGGCGATGCGCGTGGCCGTGCCCGAGGCGAACCCGTCCATCTATCTGACCCTGTCTTTGGGCGTCACGTTCCCATTCAACCTGGCGCTGGGCCTGCCGATCTACGTCTCGGTCGCCCGGGCCGTTACCGGAGGATAAGACGATGCAGACACATGATGCCAAACGGGTCGAGATCACCATCGAAGCCATCGTGAAATCCCGTCTGACGGATGCTCTGGTCGATCAAGGTGTGACCGGGTTCACGATCCTGCCGGTGCTCGGCGGATCGGGACGATCGGGTGAATGGAGCCGTTCTGGCCAGGTCAGCCGCGCCAGCGGGATGGTTCAGGTCATCTGCATCATTCGCCCCGACCGCTTGGACGGGCTGCTGAGCGCGATCCTTCCCGTACTTGATCGCCATATCGGGGTTGTAAGCGTCACCGATTGCCAGGTTCTGCGGGCCGAGCGTTTCTGACCCGGAGATCTTGGGATCGGATGCGCGCCTAACTACCGGATTCATGGCGTGGACCCATGCACGATGTGCGGAGCGAACAGGCAAACCCCTGTTCGCAAAACCACACATTTTCCTTCAGAGCGGGCTGACTGACAAACATCGTTGATGGCAACCGGGACGGGCGCTAGCATTTCAGCCAGCATCTTGAGGTTGGCCGTTTTGAGCATCGCCTACAGAAGGGAAATTGACGGCCTTCGGGCAATAGCTGTGTTGCCAGTGGTCTTCTACCACGCCGGATTGTCATGGCTGTCCGGTGGGTTTCTGGGTGTTGATGTCTTCTTCGTCATCAGCGGCTACTTGATCACGTCGCTTCTGATCGGGGATATTCAACGCGGACGGTTGTCCATCGTTGATTTCTACGAAAGGCGAGCCAGGCGGATTCTTCCGGCCCTTTTTGTGGTTCTGGCCGTGACGACCTGCCTGGCGTGGATCTGGATGCTGCCGGCCGATCTCAGGGTCTATTCGCGAAGCCTGTCATCCGTCGCGGTTTTCCTGTCGAACGTCTTCTTCTTCCGGAACAAGGACTATTTCGCGGATGAATTCGACATGCATCCGCTCCTCCACACCTGGAGCCTTGCGGTGGAAGAACAGTTCTACCTGCTGTTTCCGCTACTGCTGCTGTTTCTGTTTCGAAGAGGGACCCGGACCTGCATCATTGGCCTAACGGTGTTGCTTTTGGCTAGTCTGTTGCTGGCGCAGTGGACATCGGAAAACGAACCGAGGGCAGGGTTCTACCTCATCTATACCCGCGCGTGGGAGCTTTTGGCCGGCGCGATATGCGCCTTCGTTCCGCGGCAGGACAAGGGGCGGTTCTCGACGGTTCTGCCCCTGCTGGGCATGGCCGGGCTGCTGGTGTCTTACGTGATATTCGACCGGTACACGCCGCACCCGTCATTCCTGACGGTCGTGCCCGTTCTGGGAACCGTCTTGGTCATCCTTTTTTCCAGCCAACGGGACCCGGTGGGGGCGCTGTTGTCGTCTCGGATCATGGTCTGGATCGGCCTGATCAGCTACAGCCTTTACCTGTGGCACTACCCGTTGTTGGTCTTTGCCAAGATCCGGAGTGTTCCGGCGCCCTCGCCGCTGACCGTCGCCAGCCTTGTCGTGCTGGCCTTTGTGCTCTCCGCCTTGACATGGCGCTTCGTCGAGCAACCCTTTCGCCGTCGCAGGGAAGGTCTGTTCAGTCGCCGGGGGATCTTCATCGGAAGCGCCGCGATATCGGCTTTGGTGTTCTCGGTCGGGGTGGCGATCTTCGCAACCGATGGCGCGCCGGATCGCAAGGCGCTGCGCGATCTCGATCTGCCAAGGCTGACCGAAAGCCTGGCTCCGAACCGCGGTTTGAGCAATGAATGCAACGGTCGGATGCCGGTGCCTGACAGCTGTGCGACTTCCGAGTCTCCCAAGGTTGCGGTTTGGGGGGACAGTTTCGCCATGCATCTGGTCGTCGGCCTGACCGCGGCCTACCCCAAGCTTGGGGTCGTCCAGCTGACCAAGTCGCTCTGTGCGCCGATCGCCGGTATCGCCTTTGCCGATCGCGGCCGGACCGGAGAATCCCCGCAGGCCTGTCTGGATTTCAGCGACCAGGTGCTGGATTATGTCACTTCGACCGACAGCATTGACTATGTCATCGTCTCATCGCCGTTCTACTACCTGTTCGAGCCGGGCGGACTTGCTGCCGTTGACGGCGCAATGGACCCCGCGGGCCCGCAGAGCACGGTTCTGCGGAACCTGGAAAAAACGCTCGAACGGCTTGTGTCTGCCGGTAAAACCCCGATCGTCGTGTCTCCGCCCCCCTCGAATGGCCAAAACCTGGGCTATTGCGTGGTGAATGCCGAACTCCGAGGCGCTGACCCGGATCTGTGCGACTATCCGTTCGCCGACATTCAGCCGGAGCTTCTTGAGGTTGCTGAGATGCTGCACCAGCTCGAGGGCCGCCACAAGGTCGTCTGGCTGGATCGGATACTTTGCGATGCTGACGGCATGTGTCGCGCCAGCGACGGCTCGACGGCATACTATCGGGATGGTCGCCATCTCTCGAAAGAAGGTTCGCGCGAACTTGGGTGCCGCACCGGTGGATGGTTCCTGTTCGGGGACGAACCTGACGGGGCAGCCGACACTGGCGCTGTGGGTCCCGCTAATGACCGTACCTGCAGCCAGCATCAACAGAACGCCGACCTGGCCCAGAGAGACTCGAACGGAGAGTGATTCCTCAGCCCTGGATTGGTCTATCGCCCGCGCGCTGAACCACTGCAGCGCGAGGTCCGGGTTCTGTCGATAGTAAATTTTATTCGTATATCCAAATTCGTGATAGGATGCCGTCATTTCCGGAACCAACCGAATGGAAATGACACACCTGGGAGGGATTTCATGACCAAGTCTTTCGCAATCGTTTCACAACGTCCTTTGTGGACGTTGGCCTGTCTGGCCGCGCTGACCGCCACATCCGTGTCCGCGCAGGAGTTCCAGACTGAGCAGGACAGCACGGACGTCGTATTGGCGCCTGATGATTTCTCTCCCTATGCGGGGCGGAACTTTCCCCAACGGCCGCTGTGGGGAGACTCGCATCTGCATACTTCGGTTTCGGTTGATGCCGGCACGATGACCCGGCTGACCCAGGAACAGGCGTTTCGCTTTGCCCGCGGCGAAGAGGTCACGACAACCCACGGCCTTCGGGCCAAGCTGTCCCGTCCGCTCGATTGGCTGGTCGTCTCGGACCATGCCGAGATGTACGGGCTGATGCCGCAACTGTTGGCCGGAGACGCCGAGGTTCTGGCGACGCCCCAGGGCAAGGCCTGGTACGAGGCGCTGACGGCGGGTGACAGCCAGCTTGCGTTTGACACGGCAATGGAGATCGTCGCCTCTTTGTCGGATGACGTCCCGCCCATCGACAACCCGAAGGCCATCAAGCATGCGTGGGAGGCGTACACGGCCCTCGCGGACAGCTTCAACGAGCCGGGGGTCTTTTCAGCCATCATCGGCTATGAATACACCACCGAGGGCGCCAATAACCTTCACCGGAACGTGCTGTTCCGCGATGGGCGCGACCGGGCCAACCAGACCCGCCCGTTCTCGCAATATGACAGCAAGAACCCCGAGGACCTGTGGGCCTTTCTGGCCGAATACGAGCAACGGACAGGCGGCGAGGTCCTGGCCATCGCGCATAACGGCAACCTGTCGAACGGGCGGATGTTCTCTCTGAACGCCTATGATGGATCCGCACTGACCCAAGAGATCGCAAGTCTGCGCGCCCGGTTCGAGCCGCTGTACGAACCGACGCAGATCAAGGGCGACGGTGAGGCGCATCCGTTCCTCAGCCCCGATGATGAGTTCGCAGATTTCGACACATGGGACGCGGCCAATCTGAACGGAACCGAGTTGAAGCAACCAGAGATGCTGGCCGGTGAGTATGCACGCGAGGCGTTGAAGCGCGGGCTCAAGATCGAACAGGAGCTGGGTGTGAACCCGTTCAAGTTCGGGATGGTCGGCGCGACGGATTCGCATACCGGTATGGCAACGGCCCAGGAAGACAACTTTTTCGGCAAACATTCCGGGGTCGAGCCCGGCCCGAACCGTTGGGAACACCTGGTAATCGAAGCACCCGATCCAGAGCTGTCGATCTATGGCTGGAAACAGGCCGCTGGTGGACTGGGTGCGGTCTGGGCGACGGAAAACACCCGCGAGGCGATCTTTGACGCGATGCAGCGCAGGGAGACCTACGCGACCACGGGGTCGCGTATGGGGGTTCGGTTTTTCGGCGGCTATGACTTCACCGATGAGGATGCCGCAAGCCGTGTTCCTGCGGATGCCGGCTACAAAAAAGGCGTGCCGATGGGGGGCAACCTGCAGGCGTCTCCCGATGGGCGGGCTCCGAACTTCCTTGTTTTTGCATTGAAGGACCCGATTTCCGGCAACCTGGATCGCATTCAGATCGTCAAGGGCTGGGTCGATGCCGACGGGGCCTTGCAGGAGAAAGTCTACAACGTCGTCTGGGCCGGCGATCGACAGCTGGATCAGAACGGCAAACTGCCCGAAGTCGGCAACACCGTCGATGTCGAAAACGCCACCTGGACCAACACCATCGGGGCAAGTGAGTTGATCACCACGTGGCAGGATCCGGATTTCGACCCCAACCTGTCTGCGTTCTACTATGCCCGTGTGATCGAGATCCCGACCCCCCGCTGGACCGCCTACGAGGCCAAACGGTTCGGGATCGAGATGCCGGACTATGTTCCGATGATCACGACCGAACGGGCCTATACGTCGCCGATCTGGTACACCCCGGGATAAACGGTCGTTCCGTGAAGCGAAGCCCCGCCTCGCGCAGGCGGGGCGGTCTTGTTCATTCGGCTGGGTTGGGGTTGCCGGCCACCGGCCTGCGGTTGTCCGCGTCTGTCGCACCGAAACCGTGACGCAGCAGGATGAACACGAACAGGACCATGGTCAGAACGGCCAGAAGCGATCCGATCTGGGCAAGGGTTTCGCCCCTTTCGGTGATTGCCAGCACGATTCCGGGAACGAGCACCAGCACCGTTGCCACGGACAGCCCATAGTGGAGTTTCGCCAGACCGCTGCGCGCCGCCTCGGGGGTCAGAGCGTAGTAGAATCCGAACACTGCCAGCGCAACGAACCCGATCAGGTTCAGGTGGCCATGTGCCGGAGACAGCGTGTGATCATGGCTGGCCGACATCTGGATTCCCCACAACATGCCCAAAACGGCAAATATGGCTGCGGTGGTCAGAAAAAAGATGGGCAATCTGGTCATAACGGTCTCCTTTGAATATTCGATGAGCCGCACGGGGCGCTGAAAACTGGGTTTGCCGAAAAAAGGTGTGTTCTGACGCGGGCATCCAAACCACGCTGCCCAACCCGGCCCGAACCGTCTGGCAGTGCGGCGTCGAGCACCGAAGGCCAGAAAAACATGGGCCTAGTCAGCGGTTCCAGAGCACGTGGGATCGCGCGGTGTCGAACCCCGGTTCCTGCGACAAGTCAGGCTCTGTTTGGTCAATCATGGCTCGTTTCCCCTCGGCTGAGATTGAAACGAAGGCGCCTTCAATGGGCGGAAAAATACCAGCAGCTGTGAAATATGAAAAATTGATTATGTGAATAATAGATATTCACCTGGCGAATTTACTTTTGCTTGGGCAGAACCTGCGGTGATGCCTGGCGCGCCTTCCTTCTCGCATTGCCAAAAAAATGAAAACCCCGCAGCCCATGCCGCGGGGTTTTAAGATTTCAGTCTGGTCCGGCTATCAGCCCTTCTTCAGGACCTCGCGGCCCAGCAGCTCGGCGATTTGCACTGCATTCAGGGCCGCGCCTTTGCGCAGGTTGTCCGAGACACACCACAGGTTCAGGCCGTTTTCTACGGTTGAGTCCTGACGGATCCGGCTGATGAAGGTGGCGAAATCGCCGACGCATTCAACCGGCGTGACATAGCCACCGGCCTCGCGCTTGTCGATCACCATCACGCCCGGAGCTTCGCGCAGGATGTCGCGGGCCTCGTCCTCGTCCAGGAATTCCTCGAACTCGATGTTCACCGACTCCGAATGTCCGACAAAAACCGGCACCCGCACACAGGTCGCGGTGACCTTGATCGACGGGTCGACGATCTTCTTGGTCTCGACGACCATCTTCCACTCTTCCTTGGTCGAGCCGTCTTCCATGAAGACGTCGATATGCGGAATGACGTTGAAGGCGATCTGCTTCTGGAATTTCTTCGGGGCGACCTCGTTGATCGGGTTGTAGACGGCCTTGGTCTGATCCCACAGCTCGTCCATGCCTTCCTTGCCGGCGCCCGACACCGACTGATAGGTCGAGACCACGACGCGCTTGATCTTGGCGCGGTCATGCAGCGGCTTCAGCGCCACTACCATCTGCGCGGTCGAGCAGTTGGGGTTGGCGATGATGTTTTTGTTCTTGTAGTCGTGGATCGCCTGCGGGTTGCACTCGGGCACGATCAGCGGGATCTCGGGGTCGTAGCGATAAAGCGACGAGTTGTCGATCACCACGCAGCCGGCCGCTGCCGCTTTGGGGGCGTAATCCTTGGTCGCGGCGGACCCCACGGCGAACAGCGCCATGTCCCAGCCGGTGAAATCGAAAGTGTCCAGATCCTGGGTCTTGAGTGTCTTGTCGCCAAAGCTGACTTCGGTGCCCAGCGAACGACGGCTTGCCAGAACGGCAATTTCGTCCACGGGGAACTGGCGTTCAGCCAGGATGTTCAGCATTTCGCGGCCCACGTTACCTGTGGCGCCGACGACAACGACGCGATAGCCCATGTCTAGTCTCCTGAATTAAGGACGCGCGTTCATAGCCGCGTTGCAGAAAATAAAAAAGGGCCTTCGCGGCGGAATTGACCGAATGACGCAGTTTTGCGGCGACTCAGGCCTTCAGCAGCTGCTGATAGAGCGCAACAAGGGCCTGCGCCTCGCCGTTGATGTCGAAATTCCGTTCCACATGGGCGCGGGCGGCCCGGCCTGCGCGGGCCAGGGAATCACGGTCCGCCAGCATCTCGGCCGCGGCCGCGGCCAGCGCCGGAATGTCGCCCGGAGGCACCACCCGACCCAGCGTCGGGTCGGTCACGATCTCGGAGAATGCGCCCACATCGGTGGCCACCACCGGCACACCGCAGGCCATCGCTTCGAGGGGGGTCAGTCCGAACCCCTCCCAGCGTTGGGGGGCGATGAACAGATCCAGCACCTGGTACCATTGGGCAATCTTGTCCACGGTGACCTCGGGCTTGAACAGGATGCGGTCGGACAGGCCGGCTTGGGCCACCTTGTCCTTCAGTTCGGTCAGGAAAGCGCTGTGTTTCTCGGTCGCGCGGCCCATGACGATGCCATGTACGTCGGGGACCTGCCCGCACAGGTCGATCATCGCATCGACGAAGGCGTCGGTGCCTTTCTGGTGGCGGATGCGGCCATAGCAGCCCAGCAGCAGCCCGTCGGGCAGGCCCATTTGCGTCCGCAGCCCCGCCTTGTCGGCGGGTGGCGTGAAATCCTGCAGGTTGATGCCGTGCATGATCACCTGCGCGTCGCGCTCGAGGTATCCGGCCGTCTTGCGCGAGGTCGCCACCACCGCGTCCATCTTGCCGATCAGCCACTTGGTATAGCCCGTGTGCGCCCGCTGCGAGGCGCTGGTGAACAGCAGTTTCAGCCGCAGCCGCAGCAGGTCGCGCAGGATCAGGCCCAGCAGCATCTCGGTGTTGCGGCGGGCGTGCCAGACCCGCAGCGTCTTGCGCGACAGAAAGGGCAGGCGGCCCAGCGGGATGTGCGGGATGTCCGAAGGCAGGCCCGGGCCGGTGGCTGCGATGTCGATCCACTGTGCCTGCAACGGCACCAGCCGCGCGATCGTGGCGGTCACGCCGGACAGGCGGCGTTTTAGGTTTGGGGCAATAACAACGGGGTCGTTCACGGCGCGCGCTCCTGCGGGTCTCACTCCATGCTGTCACGGCTGAACAGGTAGATCACGCAGCCGATCGTCAGCGTGACGGCAAAGAAGGCGAATATCGCTGTGTAGGGTGCGGTTGGCCCCATGTCCACCGTCGCCGCATGGATGCGGCCGGTGGCGAATTGCGCCAGCCCCACGCCGCCGATCCCAAACAGGTTCAGCAGGGTCACGCCGCGCCCCACCAGATGCGCCGGGATGAAGGCGCGCCCATGCGCCATGATCACCGGGAAGGATGCCCCCAGAAACCCGATCAGCGCCATCAGTAGAACCGACAGCCAGACGGCCTCGGCGACCCACAGCCCCAGCAGCCCCAGCGCCAGCACCGCCAGCGCGTTGCCGCCGAAGATCACCCATTTTCGGGTGTTCAGTAGCCGGTCCAGCGGGCCATAGGCAAAAGTGCCCGCGATCATCGCGGCGCCCATGACCAGCGTGGCCTGCCCGATCTGGGTGGCGCTCAGCCCGAACACGTCCAGCAGGTACGGCCCGGCCCACAGTCCCCGCAACGCGGCCGAGGGTGCATAGGCCACCAGCATCAACGGCAAAATCGCCCAAAGCGCAGGTTCGCGCAGCAGGTCCAAAACCGACCCTTTCTGCTCGGACACAACCCGCGAGGGGTCTTTGACCGTGACCCAGATGCCCACTGCCACGGCGCCTGAGATCGCGGCCAGCCCCGCCAGAGTCGCGCGCCAGCCCATCAGCTCGACCGCCAGCGCCGTGGGGTACGAGGCCACGAGGTTGCCGACCGACCCCACGCCCAGCATAACAGCGGCCAGGGTAGCGAACTTCGCGGGCGGGTATTCGCGGGCAAAGATGAAATACGAGGCCATCAGAACCGGCGAACACCCGACCCCGATCAACGCCATCGCCACCGCCACATGCAGGGGCGTCGCGGCCAGCGCGAACACCGCGGCCCCACCCGCGCCGCCGATCAGCAGCAGAACCGCCGCCGTCTGCCGGGGGCCAACCCGGTCCAGCGCCCAGCCCACCGGGATCTGCATCGCCGCAAAGACCAGAAACCACAGACCCGAGGCCCAGGCCAGATCTTCGGGCGTGGCGCCGATGTCTCGCGCCAGATCGGCAGTCAGAACCGCAAGGAACGCGCGGAAGAACTGGCTGAGGACATAGGCCAGACACAAGATCACCAAACCTGCCTGCATGTCGGTCTCCTTGCCGTCCGCCTTGGTGGGATGCTTGGCACGTCCCGATGCCATGCACAAGCGCGTGTGATATGTTGCAGTATCGGGAAACGCCCCCGCACTACGCTATCATTGCGGCAAGCAAACGGGAGGGACAATGAAGACCGCCGATATCGGATTCTATGACCGCGTACCCATTGCACGCGACTTTCTTGCCCTGTCGGATCCGGAACAATTCACCCCGGTCCCGGATGACTGGATCGTGGGCGTCGCCGATATCGTGGACTCGACCGGCGAAATCGCGCGTGGACGCTACAAGACGGTGAACATGGTGGGCGCGGCGGTGATCTCAGGCATGATCAACGCGCTGAGCGGGCGGGTTTTTCCCTATGTTTTTGGTGGCGACGGCGCCGGATTTGCCATCCCGAAGGAGGATGCCGACGTGGCGCGCGACACCTTGGCTGCGCTGCGCAGTTGGGCGGAAACCGAGTTCGGCATCGCGCTGCGTGCGGCTTTAGTTCCTGTGTCCGACCTGCGCGCGGAGGGGCTCGACTTGCGGGTGGCGCGCTATGCGCCGTCCTCGGGGGTGGATTACGCTATGTTCACGGGTGGCGGACTGGCCTGGGCCGAGGAGCAGATGAAAGCTGGCCGGTACAAGGTTCCGCCCGCCGGGTCCGACGCAAAGCCTGACCTGACGGGACTGTCCTGCCGCTGGTCCAACAGCCCTGCGCGGCATGGGCAGATCGTTTCACTTGTCATCCAGCCCACTGCGCAGGCGACAGAACGCGACTTTGCTGATCTGGCGCAATCAGTCCTGTCCGCATCCGAGGCTCTGGAGCGCGCGGGTCATCCCGTGCCGGCCGGCGGCCCTCCGATCAAGTGGCCACCTCCGGGGCTTGCACTGGATGCCCATGTTTCGCGCGCTGGGCGCAATCTGGCCGTGCGCAAGGCCGCGTTGCTTGTGCAGAACTTGCTGATCTGGCTGCTGTTCAAATCGGGCAAGCGACTGGGCGAGTTTGAGCCGGGCCACTACAAGAACATGGTCAGCCGAAATGCGGATTTCCGCAAATTTGATGACGGGTTGAAGATGACGCTGGATTGCGACGACGAGACCCTGTCGCGCATCGCCCGGACCCTTGAGGATGCGCGCGGACGCGGCAAAATCAGATATGGCATCCATTCCCAGCAAGAGGCGATGATGACCTGCTTCGTGCCCGCCGCCACGCGCGACGATCACGTACATTTCGTCGATGGTGCATCGGGCGGCTATGCGCAGGCCGCCGCCGCAATGCAGGGGTGAGCCGCCCTTAGGAACGCCATTTCGCGGCCAGCCCGCGGGCGGCCTGAGCCAGCAGCATGACGTCGATACCGACCGCCAGGAACTGCGCGCCCATGTCCCGATACGCTTGAACCGCTTCATCATTGGTGCCCAGAATACCCGGCGCCTTGCCTGCCGCCCGGATCCGCTTCAAAGCATCGGCGATGGCGGTGCGCACCTCCGGCACCGTGCTGTCGCCTTTGTAACCCATGTCGGTGGACAGATCGGCCGGGCCGATGAAAACGCCATCCACGCCCTCGACCTGAAGGATGTCGTCCAGCGCGGCCATGCCCGCAAGGTTTTCCACCTGAACCAGCAAACAGATTTCGGGGTCGGCCGTGGCCACGTAATCGGGGATGGTGCCGTACATTGTCGCCCGTGTTGCGGCGGCCCCGACACCCCGCACACCTTTGGGCGGGTACTGGCAGGCCCGAACCAGCTCGCGCGCCTGATCCGCGCTTTCGACCATCGGTACCAGAATGGTCTGGGCGCCGGCGTCCAGCACGGTCTTGATCATCCAGGTCTCGCCGATGGGCAGCCGCACCACCGGGTGCGAGGGGCTGTTGGCCAGCGCAATCAGCTGATCGCGGATCGAACGGATGTCATTCGGCGCATGTTCGCCATCGATCACCAGCCAGTCGAAACCGGCGGTTCCCATGATTTCCGCGGTGATGGCTTCAGCAAAGCTCATCCAGCAGCCGATCTGCATTTCGCCCTTTGTCAGAGCCTGTTTGAACGGGTTTTTGGGGGCGGGCATCAGCGGTCCTCCTGCGGGGGTGTGGGCAAGGTGCGGGCGATTTCGGTGATCACGTCAAAGGCCATCCGGACGTCCTCCTCGGTGGTTTCGAACTGGCCGGCCTGAAAGCGGATGACGATGTCGCCATCGACTCGGGTCTGGGTCAGATAGATGCGCCCGTCATCGTTGATGGCGTTC
Source organism: Ruegeria arenilitoris (assembly GCF_013032855.1). GTDB lineage: Bacteria > Pseudomonadota > Alphaproteobacteria > Rhodobacterales > Rhodobacteraceae > Ruegeria > Ruegeria arenilitoris. Next base: position 187,626 of record NZ_WQDA01000001.1, read on the forward strand.
ACCAGCCGCAGATTCAGGTCGTCCAGATCCGCGGCGCCGGGTGGCTCATATCGGAAGGTCCACAGGGACCACATGGGCGGGGTGACGATCCGGAAATCCGGCTCGGCCGCCAGCCGGTCATGCAGGTCGCGCGACCAGTTGACGTGGTTGCGCAACCGCGCGCGCAAGCCTTCCAGCCCGTAGGCGCGGATCACGAACCACAGTTTCAGCGCCCGAAACCGGCGGCCCAGCGGCACCGACCATTCCGAATAATTAATGATCCCGTCCTGACCATGGGTTTTCAGATATTCGGGACTGATCGCCAGCGTCTGCACCAGATCGTCGGGGTTTTTCAGGAAATGCGCGCAGCAGTCGAACTGAACCCCCAACCATTTGTGCGGGTTGAAGACGATGCTGTCGGCTTGGTCGATCCCCGGCCAATAGTGGCGGTATTCGGGGCAGATCATCGCCGACCCGGCCCAGGCCGCATCCACATGCGTATACAGCCCGTATTTCTGCGCAACTTTCAAACACGCATCCACTGGATCGGTCGCGCCGGTTCCGGTGCCGCCGACGCACAGGATCACCCCCGCGGGGTGAAGGCCGGCGTCCAGATCGGCTTGGATCGCGGCCTCGAGCGCTGCGGGGTCCATCCCGCGCCAGTCACCCTTGATCGGGATGCGCACCAGGTTGTCCTGCCCGATCCCGGCCACCCAGATGGCGCGGTCGACCGATGTGTGCACCTCGGACGAGCAATAGACGCGCAAGGGTGTCTGCCCGAACAGGCCCTGACGGTTGCCCTGCCAGTTCAGCGCCTTTTCTCGCATGGTCAGAACGGCGGCCAGCGTGGCCGACGAGGCTGAATCCTGGATCACACCGGCGAACCCTTCGGGCAGGTCCAGTGCCTGCCGCAGCCAGTCCATCATCCGGGTTTCCAGCTCGGTCGCCGCGGGCGAGGTCTGCCACAGCATGCATTGCGGCGCGATCGCGCTGGCCAGAAACTCGGCCAGCACCGATGGCGCCGAGGCGTTCGAGTTGAAATAGGCGAAGAAGCGCGGATGCTGCCAGTGGGTGATGCCGGGCATCACGATCCGCTCAAAGTCTTGGAAAATCCCTTCTATCGGTTCGCCTTGTTCCGGCGCCGTCGCGGGAAGCGCGTTCAGCACCTCGCCGGGCTCGGTCCGGGCGCGCACCGGGTGCTGGCCGACGGTTTGGTGATAATGCTGCGTCCACTCGGAAATGCGTTTGCCCCATTCCGAGAATTCATCCCATCTCATCTGCCTTGCCTTCCGCCTTCGCATCTTTCGCGGGCAAGTGATGGCGATGCAGGCGGGCAGGTCAATCAAATTCCGGACGACGATGGCGCTGTGAGGTGGGACCGTGGCGGCCGTTCGGGCCAAACTCAGGCTCTAATAAAGAAAATCGCACCGGCTGTGCGGATCGGAGAACCCCGCCGGAGAAACTAGGGGTCGACTCCGGCGGGGTGGCCAGACGGTGTCTGAAGTTATTTGCCTGGCCCGGGGCCAAAGAATCCCTGTGTTGAAGGGCTCCGGCCCTGAATCGGAGAATGTGAGGTGCCCAAATTGCACCCCGACAGCGCAGCCCAAGCACCCAGGGGGATGAGGCCAGAGCGGCGGTTCTCCGAAACCGTAATTTTTCCTTGGTATTCGTGACGGTGGCACGCTGATGAACAAAGCTTGATTGGCTGGGCGCGCCGACCGCCTGAAAGAAAACCTAGCGCACCTGACCGCGAAACCAAGTCGCAATAAAGTGACGCGGCCAATGGGCCTGTTGCGCTGCCTTCGAATATCTGCCCGATATTTCTGTTCATGATGCGCGGCCTGTGCGGTTTATTAAACAGGGCGGTCCCAAGTTTCCCTAGAATAAAGACGGATAGTCTGCGCGGATGAAACTGGTTTGCGCCCAGGTCCGCGGCCTTGGCAACTTCGCGCCGAAACGTACAGGCGGGCCGGCAATAATCGGCGTGTTTGCCGGGTTGAACAGCGGAGTGTCTCCTTTAGTCTGCGCGGCAATATGAAGGAAAGGATGCAATATGGCCAAATCTCTGTTTTCCCTGCCGGATGTGGTGCAGATACCAGTAGTTGGAGAGGCCAACACCTATCCGGTGGGGCGCATCTTCTGCGTGGGACGGAACTATGCCGCCCATGCGGCCGAGATGGGAAACGAGGTTGACCGCGAGGCGCCGTTCTATTTCGCCAAGTCCCCGCAGAATGCCATTCTGACCGGGCAAACCGTGCCTTACCCGCCGGGCACCGAGAATTATCATCACGAAATGGAACTGGCTCTGGCCATTGGTCGCCCGGTGTTTCAGGCGACGTCGCAGCAGGCTTGGGATGCCGTGTTCGGATATTGCTGCGCGCTGGACATGACCCGGCGCGACCTGCAGGTCCGCGAGCGCAACAAGCAGCGCCCCTGGGATCTGGGCAAGGATGTGGAAAATGGCGCGGTGTTCGCGCCGCTGACCCGCGCCGCCGATTGGGCGCCGACCGATGACATCCGCATCCATCTGAGCGTGAACGGTGAGGTCCGGCAGGACGCCACCCTGTCCGAACTGATCTGGAAGATCGACGAGATCGTCATGCACCTGTCCCGGTTCTATCACCTGCGGCCCGGCGACCTGATCCTGACCGGAACGCCCGCCGGTGTCGGCCCGGTCGTCGCCGGCGATGTGCTGACCGGCGGCATCGATGGGCTGGACCCCATCCGCCTGACCCTCGGACCAGCGGAATAGATCCCAAGAAGTGGCTTTTAGCTGCTCAAACAGGCGCGCGCAGCCAGTCTGCGTTAAAGGTGACCCGATCCAGCCCGGCAAAACGGCGTACCCGGTCCAGCTCGGCTTCGAGCCGCCGGGAGCGGGCGTCCGACCACCGGACCCCACGCTCGGGCCAAAGGGCGCGGACCCGCAAGATACCTTCGTCGCGATGGGCCTTCATGTCGATCCGTCCAATCAGACGGTCTTTTTCGAGCAGCGGAAAGACGTAGTACCCATAGGTGCGCTTGGCCTCGGGCACGAAGACCTCGATCCGATAGTGGAAGCCGAACAGGCGCTGGGCGCGGTTTCGGTCGCGCAGCATCGGGTCGAACGGGCTGAGCACACGGATCCGCCCCGGCGCGGGGGCAGGGTCGGCAGCCTGGTCCGCCAAGCCGGGTCGCGCAAACAAGCGGCGCATTCGACCATCAGCGCATTCCACTTCGATTTCCTGCAAATCCCCCCGTGTCAGAGCCTGTTTGCACCACGCTTTCGCCTCGGCAGCGGTGACCGTGTCCCAAAACGCGGCCAGTTCGCCCGAGGTGGCAAAGCCCAGCCGGTCGAGCGCCGCGTGGCACAGCCAATCCACCGTCGCCTGGTGGTCGCACTCCATCACGCCGGGGCACAGATGGGTATCGATCACGCGCTCGGTCAGGTCGTATTGCTTTTGAAACCCTCGGCGCCCCACCACCGTCAGCGCGCCCGAGCGCCACAGGTATTCCAACGCCGTTTTTGAGGGGTGCCAGTCCCACCAGCCGCCCGAGCCCTTTTTCTCATCCTGCCCCAGATCGGCCGAGCACACCGGGCCGTGGTCGCGGATGTGTTGCAGCACGGTTTCGAACTGCTGTTCGAACCCGTCGCGACGCCAGTTGCGCCAGCGGGCCCGAAGCATCTCGGCGTCGCGCTGGAAGCGCAGGTGCCAGTGCGGGTAGAACACCATCGGGATCACGGCGGCGTCGTGGGTCCAGTGTTCGAACAGGCCGCGGTCGCGCTCGTACAGGCGTTTGAGGTCGTTCGGCCGATAGGACGGGCGGCGCGAGAACAGGATCATGTCATGGGCGCGCGCCACGGTGTTGATGCTGTCGAGCTGCACGAAACCCAGCCGGTGGATCAGATGCAGTAGATCGGGCCCTTTGGCCGGACCTGCGGGCTGTTCCGCCAGCGCATGACGATCCATGAACAACGCACGGGCGGTTCGGTTGTCGAGTTGTTGCAGCTTGCCCCGTTCAGCGCCGCTTGAGCGTGTCGCCATAGCTGATCTTGGGGGTCAAGGTAATGCGTGTTTCGATCTCGGTATTCGGGTCGGCCAGTTGGGCGGCGATGATTTCCGCGGCCTTGCGACCGATTTCCAGTCGGCAGGCGTCCATGGTGGCCAGCTTGCGCGGCAGACCCTGTAACAGTTCGACGTTGTTGAATCCCGCAAGGCCGATCTGTCCGGGCACGTCGATACCCTGCTCAAGCAGGTACAGCAGCCCGCCCGCACCGATCATGTCGTTGGAATAATACAGGAAATCCAACTCTGGGGAGCGTTCTAGCATGGCTTTGGTCATCTCGCGCCCCTTGGCCAGGGCCGAACCGCCGGAATAGAACTCTCGGTCCTCGATTTCGATCCCGTGCTTGCCTAAAACTTCGGTGAAGCCCTCGAACCGTTTGCGCGCGCGGTGGTCCAGCGGCATCTTGGTGCCCATGAAGCCGATATGCTGATACCCGGCCTTCAGGATTGCTTGCGCCATCTCGCGCCCGGCCCGGCGGTGCGAAATGCCCACCATCGCGTCCACAGGCTTGCCGTCCGTATCCATTATCTCGACCACCGGAATGCCCGCCGAATCCAGCATGGCCCGCGCGGCCTCGGTGTGTTCCAGCCCGGCGATGATCACGCCGGAAGGCCGCCACGACAGCATCTCGTACAGGACCTTTTCCTCTTTTTCCGGCAGATAGTCGGTGACGCCGACCACGGGCTGCAGCTCGGTATCCTCAAGCACCTGGTTGATGCCGGTCAGCACCTCGGGGAAGACCATGTTCGACAGCGACGGGATGATCACAGCCACCAGGTTTACACGGCTCGAGGCCAGGGCCCCAGCGATCTTGTTGGGCACGTATCCCAGCTCTTTCGCGGCGGCCAGAACCCGGGTGCGGGTCGCGTCCGACACATCGCCCCGATTGCGCAGGACCCGGCTGACCGTCATTTCCGACACACCGGACGCTTCTGAGACATCACGGAGGGTAAGCGGGCGTTTCGTTTCTGTTGTCACCGGGGATACCTGCATTGTTGTTTCCCCGATGCTAGCGCGAACAGGGCAATCTGTTCAACTGTTGTGCAAAGGTCATGACAAGCCGAAAAAACCCGGCTACAGAAGGCGCCGCGCGGCCCCGTGGCTCAACTGGATAGAGCAGCCCCCTCCTAAGGGGCAGGTTGCAGGTTCGAATCCTGCCGGGGTCGCCAGCAACTCAGCGCGAGTCGGGTTTCGGGTTCGGTTTCACCGCTCAACCGCGATGGCGCGCTTACTTCGTACATGCAGTCCTGGCGATCCTGTTTGCCGTGCATACACTTCTTTTGGTGCAGTCGCCCTGAGAGTTTCTGCCTCTCTCAAATCTGCATTCTGGTGCGGTTTTGGACCAGCCTCGGCTCGTCGTGCATTTGGTATTCCCAGTGCATTGCGCTCCACCGCAGGTTTTCGGCTGCCATTTTCGGTAGGAATCGTATGAGCGCCACCCTTCTGGGCATGCTCCGCCCGCGAACGCGCAAGCGGTCTTTCCCTTGATCGTGACGGTTTTTCCTCCCGCACTATTGCACTCTGCTGCCGTTGGGGCCGCACTTCCGGAAAGTGGCGATACCAACACCAAACACAGACCAACCAAAGATAGTATCTCAAGAACACGCATAGCGTTCTCCTTGCTGCGCGACAGGCAAGTCCAAGCTTACGTGACCGACAGACAATCCCAAAGGGTCAATCCCACGGTACCTTCGAGACGATGTATCGCGGGGATCATCTGGTCTTTGAAGCACCGCAGCAATGGCCCGCGAACCGTCAGTATTCCGCGTTTGACAGCTTGTTAAGGCAATGGCTGACCGGGGCGCCTTTGGGCAGGGCACAATACCCGTCCGACCGCATGTCGGCCGACGGGGAAACACCTCCTCCGATCAAGATCACCAGGAACTCCTCAATCGGGGGCAACAGCGTATCGGCGTTCTCAATCGTCTCTTCGGTCGAGACTGTCCGGAATGCCTCAAACAGTGGAAGGGTGATTTCGCCTTCTACGCCATCGGGATGTTCGTCCAGAAACTGGCGCGCGCCCCAGTCAGGGTCTGTGAAGAATCTGTGATAGTAGGTGCGGTCCAACCGATCTTTCTGGATTTCCAGACTTTCCGGGACAACGCCTCCGTCGCGGACGCCTTGATAGATTTCCATGATCTTGCCGTGGACCTCGGGCCATGCGCTGGCTTCGACGGTCGCGCTCAGCGCGATCACGCCCTTGTTCTTGCCCACGACCACAAAGTCCGAACGTGGATCGTAAGATGCACGCATGGACTGGCGGATGACCCGAAACATCTCCGAGCCCTGATTGGCGCCGATGTAGTCAACAAGAAGGTTCGAGCCAAGCTGGTCCTGTGCGTTCGAAAACGCCTTTGCATTGGCAAGCAGGATCAACATTTCGGATGCGTCGGGATCGGCGAGATGCACGATACCTTTGGGCAGGGCAAAGGGCGCCCCGTTCGCGCCCGTCCACCCTTCGGCCCATTTGCTCAGGGCGCGCCCCAGCCGGAACCGCGCACCCGGCAGCGAATTGATCAATCGGACGGTGCGGCGCGTTACCTCTTCTTCCTCTGATCTGAGGATGACCTGAGCAGGTCGTCCGAACTGAAAGTCGGTTTCAAGGGTTTCTTCGTCCGTGGCGGCAGGGTCGAATTCCAGATAATTGGTAACCTCGTTCAACACATCCGACGGCTGTCTGGTTCTGGTCGAGATAACTGGGCGAGACGTCTCAAGCTCTCGTGCGTACCAGTTTGGTGTGTATCGGGGTTCGAGCAATACGTTCTCGAGGTGCACTAGGACTTCCGGGAAGACGTCGCTTGGCGCCGAGACGGTGAGCGTCAGGTTCTTGCCGCTTCTGCCGATTTTCTGTTCGACACCTTTCAGCTTCAGGAACGAACTGACTTCGTAGGATGAGCGGGTCGAGGTCCCACCTGTCACCACGCTCGCAATGGCGGCGGACATGGCGGCAGTGCGGTCCAGCGTCGGGTGGTCAATCGTCCACACCAGGGTCAGCGCGGACGTGTCGTTCTCAAGCGGAGAGAGCTCGACCAGTTTCGTTTCGCCTGCAGTCGCAATCAATTCCGCCTGTGCCCGCTCACCCGGCAGCAAGGTAAGCGCCGCAAAGAGAACTGCGAGAAGCCGGCCCTTGAAAACGCGCATGTCAGTCGGCTTTCTCTGCAAGAACGAAAGATGTCGCCGAGGGCTGCAAGATTTTTTCCGCAAAATCGATAACTTCCTGATCTGTGGTGTTGCTCAGCGTTTCGGCAAAGACCGACGGGCTGATGGGCGGGAATCCGTCGGCGGCGACGTTCTGCAGAAACCACAGAAAGGCCGAAGGACGGCGGGCCATGTTCTGGGACCAGACCACCTCCTTTTGACGGAGCTCATGAATTTCGTATTTGCTGATCGGCTCGTCCAGCAAGCCAGCCAAGGTTTCGGTCAGCAGATCCTTGGCTTCATCCACGCTGAAGCCGGGCATGAGTTGCAGGTCGATCACCAGTTCAACATCGGCATTCTTCGCAAAATACCAGTTGACGCCATGGTTGAGTATCCGCGTGTCCTCGTGGCGCAGGACCTTGGCGATCCGTTCGTTCAGGATCCCGCTTGCGATGAAGAACGCGCCTTGCATGTCGATGCTCGTGGAGCGGTCTTCGAATTCCACGAATTTTGCGAACAGCACGGTGTCGCGTTGCAACCGATCCGACTGCAGGCGCACGACGGACTGTTTCTCGGGATCCGGCTTTTGATCCAACCACGGTTTTTTCGGAGCGTCAGATGGTTCGGTATCGCCAAACACCCGCGCCACCAGTTCTTCGGCCCGGGCTGGTTCAATGTTTCCGGAGACAATCAACGTCACGTTGGACGGCACATAGTGTTCCTTGTGAAACTGATAGGCCTTCTCGAGGCTCAGCTTGGGCAGATCCTCGACGGTGTTGTCTGCCCGGCCGCGCAAGGTGCCGTAGAGGTTTTGAAGTGCCATTCGGCTGAGCCAGCGAAACGGATATTGCCGTTCACGCAGCAAGGTTTCCCGCTGGACGATAGCGACTTCGCTCTCCGCAAATTTCCTGGATACGGATGGCGTGTCCAGAACGGCCCGGGAAAGCCGCAACAACATCTCCGCCTCGGATGGCAGCCCGGAATTCGTGTAAACGGTCGCGACATTGTGCGTGGTGGCGTAGATGTCGCGTTCACGCGGTTTTCTGAGAATGGTGGCGTCGGCCGAGAACGCGGCGAGATGCTCGGTCAGATGGGCTGTGCCGGACGGGTCCGGGTCGTCATACGACCCCGAAAGAACGATCAACTGAACATCCACGCGGTCGAAGGTGTCCACTGGAACCACATATGCCGCGTGCAGCCCGCCCTTCTGGGCAAGCGGAATGATGCTCTGAGCCTGAGCGGATCCGGAAAAAACCAAAAAGACGATCGACAAGAAAAATACGGCGGCGCGCATCAAAATCCTTTGAACTATTAGATTTTTGCAGAAACGCCGGTCAACCGACGCTCAACCAAAGGGGTAACGGTTGCGTCAATGCTTGCGGGGCGCGGAGTGTTTTTCAAGTCGTAATAGGCATCGCAAGTCGGGGTGTGCTTCTGGGGCTGCGGGCGGGGCTTGCTGGGGCGAACAACTGGATCACGTCAGACCAAGGTCTGTGGTGCGGTTTTCGATTGTGGGTCATAGTCGGGACCACAATGAGGACGAAAGTTGCTGAGCTGACGATTGGGAGTTGGTCGTTGTCGCGAGTTTTTCTTGCGGCAAGCATCCTTGTGATGGGATCTGCAACCGCGATCGTCGGTGTGTGGGTTTCAAATCGAATCCAGAATGCGGTCGTGCAGAACTCGGCCAATTCGGCGGCGCTGTATATGGAAAGCATCGTCTCACCTCTCAGCCAGGAACTGGCGTTGGGTGACCGCCTGTCCGAGCAGGCGAGGCGGGCGCTGGACGAGATTTTCATGACCCAGCCGATGCGCGATCGTATCGTATCATACAAGTTCTGGAAGCAGGGTGGTGTGGTCGTACACGCCTCGGACACAAGCATCATCGGTAACCGTTTCGAGCCGACGGGTGACCTTCAGCGCGCCTGGATCGGCGAAATCTCGGGCTCGTTCGAGGAACTGGATCACGATGAAAGCGCTGCCGAAGCGGCCTTGGGGATACCGCTGCTCGAGGTCTACAGCCCCATTCGTGAACTGTGGTCCGGTGAAATCATTGCCGTGGCCGAGTTCTATGAAAGGGCCGATCAATTGGAGATGGATCTGGCAAAAGCCAGGCGCACAAGCTGGTTGGTGGTCGGTTCCGCCTTTCTGGCAAGCACGGTTGTCCTTTTTTGCATCGTTGCGATCGGGGACAACACTATCCGGCGGCAGGCGAGGCTATTGAAGAAACGGCTGGCGGAAAGCGAAAGGATGGCGGCGCAGAATGCGATGCTGCGGTCGCGGGTGGTCGAGGCCTCGGGGCGGTATGCCGCGCAGACGGACCGGTTTCTGAAGAAACTCGGCGCCGAACTTCATGACGGCCCGGCGCAGTACCTTTCACTTGCCGCCCTTCGGTTGGAGGCCGCGTTTTCGGACAAATCCCCAAAACCGAAGGAGGCCGAGGAAATCCAGCAGTCGCTGCAGAAGTCCTTGACCGAAATCCGCGCGCTGTCCCGGGGGCTGTCTGCGCCCGACATCGACAACCTGACCTTGATTGATGTCGTGAAAAGAGCGGTCGAGGACCACGCGGAGCACAGCCCGTTGCGGCCTGAAATCTCGTTTCATGGCAGTGACATGCCGAATTTGTCGGTGTCTGACAAACTGTGCGTTTTCCGCTTTCTTCAGGAAACACTCTCGAATACCGCGCGATATGCCCCGCAGTCCCGCTGCAGCGTCACCTGCCATGTTCGCGACGATTGCATTGTCATTCAAGTCAAGGACGATGGACCCGGCTTTGATCCTTTGGACGGTTCTGTTCTGCGCGATGATGGCGGCCAGGGGCTGCTGGGGCTGCGCGATCGGGTCGAAAGCATCGGCGGCAGGTTTCAGGTCTCGTCCAGTCCCGGCCAGGGCACCACCGTCGAAATGACCCTGTTTCCCAACAAAACGAGCTCACCATGACCAAGACACTTGTCATAGCAGATGATCATCCGATTTTCCGGGATGGGCTGCGGCGGACCTTGGATGAAGCAGAAGGGTTCGAAGTTCTCGCGGCCGGATCCAGCGCCGACGAGGCTGTTGCGCTTGTCGCTCAGCACCAGCCCGACGTCGCAATTCTCGATCTCTCGATGCCCGGAGGTGGGATCAACGCGACACGCCGGATCGCCGCAATGAAAAAACCGCCCTGCATCGCGATTCTGACGGTTTCGGAGAACAGCAGCGATGTTGCCGATGCACTCGAGGCCGGAGCGATTGGATACATTGTCAAAGGCGTAACCGCGAGCGAACTGACCGCCTCCCTGCGCAGCATCGCCGCGGGGGAGGGGTTCGTTTCGCCGGGGCTGGCTTCGCGGGTACTGCTTCAGATCAACAACGACGCAAGCCCTGCGAACAGCAGCGATGTCCTGGATGATCTCACGCATCGCGAAGAGGAGATACTCAGGCGCGTGGCCAAGGGTTTGAGCAATCGCGAGATCGCCGTGGAACTGGATCTTCAGGAAAAGACCGTGAAACACTATATGACGGCGATCCTGTCCAAGCTGCACGCGCGGAACCGGGTCGAGGCCGCGCTTATCGCGCACGACGCGTGGGGCAAGAAAAACAAGCCCGCATAGCCTGTGAACGCCGAAACGGCCTCTCCGACCGAGAGACCGTCCGGGAAATTCGCGCTGTTCGTCAGTTCGCGACCGATTGCAGCCTCCGGATGTCTGCGGCCGTGGCTGTTCTTTCCACAACGGTCCGGTTGAAGGGGTCTTTCAGCTCGTAGCGCCCGAACTCGATCTCTTCTTTCCAGCCGTTGGCGTAGTTGACTTCGATGTTGTTGCCTTGACGTTCGATCTTTGTGGGGCGGCTTCCGGCCGTACCACCTTGCCCGGATGCGCTTACATTCTTGATCGAAATGCCGTTCGCCAGGGAACGAAGCCTTGAGATATCGGCACCTGTGGCTGGCCGTTCCTCAACGGTCCGATTCTGAGCATTCTTTCTCTCGTATCTGCCGTTTTCGATTTCTTCCTTTGTTCCGTCCGCATAGCGAACTTCGATCCCGTTCGCAGTTGTCTCGACCTTGGTTATGCCGGCCGACCCGGTCGCGGCGCTTCCGGATTGCGACGATCCCTTTTTGCTGCCGCTGCGACTTGATCGATCGTCGTCATCGTCGTCGTCATCATCCCGATCATCATCGTCGTCGTCATCCCGGTCGTCGTCATCATCGTCCCGATCGTCATCGTCATCATCGTCGTCCCGACCGCTGCCACTCTTGCCTTTGCCGCTTTTCGCAAACGCGTAAGCGGGCTCAAGCTGTAAGCCGCCCTCGGTGCTGAACTTGGGAGTGTATGGCGCCGCCGAAATCAACGTCGCCAGTGCCACAGTGCTGAGAAGTTGTCCCAGTTTCCGGTTCGCAATCATTTCAGCCTCCTTTGCTGTTCGACAAATGTCTGGTTGTCGAAGGGAGGCTAAAGCGGGTTGGATCCGTCCACATCGGGCTTAGGTCTGACGAATTTCCAACCAAACGTCCGAAGGGGGAAGCAAAAGGCACAAGGTGCCAAGATCACGTCGACTGGCGAACCGCCAAGGCTCGTAGGTTGCCGGGGGATGTGGGCGTCGGCTCAGTCTGTTGTGGCGTCGTTGGCCGGTACCGGAACAACCTTGAGATATGCGGCAATCGCCAACCGGTCCTCATCGGACAGACGGGAAGTGTTCTCGATGACCTCGGCCATCTCTCCGCCGGCGCTGTCATAGTCCGGAGTGAAACCGGACTTCAGATATTCGGCGATGTCGGCTTCGGACCAATCCAGGTGGTTGGTGGTCAGGCCGGGGATGCGCCCTTTTCCGCTGGGATTTGGCGCACCCGTCAGCCATTGATCCCGGCTCAAGCCGCCAAGGCCATCTCTGGGCGTGTGGCACTCGGCGCAATGGCCCAAGGCTTCGACCAGGTAGCGTCCGCGCTGCTGCTGCACATCAAGATCACCGTCCACCACCCACCCTGGTTCAAGGTAGAGAAGCTTCCAGCCGCCCAAACTTCGCCGGATGTTGAAGGGGAAACCGACCTCATGCGCGATACTTTCCTGCGAGGCGGCCGGCAGGGTGCCGAGGAATGCGTGCAGCGACACGACATCCTCCGGCGTCATGTTCGTATAGGTCGTGTAAGGGAAGGCCGGGTAATAGTGCTGCCCGGCCGGCCCGGTTCCGTAGATCAGGGCATCCGCCAGTTCCAGCGCCGACCATGACCCAATCCCGGCTTCTGGGTCGCTGGATATGTTCGGAGCTATGAACGTACCGAAATCTGTCTCGAACCGGCGTCCGCCCGCCAGCACCAGCTTTTCCTCACCCTCGGAGTTCGGCGCTGAATGGCACGAGGCGCATCCGGCCGCAAAGAACACGGTCTCGCCCCTGACAAGATCAGGGGCAATACCGTCCAACTCGGCCGGATCGACGTGTTGCGGTCGGGTCAGAATCAGACCGGTCAGCCCGGCCACGACCGCGACGCCCGCGGCAATCGACAGAAGCCGCCGCACCGTCAGGGCCTTGTCAGTTCTTTGGGGCTCTGAAAGCCTTGTGACATGCCGAACAGGCTCCACCCAATGGTCCCATCGCTGCTTTCAGCGCTTCGACATCTTGCCCGGCGGCGGCCTGCATCGCAACCGCGGCTTCAGCCATTGCCTTGCCCTTGGCGCTGACATCCGGGAAGTTCTCCCAGATCGCCGGAAGCGCACGAGAAGATGGGTCGGAGACATTGTCGGACCCGGCTGGCCACATGGCCGACTGATCGATCTGCGTCACGGCAACTAGGTTGTTGGCCGCGCGCGTCGCGGCCTCGGCGTTGTATTCCACCTCGCCCTTGGCCATGCCGCCAAGCGTGCCCAGATTGAACGCATACAGCTGCATGACGGCCTTCCGCGCCTTGACGGCCGGGTTTTCGCTTTCCTGGGCTACGGCCGTGCCAATTACGGCCACAGAAATCAAACTCGCCGCAAGGATTGAGAATTTCTTGATCATGGTATCTCTCCCACATGAATGTGCCGAATGGTAACTTGATCGAAATTTCTTGTAATTGTTTATTTCTCTGCGTTTCTTGTTAACTTATGAACAATCAAAACTGGGATGACATCCGATACGCACTCGCCGTAAGCCGGCACGGCTCGTTGAATGCAGCGGCCACAGCGCTGGGCGTGACCCATGCAACGGTGCTGCGCAGGGTGGCCGCGTTTGAACGACGCCATGGGTGCGTGATCTTTCAAAAGAACCCGACGGGCTACAGCACGCTGCCCGAGGCCCGGGCCATTCTTTCTGCCATGGAAAATGTCGAGGATGCGGTGCTTTCGGTTGAACGGGCAATCGTGGGCGCGGACCGTTCGCCGACCGGGCGGGTGCGGATTGCCTCGACCGACAGCCTTTGCCAGCTTGTTTTGCCCGGGATACTGAACCGCATTTCTGCGCTTTATCCGGGTCTGGAGCTGAGTCTGCTGAGCGGGAACAATCACCATGACCTGTCGCGGCTGACCGCGGACATTGCCGTGCGTCCATCAATCCGCCTGGGCGAAGACTTGGTGGGCGAGCGCGCTGGCGCGTTGGCCTTCGGGGTCTACGACGATGGGTCCTCCTACCGAAAATGGATGCGTTTGGATGGGGCGCTGAGCGGTTCGGTCCCGGCCAGATGGATGGCCGAACATGTGCGGGATGAAGACACCACCATCGGCGCGGACAGTTTCCTTGTGCTCCAGCAGATGGCTGCGACAGGCGTCGGCAAGGCGTTTCTGCCGACGTTCATCGGTGATGCGGACCCGCGGTTGCGGCGGGCGCCGGACATGGATCCGGAAATCGAGGTTCCTCTGTGGGTAGCCACGCTTGAAGAGATTGCGCGGACGCCGCGGTTTGCCGTCGTGCAGCGGGCTTTGGTGGAATACCTGCCCGAAGCACTGGGCCGGTAAGATCAAACCGAAACGGCCGCCTTGAGCTGCTGCTGACCAAGTTCGGATTTTGATCCTTTCAGGAATGGCGACCCGCGTTCCAGCACCAGAAAACTGTCGCCTAGGGAATACGCGAAATCAAAATACTGCTCGACCAGGACAATCGCCATCTCACCTTGATCGCGCAGCAGGCGGATGACTTCGCCGATCTGCTTGATGATGTTGGGCTGGATGCCCTCGGTTGGTTCATCCAGCAAAAGCAGCTTGGGTTTCGTGATCAACGCCCGCGCAATCGCAAGCTGCTGCTGCTGACCTCCTGACAGATCACCGCCGCGTCGTGAGAGGAACTCTTTGAGAATAGGGAACAGCTCGAAGATGTAGTCAGGTATCCTGTGTTCGCTGCGGGGCAGGCAGGCAAAACCGGTTTCCAGGTTCTCGCGGACCGTCAGAAACGGAAAGATTTCTCGTCCTTGCGGAACATAAGCCACACCTTTTCGAGCCAGCTCATAGGATGTGGCCTTGCTGATCTCCTCGCCGCCAAGCCGGTATTCACCGCCGCTGCGGGGGTGCGTTCCGGAGATGGCTTTCAACAGGCTGGTCTTGCCGACGCCGTTGGTGCCCATCACGCAGGTGACCTGACCCTGACGCGCGGTGATGTCGATCCCGCTCAGGATCTGGCTGCCGCCGTAGTGCAGGGACAGGTCCGAGATTTCCAGAAGCTCAGCGGCCAAGATACACCTCAATCACTTTGTCATTATTGGTGACGTGGTCCAGCGACCCTTCGGCCAGAACTGACCCTTCGTGCAGCACCGTGACCTTGCAGTTCAGGCGGCGGACGAACTCCATGTCATGTTCAACCACCACCACGGCGCGGGTTTTGGCGGCCGCGACAAGAATGTCGGTTGTGTGCTCACGCTCGGCGGGGGTCATTCCGGCGGCCGGCTCATCAACCAGCAGCAACTGCGGATCCTGCGCCAGCAGCATGCCGATCTCAAGCCACTGCTTCTGCCCGTGGCTCAACTCACCCGCCTTGCGGTTCAAGGCATTCTGCAGTCCGATTTCCTCGGCCAGGTCGGCGACCTTCTGATGATCCGACTGTCCGGCCCGAAACCGCAGGACCGCCAGCGGGCCGCGTTTGTTCCTGAGGGCCAGCATCAGGTTCTCGCGAACGCTCTGGTCCTCGAAGACGGTGGGGCGCTGGAACTTTCGGCCGATGCCGGCCTGGGCAATCTGGCTTTCGCTCATCGACAGGAGCGACACGGATTTGTCGCCCCACAGAACATGGCCGTCATCCGGTTTGGTCTTGCCGGTAATGATGTCCATGAACGTCGTCTTGCCCGCCCCGTTCGGGCCGATGACCGCGCGCATTTCGGCTGGGCCAATCTGAAATGTCAGGTTGTTGATGGCTTTGAATCCGTCGAAGGTTACGGACACGCCGGAGACTTCAAGCAACGTACTCATTCGTCGGCCTCCTTTTCGCGCAACGACCCAAGATCCGGGCCCAGATCGGCGCCGTGGCGATCCGGGGCGCGCCGCTCGGCAAACTTGTCGATCAGGCCGCCGATGCCCCGAGGCGCAAACAGCGTGACCGCGACAAATGACAGCCCAAGCAGGATGGTCCACCAGTCGACCCATTGGATCGTGTAGAACCCCAGCGAGATGTCGGGGGCCTGACCACCCGTGAACCAGGTGGACAGCAGAGAAACGAATGCCGCGCCGATCACTGCTCCGTACAGACGGCCCCGTCCGCCGATCGCGACCCAGACGGCCAGGTAGATTGATGCAATGGGCGCGATCTCGGCTGGATTGATGATGCCGGCTTGGGGGTAGTACAGGGCACCCGCGATGCCGCAGATCACGGCGGTGAAGGTGAAGATGAACAGCTTGTAGGCTTCGACCGAATACCCAAGGAACCGAACCCGGCTTTCGTCGTCCCGGATGGCGCGAATGACCGATCCGAACTTGCCGGACACCATCCAGGCGCAGACCAGATAGCCCAGCCCCAGCGCCAGGGCCGACGCCCAGAAGAACAGGATCGAAACCGTCGATTGCGGCACCGAATCCAGACCCGGCAGATTCTGCAGACCCGACAGGCCGTTGTTCCCGCGCAGCCCGCTGTCGTTCTGAAACAGGTACAGAGACAGCGCCAGCGTCATCGCCTGTGTCAGGATCGACAGGTAGACCCCGGTCACGCGGCTGCGGAAGGCCAGCCACCCGAACACAAGGGCCAGCAAGCCGGGCACCAGTACGACCGCAGCCAGTTGCAAGGGCAGCGAATGCGCAACAGCCCAGATCGGTGGGAACTCGGATGCGCCGACGACGCCGAAGATCTGGGTGGCGATACCATCAGAGATTTCCTGGGCCGTTGGTGGCAAGGCTGAGGACGCGAGGCTTTCGATCACGATGATCTCGGTCCGCGCATACATCAGCCACATGCCGATGGCGTATCCGCCGATACCGAAGAAGGCCATATGCCCCAGGGACAGGATGCCCGTGTAGCCCCACACCAGGTCCATCGCCAGGGCCGCAAGGCACAGGCAGAGGGTCTTGCCCAATGTCTTGACGAAGCTGGTGGATATCAGGCCGATCCCGAACCCTTCGCCCAGCACTGTTATGGTCGCCGTGAACAGGGCCAGAATGATCAAGAAGATCGCGACCGAGGGATAGCGCAGCACAAATGGCTTTCGCATCGGGCTGGCTGTGGATGTCATGTCAACCATATCACGCTTCCGCCGCCCGACCCTTGAGCGCGATGATGCCGCGCGGCCGGAATTGAATGAACAGGATGATGAACAGGATCATGTAGGTCTGCGCCGCCAGGGTATTTGACGGGTTGAACCATTCGATCCCCTTCTGCAGCGTGCCGACCATCGTGGCCCCCAGCAGCGTCCCCCAGATGTTGCCCACACCGCCCACGACCACTGTCATGAAGCTTTGCACGATATAGTCGGATCCCATCTCGGACGTGACCTTTGCGTAAAGCCCGATTGCCACGCCGGCAATGCCCGCGATGCCCGAGCCAAAGCCGAAGGTCAGCATGTTGATCCGGTCGGGATTGATACCCATCGAGGAAGCCATGCGCGGGTTCTGCGTCACGGCGCGCACCTCAAGCCCCAGCCGGGTCCGGTTCATGACGATGAGGAAAAGCGCGAGGAACAGCAGCGCCAGAACAAAGATCGCGATGCGGATGTAACTGATGGAGACGATATCGTTCAGCACCATCGAACCGTCCAGCCAGGCCGGGGCGGTCAGGGGACGCGCCTGGGTTCCAAAGATGTTCTTGGCCAGTTGCTGCAGCGCGATGGAAACCCCGAAGGTCGCAAGCAGCGTCTCCAGCGGACGGTGATACAGCCAGCGAATGACCAGACGTTCCAGCAGAACACCGGCGCCGAAGGTCACCAGGAATGCGCAGGGAATGGCGACAATGATCGACAGGGTCAGGTCCGGAATGAACAGTTGAACCACATATCCGGTATAGGCGCCCATCATGATGAACTCACCATGCGCCATGTTGATGACGCCCATGACGCCGAAAGTGATGGCAAGGCCGATGGCGGCAAGGAAATAGATCGAGGCGAGAGACAGCGCATCCAGAACCAGATCCGCCGTCTGGTTGAGAGCGACTTGCGTCTCGATATTGTCCAGCACGGCCTGCGCGGCCAGCGCCACCGGCAACGGTGCTGAGGTGTAGACTCGGTAGAACTTGTACTGTTGCACGGCCTCTGCGATGTCGTCCTGCGTCACCAGCGGAGCGGCGAGCCCCTGATCGGCCAGCAGCTGGTATGCTGCTTGTCGTGCAGCATCTTCGTCCAGACTTGCCACCTGCACGCCTGCGACCCTGTCACCGTCGATATTCGAAATCAGGGTCTCTTTGATGGTGCCGTCGTCAACCAGGGCCGGTGCCAACCCGTTTTCAACCAACAGGTCATAGGCCTGTTTCTGTGTCAGTTCGTCGGACCCGGCCTTGATGGTCACAGCGCCATCCGGGACTGTGTCGGACACCTTGATTTCAGATGTAACAAGGGGATTGAGCGTTGCGCGCACGTCAACGCCCAGATCGCCGGCGAAGCTGTCGATTGCAGCCAGCCTTGCGGCCGCGTCATCATCAAACCGGATCGTCAACAGACGCTCGAGCCGGTTCTTGCGGGCCCGCAGATCCGGGTCCTGCTCTCCGGCAATGGCGCCGCGCAAGGCGGATAGGTGCGAGGGTTCCGCGTCCCGCTCGATCGCCGTCAGCGCTGCGCTTCGGTTCAGTGGGTCGGGGTCGTTCAATTGAAACTGCACCAGCGCCGAAGCGATCAATCCGCGAATGCCCGAGTTCGGCTTGAGTTGTTTGTAGTTCTTCTTGTCGACGACACCGATCTCGGCCCCGTCTGAGATATCGAAAACCCGCAAACCGCCATCGGCCTTGGACGCAAAAACGAAAAGGCCCGTATCCCGGTTGAACCACATGTCCTTGGCCTGCCACTGCTCCAGGACGGTTTGTGCCTCGGGCAATCCACTCTGCGCAAGGGCGTCAATTGCCGGGCCGATCGTCTTGCGAGAGGATTTTTGAATGACCTCCGCATGGGCCTGCAAAAGCTTCTGCACCGGCGCGTCAGAGGATTGGGCTTGCAAAAGACCAGGGGCCACGAACAGCAGCAGGGCAAGCAAAGCCCGGCAAATCGAAAGCGTCATTTGGGGAGACCTCGGCATTGGGTCCCGGGGCACATGTGATGCGCCCCGAGGTGTTCCGGTTCAGATCTTAGTAGTTCGATTTGATCTGTACGCAGCTTTTCGTTTCGGTGTTGTACATACCGCAACCCAGCTCTTTCCAATCCGAGACCAGAACCGCGGATTCGGGCAGGTAGTCCGTCCAGGCATCGCCCGGAACCTCTTCGGTCTGGCTGATGATGTCGAACTGACCGTCTTCCTGGATTTCGCCGATCAGAACCGGCTTGGCGAGGTGGTGGTTCGGCAGCATGACGGCCGTGCCGCCCGTCAGGTTCGGGAATTCCTGGCCGTACATGGCTGCGCGCACGGCATCGACATCCGTCGAGCCCGCCTCAGTTGCGGCGTTCACCCACATGTTGAAGCCGATGTAATGCGCTTCCATCGGATCGTTGGTCACCCGATCTTCGCCCATGCGGGCTTTCCAGGCGGCAACCCAGGCCTCGTTCGCTTCGCTCTCTGCCGACTGGAAGTAGTTCCACGCGGCCAGATGTCCGACAAGGTTGGTCGTGTCCAGGCCGGCCAATTCTTCCTCGCCGACCGAGAAGGCAACTACTGGGATGTCATCGGCCGAGATACCTGCGGCGGCCAGTTCCTTGTAGAAGCCCACATTCGCGTCGCCGTTGATGGTCGAGATGACGCCGACTTTCTTGCCGTCCGCGCCCAGCGCAACGACATCCGCCACGATCTTGGACCAGTCGGAATGGCCAAAGGGCGTGTAGTTCACGAAGATGTCCTCTTCGGCGATGCCTTTCTGCTTCAGATAGCTTTCGAGGATGTTGTTCGTCGTGCGCGGATACACGTAGTCGGTGCCCAAAAGGGCGAATTTCTCGACCCCCAGTTCCTCAAGGAAGTAGTCCGTTGCCGGGATCGCCTGCTGGTTCGGTGCGGCACCGGTGTAGAAGACGTTCTTCGAGCTTTCTTCGCCTTCGTACTGAACCGGATAGAACAGCAAACCGTTGAGCTCTTCGATGACCGGCAACACGGATTTGCGGGAGACCGATGTCCAGTTGCCAAAGATCACGTCAACTTCATGAACGGTGAGCAGTTCGCGCGCTTTCTCGGCAAACAGTGGCCAGTCCGAGGCGGGGTCGACAACTACGGCTTCCAGCTCGCAGCCCAGCAGGCCACCAGCTTCGTTCTGCTGTTCGACCAGCATCTCCATCGTGTCTTTGAGCGTGGTCTCGGAGATGGCCATCGTACCGGACAATGAGTGCAGAACGCCCACTTTGATCGGGCAATCGGCCAGCGCGGGCAGGGCGGTTGCGAACAATACAGCAGCAGTAGTGTTGAGTAGTTTGGAGTGCATCAGCGTTTCCTTTTGTGCGATGCGCAGCAGGCTTGTCCGGAACGCCGAAACATCCCATATACCCCCCACGCTTAATTGCGGTGTGCGAGGGCGTCATCAGGTTCCTAGGCCGGGCACCTTCGCACATTTTCCAAGCCGTCTTTCGGCGCACCACATTGCTAGGTCAGCTTTTGCCGGGGCTCAGAGTCCGGTGGCGCGAGTTTTTGGATTGATTCAGCGTGTTGCCCAAATTTGCGGCGGTGCCGCATGGTTCGCCCAAAAATGCGGCGCTGCAGCGAAGGGTGGTCTCAGACGCCGCCCAGTATCAGCAGACTGCACTGATCCAGAAGGTCGCTGGCCGTCTGCCGCGCGGCGCTGGCCGCCGTGATGTCCGAGCCAAAGGTCGCCGTATGGAGCAAGCGCGCATGGGCGTGTTTTGAGTTCACCCGGTGGCTCAGGACCAGTTCGGCCTCCTCTGCCG
This sequence comes from Ruegeria arenilitoris, assembly GCF_013032855.1. Lineage (GTDB taxonomy): Bacteria > Pseudomonadota > Alphaproteobacteria > Rhodobacterales > Rhodobacteraceae > Ruegeria > Ruegeria arenilitoris. The sequence continues at coordinate 208,147 of NZ_WQDA01000001.1, forward strand.
TCACGGTCGCCTCAAGCAAGGACACGAAACCGCCGCGAAGCAACTCATAGTCCTGCGCCTTGGGGTCGTTCAGAAGCCAGGCATGCTCCATCTCGGCCGAAAAACGCCCGGCGCAGCTGGCAAACGATTTGACCATGTCGGTTTCAGCATGAAGCAATCCGATGGATGAGAAAGTGCATAGTGCTGAAACGGAAATAGTTTTCAAAGCGCCCATGTTTTGATCATTGCAACCGAAAAAGCGCCCGTCAAGGCAGCGCTTTGTGAACTGGCCTGCCCATTTCCCGACAGGCTTCGGTCGCACCGGGCCATGACAGAACCGGTTCCGCGCGGTTTTTGCGTCCCGGCCCTGCCGGGGCGCATTGAACCCGGTTGAGGGCTGGCCGGACCAGACTAGCTATTGCCCAGATTTGGTTCGGAGAACGGTTTTGCAGATCGTTTGGTTCAAGCGGGATCTCAGGGTGCAGGACAATCGTGCCCTGGCTCATGCGGCACAGCGGGGGGCGCTGGTGCCGCTTTACGTGGTTGAACCCGATCTTTGGCGTCAACCCGACATGTCCGCTCGCCAATGGGCGTTCATCCGCGAAACCCTGGTCGAGCTGCGCAGTCAGCTTGCGGAATTGGGCCAGCCCCTGATCGTACGGACGGGCGAGATGCTGTCGGTCCTGGACGATCTTGCACAGAGTTTCGACCTCACGGCCCTGTGGTCGCATGAAGAAACGGGAAACGACTGGACCTTTCAGCGGGACAAACGCGTGGCGTCCTGGTGCCAAACCCGGGGCATTCCCTGGCACCAACCGCGCAATCACGGGGTTCGCCGCCGTCTGGCGTCGCGCGATGGCTGGGCCAAAGAGTGGGATCGCTTCATGAGCGAACCGATCACGCCCGCACCCATATTGCGGCCCATCCCGATGGACCCGGGTGGGATCCCGTCCAACAGGGAACTGGGATTGCGCCCGGACCCATGTCCACGGCGCCAGTCGGGCGGCCACACGGCGGCGTCGGACCGGTTGACCACATTCCTGAGCACGCGCGGCCGGACCTATCGCAGCGCGATGTCCTCACCTAAGCTGGGGGAACACGCGTGTTCGCGCCTGTCCCCGCATCTGGCATGGGGAACGCTGTCGATGCGCGAGGTGATGCAGGCCACATGGGCGCGGCAAAAAGCGTTGAGCCACACCTCCGACAGACAGTGGCGGGGGGCGATGTCCTCGTTCGAAGGCCGGCTGCATTGGCACTGCCATTTTATCCAGAAACTGGAGGATGACCCCCGGATCGAGTTCCAGAACGTGCATCGCGCCTATGACGGGATCCGCCCCTCGGCCCCGGATTCGCATCGGCTGGAGGCCTGGGCCAGCGGTGAGACCGGCCTGCCATTTGTTGACGCATGCATGCGGTACTTGCGGGCAACGGGGTGGCTCAACTTTCGAATGCGCGCGATGGTGATGGCGACGGCCAGCTATCACCTGTGGCTTGACTGGCGCGCGCCCGGTGAGGTTCTCGCCCGCCTGTTCACCGATTACGAACCGGGCATCCACTGGAGCCAGGTGCAGATGCAGGCCGGCACCACGGGTATCAACGCGCTGCGGATCTACAACCCGGTGAAGCAGGGCCATGATCAGGACCCGACCGGGACTTTTACCCGCCGTTGGTTGCCGGAATTGGCGGATATCCCGGATCGCCATCTGCAAGAGCCGTGGAAGGCCGAGAACGCAGGTGCCGTGCTGGGCAAACGCTACCCGATGCCCATCGTCGATCACGTCGCGGCGGCCCGGTTCGCCCGGGATCGGATCTGGGCGGTGCGGCGCGGGGAAGGATTCCGGGACGAGGCTGCGAAAGTCTTGGCCCGGCATGGCAGCCGCAAGGGGCGTTTGCGGAAAGGAAACAGCCGTGCGGTCACCCGCAACCCGGCGCAATTGTCATTGGATCTGGGGGACTAGATGCGGATGCGGAAAAAGTCGGATCTTCCGACGAAAACCTGCGCCACATGCGGGCGCCCTTTCACCTGGCGGCGAAAATGGGCCAAGGTCTGGGACGAGGTCCGCCACTGCTCGCAGCGTTGCCGCCGAGCCCGATCATCTTCGACCGGCCAACGCTAGAGGCTCTCGAGTATCTCGCGCGCGCTGTCGCGGTATTGGGCCTGTTTTTCGGGGTCCATCCGGTCCCAGGTTCGGTAGGCATGGCCCAATCTGGGATTGCCACGCAGCTTGTCGGCGTTGCGTGCTAGGAAATCCCAATACAATGGATTGAAAGGGCAGGCATTCGCACCGAACTTGCGTTTCACGTCATAGCGGCAATGCGAACAGTGATCCGACATCTTGTTGATGTAGTTTCCGCTTGCTGCGTAGGGTTTTGACCCAAGCAATCCGCCATCGGCGAATTGGCTCATTCCGATCACGTTGGGGGCCTCGACCCATTCATACGCATCGGCGTAAACCGCCAGATACCACTCGTGTACTTCGTGCGGATCGACCCCGGCCAGCATCGCGAAATTGCCAGTCACCATCAGGCGCTGGATATGGTGGGCATAGGCGTGGTCGCGCGTCTGCCCGATTGCGGCCGCCATGCAGGCCATTTCCGTTTTGGCCGTCCAATAGAAATCCGGCAGCGGGCGGGTTGCCCCGAAGTGGTTGCTCTCCGTGTACCCGGGCATGTTCAGCCAATAGAGGCCCCGAACATATTCTCGCCAGCCGATGATCTGACGGATAAAGCCCTCGACCGCATTCAAAGGCGCGCGGCCTTCATAATAGGCACGCTCGACCTGTCGGCAGATCTCCATCGGCCCCAACAGACCCGTGTTCAGGTAATGCGACAGGACCGAGTGATAGAGGAACGGTTCTGCCTGTAGCATTGCGTCCTGATGGTCCCCGAACAGAGGCAGAGCGTGTTCCACGAAGTGGTCCAGCGCCTCGAGCGCGCCGGCGCGGGTCACTGCGAACCAGAACGGGCGCAGTTGTCCGAAGTTGTCGCCAAACTGGGTTTCGACAAGGCTCAGAACCTCGGTGGTGATGTCATCCGGGTCGGATCGGGGCGGTCGGGGCATAAACAGATCGGCAGTGGCGGGCTTGCGGTTTTCCGCATCAAAGTTCCAGCGCCCGCCTTCGGGTTGGTCGCCGTTCATCAACAGCCCCGTTTTGCGCCGCATCTCGCGATAGAAATACTCCATCCGCAACTGCTTGCGTCCGTCCGCCCATTTGCGGAACTCCTCATGCGTGGCGACAAACCGGTCATCTTCCAGCATATGTAGATCGGTTTGGCTTTGGTCCGCCCATTCCAGAAAGGCGGTTTTCAGCCGGTACTCGCCGGGCTCGGTCACCCGAACGCTCTCAATAGACAGATCCGCGGTGGCCCGCGCGATCTCGCCTGTGATGGAGCCGGTATTGTCAGGGTCATCCAGCCTGACATAGCGAACCTGCCACCCCGCCGCACCGAGTTCTTGTGCGAAATGGCGCATCGCCGAAAAGACAAAAGCGATCTTCTTTTTGTGATGCGGAACATATCCCGCCTCGTCCGCGACTTCGGCCATCAAAACCGTGTCGCGCGCCTTCTCCGCCTGGCTCAAGGCACTCAAATTTAGGCTCAGTTGGTCGCCCAGCACCAAGATCAGTCGGCTGTGGGAGCGTTCGTTTGACTGCGTCATTTCCGTCGAGTTAGGGCCGCCACGCGCATGAGCAACCCAAACTTCTGGAAAGGTTGTACGGCAGATAAATTGAGGAACCGAAGCAACAGACGGGAAAACCGGCGGCAAGCCACCGAAGTTTGTTCCGAGAAGCTATGGTGCCGCTGAAGGGACTCGAACCCCCGACCCCATCATTACGAATTTTGCCGTCCGCATGTTGGACGTGGACGGACAAGACCGTCTGAAGCCGCATAACTCATTACGATTAAATCACTATTTTGAATGGGGCTCTTGGACGACGTCGGACTGAAGTAGAGAACGTTTGACGTACATTCCCTACTAATCCCCTACTAGAATTCGCAGGTTACACCTGCCAGCGATTGTTGTGTCTTCGAAACTCTCAAAAGTCGCGCTTACGGTTGATGGAGCCTGCACGAGCCAAGTGGCGTGCCGCGGGGCACAGGGAAGCGTCATCTGATCTGCGCCCCGCCAGTTGTGTCACTTCTTCAGTATTGCGAGAAGCCCATGGCAGACGGACAAAACCGGCTTCGCGATTTCCTCGCCTATAACTTCAAGCCACCAGAGGGCGTACACAACCGCTATGATGGCGTAGGTCAGTCGTAAAAGCCAACCTACTTCGTTTTTCTTATGTTTCATGGCACATTCCTTTGAGGTTGTGCCGTCCGGACGGTGCCGACACCGCGTCGGCATTCGCGGTTTTAGGGAGTGAAGGATGGGAGGTCGTTCGGGAAAGTTCGGGAGCAAACCCGCGGTCGATCCACTTTCGTTTCAAGCAAGGTTCGGGGACTTGGTACGAGGAGTGAGGCTGCGGAACGGCCTTCGCCTCAAGGACGTGGCTCGGCTAGTCTATAATGATGAAACAAAAGCGAGCCGGGTATCGGATGTAGAGAGCGGCCGCAATGAGCCGACAGCCGACACAATCAGCCTCTACTGCGCGGCACTAGAGATTCCTGTTGAGCAAGTCGAGCGGCTTCGTCGGGGGTCCAAGCTCAGATGGCCGATCGTACAATCACCGGGTGTTAAGTCTGACCGAAATATCATCGGCCGCAAACCCAATGTCGAAGCGTTACATCGAACGCTACTACAGCACAGAGCCGCAGCGGTTGTTCCTTCCGCTGTCCTCAAAGGTCAGGGCGGAATCGGAAAGACGGCCATCGCTCGCTACTATCTCGAGGTTTATGGCCACTACTATTTTGGTGTCTGGTGGATAGCGGCTCAATACCGCGAGAGTGTTATCGACGGATTGTGCGAACTGGCGGTCATTCTCGACGTTGAACAGGAATCATCGAAACGTCTCGATATTGCCAAAGCGACGCTGGTTAAGCTCAGCCAGCAAGAGGATCCTTGGGTTCTTGTTTTTGACAACGCAGAGAGCATTGAGCATCTGCGTCACCTGTTTCCCGATCACGGTCCGTTGAGCTTACTGGTCACAAGCCGTACTTCTGCTTGGCCTGAGCGTTTTCACACACTGGAAGCTGATCTTCTGAGCGCACCAGACGCGCTGAGGCTACTAATCCAAGAATCAAAAAGAAGCTGGGAACTCGATGAAGCCGAGCAGCTGATCAGCGCTCTCGGTGGTTTGCCCCTTGCTATCGTTGCGGCGGGCGCATGGTTAAAGAACAGCCCAAGTACAAGTCTAACCGACTATCTTACTCGCTTGGAAAAAATGATACGCAAAAAACCTCGCGAGTTGCTCGACTATCCTGACTCGGTTTTTGGAACCACAATGCTATCGGTCGATAGGCTTTCAGAGCCCGCTCGCCACCTGCTAAGGCTTCTAAGTTTCTTATCGCCTGAGGGCGTGGCAGTATCTACGCTTACACGCCTCCCAGAGGAGTTGGCGCCAGGATTGGAACGTGACGAGGCTTACCTGTCCGCTTTGGGCGCCGTATCCAAAACCACAATCGATTTGCTCAGTAATCTCTCAAGCATCGAACAGGCCTTCTCCGAACTAGAAAGCACGTCACTTGTTGTGAGGAGAGCGGACGAGTCATATTCCGTCCACCGTCTCACTCAACTGGTCGTGCGATCGAGCCTAGGTGAGAGCATAGAAAGACTGGCCTATGACGCAGCAGCGATTGTTGCAGCGGCTTATCCCTCGCACTCGAGGAACCCTGAGTTTCAAGAAAACTGGGCAAGCTGCAGTGCGCTCGAGGGCCACGTCGTTTCATTGGCCGAATACTGCGGTGAAATTGAGCCACTTGAGATACTGCTTAAGCAGTCGTGCAGGTACCTCGATGCTCAGGGCGAATACACTATGGCGCTTGAGTATGCCCGACGGGTCTTGAACTCTCGCGAGCGGCGATTGCCTGCTGACGACCTCGAGATTGCTGGTTCGGTTAACGACCTTGCGATCCAAGTTTGGCGTGAGTTGGGCCCACAAGAAGCAGAACCTTATGCGGCACGCGCAGCCGAAATTGCTTTACAAAAGACCAACTACCCCGATGAGCGCCGAGCCAAATGGTTGTCAATTCACGGTGTGGTTCTGGGCCACGTGGCCGAGAAGGATTCCAAAGAGAAAAAGAAGGAAACACTTGCGAAAGCGCGGAAGCGTCATCTCCAGGCCCTACGCCTCGATCTCAAGAGCCAAGGCAAGAGGTCAAGGACAGTGGGTTTGAGGCTATTCAACATTGCGTATGTAAGGTTGCTTCAGGAAAACTACCCTGCGGCCGTACGCTTGTTCGGAGCATCACTTAGTACAAAGTCCAGCGTGTCTGAACATGATGATCCCGACGTTGCCTTTGGTTTGCAGGGATTGGGAATGGCGCTAACCCAGGGCGGGTTTGTACAAACCAAATACAAGGGACGAACGGCCAAAGATCTGCTCACGGAATCACTAGAAATCCGAAGAGCAGCGTTCGAATCTAAGCCGCGACACCCCCTTATAATCAAGTCCGCCCTTTGGTTGGCGATCTGCAATAAGGTTCTCGTTCGTCTCTTCGATCGCAGCGGCAGTTTGGAACAGTGTGATGCGTTGTTGGAGGAGTTCCGAATTGATCGTTCGGAACTAGACCGACAAGCCGCCGATTGTTATCACCGTGCTCGCAATGAAGCGTTATAGGGTTCTGACGCTCACCCATCCGGGCAATGACGCACGGTCGGCTTTCCAAGGCTAGCATTGGCTCGAATTGTGGCGCCTAAGGTCCATTATGTTAAGTTAGGCTCCACCGCCCCTGGACACTTCCAACCGTCTCGCCACCCCACCCCATGCACGGCTCTTCAGGCTACAACCGGCAGGCGCTCACCCGGTCCGCACTCTCTCGCATCCAAGGGTAGAGTTCAGAACGGATTGCTTGGCGGCAAAGCCCAACCAGTGGCCTTTTCAGCCCCGCTACGCCGGTCCTGCGCCATAATCTTTGCAAAACAATGCGCTAAGGTTTCAAATCAGACCAAACGTTCGAATCTTCGGCTCACCTGCGCCGCTGGTTCGACTTCCCAAAAAGACCCATCTGCTCAGAGCCTTGGCGACAAAGTAAATTATGGACAAAGATGTTGAGAAGATCCTCGAGTATTGGCGCGTTTCTCTGGCCGATAGTGCGCTAGGAGACGGTAAGTTCACCCAAAGAGACCGGAAACGGTTCATCGAGGTATCCGGGGAGACGGTCCGTTCAGGGAAACTCCCAGACGCAATGCTCGATAGAGTATTTAGTGGGCAGAAGTCAGCGAAGAGTGTTGCCGTACGATTTTGGCCGCTCGTCATGGCTCGAAAGTCTTCTCACGGGGCAGCGCGTGTCGATGGCCTACCTGAGATCGTCGCGCCAGTCGTAACCGAAGCAACAGTCGAGCGCGACGGGCAGATCACACCGTTGCGTAACGCTCTAGCAAGAGACGTCCTGTCACCTCTTCCGTCAGGTGAATTCTCAATCGGTAGCGTCGACGATCTCGATGATTTTCTGACCGAGACACCCTTGCCGGACATGATCGTAGAGGGCGCTTGGCAGGAATACTTGGGTCATTGTCGCAAAATGGTTGATGCTGTCGCAGAGGGCTGGCCGAATGGTGACGAAGACTACCAGTCAATGGGCTTCGGTTTCCTCGAATTAGCCGAAGATGCCAGTGCCACGATCCGCAATATTGTGGATCTCTACGACAAGTTGCTGAGTGAAAAGCCAGACGCTCCTCTTCTGAGACAAGTCACTGTGCCTCGCAACACGACCATGCCTCCGGACTCGAAAGTGGAGCATGAGTTCAGTCGCCGCTTAGGCCACTCCAATCCACACTTCCCTTTGTCGGAGCATCAGCGCCAGGTCTTGGCTTACCTTGATGTGTCGTCTTCTGGAGAAGTCATCGCGGTGAACGGCCCGCCGGGTACGGGTAAGACGACAATGCTGCTATCGGCGGTGGCAAGCCTTTGGATCAAAGCTGCGCTCAAGGGTGAGAATCCGCCAATCATCGTTGCCGCATCCACCAACAACCAGGCAGTCACAAACATCATCGATGCTTTTGGGAAAGACTTCGCCAAGGGAGAAGGACCTTTCGCCGGGCGATGGATCCCCGATATCGGGAGTTTCGGAATCTTCCTTCCGTCGCACTCTCGTAAGTTGGAAGCAGCGAAGAAATACCAAACAGAGGACTTCCAGACCGCATGCGAGAGCATTGAGTACTTCTCACGGGCCAAGGAGGAATACCTTCAAGCCGCGCAGGTCGCTTTTCCTGCTCTATCAGAAGCTCGCGTAGAGTTAGTAGTCGATGCCATTCAGAGTGAAATGGCAAAAGAGGCGAAGAAGCTCTCCGAACTTGATCAGGCCTCTAAAACCTTGGCAAAGGCTCAAGATGCGGTAAAGGCAACCCTCGGCGAGAACCCTACTGAAGCGGAGGAGGGGCTAACTAAGGCGGCTGGCGAAGCGCAGCAGAACCGCGAACGGGTTAAGGCCGCAAAAACCGCCCTGGAAACGCACCTCGCGGCGGAGTCTACATTCTCAGCACTTTTTGGTTTTCTGCCAGCCATCAAGAGGAAACGGGTACTGTCGGCCAGACAGGCAATCCAGGAGTTCCTGCCGGACGCCGATGGATTCCACAGCGTTACAGATGTGGAAACTCATGTCGCTGAAAGCCTTCACTCTGTCGAGCTGTTGGCGAAGCAGGCTGAACAGGACCTAGAAAAGGCTCGTCGTCTTCGTTCCTCGCTGGAGGACGCTGAGAACCAATGGGATCGCGCGAAATGTGCTGTTGCCGATACAGTGGAAGACCTGGAGAGCGCCGCTGATCTCAGCGTTCGCTTCAAACTCTTTCTGCTAGCGACCCACTTTTGGGAAGGACGTTGGTTGCTCGCCATGGAGGAAGACCTCGCGGGCATCACAGGTTCATCAAACAAGACGGGCAAGGCGACGCTTGTTCCGCGCTGGCAAAGACGCATGATGCTAACGCCTTGCGCCGTTGCCACGTTCGCTAGTTTGCCGGGAAAACTGACATATAGTCGCAAGACTGGGGGCAAATGGGCGAAACAGTACCTGTACGACTTCATTGATCTATTGATTGTGGATGAGGCCGGACAAGTCTTGCCGGAAGTTGCCGGTGCGAGCTTTTCTCTGGCGAAGCGAGCTCTCGTGATTGGCGACACCCAGCAGATTGAGCCCATCTCATCTGTGCCGAAACCAGTTGATATCGGGAACCTGCGAGAGGTTGGCCTCCTGCAAAACGATGACGATTGGAATGCGTTGTCGGAAAGAGGTTTTTGCACCACGACCGGAAGCGCCATGCGCGTTGCACAAGAAGCCTGCCGCGTCTCACCGTATGCTGAACTTGAGAAGGGGCTGTATCTATTCGAACACCGTCGCTGCTTTGACGAGATCATCGGGTACAGCAACGCACTTTGCTACAAAGGGAAACTGCGTCCACTTCGAGGCCCAGTCCCTGCTGACGCTAAGCTACCAGGATTGGGATACTTGCATGTCGATGGGCGGGCAATTCGCCTTGGAAGTAGTCGTGCAAATCTGTTGGAGGCTCGGACGATTGCTGCATGGCTGGATGCCAACAGATCGGAGTTGGAGAGTCGATATCGGGCGCGTCTCGAGCAAATCGTTGGCGTTGTGACGCCGTTTGGCCGACAGGTGCGTGAAATTAGAACGGCGTGTGCGAGCCGAGGTATCTCAGTTGACTTGCGCGACGGCATGACGATCGGCACGGTCCATTCACTTCAGGGCGCAGAGAGGCCGGTGGTGATCTTCTCGCCGGTCTATTCGAAACACGCGGATGGAAACTTCATCGACGCCTCGGCCAGCATGCTCAATGTTACCGTATCCCGTGCCAAAGACAGTTGCCTTGTTTTCGGTGACATGGACGTTCTGACTACCGCTGCTCCGGGATCACCTCGTTCAATGCTTGGTGATTTCCTATTCAGCTCAACGGACAATGCACTTGAGTTCGAGACGGAGCCCAGGAGCGATCTGCAGGATGATAGTGGCGAGCTCCAGATGCTTCGCGATGCTGCTGAGCACGATGCTTTCCTCATCGATGCTCTCGCAGGCAATGGGCGCCGATATTCGATAGTAAGCCCCTGGATCATCGCGCGCACCATGGAGAACGTCGGCTTTCTGACTGCCTTTGAGAGGGCGATAAGTCGGGGTGCGAGCGTAGATGTATTCTCAGATCCCCTTCTGAACGCCAATGTGGCGAGCGATGGTCAAACCCAAATGTCGTTGGCCAAAGACACGCTCACTAAGATTGGCGTGCGTCTCCACGAAGTGCCTCGGTTGCACAGCAAGATCGTAGCCGTTGACGACGATCTGTTGGCGATTGGATCGTACAACTGGCTTAGCGCAGACCGACACGGCAAGTACGCGCGCCATGAGACTTCGTTTGTTTATCGTGGTCAGCACTTGGAGTCGGAAATCAACACGATCTTTCAAAGTTTGGGAGGCCGCGAGAAATAGGAGTGCAGCCCCCTTGGGTCCATTTTTCTTAAGTCTCTATACCGATCCTTCTGGCGCTAAGCCCTTGAAAGAATCCAACTTTTCACTTCTCCTAAGTCACTGAAAAGAAACATTGAATCTTTTAGGCCAAAGTGGCAATATATGAAAACAGGGCGGCCCACCCGATCAAGAATGAACCGCCCTGAAGCTTACTTGCTCTTACGAGCTTTCGTCTTTTTCACGGTTTCGACGACATGCGTGTTTGGCTTGCGTCGAGCCGTGGAGACCGAAGTAAAGCGTCCAGTGATCGCGCTACGTCCGATCTTTCGTGTGGATTTAGCCATAAGCTTTCACCTCCTTTCCCGGGCTGCAGCCCGCCCTTTTCAGGCTACAGTTTGGGGTCAGTCGATGATTCCACGGCACATATAGTACCAGGGCGGTCCATCCTGAGTCGAGTCTGGGTCAGATCCTTCGGCCACCGAATGCAACTTCAGAACAGGATACGCTTTGCCCAGACGCCTACCCTAAATGCAGGCTGCACCGCAGGCGGCCAACCAAACCCTGCAAACTAGGCAAACCCGGCGCACCAAGGGCTTGCTAACCAACAAGACCTTCCACCCATTCTGAAACCGCTGTGCCCATGGAAGTGATGTGATCGGCATGTGTGAAGCCAGAGACGCGCTTGCGTGGCTTTAGATCGTGATCGCCGTCTTCAAACCAGTTCAGCTGGATTCCTGACGATAGCGCATACGCGCTGACTTCATCCTTTGAGCCAAACTGGTCGCGCGTTCCCTGACAGATCAGTGTTGGGGTTCGCAGGTGCTTAAGGTGCTCAGTGCGAAGCTTCTCAGGCTTTCCGATTGGGTGAAATGGGTAGCCTACACAGAGCAAACCAGCGATGCGATCCGCGTCAAACAGCTCATCCGCAATCATACTGGCAACCCGCCCGCCCATGGACTTCCCGCCGATGATCAGTGGGCCTTCGACTTGCAGCGCTTCGATTGCGGCCAAGTACTCCGAGTTCAGTTTTTCGGCGCGTGGCGGGGGCTTCCTGGTGCCTTCAGTTCGGCGGGTAGCCATGTAGGAGAACTCAAACCGGACCACTCTAAGACCCTGTTCGGCCAATGCATTCGCGATTGCCGTCATTGCAGGTGAGTCCATCGGCGCACCGGCGCCGTGTGCAAACAGGATGGTTGCGCTGGCTGCTTTTGGTCCAAGCTCCAGGAATTCGGTCGGCATGTTCTCTTCTGCTCCCAAGGCGGTCGCCACACATAAACGGAAAGGCACTTACTACTGCGTAACCGTTGCCACAAACCCCGCACACCCCACCCTATGCACGGCTGTCCGGTCCTAGTGGCGCTTGCACCCTCCAATTCCACCGTCTCTAGAGCTTAAGGTACGTTCTTCTCAATGATTTTGCTTGTCATCCTAAGGACGGTTTTTCTGCTTCAATCCTCTCGCTGCCCCATTCTCCCAGATTCCTAGGGTCATTGGGCGATCTCCACATGCTGCACGGTCAAGTTTTGCCCATGCCGGCCGGTGGCGGCTTAAAGTCGACGTTCGTAGATTTGCGTTTCTTGAAACCATCGATGTCCTCTAGTTCGAAGAATGAAATCGATGCTTGAGGCTGACCATGCACGTGAAACACTTGCCGGCGATAATCCTCTTTGAACGGCGCATACGCGCTACTGCCACCATAGCGCCCGTTGTTTGCCACCACGATTGTCTGATGCATGTGATAGTGCAGAGCGAGCGCCATGTTGTCGAAGGTCTTGATATCTCGATTGAGCGCTGGGATGGCAAAGACGTCCGTTTTGTCCTTTAGATCCGCTGCCAACCCTAGGTCTGTAGCATCAAAGCAAACCGCAGCAGTCAGCCACAATGGATCATCAACATTTGAGTTTGACCAATCATAACCAATAATCCACTGGCACGGGCGGAAAGGTTGAATAAGACCCGCATTTTCAAAGGCGCGTTCGTTTGGTGCCAGATGGTATTTACCCTGACGCCTTGCCAAGACTTGAAGCCCGCGTGTCGGGTGTCTTGTTGGTAGCACCCAGATTGCGGAGTTAACCATGGGTTTGCCCGCGAAGAGCTCTTCGTAAGTCAAGCCTGCAAGAATGATCGTTTTGTTTGCTCGAGCAAACGGAATTAGGTGCGTACGCACATCTTGCGGATGCACAGCAAGCTCGGGCAAAATTAGCCAGTCTAGACGATGATCCATGCCTTTATGCGTTTCCCGCAGCGCCAACGCGCTTCTGACGGCAGCCAATGCAGCTGACAAATGACGGCGGTGACGCCTTCTGTGCCCGGGCGAAGACATACTAAAGTCTTCCCGCAAAACCTCTCCAGATTTAACGGCTTCATCGTTTGGAAAATCATCTTGAGACGGAAATGCCAGCTGAACAACACAAGCCCGCAGCGGCTCTCCCTTTCGGCGGAAGGTACTAGGAATTCGCAGAGGCAGAAGCTGAGCACTTGACCCCTGGAGTTCTCGCAATTCCTGAAGTCGCAAACTCACGACCTCAATGGCAGACTCAAAATCTACCAGGACCGGCGGCTCGGCATTCTTCGGACATCCAGGCCACCAAAGGAGACCAAAAAGAAACCTTTCAAACCAATCAGATATCGGCAGCCAGTCGTCACCAAACGCAGCATGACCATTATAAAAGCCATATACTCTCTCATGCCAATGCGCCTCGGGCGCTCTGTAAGTCGTTTCTTGCTCCCTCCAAATCGTGCCACCAGATCGCCTTGTAAAGTCCGGTTGAGAGGTGAGGATGAACCTAAGAAGAAAGCCAAGACTGAAGCGCCAGCGGTCATCTCGCGAAGCCCATTGGGGAGGTTCGTAGAGCGAAATTCCAGCTAGATCCTTGGCAATTATTCTGAGCGACTTCACTTCCTGCAAATCATCGCTCAAGGAGATCGACACCTCGGATGGCGAAACCACTACATCGTCTTTCTCGCGCTTGAACTCGGCTAGGAACTTTGAAGCGAAAGAAAGTAAGCAAGTCTCCGTTCTCAGGTGCTCGAGATTAGAAGACCTTAAGACAAAGCTGGCGAGAGTATCGCTATCCGAACTCGAGTATTCAGCAAGTCCTAGGTCCGCTTTGTTTCTGGGAGTAAGCGAGTCTGTTTTCCCGGTTGCAGTCACAAGCTCCAACGCGAAATTTGGGTCCAAGTAGGTTATGCGGTTCAATTTAGCAGGAGTTACTAGCTCAGCGATTAAGCCAATTGCGCCTTGCGAGTCTAGAAAGGATCTGCGCGCCAAAACAGCGTAGGTGGCGAACTCTTCTGCGCGCCATTTGCCTGCTTCACCCGTTAAGAATCTCATAAGCTTCGCATAATGCGATAGCTCGTTAGTCGCCGTCGCGGGGATGTTGCCGTGTAAGGACGGCTCAGTCGCGAGCAACAAATACGCTTGCTGCTTGAGGTACCAAGGTAGGCGCGTTTCGTCTGATGACAGAATTCGGAGAGCTTCCTGCCGTAGGACTCGTCGATATTCTTCAACGTCCACCGCAGTCGGCAGTTGCTCATCGTCTTGAACAAAGCCAGTTTCGACGGCTCCCGCGCGCAGAATCTCCGACAAACAATACCAAGCAACGCGTCTAGGCGCCTTCCTAGGAGCACCCTTTTGCGTAAATCTCCGAAGCAGTTCCAAAACTCGTTTAAGAACTTCAGCATCTGGCCACAGATCCAATGCTATCCGCAGCAGTCTGACATTTGAAGGATCGCTCACCCACTTGGAGATCAACTCCATGGAAAAGGCACGAGTTTCGTCGTCAAGCTCTTCGCGAGTTCTAACGCCTCTGAATTGGCTGCCTACATCACTCGTTATCTCTTCATCAAGCTCATCTCGGGTCATCCAGAGTTGCGGACGAAGCGAACGAAAGGTGGAACGAAAACGAGCGGCAACAAATCGGTCAACGGTCGCGTCTCGTACGTCTGGGATTGGCCGAAACGGGTCGTAGTTTTCGACGGCCTGCGATTCTGCCAATCGCTCTTGAGCTCGTACAAGCGCCAGGACAGAGTCCAGTATTTCTCCACCGGCGATTGGATCAAACCCGCCCGAGATCGCCGCTTGAATCCGCGCCATGCGTCTACTCTGCCGGACCAACGGCCTTTCATCTGCGCGAAAGGTGGATATCTGAGTTTTCTCCTCCGCGGGGCTTAGGCCATGCGCGGAGTGATCCAAGCAACTTTGAAACCACTCCAGCATTGCATCTCGCACCTCAGTGACTGGTTGCGACGAATCCGTGCTCACCACAAAGCGCAAATCATCTACATACCTGATGACGTCATGGAGGATTGTTCCTGGAAAGATTTCTTTCCCTATCAGCGCTTTTAGTTTTTCATCCAATTCAGAAAGCGCGACATTCGCAAAGAACCCCGCTGCGACGAGTCCTTGTGGAAGAACAGTCTTATCGAAATTTGATAGTCCCGATTGCTTGACATAGAGATCGACTTCGCTGCGATCCTTTGGCGACCAGTTCCAACAAAGAAAGTTTTTCGCTAGTTCAAAAAACTCGCCATCGTCACCTTCCTCGCGGAGGGTGTCCAATCCCTTTGACAACAACTCACGCGAGACGCGATCATAGAACTGCCGCAAGTCAGATTGAACTATCAGCGTTCTGCGTTTCCGATCGTGAATGCGCTCCGCAATGAATTCTGGTCGCGCTAAAAAGGTTTGATAATCCTCATAGAAACCACGGTACAGAGTTCCTGATCCCCAGCGGTGCTGAGCCTCCCCACCTTGATAGTTACTGAAGAGCCTGTTTCCATATGAAATGGTGTTGAGCAATGACTGGTCTTCGAGGGGAACAGACGGATCCCCTTGATTGGTCTCTGACCGATCCGCCAAGCACATCATAATTGCAGTAGCGATCACCTGATCGCGTAACGTTACGTGTGCTAGCGGGCGAACCTTTGCTGCGTCGCTTTGGCTTCCAACAGGATTCCATTCGCCCGATTTTCCGATCGCCCAATTCTGGCTCTTGGGAGCCGGAACCATCCTAATGTGATTGGACTGGAGGTTTCCACCAGTTCTAATTTCTTGGGAAATCGACTCGATAAAATCCCGTAGATTAATCGCCCTACGATCCAGATCTAGGGTATCAGAAAACCAGTTATGATATCGGATATGTCTTGATGTTTTCTTCCACGCTTGCATCAAGACAGTTTCATCAGCCAAGCATTCAAGAGACGGAGTCAGGTGTTCAAAGGTCATTGCAAGGGCCTATGTGATGGATGCGAAAAGACCGACTTTGATAAATGCGCTGGGTCAGTTTTCTCCAGTGATCATCTGAATTGAGATTCATGAAATAGACCGAGCCTCAACAACGGTAAGGCCTTTGAGTCTGCCGGAACGTACATCGTGCTTGGAATAATCTGGAGAAACGTAGTGCCGTCTCGTTCCGCTGAAGCTGTCATACCCAAAGACGTGCAATTGAATAATGGCGCCATTCGATATATCAAATATCTCTTCTAAAGCTACGCAATCATCAACTGACTTTCTTAAAGAAGGTGGAGGAGCGTCAATATACTGTCTTTCCTCTCGCTGATCGAATATTCGAACCAAAGCACGGCGTTTTGGCTCAAGCACCGGTATCTGTGTTGAGTTTGTTTTTAGACTAAAGAACAACCAACCTTCGGCTTCATTAAACCTTTCGACTCCGACTCGTGTTACCACCTCGACATCGACGATATCCCTGTGCCCTGCGTTTTCAAAAGCGCATACATATAGTCCGTTTTCACCATCAATTTTGTACCTGCAAATCTCCGGTCCAAAATTAATACTAGGAATCCACTTGTGACTAATTAACCACCAAACAAAATATGATGATATCACGCCCAATAAGAGTGACAGAGAATGTGTGAAGATCGGACTGATAAGGATAGATGAATCCGCTGAAGTGGACATGCTTTATTCTGCCTGTTTTGAGAGCAGTTTCATTAGTTGATCCATGGAAAGCCAAGGTGCTTGTGCGTGGATCATACGGTGGCAATTGGCACAGAGTAGTGCAAGGTCGTTCAAGCTCGTCATCTCTCCAGGCCTCAGTGCATGTACCGGTTTCGTGTGGTGGCACTCGATGAAGCCCCTTCCGCGCTCTCCGTAGACGTCAACGAAATCAAAACCGCAGGCTTCACAGAACAATCGCCCATGCTGCTTCTTGAAAGCAGCTTTCTTCTTTTGAACGATGACACGAGAGCGTTCTCTTGTCCGATGGAGCCTTGTGACTAAACGCCCTTCTTCTGCTTCAGCCACTTCCGGTTCATCTGATTCCGTTCCGGGCTCAGGTTCGACAGAGAGCCCGCCCCTGATTGTATCTGCAAGAAGGCGCAGCCGCTCAGGATCATTGGCGAATTGATCCCAGATTATCTTCTCTTCGCGATTGCCCCGCGTCAGCCCTGTCTTTCCTTGGTCCGTATAGTTGGGATCATGGCTCCGAAAGTTCATGAGTTTCATGTAGACGCCATTTGGGTTTCGTAGGGTATCGGACCCTGAAAGCCCAAGACGCTTGGCTAGCGTGTTAATTTCATCGCTCAGCTGTGAAACTTCATCAGAAGATTTGTTGGGAATTGCCTCACGATGTTGAAGATAGAAATCAAGTGCCAGGATGAGCTCGTCGCGCGTCCAGGGTGGGTTGCGGCGCGGAGTGCCGCCTTCGCCTCCATCTACCGACTTCAAGCCCTCCGCCCACTGCCTCACAGCGCCAAGGTTCTCCGCCATCTCTTTTTTCCACGAAACACTGGCACTTCCTGGCAACTCGCGTGTTCTCGCGCGGATCAGATCAAATTGCTCGCGGGACCAATTCCATGAGCGGGCAGCCTCCTGCATTTCTGCAATTGGAAAATCCCAACCAGGTTCGCCAGACTGCCAAGCTTTCTCAAAGGGTGCCTCTGCAGTCAAACCGAGCGGCGGAACACCACACAGATAGCAAGCAAAATCAAGCCGCGACTGAACATTTCCTTGGACACGACCAAACCGTGATAGGTCGTTCATACCAATCGCAGCTGCTGCCTCAGCATTCTCAAATGGCGGAATTGTCTCGCTAACTGGGTCCCGGCGCTGCCAGAGCCAGTTTAACAAGGCTTCTGTGCGTTCCTGTGTCATTGTCTCAGCCGAAGCTGGCGGCTTATCCGTCACATTCGGGAGACCTAGCGTTCTGCGTGCAAACCATAAAGCCCGCGCTGAGAACTCTTCCGGGTGGTCAACTATGATCTGTTCGTAAGACAAATCAGACCGATCTGCATCGTGCAGGACTTGGAATCCTTGGGTCGGTTTCGGCTTTGAAACCGACACCTCAGCGGCCTCGATGAGCCCTCTGTTTTGCATTTGCCCAAGTGTGCGCGAGGCGTTCTTTCCCTCCCGCTTTTGCAGACCAACATATTCACTGACTGCCTGAATTATTTTCTCTTCAGCCGGGGAGAGGTCTGAAAGGTCAAGGCCCGTTTTGTCAGCTACCATCGCCCTGGCAATCACCGCATATTGATCTTTGAGCGCAGTTTCGACTTCCGGCGTTAATCTGTCATGCGAACGAATATTCGCTTCCAATCTCGAAAGGCGTTTCTCAGCGTCCATCTTTCGTATGGTCTCGAATAGTTTTTCATCCTCCGATGCCAATCGCTCACCTCCACTTGACTTGCAATCTGTGCCTGTTCTGAATGTTTTTTACAGCAAAATCAGTCGGCAGTAAGGCAAAGAACCTAGACCTAGCAGACACCAATAAGGGAGAAGCCGGCAAGTCTAAGCCGAACCAAGCCCGCTTGAAACGGCCACCAAAGCTCAAGGGACGCCAAGCTCTGCGGGTGTGGGCTGCATGGGTCACCCCACCCCATGAACGGCTTTTTCGAAGTCGAGGTGCCGGCGCGCTCCCGGTCCACCCTCTCTCGCGGCTTTGTTTGACCCATTGTAGAGCTTCGCAAGTACGATCTGCGGGCGCTGGGCCGCTCACAGATTTCGGCACTAGTATCTCTTTAGCCGGTGATCACAAGGTTGCATTCACGTGCGTGCGCGCGAGCGCGGGTTTTCTGTCAGCGCATAATTCCGAATTTTGGCCACCATTATTCCGAAATCCTGCTGCCTTCATGGCGTCAGTTCGGAAGGAAGACGCGTCCAAAGCCCCGTATTTTCGGCGCAAATCTCAAGGAGAACGCTGAAATGACCGCTGCACAAAGAACATCTGACCTTGCGGGTGCCTCCCCCTCAGCTGGTACGACCGTAAGGACGACTCTAGCTTCAAAAGAGAAGCGCGCATCAGCCCTGCGAGCTGCGAAGGACCAAAGCCAGGCTTTCTCTTCCCAAGACCAGGAACGTGCTGCGTCTAATCTTCATCTGCTTTTGCAAGAGGTCAGTAGGACGCGCGGTCTGACGAAGCGAGAGGTTGTGGTCGAGGCGGGCCTTGGTG
Organism: Ruegeria arenilitoris; assembly: GCF_013032855.1. Lineage (GTDB taxonomy): Bacteria > Pseudomonadota > Alphaproteobacteria > Rhodobacterales > Rhodobacteraceae > Ruegeria > Ruegeria arenilitoris. Next base: position 227,043 of record NZ_WQDA01000001.1, read on the forward strand.
GCGGCGTCAAAACGGACTCAACCAAGCGCTTGGATACCTACACGCTGCCTGAGGGTGCAAACGACGCGCGTAAGAAGCGGCTCGCCAAGAAACCAGGGAAATACTTCGAGATCGCAGAGGCGATTGCAAATCTACTCAATGAACCCCCTGCGCCGTTCATCTGTCAGGTCTTTGAAGGCTGCACGTTCGGAGCAGATCACCAGTTCCTTACGAGCTGGGAGGAAGAAAAGTGGGCGCGCTTGGCGCAACAGCTTCGAATGATGGGGCTGGCAGTGGCGCGGCAAACAAAGGTCGATGCATATTGGTCAGAAGCCAACAAGAGGAATGGATTTCACGACTACAGAAACGATCGACTTTTATTCGCGGCACAGGCGATTGACTCTACCGATTGCTCAACTGGTCTCGCCGGGTACACAGCTCACCCTGCAGATATTCCACCTGTTCCATCCGTCTTGCTGGGCACGAAGCCATTAGCCGGGGAAAGTTTTGCGCGACTTTGCTTGCGCGATGGTGAGGAAAAGGAAGTCGTTTGTACGATCATGCTTGAGGTCCGACTGGCCCTAGCGCCTGTTGGTCGAACCGGCGAACCAGGGCCGATGCTCGAGTTCCGCAGCAGTCTCAACGTGACGAACAGGAATGATGGCGAAACAATAATCACAGGTGCCAACTTCGATGAAGTAGATGGGGCTCTAGAGATCAGTGGAACCGATGTGGCCGGTGGAATTGATCCGGTCGTTCGAATTGAGGGGCTCGAGTTGCCTGAAGCCTCCTACCGCTACGAATGTGGGCACGAATGTTGGACGTGGGAAGAAATCAATCCCGGTCTTTTGCAGGAGCTCTTTGGCGACTGGGAGAACCCGCTAGAGATGACCTACACTCGGTCCATGACGAGCGAAAAGGCAATTCCGCCTAGCCGGTTCGAAGCCGGTTCAGCAGCATTCGTTCTCAACGCTCATCTTCTAACCCACACCCTTGAGGCGGAGTTGTCAGAAGCTTGCAGGGATAGGACCAATTTGCTTGCTCAGTTTTGCGACGCTGTCGACGAGCAGATACTACAGGCAGAGGCGGACGCAGAAACTCGCTGGCGCAACATGCATCCTTGAAAAGCGCTTCACTGATCTTGGCGGGCGCACCTGCTCATGGGTCGCCCGAACATGCGCAAGAACAGTGGTCCTCAACCAGGAGGACTGTTCTCGGTTGCGCCCGCTCAGCATGATCTGAGCTGAAAGAAGATGCCTTTTTGGACCGCAAATAACATATAAGTCTCTGATAATCATTGTAATTTCAAGATTCATGACTTACTTTGAGGTGAGGCCAAATGGAGGTCTCGATGACAAAACTACACTTCACCAAACGCGCAATCGAAGCGCTGCCCTACACCCAACGTGGACAAAAACTGTACCGGGATACCACGCTGCGTGGCCTTGGAGTCCGGGTCGGGTCCAACTCGAAAGTCTTCTTCGTGGAAGGTCAGGTCAATCGACGTACACGTCGCGTGACACTTGGTCGTGCAGATGTTCTCAGCATCGAAGAGGCAAGGCGTCGTGGTTTGTCGGCGCTCAGCGAGATGGCCGGCGGGGTCGATCCGAACCAAGAAAAACGACGCGTGGCACAAGAAGCCATCACACTCGCCCAGGCCTTCGATCGGTTTTTTGAGGCCAGAACCTCAATGGCAAGCAGCAGTATCGATGCTTACCAACGCTCGCGAGACCTTTACCTGCAAGACTGGAAACGCACACCGATAACTTCCATCACTCGGCAGATGGTTCTGAAGCGGCATCAGCGGATCGCAAAAGAACACGGGCAGGTCACCGCGAACAACGCGATGCGCCACTTGCGGTCGGTCTACAATGTAAACGCCGCCGCTTTCGACGAGTTTCCGCCTAACCCGGTTGCCATCTTAACCCAGGCTCGGGCTTGGTTCCCTGAACGCCGTCGGCGTGGCGCGGTTCCAGCGCATGAACTGCCAGCTTGGTGGGATGCTGTGATGGCTGAGCCGAGCTATTCCCGCGATTTTCTATTGCTCGCTCTCTTTACCGGGATGAGGCGGAACGAGATCGCAAGTCTTCGGTGGGAATACATCGATCTTGCAGAAAGAGCGCTGCACATTCCGAAGACGAAAAACGGTGACCCGCTCGATCTGCCGCTGGCTGATTTCATCGTCGAGTTGCTGAGTAAGCGGCTAAGCGAAACTGGCAACTCCCCTTGGGTCTTTCCAAGCAACGGGAAAACAGGGCACCTCGTCGAAACCAAAAAGTTTACGGCGCGCGTTGCACAGCGGTCTGGCGTAGCTTTCAGTTTGCACGACTTGCGCCGCACCTTCGTCACAATCGCAGAGAGCCTCGATGTGCCGCACTATGCGCTGAAGCGCTTGCTGAACCACCGCCTTTCTGGCGATGTGACGGCCGGCTACATCGTGAGCCAACCCGAGCGGCTTAGAGGTCCGGTCGAAGCTGTGGCCAAACGCATCCTGCAGCTGGCCGAAAAATCCAGCCCGAGCGAAAATACGGCAGCATAAGCAAACTTTCCCTGCGCCAAGAAAAGCCCGCCCTGGCGGTCAAAATTGTATGCGATGAGTGCGCGAACGCACCGAAAATGTTTCCGAATTCCTTCTGAAGAATTTCCGAAAACTACAGGGCGTCTCCACAGCCTTCCGGAATGCTGCTCTAGGGTCGAAAGGCCATCCTTCTCCTTGTCGAGCAACTCGCTTGATGCGGTGCCGCAAATCACGTCGCCGCCAATCAAATCCAAGGAGAGGCAAAATGGAAAATCGAAATCTGAATTACCCACTTCGGTCGAAGGGGCTACTGGCGCCTGAGCCAGAAAACGGTGTCGTATCTCGAGAGCCGCGGCCACTTCTCAGTACTGAGGCGCTTGCCACCATCACCGATACCTCCAAGAGCACTTGGGAAAAGATGCGCATGCGTGGCGAAGGCCCGCCATACATCAAGGTGCGGAACCTCGTTTGGTACCGCTGGGCCGATGTAGAGGCCTGGCTCGCGGCACATGAAGTCTCGAACCAGGGAGGCGTGTGATGTCGGCAAAGCAACACAAAATGAACCTTGGCGCGGACAGTGCAGCCGGAGGCGCATCATCCATACCTGGGCTCGATACCTTTGTTTTCGAGATCGCTTCCCTTTGCAGAACAGATGCATTCGCAGCCTATCGGAAATCGGGTAAGCAGAAGTATCGCCGCGTGAACCAAGAGATCACGATCGATGTGGTGCGTGCGCATCTTGATGGCTCCGCACCCATCGCTTGCTACGGTGTCATCACTGATCAAGTACATACCGCAGTTCTAGACTTTGACGACCACGACAAGTCGCTCGCTTGGAGTGATTTGCAGGCGGCCGCGAAGCCAATTGTTGACGCACTAAAGGACAAAGGGCTTAATCCGCTTTGCTGTCGGTCAGGCGGAGGCGCAGGTCTTCACATATGGCTGTTCTGGAATCACCCACAACCTGCTGGTTTGGTGAAGCAGTTCCTGCGCCATGTGATCGAAACCCAAGGGTTCCAGCATGGAACAGGTGGAGTTCAACAGAAGGAGATCGAGGTCTTCCCAAAGAATGATGCCGTGGGAGCAGATGGCTATGGCAGCGCGGTTGCACTGCCCTACAGCCGGTCGTCGGTTCCGCTGGGGAATGACCTCGAACCTATCGCATGGGCTGAATTCATTTTGCCGAATTTGCAGGATCTGTTCTGCCCCAAAATCTCGGAAGTATTCACACCTCCCAAAACACCGTCACAGTCAGCGAAAACACCTCGCTCGCACACTGCTTCCTTTGGATTCAGCGGCGAAGTTCTGCCGGGAGATGACGAAGAAGTCCGGGCAGCGCTCAAAGTAATAGATGCTGACGACTACGAGGTGTGGACTAAGATCGGCCTAGCGACGAAACAAAGTCTTGGCGACGGCTCGTTCGACATTTGGGACGAGTGGTCCAGTAAGTCTGCCAAGTATGATGGCAGTGATGAATGCCGCAAAGTTTGGGACAGTTTCACACCTAACGGCGACTTGACCATCGGCACGGTTTTTCACCTGGCCCAGAAGCAGGGATGGGAAGGCCCGAAGAATGCTGCAATCCGCGAACTTAATGCCCGGTTTGGCATTTGGACCCACGGGTCTACGACACGGATCATTGTCAAGCAGCCTGCGACCGGTGAGGTTCTTACCACTTTGGCCAAGACCCCGTTCTTCGATCGCATGAAACCAGAAAAGTTTCCCAGGAAGGATGAAAGCGGAGACGTAAAGTGGATTCCGAAAGCACCGTACTGGATCGAGCACCGCTATGCTGCTCACTATCATGAGGTGATCTTCGATCCGACAAAAGCCCCGGGCCACAATGGGAAAAGCTGGAATATGTGGCAGGGCTTTGCCGTGCAGCCTCAACCAGGGGAATGGAACCTTCTGCGCACCCACATCCTGGAAAACATCTGCAGCGAGAACGAAGAGCACGCGGATTGGTTGCTGAACTGGATGGCTTTGGGGCTTCAAAGACCCGGCCTAGTCATTGGTACAGCTCCTGTACTGCGAGGAGCTCCAGGCACTGGAAAAGGCGTGCTTGCTAACGCTTACGGTCATCTCTGGGGCGCTCACTACGTGTCGATAACAAAAGATGACCACGTGAGTGGCCGCTTCAATCAACACCTCGAGGCGCGAAGACTGGTCTATGTGGATGAAGCCATGTTTGGTGGGGATCGGAAAAACGCAGGTGTTATCAAAACCATGCTGACCGAGCCGCGTATCATGATCGAGCGGAAGGGCGTGGACCCGGTTTGGCTCGAAAATCATATGATCTTCATCGTAACTTCGAACGAGAAGTCTGTGGTTCCGGCTGATATCGGCGACCGTCGTTGGCAGGTTCTTGAAGTTGCGGACACCCACCGCGAGGACATCCCGTACTTCGAAGCGATCATGGCGCAACTACGTTCGGGCGGATACGAGGCGATGATGCATGATCTGTTGCAGCGCGATATTTCTGTGGGACCGGACCCTCGCAAGACGATCCGTACACCAGAGCTGTTCGACCAGATCATTCAGGCTCAAGGTCCAGTGGAGCGGTACCTCTATCAAGTGCTCGACGCGGGCTATCTTCCGCAGCCAGATGCTCCAGGAAATGGGCCGGGTATCACAACCATCGCCGCTATGTATGCGGACATGAGAAGGACCCAGCCAAATGCACAGTACATCCAACAAACGCTGTTCGGGCGAACGATAAGCAAACTGTTCCCTGGCGTAACAAAGGTGCAAAGCGGGCAGTTCATCACAGGACGCGATTCCTTGGGACAGCTTCTTACAGAGCGGTCCACCAGGTACCATTTTCCACCACTGCCCCGGTGCCGCCAGGCGTTTGAGGCATACATCGGACAGGAGATACCGTGGTCGAATGAAGTATCGGAATGGCAAGGCGACATTGACCCCGGATACGATTACTCATCAACCTTAGATGGGGGACCAGAACCGCCCTTTTGATATGGGTGAAATAGGCTAACGGGGGCGGGTAAACACCGCCCCTTTTACTTTTTGAGCTGCAAACAACCATTTTGCCAATAATACCAATACATCCCATAGAGGTGGTGCTGCTATCTTAATGCTCCGATACGGAATGGTCGGGGACTCGCGCTCACACCGTGTCTCTTACATCTACGGATTATTTTTTGGCTTGCCTGCGCCGACACTCTCCAACCATCGGCGGATGCTTTTGAGCTGAAGCGTATTAGTGTCATCAGCGGTTATGCTTTCAAGATCAGTCAGCGCATCGCCGATAGTACGCCCAGCCTCTACACCTTCGCGCCCGTGCAGCCGGTTGTGCAGCCAGGTCTCAAGTGCGTGTCGAAGCTCGGGCCTTAGTACATCCGGCTGTTCGAGAAACACGATGCGCCGCCCCAGCTCGCGCAAGCGGTCATCTTCAAAGGTTTCAACAACCTCTGCACGCTCACGCCATGACGCGGCGTGGAAGGCCTGCATGCGCCCCTCGTCAGCCCGGCTAGGAAACCCTTCATACATCCGCGCCTCGACCACCTCAACGGCCGGCCAGGGCGGATAGCGCTTGGCCAGGGCTAGCCCCACCCGCGCAGCAAACGGGCCATCCTGGGCGATCTCCGAGGCTCTGCGGGCGATCTCCGCGGAGGCTACACCAAAGTCAGGCCCGAGCGATTCATCCACCACGGCCGGCATCTTGTTCGAGGTGACGATCCGGATGGCCCGGTCAGGCCCCTGCATCGCCTTCATCAACCCGTCGACATCCAATTGAAGAAGCGGTTCGGGGTCCTTGGTCAGATCGAAAACCCCGAGCATGGTCGGGTTGTCGGGGCTCTGACCGCAGCCCACCACCGGAAGCACGGTCGGGCGACCCATGTGGTACTCGACCAGACATAAAGGCTGCCCCGAGAGCACACGTGTCTGCACCTCGGACTTGTCGACCAAGGGCATCAGGGAAGCCCACACAGCCGGCGCGCGGTCGCGGATCAGGCGGGCCATGTAGATGGTTGCCTCGACGTCCGCCAATGCATCGTGAGCATTCTCGTGCGCAAATCCGTTGGCAGGCGCCAGCATGTCGAGTTTCAGTGTGGGCCGTTCGTTGTGGTTGATGGGCACTGTGATGGCGTTGGGTGCCAGCGCTGCCGTTGCCTGCGCCAGGCGTAGCACGTCTGCCCTCTGATTACCGTTCGTGTTGGTTAGGTAGATTGGCTGCAGAGTCTGATAGAACGCCTGCCGCAGCAGCGGTTCGTCGAAGGCGAGGGTGTTGTACCCGGTGAAAATTGCCGGTGACCGCTCGCGCAGCTTCTGTGCGATGGTCTGCATGGCGTCATAGTGGGTTGGTAGACTTGGGTCCGTCAGCATCGCTGGCGTCACCCTTGTGGCCAGTAGGGCGCCAGGGGCAGGGACGACATGAGGCAGCAGGCGGCAGCGGATTTCGAAGCGGTCGAGTTCGTTCATGTCGTCATCCGTCCAGATCGCCGCAAACTGCAGAATCTGGTCGAACGTTGTATCCGTGCCGGTAGTCTCCGTGTCATAGAAGACGTAACCCATTTGCCCTTTCCTCTCTAGGTGGCGCCAGGAGAGTGCACCACTCTGTTGAACATTGATGCACACATGCCTAGTGTTAAGCAACGACGGGAGCTTCAATGGCCGACCGACCCCTGAAAGCAACCAGGCTGTCCGTAAGCTTGGAAGAGCGCGATCATAATATTCTGGCTGAAATCGCAGCCGAAAATGACGCTTCGATTTCTTGGGTCATCCGGAAAGCAATCCGTCAGTTCGTCGACGAATATCAAGCTGGCCATCCACATGAAGAGCCGGCAAAGCGCGGCGAATAACAAAATTGAAAAGAGAGCAGCATGGAAGACGGACTCGGAGCTTGGTTCAACGAAAACAGAACAGAAGAACAGCTCTCTAGTTTTGGATTCCGCACGTCTGGCGGCGGTGCGCATCAATCCAAGACGATGATGCTGCCTGAGGTCGAGGACCTTTTGTCACTTGGCAGCAATAGCGCAGACCACCTCAAAGCTGCGGCTATTGAAGACAACATCCTCGGGAAGTCGACCGCGAATACGCGGCGTCTGACCTATCGCCACCTGTGCTCTCTCTATGGCTTCAATGACCAGCCACCCTTGACCAAGGTTTTGTTGGGTTTGTGGCCATTGGATCGCGAGGGGCATGCCTTGCTTGCTCTCATGGTCGCTTTGGCACGAGACCCCTTGCTGCGAGACACCGCCAAGGTCGTTCTTGAAGCGCCGGTTGGGCAAACTTTGGAACGACCCAACTTTGAGGACGCGCTGTCTTCCGCTCATCCTGATCGTTTCAGCTACAAGATGGTTCGTTCTATGGCGCAGAACTGCGCTTCAACATGGACGCATAGCGGGCACCTCAGCGGCAGGGTGAAGAAGACCCGACAACGTGTCGGCGCAACACCGCATTCCACCGCGCTTGCAGCCCTTTTTGCAACTGCGGCTGGTTATGGTGGACCTGCAATCCTCGGGTCAGTCTGGATGAAGGTCCTCGATCTTTCGCCAGAACAAGCCTTGGATCAAATGCGACGAGCCGAAAGCCTAGGTCTAGCCCGAGTCCGGTCTGCCGGAGACGTAACAGAAATCTCGGTTCGTCAGCCATTGTCTTCAACTCTGGGAGTGTCAGAGCTTGAACACGTTTGACGAAATCCTTGCCGCCTACACAAAGCAGGTGAACCTTCCGTGGGCTTCGGACACACCGCCCGCCGGTCGGGTTTGGATCGTTTGGTTCGACAAGTCCATGCAACGCCGGTTCTCCGGAAGGATTGGGGAGTTCGAGCACGCGACGCAAAAAGCCGGACACGGCTGGAAGCTCTTGGACTTGGCTCCATGGTTCGGAAACTGGATCGCAAAGCATGAGCTGTTTGAAGGTCTAGTTGAGCAACCAAATGAAATTCGTGGTCTCCTCCCCGACATCGAAGATGCCCTGGTAGAAGAGATTGGGAAGGCGCTGGCCGAATGCTCGTCAAAAGATGTGCTCGCGGTTGATGGATGCGGAGCCCTCTTTGGAGTTGCCCGCGTTTCAACTTTGATTGGCCGCGTTGCGAGCGCGGTACCGGGGCGCTTGCTGGTAGGGTTCCCTGGCAAGCACTCAGCCGGCGTGTACCGACTTCTAGATGCGCGGGATGGCTGGAACTACCATGCTGTCCCGATTCCCGCAGACCCCTCCGTTTGAGATATCAGAATGCTAAACAAAGACACGTTTCATACCGATCCCGCCCAGTACCAACTCGCAAACCAAGGCGTAGCGAAGATCTCCGTTCCGCCGGCCCCGGAGGCTATGGATACTCTACGGGGTGAGCTGTCGACGTTCGTTTGCGACGGCGCCTACGCCGATGGGCTTGCCCGAATTCTAGAGGGATTCCTTGGCTCCATTGGGAAGGGGAGCGGCGCACCTGCCGTTTGGATATCCGGCTTCTACGGGTCTGGTAAGTCGCACATGGCTAGCATGCTCGCTGCGCTTTGGACCAACTTGGAGTTCGAAGACGGGGCGACGGCAGAAGGCCTTATTCCGCACATCCCGCCTGAGGTGGCGGCGCCTCTTAAGGAGCTGAGAATAGCGGCTCAAAGGGCTGGTGGAGTGGTCGCTGCAGGCGACACGCTTGGTACAGGCCCGTCTGATCCAGCCGAAGCGACATTGGGGATCATCCTTAGAGCCGTGGGCCTCCCTAGCGATCTACGAGCAGCGCAAGTTGCTCTGTGGCTCGACAATCTCGAAATCCTTGAAACCGTTCGCGCTGAGCTTGGAGAGAAGTTCCAAAGCGATATTCGCAATTTTATCCTCTCACCACGCTTTGCCGACGCGGTTCTTAAGGCCAAGCCGGAACTCGCCTCGTCCCCAAAGGAACTGCGTGAGCTTCTGAAGACGCAGTTTCCGGAGCCGCCTCCCGTCACCGTCGACCTCTTGGAGACTGTCGCCAGGCAAGCTTTGATGCTTGGCCGCAAGGAGCTTCCCCTGACCCTGGTAGTTTTGGACGAAGTTCAACAGTTCATTCGCCAGGACCCAAGCTTAACGCTCAAAATACAGACAATCGCCGAGCGCCTTGCAGGTCGATTTGATGGGCGCCTCTTGCTTGTTGCAACAGGTCAGCAGGCCCTAAGCGACGTTCCGAACCTCCAAAAGCTGCTCGATCGCTTTCCAATCCAAATCGCACTCGGTGAAGCCGATGTTGATGCGGTCATTCGAAAAACCGTGCTGCGCAAAAAGAGCGGTGCCGAAACGGACATCAAGCACATGCTCGATGCCAATGCCGGGGAGATCAGCCGCCAACTCAATGGCAGCCGCCTGGCTCACACTGTGCAGGACGATTCCGATGCTATCCTTGATTGGCCTCTCCTTCCTGCTCGGCGTCGCGTCTGGGAAAGTATTCTCCGAGAATTGGACAGGACTGGTCTCGGCGGAACGCTCCGTGGACAACTCAGAACGACGCTAGACGCAGCCAAGAACTATGGTGACAAGCCTCTGGGTCATGCAGTTCCCGTCGACTTCCTTTACGGCAGGTTCGCCACGGAGGCCTACAACGCCGGTCTCTTGCCAGGCGAAACGCGAAACCGGATCGAAGCACTCAAGGGTGGGAGCGAAGACGAACGCCTTAAAGCCCGGATTCTGATGTTGGTCTACATGCTAGGTCGCATTGCGCCTGAGGCGGACAGACACGGAGTGCGCTCGAAGCCTGAAACAATAGCCGATCTATTGATCGTCAATCTGGCTGGCGAAGACGAGTTGCGCCGAAAGGTGCCTGAATTGCTTCAAGAACTGCAAGCCGATGGCGCAGTTATCGAAGTTGAAGGCGAATGGCGCCTGCAGACAAAAGAAAGTGCTGACTGGGAGGCTGCTTACAGAACGGAGGAGAAGACACTACTAGCTGACCAATCCTCCTTGAGCCGAACCCGGCGCGATCTTCTCAGCAACGCGATTGATGCGGCCTTGGCAGGCGCTGCGAGCGTCCCACATGGCGCTAGCAAGGAGACGCGACGAATCCACCGCCTGCAACCTGGTGACAAGGAGCCAAGCGATGGGATCGTGCTGAGACTCCACAATGGTTGGAGCGAAGACCTCACACAGATCGAAAAGGAAATCGCAGCGGCCCCAACTTCTGACCCGACGGTTCACCTGCTGATTTCGCGACACCCTTCACGCGACAGCGAACTTACGAACGCACTTACGACATGGAAGGCGGCTGAGCATGTTCTTCAGCTGCGTGGCGTACCCCAAACAGATGCGGGCCGTGAAGCCCAATCGGCCATGCAGTCGCGTGCGAACAAAGCTCAAAACACAGCGAAAGAGATCATTGGGGAGGCTGTGGCGCAAGCTAGGGTCATTCAAGCAGGCGGAAAGCTTGTAACCGGAGCGGCTGCCGATGCGGTCAAGGCAGCGGCAACCAATGCCCTTGCGCGTCTTTACCCACAATTTGCGGATGGGGATCATGCAGGCTGGGGCAAAGTACGTGATAAAGCTGTTCGCAAGGATCCTGACGCGATGAAGGCAGTCGATCACTCTGGTGCCCCAGAAAACCATCTAGTCTGCAAAACAATTATCGCCGACCTTGGGCCAGGTCGAAAGGGCTCCGATCTTCGTGCGAAATTTACTGGTGCGCCATTCGGATGGTCGCAAGATGCGGTTGACGGAGCACTGATCGTACTCGCCAACGCGGGCTTGCTCCGTGTCACGGGCGACGATGGCAAACCCGCATCTTTGCCGGATATTCCGCGCCAAAAGATCGGCACGTGCACATTTCGGTCTGAGACGACCGTGATCACGGTTCACCAGCGTATGGCGGTGAGAGGGCTGCTTAACGACACGCAAATAAACTATGAGAATAATCAGGAGCAGCTGGCCCTCTCAGCACTTCTTGACCGCCTCCGGGCTGCAGCGGCTGAATCTGGAAGTGATGCGCCTGCCCCTGATGCCGACGTTGTCCCAAACCATTCCTCATACAACGGCCTGTCGGGCAACGACCTACTAGCTGCCTTGGCAACGGACTCCGCCGATCTACGCAGCAAACTTAAGGACTGGAAGAAGGCCAAGCAGACCATTTCGGAGAGAACGCCAAATTGGCGCCTAGCAGAACGTCTTGTTGGCATGGGTGCCAAAGACCAGGAAAGCGATCTTGAGAGTATCCGCACGGGTCGCCGTCTATTGGCCGATCCTGATCCGGTTCCACCTTTGATTTCCGCCGCTGCGGATACTCTGCGAGCTAGGCTCAATGCCGTCTATCAGGCTTGGGAGAAGGCCTGGAAACGCGGTGAGGAGCGGCTCGCGAACGATCCAACGTGGAACAAGCTGTCTCCAGAACAGAAGCGAGCTATCCGCGAAGAAAACGGACTGCTCCAAGCCACAAAGCCGGCCGTTGATACCCCCCAGGCCATTTCTGAAGCTTTGAGCGCACGGGGGCTTTCCGAATGGGAGAGCATGGTGAAGGCGCTGCCGACGCGTGTCGATGATGCGCTTGCCTCTGCTGCTGCTGAGCTGGAGCCCAAAGCCCACACTGTTCAGCTGCCCGGCGCTTTGGTGAAGTCGGAAGCTGACTTGGACGAGTGGCTCCAAAAGGTCCGCGAAAAGGTCGCCGAAGGTCTGCAGAGCGGCCCTGTGATTCCGAAGGTTTGACGCATGAGCGAACGTTATCTGCCATCCACTCTTCGACGCACGCTGGAGCGGGTAATCAAAGATGCCCGTATAGTTGCGGAAGAAGGCGCACGCGATGCAATCCGGCGCTTGGGTGTCGCCGAGGGCAAGGCTCCGTCCTATCTCGCCGAAGAGGAAAAGGAGCTTCGGCGTCGACTGCGTGCACATGCGCGCGCACTTGGTGATGCTTTCGACCGGACCAATGATACTCAAGAGACCAAGCATCTGATCGAAGCCACCGCCTATGCCCATTGGCATCGGATGCTTTTTGCACGGTTTCTGGCGGAACGCGGCCTATTGCGAAACCCCGAGTACGATGTCCCCGTGACGTTGGAAGATTGTCGGGAACTGGCTGAGGCCGAGGGGCTCACGGACCCTTGGACGATAGCCGAGAGATACGCAGCGCAAATGCTACCTGCTGTCTTCCGGGTTGAAGATCCAGTTCTCGCGTTGGAAATCGATCCGGTTCACACGCAGAAGTTGCAGAAGCTCGTGACGGGCTTGGATGCCGAAGTTTTCGAAGCAGAGGATAGTCTCGGCTGGACCTACCAATTCTGGCGGGCGGCAGAGAAGGATGCGGTCAACGCCTCAGGTGTGAAGATCGGTGCTGACGAAATGCCTGCAGTAACCCAGTTGTTCACCGAGCCCTATATGGTGCGTTTCCTGCTGCATAATACGTTGGGAGCATGGTGGGCTGGAAAGGTCTTGGCCAGTGATCCGACGCTGGCCAAAACCGCTGCGGACGAGGATGAGCTCCGAGATGTCTGCTCCTTGCCTGATTACCGCTTTGATATGTTGCGGTTCGTTCGTGAAAACGATGATGGCCCTTGGAGGCCAGCAGCTGGCTCATTCCAGAGTTGGCCTCGCGAAGCCAAGGATATCACGGTACTCGACCCTTGTTGTGGGTCAGGGCATTTTCTGACTGAGGCGCTATCAATACTTGCCGTTCTTCGAAGGTCCGAGGAATGCCTTTCGCCCGCCGAAGCTGTAGCGTCTGCTCTACGAGATAACCTTTTTGGCCTAGAGATCGATGGCCGCTGCGTGCAGATCGCCGCGTTTGCCGTTGCGTTAACTGCTTGGCGCATCGGTGGATGGCAATTGCTCACGCAGCCAAATCTCGCTTGGGTAGGCTCACCTCCACCGCTTCCTGAGCGCGACTTCGTTGCACTAGCGAACGCCGAGGACAATTTGGCGGAACCGTTAGCAACACTTCATGGCCTGTTTTTGAGAGCTCCACTGCTTGGTAGTCTAATCGAGCCATCAAGTGGTGATCTTTTTGAGTCCGCAAAGATGCAGGAAGCGGGCCGCGCGTTGTCGGAGCTTTTAACCCGAGTTCGGCAAGCAGAACCCGATGTTGTCGAAGGGACTATCGCCGCACGAGGAATGAGCGATGCAGCCGCGATACTCTTTTCGAAGTTCACACTTGCGGTCACCAATCCACCTTATCTTGGCCAGGGTGAGTTTAGCAGAGATCTATTCGAATACATCTCAAAGAAGTTCAGCGCAGCGAAAGCAGACATCAGTACTGCATTCATCCAGAGAATGGAAAGTTTCGTGAGCCATGGCGGAAGTGTCGCTACCGTTACTAAGCAAGAATGGTGTTTTCTGCCAACATTCTACAAGTTCCGCAAAGAAGCTCTGGGTCGCAACAGTTTTGATCTATTTGCGTTCCTTGGAGAAGAGGCATGGGAGGCTTACGGCGCGCGCGGGCCAAAAGCAAATATCTCATGCTTCACACGTACACAGCCCTCAAAAAATAGCTCCCATGCGATATTTGATGTAACTCATATTCCAGATCGGCTGCAGAAATCTGACGCTTTGGCTTCAGGTGAGTTTCGAATCGTCAAGCAATTCGACCAAATCAAGAATCCCAAGAGTCGGATTTCTTCCGTTGGTTATGTTTCAGGAACGCCTCTCTCGAAACACGCACACTGTCACAATGGACTTGTAAGCGGGGATGGCGATCGCTTTATCCGTGAACAGTGGGAGCTGTACCCGATCGATGGCGATCGTTGGTTGCTCCAGCAGACGTCAGCAAAAGGAGATGATCCATTTAGTGGAGCTCATAGGGCGATTAGATGGGACAACGACTTCCATAAATTCATCGAGGAAAGACTCGATGACAATCCTGGCGCATGGATAAGAGGGACAGATGCTTGGGGAAAGAAGGGAGTAATAATCTCTGGAATGAGATACCTTAATCGCGGAATTTACCTTGGATATGCCTTTGATAATAACTGCTCCGTAGTAACGGCAAAAAATGAAGAAGATCTTCCAGCTATTTGGAGATTTTGTTGTAGCGAGAGTTTTGTCCCCCTGGTTCGAGCGTTAAATCCAAAAGTCAGCGTAACTGATAACACCTTCGTTCAAGTTCCGTTTGAAATTGAGGAGTGGCGTTCGAAAGTCAATGTGGAGGAAGCTTTAGGTATTCCCGAGACTATCTCAAATGACCCGTGCCTTTGGCTCTTTCATGGGCATCCGCTTCCTTCGGCCAAAGGAACAACTCTTCAAGTCGCTCTCGCGCGGATGGCTGGGTACCGCTGGCTTGCAGAAACGGATGAAGAAATCGGGCTATCTGCTCAAGCTCGTTCCTGGATAGAAAGTGCGGCGGCATTGCCAGCTGGTGACAACGATGGTCTTCTCGGTGTTCCGGCTGTTGCGGGAGAGAAACCGCTTGCTGATCGCCTGAGAGCATACCTTGCATCATCCTTTGGTGCCGAATGGTCTGATGATCTGGAACGTCGTTTGGTAGCGGAGGCCGATGAGGCTTGGGACAAGAAGGCGGCACGCGATGGCTCACTGGAAGCTTGGGTGCGCGACCGCGCCTTCCGCCAACACTGCGCGCTGTTCGGTCAACGCCCATTTCTTTGGCACATCTCGGATGGGCTGAAGGACGGTTTCTCGGTCTTCGTTCACTACCACCGTTTCGATCAAGCCAAACTGCGCAAGCTCACGTTCACGCTACTTGGCGACTGGCTAGCTCGCGCCAAGGCGGAGGGGAACACACTTCGATTTGAGAAGGGTCGTGAACTACAGCAAAAGCTCGAAGCGATCCTGGAGGGCGAAAAACCCTATGATATCTTTGTACGCTGGAAGTCTCTTGCCAGGCAACCGCTGGGTTGGGACCCCGATCTTGACGATGGCATTCGACAGAACATCCGCCCCTTCATTTTGGCGGGTGTGCTTGCCCACAAGCTCGATAAGATCCTGAGAGTTAAGGACCGGGGAAAGGACGTTGCATCCGCGCCTTGGTATGGTGTTTTCAAGGGCGAACGCCGAAACGATCACCACACTACGCTTGCAGAGAAGCGGGCTGCGAGAGAAGCCGCAAATCGACGCGTGGAGGCGTCCAGGTGACAACTCCGCTCGACGCCCTTGTTGCCGCTCTCCACGAAGCAGCGAGCTACAACGCCTCGGCGGAGGCGGCGCCCGTCGCGGTTGTTTGGTGCGATGCGGGCAAGGATTTCTTGCCGCTGATCCCTGCTTTGCGGGAGCGTCTTCCGGAGCTTTTGACGTTTGGTGACTTCGAACCCGAGGCGCGCACCGGGCCAGCAGTGTGGATTCGTGCAGCTACCGTGGGTGCGGTCGACGGAGTAAGCTGGCCAGACGGAACCACGCCGATCATCTACATACCGGGGGTCGCGCGCGAGACCCTCAAGGGCGCAGAAGACTGCCCACAACTCCTCCAACCACTGGTTTGGTACACCGTTGCCGGTGCGTACTTTGGCCACGTGAACGGCAAGGACTGGACGCTACGAGGGTTCCTGTCCGCAGAACGCGGGCCATTGAAACTCGAAATACCGGATGACTCCGCGACCCGTGCCGCCCTGTCGCATGCCGCCGTTCGCCTTTGCACCAGGTCGGTCGATGAACTCCGGGGAAAACGGTGGGACGCAGATCAACTAAATACACTCCTCGCTCCTGACCTGGCCGCCGACATGCTGGATTGGATTGATGGTTCCTTGTCCGATGAGGTGGATGCGGCACGGTTCAATGCTTTTGCCAGTATCGCGAAGAAGGAGCTTAAGTTCGACCCTTCCAAGCTCTCCAGACAGGATGCAGTGAAGCGCCTGGCGAAACGCGAGGGCAAGTGGGCGCGAGTCTGGGCGCGTTTTGAAGGGGCGACTGGGTATGCTCAAGTGGTCGACTACTTGGGCTTCGAAGAACCCGCCTCGCTCTTTGACCATTCGGGTAACCGAGAGGTCTACCCAAAGCTTAACGCGAAGGGAGAGACGGAACTTAGAGACGAGCTCCAAAGCCTATCCGAACTCTCTTTTGATGAGGCCCGCGCAAAGGTTCAGAGTCTTGAGGAAGAACACGCCTGGCGACGCAGTACAGTTTGGGCGCGCCGTGGAGAGGCCCCATTAGCAAATGCTTTGGAGCATCTCGCAGCTTTGACCACAGCGGCTTCTTTGCCCACACATGATGGCAGAGCACTTGCGGAAGCATATGTCACTACCGGATGTAATGCCGATTGCTCGGCGATGTGCGCAATTGCGAGCGCCCCAAGAGAGCTGGATCGCATAGCGGTCGCAACCGCTCTCAGGGCCATTTATCTTCCCTGGCTCGACGAAGGCGCAGTTGCCCTCCAGGAACTCGTGCGCAATGGAAGGGTGAAGTTCTCGCAGCCGGAGCCAACAGACCCTGATCTGATGACTGTCCTATTCGTCGACGGTCTCCGGATGGACGTTGCCCAACAGCTTGTCCATGCGCTTCGAAAAGACGGATTAAAGCCAGAACTCGATTGGACCTGGTCGGGCTTTCCAACTGTCACGGCAACCTGCAAGCCGCTCGTAACACCGGTTGCCGAGGCGCTTAAAGGACCGACCACTACGAACGACGTTTTGCCAATCACGCCAGACGACAAGCCGGCAAGCAAACCGAACTTGTTCAAGCTCTTGAATGCAAACGGCTGGGAGACAGACTCGGCGCTTCTACCTGACCAAAAGCTTTGGTCGGAGACTGGCCGGTTCGATGAGGAAGGGCATGCTCTTGGGGCAAGGTTAGCCGAGCGACTGGGACAGAGTGTAAGGGACGTTGCTGACGCAGTCTCGAGCCTAGTCAGATCAGGAAGAGATGTCCGAATCGTTACGGATCACGGCTGGCTCTTGATGCCAGGCAACTTACCACACGCCGCCCTAGACCCAGGTCTTGTAGAACCGAGCGGAAAACGGACGCGCTGTGCGCTAGTCAAACCAAAGGCGACTACATCGTACATGCAGGTCCCGTGGACCTGGAACTCGGACATTTCAATCGCAGCTGCAACCGGGGCTCGGGTTTTTTATGCCGGATGTGAATATGCACATGGCGGGATCAGTCCGCAGGAATGTGTGCTGCCGGTCATTTTGGTAACCGGCGACAAAGTGCGCAATGAGGTCTCAATAACGAAAGCGCAGTGGGAGGGCTTCCGCCTAAGGCTGGAGGTAGCAGGTGGCGCTGACTTGGAAGCTGACCTTCGACTCGGCTCTGAAACGAGTGGGCCAAGCCTGATCAAGGGTGTCCGCGTTTTGGATGATAACGGGCGAACCTCGTTCCTCGTAAGTGACGAACACGAGGGCGAAACAGCCTGCCTGGTAATCGTTGATGGCAGCGGACGCGCCGTAAGCCAACGCGTTACGACGGTTGGAGGGGAATAACGTGGTGACGATGGATACACTGGATCGCAAAGCGGCCGAAGCCTTTCCAGCCCATATTGTGCGAAAGGACCTGGTCCGGCGGTTTCGCGGCCAATTCCCTGTCCCAACTTACGTGGTCGAATTCATGCTGGGCCGTTACTGCGCGAGCACCGACCCGACCGAGATCGAAGAAGGCCTTCAGATGGTGCAAGCGCAACTGTCTGATAGAACCGTCAGAGCCGGAGAAGAGGAACTTTTCAAAGCTCGTGCCCGAGATCGTGGCTCAGTTCGGATTATTGACATCATCACTGCTCGGTTGGACGCGAAGACTGACAGCTATTTGGTATCACTACCCAGTCTTCGTCTGACCGACGTCAGAGTCGCAGACAAAGTCGTTCAAGATCACGAGCGTATGCTGACTGGTGGCTTCTATGCCGAAGTGGAGCTTGGCTATGACGCTAGCATTGCTCAAGAGAAAGGGGGGCGCCCCTTTGAGATACTAAGCCTTCGAGAAATTCAACTCTCCACCCGTGACATACTGGACAAGATTGCATCCGGACGCGCGTCACTCTCAACAGAGGAGTGGAAAGCTTGTCTCTTAAGAAGCGTTGGGCTTGAGCCAGACAAGCTTAATGAGAGAGCAAGGGACGCCATGTTCCTTCGAATGGTTCCCTTCGTTGAGGCCAACTATAACATGGTTGAACTAGGGCCGCGTGGGACTGGCAAGAGCCACCTCTATCAACAGGTTTCGCCCTATGCTCATCTAGTGTCCGGTGGCAAAGCCACTGTCGCGCGCATGTTTGTTAACATGTCGAACGGCCAACGTGGGCTTGTCTGCCAGTACGACGTTGTCTGTTTTGACGAGGTCTCTGGCATCTCCTTCGATCAGAAGGACGGCGTCAACATCATGAAAGGCTACATGGAGTCGGGTGAGTTCTCTCGAGGCCGTGAAAGCATCCGCGCCGAAGGCAGTATCGTCATGGTCGGCAACTTCGATGTCGACGTTCAACACCAACAAAGAGTCGGACATCTGTTTGGTCCAATGCCTCCAGAGATGCGCAATGATACGGCATTCATGGATCGCATTCACTGCTACCTTCCAGGTTGGGACGTACCCAAGGTGAGTAAGGAGCTATTTACCGACCACTTTGGGCTGGTCAGTGATGTCTTGGCAGAGTGTTTTTCGCGCCTGAGGACGCAGAGTCGAGTAGACAAGCTCTCAGGCCGTGTGCACTTCGGCGGCGCGTTGTCCGGTCGGGATCAAAATGCTGTCAACAAGACCGTGTCCGGTCTTCTTAAGCTGCTCTATCCGGACCCGGCTTCACCAATCCCTGATGAAGACTTGGAGTGGGCTGTTCGGCTTGCTCTTGAGGTGCGCCGCCGTGTGAAAGAGCAGCAGAAGCGAATAGGATCTGCGGAGTTCCGAAATACACAATTCAGCTATGTTATGGGCTTGGATGGAGTAGAGAAATTTGTCTCTACTCCTGAGCTTCAGAGCGAAAATAGCATCGGTGCTGACCCGCTCCCTGCAGGCCAGGTTTGGACGATCAGTCCAGGTGGACAAGATGAAGGGACAGGCCTCTTCCGTATAGAGGTCAACGAAAGCTCTGGCAGCGGAGTCAGGATTCTGAACCAATCACCGCCAGGGCCGTTCAAGGAAAGCGTTCGAATCGCAGAGCAGAACCTTTACGCCCATGCGCGCGAACTGGTGGGTGAGCGGAATCCACGCGAGCACGAGTTCTCCATCCAATTGCGAGCCTTTGATGCAGCAAGGAATGGTTCGGATGTCGGAATCCCAATTCTGATGGGGCTTTGTTCGGCACTTCTCGGCAAGCCAATAAAAGGTGGCCTTGTAATTTCTGGAGGAATCACACTTGGCGGCTCTCTGGAACCGGTTCACAATCCAATTGATTTGGTGGAGCTTGCAATGGAGAAGGGTGCTGAGGCAGTCCTTTTGCCAGTCTCTAGCCGCCGTGCACTGATCGATTTGTCAGACGATGTAGCGACCAAGGTGCAGGTCTTGTTCTACGCCGATGCCACAGACGCTCTACGGAAGTGCGTTCATGACTAGTGGCTGGGCTCTTAAGAAAGAGTAGCCTTCCACCACTGCATTTAGCGCTTGCGTAGCAAACCTTTCGCCGGAGACACCAAGCATTTAGGTTATTGATTTTATTGAAGAACTGGTGCCGCTGAAGGGACTCGAACCCCCGACCCCATCATTACGAATGACGTGCTCTACCAGCTGAGCTACAGCGGCTTTCCGGACCCTACTATGGCCCTACTAGTTCTACTCCTTTGCCGTGAACCCTTTGGTTTCGCAAGTCATTCTCGCGGGGACCCGCTAATTACGAATGACGTGCTCTACCAGCTGAGCTACAGCGGCCCATTTTCTACGCGCACCCGTGCCCGTGGGGGCGCGGTATGCGGTGCGAAGGATCGTTTAAACCGTCCAACGGGCGTAGGCAAGACCGGTTATTGACCCCGATGTGAGGTTTTGTTGGTGGGCGACTTGCCTTGTATACCCTCCGTTCGAACCGAGTGCCGTTCTGGATGAGGGCAACCGACGATCCGGTCGGGATCAGGCGCGCTTTTCTCCGATTGATGCAACGCCCAGAACGGAAAGCACCTTGGCTTCGATCTGTTCGGCGCTCATGCCTGCGACCGCATACATGTCGGCAGGGCTGGCCTGGTCGATGAAAATGTCCGGCAGCACCATCGAGCGGTATTTCAGTCCTCGGTCGTATACGCCTTCCTCTGCCAGCAGCTGCGCAACGTGGCTGCCGAACCCGCCGATGGCGCCTTCTTCGATGGTAATCAGCGCTTCGTGGTTGGCGGCCAGGTCCAGGATAAGGTCGCGGTCCAGCGGCTTGGCGAACCGGGCGTCGGCGATGGTCGGCGTGATACCGCGCGCGGCCAAAGATTCGGCGGCCTTCTGTACCTCGGCCAGGCGCGTGCCGAAGGACAGGATCGCCACCCGCGCCCCCGCTTGGATCAGGCGGCCCTTGCCGATTTCCAGAACCTGTCCACGTTCGGGCAGATCGACACCCACGCCTTCGCCCCGCGGATAGCGGAACGCGATGGGGCCGTCGTCATGGGCAGCGGCGGTGGCGACCATGTGCACCAGTTCGGCCTCGTCGGCGGCGGCCATCACCACCATCCCCGGCAGGTTGGACAGGTAGGCGATGTCGAACGACCCGGCATGGGTCGCGCCATCAGCACCAACCAGCCCCGCGCGGTCTATGGCAAAGCGCACCGGCAGGCGCTGGATCGCCACGTCGTGCACCACCTGGTCATAGCCGCGCTGCAAAAACGTGGAATACATCGCGCAGAACGGCTTCATCCCCCCCGCCGCCAACGCGGCCGAGAAAGTGACCCCGTGCTGCTCGGCAATCGCCACGTCGAAACAGCGTGACGGGTAGCGTTCGGCGAACAGGTTCAGCCCGGTGCCGTCGGGCATCGCCGCGGTCACCGCCACGATCTTGTCGTCGCGACTGGCCTCGTCTACCAGGGTCTTGCCGAAGACCGAGGTGTAGGACGGCGCGTTCGACGGCGCCTTATGCTGCTTGCCGGTGACCACGTCGAACTTGGCGGTGGCATGGCCCCTGTCGCGGGCCTGCTCTGCCGGGGCATAGCCCTTGCCCTTTTTGGTCAGCGCGTGGATCAGAATCGGCCCGGTCGCCCGCGCCTTGACCGTGCGCAGCACTGGCAGCAGCTGGTCCAGGTCATGCCCGTCGATCGGGCCGACATAGGAGAATCCCAGTTCTTCAAACAGCGTACCGCCCACGGCCATGCCCTTGAGCATCTCCTTGGCCCGCTTGGCGCCTTCGCGGAACGGTTCGGGCAGCAGCGACACCGCCCCCTTGGCGGCGGCCTTCAGATCGTGGAACGGCTCTTCGGCATAGATGCGCGAGAGATAGTTCGACAGCGCACCCACGGGCGGGGCGATGCTCATCTCGTTGTCGTTCAGGATCACGATCAGGCGTTTTTTCAGGTGGCCGGCGTTGTTCATCGCCTCGAAAGCCATGCCAGCCGACATCGACCCGTCGCCGATCACCGCGATCGCGTCGCCCAGCCCCTCGGGCGTGACCCCACCCAGGTCGCGGGCCACGGCAAAGCCCAGCGCCGCGCTGATCGAGGTCGAACTGTGCGCCGCGCCGAACGGGTCATAGGGGCTTTCGCTGCGTTTGGTGAACCCGCTCAGGCCGCCTTTCTGGCGCAGGGTGCGGATACGGTCGCGCCGCTCGGTCAGGATCTTGTGCGGATAGCACTGGTGCCCGACATCCCAGATGATCTTGTCGCGCGGCGTGTCGAACACCGCGTGCAGGGCCACGGTTAGTTCGACCACGCCCAGCCCCGCGCCCAGATGCCCGCCGGTCACCGAGACGGCCGAAATCGTTTCGGCCCGTAACTCGTTTGCCAGCTGATGAAGCTGCGCGTCCGAAAACTGCTTGAGATCCGCCGGGCGGTTCACAAGGTCCAGAAGCGGGGTGTTCGGACGGTCTGACATGGCATCCCTTACGGTTCAGCTTTCACGCGCAATAACGAAGCGGGCGGCGTCCTTCAAGGTTTCGGCCCGTGCTCCGTACCCATCCAACGCGGCGCAGGCCTGATCAATCAGCTCGATCGCGCGGGCCTTGGCGGCGTCGAGGCCCAGCAGGGACACGAATGTCGCCTTTCCCGCCTGTGCATCCTTCTGCAACCGTTTGCCCGCCTTTTCGCTGTCACCTTCCACATCAAGGATGTCGTCGGCGATCTGAAAGGCAAGACCCAGCGCACGGGCATATTGGCGCAATGGGGTCGGATCAGCCTCCGACAGAACAGCACCGGCGCACGCCGACCATTCGATCAGTGCCCCGGTCTTGCCGGCCTGAAGATGCGTGATCTCCGGCAGGGTCAAAGGCTGTTCGGCAGATTCGGCAGCGATGTCCAACGCCTGACCCAGAACCATGCCTTGCGCACCGCTGGCCCGGGCGAGGGTCAGCGCCAGTTCCGCCCGAACGTGTGAAGATCCGACCTCGGGCCGGGTGCAAAGTTCAAATGCCAGCGCCTGCAAAGCGTCGCCAGCCAGAACCGCGATGCCGTCGTTCCATTGCTTGTGCACGGTCGGACGACCGCGCCGCAGGTCATCATCGTCCATGCAGGGCAGATCGTCATGCACCAGGCTGTAGGCATGCAGCGCCTCGATCCCGGTCGCGGGCCAGATCGCGCAGGTCTCGTCCATCCCGTGCAGCCGGGCGCTTTCCAGTACCAGAAACCCGCGCAGCCGCTTGCCGCCCT
The DNA here is from genome assembly GCF_013032855.1 of Ruegeria arenilitoris. Classification (GTDB taxonomy): domain Bacteria; phylum Pseudomonadota; class Alphaproteobacteria; order Rhodobacterales; family Rhodobacteraceae; genus Ruegeria; species Ruegeria arenilitoris. The sequence continues at coordinate 250,068 of NZ_WQDA01000001.1, forward strand.
GCGTGGCATAGGCCATCGCGCGGGTCACATCGACATCGTCCAGCGCGCCCAGAACCAGATCGAACTGCGCCTGGATCAGCGCCGCATCCTGCACCAGCCTTTCGGAAAACATTACAGGCCTTCGACAGGGGTCGTCCCGGTGGGCTGCCCATCGGCATCCAGCGTGATGGCGGCCACTTTCTCCTCGGCGCGCTTCAACTCGTCCTCGCAGCGTTTCTTCAGCTTGGCGCCGCGCTCGTACAGGGCGATCGACTGGTCCAGCGCCACGTCGCCGCGCTCCAGTTGGCCGACCACGGCCTCCAGCTCTTTCATCGCCTGTTCGAATGTCATCTGTTCAACGGGGGTCTCGGTCATCGGGCTACCTTCATCAGTTCTTCAACATGGACGCGTGTGGCCTTGGCCAGTGCGTTCAGATCATACCCGCCTTCCAGAGTCGAGACGATACGGCCCCCACACAGCTCATCGGCGATCCGGCACAGCTGCGCGGTGATCCAGGCGAAGTCGTCGGTGGACCAGTTCAGATTGGCCAGCGGATCGTCCTGATGCGCGTCGAACCCGGCCGAGATGACGATCAGCTCGGGCCTGAACGCGCGCAGCCGAGGAAAGGCCTGCGCTTCGTAGGCCGCGCGCATCTCGGCCCCGCCGGTACCGGGGGCCAGCGGGATGTTCACGATGGTGTCGTGCTCACCGGTCTCATCCGGCCGTCCCGAGCCCGGCCACAGCGGCATCTGCTGGCTGGTGATCACCAACGCCCGGGCCTCGTCCCACAGCAGATCCTGCGTGCCATTGCCGTGGTGCACGTCGAAATCCACCACCGCGACCCGATCCAGTCCGTGATGATCCAGCGCATGTTTCGCCGCCAGAGCGGCATTTCCGAACAGGCAGAACCCCATGGCGGTTTCACGTTCGGCGTGATGGCCCGGCGGCCGAATGGCGCAGAACGCATTTGGCGCCTCACCGCCCAGCACCATGTCCACCGCCCGCACAACGGCCCCCGCCGCCCGATAGGCCGCATCGACCGAGCCGGGTGACATGAACGTATCCCCGTCGATCTGGCGGAACCCTTCGGTCGGGCGGCTGTCACGGATTTCGCGGATGTAACTCTCGGGATGAATCCGTAGCAGATCATCATCCGCCGCCAGCGGCGCGGTCACCCGCTGCAGGTCCAACAACTCCAGCGCATGCAGGATATTTTCCAGCCGGGCCACCCGTTCGGGGTGCCCCTCGGGGGTGACATGACCCAGACAGTCGGCATGCGTCAAAACAGCGGTCTTCATGAAACTCCCCCAACTTCATCTGGCCAAAAATATCCTCGCCGAAGGCAAGAAAACGCCGCGCGGCGGCAAAATCAATCCGGCGCCAGCATATATCCTGCGCCCCGAACCGTCTGCAGATAGCGCGGCTGCTTCGGGTCCTGTTCGATCTTGCGACGCAGGCGCGTGATCTGCACGTCCACCGCACGTTCCTGCGCCTGCCCCTTGTCGCGCCCCAGATCCTCGACCAGCTTCGACCGGCTGATCGGCTCGCCCGGCTGAGCCGAGAAGATCTTCATCAACTGGCTTTCGGTGGCGGTCAGCCGCACCGGCTCTTCGCCCTGCCACATCTCGCCGCGTTCGATGTCATAGCGGATCGGCCCCAGATGCAGGATCTTGGCGGCGGTGTCCTGCGCCGTGGTTTCCGGCATCCGCCGCAGGATGGCGTTGATCCGCAGCAGCAGTTCCTTGGGCTCGAACGGCTTGGCCAGGTAATCGTCTGCTCCGGCTTCCAACCCGGCGATCCGGTGCTCGGTCTCGCCACGTGCCGTCAGCAGCAGGATCGGCGTGTCGTGCGTCTCGCGCAGGGCCCGGGTCAGGCTGACGCCATCCTCGCCCGGCATCATCACATCCATCACGATCAGGTCGAAATCCAGCCCCGACAGGACCCGTCGCGCATGGGCGGCATCACGCGCCGCCGTCACCAGAAATCCGCTGCGCATCAAGAATTTCTTGAGGAGATCGCGGATGCGTTCATCGTCATCGACGATCAGAAGGTGGGCGTCCACATCGCTCATGAAGTTGAATCCCGCAGTTTCGTGTAAGCCCGACGCATATCAGCATCCATCATCGCTTCAAGAACTTTGCGGAATCCGGCAACCGCCTCGGGGCCGGCATCCTTGTAGGCCGCGCGCATCCGGGCACGCTGGGCGTCCGACAGCTGCGACTCGAGCGCCTTGCCCTTTTCGGTCAGGTACAGGTGGCGTTCGCGCTTGTCGACGGTGCCGACCCGGCTCTCGACCAGGCCGTCGTCGATCAGCGTGCGCAGCACCCGGTTCAGCGATTGCTTGGTCACCCCCAGAATCGCCAGCAGGTTGTTCACCGTGGTGCCAGGCGCACGGTTGATGAAATGGATCGCCCGGTGATGCGCCCGGCCATAGGCCATTTCGCTTAAGATGCGGTCGGGGTCGGCGGTAAAGCCGCGATAGGCGAAGAACATCGCCTCGATCCCCTGGCGAAGCTGTTCATCCGTCAGAAACAACAGGCTTTCTCCGCCAAAGACCGGGGCGGGGCGGATCTCGGACATATCGGGCCTCATTCGTTACACGCCCCGACTTTAAGTCAGCGTTATTGACATTCCAAGGGCGGACAGGTATCGAATCGCAGTTTTTGCGCAATTTTGTGTCCGAGTCGGACCTAAGTAACGCAACAATCGGAAATGTGGCCCGGGTCAGGAGGTTTCGGATGGCGGGATATGACGATCGTGACGGTGTCATCTGGATGGATGGCGAATTTGTGCCCTGGCGCGACGCCAAGGTGCATGTCCTGACCCATGCGATGCACTATGCCAGCTCGGTCTTCGAGGGCGAACGCGCCTATAACGGCAAGATTTTCAAAAGCCGCGAACATTCCGAGCGGTTGATCAAGTCGGCCGAGGCGCTGGACATGCCGATGCCCTACACGGTCGATCAGATCGAGGCGGCCAAGGCCGAAACGCTCGAGAAAAGCGGCCTCAAGGACGCATATGTGCGCGCGCTGGTCTGGCGCGGTTCGGGCGAGGACATGGGCGTGGCCTCGGCGCGCAACCCGGTGCGCATGGCCATCGCGGTCTGGCCCTGGGGCGCCTATTACGGCGACGCCAAGATGCAGGGCGCCAAGCTGGACATCGCCGAGTGGAAGCGGCCCAGCCCGGAAACCATCCCGGTCCATGCCAAGGCGGCGGGGCTGTACATGATCTGCACCATCTCCAAGCACAAGGCCGAAGCCAAGGGCTGTTCGGATGCCTTGTTCATGGATTACCGCGGTTATGTGGCCGAGGCGACCGGCGCCAACGTGTTCTTCGTCAAGGATGGCGAGGTGCATACGCCGCTGGCCGACTGCTTCCTGAACGGCATCACCCGCCAGACGGTGATCCAGATGCTGAAAGACAAGGGCATCACCGTACACGAACGCCACATCCTGCCCGAGGAGATGGCCGATTTCGAACAGTGCTGGCTGACCGGCACCGCGGCCGAGGTCACGCCGGTGGGCCAGATCGGCGAGTATACCTTCGAGGTCGGTGACCTGACCCGCGAGATCGCCAACGACTACGAACAGCTGGTCCGCAGCTGATCCGACATCCGCGCGGGCGGTGGCCGACCGGCCTTGCCGCCCGTCCGGGGTTTGTTGCAGATCGTCCGCTGCGCTGGACGGTCGGGTCCGAATCCGTATCCTAGGCGCATGTTGGACCTGCTCAGCGATATCCTGACGCGCCTGTCTTTGCGGGGCACCCTGTATTTCCGGACCTCGTTCACGCCGCCCTTCGGCGTGCAGGTGCCTGCATTCGAAAACGTCGCCCGGTTTCACTTCGTCCAGCGCGGAGAGCTGAAGGTGCATGTGTCCACCACCGGCGAGACCCTGCGGTTGCGGCAGGGGGATCTGATCCTGATCCCGCACGGTGCCGCACATGCGCTGCTGTGCAACGAGGTCCGGCCCGTGGATGCTCTGCCGCTGGAGCAGGTTCTGGACCGGGCCGGCTACAAAGGTGACGGTGTGCTGGTCTATGGCGGAGCCGAGCAGGACCGTGACACCCAACTGATCTGCGGGCATTTCTCGTTTGCCGGTCCGGCCGGGCGGCGCGGCACAGGGCATATGCTGATCGACCGTCTGCCGCCCTATATCCTGATCGAGAATTACGGCGAATCCGCCGGGGCCTGGATCGAGGCGACGCTGCGGATGATCGAATCCGAGGTTGCGGGTGCCCGGATCGGCGGGGACCTGATCGCGCTGAAACTGTCTGAGGTTCTGTTCGCCCAGGCGATCCGCGCCTATCTGGAACATCAAAGCCCCACCGATGCGGCCCTGTCGGGCTTCGCCGATCCACGTATATCACGCGCGCTGGGCGCCTTTCACCGCGACCCGGCCCGCGAGTGGAGCGTGGCATCGCTGGCGCGTGAAGCCGGCATGTCGCGCACGACCTTCGCACAGCTGTTCACCCAGAAGATGGGCGCCACGCCCATGCAATACCTGACCGACTGGCGTATGCAGATCGCCTGCCACGGACTGATCGAAAGCCGCTGGAACGTGGCCGACGCGGCGGCTCAGGTCGGCTATGCCTCCGAGGCGGCGTTTTCGCGGGTGTTCAAGAAGCAGATCGGCCTGTCTCCAGCCGCCTACAGGGCGATGCACTGATCCGGCAAACTGGCGGACGATCTGCAAGGTATTCCAAACGATATGGGCTGCTACGTTCGGGCTGGCGAACATATCCTTGATCCGTCCTCAATCAAGGAAAGGAAACATCATGTCTCTGCGTTTCGTTACCCGCACCATTCATGCCTATCTGGACTACCCGGTTGCCCTGGCCCTGATGGGGTTGCCATTTCTTCTGGGACTGGGCGCGTCGAACCCGATTGCGCTGTGGCTCTCGGTGGCCACCGGCGTGGCGGCTTTCATGCTGACGGTGCTGACGGATCATCACCTGGGCGTCTGGCGCGTGCTGCCCTACAGGTTTCACCTGGCCGTCGATCTGCTGGTGGGGCTCACCTTCCTGTTCGCGCCCAGCCTGTTCGGCTTCACCGGTCTGGATGCGGTCTACTACTGGCTGAATGGCGCCGCCGTGGTGGCCGTAATCTCGCTCAGCGCGCCCGACCAGACAGCCACCGCCTGACCCCTTGCTCCGGCCATTTGGCCGGGGCGAATTTTGGTCTTGAAAAGTCCGACAGAAATTGTCAGTTTTAGCCCAACGCCAGATACCCCGGTATCAAGCCTTTGATTCCGAGACGGCCTGCACGCCAAGCCGTACACCCGCGAGGGCGCGCCACCGTCTCGGAAACGATTTCGGAAAGGCCACGCGATGCGCGACCCGATACTTGAACTTCTGTCCAGTTCAGACCTGCCCCTTGGCAGCGGGTGCTGCGCCGATGGCGACCTGGTGGCCTACCTGGACTGCAAATGCCAGGACGGACGCTGTGACCGGGCGGCCGGGGTTGCGGACGCCCGGATCGCCACTGTCCCGCAGAGCACGCCAGCGGCACCGGCAAGTGGTGCCGTCCCGCGTTGACCGATCAGAAATCGACGCCGCGCTGGGCCTTGATGCCGGCCTGAAACGGGTGCTTTTCCTCGGTCATTTCGGTGACCAGATCGGCATAGTCGCGCAGCGCCTGCGGCGCGTCGCGCCCGGTCAAGAACACGCTGGTCCGGTCCGAGCGGGCCTTCAGCCCCTCGATCACTGCGTCCACCGACAGGTATTCATAGCGCAGGGCGATGTTGATCTCGTCCAGCACCACAAGGTCATAGTCGCCGCTGGCCATCAGGTCGCGCGCCTTGTCGAAGGCGGCAGTGGCGGCGGCGATGTCGCGGTCGCGGTCCTGGGTGTCCCAGGTGAAGCCTTCGCCCATCGTGTGCCAGGTGACCAGATCGCGCTCTTCGAAGAACCGCCGCTCGCCGGTCTTCCATTTGCCCTTGATGAACTGAACCACGGCGACCTTCTGGCCCCAGCCCAGTGCGCGGATCACCACGCCGAAGGCGGCCGAGGATTTGCCCTTGCCCTTGCCGGTGTTGATCAGCACCAGCCCGCGGCCGGGATCCACGGCCTCGGACACTTTCTTGCGGTGCTGGGCCTGCACCTGTTGCATCTTCTGTTTGTGGTCCTGTGCGTCGCTCATGGCAAAACCTCGTTGATTGTCCGCGCCAACCTAGGCGATGGGCGCGAAAGGTAAAGTCAGGGTTTGTGATCGGTCAGCGACCGCGCCTTGCCGCGCTCCAGACCCAGCTGGTGTTCGCGCCAGATCACCACCGCATTGCCGGCGATCACCAGTGCCGCCCCCAGCAGGATCGCCAGGGTCGGCAGTTCGTCGAACCAGACATAGCCGATGAAGATCGCAAACAGCATCGACGTGTAGTCATAGGGCGCCAGCATCGAGGCCTGCCCGAACCGGTAGGACGAGGTCACCAGAATCTGCGCGACGCCGCCGATCAGCCCCATCGTGATCAGGATCAGCAGCTGGTTCAGGGTCGGCATGGTCCAGCCCCAGAACACGGTCAGCGCTGACAGCAGCGTGGCGGTCATCGAGAAATAGAAGACGATTGCGGCGGGGTGATCGACTTGAACCAGTTGCCGGATGTGGATCTGCACGAAGCCACGGGCGACGGTCGCACCCAGCACGCACAGCGCGCCGATCGTGGCGCCGGTGCCCAGATCGGCCGAGCCCAGCCGCGGCCAGATCATGATCAGCACGCCCAAGAGCCCGATCGCCACCGCGCCGATGCGGATCAGGCGGATGCGCTCGCCCAGCAGCAGCGCCGCCAGGATCAGGGTGAAGATCGGGGTGGCATAGCCGATCGCCGTAACCTCGGGCAGCGGCAGCAGGCTGAGCCCGGTGAAGGTCAGGCCCATGGCGGTGGTGCCCAGCACCCCGCGCCAGAAATGGCCCATGGGTTTCCTGACGACAAAGCCTTGCGCCAGTTCCCCGCGCGAGATCAGCCAGGCCACGATCACCGGCACCGCGAAAAGCGAACGGAAAAACACCATCTGGCCTGGCGGGAAATCCGCCGACAGCGCCTTGACCAGCGCCGACATCGCCGTGAACAGGAACAGCGCGCTGAGTTTCAGCGTCACGGCCAGCACGGGGCGATGAGAGGTCAGGGATTGGGCCATCGGCGCGACCCTGCGCCTTTGCGCGGCAAAGATCAACGGGTCGGATTGGGGCGTGTCCAGCTGTCGGGCAGGGGGCTTCCGATCTCTTCTGCGAATTCGGTCAGAAACCGGATCATGCGCCGGACCCGTTGCTGCGCGATCTGCCGTCCGGCTTCGGTCAGCATGTCGTCGGGCAGGGCCAGCAGCTTCACCTTCCAGTGGTCGATCGAATAGTGCAGATCGTCCAGCGGCCGGTGCGATGCGAACGGATCGGCCGGATCATAGAGCGTCCGCCCCAAAGCGCCGGACACCGAGAAATTCCGCGCGATCCCGATGGCGCCCAGCGCATCCAACCGGTCGGCATCGCGCAGGATTCGCGCCTCGGGCGTCTCGGGCGGGATGTTGGCGGAAAAACTGTGCGCCTCGATCGCGTGGCGGGTGGCGGCGATCTGGGCATCGCTCAGGCCCAGTTCTCGCAGAACAGGCTCGGACTCCTGGGCCGACCGGCGCGAGGCCAGGTGTCGGTCGGGGTCGTTCTTGGGCAGGTTGACCAGATCGTGCAGATAGCAGGCCGCCAGCAGCACGGTCCTGTCGGTTTGCGCATCGGCGATGGCGCGGGCATTGACCCAGACACGGTCCAGATGGGCCAGGTCATGGGCCGGGTCGGTGATCATCCGCTGCGCGACGACCGCGCGTAGGCGGTCGCGCAGCTCAGCCAATCCGTCCACGGTTCTCACCGATCTGGCCCCGATGCAGCAGCAGGTGGTCCAGGATCACGCAGGCCATCATCGCCTCGCCGACCGGCACGGCGCGGATGCCGACGCAGGGGTCGTGGCGGCCCTTGGTGATGATCTCGGTCTCTTCGCCCGATTTGGTGATGGTCTTGCGCGTGGTCAGGATCGATGAGGTCGGTTTGACTGCAAAACGCACCACGATGTCCTGCCCGGTCGAGATACCGCCCAGAATGCCGCCTGCATGGTTCGAGCTGTATTGCGGGCCGTTCTGGCCCATGAAAATCTCGTCGGCATTGGCCTCGCCGGTCAGTTCGGCGGCGGCCATGCCTTCGCCGATCTCGACGCCCTTGACCGCGTTGATCGACATCATCGCCGCGGCCAGATCGGTGTCGAGCTTGCCATAGACCGGCGCGCCGAGGCCCGCTGGAACGCCGCGCGCCACCACTTCGACCACCGCGCCGACCGAGTTGCCGGATTTGCGCAGATCGTCCAGATAGGCCGCCCAGTCCTCGGCGGCTTGTGCATCCGGGGTCCAGAACGGGTTCTGTTCGATCTGCGCCCAGTCAAAGTTGGCCCGGTCGATCCGGTGCGGGCCGATCTGGGTCATGTAGCCGGTGATCTGGACATTCGGCGCGATCTGTTTGATCGCCTCGCGCGCCAGCCCGCCCGCGGCCACCCGCGCCGCCGTTTCCCGGGCCGAGCTGCGCCCGCCGCCGCGATAGTCGCGGATGCCGTATTTCTGCCAATAGGTAATGTCGGCATGGCCGGGGCGGAACTTGTCCATGATGTCCCCGTAGTCCTTCGAGCGTTGATCGGTGTTCTCGATCATCAGCTGGACCGGGGTGCCGGTTGTCTGGCCCTCGAACACGCCTGACAGGATCTCCACCTGATCGGGCTCGCGCCGCTGGGTGGTGAACTTGTTCTGGCCCGGTTTGCGCTTGTCCAGCCAGTGCTGGATCATACCCTCGTCGATCGGGACGCCGGGCGGGCAGCCATCCACCGTGGCGCCCAGCGCGGGGCCGTGGCTTTCACCCCAGGTGGTGACGCGGAAAAGGTGTCCAAAGCTGTTCATCGACATGGGGCGTGCTCCTTTGAGGGTCGTGATTAACGACGAGAGCCTGCCGCCTCAAGCGGATTTGCGGTTGGGGCATCGCTGCCCCAACCCAGTGTGCTTAGGCAGCACGGGTCAGTGCGGCGCGGGTTTCGACGATTTTCAGCGCCGCCCGAGCTGCCTCGCGCCCCTTTTCCACGAAATGCGCGCGGTAGATGGCGTTGTGATGGTCGGTTTCCTGGTACTGGTGCGGCGTCAGCGACACCGACAGGACCGGCACGCCGGTTTCCAGCCCCGCGCGCATCAGCCCGTCAACCACGGCCTGCGCCACGAAATCGTGCCGGTAGATGCCGCCATCGACGACAAAAGCCGCGCAGGCCACGGCGGCATAGCGGCCCGTCCGGGCCAGGTCGCGGGCCAGCAGGGGCATTTCAAACGCGCCCGGCACGTCGAACACATCGACCTGATCGGCGGGGATCAACTCCAGAAAACCGCCCAGCGCGCGGTCGACGATATCGGCATGCCAGTTGGCTTTGACGAAAGCATAGCGGGTGTGTGTCATCGTGATCTCCTTTCAGCTTGGTGGCCTGCTGGCGGGTGCGAAGGGTTTCGCGGCCAGCGCGGCATGACACGTCACCCAAGGCGATCACGGACAGACGCGCCCTTGGCGAGGCGCGCTGCTCGTTCTCTTTCATCCGGACTTTAACCGTCGGCTCTGGCCTCTCACCAGATCTGCTGACACTCTGTCGGTTGAATGACAGAGCCGCTCGCGGGCTGGCGGGTCTGGGCCCGCATACCGCCGGTGGGGAATTCCGCCCCGCCCTGAGAACGGCGCGACCTTGCCAAGCGTGCGCGCGATCTGCAAGACCTGTCTGCAGGAGGACGGTCATGCACCCCAACTCAGCCTTTCGCGCCGAGGACCGCGCGCGCCATGTGGAGTTTGCCCGCAGCCGGGGATTCGGCGTACTGGCGCTGTCGGTCGACGGCCCGCCATTGATCAGCCATGTGCCCTTTCTGCTGTCCGAGGATGGCGCGGTGGCCGAACTGCATCTGGTGCGTTCGAACCCGATCGTGCGGGCGCTGGCCAACCCGCAGGAGGCGCGGATCGCGGTTCAGGGGCCCGACGGCTATGTCTCGCCCGATTGGTACGGGGTCGCGGATCAGGTGCCCACATGGAACTATGTGGCGGTCCACCTGACAGGCCGGCTGGAATTGCAGCCCCAGGACCGGCTGCGCGATCTTCTGGATCGGCAATCGGCCTTTTTTGAGCAGCGGCTGCAACCCAAACCGCCCTGGCGCGCCGACAAGATGGACCCGGCGGCGCTGGAGCGCATGATGCGCATGATCGTGCCCTGCTGGATGCAGATCACTCAGATCGACGGCACCTGGAAACTGAACCAGAACAAGCCCGGGACGGCGCGGCTGGCCGCCGCCGAGAATGTCGAGCAGTCCGGGATCGGCACCGAGCTTGGTCAACTGGCCGCCCTGATGCGGGACAGTTGACCGGCGCCGGGTTGGGTTCAGTCGGTGAACGTGGCCAGATAGGCGGCGATATCCTCGGCACCTGTCTTCAGCTTGACGCTCATGTTCGGGCGGGCGGTCTCGTCCTTCAGGAAGTCCTGGATGAACCCGATCGGGTCGCGGGCGTAGGCGGCAATATTCTCTTGCGTCCAGACCAGGCCGTTTTCACCGGCGCGGATCATGTCATCGGTGAACATGCCGATGGGCAGCCGTTCGCTGCCGTTCAGATAGTCGTTTTCGGTTCCGGCGGCCCTGCCGACCACACCATAGAGATTCGGGCCGGTGATGCCGCCTTTGATCAGAACCTCGCCATCCTTGATGATGGCGTGACAGGACGAGCAGCGGTTGTAGAGTTTCTCGCCGCGCGCTGCGTCGCCTTCGGCGGCGGCCTGGTGTGCGGCGGTGAACGCGAGCAGCAGAATGGCATTTTTTGACAAAGTCATTTGGGTCCTCATTCAGATCGGTCGCGCGCCCGCCGCCTTTGCTTGAAAAACCCCGGGGTCGCAACCGGGAAATTTATCGCGACGCAACTAAAAAAATGATTTCAAAATAGATGTTTACATGGGTTTCGTGGTCCCGGAACCGCGCGGTCAGGTTGCTGTCGTATATGCCTCGTGCCGGGTACCCGAGTGAACAGGTGCTCGGCCGGGCCAGGGGCGATAGCCGTGGCGAAGGGTCAGAGAATCACCTGCGAAGTGATTCGCGCCTTCGAACGGCGATTTTCGCAACATCCGAGGAAGTTCTTGAAAAATGACCCCTTCATTGTGACATGAATGCCCAGATGCGGCGTAGTGCGCGCCTATGACCGCTGGACGAACCGATTTCCGCCAGCTAGATACCCGCGATGAGACGCCGCTTTGATGCGGTGCTGATGCATGTTTGCCCGTAGCCGGGCGCTGGAATCGGAGAAAACCTCGTGTCCCACGCAGAAGACCACGAAGGCACCCGCAGAGATTTCCTCTACTACGCCGCCGGCGGCGCAGGTGTCGTTGCAACGGGAGCCGCCGTGTGGCCCCTGGTCAACCAAATGAACCCCTCGGCAGACGTTCAGGCGCTGTCCTCGATCCGCGTGGACGTCAGCGGCGTCGAGATTGGCACCCAGATCACGGTCAAGTGGCTGGGCAAGCCCGTCTTCATTCGTCGCCGTACCGAAGAAGAGATCAACTGGGGCCGCGAAGTGCCGCTGGAGGATCTGCCGGATCAGAACGACCGGAACGAAAACAAGCCGAACCTGCCCGCGACCGATGAAAACCGGACGCTGGACGAAGCCGGCGAATGGCTGGTGATGATGGGCGTCTGCACCCATCTGGGCTGCGTTCCTCTGGGCGACGGCGCTGGTGATTTTCACGGGTGGTTCTGCCCGTGCCACGGATCGCACTACGATACGGCGGGCCGTATCCGCAAAGGTCCCGCTCCGGAAAACCTGCATATCCCGGTCGCCGAGTTCCTCGACGAAACCACCATCAAGCTGGGTTAAGGAGACGCGCTCATGTCCGGTATCCCGCACGATCACTATGAACCGAAGACCAACGGCGAGAAGTGGCTGAACAGCCGTCTGCCCATCGTCGGCCTTCTATACGACACTTTGATGATCCCCACCCCGAAGAACCTGAACTGGATGTGGATCTGGGGCATCGTCCTGACCTTCTGCCTGGCGTTGCAGATCGTCACCGGCATCGTTCTAGTGATGCACTATACCCCGCATGTCGATCTGGCCTTTGCCAGCGTCGAGCACATCATGCGCAACGTAAACGGCGGCTACATGCTGCGGTACCTGCACATGAACGGCGCGTCGCTGTTCTTCGTGGCGGTCTATATCCACATCTTCCGCGGCCTGTTCTACGGTTCGTACAAGGCGCCGCGCGAAGTGACCTGGATCATCGGCATGCTGATCTACCTGATGATGATGGGCACCGCCTTCATGGGTTATGTTCTGCCTTGGGGTCAGATGTCCTTCTGGGGCGCCACCGTGATCACCGGCCTGTTCGGCGCGATCCCCTTCGTGGGCGAAGCGATCCAGACCTGGCTGCTGGGCGGACCGGCCGTCGACAACGCGACGCTGAACCGCTTCTTCTCGCTGCACTATCTGCTGCCCTTCATCATCGCAGGGCTGGTCATCGTGCATATCTGGGCCTTCCACACCACCGGCAACAACAACCCCACGGGTGTTGAAGTTCGCCGCACGTCGAAAGCCGAGGCCGAGAAAGACACGCTGCCATTCTGGCCCTATTTCGTGATCAAGGACCTGTTCGCGCTGGCCGTCATCCTGGTCGTGTTCTGGGCAATCGTCGGCTTCATGCCGAACTACCTGGGCCACCCGGACAACTACATCGAAGCCAACCCGCTGGTCACGCCCGCGCACATCGTGCCTGAATGGTACTTCCTGCCGTTCTACGCGATCCTACGTGCCTTCACCAGCGAAGTCTGGGTCGTGCAGTTCGCCAGCTTCATCACCGGTGGCATCATCGACGCCAAGTTCTTTGGTGTTCTGGCGATGTTCGGTGCAATCCTGGCAATGGCGCTGGCGCCTTGGCTGGACACTTCGACCGTGCGTTCGGGCAAGTACCGCCCGATGTTCAAATGGTGGTTCTACCTTCTGGTCATCGACTTCTTTGCCCTGATGTGGCTGGGTGCGATGCCGGCGGAAGAGCCCTATGCGACCTTCTCGCTGATCGCGTCCGCCTACTGGTTCGCTTATTTCTTCGTGATCCTGCCGATCCTGGGTGTCATCGAAAAGCCCGATGCCCAGCCGGAAACCATCGAAGAAGACTTCAACGCGCATTATGGCAAGGCTGACGCCGACGCCACGCCGGCCGAGTAAGAAGAGGGACCGGAAACCATGTTCAAGAAACTTGCAATCGGTGCCGCGTTTGCCATCGCCCTTGCTCCTGCTGCGGTATCCGCAGCCGGAGGCGGCGAGCAGCATATCGAGGACTTCGACTTCTCGTTCGAAGGGCCCTTTGGCGCTTACGATCAGAACCAGCTTCAGCGCGGCCTGCAGATCTATACCGAGGTTTGCGCGGCCTGCCACGGTCTGAAATACGTACCGCTGCGCGACCTCACGGCGCTGGGCTACTCGGAAGAAGAAGTCATCGCTTATGCCGCCGGCTCGTTCGAGGTGTTCGATCCCGAGCTGGACGATTTCCGCCCGGCCAGGCCGACCGATCACTTCCCGGCCAATGATGCCGTGGGCGCACCTGACCTGAGCCTGATGGCCAAGGCGCGTGCAGGCTTCCACGGCCCCTACGGTCTGGGGATCAACCAGCTGGTCAAAGGCATGGGTGGCGCTGAATACATCGCCTCGCTGCTGGACGGCTATACCGGCAAGGAAAAAGAAGAGGCCGGCACGATCCTGTACGAAAACACCGCCTTCCCGGGCGGCTGGATTTCGATGGGCCCGCCGTTGTCTGACGAACAGGTCGAGTTTGCCGACGGACACGAAAACACCGTCGAGGCCATGTCCCAGGACGTCGCTGCGTTCCTGATGTGGGCCGCCGAACCAAAAATGATGGATCGCAAGGCCTCGGGCTTTGTCGGGGTTCTGTTCCTGACCATCATGTCGGTGCTTCTCTACCTGGTGAACAAGCGTCTGTGGGCGCCGGTCAAAGGCAAAAAGTCGGTTTGACCTGAGCGTCGCCTGCAAAAGCAAGACAACCCCGCGCATGGCGCGGGGTTTTTTCTTTTTGCGGTCGGAAACCCGCCGAACCGGGCATCAGCGCGGGCTTATTCACGGCTTTTAAGCGGAATGCGCATGGCGCCGGCGGTGTCGGCTGCTCAGGTTTTCGACAGCGTCAGGCGGTCTGACGCAGGATCGAAACCGAGGAGACCCGACATGAAACTACCCATACTTGCAGCGGCGTTGCTTGTGGCCACTCCGGTTCTGGCTCTGGACCTGGTGCCGGATACGGAACTGGGCAAGACAGAGACCGAGGTGCGCACCGCTCTGACCGAGCTTGGCTATGACGTGCGCAAGATCGAAATGGAGGACGGTGAAATCGAGGCCTATGTCGTGAAAGACGGACAGATGGCCGAGGTCTATGTGGACCCCGCGTCCGGCAAGATCCAAAAGATCGAGGACAAGTGACCGGCAATGTCCGAGTCCATCCAGCACCAGGGCGGGCGCGAGGGCGCCCGCACCATCCGGGTCTGGGACCCGCTGGTCCGCCTGATCCACTGGTCGGTGGTTCTGGGCATTCTGCTCAACGCCGCTGTGACCGACCCCGAGGGGCCGTTGCATGAATATGTCGGTTACGCCGTGCTCGGGCTGGTTCTGTTGCGCATGGCCTGGGGCGTCCTTGGGCCGGCACCGGCCAGGTTCTCGGCAATTCCGTTCAGCCCGAATGCTGCGGTCCGACATGTGCGTGACACCGTCCGGGGCGACCGGTCGGTTCACCTGTCGCACAATCCTCTGGGCGCGCTGATGGTCTACAACATCTGGATGACGTTGGGCGTCATCTGCGCCACAGGCATCATGATGGGCACCACGGCCTTCTTCGGGGTGGGTTGGGTCGAGGATGCGCACGAGCTGGCGTTCAACTGGCTGATGCTTAGCGTTGTTCTGCACGTGCTTGGCGTGCTTTTGGACCAACGTCGAACCGGTGTCGCTCTGGTCAAAGCCATGGTATCAGGGGACAAGAATATTCCTGATGGCTGGTCGACCAAATGATCAAATGGATCACCGAAAACTTGCGGTCCGGCGATGCGGATGCACGCCGGGCCGTTCTGATGGCGGCGATGATCGTGGTTCAGGGGCTATGTGCCGCATTCTACATGGGCGACGCCATTCTGGACCTCGATGGCAGCGAGCCCCTGGCACATCTCGTTTTGGAATCCCTGGTCGCAACCGTCCTTTGCCTTGGTGTCCTGTTCTTCATGCTCGAGCTGCGCAGATTGCTGGCGCGAATGGACCAGGCAAAACAAGGCCTGCGCGCGGCGCAGGGCGAAATGAGCGCCGTGATCGATACTTTCTTTACCCGCTGGGGCCTGACCAGCGCCGAGCGCGAAGTGGGCTTGTTGATCCTCAAGGGCGTCGACAATGAGAATATCGCCCGGATCCGAGGCCGTGCCGTGGGTACCGTACGCGCGCAGTCGGCTTCGATCTATGGAAAAGCCGGCGTGGACGGACGCGCCCAACTGATCAGTGTCTTCATGGAAGAGCTTCTGGCAAGCGACGGTCCGGCCTGAGGGACGTCAGGCCACCAACTGCTGATCGCGAACCCCGGTGATGGTGGCAGTCACGATCTGCCCTTCGGGTTGCGCGTTCGCAAATGTTACCTCGGTGAACTGCTCGGTCCGGCCCATGTGGGGATTTTCCATCAGTATGTGATGGGTCTTGCCCAGCTGGGCTTCCAGGTGTCTGGCTACCTGCGCGTCACCCGCCTCACGTAGCCTGGCGGCACGTTGCTTTGTCACCTTGCCGTTGACTTGCTGCGGAATGCGCGCCGCCGGCGTGCCTTCGCGCTTGGAATAGGGGAAGACGTGCAGCCAGGTCAGGTCGCAGTCGGTGACCAGTTTCAGCGAGTTCTCGAAATGGGCCTCGGTTTCCGTCGGAAAGCCCGCGATGATGTCGGCACCAAAGGTGATCTCGGGGCGCAGCCTGCGGGCCTCTTCGGTGAAGCGTATGGCGTCGTCGCGCAGGTGGCGGCGCTTCATCCGTTTCAGGATCAGGTCGTCACCATGCTGCAGCGACAGGTGCAGATGCGGCATCAGGCGCGGCTCGGTCGCGATGGCCTGCATCAGGTTCTCGTCCACCTCGATCGAATCGATCGAGCTGATGCGCAGGCGCGGCAGGTCGGGCACCAGTTTCAGGATGCGCATGACCAGATCGCCCAGCTTGGGGCTTGCGGGTAGGTCGGCGCCCCATGAGGTCAGGTCGACCCCGGTCAGCACGACCTCGTTGTAGCCCCGGTCCACCAGCCGCTTGATCTGGTCCACCACCACGCCCGCCGGGACGCTGCGCGAGTTGCCGCGGCCATAGGGGATGATGCAGAAGGTGCAGCGATGATCACAGCCGTTCTGGACCTGCACATAGGCGCGCGAACGGGTGCCGAACCCGTCGATCAGATGGCCCGCGGTTTCGGTGACCGACATGATGTCATCGACCTGCACCGCCTCGGTCTCGCCGATGAAATCGGCGGCCATGCCCTGCCAGGTTTCGGGGCGCATCTTTTCGGTGTTGCCGATCACCGCATCGACCTCGTCCATCTCGGCAAAGGTCTGGGGTTCGGTCTGGGCCGCGCAGCCGGTGACGATCAACCGGGCGTTGGGGTTCTCGCGGCGCAGCTTGCGGATCTCCTGCCGGGCCTTGCGCACGGCTTCGGCGGTGACGGCGCAGGTGTTCACGATCACCGCGTCCGTCAGCCCGGCCTGCTGCGACAGCTCCTTCATCGCCTCGGTCTCATAGGCGTTGAGCCGGCAGCCCAGCGTGGTGAATTTCGGCGGGTTCATCCCAGCGACTCCAGAAACTCGGGCTTCAGCGTGCCCGAGAAGACATGGCAGGTGGGGCCGGTCATCCAGACGCCGTCCTCGCGCCAGTCGATCCAGATGGTGCCGCCGTCCAGTTCGATCTGCACCTTGCGTCCGGTCAGGCCGCGCCGCGCCGCGGCCACGGCCGTGGCGCAGGACGACGAGCCCGAGGCCAGCGTGATGCCCACGCCGCGTTCCCACACCCGCATGCGGATTTGATCCGGGCCGATGATCTGGGCGACCTGCACATTGGTGCGCTGCGGATAGAGCGGGTGATGCTCGTAGCGCGCGCCGAATTCTGCCAGCGGAATCGCCTCGGCGTCTTCGACGAAGAAGGTGCAATGCGGGTTGCCCATGCCGGTGGCCACCGGTCCGCCTTCGATCGGCAGTTCCAGCGTATCCACCTCTTCGGCCAATGGAATGTCGGCCCAGTCCAGCTGCGGATGCCCCATGTTGACCGAGGTCAGCCCATCGCCCGCGTCGCGCGCCTGCAGCGTGCCGTGGCTGGTGGTCAGCGTCAGTTCGGACTTGGCGCTTTCCCGCATCAGGAACCGGGCGATGCAGCGGGTGGCGTTGCCGCACGTGGCCGAGATCGACCCATCAGCATTGTAGAACACCAGATGTGCATCCGATTCGCCGTTTTCGATGACGGCCAGCTGGTCGAATCCGACCCCGAACTGCCGGTGTCCGATTCCGCGTGCCAGCGCCGGCGTGATCTGCACCGGATGCGCGCGCGCGTCCACAATGACGAAGTCATTGCCAAGCCCGTGCATCTTCATGAAGGGCAAACCGGTGTCGGATCGTTGCTGCATGGCGGGCATATAGCCTTGCCGCAGACATGAATCCAGCCCGGCGCGAAGATTCCTGAAAAAAGGGGTTGACCCCCCGCCGCCTCAACCCTAATTAGGCCGCCTATCGGGACGCCGGGAACACAATGATTTCAGGCGGAACGCGGTGCGAAAAAGGGCTTGTACCCGGTCGGGAAAATGCCTTAGACAGCGCCACGGATCGAAACGATCCGATGAAAAGAGTGGGCCGTTAGCTCAGTTGGTAGAGCAACTGACTTTTAATCAGTGGGTCGCAGGTTCGAATCCTGCACGGCTCACCACTTTTTCCAAAGATTGATCGGGACGCCGCGCCGCGCGGTTACTTCTTTTCGAAGAACAGCACGACTTCGCCCAGCCGGATGCCAAAGCGCGAGACGTAGGCGCGGTTCAGCAGGCGGTCATCGTCCAGCAGCCACATCCAGTCGTCGAAATCGACGCGCATCGTGCCGTCCTTCACCGGCAGGTCGATACGGTATTTCCAGTTGAACGTGTCGCCACGCTCGGTTCCCGACGCGGTGCCCAGAACGCCGGGCGCGGTGCCGGTCCAGGTATCCTCGCCGGTTTTGGTCAGGGTCCAGATGCGCTGTTCGGTGGCGCCGTCGTCATAGACGAAGTCTTCGACCAAAGTCAGGGTCTGGCCATCCCATGTCCCGTTGATGTCTACCGTGAACCGGCGGGGGATATTGCCCAGAACGTCCTGGAACTGCCCATAGGCCACGGTGTGGCCCTCAAAGAACTCTTCGAGGTTCAGTTGGCGGTCCGACAGGAAAGTGGTCGGAACTTTCGGTTTGAAGGCACAGGCCGCTGTCAGCAGCAGGCACGCGAAGGCCAGTCGTTTCATGAGTCGGGTCATTGCAGAGCCCTCGGGTCGGCGGTTCGGTCATGACCGTTTGCGCCGGGCACATGCGCCGTCTTTTCCGGCGGGGCGGGGCGCATCGTGGCGACCAACTCGGCCACCTTCAGGCCGAACTTGCGCATTTCCGAGCGGTTCATGATCGCCCCGCTCTCGGTCAGGTACATCCAGTCGGTGACGTCCAGGGTATGGCCCCCGGCGTCTTCCGGCAGAACGATACGATAGGTCAGTTTGACCGTCGCGCCCGAGATCACACCGCGGCCTTCGCCGACGATGTCTTCGGCGGTTGCGGTAAAACTGTTACCTGTGCCCATGGTCAGGTACCATTTGCGGGTCATCTGTTTGCCGTTGGAATAGGTGAAATACTCGGTCAGGGTGCCGGAACTGCCGTTCCATTCCCCGATCATCCGCGCCACGAAGCTGTTCGACATCTTGCCAGTCGGGCCATAGATCAGCCCTTCGGACAGGATTTCCCCGTTCAGATTGTCCTTCAGCGAGAAATCGGGGCCGGTTCCGGCATAATCCGACGGCGATTGCGCACGAAAGCTGAGAAGGCGGGTTTTGACCGCGATCAGGGCCAGTACGGCCAGTGCGGCAATCAGAAGGAATGTCATTTTGCGGGTACCTCTGTAGGCAGCGTCAGGACCATTCCGAACGCGCCGAGTTTCAGGATGCAGGGCAGCACGGCATAGGCCAGGTTGAGCGTTTCCAACGCCTGCGCCGAATTCGTCTGACCGGGCACAAAGCCGCTGCGTTCCAGCAGCGGAAGGGTGAAGAATGCGGCCAATGCCAGCCCCAGTTTGCCGGCGAAAGACCAGATGCCGAAGGCGGCCGAGGCATTCAGCCCCGCGCGTGTCAGCACCACCGAGAACATGGCCGGCAGAACCACCATGTCCGCCCCCAGCGCCGCCCCCGACGCCAGGCAGATAACCGCAAACCCGGCCAGGTTGCCGGGCGCCAGCATGGCCGCGCCGACAAAGCCCAGAATGGCCAGTGGCATCGCGATGATCAGAGTCTGTTTCGGGCCGATCCGGTTGCTGAGCCGCGCCCAGAGCGGCACTGTGGCACCGGCGCTGAGGAAGAACAGGATCAGCAGCGGCCCGGCCTTGCCCGGCAATTGCAGCCGGTCTTCGACGAAGAACAAGAACAGGGTCGAGGTGATCGCAACCGGCAGGCTGTTGACCAGCGCCAGCGCCAGCAGACGCAGGGCCCCGGCCTGACCCAGCCCGTCGAACGACAGGCCCCGCCCGGTGACGGGCGCGCGCCGCCAGATCGGCAATGTCAGCACCATGGTGACCAGCGCCAGCGCGCCCAGAAACAGCCCGAAGGCCGGATAGCCTTGTGCGCCCGCGCCCAAGGCCACGAACAGCGCCGGTGCGCTGGCGGCCAGAACCACGCCGGCCAGTTGCCCACCCTCACGAAAGGCGGCGAGGGTCATCAACTCGCGCGGGGTGGCCTGTTTCGCCAGCGTCGCGCTGCGGCCATAAAGCAGGATGGTGCCCAGGCTGTAGGCGGAAAACAGCAGGATCAGGATCGCCACGAGGACGCCGACGCTCGCCCCCTGCGGCAGCGAAAACAACAGCGGAAAACCGACCGCCAGACCTCCGGCGGCCAAGACGGCAAAACCCATCTGCGCGCCGGGCCAGCGGTCAATGGCCCAGCCGATCAGCGGGTCTTGCACCAGATCCACCAGCCGGATCAGCAGCAGAACCGTGCCGATCACGCCCAGGCCGATCCCGAGGTTCACCGCCGCGAAACGCGGCAAGTGGATGTAGAGCGGGATACCCGCCGCAGCAAGCATCAGCGCATAGAGGCTGACACGCGGATACAGCATCACTGACCCCGCAGCTGACGCGTAAAGGCGGCGGACCGGGTGTTGTTGCCCAGAAAGATCGACATGAAACTGCGCTTGATCCCCGGATAGGAGAGGGTGCAGGTCTTGCGCCCGTTGCGCCAGAACTCGATCGCGTCGGGGCCTTTGGTGACGGCCAGGTAGCTGTCACCGGCGCCGACCGCCTGATAGCAGGTTTTCAACTGCGCCTCGATCGGGGCGCTGTTGCCCTGCCGGGCCATCTCGTCCAGCGTGGATTCGATCAGCGCCTTCTGCTTCAGCGATTTCCGATAGGTCAGCTTCAGCCCGAAATCCTGCGACCAGCTGAGCGGGCCGCCGCCTTTGGTGAACAGCTGCGCGTCGTAGATCGGCAGACCGAGGAACCGGAAGGTGGCAGTGCCACGCAGCTCGGCATCGGGCAGCAGGTTGGTGACGGGGGTGGCCGCAAGCCCGGCAGGGGCCAGCAGAACCAGGCTCAGGATCGCTGCGTTACGGGCTGGCCGTAACCGGGACAGCGACGCTTGGATCAGATATCGCATTTTCAGCTCCGTTGGTTTGCGGATCGCCGGTCAACAGCCCGACCACGTGCATCGCGCTGGCGATTCCGTCTTCGTGGAACCCGTGCCGGTTGTAGGCGCCGGCGAACCAGGTCCGGTTGCGGCCCTGCATCTCGCGGATCTGGCCCTGCGCTTTCAGCGCGGCCTTGTCGAACACCGGATGGGCGAATTCCACCTCGTCATAGATTTTGTCTGGCGCGATGTCGGAAGACGGATTCAGGGTGACGAACAACGGGTCGCTTTCAGGGATGTTCTGCAACCGGTTCATCCAATAGGTCACGCCCACGTTGCCCGCCTGCGAGCGGTAGGTCCAGCTGGACCAGCAGGCGCGGCGGCGCGGCATCTGGCTGGGGTCGCAGTGCAAGACCGCGCGGTTGGGCTGATAGCGGATCGCGCCCAGCGCCGCGGCCTCGTCGGTGGTGGCGTTCTGGCCCAGAATGGCCAACGACTGGTCGGAATGGGTGGCCAGGATGATCTCGTCATACTGATCCGAGCGGCCCTGCGCCTGAACGGTCACGCCCAAGGCATCGCGTTCGACGTTAGAGACCGGCGCGCCCAGGCGGATGTCGCAACCCCGGCCGCGCAACGCGGATTCGAGCCGGCGGACATATTCGATGCTGCCACCCTTTACCGTCCACCACTGGTGCTGGGCGCCGCGTTTGCTGGACAGCAAGGCGTGGTTGCGGAAGAACTGCACCAGCGACCGCGCCGGAAACTGATCGACGAACTCCACCGGAGTTGACCAGATCGCGCCGCACATCGGCATCAGGTAATTGTTGCGGAACCAGTGGCCCAGCCGCATCTGGTCAACCAGCTCACCAATCGTGGTGTCATCATCCCGGGCGGCCTCGGGCGCTTCTTTGCCAAAGCGCAGGATGTCGGCGATCATCTTGTAGTAGGAGGGCCGCACGAGGTTGCGCTTCTGCGCGGTGATGGTGCGCAGATTGTTCAGGCCATATTCGATGCGACCATTGTCGATGGTGGCGCCAAAGCTCATCTCGCTTTTGATGACCGGCACGTCCAGTTCACCGAACAGCTTGGTCAGAAAGGGATATGTGGCATAGTTGAAGACGATGAACCCGGTATCAACCGGTTGATCACCATTGCGGCCGGCCATCACCGTGCGGGCATGTCCGCCCAGACGGGGTTCGGCCTCATACAGGGTGACGTCGTGACTTTCCGACAGGTAATAAGCCGCTGATAATCCTGAGATGCCTGCGCCTACAATTGCGATTTTTTTCCGTACGCCCCGGGTTTCGTCGAACATGCCATCCTCTTTATGCGACATTTTACAATAAGATACGCAGGGTAGGCCGGAGCGGATCAAATCCGGGCCATGTTTTTACCTGTTTCCCGCTGATCGGCGGGCTGTGCGTCAGGATTGCATCAATCGCGTTTGCTGGTGATCCGAGGTATGCCCTTCCGCGTAATGAAAGGTGTTATGGTCGAGACAACCCAACCCAAGACCGCGGCTGTTCACGCTTCGGCACATGTGAACCGCGCGGTATGAGTAGTTTTGACGGAAAAATCTATTGGATCATCGGCGCCAGCGAAGGGCTGGGCCGGGCGCTGGCCGATGCCTTGGGCGGTCAGGGCGCGCACCTTGTGCTGTCCGCACGCAATGCCGAGCGGCTGGAGCAGATTTGCGCTTCGCTGCCCAATGCCCGTGCGGTACCGCTGGACGTGACCGATCTGGCGCAGGTGCGCCGCGCCGTGGCCGAGATCGGCCAAGTTGACGGTCTGGTCTACAACGCCGGGGCCTATGAGCCGATGCGCGCGCAGGACTGGCAGACCGAAGCCGCGCTGGCCATCAGCGACGTGAACTACTCAGGCGCGCTGCGGGTTCTGGGGGAAACCGTGCCGGCCATGGTGAAGGCGGGGCGTGGCGACATTACCCTGATCGGGTCGCTGGCGGGCTATCACGGACTGCCTGCGGCGATCGGGTACGGGTCCAGCAAGGCGGCGCTGATCTCGCTGGCCGAAACGATGCGGCATGACCTGGCCGGAACCGGGGTGACGGTGCGCATCGTCAATCCGGGGTTCATCAAGACCCGGCTGACCGACAAGAACAGCTTCAAGATGCCGATGCTGATGGAGCCCGAAGACGCCGCGCAGCGCGTGCTGCGCGCAATGGCGCGCCGGCGCTTCCGGACCGACTTTCCGGCGCCGTTCTCGTGGGTCATCCGGCTGATCGATTACCTTCCGGATATTCTGGTCTATCGTGGAAAATAGACTCTAACCAAGGCACCCTTGGCAGAACCAGCCCGCCGACATGGTGCCGCCATGGCCGTAGAACAGCCACAGCCGCTCGCCCTGTTCAGTCACCACCACCCAGTAATCGCGCACGCCGCTGCGCCAGTTGGGGTCGTCCAGCCACCATTCCGGGGCGATCCGCTCCGGGCCGGTGGCCTGCGCCAGTTGCCAGTCGCGCCCGCGCCAGCGGAAGCTGGTGGGCACATCCGGGTGGTCGGGGGCCATCACCGGCTCGGGCCGCCACATCAGCAGGGGGCGCGGGCGCGGCGGGACGGGCCAGTCGCGGGCCGGTTCCGACCAGGCCGCCGCCAGCGTCTGCGCGGTTTTCTCGGGGATGTGCGAAGCCGCCGGGTGTTGCCGCGTGATCGCCTCGAGCCCCACCCGCGCGCCCAGCTTTCCGATCAGATCGTCCAGCGCCGTGTTCCCCTCCAGACGGTTGCGGACGGCGCGGCTGGCCTCGGCATGGCCGGTCAGGGTGCGGGCATGCACCGGCTCGGTCTGCACCGCCGCAAGCCGCAGCATGTCGATGCCATAGCCTGCGTCGATCTGGTCGATTTTCATCTCTAACAAAGGGCGAATGCGGTGTTTGTCATGGCTCGGCCGGGCCAGTCCGATCTCGATGATCTCGGCCGCCTGATCGGTGCGGTGCGCCTCGAGCCGCAGGGTCCGCGCCCCGCGCGCCTTTTCTTCCAGCCGGGCGCACAGGGTCGGCAGCATCCGGTCGATGGCGGCCATCACGTCCTCGGCCAGGCCGATCGGGTTGGGCAGGGTCATCCGCACCGCAAAGTGATGCGGGGGCCGCGCGGGCGAGACCGGCTCGGGTGCGCTGCCCATCGCCTGATCCAGCCGTAGCACCAGCCCGCGCCCGAATCGGCGGGCCAAACTGGCACGCGGCTGGCCCAGCAGGTCGCCGATCCGCCGCAGGCCCAGCCGGTTCAGCTGCGCCACGGTCTGGTCGTCCAGCCGCAGCGCCGCGATGGGCAGGGGGGCGAGCGCGCCATAGGCCTGCCCCGGCGGCGCGATCCGGGCCCCGCCGCCCACGGCCACCACCTGCGGCGCGGCACCGCCCTTGGTCCAGTGCCGCCGCTTGCCGGCGCGGGCGCGGGTGGCGCGGGCCTCTTGGGAGATGGCGTCGCCGCTGCGGTCCGAGGTGGCCTCTTGCCCGGCATAGCGCGCCAGCGCCCAGGCCGCGCCCAGCGTGTCGGCAATGCCCATCTGCACGCTCAGACCCATGTCGGCGCAGTCGGTTTCGATCACGTCCAGCAGCGCCTCTTCGCCGCCGAACAGGTGGGCGCAGCCCGACAGATCGACGATCAGGCCATCGGGCGCCTCTTCGGCGACCCAGGGGCTGAACTTGCCCGCCCAGCGGCGCAGCGCGGTCAGAAAAGCAGCCTCGGCCGGGGCGTTGCGGGGGCGGGTGACAAGGGCCGCGCACATGGCATGGGCATCGCGCACCGGCTGGCCCACGCGCAGACCGGCGGCCTGTGCATCAGTGTTCAGCGAGGTGATGACCTGCATGTTCGACTGTTCGGCCACCACCGCCAGCGGGCCTGTATGCAGGCCCCGCGCGGCGCGGATCAGCCGTTCGGCCCCCAGACGGGGGAACCACAGCGAGAGTATTCGGCGTTTGGGCATCGGGCAGACATCAAAGTGTTCTCATTTTGTTCTTATCTGAGAATCATGCCCCGAGTCGAGTCCGCCTTATCCGCAGGTCAGCCGCTGAATGACCCCGGCTCCGTTCACATAGACGTTTAGCCGGTCGATGCGGTAATCCTGCGTGGCGATGTCATCGGGGCCCAGAACGCGGCTCCGTTCCGGCAGGCTGGCCTGAATGGTCGAGACCGGTTGCCCCACGGACTGGGCAAAGGGTTCGCCCTTGCAGAAGGCCAGATCCACCGGGGCGGCATCCACCTCGGCAGAGCCCGGTTCGGGCAGGTCGGTTTCGGCGCAGGCGGCCAGGACGATCAGGATCGGGATGAACCGGTACATTGGCGCTCCTCTTTTCGGCAATGTCGTTTCTGAAATATCAAAAGCTTACAGAGACTGCCATGAAAGCGCAGTTGAAAACACCCTGTATTTGACGCAGGGTCGGGTCAAACAAGACAGGGAGACAAGCAACATGCGAACCCGTGCCGCCGTCGCCGTTCAGGCGGGCAAGCCCTTGGAAGTGATGGACGTGAACCTCGAAGGCCCCAAGGCGGGCGAGGTTCTGGTCGAGATCAAGGCCACCGGCATCTGCCATACCGACGAATTCACCCTGTCGGGCGCCGACCCCGAGGGCCTGTTTCCGGCCATTCTGGGCCACGAGGGTGCCGGCGTCGTGGTCGAGGTCGGCCCGGGCGTGACCAGCCTGAAGCCGGGCGATCACGTGATCCCGCTCTACACCCCCGAATGTCGCGAGTGCGAATACTGCCTGCACCCCAAGACCAACCTGTGCCAGGCCATCCGCGAGACGCAGGGCAAGGGTTTGATGCCCGACGGCACCTCGCGTTTCTCGACGCTGGATGGGGATCCGATCCTGCATTACATGGGATGCTCGACTTTCTCGAACCACACGGTTCTGCCCGAGATTGCACTGGCCAAGGTGCGCGAGGACGCGCCGTTCGACAAGATCTGCTATATCGGCTGTGGCGTGACCACCGGCATCGGCGCGGTGATCAACACCGCCAAGGTGGAAATCGGCAGCCGCGCCATCGTGTTCGGCCTGGGTGGCATCGGCCTGAACGTGATCCAGGGCCTGCGTCTGGCCGGGGCCGATCAGATCGTCGGCGTTGACCTGAACCCCGCCAAGGTCGAAATGGCCAAAAAATTCGGCATGACCGATTTCGTGAACCCGTCCGAGGTCGAGGGCGATCTTGTCCCCTATCTGGTGAACCTGACCAAGGGCGGCGCAGATTACACCTTTGATGCCACCGGCAACGTGCAGGTGATGCGCGCGGCGCTGGAATCGGCGCACAAGGGCTGGGGCGAATCGATCATCATCGGCGTGGCGCCCGCGGGGGCCGAGATCTCGACCCGTCCGTTCCAGCTGGTCACCGGCCGATCGTGGCGCGGCACCGCCTTCGGCGGCGCGCGTGGACGCACGGACGTACCCAAGATCGTCGACTGGTACATGGAAGGGAAGATCGAGATCGACCCGATGATCACTCACACCATGGGTCTGGACGACATCAACACCGGCTTCGACCTGATGCACAAGGGCGAAAGCATCCGGTCGGTGGTGGTTTACTGACAATCGGAAATTGCAAGGGCGGGGTTTATCCCGCCCTTTTTGTCGCCTATCATCAGGACATTGATGAATATCTGAATAGAGAGATCAAATTGACCACTGAAACAACGGAACGTTTGGCCGTTCTGATTGACGCCGAAAACGTACCGGCAAAGCATGTTGCCGAGATTTTCGAAGAAGTTGCCACATTGGGTGAGGCCGGTCTGCGCCGGATTTATGGCGATTTTTCGAACAGCACGCTACAGGGTTGGAGCGCTGAGAAACTGGCGGAATACGCCATCGTTCCGCACCAGCAATTCGCCAATACCACCGGTAAAAACGCAGGGGATATCGCCCTAGTAATTGATGCCATGGATATACTGCATTCTGCCCGATTTGGCGGCTTTGTGCTGGTGTCGTCAGACAGCGATTTTACGCGGTTGGCCAGCCGAATCCGCGAGCAAGGGTTGAGCGTGTTTGGGATCGGCGAGGAAAAGACGCCCAACGCCTTCAAGAAAGCCTGCAACCGCTTCATTCTTATTGAGAACATCAAAAAGGAAGAGACGAATGGCGGCGAGAAGGTAAAGACAGTTCAGCCCAAAAAAGAACTGAATCATGCGTTCCAGTTGATTCGGAATGTCGTGCTTAAGTCCGAGGAACCGGACGGCTGGGCGGACCTTGGTTGGATAGGTAGTCAGCTCAGTATGAACTATTCGGATTTTGACACGCGAACTTATGGCTTCAAGCGGCTGAGCGACTTGGTACGAGCCACCGGAAAGTTCGAGGAAACAGGCGAAAACGGCGGCCTTAAGATCAGACTGAAGGATCAGTAGCCGCCGCGTTATGACCCCGGCCGCGCCGAGGCGCCGGTGTCAGAGCGCGGCGAGCGGACGCGCAAAACCGGCTTGTTCGGCGATACATTTGCCCGGCTTTCGCGCCAGACGACGAAGATGCCCGATGCGATGATGATCGCGGCCCCCACGGCCACCCATTTGTCGGGCTTTTCGCCGAAGAACACCGCGCCGAATATCGTGGCCCAGATGATCTGGCTGTACTGGCTGGGCGCGACCACGCCGGCGGGCGCCGCGCGATAGGCCAGGATGATCAGGTGCTGGGCGATCACCGAGAACACGCCGACCAAGGCCATCATCGCCAGATGGATCAGCGAAGGCGGCTGATAGACCGCTGGTTGCGCAAGGCTCATGACCGCGATCGCCAGCAGCATCGGATACAGGATCAGCACGGCCGAGCGTTCCTCGTTTCCGATCTTGCGCACCAGCACGGATGCGAAGGCGCTGCAGAACGCGGCCGTCAGGGCGGCAAGGTGGCCGAGGGTGATCTCGGTCGCGCCGGGGCGCAGGACGATCAGCACTCCGATCAGGCCCACGCCCACTGCGGCCCAGCGTTGGGCGCGCACGACCTCGCCCAGTATCGGGATCGACAGGACGGTGACGATCAGCGGAAAGGAAAACAGCAGCGAATAAACCTCGGCCAGGGGCAGGACCGAAAAGGCGTAGAAGGCACAGGACATCGACGTGACCATCAGCCCCGAGCGTAGCATCACCAGCCACGGGTGATGCGGCCGAAAATTGCCAGCGGTCCGGTCCGCGAGGATCGTGACCGCCATCGGCACAAAGGAAAACAGCGTGGCAAAAAAGATGATCTGCAGCACGGAATAGGTGCCGCCCAGCGTCTTGATCAGCGCGTCATGGGTGGCAAAGACGGCAAACCCGAGAAAGGCAAAGCCAAGTCCCTGCAGGGTCGAGTTCTGTGTGCTCATCTGGCTGGTCCCGGGCGATTGGATGCTGTGGCAGGTGTCTGAGGCCTGATTAAACCCAATCGGCAGAGTCGGATAGTCCAAACTTTACCGCTAACATCCCTGCAGGGCCGGCCGTTCAGCGCAGGATCGGCGGAGCCCCGGCCGGTTGGCGGGCGGCCGCGACACCGGCCTGCATCCCCGCGCCGATGCGTCGGGCCAGCGCCACCCAGGGCGTGGCCGTTTCCGGGGGCAGGGTGCCGTGGGCGACCTCTTCGAACAGGTCCAGCCAATGGGCAAACATTTCGGGTTTCACGTCCGGACGCTCGATATGCACACGCTGCGGATTGCCGCTGTAGCCGCGCTCGTACAGGATGGCGTTGCGCCAGAAGGCGGCGATCCGGTCCTCATGCGCGGGCCAGTCGGTGACGTGGCGGTTGAAGATCGGGCCCAGCAGGGGGTCCTGCCGGACGCGGGCGTAGAATGCGGTGACCTGCGCTTGGATCTGGTCGGGCGTGGCGGGAAAACGCGGGGGCAGTACGGGCCGGGTCATGATCGGGGCTTTCGATTCAGGCTCTGTTCCGGGCAGATACCGCGTTTTTCGGCCCGGATGCAGGGGCGGAATTGTCGCGCTGCCCCGGCGTCAGCAGGTGCCGCAACAGGGCCACCGGGTGTGCCCGCAGGCTCAGGCGGGTGGCGACGTAATCCTCGACCACCTGCTCGCCCAGCGACATCTGCGGCAGATGGGCGGCGGGTTCGTCCAGCGCCTCGCCTTCCAGATCCTGCGCGAACAGGGGCAGGGGTTTGGCGGTGGCGATCGCCTTGGCCTGCCACAGCGCCTCGCGCCGGGTCAGGCCGCAGGCGGCAAAGGCATCGGCCTCGGCCAGACGCTCGATCACCGAGGGGCCAAGGCCCGCGCGGCGCCAGACGTCGTCAACCTGGTGGTAGCCGTTGCCGCGCGCGGCGGTCAGCCAACTGGCGTCCTCTTCGCTCAGGCCCTTGATCTGGCGAAAGCCCAGCCGCAGGGCCAGCCCGCCATGGCCGTCTGGCTCCATCACGTTGTCCCAGAAGCTGGCATTGATGCAGACCGGACGCACTTGCACGCCATGCTCGCGCGCATCGCGCACGATCTGGGCGGGGGCATAGAACCCCATTGGTTGCGAATTCAGCAGCGCGCAGGCAAAAATCCCCGGATGGTGGCACTTGATCCAGGCGCTGGCATAGACCAGCAGCGCAAAGCTGGCCGCGTGGCTTTCGGGGAAGCCGTAGGAGCCGAACCCCTCGATCTGCGAGAAACAGCGCTCGGCGAACTCGGCGTCATAGCCGTTGCGCTGCATCCCGCGCAGGAACAGGGTGCGGAATTCGCTGACATTGCCGTGTTTCTTGAAGGTCGCCAGCGAGCGCCGCAGCCGGTCGGCCTGTTCGGGGGTGAAACCCGCGCCGACGATGGCGATCTGCATCGCCTGTTCCTGAAACAGCGGTACGCCCAGCGTCTTGCCCAGCACCTCGCCCAGTGCGTCCGAGGGGAAGCTGACCTCCTCCTCGCCATTCCGGCGGCGGATATAGGGATGCACCATGTCGCCCTGAATGGGGCCGGGGCGGATGATGGCGACCTCGATAACCAAGTCATAGAAATTGCGCGGCCGCATCCGGGGCAGAAAGTTCATCTGTGCACGTGATTCCACCTGGAACACGCCGACCGAATCCGCGCGGCACAGCATGTCATAGACCGCCGGGTCCTCGGGCGGCAGGGTGGCGAGCGTATAGCTGGTCTGGTGGTGCTGGGCGATCAGGTCAAAGGCCTTGCGGATGCAGGTCAGCATGCCAAGGCTCAGGACATCGACCTTGAGGATGCCAAGCGTATCAATGTCATCCTTGTCCCAGCAGATGACGGTGCGGTCCTCCATCGTGGCGTTCTCGATGGGCACCAGCTCGTCCAAGCGGCCCTCGGTGATGATGAACCCGCCCACATGCTGGGACAGGTGGCGGGGGAAGCCGTTGATCTCATTTACCAGTGTTAGAGTCTGTTTCAGGCGGCGATCCTCGGGGTCGAGGCCGATTTCGCGCATCCGTTCCGCCTCGAGCCCCGAGGCCGAGAAGAACCCCCACAGCTGCGAGGACAGGGCGGAAATCGTGTCTTCGGTCAGGCCCATGGCGCGGCCCACCTCGCGGATGGCGCGCTTGCCGCGATAGTGGATCACCGTGGCGCACAGCCCCGCGCGGTGGCGGCCATAGCGTTCATAGATGTGCTGGATCACCTCTTCGCGGCGTTCATGTTCGAAATCCACGTCGATGTCGGGCGGCTCGTCCCGCGCCTCGGAGACGAAGCGTTCGAACACCATGGTGCCCATCTCAGGGCTGACCGAGGTGACGCCCAGGCAATAGCAGACCACCGAATTGGCCGCCGAGCCGCGCCCCTGGCACAGGATCCCGCGGCCGCGGGCAAAATGCACGATGTCGCGGACGGTCAGGAAATAGGGCTCGTATTTCAGCTTGCCGATCAGGGTCAGCTCATGCGCCAGCATCGCCTTGACCTTTTCGGGTGCGCCAGCGGGATAGCGCCAGGCCAGCCCCTCATGCGCCAGACGGTGCAGGCGCTGGGCGGGGGTTTCTGTGCCGCTGACCTCGCTGGGATATTCATAGCGCAGCTCGTCCAGCGAGAAGGTGAGGTCCTGGCTGAGCGCATACGCACGGGCCACAGCGCCTTCATGCCCCTTGAAGATGCGCAGCATCTCGGCCTCGGACCGCAGGCGCTGTTCGCCATTGGCCAGCGCGTGACGGCCCAGATCGTCCACCTTGCGGCGCAGCCGGATCGCGGTCAGCACATCGGCCAGCCGGCGGCGCGAGCCGTGATGCATCATCGGTGCGGCGCTGGCGATGGTGAGCAGGCCCAGATGGCGCGATTCAGTCTCTAACAAATGGAAAAACATCGAATCCGCCCCGTCATAGCGCGGATGCATCAGCAAATGCATGCGCCCGGCAAAGCGGCGCGTCAGCTGTTGCGCCTGTGTCCGCCATCCGCTCGCGCCGCCGGTCGGACGGCCCGCCTGTGGCCAGAGCAGCAGGTGGAGGCCGTCGGAAAACTCCAACAGGTCGGACAGGTGCAGGATGCAGTCGCCCTTGGCCGCGCGCAGCCGTCCGGTGGACAGGAGGCGGCACAGGCTGGCCCAGCCCTGCCGGTTGAGGGGCAGGGCGGTGACGGGCGGGGCGTCGGTAAAGATCAGCCGCGCCGCCGGGATCAGGCGCGGCACCGCATGCACCGGGAACGAGGGCGGTTTCGGGATGTGATCGGGGCAGGGCGGGCCGATGGGCGTGTTCTGCTCCTCCCACGCGCGGCGCTCGTGCACCTTGCGGGCGATCTCGCGCGCCTGGGTATGGGCGCGGACGATGCCCGCCACCGAGTTGTCATCGGCGATGGCGATGGCGGGCAGGCCCAGGGTGACGGCGCGCTCCATGTACTCCTCGGGGTGCGAGGCCCCGGTGAGGAAGGTGAAGTTCGACGTGATCGACAGCTCGGCATACATGGCGATTCCACATTATATTCACGTTTTGTTCTTTTTCGAGTCCCTGTCTGCATTGCGCAGGAAACGGGTCGTCTGCCCGCGTGTGGCAGGCGCATTGTCAGGGCAACAAAAGGAGACTCGAGATGTTCAAGATCACCGCCCTGCCCACCGACGAAGTACGCGCCTTTCAGGCAGGCGCGCCCGATGCCTACGGACACGCGCCTGAACGCGCGGTATCAACCGGAACCGGAAATCCGTGCCGCCATTGCTTGCAGCACATTCCCGAAGGTGCAGAAATGCTGATTCTGGCCCATCGGCCTTTTGCAGAGACACATCCTTATGCCGAAACGGGGCCGATCTTCCTGTGTGCAAGCCCTTGTGAACGGTATGAAGGGACTGATCTGCCAGAGGTTCTGACCTCATCGCCCGATTATCTGATCAAGGGCTATGGCCGCGATGACCGGATTGTCTACGGTACCGGCGTCGTGACACCCACCGGACGGATCAGCGCGGCGGTGGATGCAATACTTGCCCGCCCCGAGGTGGCCTATATCCATGTACGCTCGGCCCGGAACAACTGCTATCAGGCGCGGATCGACCGGGTCACAGCTTGACCCGGTGCAGACCCCGGCGCGGCTGGTCCTGATCGTCGGCCGGGGCATCGTCGGCGCGCGAGGAGGTGAGGGCAAGGAACACGTCCTCGAGATCGGCCTCTTCGGTGCGCACGTCGCGGATGCGGATGCCGGCCTGGCGGACCGCCTCGAGCACTTGCTCGGCGCTGGTTTCCGGGCTGCGGTAGTGCAGCGCCAGGCTGCCGTCGTCGCGCAGGCTGGCCTGAACGCCGGGGGCGGCGGGCAGGTCGGTTACCGGGGCCTCGGGGGTGATGACCATGGTGCGTCCGTCCATGCGGCCCAGCAGGTTGGCGGTGCTGTCCTGCGCGACCTTTTCCCCGTGGTTGATGATGGCGATCTCGTCGCACATCTCCTGCGCTTCTTCCAGGTAGTGGGTGGTCAGGATGATGGTCATGCCCTGCTGGTTCAGCTTGCGCACAT
The DNA here is from genome assembly GCF_013032855.1 of Ruegeria arenilitoris. GTDB lineage: Bacteria > Pseudomonadota > Alphaproteobacteria > Rhodobacterales > Rhodobacteraceae > Ruegeria > Ruegeria arenilitoris. The sequence goes on from NZ_WQDA01000001.1 coordinate 282,765, forward strand.
TGGCCCACAGCATCTGGCGCAGTTCGATGTCCACGCCGGCGGTGGGTTCGTCCAGAACCAGGATTTTGGGGTGGTGCACCAGTGCCTTGGCCAGCAGCAGGCGCCGCCGCATCCCGCCCGACAGCGTGCGGGCATAGGCCTCGGCCTTGTCGCGGAGGCCGACCAGTTCGAGAATCTCGTCGCTGCGCCGCTGCGATTTGGGAACGCCATAGAGCCCCGCCTGCACCTCGAGCGCGCCACGGGGGGTGAAGAACGGATCGAGGTTCAGCTCTTGAGGCATCACCCCGATGGCGGCGCGGGCCTGGCGCGGGTTGCGGTCCTGGTCATAGCCCCAGATCGTCACCTGGCCTGCGGTCTTGATCACCAGCCCCGCTAGGATGTTGATCAGGGTCGATTTGCCGGCCCCGTTCGGCCCCAGCAGGCCAAAGACCGATCCGCGCGGGATCTCCAGATCGATGCCCTTCAGCGCATGTTTCTCGGGCTGGCCCTTGCCGCCGCGATAGGTTTTGCGCAGGCCGCGAAGGCTGATCGCTGCATCGGTCATTGCTGGCTCTTGCCCCCGGTTTCCTGATCCCTCATAAACGCACCTAATGCATGCCCGCGAGGCCGACAACCAGTGAAGGATCGCACGCCGTGACAATCGAAGCTCCGGAAACCAAGATCGTCGAGACAAGCCGTGTCGCCTGTGATGGCGGCGAGGGCGCGCTGGGCCATCCGCGCGTCTGGTTGCAGATCCCCGAGGATCAGGGCTGGGTCGAGTGCCCCTATTGCGATTGCAAGTATGTTCTGAAGGACGCACAGCAACACTGATTGCCCGCCCAACCTCGGTCTGCCCAAATCTCGCCGCGATTTTCGCCTAGTGCGTTGGTGTGACCAACGTAGGTGCGAATGATGACCGATATGACTGCTGCTGATACCGGCAATCCGGTTTTTGGTTGGGCCGGGTTTATGCTTGCGGTACTGGCCCTGTTCGCAGCCTTGTTCGTGTTCTGGGCAGGGCCGTTCGCACCGCAGCAATCCACCGGCGTGACGCTGGGCGAACTGGCCGCCGAGTTGGGTAAATCGACCCTGCGGGCCGCCGCGGGGATGGAGCAGCCTGCGCCGGTCGCGCCCACCCGCGATCTGGATGACATTCTGCAGATCGGCGTCGCCATGCTGGGCGGGTTGGCGATCGTCGTCTCGGTCATCGGCATCCTGCGGCACGAAAAACGCCGCCCGGCCATCGCCGGTTTGGTCATCGGAACGGGCGCGATCCTGTTCCAGTTCTTCGCGATGGCGTTTTTCGCGTTCCTCGGTGCGCTGGTCATCATGGCGCTGCTGAACAGTTTCTCGGATGTTTTCAGCGGTCTGTTTGGCGGCTAGGGCGCGTTCCTGACTGGTCACCCGGCTGCCCCTGTGGCAGAACCGTCCCTGACCGACAGGGAGAGCGCGCATGAGCAAATTCGGAAAAGGCTGCCATCTGCATCTGATCGACGGATCGGCCTTCATCTTTCGCGCCTATCACGCCCTTCCGCCGCTGACGCGGAAATCGGACGGGATGCCGATTGGCGCCGTTTCGGGCTTTTGCAACATGCTGCAGCGTTACGTGGATGGCGACCACGGCCCTGACGCGCCGACCCATCTGGCAGTGATCTTCGACAAGGGCTCGCACACCTTCCGCAATGACATGTACGACCTCTACAAGGCCAACCGCGAGGCGATGCCCGAGGACCTGCGCCCGCAGATCCCGCTGACCCGGCAGGCGACCGAGGCCTTCAATATCGCCTGCAAAGAGCTGGAGGGGTACGAGGCCGACGACATCATCGCCACGCTGGCCTGCCAGGCGCGCCAGGCCGGGGGGCGGGTGACCATCGTCAGTTCCGACAAGGACCTGATGCAGCTGGTGGGCGACGGTGTCGAGATGCTGGATGCCATGAAGAACAAGCGCATCGACCGCGAGGGGGTGTTCGAGAAATTCGGCGTCTACCCCGAGCGCGTCGTCGATGTGCAGGCGCTGGCCGGTGACAGCGTGGACAACGTACCGGGCGCGCCGGGGATCGGGATCAAGACGGCGGCGCTGCTGATCAACGAGTTCGGCGATCTGGAGACGCTGCTGGACCGCGCCGAGGAGATCAAGCAACCCAAGCGCCGCGAAACCCTGATCGAGAAACGAGATCAGATCGAGTTGTCGAAGAGGCTGGTGCAGCTGGATTGCGAAACACCGCTGGACTTCACGCTGGATGATCTGGAACTGCGCGATCCCGATCCGGACAAGCTGATGGAGTTTCTGGCCGAGATGGAGTTCCGCACTCTGACCAAGCGGATCGCCGACAAGCTGGGCGTCGAACCGCCGGTGATCGCGGATACTCCGGCGCAGGCGGCAGATGAGCCGCAGGCCGAGGACATTCCGTTCGATGCCAGCAAATACGAATGCGTGCGCGATGCGGCCGCGCTGCGGAAATGGATCGATCAGGCCAATGAGCGCGGCTGGCTGGCCGTGGACACCGAGACCACGGGCCTGAACGAAATGATCGCCGATCTGGTCGGCATCTCGCTGTGCATCGAGCCGGGCGAGGCCTGTTACATCCCGCTGACCCACCGCGATGGGTCCAGCGACGACCTGTTCGGCTCGGACGCGCTGGCCGAGGGGCAGATGCCGCTGGACGAGGCGCTGGAGATGCTCAAGCCGGTGCTTGAGGACCCGTCGATCCTGAAGGTCGGGCAGAACATGAAATATGACGCCAAGATATTTGCGCGCTATGGCGTGGATGTGGCCCCGATCGACGACACGATGCTGATGTCCTATGCCATGCATGCGGGCGAGCATGGGCATGGAATGGACACGCTGTCCGAACGCTATCTGGGCCATACGCCGATCCCGATCAAACCGCTGCTGGGGTCGGGCAAATCGGCGATTACCTTCGACAAGGTGCCGATCGACGAGGCCACCGCCTATGCCGCCGAGGATGCCGACATCACCCTGCGTCTGTGGAAGCTGTTCAAGCCGCAGCTGCACCGGGTTCAGGTGACCACCGTCTATGAAACGCTCGAGCGCCCCCTTGTGCCGGTTCTGGCCGAGATGGAGATGCATGGCATCAAGGTCGACCGCGACGTGCTGAGCCGTATGTCGAACGCGTTTGCCCAGAAAATGGCTGGTTTAGAGGCTGAAATCCACGAGCTGGCCAGAGAAACCTTCAACGTCGGCTCGCCCGCGCAGCTGGGCGAGATCCTGTTCGACAAGATGGGTCTGGAAGGCGGCAAGAAGGGCAAGACCGGCAAGTATTCGACCGGTGCCGACGTGCTGGAAGATCTGGCGACCGAGCATGAGCTGCCGCGCCGTGTGCTGGACTGGCGGCAACTGTCCAAGCTGAAATCGACCTATACCGACGCGCTGCAGACCCATATCAACCCCGACACGGGGCGGGTGCATACATCCTATGCCATCACCGGGGCGAACACGGGGCGTCTGGCTTCGACCGACCCCAACCTGCAGAACATCCCGGTGCGCACCGAAGAAGGCCGCCGCATCCGCGAGGCTTTCATCGCCGAGCCGGGCAATGTTCTGGTGTCGCTGGACTATTCACAGATCGAGCTGCGCATCCTGGCCCATATCGCCGATATTCCGGCCTTGAAACAGGCCTTTGCCGACGGGCTGGACATTCACGCCATGACCGCGTCGGAAATGTTCGACGTGCCGCTGGACGAGATGACGCCCGAGATCCGTCGCAAGGCCAAGGCGATCAATTTCGGCGTGATCTACGGCATTTCGGGCTTTGGCCTGGCGCGCAACCTGCGCATTCCGCGGGCCGAGGCGCAGGGCTTCATCGACCGCTATTTCGAACGCTTCCCGGGCATCCGGCGCTATATGGACGATACCATCGCCTTGGCCAAAGAGCATGGCTATGTGCAGACCCTGTTCGGTCGCAAGATCCACACGACAGAAATCAATGCCAAGGGGCCGCACGCGGGGTTTGCCCGCCGGGCGGCGATCAACGCGCCGATCCAGGGCACGGCGGCAGACGTGATCCGGCGGGCGATGGTGCGGATGCCCGAGGCGATCGACGGGCTGCCAGCCAAGATGCTGCTGCAGGTGCATGACGAACTGCTGTTCGAAGTGGCCGAAGACGCGGTGGATCAGACCATCGAGATTGCGCGCGACGTGATGGAAAACGCGCCCGATCCGGCAGTGAAGCTGGACGTGAAACTGACGGTGGATGCGGGCAAAGGCGCCAACTGGGCCGAGGCGCATTAGGCAAGCGCCGTGCCGCTCATCAGGCCCGGCGGGCCATCTTCGCGGCAGGTCAGGCCTCGGGCCTGACCAACAGCGCGACCAACCGCCGGGTCAGCGGGGCCATGACCAGAACCACCGCAAACGCCACCGGCCAGCTGATGCTCCACGCGCCCATCCAGCTGGCAAAGGTCTCGGGGCCCAGCCCGATCTCTTTGACCGTTGCGATGCAGGTCACGATGCAGGACATCAGCCCCGACAGGATCAATCCGAACAGGACGGGGGCAAAGCGGGCGGGGATCATGCGGCTGTTCCTCTGCTGAATTGCCGCTTCGTATGCGATATCCAAGATGTGATTTCCAGTGCGCAGGTGCACAGGCCTATCGCATCCAGTGCAGAGAGGCGTCGGTGCGCCGCGTCGAGGGCGTGTATTCGGCGCTGACCCAGCCGTCATAGCCGCTGTCGTCGATCGCTGCGAACAGGGCGGGGAAATCGGTCTCGTCCCGGCCGGGTTCCGACCGGTCGGGGGCCGATCCGATCTGAACATGTACGATCCGGTCGCGGAATCTGTCCCAGATGGCCTGTGCATCGCCATGGATCATCCGGGCATGAAAGCTGTCGAATTGCAGGCCCACATTCGGACGGTCGATCCGGTCCAGGCACGCGGCGGCCAGATCATAGTCGTTGAGGTAGTATCCGGGCTGCGAGACGGGGTTCAGCGGTTCGATCGTGAACTGCTGATGCGGTGCAAAATCCGCGGCCCATTGCAGGTTGCGCACGAAACAGTCCTGCGCGTCCGCCCCCGAGGCATAGCCCGCCATCACATGGATCAGGCCCGGCCTCAACGCCTCGGCATAGCGCAGGACGCGGCGGATGTCGGACTGGAACCGCCCCTCGCCCCCCGGAACGGCCGCATAACCCGGCTGGCCGCCGGTATAGTTGGGCGGCGGCGCGTTGATCAGCACAAGGTCCAGACCGTTGGTCATCAATGCGCGGCGGGTTTCCTTGGCCGCCAGGTCATAGGGAAACAGGATCTCGACCGCCTTGAACCCGGCATCCGCGGCCGCCTTGAATCGGTCGAGATAGGGCAGCTCGGCAAAGAGCAGCGAGATATTGGCGGCAAATCGGGGCATTGTCCTCTCGGTCCGATGGCGTGCTGACCTTAGTCGCGGGCGGCGCGCAGAGAAAGGGTTTGAAAACGACAATATGTCGAAAATCGGCCAGACCGGCGCGGGCCGAATGTGAAGGGTCGGGGTATTGCAGCGAATCATTTTCGTGGCGCTGCACCAACAAAAGGATTGAAACCGATGGCGATGAGTCCGGACCCCGTTCGCGGGCCCAGTTTCGCTGTGCCCAGTGCGCGGCAATCCGCCTTGTCCGGAAACGGACTGGCGGTGGCGTCGATGCTGACTTGGGCAGCCGGATTCCCGGCGGCCGAGATCCTGCTGCAGACCTGGCCGCCAGTTGCCTTGCTGGCCGCGCGGCTGATGCTGGCGGTGGCCGTGATGATCCCGATCTGGCTGTGGATCGATGGCGCGGACGCGGCGCTGCGGGCGCGTTGGGCCCATGCGATGCGAGTGGGCGGGTTTGGCCTTGGATTGGGCATGTTCCTGATCATCCTCGCGCAGAAACTGACCGATCCCGTGACCGTTGCCATTATTGCGTCCTGCGCGCCCTTGATTGCGACACTGCTCGAGTTGGCCGCGGGAACGCGCAGATTGCGCTGGAACTTCGCGCTGGGGGTTGCTGTTTCGATCATAGGCGGCCTGATCGCGACCAGCGCGGTGGCGCCGGCCCAGCTGGGACTGGGCGCGCTTTGCGCAATCGCCTCGACCGCGCTGTTCTGCTGGGCCAGCATGGCGACCGCGCGGGACTTCCCGGACCTCAGCCAAACCGGACGTACCACGATCACGCTGATCGGCGGCACGTTCATGGCCGGCGCGCTGTTCTATCTGTCGAGCGTCCTCGGGTTCGAAGTCTGGCCATCGTCGCCGATCGACCCGCAGCAGGCAGGAATGCTGGCGATCTACGCCGTGATCTCTCTCGGCCTCAGCCAGGTCCTGTTCATCGCTTCGATCGGCCGGCTGGGTGTTGCTCTGGCGTCATTCCACATCAATGTGGCCCCGTTCTACGTGATGCTCATCATGGTGGTTCTGGGTTCGGAGTGGAACTGGACCCGGGCGCTGGGCGCCGGAGTCGTGGCGCTGGCGGTTGTCCTTGCGCAAGACCGTCCCGCACGACGGGTTGCCTAAGGCGTTTCCTCGGCGCGACCCAAGACAAAGAACTGCCCGCCGGACCAGACCCCGACCTGCCCGGCGCGTTCCGTCGCAATGTCCACAAGGCGGTAGAAACTCTTGCGGTCGATCCGCGCCTCGAGGTTCGATCGCACCAATATATAGGGTCTGGGTTCGTTTGTTTCCGGGTCGATGGCCACCCGTATCGGGTGATCCGGACCCGCCGACACCGTATCGCCGACATGGGTGGTAAAGGTCAGAACCTGATCCTCGTCCGCGCCGGTCCGGTCGAAATCGACCGCCACAAACGGCGCGTCTTCGACCCTGATGCCGACCTTCTCGACCGGGGTGACCAGAAAATAGGCGTCCCCTTTTTTCTTAAGAATTGAGGAAAAAAGCTTCACAAGCTCGAACCGGGTGATGGGCGACCCTAGGTAATACCAGGTGCCATCGCGCGCGATGCGCATGTCCAGATCGCCGCAGAACGGAGGATTCCAGCTGTCGACAGGGGGCAGACCCCGCGGTTTGGCCGCCTTGACCGAGGCCGCCAGACCCTCAGGGGACGGTTTCACAGGATTTTGTCCGCTCATTGTTTTTGCCATTTCCTCTCAGCGCGATACACTTCAACCATAATAAGTCCACGGAAGGGAAAGTCATGACCGAACCTGCCGACCTCGTCTCCGAGATCGAAGCGCTGGAAGAGAAACTGCAACAGGCCAAATCCTCGATCACCCGCCGCTTCATCGGGCAGGAGAGAGTCGTCGACCTGACGCTGACGGCGCTGCTGTGTGGCGGTCATGCCCTGCTGATCGGGCTGCCGGGCCTGGGCAAGACGCGGCTGGTAGAAACCCTGTCGACCGTCATGGGCCTGCATGGCAACCGCATCCAGTTCACACCCGACCTGATGCCGGCCGACATTCTGGGGTCCGAGGTTCTGGACACCGCCGAGGATGGCAGCCGCAATTTCCGATTCATTCCCGGCCCGATCTTCTGTGAACTCTTGATGGCGGACGAGATCAACCGCGCCAGCCCGCGCACCCAGTCGGCGCTGCTGCAGGCGATGCAGGAACGCACGGTGACCGTCGCGGGCGAGGATCGCGCGCTGGGCGTGCCGTTCCACGTGCTTGCCACCCAGAACCCGATTGAACAGGAGGGCACCTATCCGCTGCCCGAGGCCCAGCTGGACCGTTTCCTGGTGCAGGTCGACGTGAACTATCCCGACCGCCAGACCGAGCGTGACATCCTGCTGGCCACCACCGGCGTGGCCGAGGAAGAGGCGCACCAGATCTTCACCAAGGAAGAATTGCTGGCCGCGCAGGTTCTGCTGCGCCGGATGCCGGTGGGCGAGTCGGTTGTTGAACTGATCCTCGATCTGGTGCGCGCGTTCCGCCCCGAAGAACCTGGCGTGTCCGAGCGCGTGTCCGAGACCGTCGCCTGGGGCCCCGGCCCGCGCGCGGCGCAGGCGCTGATGATGACGGTGCGGGCGCGGGCGATGCTGCAGGGCAGGCTGGCTCCCAATGCCGAAGACGTGCTGGACATGGCGCGCCCTGTGCTCAGCCACCGGATGGCGCTGAACTTCGCCGCGCGGGCGCGCGGTGACAGCCTGGCCGACCTGATCGAAACCACCGCGGCCGGGCTTGTCCGGGCTGAGGCGGCGGCGTGAACGCGGCCCGCACCCTTCGCGAAAGATCCGAGGCCGAGGCGTCCCGGCTGCCGCCGCTGTTGGCGCGGGCCGAACACCTGGCCGGAACCGTGCTGCTGGGCGATCACGGCCGGCGGCGTTCGGGGTTGGGCGATGATTTCTGGCAATATCGACCGGCCCAGATCGGCGACAGCCGGCGGATGATCGACCATCGGCGCTCGGCCCGCGGCGATCAACAATATGTGCGCGAACGCGAATGGCAGATCGCGCAGTCGATCATGCTGTGGGTCGATCAGGGCGCCTCGATGCGCTTTGCGTCCGATAAATCCCTGCCCACCAAGGCCGACCGGGCGCGTTTGCTGGGGCTGGCCACGGCGATCCTGCTGGTGCGCGGGGGCGAGCGTGTGGGCCTGACGGGAACCACCCTGCCGCCCCGGCGCGGCAATGCCCAGATCATCCGGCTGGCGCAGGCCTTGTCCGAAGATACCGAGGCCGATTATGCCCCGCCCGAGCACCGCGCCATGATTCCCCATGCCCGCGCCGTGTTCATGTCTGACTTCCTCGGCCCGCTGGACGAGGTCGAACTGGCCCTGACCAAGGCCGCCGACCGCGGCGTGCGCGGTGTGCTGCTGCAGGTTCTGGACCCGGGCGAGGAGAACTTTCCCTATCGCGGGCGCACCATCTTCGAAAGCGTTGGCGGCACGGTCCGGCACGAGACACTGAAGGCGGGCGACCTGCGCGAGCGCTATCTGGCGCGGCTGGCGCGGCGCAAGGATGACCTGACCCGCCTGTGCCGGGTGACCGGCTGGCAGCTGGGCCTGCACCATACGGGCGACAGCGCGCAGGCGGCCCTATTGTGGCTCTATCGTGCGCTGGACGGAGGGGCGCGATGACGGTTCTGGCGGGCATCGGCTTTACCGCGCCATGGGTGTTGCTGGGTCTGCTGACCCTGCCGATCCTGTGGCTGATCCTGCGCGCCGTGCCGCCCGCGCCGATCCGCCGGCTGTTCCCGGCGGTGACCCTGTTGCTGGGCCTGAAGGACGACGAGAGTGTATCCGACCGCACCCCGTGGTGGCTGCTGCTGCTGCGGATGCTGGCGGCAGCGGCGATCATCATTGGTCTGGCCGGCCCGGTGCTGAACCCGTCGCGCGACCAAACCGGATCGGGGCCGCTGCTGCTGGTGCTGGATGCCAGCTGGGCCGGGGCCACGCGCTGGCCCGCCACGCTGGAGCAGATCGACGCGCAGCTGACCGAAGCCGGGCGGGCCGGGCGCCCGGTGTCGATTCTGCGACTGACCGAGCCGGAACCGCCGGTTTTCCAGGCCGCCGAAGCCTGGCGCAACCGCCTGCCCGGGCTGGTTCCGCAGCCGTGGCAGCCGGACGCGGCGCAGATCGAACAGGCGCTGGCCGACCTGTCGGCGGTCGAGGGCGGGTTCGACACGCACTGGTTCACCGACAAGCTGGACTATCCGGGCCGTGAAACCCTGCTGTCTGCACTTCAGGCGCGGGGCGCGGTCACGGTCTATCGCGCGGCGGCGCCGATCCTGGCGCTGCGGCCGGCCACCTATCAGGACGGGGCGATCCGGCTGACCGCGGTGCGCGCCACACCCGGTCCGGCGCAGACCGTCACCATCAATGCGCAGGGGCGCGACCCTGCGGGCGTGATGCGCCTGCTGCAATCGGTCGAGGTCAGCTTTGACAGCGGCGCGACCGAGGCGCAGGCCGATCTGGCGTTGCCGTCCGAACTACGCGCCCGCATCACGCGGTTCGAGCTGCAGGGCCAGCGGTCGGCCGGGGCGGTGTCGCTGACCGATGACAGCCTGCGCCGGCGCGAGGTCGCCCTGATCGCCGGAACCGTCAACCGCGAGGGGCTGGAGCTGCTGTCGCCGCTGCACTACCTGACGCAGGTGCTGATCCCCACCGCCGATTTCGTCGAGGGCGGGCTGACCGAGGTTCTGCCCGCCAACCCGGATGTGATCGTGCTGGCCGATGTGGCCAAGCTGACCCCCAGCGAACAGGCCGGTTTGGTCGAATGGGTCGAACAGGGCGGGCTGTTGCTGCGCTTTGCCGGTCCGCACATGGCAGGCAGCGATCTGGGCCGCGATGCCGAAGACACGTTGCTGCCGGTGCGGCTGCGCAGCGGTGGCCGCTCGGTCGGCGGCGCGATGAGCTGGGGCGAAGCCAAGGGGCTGGCGCCTTTCCAGGAAGGCTCGCCCTTTTACGGGTTGCGCATTCCAGACGACGTGACCGTCAGCACCCAGGTGATGGCGCAGCCCGACCCGAACCTGGCCGACCGGGTGATCGCCGCGCTGTCGGATGGCACCCCGCTGGTGACGCGCAAGCCACTGGGCCTGGGTCAGGTGGTGCTGTTCCACGTCACCGCCGATGCCGAATGGTCGACGCTGCCGCTGTCGGGCCTGTTCGTCGAAATGCTCGACCGGCTGGCCGTGGCCTCGGCCGCCAAGACGCGGCAGGTCGAACAGCTGCAAGGCACCACGTGGGAGCCGATTCAGGTGATGGACGGGTTCGGAACCCTGTCTGATGCGGGCAATCTGGCCGGTGTCGATGGCCCTGCGCTGATATCCGGCGCCCTTGGCCCCGACTTGCGCCCGGGTCTGTATGAAAGCGGCAAGCAGAAACTGGCCCTGAACGTGCTCACCGAGGACAGCACGCTGCGCCCGATAAGTTGGCCTGCGGATGTGCCGATCAAGGGGCAGGAGGTCAGTGCCGAAACGCCGATCGGGGGTCTGCTGCTGAGCCTGGCCCTGATCCTGCTGACGGTTGACGTCGTGGCCTCGCTGGCGCTGTCGGGGCGTCTGGGGCTGGCGCGGGCGGCGGCGGTCGCACTGGGCGCGCTTCTGATCGCACCGCAAGCGCAGGCGCAGACGCCTGAAGAGACTGAATTCGCCCTGCAGGCGACCAAGGAATTGGTTTTGGCCCATGTACTGACCGGCAATGCCCAGATTGACGACGTCGCCCATGCCGGGCTGCGCGGCCTGTCGCAAACTCTGTTTTATCGCACGTCCGTCGAACCGGCCGAGCCTATGGGCGTGGACCTCGAACGTGATGAACTGGCCTTCTTCCCGCTGCTCTACTGGCCGATCACGCCGGATCAGCCCCAGCCTTCGGCCGAAGCTTATGCCAAGCTGAATGGATATCTGCGGTCGGGCGGGATGATCCTGTTTGACACGCGGGACGCCAACATCGCCGGGTTTGGCGCCTCGAGCCCCAATGGCCGCAAGCTGCAGCAACTGGCTGCTCCGCTGAATATCCCTGCGTTGGAGCCTGTTCCGCGCGATCACGTCCTGACCCGTGCGTTCTACCTGTTGCAGGATTTCCCCGGTCGCTTTGCCGGAACCGAGGTCTGGGTCGAGGCCGCGCCGCTGGACGCCGAACAGATCGAAGGTATGCCCTTCCGCAACCTCAACGACAACGTCACCCCGGTGGTGATCGGTGGCAACGACTGGGCCGGGGCCTGGGCAATCGACGGGAACGGGCAGGCGCTGCTGCCGGTCGGGCGCGGCTATGCCGGAGAACGCCAGCGCGAGCTGGCCAACCGGTTCGGCGTCAACCTGGTCATGCACGTGCTGACCGGGAACTACAAATCCGATCAGGTGCACGTGCCTGCTCTGCTTGACAGGTTGGGCCAATGACCGGTTCCGTCATCTTTGACCCGCTGATCCCGTGGCCCGTGCTGGTGGTCATCGGTTCGATCGCTTTGGCCGCGACGGTTCTGGCGCTATGGCGCGGGCTGTCGGGTTGGGCGTTGCGCGGACTGGCGGCGCTGGTGCTGCTGGCGGCTTTGTCCGGCCCTGTCTACCAGATCGAGGACCGCGCCCCGCTGACCGACATTGTGTTGATGATCGAGGATGAAAGCGCCAGCCAAACCCTGTCGGACCGCGCCGAACAGACCGCGCAGACCGCCGAGGCCCTGGCCGCCGAGATCGAGGCCCGCGACAACACCGAACTGCGCCGCATCACCGTGGGCGACGGCGACGGAGACGAAGGTACCCAGGTGATGGCGGCGCTGAATGCCGCGCTGGCCGAGGAACCGCGCGCCCGGATCGCCGGAATTCTGGTCCTGTCGGACGGCATCGTGCATGACGTCGATCAGGCCCCCGACCTGCCCGCGCCGATGCACCTGTTGCAGACCGGTCGCGCGCAGGACTGGGACCGCCGCCTGATCGTGCGCAACGCGCCGGCCTTTGCCATCATCGATGAGCCCGTCACTCTGACCTTGCGGGTCGAGGACAGTGGCGCGGTGCCCGCCGGTCCGGCGTCCGCCCCGCTCGAGATTGCGGTGGACGGGGGCGAGCCGCAGCAGTTCAGCATCCCGATCGGTGTGGATGTCGAGCTGCCGGTGACCCTGCCCCATGGCGGGCGCAACGTCATCCAGTTCACGGTTTCGCAGGCCGACGGCGAACTGACCGACCGCAACAACACCGCCTTGATCCAGATGAACGGCGTGCGCGACCGGCTTCGGGTTCTGTTGGTTTCGGGCGAGCCGCATCCGGGCGGGCGAACCTGGCGCAATCTGCTGAAATCCGACAGCTCGGTCGATCTGGTGCATTTCACCATCCTGCGCCCACCCGAGAAACAGGACGGGGTTCCGGTGGACGAACTGTCGCTGATCGCATTCCCCACGCGCGAGTTGTTTCTGGAGAAGATCAACGATTTCGACCTGATCATCTTTGACCGCTACAAGCGGCGCGGCATCCTGCCCGCGATCTATCTGGACAACGTGACCAACTACATCAATGACGGCGGTGCGGTGCTGATTGCGGCCGGGCCTGACTTTGCCACCGCCGACAGCATCTTCCGCTCGCCCCTGTCTGCGATCCTGCCGGCGCAACCCTCGGCCCGGGTCATCGAAGAACGCTACGTGCCCACGGTGACAGACCTGGGCCAGCGTCATCCGGTGACCGCCGATCTGGGTGAGACGGGCGACTGGGGCGCATGGCTGCGGCAGATCGACGTGAAACAGCGCTCGGGTGAATTGTTGATGACCGGCGTCGACGACCGTCCGCTGCTGGTGCTGGACCGTGTGGGGGAAGGGCGCGTGGCGTTGCTGGCCTCGGACCACGCCTGGCTGTGGAGCCGTGGCTACGAGGGCGGTGGCCCGCAGTTGGAACTGCTGCGCCGCCTTGCCCACTGGATGATGAAAGAGCCCGAGCTTGAAGAAGAGGCGCTGTGGGCAGAGGCCAACGGGCAGTCAATGCGCATCATCCGCCAGACCCTGAACGAAGAGGTGGGCCCCGTCACGGTCACCCGACCCAATGGCGACACGCTTGAAGTGCCCTTGCGCGAATTGTCCCCCGGTCGGTTCGAGGCGCAGTATTTCGGCCCTGAAATTGGGCTTTATCGCCTGCAGGAAGGTGAGCTGTCCTCGGTCATCGGCCTTGGCCCTGCGGCGCCGCGGGAATTCGAACGCACCATCGCAACAGCCGAAATCCTTGAACCGGTCATGGCCGGGATGCGCGGCGGGGTGATCCGGGTCGAGGACGGGCTGCCGGCAATCCGCAACGTGCGCGCCGGGCGTCCTGCGGCCGGGCGTGGCTGGATCGGTCTGACCCCGCGCGAGGCATATGAAACCCGTGACGTGACCCAGGCCGGACTGTTGCCTCCCTGGCTGGTGCTGCTGCTGGCGGGTGGCTTCCTGCTGGCGGGCTGGCTGCGCGAAGGACGGCGCTGACCGGCCTTTGGTCTTAAACAGATTTTCACGGTCTGCGGGAATGCTGATCCCGAACCGACCGGGAAGATGACCATGAGTCTTGCAGAAAAACTGGCACAGGAACGGCGGGCGCGTCTGGCCGCCGAACGCATGCTTGCACTTAAGCAAAGTGAACTGTCCGAGGCCAATCGCAAGCTGGGCGAATATGCGATGGCCCTGACCAAACGTATCGGCGAGACCGAGGCCGAGGTCGAAACCGTGCGTGGCGAGAATGAAAAGGTCAAATCGGACCTGACCGTTGCAAATGCCAAGATCGAAGTGGCCGAACGCCGCCTCTGGCACTCGATCCAGACGATCCAGGACGGTTTCGCCTTCTTCGACGGCAGTGATCGGTTGATCAGCGCAAATACGGCCTATCTGAGCGTATTCGAAGGACTGGATGAGGTCGCGCCCGGGATTTCATACCCCCGCATTCTTGATCTGCTGACCACAGAGGGCATCATCGATATCGGGTCGGAACCGGCCGAGGCGTGGAAAACCCGCATGATGCGCCGCTGGACCCGGATCAACCCGCCGCCCGAAGTGATCCAGCTGTGGAATGGGCAATATATCAAGCTGATCGACCAGCGCGGGCAGGGCGGCGATGTGGTCAGTCTGGCCCTGAACATCACGGCCTCGGTCCAGCATGAGGCGCAACTGCAAGCCGCGCGCGAAAAGGCCGAGGCCGCCAACCGGGCCAAGTCGGCTTTCCTTGCCAATATGAGCCATGAGATCCGGACCCCGATGAATGGCATCGTCGGGATGACCGACCTGCTGTCGGAAACCCCTCTGAATGAGGAGCAGAGGCTTTATGTCGATACGATCCGCAATTCGGGGGACGCGCTGCTGGTCATCATCAATGACGTTCTGGACTATTCCAAGATCGAAGCGGACAAGCTTGTGCTGCATCCGGAGGATTTCGATCTTGAACGTTGCATCCTCGAAGTTGCGATGCTGCTGCAGCCCACGGTGCGCGACAAGGGGCTGACCTTGCTGGTCGACTATGACCTGTTCCTGCCGACGCTGTTCGTGGGCGATCCGGGCCGGGTGCGTCAGGTGCTGACCAATCTGGTGGGCAACGCGGTCAAATTCACCGCCCAAGGCCATGTTCTGATCCGGGTCACCGGAGTACCCCATGCCGATCAGAAGACCTGCGACATCCATATTGCGATCGAAGACACCGGAATCGGCATCGAAGCGGACAAGATCGAGCACATATTTGGCGAGTTCAATCAGGTCGAAAACGAAAAGAACCGCGCCTTTGACGGCACTGGCCTTGGTCTGGCCATCACCAAACGCCTGATTACCTTGATGGGTGGCTCGATCTGGGTCGAGAGCGAGGCCAGCAAGGGGTCGTGCTTTGGGTTCCGCATCACGCTGCCCACCGCCGAAGGCCCTCAACCGGCTCCGCCTGCCTTGGCGGACAGGCTGGAACATGTCCTCGTGGTCGAGGATCTGGCGGTCAATCGGGCCATTCTGAACAAGCAGCTGCGGCGTTTGGGGGCCGAGGTGACGGTTTGCGCCACAGGCACCGAAGCGCTGAGGGCGGTGGAAGCGTCGATCGACCTGATCCTTTGCGATCACGATCTGCCTGACATGGACGGGCTGGATTTGGCGGAAACTCTGCGCAAGCGAGGCTGGTCCGACGTTCCGATCGTGCTGATGTCCGCAAACCCGGCCATCGTGCACGCCGATCCGAACCATCGGCTGATACAAGGGGTGGTTCAGAAACCGATCCCACGGGCCGAGCTGTTCTCGCGGCTTCAGGCGCTGGGCGCCGCTGTGTTGCCTGCGCCTGTTTCCCCGCCCTGCCGCGCGGAGCCGGCCCAATCGTCCGGCGGAAACACGAAGCTGCGCAAGATGCGGGTTCTGGCCGCCGAGGACAATCGCACCAACCAGTTGATCCTGAGCAAGATGACCAAGGATCTGAACATAGACCTCAAGCTGGTGGCCAACGGGCTTGAGGCTGTTGAAGCCTTTTCGGAATTCGCGCCGGACCTGATCCTCATGGACATCTCGATGCCCAAGATGGACGGAAAGCAGGCCACGGGTGAGATCCGTAGACGCGAAATCGGCACAGGGCAGCATGTGCCGATCGTGGCGCTGACCGCTCATGCTTTGGCGGGTGACGAGCACAGCATCCTAGCGGCCGGGCTGGATCACTACCTGACGAAACCGCTTCAGAAGAAGCTGATTTGCGAGATGATCCAGTCCAACTGCCCGACGGATGCGCAACCCGTCATTGTCGCGCCGGCCGGTGCGGTCTAGGCTGTCGCTATGTCACAGGAACGAGGTTTTCGCCCCCGCGCTTTGGGTGAAATAGCAATACGCTGCGCCGACATGGCAGCGATGGTCGATTTCTATGAAAACGTCATCGGGCTGACCCGCCTGCATGGCGGTCATGACAGCGCCATCACATTCTTTCGGATTGCGGAAGGGTTCGAAGGACACACACAAGTTCTGGCGCTGTTTCACCATGGGGCAGCGCCGCGGCCGGGTTTGCACCCCACCGGTGCCGACAAACCCATGACCGGGGCGCAATCGTCGTTGCACCATATCGCCTTGTCTCTTCCTTTTGCGGAACAGGAGGCCGTCATGCGCTGGTATGATCAAATCGGCCAGCCCTATCGCGTCGAACGGTTCGGCTGGATCGGTTGGCGCGGCGTATTCACCACGGACCCCGAGGGCAACACGGTCGAGCTGGTGGCGTATGATGCCTCGATGTTGGGTCAGGCCTGATAGGGGCGCACGAATACCGGTTTGTCCGGTTCCGACAACTCAGACCGATACACATAGCCGCCGGTGTCGAAATCCCGCAGGCCCGCAGGGTCGGTCAGCCGGTGCTGGATGATGTACCGCGCCATCGAACCGCGAGCCTTTTTGGCGAAGAAGCTGACGATCTTCGGTGCGCCGTCCTTGTCCTCCATGAAGACAGGGGTGATGACCCGCAGTTTCAGCGCCTTGGGGGTCACCGCGCCGAAATACTCCTGGCTGGCGCAGTTCACTAGCGTACCGGTGCCGATCTCGTCGGCCTGCGCATTCAGCGCCTTGCTCAGCTGGTCGCGCCAATAGTCGTACAAGGACGTGCCGCGTCGGGTCTTCAGCCGGCTGCCCATTTCCAGCCGATAGGGCTGAATGGCGTCCAGCGGGCGCAACAGGCCATAAAGCCCCGACAGGATGCGCAGATGGTTCTGCGCCCAGGCCAGTTCGTCGACGTCCAGCGAAGCGGCCTCGAGCCCCTGATAGGTGTCGCCGGCAAAGGCCAGCGCGGCTGGGCGGGTGGCCTCGGGCTGCGGCGCGTCGGCAAAGGCGCGGAACCGGTCACGGTTCAGTCGGGCCAGATCGTCGCTGAGGCTCATAAGCCTTTTCAGATCCCCCAGTGTCAGGTTGCGCGCGGTCTTCGCCAACCGGATCGCGTCGTCCTGAAAATCGGGCCGGGTCGGTGCCACGTCCCGCTCTGCCCAGTCCAGCCGTTTGGCCGGAGAGATCACCACCAGCATGTCTGCCCCCGTGTTCGTGCCTGCCCGTCGATACCTAGCCCGCCGCGCGCAGCACGTCCAGAAAGGCGGCGGCGAAACGTTCGGCGCGGCGGTCGCCCAGGATCTGCTCCAACGCGCGTTCGTCTTTGGGGCGCATCTGCGCCACCTTGGCCAGTTGCGAGGCCGAACAGCTCAGCGGTTTGTCGATCCCGTCCGGTCCTCGGGCCAGCTGCGCCTGCACCTCGAGCAGACGGTCGTAGATATCGCCCTGTTCGCGCCCGGCCAGCTTCCGGCGCGCCGGGTGGACCGCCTGCGCCTCGCCCGCGACCACTTCAAGGAAGGTGTCGCCGTAGCGGTCCAGCTTTTTCGCGCCAACACCGCCGATCCGGGCCATCTCGTCCAGGGTCATGGGGCGTTGTTCCGCCATCTCGATCAGCGTGCGGTCGGGGAAGATGACATAGGCGGGCACGCGGGCGGCCTCGGCCAGCGCGCGGCGCTTGGCCTTGAGCGCCGACAGCAGGGGCGCGTCTTCTTCCGAGACCATCATCTTGACCGCGGGCCGCCGGGTGGCCTTGCGCAGCGTGTCCTTGCGCAGGGTGATCTGCGCCTCGCCCTTCAGGATCGGCTTGGCGGCCTCGTTCATGCGCAGGGCGCCGTGGCGTTCGGGGTCGGGGCGCACCAGGTCGTGGCCCATCATCTGCCGGAAGATCGCCTGCCATTGCGGGCGCGACCAGTCCTTGCCGATGCCGTAGGTGGGCAATTCGTCATGCCGCCGCGCGCGGATCTTGTCGGTGTCATTGCCCAGAAGGATGTCGATCAGGTGGCCCGAGCCGAACCATTCCTCGGTGCGCAGGATTGCCGACAGGGCCATGCGCACGGGCGTGGTGCCGTCGAACAGTTCGGGCGGGCTGTCGCACAGGTCGCATTTGCCGCAGGGCTGGGCCTCTTCCCCAAAATAGCCCAGCAGAGTCTGGCGGCGGCAGTGCAGCGCCTCGGCCAGACCCAGCAACGCGTTGAGGCGGGCATGGTCGGCGGCGCGGCGTTCGGGCGGGGCCAATCCCTCGTCGATCTGGCTGCGGCGCAGGCGGATGTCGTCGGGGCCGAACAGGGTCAGGGTCTCGGCCGGCCCACCGTCGCGTCCGGCGCGGCCGATTTCCTGGTAATAGGCCTCGATCGACTTCGGCAGGTCCGCATGGGCGACCCAGCGGATGTCGGGCTTGTCGATGCCCATGCCGAAGGCCACGGTGGCCACCACGATCAGCCCGTCCTCGCGCGCGAAACGGGTTTCGACGATGCGGCGGTCCTCGGCCTCCATCCCGCCGTGGTAGTGGCAGGCGCTGTGGCCCTGTTCGCGCAGGGCCTGCGCCAGCACTTCGGTCTTGTTGCGGGTGCCGCAATAGACGATGCCCGACTGGCCCCGGCGGGCGTCGGCGAAATCCAGGATCTGCTTGCGCGGGCTGTCCTTGGCGGCAAAGGCCAGGTGGATGTTCGGGCGATCAAAGCCGCGCAGGAACTTGCGCGGGGGCGTGCCGTCGAACAGTTTCTCGACGATCTCGTCCTGGGTTTCCGCATCCGCCGTGGCGGTGAAGGCGGCCAAGGGCATGTTCAGCGCGCGCCGCAGCTCTCCGATCCGCAGATAGTCGGGGCGGAAATCATGGCCCCACTGGCTGACGCAATGCGCCTCGTCCACGGCGATCAGGCTGACATTGATCCGCCGCAGCATCCCCAGCGCCGACCCGGCGGCCAGCCGCTCGGGCGCCATATACAGCAGTTTCAGCCGCCCGGCCTCGAGCGCCTCCCACACGGCATCGGTTTCCTCGGGTGTGTTGCCCGAGGTCAGCGCGCCGGCCTCGACCCCGGCCTCTTGCAACCCCCGCACCTGGTCGCGCATCAGCGCGATCAGCGGCGAAATCACCACCGTCACCCCGTCGCGCAGCAGGGCAGGCAATTGGAAACACAGGGATTTGCCACCCCCGGTGGGCATGATGGCCAGCACGTTCTCGCCGGCGGTCACGGCATCGACGATCTCTTCCTGCCCGGGGCGGAACTCATCGAATCCAAAGACATCTCGCAGCAGAGGCGCGGCGTCGAACATGTGCGGGGGTGCCCTGTTTCAAGATTTGACTGCTCTTGAACGGACAATCACACAGTCGGAATCGGGGAACAAGAGGTCAGTAGAAATAGACCGCGTTGTTGATAAGGATGATCCGCAGCGCATAGACCCCGATCAGCACCACCAGAGGCGTCAGGTCCAGACCGCCCATGTTGGGCAGAATGCGGCGGATCGGGCCGTATATCGGCTCGAGCAGGCGGTTCAGGCCGTACCAGATCTGGGCGACCAGCTGTTGATGCAGGTTCAGGACCTGGAAGTTGATCAGCCAGCTCATGATCACATGGGCCAGGATGATGAACCAGACGATGTCCAGGATCAGCAGCAGGATTTGGATCAGCGACAGCATGGGCACCTCGTTTTCCGTACGGCCTGAGACCTAAGTGCCCAAGCGGCAATAGGCAAGCCCGCAGTCACAGAACGCTTGCGAAATGGCCCAAAGGCCCGTCTTATGAAATCAAAAGCAGGCAAGGGGCAGAGATGGCAGAGATTTCCAAGCGCAGGCGCATCTGGGGCTGGTGGTTTTTCGACTGGGCCAGCCAGCCGTATCACACCCTGTTGGTGACCTTTGTCTTTGGCCCGTATTTCGCCGGTGTTGCGGCTGAATATTACGCAACCGCCGGGATGGATGCCGAAGCTGCCGCCGCGCAGGCGCAGACGGTCTGGGCCAACTGCCTGACGATCACCGGTCTGATCATCGCTTTCGGCGCGCCGCTGCTGGGGGCCATGGCCGATGTCTCGGGGCGGCGCATCCCGTGGATCTTTGCCTTTTCGGTGATGTATGCCGTGGGGTCTGCTGCGCTGTGGTTCACGCTGCCGGACGGGTCGAACATGTGGCTGATGCTGTCGGCCTTCGGTCTGGGCTTCGTGGGGGCCGAATACGCGCTGATCTTCATCAACTCGCAACTGCCCGATCTGGGGGGCGACGATGAGGTGGGCGAGATCTCGGGCTCGGGCTTTGCCTTCGGCTATTTCGGCGGGCTGATTTCCTTGGCGATCATGCTGGCGCTGTTCGTCGAGCAGCCCAACGGCAAGACGCTGATCGGGATGGAGCCGCTGTTCGGTCTGGACGCCGGCACGCGCAAAGGCACGCGTTTCGTGGGGCCGTTCACCGCCGGGTGGTTCATCCTGTTCATGGTCCCGTATTTCCTGTGGGTTCGCGACGATCCTGCCGCCGACAAGAAAGGCAGCGTATCCGAGGCGCTACGCCTGCTGGGCAAATCCGTGGCCGCCTTGCGGTACCGGGTCAGCCTTGCCAGCTATCTGGGGTCATCGATGTTCTACCGGGACGCGCTGAACGGGCTGTACAGTTTCGGCGGCGTCTATGCGCGGCTGGTGCTGGAATGGGACCTGATCAAGATCGGTGTCTTCGGCATCATCAGCGTGCTGGCTTCGGCGGTCTTCGCCTGGGTCGGCGGAAAGCTGGACCGGAAATTCGGCCCCAAGCCGGTGATCCTGACCGCGATCTGGGTTCTGATCCTGGTCTGCACCACCATCGTGTCGATGGACCGGACGCAGATCTTCGGCATCGCCCTGCCCCAAGGGTCGGGCCTGCCGGACATGGTGTTCTTTGGCTGCGGCATCCTGATCGGCGGGATGGGGGGCATTCTGCAATCGGCCAGCCGTTCGTTGATGGTGCGCCACACCGACCCGGCCGCCCCGGTCGAGAGCTTTGGCCTCTATGGTCTGTCGGGCCGCGCCACCGCTTTTGCGGCGCCTTTGCTGATCGGAATTGCAACAACCGCGACCGGCAGCGCTCGGTTGGGGGTGTCTCCGATCGTCGGGTTGTTTATTCTGGGATTGTTCCTAATGCGCTGGGTCAAACCGGAAGGGGATCAGAGTAGATGATTTCATTACGTTTTTTGGTATTTTTGGCAGGAATTGCGCTGGCCGGGGCGGCTGGTGCCCAACCGCTGGCCAAGCAGTTGTTCGGGGCTCAGAAGGACAGTTCGCAACAAAAACCGGCCGCTTTCGGCAGTTATTCGCGCGGATGCGCCGCCGGATCGGTGCAACTGCCCGAGACCGGACCCACCTGGCAGGCGATGCGTCTGTCGCGCAACCGCAACTGGGGCCACCCGCAGTCCATCGATTTCGTGCAGGACCTCAGCCGTTTTGCGGCAAAGCAACCGGGGTGGAACGGGCTTTACATCGGGGATATCAGCCAGCCGCGGGGCGGGCCTATGACCTCGGGCCACCGCAGCCACCAGCTTGGCTTGGACATCGACATCTGGATGCTACCCGGTGACAACATGCGCCTGTCGCGCAAGGCGCGCGAGAACATCTCGTCGATCTCCTTGCGGCGCTCGAACGGCGCCTATGTGAACGGCAACTGGACGAAACAGCACCACGCCATCCTGCGCGAGGCGGCCAAGGACAAACGCGTGGCCCGCATCTTCGTGTTTCCGGGCGCCAAGGTGCAGATGTGCAAGGAAGAGAAGGGCAACCGTGCCTATCTGCGCAAGATCCGGCCCTGGTGGGGGCATCATTATCACTTCCACGTCCGGCTGAACTGCCCGCGCGGCTCGCGCGGGTGCGTCAATCAGGATCCGCCGCCCAAGGGTGACGGCTGCGCCGAGGCCGAACAGTGGGTGCGCAACATCCTGAACCCGCCGCCGCCCGACCCCAACGCGCCGCCTCCGAAGAAACGTCGTGAGTATGTTCTGGCGGATCTGCCCCAGCAATGCGCCGCCGTCTTGCAGTCCAACTGATCGCCAGCCTGTTTCTGGCCGGTTCCGCCTGGGCGGTCGAAGTCAAATCGGCCGAATATCTGGGCAGCTTTGCATGGCGCGCCGGCCATGACTGGTTCGGCGGGTTTTCCGCCATCCATGTCTCGGATGACGGGCAGCTCGCATGGGTGCTGAGCGACCGCTCCACCCTGGCATCGGTCCGCATCGACCGGGATGGCGATGAGATTGTCGGCATCCGTATTGTTGGCCACTGGCCGGTTCTGTCCAGCCGGGGACGGTTCATGCCCGGCAGCTCGGGTGACTCCGAGGGGCTGGCGCTGGCGCCGGATGGCAGCTTCTTCATTTCGTTCGAAGGCGTGCATCGCGTGGCCCGTTATGCCGCGCCCGGTGCCCATGCTCAGGTGCTGCCGCGCCCCAAGGCCTTTGACGCGCTCGACCAGAATGGTTCGTTCGAGGGGCTGGCCATCGACGCCCAGGGTCGCCTGTACACGTTGCCCGAGAAAAGCCGCACGGCAAATGGCGACATTCCGGTCTATCGGTGGAACGGGCGCGCCTGGTCCACGCCCTTTGTCCTGACGCAGCGGGACGGTTTTCTGCCCGTAGCGGCCGATTTCGGTCCGGACGGGCGGTTCTACGTTCTGGAACGCGCGGTCTCGCTGACCGGGTTCCGGTCGCGTTTGCGTCGGTGGCGGATCGCGGGTGATACACCTGCGGCCGAGGAAATCCTGTTCCAGACCGGAACCGGAACCCATGACAATCTCGAGGGGCTGTCGGTCTGGCGCGACGGGCAGGGGCGGTTGCGGGCCACGATGATCTCGGACGACAACTTTCTGGCGCTGCAGCGTACCGAACTGGTCGAGTATCTGCTGCCGGATTGACACGGGCCGATCCCGGGTCTAGAAGCGCGGCTTGCCTTGGGACGGTCCCTTGGCCAAGTCGCCGCTACCTTGTCAAAACGGGCATCAGAACATGCAACGCAACTTTATCCCCGGCATTCTTGCCATGGCCGCCATCGTCGTGGTCTCGAACATCCTGGTCCAGTTCCTGATCTTTGATGGGCTGTTGACCTGGGGTGCCTTCACCTACCCGCTGGCCTTTCTGGTCACCGACATCATGAACCGCGTCTATGGCGTGGGCCCGGCCCGCAAGGTCGTCTTCGCGGGCTTCGTCACCGGCGTGATCTGCTCGCTGATCGGCAGCCAGATCATGCTGCAGGGCAACGGCTTCACCTACGCCGCCGTGCCGCTGCGCATCGCCGTGGCTTCGGGAACGGCGTTCCTGATCGCGCAGCTGACCGACGTCACCGTGTTCAACGCCATGCGTGAAGGCCGCTGGTGGCGCGCGCCGCTGGTATCCACCCTGGTCGGATCGGCGCTGGATACCGCGATCTTCTTCACCATCGCCTTCTCGGCCTCGGTGACCTTCTTCGGCGCCGATGCGGATGCGGCCATCAACTGGGCGTGGGAGCCTGTGCCCTTCATGCTGTCGGGCCCCGAGGCGCCCCTGTGGGTGACGCTGGCCTTTGCCGACTGGCTGGTGAAGCTGTCGCTGGCCTTGGTCGCACTGATCCCCTTCAAGGTGATCGTTGCGCGATTGACCGCTGCACAGCCTGCGTAAAAAAAGTGCTTTGAGAATGGCGCATCTTGTGTCACGCTTCTTTTCAACCGCAACAGATAGAAAAGGAGGTGATCCAGTGTCGAGAAAGAGATTGGAGAGAGGTGTCGGAACAACCGGGGGGACCGCCTGCTAGGGCAGCCCTTGGCGGAGCGCGCGCTCCGGCTGGTCGATTGATCTAACCGACCCGACCTCCTGAACTTTCGAAGGGCCGTCCCGCCGGGGCGGCCCTTTCTGTTTCCGGGTGGCGCCTGTAAGGTCGCGCCCATGTTGCGCATCACCGAAGATATCACCCTGCACGATTGGGAAATGACCGAGAGCTTCATCCGCGCTTCGGGGCCCGGCGGGCAGAACGTGAACAAGGTCTCGACCGCGGTCGAGCTGCGCTTCGAGGCGGCGCGCTCGCCCTCGCTGCCCGATCCGGTCAAGGCGCGGCTGAAACGGCTGGCCGGGCGGCGCTGGACCAAGGATGGTGCAATCATCATCCAATGCGACGAAACCCGCAGCCAGGCCCGCAACCGCGAGATCGCCCGCGCCCGTCTGGCCGAGCTGATCGGCAAGGCGCTGGTCAAACCCAAGCGGCGGATCGCGACGAAACCCACCTATGGCTCGGTCAAGCGCCGGCTGGCGGCCAAAAAGGCCCGGTCCGACGTCAAGGCGCTGCGCGGCAAGGTGGCGGAAGATTGATCTGGCATCTTTCCATGCCGTTGCTAGTCTGACTGCGACAGGCGGCAGGGAGGCAAAGCCATGAGGCTGGAGGGAAAAACCGCAATCGTGACCGGCGGCGCATCCGGGTTCGGGGCCGGGATCGTGCAGAAATTCCTGTCCGAGGGCGCACGGGTGATGATCGCCGACATCAACGGGGATGCCGCGCGTCACATGGCGGCAACGCTGGGCCCTCTGGCCGACCACTGCCAGGTGGATGTCTCCGACGGCGACTCGGTCCAAGCGATGGCGGATGCGGCGCTGGGACTTTATGGCCATCTGGACATCCTGGTGAACAATGCCGGTGTGACCCACCTGCCGACGCCGCTGGAGGAGGTCAGCGAAGAAGACTTCGACCGTGTCTATCGCGTGAACATGAAGTCGGTCTTTCTGACTGCGCGGTCGCTGGTGCCACATATGAAAGCGCGCGGGGCGGGTGCGATCCTGAACGTCGCCTCGACCGCCGGATTGTCGCCGCGCCCGAATCTGAACTGGTACAACGCCTCCAAGGGCTGGATGATCACCGCGACCAAGACGATGGCGGTCGAGCTGGCCCCGTCCGGTGTGCGCGTGAACGCGATCTGCCCGGTGGCGGGGGAAACGCCCCTGCTGAAATCCTTCATGGGCGAGGACACGCCCGAAATCCGCGCCAGGTTCCTGTCGACCATCCCGTTGGGCCGGTTCTCGACCCCGCAGGACATGGGCAACGCCGCCTGTTTCCTGTGCTCGGACGAGGCCAGCATGATCACCGGCACCGCGCTCGAGGTGGACGGCGGCCGCTGCATCTGAGCCAGTCCTTCATCTGGCCAATAATACCCCGTCGGAGGCAGCCCGCCTTCCCGCAGCAAAGGACAAACCCAAATGACCCCCGGACCCAGAAACCTGATCACAGACGTGCCCGGCCTGCTGGTGGGCAACGCACAGGATGCGGCTCTGAAATCAGGTGTCACCGTCCTGACCGGAGATCAGCCCCTGCGGGCCTCGGTGCATGTGATGGGGGGCGCCCCGGGCACGCGCGAGACCGATCTGCTGGCCGCCGACAAGACGGTCGACCGGGTGGATGCGATCGTTCTTTCTGGTGGCTCGGCCTTCGGGCTGGATGCCTGTTCGGGCGTGATGGACGCGCTGCATGCACAGGGACGCGGGTTTCAGGTGGGGCCGGCCGTGGTGCCGATCGTACCCGGGGCGATTCTGTTCGACCTGCTGAACGGCGGCGACAAGGCGTGGGGTGAAAACCCGTACCGCGCCTTGGGCCGCGCCGCATTTGACGACGCGGCGGAGACGTTCGATCTGGGCAGCGCCGGGGCCGGAACCGGCGCTCTGACGGCCATGTGCAAGGGCGGGCTGGGCTCGGCCTCGGCGATTTTGCCGGGCGGCGTGACCGTGGGTGCGCTGGTTGCGGCCAACCCGCTGGGCAGCGTCACCACCCCGGGCGACCGGCATTTCTGGGGCGCCCCGTTCGAGATCGGGGCCGAGTTCGGCGGGCGGGGGCCGGATGCGGCGTCCGGTCTGGGGGACCCCGCGCCCAGCCGCAAGGCACGGGCGATGGGCCATCCCCCGCCCGACAAGGCCAACACGACCATCGCCATCGTCGCCACCGACGCGGCCCTGACCAAACCGCAATGCCAGCGCATAGCGGTGGCCGCCCATGACGGGATCGCCCGCGCCATCCTGCCCGCCCACACGCCGGGCGATGGAGACCTGGTGTTCGGCGTCAGCACGGGGCGGATCCCTTCGGCCGAGGCCGATCTGGCCTTGCTGGGCCACGCCGCCGCCCTGTGCCTGACCCGCGCCATCGCACGCGCGGTCTACCATGCGAAACCGGCGCCGGGCGACCTGTTGCCGTGCTGGTCGGATCTGCAAAATACGCCTTGAAAATATACCTTTTCGACTGCGTCAGGTCGCCGCCGCGCGTCAAATTGCGCATTGACTCTGCGTGCGTTTGATACTGGTTAAAGGGCAGCCAATTCATATCGGAGCAACGCCAATGAAACGTATCATCGCGACTGCCATCGTCGGCCTGCTGGCTGTGCCGGCCCTGGCCGAGGGCGACGCCGAAGCCGGTGCCAAGACCTTCAACAAGTGCAAGTCCTGCCACATGATCGCAACGCCCGACGGCGAAGCCATCGTCAAGGGCGGCAAAACCGGGCCGAACCTCTACGGCATTGCAGGCCGTACCGCCGGCACCGAGGAAGGCTTCAAGTATGGTGACAGCCTGGTTGCGGCCGGCGAAAAAGGTCTGGTCTGGGACGAAGAAAGCTTTGTCGCCTATGTTGAGGACCCCAAGGCGTTCCTGAAAGACTACCTAGGTGAAACCTCGGCCAAGTCGAAGATGACCTTCAAGCTGAAGAAGGGTGGCGAGGACGTCTTTGCCTATCTGCAGAGCGTTTCGGCCGAATAAGCCGCACATGCCAAAAAATCGGAACAAGTACAAAAGGCCGCAGCCCTGCGGCCTTTCGTGCGCTTGATTGAAACGTCGATCATCGCCAGTTTTGTCGCAGACCAAAAAACACTGCGCCCAACCCGCCAGCGCATCGCGCCCAGTCGCCGATGCTGCCAGATCGACGCAGTCACATCAGGAGAGGACAGATGGGAATCATGATCCCGGCTTGGGTTCATGGCGAGCTGACACCCGTGGACAAGCTGGAAGCCCACGAAAAGGGGCTCAAGCACAAGGCGGTCTCGGTCTTCGTCGTGCGGGGCACCGAGATTCTGATGCAGCGCCGCGCGCTGGGCAAATATCACACGCCCGGCCTGTGGGCGAATACCTGCTGCACCCATCCCGACTGGGACGAAAACTCCTCGGACTGCGCCGTGCGCCGTCTGCGCGAGGAGTTGGGTATCACCGGGCTGTATCCCGAATACCGGCACCGGCTGGAATATCACGCGGATGTCGGCAACGGGATGGTCGAGAACGAGGTCGTGGACGTGTTCCTGGCGCATGTACGCGGGCCGCTGAAGATCGAGCCCAACCCCGACGAAGTGATGGAGATCCGGTGGATCGACTACCACGATCTGCTGGCCGAAGTGCGTCGTCATCCCGAACGGTTCACCCCTTGGCTGAAGATCTACCTGCACAACCACGCCGACACGATCTTTGGCCCCGACCTGATCATCTCGGCCAAATCCTGACGCGCCCATCTTGCAAGGGCTGACGAAGCCGCATACATCACGGCGTCATGGCCAAGCAGAAGCAGAAGACAGACCCAAACTACAAGGTGATCGCCGAAAACCGGCGGGCCCGCTTCGATTACGCGATCGAAGAGGATATCGAGTGCGGCATCGTGCTGGAAGGGTCCGAGGTCAAGTCTCTGCGCGCAGGCGGGGCGAACATCGCGGAAAGCTATGCCGCGGTCGAGGATGGCGAACTGTGGCTGATCAACAGCTACATCGCGCCCTACGAGCAGGCCAAGGCGTTCAAGCACGACGAGCGCCGCCGGCGCAAGCTGCTGGTGTCCCGCAAAGAGCTGTCGAACCTGTGGAACGCCACGCAGCGCAAGGGCATGACCCTGGTGCCGCTGGTGCTGTATTTCAACCACAAGGGTCGGGCCAAGCTGAAGATCGGCATCGCCAAGGGCAAGAAGATCCACGACAAGCGCGAAACCCAGGCCAAGCGCGACTGGTCGCGCCAGAAACAGCGCCTGCTGAAGGATCACAGCTGACCCGGGCTGCGCCGCGGGTCAGACTGAATCAGAACGCCATGGTGGCCTGCACCGCCCGTTTCCAGCGCGTATAGGCCGCTTCGCGGTCAGCCTCGGGCAGGATCGGTTCGAACCGTTGGTCCAGCGCCCAGGTGTCGGCAAATCCGGCCTGATCGGGATAGACCCCGGCCTTCATCCCCGCCAGCCAGGCTGCGCCCAGCGCCGTGGTTTCCTGCATCACCGGCCGGTCGACCGGCGCGCCCAGAATGTCCGACAGGCCCTGCATCGCCCAGTCGGACGCGCTCATCCCGCCATCGACCCGCAGAATCACGTCCGCGTCGGCGCCCCAATCGCCCTGCATCGCGTGCCACAGGTCGCGGGTCTGGAAGGCGATGCTTTCCAGCGTGGCCCGTGCGATCTCGGCCCGGCCCGAGTTGCGGGTCAGGCCGAACATGGCGCCGCGGCAGTCGGGCTTCCAATAGGGCGCGCCCAGCCCGGTGAAGGCGGGCACCAGCACCACATGCTGGTTGGGGTCGGACTGCGCGGCCAGTTCGCCGCTTTGCGGGGCCGAGTCGATGATCTGCAGCGCGTCGCGCAGCCACTGCACCGCCGCGCCCGCGATGAAGATCGAGCCTTCCAGCGCATAGGTCCGCTGACCGTCCAGCTGATAGGCGATGGTTGTCAGCAGGCGGTTTTTCGACTCCACGGGCTGCGTGCCGGTGTTCAGCAGCGCGAAACAGCCCGTGCCATAGGTGGATTTCATCATCCCAGGCTGGAAACAGGCCTGCCCGATCGTGGCGGCCTGCTGGTCGCCGGCCACGCCCAAAATCGGGATCGTCCTGCCGAACAGGCCGGTCTGGCCGAAATCGGCCGCGCAGTCGCGCACCTCGGGCAGCATCGACAGCGGCACGTCCAGAAGATCGCAGATCTCGGCGCTCCAGTTGCCCTTGTGGATGTCGAACAGCAGGGTGCGCGCGGCGTTGGTGGCGTCGGTGGCGTGGACCTGGCCCTCGGTCAGGCGCCAGATCAGGAAACTGTCGATGGTGCCGAACAGCAGCTCGCCCGCCTCGGCCCGATCGCGCGCGCCGGGTACGGTGTCGAGTATCCACTTGACCTTGGTGCCCGAGAAATACGGGTCGAGCAGCAGGCCGGTCTGAGCGGTCACGTCATCCTCGCAGCCCGCGTCGCGGAACCGCTGGCAGATCTCGGCGGTGCGGCGGTCCTGCCAGACGATGGCGTTGTGGATGGCCTTACCGGTCGTCTTGTCCCAGACCACGGTGGTTTCGCGCTGGTTGGTGATGCCGATCCCGGCGATCTGGTCGGCCGAGGCGCCCACCTTGTCCATCACCTGCCGGCTGACGTTCAGGACACTGTCCCAGATTTCCTCGGGGTCGTGCTCGACCCAGCCTTCCTGCGGAAAACACTGGGTGAATTCCTGCTGTGCAGTGCCCACGCGTTGCATCTGCGCGTCGAACAGGATCGCGCGCGAGGACGTGGTGCCCTGATCGATTGCCAGAATATAGGTCATGCCCGTGCTCCCCCCGGTCTTCATTTTCAGGGGACATTAGGCGATTGGTCGGGGCCGTTCCAGACCCCAGTTTCAGGCTGTTGGCACGTCGATATTGTCGATCAGGCGCACGCCCTCCAGCCAGGCGGTGGCGAACAGGCGCGCGGGGCGGGTGGCGGCGGTCAGCGGCGCAAGCGTTTCGGCGCAGCGCAGGTCGATATATTCCACCTCGGAAAAGCCCGCCGCCAGCAGCGTGTCGCGAGCCGGCCCCTTCAGATCCGCGAATGCGGCCCCCTGCGCCAGTTGCCCGGCCATGTCCTGCATCACCGCATGCATCCGCGCCCCGGTCACCAGCCCCTGGTCCGACAAGCGCAGATTGCGCGAGGACATCGCCAGCCCCGAGGGCTCGCGCACGGTGGGGCAGCCGATCACCTCGATCGGGATGTCCAGATCGCGGGCCATGCGGCGCACGACCATCAACTGCTGATAGTCTTTTTCGCCGAAATAGGCCCTGTCTGCCTGCGTCTGCAGGAACAGTTTTGCCACGACGGTTGCCACGCCGTCGAAATGTCCAGCGCGGAATTCGCCCTCCATCACGTCGGTCAGCCCGGCGACGGACACGGTGGTGGCGAACCCGTCTGGATAGATCTGGTCCGGGTCGGGGACATAGATCGCATCAACCCCCAGCGGTGCCAGCTTGGCCGCGTCGTCCTGCTCGGTGCGGGGGTACTTGGCCAGATCCTCGGGGTTGTTGAACTGTTTGGGGTTGACGAAGATCGTCACGATCACGCGGTCGCAATCGGCCCGCGCCGCCTGTGCCAGCGACAGGTGCCCCTGATGCAGCGCGCCCATGGTGGGCACCACGCCGATGGTCTGGCCCGCCCGGCGCCAGGCCCGGGTCTTGGCGCGTAGCTCCGAAAGGGTGCGCAGGATGGGCGCGGTCATGCCTTGCCCCCCTTGGCGGGCGCCTGATCGGCAAACACATGCTCGGCCGCGGGGAAGGTGCGGGCGCGCACCTCGGCGGCGTATTCGGCGATGGCGGCCTCGGCCAGCGGGCCCAGATCGGCATAGCGTTTGACGAATTTCGGTTTGAAGGCGGTGAAAAAGCCCAGCATGTCATCGACCACCAGGATCTGACCGTCACAGCCCGCCGAGGCGCCGATGCCGATGGTGGGGATGGGCACCTCGGCGGTGATCCGGTCGGCCAGACCCTGCGGAACCTTCTCGAGCACGACCGAAAACGCCCCGGCCTCGGCCACGGCGCGGGCGTCGGCCAGCACCGCATCGGCCTGTTCGTCGCGGCCCTGCACCTTATAGCCGCCCAGCGTGTTGATCGATTGCGGCGTCAGACCCACATGCGCCATCACCGGGATGCCGCGCTTGACCAGAAAGCGGATCGTCTCGGCCATCTCGACCCCGCCCTCCAGCTTGACCGCGCCGGCGCCGGTCTCGGCCATCAGCCGGGCCGCGTTGCGGAAGGCCTGCGCAGGGCTTTCTTCATAGCTGGCAAAGGGCATGTCGATGACCATCATCGCCGTCTCCAGCCCGCGCGCCACGGCCTGCCCGTGCAAGATCATCATCTCCATCGTCACGCCCAGGGTCGAGCTCAGCCCATGCAGCACCATGCCGACACTGTCGCCCACCAGGACGAAGTCGCAATGGGGGTCCATCAGCCGGGCCATCGGCGTGGTATAGGCGGTCAGGCTGACCAGCGGATCGTCCCCTTTGCGGGCGCGGATATCCTCGGCATTCGGGGCTGTCTTGCGGGCGGTGGCGCTCATGCTCGCTCCTCGCGGGGTTCATGTTGCAGCGCGGCATAGCAGATCGGCAGGGGCCAGAGAAACCCCGGTTGCGCGAACATTTCCTTGAATGACCCAAGGTTTGCAGGGACATTGATTCCGTCTGGGCCGCGTCATCCGCCGCCCATCCGCACATTCTGGGAGGGAATTTACATGACCAAGCCGTTCTTTCGCACCTTTGCCGGCGCCATGGCGCTGGGCGTGGGGCTTCTCGCCTCGCAGGCCATGGCCCGGTCGGACATCACAATCGCCATGCAGCTGGAGCCGCCGCATCTGGACCCGACCAGCGCCGCCGCACAAGCCATCGATTCGGTCGTCTACACCAACGTGTTCGAAGGGCTGACCCGGTTCATGGGCGATGGCTCGGTCGTGCCGGGGCTGGCCGAAAGCTGGGAGATTTCCGAGGACGGAAAGGTCTATACCTTCACGCTGCACGATGGCGTCACCTTTCACGATGGCACCACGATGGATGCCGAGGACGTGAAGTTCAGCCTCGACCGCGCCACCGCCGAGGACAGCGCCAATGCGCAGAAGGCCCTGTTCGCCGGGATCGAAAGCGTTGAGGTCGTGGACCCGCTGACCGTCAGAATCACTCTGGCGGAACCCAACGGCAATTTTCTGTTCAACCTGGCCTGGGGCGACGCGGTGATCGTGGCGCCCGAAAGCATCGAGGGCATCAAGACCAACCCGGTGGGCACCGGTGCCTACAAGTTCGCCGAATGGGTCCAGGGCGACCGCATCACCTTGGAGCGCAACCCGGACTACTGGGGCGATCAACCCGCGCTGGAGAAAGCCACGTTCAAGTTCATCTCGGACCCCACCGCCGCCTTCGCCGCGATGATGGCCGAGGACGTGGACGTGTTCGACTATTTCCCCGCCCCCGAGAACCTGCCGCAGTTCGAGGCCGACCCGCGATTCCAGGTGCTCGTCGGTTCGACCGAGGGCGAGACCATTCTGGCGACCAACAACAAGAAGCCGCCCTTTGACGACGTGCAGGTGCGGCAGGCGCTGGCCCATGCGATCGACCGTCAAGCGATTATCGACGGCGCGATGTTCGGCTATGGCACGCCGATCGGCACGCATTTCGCACCGCACAACCCGGCCTATGTCGATCTGACCGGCAATTCGGCGCATGACCCGGACAAGGCCCGCGCCCTGCTGGCCGAGGCCGGGTTCGCAGACGGGTTCGAAACTACGCTGCACCTGCCGCCGCCCTCCTACGCCCGCCGCGGGGGCGAGATCGTGGCCGCGCAGCTGGCCGAGGTCGGGATCAAGGCCGAGATCATCAACGTGGAATGGGCGCAGTGGCTGGAAACCGTGTTCAAGGGCAAGGATTTCGCCCTGACCATCGTCAGCCATACCGAGCCGATGGACATCGGCATCTATGCCCGGCCGGATTACTACTTCCAATATGACAACCCGGACTTCCAGGCCCTGATGGCGACGCTGAACGCCACCACCGACCCCGATGAACGCACCCGCCTTATGGGTGAGGCGCAGCGCATGATCGCCGAGGATTACGTCAACGCCTATCTGTTCCAACTTGCCAAACTGGGCGTGGCCAAGGCCGGGGTTAAGGGCCTGTGGGAAAACGCGCCCACGGCGGCCATCGACCTGACCGCGATCAGCTGGGCGGAATGAGCCTTGCGGGTCCGCACTGCGGACCTGTTTCCCCAGATTAGGGTCTGTTTCAGATGACACGTTGCCTTGTTTCGGTGTTTTTCTTCATGGTCGCCCTGGCCCTGTCGGGGCCCTCGGGCGCGCAGGGGTTGTTTCAGGATGGCCACAGCGCGCTGTTGGGCACCCCGGAAAACCCGGTCGAGGTCGGCGTCGGCATCAAGATCGACCAGATCACCTCGGTCGATCAGAAGGCCGAGAATTATGGCGCCGTGGTCGTGCTGCGCTTTGAATGGAGCGATCCGGCCCTGGCATTCGATCCGGATGAGCTGGGCCGCGATTTCCGCGTATTCGATCCGCCGGCCTTCGTACGCCATGCGGCCGCACGGGATGCGGTGGTTCCCGCCTTTGTCATCCACAACCAGCAGTCCAACCGCTGGGTGCACGAATCCGCGGCCGCCCTGCGCTATGATGGGCATGTGACGTTTGTCGAGAAATCCTCGCTGACGCTGCAGGCGCCGCATTTCAACTTCCTCAGGTTCCCCTTCGACACGCAGGAGTTCCACTTCGAGGTCGTCTCGGTCTTTCCGTCCGACTTCGTGCACTACTACGCGCTGGACCAGTTCTCGGGGCTGGGCGACACGCTGGGCGAAGAGGAGTGGATTTTGGGCAATGCCCGTATGCTGGCCTCGACCACGACCGGCCTGTCGGGCAACGAAAGCGATCAGGTGTCACTGGTCTTTCAGGGCAAGCGCCACCTGACCTACTATGTCATCCGGGTGTTCCTGCCGATGCTGGTGCTGGTTCTGGTCGGCTGGGCGCTGTTCTTTCTGGACGAATACCGCAAGCGGATCGACATCGCCGGGGCCAACCTGCTGGTCTTTGTCGCCTTCAACTGGGCAATCTCGGCCGATCTGCCCAAGCTGGGCTATCTGACCTTTCTGGATTTCATCCTGCAATGCATGTTCCTGATGACCGGGGCGCTGGTGGTGTTCAACGTGATGCTGCGGCGGCTCAAGGTCTCGGGGCGCGAGGACACGGCGCGCAAGCTGGACAACTACGCGATCAAGTGGATTTATCCGCTGGGCTATGCCGCGATCGTGGGCTACGCGGTCTGGGCGTTTCTGATGCAGTCCTGACGCGCTGTGCCGCTGGACCGGCGGCCAATCCCGGCCTAACGTGGCGGCAATGCTCCGATATGCGCTCAAACGTCTGATTTCGCTGGCACTCAGCCTTGCCGTCGCTTCGGTGGTCATCTTCGCGGTGATCGAGGTGGCACCGGGGGATCCGGCCTCGTTCATGCTGGGGGTGAACGCCCAGCCCGAAACGCTGGCCGCCCTGCGCGCCGAACTGGGCTTGGACGTGTCACGGCCGCAGCGCTACCTGAACTGGGTCAGCGGTATGCTGGCCGGAGATTTCGGCACGTCGTACACCTATCGCACGCCGGTGGCGCAGATGGTGGCCGACCGGCTGTGGGTGTCGCTGCCGCTGGCGCTCTATGCGCTGACACTGTCGACGCTGATCGCCTTTCCGGTCGGTATCTACGCCGCCGCGCGTCGGGGGAAACCGGGCGATCTGGCGGTAATGGGGGCCACGCAGCTGGGCATCGCGGTGCCGAATTTCTGGTTTGCGATGATGCTGGTGCTGATCTTCGCCATCAACCTGCGCTGGTTCAACGCGGGCGGGTTCGCGGGGTGGGACAACGGCCTGTGGGCCGGGCTGCACTCGCTGACCTTGCCGGCGATTGCGCTGGCTCTGCCACAGGCGGCGATTCTGTCGCGGGTCATGCGCTCGGCACTGCTGGACATTCTGGGTGAGGATTTTATGCGCACCGCCCGCGCCAAGGGCCTGTCGCGCCGTCAGGCGCTGTGGCGGCACGGGGTGCGCAACGCGCTGATCCCGGTGTTGACCATCATCGGGCTGCAGTTTTCCTTCCTGCTGGCCGGATCGATCATCATAGAGCAGGTCTTCTATCTGCCCGGGTTGGGGCGGCTGGTGTTCCAGGCGATCTCGGCGCGGGACCTGATCGTGGTGGAGTCGGTGGTGATGCTGCTGGTCTTTGCGGTCATCACGGTGAATTTCCTGGTCGATCTGGCCTATGCCGCGGTCGACCCCCGGTTGCGGAGCCGCACATGAGCCGGTCTCTGATTCTGGGGGCGGGGCTGTCCTCGGTGGTGGTGCTGATGGCGCTGCTGTCCTTCGTCTGGACACCCTATGACCACGCCGCGCTGAACATCCCCGACAAATTGCAGCCGCCCAATGCGCAGCACTGGTTCGGTACCGATCATTTCGGGCGCGACATGTTCTCGATGATCATGGTGGGTGCGCGCACCTCGATCGCCGTTGCGTTGGTGGCTGTGGGCATCGGCATGGGGTTCGGCGTGCCGCTGGGGCTGACGGCCGCGGCGCGCAAGGGGTCGTGGCTGGACGAGCTGATCATGCGCGGCAACGATCTGGTCTTTGCCTTCCCCTCGCTGGTCATCGCCATCCTGATCACCGCCGTCTTCGGCCCTGGTGCGGTGAACGCGATCATCGCCATCGGCATCTTCAACATCCCCGTCTTCGCCCGCATCACCCGCGGCGCGGCCCTGTCCCTGTGGGAGCGCGAGTTCATCCTGGCCGCCCGTGTGGCGGGCAAGGGCGCGGCGCGGATTTCGGCCGAGCACATCCTGCCCAACGTCGCCAATTTGCTGATCGTGCAGGGCACCATCCAGTTCAGCCTTGGTATTCTGGCCGAAGCGGGGCTGTCCTATGTCGGCCTCGGTGCGCAGCCACCCACGCCCAGCTGGGGCCGGATGCTGGCGGATGCGCAGACGATGGTCAGTTTTGCCCCGCATTTGGCTCTGATTCCGGGGCTGGCGATCATCGTGACGGTGCTGGGGCTGAACCTGCTGGGCGACGGGCTGCGCGATTGGCTTGACCCTCGCATCCGGGTGGCCCGCGCATGAGCCTGCTGGAAATCCATAACCTGTCGCTGTCGATCCACGGGGTCCCTGTTCTGGACCAGGTCAGCCTGTCCATCGACCCCGGGCAGATCGTGGCCGTCACCGGTGAGAGCGGCTCGGGCAAGTCGATGTCGGCACTGGCGGTGATGCAGTTGCTGCCCGCAGGGGCCGTGGCCAGCGGCTCGGTCCGCCTTGACGGGCACGAGGTTCTGAATAGCCCCGAGGACGAGATGTGCCGCCTGCGCGGCGCGGTCGTCGGGATGGTGTTCCAGGAGCCGATGACAGCGCTCAATCCGGTGAAGACCATCGGTGATCAGGTGATGGAGACCATCCTGATCCACAAGGCCATGCCCCCTGACGCCGCCCGCACGCGCGCCCAAGAGGTTCTGACCCGCGTCGGCCTGCCGCCCGACCGCTTTCCCCTGTCGCGCTATCCGCACGAACTTTCGGGCGGGCAACGGCAGCGTGTGGTGATCGCCATGGCCATCGCGCTGCGTCCCCGGCTGCTGATCGCGGACGAGCCGACAACTGCGCTGGACGTGACCACGCAGGCGCAGATCCTCGATCTGCTGCGAGGGCTGGTCACGGAATACGGCATGGGCCTGCTGATGATCACCCACGATCTGGCGGTGGTGGCCGACATGGCCGACCGGGTCGTGGTGATGCAGAAGGGGCGGGTGGTCGAAACCGGGGCCACCGACCACCTGCTGCGCCACATGCAGCACCCCTATACGCGGATGCTGTTTCAGGCCTCGGGCCACCGGGTCGCATTGCCTGCGCCGCCTGCGCCCGCGCCGCTGCTCGAGGTCCGCGACGTGGTGCGCGACTATCGCCTGCCGCGCACGCGCTTGTTTGAAAAGCCCGGCCATCACCGGGCCGTGGACCACGTCAGTTTCACGCTGAACCGGGGCGAACGCCTTGGACTTGTGGGCGAGTCCGGCTGCGGAAAATCGACCCTAACACGTGCTATTTTGGGGCTTGAGGAGGTGCAGGGCGGGCAGATCCTGCTGGGCGGCCAGCCGGTATTCACCGGGCACAAACCCAATCTGGCCGTGCGCCGCAAGATGCAGGTGGTGTTCCAGGACCCGTTCGGCAGCTTCAACCCCCGCCACCGGGTCGCCCGCCTGATCACCGAGCCTTTTCACCTGCTGGAAGCGCCGCCCACAGGCGCCGAACGGCAGCATCGGATCGCCGAGATGCTGACCGCCGTGGGGCTCTCGCCCGACGATGCTGGAAAATACATCCACGAATTCTCGGGCGGGCAGCGCCAGCGCATCGCCATCGCCCGCGCCCTGATCATCCGTCCCGAGTTGATCCTGTTCGACGAAGCCGTCTCGGCACTCGACGTATCCGTGCGGGCGCAGATCCTCGACCTGCTGGCCGAGCTGTGTGCGGCCTATGACCTGACCTACCTGTTCATCAGCCATGACCTGAGCGTGGTGCGCACCATCACCGACCGGGTGATGGTGATGCAGTCGGGAAAGATCGTCGAGCAGGGCGAGACCGAGCGCGTGTTTGCGGACCCGCAGCACCCCTATACGCAAACCCTGATCCAAGCCGTGCCGAAATTGCCCGAGATCGGGCAGGGCGCAGCATGAAATCCCATTGTTAGAGCCTGTTTTGGAGGCAGATATGCTAAATCCCATCTGGTTTGACCCCACCCTGTGCCTGATCGGCGGCGATTGGGTCGCAACCGACGACACGCTTGATCTGACCAACCCGTCCGACGGCACGCCGCTGTGCCGGATCGCGCGCGGTGGGGCGCCGCAGATCGATGCCGCCGTGCAGGCCGCGCAGGCGGCGCTGGACGGTGACTGGGGCAGGACGACCGCGCTGGAGCGGGGCCGCATCCTGACCCGGCTGGGGCAGTTGGTGCGGGACAGGACCGAAGAGCTTGCGCTGCTCGAAGCGTTGGACGTTGGCAAACCGCTGACCCAGGCGCGCGCCGACGCACTGGCGCTGGCGCGGTATTGCGAATTCTACGGCGGTGCGGCGGACAAGGTGATGGGTCAGACCATCCCCTATCTGGACGGCTACACCGTCTATACCCTGCGCGAGCCGCATGGCGTGACCGGCCATATCGTGCCGTGGAACTACCCGATGCAGATCATCGGCCGCTCGGTCGGGGCGGCGCTGGCCATGGGCAATGCCTGCGTTCTGAAACCGGCCGAAGAGGCCTGTCTGACAGCACTGGCCTTTGCCCATCTGGCCACCGAGGCCGGCCTGCCGCCGGGGGCGCTGAACGTGGTGTCCGGCATCGGGTCCGAGGCGGGCGCGGCCCTGTCGGCGCATCCGGGTGTGCACCACATCTCGTTCACCGGGTCCGTGGCGACGGGCGCGCTGGTGCAGCAGGCGGCCGGAAGCAATGTGGTGCCGGTGACCCTGGAACTGGGCGGGAAATCTCCGCAATTGGTGTTCGATGATGCCGATCTGGAGGCCGCGTTGCCGTTTCTGGTGAATGCGGGCATCCAGAACGCGGGTCAGACCTGCTCGGCCGGGTCGCGTGTTTTGGTGCAGCGCGGGGTCTATGCCGAGGTCAAGGCGCGCATGGCCGCCGCCTATGCCGACCTGACCGTCGGCCCCGCGACCGAGGATCTGCGCGTCGGGCCGCTGATCTCGGACCGGCAGAAGCAGATCGTGACCGGCTTTCTGGCGCAGGGGGCCGATCTTGAGATCGCCGCACAGGGCCGGATCGTGGATCACGCGCCGCCGGGCGGGGCCTATGTGCGCCCGACGCTGTTTGGTGACGTGCCGCCCGATCATCCGCTGGCGCAGCAGGAAATCTTTGGCCCGGTCCAGGTTCTGATCCCCTTCGACACCGAGGAACAGGCCATTCAAATCGCCAACGGCACCGATTTCGGGCTGGTGGCCGGGGTCTGGACGCGGGACGGCGCGCGGCAGATGCGGCTGGCCAAACGGCTGCGCGCGGGGCAGGTGTTCATCAACAATTACGGCGCGGGCGGCGGGGTCGAGCTGCCGTTCGGCGGGGTCGGAAAGTCGGGCCATGGCCGCGAAAAGGGGTTCGAGGCGCTGTACGGTTTTTCCCAGTTGAAAACCGTGGCCGCCCATCACGGCTGAGCCGGGCTAGACGATCACTTCGATCGCTTCTTGGTCCCCTACGCCGAAAACGCGCTTGTAACGCTCGATTTCGTCTTTCGGCCCCATCGCCTTTTCGGGGTTGTCCGACAGTTTCACCGTCGGCCGCCCATTGGCCGAGACCGCCTTGCACACCAGCGAGAACGGCGCCAGCGCATCCCCCGGCACCAGACCGCGGAAATCGTTGGTCAGCAACGTGCCCCACCCGAACGAGATCTTCACCCGGCCCGCGAATTGGCCATGCAATTCGCGGATCTTGTCCACGTCGAGCCCGTCCGAGAAAATGATCCGCTTCTGGCTGGGATCCTCGCCGCGCGATTTCCACCAGTCGATGGCGATCTCGGCGCCCTTGGCCGGATCGCCGCTGTCGATGCGGATGCCAGTCCAGCCGGCCAGCCAGTCGGGCGCGCGGTCCAGAAACCCCTTGGTGCCATAGGTGTCGGGCAGGATGATCCGCAGGTTGCCGTCATGTTCGTCATGCCAGTCGCTCAGCACGTCATAGGGCGCGCGGGCCAGTTCCTCGTCGGTTTCGGCCAGCGCTGAATAGACCATCGGCAGTTCATGCGCATTGGTGCCGATCGCCTCGACCTCGCGCCGCATGGCGATCAGACAGTTCGAGGTGCCGGTAAACGCCGGGCCCAGCCCTTCGATCATCGCCTGCACGCACCAGTCCTGCCACAGGAAGGAATGCCGCCGCCGGGTGCCGAAATCTGCGATCCCCAAACCGGGAATGCCGCGCAGCGTTTCGATCTTTTCCCAGACACGGGTCATGGCGCGGGCATAGAGAACCTGAAGCTCGAACCGGCGCATGTCGTTCAGAACCGCGCGCGAGCGCAGTTCCATCAGCACCGCCAGGGCCGGGATCTCCCACAGCATGACCTCGTGCCATTTGCCTTCGAATGTCAGCTCGTACTGATCGCCACGGCGTTCGAGGTGATAGGGAGGCAGGCGCAGATTCTCGAACCATTCCATGAAATCGGGGCGGAACATCTGGCGTTTGCCGTAGAAGGTGTTGCCCCGCAGCCAGGTGCTTTCACCCCGGCTGAGGCTGAGCGAACGGATGTGATCCAGCTGTTCGCGCAGCTCGCCCTCGTCGATCAGCTTGGCCAGCGGGACGTGATTCGAGCGGTTGATCAAGGAAAACTCGACCGTTGTTTGAGGTCGGTTTCGAAACACTGACTGGCACATCAGCAGTTTGTAGAAGTCTGTGTCGATCAAAGACCGGACAATCGGGTCGATCTTCCATTTGTGATTGTAGACACGGGTCGCGATGTCGACCATGGGGAACTCCTGCCATTTCCGTTGTTAGATCAATCAGGGCGGTGAATGGCAAGAGTCGCGGATTTGGTAACAATGCCAAGGACAGGCCATAATGCGGGCATAATGTCTGTTCTTTTCGCGGTCTAGTTAAACGGTGGGATGGTACGAGAAGGTAGTAGTTGGTTGAATGGGTCTGGCTTACGACTTTGATATTGTAACGATTGCAAAAGATGGGGGCGATTGCGGTTCGTCGGCTAAGACCGAGCCGAAAACCGTAACGGTCTGTGCGCGTTTTCGCGACGTGAAGACGGCCGATGCTCTGAGGGGGGCGTCACCGAAGCTGCGTCAGGTGTTCGTGGATGCCGGATTTATTCTGGACAGCCACGGCAGCGGTGAATCGCGTGGTTTCTATCCGCCCGAAGACGCCGCGGCCCGCGAAAAGATCCTGCGCCAGCTGTTTGCAAATATTCGGGCCACGGGATTGCGCGGCCAGTATTGCGGTGAATTCGATCTGCGCGACTTTCTGCGCCATGTTCGCAGCGCGCAGCCTGGGATCGGCATCAAACGCCGCGATCCGGTGCGCCGCCCGCAGCCGGCCACACCTGCGCCCGCAAAACCTGACCGAAGAACCGTGCCCGGGCGCATTGGCTTCGCCCTTGGCCTTGCGGTGATCGTGTTCGTCCTGCTGAAATACCTGGCTGCGGCCGGAGCGACGCCCTGAACCGCTAGGCCAACGTAACACCCGTGTCGCGCATGGCCTGTTCCGCCGCTGCGAGCGATCCATCCAGATCGATTGCGCGGCAAGCGCCGGTTCTGACGGTCACGTCAAAGCCCAGCCGGGCCGCATCCACCGCCGAATAATGCACGCAGAAATCGGTCGCCAAGCCTACCAGCGTCAGCCGGTCGATCCCGCGCGTGCGCAGATAGCCTTCCAGCCCGGTGGGCGTGGTGTGGTCGTTTTCGAAGAAGCCGGAATAGCTGTCGATCGCGCTGCGGAAGCCCTTGCGCAGGATCAGGTCGGCATCGGTACGCAGGTCGGGGTGGAATTCGGCGCCGGGTGTGCCCTGCACGCAATGGTCGGGCCACAGGACCTGCGGGCCATAGGGCATCTCGACCAGATCATAAGGCGCCTTGCCCGGATGGGAGGACGCGAACGAGGAATGACCCGCCGGGTGCCAGTCCTGCGTCAGGATCACCGCATCGAAATCGGGCATCATGGCATTGATCGGGGCGACGATCTCATCCCCGTTGGGAACTGCCAGCGCGCCGCCGGGGCAAAAGTCGTTCTGGACATCGATCACGATCAGGGCATGGGTCATGGCGGCCTCCTTTGCGTGTCCTATCGGTAGGCGGGCGGGCATGGGTCGTCAATGCGGTCTCTTGCGTTGCGTGGGGCCGCGCATTAGATCGCGGCCATGTACACGATCGCCGCACTGTATCACTTCACCCGTTTTGCCGACCCGGACGCCCTGCGCGCGCCGCTGCTGGAGCTGTGCCGCGCGCAGTCGGTCAAGGGTACGCTGCTGCTGGCGCATGAGGGCATCAACGGCACCATCGCCGGCCCACGCGCCGGGATCGACGCGGTTCTGGCGCATATCCGGGCGCTGCCGGGCTGCGCCGATCTGGAATGGAAAGAGGCCACCGCCAGCCAGCCGCCTTTTGGAAAGATGAAGGTGCGCCTGAAGAAAGAGATCGTGACCATGGGCCAGCCGGATGTCGATCCGCGCGCCCGCACCGGCCACTATGTCGAGCCGCAGGACTGGAACGATCTGATCCGTTCGGATGATGTGGTGGTGATTGATACGCGCAATGATTATGAGGTGTCGATCGGCACGTTCGACGGCGCAATCGACCCTAAAACGGCCAGTTTCCGCGATTTTCCTACCTGGTGGGAGCATAACAAGGACCGGTTCCACAACAAGCGCGTCGCCATGTTCTGCACAGGCGGCATCCGCTGCGAGAAATCCACCAACTATCTGCTGGGGCAGGGGGTCGAGGATGTCTATCACCTGAAGGGCGGCATCCTGCGCTATCTCGAGGAGGTCCCGCCCGAGGACAGCACCTGGAAGGGCGAGTGCTTCGTGTTCGACAATCGCGTTTCCGTAGGGCACGGGTTGGCCGAGGGACCGCACCAGCTGTGTCATGGCTGCCGCCGCCCGATCCTGCCCCAGGACATGGAGCGCCCCGAATACGAGCACGGCGTGTCCTGCCACCAATGCATCCACGAGACGTCCGAGGCCGACAAGGCCCGGTTCCGCGAACGGCAGAAACAGATCATGCTGGCAAGGGCGCGGGGCGAAGAGCATATCGGCGGCCAATAGCTTCGAATCCCGCAAAAAAGCTTGCGATGATGCGCCCGGCGTTAAAAAATGGCCGGTACCCGTTCTTGGGAGGGGGACGATGGCGCATGATCCAACCACATTGCAGGATTGGAAGCCCACGCTGATCGCAGCGATGGGCCTTGTCATGCTAAGCGCTCTGGCTTGGTACATCCTTTCACACCTGACCGAATCCGCCGCCGGCGACACGATCGGAGCTGCAGCCACCATCGGGTTGGCGATTTGGCTGTTCTCGCAAACCTGGTACTACATTGCGCTTGTGCGCTCGCCCAAGCGGCAGTTGCTGCTGATGGGGATTTCCTTCATCCAGGTCGTGCCGTTCCTGTTCGCTGCAGTCTACGGGTCATACGGGTACTACGATCTGTGCGTTGAAGGCGCCCGCGGTCCGGCGGATGTCCTGTATTTCTCGTATGTTACCTTCACGACGGTTGGTTTTGGTGACTTGCGGCCAGTTGGCGTGTGCCGCGCCCTTGCCGTGGCTGAGGCGATTACCGGCTATATTCTACTGGGCCTGTTCGTGGCAGCGGCCGTAGGGCTGTATGGTCGGTCGCATCGCCATCGCCATGACAAAGACGCCTGAGCCCGCCGGCCCCATTTCTTCACTTGTTCTGATCAATCCATCGCGACATCGCGCGTTTGTCGCGGAAGCACTCGCTGGGGATCGGGCGGCGTTTGGTGCGCGAGATCCGCTCGGCAAAGGCCACCTGTTTGCCCGTCGGGTAGTCGGCAAAAGGGGAGGGATCGTGCGGCTTGTGCGCCGAGATCCAATCGGACATGGATCGCCGGTCGCGCTGCGCCTCGACCGGAATCTCCAACGCGGACTGCTGGGCGATCGCGCGCGCATAGCGCATCTGACGGTCCGTGACGGGCAGAATGTGGTAGTCGTTGGTCGGCCCCATCGGGGTGGTTTTGCGCAATGACTGTTCCATCTGGTGATCCTCCGATCATGTAGAACAGAAATGGAACATTAACCATTATTTTCAAGAGGGCCCCTTTTTTTGTTGGCAAGAATTCGCCCAAAGCAGTGCTTTATTGACTGATCAATCAATAATCATTACCTGCGGATGAAACCGACCGGCACCGGTTCCCCGGGGCCCGAGTAAAAAGGATCCGCGATGAAAGTTCAGCCCAAGGCCAGCCACTTTATTGATGGCGAATATGTCGAAGACACCGCAGGCACCCCGATCGACGTGATCTATCCGGCCACGGGCGAGGTCATCGCCCGCCTGCATTCGGCCACGCCGCAGATCATCGAACAGGCTCTAACCAGCGCAAAACGGGCACAAAAGGCCTGGGCAGCGATGACCGGAACCGAACGCGGCCGCGTCCTGCG
This sequence comes from Ruegeria arenilitoris, assembly GCF_013032855.1. Taxonomy (GTDB): domain Bacteria; phylum Pseudomonadota; class Alphaproteobacteria; order Rhodobacterales; family Rhodobacteraceae; genus Ruegeria; species Ruegeria arenilitoris. The sequence continues at coordinate 326,689 of NZ_WQDA01000001.1, forward strand.
CCGCGCCGCCGACATCATGCGCGAGCGCAACCGCGAGCTGTCGATCCTCGAAACCCATGACACCGGCAAGCCGTTGCAGGAAACGTTGGTGGCCGATGCGACCTCGGGCGCGGATGCGTTGGAATATTTCGGCGGGCTGGCCGGGTCCCTGACCGGTGAGCACATCCCGCTGGGTGGCGGCGAATTCGTTTATACCATCCGCGAGGCGCTGGGCGTCTGCGTTGGCATCGGCGCGTGGAACTACCCCACCCAGATTGCCTGCTGGAAGGGCGCCCCGGCGCTGGCCTGCGGCAATGCGATGGTGTTCAAACCCTCGGAAACCACCCCCTTGTCGGCGTTGAAAGTGGCCGAGATCCTGATCGAATCCGGCGCGCCCAAGGGCATCTACAACGTGGTTCAGGGCTATGGCGATGTGGGCGCCGCGCTGGTCACCGACCCGCGCGTGGCCAAGGTGTCGCTGACCGGCTCGGTGCCCACGGGCCGCAAGGTCTATGCCGCCGCGGCCGAGGGCATGAAACACGTCACGATGGAACTGGGCGGCAAGTCGCCCCTGATCGTGTTCGACGATGCCGACATCGAAAACGCCGTCTCGGGCGCGATCCTGGGCAATTTCTACTCATCCGGTCAGGTCTGTTCCAACGGCACGCGCGTCTTCGTGCAGAAGGGTATCAAAGAGGCCTTCCTGAGCCGACTGACCGAACGCCTTGCCAATGTGAAGATCGGCGACCCGATGGATGAGGCCGTGAATTTCGGGCCGATGGTCAGCGAGGCCCAGATGAACATCGTTCTGGGCTATATCGAGAGGGGCAAGGCCGAGGGCGCGCGGCTGGTCCATGGTGGCGCGCGGCTGGATCTTCCGGGCTTCTACATTCAGCCCACTGTCTTTGCCGACGTGACCGACGACATGACCATCGCCCGCGAGGAGATCTTCGGCCCCGTCATGTCGGTGGTGGATTTCGAAACCGAAGACGAGGTGATGGCCCGTGCCAACGCCACCGAGTTCGGCCTGGCCGCCGGCGTGTTCACCAACGACCTGACCCGCGCCCATCGCGTGGTGGCCGGGTTCGAGGCAGGCACCTGCTACATCAACACCTACAACCTGGCCCCTGTCGAGGCCCCGTTCGGCGGGTCGAAAATGTCGGGCGTCGGGCGCGAGAATTCGAAGCTGGCGATCAACCACTATTCGGAAATGAAAACCGTCTATGTCTCGATGAACGACGTCGAGGCACCCTACTAGACGTTCCCAAATCGGGATTCCGGTCCAACTTGCCCTGTTCCCGACATTTGGGGTCGGGAACAGAGCATACGGTGTGCAGGTCCTGTGGCTGACTTCTGAGGCAGAGGGGTGACGCGTCCCCGCCAGTCAGGAGAAAAGCCCAATGAGAACCCATGCACAGGCCGTCGTGATCGGAGGGGGCCTTGTCGGTTGTTCGATCCTCTACCACCTTGCCAAGCTGGGCTGGACCGACGTGATCCTGCTGGAACGGGACGAACTGACCAGCGGTTCAACGTGGCACGCTGCGGCCAACATCCACGGGCTGCACGACAACAACAACGTTACGCGCATCCAGCACTACACGATGAACCTGTACAAGCAGCTGGAGCAGGAAACCGGGCAGGGCTGCGGCGTGTTCCAGCCGGGATCGCTGTATCTGGCCCAGACCGAAGCGCGCGAGCACCAGTTGCGCCTGCAAGAGGCCAAGGCGCGGTTCTACGGCTTGAACTTCCATGAGATCAGCCGCGAACAGGCGATGGAGCTGCACCCGCTGGCGCAGTTCGATGACATCCGCTGCATCATGTATGAACCCGACGGCGGCAACGTGGACCCTTCGGGCGTGACCCATGCCTATGCCGCCGGGGCGCGTGCGCTGGGGGCCGAGATTCAGCGGTTTTGCCCTGTAATAGGGACTGAACAGCAGCCTGACGGCTCGTGGATCGTGCGAACGGAAAAGGGCGACATCCACACGCAATGGGTGGTGAACGCCGCCGGGCTGTGGGGGCGCGAGGTGGCCGCAATGGCCGGGCTGGACCTGCCGCTGCAACCGACCGAGCACCAGTATTTCGTGACCGAGGCGATTGACGAGGTCGCCGCCCTTGGCCGCCGTCTGCCCTCGATCGCCGACCGCGACGGCGAGTATTATTTCCGGCAGGAAGGCAACGGGCTGCTGATCGGCGCCTACGAGAAGGACATGCGGTTCTGGGCCGAGGACGGCACGCCGCTGGACTTCGCCCATGACCTCTTCCCTGACGATCTGGACCGGATCATGGAGAACGTGATCCGCGCGACCGAGCGTGTGCCGGTGGCCGCGACCGCAGGCGTGAAACGGGTGATCAACGGCCCGATGATCTGGTCTCCGGATTCCAACGCCATCTGGGGGCCGGTGCCCGAGCTGCGCAACTATTTCTGCTGCACCGGCATCATCCCCGGATTCTCGCAATCGGGCGGGCTGGGGCTGTTGGCTGCGCAATGGATGATCGAGGGCGAGCCGCAATACGACATGTTCGCCTGGGATCTGGCGCGGTTCGGCGACTGGGCCGACAAGAACTTCACCAAGGCGCGGGTCGCCGACCAGTATTCCCACCGCTTCGCCATCCATTTCCCGAACGAAGAGCGCAGCGCCGGCCGTCCGGCCCGCGTGCGCCCTGCCTACGAGATGCAGAAACAGATGGGCGCGGTCTTCGGCCTCAACTGCGGCTGGGAACACCCGCTGTGGTTCGCCGACCGGCCCGGGACGGTCGAGACCACCGGCTTTACCCGCCAGAGCTGGTTCGAACCGGTGGGGCACGAGGCCCGGATGCTGCGTGAAAGCGTGGGCGTGATCGACATCTCGAACTTTGCCAACTACGTCATCAAGGGGCCGGGCGCCCATGACTGGCTCGACCGGCTGGTGGCCAACCGGGTGCCGACCGAGGTGGGGCGGTCTTGCCTGACCCCGCTTATTTCCGTGCGTGGCGGCGTGGCGGGCGATTTCACCATCACCAAAACGGCCCAAGACGAATACATGATGATCGGCTCGGGTATGGCCGAACGCTATCATCAGCGGTTCTTCAACATGGTGGGCCTGCCCGAGGGCACCACCTTCGAGGTCGCCACAAACCGCATCGCGGGCTTCAACATCGCCGGCCCGAAATCGCGCGAGGCCCTGCAACGGCTGACCAACGCCGATCTGTCGAACGATGCGTTCCGCTTCATGCGCTCGGCTACGATCGAGGTTGCCGGGGTCACCTGCCTTGCCATCCGCGTCAGCTTCACCGGCGATCTGGGGTGGGAGCTGCACTGCGCCGAAAGCGACCAGATCAGACTCTATACCGCGCTTCTGGATACTGCCCGCGCCTGCGGTGGCGGGCCGGTCGGCGGCCGTGCTCTGGGCGCGTTGCGGATCGAAAAGGGTTATGGTTCATGGGGGCGCGAGTATTCGCAGGAGTACTGGCCGCACGAGGTCGGTCTGGATGGGCTGATCAAGCCAGACAAGGATTTCCTACACAAGGCGGCTTGGCTGGCGATCAAAGACAATCCCGCGCGCGAGGTGCTGTCGATTTTCGAGGTCGATGTCCCCCACGATGCCGATGCCAGCGGGGGCGAGCCGATCTTCACCCCAGATGGTACGCCCGTCGGGCGCGTCACTTCGGGCGCTTATGGCTATACGGTCGGCAAGTCGCTGGCCATCGGATACGCCAACCCAGCCGTGGCCCAGCCGGGTGACGAGGTGCATATCTTCATCCTGGGCAAACCGCACAGGGCTCGGATCCTGCATGCGCCTGCGTTCGACCCCGAAGGCCTGCGCCTGCGAGACCAGAAACCGGCGATGGAGGGTGCCAAGTGACCGAAACCTTCGCCCGCGTTGCCGAGTTTGTTCTGAACCGCCCGGCGGACCAGATGCCCGACAGCGCGCGCGAAGCGGCGGCCCTGATGCTGCTGGATACTTTGGGCATCGTGATCGCCTCGACCCCGATGGAGGCCGGCGTGATCGCCCGCGACACTGCCGCATTGCTGTACGGATCGACCGATCCTGCATTCTCGGCGCGGATGCTGTGCGATGGGCGCCGGGTCAGTCTGGCAGGCGCGGCCTACGCGGCCGCCACGCAAACCGACAATCTCGACGGGCACGACGGCTACAACCCGACCAAGGGTCATATCGGCGTGGTGGTCGTGCCCGCGCTGTGCGCATTGGCCGAACACTGCCCTGATCTGTCCGGACCCGATGCATTGGCCGCCGTCATCACCGGCTACGAAATTGCGGGCCGCGCGGGTATCGCGCTGCACGCCACCGTCAGCGACTACCACACCTCGGGAGCGTGGAACGCACTGGGCGCGGTTGCCATGGCCGCCCGCTTGCGGGGCCATTCACCGGACCAGTTGGGCCAAGGCCTTGGTATTGCCGAATATCACGGCCCCCGCAGCCAGATGATGCGCGAGATTGCCAACCCGACCATGCTGCATGACGGGTCGGGCTGGGGCGCGCTGGTGGGCATGTCGGCGGCAATTCTGGCCGAGCGCGGCTTTACCGGCGCCCCCGCCATCACCATCGAGGAAGCCCGCGCGGCTCCCTTTTGGCAGGACCTCGGCACGTTTTGGCAGATGGAACATCAATATGTGAAACCCTATCCGATCTGCCGCTGGGCCCATGCCGCCATCGACGGGCTGCGCACGGTGATGAACTCGCACGGTCTGACCCATCACCAGATCGCCCGTGTCGAGATCCACAGTTTTCACGAAGCAGTTCAACTGTATTCGGGGATGCCCGAGACGACTTCGCAGGCGCAATACTCGCTGCCATTTGCCGTCTCGACTTTTGCGGTACACGGGCGGATCGGGGTCGAGCACATCAGCGGCGATGGATTGTCCGATCCGATGGTCGCCGATTTCCTGAGCCGCATCACCGTATCCGAGTCGGACCGCCATAATTCCCGCTTTCCCGCCGGGCGCTGGGCCGACGTTCAGGTAACGACGCATGACGGTCGCGTTTTCCGCTCGGGCGACATCCATGCCGGGGGCGGGCCTGAGTCTCCGATGTCGCGACAGGACGTCATCGACAAGTTTGTCGAGTTTTCTTCTCCGGAAATCGGAGAGTCTGCTGCCAAGAATCTGAGCAGGGCGGTTTTGAACCTTACCGATCCCGGCACCCGGTTTAGTGACATGGTGCAGCCTCTCTACCGGTCGGCGAAGTCGTCAGCCTGACCGGACCAACCTTGCAGCTGCAGAGGATAGGTCGACAGCGTTTCATATCGTGCCCCGTCCGGCCGAAGTGTCGAAGAGTTCAGGTTGAACTGGGTCACCACCATGGTGGCCTGGGGAACTAGGATATGCAAAATGGCCTTGTTTAGAGACGATTCAATACCCCGAACTATGGTGATATGCGGTCGAAAGCGGCGGCGTCGCAGCGTCAGCCCGGCCCGCCTAATGCACTGCAGGACGCTTTCATGCAGGCGCAGGAGTTCGGGATCGGGCTCTACCACCATGTGCAGCGAGTTTCCGAAACTGCCCAGCCCGGACAGTCTGATGGAAAAGGCCGGGCGCTTCAGCGCTTCGAGGTGATCATTCAATTCGATCAAGGCGTTTCGGGTCTGGTCGCCCAGGAAAGCCAGCGTCAGATGAAGGTTTTCAGCAGGCAAACTTCGACCGCAATGTGCTGCGCGAGCGACGTCGGCGCATATCTGGGCGATTTCGGAAGATACGGGAATGGCGACAAAACATCGAATGAGCGCTTCGGACATCCGTTGCCCCTGGCCTGGATAAGGTTGAATTTGCGGGGCAGTCTGGCGGTGCTTGCTCTTTCAGACAAGCGCATGCTCTCAATGCGAGGCGCACAAGTCGGCTGTTCGTCGCGCGGATCCTGACTATTCCAATTCAGTTGTCACGTTCAGCAATTCGACTATCTTCTGCCGCGTGTCGGCGCTGGCCTCAAGCAGCTGTTCAGCGTCAGAAATCGGCTTGTCCGGTTCTCGCTGTACTGGCGCACGCAGGGCCGAGCTCAGATCTATGACCTGCCCCAGCGTGGTGTCCTTCGCCCCAACTTCTTCCAAGTTGAACCCCGCCCACCATGACAGGCGCGCCGCGGAATCCTCATCCCCTATGTCCCGCCAAGCCTCAACGGCGGCCGCGTAATTGCCCATATCGGTCAGGGCTTGTGCCCGCAGCCTTTCAGCGTCATCTGAGGGATCCTCGGCCAATTCGCGAAGGGCCAGATCCGGTCGGCTTTCCAGCAGCGCGGCCCGCGCCCGAAGGATGGCGCGGTCGCGCCTGCGTGTCCCATCCGAACCTGCACCCGTCAAGTCTCGGGCTTGCTTGGCAAAGCCGAGGTCCGCAAAACGCTTGGCAAGCAAGAGCGAAGTCCCGGTCGAAATAGACTCTAAATCATGTGGTTTCAGGGTACTTGCATACAGCAGAAAGGTCAGGTCATCCGCGCGCTCTGCTGCCAGATGCAAGATACGATTGCGCGTGCCGGCCCAGGTCTCGTCTCTGCGATGGGCATCAAGAATATTGAAGGCCGCAGAAAACTCGCCGCCCAGGGCAAGCGCCAGGGCGTGACCGCGGGCCATGACCGGGCCCAATTCAGAATTGCGCAGTTCGATCGCGTAGCCCGAGATCAGATCGATTTGGCGTCGCGAAACGGCCCCACCCTCTGCCCACTTCTTTTCAACAAGCCGGGCCAGGGCAAGCGGGGCTTCCAAATCCGAGCTTGGGTTGTCGATGACGTCGTTCAACAAAATGTCGCTGGTGTCGGCATCTCCCTCAGCGGCGGCAACAGTTGCCTGCGCGAGTGTCGTCTCGGGGTGTTGCAGAGTTTGGACGCGATCTACCGAACGCAGTACCCGCCGGGCGGCCTCAAGCCGGCCAGAGTTGACGAATATCTCGGTCAGCCGGGGGCCGAGGATCCGGCGTAGATGCTCAGGAAGCTTCAGGTACGCCTGTTCCATCCGTTCCTGCTGCGCATCATCCCGCAACTGGCCATCCGCCATCGCGGCCCACATGGCAACCGCGCCGTCGCAGCGTTGCGACCCAAGCAGTTGATTAGGCTCTGATACAGGCTGATCATCAATTATTTGCGCGACCGCTCGAACCCATTCCTGTTCCGGCGATGCATCTTCCATCAACTGCAGAACCTGAATGGCCTCTGAACCGAAACCCCAGTGTGCCAACAGCTTTGCGAGCTTGAGCGCGATGGATCTGTCGACCCTGTCGAACTCCAGGAACAGCCCTGCACGCAGCTCAGCCACCTGATGCGCAAAGGGTCGACCGTCAGACCAGGTGTCGAACCCCAATTCGGCATCCGAAATACACGCTGGCAGCGACTCCAGAGGTTGCAGAGGTGGCTCTCCCAGTTTGCCCAACTCGTCAAGGATCGAGCTTACCTGGATATGGGCAGGCAGATCCCGCGCGATGTCTGGAAGCGCTTCCGGCACCGAAGCACGCGGACCCGGAGGTGTGACGTTCAGGTCGACAAGCTCGCGATCCGCGCCTTGCAACAGACGGGTCGAAAGGCGCTGCTGCAGGCCATCGCGATCCAGTTGCAGAAGGGGGGCAACCAATTCAATTGATGGGGCTTCGGCCTGTGGACGACGTTTGGAAGTCTGCTCTGGGATCATGATCGATGGAATGTCCAGACTTGGCGGAGGCAAGGCTTTTTGCGCCGCTATGTCCACAACGATCATCGTATCCTTGTACAAAAAAGCGGTCGCGGCGCAGTCACAGCCGAAGTCCAGCTCAAGCGGTGCGCCGGGATCGGCCTGCGATATCGCCTCAAGCCGGCCTGCGGACAATCGTGCAAAGACCGATCCGGTCTTGAATTCCACGTCGTCCAATTCGACCGCCAGGCGCGCACCGTTTTTCCGGTGGGCGAGGCTCCAGTTGGTGCCCGCAGGAACGCTGAGAACAAGCCGCGTGAAGCCGTCATGTTCGCCGGACCGCACCGGAACGTCCTTCGCCAAAACTCCAGTTGCCGATGCGCTCAGGCCAAGGGTCAGGAGCAAAACCCGGATCATGCTGCTGCCTGCTTGATCTCTTTCAAGGCTTCTTCCAATTCGGTGAAGCCGGGGCGATTGTGGGTCGGCGTGTTCTGGCGACCAACCTCGATACACATTGCGGGGTTGTGATTGTGCAAGTTGGCAACCAGAACTTCCCGGATCAGTTGATAGAAGTGATTGTCTTCCTCCACGACCGCTTTCAGCTTTCCGGCGAAGGGGCCGACCAGACCGTAGGCCAGAAAGACGCCCAGGAAAGTCCCGACAAGGGCACCACCGATCAACTTGCCCAAGACCTCGGGCGGTTGGTCGATCGAGCCCATGGTCTTGATCACACCGAGAACCGCCGCAACGATTCCCAGTGCCGGCAACCCGTCCGCCACGGTTTGCAGGGCGTGGCTGGAATGCATGGCGTGGTGGAAATTGGCATCCATCCGCTTTTCCAGAACCTCTTCAACCTGATGGGGATCGTCATAGTTCATCGCCGCCGACCGCATGGTGTCGCAAATCAGGTCCACCGCCTCTTTGTCCGCCTGTATTTTGGGGAAAGCCGTAAAAATGGCCGAGTTTTCAGGGTCTTCGATGTGCTGCTCGAGCTCGACCGGATTTGAACGGGCGAGCCGGATCAGCGAGAACAGAAGGCATAGCAGATCGCGGTAGTCCTCGGGCTTCCATTTCGGGCCTTTGAAAACCTTGCCCAGATCCTTGACCGTGTGTTTGACCGCCGACATGTCATTGCTGATCAGAAAGGCGCCGATGGCGGCCCCGCCGATCATCATCATCTCGAACGGCAGAGATTTGAGGATGATGGCCATCTTGCCGCCGGCGGCGAGGTAGCCGCCGAACACCATTACGAAAATAACGACGATTCCAAGAATTCCGATCATGTGGTCTCTCCGGCAGAGCGGTCTTTGAGGGTGGGGCTCATGGCGGCTACTCAGTGGGGGCGTTGGCGTTGCGTCCGGCCATTACGACGCTGATGGTATAGGCGGCCTCGGGGCTGAGACCGGCCATCACACCCGCAGCAGCCTCAGGCGGCATACGCGACAGGAAACCGGCCGCAAAAACCGGGTCCATCGTTTCGAACAGCGCCGCGGCGTCCTTGGGCTTCATGTTCTGATAGACATCGGTCAGACGGGTAAGGTCGGTTTCAGCCGCCTTGTCCGCCACGGCCAATGTTTCGCGCAGCGATACCTCGGCCTCTTGCAAAGCGGAAAGGCGCGTCGCAATGGCCTCGTTGGCAATCTCCAGGGCACGCTCCCTGTCGCGCAGCGAGCTCTCACGCTGTCTGACGACCGCTTCCCGACGCAGCAATTCGGTCAGCAAGGCTTGCATGTCCGGCTTTTCGTCCGAGCCGGCGCTGTGTGCCGAGACTTCCGAGGGGTCAGACCCCCTTGCCAAAGCTGGCCCAGCCTCCAGCCCCAGCCGTATGATGGCGGAACTGATCATCAAGGCTGAAATGAGGGTCAGAACGCCACCACGTGGTCGACGCTGGGCAGGTTGCAGGCTGCGCATCAGGATCGGGCCTCGCTACCTTGCGCCTTGTGCCTGAAGAACAATACGCCCTTGGGAATCGGGGCCGGATCCTCTGCGGGGTCGTTGGTGGATTTGACCTCGGCTTCCGGCCTGGATGGAATTTGTTCCACAGCCGCAGGCTCGGCGGGTTGCTCGGGGTCCTTTGGCCCGACCTCTTCTTCCAACGAGACCGGTTCTACCTCAAGAGGTGACGGCTTTTTGGTTTCGGCCGAGGAATTTGCAGGCTCTTCAGCCGCGGGTTTGTCCTCGGGGATCACGTCGTGCATCGACGCCATGATCAATTCAAGCCGCTGTGCGACTGACTCGGCGCGCTCGGTCAGATCCTGCAGTTTGTGCCCGGACTGGTCAGATGCAGCACGCGCGGCATCCAGGGATTTTTTCAGTTCTTCCGCCTGTGCGGACAGCACGGAAACCGCACCACCGACGCCCCGCTCCAGGTCCGTGAACCGCCTGAGGCGTCGGGCCAGAACAAAACAGTACAATCCGGCCCCCAAGGCGCCGGCGACCAGCAAAATGTCCGAGATCAGTTCCAATTTCGCCTCCTAGTTCAATACGAATTCCGTGACCAGAACGTCACGTACCCGACCTTCGCCAACGACGATGCCGATGCGCCGCAGCAGGTGCCCGCGGATGCGAACCAGAGCCAGCGAGTCTTCGAGGTCGGACAGGTTGATGGCCCGGAGATAGCCGTTCATCACGTCCATGATGCGGGGAATCATCTTTTCCACCTCGGCCTCGTGACCGGCGGCCACCTCAAGTTGAGCGTGGAATTTCAGATGGCGCGAATCGCCGGAATTCACGGACACGATCACGGGCGGCAGGTCGACGAACCCGACATCCGGCAACGCATCGATCGCATCTCCGGCGTCCGCGTTTTCCGCTGTTTCTCCCTCGGCCTCTGGGCCTTTGCCCAAAAGCCCGGACGCGGTCACATAGTACCCGCCCGCAGCACCTAGCAGCGCCAGAACCGCGCCAATCATCAGTCCGTTTTTGCTCGACTTCTTCGGGCCTTCTGCCTCATCCACGGTCGCGTCTGTCATGGCGTCCTCATTCTTGCGTTCGGCACCCGTCATAACCCCGCAGGGACTAACCGATTGTTAAGGGCAATCGTTCAAACAGGGCACGAGCCGCACAGAATGTCGGCGAGTCGGAGGTGAGCGTGCAGCAGATCGGAACTGTCTGGGCAAGTTTGGGCAGGCGCAAACAAATCATCGTGGCGGGGGCGGCTGTCGTCGTGTTCCTGAGTGTCCTGGCGATGTCGCGGTTGGTGACATCTCCGTCCATGACACTCCTCTATGCGGGGCTGGAAAGCGGGGCGGCGGGGGATATCGTCCGCGCCCTGGATCAACGCGGTGTCACCTACGAGATTCGTGGCGGCTCAATCTATGTTCCGGGCTCGCAACGCGACGAGTTGCGCATGACCCTGGCAAGCGAGGGTCTGCCTGCAAATGGCAACCGGGGTTATGAACTGCTGGATACGCTGAGTGGGTTCGGTACGACCTCGCAGATGTTCGACGCTGCCTATTGGCGCGCCAAGGAGGGTGAACTGGCGCGAACCATCGTCAGCAGCCCTCATGTGGGGCAGGCGCGGGTTCACATTGCCAGCGGGTCCACAAGCCCGTTCCAGCCCAGCGTTTCGCCAACCGCTTCGGTCTATCTGGTGCCATCCGGGGCCAAGATCACGGTCGAACAGGCCAAGGCGATCCGTTTTCTGGTGGCCTCCGCCGTGACCGGCCTCGCGCCCGAGGATGTTGCGGTGATCGATTCCAACGGTGCGGTGATCGGCCCGCAAGAGACGGCGGTTGCCGCCGACACTGCCGATGACAAGGCCAAGGTCCTGCGCGACCGCGTCCTGCGGCTGGTCGAGGCGCGCGTCGGACCTGGCAATGCGGTGGTCGAAGTCAGCGTCGACACGGTTACCGAGACCGAATCCATAAGAGAGCGGCGGTTCGACCCCAAGGGCCGTGTCGCAATCAGCACCGATGTCGAGGAACGGTCGGATACCTCCCGCAATCAATCGTCTGATGTGACGGTCGCGTCCAACCTGCCGGACGGGGACGGCAATGGCACCGATGAATCGAATTCTTCAGCCACGCAAACCCGCGAGCGGATCAACTATGAGGTTTCAGAGACCGAGCTTGAAGTTCTGCGGGTGCCGGGGGCCATCAAACGCTTGACGGTTGCCGTGCTGGTCAACGGAACCCGAACAACGGACGCCACCGGTGCCGAGGTTTTTATGCCGATGGCACAGCCGGAACTTGACGCTCTGGAAGAGCTTGTCGCCTCGGCCGTGGGCTTCAATGCGGATCGCGGGGATGTCATCACGCTGAAATCCCTGGAACTGCCCAATGTCGAACCGCAAGGAACAATGGCGACCGCTTCGGTCTGGCAAAGCATCCATCTGGATACGATGTCGCTGATACAGATGGCAGTGTTGGCCATCGTATCGCTGGTTATGGGGCTGTTCGTGATCCGGCCGATCCTGACCGGTTCGGCCGCAGTGCCAGCCTTGCCGCCTGCCGCAGCCTCCGCCGAGGGCGGCGCGCCATATCTTGTCGGTGAAATCTCAGATGCTGATGGACAGGAATTCAGCGCTCCCACCGGCCAGGGTGAAAACGGAGGCTCTGTGCCTGCGATTGGGTCCACGGCAAGCGAAGATGCGGTCGGCCGTTTGCGCGCCCTGATCGGGGACAAACAGGAAGAGACGGTCGAAATTCTGCGGAGCTGGTTGGAAGAAAACGAGGATAAGGTGTGATGTCGATCGCCCACCTGCTCGAGGATTTCACGGCTCAGGCCGACGGCGCGGATCTGCGATTGCTGGACGAAGAAGCTTTGGAGGAAGAGCGGCTTGCCGCTTTCGAACGCGGATATGGTGCGGGGTGGGAGGATGCGTTGCAGACCCAAACCCAAGGTCGTGCTGCGCTGGCCGAGGATATGCGGGCAGCCTTCTCCGATATGTCCTTCACCTACCAGGAAGCTCTGACCCGGATGACCTTGTCGCTTGAACCGATGTTCAGCGCTCTGGTTCAGACTGTTCTACCCAAGGTGTTGGATCGGGGGCTTGCCGCTCGTGTAATCGAGCAGTTGAGCGAAATGGCCAAGGCGCGGGTCGCACAACCGATCCTTTTGTTGGTTCCACCCGGTGTTGAGGGGGATGTCGAGGCGTTGTTGCCCGCCGACATAACGCCCCTCCCCAAGGTCGTCGCGGACCCCGAGTTGATGCCGGGTCAGGCGCGGTTGCAGGTCGGCACCGCCCGGTCCGAGGTTGATTGCACCGCGCTGCTGGACGCGATCGCCGCCGCTTTCGACGCATTTGTTTTTGAGGCAAAAGAGGCTTTGTCAAATGAGTGACGCACCTGCATCCAAACCTGAAAGACCCAACCCGTTCGAAGCCGTTCCCATAGAGGTGACGGTTTCCGTCGGTCGGGCGCGCCCCTTGATACGCGACCTGTTGAGCATGGGTGAGAACGCCGTTCTGACCTTGGACAAACGGGTCGAAGATCCGGTGGATCTGTATGTCGGCGACCAATTGGTCGCCCGTGGTCTGCTCGAGGAAATGGAGGGGGACAATGCCGGTCAATTGGCGGTGCGTCTGACCGAGATTTCGGATTTCCAGAACGGACTTGGATGATGCGTCGGGCGGCCTGGTGTGCAATTGTGATCCTTGTGCTGACACCCGCACTGGCATCGGCACAGGAGCTGTCGCTGTCATTGGGCGACGGCGGATCCATATCGGCGCGAACCATTCAGTTGATCCTGCTGATCACGGTGCTCAGCCTAGCACCCGGCCTTGCGATCATGGTGACCTGTTTTCCATTTCTGGTCACGGTACTGGCCATTCTGCGGCAGGGGATCGGGTTGCAACAGTCCCCGCCCAACATGTTGATCGTCAGCCTGGCGCTGTTTCTGACCTACTTCATCATGGAGCCGGTTTTTACCCAGGCTTGGGACACCGGGATCCGACCGATGGTCGAAGAAACGCTCGCGGTAGAGCCTGCATTGGAACGTGCCATGGTGCCGTTCCGCGAGTTCATGGTGGCGCGGCTGGATGGTGACACGTTTCGGGCCATGGCGGCCTTGCGCCCCGACACCGCTTCGATGCAGCTGTCGCCGGAGGCGCCACTGTCGGTTCTCATGCCGTCGTTCATGCTGTCCGAGGTTGCCCGCGCGTTCCAGATCGGATTCCTGATATTTTTACCGTTTCTGATCATCGATCTTGTAGTGGCCGCGGTCCTCATGTCGATGGGGATGATGATGGTGCCGCCCGCCACGGTTTCGCTGCCGTTCAAACTGGCGTTTTTCGTGATTGCAGATGGGTGGTCCCTGATCGCCAGTGCCTTGGTGCGAAGCTATTCCTAGCCTGCATGTGGACGGTCTCAGCGCCGGATCTGCAGCCGTGCCCGCAGACCCTGATCACCCGCTTCAAAGCGCAGCGAGCCACCATGCTGCTCTGCCACGGTTGCAACGATTGTCAGGCCCAGTCCGAACCCGTCGGACGACCCGATGTTCGAACCGCGCCGGAACGGGGCCATCAGCGCCTCGATATCCGAAACGGACAAGTTGGTTCCCTTGTCTTCGACGACAATCGTGGCAGTTTCCGCGTCGGTTTCTAGTTCAACCGTTGCGTGGCGCCCGTATTTCAGCGCGTTGTCGATCAGGTTCGTCAGCGCCCGTTTCAATGAGATCGGTCGCGCCATGACAAGGATGCGGCGGGTTTCCGGAAGCGAGCCATGCCCGCGCCGCGACATGAAGAGCGACGCCGCGCCCTCCACCTCGACCGGGGCGACTTGTTTCAGGGTCACAGGCAGATCCATATCCTGGTAGTCGGCAACCAGCGACTCGACCAGTGAGGTGAGAGAGATCTGGCGCGGGTCCTCGATGCTCAGTTCCGAGCGGGTGTAGGTCAACACGCTTTCGATCATGCCGGTCATCTGGTCGACATCGGACTCCAGCTTCTCTCGCAACTCGGCGTCCGGAATCAGCGCCGCGCGCAGACGCACGCGGGCCGCTGGCGTCCCAAGGTCGTGGCTGACGCCGGACAAGACAGTGGCACGCTTTTCCAGCTGTGCGCGTTCGTCCTCAAGATGCGTATTGACCGCCGATACGATGTCGCGCAGTTCGGCCGGCCCGGACATGTCGTAGCTGTCCGGACCCCCGCTGCGCCGGCGGTCACGCAGCGACTGGGAGAACCGCAAAAAGCTGTCTGTCACATTGCCGACTGATGTCAGAATGATCGCAAGTGCCACGACCGCCAAAAAGATCGCGGGCAGACGCAGGTCGGCCGGGGCCGCATCGCACCCCCAGACCCGCGTACCGTCGATCTTCTGCCACGCGCCCTGTCCGAACCGGGCCACCAGAATGGGTTCGCTGCAATAGGTGGCCAGCAGGCGTGTCAGGTTACCCATCTTCTGCGGCCCGGTCTGATCGCTGCCTGACACGATGTCGGATACCGGATAGACCAGCCGGTCGGACAAGACCGCAAGCGTCAGGTTTCGCCCGCTGAGCGGTGCGGAGCTGTCGGTCAGAATGGACAGGTTGGTCAGAAACCGGCGTCCTGCAAGGTCGGGCAACTGCTCGAATTCACCCGCATCGGCCAGACTTGCGGCCTCGGGCGGCAGTGGCGTGATCAACACGTCGGGATGCGAGGCGCGACCTGTGCGCAGATCTTCGTAGACCGAGAACCCGGCAACATAGGCCCGGGTTAGATAGGCGTCCCAGTTGCGAACGGATGAAAACCACAGTCCTGCCGCCAGCAACCCGGCAGCAAACGCACCCAGGCTCCAGGCCCAGCCCAGATCCCGCAGGCGCAGGGTCATGCCTCCTGTTCCACGGTGACCTCGCAGGCGAAGACATAGCCGACACCGCGGGCCGTGCGCAGCATCTGCGGATCTTTGGGGTTGGTCTCGATCTTGGACCGCAGCCGCCCTACCAGAACGTCGATGGCCCGACCCTGAGCTTCGGGTTTGTCACCGGTGCCGGTCACGTCCAGCGCGGCGGCGATCTCGTCGCGGGTCAGCGGAATGTGCGGGTTGGCCAGCAGCACCTTGAGCAACGCGGTTTCGCGCTGCGACAGCGACACCTGGTACCCGTCCGGGGCATGCACCTCGTCGCGTTTGCCGTCATAGACCCATCCGCCAAAGCGGAACGTGCGGATCCGCCGGCGATAGGCCAGCGATGGCGTGCGCCGCGCGCGCTGCATCACCGCGCGCACACGCGCCAGCAGCAGTTGCGGGTTGAACGGCTTGGCGATGTAGTCGTCGGCGCCAACCTCGTACCCGGCCATCCGCTGATGATCGGCAGATAGGGCCGACACGAAGATGATCGGCACGTCCTGCTCGCGGCGCAGCCGGGCGCAGATATCGACCCCGTTCTCGTCACCCAGCATCACGTCCAGAAGGATCAGGTCGATGCGGCCTGACTTCAGGTGTGCCTGTACCTCGCGCTCGGTGGCTGCTGGCAGGGCAATGAACCCGTTCTGGTGAAAGAACTGGGTCAACATCGACCGGATTTCCGGATCGTCATCCACAACCAGCAGACGTGGAATGCTCACGCTGTTCCTCCCCGATTTCCCCCTCGACGCTGCCCTCAATTGTAACGGACTGCAACAGATTCAAGGTCAACGTAACACGCTGTAACAAAAGGCGGGAAAATTTGCAGCCCGCGCCGGATACATGGGATATTTGCCATTGCCAGACGGCAAGCGGCTGCCGGTAATGTCCCGCATCGCTGCCCCGCGGCAGCAAACAAGGATCTGGGAGGATACCAAACATGAAACGTTTCGCACTCGCCACGGCGTCGTCGCTGGCCGTTCTGGCTGGCACGTCGGTGATGGCCGAACCGCAGGCCGAAGTTCTTCACTGGTGGACGTCGGGCGGCGAGGCCAAGTCGGTCGCCGTTCTGCAGGAAGAGTTCGCGGCCAATGGCGGCACCTGGACGGATATGCCCGTTGCAGGCGGCGGCGGAGACGCGGCGATGACCGCGCTGCGCGCCCGCGTTCTGGCCGGCAACGCGCCGACCGCCGTTCAGTTGAAAGGCCCGGCGATCCAGGAATGGTACGAAGAGGGTGTTCTGGCGGACATCTCGAACGTTGCCGAGGCCGAGGGCTGGGCCGAAGTCCTGCCCGCCTCGATCGCGGCGCATATGCAGTGCGAAGGCACCTGGTGTGCCGCACCGGTCAACGTGCATCGTATCGACTGGATCTGGGCAAATGCCGACATCCTGGCCGCCAATGACATTGAGATGCCGACCACCTGGGAAGAGTTCAACGCCGCTGCCGAGAAGCTGCAGGCCGCAGGCATCATCCCGCTGGCCCACGGTGGTCAGGCCTGGCAAGACGCAACCGTCTTCGAAGCAGTTGCGCTGGGCATCGGTGGACCCGAGTTCTTCAAGAAGGCTTTTGTCGATCTGGACCCCGAGACTCTGACCTCGGACACGATGGTTCAGATTTTTGACCAGATGCGCACCCTGCGCGGGTTCGTTGATGAGAACTTCTCGGGCCGCGACTGGAACCTGGCCACCGCCATGGTCATGAACGGTGAGGCCGCCTTCCAAATCATGGGTGACTGGGCCAAGGGTGAATTCCTGGCCGCGGGCAAGGTCCCCGGCGAAGACTTCCTGTGCGCCTCGACCCCCGGTGACGGCTATCTGTACAACGTCGACAGCTTTGCCATGTTCGACGTGGACGGCGACGACAAGCGCGCCGGTCAGGAACTGCTGGCCAAGCTGATCGTCGCGCCCAAGTTCCAGGAAGTGTTCAACCTGAACAAGGGTTCGATCCCGGCGCGGACCGACGTGGCGCTGGACAAGTTCGACATCTGCGCCAAGATCTCGGCCGAAGACATGGGCGCTTCGTCCGCCAATGGCTCGCTGCTGCCGTCCTACGCGCATGGCATGGCGCTGCGCGGTGCGCAGGCTGGTGCGATCACCGACGTCGTGACCGCGCATTTCAACTCGGATATGTCCTCGGCTGACGCGGTTCAGCAACTGGCGGACGCGGTGGCAAACAGCTACTGATCCAACACGCTCTGCCCCCTATACTGCGGGGCAGAGCATCTTTCCCCGGAGGAAAAAATGTCCGAATGGCTGGAAAACCACCTTCCAAAGGTGGTGCTGGCACCGTCGTTCATCGCCGTATTGATCTTTGTCTACGGATTTATCGGATGGACCGCCTGGGTGTCGCTGACCCGATCGAAACTGCTGCCGAAATACGAGATCAAGGGCTTCATCCAATATGACCGCCTGTTTGACTCGCCCCGCTGGGACACGGCGATCAACAACCTTTACGTCTTTGGCGCGCTGTTCATCGTGATCGCGATGGTGCTGGGCCTGCTGCTGGCGATCCTGCTGGATCAGAAGATCCGCGTCGAAGGCGCGATCCGTACGATCTACCTGTACCCGATGGCGCTGTCGATGATCGTGACCGGCACCGCGTGGAAGTGGATCCTGAACCCGGGTCTGGGTATCGAGGCCATGGTCCAGGGCTGGGGCTTTCCGAATTTCAAGTTCGACTGGCTGGTGAACCCGGACTACGCGATCTACACGATCGTCATCGCCGCGATCTGGCAGAGCTCGGGTTTTGTCATGGCGCTGTTCCTGGCCGGACTGCGCTCGGTGGATGGTGAGATCATCAAGGCCGCGCAGGTCGATGGCATCCCCACTTGGCGGATCTATACGGCAATCATCATTCCGTCGATGGCTCCGATCTTCCTGTCGGCCTTCATCGTGTTGGCGCACCTTGCGATCAAGAGCTTTGACCTTGTCATTGCCCTGACAGGCGGTGGTCCGGGTTACGCAACCGATTTGCCCGCAACATACATGTACGCGATGGCGTTTTCGCGCGGCGATATCGGCCAGGCGGCGGCGTCCGCGATGATCATGATGCTGGTCGTCTTTGCCATCGTGGTTCCTTACCTCTACTCAGAACTGAGGGCGAAAAATGACTGATCTGTCGATGCCCCAAACCCGAACCCGCAGCCAGAGTGCCACGGGCAAGATTGCCCTGCGTTGGTTGCTGTATGTCCTGCTTGGTCTTTTTGCGCTCTACTACCTGATGCCGCTTTTCGTGATGCTGACCACATCGCTCAAAAGCCTCGAGGAAATTCGTACGGGATCGCTGATCTCGCTGCCGCGCGAGGTCAGTCTGGATGCCTGGAAAACCGCCTGGTCAGGCGCCTGCACCGGTATCCAGTGCGAAGGCCTGCGGCCCTATTTCTGGAACTCGGTCCTGATTGCGGTCCCTGCCGTGGCAATCTCGACCCTTCTGGGGGCGTTGAACGGATTTGTCGTCGCGCAGTGGCGTTTCAAAGGGGCCAACATCATCTTTTCTCTGATGCTGTTCGGTTGCTTCATCCCGTTCCAAGTGGTCCTGCTGCCGATGGCGCGTCTGCTGGGCATGATGGGGATCGCCGGAACCATTCCGGGCCTGATCTTCGTCCACGTGATCTATGGGCTTGGCTTCACAACGCTGTTCTTCCGCAACTACTACGTCACCATCCCGGCCGAGCTGACCAAGGCGGCGCGAGTGGATGGTGCCGGGTTCTTTCGGATCTTCTGGTCGATCTTCCTGCCGCTGTCGCTGCCCATCATCGTGGTGACCGTGATCTGGCAGTTCACCCAGATCTGGAACGATTTCCTGTTCGGCGTTTCGTTCAGCCAGGCGGGCACGCAGCCCGTGACCGTGGCGCTCAACAACATCGTCAACTCAACCACCGGCGTCAAAGAGTACAACGTCGACATGGCCGCCGCGATCATCGCGGGGCTGCCGACGCTGCTCGTCTATGTCGTTGCCGGTAAGTATTTCATCCGCGGCCTGACCGCCGGTTCCGTGAAGGGATAACCCATGGCTCCCATCCTCGATATCCAAAACCTGTACAAGAATTACGGCGCAACCGAGATTCTGAAGGACATCAACATCTCGATCGAACCGGGCGACTTCCTGGTGCTGGTCGGCCCTTCCGGCTGTGGCAAGTCGACCCTGCTGAACTGCATCGCCGGGCTCGAGCCGATCTCGGGCGGGACGCTGTCGATTGGCGGCAAGGACATGACTCATGTCAGCCCCAAAGACCGCGACATCGCGATGGTGTTCCAGTCCTACGCCCTGTACCCGACCATGTCGGTGGCCAAGAACATCACCTTTGGCATGAAGGTGCGCGGCGTCGATCAGGCAACTCAGGACGCCAAGCTGAAAGAGGTCGCCTCGCTTCTGCAGATCGAGCCGTTGCTGAACCGCCGCCCCAGCCAATTGTCGGGTGGTCAGCGACAGCGTGTGGCAATGGGCCGGGCTCTGGTGCGTGACCCCAAGCTGTTCCTGTTCGACGAACCGCTGTCAAACCTGGACGCCAAGCTGCGGGTCGAGATGCGGACCGAGATCAAGAAGCTGCATCAGACGCTGGATGCCTCGATCGTCTATGTGACCCATGATCAGATCGAAGCGATGACCCTGGCCACCAAGATCGTGGTGCTGAAGGGCGGTGTGGTGCAGCAGATCGGCACTCCGGCCGAGATATACAATCGCCCCGCCAACCTGTTCGTGGCCGATTTCATGGGCTCGCCGGCGATGAACCTGATCCCGGCGCGGGTCCAGCGCAACGGGACCGGCACGCAGGTCGCCATTGCGCGGGATGGGGCTGACCCGATCGTGCTGACGGATACGCGCGATCTGGACCTGCCCGAAGAAGTGATCCTGGGCCTGCGCCCGGAGGATATCGCTGAATCCGGGTTCCGCGCTGGTGCCGGTGTGCAAGAGGCCGCCTGCCTGGTCGATATGGTCGAACCGGCCGGTGCCGATACCTACGTCGTGTCGGAACTGGGCGGCAAACAGGTCACAGCCCGCCTGCATGCCGAGACCAGTGCCAGGGCCGGTCAGATGCTGAAACTGGCCTTTGACATGAGCAAAGTGTCCTATTTTGCGAAAGCGACAGGCGAACGCCTGAACTGAGCCACGAAAAAAGCCGCGCAGGGATCCTGCGCGGCGTCATCACTACTCTGACCGGTTGGTTCAGCCGGTCTTTTTCAGGTCATTGATCAACTGATCCAGGTTGCCCTTGCGCGCATCCAGCATGGCGCCGATCTCGGTCCGCTCTGTCAGCAGCAGGTTCACGCCTTCGATGAACATGTTGTAGAACTTGTCGCGACCCGATTTGTCCGATACTAGGAAGGTCACTTCGAACGGCGCTTCGCCGCGCAGCTTGACGCTGCTGCGAACCTCGTAGCCGGCCTTGATCTTGCGGGCATTCTTCACGGTGACCTCACCCCCGATGAATTCGCGGAAGCGTCGACCGTATTTGCGCGAGATATACCCCTGGAAAGCCTTGGTGAATTCGCGCATCTGCGCCTTGCTGGCGCTGCGCGCATCGGCGCCCAGCGCATAGCGTGCCATGATCGGAACGTCGGCATATTGCACGAAGATCTTTTCGAAATCGCGCAGCATGGCGCTTTCGGATTTGCCCGACTCGATCACGCGCGTGATGTCGGCAACGACGCTGTTGACCAGTTGTGTCGCGCTGGCCTCGGTCAACGCCAGGGTCTGCTGTGGAAGGCCAGCCACGGCCAGCCCGGCCAGGGCGGTGGCGGCAAAGGTACGGCGGTTCATGGCGTTATTCAGCATAGGGGTCCTCATATGGGTCCTCGTAAGGGTCAAGGTATGGGTCCCTGACCGGGTCGGTGCCGGTATCGGCGTAGGGATCGGAATACAGACCCAGATAGGCATCCTCATCGTCCCTTGCCAGTTCGAACCGGCGGTTTTGCAAATAGATCAGGCGGGCCTGAGCGTAACTGTCTGCGCTTTCGTACAGAATCGAGTCGACCGTGTCCGAGAATCTGCCCCGATCGCCCATCCGCCGTACCACCTCGGCATAGACGCCCAGGTTGTCGGCCGGTCGCGTCGGCGAGAAGTTGATCGGGTTCGAGAACAGGTTGACCACAACGCCGACCGCATCCCGGGTCGTCGAGGGGCCGTAGAACGGCAGTTCGACATAAGCCCCTTCGCCGAAGCCCCAGACATGAAGCGTTTCGCCGAAATCGGTATCAACCGGCGGCAGGTTCAACTCATCCGCCGGTTTGGACAGACCGAACCCGCCCACGGTCGAGTTGATCACGAACCGCAGCAGGGCGTTGCCCGACTGTTTCAGATTGCCCTGCAGCAGATAGTCGACGGCCTGTCCGGGCAACGAGATGTTTTCAGCGAAGTTGTTGAAGCTGGTGACCATCGGGTCGGGTACGATTTTCACATAGCCTTTCGAGGCCGGGCGGAACAGGAACCGGTCGACGCCCAGATTGAACTTGTGAATGCCGCGATTTGCGTTTTCGTAGGGGTCGAAGACCTCGCCGCGGGCCGCTGCGTCCTGGGGCTGCGACGCGCAGGCCGACAGAACCGCGAACAGCGACACTGCGACGATGTGCTTGAAACGGATCCGGTTGGACACGGTCTTGGTTACTCCCGATCGTCCGGATGTAATCCAGCCGGACACTCAATCAATACGTTTTCTCGTTGGCACAACGGACCAATTCAACGGCACATAGTCGTTTCGCACTCGAAAGGAAACTCCTAGCGTTTAACCCGCGCGCCGGACCCGGGTAAAGTGGCCTGCATTCAACACATCCGCATGAGTGGAGACCTGCCCAAATCGCGGGCAAATGCGAAATTGCCGGTTTCCGGCTTTCCGTGGGCGGTGTTCCCGGTTAGCGTCCGCCCGAGTCACATGAAGTTGAGGACAATCACATGAGCATCGCAGCCAAACTGGAATCCCTGGGCGTGACCCTGCCGGACGCCCCCGCACCGGCAGCCAATTACGTGCCGTTCGTGCGGGTGGGCAACATCGTCTATGTGTCGGGCCAGATCTCGAAGGACGATGCGTTGATCACCGGCAAGCTGGGCGCCGATATGGATGTGGCCGCCGGTGCGGCGGCGGCCCGGGTCTGTGCCATCAACCTGCTGGCCCAGGTCAAGGCGGCCTGCGGCGGGGACATCGACAAGCTGGTGCGGGTGATCAAGCTGACCGGCTTCGTGAACTCGACCGCCGATTTCACCGACCAGCCGCAGGTGATCAACGGCGCGTCCGACTTCCTGGTCGAGGCGCTGGGCGATGCCGGCCGCCATTCGCGCTCGGCCGTCAGCGCCGCATCGCTGCCGCTGGGCGTGGCCGTCGAGATCGAAGGGATTTTCGAGATCCAATGACACCGTCTCTGCCTCGTGTGTTCATGGGCGCGCCGATCGCGCATCGGGCGTTGCATGACATTCGCCAGAACCGCCCGGAAAACAGCCGGGCGGCCATCCGGGCCGCCATTGCTGCGGGCTACGGGATCGAGATTGACCTGCAGTTGACGTCGGACGGCCATGCCATGGTGTTCCACGACTATGATCTGACGCGCCTGACCGGGCGGCCGGGCGCCATTCAGCAGATCACCCGGGCCGAGGCCGCGGACCTTCCGCTGCTGCACGGGGACGAGGGTATCCCTTCGCTTGAGGAAGTTCTGCAACTGGTGGCCGGCCGCGTGCCGCTGCTGATCGAGTTCAAGGATCAGCACGGTGCGATGGGGCCTGTGGACGGGCGGCTGGAGCAAGACGCGGTCGCGCTGCTCAAGTCCTATGACGGCCCGGTCGCGCTGATGTCATTCAACCCCAACTCGGTGGCCGAGCTGGCCCGGCTTGCGCCGGAGATGCCGCGTGGGTTGACGACCTGTTCCTACAAGCCCGAAGTCGAGCATCTGCCGGCCGAGGTCTGCGACCACCTGCGCGAGATCCCCGATTTCGACCGGGTTGGCGCCAGCTTCATCAGCCACGAGGTGCAGGACCTGTCCCGCCCCCGCGTGGCCGAGTTGAAGGCGCAAGGCGTGCCGATCCTGTGCTGGACGGTGCGCTCGGCCGAACAGGAGGCCGAGGCGCGCAAGGTGGCCGACAACGTGACCTTCGAGAACTATCTGGCCGCCATTCCGGGTTGAACCCGGCTGCCGGCGTCACAGATAGTTCAGGGGACGCAGGAGGGCACATGGACCAGTCACAGATCGAGATACGGGTTCTGTCGGCGCTGGATCAGATCCCGGCGGCCGAATGGGACAGTTGCGCCTGCCCCGAGGCCGCCGACGGCACCCGCCCGCTGGACCCGTTCACCACGCATCGGTTCCTGCGCGCGCTGGAAGATAGCGGCTCGGTCGGGCGGGGCACCGGCTGGCAGCCGCAATACCTGACCGCCTATCTGGACGGCCTGTTGATCGGGGCCGCGCCGATGTTTGCCAAGTCGCATAGCCAGGGCGAGTACATTTTCGATCACAGCTGGGCCCATGCCTATGAAAACGCGGGCGGGCGGTATTACCCGAAATTGCAGATCGCGGTGCCCTTCACCCCGGCCACCGGGCGGCGGTTTCTGACACGGCCCGGCTATGACGGGATCGCCATGTCGGCGCTGGTGCAGGGGGCGGTGCAACTGGCCGCCGACAATCGCCTGTCGTCGCTTCACGTCACCTTCTGCACCCAGGACGAGGCGCTGGCCGGGCAGCAGATGGGCCTGCTGGCGCGCGACTCGCAGCAGTTTCACTGGCTGAACGACGGCTATGCCGACTTCGACGATTTCCTCGCCGCCCTGTCTTCGCGCAAGCGCAAGAACATCCGCAAGGAACGGGCGCAGGCCAATGCCTTTGACGGCGGAATCCGCACCCTGACCGGCGCCGATCTGCGGCCCGAATACTGGGACGCGTTCTGGGAGTTCTATCAGGACACCGGCGCACGCAAGTGGGGCTCGCCCTATCTGACGCGGCAATTCTTTGACATCGTTCACGAAACCATGGCCGATGACGTGGCGCTGGTGCTGGCCGAGCGGGGCGGATACCCGATCGCGGGGGCGCTGAACTTCATCGGGCGCAAGACCTTGTTCGGGCGCTATTGGGGCTGCAACGAACATCACCCCTGCCTGCATTTCGAACTGTGCTACTATAGGGCGATCGACTTTGCCATCGCGCATGGTCTTGACCGCGTCGAAGCCGGCGCGCAGGGAGAACACAAGCTGGCGCGGGGTTATCTGCCCACGCGCACGCACAGCCTGCACTGGATCGTCGATCCCGGCTTTGCGGACGCCGTCGCGCGGTATCTCGAGGCCGAGGCCCGCGCGGTGGGGGAAGAGATCGAAATTCTGACGGATTACGGCCCGTTCAGAAAAGCCAACCCGGAGGAACAGCAATGAGCGAACTTCTGTCGACCGAGACCCGTGGCCCGCTGCTGGATCCGCTGTTCAAGAACGGCTGG
This sequence comes from Ruegeria arenilitoris, assembly GCF_013032855.1. GTDB lineage: Bacteria > Pseudomonadota > Alphaproteobacteria > Rhodobacterales > Rhodobacteraceae > Ruegeria > Ruegeria arenilitoris. The sequence goes on from NZ_WQDA01000001.1 coordinate 351,422, forward strand.
ACCATGGTCAAGGATCGTGACGCGATCACCAAGACCTTTATCTTCGACGATTTTGTCGATGCCTTCGGCTGGATGACCAAAGTGTCGATCTTTGCGGAAAAATGGAACCATCATCCCGAATGGTCCAACGTCTACCGCACGGTCGAGGTGGTGCTGACCACTCATGACGTGGGCGGCCTGTCGTCTCAGGACGCCAAGCTTGCGCGCAAGATGGACAGCCTGCTTTAGCCGCGGTCGCCCCGCGACCCCATGCCCCCAGCCAACATCGCTACCTCGCCCAGACGACGGAACTCGGCCGGGGTCACGGTACCGTCGCTCACGTCGATGTCGCGCGGGATTCCGGCGGTGCGGTTGCCCATCATCCGTACGCTGCGCGCCGCCGGATTGATGTCCAGACAACGCGTCTGATAGCAGGTCAGACCAGCCGTATTGATCTGAATGCGCGCTTGCCCGTCCGGCCCGGTCACGACCGGCGCCTGCGGGACGTCGCACGCTGCCAGCAGAACGACCGCGCCAAGCCAATAAAATACTCTCATGCCTGCGCTCCTGTTGGTCTCAGGGTCAGCCGTGCCGGGGCGCCGGGCCTCAATCCAACTGACCGTTCCGGTCTTTGTCCGCAGACAGGAAATCGTCATTCATCTGCGAGTCATACTCTGACCGAGAGATAGAGTTGTCGCGATTGCGGTCAATCTTCTGGAACATCTTGATATCCATGAACGGCTTGGCCTCGTCCAGACCGAGCGTGCCATTCTTGTCATCGTCCATTTCCTGATAGGCGTAATCCGAAAAGGCATCGAATTCGTCGCGCGACAGGAAACCGTCGTTGTTGGCGTCGATCGCGTTCAATTCGCGCTCATTCAGTTCGGCCACGCTGTCTGCGGCGGCAGGTGCTGCCATCATCAGGGCCGTCATCAATAGAACCGAGTGTTTCATCCTGGCGCTCCTCAGCATGCGAATCTCTGGCCTTCGACCCCGCCGGCCACGGCGCCGGCTGCGGTCAGAATATCCTTGCCCGACCCACCGCCAAACTGGTTGCCGATGGCGCCGCCGATCAACGCGCCGCCCAGGGTGCCGCCAAGACAGGCGATCTCGTGCTGGCGCGCAGCCTGTTGCTGCGGTGTTGGCGCAGGCCCGCACGCGGTCAACAGCCCCGCGCCGCCCAAAGTAATGACTGCTAGAAATCTTTTCATGAATGAACTCCCGGTTCCCATGCAGGAACACTGGCACATTCCGAAGGTGTGGGCCAAGTTAATTGGCCTTCATCCAACGTGACCCGTGGCATGGCCCCGGTGCGCACCGGGGCCGTCCTGTCAGATGACTTCGAGCAAGCCTTCTCCGGCCGAAATCTCGCAGGCGCCGGGGCTTTCCTCCAGGTTCAGCGCCACGACCTTGCCATCTTCGACCAGCATCGCGTAGCGCTTGGAGCGCGCGATCAGGCCGGCGGGCGGGGCGTCGAAATCCATGCCGATCGCCTTGGTGAATTCCGAGGCCGGATCGGCCAGCATGGTCAGTCCGGCCGCAGTTGCGCCCGTGGCCTCGCCCCAGGCCTTCATCACGAAGGGGTCGTTGACCGACACGCAGATGATCTCGTCCACGCCTTTGGCCGCAAACTGGTCCTTGGTGCGCATGAAGCTGGGCACATGGGCCGAGTGGCAGGTGGGGGTGAACGCGCCGGGCACGGCAAAGATCACCACCTTGCGGCCCTTGACCTTGCTGGAGACCCGCACCTCTTCCGGTCCGTCAGCGCCCATCTGGATCAGGGTTGCTTCGGGCAGGGTGTCGCCGGTTGAAATCATCTTCATGCTCCTGTCGATTGAAATTGCAAACTCGCTCCTTGCCGCAATATAGGTGGGCGGGTGGCACAAGCCACGGGAAATTGACAGGGGGCGGACCAGATGAGCCATATCGTCGTGATCGGAGCCGGGCAGGCGGGGTCATCACTGGTGGCCGGGCTGCGCAAAGGCGGGTTTGACGGGGCGATCACCCTGATCGGGGCGGAACCCGTGCTGCCCTATCAGCGCCCGCCGCTGTCCAAGGCCTATCTGCTGGGCGAGATGGAGCTTGAACGGCTCTACCTGCGCCCCGAAAGTTTCTATGCCGAGAACGATATCACCCTGCGTCTGGGCCAGCAGGTGGGCGCGATCGACCCGGCGGCCAAGACCGTGACCATAAGCGGTGAGGTGATATCCTACGACCAGCTTGCCCTGACCACCGGCTCGCATCCGCGCCGCCTGCCTGCCGCGATCGGCGGAGACCTGGCGGCCGTGCATGTGGTGCGCACGCTGGCCGATGTGGACACGATGGCCCCCGCCGTCACCCAAGGCGCGCGGGCGCTGATCGTGGGCGGCGGTTATATCGGGCTCGAGGCCGCGGCGATCTGCGCCAAACGCGGCGTGCAGGTGACGCTGGTCGAGATGGCTGACCGCATCCTGCAGCGTGTCGCGGCCCCCGAGACCAGCGACTATTTCCGCGCACTGCACAGCGCGCATGGCGTGGACATCCGCGAAGGCGTAGGGCTGGACCGGATCACCGGCGAGAATGGCAAGGTCACCGGCGCGGTGCTGGGCGACGGGACCGAACTCGAGGTCGATTTCGTGGTGGTCGGCGTGGGCATCGCTCCGGCCACCGAACTGGCCGAAGCGGCCGGGCTTGCCATCGAAAACGGTATCAAAACCGATGTGCATGGCCGCACCTCTGCCGCCGATATCTGGGCGGCGGGCGATTGCGCCTCGTTCCCCTACAAGGGCCGGCGAATCCGTCTGGAAAGCGTGCCCAACGCCATCGACCAGGCCGAGGTGGTGGCGCAGAACATGCTGGGCGCGGGCAAGAATTACGTGGCCACGCCCTGGTTCTGGTCGGACCAGTATGACGTGAAGCTGCAGATCGCCGGGCTGAACATGGGTTATGACCACGTCGTAACCCGTCCGGGCGAGGGAGCGACCACCTCGTTCTGGTATTACCAGGGCGATCAGCTGCTGGCCGTGGATGCGATGAACGACCCGCGCGCCTATATGGTCGGCAAGCGCCTGATCGACGCGGGAAAAACCGCCGATCCGGCGGTGGTGGCCGACCCCGCAGCGGATCTGAAACCGCTGCTCAAGGCGTGAGGATCATCGCCGGAGATTTCCGGGGCCGGGCGCTGGCCTCGGTCGGCAAGGGGGATGCGGGCGCGCATCTGCGCCCCACCACCGACCGGGTGCGCGAAAGCCTGTTCAACGTGCTGAACCACCTGATCGATTTCGACGGGCTGCGGGTGCTGGACCTGTTCGCCGGCACCGGCGCGCTGGGCCTCGAGGCGCTGTCGCGCGGCGCGTCCCATGTCACCTTCGTCGATGACGGGCGGGTGGCACAGGGGCTGATCCGCAAGAATATCGACCTGACCCGCAGCGCCGACCGCACCGCCCTGATCCGCCGGGACGCGACCCGGCTGGGCGACAATTCCGGGGAACCTTTCGACCTGATCTTCCTCGACCCGCCCTACGGCAAGGGAATGGGGCAAAAGGCGCTGGCAGCGGCGCTCAAGGGCGGCTGGCTGGCCGATGACGCGCTGGTGGTCTGGGAAGAGAACACCCCGATGGCGCCGCCCGAGGGCTTCACGTTGCACGATGCACGCAAATACGGCGACACCCATATCTCGCTGATGTGGCGGGACCCCGCCGGGGGTCCGGCTTGAGCCTGCGTGCCCCCCGGGGTAGGCAGGTGCGAAACCTGCGACGGAGAGCCCAATGCACGATCTGGTGATCTTTGACTGCGACGGTGTGTTGGTCGACAGTGAAACGATCTCCAACCAAGTGATGGTCGACAACCTGGCCGGGTATGGGCTGAACCTGTCGCTGCAGGACTGCATGTCGATGTTTGTGGGCGGAACCATGTCGGGCGTCCGGGACTCGGCGCGCAAGATGGGCGCTGACCTGCCCGATGACTGGACCGAGCAGATCTATGCGCAGATCTATGATGTGCTGCGCGCAGGTGTTCCCGTGATTCCGGGAATCCCCGAGTTGCTGCGCCATCTGGACGAACAGCGCATTCCATTCTGTGTGGCCTCGAACGGGCGGCGCGAGAAGATGCAGATCACCCTGGGCCAGAACGGGCTTTGGGACAGGTTCCAAGGCGCGATCTTCTCGGCCCATGAGGTCGGCAGCGCCAAGCCCGAGCCGGAGTTGTTCCAGACCGCGGCCCAACATTTCGGTGCAAAGTCGCCGGTCGTCATCGAGGACAGTGCGAACGGTGTGACCGCCGCGATTCGGGCCCAGATGAGGTGCCTTGCCTATGCGCCGCTTGATGACGGCGCGCGCCTGGCGGGGCTCGGGGCCGAAGTCATCCGTGACATGAGGGAGGTGCCGCAGCTTTTGGGTCATTGACGGGTCTGTGCTAGACTGCGGTCATGGACCGCGCACTTTCACGCCCACTCTGGCCCGCCCGGTTCCAGGCGCAGGCCACCTCAGGACCCGAGCCACAGCCTCGGCCCGCACCCGTCTTCATTCAGGACGCGGTGACGCCTTGGGGCCCGGACACCCTGCTGCTGAAGCTTCTGCGCGATCAGGCTGGCGATCAGGAGGAGTAAGTCGGGTGGAACTTGCCGCCCGGTGACAGGGTAAAGATCTCGACCCCGTCCGCTGTCACACCCACCGAATGCTCGAACTGCGCCGACAGCGACTTGTCGCGGGTCACGGCGGTCCAGTCATCGGCCAGCGTCTTGGTCTCGGGGCGGCCCAGATTCACCATCGGCTCGATGGTGAAGAACATGCCTTCTTCCAGAACCGCGCCGGTGCCCGGGCGGCCATAGTGCAGCACGTTGGGCGGCGCGTGGAACACGCGGCCCAGCCCGTGCCCGCAGAAATCGCGCACCACGCTCATGCGGTGGGCTTCGACATAAGACTGGATCGCGTGGCCAATGTCACCGAAGGTGTTGCCCGGCTTGACCATCTCAATGCCTTTGAACAGGGCGTCGTGGGTCACCTGGATCAGCCGCTCGGCCTTGCGCGGCAGCTTTCCGGCCACATACATGCGCGACGTGTCGCCGAACCAGCCGTCGACGATCACGGTCACGTCGATATTCAGGATGTCGCCATCCTTGAGCTTCTTGTCCCCGGGAATCCCGTGGCAGACCACGTGGTTCACGCTGATGCAGCTGGCGTGCTGATAGCCTTTGTAACCGATGGTGGCCGATTTCGCGCCGGCGTCCTCGACCATCTGGGTGATGATCCGGTCGATCTCGCCAGTGGTCTGGCCGGGAAAGACATGCTCGGCAATATCATCCAGGATGCGCGCCGCCAGAGCCCCTGCCGCGTGCATGCCGGCAAAGTCAGCCTGTTCGTAGATGCGGATACCGTCCTTCGTCAGACGGCCACGATGCTCTTTCATTCGTGCGGGGCTCCAAAAAATTCTGCGCAGCATCCTTTCTACGCTGCTTGTGCAGAAAGTACCAGAGGGCGCAGGGACGCGGGTGCCTGCCCTGATCTGAATTTGGATGCGGGGGGCGAAACGTCAAGGGACGTTGCCGCGTTTTGCGCGGGTGGTCCGGCCCGGCGTCAAAAGGCCTCGACCGATGCCCGGATTTGGGGCCAAATGAATGTACACAGACTCATTTGGTCGGGAAGAGAGGAGCCGGATGAATGTCGCAGAAACGGGAACTGATATCGAATGGAAACCCCATGGAGGCGGTCGTCGGCTTCAGCCGCGCCGTCCGGGTGGGGAATTTCATCGCGGTCGGGGGGACTGCCCCGGTCGATGCGCAAGGCAAGACAGTCGGGGTCGGGGACGTCTATTTGCAGACCAAACAATGCTTTGAGATCATCAAGGATGCGCTGGAGCGTGCCGGATCGGGTTTGCAGGACATCGTCCGAACCCGCGTGATCCTGACCGATATCGACAATTGGAAGCAGGCGATCGAGGCCCGCAAGCTGTACTGTCTGGACGCGCGACCCGTGGACACGATCATGGCGATCAACCGGTTCGTAAATCCCGAATGGTTGGTTGAAATCGAGGTCGACGCCGTCGTCCCCGATTGAATCGCCACGCGGCGGAAATCGACCGGCCTTCAGTCGCTGGAAATCGTCGCCTGCGGCTGAACCCAGACGCCATCCGGTGAAATGCGCGTACCACAGACCAAGTGTTCAACCCCATTGGCCCGGGCAGTCGAAAACGCTGCCGCATAGGCCGGGTCGATATCGGCGGCCAATGCGAAATTGCGGCAATCCGTGCGCTGAACCAGGTAGAGCAGGATGGCCCGGTGCCCTTGCGCGGCCATTTCGGCCAGTTCCCCCAGATGCTTGGTGCCCCGCGCGGTGACGCTGTCGGGAAACTCGGCCAGCCCCGGTTCGCGCGACAGGGTCACGCTTTTGACCTCGACATAGGCGTCGGGCAGCCCGGGTTGCGAAAGCAAAAAGTCGATGCGGCTGTTCTGGCCGTATCTGACCTCGGGCCGCACGGTTTCATAGGCGGCAAATGCGGGGATCTCCCGGGCTTGGAGCGCAGCGCGCAAGGCCCGGTTGGGCACCGAAGTATCGACCCCGGTGAAATGGCCGTTTTCATGATCGACCAGCCGCCAGCCGTATTTGAGCTTTTTCTTCGGGTCTTCATTAGGCTCAAGCCAGATCTTTTCGCCCGGTTCGGCCAGACCCATCATCGAACCCGGATTGGCGCAATGGGCCGTCACCTCGCGCCCGTCCTCAAGCCTGCAGTCGGCCAGAAAGCGTTTATAGCGGCGGATCAGGCGGGCGGGCACAAGAGGGGTTTGAAAGCGCATGGTTCCGGGCCTATACCTGCCGCAAAGGTCGATCAAGAGGAGAGCGTGCCATGCCCAACCCAACCGCTGCAATGCTGGTGATCGGGGATGAAATCCTGTCCGGCCGAACCCGCGACGCCAACATGCATTATCTGGCGCAGGAGCTGACCAAACACGGCATCGATCTGAAAGAGGTCCGCATCGTCAGCGACGAGGCACCGGCGATCGAGGCCGCCGTCACGGCGCTGTCGCAGGGCTATGACCATGTGTTCACCAGCGGGGGCATCGGCCCCACCCATGACGACATCACCGCCGATTGCATCGCCCGCGCGTTCGGGGCGCAAATCGATGTGCGAGACGATGCCCGCGCCCTGCTGCAGGCGCACTACGACCAATCGGGGCTGGAGCTGAACGAAGCGCGCCTGCGCATGGCGCGCATCCCTGACGGGGCAACGCTGATCGACAACCCGGTTTCCACCGCGCCAGGGTTCACACTAGGTAATGTCCATGTGATGGCCGGCGTCCCATTGGTCTTCCAGGCGATGGTGGCCAGTGTGCTGCCCACCCTGACCGGAGGAAAACCGTTGTTGTCTCAGACCTTGCGGGTCAACCGGGGAGAAGGTGACATCGCTGCGACCCTGGCCGCCGTGGCAGAGGAATTTGGCGACGTGTCGATCGGGTGTTACCCGTTCCAGATCAACGGCGTCTTCGGGGCCAACGTGGTTGTTCGGGGCACTGACGGGTCGCGTATCGATGCGGTCACGACGCGACTGGCCAAGGAGCTTAGCCTGTGACGGTAGACTGGGCGGCAGTGGTCGATGGCACCTGGCCCGCCGCACGGTATGAGCAATTGGGTCCGTTTCTGCTGCGCGAAGGGCAGGGCGGTGGATCACGCGTATCGGCGGCCAGCCGTACCGGCCCGGTCACAGCGACCGACATCGAGGCGGCCGAGGCGGCCATGCTTGCGATGGGCCAAAAGCGCATCTTCTGCCTGCGCCCCCACGACGCGGACCTGGACGAAACCCTCGCGCAACGCGGATACGAGGTTCTGGATCCGGTCAACATCTATGCCTGCCCGGTCTCGCGGCTGACGGACCAGCCGGTCCCGCCGGTCACGGTGTTCTGCCTGTGGGAGCCGTTGGCGATCATGCGCGAGATCTGGGCCCAAGGTGGCATCGGGCCCGCCCGGCTGGCCGTGATGGAACGGGCACCAGGTCCGAAAACCGGACTGTTGCTGCGACACCGCGATCAACCGGCCGGCACCGCTTATGTCGCCATACATGATGGTATCGCCATGCTGCACGCGCTTGAGATCGTACCCGCCCACCGCCGGCAGGGGCTGGGCCAATGGGCAATGCGCGCCGCGGCCTTTTGGGCGCTGGACAATGGCGCGCATACCCTTAGCGTGATCTGCACCAAGGCCAATATCGGCGCCAACGCGCTCTACCACTCTCTGGGGATGGAACGCGTCGGAGAGTATCACTATCGCCAGCTGGTCTGAGAGGAGACAGACGTGACCGATCGAGACATGCCCACCGCGCTTGACCTGCCAATGGTGGATCCGCTGCCGCCCGAGACGCAGAAATACTTCGATATCTGCGTCGAGAAGCTGGGCATGGTCCCGAACGTACTGAAGGCAAACGCCTTTGACATCGACAAGCTGAACGCGTTCACGGGCATGTACAATGACCTGATGCTGGCGGACAGCGGGCTCAGCAAGCTGGAACGTGAGATGATTGCGGTCGTGGTCTCGTCGATCAATCGGTGTTTTTATTGCCTGGTGGCCCACGGGGCCGCCGTGCGTCAGCTGTCAGGTGATCCCAAGCTGGGTGAAATGCTGGTGATGAACTACCGTGTGGCGCCGCTGGATGCCCGCCAGCGCGCGATGTTGGACTTCGCCGCAAAGATGACCACCGCCAGCGCCGAGATCGAGGAACCGGACCGCCAGCGCCTGCGCGATGCGGGGTTCACCGACCGCGACATCTGGGACATCGCAAACGTTGCGGGCTTCTTCAACATGTCCAACCGGGTCGCCAGTGCCACGGCGATGGTGCCCAATGACGAGTATCACGCGCAGTTTCGATGACCCGATTTGCTGTCCTTCTTTTCTGTCTGATCGCGGGTCCAGTGGCGGCGCAGGACCTGTCGCTGCCGGCGAGCGCGCGACAAATCAGCCAGCGCGTCAGCCCGTTGGACAGCTACCAATTGCCGACCGGCCCGTTTGCAGACAACGCCGTTCCCGCGCGCACGGTCGAAGGCCGGATCGAGCGCACCACATGGCGCTTGCAGGCCGGATCCAGCACGACGCTGCAGATCCTCGACCCGCTGCGGGATCAGCTCAAGGCGCAGGGTTTCGAGATCGCTTTCGAATGTGAGGCCCGCACTTGCGGTGGGTTCGACTTCCGCTTTGGAACCGACGTGGTGCCGACGCCCGACATGTATGTGGCAATCAATGACTATCGATTTCTGTCAGCCACTCGTGGAGCCGAAGCTCTGACCTTGCTGATCAGCCGAAATCAGCCCGACGGGTATGTGCAGATGATCCGCGTCACTCCGAAGGGTAAGACCCCACCGCCGCTGGTGGTCGAGGAAACGGTGATTGGCGGCGACGGGCTGGTTGCCAGCCTTGTACGGGATGGACACGTGATACTCGGCGATCTCAGCTTTGAGACGGGCGAGGTCGCCTTGGGGGCCGGGCCATTCGAGTCGCTGGGCCTGCTGGCTGGCTACCTGGCTGAAACCCCCGGCGCGCGGCTGGCGCTGGTTGGGCACACCGACGACACCGGCGACCTGCAGGCCAATATCGAGGTCAGCACGCGCCGCGCTCAGGCTGTCCGTGCGCGATTGATCGAGGCACATGGAGTAGCCGAAGACCGCGTGCAGGCGCAGGGCGTCGGCTACCTCGCCCCGATCGTTTCCAACGCCACCCCGGAAGGGCGCGAACAGAACCGCCGGGTCGAGGCTGTTCTGCTGTTGAACTGACCAAGAAAAAAAGCCCGCGCAACTTGCGCGGGCCGGTCAGTCTTCACTGGGAGGTCTTACCAATCCATCGGACCTTTTTCGGCAAAGGACTCGACAAGGAAATCAATGAACGCCCGCACCTTGGGCTGGGTGAACCGGCCCGGCGGGTACACCGCATAGACGCCCTGAACCTCGTCCGGCAACGATGGCATCGCGTCGACCACCTGGCCGGATTTCAGCGCGTCCGCGTAAAGATAGCTGGGCAGATAAGCGATTCCGAGGCCCGAGATCGCCGCATTCAACAGGGATTGTCCGTCGTTCACGCTCAGCCAACCGGCCGTGCGCACCTGCCTCTTTTCGCCCGAGGGCGCGGTCAACTTCCAGACGTTGCCCGAGGACTGGCTGGAGTAATGCAGCAGCTTGTGTTCGTTGAGGTCATCTATCTTTGCCGGGCGCCCGAACTTCTCGATATAGCTGGGGGCCGCAACCATGCGTTTGACCGTCTCGGTCAGCTTGCGGGCGCGCAGGGTGCTGTCTTCCAGCTCGCCGATGCGCACGGCCACGTCGAACCCTTCGGAAATCAGTTCGACATAGCGATTGTTCAAGACCATGTTCACGGTGATGTCGGGATAGGCCGCCAGGAAACCGGACAGAACGGGCGACAGGTGGTTCACCCCGAAATCAGTGGCCACACTGATGCGCAGCAGACCTGAAGGCGCCGATTGCATCGACGTCACCAGCGCGTCGGCTTCGCCTGCATCATTCAGCACGCGGCGTGCGCGGTCGTAATAGGCCAGCCCGATCTCGGTCGGCGACACGCGGCGCGTCGTGCGGTTCAGCAAACGCGCGCCCAAGCGGGCCTCCAAGCTCGACACGTGCTTTGACACGGCTGATTTGGAAATGCCCATCTTTTTGGCCGCGTCGGTGAAACCACCTTGGTCCACCACGTTGGCGAAGGCCTCCATTTCTGTCAGTCGGTCCATTCTCGTTCCCCAGGTCGTCTGTTCGTTGACCGACCATCGCCTCCAATCTGGGCGGAAACTGGGCAGACATGGGATAATATCAGGGTTTTGAATCGGATCGTTTGCGCTTCGGAAACGCGGAAACAGTGGTTTCACTCCTGCATCCGCCCCCTGTTTGCGTGTTCTTTTCTGGTAATTTCTCGCAACGTGCTAAAGTCAGAATGGCATTTTTGTGACCAGGGAGGAGATCATGAAAGCCATTCTAGCAACCGTTTTTTGCCTGTTTGCCCCCTTGGCCTGGGCCGGCGGGGAGACACCTTCGAACCCCGACGCCGAGGTTTACTTCGTCAACCTGTCGGACGGCGACACGGTAACGTCGCCGGTGACGGTGGTCTTTGGCCTCCGCGGTATGGGCGTTGCGCCAGCCGGGACCGAAAAGGAAAACACCGGCCATCACCATTTGCTGATCGACCGTCCCCCATTGGGTCAGGGTGAGGACGGGGCCGATGAACTGGCCTACGGACTGCCGGCTGATGACAACCACCTGCACTTTGGCGGTGGTCAGACCGAAGTCACGTTGGAGCTTGCCCCCGGGACGCACACGTTGCAACTGGTCCTGGGCGATGCGGGTCATGTGCCTCACGCGACGCCGATCGTTTCCGAGGTGATAACGATCACCGTGGAGTAACCCGTACCGACCAACCGCAGCGCCGGGACGGTTTCGGTTTGATTACATGTGCTTGCCTCGCCTATACACGATCCCGATCAGGGGCTGAGCCATGGTATTTGAATGAACGTTGTTTTTGGGGTCGACCGGAACTTTCTGTGTCCCGCATTGCTGTCGGCCTATTCCGTGGTCAAGAACGCCAGCCGGCCTGTTGACGTTACCATTTTCGGTCAGGATTTCACCGCACAGGACATCGCAGCCGTCGAACAGCTGGACCGCGCCGTCGACAACGGCAGGGTCCGCTATCGGGAGTTCCAGTCCGAGACGCTCGGCCGGTTTTCAGAGTTCAAGACGAAATACCCGAAAATCACGCTGCTGCCGTTGTTTCTGCCAGACTTCTTTTCGGGCCGGTGTCTGTTCATTGACGCCGACACTCTTGTGCTGGGCGATGTCTGCGAGTTGCAGGATCTCGACATGAATGGCCACGGGATCGGGGCCTGTGTCGACATGGGATTGGTCACCTTGGGCGAAGGCCGCTTTCTGCGCCCATCCCTTCAGAGTGTTCTGAGGCCGGGGCACGAACACCAAAAGTCGGTGACGCGCGTTTTGCGCAGCATCCGGTTGGGCTTTCTGCCCGGCGAGAACTACTTCAACGCGGGCATCCTTCTGCTGGATTGCGAAGCGATCCGGAACTCACCCGCAGGCAAGGAGCTGGGCGATTTCGACAAGCTGATCCCGCATATCCACGACCTGCCCGAGCAGGATCGGATGAACCAGATTTTTGCGGGCCAGTGGCTCAGACTTCCTCAGCAGTGGAACACGCGGCCGCAGATTTGGTACGACGCGCACAGTCCGAAATTCCGGCATACCTCTGCCGAATTTCGAGACCAACTGAAACAGGCAAGCCGAAACCCGAAGATGTGGCACTATATCGGGGGCAAGAAGCCCTGGCGCGCGAAGCCAGCGTCACAAATTCTTCTGCGCCGCGCCTTTCGGGACTACCATGAATACCTGGCACTGTTCGAGGACGAGACAGGTCTGACTTTTTCCGTTTAAGGCGGGGAATTGGCTCAACTCTCAAAAAAGCCACCCGGGCATCGTTCGGGTGGCTTTCTTTTGTCTGGGTGTTCTCGCCTTGGGGCAGTGGACGGAACTGGTCTTCCCTAAAGTGCAGCGGCCAGCCGCGTGCCCTGGTTGATCGCCCGCTTGGCATCCAGTTCCGCGGCCACATCCGCGCCGCCGATCACATGCGGGGTGATCCCGCGTTCGATCAGTGCATCGGCCAACGACCGCTCGGGCACCTGTCCGGCACAAAGGACAATCGTTTCGGCTTTGATAACCGTCGGGTCCGCGCGCTCTTCTCCGAATGAGACATGCAGCCCCTCGTCGTCGATGCGCTCGTAGTTCACGCCGCCCACGAAGTTCACGTCCTTCATCTTCAGCGTCGCGCGGTGGATCCAGCCGGTGGTCTTGCCCAGCCCCTTGCCATGCGCCTGCTTCTTGCGTTGAAGCAGCGTGACCTGCCGCTTGGGCGCCTCGGGCTGCGGACCTTCGGGTGCGAGGCCTGAGCGGTACTGCTCGGGGTCGGCGACGCCCCATTCCTTCATCCACAGCGGCAGGTCGGTGGTGGGCGAATGGCCCTCCTCCAGCAGGTATTCCGATACGTCGAAGCCGATGCCGCCGGCGCCGATCACGGCCGCCGACTTGCCCACCGGGGCCCTGCCGCGCAGCACGTCGATATAGTTCACGACATTGTCGCGATCCTGGCCGGGGATCTGCGGATCGCGCGGGTTGACGCCCGTGGCGATCACCACCTCGTCGAACCCGGCCAGATCGTCGGCGCCAACCGCGCGGCCCAGTTCGACCTTTACTCCCAGATCGTCCAGCATGGTGCGATACCAGTCCACCAGACCCCAGAATTCTTCCTTGCCGGGCACCTGCTTGGCCATGTTCAGCTGGCCGCCGATCTCGTCGGCCTTGTCGAACACGGTCACGTCATGGCCGCGCTGCGCCGCCGTCATCGCCGTGGACAGGCCCGCCGGACCCGCGCCCACGATGGCCACGCGCTTGGGCGTGGCGGCCTTTTCGATCACCAGCTCGGTCTCGTGGCAGGCGCGCGGGTTCACCAGGCAGGATGTCAGCTTGCCGCTGAAGGTGTGATCCAGACAGGCCTGGTTGCAGGCGATGCAGGGCGCGATCTTGGCCGACTCGCCAGCCATCGCCTTGGCCACGAAATCCGCATCCGCCAGCATCGGCCGCGCCAGCGAGACCATGTCGGCGCAGCCGGTCGACAGCACTTCTTCGGCGACTTCGGGCGTGTTGATCCGGTTCGAAGTGATGACCGGAATCCCCACCTTGCCCATCAGCTTCTTCGTCACCCAGGCAAAGGCCGCGCGCGGGACGCTGGTGGCAATTGTGGGAATCCGAGCCTCGTGCCAGCCGATGCCTGTGTTGATGATCGTCGCCCCGGCCTTCTCGACCGCTTGCGCCAGCTGCACCACCTCTTCATGGGTCGAGCCGTTGGGCACAAGGTCGATCATCGACAGGCGGTAGATGATGATGAAATCGGTGCCCACCGCCTCGCGGGTGCGGCGCACGATTTCCAGCGGCAGGCGCATCCGGTTCTCATAGGACCCGCCCCAGCGGTCGGTGCGCTTGTTGGTATGGGTCACCAGGAACTGGTTGATGAAATACCCCTCGGACCCCATGATCTCGACCCCGTCATAGCCCGCCTTCTGGGCCAGCACGGCGGCGTTCACGATGTCGCGGATCTGCTTCTCGATGCCCTCTTCGTCCAGCTCGTTGGGGGGGAAGGGCGAGATTGGTGACTTCACCGGGCTGGGGGCCACACATTTCGGGCCATAGGCATAGCGGCCTGCGTGCAGGATCTGCATGGCGATCTTGCCGCCCGCCTGATGCACCCGGTCGGTGACGACAGAATGATTGGCCACATCCTTGTCGCTGGCCATCATCGCCGCCCCCGGCAGGACCGAGCCTTCGAGGTTCGGCCCGATGCCACCCGTCACCATCAGCGCCACGCCACCACGTGCGCGCGAGGCATAGAACTCGGCCACCCGGTTCCAGTCGCCGGTTTCTTCCAGCCCGGTATGCATCGAGCCCATCAGGACCCGGTTCTTCAACGTGGTAAAGCCCAGATCCAGAGGGGCCAGCAGGTTCGGGTACGCAGTCATCGTGAAACTCTCCCTCAATTCGGGGCCGACAATCGCGCCGCACCGCGCCGGTGTCACGCGAAACCTGACGTCACCCCCTTTGCCGCCGCTTTGCCAGTTGCTACAGCTTGGCCAACCACATCGCGAGGCCCGCCCATGACCCCAGAACAGATCGCCAAACTGCCTTATCGCCCCTGCGTCGGCCTGATGCTGATGAACGATCAGGGCAAGATCTTCGTCGGCCAGCGCAACGACCGCTTCGAGGACGCCTGGCAGATGCCCCAGGGTGGCGTGGACGAGGGTGAATCTCCGCGCGCGGCGGCCCTGCGCGAATTGCAGGAGGAAATCGGCGTCACCCCCGACCTCGTGGAAATCGTGGCCGAGACCGACGGCTGGCTGCCCTACGACCTGCCGCATGACGTCGTGCCCCACATCTGGAAGGGCCGCTTCCGCGGGCAGGAGCAGAAATGGTTCCTGCTGCGGTTTCTGGGAACCGACGACCAGATCGACATCGAGACCGACCACCCCGAATTCACCTGCTGGAAATGGCAGGACCCCGACCGCCTGATTGCCGAGATCGTACCCTTCAAGCGCGAGGTCTACGAGCGGGTGATGGAGGCATTCGGCGCGCATATTCGTCGCACTTGACGCGGGCTTGAAACAGGCGCAAGTCTTGCGCGCTTTTTTGGGCCGCGCAGCAGTAGCGGCTTTTTGCGGATGGTGAATTTCATGCGCCAGCCAAAGATTCTGACGACGCTCAAAACCTATGACATGGCTCAGTTCACGGCGGATCTGATCGCCGGGATTTCGGTTGCCATGGTGGCCCTGCCGCTGAGCCTGGCGATCGCCATCGCCTCGGGCGCGGACCCGGCGCAGGGGTTGGTCACGGCCATCGTCGCGGGGTTCGTCATTTCGGCGCTGGGGGGCAGCCGGGTCCAGATCGGAGGCCCGACCGGCGCCTTCATCGTGGTGGTGTTCGGCGTGATTGCCGAACACGGATATGACGGGTTGGTCATGGCCACCTTCATGGCAGGGTTCATCCTGCTGATCGCGGGTTATTTCCGGGCCGGGCGATTGATCTCATTCGTGCCCGAGGCCGTTGTCAACGGCTTTACCATCGGCATCGCCGTCATCATCGCCACCAGCCAGATCAAGGATTTCTTCGGCCTGTCGATTCAAAATCTGCCCGCCGAATTTCTTGAGAAAGTACCCGCGCTATGGGACGCGCGCGACACGCTGAACCTGCCGGCCACGGGAACCGCCCTGCTGGCGGCCGTTCTGATCGTTGCCCTGCGCCGGATCGCGCCGCGTTTTCCGGGGCTGATCATCGCGGTCGGCGTTGCCTCGGCGCTGGTCGCGCTGATGGGGCTGGGGGTCGACACGATCCATTCGCGGTTCGGTGATCTGCCCTCGACCCTGCCTGCGCCCCAGCTGCCCGACCTGTCGCTGTCGCGCTTTGTCGAGCTGTTCCCTTCGGCGGTCGTGATCGCCTTTCTGGCCGGAGTGGAATCGCTGCTGTCGGCCATGGTTGCCGACCGGATGATCGGCGGGCAGCACAGGCCCAACGCGGAATTGACGGCCCAGGGCGCGGCCAACATCGCCTCGGCCCTGTTCGGAGGGTTGCCGGCCACCGGGGCTATCGCGCGCACGGCGACGAACATCAAGGCGGGCGGCAAGACGCCGGTTGCGGGCATCATCCACGCGTTGACGATCCTGCTGATCCTGCTGGTTGCGGCCCCGGCGGCGGGCTATCTGGCCATGCCGGCGTTGGCCGCGCTGTTGATGATCACCGCGTGGAACATGAGTGAGCCGCACAAATGGGGTGAATATGCCCGCGCGCGCCCCAGCGATCGGGCGCTGCTGGTTCTGACCATGCTGCTGACCGTCTTCATCGACCTGACCGTGGCCATCGGTGTCGGCGTCGCCATCGGGCTTGCCCTGCGGCTTAGCCGGCGCGAGTCGGTCCAGACGGACTGGACCCCGCCAGATCGGTGAGGAACTCACGCGCCCTCAACTGAACAGGTTGAACTGGCTGGCGTCCACCGGCGCTATATGGCCGGTTGCTGAATTTTGGTGTGCAAAGCACAGCGAACCTGTGCGTGGTGCCGGAGAACACCCAAACTACGCCCAAGCTCATCCGCTGGATTCGGCGGGACCCCGACGGCTTGATTGCCGAGATCCTGCCCTTTAGGCGGTAGCCTTTGAGCGGGTGCCCCCGCTCAAACCAACCCTTCGTCCCGCAGCAGTTCCAGCATGTTCGCCTCGGGGCGCGGGCCGATATGGCTGATCACTTCTCTGGCGCAGACGTTGCCGATGCGGGCGCATGTCTCCATGTCGCGGCCCGTCGCCATGCCGAACAGGAATCCGGCGGCGAACTGGTCGCCCGCGCCGGTAGCGTCCACCGGCACAACCTTCTCGACCGGCACGTCGATGCGAATGCCGTCATGCAGAACCGTCACCCCGTCGCCCGAGCGGGTGCAGACCACCAGCGGGCAGATCGCAGCCGTGCGCCGCAGCGCCTCTTCCAGGTCGTCGGTCTCGAACAGCGATTTGATCTCGGCCTCGTTGCCGATCACGAAATCCAGCTCGTGTTCGATCAGCAGCAGGAAATCGGTGCGGTGACGCTCGACGCAGAACGGGTCGGAGATAGCGATGCCGGTCTTGCCGCCGCCGTTGCGACAGTCGCGCGCGGCCTCCAGGAAGGCGGTCTTGCCCTTCTCCTTGTCGAACAGATACCCCTCGAGGAACATGATCTGGCTGTTGCCCGCCACCTCGGCCGGCACGTCGGCCGAGGACAGTTCCGAGGAAATCCCCAGATAGGTGTTCATCGACCGTTCGCCATCGGGCGAGACGAAGATCATCGAGCGCGAGGTCGGCAGTTCGCCCCCCGGCACGGGCGGGTTTACGAAATCCACGCCGTCCTCGTTCATCGCATCGGCATAGAACCGGCCCAGTGCATCATCATGCACCCGCCCGATGAAGGCCGCGTCCAGACCCAGCGCACCCGCGCCCGCGATGGTGTTGGCCACCGACCCGCCCGGCGTCTGCACCCGGTTTTCCATGGCTGCATACAGCACCTCGCCGCGTTCGCGTTCGATCAGCTGCATGATCCCTTTTTCGATTCCCATCATCTCGAGAAAGCTGTCGTCGGCCTGAGAGATGACGTCCACAACGGCGTTGCCGATGCCGGTCAGGTGATAGGTTTTCATAGGGTCTTGTCCTCGAATTGGCACAGGTCGCGGATCAGGCAGGTGCCGCATTGCGGCTTGCGCGCCTTGCAGTGGTACCGGCCGTGCAGGATCAGCCAGTGATGGGCGTGAAGCTGAAAGTCCACCGGAATATTGTCTTCGATGGCGCGTTCCACGGCATCCACATCCTTGCCGGGGCAGATACCCGTGCGGTTGCCGACGCGAAAGATATGGGTGTCCACCGCCTGCGCCGGGTATCGCCACCACATGTTCAGCACCACGTTCGCGGTCTTGCGCCCGACGCCCGGCAGAGATTGCAGCGCCGCGCGCGAATTGGGCACCTCGCCGCCGTAGTCCTCGACCAGGATGCGCGACATCTTGATGACGTTCTTGGCCTTCTGGCGGAACAGGCCGATGGTCTTGATGTGCTCGATCAACCCCTCTTCGCCGAGGTCGAGCATCTTCTGCGGCGTGTCCGCGATCTTGAACAGCGCGCGGGTGGCCTTGTTGACGCCCGCATCGGTCGCCTGCGCCGACAGCGCCACGGCGACGACAAGCGTGTACACGTTCACGTGCTCAAGCTCGCCCTTGGGTTCGGAGTCGGCCTGCTGGAACCGGATAAAGATCTCGCGGATCGTGTGATAATCAAGCTGCTTTGCCATCCGGGCCTTAATGCCGCCCGCGGTGCCGGGTGACAAGCCCAAAGCCGGCCGTGCCGCCAATGCGCAAGTTTCGGGTCGCACCGTCGGGCCCGGCGCGGCTAGGATGGGACAAGCCATAGCAAGGTGAATGCCATGAACGTCCAGACATCCGAATCCGGTTACCACTACAACGTGATGCGGCGCGCGATCGATCTGATCGACCAGGGCGGCGAGTCGCTGTCGCTGGAAGAGCTGGCCCGCCAGATGGATATGAGCCCCGCCCATTTCCAGCGCCTGTTCTCGCGCTGGACGGGCGTGTCGCCGAAACGCTACCAGCAATATTTGACGCTCGGCCATGCCAAGGCGCTGCTGCGCGAGCGGTTCACCACGCTGGAGACCGCGCACAGCGTCGGTCTGTCCGGCAGCGGCCGCCTGCACGACCTGTTCCTGAAATGGGAGGCGATGAGCCCCGGCGAATATGCCCGCAAGGGGGCCGGGCTGACCATCTATTGGGGCTGGTTCGAAAGCCCCTTTGGCCCGGCGCTGGTGATGGGCACGGCCAAGGGCATCTGCGGCATGGCCTTTGCCGCCGAGACCGGCGAAGAGGCCGCGATGCAGGACATGCTGTCGCGCTGGCCCCTGGCGGAATACGTCGAGGATCCGATGCGCCTGCGCCCGTGGGTCCTGTCGGCCTTCGGCGCGGCCAGCGACCGGCTGGAGCCTACGCCGTTGTACCTGATCGGCTCACCCTTGCAGATCAAGGTGTGGGAGGCGCTGATGCAGATCCCCTCGGGCCAGGTGACGACCTATTCCCAGATCGCGCAGGCCGTGGGCACGCCGCAGGCGGTGCGGGCAGTGGGCACGGCGGTGGGCCGCAACCCGGTCAGTTGGCTGATCCCCTGCCACCGCGCGCTGCGCAAATCGGGGGGCCTGGGCGGCTATCACTGGGGGTTGCCCGTCAAACGCGCCATGCTGGCCTACGAGGCGGCGCAGGCCGATGCCTGATTGACTGGGGGTCTCGCGCCTGCCAAAAGGCGCGCAGGTTCGGGTCTCCTGCCGCTCGCGGCCCTTTGGCTTTGGTGAAACCCGGTTCAAACCACATCTGTTGCCCTTTCCCGGCGCGCGGATGGCAAGGCGAGCCCCGTCCAATACTCGCGCCCGTTTCTGGAAACGAGGCAAGACATGACACAGATCCGAACCATCGCCCCCGTGGGCGAGCTGAAAGTGCAGGCCAAACGCCTGCGCGAGAAACTGCGTGGCGCCGGCGTGGCCCTGAGCCATGCGCAATCGCTTGAGATGATCGCCCATCAGCATGGCGCACGCGACTGGAATACGATGCACGCGATGGCCGGAAACCGGCTGCACCTGAAGGTCGGAGACCGCGTGCGGGGTACCTATCTGGGCCAGCCCTTCACCGGGGAAATCCGCGGCCTGACGATGCTGGGCGACGGCGCGCAGCGGCGGATCACGCTGCAGTTCGACACCCCGGTCGACGTGGTGACCTTTGACAGCTTCTCGGCCTTTCGCCAGCGCGTCAGCGGTCAGATCGGCTGGGACGGTCGGTCAGCTCGCCATACGTCGAACGGCGAGCCACAACTGGTGGTGCGTCCGGCCTGACGCAAACGGGGCAAGGTGCCTGTCCGCGCCTTGCCCCACATTTTGTGCGTTCCCGTGCGGGGGTTATTCCGGGGTCCAGCCGCTGACGGCCTTGACCTCCAAAAAGTCCTCCAGCCCCCAGACACCGCCTTCACGCCCGTTGCCGGACTGTTTCATGCCGCCAAAGGGCGAACCGGCAGCGCGCGACTGGCCGTTCATCTCGACCATGCCCGAGCGCAGTTTGCGCGCCATGCGGTTGGCGCGGGCGCCGTCCTGCGTCTGGACATAGTTGGTCAGGCCATAGGGCGTGTCATTGGCGATCTCGATGGCCTCTTCCTCGGTATCGAAGGGGATCATGGTCAGGACCGGGCCAAAGATCTCCTCGCGCGCGATGGTCATCTGGTTGTTGGCGTCGGCAAACACGGTGGGGCGCACGAAATAGCCTTTGTTGAACCCTTCGGGGCGACCGGGACCGCCGGCGACCAGGCGCGCACCCTCGTCGATGCCTTTCGTGATCAGGGCCTGGATCTTGGTCCATTGCAGCTCGTTCACGACGGGGCCGATATGGCGGCCTTCCTGCATCGCCGGGCCCACGGTGACCTTATTGGCGACCTCGGCCGCGGTTTCCACGGCTTGATCATAGATCGGGCGCTGCACCAGCATCCGGCTGGGCGCGTTGCAGCTCTGGCCGGTGTTGTTCATCATGTGCAGCACGCCGCGCTTGACCGCCTTGTCATCGGCATCGGCAAAGATCACGTTGGCGCCCTTGCCGCCCAGTTCCAGATGCACCTTCTTGAGCGTGTCGGCGGCGTTCTTGGAAATCGCCGTGCCCGCACGGGTCGAGCCGGTGAAGCTGACCATGTCGACGTCCGGATGCCCCGACAGTTGCGAACCCACGCCCACGCCGTCGCCGTTCACCAGGTTGAAGACACCCGGCGGAAAGCCCGCCTCGTGCATCATCTCGGCAAAGATCATCGCGTTCAGCGGGCTTTGCTCGGACGGTTTCAGAACCATGGTGCAGCCCGCGATCGCCGCCGCGCCCACCTTGAGCGTGATCTGATTCATCGGCCAGTTCCACGGGGTGATCAGCGCGGCGACGCCGACTGCCTCGTAGATGATCCGGTCATTGGGGGCATGATCGCCCAGGGGGCGCTCGAACTGGAAACTCTTGGCTGCTCGAATGAAATTCTTCAGGTGCCAGATCCCGGCGCCCACCTGCTGGGTGCGCGACATGTCGATCGGCGCGCCCATCTCCATCGACATTGCCTGCGCGAGGTCTTCGGCGCGGGTGGGGTAGATCTCGATCAGCTTTTCCACCAGCGCGATGCGCTCTTCGACCGGCGTGGCCATCCAGCCCGGCAGCGCCGTCTTGGCCGCCGCCACGGCCGCGTCGGTATCGGCCTGACCGCCCAGAGAAATCACCGTGCAGGGCTCCTCGGTCGAGGGGTCGATCACATGGAAATCATTGGCTTGGCTGGGGGCGACCCACTGGCCGTTGATGTAAAAGTCGCGTTTCTCGATCATGGCGTGTCCTCTTGATCCGCATTCATTCGACCGCGCGGTCGGTTTTCCCGGGCACTCTGTCACTGCGGCCCCCTTGGGGCAAGGCAATTCTGGAAATTTGATCAAATTATTGATCGCACGTTTTTTGCCCCTGCGCCACATCAATGGTTTAACCTGAGGGCAAAGTGATTAGGTTTGCACCAACCGACTCGGGTTTTCACAGGAAAGGAGATGCATCATGGGTTTGCGCATCAACGATACCGTCCCCAATTTCACCGCTGAAACGGACCAGGGCACCATCCAGTTCCACGACTGGATCGGCGACAGCTGGGCGATCCTCTTCTCGCACCCCAAGGATTTCACTCCGGTCTGCACCACCGAGTTTTCGGCCGTGGCGCAGTTGAACGACGAATGGGCCAAGCGCAACACCAAAGTGATCGGTGTTTCGGTCGATGGGGTCGAGGACCACAAGAAGTGGAAGAAGGACATCGAGGCCTATGGCAAGGCCAACCCCGGCTTTCCGATCATCGCCGATGACGGACTGGCAGTGTCCAAGGCCTTCGACATGCTGCCCGCCGAAGCATATCTGCCCGATGGCCGCACGCCGGCAGACAGCGCAACGGTGCGCTCGGTCTTCATCATCGGGCCGGACAAGCAGCTGAAACTGTCGATGACCTATCCGATGACCGTGGGCCGAAACTTTGCCGAGATCCTGCGCGCGCTGGACGGCCTGCAAATGAGCGCCAAGGGCGTGGCTACCCCGGCCAACTGGGTGCCGGGCGAAGACGTAATCATCCCGCCGTCGGTTTCGAATGACGAAGCCAAGGAGAAGTTCGGCGAGTTCGAGACGATCTTCCCCTATCTGCGCAAGACCAAAGCGCCGAGCTGACGCAAAGAAGGGGCGGGGCGCATCACGCCCCGCCCTGTTCCGCATTGAACGTCCTCAGGCCTCAAACGCCTCAAGCACTTTCCTCGCAACCGCAGCGGACGAAGCCGGGTTCTGCCCGGTGATCAGTTTGCCGTCCTGTACCGCGTGAGGTTGGAACGGCTCCACCTTGCTGAACTGTGCGCCCCGGTCCTTCATCGTATCCTCGACCAGCAGCGGCACGATATCCGTCAGGCCGACGGCGTCTTCTTCTTCATTCGTGAAGCCGGTGACGGTACGACCCTTGACCAGCGGCGACCCGTCCGCGGCCTTGGTGTGCGCCAGAACGATCGGGGCGTGACACACGGCGCTGACCGGTTTCCCGGCCGACCAGAACGCCTCGATCAGATCAATCGATTTCTCATCCGACACCAGGTCCCACAGCGGCCCATGCCCACCGGGATAGAAAATCGCGTCATAGTCCTGGGCGTTCACTTCGGACAGTTTGACCGTGTTGGCCAATGCTGCCGTCGCTTCGGGGTCGGCCTCGAACCGGCGGGTTTCGTCGGTCTGGCTGTCGGGTGCGCTGCTTTTGGGGTCCAGCGGCGGCTGCCCGCCTTTGGGCGAGGCCAGCGTCAGTTCGGCCCTGGCATCCTTGAACACGTAATACGGAGCGGCCAACTCCTCGAGCCAGAACCCGGTCTTTTCTCCGGTGTCGCCCAGCTGGTCATGCGATGTCAGGACGATCAGAATTTTCTTTGCAGTCGAAGCCATGTGTTTTCTCCTAGTTCGGCCGGTTCACCCGGCCCGTGTCTTGTGTGATCGGGATATATGTCTGTTGCCGCTTGTTGATTAGTGCCGGATTTGGCAAAGCATTATTGCTGACATGTAACAATGAGGCTGCGAGATGGCGCTGTGGGATGGGCTGGAAGAATTCCTGATGGTGGTCGAGACGGGGGGCTTCACTGCTGCGGCCCGGCGGCTTGGGGTTTCGGCCAGTCATGTCTCGCGTCAGGTCGCCCGGCTTGAGGATCGTTTGGGCGTCAAGCTTTTGGCGCGTTCGACCCGCGTGGTGCGCCTGACCGACGCCGGACGCGACTATCACGCGCGGGTGGCCGGGCTTGTGGCGGGTCTGGAAGAGGCGAACCAGTCAGCGTCAGGGGATCGGGCCCAGATCGCGGGGCGCATTCGCGTGTCGGCCGCCGGGCCATTTGCGGAACAGTTCGTGGCACCGGCATTGGCACGGTTCGCAAGCCTGCACCCCAAGCTCTCGGTTACGATCGACTTCAATTCGCGCCTTCTGAACCTGACCGAAGAAGGCTTCGACTTTGCCATCCGCTATGGCCAGTTGACGGAGAGCGGGCTGATCGCGCGGCGGCTGGCGACCCGACGGATGGTCTGCGTTGCCGCGCGCGGCTATCTCGACCGGCACGGAAGGCCGACCCATCCGGCCGACCTGCGGCATCATCAGTGCCTGATCACCAACAATGATCGGTGGGTATTCCGCGACCCCGGCTCGGGCGACCCGATCGAGGTTCGGGTGCATGGCCGGTGGCAGGCCAACAACCCGCACGCCGTTCTTTCTGCCGCGCGGCAAGGTCTGGGGGTCATGTACGCGCCCGAGATTTTTCTGGGCGCGAAACGCCCCCCTGAGCTGGAGCCGATACTGCAGGGGTACGAAGACCCAAGCCGTGCGAGTTGGATCGTCTATCCTGAGCGTCGTCATCTGCCGCTGCGGGTGCGCCGGGCGATGGATTTCCTGGTCGAGGAACTGGGCGACGCGGTGCCCGACTAGGCGGGACGCTGCGGATGCAGGTGCAGTTGCGCGCGATAGGCAGCCCGCTTGAACTCGCGGGTCAGCTTATCGGTCAACGGCGGTTTCGTCTGGATCGTCGAGCCGCCGATTTCACGGGCCACTTCCTGGTTGCCGCTGCCCAACAGCGCGTGGACGGGCTGGCCCGTGATCCAGTGCATCTGCAGGAACGTGTCCACCGGGCGGTCAATGTGGTCGGTGGCCGCCAGCAGACGTTCCGCCGCCTTCCGTCCCACCACCTGACAGACACATTGCAACCCTATGACCTTGGGCAGGATCAGACGAAGGCCGTCGCGCTCAGCTAGGGTCTGGGCTGCGGTTTCGCGCTGCTTGACCGGGATGCGGATGTAGTGATCAGGGGTCGCGATCGGGCGCAACAGATCCAGTGCAGCGTTCATCCGGTCGGGATCGATGCGCAGATCATCTTCGGCGGTGATAGCCAGGTCGATCCCCTCGTCGACCATCTTGCGCCAGATCCGACGGTGGCTTTCGAAGACGCCGATCTCGGCCGGGCGCAGCGCGAAGGGGTAGTGCGGGCGGTGCAGGTTGCCCGGATGCAGCGTGACCCCGGCAATCTGCGCCGGATCGCGCCCGTTGACCGCTTCGATCAGTTCGGCATTGGGCAGGTCGGCGCAGAGCTGCTCGGCATTGGGTCGGCGCGCGGTGCTGGAGGACATATGGATGACGAAGGATCGCATGGTGTCGTGCATAGAACAGGGGCGCCGCCCGGGAAAGGCCTCGGTAAAACAAAAAAGACCCCGGCCGGAACCGGGGTCTTGGATCAAGCAAGGGGCAGGGCGGATTATTCCGCGCCTTCCTCTTTCTTTTCTTTCTTCTCGGGCACGATCTCTTCGCCGGTTTCCTGATCGACGCATTTCATCGACAGGCGCACCTTGCCGCGATCGTCGAAGCCCAGAAGTTTGACCTTCACTTCCTGGCCTTCCTTCAGAACGTCCGAAGGGTGGTTCAGGCGGCGGTTTTCGATCTGAGACACGTGGACCAGACCGTCACGCTTGCCGAAGAAGTTCACGAAGGCGCCGAAATCGACGATTTTCACGACCTTGCCGGTATAGATCTGACCTTCTTCCGGCTCAGCCACGATCGAGTGGATCATCTCGTAGGCTTTCTTGATCGACTCACCATCGGGCGATGCGATCTTGATGATGCCGTCATCGTTGATGTCGACCTTGGCGCCGCTGGTTTCCACGATCTCGCGGATCACCTTGCCGCCCGAGCCGATCACTTCGCGGATCTTGTCGGTCGGGATCTGCATGGTCTCGATGCGCGGTGCGTGGATCGAGAACTCGGCAGTCTCGCTCAGCGCCTTGCTCATCTCGTTCAGGATGTGCAGACGGCCGTCCTTGGCCTGAGCCAGGGCTTTCTCCATGATCTCGGGCGTGATGCCCGCGACCTTGATGTCCATCTGCAGCGAGGTGATGCCGTTTTCGGTACCCGCAACCTTGAAGTCCATGTCGCCCAGGTGGTCTTCGTCACCCAGGATGTCGGTCAGAACGGCATAGTCGCCGTCGTCTTCCAGGATCAGACCCATGGCCACACCGGCCACCGGAGCCTTGAGCGGAACGCCCGCATCCATCATCGACAGCGAACCGCCGCAGACCGATGCCATCGAGGACGAGCCGTTCGACTCGGTGATCTCGGACACCACGCGGATGGTGTAGGGGAAATCGGTCGGAGCCGGCAGAACCGCCTGCAGGGCGCGCCATGCCAGTTTGCCGTGGCCGATTTCGCGGCGACCAGGCGAACCGACGCGGCCCACTTCGCCGACCGAGTAGGGCGGGAAGTTGTAGTGCAGCAGGAAGTTCGATTTGAAGTTGCCGTGCAGCGCGTCGATGAACTGCTCGTCGTCACCAGTGCCCAGCGTCGTCACGGCCAGCGCCTGGGTTTCACCTCGGGTGAACAGGGCCGAACCATGGGTCCGCGGCAGCAGGCCGGTTTCGGCCACGATCGGGCGCACGTCGGTGGTCGAACGACCGTCGATCCGCTTGCCGCCCTTCACCACGTCGCCGCGCAGGATGCTGGCTTCGAGCTTTTTCATCGCCGAACCCAGGTTCGAGTCCTCAAGCTGCTCTTCGGTCAGAGCGGCCTTGATGGCCTCGCGCGCGGCAGCGACGGCTGCGGTGCGCTCTTGCTTGTCGGTGATTGCGAATGCGGCACGCATCTGCTCTTCACCGGCAGCTTTCACGGCAGCGTACAGCTCCGAGTAGTCAGGGGCTTCGAAGGCAAAGGGCTCTTTCGCGGCGTCTTCGGCCAGCGAGATGATCAGGTCGATCACCGGCTGGATCTGTTCGTGCGCGAAGGTCACGGCGCCCAGCATCTCGGCTTCGGTCAGCTCGTAGGCTTCCGACTCCACCATCATCACGGCGTCTTTGGTGCCGGCCACAACCAGATCCAGACGCTGTTCAGGGTTCAGGCGCAGGTCCTGCATGTCGTCCACGGTCGGGTTCAGGACGTACTCGCCATCCACGAAACCAACGCGGGCACCGGCGATCGGGCCGCGGAAGGGCGCGCCCGAGATGGTCAGGGCCGCCGATGCGGCGATCATCGCCACGATGTCGGGGTCGTTGACCAGATCGTGGCTCAGTACGGTGCACATCACCAGAACTTCGTTCTTGAACCCGTCAACGAACAGCGGACGGATCGGACGGTCGATCAGGCGCGCGGTCAGCGTCTCTTTCTCGGTCGGACGGGCCTCGCGCTTGAAGAAGCCACCCGGCACCTTGCCGGCGGCATAGTATTTTTCCTGATAGTGCACGGTCAGCGGGAAAAAGTCCTGACCGGGCTTCTGTTCCCGGGCAAAGGTCACGTTGGCCATGACGCTGGTCTCGCCCAGCGTGGCAATCACGCTGCCGTCAGCCTGACGGGCAACCTTGCCGGTTTCCAGTGTGAGCGTTTCCTCGCCCCACTGCATCGATTTCTTCGTTACATCAAACATATGCGTATCCTAGATGGGAGCACTCCCGCCCCTGCGGGTCTCCCGTTTTGCGTGGCGGCCCCATTGCCGCCGACCCCAATTTATCTTCCATTCGAGTGCCGGGGTCAGGGCACAACGTCTCAGATACCGCGCGCATACATGAGATTGCGTCGGATTGAAAGGGATAAGGCCGCAGAAGGCACACGGTCCTGCATCTGCCGTGGTTCGCCTTTGCGTCAGCCGACACCGCGAACGTTCCGATGCGTAAGCCCGCATAGCATCTGGCGTGCACCCGCTCGCAAACAGGACCATCGCTCGTCATCGAGGATATGCAGATCGGAAATCGGCGCGGCAGAGGCTGGAGAGAAACTCCGGGCTGCGACGGTGGTAGGAAAGCCGCGAAACTAATGCGACCCCGTCCTCTCGACCTCGGTCAGGCCATCGCTGGCCATGCGCAGACATATTCCCGTAGGCGAATGCATTTTGTGAAAAAGTGATTGCAGTGTAGCCTCTTACCACGGAACCCGCGGTCCAGACGACGAAAAGGCGCCAAGGGGGTAAGACTACTCACTGTCGTCCGACGGCCGAATACCTTGGCGTTTGCAATTCGCGCGAACGAAAGGGACGGCCACATGTCTCAGACCAAGAAAATGCTGGATCCGGATCCGCGGATCTATGATTTCGAAACGGAATACGAGCTGGGGCAGGACAATGTTCGCCCATTCGGGCTGGATATTCACAACCCGGTTTTTCTTATCTCAAGCATCCTGATCTTTGCCTTCGTGCTGATCGCTCTCGCCAATCAAGAGGCCGCAGCAACGTTCTTCGGTTGGCTGCGGCCGTGGCTGACCAGCACCTTCGACTGGTTCCTCGTCCTGTCGGTGGATGCAATCACGCTGTTCTGCCTGGCCTTGATCGTTCTGCCGGTGGGCAAGGTGCGCATCGGCGGCAAAGACGCCAAGCCCGACTACTCCTACGCCGGCTGGATTGCGATGATGTTCGCGGCCGGGATCGGCATCGGATTGCTGTTTTTCGGCGTGTTAGAGCCGGTCTACTACAATTTCGCCGAGGATGGCGGCGCCCGTCCTTTGGGCATCGACATCGCGGTGCCGGGCAATGAATACATTGGTGTTGTCGGTACCATCCACCACTGGGGGCTGGAGGGCTGGGCGGTCTACGCCGCCGTGGGCCTGAGCCTTGCGATCTTCAGCTACAATCTCGGCCTGCCGCTGACCCTGCGCTCGGCCTTCTACCCGTTGCTGGGCGAGCGTGTCTGGGGCTGGTGGGGCCATGCGATCGACACGCTGGCGGTGTTTGCCACCCTGTTCGGCCTGACCACATCGCTGGGGTTGGGCGCGCAACAGGTTGCCGCCGGTCTCTACGAGGTGTTCGGCATCGAACCCAGCCCCACCGTCGTCGTCTTGCTGATCATCGGTATCACGATGATCGCGCTGGGCTCGGTGCTGATGGGCATGGACGCGGGCGTGAAGCGGCTCAGCGAGATCAACATGATCATGGCCGTGGGCCTGTTCCTGTTCGTGATCGCAGTGACCGGGATCGGCACGGCGATCTCGCGCTATTTCAGCGTGATGACCGATTACGTCAGGCTGCTGCCGGCCTTGTCGAACCCGTTCGGGCGCGAAGACACCAGCTTCTTCCACGGTTGGACAACCTTCTACTGGGCCTGGTGGATCGCATGGTCGCCTTTCGTGGGCATGTTCATCGCCCGCATCTCCAAGGGGCGCACGGTGCGTGAATTCGTGATCTGCGCGCTGTTGGCGCCGACGGCGGTCTGTGCGCTGTGGATGTCCACCTTCGGTGGCGCGGCCATCGACATGCTGAACGTCGGCGGTGCCGAGGGCGTCAAGGCCACGGTGATCGACAGCTATGCCCCCGAAGGCGCGCTGTTCGGCTTCCTGAAAGAGCTTCCGCTCTACGGCATCGTGGCCCCGATCGCGCTGATTTTGATCGTGGTCTTCTTTGTCACCTCATCCGACTCGGGGTCGCTGGTGATCGATACGATCACCGCAGGCGGCAAGATGGACGCCCCGGTGGTGCAGCGTGTGTTCTGGTGCACGCTGGAAGGTCTGGTCGCGATCGCGCTGCTGCTGGGTGGCGGCCTTGCCGCGCTGCAAGGTGCGGCGGTGTCAACTGGCATCCCGTTCACGCTTGTGGTGCTGATCATGTGCTACTGTCTGTGGCTGGCGCTGAAGTCTGAGCGCGCCAAGATCTGAGCCGCCCTCGACGGCCTATGAACGCCCGCCAATTGGCGGGTGTTTTTTCGCTTTAACCGGACCCAGCTGTAAGTTCCGAAGGTTTGACCCGGGTCGGAAGTCTCTATTCAGGATCTCGCAACAAAGCCTTCGCAAATTGAATGAACATTGCGATGAACACGCCGACCCCGACGAAAATGTAGATCACGGTGAAGACCTTGCCGATCTTGGTCGCCGGGGACAGATCGCCGAACCCGACCGTCGATAATGTGGTCGCGCTGAAATACAGCGCGTCAACCCAATGCCAGCCCTCGACGCTGCTGTAGAACAGCGTCCCGGACAGAAGAATAAGAATACATAGCAGCAAACCGCCCCGAAAATGCGGATCATCCCACGATCGGACGATCGCCTTGAGCAGACGGTAGGCATTTAGGATCAGAGCTATCATTCTATACGCCTTTGGGCTGTTTCGAGGATACGTTCAGGATGCATGTTTTTGATTGAAATTCCGCATGTACAAATCGGATTATTTGCTAAGATGGCGGTGTTTGACAGGAGATACTTCATGCGTATTCATCTTTTGGTGGCGCTGCTTGCCGCCACCGCGGTTTCCGCGCAGCAAGACCCGGCTCAGACCCTGATCACCAATGTGCATGTATTTGATGGCGTCAACGACGGGCGCATCGAGAACGCGAATGTTCTGATCGAGGGCAACCTGATTGCAGCTGTGTCGGCAGACCCGATCTCGGCCGAAGGAGCAACGGTGATCGACGGCGGTGGACGCACCCTGATCCCGGGTCTGATCGATGTACACTGGCACACGACATATGCGTATACGCCAGCAACCGTCTTGATCTTCAATCAAGGCGATATGTCGGAAGTGGCCATTCGTTCGATGACAGGGGCAAAGGAAACCCTGATGCGCGGCTTCACAACAGTGCGCGATCCCGGCGGCAATCCATTTGCAATCAAGAGACTGATCGATTCCGGCGAATACCCCGGGCACCGCATTCTGCCTTCGGGGCCGTTCATGAGCCAAACATCGGGTCATGCCGATTTCCACAGTTTGTTGGAAAACCCAAGAAACTCGACTTCCGAGTTGAGTTATTGGGAAAAGAACATGATGGCGATGGTGGCCGATGGGGTCCCCGAGGTTCGCAAAAGGACCCGCGAGATTCTCAAGTACGGTGCCTCCCAAGTCAAAATAACCACGGGCGGTGGCGTATCCTCACAGTATGATCCGCTGGATGTGAGCGAATACTCTGTTGATGAGATCGAAGCGGTCGTCGAAGAAGCTGCGAACTTCAATACTTACGTACTGGCCCATGTAATGACGGACCGCGGGATTCGCACCTCAGTCGAAGCCGGCGTCATGAGCATCGAGCATGGTTTCTTCGCGTCTCGTGAAACGCTCGAGCTCATGAAAGAAAAAGGGGCATGGCTAAGCCCCCAGACCATGAAAGAAGAGGACATGGTCTGGGACAGCCCGGTCAGCGCGGCAAAATACAAGCAGGTCACAGATGCCGTTGCGAACCTGTACCCGATGGCCAAAGAGGTGGGGGTGAACCTGGCCTTTGGGACCGACCAGCTTCTGGACGCCTCCAAGGCGTATCAACAAAGCCTTTATCTGGTGCGATTGGGCGAATGGTTCACCCCGTATGAAGTGTTGAAAATCGCCACTTCTGAAAACGCCCGGTTGCTGGAACTGAGCGGCCCCCGGCACCCGTATCAAGACGGCCCGCTAGGGGTCATCAAAGAGGGTGCCTATGCCGACCTGATCCTCGTCGACGGCAATCCGCTTGAAAACCTTGAGTTGGTTGGGAATCCGGGCGAAAACTTCGACCTGATCATGAAAGACGGTGTGGTCTACAAGAACGCGCTGGATTGAACACCGCGCTCCTCTGACAAAAAACGCCCGCCATATGGCGGGCGTCTCGAACTTGAAAGCGGTGTAGTCCGCGCTTAGCGGCGGATGCCCAGCTTTTTGATCAGGTCCTGGTAGCGCGCTTCTTCCTTGCCCTTCAGGTAGTCCAGCAGCTTGCGGCGCTGGGCGACCATCTTCAGAAGACCACGGCGGCCGTGATTGTCTTTCTTGTGGGTCTTGAAGTGCTCGGTCAGGGTGTTGATGCGCGAGGTCAGGATAGCAACCTGGACTTCCGGCGAACCGGTGTCGCCGTCCTTGGTTGCGAATTCTTTCATGACGCGTGCTTTTTCTTCAGCAGTGATCGACATCGGGGTCTCCTTCAAAGGTTAGAGTTGATGGCGCAGGCCGGGATGTCGTCCAGCACAGGCCCATGGAGAAAACCGCACCGATTCCGATGCGGATGGGCGCGTATAGGCGCAATCGGAATAAATGGCAAAGGGATTCTGCGTATCTCAGCCCATGGGGCTGGTCAGGGTCGGGTCCAGACCCGGAGTCAGTTGAATATCCTCGGGCCCAAGACCTTGGGCGCCGAACAGATAGACCACCTCACGCCCGTTGACCAGAACGCGCGTCAGATCGGCGTTGTCCGCGTCTTGTTCGATCCCGATTTCGGGCGCGTCAGGGCCGTTCCATTCGATCAGCAGCTTGTCTTCTCCGGCGGTGAAATCCACGATGCTGACTTCCTTCCCGGTGCCCGTTCCATCGATGGCGATCTGGTCCGCTCCCTGACCGCCGGTGACGACATCTCCGGCACCTGTCAGGATCGTGTCGTCCCCCGCGCCGCCGTTCAGAAAATCGCTGGCGGGCGTGTCGCCATCGTCCCGGCCGGTCAGCGTGTCGTTGCCATCACCGCCGAACAGCGTGTCTGCCCCTGCGCCGCCGGCGAGCATGTCTTCGCCGTCGCCGCCTTGCAGCGCGTCTTCGCCCTCACCCCCGGCAAGGTCATCGTTGCCCTGACCGCCGTACAGATCGTCATCGCCTTCGCCACCAACCAACTGGTCGTCGCCGGCATGACCGTACAAGATGTCGTCACCGGCATTCCCCGAGAGGTCATCGTGACCGTTGCCACCGTGCAGAACATCATTGCCAGTGTTTCCGTTTAGCGTGTCATCCCCGTCAGCGCCGAACAACGTATCATTTCCGGCGCCACCATCGATAATGTCATCGCCGTCATAGCCGTTGATCTGATCGTTGCCCTCGACCCCGCTCAGATTGTCCACGCCCGGTCCGCCGGCGATGACCAGGTTTCCGTCTACGTCCGAAAGTATGGTTCCGGTGGACGCATCCTCGGCCTCGGCCGGGTCTTCGAAAGAATCGTCAATCTCAAGCAGGTTTCCTTCGGGAATGTCTTCGACGGCATCTTCTTCGATGACATCGTCGTTGTCCTCGTCCTCATCCCCCGAGAATACGTCGCTGATCGCGTATGCTGCGCCGCCCATTGCGGCCAGGCCGAACAATCCGAGCAGAAACATGGGAACCCTACGAAAGCGTGCCGCCCCGAGTGTGAAATATCCCATGTCGCCAGAGGGTTGGTCAAAGCCAACCTGAGTCTGTGGTTAACCCTTTGTCACCGGTTCCACGGTTCGGGTTGCTGGGTATACGCGATGTAGAGCGGATGCTTGGGGTGGCCTGCCTTGCTGAGCCCCAGGTGGAACAGCGGCTGGCCGGTGCCGCGCAGCAGGCGCTCGACCGCCGGGCCGCGGTCCAGATGCGCGCCATGGGTGCCCCAGGCGGCGATCACCTGATCGGCCCAGTCCACGCCGGCCAGAATGGCAGCGTCGTTCTCGGGCCCCACCGGGTCGGCCGCCGCGCGCATCTTGCGCGGGTCGGTGTCGCGCCAGGCAAAGATGTTGGTCACCTGGAACGCCCCGAACCCCAAGGCCCGCGCGCGCCGCTCGCAACGCTCGACGGTCGGGTCATTCTGCACCTCGGTCGCGGTCGAAGGGTTCAGCATCACGAACAGCGCCCGGCGCCCGGCCGGATCCCAGATGCGGGTCAGGCTGTAGCGATAGCGTTCGCAGTCGGAATAGACGGCTGTCGAGGGCGCGTCGCCCTTGGTGTGGGACCGGGTGATCATGCGCCTTCGCTTAGCACGGGACCTAACCGGCGAACACCCGGCTGGGGTGCAGTTCACCGGATTTGTAGACCCCCACCGCCACGGCCTTGCCGTCGAACGATGCCCAGGCCTCGTCGCCGTATTCCACGTCGCCGGCTAGAACCATGCCGGGGTTGCCGTTGCGCAGGCGGGTGGCGCCTTCGGGGGTGCATTTCAGCTCGGACAGGTCGGCCAGCCCTTCTTCCAGCGGGCGCAGGTGCTCATCCAGCGCCGGGGTTTTCGCCATCTCGTCGATCTGCTCGATGCTCAGGCCGTCCTCGGCCTCGAACGGGCCGGACCAGATCCGGCGCAGCTCCTTGACGTGGCCATGGCAGTCCAGCGCCGCACCCAGGTCGCGCGCGATCGAGCGGACATAGCCACCCTTGCCGCAGGTCATTTCCAGCACGACATGGTCGGGGTCGGGCCGGTCGACCAGCACCAGTTCCTCGACCCACAGGGGCCGGGCGGCCAGTTCGACATCCTCGCCGTCGCGGGCCAGCTTGTAGGCGCGCTGACCGTCGATCTTGACCGCCGAGAACTTGGGCGGCACCTGCATGATCTCGCCCACGAAGGGCAGCAGGGCCTGCTTGATCTCGTCATCGGTGGGGCGCAGGTCGCTTTCCGCGATCACTTCGCCCTCGGCATCGTCGGTATTGGTGGCCTGACCCAGCCGCACGGTAAAGGTATAGGCCTTGAGCGCATCGGTGATGTAGGGAACGGTCTTGGTGGCCTCGCCCAAAGCGACGGCCAGAACGCCGGTGGCTTCGGGGTCGAGCGTGCCGGCATGGCCCGCCTTCCTGGCATCCAGCGCCCAGCGGACCTTGTTGACCACGGCGGTCGAGGTCATGCCCGCGGGCTTGTCGACCACCAGCCAACCGGAAATGTCACGACCCTTGCGTTTGCGTCCCATGATGCACCTAGAATTCTGCTGAGGCGCGCGACCTAGCGGATCGGTCCGGCGCTGTCAATTTGCCGGGATGTCCTCGACCACGCCGACGATCGGCCCCAGCGAGAATCCCACGTCCGACCGGTTCGCCGCCCGGTCATACATGCGCGAGATGTTGCCATCGAAAAACAGGGCGTTGGGCGTGTTCAGCACGTCGCGGAACAGGCGGCCGAATTCATGGAAGGTGACGTAATCCTCGGAGATCACGAACACCGCGCGGCTGCCATCGGCGCTGGTGCCCACCCCGTTGCGCACATAGCGCGAGGTCGAATCCTTTAGAAACCGCGGATGCAATTCGCCGTCGATCACCAGCATCGGGCCGGATTGGGTGGCAAAGCGGCAGTCGGGCTTGCGATCTAGATAGTCCAGCGTCTCGAACACGTCGGCACGGCCTTCGCGGATGCAGAACACCCCGTTGGGCAGCAGGCCGAAATTGCCGGGTCCGGCGTTGGGAATCACGCGCATGAGTTCCTGCCCGTCTTCGACATAGTGGCCCACGGGCGAGCGGTCCTCGTGATACATGCCGGCATTCATCGCAAAGCTCAGGCGTTGGCCCGCATCGGCCAGTTCCTCGTTCACCGACGAGAAGTGGCCCAGCACTTGGCCCGCTTCGTCATACAGGAACAGGCGCAGGTCCTCGGTGGTGGCGTCGACCTCGCACACGGTATAGCGCCGGTCTTCGTGTGCCACGCGCTCGCAGGTCACCGCACCGGCCTGTCCGGCCCAGAGCAATGCGATCAAAGCGGCGGTCCTGCGGATCACTCGTCCAGGTCCCGGCGCACGGCGTCCTGTTCGAACATCCGGCGTGTGTCGTCCATGCGGTCGAACGTTTCGTCCAGCCGGAAGCGCAGGTCGGGGGCGAATTTCAGGCCGACCTTCTTGCCGACCATGCGGCGCAGCTCGCCCTTGTTGCGGGCCAGCAGCTCGATCACGGTGTCCTGCCCCTTGCCGCCCAGCGGCAGCACATAGGCCGTGGCGATCTTGAGATCGGGCGAGGTGCGCACTTCGCCCACGGTGATCGACAGGCGGTTCAGGTCGGGGTCGTGCACGTCGCCGCGCGCCAGCACCTCGGACAGGGTGCGGCGGATCAGTTCGCCGACGCGAAGCTGCCGTTGCGAGGGGCCGGGGCCGTCGTGGAATTTGTTCTTAGCCATGTCCCCGATCTAAGCGCAAAGCGGGGCTTTGCCAAGCGGCCCCGAACCGGGTAGGAGGCTTTGAGCCGAATTTCAGAAGAAGGACCAGCGCAATGACGCATATTCCGGGAATCGTCGTGACCGGGGCTTCGGGCCGGATGGGGCAGATGCTGATCAAGACCATCACCGACAGCGAACAGGCGCGGCTGGTCGGTGCGGTCGAGCGCACGGGCCATGACTGGATCGGTCAGGACGTGGGCACCGCGATGGGCGGCCAGCCGCTGGGCGTGACCGTCACCGACGATCCGCTCGAGGCTTTTGCCCAGGCCCAGGCGGTGATCGACTTCACCGCGCCCGAGGCGACGCTGGAGTTCGCCGCGCTGGCGGCGCAGGCGCGCTGCGTGCATGTGATCGGCACCACCGGCATGAGCGACGAACAGATCGCCGCGCTGGAACCCGCCGCGCGCCATGCGGTGATCGTGCGGGCCGGAAACATGAGCCTGGGCGTGAACCTGCTGGTGCAGCTGACCAAGAAGGTCGCCGCCGCGCTGGACGAGGATTTCGACATCGAGGTGATCGAGGCGCATCACCATCACAAGGTCGATGCGCCCTCGGGCACGGCCCTGATGCTGGGCGAGGCCGCGGCCGAGGGGCGCGGCGTGAACCTTGCCGATGTCGCCGACCGGGGCCGCGACGGGATCACCGGCGCCCGGCAGCGAGGCCATATCGGGTTCCACGCCATCCGCGGTGGCGACATCGTTGGCGAACACGACGTGCTGTTCGCCGCGCCGGGCGAACGGATCGTGCTGCGCCACGTGGCGACCGACCGGGCGATCTTTGCCCGTGGCGCGCTGAAGGCGGCGCTGTGGGGGCAGGGCAAGGCCCCCGGCCAATATGACATGGTGGATGTGCTGGGGCTTTAACCCTCGCCCAGATGCCGGTCGACCATGCGCTGAACCATCGGCGCGAAATGGTCGAAGCCGGGGGTGTCCATGTCGGGCCGTTTGCCGGCCTCGTCCAGATACCGGACCTGGATGATTTCCTTCAGGTTCGGGTTGGCCTCGAATGCAGTGACTTCCTCGGCGCTCATCGGGCCGCCCTGCAATTCCAGCGTATGGACCGAGGCCGCCGACAGACGGTTGAAATACTCGGGCCTGGTTGCACACAGGTACCGCTTGGCCGCGACGTGATAGCGGCAGCAATCGGTGATGACCGACGGAAAGAACCGCTCCAGCACCTCGGCGCCGGCATCCTCGTGGTAGCGGTCCTCGGTGTCGTCGGGGTGGTAGGTGCCGAATTCCGAGGTGAAATGCCCGATATCGTGCAGCAGAGCGCCCACGATGATCTCTTCGGGCATGCCGTTCTGCTCGGCGATGGTGGCGCCCTGCAGCATGTGCTGAGCCATGGTGACCGGCTCGCCCAGGTATTCCTCGCCTCCGCGCCGGTCGAAGATATCGGCGATGAAGGCTACGATGTTGTCGCGGGTCAGGGTCTGGAAATCGGATTTCATTCCGCCGCCTCCGGTTGCGCCATCCGCATCGCGGCCAGAGTCGATAGCAGCCCGTCCTTGTCGGCATAACATCCCTGCAACCAGCGCGACCCGGCACCCGAATAGCCCAGACGCGCGTGCAGGACGCGGGTGTTGTCGACGATGAAGCTCTCGCCCGGCTCCAGCTTGAACGCCACGCCCATGACCGGGTCGTCGATGATCTCGCCCAAACGGCGGTAGGCGGCGTAATACGCCTCCATCCGGTCGAAGGGCACATCAACGAACGGGGCCGAGGACCGGTTGTTGAAGCGGATGCCGATCAATTCGCCATCGGGCGACAGCTCGACCATCGGGCGGCGCGCGCGCAGGCAGACGCCGTCCGAACCGCGGTATTCGAACCGCGCGGGATAGCCGGCCAGCAGGGCAAAGCCTTCGGGGTTTTCGTCGCGCAGGCGCTGGGCCGCGCGAAAGCCGTCGACCACGATCGACTCCCCGCCTTCGGCGCTGTTTTCCAGGCAATAGAGGATCTGCAGCGTGGGCACCGGATCGCGATAGGGGTTGTCGGTATGCGCCTGCAGGCCAAGGCCGGTATAGGCCAGGTTGGTCGGGTTCACCTCGGTCCGCACCTCGAAATAGGGGCCATAATTGGTCTCGCGCACATAGCCGAACAGATCGGCGGCCTTCAGCAGCGAACCGGGCTCGGTCGGGCCGCCGGTCAGCTTGGCAAAGCCGTATTCGGCGACCGCCGCCAGCCAGTCGCGCTTGGCGGCGGGGCTTTCATGCACCTGCGTCCAGTCGCCGGCCGGGGCCGCGAACCCGCCGTCCCAGGTGGTGATGCCGGGCGACAGCCAGCCCATCGGGCGGGTCTGGTCCCGATCATAGACATGCGCGGCCAACCAGTTTGCGGGGAAGGAGACCGTCTTGTCTTCGGGGGCGAAGGTTACCTGCAGGTCACCGCCCGCCACCTCGGCCGCCTGAATCGCGATATCTGCCGGAATGTCGCCGATCGTGATCAGGCGCTGGCCGTTGCCGGGGTCGCGCGTCTGCGGGTCCAGCGCATTGTCGCGCAGCCAGATGGCGTGAAAACGGGCGCGGGTGCCGTCTTCGAACTCAACCGAAACGACCGCCGGGTCATGGGTGGCGTGGCGCAGCATGGGGCTCTCCTGTTCAGCGCGGGCTTTGATTGAGGAGATACGCGGGATATGACATTACGACAATTAAGGCTTGTTTCCTCTGAGAGTTGGAAAATCTAATGAGCAAGAAAAAGGTCGGCCTGCCCCCGCTGGACTGGCTGCGCGTGTTCGAGGCGGCCGGGCGGCTGGGCGGATTCTCGGCCGCTGCGCGCGAGTTCGGCCTGACTCAGGCGGCGGTCAGCCAGCGCATCGCCAATCTGGAATCCTGGCTGGGCCGGTCCCTGTTCGTGCGCGAGGCGCGCGGCGTGTCGCTGACGGTCGAGGGCGAAAGCTATCTGCCGCTAGTGCAGGACAGCCTGCGCGCGTTGGAACGTAACACCGAGGATCTGTTCGGCACCGCCCCGCGCGCGTTGCGGGTGGCCGGGCTGTCCTCGCATATCCAGGCGCTGGTGCTGCCCAGCCTGGGGGCCTTTCGCGCCCTGCGGCCCGAGGTGCAGGTCACCACGGATTCGGTGGCGCGGCGGTCCTCGCTGGAGGACGAGCGGACCTGGCTTCAGATCCGCTATGGGCGCGGCAGCTGGCCGGGGCGCACCGCCGACCTGATCGCGCCCGAGGTTCTGACCCCGATGGCGGCGCCGGGCGTCAGCTGGGGCGCGCCGGTGATCGATCTGCGCGGCGAACGGCCCGGTTGGCAGGACTGGATGCAGAAGACGGGCGACACGGATCTGCCACGCACCGGTCTGAGCTTTGATTCGATGGAACATGCCCTGGGCGCGGCGCGGCAGGGGCTGGGGGTCGCCTTGGGGTCGGTCGCCCTGGCCTCGGCGGATCTGGCCTCGGGCCGTCTGATCCGGCTGGGGCGTCCCGATCTGGAAACCCGCGACGGATACTGGCTGACCTGGCCGCGGGACCGTGCGCAGTCGAAAAAGCAGCAGGCCCTGATCGGCGATTTCCTGCAGGCCCTGCGCGCGGCGGTCTGAACGGTCAGAAATCGATCGCGATGCCCTTCTTCTCCCAATCGCCATAGCGCGCGGGATCGGGGCCGTCGCGCCCGCCCAGTTCCTTGGGCAGGGGTTTGGCCTCGGCTTCTGCCTTGCGCCGGCGCTCTTCGGCCTCGGCCAGGGCGCGCTGGGCGGCGGGCGGCAGGTCTGTGCGGTCGTCGCTCATGACATCGGGTTCCTTTCCGTGCATGGCCTTGATATACGCCCTCGTCCGCTGATGGCAATGCGGGCGAAAACCTTGCAAAGGCGGTTTCATGACCAACACCCCGACTGCGGCGCGGCGCAGCGCCATCTATCTGCTGGATCAGATCCTGGGCGAGGGGCGCTTGCTGTCCGAATGCCTGGCGGCCGGGGCGCTGGATCGCCTAGCGCCCGAAGACCGCGCCCGGGCGCAGCGGCTGGCGCTGGAGACCCTGCGCGGGCTTGAGCGCGCCGACCGCCTGCTGGAGGAGCATCTGCGGCGCACACCGGCGCTGACCGTCCAAAACGCGCTGCGTCTGGGAACGGTCGAACTGTGCCAGGGCGAGGCTGCGCATGGCGTCGTGAACGCTATGGTCGAGATCGTCGGCCGCTCGCGCAAGCACGGGCGGCTCAAGGGGCTGGTCAACGCGGTTCTGCGCAAGATCGCCGCCGAAGGCCCCGAGGCCTGGCCGAAGATGCGGGTGCCGCGCCTGCCGGACTGGCTGCGCGAACCGCTGATCGCGGCCTGGGGCGCGGATGCGGTCAAGGGCATGGAGCAGGCCCATTTCGCCGGCGCGCCGCTGGACCTGACGCCAAAACCCGGCGCAACGATCCCCATGGGCACCGAACTGCCGACCGGCTCGGTGCGGGTTGCTGACGCGGGGCAGGTCTCGGCCCTGCCGGGCTATGCGGCCGGAGACTGGTGGGTGCAGGATGCCGCCGCCGCCTTGCCAGCGCGGATTTTGACGCCCCGTCCGGGCGAGCGGGTTCTGGATATGTGCGCCGCGCCCGGCGGCAAGACGCTGCAACTGGCGGCGGCGGGGGCCGAGGTCACCGCGCTGGACATTTCCGAGGCCCGGCTGGCGCGGGTGCGGGAAAACCTCGAACGGACCGGGCTGTCGGCCCGGGTGGTCGCCGGCGACGCGCTGGACCATCAGGGCCAGTACGACGCGATCCTGCTGGACGCGCCCTGTTCGGCGACCGGCACCATCCGGCGGCACCCGGATCTGCCCTTTGCCAAGGACGGCTCCGAGTTCGGCGGCCTGATCGCGTTGCAGGCCCGGATGCTGGCCCATGCCTGGACCCTGCTGAAACCCGGCGGGCGGCTGGTCTATTGCACCTGCTCGCTGCTGCCCGACGAAGGCGAAGTGCAGATCGAAGAGGCTTTGCCGCAACATCCCGACATGCAGGTGGACCGCGCCGCGCTGCAGGTGCCCGGCGTTCAGCCCGACTGGCTGACCGAGGAGGGCGGGTTACGCCTGCGTCCCGATTTTTGGCCTGATCTGGGCGGCATGGATGGGTTCTACATCGCCTGCCTGAACAAATCGGCCTGACCGGTCGCTTTTCGATGACTTGACGAACCGGCCCGGCTATCGTTGGTTCAAACGCCAGCAGAGCGGCAGGGGCAGAGCAACACACGTCATGTCGAATTCGGACACCATGGCCAACCGATGGGTGCGGTTTCAGAACCGTCTCTACGCGCGCCTCAGCCAGCGCCGGAAACCCGTCAGCGGCTTTGTCGGTCAGCCCGAGCCGCGCACCGTCGGTTCATTTGCGCGCGGGCGGCAACTGGTGGCGGGAAATCTATTGTTTGCCGGTTACCTTGTCGAAGCCCCGGACACGGGCTTGTGGGAGGTCGTGGCCCCCAACGCCGCATTCGATGCTGAACGCCACGGGTTTGCCTGGCTGGACGATCTGGCCGCGGTGGGTGATGCCGCGGCACGGGAAAAGGCGCAACGCTGGGTCTGGGGCTGGATCGAGTCCCACGGCAAGGGGCAGGGTCCGGGTTGGGCCCCGGACCTGACCGGGCGCCGCCTGATCCGCTGGATCAACCACGCGCTGTTCCTGCTGCGCGGTATGGACGAAGCCCACAGCCGCCTGTTTTTTCGCTCGCTGTCACAGCAGACCTGGTTCCTGTCCAAACGCTGGCACGCGGCGACACCGGGGCTGCCCCGTTTCGAGGCGCTGGCCGGCCTGGTTCAGGCCGGTTTGGCGCTGGAGGGAATGGAAGACATCTCGGACCCGGCCGTTCGGGCTTTGGCGCGGGAATGCGAGGCTCAGATCGACGCCCAAGGCGGCATTCCCACGCGGAATCCGGAGGAACTGCTCGAGGTCTTTACCCTACTGGCCTGGACATCCGCCGCGCTCAGCGAAGTGGGGCGCGGTACGCCCGCCGCTCAGACGGCAGCAATCAAACGGATTGCCCCGACCCTGCGCAGCCTGCGTCATGCAGACGGCGGGTTGGCCCGGTTTCACGGCGGTGGCCGCGGTATAGAAGGCCGGTTGGAACAGGCGCTGGCCCAAAGCGGGGTCAAG
This sequence comes from Ruegeria arenilitoris, assembly GCF_013032855.1. Taxonomy (GTDB): domain Bacteria; phylum Pseudomonadota; class Alphaproteobacteria; order Rhodobacterales; family Rhodobacteraceae; genus Ruegeria; species Ruegeria arenilitoris. Next base: position 392,877 of record NZ_WQDA01000001.1, read on the forward strand.
CCCAAACCCGTCAAAGGTCTGACCATGGGCTATGCCCGTCTGGCCGCCGCCCGCACCACGGTGATCATCGACGCAGCACCCCCGGCCAAAGGGGCGGCCTCGTACATGGCGCACGCCTCGACGCTGGCTTTCGAGCTGACCTCGGGTCGTCGGCCATTGATCGTCAACTGCGGTTCGGGCGAAAGCTTCGGGTTGGAGTGGCGCCGGGCCGGGCGGGCCACGCCTTCGCACTCGACCCTTTGCCTGGATGGATACTCCAGCGCCCGGTTGGCTGCCCCGACCAAGGGAACCGCGAACGAAGCGCTGGTGGATGGCCCGAGCGAGGTGCCGGTAGAGTTCGAGGATTCGTTCGAAGGCGCGCGCGTGATGGCGGGCCATGATGGGTACGCCAAGGTGTTCGGACTTACCCATGCCCGTACGATTGAGCTGCGCTTTGACGGGCGCGAGGTAACAGGTGAAGACATCCTTCTGACGGCCACCGACAAGGCAAAACGCCAGTTCGACCGGGCGGTTGACGCATCCAAGCTGTCAGGGATCGGTTTTGACATCCGGTTTCACCTGCATCCGGACGTGGACGCAGCGCTGGATCTGGGGGGGTCTGCGGTGTCGATGGCGCTCAAAAGCGGCGAGATCTGGGTTTTCCGCCATGACGGCGCCGGAAAATTGTCTCTTGAGCCAAGCGTTTATCTGGAAAAAGGCCGTCTGAAGCCCCGCGCGACAAAACAGATCGTTCTATCCGGCCGCGCAATCGAGTATGCGACGCGCATCCGGTGGACGCTGAGCAAGGCGCAGGATACAGCCTATGCCGTGCGCGACGTGCACCGGGACGAGCCCGATTTCGACTGAGCCAAAAGGATCTTTGGACCCATGACCGACCTTCACCCCGTGCGCCGCGCGTTGCTTTCCGTTTCCGACAAGACCGGATTGATCGATCTGGGCAAGGCCCTGGCCGACCGTGGGGTCGAGCTGCTGTCGACCGGCGGCACCGCCAAGGCGCTGCGTGATGCGGGGCTTGCGGTCAAGGATGTCAGCGAGGTCACGGGGTTCCCCGAGATGATGGATGGCCGGGTCAAGACGCTGCACCCGATGGTGCATGGTGGCCTGCTGGCGCTGCGCGACAATGACGCCCATGCGGCGGCGATGCAGGAGCATGGCATCGGCCCGATCGACCTGCTGGTGGTCAACCTCTACCCGTTCGAAGAAACGGTGGCCAAGGGCGCGGGCTATGACGAATGCATCGAAAACATCGACATCGGCGGCCCCGCGATGATCCGCGCCGCGGCCAAGAACCACACCTTCGTCAACGTGGTGGTCGATGTCGAAGACTACTCGGCCCTGCTGGATCAGCTCGAGGAAAACTACGGCAAGACGTCGCTGGGCTTCCGCCAGTGGCTGGCGCAGAAGGCCTATGCCCGCACCGGAGCCTATGACGCGGCCGTGTCCAGCTGGCTTGCCGACGCGCTGCAAATCGACACCCCCAAGCGCCGCGTGTTCGCAGGCGAGCTGAAACAACCCCTGCGCTATGGCGAGAACAGCCACCAGCAGGCGGCGTTCTATGTCGATGGCTCGGGCCGTCCCGGTGTCGCCACAGCCGTTCAGCATCAGGGCAAGGAGCTGAGCTACAACAACATCAACGACACCGACGCCGCCTTTGAACTGGTGGCCGAGTTCGACCCGCGCGACAGCGCCGCGTGTGCTATCATCAAGCACGCGAATCCCTGCGGCGTTGCAACGGGCGCCACGTTGCTCGAGGCATACAAGGCGGCGTTCGACTGCGACCGGACCTCGGCCTTTGGCGGGATCGTGGCGCTGAACCGGCCGCTGGACGCGGAAACCGCGCGCGAAATCACCGGCATCTTCACCGAGGTCGTGATCGCCCCCGGCGGCACCGACGAGGCCAAGGCGATCTTTGCCGCCAAGAAGAACCTGCGCCTGCTGACCACCGAGGCGCTGCCCGACGTGCGCGCCGGCGGCAAGACCGTGCGCCAGGTGGCCGGCGGGCTGCTGGTGCAGGACAAGGACAACGGGCATATCGAGATGGATGACCTGAAGGTGGTGACCAAGCTGGCCCCCACGCCCGAGCAGATGCGCGATCTGCTGTTTGCCTGGAAAGTGGCCAAGCACGTCAAGTCGAACGCCATCGTCTACGTCAAGAACGAGGCCACGGTGGGCGTCGGCGCCGGCCAGATGAGCCGGGTGGATTCCGCCCTGATCGCCGCCAAAAAGGCCGAGCGTATGGCTGAAAGTCTGGGCCTGCCCGAACCGCTGACCATCGGCTCGGCCGTGGCCTCGGACGCGTTCTTCCCCTTCCCCGACGGGCTGATGGAGGCCGCCGCCGCAGGCGCGACCTGCGTGATCCAGCCGGGCGGGTCGATGCGCGATGACGAGGTGATCGCCGCCGCCGACGAAGCGGGCCTGGCCATGGTGTTCACCGGCATGCGGCACTTCCGTCACTGATGCGGGTCCGGGTTCTGCTCTGGGCCGGGCTGGCCGCATTTGTGATCGACCAGCTCAGCAAGTACCTGGTGGTCCACGTGTTGCGCGTGGCCGACCGGCCCGGCGGCATCGACGTACTGCCGCCGCTGCTGACTTTTCGGTACGGCGAGAACCGCGGCATCAATTTCGGCCTGTTTCAGGGCAATTCCGAAGCCGCGCGCTGGTTTCTCATCGCTATTTCGCTGGCCATCAGCATCGGCGTTTTCGTCTGGCTCTGGCGAACGGCCGCATCAACGCGGATGCTGGTTCTCGGCGGATTGCTGATCGGCGGAGCGTTGGGGAACGTGGTTGACCGGGTGCTGTATGGATACGTTCTGGATTTCCTGAACATGTCCTGCTGTGGCATCAACAACCCGTTCGTCTTCAACCTCGCCGACGTGTTCATTTTCGCGGGTGCCCTCGGGTTGGTGCTGTTCGAAGGCAAAAAGCCCTCGTGACGCGCCGGATGTTATGCGATAAAAGCGCCTGAAACAGGCTGGAGACCAAGATGCGGATGCCGCGCGCCATTATTGCTCTGACACTTGCTGCTGCGGTCGCAGGATGTTCCGATATCGGCCTGCGCCATCTCGAAGCGCCAGGGCCCGGGCCCGACGAGTTTTCGGTCATGCCGGTCAAGCCACTGACCCAGCCCAAAGATTATGCGTTCCTGCCCGCGCCGACGCCGGGTGGCGCGAACCTGACCGACCCGAACCCGAATGCCGATGCCGTGGCTGCGTTGGGTGGCAATCCCGGGGCGCTGAACCCCGGCACTGGTATTCCGTCGTCGGACGGGGCGCTGGTGACGGCTTCCAGCCGCTATGGCGTTTCCCCCAACACCCGCCAGGTTCTGGCGCAGGAAGATGCGGATTTCCGCAAGCGTCAAAGCCGGTGGACGCGGTTGCGCCTGTTCAAGGTGGACCGCTATTCGCAGGTCTACAAGCGCAATTCCATCGATCCCCAGGTGCAGACCGAAGCTTTGCGCAGACAGGGCGTGGAAACACCCTCGTCGCCGCCGGATGAATAATTCTTAACTTTCCGTCATCGCTCTTGAACCCGTTCGGCGTCACCGTAGTTTGAACACCGTAACGAAACGGAGGATGCCCCATGGCTCGGGCCTTGGCGTTTTGCGCCGCTTTGATGACCGCAACCCCGGTTTTGGCCGAAACCGGGCACGAGGCCGTCACCACTTTTACCCTGGACAACGGCATGGATGTCGTCGTGGTCGAAGATCACCGCGCGCCCGTGGTTCAGCACATGGTCTGGTATCGGGCCGGATCGGCGGATGAGCCGATCGGGTCGTCAGGTGTGGCGCATTTCCTCGAGCATCTTCTGTTCAAGGCCACCGATACGATGGAGGCGGGCGAGCTTTCGGCCACCGTTGCGGCCAATGGGGGCAACGACAACGCTTTCACCTCGTATGACTACACAGCCTATTTCCAGCGCGTCGCGGCCGACCGGCTGGAGTTGATGATGAAGATGGAGGCCGACCGGATGCGCAACATCCGGCTGACCGAGAGCGACATCGCAACCGAACGCGACGTGATCCTGGAAGAGCGCAACCAGCGCACCGAGAACAACCCCCGCGCCCTGTTCGGCGAACAGATGAGCGCGGCGCAGTATCTCAACCACCGCTACGGCGTTCCGGTGATCGGCTGGAAGCACGAGATGGAGACATTGGACATGGAGGACGCGCTGTCCTTCTACCAGACCTATTACGCGCCCAACAATGCGATCCTGGTGGTGACTGGCGATGTGGACCCCGACGAGGTCAAAGCCTTGGCCGAGACGTATTATGGCGTGATCCCCGCCAACCCGGACCTGCCTGAACGGGTCCGATCGCAGGAACCGCCGCAGACCGCCGAGCGGCGTCTGACCTTCAAGGATGCGCGGGTTTCGCAACCATATGTTCAGCGCAGCTACCTCGCGCCCGAGCGTGATGCCGGTGCACAGGAAAAGGCTGCCGCGTTGTTCTTGCTGGCCGAACTGCTGGGCGGCAGCACCACGTCCTACCTGAACGAGAAACTGCAGCTTGAGCAGCAACTGGCTGTATATGCCGGGGCGTTTTATCGTGGGGTGTCGTTGGATGACACGACCTTTGATCTGATCGTTGTTCCGGCTGAAGGCGTGTCGCTGCAAGAGGCCGAGGATGCGATGGATCAGGCGGTGGTCGATTTCATCGCAGAAGGCGTCAACCCGGAGGATCTGGACCGGATCAAGATGCAGCTGCGCGCCGCACAGGTCTATGCCCGAGACAATGTCGATGGAATCGGCAACCGCTATGGTCGGGCGCTGACCAGCGGCCTGACGGTCGAGGACGTGCAGGCCTGGCCCGACATCTTGCAGGCCGTCACCGGCGAAGAAATCATCGCCGCCGCGCGCGAGGTGCTTCAGCCCGAAGCGTCTGTCACCGGCTGGCTGATGCGTGATGACGAGGTGACCCAATGATCCGTTTCCTTGCCCCCTTGATCGCCCTGCTGATCGCTCTGCCTGCCTGGGCCGAGATCAAGATTCAGGAGGTCACCTCGCCCGGCGGCATCCGGGCCTGGCTGGTCGAGGATCACTCGATCCCGTTCACTGCGCTGGAACTGCGGTTCCGCGGGGGCACGTCACTGGACGATCCCGACAAACGCGGCGCGGTCTATCTGATGAGCGGCCTTCTCGAAGAAGGCGCGGGCGACATGGATTCCCGCACCTATGCGCGGGCGCTGGAATCCCTGGCGGCGTCGATCGGATACAGGGCCACGGATGACAGTGTTGCGATCTCGGCCCAGTTCCTAACTGAAAACCGGGACGACGCCGTTGACCTGCTGCGCACCACCATCCAGAAACCGCGCTTTGATCAGGACGCGATCGACCGGGTTCGGGCGCAGGTCCTGTCCGGGCTGCGCTCGGAACAGACCGACCCCAATGACATCGCGGGTGAGGCATTCGCCAAAATGGCCTATGGCGATCATCCGTATGGATCCAACGGCAAAGGCTCGATCGACAGCGTATCGGCCCTGACCCGTGACGATATCATCGACGCATACAAAGGCGTCTTCGCCAAGGACCGTCTGTATGTGGGCGCAGTGGGCGACATCACACCCCAAGAGTTGGGTGCGTTGCTGGACAATCTGTTGTCGGACCTTCCCGAAACGGGCAAACCGATTCCCGGGAATGCCGAGGTAACGATCCCCGGTGGCGTCACGGTGGTCGAGTTCGACACGCCGCAATCAGTGGCGCTGTTCGGCCAGAAGGGCATCGACCGCGACGATCCGGATTTCTTTGCAGCCTACATCCTGAACCACATCCTCGGCGGCGGCGGCTTTGAAAGCCGCCTGATGCAGGAAGTGCGCGAAAAACGCGGCCTGACCTATGGCGTCGGGACCTATCTGGTGCCCAAGGATCTGGCCTCGGTCTATCTTGGGTCGGTATCCTCGGCCAATGACCGGATCGGGCAGGCTATCGAGGTAATTCGCGACGAATGGCGGCGCGCGGCGACCGAAGGCGTAACCCAGAAAGAGCTGGACGACGCCAAGACCTATCTGACCGGCGCTTATCCGTTGCGCTTTGACGGCAATGCCCAGATCGCGGGCATCATGGTGGGCATGCAGATGGAAGATCTTCCGATCGACTACATCGCGACCCGAAACGACAAGGTGAACGCGGTTACGCTGGACGAGGTGAACCGCGTCGCGGCCGAGCTGCTGGACCCGGACGGGCTGCATTTCGTGGTTGTGGGCAAACCCGAGGGGCTTGAGACCACGAACTGACGCGAAGGGCCGGCAGTCGGCAGGCCTTTTGCAGAATTCTTGACGAGCGGCCATTCAGCGCCGCTCGCCCCGGGTCCCTTGAACCGGAAGCGTCCGCAACCTGTGGATCGTCCGCGTATCCGCCACCTGTTCCGTAAAACCGGTACGGTATTCACGGTCATGCGCGTCCGCCGGCGGGCTTGTTTCACTTGATGGACAGATGTCATCATGAAGCGGAACTATTTTCGCGGGTAAGGAAGGAGGGGTCATCGATGCCCTATCATTTCTGGCATTCGAAGTTGACCGACCCTCCCATCCACGTCCCGGCGATCGGACTGCAGTTGTTTGTCCGGATACCGCACGACACCACCGACGATAATATCTCGGTCATAGAGACAATAAATGAACCGGGGTTTGGCCCGCCTCTGCACCGTCACCCACAAACTGAGATCTTTCGCGTTTTGGACGGGCGGTATCTCTACGAGTGCGATGGAAAGCGTTTTGTTGCAGAAACAGGCGACGTCGTAACGATCCCCGGGGGCGCCGCGCACGCATTTCGCAATCTTTCCGACGGGCCAGCGCGGCAACTGGTCATGATACTGCCATCCTTCGACACGGTCGCCTTCTTCAACGGGCTGGGAGACATCATGGCAGACGGAGTTCCCGACCGGGACGTGCTGAATGCATTCTCCGAGAAATGGCAGATCGAGTTTCTGGGGCCGCCCCTGCAACTTTGATGTCAGTCCGATTTGCCTCGGGCGCCAAAGTTGGCGGCTGCGTCATGCATTCACCGGGTTTTCGCGTTTCTTTTCCGGCCAGAACTCATCCACGACCACGTAGGCTATGATGACGAACAGGGCCGCGCTTGCGACTTGCAGAACGCGAGTGATGCTTTTGACATCGGCCTCGTCCGAAAACGGTGAAATCGACCCGCCGTAGACAATCAGGACCGTCGTCAGGGCCGATCCGGCGGCGGCGGCCAGCGGGATCTGGGATTTGCCGAGCGCGCCCAGCGTCACACAGGCGAAAAAGCACAGCAGGATCGGCGTGAGAATGACCGGCGCGATGACGTTGACTTCGTAGCAGATGATGGACGCGGCTGCGCCGAGCAGGTTTGCCGTCAGCATCGCCTTGGCCACGGCTTTGCCGGCGGCAGGCATCGCAGCGAGCTGCTGGCTGAGAAGAGCCACAAAGAACAGAACCAGCAGGGCAGACGCCCCAGACACAAAAAATGCCAGGGCGAAAGGAACCGTGACAAGAGACATTCTGACGATGCGCCGATGCTTGTCAAAGTCAGCGGCGGATGCGGCTTTGCCCTGCGTGGCGTTCTGGGGGGCGGCCGGAATAAGCGTGAACATCAACGTCGATACGAAACCGGCAAACAACAGGTTCAGCGGGATCCAGAATACAAGCACTAGCGCCAGATCCGGAGATTGCAGAACGAGGTTGGGGATCATCAGCGCCCCCATCAGGGCGATGACGCCCGGCAGGACACCGGCGCCTGACACGGACCATATGAAGGACAGGATTATCCCGATCGCCACCAGTATCAGAAACACGACCGGATAGGGCGCGAAAACCGATGAGAGCAGGAAAGAAACGAACATCAACGCAATCGAGAAAACGAACAGTTTCGCAAACGCGGCCAGGGGCAACGCGGTAGGTGCCTGAAGGAAGAGCGCGGTGAACACCGCGCCAACAACCGCCAATGGCCACCCAAGGAAAAGCCCCAGAGAAAAGACGCCGGTCACACCCAGTGCAAGTCTGTAAACGGCGTGTCTGTCCTCAGTACGCATAAGAAAAGATCGAAACCAAACGAATGTATGTCCGACCGACCGCGTTCAGTATCCCGTTGTCGCTGAGGTACATGATGACATCCGCCTGACCGTTCAACTGAAACCTCAGGTCGTCTTCCGCGCTTCCGGCCTCGTAGCCCGGCAGTATGATGCGCACGGGAAACCGTTCAGGTTCGCGCAGAAAGCCTTTGGTGCTCGGCGGGCTTGCCAATTGTCCGGGTGTGTCGCCGCCACTCAGCGAGACCGCCGCGCTGAAGCTTTCGATTTTGCCCGGGATGATCTGACCGGGGTGCATATCCAGCACGACATCCACCGGAGACCCGACGGTGGCGCGCCCCAGATTGTTCTCGGTGAAATACGCCTCGATCCACACGTCCGTCGCATCAAGAAACGTCAGCAGATCCTGGCCGGACCGGGCGTATGTGCCGGGTGCAATCAACAAGTTGGATATGACGCCCGTAGCCGGCGCGCGCAGTTCGGTCCATTCCAGATTGAGCTCGGCATCGGCCAAAGCCGCCAAGGCACGTTGGATTTTGGGATTCTCATTCCCTTCGTCCCCAAGCCTTTGCTTGGCCTTCTCCAGATCTGCTTTGGCGTTTTCATAGTTCGCCTCGGACTCGGCCAGCTGGCCTCGGGCATCGTCGGCTTTCGAGATGGCAATCAGCCCTTTCTTCTCGAGCGCGAAGACCCGCTCCGTCTGAATGCGCATCGTATCCAGATCGCTCTGCGCGCGGGCCAACTTGGCTTGCGCCGCACTTACCTCGGCCGAGGATGCGCCGACCTCCTGAGTGGCCGCCTCAAGGTCGGCCTGGGCTCTGTCGCGATCAATCTCGTAGGGTCTCGGGTCGATCCGAACCAGCAGATCGCCGGCCGAGACGACCTGCCCGTTTTCTACCAATACCTCGATCACGGTTCCCGTGACCTGCGGAACGATTTGGGTCGCCACGGCCTTTACCCGTGCGTTCCCGGTGAACGGCGTCTTGCGGTCGGCAACCAGATACCAGATGAGGAAGATGAGAATGACGGCCAGTGTCGTCCAGATCGTCTTCCTCATTTTGCGGCTCCCTCGGCGGTGTCATCGGTCGCTGGTGAGGCGTCGATCCAGACCTTGAACAACTCGTAGAAGACGGCGAACAAGACCGGACCCATGAAGATGCCGATCAGGCCATAGGCCATCATCCCGCCCAGAACCCCGATGAGGATCACGAGCATCGGTGTCTCCAGGCCTTTTGAGATGAAAACCGGCCGCAGGAAGCTGTCCATTATGCTGACGGGAATGGCCAGAACGGTGAAGATCAGCGCCGCTCCGCCGGACATGGAACTCCATGCATAGATGACCAGCGGCAGAAGAACGAGGCCGGGGCCGATCTGGATGATCGAGAGAATCAGGCAGATGAACGCCAGAGTCGCGGCCGAGGATATCCCGAACAGCGCCAACAAGACCCAAACAACGACGGCCTGAATGGCGGCAACGCCGATTACACCCTTGGTGACGTTCCGGATCGTGGCCCCTGCCAGAGTGACGAATTCGCCGCCGCGTGGCGCAAATACGCGGTTGGCAAAGCGCTGAAGGCCCTGCACCAGATCCGGTCCGGGGCTGAACAGGGCGCCCATGATCAACACCGACAGGGCAAGGCCGAGAAGCCCGATTCCGATCCCCAGGACTTTGCCAAAGAGCGATTTGGTGATCTCGAGGATTTGCGCGCCGTATTTTGCAAGCGCACCATCCAAGTTCCGTTCAAACATGCCCCAGGCATCGGCAAGCTTGGCGCCGACCAGAGGCAGATCCTTCAGGCCTTCCGGTGCCGGCGGTATCTTCAACTCGCCCTTGTCAGCCTGCTCGGCGAACTCGGACCCCAGTTCCGCAGCCCCAGATACCGCCGTTGCTACCGGCCCCAATGTGAGAACCAGACCCAGTAAAACCAGGATCGTCGTTGCCAGCTTCTTCCGTCCTCCCAGCTTGGACTGAAGCCAATCGAAGGCGGGATAAAGCGCGACGCAGAGAATTGTGGCCCAGATGACGACGCTTGCAAGCGGGGCAACCATGACCAAGGCGCTGTAGAGAAACAGCCCGAGAAACAGTAACCTTATCGCAAGGTCGACAATCTTTGCGTCCTGAGTCTTTTCCATTCCATCCCCCTGGTATGTTTTTCCGTATGTTACACTCAAAAAAGCAAATATGTATATTTTTGAGCTCTTAGTGGTTTCCGGCAGTGTGGTGGTTGACTCAGCCCCCACTTTGCAAGCGGATCCTGAGGTGCAAAGCACGCTGTGGCTCACCTTGCCAGAGCCTATTTTTTCGGAGTCTCATCCTCCTGGGACAGGATCGTGTCGGCCACGGTCGTGGCGGCGGTGACGAAGATACCCAGACCCACGATTATGTACGCCATCGTAAAGATCTTGCCCGCAGCGGTTTCAGGAGAAAAGTCGCCAAAACCCACGGTCGAGATCGTCACTACGGAAAAATAGATAGAGTCCAACCAACTCCACCCCTCGACAAAATGGTAGAACACGGACGCCCAAAGGATCATTCCGACGGTGAAGGCGAGTATGCCCTTCACTCTGCCGTCCTTGAATGCGACACCTATCCCACGCGTTATTCTGGTTAGTGAATTCATCATGCCCTCATTCGCAAAAGAATTCACATATAGCAGTAAATGGATGATTGTGTGAATCCAAAGGGTGAGTTGGCCCGGGCAACGGCAATCTCGTGGCCTCAGAAGGCGCGCGAAACATGTATTCCATTAACATGATGGATAAATGCTCTAGGGTAATCACATGCTGAATCGGGACGCTGAGGGGAAACGTGCGAATAATTGTCAAAGGTGTCTTGATCTGTTGCGCGGTCGCGCTTGTGGTTTTTGCCGCGGCTTGGCTGTTTCTGTCTTCCGCTTTGTTCTCGTCGGTGCGGACCAGTTTCGTTGAGAACCTGATCTCAAGGAAGCTGGGTCAGCAGGTCTTGATTGAGGATGAGGTGCGTTTGGGCCTTGGTCGTCAGTTGCAGGTATCAGCAGCTGGACTGGTATTGCCCGCCACACCCAAGGCCGAGGCGGATCTGGCAGCGATTGATCAGATCGAGTTCGACGTATCTGCACGGGACCTGTGGAACAGCAAGCTGTCGGTGAGCAATCTTTCAGTGTCGGGGGTTCATCTGAACCTGATCACAGACGAAGAAGGCGTGACCAACTGGCAGTTCTTTTCGCGCACCGGGGCCGAAACCGACAAGGCTTCGGAACGTCCGGCCCAGCCTTTGGCCGGAATTCTGACGGATCGCACGATCGACCTGAAAGATGTCACCGTACTCTATCAGAACGACCTGAATGGCATTGGACTGGACTTGCAGCTTCCAGAACTGGTTTTGCAGCGCGATGCCGAAACCGATGTTGCCTCGGCGGTCGGAACGGGGTCGCTCAACGGTCAGAGTTTTGACTTGAAGGGCACGTTCCCGCCCCAGGACCCGTTCCAAGTGGCATGGAACTTTGATCAGATTTCGGTCGAAGCCCAACAGATTCCTGTGGAGACTGGCCTTCAGGTCAAGGCGACCCTCGAGGTCGATCAGTTGGGTCAACTGCTCGATGTCTTGAAACTCAACCGCGTGTTGGAGGGTTCGGGCAATGTTGGTGCAACATTCAAACTGGCAGACGGCGTCGCACGGGTTGATGACCTGTCTGTTCTGGCCGAGCTGGATGGTGGCCAAAGCCTTTCCGTCACCGGACAAATCGGGAAATTGGGCAATCCGGAAGATGTTTCTCTGACGACCCGCATTCGCCTGTATCCTGAGGATGCCGAGCCGGCTCCGGCTGCCTCGCGGTATGACCTCAAGCTTATTGCTGTGGATATGGTCATCGACAGTGTCTCGGGACAGGTCCCGCAACGGCAGATGGTCATCAAGACGAACGGTTTCACGCTGGACACCTCTGGTGAGGGCCCGCCGCCGATCAAATTCTCCGAGCTTGCCAGAACGCCCGAAGGTGCCCTGAGCGTGGGCAACATCAATTTGAGGATCGGAAACCCCGCCGATCCGTTTATCATTCTGACCGGTTCGGTCGAGGATGCGTTGCAGTTGCAGGGCGTATCCGCCGAGGGTTTGATTGATATTCCGGCAAGCAGTCTGATCTCGCCCGAACTGCTGGGCCCCGATGACCAGCTGGGCAGGTTTTCGGGAGACTTTCATTTGAACGGAAACATCGAACAGCTTGCTTTGACCAATCTGGATGGTCAGACAAGCGAAACCGAGGTCTGGAGCCTGGAGGTGCACGGATCCGTAGAAAATGTCCTCAAGTTCGAGAATCTGGATCTGGCAATCGACGTGGATGTTCCGTCGGGCGCAGATCTTCTGAAGGCCTTGTCGCTGGAGCCGGTGGACACCGGTCGGGCCCATCTTGAAATCGACCTGGTAAGTGAAGGCACCGATTGGAATGCCAACGCCAATGTCGAGGTTTCCGAGTCGGTCTTGAAAATCGCGGCGGATCTTGATGACGCAACAAGCGATCCCGTGCTGCAGGGGTCGATCGAGAGCGATCTGATAAAAATCGATCAAATCCGGACCATCGTTCAGGCGGCCGCCCAACTGCGCAAGATAGGTGGTTCACCGCCGGAGCAGGAAGATGCCGAGCAAGGCGACGGTGACACAGGTCCGTTGAGGGATGTGACCCTCAAACCCATCGGGCGGGCCATTTTGCTGTCGGGTGTGAATGTAGATGTCGACATAGACCTGCGTCACATTGAGGGTGCAAAGGGCATCAGCAGCCTGCAGAGCGAACTGACTCTGGACGAAAACGAGCTACGGGCCGGACCTCTGAAGTTTGAATACGGAGGTGGTCATTTCGACGTCAGCGGGCAAATGGATCTTTCGAATGAGGCACATCTGCTGACCCTGACCGGAAAGGCGGGCGGATGGCAGTTGGATGACCTTCTGCAAAACCTGAACTTCAAGAAAGGCGCCAGCGGCACGGTGTACGCAGATTTCTCGGTTACGGGGGGCACGGATACCGTCAAGCAATTCGTCGGCAGCATGAGTGGCAATGCCACGGTTTCCATGCGTGACGGTTCGATCGAAACCCAGCTTCTGGATCTGGCCGGGCTGGGTATTCTTCCGTGGGTATTTACCAAGGAAAAACAGAAAGTGGCGCCAATCGTGTGCCTGCGCGCGCCGATCAGCATTTCCAACGGAAAAATTGAGACGAAACAGACGACGCTGGAAACAGATCATGTTCAGGTCGTTGTCTTTGGCGCTGTCGACCTGACGGACAAGGTGTTGGACCTGAACATCCAGCCAAGAAAGATTGGCGAGCCACTTGCGCGCAGCCCGTGGCCAGTGACACTGAGGGGAGCGCTCGCTGAGCCCAAGGTCAAAGTCAAGGATGGTCCGAAAAGGCTGAAGCGGTCGGATGGTGCAGACCAGATGCCGGCACAAAGAAAGCTCTGCATCCCGGATATCCTGCAGTTGCAGTAGCGGCGGTTTGCCAAGCGGCCACGGCCCTGCCTGTGTTCGGCAAGGCCGGCCAAGCCTGTCGGACGCGGATCACCCCTTTTTCATGCTGCGCAGCATCTGCCCCATCATCTGGCCGAACTGACCCGAGCCGCGCTGATACAGCGCCCCGTCCACGGCCAGAACCGTACCGCTGACATAGCTGGCCATGTCCGAGGCCAGGAACAGACAGGCGTTGGCTACGTCCTGAGGCGTGCCCCAGCGGCCCAGCGGCACGTCTCGGCGCAGCTGCTCGCCCGCGTCGGGGGTGGGGGCCAGACGCTTGGCGCCCTCGGTGCCCTCGATGAAACCCGGCACCACCGAGTTCACCCGGATGCCTTCCACGCCCCATTCCATCGACAGGGTGCGGGTGATCTGATCGACACCCGCCTTGGCCGCGCAGACATGGGCCTGGCCCTCGTAGGGCAGGTAAGATTGCGGGGCCGAAATGTTGATGATGTTGCCGCCGGGCCGTTTCAGATAGGGATAGGCGCCTTTCAGCACATGCACAGTACCCATCAGGTCGATCTCGACCACGGTGCGGAAAGCGTTGACCGACATCTCCGCCATCAGCGCCGGGAAGTTGCCCGCCGCCCCCGAAACCAGCACGTCGAAATCACCGAGTTTCGCGTGGAACTGTTCCAGCCCCGCCGCGACCGCTTCGGCGTCGCGCACGTCGAAGGCCGCGCCGATGGCCTCGGCCGCGCCGGCCGCCTTCAGCGCGGCGATGGTGTCGTCCACCTTCTCCTGCGAGCGGCTGGCCACGGCCAGTTTGGCGCCCGAGGCCGCGAAGGCCTCGGCGATGCCCCGATTGATACCGCTGGTCCCGCCGATGACGATGACCGTCTTTCCTGCAAAGTCCATGTAGAGCCTCCCGCTTTGGAAGGGGCCCTACTCGCCGTAGGGCACCCAGATGTTCTTGATATCGGTCGCAGCCTGCAGGAAGCGGCGGGTGTGGTCCATGCCCCAATCGATTGCCGTCGCGTTATTGACCCAGGTCCGTTTCAGGTTCCCGGCCGAGACGACCTCGATCTTCGCTGACAGGTCCGACGACGAGAAGGACCAAACCGCATCCACGTTCAGATGCGAGGCCAGCGGTTTGGCCAGTTCCTCATGACTGCCGGTCAGGATGTTGACCACGCCTGCGGGCACGTCCGAGGTGTCCAGTACCTGATAGAAATCGGTGGCCGCCAGCGGATAGGGCTCGGACGCCACCAGAACCACCCGGTTGCCCATCGCGATCGCCGGGGCCATGGCCGAGACCAGACCCAGCAGCGGCGCCTCGTCGGCACAAAGCGCGCCGATCACGCCCACCGGTTCCTTCATCGCAATCGCCACGCCCCGGATCGGAACGCCATGCACCTGGCCGTCATACTTGTCGGCCCAGGCGGCTGCGGTGAACAGGCGCTGGATTGCGGCGTCGACCTCTTTCGCGCCGTCCTTGCGGCCGGTCATCGCGTCGATGCGATGCGCGAACTCGTCGGCGCGGGCCGAGAGGTTCTCGCCGATGTAATACAGAATCTGCGCCCGCAGATGGCCGGTGGTCTTGGACCAGCCCGCCGCCCCCGCCGCAGCCTCGACCGCGTTGCGCACGTCCTTGCGGTTGGCCAGACCCACATGGCCCAGCAGCCCCGCCTTGCCCCAGACCGCGCGGGAATAGCCGCCATCGGGCCGCGCCTGCTTGCCGCCGACATACAGTTTGGCCGTGCGGTCGACCGAATCGACCGGGCCGCCTTCGCCCACAATAGGTTCGATCTTGGCCAGCGGCTTGGCTTTGCCCTTGGGCTTGGTATAGGCGCTCAGCCCTTCCCAGCCGCCTTCGCGGCCAAAACCGCTTTCGCGCACGCCGCCAAAGCCCGCGGCCGCGTCGAACAGGTTGGTGGCATTGACCCAGACCACGCCCGCGACCAGCTTGGGCGCGATGTCCAGCGCGAGGTTGACGTTCTCGGTCCAGACCGTGGCCGCCAGTCCGTAACGGGTGTTGTTGGCCAGCTCGACCGCCTCGGCCGGGGTGCGGAAGGTTGATGAGACCAGAACCGGACCGAATATCTCCTCCTGCATCAGCGGGTCCGAGGTCTCGAGTCCGGTGATCAGCGTTGGCGGGTAGTAGCAGCCGTTCGCGGGCAACTCACAGGCGGGTTGGTAAACCTGGCCTACCGCGTTGCCCTCGACCATCGACTTGATGGTCTGCAGCTGCACCGGGTCCACCACGGCGCCCACGTCGATGCATTTGTCCAGCGGGTTGCCGATGCGCAGCGTGTCCATGCGGGCGCGCAGCTTGGCATAGAACCGCTCGGCGATGCCCTCCTGCACCAGCAGGCGCGAGCCCGCGCAGCAGACCTGGCCCTGGTTGAACCAGATCGCATCGACCAGACCTTCGATGGCACAGTCGACATCGGCGTCGTCAAAGACGATATAGGGCGACTTGCCGCCCAGCTCGAGCGTCAGGGACTTGCCCGACCCGGCGGTGGCCTCGCGGATGCGGCGCCCCACGATCGTCGAGCCGGTAAAGGCGATCTTGTCCACGTCTGCCTTCACGATCATCTCGCCCACCGCGCCGTCGCCGGTGACGATGTTGACCACGCCTTTGGGCAGACCGGCCTGCATGCAGATATCGGCAAACAGCAGCGCCGTCAGCGATGTGTATTCGGCGGGCTTCAGAACCACCGTGTTGCCCATGGCCAGCGCCGGGGCCACCTTCCACGCCAGCATCAGCAGCGGGAAGTTCCACGGGATGATCTGGCCGCAGACCCCCAGCGCCTGTGCGTCGGGCAGCTCGGTTTCCATCAGCTGGGCCATACCCGCGTGATAGTAGAAATGCCGCTGCACCAGTGGAATGTCGATGTCGCGCGATTCCCGGATCGGCTTGCCGTTGTCGAGCGTCTCCAGCACCGCGAACAGGCGGGCGTGTTTCTGGATCAGCCGCGCGATTGCATATAGGTATCGGGCGCGGGCGGGGCCGCCCAGCTTTTCCCATTTGGGTTGCGCCTTGCGAGCGGCGGCGACGGCGGCGTCCACATCGGCCTGCGTGGCCTGGGTCAGCTTGGCCAGAACCTCGCCGGTGGCCGGGTTGCGGCTTTCAAATCCTTTGCCGGGCTTGGTAAAGGCGCCGTCGATGAAATGGCCGAACTTGTCGCCCTGATCGACCAGCCATGCCAGGGCCTCGGCGGCACTTTCCGGGGCGGGTCCGTATTCCATGGTCGCGAAAATCTCTTTGACTGTCATTGTTCCTGTCCTCAGCCCATCGGGTGCCGGTAACCGGCCGAGTATGCCCCGGTGACGAAATGTTCCAACTGCCGCTCGATATCGCCCAGCAGCGACGACGCGCCGAACCGGAACAGGTCGGGTTGCAGCCAGCGGTCGCCCAGCTCGTCCTTGATCAGCGACAGGTAGACCAGCGCATCCTTGGCCTTGGAAATCCCGCCCGCGGGTTTGTAGCCCACGCGATAGCCGGTACGGTCATAATAGTCGCGGATGGCGCGGATCATCACCAGCGACACGGGCAGGGTGGCGTTGACGCTTTCCTTGCCGGTCGAGGTCTTGATGAAATCCGCCCCCGCCATCATGCAGACCAGCGAGGCGCGCGCCACGTTGCGCAGGCTGCCCAGCTCGCCGGTGGCGAGGATGGCCTTTACATGCGCCTCGCCGCAGGCTGCGCGGAACGCCTTCATCTCGTCATACAGCGCCTGCCAGTTGCCCTGCAGCACATGGCGGCGCGAGATCACGATGTCGATCTCCTCGGCCCCCGCCTTCACGCTCTCCTCAATCTCGGCCACGCGCAGGTGGAAGGGCGACAGGCCCGCCGGAAAGCCGGTGGACACGGCGGCGACCGGAATGCCGGTGCCTTTCAGCGCATCCACCGCCGTTTCGATCATGTCGTGATAGACACAGACCGCGCCGGTGGTGATCGGCGGCATGTCCAGCGCCCTCAGCAGGGCGGGGGACACCGGCTGCCGTGCCTTGGCGCACAGGCGGCGCACGCGGCCCTCGGTGTCATCGCCGGACAGGGTGGTCAGGTCGATCATGGTGATCGCCTTCAGCAGCCAGGCGGCCTGATGCTCTTTCTTGACCGACCGGCGCCCGGGCAGGGTCGCGGCCCGGCGCTCGATGGCCGAGGTGTTGGCCTGCACGGCGCGCACCCAGTCCAGGTCCAGATTCATGCCGGGGTTTCGGGGCTCGGTCACTTGCGGCAGATGCGCGGTGCGCACGGGGCTTTCTGAGCTCTGCGTATCCATTGTCACGTCCTTTGGGAGGTTTGCGCCAAAATCGCACGGGAAACGGCCAAAGGAAAGGCAAACCGGGCGCCTTAGGCCACTTTTTTGACCAAATGGACAAATTCAGCTTTTTCTTGCGAGTAATTCGCAACACGGTTGACTTAGTTGCGAATGGTTCGCATATTCATTCTTAACTGGTACTCGGAACGAGGTCACATATGATTCGCCGCAGTTTTCTTTTTGCCCTTGCTCTTGGTGCCGCGCTGCCCTTGGCGGCGTGGGCCGAGGCGCCGCTGAAGGTCGTGGCGACGACCGGAATGATTGCGGACGCCGTGCAGCAGGTCGGCGGTGATCAGGTCGAGGTCAAAGGGCTGATGGGTCCCGGTGTCGACCCGCACGGCTATCGCCAGACCCGCAGCGATATCGTTGCCGCGACAAGGGCCGATCTGGTCTTGTGGCACGGCTTGTATCTTGAGGCGCAGATGGAAGACTTCTTCCACGACCTCGGGCGCAAACGCAAAGTCGTTGCCGTGGCGGATGCCATCGACAAGCAGAAACTGCGTGCGCATGCCGACTATGCCGACAAATACGATCCACATGTGTGGATGAGCCCGGTCTTGTGGAAGGATGTCGTCGTCGAGGTGCAAAAGGCGCTGACCGACGTGCGGCCAGACTCCGCCGCTTATTTCGCCGCCAACGCCCAGCGTTTTCTGGCTGGAATCGACCAGTTGGACGCTTATGGGAAAAAGGTGCTGACCCAGGTACCCGAAGACAACCGGGTGCTGGTCACTGCCCATGACGCCTTTGCCTATTTCGGCGAGGAATTCGGGTTCGAAGTGTTGGGGATACAGGGTATCTCGACCCAGTCCGAGGCGGGGCTGAACCGGATCGGAGAATTGGTCAACACTTTGGTCGCGCGCAACCTGACTGCCGTCTTCGTCGAAAGCTCGGTCTCGGATCGGTCGATGCGGGCGTTGATCGAGGGTGCGGCGGCGAAGGGTCATACCGTCTCGGTCGGGGGTGAGTTGTATTCGGACGCCATGGGCGAGCCGGGCACCTACGAGGGCACCTATATCGGGATGCTGGATCACAACATCACGGTCATTGCACGGGGCCTGGGTGCGGATGTGCCCGAACGCGGCATGTCCGGCAAGCTGTCGGCGGGGTTCTGACCATGTTGGAGCTTGCGGCTGGCAAATCGTCATCAAGCGGGGACCTGACGGTGCATGACAGCCCGCTTGTGATCCGGGGGATGACGGTATCCTACGGTCAGAAACCGGCCATTTTCTCGGTAGACATGACGGTGCAACCCGGAGCCATGACGGCCATCATCGGACCGAACGGCGCTGGCAAATCGACGCTGCTCAAGGCGGCGCTGGGTATCGTCAAGCCGCTGTCGGGCCAGGTGCTGGTGTTCGGCAAGGCGTTGGACCGGCAGCGGGCCCGAATCGCCTATGTGCCGCAGCGCGCCAGCGTCGATTGGGATTTCCCGACGCGGGTCATCGACGTGGTCCTGATGGGCCTGTCGCGGGAACTGGGCTTGCTGGGCCGGGTCCGGATGCGACACATGGCCCACGCGATGGAGTGCCTGCATCGGGTCGGGATGCATGAGTTTGCGGACCGCCAGATCGGCCAGCTTTCGGGTGGTCAGCAGCAACGGGTGTTCCTCGCGCGCGCACTTGCTCAGGATGCCGATCTGTACCTGCTGGATGAACCGTTTGCCGGGGTCGATGCCGCCACCGAAAAAGCCATCATCTCGGTCCTCAAATCCCTTAAGGAAGCCGGCAAGACGGTGGTCGTGGTCCACCATGACCTTGCCACGGTCACGGATTATTTCGACCACGTGTTCCTGATCAATACCCGCAAGGTCGCTGAGGGCCCGGTCGAGCAGGCCTTTACCGCCGAGACTCTTCAGGCCGCGTACGGGGGGCGGCTTGCCACCGCCCAGATCGACCAGATCTCGGGCACTGCGGGCTGACACATGCTGTGGGACGCTCTGACCCTGCAATTGGGGTACAACGCCACCTTGGTTGCCATCGGCGCCACGCTGCTTGGGTTTTCGGCCGGCGTGACGGGCACCTTCCTGTTTCTGCGCAAGCGGGCGCTGGTCAGTGACGCCATCAGCCACGCGACCCTTCCGGGCGTCTGCATCGCCTTTATGGTTTTGGTGGCGCTGGGCGGAACCGGGCGAAACCTGATCGGATTGCTGTCCGGCTCCGCGATTTCGGCCGCCGTGGGTCTGTTGTGCATGAACTGGCTGATCCGCCGCACCCGTCTGGCCGAGGACGCGGCGATCGGGGCGGTCCTGTCGGTCTTCTTCGGCTTTGGTATCGTTCTGCTGACAATCATCCAGACCATGGGGGTGGGCCGACAGGCCGGGCTTGAGGGGTTCTTGCTGGGCTCGACGGCCGGGATGCTGTGGTCCGACGCTCTGATCATCGCGATCGGCGGCGCTGCAACGCTGCTGCTCGTCATGATCATCCGCCGCCCCATGATGATGGTGGCGTTCGATTCCGAATATGCGGCCGCCTTGGGGCTGCCAGTGCATCGCATCGACCTTGCGATGATGGGGCTTGTCATGGCGGTCACGGTTGTCGGGCTGAAGATCGTCGGATTGATCCTGATCGTGGCTTTGCTGATCATACCCGCCGTCACGGCGCGGTTCTGGTCGGACCGGTCCGACCATGTGGTGCTGTTGTCGGGGGTCATTGGTGGGTTGTCGGGCTATCTGGGTGCGGCGGTGTCCGCCTCGGCGCCCAACTTGCCGACCGGACCGATCATCGTCCTGTTCAGCTTTGGCTTTTTTGTCCTATCGCTGTTTCTGGCTCCGGTGCGCGGCGTATTGGCCGCGATCGTGCGGCATCTACGGTTCCAGCGGCGGGTTCACATCCGACAGGGGTTGCTGGCGCTTGCTCAAGGCCAGAACATCTATGAACCCTACACATTGCGCCTGCTGCGTCAGGCCGGACTTGCCCGGCCCGACGGGGTGGCTACGGATGCCGGCAGAGCGCAGGCGGCCAAGGCGCTGCGCGACGAGAAACGCTGGGAAATCGTACGCGCCGACAATGCGCACGAGGCAGCCGCCGCCCTGTATGACGGGTTGCGCGACATCGAAACGGTTCTGACCCGTGACCAGATCGACGACATCGACCGCCGCATTGGCGGACCACGGGAGGTTCGCCCATGAGCGGTGAAGAATTCGTTCCCCTGTCCCTGACGCCGCTGTTGATCGGGACCTTCGCGGCCATCGCCTGCGCATTGCCCGGAAACTTCCTTGTGCTCCGCAAACAGGCACTGATCGGCGACGCCATCAGCCATGTGGTTCTGCCCGGAATCGTCGTGGCCTTTCTTGTCACCGGCGCGATCTCGACCTGGCCGATGATGCTGGGCGCCGCGGGCGCGGCGGTTGTCGCCGTTGTGCTGATCGAGACCATCCGGAGGCTGGGCCAGATCGAACCGGGCGCTGCAATGGGCGTCGTGTTCACCACCATGTTCGCCGGAGGGGTGCTGTTGTTGGAGCAGACCGACACTTCGAGCGTTCATCTGGATGTCGAACACGCACTCTATGGCAGCCTGGAAAGCCTGATCTGGCTTGACGCGACTGGCTGGTCCTCGCTGCTGGATCCGGTCGCGCTGGCCGGCCTGCCACCCGAGCTTGCTCGGATCGCCCTGACCCTGGTGGGTGTCAGCCTGTTCGTCTGGCTGTTCTGGCGGCCGCTCAAGATCTCGACCTTCGACGAAGGCTTTGCCCGGACGATCGGAATTCGAACCGGGGCGCTGGGAATGGCGCTGGTGATTTCGGCGGCGATTGCAGCCGTGGCCGCGTTTGATGCCGTCGGCTCGATCATCGTGATCGCGATGTTCATCTGCCCGCCGGCCGCCGCCCGGATGATGACCGACCGGCTTGAGACCCAGATTGCCTGGAGTGTTGTCTTCGCCATCCTATCCGCCGTGTCCGGCTATATCCTGGCTGGATATGGCCCGCTGTGGTTGGGCGGGTCGGACTCCGTCAGTGCGGCCGGGATGATTGCCACCATGTCCGGCCTGATTCTGGCTTTCGCGGCCGTGTTTGGCCCCTGCCGGATGCGCGCAGCAGCGCCGGGTCCGGGCTGATCCGGCGTGTTCCCGCCGCCCGGTCCGGTCGGTGATCGGCCAAACTTTGCCCACCAAACGGGGCAAGCGAACCTTAAGCAGATTTGTCCAACGCACCGTGTTAGACACCGCGCCATTACATCGTTAATGACCACCACTCACCACGGATCGTCCGGGCAATCGTGAAACTTATGGCAACCAATTCGGGTTGTGCATCTCGATTGGCCGGGCGATCCGACCCCCTATACCAAAGCAGCGTAAACCGGTGGCAGAATCGCGTGCGATTGTGCTAGGTCTAGCGGTATGGCGCAGGCAAACCCCAATATCAGCGAAAATCGCCCGGTAATCCGGCAACTCGACGAGGCCGCGATCAACCGCATCGCCGCCGGTGAAGTGGTCGAACGCCCCGCTTCCGCCGTTAAGGAACTGGTGGAGAACGCGATCGACGCCGGCGCGACCCGGATCGCCATCGACATCGCCGATGGCGGCAAGACCTTGATTCGCGTCACCGACGATGGATGCGGTATCGCGCCCGAGGATCTGCCGCTGGCCCTGTCGCGCCACGCGACCTCCAAGATCGACGGGTCGGACCTGCTCAACATTCACACCTTCGGGTTCCGGGGCGAGGCGCTGCCCTCGCTGGGCGCGGTGGGGCGCCTGACCATCACCAGCCGCGCGACGGGGACCGAGGCGGCCCAGATCCGCGTGGCCGGCGGCAAGATGGAACCGGTGAAGCCCGCCGCCCTGCGCGCCGGCACCGTAGTCGAGCTGCGCGACCTGTTCTATGCCACGCCCGCGCGGCTGAAATTCATGCGCACCGACCGGGCCGAGGCTCAGGCGATCTCGGACACGGTCAAGCGGCTGGCCATGGCGGAACCCTCCATCACCTTCACCCTGCGCGATGTCTCGGGCGGGGGCGAGGGGCGCGTGGTGTTCCGCGCCGACCGCGAGAACGGAGACCTGTTCGACGCGCTGCACGCCCGCCTGGCCCGCATTCTGGGGCGCGAGTTTGCCGAGAATGCCTTGCAGATCGACGCCACCCGCGAGGGGATCAGGCTGTACGGATATGCCGCTCTGCCCACCTATTCGCGCGGCGCGGCGGTGGCGCAGTTCCTGTTCGTCAACGGCCGGCCGGTGCGCGACAAGATGCTGACCGGGGCGCTGCGGGCGGCCTATTTCGATTTC
The DNA here is from genome assembly GCF_013032855.1 of Ruegeria arenilitoris. GTDB lineage: Bacteria > Pseudomonadota > Alphaproteobacteria > Rhodobacterales > Rhodobacteraceae > Ruegeria > Ruegeria arenilitoris. Next base: position 415,840 of record NZ_WQDA01000001.1, read on the forward strand.
CTCAGCCGCGACCGGCACCCGGCGGCGGCCCTGTTCATCGACTGCGAGCCGACTCTGGTCGACGTGAACGTGCACCCCGCGAAATCCGAGGTGCGGTTCCGCGATCCCGGTGTGGCGCGCGGGCTGATCGTCTCGAGCCTGCGGCATGCGCTGGCCGAGGCGGGGCACCGCGCCTCGACCACCGTGGCCAACGCGACGCTGGGCGCGATGCGGCCCGAACCGGCCCCGGCGGCGCCCGCGCGGGTCTATCAGATGGACCGGCCGTCACCAGCGGCGCGGGCCGTGGCCTATCAAGCGCAGGCACCCGGCTTTGCCGATCTGGCCAATGCCTACAGCGGCAGCGTGGTCGAACCAGTGGCCGAACCGTCGCAGTCCGACCAGACCCCGCCCGAGCATCTGCCGCTTGGGGCCGCGCGTGGGCAGGTGCATGAAAACTACATCATCGCCCAGACCGCCGACGGCATGGTGATCGTGGACCAGCACGCCGCGCATGAACGGCTGGTCTACGAGAAACTCAAGACACAGATGGCCGAGAACGGCGTGGCCGCGCAGGCGCTGCTGATCCCCGAGATCGTCGAACTGTCCGAGGGCGACTGCGCCCGCCTGCTCGCGGTGGCCGACGACCTGTCGCGCCTGGGCCTGACCATCGAGCCCTTCGGCGGCGGCGCGGTGGCGGTGCGCGAGACCCCAGCCATTCTGGGCGAGGTCAGCGCGCGGGCGATGATCCTCGACATTCTGGACGAGCTGGCCGATCAGGGCGAAAGCCAGACGGTGCAGGCGCGGATCGAGGCGATCCTCAGCCGGGTGGCCTGCCATGGCTCGGTCCGCTCGGGCCGCCGGATGCGCGCCGAAGAGATGAACGCCCTGCTGCGCGAGATGGAGGCCACGCCCCATTCCGGCCAGTGCAACCACGGGCGGCCGACTTACGTTGAGCTGAAGCTGAGCGATATCGAACGGTTGTTCGGCCGCAGTTGATCCGGCCGCCGATCGGCGGTAGAAAAGAAGAAACAAAACAAGAACGCGCAGGTTGAGATGATCGAGATTGCAGGCACCCGATATTCGCTGGAAGACCCCATGGTGATGGCCGCCCTGATCGGGGCGGGGGTGGTTCTGTTGATCCTCGTCCTGCTGTTTCTGGCCGTGCGCGCGGCCAACCGCTCGGCCCGGATGGCCGAGCCGCTGGCGCAGCAGCTGGCCTATCTGGGCCAGCATGTGCAGCAGTTGGGGCAGGGGCAGGAGCAATTGCGCGGCGGGTTGCAGCATGTCTCGGACACGCAGGCCAATGCGCAGGTGCAGGTGATCCAGACGGTCGAGGCGCGGCTGTCGGCGGTGCAGCAGCACATGAACGACCGGCTGGCCGACAACGCCATGAAATCCGCCCGCGCGCTGGCCGAGATGCAGGAGCGGATGAAGGAAACCCTGCATGGGTCGTCGAAACAGACAGCGACCTCGCTGACCCAGTTGCAGGAACGGCTGGCCGCCATCGACAAGGCGCAGGACAACATCACCAAACTGTCGGGCGACGTGCTGTCGCTGCAGGACATCCTGTCGAACAAGCAGACCCGCGGTGCCTTCGGCGAGATACAGCTGAACGACATCGTGTCCAAGGCGCTGCCCTCGGACAGCTATGTGCTGCAGGCGACCCTGTCGAACGGCAGACGCGCCGACTGTCTGATCCGCCTGCCCAACCCGCCGGGGCCCATCGTGATCGACAGCAAATTCCCGCTGGAGGCCTATGAGGCGCTGGTGGGCGCGGGCAATGACATGGAGTTGAAGGCGGCGGTGCAGATGTTCCGCAGCACGGTGCGCAAGCACATCACCGACATCTCGACCAAGTACATCCTGGACGGTGAAACCGCCGACGGGGCGCTGATGTTCCTGCCCTCCGAGGCGGTCTATGCCGAGCTGCACGCCAAGTTCCCCGAACTGGTGCAGGAGAGTTTCTCGAAACGGGTCTGGATCGTCTCGCCGACCACCTGCATGGCCACGTTGAACACGATGCGGGCGATCCTCAAGGACGCGCGGATGCGCGAACAGGCGGGCGCGATCCGCAAGGAACTGGGCATGCTGCACAAGGATGTGGAACGTCTGGGCGACCGGGTGGCAAATCTCGACCGGCATTTCGGTCAGGCGGCCAAGGATATCTCGGAAATCAAGATCAGCGCCGAAAAGGCCGGCAGGCGGGCGCAGCGGCTGGACAATTTCGATTTCGAGGAACTGGCCCCCGAGGACCGCGCCAACGTGGTGCCGTTGGGCAAGTCCGAGGGCTGAGGTCTACTGGATGGACAGGTCCAGATTGTAGCCGGCGGTCTTGCCGGTATCCCGGTCATTGCCCATCAAGTAGACGCGGATGGTATAATCCCCGTCCTCGGGCAGGGTGATGCGGGCTGTGTTGCCGTCGATCGAGCCGTTGTAGATCGCTACCCCGTCGCTGCCCGGCGGCAAGATGTTGAAATAGACTACGCCGCTGCCGTTGGTATCACTGACCTGAAGTTCGGCAAACAATTCCTGCCCGCCTTTCGCACCCAGCACGTAGTCGAAATATTCATCACCCGTAATGGTGCCGTTGACCATTGTGCCGAAGTTTCCGGGCTGGAATTTCACCTCGGCCGTCCTTTGGGCCGAGGCCGGCAGGGCCACAACGGCAATGAACAGGGCTGCCAGACCTTGTTTCAACATTCTGCATATCCTCCCGGTGATTCCCGGCTCCAAGCCTAGCACAACTGAGGGGCCGTTCAGATTCGCAGGAAGGGCTGCACCAATCGTGGGATCAGGCTGTTGAACTTCAGCGGAGCGTCGGTCACGGCCAGGCAGATGCAGTCCTCGGACATGTCGGCCACGGGTGTGTGTTCCAGATCCTCGTCTGCAATCTCGACATCGCCGCGGGCGAAATGATCCACCTCGTCGGAAAACGCGCCTTGCAGAACCATGGTCAGTTCCATGCCCTTGTGGCCGTGGTCCGGTACCGCCGCACCGGCCGGGATGAACAACAGGCGCGCCGTAGCGTCGCGCGATGTTGGCAGAATGGCCTGCTTGACGCCCATCCCAATCGGCTTCCAGCGGATGCTGTGCACGTCACCGCCGACGTAATCCTGCAATGGGGCCGGCAGAACGTCGCATTTCGCGCGCGCGGGCCTGGGGGTCGGAGCACCCTGCGCGATCAGAGCCATTGTCGATGACAAGGCATCCGCGGACAAAGGTGCGGCTTCGACCTGGTCCTCAAGCATGTGTCCGCCCACCGCGTCATAACTCTCAGCGCGGGCGCGACAATGGTCGCACAGGGACAGGTGGGTCGCAACCATCAGGTCGAACGCTTCGGGCAGTGTGCCCGAGGCGTAGGCCATCAGCAGGTCGTCCGTCAGGTGATGTTTGATCTCTTTGCTCATCTCTATCATCTCAGTTCATCGCGTGGCGCAAGCGGTCCAGCGCCAGCCTAATTCTCGATTTGATGGTGCCCAACGGAAGCCCGGTCTGCGAGGCGATCTCGCGATGGCTCAGGTCACCAAAATATGCCTTCTCGATCAGTTCCCGCTGTGCCTCGGGTAATTGCAGCAGGGCCGTTTTCAGTTGCGCCGTTTCCTGTTGCAGCGCGATTACGTCTTCCTGTTCGGGTTCCGCTTCGGGACCCCATGTCAGTTCTTCCGGTTCAGGACGCCGCTGTTTGCGAATGGCGTCGATGCGTTTGTTCCGCGCGATCGTAAAGACCCATGTAGCCACGGTAGCCCGTGACGGATCAAACAGATGCGCCTTGTGCCACAACGTGGCCATGACTTCCTGCGCGCATTCCTCGGCCAACGTCGCGTCCGAACCCGACCGGATCAGGAACGCTTTGACCCGAGGGGCAAAGTGTTGGAACAGCTCGGCAAACGCCGCCTGATCCTGCGACTGCCGGATGCGTTGGACGTGGGACACCCACTCGCATCTTGCTGCGCCATTATTCTTCGTACCGTTCACCGACGATCCCTTGGTTCGTTTCGTGCCGCGCCCAGCTGGCCGCGCCGCCGGGGCGGTCGCGACATCGTCCGGAACAACGGTGTCCATCTCGGTAAACATAACTGTATTACGCTGCCGTACCCAAGTCGGATCACGCCTGCCCGAGATTTTTGATCCGGTCGCGCGTTTTTTTCGTATCATAATCATGGATGTTCGCTGAAAAACCCAGCCGATCCAGAATGTTGACCGCTAGAAAAGATCAGTCAGACCATGCCAGAAATCGACTTCGTTCCGGCCCATACCTTTCACGGAAGGAAAGGTGCCATCGAGAACGCCTTTCGCTACTCGGTCGACTACATCCTGCTGGATCCCGAACAGGCGGCGGAAACGCCCGCGTTGTTTTCGGTAGATAGACCCAACCTCACCGGCTGGCGGACCCGCGATCACGGAGGGGAGCCCGGCGATGGTCGGGGTGCCCCGTGGCTCCGCGACAGTCTGCGGGCGATGCAAATCCCCCAACCCGCGCAGGTTCTGTTGCTGACCCAACCCCGGGTGCTGGGCCACGTATTCAACCCGGTCAGTTTCTGGTTTTGCCTGAATGACGCAGGCGCACTGTTTGCCGTGGTGGCCGAGGTCACCAACACTCATGGAACGCGGCACAGTTATGTCTGCCACAAGCCGGGGTTTGACTTGATCGCTCCTTCTGACCGGATTTGCGCGACCAAGGTCATGCATGTCTCGCCGTTTCAAAAGATCGAGGGCACTTACACTTTCCGGTTCGACCTGCGCCCGGACCGGGTCGGGGTTTGGATCGACTACGGCCGCGACGGGGGCGGTTTGATTGCTACGCTCACGGGCGTCCGGCAACCTCTCACCAATGGCGCGATCCTTCGTTCGCTGCTGCGACGCCCGTTTGGCGCGCGGCGGGCGGTTGCATTGATCCACTGGCAGGCGCTGAAACTGTGGATCAAGAAGGCCACTTTCCGACCGTTCCGCACCGCGCCGGTGCCATCTCACCCCGTCTCGCGCCCACGCGAGTGACGATCTGCAGTTTGCGCAAGATCAAGGACGCAGGCGCGATGCAATGGTTGAGATGGACTTCAATTGCGGACAGAGGAGTTGAAACCAATGCTGGAAATCTCGCCAACCAAAGTCGCCCAGGTCGCCATGATGGGCCGCGAGCTGGATCGCGCCGAGGGCGAGCTGCGGGCTTTTATCGATCGCATGGACGAGGACGAGCAAGCCGAGTTGGTGGCGATCATGTGGATTGGACGTGAAAGCTTTTTCCCGGACGACCTCAGCGAGGCGATCGCTACGGCCAAGGCCGAGGCCTCGACGCCATGTGCCGATTACCTGATCGGCACGCCGCATCTGTCGGATCACCTTGAGAACGGGTTGGACGCGCTGGGCATCTCGGCCGAAGATGTCGAGAACGACCTGATGTAGACTTGGTCGCCCGCACGGTGTTTCTGCGCTATGCTCCGGGGCAGAGGGCGCCGTGTATTGCACAGCGCCCGGTCCACAGCAGGGGCGCCAGATGCCGCGTATGTTGAAGACGATATTGGTGTTGGCCCTTATGGCCGTTCCGGCGTGGCCGCAGCGTCCGGCGCTGGCCTGCACCGTTTGTCTGGCACTTCCCGAAAACTCTCTGGCCGACCGGTTGTTGTCTGCTTCGGTCATCGTTCTGGCCGCGCCCGCGCCCGACGACCCGTTCCGCTATGCACCCGTCGGGTTGCTGAAAGGCAGTTGGGACGAGGTTGCAGACCTCCCCCAGATACCGTTTCTGGTGGACAGCAGCACCCGGAATGCCTTGCGCGCCGATCCTGACCGGGTGGTCTTGATGATCTATGGCCCAGGCCGCCGGGACAAGGCCGGGCGCGCCTTTGATCAGTCCTGGACCAAGGGATTTCTGATGACGCCGCAGCGGGCCGATTTTGTTGCCGAGGTACAGGCGCAAGGCCAAGGCTGGCGGTTGGACGGATCCCGATCCGCCGAGCGCGCCGCGTTTTTCGCGGCCTATCTGAATTCCGGAGACCGGTTGTTGCGGAACACCGCTCTCATTGAACTCCACCGGGCACCCTATGCGTCTGTGCGCGGCCTGCGCGACGCTGCTGCAACCCCGGATCTTCTGCGCGATTTGCGGAGCCTGAATCGCGTAGCCTATGCCCCGGCAACGATCCGGCTGCTGGGCCTGCAATCTGATCCGGCCGCGGCAGAGGCGGTGCGCACGGTCTATCCAAAGGCGGTCGCCACCGGAGGGTTCAACCTGCGCGAATGGGCGCTTGCCGGTATCGAAATCGACGGCGACCAAGCCCTGAATACGATCCAGGAGGCTCTGACCGCCAGCCCGCTTTCTCCAAAGGATCGCCAGGCGATCATCGCGGCGCTGATCGACGGCGGCGATGCGATGCCGGAACACCGCGGGAAGATCCTGGATATCTTTGTCGGTGAGATAGCGCGCGACCAAAGCACGGCCGGGCAGATCGCCCTGGCCACGCGCGATTGGGGGGATGATACGCTTGCCCCTGCGCTGCGGGCGCTTCTGGCTGACCCGCAGATCGACCCCGCCACCGCCTTCGCCATCCGGGTGGCCCTGCCATCCGGTCAGTGACCCCGCCAACCCTGACGTAAGGTTAACAAAGCTTAATCCGTTGGTCCGGAACCGTTAACGCGGCGTCCTTTTATCTGATGACAGTACTGCAATGCAGTTCGGATTTCAGGAAGACAAACCAATGGCAACCGCACAAACCACACAGTCGAACCACAGCCTGTTTCATGACCTTTTTGCAAAATACGCCGAGGCCAAGACCGAACGGTTTCGGAAGCAGATCTTTGCGAAGACGGTCCGTGACCTCGAACGCCTGAGCGACCAGCAGCTGCACGATATCGGCATCACCCGCTCAGACATCCCCCAAACGGCCTATCAGAGCGTCTATCAGCGCGCCGCGTTGACGCAGTAACCGGGGTCGCGCCCCACCAGGACACCGGCCAAACAGGGAGGAAACAGCCGATGCTCGACACAATGCAACCGACTCAACAACCCTGCCCATCCGCCAGCGCGCTGCTTCTGTTCGACCGCGCCATGCGCATCCGGGCGGTCAAGGATGACATCGTACGCGCGGCGCAACATCTGAGCGGTCTGGATGACCGGCAGTTGTCCGAGCTTGGCATCAACCGCAGCGATCTTGAGGAAACGATCGAGCGCTACATCTGAACCACAAGCGCCAATCCAAAGGTTGGTGAAAACACCAGAAAAAAGCCATTCCGGTGCGTCCGGAATGGCTTTTTGGTTGGGTCAGGCCAGGTGGTCGACCACCTGCAGGTGCTGTGCCAGCTTGTCGATCTCGGCCATCCAGCTCTGAACCAGTTTCGGATCGCTGGGCGCGGCATGGACGCCGGCGGGGATGGCGCGGTTCAGCACCGCCTCGACCGCAAGCGAGACCGGGATCGACACCAGACGCGCCATCGCGCTGCCGCGTGCGTCGCCCCAGGCGTCCATCACATAGGTCTTGTGCCAGACCGGTATGCCGTCCTTCTCGGCCTTCAGGCCGACGCAGAGCACGACGCGGTCCGGCTCGCCCTCTTCATAGGCGTTCTCGGCCCAGAACTGGTCGGACATTTCCTTGAGCCGGGCATCGCCCTCGGGGCCTTCCAGCGTTTCGATCTCGCGGAACACGTCCGACCACGCATCCGACCAGCCGTTCAGCCGCAGAGTGCCGCGGACGAATTCCTTGACCGGCCAGTGCTCCTCGAAATGGTACTGCTGCATGAAGGGGATCGAGTCGCGGTTGGGATAGACCTCGAAGCTTTCGGGCGTGGGCAGCGGGGCGACATAGGTGCTGATCGCGTCCCAGGGCCGGGCCACGTCCAGCGGGGCATAGTCGCGGATCGACCGCGAGGGCGAGCGCAGCGCCTTGAGCACGCCCAGGGGCGACCAGCTGAACTTGTAGCGGAACGGGTTGGGGTTCTTGGGGATGCCGCCGCAATAGGAAATGAAGCTGAGGTGGTTTTCCGGGTCGAAGGCGTCGGACGCGCGGTAGTCATCGACCAGCGCGTGGGCCATCAGGTGGTCGATGCCGGGGTCCAGCCCGACCTCGTTGACCAGCGCGACGCCGGCTTCGCGGGCCTTGTCGTCCAGCGCGCGCATCTCGGGCGCGATATACGAGGACGAGACGAAATTCGCGCCCTTCTCGATCGCCAGTTCCGCCAGCGGCACGTGCCAGTCGCCCGGCAGCATCGAGACGATCACGTCGCCCTTTTCCAGCACCGCGCTCAGAGCATCAATGTCGAAGGCCCGGATGTCGTCGGTCAGGTCGCCGACCTCGGCGCGGGCCTTGTCGACGGTCCGGTTCCAGACGGTGATCTTGTGGCCGGCCTCGATCAGGCGGCGCAGGCCGGGGATGGCCGACAGGCCGGTGCCACACCAGTGAATCGTCATGGCTCAGATCCTTTCGATATGGGATTTGAAGGTGTCCTCGGCCCGCGCCCAAACGCCCGAGGTCAGGTCTGTCAGGGTCAGCAACGAGGGCAGAAGTTGCGCGGCGTAGTCTTCCGAGCTTTCGACCGGCAGCATTGAGGGCAGGTTGTCGATGGCCATCACGTCCAGCACCGGGTCGGTGGCCACGCGCAGGGCGGGTTCTTCCCAGGTTGTGGCGCGGTCATAGACCGGCACCGGGTTGTAGTCGCTGTCGGGGTCGCAGGCCACGTCGCCGATGGCGGTCAGCTGGCGCGGGGCATTCAGCGCCTCGCGCGGGACGAAGACCGGGGTTCCTGGGCGGGCGAAGATGCAGTTGAGGAAGATGTCGTGTTCCAGGATTTCCGGGAACGGCCCGCCATGGGCGGTTTCCGCCATGTCCCATTTCGTCACTTCGACTCCCATCGCCTCGCACAGGTCGGACGCGCCGGTGCCGACGCGGCCAAGCGCACCGATGACGATGGCGCGGGGGCGGGGCGCTCTGGTGGCGTCCAGCTCGGCCAGAAGCTCGGCGTTCAGCGTGTCCTTGCTGGGATAGACACCGACGGGGCCGCAGATCTCACTGCGCTGCTGCGCCGCCCAGGTCTTGAGCGTGACCGCCGCGCCCGCGTAGCCCGCCCAGTAGCCGAAGGCCGCGACCCGCCGTCCGGTTTCATCGACGAGATATTCCAGATCATACAGCGTGCCGCCGCCGGCCTTGAAGCGCTCCAGCAGCTTGCGGCCCGAATGCTGACCCTTGAAGGCATGGCCGAACATGATGTGGCGATGCGGCAGAGGCGTACCGTCCTCGGGCAGTTCCTTGAGACCGAAGATGATCGCGTCCAGCGGCGCATCCGGCCACGAGTTCTCCGGCGCGATTTCGCAGCCCGCGTCGCGGTAGCCGTCGATCGGGATGGCCCGGACATGGCTTTCCTCGACCGTCACGCGAATGCCGGCGGCGATCAGTTGTGCAGCGCCATCGGGCGTCAGGCCAACCCGTTCCTCGTTCGGGCGTTGTTCAGCCCGGACCCAGAGATGTGTCATGCGATGTCCTTTTGTCAGAGCATTCCGGCGGCCCGTACCGCCTGAACCGCGGGTCGGGCCTCCATCGCCGCGCGGAAGGCCTGGATCTTGGGAAAGGCCGTGACATCGACACCGTCACCTTCCAACCAGCTGCAAACCACGTAGAGATAGGCGTCGGCCAGCGAGAATGCCTCGCCTAAAACAAACGGACCGCGCAGCCCGTTTGACGAGATGTAAGCGCAGGACTCAGTCATGGTCTGGGCCACTTTGCCCTTCATGTCCTGCCAGCTGGCCTCCTGATCTGCCCAGCGGTGACCGCGCATCTTGTGCGCATGGTTCACATGCATGGTCGAGGCCAGGTAATACATCACCTCGCGCATCCGCGCGGCCAGGACCGGATCGTCTGGAACAAGCCCGGCCTTCGGGGCCTTGGCTGCAATGTATTCAAGCAGAGCGCCGGTTTCCGTCAGAATGCCACCATCGACCACCAGAGCGGGAACGCGACCTTTGGGGTTGATCTGCTTGTAAACCGCCGTCGTCTGCTCGCCCGCAGCGAAGTCCAGCTTGATCGCCTCATAGTCCAGACCGGCTTCCTCAAGCGCGATGACGACAGCGATCGAGATAGTGCGGGGTGCGTAGTAGATCTGCATCTGGGACCTCCGATCCGGTTACAGGTGGGTCTGGGCGAAATGCCGGTCCGGCGCTTCCAGATGTGGAACCGCGTTGAACAGAACCGGGCTCAGGTCCGCTCCGATCGGGTGCAGACGATGCAATGAGGTGTTCATGATGGCAAGGGCCACGCGCGCCATTGCCGGAATGTCCAGCCCCATCGCCTGCCGCACCACCATCGAGATCAACCCACCCGAGGTCACCACGATGGCCGGCCCGTCGCCGTCATGGATTTCGCGCAGAGCGTCCGAGACGCGGGTTTCAAACTGCTCGAAGGTTTCGGGCGCGTTCCGAATGTCGCCGTTGGCCCAGGCCTTGAAGGTCAGCGGCAGGTGCTGAACGAAGCCTTCGCGGTCCGTCGGGATCGTCACGCCGTGCTGTTCCTCGAACAGTTGCGCAAGGGTGAAATACTCGATTTCATTCAGACGTGTATCGCGGACGGGTTCCGGCAGACCCATGCTTGCCGCCGTTTCCACATGCCGGGTCAGGGTGCCGCAAAACACCCGTGGATAATGGGCTTTGGTCTCGCGCAGATGGGCCCCAAGCCAGCGCGCCTGCTGATGCCCAAGCTCGCTGAGCTTGTCATAACTGTCTTCGTCTCGTGCGGTGGTGTTGGCCTGCCCGTGGCGTACCAATGTGATGTATGACATGTCGGTCCCTCTTGGCCCGAAGTCTTAGGGCAGCTTGCACGCAGGGGCCAGAGGTGTTCGGCCGGTTGCCGTCAAAAAACCGGGACAGGCTGCAACCGGGCTTGCGGGCGGACGGCCCGGCGATAGAGTTGCGGCAAGCGACAAGAAAGGACAGCGCAATGGCCGTGAATGCGCAGAGGTTTCTGGATGATCTGCACAAGCTGCGGGAATTCGGGGCTGCGGGGGTGGGTAAGGGCGTCGTGCGCGCGGCATATTCAGACGCGGACATTGCGGCGCGGCGATGGCTGGCCGACCGGTTTCAGGAGGCCGGGCTGCAACCGCATTTTGATCCGGTCGGAAACCTGTTCGGTCTGGCATCCGCGCCGTCGCTTTTGATGGGGTCACATTCAGACAGCCAGCCCGAGGGCGGTTGGCTGGATGGCGCGCTGGGCGTAATCGCGGCGTTGGAGCTGGCTCGCTCCAGCCAGCGCCCGATCTCGGTGGTCAGCTTTCAGGATGAGGAGGGCCGGTTCGGCGTCACGACCGGATCAGCCATCTGGTCCGGCAAGTTGCCCCTTGCGCAGGCCGACGACCTGACCGACCACGCGGGCATAGGGTTTGGCGATGCGCGCGCTCGGATGCAAAGTCTGACGCAGGATTTTGTGAACCCCGCCCAATTCACCGGGTTCATCGAAATGCATATCGAGCAGGGTCCGGTTCTGGATGCCAACGCCGAGGCCATCGGTGTGGTCTCGGACATCGTGGGCATTCGCGACGTGGTCATCGAGTTTTCCGGCCAGCAGAACCACGCCGGCACGACGCCGATGCACCTGCGCCGAGACGCGTTCCAGGCTCTGACGATCTTCAATGGCCTGATCAACGAGCGGTTCCGCAACGTGGTGACCCCGCAGACGGTCTGGACGATCGGTCATGTTGAGCTGTCTCCGAATGCCTCGTCAATCGTTCCCGGCCGGGTCCGTTTCTCGATGCAGTGGCGCGATCAGGAGACGGATCGTCTGGCCCGAATGGAAAGCATCATTCGTACGACCGCCCAAGAGGTGAGTGAATCCTTCGGGGGCGATGCGCAGTTCGGGCCAATGTTGGGCATCGAACCGGTTGAGATGGATCCAACCCTCCGGCGGTCGCTGGAACACGGAGCCCAGACCGTCGCGCCCGGCAACTGGCGGGTCATGCCATCCGGGGCCTTGCACGATGCGTCGAACGTGGCAGCCTTGATGCCGGTCGGAATGCTGTTCGTGCCATCCATCAACGGTATCAGTCATGACTTCGCGGAGGACACTGCCGAAGACGATCTGGTGACGGGGTTGAAGGCCCTGGCGGCGGCACTTGCCGATCGCTGAGGTATGGGGCCGCCGACCGTGAATATTGCAATTTCAGCTGTTGCGTAACGGAAAAAAGTTTCCTATACGACACAAAGCTGCAGCATGCAGATGTATACTCCTTGTCCATGAGCGATTTAGGCCGTGATGAATACCTGCGATCTGAAGTTGGACGGAACACCGCCAGCCGCGAAGTTGCCGGTACCGGAAAATGCATGTCGCCCAGCCAGAATTCCACTGACTCGATCCGGAAAGGCTGCCGTGGCATGCTATTCCCAGCCATGTGCTTTTGGATCCGGTCCATCGCGCCACTTTTGCCAAAAGAAAGAACACTGACATGCCTGGAATGAAGCGCACGCCGTTGTATGACCTTCATGTTGAGTTGGGAGGCAAGCTGGTTGATTTTGCGGGCTGGGAGATGCCCGTTCAGTATCCTTTGGGAATCATGGGCGAGCACAAGCAATGCCGCGAGAAGGCGGCGCTGTTCGATGTGAGCCACATGGGCCAGGTGATCCTTCGGGGAGAGAATGTGGGCGAGAAGCTCGAGGCGCTGTGCCCGCAGGCTTTTGCGACATTGCCCGAGGGCAAGGCGCGCTATGGGTTCTTCACCAACGAGGACGGCGGGATTATGGACGATCTGATCGTGTCGAACGCGGGCGATCATTTCTTCGTGGTGGTGAACGCGGCGCTGCGCGATCAGGACATTCCGCACATGCGCGCGCACCTGGACGGGGTCGAGGTGACCGAGATCTTCGACCGCGCGCTGGTGGCGGTTCAGGGCCCTAAAGCCGAGGACGTGGTGGGCGCGCTGTGCCCGGCGGCGCGCGATCTGAAGTTTATGGAAACCACCGTGGCCCCGATCGACGGAGTCGAATGCCGGATCTCGCGACTTGGTTACACGGGCGAGGACGGCTATGAGATCTCGATCCCCGAGGACAAGGCGATCGAGGTCACCCGCGCCCTGTTGGCGCATGAGGATTGCGAACCGGCGGGCCTGGGCGCGCGCGACAGCCTGCGGCTGGAGGCGGGTCTGTGCCTGTATGGCAATGACATCGACCAGAGCACTTCGCCGATCGAGGCCAACCTGGCCTGGGCGATCCAGAAGCGGCGCAAGGAAGAGGGCGGCTTTCCCGGCGCGGATCGCATCCAGCGCGAACTGGCCGAAGGCCCGGCACGCAAGCTGGTGGGGATCAAGCCCGATGGCCGCGCCCCGGCGCGACAGGGGGTCGAGGTGCAGGATCTTCAGGGCAACACGATCGGTCAGATCACCTCGGGCGGGTTCGGGCCAACGGTCGGCGGCCCGGTTGCGATGGGGTATGTCGCGGTCGGTCATACCGAGCCGGGCGAACAGGTGAATCTGATCATCCGGGGCAAGGCGCAGCCGGCGCGGATCGTGGCGCTGCCCTTCGTCAAACAGAATTACAAGCGTTGAAGTCAGGAGAGAGACAGCATGGCAACCTATTATTCCGAAGAACATGAATGGCTGACGGTCGAGGGCGACACGGCCACGCTGGGCATCACCAAGCATGCGGCCGAGCAGCTGGGCGAGGTGGTGTTCGTCGAGCAGCAGGACGTGGGTGAGGAGTTCGCGAAGGACGGTGAGATCGGGGTGATCGAATCCGTCAAGGCGGCCTCCGAGATCTATGCCCCGGTCGATGGCGAGATCCTCGAGGTGAACGAGGCGCTGGCCGACAATCCGGGCGCGCTGAACGAGGATCCCGAGGGCGAGGCGTGGATCTACAAGATCAAGATCACCGATGCCGCGCAGTTGGAAGATCTGATGGACGAGGCCGGCTACAAGGCGTTCATCGGCTAAACCCACGGGGTCCCGGCCTGGGGCTCCATCGTTTTGACTTGTGCCGCCGAATTTGGGCTCCGCCCGTTCGGGCCTGAAACTGTCCACCGGACAGTTCCCGGGACGGCCCCTACTCCCCGCCGGAGGCTTCCTCAGTCTCCGTCGGGCCTGACCTATCCATGGGAGCGCTGCAATGGCCTTCAAACTGACCGACTACGAAGCCTATGACTTTGCCAACCGTCGCCATATCGGTCCCAGCCCGACCGAGATGCGCGACATGCTCAAGGTGATCGGCTTCAAGACGCTGGACGATCTGATCGACGCCACCGTCCCCCCGGCGATCCGGCAGAAAGAGCCGCTGGACTGGGGCCCGGCGATGACGGAACGCGACGCGCTCTATCACATGAAAAAAGTGGCGGGGAAGAACAAGGTTCTGACCTCGCTGATCGGTCAGGGCTATTACGGCACCACCACCCCGGCGCCGATCCTGCGCAACATCCTGGAGAACCCGGCCTGGTACACCGCCTACACGCCCTATCAGCCCGAGATCAGCCAGGGCCGGCTCGAGGCGCTGCTGAACTTCCAGACCATGGTCAGCGACCTGACCGGGCTCGATGTGGCCAACGCATCCTTGCTGGACGAGGCGACCGCGGCGGCCGAAGCGATGGCGATGGCCAAGCGCGGCGGTCGGTCCAAGGCCAACAACGCGGCCTTCTTCGTGGACCGCAACTGCCACCCGCAGACCATCGCGGTGATCAAAACCCGGGCCGAGCCTTTGGGCATCGACGTCAAGGTCGCCGACCCTGACGAGCTGGATGCGGGCGCCGTGTTCGGCGCGATCTTCCAGTATCCGGGCACCTATGGCCATGTGCGCGACTTCACATCGGAAATCGCGGCGCTGCATGAACACAACGCCATCGCCATCGTGGCCGCCGACATCCTGTCGCTGGCGCTGCTGAAATCCCCGGGCGAGATGGGGGCCGACATCGCCGTGGGCTCGACCCAGCGCTTCGGCGTGCCGATGGGCTATGGCGGCCCGCACGCCGCCTACATGGCCACCACCGACAAGCTGAAACGGGCGATGCCGGGCCGGATCATCGGCGTCAGCATCGACAGCCGCGGCAACAAGGCCTATCGCCTGGCGCTGCAGACCCGCGAGCAGCATATCCGCCGCGAGAAGGCCAACTCGAACGTCTGCACCGCGCAGGCGCTGCTGGCGGTGATCGCCTCGATGTATGCCGTGTACCACGGCCCCGACGGGATCAAGGCGATCGCGCAGTCGGTGCACCGCAAGACCTCGCGCCTGGCGGCCGGGCTGGAAGAGCACGGCTTCAAGGTCGAGCCCGAGGTGTTCTTCGACACGATCACGGTCGAGGTCGGCCCGCTGCAGAAGACCGTCATGGAGGCGGCGGTGGCGCGCGGCGTCAACCTGCGCAAGGTCGGCGAGACCCGCGTCGGCATCAGCCTGGATGAACAGACCCGCGCCGAAACGATCGAGGCGGTCTGGGGCGCCTTCGGCATCGACAAGAAGGACGACAGCTCGAACAAGCAGTATCGCCTGCCGGACTATGCGCTGCGCGAGACGCCCTATCTGACCCACCCGATCTTCCACAAGAACCGGGCCGAGGCCGAGATGACCCGCTACATGCGCCGCCTGGCCGACCGCGACCTGGCGCTGGACCGGGCGATGATCCCGCTGGGCAGCTGCACCATGAAGCTGAACGCGACGATCGAGATGATCCCGGTCACCTGGCCCGAGTTCGCCAACATGCACCCGTTCGTGCCGGAAGATCAGGCGCAGGGATATCACGAGATGATCGCCGATCTGAACGACAAGCTGTGCCAGATCACCGGCTATGACGCGATCAGCCAGCAGCCCAACTCGGGCGCGCAGGGCGAATATGCGGGCCTGCTGACGATCCGCAACTATCACATCGCCAACGGGCAGGGGCACCGCAACGTCTGCCTGATCCCGACCTCGGCGCATGGGACCAACCCGGCCTCGGCGCAGATGGTCGGCTGGCAGGTGGTGCCGGTGAAGGCCGACGCGAAGGGCAACATCGATCTGACCGACTTCCGCGAGAAGGCCGAGAAGCACTCGGACAACCTGGCCGCCTGCATGATCACCTACCCCTCGACCCACGGCGTGTTCGAGGAAACCGTGCAGGAGGTCTGCCGGATCACCCATGACCACGGCGGGCAGGTCTATATCGACGGGGCCAACATGAACGCCATGGTGGGCCTGTCGCGCCCCGGCGACATCGGCGGCGACGTCAGCCACCTGAACCTGCACAAGACCTTCTGCATCCCGCATGGCGGCGGCGGCCCCGGCATGGGCCCGATCGGGGTCAAGGCGCATCTGGCCGAGCACCTGCCGGGCCACCCGGAGTACGGCACCGCCGTGGGTCCGGTTTCGGCGGCGCCCTTCGGCTCGCCCTCGATCCTGCCGGTCAGCTGGGCCTATGTCCTGCTGATGGGCGGCGCGGGTCTGACCCAGGCGACCAAAGTGGCGATCCTGAACGCCAACTACATCGCCGCACGTCTGCAGGAGGCCTATCCGATCCTCTACACCTCCGAATCTGGCCGGGTGGCGCATGAATGCATCCTCGACACCCGCCCACTGGCCGAGGCCGGCAACATCACCGTCGACGACGTGGCCAAGCGGCTGATCGACAGCGGCTTCCACGCGCCGACCATGTCATGGCCGGTGGCCGGCACGCTGATGGTCGAGCCGACGGAATCCGAGCCCAAGGACGAGCTGGACCGGTTCTGCGACGCGATGCTGTCGATCCGCGCCGAGGCGCAGGACGTGATCGACGGCAAGATCGACCCCGAGAACAACCCGCTGAAGAACGCCCCCCACACCGTGCGCGACCTGGTGGGTGAGTGGGACCGACCCTACACCCGCGAACAGGCCTGCTTCCCGCCGGGATCGATGGGCGTCGACAAATACTGGTCGCCCGTCAACCGCGTCGACAACGCGTACGGCGACCGGAACCTCGTATGCACATGCCCGCCGATGGAGGCTTACGAAGAAGCCGCCGAATAATAACACCAAAACCCCCGCCCGATCCGGCGGGGGTTTTTCTCAGGGCTTGAAGCCCGCGGGCACGCCAAAGGGCGGCGTCTCCACGCTGGTCCCGGTCAGGGCGTGCAGGAACGCCACCAGCTGCGCGATTTCACCGTCGCTCAGGTCAACTGGCGTGATATCGAGCTTGGCGCGTTGGCGCGCCATCTCGAACCGGTCTTGCCAGACGACGAAATCGCCCTGTTCCAGCCACGGCACCTTGGGCAGCGCGGCCTGATCGGTCGTCCAGCGTGACAGGCTGGTTGCCGGGTTCAGGTGGTGGCGGATGATCCCTTCGAGGTCGGGAAAGGCGCCGTTGTGGCCGTAGGGCGCCGTCAGCGCCACGTTGCGCAGCATGGGCGTGCGGAACCGGTAGGCGTCCTCCAGCCGGTCGCTTTCGCCCATGCGACCCACGTCGCGGGCATAGGCGTCCCATTGTCGGGTGCGGCCGGGGCCGAATGGCGGCAGGGCCAGCGCGTGGAATTTCTGATCCGACAGCAGCGGCCCCGAATGGCAGGTGGCGCACCGCGCCTTGCCGTAGAACAGCTGCATCCCGGCCTTCTGATCAGGGGTCAGGGCGGTCTCGTCTCCGGCCAGGTACTGGTCGAACGGGCTGTCGGTGCTGCGCCATTCGATGGCCATGAAAGCGGCCAGAGCGTTGGCGACATGGGTGATGGTGATGTCCTCGGTGCTGTCCACGTCGTCAAAGGCGGCCACCATCGCCGGGCCGTATTTCGGGTCGGTCCGCACCCGTTTGGCGATGATCGGCCAGCCCTTGTCGATCCGGTCATGCACGGCGCCGGTGACCTGGTTCTCGGCCACGTTCCCAGCCATTTCGAACTGAGCGGTCAGCGGAAACAGCGCCTGTGCGGCCAGCAGCGAGTTCAGCCCTTCGGGCAGCCATTCCTGCGCGGGCGAGTTGAACCCGTTGCCATAGACGTCCGACAGGCTGAGCCGCCCGTCATGGAACATCGTGTGGATGTCGCGCGCGCCCAGGTTCCACAGGCCCGGCGCGTTGCGCGGGATGCGCTTGCGGATGCGGTCCGCCCCGGTGCCGGGCGTGCGGTCGGGGCCTAGACCCTGGCCGCCCTCGCCGATGCCCAGCGACAGGCCGTCGGAGGTGCCGAAATCGGGGTGGTGGCAATGGGCGCAGCTGATGTTGCGGTTGCCCGACAGGATCGGGTCATAAAATAGCTGGTGACCGATCGCGGCCTGTTCCCTATCAAAGAACAGAAAGTCGTCATCGGTCAGCGGCGCGGGCAGGTCCTGCGCCCAGGCCGCCCCGCAGAACAGGAGACCCGCCGCCCCATGCGCCAGCTTGTGCTTGCCCTTTGTCTTGCCGCCACGCCCGTCTGGGCCGAACTGGAACAGGCCCGCGATCTGATGGAAGCAGGCGAGTTTGCCGCCGCGCGCGAACAGCTTCTGCCGGCGGCCCGGTCGGGCAACGCCGAGGCCGAGGAGCTGATCGGCGTGATGTACGGCCTTGGTCTTGGGGTCGAGCAGGACTACGAACGCGCGTTCGAATGGTATCTGCGGGCCTCGATGAAGGGGCATCCGGGCGCGCAATCGGGTGTCGGGTGGTATTACGAGCTGGGCCTGGGCCTGCCTGCGCCCGATCTGGTGCGGGCCTACATGTGGTACACGCTCAGCGCCATCGGCGGCGACCCCGATGCGGCGATCAGCCTGGAAGAGGTGGTCAAGAAGATGACGCCCGAACAGATCGAAAAGGCCCATGTGTTGGTCAATGACTACAAGGGGTGGATGTACCCCTTTCGGTAAAGGCGGGCCGGGATGACGCGACACCCCGGCCCGAACCGTATCAGTTCAGGTCGGCGGCGCGTTCCGCGTTGATCTCGGCCTCGGCCTCGGCCACGGCCGCGGTCAGAGCGCCATAGATCTCGTCCCCGCGCGCGACGTTCTGCTGGAACCAGTCATAGACCGGGGTCGCGGCCTGCTTGAACGCTTCTTTTTCCTCGGGGGTCGGCACGTACAGGTCGCCGCCACCGGCCACGAAATCCTCGTAGGCCTGGATCGACTTGCGCTTGGGCGAGGCAAAGGTGGCCTGCTGCAGCGCATAGAACCCATCGACGACGACACGGCGCAGGTCTTCGGGCATTTCCTGGAACTTGGCGTTGTTCATCCACCAAAGCGCGCCCATATAGGCGTGCCCGTCCAGCGTGACGTATTGCAGGCCGGCATCGGGGAATTTCATGCCCATGATGTCGGTGATGCCGTTTTTCGAGCCGTCAACCACGCCGGTCTGGAAACTGGTGAAGAGTTCCGGCCACGGGATCGGAGTGGGCGAGGCGCCCAGGGCCTTGACCAGTTCCTGCGGCAGGTCTGCGACCACGGTGCGGATCTTCAGCCCGTCCATGTCGGACGGCTGGGTCACGCGGCGCTTGGTGTTGGCGAAATTGCGCCAGCCGCCGGTGTTGCCAATGGTCATCAGGCGGATCGCGCCGCCCGAATCCTCCAGCGCCATTTCGCGCATCTTGCGGGTGAAATCACCCGACAGGACCCGCTCGGCGATGCGGTCGTCGGCCATCAGATAGGGCAGGTCCAGAACCTGCACATACGGAAAGATGCCCGAGGCCCCGCCCGAGGTCGAGATGTAGATGTCGATGGTGCCGTCGGCCACGCCCTGCAGGCATTCGGCCCCGTTCGAGCACAGCTGCGTGCCGATGAACAGCTCGACCTCGATCGCGCCATTCGAGGCGTTCTCGACGAAGTTCTTGAACACGACCAGGCCGTCATAGTCCTCGTCGTTTTCGTTCGAGTTGGCGGTGGCGCGCAGCGTATAGTCGGCCGCCGAGGCCGCCAGCGCCGAGGCCGCCACCAGCGACGTGGCGAGTGCTGTGGTTTTGAAGAATGTTCTGAGCATGCGTTTCCTCCCTGTGGTACTCAGTCTAGTTTGCAAATCCCGTCAAACGCGGGATCGTCATGGATATTGCGGGGACATAGGTGATCAGGAAGATCACCGCGATTTCGACGGCCAGGAACGGCAGGATCGCCTTGGCGATGGTTTCCACCCGTTCGCGTGACACGGCGGCGGCCACGAACAGCACCAGCCCCATGGGCGGCGTGGCCAGGCCAACGGTCAGGTTGACGCTCATGATGATGGCGAAATGGATCGGGTCGACCCCCAGGCTGGTGAAGATCGGGCCCAAGATCGGACCCAGGATGATGATCGCCGGACCGGCATCCAGGAACATGCCTACGACGAACAGCAGCAGGTTGATCAGGAACAGCAGGATCAGCGGGTTTTCCGATAGTCCGAGGATCAGCGCGGCCAGTTGCTCGGGCGCGTGGCTGAGGCTGACCACGGTCTTGAACGCCATCGCCGCCCCCACCAGCAGCAGCACCACGGCCGAGGTCATACCCGCATTGCTGAGAACGTCGGGCACCTCTTTCAAGGTCAGCGTGCGCAGCACGAAAAACCCGATGAGGAAGGCATAACCCACCGCGACGGCGGCGGCCTCGGTCGGGGTGAAGATGCCGCCCAGAATGCCGCCCAGAATGATCACCGGCGTCATCAGCGGGAAAAAGGCCTTGAGGCTGGCCTGACCGCGCTCGGGCCAGGTGTATTTGCGGCTGGCCACCGGGAAATCATACCGGTTGGCCATGACCTTGATCATCAGCATCAGGCCGATGCCCACCATGACACCCGGCACAATGCCGGCCAGGAACAGGGCCGCGACGCTTTCGCCCATGACATAGGCATAGATGATCATGATCCCCGAGGGCGGGATGATCGGCCCGATGACCGAGCTGGCGGCGGTGATCGCGGCGGCGAATTTGCGGGTATAGCCCTGCTTCTCCATTGCCGGGATCAGCATCGAGCCCAGCGCCGAGGTATCGGCCACCGCCGAGCCCGACAGCCCCGCGAAGAGGATCGAGCTGAGCACGTTCACATGCGCCAGCCCGCCGCGCAGATGCCCCATCAGCGCCTGGCTGAACTCGACCAGACGGATGGTGATGCCGCCGCGGTTCATCAGTTCTCCGGCCAGCATGAAGAAGGGGATAGCCATCAGCGGGAAGCTGTCCATCCCGTTGTAGACGTTGCGATAAAGCAAGGTGATGTCGTTGGTCTGGCCGTTTAGCCACAGCAGCAGGCCGGGCGCGGCCAGCAGCGCGAAAAAGACCGGCAGGCCGATCAGCAGAAACACCAGAAAGACGGGCAGGAACCAGACCAGCATCTATTCGGCCCCCACGGCGGCTTCGGGGATCTCGGGCAGCAGGTCACCGCCGCCCAGCATGGTGATGATCGACCGCAGGATCAGTTCGATGTTGACCGACAGCAGCAGGATCACGCCCACCAGCAGGGAGGCCATCATCCAGCTGCGCGGGATCCGGTACCATTCGTCAAAGCCCAGCGAAGTGGGCAGGTACAGCGCTGCGGTGGCGAAACGCCCGCCAAAGCCCGTGACCTCGGACCAGCCGATGCGTACGGCGACCACCAGAACCGTCAGGCTGAGCAGCAGCAGAAACAGGTTCAGCAACTGGCCGGGTACGCGCGGCAGAAAGCGGACCAGCATGTCGATGGCCACGAACCCGCCGCGCCGGAAGGCGGTGGGTGCCATCAGGCCGGTCATCCACAACATGCAGAACCGCGCGGCCTCGTCAGGCCAGGGCAGGGCGTTGCCCAGAACGTATCGGAAGAACACCTGGATCAGGATCGCGATCACCATGAAGGCGATCGCAACGACACCAACCGCGCGGCCCAGACGCAGCGCGGTTTCGTTCACGAATGCAATCGGCGCAAGCACCGACGTCAATCCGCCCATGCGGTTCCTCCCTGTTCAGGCCGCGGGTTTGGCCCGCGACCGTGTCCCGCGCTTATTGGTGCGCGAATTGGCCGAGCTTGCCGGCGTAAAAGGTCAGCGCGTCTCCGTCCGCCATGCTGGCCCGCAAGACCTTGCCCACCACGATAACGTGATCGCCCGCATCGTGATACGCATGTTGTTCACATTCGAACCGCGCCAGGCATCCGCGCAGCAGCGGCGTTCCGTTTTCGCAGCGGTCGTGGTCGATGTCGCGCAGGGCAAAGGCGTCTTTCGAGCAGCCAAAGCACAGCTCGGCCTGGTCGGCCGAGAGAACATGAACACTGAAATGACGCGCCTTGTGAAAATAGGGGAACCGGCGCGAATTCCGGTCGCCGGCCCACATCACCAAAGGCGGGTCCAGCGACAGCGAGGAAAAGCTGTTGGCCGTGATGCAGACCGGCCCGTCGGGGCTGTCGCAGGTCACGACGGTGACGCCGGTGGCGAACCGGCCGAAAGCGTCCCGCAGGGTGCGGGTGTCGTCCTTGTGCGGAATGAAGGTGCGCGCCATGTCGTTCGAGAATGCGTTCATCATGGTACCTCATGCCCCAGCGCCGCCTCGTAGAGACGGAACCAGGCTTCACGATCCAGATTGACTTTCAGGGCGTCCGAAATGCGCTTGATGCGGTCCAGGCTGTTGGTGCCCAGAACCGGCAGGATGCCGGCCGGATGGGCCAGCAGGAAGGCCACGGCCACCGCGGCCCGGTCGACGCCGAACTGCGCGCCGATCTCATCCGCGACCACGCCCACCGGAGGATTACCCGCCATCAGCGCTCCGCCGCCCAGCGGCGACCACGCCATCACCGGGTGGCCGTGCTGCTGGTGAAAGGCCAGATCGCCATTGGTGAACGGAGCGATCGCGCCCAGAGAAATCTCGATCTGGTTGGTCACCAGCGGGGTCTTCATGGCCGATTGCAGCAGTTGCCAGTCCCAGGGGCGGAAATTCGACACGCCCACCGCGCGGACCTTGCCGCTGGCCACCACCTCGTCCAGCGCGGCGCCGGTTTCATGGTGGTCCATGATCGGATCGGGGCGGTGGATCAGCAGCAGGTCGATATGGTCGATCGCCATTTCCCGCAGCGAGGTGTCGACCGATTTCAGGATATGCGCGCGCGAGGTGTCATAGTATTTCACCTTGGCATCCGCATAGCGCCCGCAGGGGGCGACGATGTCGCATTTGGTAACGATCTCCATCCGGTCGCGCAGGCCGGGATTGGCGCGCAGGGCGTTGCCCAGAATCGCCTCGGCGCCATAGTCGCCATAGATGTCGGCCTGATCGAAGCTGGTGATGCCCTGATCCAGACAGGCGTGGATCTTGGCCGCCACATGCGCGGCCGAGGTGTCGCTGTCATCGCCCAGCCGCCACATGCCATAGACAAGGCGGCTCAGTTCCAAGGTGTCAGAAAGCTTGATACGTTGCATCAACGACGAACTCCGTTGCCCAGCGGCGTCGCCGGGGTGTCAGCAGGGACCCTTCCATAGGCTTCGGGAAGAGAGCAGGTTTTCAGATGTGGCATCACACGGGTGCCGAAATGGCGGGCCTCGTCCATATGCGGATAGCCCGAGAAGATGAAGGCGCGGATGCCCATCTTCTGATACTCTTCGATCTTCGACAGAACTTGGTCTGTCGACCCCACCAGCGCCGCGCCGCAGCCTGACCGCGCCCGGCCGACGCCCGTCCACAGGCCCGGCTCGACATAGCCGTATTTGTCGGCCAACTCGCGGTTCCTGGCCTGATGCGAAACACCCAATGAGGTGGCGTCCAGCGCCCGTTCACGGATCGCGCGGCCGTATTCGTCATCCAGCTTCGACACGATGTAGTCGGCATATTCCTTGGCCTCGGCCTCGGTGTCGCGCACGATCATGTGCACCCGCAGACCATAGTCCAGCGTGCGGCCGTATTCGTCGGCCACCGCGTGCACGGCCTTCATCCGCTCGGCCAGCTGGTCCTTGGTTTCTGGCCACATCAGATAGACGTCGCAATGCTGGCCGCACAGCTTCAGCGCATCGGGCGAGTACCCCCCGAAATACAGCAGCGGCCCGCCAGTCTGATAGGGTTTGGCCGGATCGGTCGTCAGGCCCGAGAAATTGTAGACCTGACCCTGGTAATTAATCTCATCCTGCGTCCAGGCCTGTTTCAGAATCTCGACCACCTCGCGCGAGCGCTGGTAGCGATAGCTGCTTTCGGCCTTTTCCCCCGGAAAATCCGACGAGATGATGTTGACCGTCAGCCGACCCTTCAGCATGTGGTCCAGCGTCGCGATGGTGCGCGCCAGCATGATCGGCTGCATCTCGCCGCAGCGCACGGCGGCCAGCAGGTTGATCTTTTCGGTGATCGGGGCGCAGCCGGCGACAAAGCTCAGCGTGTCCTGCCCCACCTGATACGAGGACGGGCACAGGATGTTGCGGAAGCCCTGCGCCTCGGCCTCTTTCACGATGCCCGAGCAATGTTCCCAGCTGGAGCGCAGATCGCCGTCGGGCACGCCGAGAAACTGATAATCGTCCGAGCACAGCGCCGCGAACCACGAAACCTCGGCCGCATCCAGATCGGGGGATGTGATGGGGACGATCGTCATCTGATTCTCTCTCCTGCCGGGCTCAACTTTTCTCTTGCGTAGCAACCACATTGATGTAGATCAATAGTGTATCAATTTTTTCTGCGACCAAGTGAAGCGCCCGCGTGCCCCCATCCAACAGAAACTCCAACGCCCTGCCGATCTATGTGCAGATCGCCGAGCTGCTGATCCGCGATATCGCCGCCGGCCGGCTGATCGATGGCGAGCGTCTGCCGCCCGAACGGGACATGGCGGCGCAGTTGAACGTCTCGGTCGGGACGCTGCGAAAATCGCTCGCCGAGCTGGAAAAAAAGGGGATGCTCGAGCGGATCCAGGGCTCGGGCAACTATGTGCGCGAGACCGGGACCCAGAACAGCGTCTATGCCATGTTCCGGCTGGAACTGCCCGAGGGCGGCGGCCTGCCGCGCGCCGACATCCTGTCGGTCGATCACCTGGACAAGCCCGCCGACCTGCCCGATTTCGGCACCTCGCGGCGCGGGTCGCGCGTGCGGCGGATGCGCTATCTGAATGACACAATCATCGCGGTCGAGGAGATCTGGCTGGACGAATCAGCCGGTCTGATCGACCGGCGGCTGCTGTCGGACTCGCTGTATCGCTATTACCAGCAGCAGCTTGGGTTCTGGATCACCCGCGCCGAGGATCGGGTTTCGGTCGGTCGGCTGCCCGATTGGACCCCCGCGAACTTCACACGGCCGGCGGGCGAGACCGTCGGTTACATCGAGCGGTTCAGCTGGTCGGAACGGCCTGAACCCGTCGAGTTTTCGAAAACCTGGTTCGACCCGGACCGGGCAACTTACGTCCAACGACTGAAATGACGAGGAAACGCGCATGACCCGGACCATCAACTACGGGCTGATCGGATGTGGCATGATGGGGCAGGAACACCTGCACAACATCGCTCTGCTGGAGGGCACGCAAGTGGCCGCCATTTTCGAGCCCGACCCCGAGATGGCACGCGCCGCGCAGGCGATTGCGCCGGGGGCCAGAATGGTGGCTTCGGTGCAGGATCTGCTGGCGGTCGAGGAGTTGGACTGCCTGGTCATCGCCAGCCCCAACCATCTGCATGTGGATCAGATCGCCCAGATCGCCCAGACCCGTCCCTTGCCGCTGTTGGTGGAAAAGCCGCTGTTCACCAACCCCGGCGATGCGGCCCGTTTGGCCGAGATCGAGCGCAGCTATCCCTGTCCGATCTGGCTGGCGATGGAATATCGCTACATGCCGCCCATCGCCGCCCTGATCACCGAGGCGCAGGACACCAGCGGCGGGGTCAAGATGCTGAGCATCCGCGAACACCGCTTTCCGTTCCTGGAAAAGGTCGGCAACTGGAACCGGTTCAACCGCAACACGGGCGGCACCTTCGTCGAGAAATGCTGTCATTTCTTCGACCTGATGCGCCTGATCCTGCAATCCGATCCTGTACGCGTCAGCGCCAGCGGCGGGCAGGCCGTGAACCATCTGGACGAAACCTATGACGGCGAGACGCCCGACATCCTCGACCACGGCTATGTCATCGTCGATTTCGCCTCGGGCGCGCGGGCGATGCTGGAGCTGTGTATGTTCGCCGAAGGTGCGCAGTATCAGGAGGAAATCTCGGTCGTCGGCCCCAAGGCCAAGATCGAGGCGCTGGTCCCCGGGCCGGGCCGGTTCTGGCCCGAACATCTGGGCGCGCCGCCGGTGCCGCAGCTGATCGTCAGCCCGCGCGACCCCAAGGGCCCTGTCGCCCGCGACATTCCCGTCGACCCGCGCCTGCTGGCGGCGGGCGACCACAACGGCTCGACCTTCTATCAGCACCAGGGCTTTCTGGCGCTGGTGCGCGGTGAGCGCGACGCCCCGGATGTCAGCCTGACCGACGGCATGTGGGCAGTACGCATGGGTCTGGCGGCGCAGCAATCGCTGGCCACGGGCGAAACCGTCCGGCTGGATCGCTGAGGTCTTTCTGCGGGTGCAAAATGCGCCGATCGGAAACCTGTGTTCCGATTTGGCGTCACCGCCCGTGTCGTTTTTGATATTCAAAGCGTCTTTTCCGCTTGCCCGCCCAACCGCGGCCCCCTAGGTCTGGCCGCGGGACACCCCTCCCCAACGAGGGGCGTATATCTGGAAGGGTAACACCAATGACCATCGAACGACCGGCAGCGCGGCCGGCCAATCCGCGTTTTTCCTCGGGCCCCTGCGCCAAACCCCCTACATTCGAGCTGAACAAGCTGGCTGGTGCCGCGCTGGGCCGATCGCACCGCGCCGCCGTCGGCAAGGACAAGCTGAAGGCCGCCATCGAAGGCACGCGCGAGCTGCTGGGCATTCCGGCCGACTATCGGATCGGGATCGTTCCGGCCTCGGATACCGGCGCGGTGGAAATGGCGCTGTGGTCGCTTCTGGGCGAACGCAAGGTCGAGATGCTGGCCTGGGAAAGCTTTGGCGCGGGTTGGGTTACCGACGTGGTCAAACAGCTGAAGATCGACGCCGAGGTGAAAACCGCCGATTACGGACAGATCGTCGATCTGGCGTCCATCGATTTCAACAATGACGTGGTCTTTACCTGGAACGGGACCACCTCGGGCGTGCGGGTTCCGAATGGCGACTGGATCGCCGATGACCGCGCCGGCCTGACCATCTGCGACGCCACCAGCGCCGCTTTCGCGATGGACCTGCCCTGGGACAAGCTGGATGTCACCACCTTCAGCTGGCAGAAGGTTTTGGGTGGCGAGGCGGCGCATGGCATGCTGATCCTCAGCCCCCGCGCGGTCGAGCGACTGGAAAGCTATACCCCCGCGTGGCCGCTGCCGAAGATCTTCCGTCTGACCAAGGGCGGCAAGCTGATCGAGGGCATCTTCCAAGGTGCCACCATCAACACGCCGTCGATGCTGGCGGTCGAGGATTACCTGTTCGCGCTGGACTGGGCGCGCTCGGTCGGCGGGCTGCAGGGCCTGATCGCCCGCGCCGATGCCAATGCGCAGGCGATCTTTGACTTCTGCGACCAGAACGACTGGATCGACAACCTGGCCGAGGACCCGGCCACCCGGTCGAATACCAGCGTTTGCCTGAAGTTCACCGATCCGCGCATTCGCGACGGCGCAAGCTTTGCCAAGGCGGTCGCCAAGCGGCTGGAGGCCGAGAACGTGGCACTGGACATCGGCGCGTATCGCGACGCGCCGGCCGGGCTGCGCATCTGGTGCGGCGGCACGGTCGAAACGTCCGACATCCAGGCGATGCTGCCCTGGCTGAAATGGGCGTTCGAGGCCGAGATCGCAGCCCAGGCCGAAGCCGCCTGACTCCTTTCCCCGACAAGATCCGGGCCGCGTCCGGCCCGGAGTCATCATTCCATTCAAGGACCACGCACATGGCCCCCAAAGTACTCGTATCCG
Source organism: Ruegeria arenilitoris (assembly GCF_013032855.1). Classification (GTDB taxonomy): domain Bacteria; phylum Pseudomonadota; class Alphaproteobacteria; order Rhodobacterales; family Rhodobacteraceae; genus Ruegeria; species Ruegeria arenilitoris. Next base: position 443,504 of record NZ_WQDA01000001.1, read on the forward strand.
ACAAGCTCAGCGAAACCGCGGTTCAGATCTTCCGCGACCGCGGCATCGACGTGGATTTCATGCCCGACGTGGGCAAGGACAAGGAAAAGCTGGCCGAGATCATCGGCAACTATGACGGCTTGGCCATCCGCTCGGCCACCAAGGTCACCGAGAAGATTCTGGAAAAGGCCGACAAGCTGAAAGTGATCGGCCGCGCCGGTATCGGCACTGACAACATCGACAAGGACGCGGCCTCGAAAAAGGGCGTGATCGTGATGAACACGCCCTTCGGCAACATGATCACCACTGCCGAGCATGCCATCGCGATGATGTTCGCCGTGGCGCGTCAGATCCCCGAGGCCAATGCCAGCACCCATGCAGGCAAGTGGGAAAAGTCCAAGTTCATGGGGGTCGAACTGACCAACAAGACGCTGGGCGTGATCGGCGCCGGCAATATCGGCGGCATCGTCTGCGACCGGGCGCAGGGGTTGAAGATGAAGGTCGTCGCCTATGACCCCTATCTGGGCCAGGAGAAGGCCGACAAGATGGGCGTGGAAAAGGTCGAGCTGGACGAGCTGCTGGCGCGGGCCGATTTCATCACCCTGCACGTGCCGCTGACCGACCAGACCCGCAACATCCTCAGCCGTGAGAATCTGGCCAAGACCAAGAAGGGCGTGCGCATCATCAACTGCGCCCGCGGCGGTCTGGTCGATGAAGAGGCGCTGGCCGAACTGATCCAATCCGGCCATGTCGCCGGCGCGGGGTTCGACGTGTTCAGCGAGGAACCGGCCAAGGAAAACCCGCTGTTCGGCCTGCCCAACGTGGTCTGCACCCCGCATCTGGGCGCGGCGACCACCGAAGCGCAGGAAAACGTGGCGCTGCAGGTGGCCGAGCAGATCTCGAACTATCTGCTGACCGGGGCGGTCGAGAATGCGCTGAACATGCCCAGCGTCACCGCCGAAGAGGCCAAGGTCATGGGACCGTGGATCAAGCTGGCCGGCCATCTGGGCAGCTTCATCGGCCAGATGACCGACGAGCCGATCAAGGCGATCAACATCCTGTATGACGGCGTGGCGGCGCAGATGAACTTGGCCGCGCTGAACTGCGCGGTGGTGGCGGGGATCATGAAGCGCTCGAACCCCGAGGTGAACATGGTCTCGGCCCCGGTCGTGGCCAAAGAGCGCGGCGTCAAGATCTCGACCACCAACCAGGACAAGTCGGGCGCCTTCGAGGGCTATATCAAGGTGACCGTGGTGACCGACAAGCGCGAACGCTCGATCGGGGGTACCGTGTTCAGCGACGGCAAGCCGCGCTTCATCCAGATCAAGGGCATCAACATCGATGCCGAGGTCGGTGCGCACATGCTGTACACCACCAACGAGGACGTGCCGGGCATCATCGGCACCCTGGGCAAAACCATGGGCGAGCATGGCGTGAACATCGCCAACTTTACGTTGGGCCGCGCGGAAGCCGGCGGCGAGGCGATCGCGCTGCTGTATGTTGACGAGCCGGTTCCGGCCGAAGCCCGCGCCAAGCTGGCCGAAACCGGGTTGTTCACCCAGATCAAGCCGCTGGAGTTCGACGTGGTCTGATCCGGCTGGACCCGGATGAAAGCGATTGACGCCTGCACCCACCCGGTGCAGGCGTTGCTGTTGCAAATGCCTGCAATTCCAACCCGGCCCGGAACGGAGACATGGACATGACTGCGCCCATCTACGCCATCGGTGATCTGCACGGCCAGACGGCCGAGTTCGACCGCGCCCTGTCTCTGATCGAACAGGATGGCGGGCGTGATGCGCGGATCGTGTTTCTGGGCGACTACGTCGATCGCGGCCCCGACAGCAAGGGCCTGCTGGACCGGCTGATTGCCGGGCGCGACGCCGGGCGGAACTGGGTCACGCTGCTGGGCAACCATGACCGGATGTTCGCGTGGTTCCTGCAGGATGAGCCGCGCCATGATCCGCATCTTCTGGTCGGCTACCACTGGCTGCACGAGCGGCTGGGCGGCACCGAAACCCTGCGCAGCTATGGCGTCGAGTTCGAAGACCGCACCCGGCTGCAGGATGTGCATCGCGCGGCCGTTGCGGCAGTGCCGGTCGCGCACAGGGCTTTTCTGCGCGACCTGGTGCGGATGCATCAGACCCCCGAGATTGCCTTTGTCCACGCCGGCATCCGGCCGGGCGTGCCGCTGGGCGCGCAGGCCGAGGACGATCTGGTCTGGATCCGTCAGAGTTTTCACGCCTGCGAAACCCCGCACCCCAAGCTGATCGTGCATGGCCACACGGTGGTGGACCGCCCCACCCATTACGGGAACCGCATCAACCTGGACAGCGGCGCGGGCTATGGCCGCCAAACCGGGGTTGCCGTGTTCGAGGGGCGCGACTGCTGGCTGCTGACCGAAGCCGGACGCGTGCCGCTGCGCCCCTGATCAGCCGCCCGCGAACATGTTCTTGTAGGCCTCGCGGAGGGCGTTTTTCTGCACCTTGCCCATCGTATTGCGCGGCAGTTCGTCCAGCAGGATCAGCCTGCGGGGATGTTTGAAACGGGCAAGGCTTTGGCTCACCGCCTCCATGATCGCATCCAGATCCGGCGCCGCGCCGGCCTCGGGCACCAGGATGCCCAGCACGGTCTCCCCGAAATCCGGGTGCGGTACGCCGATCACCGCGCTTTCCAGCACGCCGGGCTGGTCATCCAGAACCAGCTCGACTTCCTTGGGATAGATGTTGTAGCCGCCCGAGATGATCAGGTCTTTGCCGCGCCCAACGATATGCACATAGCCGTCCGCGTCGATGCGGCCCAGATCACCGGTGATGAAGAACCCGTCCTCGCGCAGTTCGGCGGCGGTTTTCTCGGGCATCTGCCAATAACCCTTGAACACGTTCGGGCCGCGCACCTCGATCATGCCGATCTCGCCCTGCGGCAGCGGATCGCCCGTTTCGGGGTCGGTGATCTTCAACTCTACCCCCGGCAGCGGAAAGCCCACGGTTCCGGCCCGACGCTCGCCGTCATAGGGGTTTGAGGTGTTCATATTGGTCTCGGTCATGCCATAGCGTTCCAGGATGCGGTGGCCGGTGCGTTGCTCGAACCGCGTGTGGGTTTCGGCCAGCAGCGGCGCCGAACCGGATATGAACAGCCGCATGTGCCGGGTCAGATCCCCGGTAAACCGGTCGTCGTCCAAGAGACGAGTATAGAAGGTCGGCACACCCATCATCGAGGTGGCCTTGGGCATCAGGCGCAAGATGTCGTCCAGATCGAAGCCCGGTAGAAAGATCATCGATCCACCGGCCGACAGCATGACATTGGTGGCCACGAACAGGCCATGGGTGTGAAAGATCGGCAGCGCGTGCAGCAACACGTCATCCGCGGTGAAGCGCCACTCCCGTACCAGCGTTTCGGCGTTCGACAGCAGATTCGCCTGCGTCAGCATGGCGCCCTTTGACCGCCCGGTGGTGCCCGATGTGTAAAGGAAAGCTGCGAGGTCATCCTCGGTCCTGTGCGCGGGTTCGAAGGCTGGCAACATCCCAAGCGCGCGCCGCATCAGGCTGCCGGAACCGTCCGCGTTCAGGGTTTCGAGCATCGCATCCTGCGCTTGGGCAATCGGCTCGATATCGGCTTGTGATTTGGCATCCGCGACAACCATCCGAGCACCGCTGTTTTCGATGAAATACCGCAGCTCGTCTGTCGTATAGGCGGTATTCAGCGGCAGAAAGATCAGCCCGGCCTGAACGCAGGCTGCATAAAGCGCCAGCGCCTCGGGCGATTTCGCGACCTGCACCGCAACGCGGTCATCGGGTTCCAGTCCGCAGGCCGTCAAAGCGTTGGCGATCCGGGCCGCCATGTCCAGGAAATCGGCATGTGAGAGAACGCGTCCGTCCGGCAGATGCAGGAACGGCGTTGTCTTGCCCGCGTGAATGCCGAAAAGTCGATCGTATAGCGGGTTGCTCATCCCGTTCTCCGTGTTGCCGTTGTTCGGTCAAGGCGAAACTGTACCGGAATCGGGCCGCGGTAAAGGCCCGGACAACCTCAGAACCGGGTGGTCATCCGGTAGCCTGCCGCGAAATACATCTTGGCGAAGGTAACCGGGCTGCCTTGCAACCAAGTGATACGTTCCGCGGTAAAAACCGGCTCGCCAACCGTCACGTCCAGAAACCCGGCCAGTTCGGCATCGGCGCGGCTTGCCAGAAAAGACAGCTCGACATTGGTGAAGGGGACCGTCTGGATCAGCCATTCATTGGGCCCCAGCGTCGAGAAATCAGCCTGTTCGACAGGCGGGACGCTGGCTGTAACGATCCAGCGATCTTCGAACTGAAACGGGGTGTTGTCCGAAAAATGCATGCAGCGCACATGCATCACCCGCCGATCCGAACCCAGCGCCAGCCGCGCGGCCAGCCAGTCGGGCGCCTGTTCGGCTTGGGCCGAGACAAGTGCATAGCGGTAGGTGCCGCCCAGAGCCTCGACCTCTTCCCGGACCAGCGGGATGGTGAACCGGGCCTGTCTCTGCGGCGCGCTCAGCACCCGGGTACCGGCCTTGCGGCGACGTTCCAGAAATCCTTCCTCGGCCAGTTCTCGCAGTGCCCGATTGACCGTTGTACGCGTGCAGGAAAACTCGACCGCAAGGTCCTGCTCGTTGGGCAGCAACATGTCCGGCAGCCACTGACCCGAGCGGATGCGGTCAAGCACAGTCTGCTTGATTTCCTTGTAGCCTGTCGTGTCAGCGGTCTGGGTCATCTTGATCTCAACTCAGTTCTTTGTCGGGTCAGACGTCGGTCAAAAGGTCTGCAATCGCGGCTTTGTAGTCTCTGATTATCGTCTCGCGCGCAATATGCCTGCCATCCCGCACCATATGACGGCCCGCCGACCACAGATCCGTTACCAGACCATCGGGTGCGGCAAAGCACAAGCCGTCCAGAAGTTGATGATCCGCCAGCGCGCAAAGCGTCGGGTGCGACCGGTCAACTGCCACCAGGTCGGCCAGTTTGCCGACCGCGATCTCTCCGGCGTTGCGGCCCAGAGCCTGCGCCCCGCCTTGTGCCGCGCCGGTGTACAACGCATGTCCCACGGAACCGTTGGCTGCCGCCAGAACCGCGCGGGATCGGTCGCGAAGGCGCTGGGAATATTCCAGACTGCGCAACTCCTCTGGCAGAGAAATCCGCACGTTGGAGTCTGATCCGACACCGAACCGTCCTCCAGCGTCAAGGTAGGGCACTCCGTTGAAGATCCCGTCGCCCAGATTGGCTTCTGTGATTGGACACAGGCCGGCCACGGCCCCCGAACGCGCCAGAGCGCGTGTTTCGGCGTCGTTCATCTGGGTGGCATGGATCAGACACCAGCGTGAGTCGACCTGGGCATTGTCCAGAAGCCAGGCGACCGGGCGTTGGCCCAAAGCGGATTGCACGTCCTCGACCTCTTTCACCTGTTCGGCGATATGGATGTGAACCGGACCCTCCGGAACCTGCGCCAGCAGCAGGGCCAAGTCTGTGGGAGAGGTGGCGCGCAACGAGTGCGGCGCGATGCCGACCACCGTGTCCGCGGCAAGATCTGCGGCAGCCGATCGGCACTCGTGATACAAGTCCATGAACCGGTCCACGTCATTGCCGAACCGCAGCTGGCCGCCAGACAGGGGCTCTTGCCGGACGCCGCCGTAGGAATAGAGAACCGGCAAATGGGTCAGACCGATTCCCGTCCGCAAAGCTGCTGAGAAGATCCGCTGGCTCAGCTCGGAAAGCTGGTCGTAGGGCGCGCCGCCGGGCTGGTGATGCACATAGTGGAATTCCCCGACTGCGGCATATCCGGCCTCCTGCATCTCAAGGAACACCAGCGCGGCGATGGCCTCCATCTGCTCGGGCGTCAACCTGTCCAGAAAGCGGTACATCAGATTTCGCCAGGACCAGAAGCTTTCCCGCCCGGCTGCGCGAAACTCGGTCATACCTGCCATAGCGCGCTGAAACGCGTGGCTGTGCAGGTTCGACAAGGCTGGCAGCAGGACATCAACGCAGATGTCGGCCGACTGCGGACGCGCACCGGTCTCCAATCCGGTGATGACGCCATTCGCAGTTTCGACCCGCAGGTCTGAAACCCAGTCAGAGCCTAACAAGGCGGTTTTGGCGTGGATCTGCATCGGCGTCTCTTTTTGTGTAGACTTTAATTTTTTACACGTATACGAAAAATTGAAACCCGAGGGGAGTCCAAAAGAATCGCGATGACCAGAAATTCGGTGATTTGTTGTCGGCGGATCGCAACCATGGCGGATGGGGTTGCGTCCTATGGCTTGGTCGAAGACGCGGCGATTGCTGTTTCGTCGGGCCGGATCCAATGGATCGGACCGCACCGAGATCTGCCGCCGGATCACACCGACTGGCCGATCGTCGATTTTGCGGATCGGTTGATCACTCCGGGCCTGATCGATCCGCACACGCATGCGATTTTCGGGGGTAACCGGGCGGTTGAGTTCGAAATGCGGCTGAACGGGGCAACCTACGCGGAGATCGCGCGCGCCGGAGGGGGCATTCTGTCGACAGTCACCGCCACACGCGCCGCCAGTATGCAGGACCTGATCCAAGAGGCACTGCCTCGCATAGATGCGTTGTTGGCCGAGGGTGTGACCTGCATTGAAATCAAGTCCGGCTATGGACTGGATCAGGACACCGAGCTGCGCATGTTGCGCGCGGCCCGGGAAATTGCAAAGCAGCGCCCGCTGCGGGTTCGGACCAGCTTTCTGGGCGCTCATGCAGTGCCGCCCGAATTTACGGGGCGCGCAGACGCCTATATCGACACGGTCTGCATCCCGACCCTGCGTGCGGCCAATGCCGAGGGGCTGGTCGACGCGGTCGACGGGTTCTGCGAGGGCATCGCCTTTGACACCGTGCAGATCGCCCGGGTGTTCGACGCCGCGCGTGATTTGGGGCTGCCGGTCAAGCTGCATGCCGAGCAATTGTCGAACCTCGGCGGGACCCGGCTAGCGGCCTCCTACGGCGCCCTGTCAGCCGATCACGTCGAATATGTGGACGCCGCCGGAGTGGCGGCGATGGCCGAGGCCGGAACGACTGCCGTTCTGCTGCCCGGGGCATTCTACACGTTGCGGGAAACGCAGGCCCCGCCGATCGACCTGTTCCGCAAGGCCGGGGTGCCGATGGCCCTGGCCACCGATTGCAACCCGGGGTCCTCGCCGCTGACGTCGCTGATGCTGACGATGAACATGGGTTGCACCCTGTTTCGAATGACCCCGGCCGAGGCACTAGCCGGGGTCACCCGCAATGCCGCCCGCGCGCTTGGGCTGAGTGATGCCGGCACGATAGCGCCGGGGCAGCGGGCGGATCTGGCCGTGTGGGACGTCTCTCACCCGGCCGAGCTGGCCTATCGGATCGGGTTCAACCCGCTGCACGCGCGCATTTTCGGAGGGGAGGCATGAGCGCTTTGACCTTGGTTCCGGGGCTGGTCTCGCTGGCCCAACTGGCGGAGATCTACTGGAACGAAACGCCGGTGGTTCTGGATCAGGGCTGTCGCCCGGCTTTCGAGGCCGCCGCCGCCCGCATCGCCGAGGCCGCCGCCGGTGACCAGCCCGTCTATGGCGTGAATACCGGTTTCGGCAAGCTGGCCAGCCTAAAGATCGCGGCCAAGGACACCTCGGCGCTGCAGCGCAACCTGATCCTCAGCCATTGCTGCGGGGTCGGCCCGGCGGTGCCGCGGCGGTTGGCGCGCCTGATGATGGCGCTCAAGCTGTTGTCCTTCGGGCGCGGCGCATCTGGGGTGCGGTGGGTGCTGGTGGACCTGCTGCAGCAGATGCTGGCCCGTGGCGTGACACCGGTGATCCCGGCGCAGGGCTCGGTGGGGGCCTCGGGTGATCTGGCGCCGCTGGCCCACATGACGGCGGTGATCATCGGCGAAGGCGAAGCCGAGCTGAACGGTACGGTCATGCCAGGCGCACAAGCCTTGAAAAAGGCCGGATTAGAGCCTGTTCAGCTGGGGCCGAAAGAGGGGCTGGCCTTCATCAACGGCACCCAGTTTTCGACGGCCTACGCCTTGGCGGGCCTGTTCGAGGGCTGGCGCGCGGCGCAGAATGCGCTCGTCGTTTCGGCCGTATCGACCGATGCCATCATGGGCTCCACCGCGCCGCTGCAGCCCGAGATCCATGCTCTGCGCGGCCATCGCGGCCAGATCGAGGCCGCCAGCGCCATGCGCGCCGTGCTGCAGGGGTCGGAAATCCGCGAAAGCCATCGCGAGGGCGACAGCCGTGTGCAGGACCCGTATTGCATCCGCTGCCAGCCGCAGGTCACCGGTGCCGCGATGGACGTGATCCGGCAGGCTGCCGCCACCCTGCAGACCGAGGCCAACGCGGCCACCGACAACCCGCTGGTGCTGTCCGATCCCGACATGATCGTCTCGGGCGGCAATTTTCATGCCGAACCGGTGGGGTTTGCCGCCGACATGATCGCGCTGGCCCTGTCCGAGATCGGCGCCATCGCGCAACGCCGGATCGCACTGATGGTGGATCCGACGCTCAGCTTCGATCTGCCGCCATTCCTGACACCCGATCCGGGCTTGAATTCCGGATTCATGATCGCCGAGGTCACGACCGCCGCGCTGATGAGCGAAAACAAGCATCTGGCCAATCCGTGCGTCACCGACAGCACGCCCACCTCGGCCAACCAGGAAGATCACGTCTCGATGGCCGCCCATGGGGCGCGGCGTCTGACGCGCATGGTGAAAAACCTGAACCATATTCTGGGGATCGAACTGCTCTGCGCCGCCCAGGGCGTCGAGTTCCGCGCCCCGCTGGTCACCAGCGCGCCCTTGCAGCGGGTGATTGCGCGGCTGCGCGCCGATATCCCGCCTTTGGCGGAGGACCGGTACCTAGCCCCGGAGCTGGAGCAGGCCAAGGATCTTGTGGCCAGCGGCGCGATCCTCGAGGCGCTGGGCGTACCGCTGCCGGAGGTGACGGCATGACCGTGGTCGAGGTGCAGCGGGGGCAGGGCCCGATCGTGCTGGGCCAACCGCATGGCGGAACCTTCGTGCCCGAGGAGATCCACGTGCGCCTGAACCAGACCGGTCGGGCGTTGGCCGACACGGATTGGCACATTAACAGGCTCTATAAGGGGCTTTTGGGCGATGCGACGGTGGTTCAGTCCCGCGTGCACCGCTATGTGATCGACGCCAATCGCGATCCGGCGGACGTGTCGCTCTATCCGGGGCAGAACACGACGACCCTGGTGCCTCTGACCGATTTCGACGGGCGCCCCATATGGCTGGAAGGTCAGAAGCCGTCGGAAGATGAAATCGAGGAGAGGCGCGAGAAGTTCCACGCCCCCTACCACGCCGCGTTGCAGGAAGAACTGGAGCGGGTGCGGGCCAGGCATGGCGTGGCGATCCTGTTCGACTGCCACTCGATCCGGTCGCGGATCCCCTTCCTGTTCGACGGAGAACTGCCGGTGTTCAACACGGGCACCAATGACGGCACCACCTGTGCGCCCGAGGTCGCGCAGGCGGTGGATGCCGTGGCCCAGGCGTCGGGCTGTACCGCGGTGCTGAACGGCCGGTTCAAAGGCGGCTGGACCACCCGGTACTATGGCCGCCCGGACAAGGGCATACATGCGATCCAGATGGAGATCGCCCAACGCGCCTATATGGACGAGACCCCGCCCTGGACCTGGCGCGCGGACCGGGCTGAACGCCTGCGCCCGCACCTGCAAGAGATGCTTGACCGCCTGCGTGTCCTGGCCCTGTCCGGCGCGCTGGCCGAAAAAGGAGCCCCGAAATGAGTGACCCGCGCAAGAACACCCGAGACGTCTTTCCGCCGACCGGGCCGGACCTGAATGCCAAAAGCTGGTTGACCGAGGCCCCGTTGCGGATGCTGATGAACAACCTGCACCCCGACGTGGCCGAAAACCCGCACGAATTGGTGGTCTATGGCGGCATCGGCCGTGCGGCGCGGACCTGGAAGGATTTCGACACTATTGTGGCCAGTTTGAAGGATCTCGAGTCCGACGAAACCCTGATCGTGCAGTCCGGCAAGCCGGTGGCGATCATCCGCACGCACAAGGACGCGCCGCGGGTGCTGATCGCCAATTCCAACCTCGTGCCGCACTGGGCCACATGGGACCATTTCAACGAATTGGATCGGAAGGGCCTGATGATGTACGGCCAGATGACGGCCGGGTCGTGGATCTACATCGGCACGCAGGGCATCGTTCAGGGCACCTATGAAACCTTCGCCGAGGCCGGGCGCCAGCACTATGGTGGTGACCTGACCGGGCGATGGATCCTGACCGGTGGGCTGGGCGGCATGGGCGGAGCTCAGCCCCTGGCGGCAGTCTTCGCCGGGGCCTGCTGTCTGGCGGTGGAATGCAATCCTGACAGCATCGATTTTCGCCTGCGCACCAAATACCTGGATGAAAAGGCCGAAACGCTGGACGAGGCGCTCGCCATGATCGACCGCTGGACCAAGGCGGGCGAGGCGAAGTCCGTGGGTCTGCTGGGCAATGCGGCCGAGATCTTTCCCGAGATCTACCGCCGCATGGCCGCCGGTGGGATGCGCCCCGACATCGTAACCGACCAGACCAGCGCCCATGATCCGATCAACGGGTATCTGCCCTTGGGCTGGACCTTGGCGCAATGGCGCGAAAAGCGGGAAACAGACCCTAAAGCAGTGGAAAAGGCCGCACGCGCCTCGATGAAGCAGCATGTCGCGGCGATGGTCGATTTCTGGAACGTGGGCGTGCCGACGCTGGACTATGGCAACAACATACGGCAGGTGGCGCAGGACGAGGGGCTTGAGAACGCCTTTGCCTTTCCCGGTTTCGTCCCGGCCTATATCCGCCCGCTGTTCTGCCGTGGCATCGGCCCGTTCCGCTGGTGCGCGCTGTCGGGCGACCCCGAAGATATCTACAAGACCGACGCCAAGATGAAGGAGTTGTTCCCCGAGAACGAGCATCTTCATCGCTGGCTGGACATGGCCCGTGACCGGATCGCGTTTCAGGGCCTGCCCGCGCGGATCTGCTGGATCGGGCTGAGCGACCGGCACCGCGCGGGTCTGGCCTTCAACGAGATGGTCGCGAACGGAGAACTGAGCGCTCCGGTCGTCATCGGACGGGATCATCTGGACAGCGGCTCGGTCGCCAGCCCCAACCGCGAGACCGAGGCGATGCTGGATGGGTCCGACGCCGTGTCGGACTGGCCGCTGCTGAACGCGTTGATCAACACCGCCAGCGGCGCTACCTGGGTGTCGTTGCATCACGGCGGCGGGGTCGGCATGGGCTTCAGCCAGCATGCGGGCGTGGTGATCTGCGCCGACGGCACCGAGGACGCCGCGCGGCGGCTGGAGCGGGTGTTGTGGAACGACCCGGCCTCGGGCGTGTGGCGTCATGCGGATGCGGGGTATGACATCGCCAAGGACTGCGCCCGCGAACACGGGCTGCGCCTGCCGGGCATTCTGGGCTAGCGGCGCGGAATTGGCCTCTGGCGGAAATGCTGCACCTGCGATATGCGCAGGGCAGGCTGCCGGAGGATCAAGATGTACGTTGCCACCCTGTTGACCAACCCCAAGACGCCGTCGCTGGACGGGGCGCTGATCGACTCGCTGCGCAATGCCTGGGGCGGGGGCGACATCCAGTGGCTGAGCCCCGACGAGGCGGCCGAATTTGCCTTGCCGGGGGTTCCGGCCAACCGCTGGGATGTCTGGGCCGACCTGCAGAAACTGTGCGTCGATCTGGTGGTGCAGCCGGCCGAGGGCCGCCGCAAGAAGATGCTGCTGGCCGATATGGACAGCACGATGATCCAGCAGGAATGCATCGACGAACTGGCCGACGAGGCCGGGGTAGGCGAGCGGGTCAAGGACATCACCGCCCGCGCCATGAATGGCGAGCTGGATTTCGAAGGCGCGCTGACCGAGCGGGTGGGCCTGCTGAAGGGGCTGGACGTGTCGGTGATCGACCGGGTGCTGAACCAGCGCATCACCCTGATGCCGGGCGGCCGCGAACTGGTGGCGACGATGCGGGCCAATGGTGGCTATGCCGCGCTGGTCTCGGGCGGGTTCACGGCGTTCACGGCCCGCGTGGCCGAGCTGCTGGGTTTTGACGAGAACCGCGCCAACACGCTACTGGCGGAGGACGGCAAGATGACCGGTGACGTGCAGCGCCCGATCCTGGGCCGTCAGGCCAAGGTCGAGGCGCTGGAGCAGATATCGGCCCGGCTGGGTATTTCCGAGGCCGAAGTGATCGCCGTGGGCGACGGGGCGAATGACCTGGGCATGCTGGAGCGCGCCGGAACAGGCGTGGCCCTGCACGCCAAGCCCTCGGTCGCCGCGCAATGCGACGTGCGCATCAACCATGGCGACCTGACCGCGCTGCTGTACCTGCAGGGATATGCCCGATCGGACTTTGCGCGGGGCTGATCCGACGGTTTCGGGTTCCCATTGTTTAACATTCGTGTTAATCAATAGCTATGAACACGCTGCTCGATGCCTTTTCGGCCCTGTCCGACCCGACCCGATTCACGATCGTTGAACAACTGATGGATCACGGCGAACTGCCTGCCGGAGACCTAGCCCAGGGCAAGGGCATGTCCGGCGCGGCCATTTCCCGGCACCTGAAGGTGCTGCGGCAGGCCGGGCTGGTGAACCAGCGCGTGAACGGCACCCAGCGCATCTATTCGATCCGCCCCGAGGGGCTGCGGGCGATTGCCGAATGGACCATCTCGAAACGACAGTTCTGGGAGGCCAGCCTGGACCGCCTGGGCGACATTCTGCAGGAGGACTCCTCATGGCCGACCTGAAGTTGGTGCGCGACTTTCCGGTCAGCGCCGAAACCCTGTTCGCCTGGATCAGCGACGGAACCAGATTGTTGCAGTGGTGGGGGCCCGAAGGGGTCGAGGTGCCGGAGCACGATCTGGATTTCTCGCGCCTAGGTCCGTGGTATTCGGTCATGGTCAATCGCGAGGGGCAGCGTTTCAAGGTGTCCGGGCATGTGACCCATGTGGACCCACCGAACTCGGTCGGGTTCACCTGGGGCTGGCATGACGACCAGGACCAGCGCGGCGCCGAGAGCCATGTGAAGCTGGCGGTCGAGCCGACCGACACCGGAGCGCGCCTGATCCTGGATCACCGCGATCTGGGCGATGACGACGTCTCGGCCAATCATGAAAGCGGCTGGACTTCGTCGCTGCGCAAGCTGGAAGCCCGGCTTGCCAACCCCGTCTGACCAAAAGGGAGACCAGAAAATGCCTCAGTACCTGTTTGTCTATCACGGCGGCACCACGCCGACCGACCCGGCCGAGATCGAAGCCACCATGGCCGCCTGGGGCGCGTGGTTCCAGAACATGGGGCCGGCGCTGGAAATCCCCGGCAACCCGGTGGGTCAGTCCCATACCGTCAGCGCCGATGGCGTGGCCGACAATGGCGGGCCGAACCCGGCCTCGGGCTTTACCGTCGTCAAGGCCGACAGCATCGAAGCCGCCACCGAGATGGCCAAGGGCTGCCCCATGGTGGTCAACGGCTCGGGCTCGGTCGAGGTGGCCGAGATCCACGAGATCGAGATGTGACCCTCAGCCGGGGAAACCCGGTGCGGGGCGGATCACGCCGCATTCCAGCCCGCGGCGGCTGTATTGCGTGGCGTTCATGAATTTGCGCGTGGCCGGGTGATCGGCCTCGAGCACGCCGAGGCTGACGAGAATGGCGGCGATGGCACACTCGCTGGCGCGGGTGGCGCCATCGGTGATCTTCAGCGCCACGCCCATCTTCTTTTCCGGGATGATCGCGACGAACACGGCCTCGGCCCCGGTCTTGATCGCGGCACGGCCGTTCATCGCCCGCATCATTTCGGTGCAGGCGCGGGTTTCGCCGGCCACCAGCTCGGGGTGGGCGACCATCGCCCGGGTCAATTGCAACGCTGCGTCGCTGGCCCGGTCCGACCGGTCGCCGGCCGAGGCAAACCACGCCATCGATCGCGCCAGCCCCACCAGTGAAGTAGCGAAATTGGGCGCCGAGCAGCCGTCAATCCCGTAGCACGGGCTGTCCTCGCCCGTTGTCTCTTCGAAGGCCGACAGGCAGGCCTGCTGCACGGGGTGGTCGATCTCGATATACTCGGGGCCTGCGCCCATGTGCTGGGCCAGGGTCAGGAACCCGCAATGCTTGCCCGAACAGTTGTTGTGGATCTGGCAGGGCGTGTCATCGGCCAGGATCAGGCCGTCGCGCGCGGCCATGTCGGCCGGCTCCTGCGGGCCGCAGCGCAGATCGGGCTCGGACAGGCCCAGGTGATCCAGCCAGGCGGTCACGCGCTCGGTATGGATCGCCGCGCCGTTGTGCGAGGCGCAGGCCAGCGCCAGATGCTCGGAGCCCAGCCCGTATTTGGCCGCCGCGCCCGAGGTGATCAGCGGCAGCGCTTGGATCATCTTGGCCGACGACCGCGGATAGATCACCGCGTTCGGATCGCCCCAGCTGCGCACGATCTGACCGCTGTCGTCGCAGATCACCGCATGGCCCAGATGAAGGCTCTCCAACAGCGGTCCGCGCCACAGTTCGGTCATCGGTACTGGCTGCGTCATGTCGTCCCTCCGGAATGTGCGCAAAATTCTGCCAATCGCCCTTTCGCCTGTGGCGAAACCTGCGTTAGTGTGTGTATGTCGGCAATCATCCGGATGCGCAACTGCAACAGACGGACCGTCAGGGTTCGCGGCCTTCCGGGATGGAGTTGAGGTGTGGGTCGAGCCAGGAGGCTGAACGAATGAAAACAATGCTCGCCCGCGTATGCGCGGGCCTTTGTGTGGCAGGGATGGCCACGACAGCGATCGCCCAGCAGGCGACCAGTACGAACCGTGTGTCCGCTCAGACTGATTGGAGCGTGTTCGTCGAAGACGATCCGACCGAGTGCTGGAGCGTATCCGCCCCCAAGGAGACCGTGAATACCCGCGGTGGCCGTGTGGTATCGGTGCGTCGCAGCGACATTTTGCTGTTCGTGTTCTATCGCCCCAACGCCGAGGTCAAAGGTCAGGTGACATTCACCGGAGGCTACCCATTCGCCCCCGGGTCCACGGTGAACCTGGAAATCGACGGGTCCGAGTTCGAACTGTTCACCGAGGGCGAGTGGGCGTGGCCCGCCAGCGCCGCGGATGATGCCAAGATCGTCACGGCGATGAAGCGCGGGACCGAGGCCGTGTTGACCGCACGGTCCGAACGCGGCACCCAGACCAAGGACACGTTCTCGTTGCTGGGCTTTACCGCAGCCATCGAAGACGCCGAGAAGCGCTGCACCAAATAACTGCCCAACCCGTCCAGATCTCATGCCCCGCCAAAATGGCGGGGTTTTGCGTTTTTGCGCATCCGTTTACGCAACGTCGGCACCAAAACTTGATCCGCATCAAGGCTGATGGATTCGATTTCTGAACCAATCGGTTCAGACAACAAAGAAGGAGTCCAGACATGTCGACCAAACCCCTTATTGCGGTTCTGATTGTTGCAGCGGCAACTCTGAGCGCGTGCGAGAAATCCACCGAAACCTATCCGGTCACGGGCGAGCAATGCGGCCCGAATGATCCGGTCAAGACACTGGATGCCGAGGACTGCTACATCCCGCCAGCCGGGGTGTGATCGCTCGCTGCACCTAAAACGTGCCCAAGCCTGACCACTGTGCTAAGCTCTGTCTGAAACCATGGGTAGACAGGCGAGGAGACGGACATGCGTTGGGTTTGGGCAGCAATTCTTCTTCCGGTATCGGCATTTGCAGACCCGGCGCTGGAATGTACCGATGCCGGATCTCAGGTCGAGATCGGGACATGCGTCGGTCGGGCCGAGACCAATGTCGAGGCCGCTTTGGTCGCGGCGTTTGGGTTCGCAGTCGATGCGGCGAAGGAACTGGACGAAGTGACGGGTCGGGCTGTTGCCTTGCCAGCGCTTGAAACTTCTCAAGAGGCCTGGAAGACTTATCGCGATGCGCAGTGCGAAGCAGTTGGCGCGTCTTTTGGTGGTGGATCAGGAACGGGCATTGCGATCACCTCGTGCCGGGTCGAGTTGGGGCGGGCCCGTGTCACCGAACTGTTGCGGCTCCTCGACTGACGTCCGGACAGGTTCTCACGAATCCTTTTGATCTTTGCCGGCGTTCCTATATAGAGGCGCATCCCAAGCCAGAACGCCCGAGAACCGCCATGTCCGCCAAAGCGCCGATCACCCAGGATGTCATGACCATTCCCCGCAAATTGCCCGAGGGAACGATCAACCTTGTCGGTCTGACCCGCGACCGGCTGCGCGAGGTTCTGATCGAACATGGCACGCCTGAAAAGCAGGCCAAGATGCGGGTGAACCAGATCTGGCAGTGGATCTATCAATGGGGCGTGCGCGACTTCGACCAGATGACCAATCTGGCCAAGGCCTATCGCGCGCAGCTGGCCGAGAATTTCGTGATCGAAATCCCCGAGGTGGTCACCCGCCAGGTCTCGGAAGATGGTACCCGCAAGTACCTGGTGCGCATCGCCGGTGGGCACGAGGTCGAGGTCGTCTACATCCCCGAAGAGGATCGCGGCACGCTGTGCATCTCGTCGCAGGTGGGCTGCACGCT
Organism: Ruegeria arenilitoris; assembly: GCF_013032855.1. Taxonomy (GTDB): domain Bacteria; phylum Pseudomonadota; class Alphaproteobacteria; order Rhodobacterales; family Rhodobacteraceae; genus Ruegeria; species Ruegeria arenilitoris. The sequence goes on from NZ_WQDA01000001.1 coordinate 460,021, forward strand.
GACCTGTTCGTTCTGCCACACCGGAACGCAGAAGCTGGTGCGCAACCTGACTGCGGCCGAGATCATCGGTCAGGTGATGATGGCGCGTGACGATCTGGACGAATGGCCCACCCCGGGCGCGCCCAAGAACGAGACGCGCCTGCTCTCCAACATCGTGCTGATGGGCATGGGCGAGCCGCTCTACAATTTCGAAAACGTCCGCGACGCGATGAAGATCGCGATGGATCCCGAGGGCATTTCGCTGTCGCGCCGGCGGATCACTCTGTCGACGTCGGGCGTGGTGCCCGAAATCGCGCGCACGGCGGAAGAGATCGGCTGCCTGCTGGCGATCTCGTTCCACGCCACCACGGACGAGGTGCGCGACGTTCTGGTGCCGATCAACAAGCGTTGGAACATCGAGGAACTGCTGCAGGCGCTGGCCAGCTATCCCAACGCGTCGAATTCCGAGCGGATCACCTTTGAATACGTGATGCTGGACGGCGTGAACGACAGCGACGAGGACGCGCATCGCCTGATCGACCACATCAAACGCCACAACATTCCGGCCAAGATCAACCTGATCCCGTTCAACGAGTGGCCCGGCGCGCCCTACAAGCGCAGCTCGAACAACCGGATCCGGGCCTTTGCCAACATCATCTATCAGGCCGGGTACGCCTCGCCCATCCGCAAGACGCGGGGCGAGGACATCATGGCCGCCTGCGGTCAGTTGAAATCGGCCACCGAGCGCGCCCGCAAGTCGCGCCGCCAGATCGAGGCCGAGGCCGGGCTGAAAGGTTGATCCGATGCCCGCGGGTTCGCGGGCAAATGGTCTGTAATTCTACGGCTGAATTTGGTAGTCTTGAGGCATGAGAGGTGCGCGGTTGCGCGCACGTAAAATCTGCGCACAAGACGGTGAGTTGGACAGTCCGGTTCTGGTGCGTTTCGTCCAGTCCGCTCATATTTGTCGGGGAAATCTGCGGAATTCAGGCAAGCCTTGAACAGGGTGGGCCAATACATGAACGCACTGACGAAACTGTCCACGATCTGCATGACCGCCGTATTGGTGGCATCGAGCGCCGCCATTGCATGGGCGCAATCCAACGAGACCGAGGCGCATCTGGCGATCGAGAATCCGGCGGACCTGAGCAAAGAGGACGCGCGGCAGCACTATCGCGCCCTCAGGAAACAGATGGATCGCGGCTATGCCACCGCGCATCTGGATCAACTGATGAATTATCAGAACTGGCCGTTGTTCAACGATGCGCCGTACCTGTCGGCCACGCATGGGCAGCGCTACGTCAACAGCTATGCGAACCGGATGGCCCACAATTACGGCACCTTGCAACCGGGGGAAAAGCTGCCCGTGGGCTCGGTTCTGGCCAAGGACAGCATGACCGTCACGGATGAGGGCCGGGTGCATCCCGGCGCCCTGTTCGTGATGGAGAAACTGCCCGAAGGCACCAGCCCCGACACCGCCGACTGGCGCTATGTCATGGTGATGCCCGACGGGTCTCTGTTCGGTGACACGATGGGGGATCGCGCGGGGGCGGTTGCCTATTGCCATGACTGCCACGAAGCTGTGGCTGACCGCGACTATACGTTCTTCGTGCCCGAGGATTACCGCGTCGGCAACTGATCGCGGGCCGCGTCGCCGGGCAGTTTCAGGGCGGCGGCCTCGCGCCGGCTGAGCTGCTCTCCCTGCTTGCGTTTTGACAGAACCTCGCGCGCCAGGGCGTATTTGTCATCCTGCCAGAAGATCAGGCAGCCGTTGCACCCCTTGCCGCAACAGCCCTCGGTGCCCACGCGGTTGGTCTTGAACCGGCGCGCGCTGCCGTCCTGACCGATCTTCTCCACCAGCTCGTCCCGGCGGCGGGCATAGGCGGCTGGATTGTCGCGCCCCGAGGTTTCCAAGCCCTGCACCAGCTTGTCAAAACGGATGCGGCTCCAATGTTCGTCGGTCAGGGCGCGCTCCTTGCGCAGGACCGAATATACCGGGAAACGGGCGCGCAGGTCGTCGGGGTCTTCGTGATCGAACAGGGCAAACGGCAGGCGGATCACGGTTTTCGTGCTGCCATGCACCACGTCCAGCCTGGCGCCGTCACTGGCGCGCTCGAATTCGTAGACGCGCAGCAGGACCGTCTCGCGCGAGATGGGCGAGACGAAATCCAGCACGTCGCCGGGTTCAAGCTTGTTCTTCACTTCGACCAGGAACGCATCCTCGGTCACGTCGGTCACCAGCCCAGCATATTCCCATTGGGCGATGGTCGCGGTGTGTTCGTAATCATGGGCGTAATTGGTCAGCCGCCCTTCGTGAAAGGCCAGCGTGTAGCCGCGGTTTCCCACGGTCTCCAACTCGCGCATGTAAGGCTTCGGGTCCCAGTTCTCGGGGTCGGCATAATAATCGTCGATGGCCATGCGATAGGCGCGCGCGACGATGGCGGCATAGTATTCCGACTTGCCGCGCCCCTCGACCTTGAGGCTGTCGACGCCGATCTTCAGATATTCGTCCAGCTTGGGCATGATGCACAGATCGCGCGAGTTGAGGATGTACGAGCCGCGATCATCCTCTTCGATCGGCATCAGTTCACCCGGGCGGCAGCCCTCTTCCAGCAGAAATTCGAACAGGTCGGCGTTTTCTTTGGTGATCCGCAGGTCCTGAAGAGTGCCGTCCTTCAGCCGCAGCTTCAGCGCATAGTTCCAGCGGCAAGAATTGGCACAATTGCCCTGGTTGGCGCCGCGTTCCGCCATGAAATTCGACAGCAGACAGCGGCCCGAATAGGTCATGCACATGGCGCCGTGCACGAAAGCCTCAAGTCGGATGTCGGGGCATTTCTCGCGGATTTCCACCAGTTCGGGGTACGAGACCTCGCGCGCCAGCACCACCAGTTCGGCCCCCTGGTCCTGCCAGAACTTCACCGACAGCCACGAACAGATATTGGCCTGGGTCGAGATGTGCAGCGGCAGTTCCGGCGCGCGGTCGCGCACGTACTGGAACACGCCGGGGTCAGCGATGATCAACCCGTCCGGCCGTACCTTGCGCACGGTGTCGATGTATTCGTCCAGCTTGGGGATGTCCTTGTTGTGCGAAAACAAGTTCAGCGTCAGATAGGCGCGGCGGCCATGCGCGTGGCAGAACTCGACCCCTTCAATCACCTCGTCCAGCGAAAACTCGGACTTGGTGCGCAGAGACATGTCGGGCGTGCCCAGATACACCGCATCCGCCCCGTACAGGATGGCCAGTTTCAGCTTGCGCAGATTGCCTGCAGGCATCAGCAATTCCGACTTGGTCCGTGTCATCGCATCACCCGGTTCCGACTCGATGGCGCCTTCTAAGGCAAAACCACCGAGTCCAGAAGGGCAACCCGCCTTGCAGACAGGTCCTAGCCGCGGCGGAACCGCGCTGTTCCGATCCGTTCGACCAGCTGGCTGCGGACCGGGTCGGGTTGGGCGTCGATGGCGCGCAGCACCTCGCGCAGTTCTGCCCGCAGGCCGTGCATCTGGTCGATCAGCGACAGCACCATCGACAGGGCGTCGGGCTCCATCTCGTACTGGTCATCCAACTCGCAAGCCAGTTGCAGGCGAGCCATGTCCAGCCGCTCGTAGACCAGCCCCTGGTCGGACTGGCGTGGGATCACGATCCGGGCGGACAGGAACCGGGACAACCGCTCTGATGTCAGGTTCTGGACGGCTTCGATCAGTTCGGCTTCGGTCAGAGAACGGGTCATGCCGGCATTCCTTTCCGCGGGTCATAGCTGTGCGACTTGCGCCAGTTCTGCATGAACTGCTTCAGTTCGTCGTCGATCTTGTCGGGCAGCACCACGCTCAGCTCGATCAGCTGGTCGCCGCGTTTGTCCGAGCCGCGTTTCCTGACGCCTTTGCCGCGCAGGCGCAGGGTCTTGCCGCTGCTTGTGCCCTCGGGCACGGTCACGTTCACGCGGCCGTCGATCGTGGGCGCGGGGACCTTGCCGCCCAGAACGGCCTCGTCGATGGTGATCGGCAGGGTGATGCGGATGTCGTCGCCCTCGCGCTTGAACACCGGGTGTTCGGCCACGCGGATCGTGACCAGCGCGTCGCCCGGCGGCCCCTCGCCATAGCCCGGCGCGCCCTTGCCACGCAGGCGGATGGTCTGGCCGTCGGTGATGCCGGCGGGGATCTTCACCTCGATCCGGTCGCCACTGGGCAGGGTCAGCTTTTGCGTGGCGCCAAACACGGCATCCAGGAAGCTGATCTGCAGGCTGTAGTTCACGTTGTGACCGGGCGCATGAAACTCGCGCGCACGCCCCCCGTTGAAGCCTCCATTGCCACGGTTGCCGAAGAACTGGGCAAAGATGTCGGACATGTCGTCGTCCTCGACCCCGCCGCCCGCGCGATAAGGGTTGCCCGCGGTTTCCGCATATTCGCGGTAGTATTGCTGCTGCGGGCGTTCCTGACCCGAGGCGTCGATCTCGCCCCGGTCGAATTTTGCCCGGGTTTCGGGGTCTTTCAAAAGGTCATAGGCTGCGGCGGCGGCCTTGAACTTGGCTTCGGCCTTGGCGTCCCCGGGCTTGAGGTCCGGGTGGCAGTCCTTGGCGATGCGCCGGTAGGCTTTCTTGATTTCGGCGGCACTGGCGTCTTTCGAGACGCCCAACACCGAATATGGATTGTCGCTCATATATCTCTCGTTTCTGATGGGTTTCGCCAGTGGATGTTGTTGGCAGTTAACCTTTCAGATTGTGCCGTGTCATGGAATTTCAACAGGACCGAATACCGAGGAGATTGAATTTTCTCGAAAAATTCCGGCATCCTGATAGTATCCGCATGTTTCGAACTGTTGCGGATGGAGTCAAACGCATGTCACGCAGAATCAAGTCGGCCCTGGCCCTGTTGGCGGGCAATGCCATCGGTCTGTTGCTGGCCAGCCTGTTGCTGACCGGCTTTTCGATCAAGCCGGTGTCCTTCATCGTGGTGGTGATCGTGTTCACCCTGGTTCAGGTCGTGGCCGAGCCATTGATCCTGAAGATCGGGGAAAAGAACGTGCCGGCGCTGAAGGGCGGCATCGCGCTGGTGGTCACCTTCGTGGGCCTGCTGATCACCGATCTGGTCGCCGCGGGGCTGACCGTGGGCGGCATCTCGAACCTGCTTGCGGCGACGCTGCTGGTTTGGCTGGGCGCCCTGATCGCCGGGGTTCTGCTGCCGATCTATGTGTTCACTGAACTGCGCGAGCCCAAGAAATAAGGCTCAGGCCAGCGCATTCAGGCTGTCGTTCAGAGCCTGCCACAGCTCGTCCACCGGTTCGCACCCGACCGACAGGCGCACGAAACCGGGATCGACCTGATCCCCCCAGCGCGCGCGCCGCTCGGCCGAGCTGTGCACGCCACCGAAGGAGGTGGCCGGGCGCAACAGCGGGCAGCCATTGATGTACCGTTCGGCCTGGTCTTCCGAGGCCAGCGTGATCGTCAGCAGAAAGCCGAACCGTGCGGTCTGTTCTCGGGCCAGATCGTGCGATGGGTCCGTCGGCAGGCCGGGATAGCGGATCTGCGTGACCGCCGGATGATCGGCCAGCCGTTCGGCCAGAACCTGCGCCGAGCTGCACATGCGGTCGAACCGGACGTCCAGCGTCTCCAGCCCGCGATGCAGCAACCAGGCTTCGTGCGGGCCTGGGATCGCGCCCGAGACGCGGCGCCATTCCTCGACCCGTTCCATGATCTGGGCATCGCGGCTGGCCACATGGCCCATCAGCAGGTCGGAATGCCCGCCCATCGCCTTGGTGTCCGAGGCGACGACGATGTCGATGCCCAGGTCCAGCGGGCGCTGTCCCAGCGGGGTCAGCGTCGTGTTGTCGGCGATGGTGATGCCACCCGCGGCGCGCACATCGCGGGCCACCTGCGCCAGGTCGATCATGTCGAGCCCGGGGTTGGACGGGCTTTCGACGAAGACAACATCGAACCCGTCGAATCCGCCCTGCGCAAATGCGGTCGTGGGGCGCTCTTCGACCGACACGCCCAGCGGGGCGAGGAACCGGTCGGCCAGCAGGCGGGTGACATAATACCCGTCCGACGGGATCAGGATGCGCGACCCCGCCCGCACGGTGGCGAACAACGCGGCCGAAATCGCGCCCATGCCGGACGGAAAGATCAGGCAGGGTGCGTCTTCGAGATGTGCCAGCACATGCTCGACCTGCGTCCAGGTCGGGTTGTCCACGCGGCCATAGGTAGGGTGCCCGTCCGGCGCGCCGGGCAGGTGGAACATGCTGCTTTGGGTCAGCGGCAGCGCCACTGGTTCGCCTTTGCTCAGGGCATTGCCGCGCAGATGCAGCATCTCACCGGTCTTGGGGGTGCGCTCCATCGCTCAGCGCCCCGGAATGTCGTCGCGCGGCGGGGCGGGTTCCCAGCGCTCGATGATGTCGACCGCCTCCTGCGCGGTATCGACAAAGCGGAACAGGTCCAGATCCTCTTCGGAAATGGTCCCGGCATCGGCCAGCGCTTCCCAATTGATCACCCGCTCCCAGAACTCGCGCCCGAACAGCAGGAACGGCACGCGCTCCATCCGGCCGGTCTGGATCAGGGTGAGGGACTCGAACAACTCATCCATCGTGCCGAACCCGCCGGGGAAGATAGTGATCGCACGGGCGCGCATCAGGAAATGCATCTTGCGTATGGCGAAATAGTGGAAATTAAAGCTCAGCTCAGGGGTGACATAGGCATTGGGCGCCTGCTCGTGCGGCAGCACAATGTTCAGCCCGATCGAGCAGCCACCGGCATCCTTGGCGCCGCGATTTCCGGCCTCCATCACGCCGGGGCCACCGCCGGTGACGATGACGTTCTCGCGGCACCCGCTTTGCTTGGATTTCTCGGTCATCAGCCGGGCGAATTCGCGCGCCTCGTCATAGTATTGCGACAGACCGGCCAGCGTGGCCGTCCGGGCGCTGTCCTTTTTGGCTGGTTCCGGGATTCGCGCGCCGCCGAACATCACGATGGTCGACGTGATCTGGCGTTCGGCCATGATCATTTCGGGCTTCAGCAGTTCCAGTTGCAGACGAACGGGCCGCAGTTCCTCGCGGCAGAGGAAATCGTCATCGGCAAAGGCCAGCCGGTACGAGGGCGAGCGTGTCTGCGGCGTGTCGGGGACTTCGCTTGCGGTCGAGCGGTCGGTATGCGCATCGCGGAAAGGGCTGAGGCGGTCTTCTCTCATTGCTGGGGGGTCCCTGCTTGCGTGTTTTTCAAACAGCTATAGGGTTCGCGGGCAGAGTGCCAGTCACGGAAAGACGAGAATGGATTGGAAGACGGAAATTTCGGCCGCAGCCGAACGCATCAATGGCCACGCGCAGGTGACACCGGTCATGACAAGCGACGCGCTGGGACTGGCGCAGCCGGTCGAGATGAAGCTGGAGCATTTCCAGCACACCGGCAGTTTCAAGGCGCGCGGGGCGTTCAACACGTTGCTCAGCCTCGATGTGCCGGCGGCAGGGGTCGTGGCGGCATCGGGTGGGAACCACGGTGCGGCTGCGGCCTATGCCGCGCAGGCGCTGGGCCATCCGGCCAAGATCTTCGTGCCCGAAATGGCCGGACCGTCCAAAATTGCTCTGATCGAACGGATCGGCGCGGATCTGAGCGTGGTGCCGGGTGAATACGCAAACGCCCTGGCGATGGCGCGTGACCACGAAGATCGATCAGGTGCGATGCAGATCCATGCCTATGATGCGCCGGCCACCGTGGCCGGGCAGGGCACCTGTTTTGCCGAATGGGACAGCCAGGGCCTGCAGGCCGATACCGTATTGGTGGCAGTGGGCGGCGGCGGGCTGATTGCGGGGGCGCTGGCCTGGTTTCAGGGCGCGCGCAAGGTCGTTGCGGTCGAGCCGGAAACCTCATGTGCCTTGAACGCGGCGTTGCAGGCCGGAGCGCCCGTGGATGTGTCCGTTTCCGGCATAGCCGCCAACGCGCTGGGTGCGCGGCGGATCGGCGACATCTGTTTCGGGCTGGCGCAGGGGATGACGTCGGTGCTGGTCAGCGATGACGCGATCGCCGAGGCGCAGCAGCGCCTGTGGCAGGCGCACCGCATTCTGGTCGAGCCGGCGGGCGCGACGGCCCTGGCGGCTTTGACCTCGGGCGTCTACACGCCGGAACCGGGCGAACGGGTCGCGGTTCTGGTCTGCGGGGGCAATATCGCACCTGACCCTCTGACCGTCTGAATTTGCGCCTTGAGGGCCGGGCCTTGGGATTATAGATAAAATTCCATGACCGCCACGATTGCAGATTCCATCTATGACCGGCTCAGCCAGCGCATCATCACGGGCGAGCTGCCTGCGGGTGAGAAACTGCGGCAGGACCACATCGCGCGGGCGTTCGACACCAGCCATGTCCCGGTGCGCGAGGCGCTGTTGCGGCTTCAGGCGCATGGTCTGGCCCACAGCGAACCACGGCGCGGCATGCGCGTCACCGCGCTCGACCCGGCTGAGGTGCGCGAGGTGATCGAGATGCGCGTGGCCCTGGAATCGCTGGCTCTGCAACATGCGATCCAGAATTTGACACCGGCGGATCTCAAGGCGGCCGACAAGGCCCGCATCGCCTGCGACGAGGCGCAGGACATGCCCACATGGGAAACCCGGAACCGCGCCTTTCATCGGGCGATCCTGACATCCTGCGCGCGGCCGCGCCTGCTGCATACGATCGACGATCTGCATATCGCCAGCGCCCGCCATCTGTTCGCCCATTGGCGTCACCGCTGGGTCCAGCGGAAAGACACCGATCACGCCGCCATCGTGCAGGCGATGAAGCGCCGCGATACCGCCACGGCCACAGCGATTCTGGTGCGCCATATCCGCCGCGCCAGCTGAGACCGACGGGTTTTCGCGCCGGGTGGCCGCAAACGGCTCCGCCAACGTCGCATTGCGCATTGGCCCCGGCTTTCATATAGGCAACACCAACCAAACGAGAGTCAGCACGGAGTAACCCCATGTCCAACGCCCAACTGGAAACCGCCATCGAGGCCGCATGGGAGGCCCGCGACACGATCACGCCCGCCACCACCGGTGAACAGCGCGAAGCGATCGAGGACACGCTGAACGCGCTGGACAGCGGCACGCTGCGGGTCGCCGAGAAGCAGGCCGATGGCAGCTGGCATGTGAACCAGTGGGCCAAGAAGGCGGTTCTGCTGGGCTTTCGCATCAAGGACATGGAAATTCAGTCCGGCGGCCCGCAGGGCGGCGGCTGGTGGGACAAGGTCGACAGCAAATTCGCCGGCTGGGGTGAAAACCAGTGGCGCGCGGCCGGTTTCCGCGCGGTGCCCAACTGCGTGGTTCGCAAGTCGGCCTATATCGCGCCGGGCGTGGTGCTGATGCCGTCTTTCGTGAACCTCGGCGCCTATGTGGACGAAGGCACGATGGTCGATACCTGGGCCACCGTCGGGTCCTGCGCGCAGATCGGCAAGAACGTCCACCTGTCCGGCGGCGTCGGCATCGGCGGCGTGCTGGAACCCATGCAGGCCGGCCCGACCATCATCGAGGACAACTGCTTCATCGGCGCCCGCTCCGAGGTGGTCGAGGGCTGCATCATCCGCGAGGGCTCGGTTCTGGGCATGGGCGTCTATATCGGCCAGTCCACCAAGATCGTCGACCGCGAGTCGGGCGAGGTGTTCTATGGCGAGGTGCCGCCCTATTCGGTGGTGGTGTCCGGTTCGATGCCGTCAAAGAACGGGATCAACCTGTACTGTGCGGTGATCGTGAAGCGGGTGGATGAAAAGACCCGCTCGAAGACCGGGATCAACGAGCTGCTGCGCGATTGATCGCAGGCATTGTTCAAAGTTCCAAAGGTCGCGGCTCTGGTCCGCGGCCTTTTTTGTTCGGCAGGGTCGGACCTATCCCGTCTTGTAGTCGGCAAGATCCTCGGGCGCGTGCAGAAGGGTGCCTTCGTATTTCGGCAAGTCATCGCGCAGTTCCAGCCAAGGCAGCTTGCTTTGATAATTGACGTGAAAGGCTGGCGCAAAGTCCGAAGGGTCTTCCAACGAGGCCGCGTACAGGTGCATCCCGCCTTCATAGTGGTCGGCCTCGAACCCCATCGGAGAGCCACAGGTTGCGCAGAAATGCCGCTGGACGCCTTTCGAACTGGCAAAACTACGCGGTGTTGCGGCGGTCCATCGGAAATTGCGCAAGGGAACGCCCAACCACGCGACCACGGGCGCGGCGCAGTTGCGGCGGCAATCGTCACAATGGCAGTAGCAGCTCCAGGTCTCGGCGCCCTCAAACTCCCAGCGGGTTTCACCGCACAGGCAGCGGCCGCGTTTGGTCATGATGTCCTCCGTCGTTTTTCGCGACCAGTCTGACTGGACGGTGGGCCTGAGCGCGTCAAAAAACGACACGGCATCCGGGAACCGCGTCCAGCTGCCATGCTTGACCATCGACCGGCCCCCGGCTAAGGCCCACGGCATGGAAAAGCAAAAGAAACCCTCGCGCCAGCAGGTCTATACTCTGTTGGTCCAGATTGGCCGCAAGGATGGCGACGGCCTGCCCGAAGGCGCCACCGGCGCGGCGCTCATGTGCTATGCCAGCGGCGTGGACGAGGCCGAGGCCGTGCGCGAAACCGTGGCCATTCTCAAGCAGGCCGACACGGCTCCGCTGGACGTGACCGGCTATGGCACCCTGGCCGAGCGCGAGGCGCAGGGGCATGAGATCGACCCGGACGAACGCGCGCTGATGCAGAGGGCGCTTGAGGAAAACGCGGTTATTGTTGCGCAGATGACGCCCTTCTTTGGCGAAAAGCCCGAAGGCGCCTAGCGGCGCGTGCCGAACCACTTGCGATAGATCTGGTCATAGGTGCCATCTTCGCGGAGGCCCAGAAGCGCCTGGTTCACATCCTCGACCAGAGGTGACCCGGTCGGGAAGACGATACCGTAGTTTTCGCGCAGGAAGACGCCGCCGGTCATTGCCGCAATCTTGCGGCCTTCATGTGCGGCGAAATACGACAGGATCGGTGCGTCGAACACGACGGCATCTAGGTCCCCATCCTTGAACGCGGTCAACATGCTGTCCAGGTCTTCGTACCCGTTGAATTCGACCTCGCGCCGGTTCAGGAAACTGGCGGCGGTCGAACCCGAGATTGTCCCGACCTGTTTGCCGTACAGATCATTGACCGAGTTGATGTTGCTGGTGATCGCATCCACCGTCATGACCGAGGTGATCCTTGCGGTGAAAACCGACACGATGAACAGCGAGGATACGACCAGGATCACACCCAGAATTCGCCCGAATGGGGTCCGGGGCATCCGCTCTTCAAATCCGCCATTGACCACCAGGTTCAACGCCCACCAGAAGGATGGGAACCAGGCCTCGTTCAGGTCGCGGTCGAAATAGGGTTGGGATCGGCGTTCGAACCCCCACATCAGCATGCCGCCACCCAGCAGGATGGCAAAGGCCAGCCCGATGGCGATGAACAGCTCGCGTGACAGCAGCGCCTGCATCAAGGACGGGCTGCGCGCCGCGTCTGATGGTACCATGATCTGAAGGCCCGCTTCGAAAATCGGTTGGCTAAAATCCATCCGGGCTTCTCGGCCTGCGGTGATCGAAATATTCGCGATCGCCATGTCGGCTTCGCGGTTCTCGACCGCCGACAGCATGTCCCCGAACGCGTCGACTCGAACGACCGTGTATTCCCAGCCCAGTTCTTCAGCCAGCGCGGCCAGCAGGTCCATTGAGAAGCCGGTGCCCTCGCCCTCATCCACATACGAGAACGGAGGACGCTCCACCGTCGTGACCGTCAGAGTTTCGGCTTGGCTGTGTTGTGCAAAGACCGCGAAGGTCAGGCAGATCAATGCGAAAAGGGCGCGCGTCATGGCTGGTTCACCTGTTTCGCGGCGCTCTAGCGCAATTTGCCATGGCGCGGCAAGGTCGTCGCGAGGTCATCGACCGGGATTTCTTTTTTGCCGTTTTTTCGGGCTGGGCGACCGGAAAACCACCGATCGGGGTTGGCATTGCGGCCAATTCGTTGAATCTGTGCGTGAACCCACATCCTGCCGACCCTGCGAGGCCCCTGAATGACCGACTCTGTCCAGTTGACCGCAGACCTGATCCGTTGCCCCTCGGTCACACCCGAGGAAGGCGGGGCGCTGATTCTGCTGGAAGATATCCTGGCGCGGGCCGGTTTCACCTGCACGCGGGTGGATCGCGGCGGCGTCTGCAACCTGTTCGCCCGGTGGGGCGACAAGGGGCATGCGCGCAGTTTCGGGTTCAACGGCCATACCGACGTGGTGCCGGTGGGCGATGAGGCCGCATGGACCCGCCCGCCGTTCGGCGCGGAAATCCATGATGGCATTCTGTACGGTCGGGGCGCGACCGACATGAAATCGGGGGTGGCGGCCTTTGTCGCGGCGGCGGTGGATTTCGTGCGCGACACCTCGCCCGACGGGGCGATCATCCTGACTATCACGGGGGACGAAGAAGGCGATGCGGTGGACGGCACCACCGCGCTGCTGGACTACATGCAGGCGCAAGACGAGCGGATGTCGGTCTGTCTGGTGGGCGAGCCGACCTGCCCCAACGAGATGGGCGAGATGATGAAGATCGGCCGCCGCGGGTCGATGACCGCGTGGTTCGAGGTGACGGGCGTGCAGGGTCATTCGGCCTATCCGCATCGCGCCAGGAACCCGCTGCCGGCCTTGGCGCGGCTGATGGATCGGCTGGCCAGTCACGAACTGGATCGGGGGACGGACCATTTCGACGCTTCGACCCTGGCGGTGGTCACGATGGACACCGGCAACGCGGCCACCAACGTCATTCCCGCCCAGTGCCGTGGCGCGGTGAACATCCGGTTCAACGACCTGCATACAGGCGCCAGCCTCAGTGACTGGCTGAAGGCGCAGGCAGCCGACGTGGCGGCCGAGTTCGGCGTGCAGATCGACACGCGGATCAAGGTCTCGGGCGAAAGCTTTCTGACCCCTCCGGGGCCGCTGTCGGAACTGGTGGCCCGCGCGGTCGAGGCCGAGACCGGCCGCCGGCCCGAGCTGTCCACCACCGGGGGCACCTCGGACGCGCGGTTCATCAAGGATCATTGCCCCGTGGTCGAGTTCGGCCTGGTCGGACGCACCATGCACCAGGTGGACGAATCCGTCCCGGTCGAGCAGATCCGCCAGCTCAAGGCGATCTATGCCCGGATCCTGGCCGATTATTTCGCCTGAGCGATTGATGCGTCCGGCCACTTTTTGGTCATGACGCGGTCGTATCGGCGTGCTAGGCGGAAATCATGAAACGCATACCGACCAAGCAGGAGATCCTCGACTGGATCTCGGCGAACCCCACGCTCACCTCGAAACGCGACATTGCCAAGGCCTTTGGCATCAAGGGCGCGGACCGGATCGACCTGAAACGGATCCTCAAAGAGCTTGAGGCCGAGGGCCATCTGGAAAAGCGCAAGCGCAGCTATCGCGACCCGGACCGCCTGCCGCCGGTCAGCGTGCTGCAGGTCAAGGCGCCGAACGCCGACGGCGACCTGTTCGCGCGGCCGCTGGAATGGCATGGCGAAGGGGTCGAGCCGATCGTGCTGATCATTTCCCGCGCCAGCGACCCGGCGCTGGGCGAGGGTGACCGGATCTTGGCCCGGCTGACCCAGGTGCATGAAGAAGACCACAATTACGAGGCCCGCCTGATCCGCCGCATCGGCGCCAATCCGCGCCGGGTCGTGGGCATTTTCCGCAAGGGCGCCGAGGGCGGTCGAATCGTGCCCATCGACAAGGCCGGATCGACCGAATGGCTGGTTGCCGAAGGCGCGGCGCTGGGCGCCAAGGATGGCGAATTGGTCGAGGCCGAGCAGGCGGGGCCGAAAAACCGCATGGGGCAGCCGCGCGCGCGCATTGTGGAACGGCTGGGCGATCCGTCCGCGCCCAAGGCGGTGTCGCTGATCGCGATTCACCAGCACGGCATCCCGGATGATTTTCCCGATGACGTGATCGCCGAGGCCGACCGGGCCAAGCCCGTCGGGCTGAAAGGACGCGAGGATCTGCGGGACATCCCTCTGCTGACGATCGACCCTTCGGACGCGCGCGACCATGACGACGCTTGCTATGCCCATGCCGATGATGATCCGAAAAACCCGGGCGGTCACGTGATTTGGGTCGCCATTGCCGATGTGGCGGCCTATGTGCGCCCCGGCAGTGCGCTGGACCGCGAGGCGCGCAGAAGGGGCAACTCGACCTATTTCCCCGACCGCGTCGTGCCGATGCTGCCCGACCGTCTGTCGGGCGATCTGTGTTCGCTGCACGAAGGCGTGCCGCGCGCCTGTATCGCGGTGCGGATGCGGATCGATGCAAACGGCAACAAGATCGACCACCGCTTTGTGCGCGGGCTGATGCGCTCGGCCGCGTCTCTGCATTATGCCGAGGTGCAGGCGGCCATCGACGGCACCCCCAATGACCGGACCGGCCCGCTGCTGGAGAGCGTTCTGAAGCCGCTCTATGCCGCCTATGGCGCGCTTAAGACGGCGCGCAACGAACGCCAGCCGCTGGACCTGGACCTGCCGGAACGCAAGATCGTGCTGAACGACAAGGGCGAGGTCGAAAGCGTGGCCTTCCGCGAGCGGCTGGACGCGCACCGGCTGATCGAGGAATTCATGATCCTGGCCAATGTGGCCGCGGCCGAGACGCTGATCGCCAAGCGCAGCCCTCTGTTGTTCCGGGTGCACGAGGAACCCGCGCCCGAAAAGCTGGAAAGCCTGCGTGAGACGGCACAGGCCGCCGGGCTGAATCTGGCCAAAGGGCAGGTGCTGCAGACCCGTCACCTGAACGCGCTGTTGAATGCCGCCGCCGGCACCGAGGATGCTGAGCTGATCAATCTCAGCACCTTGCGGTCGATGGCGCAGGCCTATTACAGCCCCGAGAACTTTGGCCATTTCGGGCTGGCGCTGCGCAACTATGCGCATTTCACCTCGCCCATCCGCCGCTACGCCGACCTGATCGTGCACCGGGCGCTGATCTCGGCCCATGGCTGGGGCAAGGACGGTCTGACCGCCGACGAGATCGAGCGGCTGGAGGAGATCGCCACCCACATCTCGGACACCGAGCGCCGCTCGATGATGGCCGAGCGCGACACGACCGACCGCTATCTGGCGGCCTATCTGAGCGAGCGCGTCGGCAACGAGTTCACCGGCCGCATCAGCGGCATCGCCCGGTTCGGGGCCTTCGTCAAACTGGACGAAACCGGGGCCGACGGGCTGGTGCCGGTGCGGTCGCTGGGGCGCGAGTTCTTCCACTTCGACGCCGAGGCCGGCACCCTGATGGGGGCCGATACCGGCCTGACCATCGCCATTGGCCAGCGTGTCACAGTGCGCCTGACCGAGGCCACACCGGTGACCGGCGGGCTGGAGTTGGAGCTGCTGTCGATCGAAGATCAGGCCATGCCGCGCGGCGGCGGACGTGGGCGGCCCGGCCGTCCGACACGGCGCAAGGCGGTCAGCACCAAGCGCAAGAAGGACAAGATCAAACGCAAGGTCGAGCGCAAACGCCGTCAGCGGTGATAGGTCAACGCCCGGGCGATCAGCCATCCATGCCTGACGGGGTCGATCTGTTCGATCCCGTCGAACAGGATGGCGCGATTGCCGTCAATCCTGTCAGCGTCGGGAAAGGCCGAGGTAAACTCACCGATAAGCCGGGTCTGGCAGTGGACAAACAGGGCAAACCGGGCGGAGGTGTGTCCACCCAGCCTGATGGTTGTCCCCTTGGGACTCAGATAGGCCGGTTGGCCCCATCGCAGAGCCTCGGTCACCAAAACCGCCGGTTGAAGTTCCTGCGCGGTGGCGAAGACCAGATCGCGCAGAGCCAGAGCGCCGCTTTTGGTGTCCGTGGCGAATGCCTCGTAGGCAGACGCCACCTTGGGGTCATCGAAAGGCCTCATGGCAGGGGGATCGCCTGTTCCATCCGGTCAACATAACTGTTCAGCAGCGTATCCTGTTTGATGCGCCGGGTCAGCCGGGTATCGGCCGGAGTGGCCCGCATCGCAGCCAGCATCGGGCCGACGCTGAGGTCGGCCGAAGTGGGGTGATCGCCCAAAAGATACGGGGCCTGCCACAGATAGGCTGAGATCGCCTCGAGGTCGCGTTCGACCCGTGCCATCCGTTCGGCCTCGGAGAAGCGCCCGATCCCTTGGGACCGAAGGCCTTTCAAGACCGATTTCCGGACCGAGTTCGAGATCGGGCGTCGGACGATTCGGGGAATCTCATAGAAGAAGGTGTCGCGCAGAACTGGCCAAACCTCGTCGTTGGCCCAGCGGTCAATGACGATCTGGAAGTACAGATGTTCCTCGGCCATACGGATCAACGCGCGGGACTGGCCCTTTTGCACATCGCTCAGGCCACGGTCGAATTCGGCGCCCTGCGCTTCCAACCAGTCGCGAATCTGGTCGCTGTCCGGCACGAGACGTTCGGGTGTGCGCAAAACCGGCAACTTGCTGTGCGGCATCTGTCGCGGATCGACCATGTCCGAACGGCGCCAGTGCAGCCCGGCCAGCTGCAGCATATAGGCGGTTTTGACGCAAAAGGGGCTGGCGCTGAAAAGTCCGAAAGCGGAAGGGTAGGTAAGAAGGGTCAACAAAATAGGCTCCGAAATTGGGGTGCCGCCGGTCTATCGCGGGCTAATGACAGTTTCTGTCATTAGGTTTAGATTGAATGACATCATGTCCCGCACCGCCCGACTGTTCCAATTGATGCAGGCCTTGCGGTCTGGCCCGTCGCCCAAGACCTCGGCGCAGTTGGCGCAGGATCTGGGGGTTTCGGCACGCACCGTGCATCGCGACATCGACGCTCTGCGTGGTCTCGGTGCAGTCATTGATGGCGAGGCCGGGTTCGGGTTCACCCTGATCGAAGACGCGACACTGCCGCCGCTGGGATTCACCGATGACGAGTTGGAGGCGCTGGTTCTTGGCCTACGCGAGGTGCAACTGATCGGAGACCCGGCTCTGTCGGACGCCGCCGGTGCGGCGCTGCGCAAACTGCAGGGCCGGCTGCCCCACCGCCAATCCCACCGCCTGAGCCACGCAGTGCTGACCGCCACCCGGTTCGACCGTCCTGCCGCACCCAGCATCGAAGTTGCCGACCTGCGGCAGGCGACGTGGGACGAGCGTGTGGTCGAGTTCGACTATACCGATGCGAAAGGTGACGACACCCAGCGCCGCGTGAGCCCACTGAGCATCGTGTACATGGATCATGCCAGCGTACTGCTCAGCTGGTGCCATCTGAGGCGGGATTTTCGCGTGTTTCGGTTGGACCGGATGCGCGCGATGTCCGTCACCCAGGACAGTTTCCGCCCCAACCGCGTGCCTTTACTGCGAGAGGCGCTGGCCAAGATCCGGGCCGAGCGCGAAGCAAAAGATCAAGAGAGCCAGTCCTGAGCGCTTTGTGATTTGCGCAATCTGGGGTACCCTGTCTGCGAGCAGTAATCAGGAAAACCTGAATCATGAAATATGTGTGTGGCTTTGTGGCCGCCGCATTTTGGGCATCCATCTTGCAGGCGGAGACTTCGAATACAACCAAACGACCACAGATCAGACCGGCGCTGGATTCGATCCAGTTGGCGTCGGCCGATCTGACGGTTTCGATCCGGCCGGTGCCAAGGCCGACCACCGGCATGCACCGGGTGGTCGTCGAAGGCAACACCAGCTTCGAGACTTGGTTGAACGCCTTCCGGCACCGGGCAGTTGCGGCAGGTATCCGGCCGCAGGTCCTGGACCGGTCATTGTCAGGCCTGACCTACGACAACGACGCCATCAAGCGCGATCGCAGTCAGGCCGAGTTCTCGAAACCGATCTGGGAGTATCTGGATTCGGCCGTGTCAGACCTGCGCATCGCGAATGGGCGCAAGGCGCTGGTGCGGTACAAGGATACGCTGGACCGGATCGAAGCCCGGTACGGGGTCGAAAAAGAGGTGGTGGTCGCGGTCTGGGGGCTGGAAACATCCTACGGCACGTATCGGGGCAGCAGCCAGACAATCCGGTCGCTTGCAACGCTTGCCCATGACGGGCGGCGCGCGCAGTTTTTTGAAACACAGTTGCTCGCGGCATTGCAAATCGTGCAGGCCGGCGACATCACCTCGGACCGAATGACGGGCAGTTGGGCGGGTGCCATGGGGCACACGCAATTCATGCCGACCTCATACCTCGAGCACGCGGTTGACTTCGACGGCGACGGACGCCGCGACATCTGGTCGGACGATCCTACGGATGCGCTTGCGTCTGCTGCCGCCTACCTTGCCAAGTTCGGGTGGACCAAAGGTCAGCCATGGGCGGTCGAGGTGCGTTTGCCCAAAGGGTTCGACTATGCCAGCGCCAGTCGGGACGTTAGTTTGCTGCCTTCGGAATGGGCCGCACGCGGCGTCCGCGCCGCGAACGGCGGTGGCATCGCAGATTTCGGGCCCGCCTCGATCCTGCTGCCGGCCGGCAGCGGTGGCGTGGCCCTGATGATCTTTGACAATTTCAGCGTGATCGAGCGTTACAACGGCGCCGATGCCTATGTGATCGGCATCGGTCACCTGTCGGACCGGCTGGCTGGGCGGGGTCCGTTCCGCGCAAGCTGGCCGCGCGGCGACCGGGTGCTGAGTTTTAGCGAACGCAAGGAGTTGCAGTTGCGCCTGACCCTGGCCGGGTTCGACACGCAGGCCATCGACGGGCGGATCGGGCCGAACACCATCAATGCGTTGCGGGCCTATCAGATGGCGCGTGGTCTTTTGCCGGATGGGTACGCAACCGTGCACTTGCTGGAACGGATGCGGTGAACGAAATAGGGCGGCCCTACCGGACCGCCCTTTTTTGATATTTCCCTGAACTCACGAGGCCGCTTTCATCAGGCCCTGGGCGATGATCTCAGCCTGCGCCTCGTCCAGCGACTTGTAAATGCGCACGAACATCTCGTCGATATCTGCCGGGGTCAGGATCAGCGGCGGCGAGATGATCATCCGGTCGCCCACATGGCGCATGATAAGGTTGTTGGCAAAGCAGCGATCGCGGCAGATGTACCCGACCGTGCCCGGATCGGAGGCGAACTTGGCCCGGCTGGCCTTGTCCGGCGTCAGCGCGATCGAGGCCATCATGCCCACGATCTTGGCTTCGCCGACCAGCGGGTGCTCGACCAGCGCCTCCCATTTCTGTTTCAAATAGGGGGCGGCGACATCGCGCACATGCTCGACGATCTTCTCTTCTTCCAGAATGCGCAGGTTTTCCAGCGCAACGGCTGCCGCAACGGGGTGGCCCGAATAGGTATAGCCGTGGTTGAACTCGGTCCCGCCGATCACTTCGGCAATCTCGTTATTGACGATCGAGCCACCGATGGGCGCATAGCCCGAGCTGAGCCCCTTGGCGATGGTCATGATGTGCGGGCGGATGTTCATGGTCTGCGAGCCGAACCAGTTTCCGGTGCGGCCAAAACCGCAGATCACCTCGTCGGCGATCAGCAGGATCTCGTACTTGTCGCAGATGCGCTGGATTTCCGGCCAGTAGGTGTCGGGCGCGACGATCACGCCGCCCGCACCCTGGACCGGCTCGGCGATGAAGGCGGCAACGCGGTCTTCGCCCAGTTCCAGGATCGCCTCTTCCAGCTCGCGCGCACGGGCCAGGCCGAACTCTTCGGGCGTCATGTCGCCCCCCTCGGCCCACCAGTTGGGCTGGTTGATATGGTGGATGTTCGGGATCGGGATGCCGCCCTGCGCGTGCATGCCGGCCATGCCGCCCAGCGAGGCCGACCCCACACTCGACCCGTGATAGGCGTTGTGGCGGCTGATGATGATGTTCTTGTTCGGATGGCCCTTTTCCGCCCAATAGGTGCGGACCAGACGGATGTTGGTGTCATTGGCCTCGGACCCGCCGGCGGCGAAGAAGACATGGTTCAGGTCACCGGGGGCCAGCTCGGCCAGTTTGGCCGCCAGCGCGATCGCCGGGACATGGGTCGTTTTGAAAAAGGTGTTGTAATAGGGCAGCTCGCGCATCTGGCGCGCCGCCACTTCGGCCAGTTCGTCGCGGCCATAGCCGACGTTCACGCACCACAGACCGGCCATGGCGTCCAGGATCTCTTCGCCTTCGCTGTCGGTCAGATAAACGCCCTTGGCACGAGTGATGACGCGCGCGCCTTCCTTGCCCAGTGCGCCGTTGGCCGAAAACGGGTGAAGGTGATGCGCCGCATCCAGGGCCTGCAATTCGGCGGTCGGCATGTGGTTGGTGATGGTCGACATCGGTCTCTACTCCTGCAACAGCGGTTGCCGTCACAATATGATCAAATTTTTTTCTGTCAATCGAATCGCGCTGACCTATTCGGTCGCCAGCGCCTCGGCCATCAGTTCCATGCCCTGTTCGATATCCTGGGTCGTTGCTTTTGCGACTTTTTCAGCGTCGCTGGCGCGCAAGGCATCGATGATGTCCTTGTGCCGGTCTGGAAGGCTCTGGGTGCCGAAGCGCCCGCAGACGACGCGCAAGGACGGCCCGAATCGCAGCCACAGGCGCTCGGCCAAATCCTTTAGAATCGGCGCGCCGGCATGGTCATAGAGTTTTTCGTGGAATGCATGGTTCAGGCGAAGATAGCCGCCAACGTCCCCGTCGGCGATCGTGCGATCCAGCTGTTCGTCGATCTTTTCAAGCTGGTCGATATCCGCCGTGGTCATGTTGACTGCTGCGCGCCGGGAAAGCTCTGATTCTACGGCATTTCTGGCGAAAATCATCTGTTCGACATCTGTTGCGGTCAGAAGGGGAACGCTGACCCGCCGGTTTCCCTGAAAGATCAGCGCACCGTCCGAGATCAGGCGCCGGATAGCCTCGCGCACCGGGGTCATGCCCACGCCCAGCGAATCGGTCAAGCCTTGGATCGTGACCGGTTGCCCCGGCACCAGATCGCCGAACATGATCTGCGACTTCAGTGTCTGGTACACCTGTTCATGTGCTGGTCGTTTTTCGGTCTGGGTCACTGCAGCAGATGCCTTATTTTTGATCAAATCCAATTGGTTCACCCCGATCCCAATGCTCCCGGCTTGTCAGGTTTCTTGCCCCGTGAAACCATACGACGTATCGAGGGAAAACGCAAAACTTGATCAAATCCAAAAAAACGGGAAAATGCCCGTACACTTGCAGGGAGAAGAAAATGAAAATCAAAACGCTGACGATGACGGCAATTGTCGCATTGGGGACGTCGGCCGCTGTTGCGGAAGAGGTGCGCGTATACAACTGGTCGGACTACATCGACGAGGAGTTGCTGAGCAAATTCCAGGAAGAGACGGGTCTGACCCTGATCTACGACGTGTTCGACAGCAACGAGGTTCTGGAAACCAAGATGCTGGCCGGGGGATCCGGTTACGATGTGGTGGTGCCGTCGGGCACCTTCCTTCAGCGCCAGATCCAGGCTGGAGCCTTCCAGAAACTGGACATGTCCAAGCTGCCCAATGCGGTTAACCTCTGGGACGTGATCCAGGAACGTACGGCCGGATATGACCCGGACAATGCCTATTCGATCAACTACATGTGGGGCACCACGGGGCTGGGCGTGAATGTCGACAAGGTCAAGGAAGTGCTGGGCGAGGATGCGCCCTTGAACAGCATGGACCTGGTGCTGAAGCCCGAGAACATGGAAAAGCTGGCCTCATGCGGCGTCCATTTCCTGGATGCGCCGTCCGAGATCATTCCAATGGTCCTCCAGTACATTGGCGAAGATCCGGACAGCCATGACACCGATGTGATCGCCAAGACCGAAGAAGTGCTGATGGGCGTGCGTCCCTACATCCAGAAGTTCCATAGCTCGGAATACATCAATGCGCTGGCCAATGGCGACATCTGCGTGGCCGTGGGCTGGTCGGGCGACATTCTGCAGGCCCGCGATCGGGCGGATGAGGCCGACAACGGTGTGACCATCGAATACCATCCGTTTGCCGAAGGCTCGCTGATGTGGTTCGACCAGATGGCCATTCCGGTGGATGCACCCAACCCGGACGGCGCGCATAAATTCCTGAACTTCATCCTGGATGCCAACAACATGGCGGCGGCGTCGAACTACGTCTACTACGCCAACGGCAACAAGGCGTCGCAGGAGTTTCTGGAAGAAGACGTGATCGGCGATCCGGCGATCTACCCGGATGATGCCACGATGCAGAACCTCTACATCACCACGCCTTACCCGGCCAAAACGCAGCGGGTCGTGACCCGCCTGTGGACCAAGATCAAATCGGGCACCTGATCCGAAATGATTGCGCAAGGCAGAATGGTTCTGCCTTGCGCACAACCTGTACAGGCTGACTTACGGGGGCCGATTTGAACTCTACCGTCTTTGCGCCGTGGGAAGATCCGCAGGCGAAACCCTTGATCCAGTTCAAAAATGTGACCAAGCGATTCGGGGACTTTACTGCCATCGACAATCTGTCGCTGGACATCTTCGAGCGGGAATTCTTTGCTTTGCTGGGGCCGTCGGGTTGCGGCAAGACGACGATGATGCGGATGCTGGCGGGGTTCGAGAAACCCACCGAAGGCCACATCATGCTGAGTGGTCAGGACATCGACCCGGTTCCGCCGAACAAGCGGGCGGTCAACATGATGTTCCAGTCCTATGCGCTGTTTCCCCATCTGAACGTCTGGGACAACATCGCCTTTGGCCTGCGCCGGGACAACATGCCCAAGCATGATCTGGAAGACCGGGTCGAGGAGATGCTGCGCCTGACCCGTCTTGAGAAATTTGCCCGCCGCAAACCGCACCAGATTTCCGGTGGTCAGCGTCAGCGCGTGGCGCTGGCCCGGTCGCTGGCCAAGGCGCCCAAATTGCTGCTGCTGGACGAACCGCTGGGCGCGCTGGACAAGAAGCTGCGCCAGGACACCCAGTTCGAGCTGATGGACATTCAGGAAAAGACCGGCACCACCTTCGTGATCGTGACCCACGACCAAGAAGAGGCGATGACGGTGGCCAGCCGCGTTGCCGTGATGGATCAGGGCAAGCTGATGCAGGTCGCCACGCCCGACCGCATTTATGAAAACCCCAATTCCGTCTATGTCGCCGATTTCATCGGCGACGTGAACATCATCGAAGGCCGTGCAACCGCAGCCGTTGAGGGCACGTACAGTATCGAATGGGCCGAGGGCCAGCCGCCTCTGACCGCCACGTCCGCGGCAAGCTTCGGAAACGGGCAGGCCTGTCACCTGGCCATCCGGCCGGAAAAGGTAACGATCTCGGCCGAGCGTCCCGCCGATGCCGTCAACGCCGTGCAGGGCAAGGTGCATGACATTGCCTATCTGGGCAACCTGTCGACCTACCATGTCGAATTGCCAAACGGGACGATCATCAAGGCGCAAACGGCCAATACCCGCCGCATCTCGCGCCGGTCCTTCACATGGGAAGACCCTGTCTGGCTGTCCTGGACAGCCACGGCGGCGGTTCTGCTGGCAGACTGATGCGCCGCGCGGTCCTGATCGCCATCCCCTATGTCTGGCTGCTGGCCCTGTTTCTGGTGCCGTTCTTCATCGTGTTGAAGATCTCGCTGTCGGACATCGCGCTTGCGATCCCGCCCTACACCCCGACCCTTGATTTGTCGCAGGGCTGGGCCGGGATCAAGGAGTTCTTCAGCCAGCTGGATTTCGAGAATTTCGTCTGGCTGACCGAGGACGACCTGTACTGGAAAGCCTACCTGTCCAGCGTCAAGATCGCGCTGATCGCGACCGCGCTGACCCTGGTGGTGGGCTATCCGATCGCCTATGGCATGGCCCGCGCGCCCGAGGAATGGCGCCCGACGCTGATGATGCTGGTGATCCTGCCGTTCTGGACCTCGTTCCTGATCCGCGTCTATGCGTGGATGGGGATCCTGTCGAACGAAGGCTACCTGAACCAGTTCCTGCTGTGGACGGGCATCATCTCGACCCCGCTGACCATCCTGAACACGCAGACGGCTGTCTATATCGGCATCGTCTACACCTATCTGCCCTTCATGATCCTGCCGATCTACGCCGCGCTCGATCGGTTGGACGGCTCGCTGATCGAGGCGGCTGAGGATCTGGGCTGTTCGCGCACGCAGGCCTTCTGGCTGGTGACCATCCCACTGTCGCGCCCAGGCATCATCGCGGGATGCTTCCTGGTGATGATTCCGGTGATCGGTGAATTCGTGATCCCCTCGCTGCTGGGCGGGTCGGGCACGCTGATGATCGGCAAGGTCTTGTGGGAGGAGTTCTTCTCGAACCGCGACTGGCCGGTGGCCAGCGCCGTGGCGGTGATCCTGCTGCTGATCCTGGTGATCCCGATCGTGCTGTTCCAGCGCAACCAGCAGAAACAGGCGGAGGCAGAGCAATGAACAGGCTGAGCTGGTTCAACACGGTCTCGCTGACGCTGGGCTTTGCGTTTTTGTACATCCCGATGGTGATCCTGATCATCTTCAGCTTCAACGAAAGCAAGCTGGTCACGGTCTGGGCCGGGTTCTCGACCAAATGGTATGGCGAACTGATGCAGAACCAGGCGTTTCTGGATGCGGCCTGGGTCACCGTTCGCGTTGCCGTGTTCTCGTCGACGCTGGCGACCATTCTGGGCACCATGGCCGCCTATGTCATGGTGCGGGGCGGGCGGTTCTTTGGCCGCACGCTGTTTTCCGGGATGATCTACGCGCCGCTGGTGATGCCCGAGGTGATCACCGGCCTGTCGCTGCTGCTGCTGTTCATCGGGATCGGGCTGGACCGAGGCATCCTGACCATCGTGCTGGCGCATACGACCTTTTCGATGTGCTACGTCTCGGTCGTGGTGTCCTCGCGGTTGGTGACGTTCGATCAGTCGCTGGAAGAGGCGGCGCTGGATCTGGGCTGCTCGCCGGCACAGGCCTTCAGGTTGGTGACGCTCCCCATCATCGCGCCGGCGGTGATCTCGGGGTGGCTGCTGGCCTTCACCCTGTCGCTGGATGATCTGGTGATCGCGTCCTTCACGTCCGGCCCCTCGGCCACGACCCTGCCGATCAAGATCTTCTCGGCTGTGCGTCTGGGGGTCAGCCCGGAAATCAACGCGCTGTCGACCATCATGATCGCCGTGGTCACCGTCGGTGTGATCACCGCGTCGCTGGTGTCGAAACGTGCGATGGTCCGGCAGCGGCAAGAGGAACAAGCCGCCGCGCGCACCGAATGAGGCGGATCTTTCCGGCTTATACCTATGGCCCCGGCCCCCGTGAGGGGTGTTGGTGGGATGAAACCACTACGGCGCCTGACTGGCCCGTTCATTCGGGTGATTTGTCGACCGACGTTGCGATTGTCGGCGGCGGGTTCACCGGATTGTCTGCGGCCCTGCACCTCGCCGAACGCGGTGTTTCTGTCGCCGTGTTCGAAGCCGAAACTCCGGGCTGGGGTGCTTCTGGGCGCAATGGTGGGTTTTGCTGCCAAGGAGGGTCCAAGCTTGGTTCGGCGACACTTGCGCGGCGCTATGGGATTTCGGCGGCACAGGATTACGCGCAGGCCGAAACCGACGCGGTCGCCTTGGTTGCGGATCTTTTGCAGCGGTTTCGGATCGACGCAGACGTTCACTCCGAAGGGGAGACGCAGTTGGCGCACAGCCCGCGCGCGATGGAGCGGCTGCGGCGTCGCGCGGAAAGCGGTGGGGTTCTGCATGAGCCGTCGGATTTGGAACGCCTCGGTATGGGGGGCCGTTTCTTTGGCGGATATACCGATCCAGTCGGCTTTGGGCTGAACCCGCAGAAATACCTGTTCGGGTTGGCCCGGGCCGCGCAGGCGCAAGGTGCCGCAGTATTCTCGAAAAGCCCGGTTCAGGACATCAGAAAAGCCGGGTCCGAGTACAAGATGACCACCCCCGCGGGCCTTATCCAGGCCAAGACGGTGTTGATCTGCACCAACGGTTATTCCAGCGACGATCTGCCCGACTGGTTGGCCGCCCGTTACATGCCCGCCCAGTCTACGGTCATGGTGACACGTCCGCTGACCGAAGCTGAATTGCAGGAACAGGGTTGGACTTCGCGCCAGATGGCGTACGACACGCGCAACCTGCTGCACTATTTCCGTCTGATGCCGGACAACCGGTTCCTTTTCGGAATGCGAGGAGGCCTAATGTCCTCGCCGCGCGCTGAGGCTGCGATCCGTCGCAAAGTACGCCGTGACTTTGATCGCATGTTCCCGGGTTGGGCCGAGGTTGAGGCAACTAATATGTGGTCAGGTATGGTTTGCCTGACCCGTGACCTGCTGCCCTTTGTCGGGGAGGTTCCGGGCCATCCGGGCTTGTTTGCCGGTCTGGCCTATCACGGGAACGGCGTGGCGATGGGCAGCTATTGCGGGCGGGCATTGGCCCGCTTGGTTTTGGGTGAGCCCGCGAATATTCCGGACGTCATCGCTAAACCGCCGTCAAAGTTCCCATTCGGGCGCTGGCGGCGACTGCTGATGCCACCGGCTTATGCGGCCATGGCTCTTGCCGATTTGTGATACGGCCCACGGTCAGAGGGCCGCAACCTCAAGGTCAAACCCGGCCCTATAGGCTGGCGCACCATTCTCGGCCCGCCACAGGCAGTAGGCAGCCATACGCCAATTGTACCAGGGCTTCAGCTCGAGGTATCGGCGCACCGTCGGCGGGCTGTCATAGGCCGACAGAAACGTAGCCTCTTCCTCGGGGGTCAGCGCCTTGCCGCGATAGAGATGCTGCATGGCGGGTGACAGGAACAGGGCAAGATCCTCGCATGGGTCACCCATCGCCGGGCATTGCCAGTCGATCAGTGTCAGCCCCGCAGAGGAGACGAGGATGTTGCCGGCCACCGGGTCGCCATGGATCAGGCATACTCGGGGGGTCGGCGGCACCCGGACCCTGGGTTTGCGTTCGGCCAGAACGGCGCTGAGTCCCGAGCGGCAACCGTTCAAAATACGGGTGCCGTGATGATCGAGATCAACGCTTCCATTGCATCCCTTAGGGACCTCTAGCACGATTTCTCGGGCGTGCAGATTATGCAGCAGTTTCGCCACCTGCGCGGTCCCTTCTCGCCACGGAGTGCCAGCCGCATGGTCATAGAAAACCCAGCGATCCGGGCCAAAGCTGCCCGAGGCGCGAAGCCGCGGAACAAACCCCGTCGCAGCAAGTGCGTGCAGACAGGCTGCTTCGAGTTGGGCGTCGTTGCGAAACAGCGGGTTTTGAAGGGAAGACCGATAGAACTTCAAAACCCGGTCCGGCTCGGCGTCCAATACCTTCCACACCTGGTTCGTGCGTCCGCCATACAGCGTTTCGAACTGGGCGTCTTTTGCGATCAACCCGCTTTCGACAAGTTGGTCTGCAAGGCCGGGCGGAGGAGCGGTTGGAACGGACAGTTGAGACACCGGAGCGTTGCGAATCTGGACGGCCAATCCTTGGCCCGCAGCGCCCCCGAGTTCAAGCGCCGGTACGAACGGCAACGACGTCGGTTGCCGGAATCACGACGCCGCTGTCCAAGGTCAACATGACGACACCGGCCCCGACTTGGGCTTCGACGACGCGGCTGTAGGTGGCCGCAGGCCGCGCCGAGAGCAGTTCATCCCCCAAAAAGCTTTCCAGCGTTGCGGAATAGGTGCCGTTGGGCAGCGGATTGCCCGATGCATCCACTCCAGCCCAAAGAAACTCGGTCTCGGAGACCGGAACAGAGACCCGGTCGATTTCGGTTCCGTCAGAATCCTTGATGACCAGCACAGACGCATCCGCGCCCAGGTCGGGCTGAGTGAATATGGTCTGCGGCTGGCCATCAAACCGGAAGGAGGCTGCCCCCTGAACATCGACCCCAATCCAGTTGGACAGCTCATCCAGATTGACGCTGCTCAGGGTGGCGGTGAGGTTTGCCAGAAGGTCGTTGGTCTGCACCTGCTGCTCGACCATCGAAAACTGGGCGAGTTGCGACGCATATTCCGACGAATCCAGTGGCTCCAGAGGATCCTGGTTGCGCGCCTGCGCCGTCAACATCATCAGAAACGTCTCAAAGTCCGAGGTCAGCCCTGTCGCTGTCGAAGTTCTCGTTGGCTGCGCTGTTGAGGGTGTATGTGTCGCGGATGCCGCTGTGGTGATCATGGGTCAAAGCCTCAGGTCCAACGCCCGGTCCACCTGAGTTGGGCGGGCCAGAGCGGGTGTTTCGGTTGCAGGGTCAAGCTCCCCTGTGGTGATGAATGTGCTTCGTTCAGTTGGCTCAGCGTCCTGTTCTGGGTTCGCCGAGGTGCCCAGATCAAAGGAAAGATCGCCCAGCCCCATCTCTTTGAATTCGGCTGACAGGATCGAGATATGCCGGCGCATGAGGTCCATGGTTTCAGGCCGGTCGGCGACGATCATCATGTGCAACCCGTCTTCGCGCCCGGTCACCTTGATCGAAACTTTGCCCAGCTCTTCCGGAGTCAGTGCGATTTCCACGCTTCCGCTTCCCGGCTTTGCGACGATGCTGGCCGCCATTTGCCCGGCGACCGCCCGAGCAATTTCCGCCCGGCCCGAGAGCGGGACGCCGTTGGTCGGGCCTGCATCCCTTTGCGCTGGGGTCGTACCCAAGTCCTGCGTTGGCATCCGGTCGTGCAGACTGTCCTCTGGCATCGGGTCCTTCAGTGCTGCGCGTTCCGATGTACCGACGATCTGCGCCCGGATGATGGATTCCGTTCCCTGGCCAGCAGGTTTGGCCGGCCGTTGATCCACGCCCCACGATCCGGTGGCCTGCTCGTCGCGCCTGGCTTCTTTACCGGTTGCAGTGCGCAATTCGTCCTTTCGGTTCTGCAGCCCTCCACTCACTCCAGGTTCGGTGGCGTTCAACTGCTCTTTTGCGGCTGACGCAGGTTGGGGCGCTGTGCTCGCGGCACGCTCGGGCGCTTCGGCTCCCTTGCCCGTGTCGCCCGCGAGCGATCGGCGATCGGGATCAGAGTTTACTGCGCGCATGGCCGCGGCGGCAGTTGACTGGCGTCCCTCCGCCGGAGGGCTGGCCTCGAGAGTGGCGTGCGCCGTCGCCTCGCGCTTTGGAAGTTCACCGGGCGTTGCCATGGGCAGAGGCGTGTCTTTCTGTCGAGCGTCCTGTTGTGATCCCTGCAATTCCAGCGGTTCAGCCAAATCGGGTTCGACCTGCGGGACGTCAGGGTCGGTGTTTTCATCGCCATCCACGATTTTCGGACCCGCGCGGCTGTCCGGATGAGGTTTCGCCTCGGCCTCTAGGTTCAGCATCTCATCTTCGGCCATGAGCTCCGCGAAATCAGAGTCGCCTTTTGTTGGGGGCTCGGACTTTGCGGCCCAATCCGGCTTTCCGCCGGAAATCACATTGGTCATCATGGTCAGGGCGTTGGGCATTTTGCTCCGGCTCCGGTTGTTTGGCCCAAACCTGCCCTCAAGGTAGTTACGTATATTTTAACCGCTCTTCGCTTTGATCGACAAAGATCGAAACAATTTTCGGAGAGGGCGATGGAAATCCCAAACTTCGCGCCGGTACCGCGCAGCAATATGACCGAACAAAGACTCAAGGCCGCAGCGGTCGAGCTTGAGGCAACTTTTCTAGCCGAAATGCTGAAGGCCGCAGGCCTGGATAAGACGCGGCAGGCTTTCGGAGGTGGCGCGGGCGAAGACCAGTTCGCGTCTTTCCTGTTGCAGGAGCAGGCCAGGCAATTGGCCCGATCCGGCGGGATCGGACTGTCGGAAACCCTTTTCAATGCAATGATGGAGAAGACCCATGCCGACTGAGCACAAGCAGGGACTGATTAAGGCTCTCGAGGAGGTTCTCGATCTCGAGCGCAGGGCTTTGGTCGAAGGGGACCTGGATCGGCTGGGCCAGATGATGCCGCAGAAGGAAAAACTGATCGGCGCACTCAACGAGATGCAGGTGCACGACAGTGACGACTTGATCCGGCTGCACCAGAAGGTCGAGCGCAATCAAGGCCTGCTGAACAGCGCGGCCGAAGGGATTCGGGCGGTCATGAACCGGATGTCTGAACTCAGAAAAATCCGGCAGGAATTCACGACCTATGACGCGGCCGGGCAACGCAATGGCTTCGCCGTCCGTCAGGATCCCAAGCTGGAAAAACGTGCCTAGCGGTGGGTTTGATTCAAATCCGTCTTTTTCCGTCGGACCGCCTTAGCACTCCGTTAGGAGATCAGGCCCAAAAGTGGTCCCGCACCTCGAAAGAAGGTGGCGCGAGCACCGATCGGTAGCTCGCACAGGTCAGAACGACAACACGTCCGCCAATGATGGTCGGGCGTCACTGGGCGAAGAAGGCCCGAATGGAAAAGGATGAAAAACATGTCCAGCATTCTGACAAACAACGGCGCGATGGTTGCGCTGCAGACTCTGAAATCGGTCAACAAGAACCTTGCAGCAACCCAGAACGCGATTTCGACGGGTAAGGATGTCGCTACGGCCAAGGACAACTCGGCCGTATGGGCGATTTCCAAGGTGATGGAATCCGATGTCAACGGTTTCAATGCGATCAAGGATAGCCTGGCACTGGGTGAATCGACTGTCGCCGTGGCCCGGAACGCTTCGGAAACCGTGACCGACCTGCTGACCCAGATGAAGAACAAGATCGTCGCCGCGCAGGAGGACAACGTCGACCGCGGCAAGATCAATGATGACGTAGCCGCCCTGCGGGACCAGATCGCATCGGTTGTCGGTGCCGCACAGTTCAACGGCCTCAATCTTGTGGACGGGTCAGCGGGCACCGCATCGATCCTGTCGTCGCTGGATCGCGACAGCGCTGGCAACGTGACCGCGTCGTCGATTTCGGTGGCCAGCCAGGACCTGTCGACCGGTGGATATGCCAGCAAGGGCGTTCTGGCCGGCTCGGACAACGCGACCACTGACAATGACGCCGCCGGGTTCACAATGGACAAGTCCGGCGGGTCCGGTGACATCGTGATCGATAGTTCGACCGACAACTTCGCTGTCGGTGACAAAGTGTCGATCACCATCGGGGACAAAGTTGCATCATACACCGTACAGGCCAGCGATCTGGATCCTTCGGGAACCTATGACTCTGCCTACACAGATGCCATCGTGGCAGTGGGGCTGAAGAACCAGATCGACGCGCTTGGGATCACCGGTGTAGCGATCGACTATGACTCCAGCGCGCCGGGCACTCTGTCCTTCGTGACCGGGACCGCAACCGCTGGTGCTGACGCAGATCGCGACGTAACCGTTTCGGCCCAGTTCACCAATGCCGGTTCTGGCGGTCTTGGTGCGCTGTCGTCGATTGACGTTTCGACCAGTGCCGGCGCTGCCGCAGCACTGGGCACGATCGAAACCTTGATCGACACGGCGATTGACGCGTCGGCCGCGTTCGGTTCGGCGCAAGGGCGGATCGAGACCCAGAAGGAGTTCATCTCGAACCTGACTGACTCTTTCAAATCCGGCATCGGCTCGCTGGTGGACGCCGATATGGAAGAGACCTCGGCCCGTCTGCAGGCCCTGCAGGTCCAGCAGCAATTGGCGACACAATCGCTGTCGATTGCCAACCAGGCCCCGCAGTCGATCCTGTCGCTGTTCCGCTAGGGCGGAAACTTGGTCGGGGCGTGACCAACGCGCCCCGGCTGTGACTGCAAATACGACGGCCTTTTGAAAGGATTTCAAGTGACCCCGCAAACGTTTGCCCAACGGGCATATGCTCAGTCCGCCGCTCCGATGCGAACCCCGCGTGATACCGAATATGAGGCGATTTCAAAGATCACGCATCGGCTCAAGGCAGCGGCCG
The DNA here is from genome assembly GCF_013032855.1 of Ruegeria arenilitoris. Taxonomy (GTDB): domain Bacteria; phylum Pseudomonadota; class Alphaproteobacteria; order Rhodobacterales; family Rhodobacteraceae; genus Ruegeria; species Ruegeria arenilitoris. Next base: position 491,591 of record NZ_WQDA01000001.1, read on the forward strand.
CGCGCAAAGCCTGGGATTTCGCGGGCTTTGTTCAAGCCCTGCATGAAAACCGCCGCTTGTGGTCCGTTCTGGCCAACGGCGTCGTGGATTCGGACAATGCACTGCCGAATGAGCTGCGCGCGCGGATCTTCTATCTGGCCGAGTTCACCGAGCAGCACACGGGCCAGGTTCTGGCCAGCAAGGCCGGGGTCGAACCGCTGCTTGAAATCAATCTGGCAGTTTTGCGCGGTCTGCGTCAGCGGGGGACCGCGTGATGGGCGGGCTGGTTCTGAAGCTGGCTCCGAAAGAGCGGGTTTTGATCAATGGCGTAGTGATCGAGAACGGCGATCGGCGGACCCGCTTTTCAATCATGACGCCCGAGGCAAATGTCCTTCGGTTGCGCGACGCAATACATCCCGACGAAGTGACGACCCCGGTCCGGCGCGTGTGCTACGCGGCCCAGCTGGTCCTGTCCGGAGATCTGGAAGCCGGAGACGAAAAACAACAGCTGCTGCGGCGGATCGAGGAACTGAGCCAGGTCTTCACGGATGCCGACAGTCGCCGGGTCCTTGCGCAGGCGACCGAAGCCCTGGTGACTGAGCAGTACTACAAATGCCTGAAGGCGCTTCGATCTTTGCTGCCGCGCGAAGAGCGTCTGATGGCCTATCGGCAATGACATTCCTGCCGGTCGTTCCAACTGGGGGTGTCGTAGGGTGGCGTTTTTTGCAGCGCACCTATGACGCCCAGTTGCAGGCCTTTTCCACCTCGGCGGTCAATGACCGGGACACGCAGTATTTTGTGGAAAACATCCGAAACGTCCGATCGGCAGAAGATCTGGTCTCTGACCGGCGACTGCTGCAGGTCGCGTTGGGCGCGTTCGGATTGGAAGGTGACCTGGACAATCGGTACTTCATTCAAAAGGTCTTGTCAGACGGTACGAGTTCGGATGACGCCCTTGCGAACCGGCTGGCTGACAGCAGATACAGGGAGTTTTCCGAAGCATTCGGCTTGGGTCCGGGCGAAGTTCGGAAAACCGCACTGATCACTGACATGGGCAAGATCGCTCAGAAGAGTGTCGTCGCCCGGTTCGAAAGCTCGGTCGGAGAAGCCAACGACTCGATGCGGATCGCACTTTTTGCCCAGCACGCTTTGAAAGACCTTGCAGGGCAGTCCGGAAGCGAGACCAAGAAGTGGTACGATCTGATGAGCCTGCCGCCGTTGCGCAGCATGATGGAAACAGCGCTGGGCCTGCCGTCAAGCTTTGGGCAGCTGGATATCGACAAGCAGCTGGACGTATTTCGGGACAAGCTGAGCAGAGTGACTGGTTCGCCGAACCTTTCGCAGTTCGTCGATGCCGATGCAATTGCCGAGCTGACGGAGACTTATCTCGCCCGAACTCAGATCGCACAGATGCAAAGTTCGATTTCTCCCGCGCAAACTGCGTTGATTTTGCTGGGCGCCGCAAGTTGAACCGTTCGGGCTAAGGTCAGTACCTCGCGCCAGGATCAGAAAGCGCACCAGTGCCGTGCGCAGCTATGAATGGCTATTTGGGATCGGGGGGGCAAGGGTGCCGGATGCTCAGGCATCCAGAACCGTGTCAGCGGATGTCTGCAAGGCAAAAGACATCACCGGATGCGAAACGTTGTGCAAGTCGACCGGCCCCAATGGAACGGCCCGGGAACAGGCCGGCTCGATATCTTCGGAAACGACGATCCGATGGCCATTGAGCTTGCCGAACTCGCCCAACCGCGCCGCGACATTGGCTGCATGTCCGATCACCGTGAAATCAAGCCGCTCGCGCGAACCGACATTTCCGTACGTGACACGCCCGAACGATACGCCGATCGAGCAATCGCATTGCCGGTTCTTGTCGGAGCGACGCAGCTCGGCCAATTTCTCGACGATTTCAACGGCACTGCGCTGAGCGTCTGACCGTGCCTTGCCGGGGTCCTCACCTGCCGGGAAAACCGCAAGAACGGCGTCGCCGATGAATTTTAGAACCTCACCGTCGTTGTCGTGGACGATGCCGGACACCGTTTCGAAGAATTCGTTCAACAGGTTGATGTATTCCGTGCGGCCCAGATCCTCTTCCAGGCTGGTCGAGTTGCGCAGGTCACAGAACATGATGGCCGCGTCGATGTCATCGCCGTCGCCGCGACGAATGTCGCCGCCCAAAACGCGGGCCCCGGTTCGTTTGCCCACATAGGTCTCGAGAAGGGCCTGAGAATTCTCGCGCTGCATGAACACCTCATAGTAGCGGGCGATGACGGCCGAGCACTCAAAGACAAGCCCCAGGTTTTCCGTGGTAAAGCCGTTGGGGTGGTCGCAGGTCAACGTCAGGACATTGATACGCCCGTCGGAAAACGGCAGAGGCATTGCCACGTAATCGGTGCCCCCCTTGGCGCGCAGGTCCTCCATGATGGGGAAACTGTTGTGGGGGTTGTCTACGTTCAGCCGTTGCCGAACGCCGCCCAACCCGTTCGAGACATGCCGCAAGGGGCTGTTGATGAACGCGGGGTGGTCGTGAATCTCGTAAGTTGGAATATTGGTCGAAATCTCCTCGGCACCCTTTTCCCAGATGTAGTGCTTGCCTGCGATCAGGGGATGCAGCGACCAGACAAGGATGCTGAGACGTTGAATGGCGATGCCGTGTTCCAGCATTTTTTCGGCCAGGGTCTTGGTGAAATCTTCCGGTGTTGAGATCGACCCCGCGCCACGCATCAACCAATCGATCAACGGGCCGCTGATGTTGCCGTCTCGCGGTTGGCGCAATTGATTGTCGCCCAGATCGATATGAGTGTAGGCCGCCGGCATGAAGCCGATGTGACCTTGGATGGCTTTGCTTTCAGGCAGAGAATCCTCGTAGGCCCAAACCGAGTTTGCCAACCGTTCGTCGCCAATCAGGACATCGTGATAGGTTGCCGTGCCCTTGAACGGGCAGAAGGTCTGCAACTCGGTTTCCCCGCTCAGATCAACGCGCACGTCTTCGCGCGGAACATAAATCGCAGGCGGCAGCCGGGTTTCATACATGACCTTGGCATTCGTGCTTTCAGCCAGAAGGATGTCATCGCGGTAGATGGCAACCCTGCCGTCAAGCGTTTCGATCGAAATTCCGTAGCCGTTCGTATTCCGTGTGGCGTGGACATTCATCGGCCGCCTCCCTTGCCCGGGTCCTTAGAGGATGGGCTTTTGCAGCCCGATTTCCAAGGGGCGCAACACAGAATTTACCGATCGCGATCCACGGCCGAGGTGGTCAGACCATCTGGATCACGTCTTTTTCGATCGCCAGCATATAGCCCTTTTTGGCGATGTTTTTGACCAACAGCTCGCTGACCATCTGATTGCCCAGCGCGTCCCGCAGCCGTTTGATGCGCGTGGCCCCGGCAGCTTCGTCACAGTCAGATATGTCTCGGCCAGAGATCATGGCTTCGATCTGAACCCCCGACAGCACTTCGTCGTCAAGGCGGGACTCGGCCAGGACGGCCAGCGTTTCCATCGCTGCGGGCGTCAGCTTGAAATCCATGTTGTTCAGGTAGACGGTGTTCTCTTCGCGACTGATCAGCAGCGACGTGACCTGGATTCCCGTGCGTTCGATCTGGGCCATTCGACGGTTCAACGTCACCAGCATCACCAGAAAGACCAAGGCGGCCAACAGCATGGCCGTGGCAAAGATCAGCAGCACGAAGATCACCATCCGGTAGCTGGCCAGCGTGTCGGCAAATGCGGTTCCGGATTGCGCGAGGATCTCCAGCAATCGGATTTCAGCCTGGGTGGTCAGATCGCTTTCGACGAACAGCCGCTCGACCCGGGCGTTGAACGCATTGGCATCGGGCAGGGTCCAGAACAAGAAGGCGGCGGCCGTGATCAGGATCACGACGATTGCGGCGATGCCTGCTCCGACCAGCCGGGTGCCAGACCGCCGCGCCTCAGAAACGGAGATAGAATTTTCCGGCATTGGCCTTCCTTTGATCCAACCCTTCCGGTCCAAAAACGCTGATCACGTTGAGCAACGTCCACCCCGAGGATTTCAGCCTTTTGGCCACCTCTTGCTTGGCTTGCCCCTTTTTGCAGGCGGACACCTGCATCACGCCATAGTGAAGGCGCAGCGGGTTGTCCTGTTTGGCCTTGTAATCGGCATAGCATTCGGCCGCCGAAACGGTGGTGCTCAGCGATATCAACGTCGCAACGACCAGGAAAGAGAGGATCTGTTTCATAGGCTGCATCCTGCGCATGGCTTGGCACGATATTCAATATCTCAAAGGGTTTGCGGCGATGATATCGGATAACACCGGGCCGTTATTGCTTGTCTGTCGGCGGGTGGCCGAAAGCTGTTGCATCAGTTTCGCGGTCAGCCAGTGGCGCCGCGTCCAGCTTTGAAAGGACACTTGTCATGCACCGGAAGTTCATCGCCCTCGTCGTCGCCACCGCAGTCGCCATCACCGGCGTTTCCGCATCCCAGGCCAAGGCGGCCGACGCCCATGATATTCTGGGCGGGCTGGCGGCCATTGCCATCATTGGCGCGGCCGTCAATCACTATAACAAGGAAAAGCGCAAAGAGCGTGTCACCCGGCAGAACAACTATGTCCACCAGCCGCAAAACGTTCGGCCGGATCATATCCGCCCGCTGCCCCGGCGCGTCGCCCGCTACGACCTGCCGCAACGTTGCCTGAAGACCTACAACGGCTATTCGAAGAAACGTCCTTTGCTGGGGCCGAATTGCCTCGAGAAACACTACAAACATGCCAATAGCCTGCCACAACAGTGCAAAGTGGGGTTCTGGGACGGCAAGAAGGTGAAGCGGGCCTACGAACCCGCCTGCCTGCGCCGGAAAGGATACCGCGTGGTTTACCAGTAATCGGTTTCGAGCAGGAGCAGCGCCGCAGAAGCGCTGTACGGGAAGGGGGCGGCCTGGGTCGCCTCCTTCTTTTTTGTTGCGGTTCGGACCAAAAAGCGGTTTGCCGAGGGGATGACGACTCCGACGTTTGAATTGGAACAGGCGCTGATTGCGCAGGGCTATCCCCGAATAGCAGGTGTAGACGAGGTGGGTCGCGGCCCGTTGGCCGGTCCGGTCGTGGCGGCCGCGGTCATTCTGAATCCGCAAGACATCCCCGACGGTTTGAATGACTCCAAGAAGCTGACGGCGCGAAGGCGGCGCACCCTTGACGAAGATCTGCGCGCCCGGGCCGAGTTTGCCATTGCCGAGGCGTCGGTTGAGGAAATTGATGACCTCAATATCTTGTATGCCTCTCATCTGGCGATGGAGCGCGCCGTCGCCGCCCTGCATCCTGCGCCGGACTACCTGTTGATCGACGGCAATCTGATCCCCAAAGGGCTGACCTTGCCGGCGCAGGCCGTGGTCAAAGGGGACGCGAAGTCAGTCTCGATTGCGGCGGCGTCGATCCTTGCAAAGAATTGGCGCGATCAACTGATGGTGGATTTGGCGCAACAGCATCCGGGCTACGGCTGGGAAACCAATGCGGGCTATCCGTCCAAACAACACCGCGAGGCGCTGCAAAATCTTGGGGTAACCCCACACCATAGACGTTCGTTCAAGCCCGTCCACAATATCTTGTATCAAGAGTAAATCGTAACCCTCTGATTCAAAAAAGAATTTGACGCCGAATCCGGTTTGACTCATCCTAGTCTCAACCAAATGAGCGCAAAAGCGCCGTGGAACTTGAGGCAGAGACATGACAACTACCAAGACAAAGGGCGCATCCGCGCTCCCTTTAAACACGATTCTATCTGGCGACTGCATCGAGGTGATGAACAGTCTGCCCGAGGCGTCGGTTGACCTGATTTTTGCGGATCCGCCGTATAATTTGCAACTGAAAGGACAGTTGCATCGCCCGGACAACAGCCAGGTGGATGCGGTCGATGATCATTGGGACCAGTTCTCGAGCTTTGCCGCCTATGACCAGTTTACCCGCGAGTGGCTGAAGGCCGCGCATCGCCTGCTCAAGCCCAATGGGGCGATCTGGGTGATCGGCTCGTATCATAACATCTTCCGCGTGGGCTCGGCCCTGCAGGATGCGGGCTATTGGATTTTGAACGACGTGATCTGGCGCAAGTCGAACCCGATGCCGAATTTCCGGGGCAAGCGGTTCACCAACGCGCATGAAACGATGATCTGGGCCAGCAAGCGGGAAGGGGCGAAATACACCTTCAACTATGAGGCGCTGAAGGCCTTGAATGAAGGCGTGCAGATGCGCAGCGACTGGGTGCTGCCGATCTGCACGGGCCACGAGCGCCTGAAAGATGAAAATGGTGACAAGGCGCACCCTACGCAAAAGCCCGAGTCGCTGTTGCACAGGGTTCTGGTTGGTTCGACCAATCCGGGTGACGTGGTGCTTGACCCGTTCTTCGGCACCGGAACCACCGGCGCGGTGGCCAAGATGCTGGGCCGCGAGTTCATCGGGATCGAGCGTGAGGACAGCTATCGCAAGGTGGCCGAAAAGCGCATCGCCAAGGTGCGCAAGTTTGACCGTGACGCGCTCGAGGTCAGCGCCAGCAAACGCGCCGAGCCGCGCGTGCCCTTCGGCCAGCTGGTCGAACGCGGCATGCTGCGTCCGGGCGAAGAGCTGTATTCGATGAACCAGCGGCACAAGGCCAAGGTGCGGGCCGACGGTACGCTGGTGGGCGACAACATCAAGGGCTCGATTCATCAGGTGGGCGCGCATCTGGAAAACGCGCCGTCCTGCAATGGCTGGACATACTGGTGCTTCAAGCGCGACGGAAAAACCGTTCCGATCGACGTGCTGCGCCAGCAGATCCGGGCCGAACTGCACAACTGATCACACCAATACCGCCGGTGCCTGTGGCCTGACACATGGTACCAAGCCTTGCCCCGCCGAGCCCGGCGGGGTCTTTTGTTTTTGGCCCCGTGATGTTTGGATGGTGCGACCCCATATCCCGCTACATAGCGAGGGAGCATCAGGAATGTCTGATACCACGGCCAGCCAATCCCGGTTTCAGCGGTTTTTCGTGACCACGCCGGACAAATTCAATTTGGACAACAAATACACCGAAGCCGCGCTGGAACGGCACAAGCGCGAGGGGCTGGAACTGGCCGTCCGCGCCCGCTGGATCGCCATGGCGTTGACCGGTGTCCTGCTGGTGTTTCTGAATCCGAACTGGGATGTGATGTGGTATCATTTCATCCTGCTGCTGCTCTGCGGCAACGGCTGGCTGATCCGGCGCGCTGGCCGTGTGGGCCAATCCCGGATCGAGCTTCTGCTGATTTTCGCCGATCTGCTGATCATGACGCTGGGCATGGTCGTTCCCAACCCGTTCAGCGACGATGTGCGCCCGCTGGCGATGCAGTACCGGTTCGACAATTTCCAGTATTTCTTCATCATCCTGGCCGCAGGTACGCTGGCCTATTCCTGGCGCACGGTGATCGCCATGGGCAGCTGGACGGCCCTGATGTGGACGGCGGGCTGGGTCGTCGCCTGGTGGGTGGCCACGCCCATCCCCGGGCTCAGCGAAAAGGTTGCGGCCGCCTTGCGGGGCTATCCGGCCGTGGCTGAATTGTTGGACCCCAACAGCTTCATGGTTCCGATGCGCGTGCAAGAGGTGATCGTGTTCATGATGGTCGCGGTTACGCTGGGCGTGTCGATGCGGCGGCTCAATCGCCTGTTGATCTCAAATGCCGGACTGGAGCGGGAACGCGCCAACCTGTCGCGATACTTCTCGCCCAACGTGGTCGAGGAGCTGAGCCAGAACGACGAACCGCTCAAGCAGGTGCGCAAGGAAAACATCGCGGTTCTGTTCATCGACATCGTGGGCTTCACGAAATTCGCTGCCGGCCGCGACCCGTATGAGGTGATCGAGGTGCTGCGGGGCTTCCATGCGCGAATGGAGGCCGAGGTGTTCCATCACCACGGAACCTTGGACAAGTATCTGGGCGACGGGCTGATGGCCACGTTCGGCACGCCGGTTCCAACCCCGCTGGACGCGGTCAACGCCCTGTCCTGCGCGCGGTCAATGGCTGACATCATCGACCGTTGGAATCTGGAACGCCGACGGGCAGGCGAGCAGGAGATTCAGGTTGGCATCGGTGTTCACTACGGTCCGGTCGTTCTGGGCGACATCGGGGCCAACCGGCTGGAATTCGCGGTGATCGGAGACGCGGTCAATCTGGCTGCCAAGCTTGAAGCAATGACGCGAAAGATGGGTGCGCGGATTGTCATCAGCGACGCGCTGCGCGAAAAGGTCCTAAGCGAAGCGTCGACGGCTGCCGATCTGATGAACGGGTTCCAGCGCCACGATGCACAGGCGGTTGGCGGCGTCGAGCGGCCGGTCGATATCTGGGCGCTGCGTTGACCGCTCTCAGGACCGTGGCATCGGAAGCATTGCCTTGTTGTACGGCTTCCAGTCCGTGATCTCGGGGTAGTACTGTCGCCGCCAAGCCCGCACCCGCGGGTTCATCACACGCCGCCACAGCGGCGGGACCATCGCCGCGATCGTCATCACCGGATAGCCATAGGGCAGCTGCGGGGCCGCCTCGGGTGGGTGGTTCTGCAGCAGCGGAAACCGCCGGTTGGGCTTGTAATGATGGTCCGAGTGGCGTTGCAGATTGATCAGCAGCCAGTTCGAGGCCTTGTGCGCGGCGTTCCACGAATGGCGCGGCCGGACGTGCTCGTATTTGCCGTCGCCCAGGTATTTGCGCGTCAGGCCGTAATGTTCGACATAGTTGACCAGCTCCAGCTGCCAGATCGCGGTGCCCGCCTGAACCAGGAACAACCCCAGCCCCGCCCATCCGCCGAGCAGTAGCGCCAAGGCCAGCATCAATCCTTGCAGCGCCCAATACCGCCAGAACGGGTTCGCCCGATCCTTCCAGTTCAGCCCTTTGCGCGCCAGCTTGGCCTTCTCGGCCTGGAACGCGGACACCAGGCACTGGCGCAGGACGCGCGGATAGAAGCGGTGGAACCCCTCGTTGTAGCGTGCGGTCACGGGGTCGCGCGGCGTGCCCACATAGCGGTGATGCACCAGCAGGTGTTCGGAGCGGAAATGCGAATACAGAACCATCGCCAGCAGGATGTCGCCCAGCCACCGCTCCAACCGGCCCTTCTGGTGCATCAGTTCGTGGCTGTAGTTGATGCCGATCGTGCCCGAGATCACGCCCATCCCGAAGAACAGCCCGATCTTTTCCAGTGATGACAGATGTTCGGCGCGGGTGGCGTACCAGATCAGGCCATAGAGCGTGTAAAATTGGACCGGAACCCAGGCCTTGGTCAGCAGGACGTACCAGCGCAGCGCGTCCTCGGGCGTTTCGGGGTCGGCGTTTTCAAGGTTCAGCCCGGTCAGGCCGTCCAGCGCCGCAAACAACCACCAGGTGGACAGCGGCACCAGCAGCACCCACCAGCCACCGGCGAAAGCAGTGAACCACAGGATCGGGATCAATATGAACGAAACCCAGAAAGGAAGGGCTGATTGCCAGCGCGACAGGGTATCAGTCGAGATCATGGTCAGGCTCCGAAACTCTGCCGTCAGGATAATCCTGCCCGATCCATTTTCCCAGATGCAGAACTGCCGCGCCACAGATCATGCGCCTTGCGCATCACGGTCGGAAGAGCGCCGGGGCGAAAGGCATGTATGGGCGTCACGACCAAGCCCACGGGGTCCACCTCTGCGGGAACGGCGGCGGTCCAGACGCGCAGGGTCAGGTGGAAATGGGTAAAGGTATGGCGCACCTCGGCGGGCAGCATGGTCCAATCGGCTGGAAAGGGCGGCGCTTCGGCCGCGTCCTCGGCCCAGTCCGAGCCCGGAAAGCCCAGCATCCCGCCCAACAACCCGGTTTCTGGGCGGCGTTCCAACAGGATTGCGCCATCGGCGCGCTGCGCGATGTAGACGTGGCCAAGCCGGGTGGGCTTCGGTGCCTTGGGCGTCTTGCGCGGCAACTCTGCCTGTGTTCCGGCAGCGCGGGCCTCGCACGGGTCTCGCAGGGGGCAGATGCCACAGGCCGGAGACTTCGGCGTACAGATCGTGGCCCCCAGATCCATCACCGCCTGAGCATAGTCGCCGGGGCGGTCGTCCGGGGTCAGCGCGGCGGCCTTCGCCTTCAGCAGAGGTTTCGATTTCGGCAACGGGTCGTGGATGTCGTGCAGCCGGGCCATGACTCGCTCGACATTTCCGTCCAGCACGGTTTCCGGCCGGTCAAAGGCGATGGCCGCGATGGCGGCGGCGGTGTAGGGGCCGATGCCGGGCAGCTTCAGTAGCGCATCATGGCTGTCAGGAAAGCGCCCGTCGTGCTGGTCCACCACCGCGCGGGCGCATTTCAGCAGGTTGCGGGCGCGGGCGTAATAGCCCAGCCCGGCCCATTCCGCCATCACCTGGTCATCGGGTGCGGCGGCCAGCGCCCGGACATCCGGCCAACGCGAGGTGAACCGCAGGAAATAATCCCGCACGGCGGCCACCGTGGTCTGCTGCAACATCACCTCGGATAGCCACACGCGATAGGGGTCGGGTTGCACGCCCGCGGCCCTGTCGGCGGGGCTGACCCGCCACGGCAGGTCGCGGGCGTGGCGGTCGTACCAGGCAAGCAGGCTGCGGCTCAGGTCGAAAGTGGCGGTGTCACGCAAGTTTTATCCATTTCTCTGTCGGGTTTCGCTGGCGCCCGGATGCACGCCCATTACAATAGCGGCGCAGGAGTTGGAAACCAGATGCAACCAAGACGGTCCACCACCCGCGGGTTCAAACGCACCGCGTCCTTGCTGAGCGATCGGATCCGCAAAGCCGGTGAAAGTCGCGGCTTTGCCGTGTCGCGCCTGTTGACCCATTGGGCCGATATCGTGGGCCCCGACATCGCCGCCATCGCCCGACCGGTCAAGGTGGGCTATGGAAAGGGTGGGTTCGGCGCCACGCTGACCGTGCTGACCACCGGACCTCAGGCCCCGATGCTCGAGATGAAGAAGGACCGTCTGCGCGACAAGGTGAATGCCGTCTATGGCTACAGTGCCATCAGCCGCATCCGCATCACCCAGACCGCTCCCACAGGATTTGCCGAGGGGCAGGCCAGTTTCGAGCATCGGCCGAAACAGGCGAAACCCACCATCGCACCGGAAGTCGTTGCCGAGGCAGACAAAGTGACGCGCGAGGTTCACGACCAAGACTTGCGTGCTGCCCTTGAACGACTGGGTCGGAACGTTCTATCCAAACAAAAACGCTGAGAAAGGGCTGAGTATGAGCCGTATTGCAACCGTAATCTGCGCGGCCGTGGCGCTGGCCGCAGGCGGCTATTGGCTGACCCAATCGCCAAGCACCGTGCCTGTGCCACAACTGGTAGGCAGCGCCGACGCGCAAAACGCCGATCTGGACACCTCGACCATCGTCGAGATGGTGCAGGGGGCCGAGGATGCGCCGGTCGAAATCATCGAATACGCGTCCTATACCTGCCCGCACTGCGCGAATTTCCATCAGGGGCCGTACAAGCAGCTCAAGAAGGAATACATCGACACAGGCAAGGTCAAATTCATCTACCGCGAGGTCTATTTCGACCGCTACGGCATCTGGGCGTCGATGGTGGCGCGCTGTGGTGGCCCCGAAAAGTTCTTTGGCATCACCGACCTGATCTATGAGGGCCAGTCCGAATGGACCCGCGCCGGCGGCCCGGCTGAGATCGTGGAAGAACTGCGCAAGATCGGCCGTCTGGCCGGGCTGAGCAACGATCAGCTGGAAGCCTGCCTGCAGGACGGCACCAAGGCGCAGACCCTCGTCGCCTGGTACCAGAAAAACGCCGAGAAAGACGGTATCCAGGCCACCCCGTCCTTTGTCGTCAACGGCAAGAAGGTCGACAACCAGTCCTATGACGAGTTCAAGGCGCTGATCGAAAAGGAACTGGGCAACTGATGACCGGGCCTCTGGCCGGTCTCAAGGTTGTCGAACTGGCGCGCATTCTGGCTGGCCCCTGGGCCGGCCAGACCTTTGCCGATCTGGGCGCCGAGGTCATCAAGGTGGAATCCCCGGCCGGCGACGACACCCGCGCCTGGGGTCCGCCCTTCGTGACCCGCGATCAGGATGTCTCGGCGGCCTATTACCATTCGACCAATCGCGGCAAGGCGTCTGTGATCGCCGATTTCTCGACCCCCGAAGGGCAGCAGAAGGTGCGCGCGCTGGTCGCTGACGCCGATGTGGTGATCGAGAATTTCAAGGTCGGCGGGCTGAAGAAATACGGGCTGGACTTTGACAACCTCAGCCAGTTGAACCCGCGCCTCGTCTATTGCTCCATCACCGGGTTCGGGCAGACCGGGCCATATGCGCATCGGGCCGGGTATGATTTCATCATCCAGGGCATGTCCGGGCTGATGTCCGTGACCGGAGAGCCCGACGGCCAGCCGCAGAAGGCAGGCGTGGCGATCACCGACGTGTTCACCGGCATCTATGCGGTGGCCGGGGTTCTGGCGGCGCTGCACCAGCGCCAGCGCACCGGGCGCGGGCAGCATGTGGACATGGCCCTTCTGGATGTGGCCGTGGCGGTCACGGCAAACCAGGCGCTGAACTATCTGACGACCGGTCAGGTGCCGCAGCGCATGGGCAACGCGCATGTGAACCTGGCGCCCTATCAGGTGTTCGACTGTGCCGACGGTCACATCATCATCGCCACCGGCAATGACCGGCAGTATCAGCGCCTGTGCCGGGTGTTGAACCTGCCCGACATGGCCGAGGCGCCCGAATACCTGCACAACAAGGACCGGCTGGCCAATCGCCGCACCCTGATTGCACGGCTGAACGGGGCCACGGCGACCTGGGCCAAAGCCGACCTGCTGGCCGCCTGCGAGGCGCAAGGCATCCCCGCCGGGCCGATCAATACACTGGACGAGGTCATGGCCGATCCGCAGGTGATCGCGCGCGGCATGCAGATCGACCTGGACGGGGTGCAGGGGATTCGCGCGCCATTCGTCTTTTCGGATGCCGATCTGAACCTTTCGCGCCCTGCCCCGAAACTGGGCGAAGACGACTAGGGCGGCGGCGCGGCCGTCAGCAGCCGCTGACGCACGTCGTCGGCCTGATCCACCTGCAGGCGCACCGGCAGGGTGATGACCTTGCTGCGAAAAGCAGGCGGCAGGCGCACGGCGTCTTTTTCGGTGGTGACCATCTGCGCACCCAGCAACCGCGCCTCGTTTTCCAGCCGGGTCATCAGGGCCGGCGTCAGCGGCTGGTGATCGTCCAGCGCCTCGGCCCGCAGCAGGCGCGCGCCCTGCTGGCGCAATGTCTGAAAGAATTTCTCGGGGTGGCCAATACCGGCAAAGGCCAGAACCGGAGTCTCGCTCCAGTCCATCCCGGTTTGCAGTGCCGTGACCTGACCGGTGGCGTGCGGAACGCCCAGCTTGTTGCCCCATAGCTGCGCGAACTGTTCCTGCGCGGCCAAGTCGCCCAGCGACAGTACTAGATCGGCCCGTTGCAGCCCCACGTCGACCGGCTCGCGCAGCGGTCCGGCCGGCAGGCACAAGCCGTTGCCAAAGCCACGGACCGCGTCCACCACGACGACCGAGAATGTCTTGGCCACCGAAGGGTTCTGGAATCCGTCGTCCAGCACGATCGCGGTGGCGCCGGTCTCGGCGGCGGCGCGGGCGCCGGCGGCACGGTCCTTGGCGACCCAGACCTCGGCGAAGGCCGCCAGCAACAATGGCTCGTCACCAACCTGCGCCGCCGTGTGTCGGACCGGGTCGACCCGAACCGGCCCCTCAAGCGATCCGCCATGGCCGCGGGTGACCACATGCGGCGTGTGATACGCGTCGCGCAGCTGTTCAAGAACCCAGATCGCCGTCGGCGTTTTTCCGGTGCCGCCAGCATTCAGGTTGCCGACGCAGATCACGGGTACACCCGGATCAACCCCGGGCCCCGACGCCACCCGCCGGGCCGTAGCCCGCGCATAGACGCGGCCCAGCGGCGCCAGCAGTCTTGCGCGCAGGCCGGGGTGATCCGGCGCGTTGTTCCAGAATTCAGGCGCCCTCATGTTCCGCTCCGTGCTGGTCCAGATGTTCCTGTACCATGTCGATCAGAGTATCCACCTGGGGCGCGCTCTCGGTCACCAGTTGCCAGCCGGCAAGGGCCATGTTCGCGGCCAGGTCCGGGGCCAGCAGTTCAACGACAGTGTCGCCCAATTCGGTAGCGGTGCGAATCTCTCGAGCGGCTCCTACACCATCAAGCGCGTCATACAGGGCCTTGTGGCCGCTCACGTCTGGTCCATGGATCAGGGCCGAGCCCAAGGCTGCGGCCGCGATCGGGTCATGCCCGCCTATTCCCGACTCGAGCGTGCTGCCCATGAACGTCACCGGAGAGACGCGATACCAAAGGCCAAGGGCCTCGGGGTCCGACGCAAGGATGACCTGGGTCATGTCTTCGATCATGTCCCCATCTTCCCAGTTGGCACAGCGCAGGTCCATCGTTTCCAGCCTTTTGCGCAGGGGCGCCGCCTCGGACATGTCCGCAACATGCAGGATCAGGGCCAGCCTCGGCAGCATCCGCATGGCCTGCCGATGTGCGCTGAGAACCGAGATGAATTCCTTGGCGTCGACCCACGCCGCCAGCCAGACCGGCCGCCCTGCCAACGCATGGTTCGTCTCGATCAGTTCGTCCTCGGGCCAGGGGCGAAGGGTGGGGCTGATACTGAGCGGCGGAAACAGTGCCACCTTCGAAGCCGGGACGCCCAGACGTCGGATTTGCCGGGCTGCGTCCTCGGACGTGACGTGGATCGCACGGAAGCAGTCAAAGGTATAGCGGTTGATGTCCGGCAGCCATTTCCCGACAAAGGCAACACGAACGTCGTTCTCGCCCTCAAGCAGGACCATGGGTATACCGCGTTCGGCCGCGCGGGTGATCACGTTGGGCATCAGGCCGCCGCCGACCCACAGCCCCATGTCGGGTTGCCAGTGCTCCAGGAATCCACGCGCCGCGCCGGTTTTTTCGTCAGGCAGCGGAACCAGTTCCATGTCGCAGCCTGCCCAGCGTGTCAGGTCAGCGTCAGGCGGGACGGTCAACAGAACCGACAGCCCTGGCCGGGACTGCTGCAGCCGCTTGCAAAAGTCGTTCACCGCGCGCAGGCGCTGTTCGTTGGCAACATGAATCCAAAGCAACTCACCCGCGGGGCGAGGCGGTGTGTTGTGTCCGGAGGGCTTGGGAACACCCCAGGACAACGCGCGATAGGCCGCCAGGCTGAGGGATCGCGGCTTGCTCATGCCCGCTGCCCCTGAATTGGCTGATCCAGTCGGCCCATCAGCACCTTATGCAATTCAGACCCGGCGCCAACAACACCGTTCAGCCGTGGGTTGGGGTTGTTGAACCGCAGCGGGCGCCCGGTACGGTCAGTACAGGTGCCGCCCGCTTCGCGCAGGATCAGGTCCCCGGCCGCGATGTCCCATTCCCAGCTTGGGCGTAAGGTCAGCATCCCGTCGAACCTGCCCTGTGCGACCAGTGCCATTCGGTAGGCCAGCGACGGGCGATAGGCCCGACGGAATATCGGCGCGACGCCCTCCTGCCAATGATCCGGATTCAGGTTCGGCTTTGCGGCCAGAACCTCGGCTTCGGCCTCTGTGGCCGCCGCGGTCACCCGGATCGGCTGACCGTTCAGGGTTGCCCCCTGTCCCCGCGCGGCTGCAAACAGCATGTCGCGCATCGGCAGGTAGATCACGCCGGCGATGACCTGTCCGCGATCGGCGACCGCCAATGAATGCGCCCAGGTGCGCGACCCTTCGGCAAAGCTGCGGGTGCCGTCGATCGGGTCGATGATGAACACTCGGTCACGGGTCAACCGGTCCTGATTGTCCTCGGTCTCCTCGCTCAGCCAGCCATATCCGGGCCGCGCGCTGGGCAGGCGTTGTTCCAGCATCGCGTTGACGGCCAGATCAGCCTCGGTCACCGGCCCGGCGCCCTTGGGTTTGTCCCAGCTCTGCATCTCGCGGCCTGCATAGGCGACGGCAATCCGGCCGGCCTCACGTGCGGCGTCGATCAGCAGGGACAGGTCAGTTTCCGGCAAGTGTCATCCCTTCGATCAGAAGCGAGGGCACAACCCGGGACAGATAGGTACGCGCGTCATTGGCCGGGATGATCCGCATCAGCATGTCCCGCAGGTTTCCGGCAATGGTGCATTCGTTGACCGGGTGCGAGATCTCTCCGTTTTCGACCCAGTAACCCGACGCACCGCGTGAGTAATCGCCGGTATTTGGGTTGATGGTGGAACCGATCATCGAGGTCACCAGCAATCCCGTTCCCATGTCGCGAAGCAGGTCGTCGCGGCTGGCTTCGCCCTGGGTCAGGCTCAGGTTCCAGTTGCTGGGAGATGGAGGACCGGACACGCCACGGGCGGCGTTCCCGGTGGAATTCATGCCCAGTTTGCGCGCGCTTGAAAGATCCAGGGTCCATCCGGTCAGCACGCCGTTTTCGACGATCATCCGGCGCGCGGTCGGCAATCCTTCGGCATCAAACGGGCGCGATCCCGCAATCCTCGGGCGATGGGGGTCTTCGATCAGCGACAGATGTGCAGGCAGCACCTGCTGGCCCAGGCTGTCCTTGAGCCAGGAGGCACCGCGGGCCACCGCCGCGCCGTTGCTGGCCGCCAGAAGATGCCCGATCAATGAGGACGAGATCCGCTCGTCGAACAATACGGGGAAACGCCCTGTTTCCGGCTTTCGGGCACCCACTCGCTGCACGGCACGCTCGCCCGCGATCCGGCCGATCTCGTCGGGGCTGCGCAGGTCGGACTGAAAGCTGCGGCTGTCTCCGTCATAGTCGCGTTCCATCCCGGTGCCTTCGCCCGAGATCGCCACGCATGAAACCGAGCGGCTGCTGCGCGCATAACCACCGGAAAATCCATTTGTCGCGGACAGATGAACCCGGTGAGTACCGTAGGATGCCGCCGCATCAGACACCTGCGTAACGCCTTCCACCGCCAGGGCCGCAGCCTCGGCGGTCAGCGCGTCCTGCATCAGAGCGTCTGCTGAAGGTTCGGGTGTGGGGTCAAAAAGCTCCAAGGAGTCGACGGAAAAACCGCTGGCCAGTTGTTCCGGATCTGCCAGGCCAGCGAACGGATCCTCGGGCGCTTCGCGTGCCATGGCCACGGCCCGTTCGGCCATGGCGGCAAGCGTTTCGGGACGACTGTCCGAGCCGGACACGATGGCCTGCTGCTTGCCGATGAAAACACGCAACCCCACGTCGGTGCTTTCGGCGCGTTCGGCGTGCTCCAAAGCGCCACCACGCACCTCGACCGAGACCGAGGATCCGTCGATCACGATTGTGTCGGCCGCTTCGGCTCCGGCCTTGCGGGCCAGGTCCAGCATTTCGTGGCTGATTGCTTCGGGTGATCGGGTCATGGTGCCTCCAATTGATTGTATTGGACCTAGCCTTGGTCAACCCGCCTCGCAAGCCCTTGGGTGTATCCAATGCGTCACGGATGGTGTCGGCACGTTGGGAAATCGGGGTCTACGGAAATAGATCCCGCTGGGAAGGGCCGCAGCTGCAGGGTAAGCTGACTGCAGAGAATGACCGGTCGCCCGGCGGCACTGAAATTTGAGGTATGAGGTTTGGCGCGCTTCTTTGTGGTTGAGTTTGACGAGCCCGGCGTCCTGGCCAAGGGCAAAGGGTCCCGCAACATCATCGTGCGCCTGACTCGGGTGATGGGTAAGCTGGGCGTTCCCTCCGAGGTTTTGCCCTTCGCCGACTTGATGGCACGCGGTGCGATCGACGACCCGCAGAGTTACGTTCTGCTTCACTACAACGAGCTGTTTGTCGTTCAGAACGAAAAAGTTGACTGGCTGCGTGCGCGGGAATCTGAAATCGAGGCACTGGGCCACAGAATTTTGCACTCGGTCGAACACGGCCGCGTCGTCGGGCACAAGATCCGTCAGAACAAGGTTCTGACAGCGGCTGGGGTTCCAATGCCCCGGCTTATCGAGACTGGGTCTTCGTTTGAAACTGCGTTCTCGAACGAAGTTTCGAACGCTCATGTTCCGGTTCAGCTTGTCGGGAATGCCGCAGAGTTGGACCCGGATCGTTACAACACCGAGTATGTCGATTGTCGTCACGAGTATGAAGGTGAGATGTGGCACGTCTGCATTCGTGCGCAAGCGGTGGGCGACCAGGTTCTGTTTTCTTGGGTTAGAGCGGGACGCGAAGCCAGCGTCCATACCCGTGACACACCCGTAGACCCTCAGATGATAAGGTATTTTCACAGGCTGCTGATCACGCCCAACATTGGCCGGATCAACGCGATTGCGAGGGGTGTAAAGGCCGCTTTGGGTGTCGGGCTTTATGCCCACGATATCCTTCCCTGTGCCAAGACCGGTCAACTGTTCTTGTGCGAAACAAACTTCAAGTTCTACGATGGAAACCACCGATTTCATATGGCGAGCATCGCGGCTGAGCATCCCGTACCAGCACTGTTCGACGGGCGCAAAGTCACACGGCGGATGGCCCGGGCTCTGGTGCAGGAACTTGATTTGAAGACCTGAAAAGCCCGAGATTGCATCGAGCCAAAGAAAAAGGGCGCGGAACACCGCGCCCTTGGTCGAAGGCCAGGCCAAGCGAGGTTACTTGATCCGTTGACCATTGGCCAAAATCTGGCCGTCCTTGGTGAACTCGATCTTGGAGTTCAGCGTGTCGGGCTGGTCGCCGGGAACAGCCATCATCCCCATCATCATGCGCGCGCCCATGGCGTCGTTCTCGGACATGAACCCCATTCCGATCAGCTTGTCGATCAGGGCGTTGGCACCCACCAACTGAAGGTTTGCCTCACCCGCCGGCGCCGGAACGCCTCCGAACTCTTCGGTGTTCGAGTTGTCGAAGGTGAAATCACCGGTGCCCGTCAGCTTGGCACCGACCATCGAGACCAGCAGTTCATTGATTTTGAGCGAATGCAGTTCGGCCGGAACTTCGTCCGAGCCTTCCAATGCTTCGGCAACTTCCGGGTCCAGGAAGTTCAGGAGAACCTTTGCGGTGCCCGTTGCATCCAGCGCGATCGTGGCTGGATCGCGTGGCAACGCGCCTGCGGGGTCGAACATGCTCCACAGAATGTCGGACATGGTGAAGTCTGTCAGGTTCATCGCAAAGCCGAACGGCTCAACCTCTTCGGATGCCTGGATGGGTGCCTCGAGTTTCAGACCGGCCTTCGCCATTGCAATCTCGATGGGAAACGGCAGGTCTGCCGTGGTTACTTCGAGCTTTGCATTGTTCTGTTCGATGTCATACGCCAGACGCTCGGCGTCGATACTGGCACCGAAGCGGCCACCGTCCGAACTGCTGGCCATCGAGAAAGCCTCGCCCTCGCTGGTGCCTGCGATGCTGGTTTGGCCGGCGCCGTAGGTGAAGATCCCGTCAAAGGCAAAACCAGCCTCATATGCGCCTTCCACGTCCGCCAGGCTGAAGCCTTCGGGGATTACGTTCTTTCCTTCAAACTCCAGCTGGTCGAGCTTGCCGTTGATGCGGGCATCTTCGCCCGTTTCCGGGTCTTGGAAACTCAGGTCATAGGTCAGGTTTGCCGCGGTGAAATTCTGGTCGACCTTGCGGCCCTCTCCGATCTGCATCCGGGATGCACCGGCCAGGTTGATCATCTCAAAACCCAGATCCAGCGCGTCGTCGGGCATCGCTTCGCCATCGACCATGATGTTGTCGAGCGCCAGCGCCAGCTTGCTGGCAGAGTAGTCATAGGTCATGTCGTCGGGCGACCCCGAAACCAGCATTTTCAACCCGGTCTGCGAGTACAGGATATCCACCGAGAATTCTTCCTCCTCGGCCTGGCCGGATACCGTCATGGGGAAGCTTTCGGGGAATTCGATGCTGACCGTTCCGTCGCCGTTTTCCGTCAGGGTCATTTCCGGAACGACCATGTCGAACGAGCCTTCTCCCTCGGGAAGGTCCATCTTCATGGTCATGTTCGTGATGGTGGTGACGTCGCCAGAGGTGTTCTGCTCGCCCGTGATGGTGTACCCCATGCTGCCCATGTAGGCCTGCCAATCCGACCAGACATCGTTGGCGGACAGATCGGCAAAAGCGCCTTGGGTTGCAACGGCATAGGCCAGCGCGGCACCGCAGCTGCGGCGGAAGAAAACGGACATTAGGGAACCCTTCTCGGTAAAAATTGCGCGCATGGTCGTGGTTGTCGCGGCTGCCGTCAAGGGGCAAGGGCTGGACGATTTCCCCGTTTGCGCGGTACCACTTTACCCGATTTCAATCCAAAAGGATTACAGGATGCATATGAAGGGCAAAACAGTACTGATCACCGGAGCCAGCCGCGGCATCGGCGCCGAAGCAGGGCGCGTATTTGCCGCAGCCGGCGCCAATGTCGCGCTGGTAGCGCGCAGCCATGATCAGATCGATGCATTGGCCGCGGCACTGGGTGAGAACGCCATCGCGCTGTCCTGCGACGTCAGCGATTTTGCGCAGGTGGAACAAGCGGTTGCGGATTGCGCCGACCGCTTTGGCCGCGTGGACGTGCTGATCGGCAATGCGGGTGTGATCGATCCAATCTTTCACCTGTCAAATGCCGATCCAGCAGCCTGGAGCAAGGCCATCGACATCAACCTCAAAGGGGTGTTCCACGGGATGCGCGCGGTTCTGCCGCTGATGCGGGCGGCGGGCAGCGGGACGGTTCTGACCGTTTCCTCCGGAGCCGCCTCGAACCCGGTCGAGGCCTGGAGCCACTACTGCGCGTCCAAGGCCGGGGCGAAAATGCTGACCGAATGCCTTCACCTGGAAGAGGCGCATCATGGCATACGTGCCATGGGTCTGTCCCCGGGCACGGTGGCGACCGACATGCAGCGGGTCATCAAGGCCAGCGGCATCAACCCGGTCAGCCAGCTGGACTGGGACGATCACATCCCGGCCGACTGGCCGGCGCGGGCGCTGCTGTGGATGTGCTCGGAAGATGCGGACGAGTTTCTGGGAACCGAGATTTCGCTGCGCCGTGACGACATTCGCCAGAGGATCGGCCTGACGTGATCGACCTGACCCAGCAGGACGGTCTGTGGACGATCACGATCAACAACCCCGGCAAGGCCAATGCCCTGACCGGGGCCATGTTGTCGGACCTGCTGCAGATCGCGGAAGCGGCCCAAGAGGCGCGCGCCCTGATCCTGACCGGAGCGGGCAAGGTGTTCAGTGCCGGCGCCGATCTGGACGAGGCGCGGGCAGGCCTTGCGACCTCGGACCTGTGGGAGCGTTTGTCCGGAGCCATCGCGGCGCTGCCCTGCCTGACCGTCGCTGCGTTGAACGGCACCATGGCGGGCGGGGCCAACGGTATGGCCTTGGCCTGTGACCTGCGCATCGCGGTGCCCACGGCCAAGGTCTTCTACCCGGTCATGCGGTTGGGGTTCCTGCCGCAGCCATCGGACGTGAAACGCATGCGGGCGCTGATCGGCCCCGCCCGGACCAAGTTGATCCTGATGGCAGGCCAGAAGGTCACGGCGGACGAAGCGTTTGCCTTTGGCCTTGTGGACCGGGTGGTCGCTCCGGAAGATCTGATGCAGACCGCGCGGGACCTGGTTGCTGACAGCCTGGCCGCTGATCCGCAGACGGCGGCCGGCATCGCCGGGATGTGCGGATGAGGATCGCTGCCCTTCGCCTGCGTGTGGCTGATCCCGCACGGCTGGCCGATTCCTACAGGGTAAACTTCGGCATGGTCGTCCGTGCCGAGGGAGATGCGCGGCGAGTGGGCTATCCGGGGCCCAGCGCCGACCTTCTGCTGTTGCCCGGAGGCGGCGGATACGCCCACGACCGGGGTCAGAGATACTGGAAGATCGGCATCACCTTGCCAGATCTCGACCAAGCGGCGGAATGGCTTCGGCGCGCTGGCATCAACGTCAGCCGTCCGGCCCAGTTTCGAGATATCGGTTACATGTGCCACCTCTCGGACCCCGAAGGCTTCTCGATCGAGCTTCTTCAGCATGATTTTGAGGGGAAGCGGCCCAAAAAGCAGCGGGATGAGAACCCGTTCGGACAGGCCGCTGTGGGCCAGATCACTCTGCGGACCGGCGACATTTCGGCGGAGGATGCGTTTTGCAGGGATTTGGGCCTGCGCCTGCTTTCCATGCAGGACGTGGCCTCGCACGGGTTTGATCTGCATTTCTATGCCTTCACGACCGAGGTGCCGCCGGACCCTGATCCCTGGGCGGTGGCCAATCGCGAATGGCTGTGGAAACGTCCCTATACCACATTGGAATACCAGCATATTCCCGATGCGCGGATCGTTCCCGCGCCAGACTTTCTGGGCATCGAGGTCGAGGGCCTGGCTGCAACGGAAACAGACCCGATGGGTGACCCGTTCCTGCCAGCCTGATCAACGGCCGCGGCGTCGGCCCGGGACTTTGGATTGAAATCCAGGCGGACGTTTGCGTACCCAGTCCAGAAATCGGTTCAGCCGGGGATGCGTGCGCAGGCTTTCGACAGTGTTGAAGTCTCGCGCAAGCTCGGCTTCGGTCAGGGTGGCGTGCACCTCCTTGTGGCAGATCTTGTGCAGCAGAACCGTGGGACCGCCCTTGCCACCTTTGAGTTTTGGGATCAGATGGTGCAGGCTGCCGGTCCCGTTCGGGATCGGGCGGTTGCAGAGCGGGCAGATCGGATCGCTGTTCGTCATCACCGGAACACAGTCGCGGCTGAACGCAAGTGAGGCAAGAGGGCAGATATGGCACAGGCAGTGGTGATCGGGGCAGGCCCCGCCGGGCTGATGGCCGCCGAAGAACTTGCCGGGGCCGGGCACAATGTGCTGGTTGCCGAGGCCAAACCCTCGGTGGCCCGCAAATTCCTGATGGCGGGGAAGTCCGGTCTGAACCTGACAAAGGACGAGCCGTTTGACCGCCTGATTTCGGCCTACGGCGATGCGGCGGACTGGTTGCACCCAATGATTGCCGCCTTCGATGCGCAGAGCGTGCAAAGCTGGGCGCGGGACTTGGGTCAAGATCTGTTCACGGGGTCCACAGGGCGGGTATTTCCCAAATCAAAAAAAGCTTCGCCATTGCTGCGCGCCTGGCTGGCGCGGCTGGAAGAGATGCGGGTCGAGATCCGTACCCGTTGGCGCTGGCTGGGTTGGGACGGCCCCGCGCTGGTCTTTGATACGCCGGCAGGTCGGCAGAAAGTGGTTGCTGACGTCACGGTTCTGGCGCTTGGCGGTTCCAGCTGGGCGCGTCTGGGGTCGGATGGCGCCTGGGCGCCGGCTCTGGCCGATGCCGGGGTTCCGCTGGTCCCTTTTGCACCATCGAACGCCGCACTGTCCGTCGAATGGAGCCCCCATATGGCCGCGTATTTCGGTCAGGCGCTGAAATCTGTTCGGTGGCGCGCGGGCGACCTTGCCAGCCGTGGCGAGGCGGTCATTTCAGCCAAAGGCCTGGAAGGGGGCGGTCTTTACCCGCTGACACCCGCGCTGCGGCAGGGTGCTGATCTGTATGTGGACCTCGCGCCGGACCGCACGATTCAGGATCTGTCCAGGCGTCTGTCAAAAGCTGGCCCGAAAACCACTTTGACCCGTTGGTTGAAGAACGGCATGCGACTGCCGCCGCCAAAGATCGCCTTGTTCCACGAAATGACACATGGGCAGAATCAGCGGCGCGATGATTGGGTCAAGACTTTGAAGGCTTTGCCTGTTCGCAACGCAGGCTTGCGCCCGCTGGACGAAGCCATTTCGACCGCAGGCGGGGTTGCGAAAAGCGGGCTGGACTCGGGGCTGATGCTGAGAGCCAAGCCCGGCGTATTCTGCGCAGGCGAGATGCTGGATTGGGAAGCCCCGACCGGCGGCTATCTGTTGACCGCATGCCTGGCGACAGGTCGTTGGGCGGGGCGCTCGGCTGCAGAATGGGCCGGGCTGTCCCAAGCGGATTAGGCGGATTTGGCCATTTCACCCAGTTTCTTGTAGGCCGGACGCTCGCGAACGCGCTTGCCGTAGGCTTTCAGGCTGTCTGAATTCATCGGGAATCCAGCCGACTTTGCCCAGCTCATGCAGTGAACGCACAGGATGTCCGCGATCGTCATCTGCTCGCCCTGAAGGAATGGCCCTTTGAATCGCTGTCCCATGTGTTGAAAGCTGCGGTCAAACTCCCACTGGGCGGTTTCGACGACCTGTGGAACGCGTTTGTCCTTGGGCAGAATGAACATATGGCGGGCGGCCAGCCACAGCGGAGCATCGAATTCTTCCAACAGCGCGTGCAACAACGAATCCTGCTCGGCCCGTTCCGGGGTGCCGGCGGGGTAGGTGAAGGCCCCGTGCTTGTCCGCCAGATAAGTCATGATCGCCGCGCTGTCCGAAATGACTGCGTCGCCATCTTGCAGGACAGGGATCTTGCCCGTGCCGTTCAGGTCCAGAACGCGCGGGTCGTGCGGGCCCGCATCGATCCACTCATAGTCCTGCCCCAGTTCCTCCAATAGCCAGATCACCCGAGAGGCACGACTCTGGATGCGCCCGTAGATCTTGTACATGTCATGCTCCTGCGTGGTTGCACTGGCGACAGGGTGGGGGACTGCGCCGCCGCGTCAAGTCGGACGCGCCGTCAGTTCAATTCAGCGTGACCGCGCCAGCATGGCCAGCCGGATCAGAGCGCGCTCGACCAGGGCCATGGCCGGGGCAGTCTGCCCTGCCGACCGGAGAGACAGATCCGTATCCGTCAGCACGGTCAAAGCCGTCTGCAGCTTGTGCGCGCCCCAATTCTGCGCCTGCCGAAGGATCCGGTCACGCCGTTTGCCATAGACCGGCGGCCGGAGTTTGCCGATCCCTTGCGCTGCGCCACCGGGGTCCGAGGCGCAGGCATAGAGCGTGCGAAAATGGCGGGTCGCGCCGATGCACAGGGACACTGCATTTGTTCCCTGCGCCTGCAACCGCCGGATCAGGGGCCCGATTTCACCGGATCGGCCTTCGGCAACGACGTTGAGAACGTCATCCAGGGCCGCCTCATTGGATTGCGGCGCGCAGGCCTCGATGTCTTCGACGGCAACGTCTGAGGCATCACCGCGTTTGTACAGAGACAGCTTTTCAACGGTTTGCGCAAAGTCGCCCGGGCTGAGTTCGGTGGCCAGATCGCTGAGCACGGACATCGCGTCACGGGGAACGCTCGCAAGTCCGGCTTGGGCCAGAACACGCTCGATCTCCGCGCGCGACGGTGGATCGTCATAGATCCCGACCGCATAGGCGGCCCGATGGCCTTCGAACGCTTTGCGCAGCTTCGAGCTGGCCTTGAGCTGCCCGGCGGTCACAATGATCTGAGCGTCGCCTGGCGCCCAATCCTCGAGCGCGGCGGTGATCGCCGGGGTTGCGGCGTCGGTTGCATCCTCGACGAATACGGCGCGCGCGCCTGGAAAGAACCCGACAGCCTTCACGGCATCCAGCAGAAGGGCAGGATCCGCCCGCAGATCCGAGGCCGGAAGACGGGTCAGGCGCATTTCCTCTTCTGCACCCGGGCCCAACAGCGCGGCCAATACCTGCTGGCGCTTGAGCGCGACGCGCATCGCGTCGGCGCCGTAGATCAACAATCCCGTCTTGTCGGGGTCAGGTTTGGCGAAATACCCCTCGGCGTCGCGCGGGGACAGCTTCATGAAGCCAGGCCCGGTGCGGAATACAGGCGCGTGACGATCTGATCGGACAGGATGACCATCAGCCTCTCTTTGGCATCCCGTTCATCAGCGAGCGTGGAAACGGTGGACCCCGCGGCTGAGTAGCCTACGAAATCGGCCACAGTGCCGGACACAAGGATCTGGCCCGTTTCATTGGATCTCAGCGTATAGCTGGCGCGCCCGTCAATCGAATACCGGTTGGTCTCGTTCGAGGTCGTGATGGCGGCCCCGCGGGTCACCGTAGAGACCTGCACATTCAGGCTGTAATCCTTGGCTGAACTGACGCTGCGCCCGAGGGACTGCTCCAGATTCTGCACCAGAAGGTAGCTTTCGACCGAATCTGGCGCTGACACGGCGACCTTGCCGTATAATTCGCTGCCAGCGCCGCCCGGGGCATAAACCGGCTGGAACCCACAAGCGGGCGCCACGGTCAACGCCGCCAACGAAAGCAGCAGGTTTCTACGGTCAAACAACGACATTCACGATCCGGCCCGGAACAACGATCACCTTTTTCGGAGCAGCGCCATCCAGCGCCTTCTGCACAGCTTCGGTGCTGAGCGCGATTCTTTCAACCTGCGTCTTGTCCAGATCCTTGGCCACGCTGATTTCGGCACGGCGCTTGCCGTTGATCTGGATGGGCAGGGTGACGGTATCATCGACCAGCATCGACTCGTCCGCCACCGGCCAGGGCGCCAGCGCCACCAGCCCTTCGCCGCCCAGCATCTGCCACAGCTCTTCGGACAGGTGCGGCGTCATCGGCGACATCAGCTGCGCCAGCGTCATGGCCGCCTGCCGCTTGGCCTGCGCGCCCGCCTTGGATTTGGCCAGCGTGTTGGTAAAGGCATAGAGCTTGGCGATCGAGGCGTTGAAGCCGAAGGATTCGACCCCGCCGGTCACGTCATGGATGGTCTTGTGCATCTCGCGCAGCAGCGCTTCGTCCTCGGCATTGGCCGGGGCGTCGGATGCGGCGATCTCGGACACGATGCGATGCACGCGGCTGAGGTGCTTGTGCGCGGCCTCGGCGCCGGCGGCGGTCCATTCCACGTCACGCTCGGGCGGCGAATCGGACAGCACGAACCAGCGCGCGGTATCCGCCCCGAAGGCCGAGATGATGCTGACCGGGTCCACCACGTTCTTCTTCGATTTCGACATCTTGGCCGAGGGAATGATCTCGACCGGCTCGCCCGTCGCCTTCAGCTTGCCGTCCTCGACCTCTTCGGGAAGGTGATAAACCGGGCGGCCCTTGTCGTCGCGGGTCTGATAGATTTCATGGGTGACCATGCCCTGGGTGAACAGCGCGTCGAACGGCTCGATCGCCTTTTTCGGCAGATGCCCGGTGATGTGCATGGCGCGGGCGAAGAACCGCGAATACAGCAGGTGCAGGATCGCGTGTTCGATGCCGCCGATATACTGGTCCACGTTCATCCAGTACTCGGCTTCGGCCAGATCGGTCGGCGTTTCCGCCCGCGGGGCGGTGAAACGGGCGAAATACCACGACGAATCGACGAAAGTGTCCATCGTGTCGGTTTCGCGCTTGGCCGGTTTGCCGCAGGACGGGCAGGCACAGTCGCGCCAGGTCGGGTGACGATCCAGCGGGTTGCCCGGTTTGTCGAAGGTGACATCGTCGGGCAGCCGAATCGGCAGGTTTTCCTTTTTCTCCGGCACCACGCCGCAATCGTCGCAATGTACCACCGGGATCGGACAGCCCCAGTAGCGCTGGCGCGACAGGCCCCAATCGCGCAGGCGGTACTTGGTCACGCCTTTGCCCCAGCCGGCCTTCTCGGCAAAGTCGATAGTCGCGTCGATGGCTTCCTGTCCGGTGGCCTCGGTCAGACCGGCGAAATGGTTGACCCAGCGCACCTTCTGCTCTTTCGGCGGGACGAAGGCGATCTTGTCCACCGGCGTGTCGTCATCCAGGGCAAAGAAGGTGTCGATTACCGGCAGGTCGTATTTGCGGCAGAAATCCAGGTCGCGCTGGTCATGCGCGGGGCAGGCAAAGATCGCGCCGGTGCCGTAATCCATAAGGATGAAATTCGCGATCCAGACCGGCAGTTCCCAGTTCGGGTCCAGCGGGTGTTTGACGCGGATGCCGGTGTCGAAACCCAGCTTCTCGCCGGTCTCGATGGCCTCTTCCGTGGTGCCGCCCTTGCGGCATTCGGCAACGAATTCAGCGACTTCGGGGTTCTCGGCCTCAAGCTGCTTGGCTATCGGGTGATCGGGCGAGATACCCACGAAAGACGCCCCCAACAGCGTGTCCGGCCGCGTGGTATAGACGGTGATGGGTGCATTGCCGTCGGTGCGCTCGAAGGAAAACTCCAGCCCGCGTGACTTGCCGATCCAGTTCTCCTGCATCAGCCGCACCTTGGCGGGCCAGTTGTCGAGCGTATCCAGCGCATCAAGCAACTCTTCCGAGAACTCGGAGATCTTGAAGAACCACTGGGTCAGCTCGCGCCGCTCGACCAATGCGCCCGAGCGCCAGCCGCGGCCGTTTTCGACTTGTTCGTTGGCCAGCACGGTCATGTCCACCGGGTCCCAGTTGACCACGGCGTTCTTGCGATAGACCAGCCCCGCATCCAGCATGTCGAGGAACAGCGCCTGCTGCTGGCCGTAATATTCCGGGTCGCAGGTCGCGAACTCGCGCGACCAGTCGATCGACAGGCCCAGCGGCTTCATCTGCGCGCGCATGTCGGCGATGTTGCCATAGGTCCAGTCCTTGGGGTGGCCGCCGATGGCCATGGCCGCGTTTTCCGCCGGCATCCCGAAAGCGTCCCAGCCCATCGGGTGCAGAACGTTGTGCCCGGTGCTCAGCTTGTGGCGCGCGATCACGTCACCCATGGTGTAGTTGCGCACATGCCCCATGTGGATGCGCCCCGAAGGATAGGGGAACATTTCCAGCACATAGTATTTCGGTTTGTCCGCCGTCCGTTTGGCGGTGAAGATCCCGGCCTTGTCCCAGGCCTCTTGCCATTTTGCTTCGATTTCGTTGGCCGAGTAACGCGACATCATGCGGTCCTTCGTGAATGAAAACGCCGGGCAGGGGCCCGGCGTGGTAATATTGTGATTTTCTGCGGGTTGCTAGAGCTTGTTGTCCGCGATCCGCAGCTGGCGCGCCCGCGAAAGAATCGCATCTTCGACCGCACGCGTGGTCGCCGCGCTGACCGGAGCGCCCCCGCTGGTCTGCAGAGCCACCGAAAGGGACCGCGCCGCCAAGGCCGGATCACTGATGTGCACGGTTGCCCGATAGGACCGCCCACCGCCCGGCGGTTTGCCGTAACCCGTTATGATCACGCCGGTAAACGGATCCACCTCCTGCACCGGCAGGAAGCTGAGCACATCCAGCGACGCCGCCCATAGGTACCGGTTGACCTGGGTGACCTGTTCCGAGTTGTTGGGGCCGAACACATCCCAGATGGTCGAACGATTCGGATCGTTGAGCTCGCGGGCCTCGGACGAGCTGCCGTCGGCGGATAGAACATTGGGGTTGGGCGACGTGCTCCGATTCTGTCCGCACGCAGAAACGGAGGCAGTCAAAACGGTCAAACCCAAAATCGTCAGCAGGCGCATCGTCGGCAGGTCCTGTTTTAACATGTTTTGCTTTGCTAGGAGATACTCCTAGACAACGTACTGTGCTGCAACAACCCCATTCTTGGCTTACGTACCGGTGTCGCTGAAATATCGGGGTGAATTCGACTGTGGCATCCTTGCACCAATTTGGGGCCAAAGAACCGAAGCTGTCCAAGGCATGCTTGCGCAACAGGGGCAAAAAGAGCGAAACGGTCTGCGTGCTGAGACATATGCAGCAGGTATGTGTCGAGTAGAAATTATTGAAACCGAGGGAAACAAGATGAAAAAAGTTCTCTTCGCATCGACCGCACTGATCGCAACCGCATCGGTTGCCGCGGCCGAAGTTAAGTTCAGCGGTTATGGCCGCTTTGGTATCGGTTACCTGGAAGACCGTACCGGCGTTGTGACCAACTTCAACACGGGTCAGCCGCTCATCACTACTACCACCAGCGGTAGCACGACCACCGTGACCACAACCAGTGGTGCGACGGTTACCACCACCACCACCAACACCACGACCGTTTCGACCGACGAAACCATCCTGGTCTCGCGCTTCCGCCTGAACATCGACGGCATCGCGGAAACCGACGGTGGCGTCCGCTTTGAAGCACGTGTTCGTCTGCAGGCTGACGAAAACGCCGGCACCGGCGAAGCAAATGCAGCCGGCCTGAACGGCGCTCGCTTCTCGGTCATCTACGGTGGTCTGCGTGTTGACGCCGGCAACGTTGCTGGTTCGTTCGACAACTTGGCAAACTACTACGGTAACGAGCCGGGCCTGGAAAACTTCATCGGCCAGTACTCGGGCGTTGACTACAGCTTCCTGGGCTACTCGTCGACCGGTGCAGGTTCGAACGCTGTGTTCTTCCAGTACGCAGTTGGTGACTTCGCCTTCGGCGCATCGTACGACCAGGCAACCTTCGGCCTGAACGGTGTTGCAGACAGCGCAGACCGCTGGGACATCAGCTTCACCTACAGCTTCAACAACTTCACCGCAGCTGTTGCTTATGGTGAAACCAGCGCCATCGGCGACGTTGTTGAGAAGCAGAGCCTGGCAGTTCTGACCCTGGGTGCTGAATTCGGCGACTTCTCGGGCACCATCTTCGTCGCAGACGATGACGTTGCAGACGACTCGCTGAACGGCACTGCATACGGTCTGTCGGCAGCCTACAACGTTGGCGCTGCAACCACCCTGACCTTCGCTTACGGCGACGGTTCGGCGGACAACGACACCCAGCAGTACGGCATTGGCGCCATCTACGACCTGGGCGGCGGTGCATCGCTGCGCGGTGGTATCGGCCAGTCGAAAGTTGGCGACGGCGACGGCCGCCTGCGCGCTGACTTCGGTGCTCAGTTCAACTTCTAAGTTGATCTGAACCGCAAGGTTTGAGGGCGGGTCTTCGGACCCGCCCTTTTCTTTTGCGCCGACATGGTGTTTTTCTGCGGACAAATGGAAACAGAGGGAATCCATGTCGCTGCAAGAAATCACCGCCCGCATCGCCAAGGCCGAAGCCGCAGCCGGCCGCCCCAAGGGCTCGGTCCGGCTGATTGCCGTATCCAAGGTGCAGCCCAACGACCGGGTCGAGGCCGTGTTGAAGCAGGGTCACCGGTGTTTTGGTGAAAACCGGGTGCAGGAGGCCGCCGGCAAGTGGCCCGCCTTCCGTGAAAGCTATCCCGATATTGATCTGCATCTGATTGGTCCGCTGCAAACCAACAAGGCGCGGCAGGCGATGGAACTGTGCAACGCGATCCACTCGGTCGACCGTCCCAAACTGGCCAAAACCCTTGCGCGGCTGGCGCAAGAGGTGGGGCAGTGTCCTGATCTATTCATTCAGGTAAATACCGGCGAAGAGGCTCAGAAAGCCGGGGTTATACCCGCCGAGGCCGATGATTTTGTCGCCGAATGTCGATCACTTGACCTGCCGGTGCGTGGGTTGATGTGCATTCCGCCCGTCGACGAGGAGCCCGCGCTGCATTTTGCTTTGCTGGCCAAGATCGCGGGCAGGAACGGGCTGGATGGCCTGTCCATGGGGATGAGCAGCGATTTTGAAACCGCGATCGCGCTGGGTGCAACTCATGTCCGGGTGGGGTCGGCCATTTTTGGTGACCGGGTCAAACCCGAGGAATGATGATCCGGGTTCCGGGTGCGACGCGCCGCGCGATCCAGTGTAGATGGTCGCGCCGTAACGCCACGCAGCCTTCGGTAGGATAACCCGGTCTGCGCCACTGATGCAGAAAGATCGCTGATCCGCCGCCCGGTGTGGCGACGGGCCAATTCCAATCGGTAATCAGCACCAGATCGTACAGCGGGTCAGCCCGACGCAGGCGTTCGTGACTGCATGGATAGGGCGCCCGAACGTGTTGGTTGTAGTCCTGATCCCTATCGTCATCCGACCACAGATCGCCCGGCCCGATGGGCAAAGCCCACGGGGCTGGCGGGGCAATCCGATCCGGGCGGTACAGCATCCCGACAATGTGGTGGTGCCCTGTGGGGGTGGCCCCGTCGCCCTCGCGCTTGTGGTTGCTCAGGCCACCTTTGCCGATGGTGCAGGGAAACCTGCGGCCGAAGAACCGCACTCCGGTCGGCGTTACCACCAGATCAAGAGGGCTCACAGCAAGTGGCCCGATTTTGAGGCCTTGGTCGCCAGATAGGCCCGGTTGTGGGCGGTTTCCCCGACCTTCAGCGGCACACGCTCGGTAACGGCAATCCCGGTCCGTTCCATCATTGCGATCTTGGCGGGGTTGTTGGTCAGCAACCGGACCGAACTGAACCCGAGCGATTTCAGGATGTCCGATCCAAGGCGGAAATCGCGCTCGTCATCTTCAAACCCAAGCCGGTGGTTGGCTTCGACCGTGTCGAAGCCCTGATCCTGCAGGAAATAGGCGCGCATTTTGTTGGCCAAGCCGATCCCGCGACCTTCCTGGTTGAGATACAGCAGAATCCCATGCCCCTCGGCCCCCATCTGGGCCAGGGCACCGCGCAGTTGCGGGCCGCAGTCGCATTTCAGGCTGCCCATCAGGTCACCGGTAAAACAGGCCGAATGCAACCGTGCCAGAACAGGTTTCGAGCGATCCGGGCGGCCGATTTCGATGGCATAGTGCTCCTCGCCACCGTCCTCTGGGCGGAAGACGTGCAGACGACCGGCCTCGGACACCTCCATCGGCAGGCGCGCGGCGACCACCTCGTGCAAGGGGCTGCGATCGGCCAGATGCGGCGCGGCGCGTGTGTGGTCTATGCAGGTCAGACCGTGCGTCGCCGCAAAGGCCCGGCCGTTTTCGACCGCAACCACCACCGCGGCGGGCAGCAGGCGGGCGGATTTGGTCAGTGCGATTGCGATGCGATGCAGGTGTGCAT
The DNA here is from genome assembly GCF_013032855.1 of Ruegeria arenilitoris. Lineage (GTDB taxonomy): Bacteria > Pseudomonadota > Alphaproteobacteria > Rhodobacterales > Rhodobacteraceae > Ruegeria > Ruegeria arenilitoris. The sequence goes on from NZ_WQDA01000001.1 coordinate 524,010, forward strand.
TGCCCTGGCGCTGAGTCATCAAGGGCCCCTTCATCGGGGCATTCAGGTCATCGGACGGGTCTGCAACCGCCTGCACCCACCCCAGATCAGCTTCCGCCGGGATCACGACCCGAGCAAGATCACCGTCATAGGCGCGGGCTTTGAGCGTTTCGGCCCGTCGTCCGGTGATGGCAACCACAGGCGTGTCGCCCAGACCCCTCAGGTCCGCCAGACGCTGCGGGTTGAGTGTCTCTGCGGCGACGGCGACAACGCTGAAATCCCCGTCATCCGTCAGCACGACCGGAACGCCCATCCGAAGGTCGGCACGCGCCCGGGCCAGCAACTCGGTGATGTCTGGAATGAGACTCATTGATGTTATCCTGTAACGTTCGACCCTCGTCCTAGCCCGTTCGAAAGGAAATGTGAAACATTTCCGGCCCACCAGACACGAGGGCGTGAGAGCATTGCAGCAAAACTTGTTGATTGCATCTTCCACGCTCAAGTGTTGCAAAAGGTTTAGGAGGACCGGGACATGGCGCAACTCAAGAAAATCCTACTGGTCGATGACGATGAAGACCTGCGCGAGGCGCTGAGCGAGCAGTTGGTGATGACCGAGGACTTTGATGTATTCGAAGCCTCCGACGGCCAATCCGCGATGGAGCGTGCGCGCGAAGCCATCTATGACCTTGTGATCCTGGATGTGGGTTTGCCCGACACAGATGGGCGCGAGCTGTGCCGCCTGATGCGCAAGCAGGGGGTCAAAAGCCCGATCCTGATGCTGACCGGCCATGACAGCGACGCAGATACGATTCTGGGTTTGGACGCGGGCGCCAACGATTATGTCTCAAAGCCGTTCAAGTTCCCGGTGCTTCTGGCCCGGATCCGTGCGCAGCTGCGCCAGCACGAACAGTCTGAAGATGCCGTTTTTGTCCTGGGGCCCTATACTTTCAAACCCGCGATGAAGATGTTGATCACCGAGGACGACCGCAAGATTCGGCTGACGGAGAAGGAAACCAACATTCTCAAGTTCCTGTATCGCTCGACCGACGGCGTGGTGGCGCGCGATGTGCTGCTGCACGAGGTCTGGGGCTACAACGCCGGTGTAACCACACATACGCTGGAAACGCACATCTACCGGCTGCGTCAGAAAATCGAGCCCGATCCCTCCAATGCGCGCCTTTTGGTCACAGAATCTGGTGGATATCGACTGGTGTCGTAACCATAGGTGGATTGATGTGGATCAAAGTGATACTCTGCAAGCATCTTTAGGATAATCCCATCCCGTGCATGTCCGGGTCATGACATGTACCTCCCTGTTGGACTGCCGGGCCTTTGGCCCGGCTTTTTTTCGGATGGCACCCCGGTACCTGCCGCGCTAGTTTGCCCGAGTCGCGACAAGGGAACCCCGATCATGCCTTTCACTCTGGCCACCTGGAACATTAATTCCGTTCGCCTGCGCGAGCCGATCGTGCTGAAGCTGCTGCAGGAAGAAGCGCCGGACGTGCTGTGCCTGCAAGAGTGCAAATCGCCGGTCGACAAGATCCCGACCGAGGGATTCGCGGAACTTGGCTACACCCACATGATTGCCCGCGGTCAAAAGGGCTATAACGGCGTGGCCATCCTGTCGCGCCTGCCGATCACGGATCTGGGCGATCAGGACTTTGCCGGGCTGGGCCATGCCCGGCATGTGGCGGGGCAACTGGAAAACGGGGTGATCATCCACAATTTCTACGTCCCGGCAGGCGGCGACGTTCCCGATCGCGAGGTGAACGAGAAATTTGGCCAGAAGCTGGATTACCTGACCGACATGCGCGACTGGTTCCACGCTGAAAAGCCGCAGAAATCCATTCTGGTCGGTGACCTGAACATCGCCCCGCGCGAGGATGACGTGTGGTCGCACAAGCAACTGCTCAAGGTCGTGTCGCACACGCCGATCGAGGTCGCGCAACTGGCCGAGACGCAGGATGCGGGCGGCTGGGTCGATATCACCCGGCAGGACATCCCCGAGGGACAGCTCTACAGCTGGTGGTCCTATCGCGCCCGCGACTGGGATGCGGCTGACAAGGGGCGGCGCCTGGATCACGTCTGGGCGACGCCTGATATCTCGAACGCCGGCCATTCCAGCCGCGTCCTGCGCGACGCGCGCGGCTGGGAGAAGCCCAGCGACCACGCGCCCGTCTTTGCCAGTTTCGATCTTTGATCGGTGCGGGATTCCGCAACTCGGCCCTTGGTTTCCCAGTCGGCTGGTTGCATATAAGGCCCAAGACTGAATCCGGAGAGTGAATGCCATGGAACTTCTGAACGGCGCAGGCAGCCCCGCAGCCACCGATCTGATCAAAGACGGAACCGAGGCCACTTTCATGGCCGATGTCGTCGAGGCATCGCAGGAATTGCCCATTATCGTCGACTTCTGGGCGCCCTGGTGCGGTCCCTGCAAGACCTTGGGTCCGGCCTTGGAAGAGGCCGTGACCGCGGCCAAGGGCGCGGTCAAGATGGTGAAAATCAACGTGGACGAGGCGCAGATGATCGCCTCGCAATTGCGTATCCAGTCGATTCCGACCGTCTACGCCTTCTTCAAGGGGCAGCCGGTTGACGGATTCCAAGGCGCTTTGCCAGGATCGGAGATCAAGGCCTTTATCGACCGTGTGATCGAGGCTGCCGGGGGCCAGAGCCCGGGCGGCCAGCTGGACGAGGCCGTGGAGGCCGCCGAAGAGATGCTGAATGATGGCGCGGCAGTGGATGCGGCCCAGACCTTTGCCGCCATTCTTGGCGAAGACCCCAAACATGCCGCGGCCTATGGCGGCCTGGTGCGGGCGCAAATCGCGATGGGTGACCTTGATCAGGCCGAGGCGATCCTGAACGGCGCTCCGGCCGAGATTTCAACGACGGCAGAGTTGGAAGCTGCCCACGCGCAGCTGGAACTTGCCAAGCAGGCCGCAAATGCCGGGCCGGTGGCCGAGTTGACGGCAGCGGTCGAAGCTGACCCCGACAACCATCAGGCCCGGTTTGACCTGGCGCAGGCGCTCTATGCCAACGGCAAGGCCGCCGAGGCGGTTGACCAGCTTCTGGAGCTGTTCCGCCGCGATCGGGAATGGAATGATGGCGCAGCCAAGGCGCAGTTGTTCACCATATTCGATGCGCTCAAGGCCAATGACCCGATCGTTTTGAACGGTCGCCGCAGACTCAGCTCGATGATATTTGCCTAACCGCGCATCAGAGCTAGAATCGGAAACATGATGCATCCCGCCGATCTGCCGGACACGGTGTCCGTGTTTCCTCTGCCCGGGGCGCTGTTGCTGCCCCGGTCACGCCTGCCGCTGCATATTTTCGAGCCACGCTACCTGCAAATGCTGGATGACGCCTTGAAAACCAAAGAGCGGTTGATCGGCATGGTCCAGCCGAACCCTTGCCAGAACGACGACACCAAGTTGCATCGGATCGGATGCGCCGGACGTGTCACGCAGTTTTCCGAGACCGAAGACGGGCGCTATCTGATCACGTTGTCCGGTGTATCCCGGTTTCGCATCCAATCCGAATTGGATGGTTTCACGCCGTATCGTCGCTGCGCCGTTACTTGGGACGGGTTCGACCGCGATCTGGGCAAAGGGGAAATAGACGATACGTTCGACCGGTCCGGCTTCCTGCGTTTGCTGGGGCGTTACTTTTCCGCCCGCCAACTGTCGACCGATTGGGAGTCGCTGAACGAGGCGGATGACGAATTATTGGTCAATTCCCTGTCGATGCTTCTGGATTTCGACCCTGAGGACAAGCAGGCCCTGCTTGAGGCGCCGTGCCTGCGCACCCGGCGCGAAACATTGGTCACACTGATCGAATTCTCGCTGCGCGGGGGTTCAAACGAGGAACAATTGCAATGACTGAAACGGAACCGGGGTTCGACCGCCATATGCTCGAGGCGCTGATCTGCCCCCAGACCCACACCACCCTGGAATATGACGCCGAGCGGCAGGAACTGGTCTCGAAAGCCGCTGGTCTGGCCTTTCCCATCCGCAACGGGATTCCGGTGATGCTGGTGGATGAGGCGCGCAAGCTCGACTAGATCGGGCGGCCCTGCAGCAGCCTGGGCAGGTCGCCTGTCAAACCGGCGGCCTCTCGCACGAAGCCGCGGCGCAGACCGGGCAGAGAGCCCACGATGCCCATTCCGATGTCGCGCCCCAGCCGCAAGATCGGATTGTCGTTCGAGAACAGCTTGTTGAACACATCCGTCGCCATTGCCAGAGCCGCCGTGTCAAAGCGGCGCCACTCCTGATAGCGCTCCAGAACCAGCGCCGAGCCGATGTCCTCTCCGCGTCGCCCGGCCAGCGTCAGCACCTCGGCCAGCGCGCCGACGTCGCGCAGCCCGGCGTTCAGCCCCTGACCGGCGATCGGGTGCATGCCATGGGCCGCATCACCCACCAGCGCCAGCCGGTCGGCGATGAAGGAATTGGCGATGGTCAGGTTCAGCGGATAGGTGAACCGGTCGCCCTGCAGGCGGATGTTACCCAGAAAATCGCCGAACCTGGGCCGCAGAACTTGAAGGTACTCGGCCTCGTCCAGCGCGTTGATGCGCTGCGCGGTGTCAGAGCGTTCGCTCCAGACGATCGAGCTGCGATTGCCGGTCAGCGGCAGGATCGCCAGCGGGCCGGGTGGCATGAAGAACTGATGTGCGATGCCGTGATGGGGCAGGTCGTGTTCGATGGCGCAGACCAGCGCGGTCTGGCCGTAGTCCCATCCGGTCCGCTTGATCCCGGCCCGGGCGGCGGTGCCGCTGCGACGGCCGTCGCACCCCACCAGAAGCCGACCGGACAGCGCCGATCCGTCATCCAGCGTCACGGTCACGCCACCAGGCCCGGTTTCCTGCGCAACCACGGTTTTGCCATCGACCCGGGTGATCGCCGGGTCCGCCGCCATCGCCGCAAGAAATGCGCGCCGCAGGTGACGGTCCTCGACCATATAGCCCATCGGGCCTTCCTCGATCTCGGCATGGTCGAAATGCATGAAAAACGGCGACGGGCCTGCGCCCGCATGGCCATCGGTGACCTTGATCTCCAACATCGGCTGGGCGTGGTCCGCGACCCGCTCCCAAATGCCGATCGCGGCCAGCAACCGTTGCGAGGCCAGCGCCAGCGCATAGGCACGCCCGTCGAACGCCGCGTTCTTGCGCACCTTCTCGGCCAGCGCGTCGATCACGGTGACGCTGTGCCCGGTCTGCGCCAGCGCCAGCGCCAGGGCAGGGCCGTTCAGCCCGCCGCCCACGATCAAGATATCGGAAACCTGTGTCATGCGGTGCAATATGCGCGCCCTTTCGGGATTGTCCATGTGCAGTCCTGTCGCTACCGTCGCCGAAACACGAATTTTTCCGACAAGGGGGCAAAGATGCAGGACTGGCTGACCATGACGGCATGTGACCTGGGCCGGGGGATCGGCATGGGGCAGATCGATCCCGAGGAACTGACCGAGGTCTATCTGGCGGCCATCGACGCCCATCCGCACCGCGATCGCATCTATGCCCGCGTCACGCATGACCGCGCCCGCGCCGAAGCCCGCGCGGCCAAGGAACGGGTGGCCCAAGGGCTGCGCCGGTCCCTGCTGGATGGGGTGCCGATCAGCTGGAAGGATCTGTTCGACACCGCCGGGATCGGAACCGAGGCCGGATCGGCCCTGCTGCGCGGCCGAGTTCCCGACCATGACGCAACCGTTCTGCGCAACGCGACGGCCATGGGCGCGGTCTGTCTGGGCAAGACGCATATGAGCGAGCTGGCCTTCTCGGGCCTTGGCCTGAACCCCGTCACCGCGACGCCGCCCTGCGTGAATGACAAAAAGGCGGTTCCGGGCGGGTCGTCCTCGGGTGCGGCGGCGTCGGTGGCCTTTGGTCTGGCGGCCTGCGGAATCGGCTCGGATACGGGCGGATCGGTGCGCATTCCGGCCGCGTGGAACGACTTGGTGGGGCTGAAAACCACGTCGGGGCGGTTGAGCCTCGAGGGCGTGGTGCCCCTGTGCCTGCGGTTCGACACGGTCGGCCCGCTGGCGCGGTCGGTCGAGGATGCGGCGCAGATGCTGGCGCTGCTGGAAGGCGGAACGCCGGCCGATCTGCGGGGCGCCAGCCTGAAGGGGCGGCGGTTTGCCGATCTGCAGACCATCGCGCAGGACGATCTGCGCGACGCGCCACGCCAGGCCTATGCCGAGGCGCTGGACCGCCTGCGTGATGCAGGGGCCGAGATCGTGCCGCTGGAGGTGCCGGAACTGACCGAGGCGATGGGCCTGTCCGGTGTCCTTTACACCACCGAAGCCTATGGCCTGTGGCGTGACGTTATCGAGGCCAACCCCGAGGCGATGTATCCCGAAATCCTTGAACGGTTCCGCGCGGGCAAGGGGCATTCCGGCCCGGATTACGTGGCCGCGTGGTCGCGCCTGAAAGCCTGCCGATCGGTCTGGGACGCGGCCACCGCCGGCTTCGACGCGGTTCTGGCCCCCACCGCGCCGATCCTGCCGCCGGATCTGGACCGGCTGATGAATGACCATGACTACTACGTCACCGAGAACCTTCTGGCTCTGCGCAACACCCGGATCGGCAACCTGATGGGGCTGGCGGCGCTGTCGCTGCCCACTTCGACACCGTCCTGCGGACTGATGATGTTGGGCTATCCGGGCTCGGAGGAGGCGCTTTTGCGGCTGGGTGCGGCGGCCGAGGCGGTTCTGGCCTGAATGCCACAATCCCCTGATTCGGAACCTCTTTGTCTGGACGCGCGGGGGTTCGGCCTGTAATCTACTGGAAAACCGGGGCGCCAATGATCCCGGTATCGAGGCAGCAGTCATGAATTTCCCCGAGCGGTTTTCGAACCTACCGGCCTATGCTTTTCCGCGTCTACGCGCCCTGCTCGACCATCACGCGCCGGGCGGCGATGTCGTGCATATGACGATTGGCGAGCCCAAGCATGACTTTCCGCCCTGGGTGACCGATGTCATCGTGGAAAACGCCGCCGGATTTCAGAAGTACCCGCCGAACGAGGGGTCCGACGCGCTGCGCGGGGCCATCGCCGACTGGATCGACCGTCGCTATGGCGTGCGGATGGACCCCGAGACCAACATCATGGCGCTGAACGGCACGCGCGAGGGGTTGTACAACGCCGCCATGGCGCTCTGCCCCGAGCAGAAGAACGGCCAGCAGCCGGTCGTTTTGTGCCCCAACCCGTTCTATCAGGTCTACATGGTGGCCTCGATCTCGGTCGGGGCGCAGCCGTATTTTGTGCCGGCCACCGCGGCCACCGGGCATCTACCGGACTATGCCGGCCTGCCAGAGGATGTGCTGAACCGCACCGCCGTCGCCTATATCTGTTCGCCTGCGAACCCGCAGGGTGCCGTCGCCTCGCGCGACTACTGGGCCGAGCTGATCCGGCTGGCCGAGCGGTACGATTTCCGCATCTTCGCCGACGAGTGCTATTCCGAGATCTACCGCGACACGCCGCCCACCGGCATCCTGACCGTCGCGCAGGAGCTGGGCGCCGACCCAGAGCGGATCACGCTGTTCAACTCGCTGTCGAAACGCTCGAACCTGGCGGGGCTGCGGTCGGGGCTGATCGCGGGCGGGCCGGAAAGCATCAAGCGGGTCAAGCAGTTGCGCGCCTATGCCGGGGCGCCCTTGCCGCTGCCGTTGCAGGCCGCCGCGGCCAGGGTCTGGGCCGATGAGGCGCATGTTCAGGAAAACCGCGCGCTGTATCAGGAAAAATACGCCATCGCCGATCAGGTGTTTGCGGGCGTTCAGGGCTATATGCCGCCCGAGGCGGGGTTCTTTCTTTGGCTGCCCGTCGAAGATGGCGAGCAGGCCGCATTGAAGCTGTGGCGGGAAACCGGGGTTCGGGTCCTGCCGGGGGCATATCTTTCACAAGGGGATCCGGGGCAGAACCCGGGCAAAGGCTTTATCAGGGTCGCGATGGTGGCCCCAAAAACAGAGATGCAGCGCGGGCTGATCACGCTCCGCGACTGCATCTATTCGTGAGGTACGAGGGCACATGGCATCTTACAACGCGCGCAACCGCGACCCATTGTTGGACAGCACCACCCAGGCCGCGATCGAGCGGCGCAGCAAGGAACTGATCGGGATCGCCCTGATTCTGGCCGGCCTGGCCGCCGCGGCGATGATCTGGTCCTACACGCCGGATGATCCCAACTGGATGGTCTCGACCGACGCGCCGGTGCAGAACTGGCTGGGGCGGTTCGGCGCTTCGATCGCCGCGCCGTTGTTCATGATCGTGGGCTGGGGCAGCCTTGGCATCGCGCTGGTGCTGGTCGGCTGGGGCGCGCGCTTTGCCGGCCATTTCGGCGAGGATCGCGCCGTGGCCCGCCTGATTTTCGCGCCGATCTGGATCGCCGTCCTCTCGGTCTATGCCGCAACCCTGGTGCCCGGCGCCGAATGGCGCGCGACGCACAGCTTTGGTCTGGGCGGTCTGTTCGGCGACACGGTGATGGGTGCGCTGCTGACGCTGTTGCCGATCTCGTCGCATTTCATGGTCAAGCTGATGTCGCTGGCCATGGCGGCCGGCATGCTGGCATTGGGCGTCTTTGTGCTGGGTTTCACCAAATCGGACGTCCGGCGCGGGTTCCGGGCTTTCCTGCTGGGTCTGGTGATGGCCTATGACATGCTGATGACCGCGCTGGGGCAGGGGGCTTCGGCCACGGCCCGTGCGGCGCAGGCGCGCCGGGAAAAGTGGCAGGAACGCAAGGCAACCCAGGCCGCCGGTGCCGAATTCGAGGATGAACTGGCCTATGCCGATCCGGTCTTTGAAGAGCCCGAGATCGCAGCCCCCGAGCCCGTAAAAACGGGCCTGCTTGCGCGCATGCCTGGCCTGATCCGCCGCCCCGAGCCGATGCCCGAACCCGAACTGGTCGATCCGGAACCCGTTACCGGATATGACGAGATGCCGGGCGAGGACCGGATCCGTTCGAAGATCTCCGCGGTGATACAGAACCGCAAGGTCGCCACCGGTGAAATCGCGCCCGAGCCCGATCCGAACCGCCCGCTGACCAAGGGGCGCGGCCGTGGTCCCGACCCGCTGATCCTGAATGCGCCGCGTGCGGGCAACCTTCCGCCCGAACCTCCGCTGACTGCTGCCGGGCTTCCGCCCGAGCCGCCGTTGACAGGGCACCCGGCGCAGCCTTCTGCGGATATGGAGACGTTCGCGGAAGACCCGCTTTCGGCCTATGCGCCTGAGGATATCGACGACGATCAGGTGTTCGAGGATTCAGAGGACCCAATCGCCGAGGCGCGCCCGGCCATGAAGATCCCGGTTGCCGAACCGCGCAAGCCGGTTGTCGCGCAGCCAGTCCGGCGCAACGTCCTGCCGTCGCGACGGGCTCAGGCCGAAGCGCAGCCCAGCCTGTCTTTCGAAGAGCGGCACACGGATTTCGAACTGCCGCCGCTCAGCCTGTTGACGAACCCGTCGGGCATTCAGCGTCATCACCTCAGTGACGAAGCGCTGGAGGAAAACGCGCGGATGCTGGAGAACGTGCTGGATGATTATGGGGTCAAAGGCGAGATCGTCAGTGTCCGCCCCGGCCCTGTCGTCACGATGTACGAGTTGGAACCCGCACCGGGCCTGAAAGCCAGCCGCGTGATCGGGCTGGCCGATGATATCGCCCGGTCTATGTCGGCGCTGTCGGCGCGTGTCTCGACCCTGCCCGGACGCTCGGTCATCGGCATCGAATTGCCCAACGAGAACCGCGAGATGGTGGTCCTGCGCGAAATCCTGGCAAGCCGCGATTTCGGCGACGGCACCCATGCGCTGCCGCTGGCGCTGGGCAAGGATATCGGCGGAGACTCGGTCGTGGCCAACCTGGCCAAGATGCCTCACCTGCTGATCGCCGGGACGACCGGTTCGGGCAAGTCGGTGGCGATCAACACGATGATCCTGTCGCTGCTCTACAAGCTGACACCGGACGAATGCCGCCTGATCATGATCGACCCCAAGATGCTGGAACTTTCCGTCTATGACGGCATCCCGCACCTGCTGTCGCCGGTCGTGACCGACCCAAAAAAGGCGGTGGTTGCCCTGAAATGGGTCGTGGGCGAGATGGAGGACCGCTATCGCAAGATGTCCAAGATGGGCGTGCGCAACATCGCCGGCTACAACGGCCGGGTGAAGGACGCGTTGTCCAAGGGCGAGATGTTCAGCCGCACGGTCCAGACCGGGTTCGACGACGAAACCGGAGAACCCGTTTTCGAGACGGAAGAGTTCGAACCCAAGGCCATGCCCTATATCGTCGTCATCGTCGATGAGATGGCCGACCTGATGATGGTGGCCGGTAAGGAGATCGAGGCCTGTATCCAGCGTCTGGCCCAGATGGCGCGGGCCTCGGGCATCCACCTGATCATGGCCACGCAGCGGCCCTCGGTGGACGTCATCACCGGCACGATCAAGGCCAACTTCCCGACCCGGATCTCGTTCCAGGTGACGTCGAAAGTCGACAGCCGGACCATCCTGGGCGAGATGGGGGCCGAACAGCTGCTGGGGCAGGGCGACATGCTGTACATGGCTGGCGGCGCCAAGATCACTCGCTGCCACGGGCCGTTCGTGTCGGATGAAGAGGTCGAGGAGGTCGTGAACCACCTCAAGCAGTATGGCCCGCCCGACTATGTCGGCAGCGTGCTGGACGGCCCGTCCGAGGACAAGGCCGACAATATCGACGCGGTTCTGGGGCTGAACACCGGCGGTAACACCAATGGTGAGGATGCGCTGTACGATCAGGCGGTTGCCATCGTGATCAAGGATCGCAAGTGTTCAACCTCGTACATCCAGCGGAAACTTGCCATCGGCTACAACAAGGCTGCACGGCTGGTCGAGCAGATGGAGGACGAAGGCGTTGTTTCGGCAGCAAATCACGTGGGCAAACGCGAAATCCTCGTCCCGGAACAGTAGGATATTTAATAACAAGGGCAGAGCGCATATCTGTGTGTCATGAAACAGATTGCCTTTGCCCTTGCCCTTGCTTTGACTGCCCCTGCAGCCTGGGCCGCCGACAAGCTTCCCTTGTCGCAGATCTCGAACTATCTGAACGGATTGAAGGCCGTTCAGACGACGTTTACCCAAGTCAACGATGACGGATCGCTGAGTACCGGCAAGCTGTGGCTGCAGCGCCCCGGAAAGATGCGGTTCGAATACGATCCGCCCAACAGTGCGGTCGTGTTGGCCAATGCCGGCACGGTGATGGTGTTCGACCCCAAATCAAACCAGCCGCCCGAGCAGTACCCGTTGAAGCGCACACCGCTGTCGCTGGTTCTGGCGCGCAACGTGAACCTGTCGCAGGCCAACATGGTAGTCGGCCACACATTTGATGGCACAGCCACGGTCGTCACCGCGCAGGACCCGAAAAACCCCGAGTCCGGGCGGATCGATCTGATGTTCACGGCTAATCCGATCGAGCTGAGGAAATGGGTCATCTACGACAACGCCGGGGGTCAAACCACGGTGCTGCTGGGTCCCCTCAACGAAGATGTCAGAATCGACAGCGGCCTGTTTTCGAACAAGGCGCGGCGCGGGTCAGAAAATCGCTGACCCGCGGCTCTTTCAATAGCGGCAGCTGGACAGCTGCGCCTGGTACATCTGCGCGCGTGCGTCCACGTCATTGGCCACGTTCAATAACCAGGTCTTGCCGTAATGGCTGCCGCGTGCGTAACCCGCGCGACCTTCGTGATACGCCAGATACTGGTTCCGCGTGTCGCTGGTCGAGATGCCGATCTTCTGACTGCTTTTGTTCATGTACCATCCGACGAAATCTGATGCGTCACGAATGCGGTCACGCTTGGCGCGCCGCTTCCCGGTTTCGCGCTGGTATTCTTCCCAGGTTCCGTCCAGGGCCTGGCTGAAGCCATAGGCGCTGCTCTGACGGCCCATCGGAATAACCCCAAGAACATATTTGTGGGGCGTCCGGGCGTCGTGACGATAGCGGCTTTCTTGGTAGATGGTTGCCATCTGGACATGGACCGGAACACCCCATTTGCGTTCGGTGCTCTTGAACGCCTTGATCATGTCCGGCCGCTCGCGTGCGATGGCGCAAGCGTCATTGAGGTTGCTGGGCGGACGCTGTGCGCCGCCCCCACAGGATGCCAAAAACAGCACCCCGAAGAGTACGAGAAGTTTTCTGCTCATGTGCCTCGTGCCTTTTTTCTTTATTCTAGCGCAGATTGCAGGCCGAGGAAATCACAATCGTATAAGAAACCCTGCAGCAGGCCGACGACTGTCAGGCATAGGTTCACAGACTGTTTCCGCGAATTTCAGATCAATGATTGGCAATTGCCGGCGGAAAGGTTTAGTAAGTGCCTTGGGGGCTGAAACAATGCTGAAGACACATGCAAAGTACCGCCTAGGCCAGGTGGTTCGTCACAAGAAACATCCCTTCCGAGGGGTGATTTTTGACGTGGATCCGGAATTTGCGAACACCGAGGAATGGTACGAGGCAATTCCCGAAGACAGCCGCCCGATCAAGGATCAGCCGTTCTACCATTTGCTGGCCGAGAACGATCAATCCTTCTATGTGGCTTATGTATCAGAGCAAAATCTGATTGCCGACCAGTCTGGCGAACCTGTTGATCATCCTGATATTCCCAACATGTTCGGGCCGTTTCAGGACGGCAGCTATCCGCTGCACTTCCAACTGAACTGATACGGTGTTGACGCCGTTGCGGCGTCAGTAACCCAAAGCGCAACCGTCCTTTCGGGGGTCGCTGGCGCCCTCCAATACTCCGCTTTGACGGATTCGGATCGCCTGGGCGCCGCCCAGAGGCGTTTCCGTTTCGACGACATTGTGCCCCATTTCCGACAATTGTTGCGCGATCCTGCGATCGTAACTGGGTTCGATCTTCAAGATCGAACCGTCGGCAAAAACGCGGGGTGCGTCGACGGCGTGCTGCAGCCCCAAGTCGAAATCCAGAAGGTTGGAAACCAGGCGCGCGTGGCCTGTCGGCTGATAGGCCCCGCCCATCACGCCGAACGGCATAGCTATCTGCCCGTTTTGCTTCAGTATCGCGGGAATGATTGTGTGCATCGGGCGCTTGCCGCCGCCCAGTTCGTTCGGATGTCCCGGTTCAAGGTTGAAACCACATCCGCGGTTCTGCAGGAGAATGCCAAACTTTTCCGAGGCGATGCCCGATCCGAAGCTGTGGAAGATGGAGTAGATCAGAGAAACAGCCATACGATCCCGGTCGACGACCGTGACATAAACCGTGTCCTTGTGCACCGCTTCGGTCAGCGGGGCGGCGGCGGTCATGGCGCGCCGGGGATCAATCAGCTCGGCCAGCTTTGCCGCCGTTTCCGGCGCCAGAAAATGTTCCATGCGCGACGACTGATCCGGGTCGGCGATGAACCGGTTGCGTGCATCGTAGGCCAGCTTGGTCGCCTCGGCTTCGATATGCGCCCGTTCGGCGCCCCACGGGTCCATGCCTGCAATGTCGAAATGCTTGAGGATGTTGAGAAGCAGGATCGCAGTCGCGCCTTGTCCGTTCGGCGGATGTTCCAGCAGTTCAGCGTTGCGGTAGTCACCTCCGACCGGTGAGGCTTCGATGAACTTTGTGTCGTGAAAGTCCGTGGCCGAATGAACACCGCCTCGGGAATTCAACGCGGCCAGCATGTCATCGGCGATTTCGCCCTCGTAAAAGGCGTCACGCCCCCTTCGGGCCACGCGACGCAGGACTTCTGCCTGACCCGGAGCGCGAAACACCTGACCTGTCGTTGGGGCGCGGCCGTCGATCAGATAGTGATCCCGGGCTGCGCCCTGCAGCGTTTCGGCCCCGATCGACCAGTCATGCGCGACGCGAGGTGCAACCGGAACGCCCGTTTCGGCATAGTGAATTGCAGGTTGAAGAAGGGCCTCGATCCCCAATCGACCCTCGGCCTCTGACAGGTGGCAGAATGCGTCAACAGCCCCGGGGATCGTCACCGCTTCGGGGCCGTCAAGTGGCACCGCAGCCAACCCACGGGCCCGCAGATCTTCGGCCGAGGCGCCAGCGGGCGCCCGCCCGGATCCGTTCAGCGCGCGCACCTTCGTTTCGCCAGCGCGATTGTAAAGAACGAAACAGTCGCCACCCAGACCTGTCATCTGCGGTTCGCAGATGCCCAGAAGTACGCCCGCGGCAATGGCGGCGTCCATTGCGTTTCCGCCGCGGCCCAGAATATCCAGCGCCACCTTTGCAGCCAGCGGATGCGAGGTTGCGCACATCCCTTCGGTCGATAAAACCTCGGAACGGCCGGGGGCGTGAAAATCGCGCATGGAATGGGTCTCCTCCTGAACGCGTCGACACTAGGGTGCCGTTGGCTGATGTCCAGTCATTTCAAGGAGAAGGTCCTCGGCGCCGTTCACTGGGTGGGGGCTGTGACACATGGCGCCGAGGGAAGCTATCTGAGCTACCCCTTGTTTCTGCCGGTCGTTTGCGGCGCGACAATGGTCCGATCTGGGCGTTATTGTGGCCGATCCGCTTTTTTTGTGCGCTCAAACCGCAAGAATAGCAGGTTTTGGCCGTTTCTGCGGTCATACCGCACCTCGTCGGCCAATGTGCGGATCAGGAACCAACCGAATCCACCTTCGGGCAGGTTTGAAGTATCGGTTTCCACACTGGCGGGAATACCATCAGGCATCTTCAGGCCGGGCAAGGGGTGCCCGGTGTCAGTGATCTGGACCTCCAGGTAATCTTTGGAGTCCAGCACGGAAACCCGAACCATTCCGGGCGCGCGCTCAGCATAGGCGTGTTCGACAACATTGTTGATCGCCTCGGCCAACACGATCTTGATGTCGGCAGTCTTTTGCCCCGGCAAACCGAGATTCGACAGCCCCGCGTGCAACGAAGCGATGGCGCGGCTGGCCTCGGCTTCGACGGCAGGGAACGCCACTTCGAGTCGGCCGTCTTCGCAGTTGACTGTCACGCCATTTGCCCCCTGACGCTTCACTCCAACTCGGAGGCCAGCGCGTCATCCAAGTTGGGATGCAGTTTGAAAACCGTATCCATCCGCGTCAGCCGAAAAACCTTGGCCACGACAGGCTGCAATCCTGCCAGTTCCAGCCTGCGCCCATTTCCAAGTTGCTTCATGGACGCCACGATCGCGCCCAATCCACTGGAGTCTATGAACTCGACCGCAGACAGATCCAGGATGATCCGACCGGCACCATCTGCGGTTTGGGTCCGCATGTCTTCCTTGAACTGTATCGCCATGGCGGCGTCGATGCGGGCGGCGTCGACTGTGATGATCTGCGTCTCGCCTGTCGTTTTGCTGCTCAGTGCCAAGTGACTTCCCTCGGATTCCGTCGATCGATCGTAGAAATACGCTAGACGGCATTTCTTACCATTCGGTATCCAAGCACTCGACAAAAGGAGGAGTCGTCACATGAAAGAGGTTGTGATCGCTGGTGCGGCCCGGACGCCGATGGGCGGGTTTCAAGGAATGTTCGACGGCGTGCCTGCGGCGGAACTGGGTGGCGTCGCCATTCGTGCGGCGCTTGAAAACGCCAAAACGCAGACGGTCGACGAGGTTTTGATGGGCTGCGTTCTGCCCGCCGGTCAGGGGCAGGCTCCGGCGCGGCAGGCAGGGTTCGCGGCAGGTCTGGGTGAAGAGGTGCCTGCGACCACGCTGAACAAGATGTGCGGGTCGGGCATGAAGGCGGCGATGATGGCGTTCGATCAGATCGCGCTTGGCCATGCAGACTCGATGGTTGCGGGTGGGATGGAAAGCATGACGAATGCGCCCTACTTGCTGCCCAAGATGCGCGGCGGGGCTCGTATCGGTCACGGCCAGGTGGTGGATCACATGTTCCTGGACGGGTTGGAAGATGCCTATGACAAGGGCCGCCTGATGGGCACTTTTGCCGAAGACTGCGCCGAGGCTTATCAATTCACCCGAGAGGCGCAAGACGAATACGCGTTGAAATCGCTGTCGAACGCGCTCGAAGCGCAGGCCAGCGGGGCCTTCTCGGACGAGATCGCAGCCGTCACGGTCCGAAGCCGCAAAGGTGAAATCATTCAGGATTCGGATGAGCAGCCCAAATCGGCGCGGCCGGAAAAGATACCGACGCTGAAGCCGGCATTCCGCAAGGATGGCACGGTGACGGCGGCCAATTCCTCGTCAATCTCGGATGGCGCAGCGGCGCTGGTTCTTGCTGCGGCTGACACGGCCGAGGCGCGCGGCCTGAATGTACGTGCCCGCATCCTGGGCCACGCGAGCCACGCCCAGGCGCCCGACCTTTTCACGACGGCTCCGGTCCCGGCCGCGCAGAAGCTGCTGGAACAGATCGGTTGGAGCAAGGACGACGTGGACCTGTGGGAAGTGAACGAGGCGTTTGCCGTTGTTCCGATGGCCTTCATGCACGAAATGGGCCTGCCGCGCGACAAGGTCAACGTCAACGGTGGCGCCTGCGCCCTTGGTCATCCGATCGGTGCCTCAGGTGCACGCATCATGGTGACGCTTCTAAATGCACTCGAGAAGCGTGGCCTGAAGCGCGGAGTGGCCGCGATCTGCATTGGAGGCGGCGAAGGCACCGCAATCGCGATCGAGCGGGTTTGACGCTTTGGCTTTTTGCCATTAGCTGAACCGGGCCGCAGAGGTTGCGGCCCGGTTGCACATTGGAAATGACCCCATGAAAGCTGACTACGCGCTCTTGTCCAAAACCATCGAAGCCCTGACGGAAGGTGAAACTGATCAGGTCGCTCTGATGGCCACCGTCGCCTGCGAGGTGCATCACAGCGACGACCGCTTTGACTGGACAGGGTTTTACCGTGTGACCGAGCCGGAGTTGTTGAAGATCGGACCCTATCAAGGCGGGCACGGGTGTTTGGTCATTCCGTTCTCGCGCGGGGTCTGCGGGGCGGCGGCGCGCACCGGAGAGGTTCAGCTGGTCCCGGATGTGGATGCGTTTGAGGGGCACATTGCCTGCGCCTCGTCGACCCGGTCCGAACTGGTTCTGCCGGTGCGGGACTCTGCGGGGCAGGTCATCGGGGTCTTTGATATCGACAGCGATCAGCCCGATGCGTTCGAGCAGGCCGATGCCGATGGGCTGTCGCGTATCCTCGCGCAGGTTTTCGGGCGTCTGTAGAACCTTTATTCCGGTTCGATCCCCGAGGCTTTGAGCTGAGAGTCCGGCTCCACGTGAATGATGGTCCGGGCCTCGGGCAGCTTTTCGGCGATTGCATCTTCGATCGCGTCACAGATGTCGTGGGCGTCACCGACTGTCATGTTGCGATCGACGACCAGATGAAATTCGATGAACACGGCTTTGCCGGCCCGACGGGTGCGAAGATCGTGAATCTGCAAGGCGCCCTGAGACGAGTTCCGAACGGCGGCCTCGATGATGTCGGTGTCCTCGGTGTGGGCCGCTGAATCCATCAGATCTCCTGCCGAATGGAAAATGACCTTCCAACCTTCGCGCAGAATATTCGCGGCCACCAGACTGGCCAGCAGCGGGTCAAGAACGGCCCAGCCTGTCAGCAATACGAGGATCAGTCCCAGCAAGACCCCGGCCGAGGTCCAGACGTCGGTCATCAGGTGACGCCCATTGGCCGTCATGGCTGGCGAGCGCCGTTTCTGACCCGCCGAGATCAGCACGCGGGCCCAGACCAGGTTCAGAACCATGGCCGCTGCGTTCACGGCCAGCCCGATCGGCCCCAGCTGGTCGAGGTGAGGCGCGAACAAGGCGCCCCAGGCTTCCTGAATGATCAGGATTGCGGCGAGAACGATCAGGGTCCCCTCGGCGATGGCCGAGAAGTTCTCGGCCTTGTGATGTCCGAAAGGATGATTGCTGTCGGCAGGACGTTCCGCCATCCGAATGGCAAACCACGCCAGCAGCGCGCCAACCACGTTGACCAACGACTCCATTGCGTCGGAATACAGAGCGACCGACCCGGTCAAATGCCATGCCAGGACCTTGAGCAGCAGCACCAGCAGGGACACCGCCACTGACCCGATGGCCAGCGCCTGGGACGAAGTTCTGTCAATCATGTGCAACCATTGCCCGATCGCACTGCCAAATGCCAGTTTCAAACAGAACTGTAGGTGAGGAACAGGTAGATCGCGCCCGCCTGCAGAGCCGTAATGGCATACAGCAGAGTCGTCAGCCGCTTTTTTCGGGTCTTGTGCCCGAATATCCAGCGACCCAACAAAGCTGCGGGGCTGCCGCCCAACAGCGCCAGTCGCAAAAGCCACTTCTCCGGGACACGCCGTCTGCGTCGGATCGCCCGCAGCTTGTCCCAGCCGAACACCAGCAAAGTCAAAGCGTTGATGGCCCAGAAATACAGAATGACGATCCACATTCCGCAGCCATAGCGCGGAAGGATCAGGATCGGTAGTGAAAAATATCTTGGAATTTTCACCGATTCGGGACATCGTGAAAAATGTGACGTAAATTTCATGAATCGAGGGGGAGCATGAACGATCAGGCCCATATCGCTGCGACGCTGGGGGCGGACATTCGCGCGCTGCGCAAGGCGCGCGGGCTGACGCTGACCGATATCGCTTCGCGGTTGGACCGGTCGGTGGGCTGGCTCAGCCAGGTCGAGCGCGATTTGTCTGCTCCGTCGATCTCGGATCTGCGCCTGATCGCGGAATGCCTGGGCGTGCCGATGTCGATGCTGTTCGCCCACACCGGCGTTCTGGCCGAGGAACAGGGCTATGTGGTGCGCGCCGGTTCGCGCCGGCCGATGGGGTCGGGCGAGGAAGGGCTGATCGAGGAATTGCTGTCACCTGACCTGACAGATGATTTCGAGATGGTGCATTCCACCTTTGAGCCCCATTCCCGGATGCAGACCCCGGCCAACCGTCCGACGCAAGAGGTTGGATACATGATCTCGGGCCGTCTCGACCTGACGATCGGAGGCCGAAATTTCACCGTCGGCGTCGGGGACAGCTTTCGGATCAAGCACGAACCCTACCAATGGGCAAACCCTTACGACGAACCCGCCGTGGCCGTCTGGGTGATCGCACCGCCGGTGTACTGATGAGCTTTGAGGCCTGGACCATATTCGCGCTGTTCTGGGTGGTGTTCGTGACCACGCCGGGTCCGAATGCGGTGAATTGCATCTCGAACGGGATGAGCCTGCCATTTCCCAAGGCGATGCTTGGGGTCCTGGCGATCCTGACCCAGGCCAGCGCCTTTCTGATCCTGTCGGCTCTGGGGGTGACGGCCCTGATCGCGGCCTCGCCAACCGGGTTTTTCGTGGCCAAACTGATCGGGGCGGGGTTCCTGATCTGGATGGGACTCCGGGGGTGGGTGAACGCCACGCGTCCCGCACCGGCCAGCCAGCGCCCGGCCCGCCATGTGTACCTCCATGCCTTGGCTGTCGCCACGATCAATCCAAAGAGCGTCGCAGGTTACCTGGCCGCTTTTTCCCAGTTCGTGCAGCCTGATGTGCCGATCTGGCAGCAAATGGCGATCATCGTGCCGACGGCGCTGATCATCACGACGCTCAGCTACACCGGGTTCACACTGTTGGGCGCGCTTATGGGCAAGGCGGCGCTGGGCGCCGTGTTCAACGTCTGGGTGCGCCGCATCATGGCCACCTGTTTCATCATCTATGGCGTCCTGCTGGGAACCAGCGCGGCACCTGCAGGAAGGGGATAGAGCCATGCATACAGGATCGTGCCTTTGCGGTTCGGTTGCCTTCACGATCAACGGAGAGCTGTCACCGCCCTCGGCCTGCCACTGCGGGCAATGCCGGCGGCAGTCAGGGCATTATTGGGCCTCGACCGCGACCCACCAGGACAACCTGACCCTGAACAGCAGCGATACTCTGGGATGGTTTCAGGCTTCGGACACGGCCCGGCGTGGTTTCTGCAAGGCATGCGGAAGCTTTCTGTTCTGGCAGCACAAGGACGAAGACACGATTTCGGTTTCGATGGGCGCACTGGACCAGCCCACTCAGTTGAAACTGGCTCGCCACATCTTCGTGGCGGACAAGGGCGACTACTACGACATCACGGATGAACTGCCCCAAAGGGCACAATGACAGGGATCTAGAAACATGAGCGATTTTCCGACCAAGGCCCGCGTGGTCATCATCGGTGGCGGCGTCGTAGGGGCGTCCTCGCTGTACCATTTGGCCAAAAAGGGCTGGACCGACTGCGTTCTGCTGGAAAAGAACGAGCTGACCGCAGGTTCAACCTGGCACGCGGCAGGCAACGTGCCGACCTTCTCGACCTCGTGGGCGATCATGAACATGCAGCGCTATTCGACCGAGCTGTATTCACGTCTTGGCGAAGAGGTCGACTACCCGATGAACTACCACGTGTCCGGCTCGATCCGTCTGGCGCACAGCAAAGAGCGGATGCAGGAGTTCCAGCGGGCCATGTCGATGGGCCGCTACCAGGGAATCCCGATGGAAATGTGGACGCCGGAGCAGGCCAAGGAACGCTATCCGTTCCTGGAAACTCACGATCTTGAGGGCGTTCTGTATGACCCGACCGATGGGGACATCGACCCTGCGCAGCTGACCCAGGCGCTGGCCAAGGGCGCACGCGACATGGGGCAGAAGATCATCCGGTTCTGCCCGGCCACCGGCGTGACCCAGCATGACGACGGCACCTGGACCGTCCACACCGAAAAAGGCGACATCGACTGCGACTATGTCGTCAACGCGGCCGGCTACTACGCGCAGCGCGTGGGCGAATGGTTCAAACCCTTTGGCGGCCGCACCGTGCCCGCGATGGTCATGAGCCACCAGTACCTGCTGACCGACGAGATCCCCGAGGTCGAAGCCTGGTCCAAGGAAAACGGTGGCAAGCTGCCGCTGCTGCGCGACGTGGATATCTCCTACTACCTGCGACAGGAAAAGCACGGCTTCAACCTTGGCCCATACGAGCCCAATTGCAAGGGCCACTGGATGACCGAGGACGACCCGATGCCTGAGGATTTCAGCTTCCAGCTGTGGAACGACGATCTGGACCGGATCGAGGACATCGTCACTGACGCAATGGAGCGGGTGCCGCTGATGGCGACCTCGGGCGTGGGCCGCGTGATCAACGGGCCGATCCCCTATGCGCCCGACGGCCTGCCGCTGATCGGGCCGATGCCCGGCGTCAAGAACGCCTTCGAGGCGCATACCTTCACCTTCGGCATCGCCCAAGGCGGCGGTGCAGGCAAAGTGCTGGCCGAATGGATCGTGGATGGTGCCACCGAATGGGACATGTGGGCCGTCGATCCGCGACGCTACACCGATTACACCGATCAGGACTACTGCAACCAGAAGGGCATGGAGGTCTACGGCAACGAATACGCCATGCACTTCCCCCATCACGAATGGCCCGCCGCGCGCGACAAGAAGCTGTCGCCCGTGCATGCCAAGGTCAAGGAACTGGGCGGCGTCATGGGGGCCTACAACGGCTGGGAGCGCGCCAACTGGTTCGCGCAGCCGGGCGACGACACCTCCGAGGAAAGCACCCACACCTGGGGCCGCTCGGGTCCGTGGGAGCAGCGGATCAAGGAAGAATGCGAGGCCGTGCGCGACCATTGCGGCGTGCTCGACCTGCCGGGTTTCTCGCGCTTTGTCGTCAAGGGCGAAGGCGCGGCCGAGGCGCTGCGCGGGCTGGTCACCGGCGGCCTGCCCAAGGTGGGGCGGATCAACCTCGTCTACATCGCCGACAATCGCGGCCGCATCCTGACCGAGATGTCCTGCATGCGCCTGGGCGAGGATGAGTTCGTGATGATCACCGCCGCCACCGCGCAATGGCACGACCGCGACATCCTGATGAACGCAATGCCCGCGGGCGTCGCGGTCGAGGACGTGACCACCACCCGCGACACGCTGATCGTGACCGGTCCGAAATCGCGTGAGATCCTGTCGGGTCTGACCGATGCCGACCTCTCGCTGGGTTGGCTGACCCATCAGGCGGCCACCGTGGCCGGACAGCCCGCCCACCTGATCCGTGTGTCCTTTGCCGGTGAACTGGGCTGGGAGGTGCATTCGCTCAACGAGCACATGCCCGCGATCTATGACGCGATCCTTGCCGCCGGGGCCAAGCCGTTCGGCATGTATGCGCTGAACAGCCTGCGCATCGAAAAGGGATACCGCGCGTGGAAGGGCGACCTCAGCACCGACTACTCGCTGCTGGAAGGCGGGCTGGAGCGCTTCGCCAAGTTCGACAAGCCGCAGGATTTCCCCGGCAAGGCCGCGTTGCTGGCGGAAAAGCAGCGTGGAGTGAAGAAGTCTTTCGTTACTCTGGTCGTCGAGGCCGGTGACTGCGATGCGCCTTACATGTCCTGCATCTGGCAGGGCGACCAGATCGTGGGCGAGACCACATCGGGCGCCTGGGGCTATCGTGTCGGCAAGTCCGTCGCGCTGGGTATGATCAAGGCCGATCTGGCCAACCCGGGCACCGAGCTTGAGGTGGAAATCTACGGCGAAAAGTGTCGCGCCGTGGTACAGGAGGATCAGCCGCTGTGGGATCCCGCAAACGAGCGGCTGCGCGCCTGAAACAAGGAGGCCCATATGCGCCCGCGATATTCCAAGCAGGGACCCGGTGAGGGTCCCAACTATGACTGGGAGAATGACCATACCTTCGTGAAGGTTTCCGGTCAGGACACGGGCGGGGCCTACACCCTGATGGAAGACAACTTGAAGGCCAGCTTCGCGCTTGGCCTTCATCGCCACGACAGCCACGCCGAGACTTTCTATTTCCTCGAGGGCGCCGTGGATTTCTACGTCGACGGAGATTGGCACCTGTGCACGCCGGGCACCACCATGCATGTTCCGCCGGGTGTGCCGCATGCCTGCCGCGTCGCCGACAACAAACCGGCACGAATGCTCATGATCTTTCAACCCTCCGGGTTTGACGGTTTCCTTGCGGAACTGGCAACCATGACCCAGGCAGATTTTGAGGACGAGGCCAAGATGGCCGATCTGAATGCCCGCTACGACATCGTGCCGATGGGGCCGGTGCCGCCCCATCCCGACGACCAGACCTGAGAAGCCAGCGAAATGAATGCTCCAAAGACGATGTGCGGTGTCTATCTGACAGGTCACGGTGGTCCAGAAGTTCTGGAATGGCGCGAGGATATTCCGGTTCCAGAACCCGGGTCCGGGCAGGTTCTGGTCCGCGTGGTCGCGGCAGGCGTCAACAACACCGACATCAACACGCGGATCGGATGGTATTCCTCGGACGTCACCGGCGCGACGGACGCGGTTGACCAAGAGGTCGAAGCCGGCGGGTGGGGCGGCGCGCTGTCCTTTCCCCGCATTCAAGGCGGAGATCTTTGCGGCATAGTCGAGCAGATCGGGCCGGGTGCCGGCTTCAAACCGGGGCAACGCGTGACCTGCCCGATCAACCTGCCGCGCCCGCGCCCGGGTAACCCGACAGGCTTCATCGCGCTTGGGTCCGAGATCGACGGGGCTTTTGCGCAATACTGCCTGCTCGAGGCGGATGACCTCTATGACGTGACCGCCTCACCGCTGTCGGATGTGGAAATCGCCGCCATCCCCTGTGCGTTTGGCACGGCCGAGAACCTGTTGACCCGCGCCTGCGTGACTGCCGGGCACAAGGTGCTGATCACCGGCGCCTCGGGCGGCGTCGGGCTGGCGGCCGTGCAATTGGCAGCCTTGCGGGGAGCAACCGTCTGGGCGGTGACCAGTGCGGCCAAGGCCGAAGTGGTGCGGGCGCAGGGTGCGGCTGGGACGTTCGACCGCGACACGCCGCTGCCGCCGGACAGCTTTGACGTGGTGATCGACGTAGTCGGCGGCCCGGCCTTTCCCGGACTGATCCGGACGCTGAAGCCGGGCGGCCAATATGCCGTGTCCGGGGCCATCGCCGGCCCGATCGTGCAGGCCGACCTGCGCGAGATCTACCTGCGTGACATCACGATCCACGGCTGCACCCATCAGGCTTTCGAGGTCTTCGGCCGGTTGGTCGAGTTGATGAACGCGGGTCGGATCAAGCCGTTGATTTCCAAGACTTACCCGCTGCGTGAGATCGTGCAGGCGCAGACGGACTTTCAATCAAAGACCCTGCCCGGAAAGCTGGTTCTCGTACCGTAAGGAGGCACCGAGATGGCAGACATCACGCTGTTGGATGGTTCGATCGGTCAAGAGCTGGTCAAACGTCGTGGCGAACAGCCAACTGCCTTGTGGTCAACCCGCGTAATGATCGACGAGCCGGGGTTGGTCGGAGACATCCATCGGGATTATTTCGACCGCGGGGCAACCGTCGCGACAACAAACACCTACGCCGTGCACCGCTCTCGCCTCGTACGAGCGGGGATCGAGGACCAGCTGGAGCAACTCATCGATGCGGCTCTGACACAGGCCGAACTGGCGCGTGATGGGCGGGCGGGGCGTATCGCCGGCGCGCTGGGCCCCTTGCTGGCCACCTATCGCCCCGATCTGAACCCCGATCCCGACGAGGCCGCGCAGAAATTCGCGGAGCTGGTGCGATTGATGCAGAACCGGGTGGACCTGTTTCTGATCGAAACCGTCTCGTCCGTGACCGAGGCCGAAGGCGCGCTGCGTGGAACTGAAGGCTGTGGCAAGCCGGTCTGGCTGGCCCTGTCGGTCATGGACGAGGACGGTAAGCGGCTGAGGTCGGGCGAACCGCTGGGCGCGATCGCGCCACTGCTCGAACGCTTCGATCCTCAGGCGGTTCTGATCAATTGCACCCGGCCCGAGGCGGTGCCCGCGGCGCTGGAGATCCTTGCGACACTTCAAAGACCTTACGGTGCCTACGCGAATGGTTTCACCCGGATTTCCGACGGCTTCCTGAAAGACGCTCCGACAGTCGACGCGCTGGAGGCGCGCCACGATCTCGACCCGTCCGCCTATGCCGCACATGCGATGAGTTGGGTTGACCAAGGGGCCACGATCATCGGTGGATGCTGCGAAGTGGGCCCAGAGCACATCGAAGCTTTGGCCAAAGCCCTGCGCTCGGCCGGGCACAGGATTGTGTGAGTGGCAAGGATGGTGGAGAAACCGGACCTTGGAAAACCCGAAGGCGTCAAGGCGCAATGGCATTTTGACATCATCACCGCGCCGGGCTTCGTTCTGCTGGAACTGGCGTCGGTGGTGGATGTGTTGCGTCTCGCCAATCGGGTTTGTCCGCACCCGCCGTTCACTTATACCTATCGGTCGCTCAAGGGGGGGACCATCGTCAGCAGCAGCGGCGCCAGCATTCCGACCCAGCCCGTTACACGCCAACCGGACGCCGACTATTTGTTCGTGATCGGCAACACCGACCCGGACCAGCCCGAGCTGTCGCTGGGCCGGGTTGTGTCCGACTATACCTATCGCGGTGCGCAGGTCTTTTTGCTGGCCGAGGCCGCCAGCCGATACATCGACGAACACGGCACGCCCGACATGGCAACACATTGGGAAAACGCGTCGATCTTCCGCGAACGCGGCGCCCGGTTCGAGGCCAAGCTTTCGATCGCGACCGAGCAGGGCCCGGTCGTGACCTGCGCGGGAATGGGGGCCACGGCCGATATCGCACTGGCGGTGATCGGGCGTCACATCTCGGGCCCGACCAAGATGACGGTGGCCGACATCATGCTGCATGAACATATCCGCGACTTTTCGTCGTTGCAGCCGTTTTCGGGCGCCAAGACGACAACGACCGGGGACGCCCGGCTGGATCAGTGCATCAAGTTGATGCAGGCCAATATCGAAGATCCGTTGCCCATCAATCAACTGGTCGAAGAGCTTGGAATGTCGAACCGGTCGCTGGAGCGCAAATTCAAGACATTCTTCGGCACCACGCCGAACGGGTTTTATCGCGAGATGCGGTTGGCCAAGGCCAACAACCTGCTTTTGAATACCACTATGAGCGTGCGTGAAATCGGCCTCGCCTGCGGCTTTCCCAACGGGTTCTCATCCGTTTACAAAAGCTTTTTCGGGATCACGCCATTCGCTCTGCGCCGCCAGAAACGCCAATCGGCGCTGCGGTGATTTTTGTGCCGCAGTTGACGTTTTTGCTGCATTTTTTGTCGCCTGTTCGTGGCATTCTGAAACCGACTCGAGATTGGAGACTTCGGAATGGTTGATCTTCCCAGCAAGGCCCGCGTGGTGATCATCGGTGGCGGTGTGATCGGATGCTCGGTGGCCTATCACCTGACCAAGAAAGGCTGGAGCGACGTTGTTCTGCTGGAGCGCAAGCAGCTGACCAGTGGCACGACCTGGCACGCGGCGGGCCTGATCGCACAACTGCGGGCCACCGCGAACATGACCAAACTGGCCAAGTACAGCCAGGAACTCTATGGCGCGCTCGAAGAGGAAACCGGTGTCGCTACTGGGTTCAAACGCTGCGGCTCGATCACCGTAGCGCTGACCGACGAGCGCAAGGAAGAAATCTATCGCCAGGCCGCCATGGCCCGCGCCTTCGGGGTCGAGGTCGAGGAGATCTCGAACGAGCGGGTGGCCGAGCTGTATCCGCATCTGAATCTGGATGGGGTCAAGGGCGCGGTCTATCTGCCGCTGGACGGACAGGGCGACCCAGCCAACATCGCGCTGGCGCTGGCCAAGGGTGCCCGTCAGCGCGGCGCCGTCGTCAAGGAACGGGTCAAAGTCTCCGAGATCGCAAAGCAGGGCCGCAAAGTTACCGGCGTCGACTGGATGGCGGATGACGGCAGCGCCTCGGGCCATATCGAATGCGACATGGTGGTGAACTGCGCCGGGATGTGGGGCCATCAGGTGGGGCGCATGGCAGGTGTCAATGTACCACTGCATGCCTGCGAGCACTTCTACATCGTGACAGAGGGCATCGACGGGCTGACCCAGCTGCCGGTTCTGCGGGTGCCGGACGAATGCGCATATTACAAGGAAGATGCCGGAAAGATCCTTCTGGGTGCGTTCGAGCCGAATGCCAAGCCCTGGGCCATGAACGGAATTCCCGACAGCTTCGAATTCGACCAACTGCCTGAGGATTTCGACCATTTCGAACCGATCCTCGAGGCCGCCTGCAACCGGATGCCGATGCTGGCCGAGGCCGGGATTCATACCTTCTTCAACGGCCCTGAGTCCTTCACGCCCGACGACGCCTATCACCTTGGGCTTGCGCCCGAGATGGACAATGTCTGGGTCGCGGCCGGGTTCAACTCGATCGGGATCCAGTCTGCGGGCGGCGCGGGCATGGCGCTGGCCGAATGGATGGACAGTGGCGAGAAACCCTTTGACCTGGGCGACGTGGACATCAGCCGGATGCAGCCCTTCCAGGGCAACAAGCAGTATCTGTTCGAGCGGTCCAAGGAAACGCTGGGCCTGCTCTATGCCGACCACTACCCCTATCGGCAAAAGGCCACGGCGCGCGGCGTGCGCCGGACGCCGTTCCACCATCACCTGAAAGAAAACGGCGCCGTCTTTGGCGAGCTGGCCGGCTGGGAGCGCGCGAACTGGTTCGCCAATGAGGGGCAGGAACGCGAATACCGCTACAGCTGGAAGCGCCAGAACTGGTTCGAGAACTCGGCCGCCGAACACCGCGCAGTGCGCGAGAACGTGGGCATGTATGACATGTCCTCGTTCGGAAAAATTCGGGTCGAAGGCCCCGATGCCCAGGCTTTCATGAACTATATCGGTGGCGGCGACTACGCGGTTCCAAACGGGAAGATCGTCTACACCCAATTCTTGAACCGGCATGGCGGGATCGAGGCAGACGTGACAGTGACCCGCCTTTCCGAGACCGCCTATCTGGTCGTGACCCCGGCGGCGACGCGACTGGCCGACCAGACGTGGATGATGCGTCATTCGGGCAATTTCAATGTGGTCATCACCGATGTCACGGCCGGCGAAGGCGTTCTGGCGGTGATGGGGCCCAACGCGCGGACCTTGCTTGAAAAAGTTTCGCCCAACGACTTCTCGAACGCGGCAAACCCATTCGGCACCGCCCAGGAAATCGAGATCGGAATGGGCTTGGCACGCGTTCACCGCGTGACCTATGTGGGCGAACTTGGGTGGGAGGTCTACGTGTCGTCGGATATGGCCGGCCACGTTTTTGAAACGCTGCACGAGGCTGGGCAGGACATGGGCCTGAAGCTGTGCGGCATGCACATGATGGACAGCTGCCGGATCGAAAAGGGCTTCCGTCACTTCGGCCATGATATCACCTGTGAAGATCACGTTGTGGACGCCGGTCTCGGCTTTGCCGTCAAGGTGGACAAGGGATGTGATTTCATTGGCCGAGATGCGGTGATTGCTCGCAAGGACAGCGGCCCCAACAGCCGGCTGGTGCAATTCAAGCTGACCGACCCTGAACCGCTGCTGTTCCACAACGAACCGATTATCCGAGATGGCGAATATGTGGGCTACATCAGCTCAGGAAACTATGGCCACACTTTGGGTGGTGCGATCGGCATGGGTTATGTCTCCTGCAAGGGCGAAAGCGCGGCCGACGTGCTGTCCTCGACATACGAGATTGACGTCTGCGGAGTAAAGGTCCGCGCCGAGGCGTCGCTCAAACCCATGTACGACCCGAAATCCGAACGTGTGAAGGTCTGATGGCGGGTTGGGGGCGTTGCTCCTATGCAATTGTATAGCGCCGGATGGAGGTTCTTGACGAGGCCTCCATCTGGCCAAGACTTTACCGGAAAACCAAGCATAGCCGAACATGGTTCTGCCGGTCGCACACCGGACGATAGGGCCGCCGACCCATCACAATTCGTTATGGGCGTCTTCAAGCTTTTCTGAGTTTCAATGGCAAAGGACTTTGCCTAAAGACGGGGGGTATCAGCTGGAGACCATTCATGGCCGAGCGCCCGACCCAAGCCCAGAACACGGATTCGCCAAAAGGCCTTGCGCTGGCTGTTACGGCGTATGTCCTTTGGGGTTTTCTGCCGCTCTACATGAAGGCAATGGCGCATATCGGTCCCGTCGAAATCGTGGCGCATCGCATCATCTGGTCGGTACCGGTGGCCGGGCTGTTGCTGGTCGCGCTGGGGCGAACGGGTGATCTGAAGGCGGCGCTGCGCGATCCGCGCATGTTGGGAATGGCATGCCTGACGGCGGCCCTGATTTCAGTGAACTGGGCTATCTACGTCTGGGCGATCGCCAGTGGCAACGCTCTGGACGCGGCGCTGGGGTATTATATCAACCCGCTGTTCAGCATAGCGCTGGGAGCGATCCTGCTGCGCGAGTCCCTGACCCGAACACAGTTGATTGCCGTGGGGCTTGCCGCCTTGGGCGTTCTGGTTCTGGTGGTCGAGGCCGGCCGTCTGCCATGGGCGGCGCTGGGGTTGATGGTCAGCTGGGGATTTTATGCGTTCTTCAAGCGCTCGTTGCCCATCGGACCAAACCAGGGATTCCTGCTTGAAGTTCTGATTTTGCTGGTTCCCGCGCTGGCTTACGTGACCTGGTTGGGCGTGCAGGGCACCGGACATTTTGGAGGTGCCGCATCGGATACCATGCTATTGGCCGGGGCGGGTATCGTGACCGCCGTTCCGCTGCTGGTCTATGCCAACGGGGCCAAGCTGGTGCGACTTTCGACCATGGGCATCCTGCAGTACATCGCGCCGACCATGATATTCATCACGGCGATCACGCTGTTTGGTGAGCAGATCGACCGCGGGCGTATGATTGCCTTTCCGCTGATCTGGGCCGCACTGGTAGTCTATTCAGTGCCCATGATCCGTCAGGTGCGCGGTCAGACCTGATCGAGGATCAATCGCGCGGCCTGCTCGGCCCAAAGGCGATAGGCTTTGGGGCTTGGGTGATAGCCGTCCACAGCGGCCAAGGCCGGATCGTCGGGCAGGTGCAGCGCCAGATGCCGGGCCTTGGGGAAGCTCGCGATCACCTCTCTCAGCCCTTCGTCAAGGCGCGCGGATTGCCGGCCCAGAACCCATGCCAAGGGCTGTGGCAAGGCCGGAAACCGATCCATCCGCGGGACGCCCGTCACGATCACAGTCCGCACGCCCAGATCGACGGTAAGCACGCGCATCAACTCGGCCTGCTGCCGTTTGAACCGGTTGCAGGTCACGGCTCGAGTGACGTCGTTGACGCCCAAGGCCGTAACAGCCGCGTCAAACTGGCCTTCTGTCCTGCGCAGGTCTTCGATCGCGTTACCGGTCGTGTGGCCGGTCGTTGCGACAAGGCGCCACTCAACGCTGAACTGGCGGCTGAGCAGTTTCACCAGCTGGCCCGACAGCGCCTGTTCCTGAGTGCCAGCCCCAACGCCTGCGGCTGAACTGTCGCCGGTGATCAGCAGGCGCAGTCTCGGCCCGCGGCCTTGCCGGCCCTCACGCGCACCAGCAGGTTCGGGCAGCTGCACGGCCCTTCGTCGCACCATCAGAGCCTGTGCCGCCAGCACCGGCAGCAGCGGAACTCTCAGAAGCTGATCGGCGGCAATGGGCACGGGTGGCTCAGCTCAAAGCGTTCCGAAATTCCAGGAACCGGGGGTCTTTCATGACGCGCGCCATCATGGCCTCGCGCAGGGCGCCAACGGTCTTGTAGGGACGCATGGCGACTTCGAATGTCTGAATCAGCCCGTCATCGTTGAGCGTGATCAGGTCAACGCCAACCGCGTCCAGTTCACCCACCTTGCATTGAAACTCCAATGCCCAGTCTTTGCCATCGCCCATGATCCGGCGGTAGCGAAACTCGGAAAAAACCTGTCCAACATGACCCAATACCGCCGCCACCGGGGCGCGGCCTGTCCAGGTGCTGTAGTAGGTCGGCGGAAGGAACTGCACGTCTTCGGCCAGCAATTCATGGATCAGGCTCTCGTCGCCCTTGGCGACCACTTCCTGCATTTGTTCGATCGTCGGGTGCATGTCATCTCCTCTGCCTGGCGCGAGAGTTGCCGAGAAGCCTTCTCATCGCAAGGACGACGTTGCGAGAGGCGGCGCCCTGCGATAGGCAGCCCGCATGAGCGATACCTATGATCCCCCCAAAACGCCGCTGGACGTGCTGCACGAGGATGCGCAGGTGATCGTGGTGAACAAGCCGGCGGGCCTGCTGTCGGTTCCCGGCCGGGGAGAACACCTGGCCGATTGTCTGCTGGTCCGTGTGCAGGCCGCATTCCCGCAGGCCTTGCTGGTCCACCGGTTGGACCGCGATACCTCAGGCGTCATGATCTTTGCCCAGACACCGCACGCTCAACGGTATCTGGGGCAGCAATTCGAAAACCGGCAGACACGAAAAACCTACGTCGCCCGCGTGTGGGGCCGGCTGGAACCCAAAACCGGCACGGTAGACTTGCCGTTGATCGTGGATTGGCCCAACAGGCCGCGCCAGATGGTGTGCCACGAAACCGGCAAGCCGGCAGTCACGGATTGGCGGGTCGTCCGGTACGACGGGGACACCACCCGCGTTCGCCTGTTTCCAAAAACCGGTCGCTCCCACCAGTTGCGGGTCCATATGCAGGCACTGGGCCATCCGATCCTGGGCGACCCGTTCTATGCCGAAGGACCGGCGCGCGATTTCCCCAGGCTGATGCTTCATTCCGAGGAATTGCGTGTCAAACACCCCGAGGATGGCATATCGATGAAATTTCGCGCTCTGCCGGATTTCTGAGCGCCTTGAGGGCGGCGGGTATTCGCCGATCTCACGTTTTTGTCGCTTGAGCCTGTTTGTGTCAGGCGTGCTATAATCACGTCAAACACGTAACCCGGAAAAACGGGTGCAGGAGCAGAAGGTGAACCCATGAAAATTTCCAGATTCTTGCTGCCGATCGGGCTGAGCGCTGCATTTGTGCTGGGGGCCTGTACCGACCCCGGTACATTGCGGGTTCAGGACGACCCAAACCAGAACGCCAAGCAGGGAGCGTTGTTGGGCGGTCTGATTGGTGCCGGTGTTGGCGCCATCGCCAATGACTCGAACCCTGGGCTGGGTGCCGTTGCGGGTGCGGCCATTGGTGCTGCCGGCGGCGGGTTGATCGGCAACCAGTTGGACCGGCAGGCAGCCGAACTGCGTCAGCAACTGGCCAATGACGGTATCACGATCGTCAACGCCGGAGACCGGCTGATCGTCACGGTTCCGAATGACATCACCTTCGATACCGACAGCGCCACGGTCCGGCCTGCGCTGAGAGCGGATCTGGTCCGCGTGGGGCAAAACCTGGTGAACTATCCCAACTCGAACGTACAGATCATCGGGCACACCGACAGCGATGGTGAAGCCGGTTACAATCAGATCCTGTCCGAACGCCGCGCCAATGCGGTGGCGGATGTTCTGCAGGCCAATGGCGTCAGCTATGCGCGCATTGCCACGATCGGCCGCGGTGAAAACCAACCGATCGCCTCGAACCTGACGCCCGAGGGCAAGGCGCAGAACCGCCGGGTCGAGATCGTGATCGTGCCAAGCGGCAACGCCTGAGCCGATCAACAGCCAACCGCCGGGGGCCGCCGCGAGCGGCCCCTTTCTTTTTGCACATTGACTGCGCGTCAGGCGGGCTATGGTTTGCGGTCGGGATGACTAAACTGCAGCCGAAACACATGACGGAGATATCCTGATGTCCGAACCGATCCTTCTGGGCCTGTCCGGCTCGTTGCGGCAGAACGCCACCAATCGACGCCTGATCCGTGAAGCGGCGCGCCTGTTCGGCGCGGGAACGTTCATCGAAGCTGATCTGAATCTGCCACTCTATGATGGAGATGCTGAGGAGGCCGAGGGGATCCCGGCCGAAGTTCAGATCCTGGCGGATCAGATCGCCGGTGCCCATGCGGTGGTCATTTCCACTCCGGAATACAACAAAGGGCCGTCAGGCGTTCTGAAGAACGCGCTGGACTGGGTCAGCCGGACCAAGGGCAATCCCTGGACCGACAAACCGGTTGCGGTGATGTCAGCAGCGGCGGGCCGGGCCGGAGGCGAACGGGCGCAGATGATCCTGCGGTCTTTCATGGTGCCGTTTCAGCCGCGCATCCTGCAGGGCCCCGAAATTCATCTGGCCGACAGCTCGAACGAGTTCGACGATGCAGGTCGATTGCGCAGCGACCGGTACGAACGGACGCTGGGCCAGTTGATGGAGAAGCTGCGGGCCGAAGCAGGGTTCTGAGCCTTGTCGGGCTGGCCGAGCCTGCTTAGGGTGCGGCCATGACGGATCAAGTTTCCTCGGAAATTCAGCACGACGTGATGGACCCTGCCCGGGCGGCGGCGTTTCAGGTGGCGTTGGGGCAGGCACCTTCGATCGGGATGGGCACGTCGCTGCCGCCGTTCTTTCACCAGCTGTATTTCTGGTCGCCGCGCCCGCCCGAGGGCTTGGGGCGCGACGGCCATCCCGTGGTGGGCGAAGGGCTCGTCCCCGACCTCGGTCTTCCGCGTCGGATGTGGGCCGGTGGGCGATTACGGTTCGCCGCTCCGCTGATTGCTGGCACACCAGCCGAACGCCGCTCGACCTTGAGCAATGTGAGCACCAAAACTGGACGGACCGGGCCCTTGGGGTTTGTGACCCTCAAGCACGAAATCTGGCAGGACGATACGCTGTGCCTGACCGAATGGCAGGACCTTGTTTATCGCGAGGACCCCTCGGCCGATGCACCAAAACCAGCGGCCTCCGTTGCCCGGACGGACGAAACAGACCTGCGCCAGGTCGCGTTCGACACCACGCTGCTGTTTCGGTACTCGGCGCTGACTTTCAATGGCCACCGCATCCACTATGACCTTGACTATGCCCGCGATGTTGAAGGCTATGCCGGGCTGGTGGTTCATGGACCGCTTCTGGCGCAGCATCTGATGCTGCTCGCCACTGATCTCATGGGGCCGCTGGCCGAGTTTTTCTTTCGCGCGGCCTCTCCGCTGATGCATTTCGAGCCTGCCACGCTGTGCCGAAACGGAAACGATTTTTGGGTCCGCGGTTCTGACGGGCGGCAGTGCATGCAGGCCGTGGCCCTTCCACGGTCACAGTGACGCCTCGGGGCGGAAGCCTTCGGGGATCGTATCCTGTCCGTCCAGCACCAGATCTGCCATGACCTCGGCTACCTTTGGGGCCATGCCGAACCCGATCTTGAAGCCGCCATTTGCAATGAACTGGCCCTTGTGCAGCGGGTGTGCGCCCAGCATCGGCGCTCGGCTCTTGCTGCGGGGGCGGACTCCGGCCCAACGCTCGATCACTTCCGCGCCGTGTAGAACAGGAACCGCCTGCAACGCGCGCTGGATCACATCGTCAAGCGCAGCATCGGTGCCGGTCGGGTCGTCATAGTCCCGCTCGGACGTCGAGCCGATGGCCAGTGTCCCGTCGGCGTGGGGCACGAAATGGATCGACTCCGCAAACAGCTGCGGCACCTGGCCCGCGTCGAACCGCAGCAGTGCCGCCTGTCCCTTGACCCCGTTTCCGACCGCCTTGCCCAAAGCATCGGACAGTTCCAACAGGCCGGACACCCCGGTCGCATGAATGACTGCCCCGGTGTCCGGGGCCTCGGGCACGACCTCAACCCCCATCACGGCCAGCGCGGCCACCAGCGCGGCGCCGGCCCGGCGTGGATGCATGCGTGCACTCAACGTATCGTGGATGACGAAACCCGTTGCGCTGGGCGGGCACCACGATCCGACCGAGCGCGCCTCGACCACGGTCCATTCAGCCCGACCCTGCCACAGGTCGCGGGCCGAGGCCGCACGCTGATGCGCCAGGTCGAGGCTCTTTGGGTCGTTGATGGGCTGGATCCGCCCCAGACGCGCATAGCCGGGCGAAACGCCGCCGGTGGCCTCCACCTGTCGCCAAAACGGTTCGGCCATCAGCAGGCTTTCGAATTGAAATGCTTTCTTGTCGTTCCAGTTTTCCGGAACGTGCGGGGCAAGGGCGCCCACCAGCCCGCCGCTGGACCCTGAACCCGCGCCGTAGGGATCGACGACCCGGACCCTGGCGCCACGTCGCGCACAGGTCCAGGCGATGGACAGGCCGAATATCCCAGCCCCGCGGATCGTCACATCGACCATTGCCAATCCCCTTTTCCTTGTTCAGTGTCGCGCCGCTTAGCTACAGGATTTCCCGATGGCAGACCAGCGCGCCAAATTGTCGTGGAGGGATGAGACAGTCCCTGTTTCTGATCGTTTCGACGACCCCTATTTCAGCCTTCAGAACGGACTGGAGGAGACCCGTCATGTCTTTTTGCAAGGCAACGATCTGCCCGCTCGCTTTGCCCCCGGTTTTCACATCGCCGAGCTGGGGTTCGGAACCGGACTGAACATGCTGACCGCTTGGTCGGAATGGGAGAAGTCCGGACAATCGGGTCCGCTGACGTTCACCAGTTTCGAAGCCTTTCCGATGGCCCCTGCCGATATGAAGCGCGCGCTTGCGGCCTTTCCCGAGCTGGCGCCCTGGGCCGACCGGTTCCTTGACCGATGGCAGGGTGGCGGCTGTGATTTGGGCACGCTGCGTCTGACCGTGATCGAAGGTGATGCCCGCCAGACCCTGCCTGTTTGGGACGGGCTCGCCGATGCCTGGCTCCTGGATGGGTTCTCGCCCGCCAAGAACCCTGAGCTGTGGCAGCCGGAACTGATACGGCAAGTGGCGGCCCATACAGCGCCCGAAGGGACGGCCGCCACCTATACCGCAGCCGGGTTCGTGCGGCGTGGGTTGCAGGAAGCCGGGTTTTCGGTATCCCGCGCGCCGGGATACGGCCGCAAACGGCACATGACGCGGGCGACCAAGGCATGACCCAGACAAACAACGTGCGGGCGGGTATTGCGCTGATGATCGCGGCCACGATCGTGTTTGCGTTGCAGGACGGCATCTCGCGCCATCTGGCCGGCACGTACAACACCTACATGGTGGTCATGCTGCGATACTGGTTCTTTGCAGCTTTCGTGATTGCCTTGGCGGCGCGTGCACCCGGTGGTCTGGCGGCCGCCGCCAGGACGCGGCAACCGGGCCTGCAGATTCTGCGCGGTCTGCTGCTTGCCGGCGAGATCTGCGTCGCCGTCTACGGCTTTACCATTCTCGGTCTGATCGAGAGCCAGGCGGTGTTCATCTGCTATCCGCTTCTGGTCGCCGCGCTCAGCGGGCCGGTGCTGGGCGAGAAGGTCGGCTGGCGGCGCTGGTCGGCCATCGGGGTCGGATGCGTTGGCGTGCTGATCATTCTGCAGCCCGGCATGGGCGTTTTCAATCCGTGGGCAGTAATCCCCCTGATCTCGGCGCTGATGTTTGCGTTCTATGGTCTGCTGACCCGCTATGCCGCGCGTCAGGACAGCACCGCAACCAGCTTCTTCTGGACCGGGATCGTCGGTGCATTGGTCATGACCTGCATCGGCCTGTGGTTCTGGGAGCCGATGGTGCCGCGGGATTGGTTCTGGATGGGGCTGCTGTGCATTACCGGCGTTCTGGGGCATTGGCTGCTGATCAAGTGCTACGAGATGGCCGAGGCCAGCGCCGTACAGCCCTTTGCCTATTTCCACCTGATGTGGAGCGCAATCCTGGGCATCACGATCTTTGACGAGACCCTGCGCCCCGCGGTGATCGCGGGGGCGGGGCTGGTGGTAGCGGCGGGTCTGTTCACCCTATGGCGCGAACGCAGACAGGGTTGATCCGACCAACTCCTGCGAGAAGGGGATCGGCAGCGCGGGTTTGCCCAGCCTTGCGCGGTAAACAGGCAGGCTCTCGGTCACCCGCATCACATAGTTGCGGGTCTCGTTGAAGGGGATCGTCTCGATCCAGTCGACGATATCCACCGCGCCGGTCCGCGGGTCGCCGTAGCGGTCCATCCATGATTTCGGGCGATTGGGGCCGGCATTGTAACCTGCGGCCATCATCACGACGTTGCCGTTGAATTCAGCAGCCAGCCCGGCCAGATAGTTTGCCCCCAGTTTGGCGTTGTATCGCCAATCCGAGGTCAAACGTCCCGTCTGATGGCCGCTGAGAATGCCAAGTTCCTGCGCGACCAGCTTGGCGGTCGCAGGCATCACCTGCATCAGGCCGCGCGCGCCGGCACCGCTGATCACGACCGGGTCGAATTCGCTTTCGCGGCGGGCGATGGCCAGGGTCATTTCCTTGGCCATTGGCAATCCGATATCCGCAACGGGATGGACTGGATAATACGCCGCGGGCAATACGACTCCATTCGTCGCGGCCCGTTTGGCGATCATCACAGCCAGATGCGGCTCCTTCAACTCGACCGCCAGATCACCCAGCTGGCCGGCCTGCACCGGATCCAGGCTCTCGACCAGGTGCGTCAGGAACCGTTCGCCCAATTCCGGCTCGCCAGCTCGTATCAGCAGCAGCCCCGCCTCAAGCACACTGGACTTGGCGAACTCGGCCTGTTTCCAATGGGGCGCCCGGCGCGGGTTGGCCAGGTCGCTTTCAAATGGCCGTCCGATCTGTTCTGCAGCCAACAGGCCATAGAACGAGGTCTGGTAGTCGGCGCCGATTGCATAAGCCTCGTAGGCTTTCTCGGCGTTTCCGGTTGCGGCGTAGGCCCGGCCCAACCAATACCCGCCCCGACCCATCGAGATCGGAGACTTCACAGCCCCCAGGAAGTTCTGGAAATGCCGAACGGCTGTGGCCGGGTCGTTCAGCTTGCGCAAAGCCAGGAAACCCGACAGCCACTCGAGGTCGGCATATCCATACCCCATCTCGGGTGTCATGTGGTGATTGGCGGCGATGGCATAGGCCCGGTTCGCATCACCCTGACGCATTTCCAGCCGAGCCAGCCTGCGTCGCCCTTCGGCCCACTTGTCGGGTTCGCCCAGCGCCTGCGGGCTGGTCGAGCGCGCCAGCATCAGGTCAATGGCACTGTCGTCCAGCTCTTTGCGGTCCCGCCATACGAACCGGTCAAAGGCTAGCCCCGGATCATCGGCAAGCGCCTTTGGAACGGCGGCAACCTTGCCATCCACGCCGGGTTGGCGCTTTTGCAGGGCGATCCGCGCTTCGGCCAGTTTGCGGTAGTCTTCGCTGACCAGCGGCAGCATCTGGGCCGAGCTGATCAGATGACCATCCCACAGCATCCGGTCCAGACGAGCCTCGTGATGCGGTTTCAGCAGTGATCCGAAGTTCTGAACGTAGTCCTGCTGCAGGCCCGAGCCCATCGGCATTGTCCGCCAGGCAGTGACGATATCCGCCTCGGCCTCACCGGTTCGGCCCTTGGCCTTCAGTGCCACGGCATAGTTCAGAGCTCCTTCGGCGGTCTGCGGGGGGGTGTCCTTGTAGAACTTCAGCACCCGGTCCGGGTCCGCGCCGGTAAAGGACGGCTCGCTTTTGCGGCGCAGCCAGGCAAGGCCCGGCCAGTCGGGCCGCCGGTCCAGAAAGACCAGAACATCGCCCGAGCTGCCGAACCCTTGGCGCAGCCAGTGCCACACGATGATGTCGCGCGCGACCGAGCCGCGGGTGCCGGCCACGCGCAAGGCGGCGTTCCAGTCGCCTTTGCGCATTTCGGACATTGCGGCCCGAAGATCGGACACCGCATCGGCCCGCACGGCCTGAGTTTGAAGCGTCAAAGCTAGAATCATCGTCGCGATCAGCGACAGAATCCGTGTCATCCCTTGCATTTCCCGACCAACCGAGGATACAGCCATTCAGGATAAACCTTGCGCCGCCGGGATCAACTCAAGAAACCTAAATTCGTGTCGGCCCGCGACGCACATCACACGATTGAACCTCAAGGAGCGTTCCATGTTCAAAGGCTCGATGCCAGCTCTCGTCACCCCGTTCCGCAACGGCGAGTTGGACCTGGATACGCTCAAACAATTGGTGGAATGGCAGATTGCCGAAGGGTCGACCGGTCTGGTGCCCGTCGGCACGACCGGCGAAAGCCCGACGCTGAGCCACGAGGAACACGAAACCGTAGTGGCCGAGGTGGTCAAGGCCGCCGCGGGGCGCGTGCCGGTCATCGCCGGGGCCGGGTCGAACAATACGGTCGAAGCCATCCGGTTCGTGCGATTCGCACAGAAAGTGGGTGCGGATGCGGCATTGGTCGTCACGCCCTACTACAACAAGCCGACTCAGAAAGGCCTGTTGTCCCATTTTCGGGCGCTGCATGACTGTGCGGATATTCCGATCATCATCTACAACATCCCGGGCCGCTCGGTCATCGACATGAACCCGGACACCATGGGTGCGCTGGCGCAACTGCCTCGGATCATCGGTGTCAAGGACGCCACGGGCGATCTTGCCCGCGTCAGCCAGCAGCGCGCTGCCTGCGGCAAAGACTTCTGCCAGCTTTCTGGTGAGGACGCGACGGCCCTGGGTTTCAACGCTCATGGTGGCGTTGGCTGTATCTCGGTCACCGCGAACGTGGCCCCAAAGCTGTCCGCCGAGTTCCAGCAGGCGACCCTGTCGGGCGACTATGCGACGGCGCTGGAATATCAGGATCGGTTGATGCCGCTGCACGAGGCCATATTCATCGAACCGGGCCTGGTGGGTGCGAAATACGCGCTCAGCAAACTGGGACGCTGCACCGAAGAAGTGCGGTCGCCGCTGACGACGCTGGAAGACAGCACAAAGGCCGCGATTGATGCCGCGATGGAGCATGCGGGCCTGATCTGATCAGGCGCGTTCCGAAAGTAAAAGGGCGGTGTCCGGGAGAACCGGCACCGCCCTTTGCTTGCCTGCAGAGCGACTTAGCGCTTGCCGTAGTACAGCCCGACCACATGTTCGGCCTGGGCAAAGAACAGCCAGCGCGAGGTTGCGATACCCGCCATATGAGACAGCACCGCCAGCGCTCCGACCAGGTGGTTGAACGGTAGGATCAACAGACCGACGGGAACCACGAAGGCCAAGGCAAAGGAAATGGCCCGCAGCTTGTCTGCGTGTTTGCGTCCGACAACGTGAACGAATTCGCGCAGCAGATAGTTGGTTCCTGTATGCGGCGGTTCAAACGCGCGGACAGAACCCCTGTCGCCAAGGCCAGTTGCCGTACCAAGATTGGTTCCCGAATTGGCCAAGGCCTGATCGCCCGAACGCCAGTACAAAATCTGAACCAGCGCAGCGATCAACAGCAGCGGGATCGCAAATGCGGTCTGCCCCGCCAGAAGCGCGCCACCGGCCACGCTGAAGCTCAGAAACATCACGGGCGTCAGTGTCAGGTTCCACCGCGGGATCGTCTTGAGTTGCGTGTAGATCATCGAGGTCGTGAATACGGTCGCCAATGAGAGCAGCGAACCGATCAGACCCAGACCGGACCAGCGTTGGTCCAGAAAGATCACGCCGATCGCATAGAGCCCCATGACCAACAGGGCCAGAACTGCGCACCAGCCCTCGCGGCTGAGCCAGCTTGTCTTCCATTGGGTGAACGCCTTGAGGGCGCGCTCGGGGTGGCCGAGGTGAAAGGTCGAGGCCATGAGCCCACCCACGGACAGCGCATAAGCGATGGCGAAGAATACGAAGGCCACCCAGCCCGAGACATTCGGAAAGCCGAGGCCCAGGAAAAACAGCAGGCCGAAGCCCAGCCCCGACAGAGTGGTGAACAGGATGACGGAAGGTGCGGGATGCATGTCAGAGCTTCTCCAATGCCTTGTCCAGCCAGCCAAGGAAGCCCTTCGGCTCGTCGGCGACCGGCGCCAGCAGGGGCGCCAGGATGTCGATCTGGTCCTCGACCGTATCCTTGGGGCGGGGTGGCAGGTATTTGTTGACCGGTTTGGTACCCATTTCGGGCATCAGATCCATTCCGCCGCGCTCGGCCACCAATTGGCTGACCTCGCTGTCGGGGTCGCCCAAGTCACCGAAATGGCGGGCCCCCGCGGGGCAGGTCCGCACGCAGGCGGGAACGCGGTCTTCCTCGGGCAGGTTGTCGTTGTAGATGCGGTCAACGCAAAGGGTGCATTTCTTCATGACACCCTCTGCGGCGTCCAGTTCGCGCGCGCCATAGGGGCAGGCCCAGGCACACAGGCCGCAGCCGATGCAGT
Organism: Ruegeria arenilitoris; assembly: GCF_013032855.1. GTDB lineage: Bacteria > Pseudomonadota > Alphaproteobacteria > Rhodobacterales > Rhodobacteraceae > Ruegeria > Ruegeria arenilitoris. The sequence continues at coordinate 564,685 of NZ_WQDA01000001.1, forward strand.
CGCTTTCGTTGACCAGCACGATCCCGTCCTCGACCCGCTTGTAACTGGCGCCGGTGGGGCAGACGGTGACGCAGGGCGCATCCTCGCAATGCAGGCAGGATTTCGGGAAATGGATCAGCTGGGCGGCACCTTCGGCCGGCTGCACCTCGTAAGAGTGCACCCGGTTCAGGAATGTGCCCGAGGGGTCCGCGCCATAGGCGTCCTGATCGGACAGGGGGGCGCCGTAGTTCTCGGTGTTCCAGCCCTTGCAGGAGATCACGCAGGCATGACAGCCGACGCAAGTATCCAGGTCAATGACCAGGCCCATTTTTCGCTCGGTGGATTGGGGAAGTTGGGTCATGGCGTCTGCTCTTTGTCGAGGGCCGGGGCCGAAAGGGGGGCAGCCCCCTCTTGAGCCGCTCGGCTCAATCTATCCCGGGGATATTTTGGGCCAAATGGAGTGTGGCGCTGGGTCATTTGCCAACCTTCCATGCAAGATCCTTGGGGCCGGTGCCGACCGGAGATTTGATTGACGGGAATTCCGGCTGGCTTTGGGCGTCTGCCGGTGCTTCGGCTTTTTCGATCTTGACCTTGAGGTCAAACCACGCGGCCTGTCCTGTGATCGGGTCGGAATTGGCCCAGCGCAGACCGTCGCCCTTGGGCGGCAGCAATTCGTGGATCAGGTGGTTGAGCAGGAATCCTTTGGTTGCCTCGGGCGCGTCGGGCTGCAACGCCCATGCCCCTTTGCGTTTGCCGATGGCGTTCCATGTCCAGACGGTGTTGTCGTTCAACGCCGCCATTTCCATCACCGGCACAGTGATTTCTCCGTGCGGAGAACTGACTTTGGCCCAGTCCCCGTCCTTCAGTCCGTGTTCGCACATCAGCTTGGTGGGAACATACAGCGGGTTGCGCCCGTGCAGTTGCCGCAACCAGGCATTCTGGGTGCCCCAGCTGTGATACATCGCCATGGGGCGCTGGGTCAGGGCGTTTACGGTGAAGCCTTCGTTTCCGGTCTGGTCGGTCTCGTACCAGATCGGAAGCGGGTCCATGGTTTCCGTGATGCGGCCGCGCAGGTGGTCGGGGGGCTGGCGGTCACCATGGCCTTCGGCGGCCAGCTGGAACTTGCGCATCGGTTCGGAATAGAGCTGGAACAGGTAGGGTTGCGGGCTGTCATACAGGCCCATTCCCACTGCCCAGTCCTGATAGGCGGCGTTCCAGGGTTTGTAGAACAGGGCCTCGTCCGGGATGTGTTCCAGGTAGAAGCCGCCATTCTCGATATAGCGGTCCAGTTGGTTCGGGTTCACGTCGCCTCGACCCACCTGCGAGCCATCTGCGCCGCGGAATCCAGCCAGTGGGCCGATGCCTGGCTTGCGCTGATGGTTGACCATGTAGTCGGCATAGTCCGTGTATTTGGCCGAGCCGTCCTCATCGGTGAAACCCGGCAGACCCAGCTTGTTGGCCAGCTGGATCAGCACCGTCTGAAATCCGCGCACGTCGCGATCGGGTTCGATCACCGGCCAGCGGATCGCATCTGCGGCACCGTCGGCCTCGCAGATCGGGCGGTCGAGGAGCGAGATGCAGTCATGCCGCTCCAGATAGGTGGTGTCGGGCAGGATCAGGTCGGCATAGGCCACCATTTCCGAGGAATAGGCATCGGAGTAGATGATCCGCGGAATCACGTAGTCTCCATTGTCATCCTTGTCCGTCAGCATCTCGATCACGCCCTTAGTGTTCATGGTCGAGTTCCAGGACATGTTGGCCATGTACATGAACAGCGTGTCGATCTTGTAGGGATCGCCCGCGTGAGCGTTCGAGATCACCATGTGCATCAGCCCGTGGCTGGACATCGGGTTTTCCCAGGTAAAGGCCTTGTCGATGCGCGCCGGGCTGCCATCGGCCTTCAGGGCCAGATCTTCGGGGCCGCGCACGAAACCCAGATGCGGGCCGTCCAGGGGCGAGTTTGGCGTGACCTTGCAATGGGGGGTCGGGTGTGCTTCGACCGGCTTCGGATAGGGCGGCTTGAAGCGGAACCCACCCGGAACTTCGACCGTGCCAAGCAGGATCTGCAGCACGTGCAGCGCGCGGCAGGTCTGGAATCCGTTGGCATGGGCCGAAACGCCGCGCATCGCGTGCATGGCCACCGGCCGGCCGATCATCTTGCTGTGCTTTTCGCCCCGGAAGTCAGTCCATTCCTGGTCCAGCTCGAAGGCCTCGTCAAAGGCGACGCGCGCCAGTTCACCGGCGATGGCGCGGATCCGGCTGGCGGGTATGCCGCATTCTTCGGCCACCGCTTCGGGGGCGTATTCGTCGCTGAGGTATTTTTCCGCCATCAGGTGAAAGACCGGCCGGTGGGTGATGCCGTCCATTTCATAGGTGGCGGTCAGGTCCGGCCGGACGCCCGGTTTGTCGAAGGCCGTCGGTTGCCCCGTGACCCGGTCAATCACCAACGGCTTGCCGTCCGCGTCCCGCAGAAACAGGCCCTTTTCAGGACCTTCGGCGGCATTCATCAGGACAGGGGCGTTGGTATAGCGGCTCAGGTAATCCAGGTCGATCCTGCCGGCTTTCATCAACACATGGATCAGCGACAGGATGAACAGCCCGTCGGTCCCGGGCGTGATGCCGACCCAGTCATCGGCCACTGCGTTGTAGCCGGTGCGGATCGGGTTCACCCCGATCACGCGGGCACCGCGCGCCTTGATCTTGCCGATACCCATCTTGATCGGGTTGCTGTCATGGTCTTCTGCCACGCCGAACAGCATGAACAGCTTGGTGCGGTCCCAATCGGGCTGGCCGAATTCCCAGAACGCGCCGCCCATCGTGTAGATTCCGCCGGCCGCCATGTTGACCGAGCAGAAACCGCCATGGGCCGCATAGTTGCAGGTGCCGAAATTCTGGGCCCAGAAGCTGGTGAAGGATTGCGACTGGTCGCGGCCGGTGAAAAAGGCGAGCTTCTCGGGGTTGTCCTCGCGCAACGGTTTGAGCCAGCCGACGGCGATGTCCAACGCTTCGTCCCAGCTTATTTCCTCGAACTCACCTGACCCGCGCGGACCCACCCGCTTGAGCGGAGCGCGCAGGCGTGACGGGGCGTTGACCTGCATGATGCCCGCGCTGCCTTTGGCGCACAGAACCCCTTTGTTCACCGGGTGGTCACGGTTGCCCTCGATGTAAGCGACCTTGCCATCCTTCATGTGGACGTTGATCCCGCATCGGCAGGCACACATGTAGCAGGTTGTCTTGCGAACCTCGTCCGAGACCTTGGGAGACGTGTCGAGGATTGGCTGCTGATGGGTCATTTGCGGATCCAGTCGTTTGCGTCGGGACGAACTTGTCACTTTCAGCCCGGATTTAGAATACTGTTCTGACGATGGCGCCAGATTTGATGGTCATGTTCCCAATGCCTGCAGCACGGTCACGGCGATCATCTGTTCGACATCCTCGGCGCTGCAGCCGCGGGACAGATCATTCGCCGGTCGGGCCAGACCCTGCAGCACCGGGCCGATCGCCATGTATCCACCGATCCTCTGGGTGATCTTGTAGCTGATGTTCCCCGCGTCCAGATTGGGAAAGATCATGACGTTGGCCTTTCCGGCCACTGTCGATCCCGGAGCCTTTTTCTGGCCGACGGGGGGGTGAAAAGCCGCGTCGAATTGCAGCTCGCCGTCGACATGCAGCTCGGGATGCTGTTCGCGCAAAAGACGTGTTGCCTCGGTGACCTTGTCGACACCGGGATGACTTGCGCTGCCTTTGGTCGAAAAGCTCAGCATCGCCAGCGACGGCTGTTCCCGCAGGATGGCCCGGGCCGACTGGGCCGAGGCGGCTGCGATATGGGCCAGCTCCGATGCGGTCGGATCAATCACGAGCCCGCAATCGGAAAACAGCATCGCGCGCGCATCAGGTCCGCCCTGGTCCGGCGGGTACATCAGGAAAAACGAGGACACCAATCCGGCATCCGGGGCCAGGCCGATCACCTGAATCGCCGTGCGAACTACATCACCGGTCGTGTGGACAGCGCCACCGACCGTTCCCGTGGCGCGCCCTGTCCGGACCAGCATGGCCGCGTAGACCAAGGGCGTTTCGGCGGCGGACCGGGCCGACACCGCATCCACGCCCTTGTGCCGGCGCAGATCGTGGTAGATGGCCGCGAACTCCTCGGTCAGCGGCGACTCGGTCGGGTCATGGATGGAAAGGCCATCGCCCGGTGCGGCGCCCTGCGCCAGCAACTCGGCTTCGATTTCTGCCCGCGGACCGACAAGGATGATGTCGGACAGCCCTGCGGACCGGGCGGCAAGCGCCCCCGCAACGATGCGGGGATCACTGCCTTCGCTCAGAGCAACGACTGGCCGGATTGGCGGAGCTTGCTGACGCAACAACTCGATGGGTGTCAGGGTCATCCGCTCCAGCTCCGTTCCCGCTCAGACCTGCTGCGGCACCATGTCGTCGGCCGAAATGCCGGCCACCGCCACAGGCTTTTTCATCGCGTCGCGGCGGAACGGTTCACCCAGTTCCTGGTTGATCAGGGCTTCGATCAGGGTGGTGATGCCGTTCTTCTGGTCTTCGATGGCCTGATTCAGGGCGGCGGTCAGCTCGTCCATGGTGCGGGCGACGACACCCTTCAGGCCGCAGGCTTGGGCGATGCCGGCATAGGACACTTTGGTGTCCAGTTCGGTGCCCACGAAGTTGTCGTCGAACCAAAGGGTCGAGTTGCGTTTTTCCGCGCCCCACTGGTAGTTGCGGAACACGATCTGCGTCACGGCAGGCCATTCCTCGCGGCCGATGGCGGTCAGCTCGTTCACCGCGATGCCGAAGGCGCCGTCACCGGCAAAACCCACTACGGGCACGTCCGGGCAGCCGATCTTGGCGCCGACGATGGCGGGCAGGCCATATCCGCACGGTCCGAACAGGCCGGGGGCCAGATACTTGCGACCTTCCTCAAAGGACGGGTAGGCGTTGCCGATGGCGCAGTTGTTGCCGATGTCCGAGCTGATGATCGCTTCTTTCGGCAGCGCGGCCTGAATGGCGCGCCATGCCATGCGGGGGCTCATCCAGTCGGGCTTGGCCGCGCGTGCGCGCTCGTTCCAGCTGGTGCCTGGATCGTCGTCCTCGTGGTCCATGCTGCTGAGCTGCTGGGCCCAACGCGACTTCTTCTCGGCAATCTTGGCCTTGCGTTCGGCGCGGCCTTCGTCTCCGGCCGTGTCGCTCAGCTGCGCCAGGATGCCATTCGCCACCTTGGCCGCGTCGCCGACGATACCGACCGAGACCTTCTTGGTCAGGCCGATCCGGTCGGGGTTGATGTCGACCTGGATGATCTTGGCGTCAGCCGGCCAGTATTCCATGCCATAGCCCGGCAGGGTCGAGAACGGGTTCAGGCGCGTGCCGAGGCACAGGACCACGTCGGCTTCCTTGATCAGCTCCATCGCTGCCTTGGACCCGTTGTAGCCCAGCGGGCCGGCAAACAGCGGATGGCTGCCGGGGAAGGCGTCGTTGTGCTGGTAGCCGACGCAAACCGGCGCATCCAGACGCTCGGCCAGAGCCTTGGAGGCCTCGATGCCGCCTTTGGCCAACACCACGCCCGCTCCGTTCAGGATCACGGGATTCTTGGCGTTCGACAGCAGTTCGGCGGCCTTTGCGACTGCGGTTTCACCGCCTGCGGGACGCTCGAAATCGACGACCGCGGGCAGTTCGACGTCAATGACCTGAGTCCACATGTCACGCGGGATGTTGATCTGGGCCGGGGCGCTGGCGCGCTTGGCCTTCATGATCACGCGGTTCAGAACCTCGGTGACGCGGGACGGATCGCGGACCTCTTCCTGATACGCGACCATGTCCTCGAACAGTTTCATCTGCTCTACTTCCTGGAAACCACCCTGACCGATGGTCTTGTTGGCCGCTTGCGGTGTGACCAGCAGCAGCGGTGTGTGGTTCCAGTAGGCGGTTTTGACGGCAGTGACGAAGTTGGTGATGCCGGGGCCGTTCTGCGCGATCATCATCGACATCTTGCCGGTGGCGCGGGTGTAGCCGTCGGCCATCATGCCGGCGCTGCCTTCATGAGCGCAGTCCCAGAACATGATCCCGGCCTTGGGGAACAGGTCCGAGATCGGCATCATGGCCGAGCCGATGATCCCGAACGCGTGTTCGATGCCGTGCATCTGCAGAACCTTAACAAAGGCCTCTTCTGTCGTCATTTTCATTTGGACGCTCTCCAAGCAATGGTGGAAACGGTCAGGCGATACGCCTTGGCTTGCCATTGGTTTTGGCGCAACGGGGGCATCTGGGTTAGGGCCAGACACGGCGCCGGAGTAGGTCCAGTGTTGCCTCAGCAGGCTCGGATTGCGGCCGCAACCCGCTCGATTCCCGCAGGAATCCGGTCAGCCGAAATCGAGGAATACCCCAGGCGGTAATAGTTCCTGGGCCGATCCGGCCCCGAGAAGAACGCAGCACCGGGCTCGATATGAACACTCTGATTTTGAAGCGTTTTCGCCAATTCCGCGGTGTCGACATGGTCCGGTGCCTTCATCCACATCGACGATCCACCAAAGACGCCGCGCCCGGCCACGGTCAACCCGTTCGCCTCGATCGCGTCCTCGATCGTCTTGCGCCGCTGCATCAGAGCCTTGGACATACGCCGTATCTGAGCATCATAATGCCCGAGCGACAGGAAATAGGCCGCCGTTCGCTGGATATGGCCGGGTGGGTGTCGGAAAACGAGCGACCGCAGCGCGCGGGCCTCGCGGATGAACGGTTCGGATCCGACCATGTACCCCAGCCGCAACCCCGGGAACAACGACTTGGAAAAGCTGCCCACGTAGACCACACGCCCGTCCTTGTCCAAAGACTTGAGCGCCGGTGACGGGGCACCCAGAAAGGCCATCTCGAACTCATAGTCATCTTCGACGATCATCGCGTCCAGTTCGCGGGCGCGTTTCAACAGGTCGTGACGCCGGGCGACGGGCATTGTCGCAGTTGTCGGACATTGGTGGCTGGGCGTGGTGTAGATCACATCGGTGCCGTCCGGGATGGACTCGGGCGGCAACCCATCCTTGTCCACCCGCAATGGTGTCATCGAGGCATCCGAGCAGCGCATAAGTTCGTGCAGAGCGTAGTAGCTGGGATCCTCGATCGCCGCCTTGCGCCCTTGGCCCAGAAGAATGCGCGAGGTCAGCCACAGGGCGTTCTGAGCGCCCAGCGTGATCAGAATTTCCTCGGGCCGTGCAGCGATACCGCGGCGGGGCAACGTGTGGCGAGCGATGAACTCGATCAGCAATGGATCGTCCTGATCCACGTAGTCGCCGGTCAGCGAGTCGAAATCCTTGTGGCCAAGGGCCCGAACGGCGCAGAGGCGCCAGTTCGCATGATCAAACAGGGTGCGGTCGGCCTGGCCGTAGATGAACGGATAGCTGTATTCCCGCCAATCCGGTGGCTTGGCCAGAAAATCACCGTCGGAAAAACGGCGGGCCAGTGCGGCGTCCCAGTTGACGGTTTCTTCGCTGCGCTGAACCGGTGTGTATTTCGGCGGCACTGGCGCGTTCTGCGACACGTAGTACCCGGACCGGCCTTTGGCCGTCAGATAGTCATTTGCCAGCAACTCGGTATAGGCCAGCGTCACGGTGATGCGGCTGACACCCAGATGCGCGGCCAGTTTGCGCGACGACGGCAGTTTCTCACCGACATGAAAGCGGCCTGACAGGATGCCCTCGGCAATCATCTGCTGGATCTGCGCCTGCAGAGTGCCCTGACCGCCCGGTTTCAGAAAGAAGGTTTCGACCGAAATTCCCATGCCTCGTTATATGTTGGACTTAAATGCAGGGCAATCTGGACTTATTCAGGATCAACGGAAATTTACCCATACGGTTGACACGGGCATAGCTCGTCACTAAAAAACTAGAAATCTAGTTTAATGGAGATAACCAAATGTGGGAAAAAGCTGCTGCAGGGTTTTCGGCGATGGGGTCCGAGGCGCGATTGCAGGTGCTCAAGACCCTTGTGCGGGCCGGACAGGCTGGTCTGACGGTCGGAGAGATCCAAAGTCGGACTGGGATGGCACCGTCCACCCTGGCGCATCACCTGCGATTCCTGGCGGCAGGCGGCGTGGTCGAGCAGGAGAAATCCGGGCGGACCACAATCAACCGAGCATGTTTCGATGAATTGAGATCACTGGCGCAGTTCATCCTCAGCGAATGCTGCGCGGATGAATCCAGAAAGGTTACCAACGATGGCTGAATTGACCCAATCCCCGAAGGCCGTTGGTCAAACCCTGTCCGGTCTGCTGAAGACACCCTGGGCCCTGATCGTGGCGATCCTTGTGCTTGTGGCCATTCTGGACCCAGGCAATTGGGTGAACGTCACGACTTTTGCAGCCAAGGCTCTGGTGCACACCGGTCAGTACATCCTGTTTGCAGTGCTGTTGCTGTCCTACCTCAAGGCCAGCGGGGCCGAGACTATGGTTGCCCGGGCCTTCGAGGGCCGCGAAACCCGGATGATCCTGCTGGCCGCGTTGTTCGGCGGGTTGGCTCCGTTCTGCTCCTGCGAGGTGATCCCGTTCATCGCAAGCCTGCTTGCATTGGGTGCGCCCTTGTCGGCGGTCATGGCCTTCTGGCTGAGCTCGCCGTTGATTGACCCGCCCACGCTTTTGATCACGGCGGGCGCTTTGGGCTGGCCGTTTGCGATCGGCAAAGCCGTTGCAGCCGTTGCACTGGGATTGTTCGGCGGGTTCGCGGTGCGTTTTCTCATGCGTCAGGGTGCCTTTGCCCAACCTTTGCGCCACTATGAACCGGCCGGATGCTGTGGCTGCGGTCCGAAGAAAGACAAGCTGCTTTGGCGCTTTTGGCAAGAGCACGAACGCCGCGTCCGGTTCCGTCGGGAATTCGTGCAGAACGGCCTGTTCCTGCTGAAGTGGCTCGCTCTGGCCTATGTGCTCGAGGCGCTGCTGGTCAGCTATGTTCCAGCTGATCTGATCGCGCGGCTGGTTGGTGGCGACGGTGCGGTGCCGATCGTGATCGCCGCCTTTGTCGGGATGCCGGCCTACCTGAACTCGTATGTCGCGCCGCCGCTTCTGGCCGGCCTGATGGAGCAGGGGATGAGCGCGGGCGCGGCGATGTCCTTCATGATCGCCGGGGCCGTCAGTTCCATTCCGGCCATGGCGGCTGTCTGGTCTCTGGTCAAACCCCGTGTGTTCGCAGCCTATATCGGGCTTGGGATTAGCGGAGCCATTGCAGCAGGGATTCTGTTCCAGCTTTTGTAAGAAGAAAACCGCCCGGAGTATTCTTCGGGCGGTTCTGTATATCAGCTTGCGCCGCAGTTGCTTGGCAATTTGAACCGATAGCGCGGTTCGCCGCTGTCCACGAAAACCCGTTTTTCCACACAGGCCGTGGTTCCGACACTGCGCGCGATCGGCGCCTCGGTCGCGGTGATTGAAGTTGCCGATCCGTCCGGCAATCGAACCGACGCGATGACCCCGTTCTTGAGATCACCATTGATTGGCGTAGCCGACAGTACAGGAACGGTCATATACGCTTCGTGTTCGTGTTTCCCATCGCCGCTGAACAGCAGCAGACCGGCAGCTACGGCGATAACGGCCACGCCGCCCAGAATGGCCAGTCCCTTGGTTTTTGCGAAAGCGTAAATCGAAACCGCCCGGTGCGGCCCGAAGATAGACGATAGAATGTTCAGCATGGTCCAGTTCCAAAAAGGCCCCGGTCCATCGGACCGGGGCCAGCACAGTGTCAGTTGCGCAGATCGTCCTCGTCGTCTTCTTCGGCGCCGCCCTTGGGCAGGTTGAAGAAGCTGTCGGCATCCACCACTGCTTCGTCTTCTTTTTCCTCGTCGCCGTCGTCGGACAGCGAGAAGGTTTCCAGCCCCTCGATCGCCGTGGGGATCTTGGGAGCGGCATCCATTTCCAGCGACTGTTCGGTCGAGACCAGCTTGCGGCGCTCGTCATCGCTCATGACGCCACCTTCGGCGGCCTTCTTCGCAGCGGCTTTCTGGACGGCGGCATCCAGTTCCGACTGTTTGCACAGGCCCAGCGCGACCGGGTCGATCGGCTGCATATTGGCGATGTTCCAGTGGGTGCGCTCGCGGATCGACTGGATCGTGGGCTTGGTGGTTCCAACCAGTTTGGCGATCTGGCCATCGGTCAGCTCCGGGTGGAACTTGACCAGCCACAGGATCGAGTTCGGTCGGTCCTGACGCTTGGACAGCGGCGTGTAGCGCGGACCGCGGCGCTTTTCCTCGCCGGCGGCGGCCGGGTTGAACTTGAGCTTCAGCTTGTGCAGCGGATCTTTCTCGGCCTTGTCGATCTCTTCCTGAGTCAGCTGGTTGTTGGCGATCGGGTCGAACCCCTTGACACCTGCCGCCACATCGCCATCAGCGATGCCTTGCACTTCCAACTCGTGCATGCCCACGAAATCCGCGATCTGCTTGAAGCTGATCGTGGTATTGTCCACCAGCCAAACGGCGGTTGCCTTGGCCATCAGGGGTTTTGCCATCAGCCCGTCTCCTTTGAATACATCTGTCCCGTCGCCGGAATTCGGCGGCCCCGTGGTCTTGGGGCAGGTTTCCGTTGTCGGGGAACTTGGCCCGTATATAGTCGTGCAGATGCAAGAAGGGAAGAGGCGAATGCGCTGGGCGTTGTTGGGGCCGCTGGTGTGGATTTTGGGCGCGACGGCCGCGCTGGCCGATGGCGAGAAGTCGGGCGTGTTCGACTATTACGTCCTGTCGCTGAGCTGGTCGCCCAACTGGTGCGCCCGCGAAGGCGACGCGCGCGGATCCGACCAGTGCGATGCGCGCCACGATCACGGCTGGATCCTGCACGGATTGTGGCCGCAATATCACCAGGGCTGGCCGTCCTATTGCCCGACAGCCAAAGCACCGCCGTCCCGCGCGATGACCCGACAGATGGAAGATATTCAAGGCAGTTCGGGCCTGGCCTGGCACCAGTGGAAGAAACACGGCACCTGTTCGGGCCTGTCTGCGGTGGACTATTACGAGCTGTCCCGGCAGGCTTATGAGCGCATTACCCGACCGCCGGTGTTTCGCAAATTGGACAAAGCCGTGAAACTGCCGGCGCGCGTGGTCGAGGATGCCTTCCTCAGTGCCAATCCAAGGCTCGAGCCGGACATGATCACCGTCACTTGCAAGCACGGTTACATCGAAGAAGTGCGCATCTGTCTGTCACGTGATCTGGACCCGGTGCCCTGTGGGCGGGACGTGATCCGGGACTGCACCGCTTCGGATGCGTTGTTCGATCCGATTCGCTAGAGCTTCTTGTTCTGGCAGTCCCGCGCATAGTCCAATGCCTTGGCGGTGCCTTTCAGATCGATCGCCAAAACCCGCTCGCCCGCGGGGTTGTAGATCGTCATCGTCTTGTTCTGGGCGATGGCCGCAACAAAGTTCCGGTCGGTGAAGAACACGGTCGCACCGGGCACCCGATCCTGCTTGAACCCGATGGCTGTGGCGTCAAAGCTCTTGCCGTCCAGCTCGAACCGGATCGGATAGGATTTGCCGGGCTCGATGTTGCCCCACCCCTTGTGGAAAACGGTGAAATAGCCCCGATTGTCCAGAGCATCATAGCCCAGGCGCACCACGGACAGGTCCTGATACACCGTCTGGATCAGACAGCCGTTGCCCAGATTGGGGTCCATCATGATGTTCCAGCCTTCGACGAACCCCTTGTCGACCAGTTGCTGTGACCACGCGGAAGTGGCGGTGAAGGCGGCGAAGGTCAGGGCGAGAAGGCGTTTCATGGCGGGTTCCGATATCAAATGGGTCAGGCTAGGGCATAGTACACGGTGCGGGGTCGACGGAAAGATCATTCTAGGCCTCGGCAGCAGTGCATGATGATCTATGTGCATGGAACAACACGGCTTTGCCTTGTGGGGCGGGCGCTTGAAACAAGGACGTTGCAAAATACGTCTTGCCCAATAGACCAAGGAGCAAGCCATGCCTCAACATCCAAGAACATTCTCTCACATCGGGTTGTCCGTCCCGAACGTGGACGAAGCCGTGAAATTCTATTCCGAGGTTTTGGGATTTTACGTGATCATGCCGCCAACCCACGTAGTCGAGGATGACACGGACATCGGCGTGATGTGCACGGACGTGTTTGGCCCGAATTGGAAAAAACTGCGTATCGCGCATCTGGCGACCGCCGATCGTATCGGGATCGAGCTTTTTGAGTTTGATGGAAACTACGCGCCGGAAAACAACATCGACTTTCGCAGGAACGGGACGTTCCATTTCTGCGTCCAGGATCCTGATGTCGAAGGCTTGGTGGAAAAAATCGTGGCGGCCGGCGGGAAACAACGCATGCCTATCCGATACTACTACCCCGGCGAGAAACCCTACCGCATGGTCTATGTCGAGGATCCGTTCGGGATAGTCTTCGAGATCTACAGCCATTCCTATGAATTGACCTACTCGTCGGGTGCCAACACCTGACCGATGGGTAAAGTGGTACCTTGCAATCGGGGAGGGGCGAGAGCGTGCTGCTTGCAGGCAGCACGCGGCGGCTACAGTTCTTTCCGCGCCCGCAGCGCTGCGGTGATGGTCCCGTCATCCAGATAGTCCAACTCGCCCCCGATCGGCACGCCCTGCGCCAGCGAGGTCAGGCGGACCTGTCCTTCCAACTGATCTGCGATGTAATGGGCCGTGGTCTGGCCGTCGACGGTGGCGTTCAGGGCCAGGATTACTTCCGTGATGTTTTCGGCGGTCACCCGGTCGCGCAGCCGGGGGATCCGCAGGTCTTCCGGGCCGACGCCGTCCAGCGCCGAGAGCGTTCCGCCCAGCACGTGGTAGCGGCCCTTGAATACGCCCGCGCGTTCCATCGCCCACAGGTCGGCCACGTCTTCGACCACGCACAGCTCACCGGTGGCGCGGTCTTCGGAATTGCAGATGTCGCAAATGTCCGTCGTGCCCACGTTGCCGCAGTTCAGGCATTCGCGTGCGGTGGCGGCGACCTGCTGCATGGCGTCCGACAACGGCGTCAGCAGCAGGGCGCGTTTGCGGATCAGGTGCAGCACCGCCCGCCGGGCCGAGCGCGGTCCCAGCCCCGGCAGCTTGGCCATCAGATCGATCAGGGCGTCGATGTCACTGTTCGAACTCATGGCCTGTCCTGCGTGGCTTTGGCGGCGGGGGTTTGAGGGGCGAAGATCAGAACGGCAGCTTGATGTCCGCCGGGAGGCCCATGCTTTCGGTCAGCTTGGCCATTTCTTCCTGCGACCGCTCGGCGGCTTTGGTCTGCGCGTCCTTGATTGCGGCTAGGATCAGGTCCTCGACCACTTCCTTGTCGTCGCTGTTGAAGATCGAGGGGTCGATGTCCAGACCTTTCAGTTCGCCCTTGGCCGAGGCCGTGGCCTTGACCAGGCCCGCGCCGGATTCGCCGACGACCATGATGGTGTTCAGCTCTTCCTGCATCTGCGCCATCTTGGTCTGCAGTTCCTGCGCGGATTTCATCATCTTGGCCATGTCGCCCAGACCGCCGAGTCCTTTGAGCATCTGTGTGTCTCCTGTCATTCGATTTGCGGCCTAAATACGGGCCGTCTGCGTCCTTCACAAGGGCAGCGCGCCTTCTGCGCGGATGATCAGTCTTCCTCGAACGGGTCCCATTCGTCTTCGACCTCGGGCAGGGCTTCGGTTTCGACCTTGGCCGCGCGGTCCTCGGGTGTTTCAATCCGGGTGATGCGGGCCTTGGGGAACTGTGTCAGAACCGCCTGAACCAAAGGGTGTTCTTCGGCCTTGGCCTTCAGCGCCAGCTCGGCCGCGTCGCGCAGTTCGGCGATGGTGGGCGCGTCCCCGTCCGAGACGATCGAGACCGCCCAGCGATTGCCGGTCCAGCGCTGCAGCGCGGACCCGAGCCGCGCGGCCAGGTCGGTTGGGGCCTTTTCGGTGGGCGTGAACTCGATCCGGCCCGGCTGGTACGAGACGAGGCGGACGCCGTTCTCGACCTCGACCAGAAGCTTCACGTCGCGGTTGGCGCGGATCAGCTCGACCACATGCTCAAACGTTGGATAACGCGCCAGCGCGGTCTGCACGTCTTGGGCCAACGCCGCCGTGGGCGCGCCGCCCACACCGCGCGGGGTGGGCGCATGGGCCGAGGCCGTCGCGGTCACGGGCGGGGCGGTGTTGCCGGCAACCGGAACGCCGCCCCCCGGCCCGCCGACGGGCGGCGGAGGGCTGTCCTGAAGGCGTTTGATCAACTCTTCCGGGCTGGGCAGATCGGCCACATGGGTCAGGCGGATCACCGCCATTTCCGCGGCCATCATGGCGTTGGGGGCGGCCGAGACTTCCTCTAGTGCCTTCAGCAGCATCTGCCACATCCGGGTCAGCGCCCGCATCGGCAGCGCCTCGGCCATCTGCTGGCTGCGGGTGCGTTCATCGGGCGAGACGGTGGGATCTTCGGCTGCGTCGGGGGTGATCTTCACCACCGAGACCCAATGCGTGATTTCGGCCAGATCGCGCAGCACCGCCAGCGGGTCGGCGCCCTCGGCATATTGCGCGCCCAGTTCGGTCAGGGCCCCGGCCGCATCGCCGCGCAGGATCATGTCCATCAGGTCCAGCACGCGGCCCCGGTCGGCCAGTCCCAGCATCGCGCGCACCTGGTCGGCGGTGGTTTCGCCGGCACCATGGCTGATTGCCTGATCCAGCAGCGAGGTCGCATCCCGGGCCGAGCCTTCGGCGGCGCGGGTGATCAGTGCCAGCGCGTCATCCGAGATTTCCGCGCCCTCGGCGGTGGCGATCTTGCGCAGCAGGCCGATCATCACTTCGGGCTCGATCCGGCGCAGGTCGAACCGTTGGCAGCGCGACAGCACGGTGACCGGAACCTTGCGGATCTCGGTCGTGGCGAAGATGAATTTCACATGCTCGGGCGGTTCCTCCAGCGTTTTCAACAGCGCGTTGAAGGCGCTGGTCGACAGCATGTGGACTTCGTCGATGATGTAGATCTTGTACCGCGCGCTGGCGGCGCGATAGCGCACGCTGTCGATGATCTCTCGGATGTCGTTCACGCCGGTGCGGCTGGCGGCGTCCATTTCCAGCACGTCCACATGGCGACCTTCCATGATGGCCACGCAATGCTCGCACTGGCCGCAGGGTTCGGTCGTTGGGCCGCCATTGCCGTCGGGTCCGATGCAGTTCATGCCCTTGGCGATGATCCGGGCCGTGGTCGTCTTGCCGGTGCCGCGGATGCCGGTCATGATGAAGGCCTGCGCGATCCGGTCCGCCTCGAACGCGTTTTTCAGCGTGCGCACCATGGCATCCTGACCGACCAGGTCGGCTAAGGTTTCCGGGCGGTATTTTCGGGCGAGAACCTGATAGGCGGGGCTGGACTGTGTGGTCATGTCTGCTCTGACGGATTCGTACTGACGATGCAGGGTAGAGTTCCAGGTGCCCCGCGTCCACAGCACCGGTGCAGGTTTTTCGCTTTGGCGAGCGCGCGGTGTGAGGCATACTGCGCGGATCAAGTTCAATCAGCCAGTTTCGGGGGGAACGTCTGATGACAAATCTTGTGGTTCATGCATTGCAGGTGGGCGGCGGTACGCTGGCCCTGACCTCGGTTCCCGGCGGTGGTGGCGACTATGAGGGAGACCTGGACCTGATTTCAGCCTGGGCGCCGGGGCTGGTGATTTCGATGACAACCCTTGCCGAACTGGTTTCTGTGGGTGCGGGCGAATTGGGCTGTGACATTCATCGGCGCGCCTGTCGGTGGGCGCATCTGCCGGTCGCCGACTTCTCGGCGCCGTCGACCGAGATATCCGGCCGCTGGCCCGAAGTCAGCGCCGCCGCCCGCCATGCGCTGTCGGGCGGCGGGCGGGTACTGGTCCACTGCCGGGGCGGTTGCGGACGGTCGGGCATGGTTGTTCTGCGCTTGATGATCGAAAGCGGCGAGCAGCCGGAACAGGCCCTGAAACGCCTGCGGGCCGTACGCCCCTGCGCGGTTGAGACTGATGCTCAGATGGACTGGGCCGTCGCCCCGGCGCGCGAGGCACTGGCGACCTGACCTTCAGGCGGTTGCGCGGAACTCGCGCTCGGCTCTGACCACGGGCATGATCGCCGTGGCCTGCAGCATCGCACAGGGTCGATCGCCGATGACCTGCGAGGGCAGGGCTTCGCTCTGGTCGTCAAACAGCATGTCGGCGTAGGTATCAAGGCAGTCGGACGGGGTGTCGGCGGCCGCTCCGCAATACACGCGGATCCGTTCGGGACGTGCATCGAACCGCGCCGTGCAGCCATGTTCGCAATGGGCCAGTTCGCTACTGCCTTCCACTTGGAAGTCGGGGGATGTAGCGGCCTGCGCCGTCGCCATTGCCTGCGCGATGGCCCGTGCCATGCGCGCCAATGCCGGGCAGGTCTTTCCGGTGCGCTGGCAGATGGTTGCCGCGAATTCATGGGTATCGGTCTTCCAAATCATGTTGCGCCCTCCGCGCGCTGGGCGAGGTGGATTTGGACAGACGCCGGTTTCAAGGCCAGACCCTGCCCGGACACCCCGTCCGAGTTTCGGTTTCACGTTTGATGGCAGGTCTCCTGACTTGCGGGTCTTTGCTTTGCCGACCTTCCCAACCTTGCGGTCAGTGGTATTTAGGCATCGCTCTCCGCCTACAGTTGCGGGGGCAGTCGCGGCCTTGGTCCGCTCCGGAGTTCCGGGTTGGACCGCACCGTGTTCCCTTTTCATCCCGGACCGAAACGGCACGGGAACCATCCCCTCATCGCTAGCGGTGTATCCGGGATCGAGTCAAGACGGTTTCAGCCCGGTTGCCGGAGTGAGTCCCAAGGGAACAGATCAGGCAGTCTGCGCAGCACATTCGAATCCCTGCGGGCACGGGCCAATTGCCAGCCGCCTTGCATCACGATGAACAGGGTGTCCGCAGCATTTTCAGGGTCGGAAACTCCGAACCGCGCGGCGTGGTTTCGAACTTCGATGATCCAGCTTTCATACAGACGGTCGGCATGTTCCCGAAACGCGCGGTTGTCGGGGCTTTCGAACAGGGTGGCGGCGATCGGGCAGGTCTCCCATTGGGCCGAGGTGTCGAACAGCTTCGCGATCTTGTGGCACAGGGTGGTGACCCCGTCGCGAAAATCCGCGGCGTCGTCGAATGCCGCAGCGATCATGCTCAACATCCCGTCCGAGGCCCAACTGGCCGCCGCCAGGGCCAGATCCGGCTTGCCCTTTGGAAAATGGTGATAAAGCGAACCCTTGGGGGCTTGCGCTTCGGCCAGCAATTCCGCCAGACCGACACCGTTATAGCCCGAGCGCTGGAACAGTCGGGCGGCAGTCACGATCAGGCGATCTTTGGTGTTTGGTGGACGTTGGGTCATGCAGGCCAAATATTGACAGACCTAGACCAATTGGTCCAGACACAAAGTATTAGACCGATCGGTCCAGAGTGTTTGGAGGCAAAGATGTTGGATTCGCAGCACGCGGTTGACGTGGAAGACTTTAAGTTTCCGTCGGGCCAGACCCAGCTGGCGGCGCGGCTTTACACTCCGGCGGTCGAGCCGCAAACCGTTGTTGTGCTGAACGGCGCAACGGGAGTGCCACGTGACTACTATCAGCACTTTGCTCGCTGGCTGGCCGCCGAGCGCGGTATGGCTTGCCTGACATATGATTACCGGGATTTCGAGCATTCGCTGACCGGGCGGCTGAAAGACTCGAAGGCCACGATGGCGGACTGGGCGCTGATCGACATGCCCGCAGCGCGTGCCGAGATGCGCCGTCGATACCCGCAGGCAAAACTGTGGGTGATCGGGCATTCGGTCGGTGGAATGCTGGGTCCGCTGCAACCGGAAATCGAACAGATCGACCGGATGATCTGTGTGTGCGCAGGTTTGGTGACGGTGGCCGATCACCCGTGGCCCTACAAGGGCTTGGCGACTTTGTTCTGGTATGGCCACGTGCCACCTCTGGTGCGTCTTCTGGGGTACCTGCCGGGGAAACTTCTGGGATTCGGAGCCGATTTGCCGGCGGGCGTCTATTGGCAATGGCGCAAGTGGTGTACATCGCCCACCAGCTATCTGCCCGAATTGGGAGACACGCTTCCCCAAGCGGATTGGAGTCGGGCGAACGCCACGGCGGATATCATTGCGTTCGAGGATGACCAGACTGTGCCACCGCCCGCCGTCTGGCGGCTGGCTGAACTCTATGGTCCGACCGCCCGTCGGCATTTGTTGCAGCCGAAGGATTTCGGACTGTCCGAAATCGGTCATATCGGCGCCTTCGCCCGGCGCAGCAGTGCCGTTTGGCCGCGATTGATCGCCTGACCCGCCCGCAAGCGCGGTTTTCAGGAACAACGACGAAATACAGAGGTTGGATTGACCGGGCCGAATACGTGGCGCGGCGTCAAGTGAGAGGTTGGACATCGACCCAAGCGGGGCTCGTTGTGGCTGCTTCCTTCCGGACCTGACCAGGTTGGCGAGGCGCTTGCCCGCGCCAACCTCTCGACCGACGATATAGGCATCACGCACCCGCTTGGCAACCCGTCACAAAGACAGGCGTACCCTAAGAAACCCGCGCGCGTCCTGCCCGTCGGTGGTGGCTGCAAAGTGGTCGAGCTCGCGCAGGTAGTTTGCAGCGCGTGGCCCGGTCTTCAGAATCACGGACCGGCCCGCCTGCGGAACAAAGGAAAAGCTTTGGGCGGTGTTTTCCACCGGATCCGGACCCAATCGTCCCGCCAGGTAGTCGCGCAAGATTCCCTGGAGGCTCAGCGGCGGCACCGGGATCAGGCGGGCCGGGTCTGGGACGGGAAAGTTGCCGCCGCCATTGGCTCGGTAGCTGTTTGATGCAACGACGAATTGTTCATCCGGATCGACGGGGCGGCCCTGAAAGGCAAGATCGCGCAGGCGGGAATGGGACGTGTCGATCAACTGGCCGCCTAAATCATATCGCGCGGGCTGGGTCAGATCGAACCTGTAGGTCACCCCATGCAGCACGTCGAAATTGTGCCCGGTGCCCTCGGGGTCGATCAGAACCTGCTCGTCGCTGTTTCCAAGTTGGGAAAACTGGGCAGCCGACATCTCCAGCCACTCGGTGATCTGGCGGCCATCCAGCAGCATGGCGGCCAGTTGGTTTGGGAACACATGCAAGTCCGAGACATGCCTTACGGTGACATCGCCAGCCGGGACTTCGGTATAATGCCGTGGTCCGGCCCGGCCTCCGAATTTCGAAGGTGCGGCTGCGGACAGAACAGGGAGGGTTTCAAAGGCCGTTCCGGCCAGAACCGGTCGCAGGGCTGCCGCCTGTGCTGCGGCGACCAAGTTCAGCCCCTGATCCACCCCGCAAAAGGTGAAATAGCTGTGCAGGGTACGATTGATCCGGCCCACCGGCTGGGCAGCGGCTTTGCGGGTCGCCTTGTGGGCGGCGGCAAAAAGTTCGACCATCTCAGGGTCTTCAGGAACGACCCGAGCGCCGGTTTCAGCCCCGCCCGGGCAGATCGCGCGCAGATGCGCGCTGTGACCAGCAATTCTCGCTTCTCCCATGGCGTTCACGGCAAGCGTCAGGTCGATCACCCCCAAATGCGACCCCGCTGATCCGGGCATGACCACGGGTCTGGCCTGCTGCGGGTTACCATCGCTTGGGTCGGGAAGTGTCAGGTGCGTGTGTCCGGCCACGATTGCAACAATACCGTCCAGAGCAGAAAGCTGTGCGACCACATTTTCCGACATCGGCGCGGCGTCGGGCTCGCCTAGGCCGGAATGTGCAAGAGCCACAATCAGGTCACAGCCCTGACGACGCAAATTCTCGGCCATCCGGCGCGCTGAGGCGACGGCATCCTCGGCTGCAACCTGGCCTTCCAATTGTGGTGCTTCCCACTTCACCGTCTGCGGCGGCAGGATCGAGAAAACGCCAATTCGGACAGGAATGCTTTGGCCGTTGATGTGGACATGACGGGTCAGGATGGACTGTTTCTGCCAGGGCGCCCCCCCGGTCAGACACTGCATGTTGCTGCACAAAACCGGGCAAGGTGCCCGAGAAACGATCCGGCCCAGAGCCGGCAGACCAAAGCCGAAGTCGTGGTTCCCCAGCGCAATTGCGTCGTAGCCCAAACGCCCAAAGGCGGACATCAAGGGGTGGGTCGCGTCGGTCTGCGCGACCGCCCAGTCACCCAGAAGTGTCCCCTGAAGGGAATCTCCGTTGTCGAACAGCAGGACAGTTGCATTTGCGTCTTCCGCCTCTTGACGTGCAGAGCGGATCAAACTGACGGTTCGGGTGAAGCCCACACTTGGTTCCGGCCGGTCCGCATAATAGTCGAAACTGGTCAGATTCATGTGCAGATCGGTCGTCGCAAGAATCCGGATGTGCGCGGTTTTTAAGTGGGGATGTACCTGAAGCAGGGAGGATTTCAGAGCCAATTTTCTTCTTTTAGGTGCTGTTGTGCATACGTTTTCACTGAAAGGTAGAATACAGGTAATCGTCAGGGCTTCCATGCGTCCTTTGCGACAACGATGCTTTTTGCGAGTGTGAATTCCCATTGCACCAGTACCCAAGTCGTGGCAGCCCTTGTGCAAATTCCAAAGGGACAGGCATGAAACGGGCGGAAAGCGTGACATTTGGCGGCTCTGGACTGGACCGGGCGGCGCAGATCCGTACCGATGCCAGAGCCTTGGAGGCAGCACGGTCCGATACTACGGCGCGGTGCATCCTTATGTGGCGGGGCAAACCGCTGGTCATGGGCGAAGCGCTGGACCAGTTGGCCTTGGTTCCGATGGGCCACGATCTGGTTGCGAACGGACCCGGCGGGGCGATTGACCAACCGATCTTGCTGGGGCGCAGTGATGCGGGTGCGCCGCTGTTTGCAATGGACATTTCGAATTGGTCTGCCGACGGGTTGGACCTGTCGGGCGTTGGAGCGTTCGTGGACCGAACCGAACAGCAGCATCCGGGGCTGCCCGTGGGCCACGTGTTCGCCGAGCTTCGTCGGATCATGACCCGCCTGTCGGCCCGGGACGCCGAATTGGCAGCCACCGCCAAAGCCGTGATCGGCTGGCACGAGACGCACAGGTTCTGCGCGCGCTGCGGCAACCCGACCAACATTTCACAGGCGGGGTGGCAACGACTGTGCCCGGCCTGTGGCGGTCAGCACTTTCCACGGACCGATCCGGTGGTGATCATGTTGGTCACGCATGGCGATTCCGTCCTGATGGGCAGATCTCCGGGGTGGCCCGACGGCATGTATTCACTGTTGGCCGGTTTCGTCGAGCCGGGCGAGACCCTTGAAGCCGCCGTGCGGCGTGAGGTCATGGAGGAGGCCGGCGTTCCGGTCGGACACGTCAGCTATCTGGCAAGTCAACCCTGGCCATTTCCGTCGTCGCTGATGTTCGGGTGTGCAGCGCAGGCGCTGTCCCGCGAGATCACGATCGACCCGGTCGAGATCGAGGACGCGATGTGGGTCACCAAGTCCGAGATGATGCAGGCTTTTGCAGGCGAGCACCCCAAGCTTCTGCCGGCGCGAAAGGGGGCAATCGCGCATTTTCTTTTGCGTAACTGGCTTGCAGATACGCTGGACTGACGAAACACTGACACCCTGACTGAGCAGAAAAGGCCGACATGCAGGTTTCAGCACGCGAAGATATCCAGGCGCCGATCGATGCGGTGTTCGACATGGTCGCGGACTTCGAACGGTTCGAGCGCATGGCGATGCGCCGCGGTGTCGAGGTTCGACGCACTGTCGAAATGCCGGGCCACTGGGTCGGGTCGTGCTGGGAAGCTGATATCATGATCCGTGGCAAGCCACGCCATGTCGCGATCGAGGTGGCCGAGTTCGATCGCCCCACAGCCATGCGGTTTCGATCGACCAGCAAGGGGATGAACGGCCTGACCACGATTGATCTTCTGTCGCTGTCGCAAAAGCAGACGCGGCTGAGCATCGAGATGTCACTGGCGGCCAAGACCTTGCCTGCGCGTCTGCTTCTGCAGTCGTTGAAGCTGGGCAAGGCCAGATTCCGGCGCCAGTTCCAGATGCGACTGAGCGATTTTGCGCGCGAAATGGAAGAACGCTATCTGCACGGGGCTTGAGAGCCGGCGTTTGACTGGCGGTGAGCAGTCCCAAGCTGCCTGCGCGTGGGAGCAGACTAACCGCGTGGTCGAGCAGCGGGGTACACGCCCAGCACTTCCACATTCGTGGTGAAATGCTGCAGTTCATCCATCGCGAGCTGCACGTTGCGGTCTTCCGGGTGGCCGACGATGTCGGCGTAGAACTGAGTCGCCGTGAACGAGCCATCAACCATGTAGCTTTCCAGCTTGGTCATGTTGATGCCGTTGGTGGCAAAACCGCCCATGGCCTTGTACAGCGCCGCCGGAATGTTCCGGACCTGGAACACGAAGCTGGTGATCATCCCGTGCTCGCCACGGCGGCTGCGGTCGTCCTCGCGGGACATCACCAGAAAGCGGGTCGTGTTGTCGTCGCTGTCTTCGATGTGGCGCGCCAGCAGTTCAAGGCCATAGATTTCGCCAGCCAGTTCGCTGGCCAGGGCCGCCGAATGTTTCTCACCCGCTTCCGAGACCTCGCGCGCCGCGCGGGCGTTGTCAGGGCTGACGCGCCCGCGGATGCCGTGGGCCTTTAGGAAGTTTGCGCATTGCGGCAACAGCACCAGATGCGAATGGGCTTCGGTGATATCTTCGAGTTTTGCGCCCGGCACGCCCAGCAAGTTGATGTGAACTCGCACAAAGGCCTCGTCCACGATGTGCAGCCCGCTGTGCGGGAGCAGGCGGTGGATATCGGCCACTCGTCCATAGGTGCTGTTCTCGACCGGCAGCATGGCCAGATCGGCCTCGCCCGAGCGCACCGATTCGATCACGTCCTCGAATGTTCGGCAGGGTAGCGCCTCCATATCCGGACGCGCATTGCGACAGGCTTCGTGACTGTAGGCGCCGGGTTCCCCCTGAAAGGCGATGCGTTTGGTCATTTGGTCGATTCCGTGCAACAAGTTCCAGAATTGGGCGTTTCGTCGCGGTGTCTATACCTTGCCTCTTGCAAGGGGAAGCCTTAGACACCCCGAAGACAGCTGAAATGGACTCGCGATCAATGTTCGACACGATGACAGTTACCAAGGCCGCAGCCGGCCTGTTCGGTGCCTTCCTTGTACTCCTCCTGGCAAAATGGGGGGGCGATGTTCTCTACCATGTCGGCGGGCACGGCGAAGCCGCCTATGTTATTGAAACCGAAAGCTCGGGCGAAAGCGCTGACGGCGAAGAAGTGGTCTTTGCCGATCTGCTGGCCGCAGCTGACCCGGAAAAGGGCGCGAAGGTTTTCCGCAAGTGTTCGGCTTGCCACAAGCTGGAAGAAGGCGCCAATGGCACCGGTCCCTACCTGTATGGCGTCGTGGACCGCCCTGTGGCGGCGGCTGCGGGCTTCGGCTACTCGGCGGCGATGCAGTCGCATAGCGGCAACTGGACCCCGGAAGAGCTGGATGCGTTCATTGCAAACCCCAAAGGCTATATCCAAGGCACTTCGATGAGCTTTGCCGGTCTCAAAAAGGCTCAGGAACGCGCAGACCTGATCGCGTACCTGCAGACGATTGGCGGCTGATCTGCCCACCCAGACACCGAAAAGCGAAAGCCGCTGCCATGTGCAGCGGCTTTTTTTGTCTGAGCAAAACTTCACAAAGCGCTCACGCATTCTAAACTTGCAAGTGTCAGTGCTGGGCTTTTAGCTTGCCCACAAGGACATGGACAGAAGACAACATCGAAGGATGACCCGTATGATTTCCCATCTGCCTGGCGCGCGCGAACAAGGTTTTCGTCATTGGGTCGCGGCATTGGGCATTTCGGCGGCGTTGGTTCTGGGGCAGGCGGGGCCAGTCCGGGCCGACGAGGACCAGATCATTCGCAGCCATGGCTACTCGTACTTCGGCAATCTCGACTACCCCGCCGACTACACGCACTTGAACTATGCCAACCCGGATGCACCCAAGGGCGGCGAGCTGTCATTGGCCGCATCGGGCACGTTTGATTCCCTGAATCCATATTCACGCAAAGGTCGCCCCGGAGCGTTGACGACACTGCAATACGATCGGCTGATGGACAGCACCGATGACAGTGTCGGCCAGTACTACGGCGTATTGGCTGAGAGCCTGGAGTATGACGCCGACCGCAACTGGGTCATTTTCCACCTGCGCCCCGAAGCGACGTTCTGGGATGGCACGCCCGTCACCGCCGAGGATGTGGTCTACAGCCACCGCCTGTTCATCGAACAGGGCCTGCCGTCATATGCACAGGCCGTCGGGCGGATGGTGACCGGCGCCGAGGCGCTGGATACGCACACGGTCAAGTTCACGTTCAATCCCGAATTGACGGCCCGCAGCCGGATCGAAACCGTCGGCGCGACGCCCGTATTCTCGAAAGCGTGGTTCGAGGCAGACCCGTCCCGCCGTCTCGACGAGCCGCGCCTGGAAGTCGCCGTTGGATCTGGGCCTTACAAATTGGACAGCTACGATATCAACAGGCGCATCGTCTACAAACGCCGGGACGACTACTGGGGCAAGGACTTGCCGTTCAACAAGGGCCGGCACAACTACGATACCATCCGAGTCGAGTATTTCGCGGACCAGACAGCCGCCTTTGAAGGCTTCAAGGCAGGCGAATACACGCTGCGGATCGAAAGCGACCCCAAACTGTGGGCGACCGGCTATGACTTCCCCAAGTTGAAAGAGGGCTACGTCGTCAAGGACGCGATTGCGAATGGCAGCCCACCGACCCCGTCGGGCTTTGTGTTCAACCTCGCGCGTCCGCAATTCGCGGACAAGAATGTTCGAAAGGCACTGGCGCTGGCATTCAACTTTGAATGGGCCAATGAATCTCTGCTGTTCGGCCTGAACTCACCCCGCGATTCGTTCATCGAAGGCACACCGCTTGAAGCGATGGATACACCGCAGGGGGCTGAGCTGTCATTTCTGCAAGCTTTGGGCGACGTGGTTCCACCCGAGATGTTGACCGAACCGGTGACGACCGTTCACGAATCCAACCCGGCGCGCCTGAACGATCGGCGCAACCTGCGCAAAGCCTCGAAACTGTTGGACGAAGCCGGATGGCCGGTGGGCGACGGCAACTTGCGCCGCAATGCTCAGGGTCAGACCCTGCGGATGAACATCCCCTATCCGTCCAACCTGCCGACATCGACGGCCACGATGATTGAGACCTTTGTGCAAAACCTTCAGGCGCTGGGCGTGGATGCTTCGGCCGAAAAGGTCGACCCGGCGCAATACACCCTGCGCAGCCGCGAGCGTGACTATGACATGGTTTATTCGACACGCTATGGCGCGTTCCTGTCGACTGGCGGTGGCCTCAGTCAAATGTATGGCTCGAAAGAGGCCGAGTTCAGCCTGTTCAACCCGGCAGGCCTTGCCAGCCCGTTGGTGGACGCCATCATCGAGGCGTCATTTGCGACCAACAATCAAACCGATCAGGATGCAGCGCTTATGGCCTTGGATCGCGCCTTGCGCTATGAGTTCTTCATCATACCGGATGGGTATATCGCGGAATACTGGACAGCCTACTACAACATGTACGAATACCCCGATCAGTTGCCGCCCTATGCGCTGGGATACCTTGATCTGTGGTGGATCAATCCCGAGAAGGAAGCGGCCCTGAAAGCAGAAGGCGCGCTGCGTTAACATGGGCGCATATATTCTTCGACGCCTGTTGCTGGTCATTCCGACCCTTCTGGGCATCATGATCGTCAACTTCACGCTGGTGCAGTTCGTACCCGGCGGTCCGGTCGAGCAGATCATCGCCCAGATCGAAGGGCAGGGCGATGTATTTGCGGGTTTTGCGGGGTCCGGTGACGCGGGGGCCGGGGCCGAACCCGGCGGTGGCGTCTTCGATGACAAATACGTGGGCGCCCGCGGCCTACCGCCGGAATTCATCGCCGAACTGGAAAAGGAATTCGGCTTCGACAAGCCGCCGGTCGAGCGGTTCCTGAACATGATGGGCAACTATCTGACGCTGGATTTCGGCGAGAGCTACTTCCGCTCGGTCTCGGTGATTGACCTGGTGCTGGAAAAGATGCCGGTCTCGATCTCGCTGGGCCTGTGGTCGACGCTGATCGCCTATCTGGTCTCGATCCCGCTGGGCATCCGCAAGGCGGTCAAGGATGGTTCACGGTTTGACACATGGACCAGCGCGACGATCATCGTGGCCTATGCGATCCCCGGCTTCCTGTTCGCGATCCTGCTGCTGGTGCTGTTTGCGGGCGGCTCCTACTGGCAGATCTTCCCGCTGCGCGGGCTGACCTCGGACAATTGGGAAGACCTCAGCCTGCTGGGCAAAGTGGCCGACTATTTCTGGCACATCGCCCTGCCGACCATCGCGCTGACGATTTCCGCTTTTGCAACGCTGACGCTGCTGACCAAGAATTCGTTTCTGGACGAGATCAAGAAACAATACGTCATGACCGCCCGCGCCAAGGGGCTGAGCGAGCAGCGCGTTCTGTACGGCCACGTATTCCGCAACGCGATGCTGATCGTGATCGCCGGCTTCCCAGCGGTGTTCATCGGCGTGTTCTTCGGCGGGTCGATCATCATCGAGACGATCTTCTCGCTGGATGGACTTGGTCGTCTGGGCTTTGAGGCCGCAGTGGCGCGCGATTATCCGGTAATCTTCGGGACGCTGTTCATTTTCGGCCTGCTCGGTCTGGTCGTCGGCATCATCAGCGACCTGATGTATGTGCTGGTCGATCCGCGCATCGATTTCGAGAAACGCGAGGGGTAAATGGCACTTTCTCCTCTGAACCAGCGCCGCTGGCGCAATTTCTGCCGCAACCGCAGGGCCTTTTGGTCGCTGATCATCTTTTCGGTGCTGTTCGGCTTGTCGCTGTTCGCGGAATTCATCGCCAATGACAAACCGATCCTGGTGAAGTACCGGGGCGAGTTCTACACGCCCATCTTCAACTTCTATGCCGAGACTGAGTTCGGCGGCGACTTCCAAACCGAGGCGATCTATCGTGACCCCGAGGTCCGTTGCCTGATCGACAGCGGCGGGCTGGAAGACTGTTTCGACGACCCCGAAGGCATCATCGAGCAGATCGAGGCGGGGACGTTCCAGGCCGAAGGATTCGAGCGCGGCTGGGCCATCTGGCCGCCGATCCCCTATTCCTACAACACCAGCGTCGACCGTCCCGGTGCGGCGCCCCTGCCGCCCAACGGGCAGAACCTGCTGGGCACCGACGACACCAAACGCGACGTTCTGGCGCGCGTCATCTACGGATTCCGCCTGTCGATCCTGTTCACCCTGATCGTCACCGGCGCGGCCAGCCTGATCGGTATATTTGCCGGCGCGCTGCAGGGCTTTTTCGGCGGCTGGCTGGACCTGATCTTCCAGCGCATCATCGAGATCTGGTCGGCGACGCCCTCGCTTTACGTCATCATCATCATGTTCGCGGTGCTGGGGCGAAGTTTCTGGCTGCTGGTGTTCCTCATGATCCTGTTCTCTTGGACAGGTCTGGTGGGCGTGGTGCGGGCCGAGTTCCTGCGCGCCCGCAATCTGGAGTACGTGCGCGCGGCCAAGGCGCTGGGCGTGGGCAACCTGACCATCATGTTCCGCCACATGCTGCCCAACGCGATGGTGGCCACGCTGACCTTCATGCCCTTCATCGTGACCGGCACGATCGGGGGGCTGGCCAGCCTCGATTTTCTGGGCTTCGGTCTGCCGTCCTCGGCGCCCTCGCTGGGTGAGCTGACCCTGCAGGCCAAGCAGAACCTGCAGGCGCCATGGCTGGCCTTCACTGCCTTTTTCACCTTTGCCATCATGCTGTCGCTGCTGGTCTTCATCTTCGAAGGCGTGCGTGACGCGTTCGACCCGCGAAAGACCTTCTCATGAGCTTGCTGGATGTGAAAAACCTCAAGGTCTCGTTCCGTCAGGACGGGCAGGTGACCACGGCGGTTCGGGGCGTGTCGTTCCATGTCGATCGCGGGGAAACTGTGGCGCTGGTGGGTGAATCCGGGTCGGGAAAATCGGTCACCGCGCTGTCCACCGTGTCGCTGCTGGGCGACAGCGCGATCGTCGAAGGGTCGGTTACCTATGACGGTCAAGAGATGATCGGCGCATCCGAGCAGCGCCTGATGGAGGTCCGCGGCAACGACATCAGCTTCATCTTCCAGGAGCCGATGACCTCGCTGAACCCGCTGCACACGATCCAGAAGCAGATGGCGGAATCGCTGGCCCTGCACCAGGGTCTGACGGGCGACGCGGCGCGCGCCCGGATCGTCGAATTGTTGAACAAGGTCGGTATCCGCGACCCCGAGGAACGGCTGGACGCCTATCCCCATCAGCTGTCCGGCGGACAGCGGCAGCGGGTGATGATCGCCATGGCGCTGGCCAACAAGCCCGACATCCTGATCGCGGACGAGCCGACCACTGCGCTGGACGTGACAATTCAGGCGCAGATCCTCGAACTGCTGGCCGAACTGCAGAAATCGGAAAACATGGGGATGCTGTTCATCACCCATGATCTGGGCATCGTGCGACGCATCGCCGACCGGGTCTGCGTGATGAAGGATGGCGAGATCGTCGAGACCGGCCCCGTGGCCGAGATCTTCGACAACCCTCAGCACCCTTATACCCGCAAGCTGCTGGCGGCCGAACCCACGGGCATACCCGACCCGATCGACCCCGCCGCCGAAGAAGTGGCCCGGACCGAGCATCTGAAGGTCTGGTTTCCGATCCAGCGCGGGTTCCTGAAGCGCACGGTCGGCTATGTGAAGGCGGTGAACGACGCCACACTCAGCGTGCGGGCGGGCGAAACCGTTGGGATCGTGGGCGAAAGCGGCTCGGGCAAGACCACGCTGGCGCTGGCGATCATGCGGCTGATCGCCTCCGAGGGCGGGATCACCTTCCGCGGGCAGGATGTGCGCCGCTGGTCCACGCGCGAGCTGCGCCGCTTGCGCAAGGACATGCAGATCGTGTTTCAGGACCCGTTCGGCAGCCTCAGCCCGCGGATGACCTGCCAGCAGATCATTGCCGAGGGTCTGGCGATCCACAAGGTCGACCCGCACCGGGCCCCGCGCGAACTGGTGGCCGAGGTGATGACCGAGGTGGGCCTGGACCCGGCGGCCATGGACCGCTATCCGCACGAGTTTTCGGGCGGGCAACGCCAGCGCATCGCGATTGCCCGCGCCATGGTGCTGCGGCCCAAGCTGCTGGTGCTGGATGAACCCACCAGTGCGCTGGACATGACAGTGCAGGTGCAGATCGTCGAATTGCTGCGCGACCTGCAGAAGAAATATGGATTGGCCTACCTGTTCATCAGCCACGACCTGAAGGTGGTGCGGGCGATGTCACACAAGGTGATCGTCATGCGCAACGGAGACGTGGTCGAGATGGGCGCTGCCGAAGATCTTTTCGTCAACGCCCAGGATGACTATACCCGCGAACTGATCGCTGCGGCGGGCTAGGCGTTGGCCGCTTCGCGCGCCGCCGATTTCGGCACCGGGCCGCGCAGCTCTTCATAGTGGTCGAACTGCAGCTTGACCCAGCCGGTGCCGCGTGTGGCGCTGGCCAGTGTGCGGTGTAGTTCGTCCTCGGCCACGGCGGGCAGTTGGGCGTTGAATATCTCCCAGCCCGGCGCGTTCGGGTTGCCCTCGAACCCCAGTACCTGCCCCTGAAGCGAGCTGATCGTGGGCACCAGATCGCCCACGAAGGCCGACGGAACATGGATCTCGGCGTTCAGGATCGGCTGCAAAACAACCGGCTTGGCCTGTGGCAAGGCTTCGCGCACGGCGTTCTTGCCTGCCGTCCGGAAGGCAAAATCGGAACTGTCTACGTTGTGATGCTTGCCGTCATGCAGGGTGACCTTCACATCCACCACCGGAAAGCCCTCGGGGCCCTGCGCCAATGCATCGACCGCGCCTTGTTCGACCGAGGGGATATAGTTCTTGGGCACGGCGCCGCCCTTGACCACCTCGTCGAATTGAAATCCCGATCCGCGCGGCAGCGGCGCGACCGAGATCACCACATCGGCGAACTGCCCCGCTCCGCCGGATTGCTTGCGGTGGCGGTGTCGGTGTTCGACCGTGGCGCGGATGGTCTCGCGATACGCGGTCTCGACCGGAGAGGTTTCGATCTCGATCCCGAAATCCTCGGCCAGCTTGGCGACCACCCGCCGCATGTGCTGCGGCCCTTGGGAACCGAGAACGGCGTGGCCGCTCAGCTCGTCCTGTTCCAGCGTCAGGCCCGGGTCGATCTCGACCAGCCGGGACAGCGCGTTGGACAGGCGCACGTCGTCGCGTTCATGGGCCGGCGACACCACCTGCCGATAGGCGACCGGATGCGCCGTGGCCCAATCCGGCAGCGGCGTGGAGCCGCTGCTGTCATAGATATTGCCGGGGTTGAGGTGATCGGATTTCACCGCCAGCCCGATCTCGCCGGCCTTCAGCCCGTCGATTTGGGTCTTTGCGTCCAGCGCGGTCAGGTTGCCAACAGTTTCGCCGCCCAGCGGGTCATGCGCCTTGATCCCGTCGCCCAGCCCCCGCAGGACGATGATTTTGCCAATGTGCTTTTTGACGTCGGCGAACCCGGCGATGGCGCGGGCGGCCTCGGGCGCCGCGTCCCGGTCGGCGGCGATGTCGAATTCGGGCGCCTCGTGCCGCAGGGCCTTCATCAGGCGGGTCAGCCCGTTGCCATGGCTGGCTGCGCCCAGACAGGCCGGGATCAACTGATGGTTCTGCAGGACCTGCGCGGCCAGGTCATAGACCTCGGCGCTGGGCGGCTGCTTGTCCTCGATCAGCTGCTCGAGCAGGTGGTCGTCGAAATCCGACAGGGTTTCGAGCAATTCGGTGCGGGCTTCGGCCTCGCGATCTGCCACCGATTGCGGCAGTTCGATCAGTGCCGAGGGCTGACCTTCCTGATATTTCCACGCGCGCTCCGAGATCAGGTCGACGGCGCCGACGATGGTTTCGCCTTCACGGATCGGCACCTGCCGCAGGGTGATGTGATGGCTGCAATAGGTCTGCAGCGCGGCGATGATGTCGCGGATGCGGCCGTTGGGGTTGTCCATCCGGTTGATGAACAGAAAGCAGGGAATGCCCGCCTCCTCGACCAGCCGCAGATAGGGGGCACACAGAACCGCCGCGTCCGGGTCCGGCGGGACCACCACCACGGCCGCGTCGGAAATGGCCATGGCGGGTCCGGCATAGGCCAGCGCATCGCCCCCGCCATCCACGTCGATCGCGCACCACGGTTCGCCCAGATAAGAAAAACCGTGCAGATGCACGGTTCCGGACAGGTCGAATGTGGTGGGCCGGCCATCAAGGCGACTGATGGCCTCGACCAGTGTTGTCTTGCCCGATTGGCTGGGGCCGAGGACGGTAAAAACGCGCATGGGTGCTGTCCCTTCGTCAAGTTGCAGAGTGGTTGCACGAAAGGAGCTGTCGAACGCGGATGCGCCGGCGAGTCTGTCTGAATGATGGCCTGCCTCGGCGTCGGGCGGCCTTCCGCCCGCCTTCCGAGTGTGGGGAAAACCCCCCGCGCGCGTCAACCCCCCGCTTTTTTGCATTGTGGCGACTGGCCGGCTTGCGGCCTGTCGCCCGTCGTCAGATCGCCGAACTGTGGCCTGCCTTGCTCAGGTCATAAGCGTCGAAGGTCCGGGCGATCATCCGAGCCAAGGCGCGCGCTTCGGGCGGGATGAACAGCCCGTCATCGGTGATTTGCAACAACCCGTCGAAGGCGTCATTGGCGCGCTGGTACATCGCCTTCAGCTCGGCCGCCGAGATGTCGTGGTCGCGCAGGATCTCGGCCGTTTCGATGCGGAAGTCGCACATCAGGGCCTCGATCAGGCGGGCGCGCAGAATGTCCTGATCCTTGAACAGATGCCCGCGCGAGGTCGAGAACCGGCCATCGCGCACCGCTTTGGTATGGGCCGACGTGGCCGGTGCATTCTGCGCATAGCCCTGCGGGAAGCGCGAGATCGAGCTGGCGCCGACGCCAATCAGAACCTCGGCCTGGTCGTCAGTATAGCCCTGGAAGTTGCGTTTCAGCCGCCCGGCCTTCAGCGCGTGGGTCAGCCCGTCATCCTTGGTGGCGAAATGATCGATGCCGATTTCTTCGTAATTGTCCCACAGGAACAGACGGCGCGCGGTGTCGAACAGATCAAGCCGCTGTTCCGGCGTCGGAAGGGCGTCGGACGGGATCAGCTGCTGGCGTTTCGCCATCCACGGCACATGCGCGTAGCCATAAAGGGCCACCCGGTCGGGGTTGAGCGACAGTAGCTTTTGCACGCTTTCGGTCATCCGCGTCTTGGTCTGGTGCGGCAGTCCGTACAGGATGTCGGCGTTCAGGCTGGGCACACCGCGCTCGCGGATCATGTCGATCGCCTCGCGGGTGGTGTCATAGCTCTGGATGCGCCCGATGGTCTTCTGGATCTCGTCGTCGAAATCCTGAACCCCGATCGAGGCGCGGTTCATCCCGGCTTCGGCCAGCGCATCCAGTCGAGCGGCATCCACCTCGTTGGGGTCGATCTCGACCGAGAATTCCGCGTTGGGTCCAAGTGGGACGATCCCCAGAATATGCGCAGCCAGTTCACGCATCAGGTCGGGGTTCAGCAGCGTGGGCGTACCCCCGCCCCAGTGCAGGCGCGACAGGGTCACCCCGCTGGGCAGGCGCGCGGCCAGCAAGTCCAGCTCGGCCTTGAGGACATCGACATAGGCGATGACGGGGTTGTCGGTCTGGGTGCCCTGAGTGCGGCAGGCGCAGAACCAGCACAGCCGGCGACAGAACGGCACATGGACATAGAGCGAGATCGAACTGCCCGGCCGGATGGCGGAAATCCAGTCGCTGAACATGTCGGGCCCCACGTCATTGCTGAAGTGGGGGGCGGTCGGATAGCTGGTATAACGCGGTACCTTCGCGTCAAATAGTCCGAGCTTTGCCAATTGAGGTTTTACTATCATGACGACACCGGTATAGGCTCGACGACCAGAAAACCTTGACCGAGATCAAGTGGACGCGCGCATGACACTTAATACCCTCGTTGACCACTCCAATTGCGAAGATTGCCCAATTCGGCATCGAGCCGTCTGCGCGCGCTGCGATGCGGACGAGTTGGTCGCGTTGGAAGAAATCAAGTATTACCGCAGCTTCGAGGCCGGTCAGACGATCATCTGGTCGGGCGATCAGATGAATTTCGTAGGCTCGGTTGTGTCCGGGATCGCGTCTCTGACCCAAACCATGGAGGACGGGCGCACCCAGATGGTGGGCCTGCTGCTGCCCAGCGACTTCGTAGGGCGGCCGGGGCGCGACTCGGCGCCTTATGACGTTCAAGCGACCACTGACGTGGTCATGTGCTGTTTCCGCAAGAAACCGTTCGAGGACCTCATGGGCAGCACACCGCATATTGCCCACCGCTTGCTGCAGATGACGTTGGACGAGTTGGACGCGGCGCGTGAATGGATGCTGGTTCTTGGCCGCAAGACCGCGCGAGAGAAGATCGCCAGCCTGCTGTCGATCATCGCACGCCGGGATGCGTCTGCCAGCCAGAAGGGCTCATCCGGCCCCATCGTCTTCGACCTGCCGCTGACCCGCGAGGCGATGGCCGACTACCTTGGTCTGACGCTCGAGACCGTCAGCCGTCAGATTTCTGCGCTTAAAAAGGATGAAGTGATCCTGCTGCAGGGCAAGCGCCACGTGACCGTTCCGGATATCGGCCGCCTGATGGAAGAGGCCGGGGATGATTCGGACGGCGGGTTTCTGGTCTAAGCGGTTTTTCTGAGCCACTCGACGACGCGCCCGACCGGTGTCTGCGATCGGGCGGCACGTGGCGACCACAGCTTGAGCCTGTCGGGAAGAGTGACCACCGTTTCGAACGGAGCCACCAGTCGACCGCTGTCCAGATGCGGCTGAACCAGCGCCTTGTGTCCCATCAACACACCCGCACCGTTCAGCGCTTCTTCGACGGCCAGCGCGTACAAAGAGAAAACCGGCCCGCGGGGTGTGAACGCCCATCCGGGTCGCGCCGCGGCCACCCAGGTTTGCCAATCGTCGAACCAGGTAGAGTCGGACAGGCAGGTCACATTCGCCAAGTCCTCGGGCGTAGTCAGGCGACGCGCCAAGGCCGGCGCGCAAATCGGAAAGATGGCGTCTTCGGCGATGGGGTCCCCCAAGTCACCGCCGAAAAACAGGTAGATGTCGAAGGGCGCGCGCTTGAGGTTGGGCGGGGTTTCCTCGGCCGTGAGCGAAACTTCGATTTCCGGCTCTGCGGCTCGAAGTTCGGGCAACCTTGGCGACAGCCACAGCTGTGCAATCGAGGGCAGCGTCACGATATGCACCACCTGCGGCTGTGCCTGGGCGCGCATGGCCAATGTGGTTTGTCCCAAGGTGTCGAAGGCCTTGGTCAGGTCCGGCAATGCCTTCTGTCCCAGCGCGGTCAGGGCAACGCCTCTTGCGGTGCGCTCGAAAAGGGGCGCACCCAGTTCGTCTTCCAACGTTTTGACATGGGCTGACACCGCGCCTGCGCTGACGCCAAGTTCCGTAGCCGCCGCCGAGAATCCGCCCAGGCGGGCTGCGGCCTCGAACGCCCGCAGCGCGTTCAGAGGTAGGGGTTTGGGGCGCGGTGGAGCAACGGGCATGGATTTAGGCTCAATTTTTCTGACCCTAATTTTTCGCAAAACTGATTTGCGCGCAAGTCAGGATCTTTGCATCGTTGGCCGCAAAGACGGAGGATCAGATGCAGCACCTTGCTCACCGTGCCTGGGTTCCGGGCCACTGCGAAAACCTTGTTCAGGCCATCGCCCGGAAGGTTGCCGACAGCAGCTCGGAGGCGATTGAGGCTCGGATCGGCGCGCTGATCGCGCGAAACTCGGATATTCACGATGCCGAGTGTTTCAATCTGAATCCGGCGACTAATGTCATGAATCCGAGGGCCGAGGCGGCACTGGCCGCGGGTCTGGGCAGTCGTCCATCTTTGGGCTATCCGGGCGACAAATACGAGATGGGTCTTGAGGCCATCGAGGAGATCGAGGTGATCGCGGCCGAGCTTGCGGCCCGCGTGTTCAACGCGCGATACGCCGAAGTTCGGGTGGCATCCGGCGCCTTGGCCAATCTGTATGGCTTCATGGCTCTGACACGGCCGGGCGATACGATCATCGCGCCTCCGGCCGCGATCGGCGGGCACGTGACCCACCATGAGGGTGGCTGCGCGGGGCTTTATTGTCTGCAAACGATCAATGCACCAGTGGATGCGGACGGGTACAGTCTGGATCTGGCCGCGCTGCGCGACATGGCCAGAACGCACCGGCCCCGGTTGATCACCGTTGGTGGCTCGCTGAACCTGTTCCCGCATCCTGTGTCGGCCGTGCGCGAAATTGCCGACGAAATCGGGGCCAAGGTTCTGTTCGATGCGGCCCACCAATGCGGGATCATCGCCAGCGGGGCTTGGGCGAACCCGTTGGATGAAGGCGCGCATCTGATGACGATGAGCACCTACAAAAGCCTGGGCGGCCCGGCGGGTGGGCTGATCGTCACCAACGACGCCGAAATTGCGGAACGGCTGGACGCCATCGCATTTCCCGGAATGACGGCCAATTTCGATGCCGCGAAATCGGCGGCTCTGGCAATCTCATTGCTGGACTGGGTTGACTTCGGGCCGGCCTATGGACAAGCGATGATCGATCTTGCGCAGGCAATGGCCAGCAAGATGGAAGATCAGGGATTGCCAGTGTTCAAAGGGGCTGGTGGAGCCACCACCTCGCACCAATTCGCGCTGAAGGCCGCCGACTATGGGGGCGGGCAGGCGGTGTCAAAACACCTGCGGCGGGCTGGATTCCTGGCATGTGGTATCGGTTTGCCGATCGCTTCGGTTGCGGGTGACATGAACGGATTGCGGATCGGAACGCCCGAATTGGTCCGGCGGGGCGTGACCCCCGAACATGCCGGAGAACTTGTGGCCCTGTTCGCCGAGGCGCTGTCGGCCGATGATCCCGCATCGGTCGCGCCCAAGGTGCGGGATCTGCGATCCGGGTTCCAGGGGATGCACTACGTTCGTGCGTGACCCAACGGCCCGGCCGTGTTCTAATGCCTTTGCGTGAAACAATATTCAGGAGCAAGGCATGGAATTCGGTAGCCTATTGGCAATGCTGTTTGTCGGCGCGATCGCGGGCTGGTTGTCGGGCAGGATCATGAAGGGCCGCGGCTTTGGCGTGATCGGGAACATCATCGTCGGGATCGTTGGCGCTTTTCTCGCCGGAACGATTTTTCCCGCACTCGGGTTTTCCGTCGGCGGCGGTATGATGTCGTCGATCTTCTTTGCAACGATCGGAGCCGTCATCCTTCTGTTCCTGATCGGTTTGGTCAAAAAGGTCTGACGAAAAACCGCCCCGGACGGGGCGGTTATTTTTTTTGCCGTGCCCGCGGTTCAGTGGGCCAGGAAAACCGGAACTGAGGACTGTTCCAACATGTTCCGGGTAGCGCCACCCAGAATGGCCTCGCGGAACCGCGAGTGACCATAGGCGCCCATCACGATCATGTCGGCTTCGACGTCTGCGGCGTGACGGTTCAGAATGTCGGACACACGCGTCATCGTCTTGCTCAGCACGTCGATTTCGCATTTCACGCCATGGCGGGACAGCATTTGCGACAGCATACCGCCCGGGTCCGAGCGATCAGGGCCGTGACGCGGCGGATCGATCACAACGATCCGGGTCAGCTCGGCCGCTCGCAGGAACGGCAGCGCGCGCCGAATGGCATTCATCGCCTCGACACTCTCATTCCAGCCGATCAGCACCGTCCGAGGGCTGGCGAACGGTTTCGCGTCATCCGGGACCACCAGAACCGGGGCGTGACCCTCGAACATGGCGGCTTCGATGATCGGTTCGGCCTCGGCGCCGCGATCTTTGCCATAGGGCTGCGGCAAAACGACAAGGTCCGAGAAACGGGCCCGATGCGCGACGTGCCGACCCAGGTCGGCGATCTGCGCCACGCCGTTTTCAGCGGACCAGCGTACGCCTGACTTGCCCAGGAAATCCTCGGCAAAGGCAAGCACTTCATCGGCCTCGGCATTTGCACGCTTCAAGGTCTCCTGAAGGATCAGGGCGTTTGCGCCCGCGTAGTAGTAGCCGGTCTGGCTACGGTCGACACCGAGGCACAGCGCTTCGGCATGGCCGTCCTGCGCTTCGGCCAAGGCGACCAACTGGGCCAGAGCCGGCTTGGCAAATTTGGTTTCCGTCATGACGGTGAGAAGAGATTTATAAGCCATTTCGACCTCGTGTTTCGGGTTCTGAAACCTGTGCGACCAGGTAACCCATTCATTTGCTTATGCCTGTCACAGTTTTCAGGCTATTGTCTTGATGCAGATCAAAGCAGCATTGGTTGTGCATGGATCATACAGCAACCAGTCAACGAAAGCTCTATGCGGCACAAGAATCGCCCGGAGCATGGCAAAGGGACGCAATATGTCGAATTACATCAAGCTGATCGCGCTTGGTCTGGTCGTGCTGTTCGCAGCGATCGGATCCAACTATGCGCGGGATTTGGCGTATCAGGTGCACGCGATACTGGTGATGCTCATCGCCGGTGGCCTGTTCATCTGGACGCTGCGAAACACGGATGAGCCGGATATTCTTGTCGATCGTTCGGGTGAGTACATGGATGGCGTGATCCGCTATGGCGTGATCGCAACCGCTTTTTGGGGTGTCGTAGGGTTCCTGGTGGGAACCTTCATCGCGTTCCAGCTGGCCTTTCCGGTGCTGAACTTCGAATGGGCGCAAGGGCTTCTGAACTTTGGCCGGTTGCGCCCGCTGCACACATCAGCGGTTATTTTCGCGTTTGGCGGCAACGCCCTGATCGCCACATCCTTCTATGTCGTGCAGCGCACGAGCGCCGCGCGTCTGTGGGGCGGCAACCTGGCCTGGTTCGTGTTCTGGGGCTATCAGCTGTTCATCGTTCTTGCCGCGACCGGCTATGTGCTGGGCGGGACCCAGTCCAAGGAATATGCCGAGCCTGAATGGTATGTGGACCTGTGGCTGACCATAGTCTGGGTGGCCTATCTGGCCGTGTTCCTGGGGACGATCGTCAAGCGGAAAGAGCCCCACATCTATGTGGCGAACTGGTTCTACCTGGCGTTCATCGTTACCGTCGCGATGCTGCACCTAGTCAACAACATGACCATTCCGGTCAGCATCTGGGGTTCGAAATCGGTCATCGTCTGGTCGGGCGTTCAGGATGCCATGATCCAGTGGTGGTATGGGCACAACGCCGTGGGCTTTTTCCTGACTGCGGGCTTCCTGGGCATGATGTACTACTTCATTCCCAAGCAGGCCGAACGCCCGGTCTTCAGCTACAAACTGTCGATCATCCACTTCTGGGCGCTGATCTTCCTGTATATCTGGGCCGGTCCGCACCACCTGCACTATACCGCGCTGCCTGACTGGGCCTCGACGCTGGGCATGGTATTCTCGGTCGTGCTGTGGATGCCTTCGTGGGGTGGCATGATCAACGGCCTGATGACCCTGTCGGGCGCTTGGGACAAGCTGCGTACCGACCCGGTCATCCGCATGATGGTGATCTCGGTCGGCTTCTACGGCATGTCCACCTTCGAAGGTCCGATGATGTCGATCCGCGCGGTGAACTCGCTGTCGCACTACACCGACTGGACCATTGGTCACGTGCATTCCGGCGCGCTGGGCTGGAACGGCATGATCACATTTGGTGCGCTGTACTTCCTGGTGCCGGTTCTTTGGAAGCGCGAGCGTCTGTACTCGCTGCAGATGGTCAGCTGGCACTTCTGGCTCGCCACCATCGGTATCGTGCTCTACGCCGCGTCGATGTGGGTCACCGGTATCATGGAAGGCCTGATGTGGCGCGAAGTGGATGCCAACGGCTTCCTGGTGAACTCGTTCGCCGACACCGTGGCGGCCAAGTTCCCGATGTATGTGGTGCGTGCGCTGGGCGGTGTTCTGTTCGTCGCTGGTGCGCTGATCATGTGCTACAACCTGTGGATGACCGTCCGGCGGGCTCCGGCCAAAGAGGCCAGCCTGACCGTCGCGGTCCCGGCTGAATAAGGAGGGCCGGAGCAATGGCAATTCTCGACAAACACAAGATCCTCGAGACCAACGCGACCCTCCTGCTGATCTTCAGCTTCCTGGTCGTGACCATCGGTGGCATCGTTCAGATCACTCCGCTGTTCTACCTTGAGAATACAATCGAGAAGGTGGAGGGCATGCGCCCCTACACCCCTCTCGAGATGGCGGGGCGTGAGATCTACATCCGCGAAGGCTGTTATGTCTGCCACAGTCAGATGATCCGCCCGATGCGGGACGAGGTCGAGCGCTATGGCCACTACTCGCTGGCGGCTGAGTCGATGTATGACCACCCGTTCCAGTGGGGGTCCAAGCGCACCGGGCCGGATCTGGCCCGTGTGGGTGGCCGCTACTCGGATCAATGGCACGTGGACCATCTGCGTGATCCGCAATCGGTGGTGCCGGAATCCGTGATGCCGAAATACGGCTTCCTGGAAAACCGCAAGATCGACGGCCGGTATATCGGTGACATCATGGCCACCAATGCGGTTTTGGGCACGCCTTACACGGATGAGATGCTGGAAAACGCAGTTGCCGATTTCCGGGCGCAGGCCGATCCGGACAGCGACTATGACGGGCTGCTGGAGCGTTATGGCGAAAACGTCAACGTGCGCAACTTCGATGGTCAGCCGGAACTGACTGAAGCCGATGCGTTGGTTGCATATCTGCAGATGCTGGGAACGCTGGTCGACTTCTCGACCTTCACCCCGGATGCAAGCCGCTAAAGGAGGGTGTGATGGAAGAATACACGATCCTGAGGCAATTCGCGGATAGCTGGATGCTGCTTCTGTTGTTCGCCTTCTTTGTCGGCATCGTCATCTGGGTGTTCCGCCCCGGTGCCAGCAAGGAATACAAGGACACCGCAAACATCCCGTTCCGGCATCAAGACAAACCCGCCACATCCGAGGAGGCGCGGAAATGAGCAAGACACCTGAAAAACAGCCGGGTGATCCCAAGACGACCGGTCACAGCTGGGATGGCATCGAGGAATTCGACAATCCGATGCCGCGTTGGTGGTTGTGGACCTTCTACGCGACCATCTTCTGGGGTGTGATCTACACGATCATGTATCCGGCGTGGCCGCTGGTGCAATCCGCAACCGCCGGTGTGCTTGGCTGGTCCTCGCGTGAGTTGGTGCAGAAGGAGATGGTTTCGTTTGAAGAGGCCAACGCTCCGTGGAACGCCAAGCTGGTCGAGACACCGCTGGATGATATCGCCAAGGATGCCGAGCTGCAGCAATATGCGGTCAACGCCGGTGGCGCCGTGTTCCGCACCTGGTGCGCTCAGTGCCACGGTTCGGGCGCGCAGGGCGCAAAGGGTTTCCCGAACCTTCTGGACGACGCCTGGCTGTGGGGCGGTACCTTGGATGACATCGTCACAACGGTCAGCTACGGCATTCGCAACGAAGAAAGCGACGACGCGCGCTACTCCGAAATGCCGGCGTTCGGCGAGATCCTCGAGCCCGAGGAAATCACCCAGGTCGTGCAATATGTGATGTCGCTGACCAACGCCCAAACCGACGATGCTGCGGCGCAGGCGGGCAAGGTTGTCTACGAGGATAATTGCGCGGCCTGTCACGGTGAAGACGGCAAGGGCGATATCGCGCAGGGCGCACCGAACCTGACGGATGCGATCTGGCTGTATGGCGGCGATGAGAAAACGCTGACCGAAACGGTGACCTACAGCCGGTTTGGCGTCATGCCCCCTTGGGACACGCGTCTGACCGAAGCGCAGATCCGCGCCGTGTCGGCCTATGTCCACCAATTGGGTGGCGGTCAATAAAATCCAGGAACACCTTCGGGCGGCGTGCCGCCCGAAGGCCTAGGTGCCGGCTGTTCCATCTGTTCGCGCGTTTCCTGAACAGCCGGCACCGCATTTTCCGAAAATAGTGCCGACAATGGCCCCGGTCCAGCGCGGGCACGCAAACTGATCCTAAAGGTTGCGCGGATCCAACTCGCGGCTCTTGCTGACCCACCAGTGTCCGGCGGGCAGCCATCTTTTCCTTTTTGGCGCATTCGGTTTGGGCGCGTCGCGCAGCTTGGGTGCGTTCAACCGCGTGGCGGTCATGAAGGAAGCAGCGTAGATGTTCAGCATGGTCTTTCTCCTGATGCGATGAACTCGGGTTCCAGCATCGGCTCTTGACCGGATATTTGCGACTCAATTACCGTGTTCATATGTAAGCAGAGGTTACATATGGACTGGCTGAACCTTCCGCCACTATCGGCGCTACGGGCTTTCGCTGCATTCGCCGAGCACAGAAACATCGTCAAGGCTGGCGATGCGTTGAATGTAAGTCATGCCGCCATAAGCCAGCAGTTGCGCGCGCTTGAGGCGCATATGGGCGTGACCCTGTTGGACCGGTCGGGCAAGACTCTGGTCCTGACGTCGGATGGCGAACACTTGGCCCGCAGCGTTCAACTGGGGTTTGGCGCCATCCATGCGGCGGTCTCGGACCTGGTGCACGCGGGAGAGGATCGGCCGGTACACGTTTCGCTGACCTCCTCATTTGCAGCTTCATGGCTGATGCCGCGGCTGCCGATTTTCCGGTCGGATCACCCGGGGATCGATCTGACCTTGGATCCGTCACCGGAACTGGTCGATCTGCGCCCCGGCGGGGTGGATGTCGCGATTCGATACGGGGCAGGCGGTTGGCCGGGCGTCCGGTCCGAGATGTTGTTGAAAACCCCGATGGTCATCGTTGCCGCGCCCAGTCTCTTAGGGTCCAGATCCGAGTGGTCGCCGGCTGATCTGGCCCGTTTGCCGTGGCTGGAAGAGGTGGGCACGACCGAAGCCAGCACATGGCTGGCACAACATGGGGCGGCCATGGACCCAGGCGCCGGACGGACCAGTCTGCCGGGCAACCTGGTCCTTGAGGGCGTTCGCGCGGGGCAGGGGGTCACGGTGACGGTGCGACATTTCGTCGAACGTGATATCGTGGCCGGAAGACTAGTTGAACTGCATGTCGCACCTGACGCCCGAGGCTACCACATCGTGACGGCGCAAACGCCGCAGAGAAAGGCGGTGAAGACGTTCGTCGGGTGGCTGAAACGCCAAGCGAACCAGGTGTGACAAAAGGTGTCTGCGCGATGCGCTTTTGACCCATGTCAAAGTTGTCCGGTGTATGATCTGGAACAAGTCGCCCGACAAACAGCAAGATCCGGAGCCATGCCGTGAGCGATCACACCCCAGCCCCCAGCCTTTACGCCGCAAGGGAACCGATCTTTCCACGGCGCGTTTCCGGCAAGTTTCGGAACCTCAAGTGGATCATAATGGCCGTCACGCTTGGCATCTACTATGTGACGCCGTGGATCCGGTGGGATCGGGGGCCCAGCCTTCCGGATCAGGCGGTGCTGCTGGATCTTGCGAACCGCCGCTTTTACTTCTTCTGGATCGAGATCTGGCCACACGAATTCTACTTTGTGGCCGGACTGCTGATCATGGCCGGCTTGGGCCTGTTCCTGTTTACGTCGGCCTTGGGGCGGGTGTGGTGCGGCTATGCCTGCCCACAGACGGTTTGGACCGACCTTTTCATTCTGGTCGAGCGCTGGATCGAAGGCGATCGAAACGCCCGCCTGCGCCTTCATCGTCAGAAGAAGCTGGATTTCCGTAAGGCCCGGCTGCGATTGACCAAATGGGTGGTCTGGTTCCTGATCGGTCTGGCGACCGGCGGGGCCTGGGTGTTCTATTTCGCGGATGCGCCGACCCTGGCGCGGGACCTTGTGACCGGCAACGCTCATCCGATCGCCTATACCACCATGCTGGTTCTGACCGGCACGACCTTTTTCTTCGGCGGGTTCGCGCGAGAGCAGATCTGTATCTATGCCTGTCCGTGGCCGCGAATTCAGGCGGCGATGATGGACGAGGACACGCTGGTGGTCGGCTACCGAGAATGGCGGGGCGAGCCGCGCGGCAAGGGCAAACGGACGGCCGACTCTGAACTGGGCGACTGCATCGATTGCATGGCCTGCGTCAATGTCTGCCCGGTCGGGATCGACATCCGTGATGGCCAACAGCTGGAGTGCATAACCTGCGCGCTGTGCATCGATGCCTGCGACGACATGATGGCCAAGATCGGCAAGCCGCGCGGTCTGATCGACTATATGGCGCTCAGCGACGAAACACATGAACGCGCAGGCCAGCCTCCCAAGAACGTGTGGAAGCACATCCTGCGGCCCCGGACGATCATGTATACCGCGCTTTGGTCGCTGGTGGGATTTGGCCTGCTGTTTGCGTTGTTCATCCGGTCGGATATCGATCTGACGGTGGCGCCGGTGCGCAATCCGACATTCGTGACCATGTCCGACGGTTCGATCCGCAACACCTACGACGTGCGGTTGCGGAACAAACATGGCGAAGACCGCCTGTTCAAACTGTCTCTAGTCGGTGACCCAAGCCTGCAGGTTCAGATTGAAGGAACGGAACTGGATACGGTAAACGTCACTGCGGACACGGCACAGTTGACCCGGGTCTACATCGTCGCCGCGAAAGATACAGCGCCCGCAACGGCGGAAACGACACCGGTCCGGATCTGGGTCGAAGATCTGCAAAGCGGCGAGCGCGCCTATAAGGACACCACGTTCAACGGGCGGGGGAACTGAACCATGGCCGAGCGCAAATTCACCGGAAAGCACGCTCTTGCGGTTTTTGTCGGGTCCTTCGGGGTCATCATCGCCGTCAATCTGGTGCTGGCCTACAAAGCAGTCGCGACATTTCCCGGGCTCGAGGTCAAGAACTCCTACGTTGCCAGTCAGGAGTTCAATGAAAAGCTGCAGGAGCAGCAGTCTCTGGGCTGGGATGCAGACGTGGAAACCAAGGGCGGCCTGCTGATCCTTCGCATCACGGATGCGCAAGGCGTGCCTGTGCGGGTGGCCGAGCTGCAGGCCGTGGTCGGCCGCGCAACTCATATGCGCGAGGATTTTTCGCCGGACTTCACCTTTGACGGTGTGGCGTATTCCACCCCG
Source organism: Ruegeria arenilitoris (assembly GCF_013032855.1). GTDB lineage: Bacteria > Pseudomonadota > Alphaproteobacteria > Rhodobacterales > Rhodobacteraceae > Ruegeria > Ruegeria arenilitoris. The sequence continues at coordinate 608,607 of NZ_WQDA01000001.1, forward strand.
GCGACACTTGGAAAGGGCAACTGGAATGTCCGTATCGTCGCGCGCGATGCGGACGGCGCGGAATTCAGTCGGCGCATTCCGTTGTACATCAAGGGTTAGGCTGATGTCGTCGCGGGTGACATCCGGGACCGCAGCCTGCCCGGGCTGCATCGCGGCTCCGGCGGAACCGGCCAGGCCGGTACCGGTCGACGTTCAGATCGCGCTGTCACTGCCGGGCATTCATTGCTCGGCCTGCATTGCCAATGTCGAACGTGCGTTGAACGCGCACCCCGGCGTACAGGACGCGCGGGTCAACCTGACGCTCAAGCGCGCTCTGATCAAGGCGGGGCCCGAGGTTCGGGCAACGGATCTGATCCCGGTCCTCGATCGGGCCGGGTACGAGGCGCATGAGCTGGATCCGGGTGCCCTGTCAGCCACGCAATCGGACAAGGCCGGACGGGACCTGCTGATGCGGCTCGCGGTCGCCGGCTTTGCATCGATGAACGTGATGCTGCTGTCAGTGTCCGTCTGGTCCGGCGCCACTGACGCGACGCGCGACATGTTTCACTGGATATCGGCGGCCATCGCCCTCCCGGCCATTGCGTTCTCGGCCCAACCGTTTTTTGCCAACGCGTGGAGCGCGCTGCGTGTTCGCCGCCTGAACATGGACGTGCCGATCGTTCTGGCGATCCTGCTGGCCTTGGTCACTTCGCTTTGGGAAACGGCGCTGAGCGGTGAGCACGCCTATTTCGATGCGGCTTTGACGCTGACGTTCTTTCTGCTGGCGGGGCGCTATCTGGATTACCGCACCCGTGCCGCGGCCCGCTCCGCCGCGGAAGAGCTGACAGCCCTCGAGGTGCCGCGCGCCATCAGTCTTGTTGACGGGGCCGAGCGCGAGATCGCTGTTGCCGAACTGGCCGTCGGTGACCTGATCCTGGTGCGACCAGGGGGGCGGATGCCGGCGGACGGCAAGATCGTGACCGGTGAATCCGAGTTGGACCGGTCGTTGCTGACCGGTGAAACCCTGCCGGTGTTTGCCCAGCCGGGAACACAGGTCAGCGCGGGTGAGGTCAACCTGACCGGGCCGCTGACCATTCAGGCAACGGCGGTGGGCGAAGAGACTTCGCTGCACCGCATGGCAGATCTTGTGGCCATCGCGGAATCCGGGCGGTCGCGCTATACGTCCTTGGCGGACAAGGCGGCCAAGCTGTATGCCCCCGGGGTTCATATCCTGTCCGCACTCAGTTTCGTTGGCTGGTACATCTATTCTGGCGATCTGCGCACAGCTCTGAACATCGCCGCCGCTGTGCTGATCATCACCTGCCCCTGTGCGTTGGGGTTGGCGGTTCCTGCGGTCACCACCGCAGCCTCGGGGCGGCTGTTCCGCAAGGGGATGCTGATCAAGGACGCCACCGCGTTGGAGCGGTTGGCCGAGGTCGACACCGTAGTGTTCGACAAGACCGGAACGCTCACATCAGGCGCGCCTCAACTGGTCAACGGTGGCGAACACACAGGCCGCGAGATCGAGATCGCTCTGGCCTTGGCACAGGCTTCGGCGCATCCGCTGGCGGTCGCCCTGACCCGGGCCGCTCGGGCCGAGGGGTATACCCCGGCCGAGGTTGAAAACGTCACCGAGATTCCCGGTCACGGGACCGAAGGCCAGTTTCAGGGGCAACTCGTGCGGCTGGGCCGAGCCGAATGGGTGGGCGCGACGGAAGGTGATTACACCGCGGCTTGGTTGGCGGTGGGGGACGATCGCCCGGTCGAGTTCCGCTTTGCCGACTCATTGCGCCCCGGCGCCGCCGACGCGGTCGCGGCTTTGCGCGATGCGGGCAAGGACGTCATCCTCATGTCCGGGGACACGACCAACGCCGTGAAAGCTCTGGCCGAGAAGCTGGGAATCGAGACCTGGATCGCGCGGGCACTGCCGCAGGACAAGGCGGGACACATTCAGAAGCTGGCAGACCAAGGCCGCCGGGTTTTGATGGTCGGTGACGGGTTGAACGACACAGCCGCGCTGGCGGCGGCCCATGCCTCGATCTCTCCGGCTTCGGCACTGGATGCGGCCCGTGTGGCTTCGGACATCGTTCTGCTAGGCAATGACCTGTCGCCGATCGCCGATGCCTGCCATACTGCTGTCCGGGCGACGCAGCGCATCCGCGAGAATTTTCAGATTGCGACGATCTACAATGTCATCGCGGTGCCTTTGGCCGTTGCCGGCCTTGCGACGCCCTTGATCGCGGCCTTGGCGATGTCCACATCGTCGATTACCGTATCCCTGAACGCTCTGCGCCTGAGGTGATCCTTATGGAAGTTCTGGCCTATTTGATACCGATTTCGCTGCTGTTGGGCGGTGTTGGGCTGGTGGCGTTCATCTACACGGTCCGCAGCAACCAATATGACGACCCCGAAGGCGATGCCCGACGGATTCTGAGCAACGAGTGGGATGATCGCCCCAAGTCCTGACCGGGTGCAATCGTGATGCCGACGGCCCTTGAAATTGCCGCAATGCCCGGCTATGTCCGGCCCATCCGCTAGAAGAGAGATCAAGCCTAATGGCCACCACAAACCCGATCCAGTTCATTCAGCAAGTCCGTGCCGAAGTTGCGAAGGTCGTCTGGCCGACGCGGCGCGAGGTTCTGCTGACCACGGTCATGGTGTTCATCATGGCGGCTCTGACTGCCGTGTTCTTTGCTCTGGTGGATCTGGGCATTCGCGGCGGTCTGCAACTGATCCTGGGTATGTTCAGCTAAAGCCGACTGCCGGGTCCCGTCGGATCGCGCCGAGGTGCGCCCGCTTCGGGCGCCCGACCGGCACTGCCCCCTTGCACAGCAGGCAATGTCAGAGTAGTTGACGCGGGACCTTTCGGGATGGGCGTGCGGCGATTCGGACTGCGCGCCGCTTTTTATTCCGGAACACGCGGCCGGACCGCGACAAAATTTCAATTCAGGTGCGTCCGCCCGACGCGGCGCGCCAAAGGCAAACAAGGACGACAGGTTCATGGCGAAACGGTGGTACTCGGTCAGCGTTCTTTCGAATTTCGAAAAGAAGATCGCAGAGCAGATCCGCACGTCGGTGGCCGAGCACGGCCTTGAGGACGAGATCGACGAGGTTCTGGTTCCCACCGAAGAGGTCATCGAGGTGCGCCGGGGCAAGAAGGTCACGACTGAACGCCGTTTCATGCCCGGCTACGTTCTGGTGCACATGGAAATGTCGGATCAGGGCTATCACCTGATCAACTCGATCAACCGGGTCACCGGTTTCCTGGGTCCGCAGGGCCGCCCGATGCCGATGCGCGACGCCGAGGTGAACCAGATTCTCAACCGTGTTCAGGAAGGTGAAGAAGCACCCAAGCTGATGATCAGCTTCGAGGTTGGCGAGAAGGTCAAAGTCAACGACGGCCCGTTCGAGGATTTCGACGGTATGGTCGAGGGCGTGGACGACGAGAACCAGAAGCTGAAGGTTACCGTCTCGATCTTCGGGCGCGAAACTCCGGTCGAGCTGGACTTTACGCAGGTCACCAAGCAGAGCTGATCTTTCCTGCAGGAACTGATCGTGCAGAAATCGAACGCGCCGCCGTAACAGGCGGCGCAACTGTTTCTGGTGGTTGCCGGTAAGGTTACGCCACAGCCTTGGCCGCTTGCCCTAACTCCTTGCCTGATGCACACTTGTGCTTGGTACAGGTATGACCGTTGCGCAGCCGGGCTCGTGGGCCAGAGGATTTGCGCGCAGTGATGCTTTGGGAGGACTCTGTCATGACATCCAAGGCTGCAGGCCCCACGCCACCCGACGAGCTGACCCCGCCTCAGCGGACGATGCCTGTGGTCAACACGGTCACCGCCGCCGACATCACCGACTCGCTGAAGGCCGGGTTTTCCGACTTTCTGGCGCGTCCCATAATGAGCGGATTTTTCGGACTGTTCTATGCCGTCTTCGGGTTTCTGCTGGTCTGGAGCCTGGTCTGGCTTGGCAAGATTTGGATGATCATTCCCGCCGTCGTGGGATTTCCGCTGGTCGCCCCTTTCGCAGCTGCAGGCCTCTATGAGATGTCGCGTCGACTTCAGGCCGGAGAGGATTTTGGCTGGTCGGAAATACTGACGGTCATGGCCAATCAGCGTAAGCGGGAGATGGGCTGGATGGCCTTCGTTACGCTGTTCGTTTTCTGGGTATGGATCTACCAGGTTCGGCTTTGGTTGGCGATCATCCTGCAGAATGCCTCGTTTTCGGATTTCGACGGGTTCCTGAACACCGTGTTCTTTACCCCCCAAGGCTGGGCTTTCCTGGCTGTTGGCACCTGCGTCGGTGCGTTTCTGTCCGCCGTTCTGTTTTCGGTGACTGTTGTTGCCATGCCCTTGCTGCTGGATCGCGACACCGATTTCGTAACGGCCATGCTTACATCGCTCCGTGTTGTCGCCGAAAGCCCTGTGGTCATGCTTGGCTGGGCGGCCATCATCTCGGTCACGATGCTGTTGTCGCTGGTGCCGGCGTTCCTTGGGCTTGTCTTTACGTTGCCGATCCTTGGGCATACCACTTGGCACCTCTACCAGCGCGCCGTTCAGCTGGAGGCGTCTGCCGGTCCATAGCGGGGGCGGCGCCTGCATGCCGACGAACGCCTTGGGGCCGCGGCTTCGCCAGCCATCCGGTTTTCAGTGGCATGCCCTTGCCAACCCATTCGTTCCCCTGTAAACGCCGCCCCTATCGTCTTCGGGCGAGATTCTCTCGTGGGAGATCGCAGGGATCGCGATTCCGGATCGGACCACGCAACATAAAATCGGATGGGACGCGTCCCATTCACGTTGAAAGGAAAACCAAATGGCCAAGAAGCTTGCTGGTACGATGAAGCTGCAGGTTCCTGCAGGTCAGGCGAATCCGTCGCCGCCAGTTGGTCCGGCGCTGGGTCAGCGCGGCATCAACATCATGGAATTCTGCAAGGCGTTCAACGCCAAGACCGCAGACATGGAGCCCGGCGCTCCGTGCCCGACCGTGATCACCTACTATCAGGACAAGTCCTTCACCATGGACATCAAGACGCCGCCCGCGTCTTACTACCTGAAGAAGGCGGCCGGTCTGAAGCCGGTCGGCAAGCGTAACCGCCCCCGTGGCGCGGAGAACCCCGGCCGTGAGACCGTGGCAACCGTGACCACCAAGCAGGTGCGCGAGATCGCCGAAGCCAAAATGAAGGATCTCAACGCCAACGACGTCGAAGGCGCAATGAAGATCATCCTGGGCTCGGCCCGTTCCATGGGCATCGAGGTGAAGTAAGATGGCAAAACTCGGTAAACGTACCCGCGCAGCGCGCGAAGCCGTCGCCGGCAAGGAAAACCTGTCGGTCGAAGAGGCAGTTGCACTGGTCAAGGCCAACGCAACGTCGAAGTTTGACGAAACCATCGAAATCGCCATGAACCTGGGCGTCGACACCCGTCACGCAGACCAGATGGTGCGCGGTGTCGTCGGTCTGCCGAACGGCACCGGCAAGGACATGCGCGTTGCTGTCTTCGCGCGCGGCCCCAAGGCTGACGAGGCGAAAGAAGCCGGTGCGGACATCGTCGGCGCCGAGGACCTGATGGAAAGCATCCAGGCCGGCAACATCGACTTTGACCGTTGCATCGCAACCCCGGACATGATGCCGATCGTCGGTCGTCTGGGTAAGGTTCTGGGCCCCCGCAACCTGATGCCGAACCCCAAGGTCGGCACCGTGACCATGGACGTGAAAGCGGCCGTGGAAGCAGCCAAGGGCGGTGAAGTTCAGTTCAAAGCGGAAAAAGGTGGTGTCGTACACGCAGGCGTTGGCAAGGCGTCGTTCGACGAAGCCAAGCTGGCGGAAAACGTCCGTGCCTTCATCTCGGCCGTTGCCAAGGCGAAGCCGTCGGGCGCCAAGGGCACCTATATGAAGAAAATCGCGCTGAGCTCGACCATGGGCCCCGGCGTGACCGTGGATGTGGCGCAAGCTTCGGGCGAATAAGCCGACACGTTCTTTCGGAAATTCGAACCCCGGGCGGTCATCCTGCCCGGGGTTTTCTTTTGCTCTCAAATAGCAGGTTCGACTGTGACCTGATTGGGTATTTCGCGCACGCGTGCCTTGTCGGCCTCCAGCCTGAGGTCGCGCTCGGCAACGGTCAATGCCTGGTTCGCAGCCGCGTGGGCCGCGGTTGTCATTGCACCGTCTTGAGTCTGCGTTAGTCGGGTCAGCGCGCTGAGAATGGCCTCGTGGACTTCGACCTTGTCACCGGCATCCCGGGAAATGGCCGCATAAGCGTCACGTAGGAACGTGTCGATCGCGATCTCCGGGGCATGGATCCTCGGGAACTGCGGGTCGGCGGGTTGGGTGGGCCGCGAGCCAAGTGGCAGGAGAACCCGCAGCAACCTCTCGACCATCTGAATTGCCGTCATCGGGTCGTTGATACCCGGCGAGAGCGCGCGCTGTGCGATTTCCGACAGGGTTTGAATGCCAAAGCGGGGGTCTTGATTGAAGCTGCGCTCGGTCCCGATCACGAAGGCTTCCCGGATGGTTTCACCATCCATTTTCCGGGTCGCTCTGGCCAGGGGTTGGCCTTCGGTCACGAATTGCCCCGGCAGCGCCATGATCCAGATCTCGCAGTCATTCTCTTCGGCGCAGGAATTCAGCATGCCGACATCCACGTGGCGCACGTTCCCTGTCGAACTGGCCCGCACGTCGTGCCCGGTTCGCGGAACATCCGCGGCGGCTTGATATGGAATGGCGCCGAGGCACGGTAGTTCCATGGCTCGGGTCATGGTGTCCCTGGCGTTTTTTTCTATCTTGCGTGCCGTTTCGGAGATGCTGCCATAGCTGGGCAACTGGTCGATCCAGAGCAAGAGCGCCAGTGTCACCAAAAAGATCACCACCAAGGTGAACGCAAGCGCAACGGCGATGGATTGCTGGGTGTAGACCCCGGTTTCGACAAGGATCAGCGATACGAGCGCGAAGATGAATGCGCCGAGAAACGTGGCCAGCACGTTTTGCGAGACACTGTCTTCTTCGATCACCTGCTGGGCGCGCGGGGAGGACTGGTTCGAGGCCCATCGCTGTGCCGCGACCATGATCGACAGCGAAAAGGTCGTGACCGCCAGCATGGATGACGCCAGAATGCCGAGGATCTTTGCCACGGCCTCGGTGCTCAGCCGTTGTGCGAGAAAGTCGGGGACGAAGCCGCCGAGGTAGGTGCCAATCCCCGCGCTGACCACGGCGAGAGCGGCAATCAGGCTGGTTCGAACCCATAATTGGCGAGAAATCTGACGAAACAGGAATTGCGGCTTGGAAATGGATTTCAACTTGATCATGCGTTGATCCTGTTCGGGTTTGCGGTCATTGTCCACCGGCTTGGGGTTCGGGCCAATTTACCCCTTGGAAACCCCGGCCATCTGCCCTAAAGAGGGCTGCGGAATAAAGCGTGCGATTCGTCGTGCGCTTTATTTCGTTTCGTCCAAGACGGTGGGTGGGTCCTTCCGGCCCCTTAATTCCCTGCCTGAGACGGGTAAGACCAAAGAATTTCGAGGGTCCTGACCCTCGGGCGCATTTTGGCCAATCCCGTAACAACGGACCTGAACGCCGGGGCGCAGCCCTCGGCAAATATGAGCCGGGGTGAAACATCGCCCCTAACTTGGAGAGAACTGTGGATAGAGCCCAGAAAGAGAAAGTGGTCGAGGAACTCGGCCAAATCTTCGAAAGCTCTGGCGTCGTAGTGGTTGCTCACTACGCCGGTCTGACAGTTGCCGAGATGCAGGACCTTCGCGCACGTGCTCGTGACGCGGGCGGCTCCGTGCGTGTTGCCAAGAACAGGCTCGCCAAAATCGCCCTCGACGGTAAGCCATGTGCGAGCATTGCTGACCTGCTGACGGGTATGACTGTTCTGACCTATTCCGAGGACCCCGTGGCAGCAGCCAAGGTGGCCGAGGACTTCGCCAAGGAGAACCAGAAGTTCGAGATCCTTGGCGGTGCAATGGGCGAGAACGCTCTGGACCGGGCTGGTGTCACAGCCGTGTCGAAAATGCCGTCGCGTGAAGAGCTTATTGCTTCGATCGTGGGCTGCATCGGCGCGCCTGCTTCGAACATCGCCGGTGCAATTGGCGCACCTGCAAGCAACATCGCAAGCATCCTTTCCACCATCGAAGAGAAGGCGGAAGCTGCGTAAGCGGTTGGCACTGAATGATCTGCGTGGGGCACATGCCCTGACGTTGGAACACACACTGTAAACGGAAAGAGCTGATACAATGGCTGATCTGAAGAAACTGGCAGAAGAGATCGTTGGTCTGACCCTGCTGGAAGCACAAGAACTGAAAACCATCCTCAAGGACGAGTACGGCATCGAGCCCGCAGCTGGCGGCGCCGTCATGGTCGCAGGCGCAGCTGGCGATGCCGGCGGTGCAGCTGAGGAAGAGAAAACCGAATTCGACGTCGTTCTGAAGAACGCCGGCGCTTCGAAAATCAACGTCATCAAAGAAGTTCGCGGCATCACCGGCCTGGGCCTGAAAGAAGCCAAGGAACTGGTCGAAGCCGGCGGCAAGATCAAAGAAGGCGTGGACAAGGCAGAAGCCGAAGAGATCAAGGGCAAGCTGGAAGCAGCTGGCGCCGAGGTCGAGCTGGCCTAAGCCTGTCTTTCGGTGCATCGCGGATGCGCCGTGGAATTTGGCTGGGCCCGGAGAAATCCGGGTCCAGCCGAACCTGTCTTAGAAAGGGCCTCATGTGCTGGGGCGTTTTCTAAGACGCGGTTCGCGGATCGGGAGGCTACCATTCGGGACGGTGGCCACGAATTGATCCGGACGTGTCGTCTCGTATGTGCAAGGCGCCGGGGCCCGACGGTGTTTTTGCCCGCTGAGAACATCGAAAGGTGACATCTGACATGGCTCAATCGTTCCTTGGCCAGAAACGTCTTCGGAAATACTACGGCAAAATCCGCGAAGTCCTGGAAATGCCGAACCTCATCGAGGTCCAGAAATCCTCCTATGATCTATTCCTGCGCTCTGGCGATGCCGACCAGCCGACCGACGGCGAAGGTATCAATGGCGTGTTCCAATCGGTCTTTCCGATCAAGGATTTCAACGAAACTTCCGTGCTGGAATTCGTGAAATACGAGCTGGAAAAGCCGAAATACGACGTTGAAGAGTGCATGCAGCGCGATATGACCTACAGCGCGCCGCTGAAGGTCACTCTGCGCCTGATCGTGTTTGATGTCGACGAAGACACCGGGGCCAAATCGGTCAAGGACATCAAGGAACAGGACGTGTTCATGGGCGACATGCCCCTGATGACGCCGAACGGCACCTTCATCGTGAACGGCACCGAGCGCGTGATCGTGTCCCAGATGCACCGGTCGCCCGGTGTGTTCTTCGACCACGACAAGGGCAAGACTCACTCCTCGGGCAAGCTGCTGTTTGCCTGCCGCATTATCCCGTACCGCGGCAGCTGGCTGGACTTCGAGTTCGACGCCAAGGACATCGTCTACGCACGCATCGACCGTCGCCGCAAACTGCCGGTGACCACGCTGCTCTTTGCCCTGGGCCTGGACCAGGAAGCGATCATGGACGCGTATTACGACACCGTGTCCTACAAGCTGAACAAGAAGAAGGGCTGGGTCACCCCGTTCTTCCCCGAACGTGTGCGCGGCACCCGTCCCACCTATGACCTGATCGACGCAAAAAGCGGTGAAGTGATTGCCGAAGCCGGCAAGAAGGTCACCCCGCGCGCGGTCAAGCAGCTGATCGACGAGGGCAAGGTCACCGACCTTCTGGTGCCGTTCGACCACATCGTCGGCAAGTTCGTTGCCAAGGACATCATCAATGAAGAAACCGGTGCGATCTATGTCGAAGCCGGTGATGAGCTGACCCTAGAATATGACAAGGATGGCGAGCTGATCGGCGGCACCGTGAAGGAGCTGATCGATGCCGGCATCACCGATATTCCGGTTCTGGACATCGACAACATCAACGTCGGTCCGTACATCCGCAACACCATGGCGCAGGACAAGAACATGGGCCGCGAAAGCGCGCTGATGGACATCTACCGCGTCATGCGCCCGGGCGAGCCGCCCACCGTCGAGGCCGCGTCGGCTCTGTTCGACACTCTGTTCTTCGACAGCGAGCGCTATGATCTGTCGGCCGTTGGCCGCGTGAAGATGAACATGCGCCTGAACCTGGATGCTCCGGACACCCTGCGGACTCTGCGCCGCGAAGACATCGTGGCCTGCATCAAGGCACTGGTCGAGCTTCGTGACGGCAAAGGCGACGTGGACGACATCGACCACTTAGGCAACCGTCGTGTGCGCTCGGTCGGTGAACTGATGGAAAACCAGTACCGCGTCGGCCTGCTGCGCATGGAACGCGCCATCAAAGAGCGCATGTCGTCGGTCGAGATCGACACCGTCATGCCGCAGGACCTGATCAACGCGAAACCGGCGGCGGCCGCCGTGCGTGAATTCTTCGGCAGCTCGCAGCTGTCGCAGTTCATGGACCAGACCAACCCGCTGTCGGAAGTCACCCACAAACGCCGCCTGTCGGCGCTTGGCCCGGGTGGTCTGACGCGCGAGCGTGCGGGTTTTGAGGTGCGCGACGTGCACCCAACCCACTATGGCCGGATGTGCCCGATTGAAACGCCTGAAGGTCCGAACATCGGTCTGATCAACTCGCTGGCCACCTTTGCCCGCGTGAACAAATACGGTTTCATCGAAACCCCCTATCGCGTTGTGAAAGGCGGGCAGGTGACCGACGAGGTCCACTACATGTCCGCGACCGAGGAGATGCGTCACACCGTGGCTCAGGCCAACGCGACGCTGGATACGGATGGCAAGTTCATCAACGATCTGGTCTCGACCCGTCAGGCCGGTGACTACACGCTTGCCCCGCGCGAAAATGTGGACCTGATCGACGTGTCGCCGAAACAGCTGGTTTCGGTTGCTGCATCGCTGATCCCGTTCCTTGAAAATGACGACGCCAACCGCGCTCTGATGGGCTCGAACATGCAACGTCAGGCGGTTCCGCTGCTGCGGGCCGAGGCGCCGCTGGTCGGTACCGGGATTGAGGAAAAGGTTGCGATCGACTCGGGTGCTGCGATCCAGGCGAAACGTGCCGGCATCATCGACCAGGTTGATGCCCAGCGTATCGTTATCCGCGCCACCGAAGATCTGGAGCTGGGCGATGCCGGCGTTGACATCTATCGTCTGCGCAAATTCCAGCGGTCGAACCAGAACACCTGCATTAACCAGCGTCCGCTGATCAAGGTGGGTGACACCGTCCAGAAGGGCGAAGTCATTGCCGATGGTCCGTCGACCGATATGGGTGAACTGGCCTTGGGTAAGAACGTGGTCGTCGCGTTCATGCCGTGGAACGGTTACAACTACGAAGACTCGATCCTGATCTCGGAACGTATCGCACGTGACGACGTCTTTACCTCGGTCCATATCGAGGAATTCGAAGTCGCCGCCCGTGACACCAAGCTGGGTCCGGAAGAGATCACCCGCGACATCCCGAACGTCGGTGAAGAAGCGCTGCGCAACCTCGACGAGGCGGGCATCGTTTACATCGGTGCGGATGTTGAGCCGGGCGATATTCTGGTAGGCAAGATCACTCCGAAGGGCGAAAGCCCGATGACCCCGGAAGAAAAGCTGCTGCGCGCCATCTTTGGTGAAAAGGCATCTGACGTGCGCGATACCTCGCTGCGCGTGAAACCGGGCGATTACGGTACGGTCGTCGAAGTCCGCGTCTTCAACCGTCACGGCGTCGAGAAAGACGAGCGTGCGCTGCAGATCGAGCGTGAGGAAGTCGAACGTCTGGCCCGTGACCGGGACGACGAACTGGCGATCCTCGACCGCAACATCTATGCGCGTCTCAAGTCGATGATCCTGGGCAAAACCGCCGTCAAGGGGCCGAAAGGCGTCAAGGCGGGCTCGGAGATCACCGAAGAGCTGCTCGAGTCGCTGACCCGCGGTCAGTGGTGGCAGCTGGCGCTGGAAGACGAGAAGGACGCCCAGATCGTCGAGGCTCTGAACGAGCAGTACGAGGTGCAGAAACGCGCCCTGGATGCCCGTTTCGAAGACAAGGTCGAGAAGGTCCGCCGTGGCGACGACCTGCCGCCGGGCGTGATGAAGATGGTCAAGGTCTTCATCGCCGTGAAGCGCAAGCTGCAGCCGGGCGACAAGATGGCCGGCCGTCACGGGAACAAGGGTGTGATCTCGAAGGTCGTGCCGATGGAGGACATGCCGTTCCTTGCGGATGGTACTCCGGTCGACTTCTGTCTGAACCCTCTGGGCGTGCCGTCGCGTATGAACGTCGGTCAGATCCTTGAAACCCACATGGGTTGGGCCGCGCGCGGTCTGGGTCTGAAGATCGACGAGGCGCTGCAGGAATACCGCCGCTCGGGCGACCTGACACCGGTCCGTGACGCGATGAAACACGCCTATGGCGAGGATGTCTACGAAGAGGGCATCAGCGGCATGGACGAAGATCAGCTGATCGAAGCGGCCAGCAACGTGACCCGCGGTGTTCCGATCGCAACCCCGGTCTTTGACGGCGCCAAAGAGGCCGACGTCAACGACGCGCTGATCCGCGCCGGTTTCTCGGAAAGCGGTCAGTCGATCCTGTTCGACGGCCGCACCGGCGAGAAGTTCGCGCGTCCGGTGACCGTGGGCATCAAGTATCTGCTGAAACTGCACCACCTGGTGGACGACAAGATCCACGCGCGTTCGACCGGGCCGTACAGCCTGGTGACCCAGCAGCCGCTGGGCGGCAAGGCGCAGTTCGGTGGTCAGCGCTTTGGTGAGATGGAGGTCTGGGCTCTGGAAGCTTACGGCGCCGCCTACACCCTGCAGGAGATGCTCACCGTGAAATCGGATGACGTCGCCGGCCGGACCAAGGTCTATGAGTCGATCGTCAAGGGCGAGGATAACTTCGAGGCGGGCGTACCGGAATCGTTCAACGTTCTGGTTAAAGAAGTCCGTGGCCTCGGCCTGAATATGGAACTCCTGGATGCGGAGGTTGAGGAGTAAGGGCGCTGCCCTTTCTCCCGTCCCCCCTTCCGCAAGATTTGAGGTAACAAATGAACCAGGAAATCACCAACAACCCGTTCAACCCGCTGACGCCGCCCAAGGTTTTCGACGAGATCAAGGTCTCGCTGGCGTCGCCCGAGCGGATCCTGTCTTGGTCCTATGGCGAGATCAAGAAGCCCGAAACCATCAACTACCGGACGTTCAAGCCCGAGCGTGACGGCCTGTTCTGCGCGCGTATCTTTGGCCCGATCAAAGACTACGAATGCCTGTGCGGCAAATACAAGCGGATGAAGTATCGCGGCGTTGTCTGCGAGAAATGCGGTGTGGAAGTCACCCTGCAGAAGGTTCGCCGCGAGCGTATGGGCCACATCGAACTGGCCGCGCCCGTCGCTCACATCTGGTTCCTGAAATCGCTGCCTTCCCGCATCGGTCTGATGCTGGACATGACGCTGCGCGATCTGGAACGCGTTCTGTACTTTGAAAACTACGTCGTCATCGAGCCCGGTCTGACGGACCTGACCTACGGCCAGATGCTGACCGAAGAAGAGTACATGGACGCGCAGGATGCTTATGGCATGGACGCGTTCACCGCGAATATCGGTGCCGAAGCCATCCGTGAGATGCTGGCCCAGATCGATCTGGAAGCCGAAGCCGAGCAGCTGCGCGCTGATCTGGCCGAAGCAACCGGCGAGTTGAAGCCCAAGAAGATCATCAAGCGTCTGAAGGTTGTTGAATCCTTCCTCGAGTCGGGCAACCGCCCCGAGTGGATGGTGATGACCGTGATTCCGGTCATTCCGCCGGAACTGCGTCCGCTGGTTCCGCTGGATGGTGGCCGTTTTGCGACTTCGGACCTGAATGACCTTTATCGCCGCGTCATCAACCGGAACAACCGTCTGAAGCGTCTGATCGAGCTTCGCGCGCCTGACATCATCGTCCGCAACGAAAAGCGGATGCTGCAGGAATCCGTGGATGCTCTGTTCGACAACGGCCGTCGTGGCCGCGTGATCACCGGCGCCAACAAGCGTCCGCTGAAATCGCTGTCGGACATGCTGAAAGGCAAGCAGGGCCGCTTCCGTCAGAACCTTCTGGGTAAGCGCGTCGACTTTTCGGGCCGTTCGGTCATCGTGACCGGCCCCGAGCTCAAGCTGCACCAGTGTGGTCTGCCCAAGAAGATGGCGCTGGAACTGTTCAAGCCGTTCATCTACTCGCGCCTTGAAGCCAAGGGTCTGTCTTCGACCGTGAAGCAGGCGAAGAAACTGGTCGAGAAAGAGCGTCCCGAAGTGTGGGATATCCTTGACGAGGTGATCCGCGAACACCCTGTCATGCTGAACCGTGCGCCGACGCTGCACCGTCTTGGCATTCAGGCGTTCGAACCGGTTCTGATCGAAGGTAAAGCCATCCAGCTGCACCCGCTGGTCTGTTCGGCCTTCAACGCCGACTTCGACGGTGACCAGATGGCCGTTCACGTCCCGCTGAGCCTTGAGGCGCAGCTGGAAGCGCGTGTTCTGATGATGTCGACGAACAACGTTCTGTCGCCTGCAAACGGCGCTCCGATCATCGTTCCGTCGCAGGACATGATCCTGGGTCTCTACTACGTGACCCTGGAACGCGAAGGCATGCCCGGCGAAGGCAAGGTCTTTGGTTCGATCGACGAAGTCCAGCACGCGCTGGACGCGGGCGAGGTGCACCTGCACTCGAAAATCACGGCGCGGATCACCCAGATCGACGAAGAAGGCAACGAGGTTCAGAAGCGTTTTGAAACCACGCCGGGCCGTGTTCGCTTGGGGGCTCTGCTGCCCAAGAACAACAAGGCACCGTTTGAACTGGTCAACCGCCTGTTGCGGAAGAAAGAAGTGCAACAGGTGATCGACACCGTCTACCGCTACTGCGGCCAGAAAGAGTCGGTGATCTTCTGCGACCAGATCATGTCGATGGGCTTCAAGGAAGCTTTCAAGGCCGGTATTTCGTTCGGCAAGGACGACATGGTGATCCCCGAGGACAAGTGGGGCATCGTGGACGAAACCCGCGAACAGGTGAAAGACTTCGAACAGCAGTACATGGACGGCCTGATCACTCAGGGCGAAAAGTACAACAAGGTTGTCGATGCCTGGTCGAAGTGTAACGACCGCGTAACCGAAGCCATGATGCGCACCATCTCGGCCGTGGCCAAGGATGAGGGCGGCGCCGACAAAGAGCCGAACTCGGTCTACATGATGGCGCACTCCGGTGCGCGTGGCTCGGTGACCCAGATGAAGCAGCTGGGCGGCATGCGCGGCCTGATGGCCAAGCCGAACGGCGACATCATCGAGACGCCGATCATCTCGAACTTCAAGGAAGGTCTGACCGTTCTTGAATACTTCAACTCGACCCACGGTGCCCGTAAGGGTCTGTCGGATACCGCTCTGAAGACGGCGAACTCGGGCTACCTGACCCGTCGTCTTGTTGACGTGGCGCAGGATTGCATCGTGCGCGAGGTTGATTGTGGAACCGACCGTGCGATCACGGCCGAAGCTGCGGTCAATGACGGCGAAGTCGTCGCATCGCTGGCGGAACGCGTTCTGGGCCGTGTGGCCGCAGATGACGTTCTGCGTCCGGGAACCGACGAGGTCATCGTCGCCGCCGGACAGCTGATCGACGAACGCATGGCCGATACGATCGACGAGGCCGGTGTTGCCTCGATGCGCATCCGCTCACCTCTGACCTGTGAGTCCGAGGAAGGTGTCTGTGCAACCTGCTACGGTCGTGACCTTGCACGCGGGACCATGGTGAACACCGGTGAGGCTGTCGGCATCATCGCCGCGCAGTCGATCGGTGAACCGGGTACGCAGCTGACGATGCGGACCTTCCACATCGGTGGTGTTGCGCAAGGTGGTCAGCAGTCGTTCCAGGAAGCGAACCAGGACGGTGTCGTCGCCTTTGAGAACCCGCAGATTCTGGTCAATGCCGCCGGCGAAAGCCTGGTCATGGGCCGGAACATGAAGCTGGTGATCAACGACGAACACGGCGAAGAGCGCGCCAGCTTCAAGCTGGGCTACGGCTCGAAGCTGTTCGTCAAGGAAGGCACCAAGGTCAAGCGCGGCGACAAGCTGTTCGAGTGGGACCCCTACACCCTGCCGATCATCGCCGAGAAAGCCGGTACTGCAAAATACGTCGACCTGGTTTCGGGCATTGCTGTCCGCGACGAGACCGACGATGCAACCGGCATGACCCAGAAGATCGTGATCGACTGGCGCGCCGCCCCCAAAGGCAGCGATCTGAAGCCCGAGATCATTCTGGTGGACGACAACGGCGAGCCGGTCCGCAACGATGCGGGCAACCCGGTTCACTATCCGATGTCTGTGGACGCGATCCTGTCGGTCGAAGACGGTCAGAAGATCGAAGCCGGTGACGTTGTTGCGCGTATCCCGCGTGAAGGCGCCAAGACCAAGGACATCACCGGTGGTCTGCCGCGTGTGGCCGAACTGTTCGAAGCGCGTCGTCCGAAAGATCACGCAATCATCGCGGAAGCCGATGGTTACGTGCGCTTTGGCCGCGACTACAAGAACAAGCGCCGCATCAGCATCGAGCCGGTCGACGAGTCGCTGGAGACGATCGAGTACATGGTGCCCAAGGGCAAGCACATCCCGGTGCAGGAAGGCGACTTCGTGCAGAAGGGTGACTACATCATGGACGGCAACCCGGCTCCGCATGACATCCTGTCGATCATGGGTGTCGAGGCGCTGGCCGATTACATGATCAACGAGGTGCAAGAGGTCTACCGCCTGCAGGGCGTGAAGATCAACGACAAGCACATCGAAGTCATCGTGCGCCAGATGCTGCAGAAGTGGGAGATCCTGGACTCGGGCGACACCACCCTGCTGAAGGGCGAGCATGTCGACAAACAGGAGTTCGACGCGGCCAACGAGAAGACCATCGCCCGCGGTGGTCGTCCGGCCCAGGGCGAGCCGATCCTTCTGGGGATCACCAAGGCTTCGCTGCAAACGCGTTCGTTCATCTCGGCGGCGTCGTTCCAGGAAACCACCCGTGTGCTGACCGAAGCTTCGGTTCAGGGCAAGAAGGACAAGCTGGTTGGCCTGAAAGAGAACGTTATCGTCGGCCGTCTGATCCCGGCCGGTACCGGTGGAGCGACACAGCGTGTCCGCCAGATCGCGCAGCAGCGTGACAATGTCGTCATTGAGGCACGTCGCGAAGAGGCCGAGGCCGCAGCCGCGCTGGCCGCTCCGATGATGGATGATGACATGGTCGGCGATGAGCTGGACTCGCTGGTGGAAACTCCGGAAAGCCGCGAATAATATCGGCGACGAGAAACTCAGAAAGGCCCTGCGGTTCCGCGGGGCCTTTTTTGTTTCGGCCGGTGCCGGAAGCGGCCAGGGTTCGATCCAAACACTGTGATTTCAAATGGAACTGCTGCATACTCAAAAATCAGAATGTGGTAATGGAATTGCTCCCGTCATCACTGTTTGGAACTCAACACGGGTCTTGATCGGATGCTCATAGTCCTTGGATTGTATTTTGGCGTGATTTGGCTGGTCTTCTCCAAGTTCAGCCTGCTGCCCTGGAATGGCTTCTGGAAGACCGTTTCATACGGTGGGGCCGCCGTCGTCGCGTTGGTTGTCATCGGCGCACTCAACCACACGGCGCCTACGGGGCCTGTGTCGGTTCTGGGTGTTCAGACAAGCATTGTGCCCAATGTCTCCGGAACGGTCGTCGAAGTTGCCGTTGAGCCGAACCAGAAGGTCAACGAAGGCGATCTCTTGTTCAGAATCGATCCCGAGTTCTACGTGCTCGAGGTAGCGCGGCTGGAGGCATCTCTGGAAGCCGCCCGGTCGGCAGCGGACCAATTGACCACGGATCTGGCGGCTGCCGAAGCCGATATCGCTTCATTGACCGCGCAACTTGTTTTTGGGCAGCAGCGGCGGGATGACATCGTTCAACTGGAAGAGCGTGGCGCATCCACCACCTTCAAACTGCAGGAAGCGGTCGCGACGATCGAACAGCTCACCGCAAGCATTCGTGCAGCAGAAGCGCGAAAAGCGGGGCTGGAGCGCCGGATCGCAGCTCAGATCGACGGTGAGGATGTTGCGGTCGTGGAGGCCGAACAGGCGCTTGCGCAGGCCGAATGGAACCTCAAGCAGACGGAAGTCTTCGCGCCGGGCGACGGGATCGTCAGTGCGGTCACGCTGCGCCCGGGCAATCGCGCGACAACCTTCCAGGGCGCATTGACCTTCATAGATCCGACGAACCACGCGTTGGTGGCCTCGCTGCCCCAATCCAGCCGATCCAATGTCGGCCTTGGCGATGAAATCCGTGTGGCGCTGCGAACCCAGCCGGGATCCGAGATCACGGGAACTATTTCGGGGTTTCCGCCGGCCCTGTCAGAGGGCGCACTGGATCTCCGCTCCGGTTTGCCCTCGATGCGCGAACTTGTCGGGATCACCAGCTTTCCGGTCCTCATCGAACTTCCTGGCGATGTACCTCTGGAAACACTTCAATTCGGCGCGTCGGGCACCGCGCTTGTGATGACAGACAAGGCCGGGCCGATTTCGCCACTTGCAGAGATACTGTTCTGGGTCACGCAGAAGCTGAACTACCTGTAGGCTGGAACACAGAAAACCGCCCCATGGCAGCGATCAGGTACAACTGCGATCGGACCAAACAACACCGAATTGGCCGGATCACAAGTTGACAATCTGCTCAGCTGAGATGCCAATGCCGGGACCAGATTGAAACCGGGCCATGGCAATGACACCGAACGTCAAAGGCGCCCTGCTGATGATGGGCAGCATGGCCGCATTCACTGTGAACGATACGCTGGTCAAGGCGGCCGGTCAGGAGGTGCCACTGTTCCAGTTGGTGGCACTGCGTGGGTTGTTGGCGACGATCCTGGTTTTTGCGCTGGCGCGGCATCTGGGGGCATTGCATCTGCGGTTTGGGCGGCACGACCGCTGGTTGGTGGCTTTTCGCTGCGTGGCGGAATTGTCGGCGACGTTCTTCTTCCTCACGGCTTTGATGCACATGCCGCTGGCCAATGTGACCGCGGTTCTGCAAGCCCTGCCGCTGACCGTAACCCTGGGTGCGGCCCTGTTCTTTTCGGAACAGATCGGGTGGCGGCGGATCATGGCCATTGCATTGGGGTTTGCAGGCATGTTGCTGATCGTGCGACCGGGTCCGGACGGATTCAGCATCTATGCCATGTATGCCTTGATTGCCGTCATCTGCGTGACGGCTCGGGATTTGATCACCCGCCGAATGTCGCCCGAGGTGCCGTCGATGGTCGTCACATTGGCAACCTCATTGACGATTACCACCGGTGCGGCAATTGCCTCGGTCTTCCAGGGTTGGGTGCCGATGACGGCCGGGTCGGGGATGTTGATTGCCTCGGCAGCAGTTTTCGTCCTGCTGGGGTATCTCTTCAGCGTCATGGTGATGCGCGTTGGCGAGGTCAGCTTTGTCGCGCCGTTCCGATACTCGAGCCTGATCTGGGCCTTGGGTCTGGGATGGGCAGTATTCGGAGATTGGCCCGACCGGATCACCATGCTGGGTGCCGCACTCGTGGTCAGCGCGGGCCTGTTCACCCTCTTTCGCGAACGGGCACTTCAGGCGTCCGAATAGGCGCGTCGGACCACCGTCTGATCGATTGCAAACCGAGTTTCGAACTGCTTTGCCAGAGCGGGGGTCAACGGTTCAAGCTTGGCCTTGCTTGTGCGGGTGTTGGGTGAGTCGTTGAACCCGTTGAGCGTGCGCACCCACATCGGCGGTTCGTTCTGGCTGATGACTGGCATGAAGTGGCCGATCTTGTGGTGGGCAAAGTTCATGATCGTCAGCTCGCACCCGCCGCGCACATACATCCCAAAACCAACACCCAGCAGGGACCGGTGAACCGGCTTGGCCTGGATTCCGCTGGCGTCGAACCGGGCAAGAAAGCCGTGATTGAAATCAATGGCAACCATCTTGTTGCGCCGTACCAGCCCTTCGGCGTCCTGAACCCCGCGGCGCAGCAATTCGACGAAATCCACCGCAATCGCATCGTCGTCATCATGACGGAATTGCAGGCATGGCAGGTCAGGGTTCATGCGTGCCCGGTTCAGGACGTCCTTCATCACAGAGCGATGCCGGCCGGGTTCCTGCGAGACGATTTGCACTTGTTTCATGCCCGAAGTCAGGTCGTTCAGACGATCACGGGCGACCCTAGGCAGGCAGGTCCCCGTCACGATCAGAAACTGAAACCGCGGATCCGTCTGGGCGCGTAGGGCGGGCAGGGCGCAGGTCTCGAACAGGCGGAACCGCTCGTCCAGACGCCGGGGGTCATACAGATAGCGCCGGCGCGCTTCGACCGACTCGTGCATGGTCTGGAACCCGCCGATGGCCGGGTAGGAGAAACGGCACAGACCAATGACTTGCATCTTCACTTCCGGTAGGAATACACCAGTGCGGACTATGCCCCGAGGGATGTGACACCGCAACCGATGTCGCTTTCGCTGCGACGCACGGCTGCAAGGCGGGCGGGCATCTGCCGGGGCTGTTGACAGTCGGGCCGACTCCCCCTATACGCCCGTCATCTCGGTACCGGGGGCCGCCCCAAAACCGATTTCAGTATTGAACTGGTCAAGGCCCGGACAATTTTGCAGTTCGCGCCCTCTGATAACCAACCGCGACGTTCACCTCGGAATGGGAACGCTCGCGGGTTTTGCGCTTGTGGACGCATTGGCGCAGCGAAGTTAGCCGCACGCAACGCGCGTGCATGTCATGTGTGTTGCAAAACGGGGAAGAAACCGGAATGCCAACTATTCAACAGCTGATCCGCAAACCGCGGCAGCCCAAAGTAAAACGCTCGAAGTCCATGCACCTGGAGCAGTGCCCGCAGAAGCGCGGCGTCTGCACCCGCGTGTATACCACCACGCCGAAGAAGCCGAACTCGGCTATGCGTAAGGTTGCCAAGGTGCGCCTGACCAACGGTTACGAAGTCATTTCGTACATCCCGGGTGAAAGCCACAACCTGCAAGAGCACTCGGTTGTTCTGATCCGTGGCGGCCGTGTGAAAGACCTTCCGGGTGTCCGCTACCACATCCTGCGTGGTGTTCTGGATACCCAGGGCGTCAAAGACCGTAAGCAACGTCGTTCGAAATACGGCGCGAAGCGTCCCAAGTAAGAAGGAGAGGCTGATATGTCACGTCGTCACGCCGCCGAAAAACGCGAAGTCCTGCCTGACGCCAAATTTGGCGACAAGGTCCTGACCAAGTTCATGAACAACCTGATGATCGACGGCAAGAAGTCGGTCGCAGAGCGTATCGTCTACAACGCCTTCGACCGCGTTGAGAGCAAGATCAAACGCGCTCCTGTCGAGGTGTTCCACGAAGCACTCGACAACATCAAGCCGTCGGTCGAGGTTCGCTCGCGCCGGGTTGGTGGTGCAACCTACCAGGTTCCGGTCGAAGTGCGCCCCGAGCGCCGCGAAGCTCTGGCCATCCGCTGGCTGATCACCGCCGCGCGCGGCCGCAACGAAAACACCATGGAAGAACGCCTCGCCGGCGAACTGCTGGACGCCGTACAGTCCCGCGGTACTGCCGTTAAGAAGCGCGAAGACACCCACAAGATGGCCGAGGCGAACAAAGCCTTCAGCCACTATCGTTGGTAATCCCAGAGGCTTATCCAAATGGCACGCGAATATCCGCTCGAACTATACCGTAACTTCGGTATCATGGCGCACATCGATGCAGGCAAGACCACCTGCTCGGAGCGTATCCTGTATTACACCGGCAAATCCCACAACATCGGTGAGGTGCACGATGGTGCAGCCACCATGGACTGGATGGAGCAGGAGCAGGAACGCGGCATCACCATCACTTCGGCTGCGACCACCACCTTCTGGGAGCGCACCGAGGACGGTCAGACCGCCGATACCCCCAAGCACCGCCTGAACATCATCGACACCCCCGGCCACGTTGACTTCACCATCGAAGTCGAGCGTTCGCTGGCGGTTCTCGACGGTGCCGTCTGCGTTCTGGACGCAAACGCCGGTGTTGAACCCCAGACCGAAACCGTGTGGCGTCAGGCTGACCGCTACAAAGTTCCGCGCATGGTCTTCGTCAACAAGATGGACAAGATCGGCGCCGACTTCTTCAACTGCGTTCGCATGATCGAAGACCGCACCGGCGCGCGCGCCGTCCCTGTCGGTATCCCGATCGGTGCAGAGAACGAGCTGGAAGGCCTGATCGACCTGGTCACCATGGAAGAATGGCTGTGGCAGGGCGAAGACCTGGGCGCAAGCTGGGTCAAAGCTCCGATCCGCGACAGCCTGAAGGACATGGCTGAAGAATGGCGCGGCAAGATGATCGAAGCGGCCGTCGAAGAAGACGACGACGCGATGATGGAATACCTGGAAGGCAACGAGCCCGACATTCCGACCCTGCGCAAACTGCTGCGCAAGGGCACCCTGGCGCTGCACTTCGTGCCGGTTCTGGGTGGTTCGGCGTTCAAGAACAAAGGTGTTCAGCCGCTGCTCAACGCCGTGATCGACTATCTGCCCAGCCCGCTGGACGTTGTCGACTACATGGGCTTCAAACCCGGTGACGAGGAAGAAGTCCGCAACATCGCGCGTCGCGCTGACGATGACATGGCCTTCTCGGGCCTGGCGTTCAAAATCATGAACGACCCCTTCGTTGGCTCGCTGACCTTCACCCGGATCTACTCGGGCGTTCTGAACAAGGGCGACTCGATCCTGAACTCGACCAAAGGCAAAAAAGAGCGCATCGGTCGTATGATGATGATGCACTCGAACAACCGGGAAGAGATCGAAGAAGCGTTCGCAGGCGACATCATCGCTCTGGCGGGTCTGAAAGACACCACCACCGGTGACACCCTGTGCGATCCGAAGGATCCCGTGGTTCTGGAAACCATGACCTTCCCCGATCCGGTGATCGAGATCGCGGTCGAGCCCAAAACCAAGGGCGACCAGGAAAAGATGTCCCAGGGTCTGGCCCGTCTGGCCGCCGAAGACCCGTCCTTCCGCGTGGAAACCGACCTGGAATCGGGTCAGACCATCATGAAGGGCATGGGCGAACTTCACCTGGACATCCTGGTCGACCGTCTGAAGCGCGAGTTCAAGGTCGAAGCCAACATCGGTGCGCCGCAGGTGGCCTATCGTGAGACCATCTCGATGCCGATCGAACATACCTACACCCACAAGAAACAGTCGGGTGGTTCGGGTCAGTTCGCTGAGGTCAAGCTCGAGATCACTCCCACCGAACCGGGCGAAGGTTATTCGTTCGAAAGCCGCATCGTTGGTGGTGCCGTTCCGAAGGAATACATCCCGGGTGTCGAAAAAGGCATCCAGTCCGTCATGGACAGCGGCCCGCTGGCCGGCTTCCCCGTGATCGACTTCAAGGTTGCCCTGCTGGACGGTAAATTCCACGACGTCGACTCGAGCGTTCTGGCGTTCGAAATCGCGTCGCGGATGTGCATGCGCGAAGGTCTGAAAAAGGCCGGCGCGAAACTGCTGGAGCCGATCATGAAGGTCGAAGTGATCACCCCGGAAGAGTACACCGGCGGTATCATCGGCGACCTGACTTCGCGTCGGGGCCAGGTGTCTGGACAAGAGCCGCGCGGCAACGCGATTGCAATCGACGCATTCGTGCCGCTGGCCAACATGTTCGGCTACATCAACACTCTGCGTTCGATGTCGTCGGGCCGCGCCCAGTTCACCATGCAGTTCGACCACTATGATCCGGTTCCGCAGAACATCGCGGAAGAGATCCAGGCAAAATACGCATAACCGAAAAATAGAGGGAGCCTGCTGCCCGGGCTCCCTTCATTTCCGAAAAAGGAGGCCATCATGGCAAAGGAAAAGTTTGAGCGTACAAAACCGCACGTCAACATTGGCACGATTGGCCACGTTGACCACGGCAAGACGACGCTGACCGCAGCAATCACCAAGTATTTCGGCGACTTCAAGGCGTATGACCAGATTGACGGTGCGCCGGAAGAGAAAGCGCGCGGCATCACCATCTCGACCGCCCACGTGGAATACGAGACCGACAACCGCCACTATGCGCATGTCGACTGCCCCGGCCACGCTGACTATGTGAAGAACATGATCACCGGTGCGGCGCAGATGGACGGCGCGATCCTGGTTGTGAACGCAGCTGACGGCCCGATGCCGCAGACCCGCGAGCACATCCTGCTGGGCCGCCAGGTTGGCATCCCGAAGATGGTCGTGTTCCTGAACAAGGTTGACCAGGTTGACGACGAAGAGCTGCTGGAACTGGTTGAGATGGAAGTTCGCGAACTGCTGTCCAGCTACGACTACCCCGGCGACGACATTCCGATCATCGCAGGTTCGGCTCTGGCCGCGATGGAAGGCAACAACCCGGAAATCGGCGAGAACAAGATCCGCGAACTGATGGCGGCCGTTGACGAGTACATCGACACCCCCGAGCGCGCTGTTGACCAGCCGTTCCTGATGCCGATCGAAGACGTGTTCTCGATCTCGGGCCGCGGTACCGTTGTGACCGGTCGTGTCGAGCGTGGTGTGATCAACGTTGGCGACGAGATCGAAATCGTCGGCATCCGCGACACGCAGAAGACCACCTGCACCGGTGTCGAGATGTTCCGCAAGCTGCTGGACCGCGGTGAAGCCGGCGACAACATCGGCGCCCTGCTGCGTGGTGTTGACCGTGACGGCGTCGAGCGTGGCCAGGTTCTGTGTAAGCCGGGCTCGGTGACTCCGCACACCAAGTTCGAAGCCGAAGCCTACATCCTGACCAAGGAAGAAGGCGGCCGTCACACTCCGTTCTTCGCGAACTACCGTCCGCAGTTCTACTTCCGTACGACTGACGTGACCGGCACAGTGACCCTGGCCGAAGGCACCGAGATGGTCATGCCCGGCGACAACGTGTCGTTCGGCGTTGAGCTGATCGCCCCGATCGCCATGGAAAACGGTCTGCGCTTCGCCATCCGCGAAGGCGGCCGCACCGTCGGCGCAGGCGTCGTGTCCAAAATCATCGAGTAAGGCGCATCAGCGCATACTGATGGAAAGGGCGTCCCTTGGGGCGCCCTTTTTCTTATTGAGAAGCCGATCAGACGGTTCCAAGTCTGCCTGCGGTTTCGATTTGATGGTGCCCCGACCCTCGGCTTGAGAAATCTTAACCTTCCGCCCATCTGCTTCAGAAGCTGAATGTCTACCTGATGTGCAACGCCGAAAGCGACCTGTGCACGCTCGGCAGAATGCCCGAACAGCAGGAGGACGCGATGTTTGGCTTTGAGTTTCTGAATTACGGGGCGCAAATCCTTCACAACAAGGACCTGGAAGACATGCGCGACGCCATTCTCAGCGATGATGATCACGAAGTCGACTGCACCGTCAGCGATTTTTGCCGGGAACGCAGAAGGCTTGGGGGCAAGCAAACCGGCGCCCCGCGCCGTGACTTTGCCGGAAAGCAGGCGGGCTGATCAGAGCTTTGGTTCCCACGGGGCGCGACCGACCATACGATCCGCCTCGGCGGTGATGTCATTCATGTGCTTCTCGAGGCTTTGGCGCAGTTGCTCGATCTGTTCGTCCGAGGCCTTGCGGGGTACGGTCTCAGTCCATTCGCGGCACAGAAAGACGCCTTCGTTGCGCCAGGGGCGCGGCAGCAGCAGCCGGTCCCAGGTGCCCGCCTCACGGCCATGGCGGGCCGAATAGGTGATGCCAAAAACGCGTTTGCCCGAGCTGCGCGCCCAGACCAGCGGGACGGTCGAGCACACCCGTTCCGGGCCGCGTGGACCGTCGGCAGCTATGCCGATCGAGATCCCCTGCTTGATCTTGCCCAGCACTTCACGCGACAGGGCCACGTGACGCTTGTGGCTGGACATGGCGATGGTGTCCATGCCGAAGAGCTTCTGCACCCGGCCCACCATGCTGCCGGCGCGCGCGGCCGATGTGATCGAGCAGATGCGCCCTTTTTCCAGCGGAAAGAAATAGGGCGATTGGGCCAGCCGCTGGTGCCACAGCACGACGATGAGCGGCTCGCCCTGTTCCGCGAGCTTGTCCAGTTCGTCATAGCCGATCCGCTGCCATTTGGTGTTGCGATGGACCATCCTGATGTAGCTGGCGATGCGGCGCGCGGCCCAGTTCAGGGTCGTCTCGCTGTCGGCAATCTTCTTGCGAAGGCTCAAGGGTAATTTCCTCTCGGTGGGCCGAACCTTGTCTTATAGAACTGCACGACGCACGCAACTTCTTTGTCGAATGCATATGTGTCCGAGAAACTGAAAAAGCCTCTTGAGTCCGTCGCGCCTCTGGCATATCTGATGGCGCACCACAGGGGTATAGCTCAGTTGGTAGAGCGACGGTCTCCAAAACCGTAGGTCGCGGGTTCGAACCCTGCTGCCCCTGCCATTCTCCAAGCAATTCAACAATTCTGCCTCCAAGGTCAACCGTGCTGTGCCAGTTTGGTTCGCCAAACCTCTTGACGTGCGGGTAAAGAACGAAAAGGCTGTTCAGTCAGTTGGATAATGAACAGGCCACGGTTTGCGACGCGCGATCTGCGCAGGGTGGACCGAGCCAAAACAAACCGGCGTTGGACAGGCCGTTGGGGGAGAAATGACGGATATCGCCGCTTTTCTGGAGAAGTTGGGGCTGTCCAAATACGCCCCCGCCTTCGCTGCGGCAGAAGTGGCCTTGTCCGACCTCGTTCATCTGTCCGAGCATGATCTGATCGATCTCGGGCTACCGCTGGGTCCGCGACGTCGCCTGCTTGCCGCAACCGCGCGTTTTGCCCAGGACACGGCCGGTGACGCCGTGCACACCCGCCGACAGGGGAAAATCGTGGCCGAGCGCCGGCAATTGACGGTCATGTTCGTCGACCTCGTCGGCTCAACGGCAATGTCCGAGCGCCTGGATCCGGAAGACCTGGGCGAGCTGGTGCGGCGATTCAAAGAGACTTGCACAACCGCCGTTTCGAAATTCGGTGGTCACATCGCCTGTTTCATGGGGGATGGTGCGATGATCTATTTCGGCTATCCGCACGCGCAGGAGGATGCGGCCTCGCGCGCGATCGAGGCCGGGTTGCAGATTTTGGACGAACTGCCCGCGATCGACCGAAAGGAAGAGCTGCAGGCGCGGATCGGAATCGCCACGGGACTTGTGGTGGTCGGCACCATCTATGGGGACGGGTTGCGGGAAAACGACGTGGTCATGGGGCGGACGCCGAATCTGGCCGCCCGCCTGCAGGGGCTGGCCGAACCAAATTCGCTGATCATCAGCCCCTCGACGCGCCGCCTGATCGGGGGCGCTTTTCGACTGAAGGATGCCGGAAGGCATGTTCTGAAGGGGTTTGCGGACGAGATTCAGGCCTGGACCGTGGAGGGTGCCGCACGGATCGAACGGCGGTTCGAGATCAATCCCGAAGCGGGTTCCGGCCGCCTGATCGGGCGCGGCTCCGAGTTTCGCAAGCTGTGTGACAAGTGGAACGAAGCCAGTCACGGGGCGGGTCAATCCGTTCTGATCTCGGGTGAGGCGGGGATCGGTAAGTCCCGGCTGATCGAAGGGTTGGCGCACGAGTTGCAGGGTCAGGACATTCTGCGTCTGAATTTTCAATGCTCGCCGCTGCACTCAAGCAGTGCTCTGTATCCGATCGTGCAGCAACTGGAACGTTCCGCCGGGTTCGCGCCGGCGGATACGGACGCCCAAAAGCTGGACAAGCTTCTGCCGCTGCTGCGGTACCTGACGTCCGAACAGCAGCGCCTGATTGCGGATTTGTTGAGCATCGATGCCGATGATGCATTAGGACCCTTGGACCTGCCGCCGCAGGTCAAGCTTGAAAAGACGCTGGAAGCCGTCACGCAGCAATTGGTGTCGATGGCGCGAAGCAAACCCGTTCTGTTGCTGTTCGAAGATGCGCATTGGGTGGACCCGACCACGCTTTCGCTGACGGATAGGGTCATCGGGCGGATTCGTGACCTGCCGGTTCTGATCGTAGTTACGGCCCGGCAGGGATTCGACCCCAGCTGGGGGCATCACCACAACACGTTGCACATCCCCCTGACCCGATTGTCGAATGCCGAGGTGGCGGAAATCGTCACGGATGTTGCGGGGGGCAAACCTTTGCCGGGACCGGTCTGCGACCTGATTGCCGCCAAGACCGACGGGATCCCGCTCTTTGTACAGGAGGTGACGCGTGGCCTTCTGGAATCCGACCAGTTGCGGCTGACCGAGGATGGCT
Organism: Ruegeria arenilitoris; assembly: GCF_013032855.1. Classification (GTDB taxonomy): domain Bacteria; phylum Pseudomonadota; class Alphaproteobacteria; order Rhodobacterales; family Rhodobacteraceae; genus Ruegeria; species Ruegeria arenilitoris. The sequence goes on from NZ_WQDA01000001.1 coordinate 636,778, forward strand.
ATGTACTGCGCGGTCCGCTGCCGTCGCTGTCGGTGCCCAGCACGCTCAAGGATTCGCTGATGGAGCGTCTCGACCGCCTGGGTATGGCAAAGGACGTGGCGCAGACCGGTGCGGTGTTCGGGCGACGCTTTTCGGTGGCTCTGGTTGCGGCGGTTTCCATGCTGCCGGCGGCCTCGATGCAGGCCAGCCTGGAACAATTGGCCATGGCGGGCATCATCCAGCGGCCACCGGACGGGGCCGAGGACGAATACCTGTTTCGCCATGCTCTGATCCGGGACATGGCCTATGACAGCCTTCTGCGGTCCGAGCGGCAGGTCCTGCACGACCAGGCCGCGGGTGTATTGCTGGACCAGCAACCCTATCTTGCACAGACCCAGCCCGAAGTTCTGGCCCAGCACTATACGCTGGCAAATCGACCCGAAGAGGCCGTTACCCATTGGCAAAACGCCGGTCAGAGAGCGATCGAGCGGTCGGCCCTCTCCGAAGCACTGACTCATTTGTCCAAAGCGCTTGGTCTTGTGTCAGAGCTGCCGAAATGCCACGACCGCGACTTGCGCGAGATTGATCTGCAAGTGCTTCGGGCGGGTGTACTGCGCTCGACTGACGGGATTGCGGGCGAAGCGACAGGCGAAGCTTATGGCCGGCTGCGCGAGCTGTGCCGTCGGGCCCGCGAGACGGAACGCCTTTTCCCGGTTCTCAATGGGCTTTACGCGTTTCACCTTGTGCGGGCCGAGTACCGCCTGGCCGGTGAGGTGGCGGACCAGATCCTGGACCTGGCCGAAGTCAGCGGCCGGACCGAGCACCGGATGGTAGGGCACCGCGCCATGGGGGCCGTGCAACTGCACATCGGCAATCTGACCGATGCCAGAGCGCACCTTGAGCAGGCCTGGACCCTTTACGATTTCAAAACACATGGGAAGCTGGCCTATGTCTACGGCACCGACCATGCGGCAATCACAGCCGGTTTTCTGGGGGTCTGTTACAGCCTGGTGGGTGAGCCTGCCCGCGCGCGGAAGGTTCAGGCGCAGGCTCTGGACTGGGCCAATGAGTTGCAACACGCGCACAGCGTGGCCCAGGTCCTGACCTATATGTGCATGGTCCATCTGTTGCACCGCGATATCGATGCCCTGATCGCGACCGTCGCACCGCTGGAGGAGATTTCTCGCGAGCACAGGTTGGCCTTCATGTCGATCACGGCCCGCATGTGGCTCAGTTGGGCGCGGGCGCACCGGACCCCGGACGCCGAGCACATCGCGGCCCTACGGCAGGCGTCGGATGACTGGTGGTCCAGTGGCGCCGGAAACTACAAAAGCTTCTTTCTGTCGCTGATCGCGGAACTTCTGGTGCGTGCCGGGGGGCTCAAGGCCGCCAAGCAGGCGCTGACGCAGGCCGAACTTTGGCGCAAAGACACCGACGAAGGCTGGGCCGATGCCGAGGTTTTCAGGGTCCGCTCGTTGCTTGACGATCATGAGCGGAAAGATCCCGAACCGATGCTCAAACAGGCGGTGTCCGAGGCGCGCAAATGCGGGGCCAGCCTGTTCGAATTGCGCGCAGCCGTGGCGCTGACCCGCCGCGTATCCAAAACCGGGGGGCGGCCGGGGCCATTGCTGTCCGATGCTCTGGATCGTTTCGATCCAAAGGCCGAGATCCCGGAATTGCTCGAAGCCCGGGCATTGCTTGAAACGATCTCTTGACCGGTACGGAAGCTTTCTGCCAGCTTGGGACGGGCAGAAATGGGTTGATGGAAAGACCGTGATACGTGCGCGCAGTGTTTTTTCCCTGCGCGTTCTGCATGTTATGCCAAGGGAGCGTCCGTCATGCGCAAGATAAGCAAGACCATTCTGGCCAAGGATCGCGTCGCCTCCAGCCGAACGGACCTGTCGCTGCAGCGCTATCATCCGATTACGCCCGAGCAGATACGGGAGTTTGAAAAAGGCCTGGTTGGATCGGTCGTTTTGCCGACGGATCCGAACTACAACACGGATCGTCAGCTCTGGAACCCGGCCTTTCAGGACTACCCGGAAATCATTGTCTATTGCGAAACCATTCAGGACGTGCGGGCCAGTCTGGCCTTCGCGCGGGCCCATGATCTGTGGGTGGTCAGCCGATCGGGCCGGCACAGTACGGCCGGGTACTCGGTCAACAATGCGATGGTGCTGGATACCAGCAGGATGTGTTACGTGACGGTCGATCCAGATACCCCGATGGCCTATGTCGGCCCCGGTACCCCGTTCAAGGTCCTGAACTCGGTGCTGGATTCCTATCATCTGCACGTGCCGGGTGGCGCGTGTCAGGATGTCTGCGTGGCCGGATTCATGATGGGCGGAGGATACGGGTTCACGTCGCGCCTGTTCGGAATGGCCTGCGATAATGTCCTGGGCGTGACGGTGATGCTGTGGGATGGCAGTATCGTAATCGCGGATGACACGACCAACGCCGATCTTTTCTGGGCGATCCGGGGAGGCACCGGCAACAACTTAGGGGTGCTTCTGGAAATCCGGTTCAAGCTGCACAACCTGTACGGAGTTTGGGGCGTTCATATCAAATGGCCGCTGGACAGGGCTGCCAAGGCTTTGGAGTTTCTGCAGGCCAACTACATGAAGGACGGTCTCTCGGACAAATTTGGGGCCTACATCTTTCTGGCTTATCAAGGAGACCAGAAGGTTCTCTTGGTCTCGGCCCTATATCACGGGCCCGAAGACGAAGGGCGCCGGGTCATTCAGCCGCTGTTGGACGAACCCATTGGCGGCCACATGGAAAACAGCAAGACAGGGACCTACCAGCAGATCAATTCCTGGCTGTATGACGAGAAATACGACATCCCGGTGGTCCCGGATCAAGCCCGCGAAGACAAGCAGGGCGGGTACATCGCCCGCCAACTGTCGCAAGATGAATGGCAAAGGGTCGTCGATTATCTGGACAGCACGCCAAACGACTACGGGGCCGTGGCGATCGAGCCGTATGGCGGGGCGATCAACCGAATGCCGGTTGGCAAACAGGGAAACGCCTTCATTCACCGCGACGTGTCGATGAATTTCTACGTTGACGTGTTCTGGTTGTCCGAGGATGAGAAAGACGTCGTGGTCCCATGGCTGGATGGGTTCATGCAGATGATGACGGACGAGGGCTTCTTCATCGATCGCTGTTATCAGAATTATCCGCGGCGCACTCAGTTGAACTATCGTTGGCTCTATTGGGGCGACAACTTCAACTCACTTCTGTTCGTGAAGCAGAAATTCGACCCCCATAACTTCTTTCACTACCAGCAGAGCATCTCTCCGGTTCCGGACGACGCGCCGCCGGACATCATTCGGGACAAGTCGACACCCTTCTTCTCGGACCCGACGATCACCTATCAAAGCTATTCGTATCCCTGAAAACGGGTTGCGGACCGGCATGGCCAAACTGGAGAGGGCCCGGCATGGACACGATACAGGAAATCTTCTTTCTGCCGCCGATGGCCGTTGCCAGGCTTGGTCCGGGGGAGACCCCTTTGGAAAGCTACGAATGGCAGCAGGATCTGGACGCGCATGGCAACAACAAGACGGTCATACGCTCGAACGTGACTTTGCAGGAAAACGAGGATGGGAGTGTCTCGGCCTACCTGCCGGACCCGCGGAAGATTCGATTTCGGGATGAAGGCACCGGCGCCCTGCGCCCGGTTGCGCCGTTCTTTGAACTGTGGGCGCGGATGTTCGATGCCGAAACCGGCGAGGCCTATGAAACTCCTGTGACTCTGAACCTTCTTGAAGGGCAGGGGCTGTCGCTGAAGAACATCCGCTACACGGTCGCTGTAGGTAATCAGAAAGCCGCCCGCCGCACCGGAGATGCAGCCTGCGGGTTTCGTACACGGGTCGAGATCGCGGCCGAGGATTTTACTCCCAAACTCTTGCTGGCCTTCAGTCCGCACACGTCGGAACAGCAACCGCTGGTCTATGAACACAACCCGATCCCGCTGGGCTCGGTGCGGGTTGTCCGCCCGGTCCAAGGGACGGACGAGCCGGTGCCCGGCGAGATGGTGGACCGCAGTCTTCTACGTTTGCGGTTCACTCCGCCCAAGGGCGAGGTCTACGGCCCGCCCGACGCCGCCTTCGGTCCCGCAACCCTTGCTGTTCCGGGATACAAGAATGACCCGCCCAAATCGGAATATGGCCGGATTCATGAGATCGTGCCGGCCCAGAACCGCATCCTGAACCCGGACACGCCGTGGTCGAAGTGGATCATGATGTCGGGGTTGTCTGACGATCCCGAACCGCATGACAGTTATGATGGTGCACGGGTCGGCAACGATCAGTCCTGGGGGGTGGTTGACGACACGTGTGATGGAACGCTCGAGGCCACGCTGGCCGTTCGCGGTCAGCGTTTGGTCGCCCGGGCGCGCATCTTCACCGGACCGCCGGATTTCGCACCGGATTGCCGGCCTTTCTACAGCCTCGAAGACGATCTGGCGGATCGCGACATGTCGTTGATCTCGGTCACCGCCGAAAACTACGTTGATGCAAAAACCGAAGTGGTCGACATCTTCCGAAGGGCGTTCGAGACCAACAGCCTGATCAATCTGGATGACATCCGGGCACAGGGCCTCAAGGACAATGCCTCTCTTCAGGCGCAGACCAATATCGCACCTACACCGGGCCTGCCGTCCACCGATGCTGCATCGATGACGGAAAAGGACGCGGTGCCGCCCGACAAGATCGACGAGTTGATCCGCCCACAGCCGATTTCGGTCTTTTCGAACTCGGTCCCGAATGAACAGCTGCCCTATACGGTCGCCACCAAGTTTGTGCACGAGCAGTTGATCGATGAGGAAAACCTTTTGGATTTTCTGCGCCGCAGGCCTGATTTCGTTCGGCGATTGATGCGCCCACCCTTTGGCGTTCTGGCCCAGTTCGAAGAGGACCCGAACCCTGACCAGACACCCGATCCCGCCTTCCGCGACCCGCGGATCGTGCGCGACATGATGCACGACGCTCGCATGCCGCCCTACATGCGGGATTCAAACTATTTTCCGCTCTCGTTGTCACGGCGGCAGTACCATCTGGTGATGTCTTTCATCGATTACCTCGAGGCGCACCCGCCCGCGCCCGAAACCGAACCGGTAGGAGAGCCTCGGGATGTCTGACAAACCAGCGCCGATCCGCATCAAACCCCGCAACCTGACGGCCCGTGCGGCCTACAAGGTGCCCGGAAACCCTGACAACACCCGGCTGGACGGGTCGGTCGGAAATTGTTTCCCGGGGCTGGAAATGGACGTGCGCGACCTCGATCGCCGGTTCTTTCCGGGATTGGTTTTCAATGCCGTACGTGTCCCGCTGAACCCGGTTCCGGAAGCACCCGAAAACGCGCAAGGGTTTCATCTGGTCTATGTCGACTATTTCTATGACCCGATGTTGCCCGATGACAGTTCGACACCTTGGGTGCAGGATTTGCTGGACGCCTATCGTGGCGAAATCGGCGCCGAGCTGTCCAGCGGCCGGTGGTTTCTGGCCTGGGTCGAACAAGGCGGTCGACGTATCTCGTTCCGCGACGACACGGGCAAACCCTACGACGGCATGCTGGTCTGGCGGTTCATCCGCAGCCTTGAATGCGGCGACGACCATCCGGTGACCATCGCACTGGAGCGGCGCAATCACGACGGTGTCGTCGACGCACCGCCGGTCGTCCTGCATGGATACCGCCGGCAGTACCGCACCGAAGCCGGCGTGTTCGATACGGCCTACGACCCCGGAGAGCTGACCCAAAGCCTGTGCAATCCCTGGTCGCATGACTTTCGGGATTGCGGCTGCCACTACTGGCCATCAAACCACCCGGATGTGGTCACTGCCGAAGTACCGCATGACACCCGCCTGCCGACTGGTGCGCCCGACGATCCGGTTGTGGCCGAAACCTATCTGGATTGGCTGCGCTCGGACAAATCGCCCTCGGGCAATGTGGCGGCGTTGAATACCGTCGAACAGAACCGCCCGTTTCAGATCGACCATTACGAGGTCAACCAGATGTGGAGCGACCTGCCGATCGTAGTCGAGGGACGCGAGACCGGCGAAGTCTATGAGGCCGACACGGACCTGCCCGGTGTCGAACCGTATGAAAGCGTAGCGGCGATGGTCAAAGACCTGCAGACCCGTCTGGCGCCGATGGAGATGACGCTCAGCCTGCAATACCTCTATGCCTATTTTTCGCTGGCCGATCCCGAAACCGTCGGTTCCGAGCGCTGGCCAACGCTGAAGGATGATCTGATCTTTGCGCGGCGCGCCCTGCTTGAAGTTGCGATCGGCGAGATGACCCACATGCGCTGGGCAAACCAGTTGCTGTGGTCGTTGCAGGGCGAGGATTACGAACCGGTGCTGACGCCCGCGCTTGCCCTGCCCATCGGACCCAAGCGGATCATCCCACGGTCGTTGCGCCCTTTGACGCCTGAGGCCATCGACGACTTCATCGAGATCGAACGCCCCGACGGGTTCATCGACCGTGCTTATGCCCAGTGCGTGGCGACACTGGAACACAAGGCGTTCACCGATCGGCGTCTGTATGCTTTGGCCGTGCGGATCGACACCGACGGCGACGAACATTTTCTGCGGTTCCGCCAGATGAAGGACGTTCTGGCCAAATACCAAACGGGCCGCGGCACACCTGCCTATCTGCGCCCGATCCAAGTGGGCTCGGAAACGCAGGCGAAAGAGGCACTGGATCTGTTCCGCCGCATCACCGATGGGCTGGAACAGGCCTATCAAAACGAGGCTCAGAACCGATTCACCGAAGCGCAGGAGTATATCCAGCAGGTGCGCGACACGATGAAAAGCTTCCGGGTCGCCGGTGAAGCCTTGGCGGAAAAGGGTATCGGTATCCCGTTCTGGCCCGAGGTCGAGACATGACCCACCCATCTGCCGAGGTGCATTTTTTCGAAACGACCTTGGGCGAGCACATGCTGGCCGTAGATGGCTCGCGCGTGTTCGACGTGCCCGACGGAACGGCGGATCACTTCGCCCGTATGACCGCCGAAGGACAGCGAGGGTTTCTGTCGAAGATGGGTCTTGATGGTGTGCCGTTCATTGACGACGCGCCGCCGCGCCGCATGCCGGTCAGGTCTTTGTCGCTGGCGGTCGCGCAGAAATGCAACTTGGCGTGCACATATTGCTATGCCTCGCAGGGCAGCTTTGGTGGTCCTGCCCGCAGTATGGAATGGGAGGTCGCGAAAGCCTCGGTCGATCGGCTGATCATGGACGCGGAACCCCGCTCCCGGATCAATCTTGCCTTCCTGGGAGGCGAGCCGTTGATCAATCGCGACCTGATCCGAAAAACGACGATTTATGCTGCCGAACACGCGCAACGCAACAACGTGGATGTGGGCTTTTCGATCACGACGAACGGCACGTTGCTGCGCCCGGAGGACGCTGAGTTTTTCGAAGACCACGCCTTTGCCGTCACCATCAGTCTGGATGGTGTTGGCAAGGCACATGACCGGCTGCGCCCCAACCGGGGTGGGCGCGGCAGCTACGACATCATTCTGCGCAAGGTGCAGCCGTTGCTGGACAAACAACATCACATGCAGGTGGGCGCTCGGGTCACCGTGACACCGCGCAACCTCGAGCTGCCTGAGACCCTGAACCATTTCATAGGCATGGGTTTCCACTCGGTCGGGTTCTCACCCATGCTGGCTTCGCCAACCGGGCGCGAAGAAATGAGCAGCAAGGACATGGCCGAAATGCTTTCGCAGATGATCCGTTGCGGACGCGTTTTCGAAGACGCAGTGCTGCAGGGCCGCCGCTTTCCCTTCTCGAACATGGCCGCCGCAATGCACGAGATCCACCGTGGCACGCACCGGCCCTACGCTTGCGGAGCCGGTGGCGGATATTTCGGGGTTTCGGCGGATGGCGATCTGTTCGCCTGCCACCGCTTTGTCGAGGATGACGTGGCCGCGATGGGCAACGTCCATGACGGCCCGGATGCGCGGCGAGAAGCCTGGCTGGCCGAGCGCCACGTGCACAACCAATCGCCGTGCAACATCTGTTGGGCACGGTACATGTGCGGTGGCGGTTGCCATCACGAGGTCATTCATCGTGGCCGCCCGGCGTGTGATTATATCCGCGGTTGGCTGGATTATTGCCTGCAGGCCTATGTCCGGCTGTCGGCTGCCCGCCCGAATTTCTTCGGCGACGCTGCCCGCCGTTCGGCCTGAGGGCGCAGCGGATGGCTGCCGAGATTGAAGCCGAGATCTGCGTGATCGGCGGTGGTCCGGCCGGGGCCGTGACGGCGATGCGGCTGGCACAGCTGGGGCGACGAGTCTGTCTGCTGGAACGCGCCACCTTTCCACGCCCACACATCGGTGAGTCACTGCCTGCCTCCATCTGGCCCATTCTGCGGTTTCTGGGTGTGGGCGATGCTATGAAAGCTGCGGGATTCCTGCAATCGTCGGGTTCCCTCCTTATGTGGGGCGGGGCGTTTGAAAGGCGGGGTGAGCCAGTTGACGATCCGGGCCTTCTGGTGGAACGCGGCCGGTTCGATGCCATCCTGCTGGACGCTGCACGCCAGTCGGGTGTTCGTGTGTTGCAACCCGCACGCGCCTATCGACCACGGCGCACCGGGGCCGGTTGGGAGGTTCCGATCCTGACGGCGCAGGGAAAAAGCCGACTGCGCGCTGACCTCTTGGTGGATGCGGCGGGCAAGCATGCGGGACTGGGTCGGAGGTTCCGCCCGGCCTCAGCGCCATTGACGGCGCTCTATGCCTATTGGCAAGCCCCACCGGGTTTTGGCACGCAGGCCCGCGTGGAGGCTGGTGATGCCCATTGGTATTGGGGCGCAGCACAGCCGGACGGTACGGTCAACGCTTGCGTTTTTGTCGACCCGTCGGATTGCACTGGTTTGTTGCCGGCAGCCCGGCGTGATCTGTATCTGAACCTTCTGGCACGATCGACTCTTCTGGCCGGTTGTCTGGAGCAGGCGCGGATGGGCCCGGTGCGCCGGTGTGATGCCAGCAGCCAATGTGAATTGACACCGCCCGCCGATGATCTGCTGCGTGTGGGCGAAGCGAGTTTCTCGGTCGATGCGCTGTCATCGCAAGGGGTGCATCTGGCTATGGCGCAGGCCATGCAGGCCGCAGTGGTTGCAAACACGATTCTGACCCGGCCCGGCGACACCAACATTGCGCTGGGATTCTATTCGGAACGACAGCGCGAACGCGTCGAAACTCACGCCGAATTGGCGGCGGCATTCTATGCACGTCACCACGAGGTCACCTCTGGGCCGTTCTGGAGCCAGCGCGCACAGCCGCTGGACTGGCTTCGCCGCCCGCCTGCGGACCTGCAGAATGCCGAGCTGTCCACCGGCGAGGTGCTTCGCCGGTCGCCGGAGGCGAAGCTGGTACAGGGCGGTGTTCAAGGCGACGCATATGTTCTGCAGTCTGAGATTCTGACCCACCCCAATTTGCCGCGCCCGGTCCACTCGCTGGCAGGGGCCGAACTGGCGCCGTTGATATCCGATCTGCGCGACCCACTCTCTGTGCCCGATATTCTGCAGCGATGGTCGAGCCGCATCGGACCCACCTCGGCGGCACATGTCCTGCGGTGGCTGTGGCACACCAAAATCCTTGTGCCGGCCGGTGAACTGGGGCGCAATCGCGGTTCCCCTTGACTGGCGAATGGCCTAATGTCCCGCTAGGATAAAACAGCCGAAAGAGGTCACATGTCGCGCTTTGATGGGTATTTCCTGCGGCAGCTATTGGTTCTTTTCGGCTTTTTCACGCTTGTTCTGGTGGGCGTGTTCTGGATCACCCGCTCGGTCAGCCTGTTCGAACACGTCATCAGCGGCGGCCAGTCAGCTATGGTGTTTCTGGAGTTCACGGCGCTGACCCTGCCGACGCTTGTCCGAACGGTCATGCCGATGGCGGTCTTTGCCGCCGCAGTCTATGCCACCAACCGGCTGAGCCGGGAAAGCGAGCTGACCGTGATGCTGGCCACCGGGTCCAGCCCATGGCGGCTGGGCCGGGCGGTGTTGCTGTTTGGTCTGGTGGCGGGGCTGATGATGGCGATCGTCAGCGTCATTCTGCGGCCCGCATCCGTAGAACAGCTGGAATTGCGCCAGGCCGAGGTGGCAGGTGACATCACCGCTCAGTTGCTCAACGAGGGGGAGTTCATGCACCCGGCTCGGGGCGTGACCGTCTATATCGGTCGGATTGATCTGGATGGCACATTGCACGAGGTGTTCGTGTCCGACCGTCGCGATCAGGAAAACCCCGCCACATACTCCAGCACGTCCGCCTATCTGGTGAACAACGGATCCGGCGTTCATCTGGTGATGGTGGATGGGGTTGCACTGCGGCTGAACAAGGAAGGCAAGACCCTGTCGTCGACCCTTTTCGACGATGCATCATACGACATTTCAGAGCTGTCCCGAAACACTGACAATGGACGCCGCAGTCTTGAGGCGATTCCGACGATCGAGTTGTTGGGCGATCTTGACGCTGTCGCCGCGGCGGATGGCTACCCGTTGGGGGAATTGGTGGAAGAGCTGCACCAACGGTTCTCATGGATCGCGATCTGCATCACGGTGGCGCTGGTTGGGTATTCGACGCTGATGCTGGGCAGTTTTTCCCGGTTCGGCCTTTGGCCACAGATATTCGCAGCATTCACGATTCTTGTCTTGTTGGAAGGCGTACGTGGGTTCGTATCTCCGGTGGTGATCAAGGATGCGAAGCTTTGGCCGCTGCTCTATGGTCCGGCCGTTGTCGGGTTCGCAATATCGGCCGTGTTCCTCGCTTTCGCCGGAAGACCGATCATTCGCCGGCGGGTGAGAACTGCCGCACCCGCGCCATCCCCGGCCTGAGGTCAGCCCCGCAGCTCTGACAGGCACTGGTATAATTCATCCAACAGTTTTGCGTGGTCATCCTCGGCGCGCGAGACCAGGTGGACCGGTAGAATTAGTGGTGCCGCTTCCTCGACTTTGCGCAGCGCGCCACTTTCAAGGTGCGGGGCGACGACGCTGAGCGGGAAAAAACCGCGCCCACCGCGTTGCAGGATATAGCGCAGTGCCATCATGCAATTGCCCAGAAACACGGTTTGCCCAGCAGACAGCCGGGCAAGACCGCGTATATGTTCCTGATAGCCTTCACCAAGTTCGAGATTGATGAAAACAGGATCGGTACCGGACTCAGCCAGATGGGGCGTCTCGACAAGGATCAAGTGCTCGGGCGGCAATTCCTGGCACGAAATCCCGGACCGCGATGGCCTCTCATGTGTCAAAGCCACGTCCAGAACGTGCGAAGCAACGGCCTCGGCCATGTTCAGCGTGTGGTCATAGTTGAGCGTCAACAGAAGTTTGCCAAACCTCTGCTCGAACCGGACGGCCAGATCGACCAGAAGCGGGTCCCAGATGCTGAGCTGAGCGCCCAAGCGAAGGGCCACACGACCCTGACTTTGGGCCGGCAGGTCCTGCGAGGCGAAGGACCAAAGCGACAGCATCTGTTCGGCATAGGGTTTGAACTGTGCCCCGAAGTCGGTGAGGCTGGTACCGCCGGCACCACGTGAAAACAGGGCTTTGCCCGTGGCGGCCTCAAGCTGGCGGATCCGTGCACTGACAGCCGTCTGTGTCACGTTCATCCGTCGGGCCGCAGCATGGAACCCACCGGTTTCCGCCACGCATAAAAACGTTTCGAGCTCACGCATCTGCATGTGAAAGTATTTTTTGATCGACGTGATAAAATCAATTCATTTTTTCTATTGGTTGGTCGCGACTAGTCTGGCTGTGACCCGCAGACAAAGGACCCGCCATGCTGGACAAAAGCCACAAACCCACCTGGACCAGTTTCGAAGAGGCCACCAAGGCCGATTGGGACGCCGTCATGGAATATGAAGAGGCGTACAACGCGGCTTTGCCCGACCGGATTCTGGACGCGATCCGGTCCTTGGACGAGGAATGGACACCCTATCCGGTCAACCGGTATCAGCACAGCCTGCAGGCCGCGACGCGGGCCTACGAGGATGGCGCGGATGAGGAACTGGTCGTGGCTGCTCTGATCCATGACACCGGGGACATCCTGTCACCCTACAACCACGGCGAGCTGTCAGCGGCGATGATGAAGCCCTATGTCAGCGAACGCACCCATTGGATTTTGAAACATCACTGTGTGTTCCAGGGCTATTACTACAATCACCATCTGGGCGGAGACCGCAATGCGCGCGACAAGTATCGCGACAGCCCTTACTGGGAGGACTGCCGCTATTTCTGCCACGAATACGATCAGAAGGCGTTCGACCCGGACTATCCGACCAGGCCACTGGAGTTCTTCGAGCCCATGCTGCGCCGCGTGTTGAACAAGGGCGAGGGGCACATGGAACTCAACGAAACCGCCGAGGACTAGCAGGAGGCCATCAGGCGATAGACGATCTGTGCCGTAGTGAAATCCCACGCCGCGTTGCCGTCCGGGGCCAGTTCGACCACGTCGAAGCCCACGCAGCGGCGGCCTTTCAAGGCGTGTTCGACCAGATGCAGCGCCTGATAGTATCCCAGCCCGCCCGGAACCGGCGTGCCGGTTGCGGGCATCAATGACGGGTCCAGCCCGTCGACGTCAAAGCTGACATAGACCAGTTCGGGAAAGTCCTCGGGCAGGTCGACGGCATGAATGTTGCCGGTGACCAGCTCTTCGGCATCCACATGGAAGACACGGTTCCTCAGACGGCTTTTGGCTTCTTCGGTCGAGAAGGCGCGTACGCCGAATTGCGCCAGACGGACGCCTTCCTCGGCCAGCAGATGCATGACCGAGGCGTGGCTGTGTTTCTCGCCCTGATAGGCGTTGCGCAGATCGGCATGGGCGTCGATCTGCACGATGCCGAGGGGCTGACCCAATGCGCGGGCCACGCCCATCACCGCGCCATAGCTCAGCGAGTGTTCACCGCCCAGCGTGACCGGCACCTTGCCGGCGCGGATCGCGGCCTCGGTGCGCTGGGCCAGACGCTCCATGACGTCCGGCAGCGGGCCGGTGCAATCCAGCGAAGGTTCGGTGAAGATGCCATCGACACAGGGTTCGGAATGTCCAGTGATGCGTTCGAGTTCATTGCTGGCTGCGATGATCGCGGCGGGGCCGCCTGCAGCGCCCGAACCGTAGGAGACCGTCCGTTCCAACGGCACCGGGATGACACGGAACCGGGCGTCTTCGCTGCGTTCGGCCTCGGTCAGTTCGCTGTCGAGGAAAATGCTCATGAAAGCCTCTCTTTGAAGTCGTCGTAGCCGAATTCCCTGATGATCTTCAGGTCATCGGTTTCGCTGTTCCACAGGGCGATGGTGGGCAGAGGCACACCGTTGAACGTGTTGGTCTTGACCATCGAGTAATGCGCCTGATCGAGGAAGGCAAAGCGCTGCCCGATCTGCAGCGGCTCGGCCCAAGTGTAGTCGCCGATCACGTCGCCCGCGAGGCACGAGGGGCCGCCCAGGCGATAGGTATGGCCGGTTTCGGCTTCGTCCATCAGGGCGGGGCGATAGGGGGCCTCGATCACGTCGGGCATGTGGCAGGTGGCCGAGACGTCGGTGATTGCCAGGTCCACGCCGTTGTGCGGCAGGTCGAGGATTTCACCCACCAGGATGCCCGCATCCAGCGCCACCGCCTCGCCGGGTTCCAGATAGACCTCGACGCCGTATTTGGCGCGGATGTGTTTGATGAACTCCACCAGCCCGTCGCGGTCATAGTCGTTGCGGGTGATGTGGTGGCCGCCGCCGAAATTCAGCCATTTCAGGCTGTTCAGGAATGGCGCGAGCTTCGGTTCGATCGCCGCCCATGTGCGCGCCAGCGGCTCGAACCCCTGTTCGCAGAGCGTGTGCATGTGCAGGCCATCCACGCCCTCCAGCGCCTTGGCGTCTAGTTGGCTGACCGGGGTGCCGAGGCGCGAGCACGGGGCGCAGGGGTCGTATTTCGCAACCTCGCCTTCGGAATGTTCGGGGTTGATGCGCAGCCCGACCTGCCGCCCGGCGGCCTGTGCCTTGGCCAAAAAGCGGTCTTTCTGCGCGGGGCTGTTGAAGATGATGTGATCTGAGAGCGCAAGGATTTCGTCGATGTCGGTTTCCTTGTAGCCCGCGCAGAAGGTCGCGACCTCGCCGCCATATTCCTCGCGGCCCAGCCGGGCCTCGTAGATGCCGCTGGCGCAGGTGCCGCCGATATACTGGCGCACCAGCGGGGCCAGAGCGAACATGGAGAAGGCCTTGAGCGCGGACAGAATATGTGCGCCGGACCGCTCGCCGATATCGGCCAGAACCGCAAGGTTTCGCTCCACTGCCTTTTCGTCGACGACGAAGCAAGGCGTAGGAACGCGATTGAGGTCGAAGGTGCGGAAGGCACCGGCGTCTCCGGCCTGTGTCTGCATCAGTTGGGTCATGTCCGGCGTCTCCGATTGGTGGATAAGCCGGGGGTGCGACTTGTCGCCATTGTCGCTCGGACCAATGGCGACCCCCCGGGATATTTTGGGCCAGATGAAGCAGGGCGGTCGCGCGGACCGCCCCGAGGGTTCAGAACTCGACCGGGCCGTCGAGTTCGTGGACCTGCCAAGGCAGGCCATGCTTGTTCAGCATGTCCATGAAATCATCCGGGTCGAGCTGCTCCATGTTCCAAACGCCCGGCTCGCGCCAGTTGCCTTTCAGCACTTGCGCCGCGCCGATCATGGCGGGGACGCCGGTGGTGTAGCTGACGGCCTGGCTGCCGACCTCGCGGTAGCATTCCTCGTGGTCGCAGATGTTGTAGATGTAGTAGGTCTTTTCGCCCGAGCCGCCCTTGGCCTGGCCGGTGGCGATGTCGCCGATGCAGGCCTTGCCCTTGGTTTCGGCGCCCAGATCGCCGGGATCGGGCAGCAGGGTCTTCAGGAACTGGATCGGAATGATCTCGACCCCGTTGTGCACCACCGGGTCGATCCGGGTCATGCCGACATTCTGCAGCACCTTGGCATGGGTGATGTAGGCATCGCCGAAGGTCATCCAGAAACGGGCGCGCTCGATCTCGGGGAAGTGGGTCGAGAGTGACTCCAGTTCCTCGTGATACATGAGGTACATGTTCTTCGGCCCGATGCCGGGGAAGTCGAACTCGACCTTGTGGGTCATGGCCGGCGTCACTTTCCACTCGCCGCCTTCCCAGTGGCGGGCGTCGGCCAGTACTTCGCGCAGGTTGATCTCGGGGTTGAAGTTGGTGGCGAATTCCTGATCGTTCTGGCCGCCATTGGCGTCCAGAACGTCGATCTGGCGGATCGAGTCCAGCTTGTGTTTCTTGAGCCACTTGGCAAAGACGCTGGTCACGCCGGGATCGAAGCCCGAGCCGAGGATCGCGGTCAGGCCGGCCTGCTTGAACTTGTCCTGATAGGCCCACTGCCAGTGGTATTCGAACTTGGCCTCGTCCTCGGGCTCATAGTTGGCGGTGTCGAGATAGTGGCACCCGGCCTCGAGGCAGGCATCCATCAGCACAAGGTCCTGATAGGGCAAGGCCAGGTTCACCAGAAGCTCGGCCCCGGTGTCCTTGATCAGCTTGACGGTGTCGGCGACCTTGTAGGCGTCAAGCTCGGCAGTTTTGATGTCGACGCCGGTGCGTTCCTTGACCGATTTGGCGATGGCATCGCATTTCGCCTTGGTGCGGCTGGCCAGCGTGATCTCGGTGAAGATGTCGGAATTCATCGCCATCTTGTGCACGGCGGCGTGGCTGACGCCACCCGCGCCAACAACCAGTGTCTTGCCCATGGGAAATTCTCCTTTCGCCGGGGTTATTCGTAGTAGGTATAGCCGTTGATGCTGTCGCGATAGGCAGTCATCAGGGTTTTGCGTTCATTCGCCTTGAGCGTGCCTGTCGAGATCGCCTCGTCGACCATCTTGCGGAAGGCAGCGATGCAGTCGCTTGGGTCGAACTCGACATAGGACAGGACTTCGCTGATCGTGTCACCCTCCTGTTCATGCAGCAGGTCGAACCCGCCATCGGCGCGCAGGTCGATGGTGACCACGTTGGTGTCGCCGAACAGGTTGTGCAGGTCGCCTAGGGTTTCCTGATAGGCGCCGACGAAGAACACGCCCATGTAATAGTCGCGATCTTCGGGCAGGGAATGCACCGGCAGGCTGGGCGAGACACCGTCGGCCAGAATGAACCGGTCGATCTTGCCGTCGCTGTCGCAGGTGATGTCGGACAGTACCGCGCGGCGGTCGGGGGCCTGGTCCAGCATCTGCAGCGGCACGATCGGGTGCAGCTGGTCGATCGCCCAGACATCGGGCAGCGACTGGAACAGCGAGAAGTTGCAGTGATAGATGTCCGCCAGCTTTTCCAACTGGTCATCCACATCGGTTTCAACCTCGTCCGAGGCCGCCAGCGCCTTGATCCGCGCCATCAGCGACAAGTAGATGCGCTCGGCCCGGGCCATCTGGCGCAGGTCCACGTAACCGCGGCGAAACAGGGCGCGCAACTCGTTGCGGTAGAAGGTGGCGTCGTTCCAGCATTCCTGCAGCCGGTCGTGGCTGAGGTACCCGTTCACCGCCGCCAGATCGGACACCATGTGGTGGTCGTCGGGTTCCACCT
This sequence comes from Ruegeria arenilitoris, assembly GCF_013032855.1. Taxonomy (GTDB): domain Bacteria; phylum Pseudomonadota; class Alphaproteobacteria; order Rhodobacterales; family Rhodobacteraceae; genus Ruegeria; species Ruegeria arenilitoris. The sequence goes on from NZ_WQDA01000001.1 coordinate 653,300, forward strand.
CGGGGCCGTTGGGTGCGTCATAGAGCGTGCTTTCAAGCACGTTGAACACCAGCATCGACGAGGTCGCCACCACCGCGCGGCCGCTCTCGGTCACCAGCGTGGGGTGGTCCACCTCGGCCTCGTCCATGGCATAGGCCACGGTCTCCACCACATTGGCGCAGTATTCCTCGACCGTGTAGTTGATCGAGTTCTCGGTCGCCTTCTTCTCGCCCGTGTAATCGACGCCCATGCCGCCGCCCAGATCCAGGTGGGTCAGCGGCACGCCCTCGCGGGTCAGTTCGGTGTAATAACGGCAGGCTTCGCCCACGGCGCGGCGCACGTCGTTCACGTCGGGCACCTGGCTGCCCAGATGCGAATGCTGCAGCTTCAGGCAATGCAGAAGGCCCGCATCGCGCAGCTTGTCGACGACCGCGACCAGCTGATCGGTGTTCATGCCAAAGGTCGACCGATCCCCCGAGCTTTCCTGCCATTTGCCGCTGATCTGGTTGGTCAGTTTCACCCGCACGCCCAGCAGCGGCTCGATGCCCAGCCGTTTGTAGACCTCGATGACCGTGTCTGCCTCTTTCGGGCTTTCCAGAACGATGACCGTGTTGAACCCGATCTTGCGGCTGAGGATGGCCAGCTCGATGAACTCCGCGTCCTTGACGCCGTTGCACACGATCAGCGCCTCGGGGGCCAGACGGTGCGCCAGTGCGATTACCAGCTCGGGCTTCGATCCGGCCTCGAGCCCGTAATTGTATTGCTTGCCGAACTCGACGATCCGGTCGACGACCTGCGCCTGCTGGTTCACCTTGATCGGGAACACGCCGCGATAGGACCCCTTGTAGCCGGTACGCGCAATCGCATCGCGGAAGCTTTCGTTGATATGCGCGATTTCGCGTTCCAGATACGAGCTGATGCGCAGGATCATCGGCGCCTTGATCCCGCGCTGATCAAGGTCGTGCAGAATACCGGGCAGGCTGATGGCCGCCGCATCGGGTGCCATGGGATTGCGCAGACTGATCTCGCCGTCCTCCGTCACCTCGATGAGACCCTTGCCCCATTTTTCAACCCCGTAGATGGAATGCGGTGCGACGGGCGTTTGTTTCAATCAAGTCAGTCCTTGCGTTGCAGGCGTGGAAATTTCGCCCGCCAATACGGCAGCCGTTCGATTCTTCCAAGTGTAATCTGTATCGGAGGTTAGCCCAATTCAGATCGCAGGGCGAATGGGAACCAGATGGTTGTCCCAACGGACCCGAGGATGGGGCGATACCGCCGGGTTTGACCCAACCAGATGCCCCACATCGCCATGCCCGGTGGTAAAGACAAAGCCGGATGGCCCGGGGCCCAACCCGCACACGTCGCCGAGCGAATGGGCGCTGACAAAACGAGCTGCCTCGGCATCAAAGACGTGCAGCGCGTTGCCGCGTGGGCAGGTGATGGCGACCTGACGCCCCTCGGCGGAAAAGGCGACACTGCCTGCATAGCCGGCCAGCGTCGCCTGAATGTCATCCGGCGCGGACAGAAGGTGGTAACGGCCGCCCCGCCGATTCAGCCCCAGCAGGGCCGGCTTGTGGGACAGGTCGCCCTGCCACTGCATCGCGAAGGCCAGCAGGCCATCCGCACGAACGGCCAGATGCCGGATCGAGTTTTTGTGCAGCGCCGCGGGCAGCTCGACCTGTTCCAGAACCGATCCGTCGAGGCTGACATAGGTCAGGTTCGGGCGCATGGTCGGCAGGTTCAACTTGCTGCGCCCGGTATCCGGGTGGGTTTCGATGCCGCCGTTGGCGATGGCAAGAGATTTGCCGTCGGGCATCAACACTACGTCATGGGGGCCGACCCCCGCCGAAGAAAACTCGCCCATTCGGGCATAGCCCTCGGCCGCGTCCCAGACGCCGATGACCCCGGTGCCAGCCTCATAGTCGTTTTCGGTGGTGAACAACCGGCGGCCGTCGGGCGAAAATGCGCCGTGGCCATAGAAATGACGCCCGGCCGGCGCCTCGAGCCGGGTCATCTGGTCCCCGGTCGCGCAATCGATCACAAGCGCAAATCGCCCCGGACGGCGCGCGAATGCAACGGCCCGCGCCAGATGGGGATGGGCGGCGGCGGCATGCCCGCGGCCGGGCAGGGGGACCGAGAACCGAAACTCTCCTGAACCGGTCAGCCCGACCAGGCGGTACGACCCATCGTCGAACAGCGCAGCCGACAGGAAATCGGGCGAACCGACCTCAGCCCAGCCCGGCAGGGGGGCAAGAGTGGCCGCTGCCAAACCGGCCAGGAACCCTCGGCGGCTGGTCATCGGTCAGTCTCCGTCCAATGAATTGAACCCGGCGCTTATGCCCAGGGTCGGACCCAACTGCGCGGCGGCCAAGCTGCGGATGTCGTTGATCGACTGCTGCAGCGCCTCGATCCGCAGCCGCCCCTGGGGCTCGGCCACGCCGGCCAGTGCGGGATCGTCCAGCGCCTGCGCCCGGGCGATGCTGCGGGCAAAGGCGTCGTCCAGCGCGGCGGCAATCTGTGGGTGATCGGCCGCCAGCCGCGCCGCCAGGTCGCGCAGCGCCACCAGCGACAGTTCCACGTGCCGCAGCGACCGCAGCGACCGGCGGGCCTCGGCCCGGTTGGGGCGGGGGCGGTCGAAACTGGCCATCGGGCGGCCCAGACGCGTATCGGCTGTGAATTCGAGCCCAGTGGTCAGGGCCTTGTAGAGCTCCTGCAGGGCTTCGTCGGAGGACCGATAGGGTCTGTCCGGCCCGGGTTGGGTCATGGTGCGGGCATAGCCGTGCCAGTCCCGGTCGATGGCCCGGGCGGTGCGGTGGATGTCGGCGGCGATGGCGCGGATTAACCCGCAGCGATAGGCCGCATCGCCCTGATCGGCAAAGGCCGGGTCGTATAGCATCCTCTCGAGCGCGAGGAAGCCGCGCCCCGCGATCGAGGTTTCGGCAAAGGCATCGGGGTCGGCAATGGCCGGGTCTTCGGCCGCGATCATCGCCGACAGCGCCTTGGGCGTGAACCCTTTGCTGTCGGGCCAGAAGGCCAGGGCAAAGGCACGGTCTCCGACCTCGGTCGGGCCGAACCGCAGGTGGCTGGCGGATATCCAGGCGTCGAAGGCGGCGTGATAGGCCGCGCGCAGATCGGCGGACCCCGGCGCGCAGTCGGCTCGTGCGGCAGCATCCAGCGTGGCGGTCAATTCGACAAGTTGCTCGAAACGCGGCAGGATATGGGCCTGGGTCACGTCGGTCAGGATCGCATCGCGGCTTTGTGCCACCGCGCAGAGCGGGATCAATGCGGAAAGGATCACGGCAATCAGGCGCATGGGTCAGAGACTCTCCAGGAACCGGATCAACGCATCGCGGTCGGGTTTGGGCATGGAAACGACTGCATCGCGCGCGGCCTGGGCCTCGCCGCCGTGCCACAGGACCGCTTCGAGAAGCGAGCGCGCCCGGCCATCATGCAGGAACTGGGTATGCCCCGAGACCCGTTCGGTCAGGCCGATGCCCCACAGTGGCGCGGTACGCCATTCGCGGCCCGTGGCGCGGGCCTCGGGGCGGTTGTCGGCCAGTCCCTCGCCCATGTCGTGCAGCAGCAGGTCCGTGTAGGGCCAGATCAGCTGGAAACTGTGCTCGGGCCGGTCGGGCAGACGGTGGGTGACGAAAGCAGGCGTGTGACAGGACGCGCAGCCAATGGTGTGGAAAACCTCTTTCCCGCGCAGAACTTGCGGGTCATCCACATCGCGGCGGGCGGGAACGCCCAGGTTGCGGCTGTAGAAGGCCACCAGATCCATGCCCTGCTGGTCGATCTCGAAGCCGCGCTCGTCGCCGTCACCATGCGGGGCGGTCTGGCAATCGGCCTGGGCCGGGGTGCAGTCGCCAAATGGCGCGGGGTAGAGCGGGCTGGAAATGCCGATATCGCCGGCGAAGGCCGCGGCCGACTGCTCCATGATCGTCGGCATGCCCGCCTTCAGCCCGAACCGGCCCAGCATGGGTTCGCCGAATTCCGTCGACCACACGATGTTGGGCCGCCCCGAGATCCCGTCCCCATCGGCGTCGTCGGGGTCGGCCTTGGCCAGGATGTCCTCGGCCGGGATCGCCTCGAGCAGGCCCAGACCGATCATCTGCGGCGCCACGCGTGGGCTGAGCATCGCGTCCGGGTGCAACGGCCCATAGCCCAGATCGGCCGCTCTGTAGGTGGGCTTGCGCAGCGACACGGCTTCGCCGTCGGACAGTTCCACCGGGATTTCCTCGTAGGTGATGTCCAGCCGGTATTCGGCCTGGTGGCCGGGCAGGGCGAAATCCTGCATCTGGCCGCCATAGGTGGGTTCGGGCAGGGTGGCGAGATACCCCGCGATCTCCTCCGGCGCGTCCGCGGGCGTTCCGGGGATGGAAACGCGCAGGAACATCGAAATGGCGTTGTCTTCGGGTCCGGCCGGGGTGTGGCCACGCCCGTCCTTGATGTGACAGCGTTGGCACGACCGGGCGTTGAACAGCGGCCCTAGCCCATCCGAGGCCAGAGTCGAGGACGGAGACGACACCCAGACCTTCTTGAACAGCCCGTTGCCGACCTTGAAATCCAGCTCCTGCTCAAAGCTCAGGTTGGCCGAGGGTTGCGAGAACGCATCCGCATCGGTCCGGGCGCGCACCGTCGCGGCGCCTGCCGGCAGGTCCTCATAGCGCTGGGGCTGCGTGAAATCCGACGGCGCTGCGGTGACTGTGGCGATCCGTGCCCGTTCAGCGTCGGTTCGGGGGAGGGGGTTCAAATGACTGTCCCGCAGATCCTGAGACAGGGAAGGGGTGGCCGCAAAAACGGCCACCACGAAGAGGCCCGTCTTATTCGGCCTCGTCCATTTTCGATGCATTGAGTTGCGCATAATTTGCTTCGCCGAGTCTTTCGTACAGATCGAGCTGGGTTTCGAGGAAATCGATATGGCCTTCTTCATCGGCCATCAGTTGTTCGAACAGCGCCATCGACACGAAGTCGCCGGCCTGTTGGCAGTATTCGCGCGCTTCCTTGTACAGGGCCCGGGCGTCGATCTCGGCCGCTAGGTCGCATTCCAGCGTTTCCTTGGGCGTCTGGCCGATGCGCAGCGGGTCGAGCTTTTGCAGGTTGGGGTGGCCGCCGAGGAAGATGATCCGCTCGATCAGCTTGTCCGCGTGCTGCATCTCTTCGATGCTTTCCTCGCGACTTTTCTTGGCCATGTGGCCCAGGCCCCAGTCCTCCTGCAGGCGGTAATGCAGCCAGTACTGGCTGACTGCGGTCAATTCATGCCGCAGGGACTTGTTTAAGTATTCGATGACTTTGGGGTCGCCCTTCATCTGCAATCTCCTGTGTATCATCCACGCGCAGGGCGCGGAGTTGCATGGGTACTTCGAGGTTATCGGTTGCGCGCATCGTGTCCAGAAACAGCGGCATACACCCGCCACAATCCGCCGATTTTCCCAAAGCATGGTAAATCTTGCCCGGCGTGATGATGGTTTGAGGATCTGCCGCGCGCATCCAGTCGATTGCCGCGCGGATCTCGTGATCCGTGATGTTGGTGCAGTGGCAGACGATCATGGCGACTCGGCCTTTCGTAATTCCTAGTCAAATAGTAGGGTATTTGCTTCGGGTCCAGACACAGCTTGTCGCAGGGTCGGGCGCAAGCGGTCGCTGCGCCCGGCTGCTTTGGTTCATCAGTGGAAAACGGCGTCGGGGTTGTCGAGGCTGTCGGACCCTTCGAATGCGACATTGCCCAAGCCCAGCACGGACACGATACGTTCGATCGTCTTGGTCTGATCGATCAGACCTTCGACACCGCCCATGATCAGCGTTTCGCCACCGACGTTCCCGCGCTCGAGCATCTGATCGTAGGCTAATCCGGCCTCGGCTGCGGTTTTGATCTGGCCTAGCGCGTACATTGTGTTGGCCAGCTTTGTCTTCATCTCGGTGTCCAAAGCCGGGTCCGAGGCCGCAACCAAATCCGACAGGGACGGACCCGAAACCGGAGTGCCGTCAATCCGGACATACCGACCCAGATAGACGTTCTGAATCCCCAACCCGTCATAGTAGTGGCTGTTGTGCGTGTTGTCCGAGAAACAGTCATGCTCTTCTTCCGGGTCGTTCAGCATCAGTCCAAGGCGCATGCGCTCACCGGCCTGTTCGCCATAGGACAGGGATCCCATGCCCGTCAGAATTGCACTGATGCCCGAGTCGGCGTCGTTGGTCAGGGCCGCCCGCGCGGCACCGTCGTCCTGCCATTGCGCGGCCATCCACTCCAGATCCGAGACCAGCAGGTCGGTCGCCGCCACCAGATACTGGGCCCGGCGATCGCAGTTGCCGCCGGTGCAGGACTCGTCCTGCGCATAGTCGGTCCACGGACGGTTGCCGGCGCCCTCGCCGTGACCGTTCAGATCCTGGCCCCACAGCAGGAACTCGATGGCGTGATAACCCGTTGCCACATTGGCCTCGATTCCGTCGGCCTCGTGCAGGGTCTCAGACAGCAGCTCGGGCGTGATCTCGGTGGCGTCGACCGGCTGGCCAGACAGCTCAAAGCTGGGCGAGGCAATCACGTTCAGAACCGCAAGCTCGTTTTCGTCCGTCGCGCCGCCATAGGCCGCATCCACATAGTCGATCAGACCCTCGTCCAGAGGCCACGCGTTCACCTTGCCTTCCCATTCGTCGACGATGGGATTGCCGAAGCGATAGACCTCGGTCTGTTGATACGGAACGCGCGCGGCAACCCAGGCCTGGCGTGCGGCGGTCAGGTTTTCAGCAGAAGGCTGGTCAACCAGCGCGGCAACGGCGGCCTGCAACTTGCGGGCAGCACGCAGGCTGTCGTCATATTTTGCTTCGGCAATGTCAGCATAGGTGTCCAGAATGTCGACCTTTGCGGGCGCGTCGCCGGCGGCTGCCGCCGTTGCCATCAGCAAAGCTGCCAGGCTGGTCGTCGAAAATACGCGGGTCATGAAGTTCAGGCCTTCCTGTCGAAATGAATGGGCAAGAGCACCCGGTGCGGGTGCTGAGATGAATATTAACTGAGTGAAATTGTAAGTTATGTCAACCCGAGTCTTTAAGTCGGGAATAAATTGGGAAACACGCCGCTGTTTTGGCCAAATGCGGGTTGGCTGGATGGGTTCTCTGAATCTGTCTAGCCATTTCCGGCGGGGTCAGACGGCGTTGCGCGCCGTTGCCTGCGGATGGCGCGAAGATACAATGATGGTGTGATTCTTGAGTTGGTGGTGGTTGCGTGATGAGATCCCTGGCGTTTGCCCTTTGCGTGTTTCCCCTTGCGTTGGACGCGCAGCAGGAAGTGGCGCCAAAACCCGCAGCACTGAAGATCGCCTTTTTGGATTCGGGGTACACGCTGTCCCTGTCTGTTCCTGCGTCAGAAATCGTTGGCTTTGAGCTTCCCGCTTCGAGCGCAGAGGAAAAGGCGAAGGTCGCGGTCGCCATTTCGGACCTGTCACAGCCCATGACCCTGTTCGCGGTCACGGCCGAGGCGGGTTGTGCCACGGCCACGGCGAACGTGGCGCTGGTCGGCGGCGAAGCCGGTTCGGCCTTGGGGTCTGACGATCACCGGCCCGAATTTCAGGCCGAATATACGGTCAGGTGCAGCAACCTTCAGGCGCTTGGTGAAATGAGATTTGATTACTTCGACCGGTTTTCGCAGGCTGAACGTGTGGACGTGCGGGTTCAATCCTCGGGCGGTAGTCACGCCGTCGCGGTTACACGCGAGACCCCGTTGGTTGATCTCTCCGAGTTGATGTGACCGGGGTTTCTTTCATTCCTTGTGGTGAAAGATGAAGCCGATGAAGTTCAGCAACAGCTGCGCGGCAAGGATCTGCGTGCTTTCGGTCGGGTCATAGGCCGGGGCAACTTCGACAAGGTCGATGCCGGCAACCTGCCCTTTCCGGGCAAGGCCCTGCAGGATTTCCAGAACGTCGTAGTACAAAAAACCGCCGTGGCTTGGTGTTCCGGTGCCCGGTGCAATGGATGGGCAAAACGCGTCAATGTCGATGGTCACGTAGTATCGGACGCCCGAGGGGATGCGGTCCAACACTCCTTCGGTCCCCAGCTTGCGGACCTGCCGTACCGACAAGATGTCGGAGCCGCGCGCGCGTGCATCTTCGTAACCTTCTTTCGCCGTCGATGAGACGTTGCGGATGCCCAGCTGGGTCATACCCGAGACATAGTCCTTCTCGATCGCCCGCCGCATCGGGTTTCCATGGCCCGCCGTAACGCCATGACGCTCGTCCACGAAATCCAGATGTGCGTCGATCTGGACCACGTGAATGGGACCGTTTCGGGCGCAGTCCTGATCAAAGGCGTTGATGCAGGGAATGTTGATGGAATGGTCACCACCGATCGTCACGGGCAGAGCGCCGGCCTCAAGGATCTTGCGCACCCCGTATTCGATATTCGCGTGGCTGGCTTCGGTTTTGGTGTGGATGATGTCGGCATCCCCCAGATCGACGATGCGCACCTCTTCGCCCAAATAGGTGGCATCGTCCTCGTGATCATAAGCACCTGCATGACCAAAGCTGAACAGAGTCGATGCCTCGCGCACCGCACGCGGGCCGAACCGGGCTCCGGACCGGTATTGGCAGCCGAAGTCGAACGGGGCGCCCAGGATGGCGACATCGGCATCGATCTGGTCCCAGTCCTGCACATATGGCTTCTTGCCGAATGTGGCGATGCCGACGAACGGCAGATTCAGGCGGCCGGATTCATATCCATGTTTTGACATTGGGGGCTCCGTTGCTTTGAACCGGCCGCGGGTCTGGCGGGTTGCTTGCACGTTGGCGTCTATCACCCGATCAATCAAGGCCGCTCTGCCCCAGCGGTGCATCAGATTGCGAAGCTGGGTAAACCCCACAATCCCAGTGATTTTTCTGCCAATCTGTACTAAGAATTCAGGTATCGCTCGTATTGCCTGCGCAAATTGAGGGGTGGAGCCAGCATTGAATGGCGCCACGCGTCGGGCGGTCTGCCGTTTGTCCGGCGGGGGAGACTACAAAGTACAAATGCTGATTTCAGGAAAGTGACCACGAAATACGAAACCATTGCGCCACTGACTTTTTGGGGGAGGAACTGGCCGTGTCCACACAGACGATTTCCAATTCAAAACCGATTGAAGCCACATCTGCCGATTGGGAGAAGATATTCGCCGTCCTGCCCGGCGAAAAGGTGCGGCAGAGCGCCGAGCGGCTCAGGCAGCATTTCGATCTGTTCGAAGTTCTAGAGGACACGGTACTACCGCCGCGCGGGATGTATGTGGTTTTGGACGGCATCGTGAAGCTGCGCCAGAACGACGTTGATCTGGCGACCGCCGATACCGGGGACTATTTCTACGAAGAGCATCTGGAGATCCGCGACATACCGGTCAGCCTGCAGGCCGTGGCCTTGCCCGGCACTCGGCTGGCCTTTCTGGCCAGTAACGAGTGGCTGGATATTCCCGCGGAAATTCGACGCGAATGCTACGCCACGCTGTTCGGCGATCTGGTCAGCGTGCATCTTCAGAATTTCCAGCAGCCGATCAACTGCTGCAGCGTGACCGCGGCCGCGCTGAGCATGTCGGCGCTGGGCTTCAGCTGCGAGGTGAACGACATCTTCCGCGTCTGCGAACTGCCCACCAGCTTTGTCGTCAATGACGGCATCTCGCTGGGTGAACTGTTCGACGTGGCGTGCACCTATATCCATTCGCAGGGTCTGCGCGACCTTGTGCAGGTCCAGGCCTACTTCATGGACGAGGCGACGACCTCGGTGCCGCTGCTGCTTGAGGCGATTGACGAATCCAATCGACTGGGCGGAGACAACGATATCCTGGTGGCGAATTTTCAAGTTGGGGTCGCGCATGGCAAGCCCACCATGCCCGGCGGCCATTTCGCGGTGATCGCCAAGTGCAACCCCAGCACCGGGTTGGTGCACATGATGGATGTGCATCCCGAAAAATACGGCAAGCTGTGGGTCACCACGATCGACCGCCTGTACGCGGCCATGTCCGACCGCGACGGCACTTCGATGCGCGCGCGCGGGCTGCTGCGGTTCTCGGCGCGCGAAGCGGTCAAGACCACGCTGCAGACCTTCCGGCAGGACTGCAACTATGTGGACAGCACCAGGTATCTGGCCCGCGATCCCAAGAAGCGCCGCAACCTGTTCCGGCGGGCCAGCCCGAACATGAACAGCCTGGGCGTTCTGGCCGAAAGCCTGCAGATTTTGGGCGATGTCCAGGTCACCGAAGACAAGCTGCTGATCGCGACCCAGACCTCGTACACCGAGGCGCTGAGCCGCGTTTCGACCGCCAAGAAGATGAGCGAGATGGCCCAGCGGTATCTGGCCGGCACCTCCGAAGTGCATATCGGCAGCACTTTCCGCAGCTATGCGGAACGACCCGGCAAGGACAAAAGGTCGCCGCAAGACTGGTTCCGGGATCAGCTGCGCAGTCTGAACGAACATGAGGGGCGCCACCTTATGATCAATATCGACTTCAACCGCGTGTTGGGGTTCGAGGTGATCCGGCCGCCCGAAAACGTGTTCCGCGAGACGGCGCTGCTGGAAGAGTTCTGGTGCCTGTGCGTGGCCTATGACGAGAAGGCCGACCTTGTCACCGTCGTAGATATGAGCCCGGCGACTTCGCAGGTCTGGCAGGCGCCGCGCGGGCAAATCTTTCGCGGGCTACGCGACCTGAAAAGCCCGGCCATGCTGGTGATCGAGGAGACCCAGCCCCCGGAAGACCCCAGCGACGTGGCTCGGATCGTCCGGGAAAACCCGCTGGTTCTGTTCTACGAGGATGAGGACCCGTGGTCGAACATGCTGAAGAACATTCTGGCCAATATCGGCGCGACCGGTCTGAAATTGGTCGATGTCGCTGGACACGGGGCCAACGCTATGAAAATGCGCCGGCAACTGGTGGCGGAAAGCGGCAAGGAAAAGGTGCCTTATCTCTTCTTCCATGGGAAATGCCTGGGCAAGCGCAGCGATATCGTTGACATGATCCTGGATGGCGGCCTGCAGGAAGACATGAAGAAAGCCGGTCTGCCTGTCTTGCTGCGCCACGAGTCGCCGAGCCTCGACAAAAACATCTTCGGGTATCCCAAGGGCGGGTTGACAGCCCCGCCAAACGGTCGCCGGAACGTTCTGCTGTGCGCCTGCGGCTCGTCGGCTGCGGACAAGGTGCCTCAGTTGGTCGCCCGGATCACCGAGGCTGGTCACAACGTGAAACTGATCCCTTCGGTTTCGGCCGAAAAGTTCTTTCGCGATATTGGGACCGACAAGGCCAGCGAAGCCGGCAAGGCAAAAAAGACCGGGAAGAAAAGCAAGACAGTCGACGACTACATCACCCACAATGACTACTACCGCGACGATGACGAGTGGAACTTTCGCTATACCGAGTTCGGAATGCCCTTGCGCGCCTCGCATCTTGCGCTGTGCGACTGGGCCGATTGCGTCATTGTCGCGCCGGTCACCTGCAACACGATGGGCAAGATCGCCAATGGCATTGCCGACAACCTGCTGACCTCAGTCTTTGTGGCCTGGCAGTACCGCAACAAGCCGGCGATCCTTTGCCCGGCTTGCAACACCAACATGTGGAACAACGTCACCACCCAGAACAATGTCGAAAAGCTGCGGGATCTGGGGATTGATCTTGTGGGTCCCCGCAAAGGGCGCCTTTCGAACGGAATGATGGGCATCGGCATGATGGCCACGCCCGACCAGATCATGGAGGTGTTGGAAGAAGCCTTCGAAGAGCTGGAAAACCACGAACACAATATCTGCAAATGGGCGCAGGATGCTGCGGCCTCGGATGACTTCGCCCAATGGGAGCCGGTGTTTCAGGCCATAGATGAGGGGGTCGCCGGTATCGACATTGTCGATGACCATAATGGTGACACGCTGCTGCACTATGCGGCGGGCGGCGAGGGCGAGCTGACCGAGAACGGGCAAGATCTGGGAAAACCGGACATCGAGGCTGCCAAAGCCCTCATCGCAAGAGGTATCAACGTGAACGCGGTCAATGACCACGGATTTACCAGCCTGCATGTCGCCGCGATGAACAACTCGGCCGAGATGGTAGAAACACTGCTGGCGGCGGAGAGCATCGATGCAAGCCCTCTGATCCACTTCCTGCAGGATCGGGTGCGGTCCAGGGGCATCAGGGTGTCGGACGAGATCCGCGCGATGCTGGACGAATGGGCCAACACGCACGCCCTGTCAGAACCGGAAGAGGTGGAAGACGAAGACGACCTGATCGATGAACGCGAAAAGACCTATCTGTATTTTACCTACGGATCGCTCAAAAAAGGATTTCCCAACCACGACGCTCATGCGGACGTTCTGGATGATTTCGTTGGACAGGCGGTCACTCGGCAGCCCATGCCCCTGATCGTTCCGAAAGAGCCGTTTTGCGACAACCCGAACTGTGCCTATCTGCACCGCATGGCCACACTGGTGGATCGCAAGGGCACTGGCCGTCCAATCAAGGGCGAGGTCTACCGGGTCACCTCGGGCGGGTTGAAGGAACTCGACAAGCTCGAGGGTTTTCACGGACCGGGCGCGGCTGACAATGTCTATGTCCGCAAGCGGATCAATGTCCTGATGGATGGCGTGAAAAAACCGGCCTACGTCTACGTCATCGCCAATCCGGAAAAATACCTTGCCGAACTGGAAAGCGGTGCGTCCGAGTTGGTCGACGAATACTCGATCGACATGGCCACCGGAACGCTCAAGCCCGGGTATGAGGCGGCCGCTAGCCGTCCTGATGCGTGATCGCCTCGGGCGCATCCGTTGACGGAGGTGACTTGAGGCTGAGGTTGTAGGCGGTGATCGCGATCATGCAGCTCAGGACAAAAGGCCAGAACGCGGCCTTTGGAATCAGGTTGTCATGATAGTGGATCAAGCGGAGTGACGGCGCGGACTCGGAGACGAACAGATAGGTGTTCACCGAGACCACAAGCAGCATGAAGTACATCAGGAAAAAGAAGGACTCCATGTAGATCACTGGTGACCCGGCAAAACCCTCGCGCAATTGCACATGGGCCAGCAGGATCACGAAGAAAAGGACCGAGCAGGTGCCGATCACGCTTGAGGTGCTGAAATCGTGCCGTTCGACCAGGTTCGGCTTCCGCGTCACCGTCATTACGGCGCCGAACAGAAGCATCGTGACTACGATCAATGGGATCATGTGCACCACGAAGGCGTTCGCAAAATTGCGTTTTATGACAAAGTTGTAGTGCAGCTCGGGCAGTCTGGTCTGAAACTCGTTCTGGTTGATGCCCAGCGTCGTGTCCAAATCAGACAGCTTGTAGTCAAAATAGGTATTTTCGCGTTCCCAGGTGCCCATGACGATGCGGTTGTCGATCCCGAAGATGTCCTTTGGCCCAGTCGCGGGATAGGCGTCGAAGTCGGGAACCAAGGCGACGTTCACGTCAAACCGGCCCGGCCAGAACCGCACCCAGACGGTTTTGTGGTCGAAAGGATAGCTGGTGTAGTCGAAGGACTGGCGCAGGGTCTGCTCAAAGTACCAGCCGATCACTTCACCACCGGGTTCTGGCATCCGGTAGGCTTCTTCGATAAGGCCGCTCCCGACATCCACGGACTCGGGCAGAAGGAACCCGGCCTGACCGGGTTCGGGTTTGATCGCGTCATGGACGCCGGTTTGATAGTGTTGCCAGACATAGCCCGTGACGTGGATATCGCTTGCATCGACGAAACTGAAGGATTTGAGGAATATTCCCGTCCTGACCCGATAATCCGGCGCGTTCTCCAGCGACTCCAGATAGGAATCGACCGAGGCCTGATCCGGCAATTGGGTCGGGTCCTGCTCGAAATGGTTCAGCGATGCCCAAAGGTAGAACAATACGGCCGTCAGTATCAGCGACACGAGGCCTGACAGGCCCCAGACCTTTTTCTCGACCGTCATTCCGCGCCCTGTTTCTTCGTGTTGTTCTATCGTCATGCGGTTCATGCCGTCGGTTGACCGGCCATCCCGGCCACCGGAAAATCCAGATGCCCCATCAACGACCGCACCACGCCCAGATCGTCGAACTGTGATCGAAGTTCTGGAAACTCGGCGTGGTCAGACAGGGCGAGGCCCTGTTGCCCGGTCGCAGCCAGAAGGCGCGTGTGACGGATGGACAGATCGGCCATCGGCAGCGGTTCTGGGGCGGTGAACTCGGACAAGGCGTCGGCAAAGCGGATCGCGCGGTCCCAATCCTGGCGGGCCAGCATCACGGCGCATGCATCTGCGTAGAAATGCAAGTGGCTATGCCCAACGCAGCCTTCACCCAGTATCCTGACGCCCTGATCCAACAAATCATCCTGGGCATCCGGATCGTCCAAAGCCAAGGCCAATGCCGACAGTGCCTTGGGGCCGACAAAGTTGCGGCCATGTTCCAACGCGATTTCCACGGCGCGGAGCCCCACCTGTTCAGCCTCGTGCCTTTGCCCGGCATACACCTGCGCCCGGGCCAGATGTTCCAGCGCCTGAGCCTCGAGTCGCTTGGCACCGACGCGCTGGGCGATATCGGCGGATCGGATGAAGGCCTGCAGCGCGCCGTCCATGTCATCCTGAAAGGTGCACGCGACGCCCAAGCAGGTCTGCGCGACACATTCCGGTACGAATGCAAAGTACTTCTGCGAGATTTCGATGGCTTCCTGCGCGTCGGCCCGACCTTGCTCCACGTCACCTGAGTAACTGCGGGCGACACTGAGATTGTGAAGGTTGGCGGCCAGGTCCCGGACCAGTCCTTTGTCCCGCGCTCTTTCGACGGCCTGAGTGTAGAACCCTGCGGCGGTGCGCATGGCGGCATTCATGAAATTCGCATCGCCAAAGCCGCTGAGGGCGCCGACCTCCAGCCGGACGGATTCCAGTTTGCGCGCCAGCGTCAGTGCTTTTTCGTTGCTTTGCAGAGCATCCGCGACCCGTCCCAATGGGAAATAGATGTTTCCGCGAACATAGCTGATCTGGGCCAGATCCCGTTCCGATCCGATACGTTCAGCGGCGGCCTCGGCGATGTTGAGGCTGTGCAGCGCATCCTGGTACAGGCTGGCCTGGCGTGCGGCTTGTGCAAGACCGATATGAACGCGGCAAATCTGCGCGTCAGTCTCGGCCAAGGCAGCGGCTTCGTTGAACTCGCTCAGGGCCTCGTCCGACAGGCCCTGAAGTCGATGGGTTTCCGCGCGGGCACACATCAGGTCAAACCGGATACCCGGCGGCGCCGAAAGCTCGAGCGCGCGTTCGATCAGCGGGCTGGCCTCGTCAAACTGGAAGGCCTGGATCAGGTTTTCGGCGGCCTCCAGATAGGCTTCGGCTGCGTTTGAGGCGTCGGCACGGTCCAGGTGTTGGGCGCGCAAGGTGGCGTCCTTGCCCTCGTACCAGCTTGCTGCCTGCCGGTGCAGTCGGGCGCGCTCGGACTTGACCAGTGTCGCATAGGATCCGTCGCGGATCAGAGCATGCGCAAACATCAGATCTGCCCCGGCCTCGCGGATCAGGGCCGAGCGGATCAGGTCGGACGTGTCCAGATGGCCTTCACCCAGCAGATAGTTCAGAACTTCGGGCGAGAACCGCTGCCCCAGAACCGATGCTGCCTGAATCGCCGTTCTGCTTCGACGATCCAACCCGTCCAGACGGGATTGCACGATGCCTTGGATGCTGCCGGGGACGGTGTCGCGGGTCAGGCCGTCGATATTGCGCAGCAGTTGCTCGAGAAACAGCGGATTGCCTCCGGCGCGTTGCACGCAGGTTTCCAACAGCTCGGGGTCGATGGCGGTGAATTCTTCGACCAGTTTCCGCGCCTGTTCGTCGCCCATCGGCGAAAGCTCAAGCTTGGACACCAGCGCACCGTCCGTTCCCATCTGCCATTCCCGATCGATCGGGTCGCCTTCGACCCGGCTGGTCATCATCAGAACGCAAGGCAGGTCCCGCGTCGCGGCAGCCATGTAAGAACACATGGTCAGAATGTCCGGTGGCGCCCAATGTATGTCCTCGACCTGGAGCAGAAGGGGGGCCTCGCGGCTGCGGGCCTGCAGCAGTTCGTCGATGACCTGTCGCCGACCCCGCATGCGTGCGGCGTTGTCCATCGCGGCATAGACTTCGGCCAATCCGGGATCCTGTTCAAGTTCGAGCAAAGCGTTCAGATGGGCTGAACTGGCAGGGTTGATCCACCCCCGGTTGATCGCGTCATGAGCGGCCGCGGTGCTGGCATCGGAGTCGTCGATCGGGTCGAGCCCCAGAAGGCTGCGGGCGATGGACTGGATGGCCGAATGTCCCTCGCGTGTGCCGAAATCCATCACCACGCCCCCGTGGATCGAATAGGAGCGGTTTGCGGCCAGCTCGGCCACCTGTTCCGAAAAGTGGGTCTTGCCGATACCGGGTTCGCCAAGAATGATGTGAACCTCACCCTTTCCATGGCGCTGGCACCGGTCGAATGTTGCCGAGAACAACGACATCTCGCGTTCCCGCCCGATGAATTTGTGGCGCCGCGTGCGGATGTTCCGGGCCAGGCGGTCCAGACGCCAGATTTCGACATCCTTATTCAGGCCTTTAATCGCTTTGGTGCCGATCGCCTCGCCCACGAACAGAGGGCCAAGCGCGCGCTGAATATCATCCGACACCAACGTTTGACCCGGCGCAGATATGTCGGTCAGGCGGGACGCAAGATTCACGCCGTCCCCGGTCACGGTGTATTCGGTATGGGCCTCGCTTCCGGTGGTGCTGGCGATGACCTGCCCTGAGGCGATGCCGATATGGCAGGACAGGGGCGGGTCAAGTGTGGGCAGCGCGGCGTGAATCTCCAACGCAGCCCGGGCCGCCCGTTCGGTGTCGTTGGTGTGCGAGATCGGCGCCCCGAACACCGCCATGACAGCGTCTCCGATATGCTTGTCGATCCGGCCTCCAAATTTCTCGACGGCGCGGTCGACCTTGCCAAAGAACGCATTCAGCAGCGCGTGCATGTCTTCGGCGTCGTGTTCGCTGGACAATTTGGTAAAGCCGGTCAGGTCCGCGAACAGAACCGTGACCTGCCGTTTTGCCGGCTCCAGTTCGACCTCGGGTTCAAATGCGCCGACGTTGTCCGGGACGTCCAGCTCGGATATCGCGCGCAGCAACCGGCGACGGTCGCCGACGGCGGTCACTCCGATCTCGCGCAAATCCTCGCCCGTAAGTTCCGGAAGAATTGCAAAGTCGATTTTGTTTTCCGCGAACGCTTGGGTGTAATCGGACAACCCAAGGGCGCTCAGCCATTCCCGTAGGTCGCCAGACATTGGTGCCCTCAGAAGTATCCACCCGCAGGCAGCCTAGTACAGACCACCGGGTCGAGTCTGCATTTTTTATAGTAATATTCGATTATGACTGCGCAATCCGCCGTTTCCGGGTTTTCGGATCAGCTTTGTGTCGCGCCTTTCCAGAGTTGTGTTTCAGGAAGGATTCGTTTGCTCAATCCATGAACAAATCTGATCAAGATCAAGTCAGAGTTGACTCGTATCCGCTATCCACGCAGCATGAACGGAGTACCACAAATGTTTCTAGAACAGGTGGGCGGCACATGTCTGCAGTAGCCAGCAGGCGCGCGTTCCTGACGGGACGCCTGCCTCGCGAAGACGACAGCGTGAAGCGGCCGCCAGGAGCGGCGCGCGAAAACTTCCACGATCTCTGCACTCGATGCGGCGACTGTGTCTCGGTTTGTCCCGAGGAAGTTCTGGCTATGGACGACGCGGGCTTGCCGGTGTTTCAGCCGCAGCAGGGTGGCTGCACCTTTTGCGGAGACTGCGCCGACGCGTGCAAGACCGACGCATTGAGCCTGGACCGGTTCGCCGAGTGGCCGTGGCGCGCGAAAGTGTCCGACACCTGCCTTTCGGCAAATGGTGTCAGTTGCCGGGTGTGCCAAGACAGCTGCGATCAAGGGGCCATCCGATTCCGCCTGAAAACCGGAGGCCGTGCCGAAGTGAACCTGGACTTGGCATCATGTGTCGGTTGCGGAGCCTGTTCGGCCGCATGCCCGACCGGTGCCGTTTCCCTTGAGAGATACCAGCCCGCCACAGTGGAGGTGCATGAATGAATATCTGTGGATGCCTCGTGCATGTCGCGCCGGACCAGACCTCGGCAGCACGGTCGGCGATGACTGCGTTTGACGGGGTCGAGGTCCATGCCGAATCCGACGACAGCCGGTTCGTTGTCGTTGTCGAGGACACGCCGACACGGTTGGCGTCCGAGATCATCATGGACCTGCACCAGATCCCCGGGGTCGTCTCGCTGACCCTGACCTATCACCATTTCGAAGATCTCGCGGAGACCCGTCCGCGTCCTGAAACTCCCAGCCAAGATTCCAGCCGGAGGCCCTTGTCATGACCATTTCCGAATCTCGCCGTACGTTTCTGAAAGCAACCGCCGCCGCCGCGACCGCGTCCGCGGCCGGTATCCCGCTGGCGACGGGCCAAGCTGCCGCCCAAGTCGCCAATGCCGACATCCGATGGGACAAGGCACCTTGCCGGTTCTGCGGCACGGGCTGCTCGGTTCTGGTGGGCACCAAGAACGACCGCGTGGTTGCCACGCAAGGCGACCCGGACGCTCCGGTGAACCGGGGGCTGAACTGCATCAAGGGCTACTTCCTTTCGAAGATCATGTACGGCAAGGACCGTCTGACCACCCCGCTGTTGCGCAAATCGAACGGCGTCTATGACAAGAACGGTGACTTTGAGCCCGTCAGCTGGGACGAAGCCTTCGACGTGATGGCCGAGAAGTGGAAAGAGGCGCTGGCCAAGAAAGGCCCGACCAGCGTGGGCATGTTCGGCTCGGGACAGTGGACCGTGTGGGAGGGCTATGCCGCGGCCAAGTTGATGAAGGCCGGGTTCCGCACGAACAACATCGACCCGAACGCGCGGCACTGCATGGCCTCGGCCGTGGTGGGCTTCATGCGGACCTTCGGCATTGATGAGCCGATGGGCTGCTATGACGACCTCGAGCATGCCGACACCTTCGTGCTGTGGGGCTCGAACATGGCCGAGATGCACCCGATCCTGTGGTCGCGCTTGACCGATACGCGCCTGACCAAGCCGGGCGCGCAGGTGCATGTGCTGTCGACCTTCGAGCACCGCTCGTTCGAACTGGCCGACAACGGCATCATCTTCAAGCCGCAGACCGATCTGGCCATCCTGAACTACATCGCGAACCACATCATCCAGACCGGCGCGGTGAACGAGGAGTTCGTCAAGAACCACGTCAACATCACCAAGACCGCTACCGACATCGGTTACGGCCTGCGCGAGACCAACCCGCTGCAACAGGCCGCGGCGAACCCGGACTCGGGCAAGCTGGAGCCGATCTCGTTCGAGGAATACGCCGCCTCGGTCGCCGACTACACGCTGGAATACGTCTCTGAACTGTCGGGCGTACCGGCGAACCAGCTTGAGCAGCTGGCCAAGGAATATGCCGACCCGAACCGCAAGGTCATGAGCCTTTGGACCATGGGCTTCAACCAGCACACCCGCGGGTCCTGGGTGAACTCGTTGATGTACAACGTGCACTTGCTGGTGGGCAAAATCTCCGAGCCCGGCAACTCACCGTTCTCGCTGACCGGTCAGCCTTCGGCCTGTGGCACCGCGCGCGAGGTTGGCACTTTTGCCCACCGCCTGCCCGCCGACATGGTGGTGACCAATGATGAACACCGCAAGATCACCGAGACCAAGTGGAACATTCCCGAAGGCACCATTCCGCCCAAACCGGGCTTCCACGCGGTTCTGCAGAACCGCAAGCTGAAGGATGGTGATCTGAACGTCTATTGGGTGCAGTGCAACAACAACATGCAGGCCGCCCCCAATATCAACGAAGAAGGCTATCCCGGCTATCGCAACCCCGAAAACTTCATCGTCGTATCGGATCCGTACCCAACGGTCACTGCCGTTGCGGCCGACCTGATCCTGCCGACCGCCATGTGGGTCGAGAAAGAAGGGGCTTATGGCAACGCCGAACGCCGCACCCAGTTCTGGCGTCAGCAGGTCAAGGCCCCGGGCGAGGCCAAGTCGGACCTGTGGCAGCTGATGGAGTTCTCGAAACGCTTCACCGTCGAGGAGGTTTGGGACGAAGAGTTGCTGGCCAAGATGCCCGAGCATCGTGGCAAGACCCTGTTCGACGTACTGTATGCCAACGGCAAGATCGACCAGTATCCGCTGTCGGAAACCGCCGAAGGGTTCCACAACGACGAATCCGAGCATTTCGGCTTCTACGTCCAAAAGGGCCTGTTCGAGGAATATGCCAGCTTTGGCCGCGGCCACGGGCACGATCTGGCACCGTTCGAAACCTATCACCAGGCCCGCGGTTTGCGCTGGCCGGTCGTGGACGGGAAAGAGACGCTCTATCGCTTCCGCGAGGGCTACGATTCCTATGTGCCTGAGGGTGCTGGCGTCAAATTCTATGGCCACAAGGACGGAAAGGCCAAGATCATCTTTGCGCCCTACGAACCGGCAGCAGAGGAGCCGGACGAAGAGTTCGATCTTTGGCTGTGCACCGGCCGGGTGCTGGAGCACTGGCATTCCGGGTCGATGACCCGCCGCGTGCCCGAGCTGCACCGCGCCTTCCCCGCCGCCGTGGTGTTCATGCACCCCGAGGACGCCAAGGAACGCGGCGTGCGCCGCGGGCAGGAGATCGTGCTGTCCACCCGCCGCGGCGAGGTGATCAGCCGTGTCGAGACCCGTGGCCGCAACAAGGTGCCGCGTGGCCTCGTGTTCATGCCGTGGTTCGACGAGGGCCAACTGACCAACAAGCTGACGCTGGATGCGACCTGTCCGCTGTCGAAAGAGACGGACTTCAAGAAATGCGCCTGCAAGGTCGAGCGGGCGTAAGGGCAGGGATCGCAAAGGTCGCGTGTAATGTCTCTGGTCGGCAAACCTCTTTCGCCGCAACGGCGCCGGTTCCTGCAGGACTCGGCGCGCGCGGCGGGTGGCTGTCTGGTCGCCGGGTCGGTGCTGGCCTATCTGGCCCGCGACGCCCGCGCCCTGCCGGCCGAGGCCTTGCGACCGCCGGGGGCATTGCCCGAAGATGGCTTTCTGGGGGCCTGCATCCGCTGCGGGCTGTGCGTCCGCGGTTGCCCCTATGACACGCTGAAGCTGGCCGAGTTGGGCGTCGATGCGGTGGCGACCGGTACGCCGTATTTCATCGCCCGCGACGTGCCCTGCGAGATGTGCGAAGACATCCCCTGTGTTGCGGCCTGCCCGACTGGGGCGCTGGACAAGGGGTTGCAGGATATCGACGGCGCCAAGATGGGTGTTGCGGTTCTGGTCGATCAGGAGAACTGCCTGAACTTCCTGGGGCTGCGCTGCGACGTGTGCTATCGCGTGTGCCCCGTGATCGACGAGGCGATCACGCTGGAGTTGTCGCACAACGACCGGTCCGGCCACCACGCGATCTTTGCGCCGACGGTTCATGCCGACCGCTGCACCGGCTGTGGCGTCTGCGAGAAAAGCTGCGTTCTGCCCGAGGCGGCGATCAAGGTTTTGCCCGCACGGCTGGCGCGCGGCAGTTCGGCCGAGCATTACCGCAAGGGATGGGAAGAAAAGGCCGAAAAGGGCGGGCCGCTGGTCGAAGGCATCATCGACCTGCCCGATCGCCTGCCCGGACCGGGCGCGGACAACCTTGCCGCGCCGGGCGGGTACGAACCGGGCTACAACCTTCCGGGGGCAGGCCAATGACGGCGCGGACACATATGCCCGTCGGGCACGAGGCCCGCGAGGTCAAGGGATGGGTCGGCGCCCATCGGTTCCTGCTGCTGCGGCGGTTCAGTCAGGTGTTCTTTCTGGCGCTGTTCCTGTTGGGACCGTGGTTCGGCATCTGGATCGTCAAGGGCACGCTGGCCGGATCGTTGACGCTGGACGTGCTGCCGCTGACCGATCCGTTCATCCTGCTGCAGGGGCTGGTGGCCGGCCACTGGCCGGAAATGACCGCGCTGATCGGCGGGCTGATCGTTCTGGTGGCCTATGCGCTGATCGGAGGGCGGGTCTATTGCTCGTGGGTGTGCCCGATCAACCCGGTCACGGATGCCGCGCATTGGCTGCACCGTCGGCTGGACCTGTCCAAAGGCTGGCAGCCCAAACGCAGCACCCGATTGTGGATATTGGCGACCGTTCTGATCGTGTCCGCCCTGACCGGCGTGATTGCGTGGGAACTGGTGAATCCGATCACGATGCTGCACCGCGGGCTGGTCTTTGGCATGGGTTTTGTCTGGGCGATGGTCGTAGCGATCTTTGTCTTTGACCTGTTCGTGGCCCGGCATGGATGGTGCGGCCATATCTGCCCGGTCGGGGCCTTCTACGGCTTGATCGGCGCCAAAAGCCTGCTGCGGGTCAGCGCGACCAATCGCGCCGCCTGTGACGACTGCATGGATTGCTATGCGGTTTGTCCGGAAAACCAGGTGATCTCGCCCGCACTGAAGGGCAAGCCGGGATCCAGCCCGCTGATCCTGTCGCCCGATTGCACAACATGCGGCCGTTGCATCGATGTGTGCTCGGTCGATGTCTTCAAACTTACCCACCGGTTCGATGACGCCGTCGTCGCGCCACCCGATCCAGCCGCCGCGCCAGAACCGCGCGCCGCCAGACCTGCTTAAGGGAGTGCCAAGATGAAAAAATCAATAGCGACAGGCGCAATAGCCCTGATCCCTGTTCTTCTTGTGACCGGGCTTGCCTTTGCGCAATCCGCGTCCGTGACCACGTTGCGAGGCGTGGATATCGATGATCCGGCCATCCTAGATGATGTGCACCGCAACATCGAAGGGCGCATGCAGCGCAACTATCGCCAGCAGCCGCCGCTGATTCCGCACAAGATCGACCAGTACCAGATCGACATCCGCACCAATCAGTGCCTGTCCTGCCACGACTGGACCAAGGCCGGTGAGCGCAACGCGCCGACCCTGTCGATGACCCACTATCTGGATCGCGAAGGCAACGAGCTCGATCAGATCGCGGGCACCCGGTATTTCTGCAACCAGTGCCATGTGCCGCAGGCGGATGCGCCGGCCCTGGTCGACAACCTGTTCCAGCCCTCGGCCGGAAACTGATCCAGCTTTGGACTGAAAGGAGCACCAAATATGGCAGACTCTCCTGAAAAGCGCGGCTTGATCGGCCGCATCTGGGCGTGGATCTGGACTCCGGCCGCCGCGTTCAGCGCAGGCTTTCTGGTTCTGGCGGGCTTTCTGGCCGGCATCCTGTTCTGGGGTGGGTTCCACTGGACCCTTGAGATGACGAATACCGAAGAATTCTGCGTCTCGTGCCACACGATGGAAACCAACCTTGGCGAATACCGGGAAACGATCCACTACAACAACCATTCCGGCGTACGGGCCATCTGTTCCGATTGCCACGTGCCCAAGGAATGGAGCTTCAAGATCGAAGCCAAGATCATGGCGGTGAAAGACGTCTATCACGAGCTGGTCGGCACCATCAGCACGCCCGAGAAATACGAGGATCACCGCCTGAAGATGGCCTCGGCCGTGTGGAAAAAGATGAAGGCGTCGGACAGCCGCGAATGCCGCAACTGCCACAATTTCGAATACATGGACTTCACCATTCAGGAAACGCGCGCCGCCAACGAACATCAGCGTGCGATCGACGAGAACATGACCTGCATCGACTGCCACCAGGGCATCGCGCACAGCCTGCCGCCGGGCTATCTGGAGGAGTATCAGAAAGTGGTCGCCTCGCTGGATCCGGTGACCGGCACTGAAATTGCGCAGAGTACCGGCGCGGCCGAGATCCGATCATTCCTGAACAGCGCATCCGACTAGGAGTGGCACGACATGCTTGAGATTCTTGGAACAATCGGCGGCAACATCCTGAGCCTGCCCGGCATTCTGGGCCTTGCGGTGGGCATGATGACCCGCCAACTGTGGTTGGCCGCGACGATGGGCGCGGTGATCGGCATACTGGAAACCCTGGCTTTCGCGCATTGGACCTTTGCCAAGGTCGAGCCCATGGAGCTGATCATCGGCGTTCTGGTCGGTGTTTGCGCCAGCAGCATTGGTTGTCTGATCCGCCAGAAAGGGGCGACCGTCTAGGCGACAGTCGCCGCTTACTCTTTGCGGTTCTTCAGGTGTTTCAGAACGGCGCTTGCGATCATGGTCACCAACCCGGGGGCAAGCGTTCCCAGAGGGTCGCGTGAGACGGTTCTAAGGTCGCGGACCGTCTCGCGAGCCTCTGACATCATGTCCTGAACCTCGGCCTCGATATCGCCGATCGCCATGTCGCGCAGTTCTGCTACTGGCGCAGTGTCGGCCTCGGCGCTGACCGAGTTGGCGATAGCCGCGAGTATCAGCGCCACGATCAGGTTGATCAGGGCGATGACCAGTGCAGCCAACGGCTTGGACATCACTGACGCCAGAGCAAGATAGCCCGCGACATTCAGCATGATGATGGCCAACCCGCCCGCCAATCCGGCTGCGGCGAAAAAGCCTGCGCGTTTGGCCAAGACGGTCATGTTCCGCTGAGCGATCAGCCGTTCGGTACGCAGGATGATGGAAATGTTTCGGGAAATGCGGCTCATCTGACTGTCTCCTACCTGGACCGACCGATCACGTAGCCCAGAGCGAAAACGCCCAGGGCGAACAGGATGGCTTTCTTGTGTGGCATGGCATCCAGCTCGGCCAGCGCGGTTTCGATCTCACCGGACCAGTCTTCGAACTCGGCCGACAACTTATCGGGAATGTCCTGGACGGCCTCTTTCACCTTTTCGCCCGCCTTGCGCGCGCCCGACTTTTTGTCCTCGGCCTGCTCTTCAAGCTGTCGCTTCAACTCAGCAACCTGCTGTTCAAGTTCCGCTTTGGTAACCATCGGCTTTGTCCTTTCGTGAAGCGGCCAGTCGCGCGGGCGATGGGCCGATAATCCGGTTTGTCGGCACCGAGATCAGTCTTTGGGACCCACACGGCCATCGCCCGACATCAGTATGGCGATGGGGCGCGTGGCCGGAATGTGGGTCAGAATGATCATGATGCAGACAGTGATCGGCACGCTCATCAGCGCACCGGGAATGCCCCAGATCGCGGTCCAGAATGTCAGGGCCAGTATGACCATGAGAGGGGACAAGTTCAGGCTTTTGCCCAGCAAGGTCGGCTCAAGAATATTTCCGACCGAGAATTGCACGGCCCCGCATCCCAACAGCACCATCAGGAACGGGCTTAGTTCCTCGAACTGGACAAGAGCGACCAGAGAGGGCAGGGCGACACCGATGATCGAGCCGACCGTGGGGATGAAATTCAACAGAAAGGCCAGAACCGCCCAGGTCTCGGCGAAATCCAACCCAACCGCCCACATGACAAGAAAGCTGCCGAACCCGGTTAGCGCGCTGACGAAAGTCTTGATCCCGACATAGCGCTGGATGCTGGCGGACGTGCTGTGCAGCACGTTGCGAACTTTGTTGGCAAGCCTTGGATCCGAGATCGCGAGGTCAATCTTGGTCTGCATCGGCAGGCGTTCAACCAGCATGAACGGCACGTAGAGCAGCACAAGGAAGAAGGCGCTGAGGAAGGCGCCAGCGGATCCGATGATGCTGCCGGCAAAACCCGACAGGTTGATCTGGCTCAGCGCCTTCTGGGCCGCGGCATAGTTCTCGTTGCCGACGAGGGCGACAAGTTTTGCCAGGATACCGGACAGGCGCTCTTCGTATTTCGGGAAAGCCTCGGACACCAGACCGGCCTGGCTGGACAGGATCGACAGGATGATCAGCAATCCAAACAGGATCAGGCACAAGGCCCCAAGATGCGCCATCCATTTCGGTACGGAATGGCCCAGAATGACGATCCGGTGGATCCGGTCAGATGTTGCAGTAAGCAGCACAAACAACAGTATGGCGAAAGAAAGCGGTATCAGAACCGAGGACGCCAGCACCAATGACGCGATGGTCAGAAACAGCAGAACAACCAGCTGATACCAGAAGGTCAGCCCAGGCTTGCCCACGCGCTGGTTGTCGGCCTTGGGTTGAGTTGCCATGCACGTCTCCTGCGGGCTCAGCACCATTGCGGCCCGCCACCGTTGGTCGGTTCCGCCATTAGGCACAGATATTCGGCTGTTCTCAAACAAAATTCTCGAAAGAGTTGATTTCTGGACAGGTTGCAAACGGGTCTCTACGCTCGGCCTTGGATCAAATCCAAGGACCAAAGCCCATGCGCCGCACATCGACCAATTCGCTGCTTGTCATCGCGCTTGCGATCAGCGCAGGCATTGCGATTTGGGGTCTTGTCGACCCGGCGGGGCTGGGCCGGTTGGCGTCTGCCGCGGTTGCGACGCAGTTCGAAAGCCGGGGCTGGTTCATCATGCTCGAAGCCAGCGGCCTGTTGTTCGTTGCGCTGTTTCTGGCCTTTTCGCGCTTTGGGAGCATCCGGTTGGGGCCGGATGGTGCCGAGCCCGAGTTTTCGACTCCCGCATGGATCGCCATGCTGTTTGCGGCCGGGATGGGGGTTGGGCTGCTGTTTTATGGTGCAGCCGAGCCGCTGACCCATTTCGAAGAGCTCAGAAAATACGAGCCAGATCCGAGGGCCGCCGGAAACGCTCTGTTCGTAACCTACCTGAACTGGGGCTTTCATGCCTGGGCAATCTACGGGGTGGTCGGTCTGATCATTGCCTATTTCGCCTTCCGCCGTGGGGGCACTCTGCTGCTGAGCGCGCCGTTGAACGACGCTCTGGGGTCGGCCCCGTGGGTTCGGACGATGGGCTGGGGCTTTGACCTTCTGTCAATCGTTGCCATTGCCGTGGGTTTGGCTGGCTCGCTGGCCATGGGGGTGTTTCAGGTGCAAACCGGGTTGGCCGGATTGCTTGGCGTGGCGGATTCGGCGGCTCTGACGCTTCCGGTCTTTTTCGCCATGTGTGTGGCCTTTGTCATCCCTCTGCGCCGGGATCTGGGGGACGGCATGGCCAAGCTGTCCAATGCTGCGATGCTGATTGCCGTGGCAATGATGATCTATCTGTTGATCCTTGGTCCCACCTCATACCTGATGAACGGTATCGTGAGCGGCTTCGGACGATACGTGTTCCACGTTCTGCCCGCAGGGTTTGCCACGGCCGAGTTCTTTGGTGACGACCTCGTCAACTGGTTCCAGGATTGGACTCTGAACTACATGATCTGGTGGCTGGCCTGGTCGCCGTTCGTCGGTATCTTCATCGCCCGGATTTCCCGGGGCCGAACGATCCGGGCGTTTCTTCTGGGTGTGATCGTCGCGCCAACCTTGTTCTCGATCCTTTGGTTTGGCGTGTTTGGCGGGCTTGGGTTTTTCGACGCGCTGCGGCAGCAAGGTTCCTTGTCCGTGGTCAATCAGCAGAATCTTGACGCGACCACATTCGCGTTGCTTCAGCGGTTTCCACTGTCCGGACTGACGCAGACAGCGACCATCGTCGCCGCGTTTCTGTTTGTGGTCACCAGCGTTGTCAGCGCCGGATTTACCCTCGCGATGATCGGAACCGGTGGTGATGAAAACCCGTCTCCCCGGATCCGCACGGTGTGGGGGGCAATTCTGGGTGCGCTTGGGCTTGCCATGGTCTTTGTCGGGGATATCGGGCTGGTGCGATCTGTGATCGCAATTTCGGCGATCGCCTTTGTTTTCATAGTTCCGGTTCTGGTGGTCTGTCTGTTCCGGGTGCTGGCGCGGGAGGAAGGGCCATGACAGGCGAGTTTCTGGATACCGTTCTGAACGTTACCGTCTTTCTTTACCTGGGCATTCTGATCTGGCTGTGCCTGCGCCCGGATCCCTGAGGCCCGTTCGCCGAGAAAGGGGAAGTCGCCATCCGTCAAACCTGATGGGCGCAACCCAAAGAACGCGCGCGCTTTCCTTGCAGGTTGAATTTCAGCCATGCCCCATGTTGCGGTCGTCATGCAATGAGACTCCCGCCTTGATCTCGGAGATATAGGGCAGCATGCGCAAGAGTTGGCAAACTACAGCGAACTACGTCTTCAGCGCGCAAACAGCCTATTGGCAGAGTACTGGCTGATCCGCTGCCGATCAAAGAAGCCTGGTGGGGCCGAACGTTCCGCCCTATTTGTCTCGTATGAATTTGCGCGGCGGATTCCGGTGTTGACATTTTCTGATCTCGGTTAATAATTTTACCAACTAAAATAATATGGGTGAGGGCGCGTCTCGTGTATCTGGGTTTGGATCTGGGAACTTCGGGTCTCAGGGGAATTCTTGTGGACGAAGCCGGGCAGGTTCTGGCCGAGGCTGAGGCTGAGATCGCCACGTCGAACCCGCAACCGGGATGGTCCGAACAAGCCCCGCAGGACTGGATCGACGCCTGCGCGACCGTCATGGGCCGGCTGCGTGAGACGAACGGCGATGCACTGGCGCAACTGCGGGCGATCGGACTGAGTGGCCACATGCACGGCGCAACGCTGTTGGATCGGGACGGCACCGTCCTGCGGCCGTGCATTCTGTGGAATGACACCAGATCGGCGCAAGAGGCCAAAGAGTTGGACCAGACCCCCGGGATGCGCGAGATCACGGGCAATATCGTGTTCCCCGGGTTCACCGCGCCCAAGCTGGAATGGGTCCGTGCCCATGAACCCGACCTGTTCGCCCGAACGGCCATGGTGTTGTTGCCGAAGGATTATCTGCGGTTCTGGCTGACCGGAGAATATGTCAGTGACATGTCCGACAGCGCGGGAACGTCCTGGCTGGATGTCGGCGCGCGAGACTGGTCGGACAGGGCGCTGGAGTTGGGTCACATGAGGCCCGATCAGATGCCGCGACTGGTCGAGGGCACTGACCATGGTGGCGAACTGCGGGATGAACTGCTTCGGGAATGGGGGCTGTCCGGCCCGGTTGTGGTCGCTGGCAGTGCTGGCGACAACGCCGCGGCCGCTTGCGGTATCGGCAGCATCGACGAGGGGTCCGGGTTTCTGTCTCTTGGCACCTCGGGTGTGCTGCTGATGGCTCGGAACAGCTATGCACCGGCACCCGAGACGGCGGTTCATTGCTTTTGCCACGCGGTGCCTCGGCGATGGATTCAGATGGGCGTCATCCTGTCGGCGACCAACAGCCTGAACTGGCTGTCACGCAATCTGGGCCAACCGGTCGAGGCGCTGGCCGGGGCGCTGCCCGACCAGCCAAACGGGCCGTCGTCGTTGACCTTTCTGCCCTACCTGTCCGGCGAGCGGACGCCGCATAATGACAGCACCATCCGAGGAGCTTTTCTGGGCCTAGACATCGCTTCGGAGCCGACGGATCTGGTGCAGGCAGTGATGGAGGGTGTCGGTTTTGCAATGCGCGATTGCCTTGAGGCCCTGAGGAGCACCGGTACCGAACCGGCGCAGTTGATTGCCGTAGGTGGCGGTGCGCGGTCCCGCTACTGGCTTCAGACCATCGCCACCACGCTGAATGTGCCGCTGGCCCTGCCCAAGGGAAGCGCGTTCGGGGCTGCGACTGGTGCCGCGCGGCTGGCCATGTGCGCAGCCGGAGACGCAACACCCGAACAGATCATGACCCCGCCAGAGATCGACGCCATCATCGAACCGCAGAGTGATTTGACCGAAGCCTATGACAGCGCCTACAGACGATACAGAGCGTACTACAAGGCGTTGGCGCCATTGGCTGGATGATGAACAAAAGTCGCATTGATTGCACTGATATCCCGGTTGTCGCCCTGCAAGACGGGGACATGCGGGTGTCGTTGTTGGGCTATGGGGCGATCACGCAAGGGTGGTGGTACAAGGGCCAACCGCTGATCCTTGGCTATGACGACTCGACCGAATACCTGAACGATCCGTTCTATCTCGGCGCGCTCGTCGGGCGGGTCGCCAACCGGATCGGCGGCGCAGGGTTCGATCTGGACGGCACCCATCATGCGCTGATTGCGAACGAAGGGTCGAATACGCTGCATGGGGGGCCAGAAGGGCTCTCGCGCCAGTTCTGGCGGGTCGAGCAGCTTTCGCCGTGCGAGGCGGTGCTGGTCCATGTCTCGCCCCACGGCGCGGGCGGATTTCCGGGGGCTGTGCGCTTCGAGGTCAGGGTCCGGTTGGATTTCCCTTGCCTGACATATTCGATCTCGGCCTGGCCGGACAGGCCGGCCCCGATCAGCATTGCGCAACACAACTATTACACGTTGGGGTCGGCTCGAGGCATCTCGGAGCACCGATTGCAGTTGGCGTCAGATCGTCACTTGGAACTGAACGATCAGGAGATACCGTCTGGCGGGATCGTCGACTCTGCATCGGTCGGGCTGGATTTCGCGGCCCCCGAACCGATCGGACAGGCCGCCACGGACCTCGATCACTTCTTCCTGTTCGGCACCGGCGGCATGGTGGCCCAACCGGTTGCCACCCTTGCGGCGCCGTCGGGATTGACGATGACGGTCCATTCAGATCAGCCCGGGGCGCAGGTCTACTCTGCCGCCCATTTGTCTGCGCCATTTGCACCGCATGCCGGGCTCTGTATCGAACCATCGGGCTATCCGAATGCGCCGAACGTCCCCGCGTTTCCATCGATCGTATGTACGCCCGAAAAACCGTATCACCAGACGCTGATGCTTGAGATATCCGAGGCAGGGGCATGAGCGTGATCCGTTCCTTATCGGCCTTGGCTGTTTTCGCCAGCTTTGCCACCGGGACAGCGGCCCAGAACCTTGGCCCGGCTCCCGAGTTCATCGAGCCCGACCTTGCGATCGTGGAACTGGGGCAAATGCTGTTCTACGACCCGATCCTGTCGGGAAACGAAAACATCAGTTGCGCCACCTGCCACCACCCAAGGTTCGGGACCTCGGACGGGATGTCGCTGGGCATCGGAGAAGGCGGGATTGGGCTGGGCAGCGCCCGCGGGCTTGGGTCTGACAACCTGCCCGAACAGCGCATCCCGCGCAATTCCCCGGCCCTCTGGAACCTTGGCGCGACCGAGTTCACGACGTTTTTTCACGACGGCAGGCTCGAGGATGCTCCTGAGCAACCTTTCGGCATCAGAACACCGTTGGGGCAGCATATGCGGCCGGGGTTCCGCTCGGCATTGGCGGCTCAGGCCATGTTCCCGGTTCTGTCGCCGGATGAGATGGCCGGACATTATTCGGAAAACCCGATCAGCAAGGCGGTGCGGCTGGGCCTTCTGACGCAACAGGGTGGTGCATGGGACCTGATCGCCGGGCGGGTGGCTTTGGTTCCGGAATATCAAAGGATGTTCCGCGACGTGACCCCCGAAAAGGAGGTCTCGTTCGTAGCCATCGCCAACGCGATTGCCGACTTCATCGCCTTTGAATGGCGTGCCGACAACAGTCCCTTTGATCGCGCGATGCGCGGAGAGGAACCTCTGCCGCCCGACGCGGCGCGCGGCATGCAGCTGTTTTACGGCAAGGCCGGTTGCGGATCGTGCCATTCGGGGTGGTTTCAGACTGACCACGGGTTTCATGCGATCGCGATGCCGCAGATCGGCCCGGGAAAGGCTGCTCGTTTTGAAAACCACGTCCGGGATGATGGTCGACTGCGCGTAACCGGTGCAACCGAAGATGCGTTTGCGTTCCGGACGCCGTCGCTGCGCAATGTGACGCTGACTGCGCCCTATGGTCACGATGGCGCCTATGCTCGGCTCGAGGACGTGGTACGGCACCACCTTGACCCCGAAGGCGCGTTGCGGCGCTACTCGATCGAAATGGCAGATCTGCCTGTCTTTCCCGGAGCCGATGATCAACGGCCGCTACAGGATCCGGCCTTGGTCGATGCCATCGCCGCGGCCAACGAACTGCAACCGATTGCCCTGTCAGATGCAGAGATTGACGACATCCTGAGCTTTCTGGCTGCACTGGAGGATCCCGCCGAACGGCTGGGTGTACCAGAGCGGGTGCCCAGTGGGCTGCCAGTCGACAAGTGATCAGCGCCGCAGTCGGATGATCCGGTTGGTGTCGTATGTCTCCCAGTCCGAGCGGTCTCCGCCGGGCCAGACGACACGAATGTCCACGGTCCTGGCGTCGCCCAGACCGAAATGATGCGGCCCTGCCATCCCGCTGGCATGGCCTCCGCCGATCGTGATCTCGCGGGTCTGAAATCCGGCAGCGGTCCGGACTTCGACAAAGGCGCCGATGGCCTGAGAATTGATGTCATGCTGGCCCAGATTCACCATGACCCAGTTCCCTGTTGCGGGCTGGTTCTGATAGATTTCGGCGGGTGATCCGCGATTGACCACAACCAAGTCCAACCAGCCGTCATTGTTCAGATCATGCAGCGCGGCGCCACGAGATTTTGCCATCGATGCCACACCGGCCCCAGCCGCGGATTCGAAAAACTGACCGGATTCCAGCTGCAGCAACAGGCTGTTGGGATCGTCCTGAGCCGCATCCGGCATCTGCTCGACATTGCCCTTCGCGACGAAAATGTCGTCACGCCCATCGTTGTTCACATCCGCGAATTGCGCGTGCCAACCGGTCGATGGTCGCCCGTCCGCGCCGATGTGCGGCCGATGTGCGGTCGTGCCCTTGTCATAGGTCGCATCACGCCATGTGGGACCGCCGGCTTCGGGGTCGAAAATCTGGAATTTCTGATCTCCCATCGAGGTCAGGTAGACATCGGGATAGCCATCCCCCGTCAGATCGCGCGACGCGATGCCCATGCCCCAGATCGAGTAGGGCAACCAACCTTCTGCCTGATCATACAGGCGCGGAGTTTCTTCCATCGCCCACATCTGTTCCTGTCCGCCACGGACATAGTAGTGCCGATCGTTGCTGATCCGCAGATCCGCGCGCCCGGTCCGGCCCCAATCCGAGAACAAAGCCGACAGCGCACAGTACCCAGGTTCCAGCCGAACGGGCGGGCCATAGGTTTCACCAAGGGGGCGGTACAGCAGAGTGGGGCCGCAGGCCTCGAATGGGCCATTCGGATTGTCGCGGTCCACATAGGTTCCGAAGGCGAGAGTGGGCAGTGTCTGTCCGGGTTCCCACGTGGCCGTGAAGGCCGTGGTCCAGTGGTCATCGGGCACAAACCCAAGCCCTGCGAATGGGCTGAACTGGCAATCGGGCCCACCTTTGAGCAACAGATCCGCCCCAACGCGCAGAACCACAAGGTCCAGGATGGCGTCGCCGTCGATGTCCATCGGGTAGGCGCCGGTCACACCTGTCAGGGACAGCGGCTCTGGCGTGCTTGCCTGAAAGGAGATTTGCGCCTGAGAGGTGTTTCGGAACAGCTGCGATGGGTTCGCCCCACCAGCAAGGAAGAGTTCCGGCAAGCCGTCCCCGCTGCAGTCGAAAACCGCGACGCCACCACCCACGAAATGCTCCCAGCCGCCGTCGTAGACATGAGAGGGAATGTCGATCGGTTGATACCGGGGGATGGCAGGATCGGCACTGGCGGTCGTGGCGAGGGCCGCCACCAGGGCGAGTTCAGCTCGCATGGGCTGCGATCTCCTGCACCTTCAGGATGGACACTTGCTCGATCCCGTAGGCCGCCGCGCCCTTGGCCCACATGAGGTCGCCCCAATGATGCACCTTGATCTCGGGCAGGGCGGTGTCGACATTCACCACTCCGTTTCGAATGCGCGCCATCACGTCGTCCGAACACAGGTGCTCAAAGCTGACCTGGGCTCCGGACAGAATGATGCAATCGGGGGCAAAAAGATTGATGAGGTTTGACAGGCCCAAGCCGAACATCTGGCCCGCGCGAGCCAGAACGGAAATCGCCCGTTGGTCTCCGGCGTGCGCGCGGTCGTGAATGTCGGATACGGTTTCCAACGCGCTGCTTTGCCCGGCGACCGTCATTTCTCGGATCAATGCATAGTCGCCGACATAGGCCTCGAGGCATCCCCGTTGCCCGCATTGGCACAGCGCCCCGTCCAACTGGACCTTGGCATGCCCGAATTCGGCCCCGCAGCCATGGTTGCCCCGGAACAGCTTACCGTCCAGAACGATGCCCAGTCCGACACCGTGTTCGATCGTGACGACAAGAAAGTTCGACAGGCCCTTGCCCAGCCCGAACAGCTGTTCGGCCTTGGCCACCAGGTTTGCGTCGTTTTCGATAAAGGCCGGGCAGGGCAGACCTTCATCGAGAAACGCGGCGAAGTTCACATTGCGCTCGGTGATCGAAGATGACCAGTGCACGAAATTCCTCTCGGCATCGACCAAACCGGCGATGCCAATGGAAACACCTGAAAGCCCGTCGATCGTGCGGTCGATCTTTGCGCAGGTCTCCTCAAGCGCAAGGCGCACGGTGCGGACGAAATCGCGCGGTGACATCCTGGCATCTTGCAGGGCGTACATGTGCGAGGTGACTTCGTTGCCTTCGAAATCGACCAGGATGACCGAGATGACCTGGCGCGCGACCTTGAGGCCCGCCACAAGATAGGAGGGCCCGTCCAGTTGCAGAAGAACCGGCGGCCGCCCGCGTTTGGCCGATTTGGAGTGGGCCTCGCCTTCGGTCTCTCGGACCAGGCCGGCGGAAATCAGGTCAGCGGTTGCGGCGGTTACGGTGGCCGGGCTGGTCTGCAGGGCCGATGCGATGTCGATCCGCGAAATCGACCCCTTGGTCCGGATATGTTCCAACACCCGCAGGCGCGTGGCATTCCGTTGGTCCAGCGAGTTTTGAGAAGCCTTGCTTTTCAGCATCTTGTCTCCGCGAATCTTCTTTAGGCCTCAATCTATTGGGATTTGGGACCCACGAACAGAGTAAATATTTTACCCGCTGAAATAAATATGATACGCAGAAATACGAGGGCCGCGAATCATGACGCGATGGCCCCATCAACGGGAGGAAATCATGAAACGAATTCTCAGCTTTTCAGCTGCTGTTGCCATGGTTGGCTCGGCTGTCTTTGCCGAGCCGGTTGTCGGCGTAAGCTGGTCCAACTTTCAGGAAGAGCGCTGGAAGACGGACGAAGCGGCAATCAAGTCTGCGCTTGAGGCTGGTGGCGCCGAATATATCTCGGCGGACGCCCAGTCGTCCTCGGCCAAGCAGCTGTCCGACATCGAAAGCCTGATCGCACAGGGTGTGGACGCTCTGATCATTCTGGCGCAGGACGCGCAGGCCATCGGTCCGGCCGTACAGGCCGCCGCGGATGAGGGCATTCCCGTCATCGCCTACGACCGCCTGATCGAGGACGACCGCGCCTTCTACCTGACCTTCGACAATGTCGAAGTGGGACGCATGCAGGCGCGCGCCGTGTACGAGGCAATGCCGAAGGGCAACTACGTCATGATCAAGGGTTCGCCTACGGATCCGAACGCGGACTTCCTGCGCGGTGGTCAGCAGGAAGTCCTTCAGGCGGCGCTGGACAGCGGTGACATCGTGATCGTCGGTGAAGCCTATACCGATGGCTGGTTGCCCGCCAATGCGCAGCGGAACATGGAACAGATCCTGACCGCCAATGAAAACAAGGTCGATGCGGTTGTCGCCTCGAATGACGGGACCGCAGGTGGTGTTGTCGCGGCGCTGACCGCGCAGGGCATGGAAGGTATCCCAGTGTCGGGTCAGGATGGCGATCACGCCGCGCTGAACCGCGTGGCCTTGGGTACGCAGACCGTTTCCGTCTGGAAGGACGCCCGCGAACTGGGCAAGGCAGCCGGCGAGATTGCCGTTGCACTCAGCAGTGGCACCGACCCGTCGGAAATCGACGGAGTGGTCAGCTGGACCTCCCCGGGTGGAACGACGATGAATTCCGTCTTCCTCGCTCCGGTTCCGATTACCAAGGACAATCTGTCGGTTGTTGTGGATGCCGGATGGATCGCGCTGGAAGATCTGTGCCAAGGCGTCGAGAACGGCCCCGCACCCTGCAACTAAACTTCAAAGTCCCCGGCCTGCATGGGCGGGCCGGGGACGATTGCTGAATTTGAAAGATCGGAAATGACCGAAACTTCGTCTCAGCCGATACCTCAGAAAACCAAGCCAAGCCTGTTCCAACAGCTGGAACTGGACATGCGGCTTTTGGGTATGATCGGCGCATTCGTGATCCTGTGCATCGGGTTCAATATCGTCACTGACGGACGGTTCCTGACGCCCCGCAACCTCTTCAACCTGTCGATCCAATCGGTTTCGGTGGCGATCATGGCCTGCGGTATGGTGTTCATCATCGTAACCCGTCACATCGACCTGTCCGTTGGCGCTTTGCTGGCGACCACCTCGGCGGTGATGGCCATGACGCAGACCGAGTTGTTGCCGCGCGTGTTGGGGATGGGTCTGGACCATCCCGCCACCTGGATCATCACCATTCTGGTCGGTCTTGCCATCGGAACGCTGATCGGAGCGTTTCATGGCTGGATGGTCGGCTACCTGACCATTCCGGCGTTCATCGTGACTTTGGGTGGCTTTCTGGTCTGGCGCAACGTCGCCTGGTATCTGACAAGCGGGCAGACAATCGGGCCGCTGGACAGCAATTTCCTGATGTTCGGGGGAACGAACGGAACCTTGGGAACAACGGCAAGCTGGCTGTTCGGGTTGTTTGCGGCGGCCATTGCGATCTGGGCGCTGTGGGGCAGCCGCCGGGCCAAGGCGGCGCATGGCTTCCCGGTCAAACCCGTCTGGGCCGAGGCAACGCTCGCCGGGATCATTGCCGCAAGCATTCTGGGATATGTGTACATCCTGAACAGCTATGCCATTCCGACGCGCCGGTTGCAGCGTATGTTCGAAGCCCGCGGCGAGACGATGCCCGAGGGCCTGATCGTCGGATACGGCATCCCGATCTCGGTCCTGATCCTGATCATTGTCGCCGTGACCCTGACGGTTGTGGCCCGCAAAACCCGTTTTGGGCGCTATATCTTCGCGACCGGCGGCAACCCGGATGCCGCCGAGCTGTCGGGTATCAATACCCGCCTGCTGACCGTCAAGATCTTTGCGCTGATGGGTTTCCTGTGCGCGGTTTCGGCAGTGGTCGCCTCGGCGCGGCTGGCCAACCATTCCAATGACATCGGAACACTGGACGAACTGCGAGTGATTGCGGCTGCGGTCATTGGCGGAACCGCCC
Source organism: Ruegeria arenilitoris (assembly GCF_013032855.1). GTDB lineage: Bacteria > Pseudomonadota > Alphaproteobacteria > Rhodobacterales > Rhodobacteraceae > Ruegeria > Ruegeria arenilitoris. The sequence goes on from NZ_WQDA01000001.1 coordinate 690,133, forward strand.
TGTCTGGCGGCATCGGCACCATCTATGGCGCGATCCTTGGTGCGCTGATCATGCAGGCGCTGCAATCGGGCATGGCCATGGTCGGCGTGGATGCGCCGTTCCAGAACATCGTCGTCGGCAGCGTGCTGGTTCTGGCCGTCTATATCGACATCGTCTATCGCAAGCGATTGGGTGGAAAATGACGCAAGCGCAGGAAACTCAGAAAACGCCGCCGGCATCCGGTCGCGGATCCGGGCAACCACCTCTGGTCGAGATGCGAGACATTTCGATCTCGTTCGGCGGGATCAAGGCCGTCGACCAGGTCTCGGTCGACCTGTATCCCGGCGAGGTGGTGGGATTGCTGGGGCACAACGGGGCTGGCAAATCGACGCTGATCAAGGTCCTGTCCGGAGCCTATCAGATGGACCACGGGCAGATCCTGATCGATGGCAAACCGGTCGAGATCAACAACCCGCGCGACGCGCGGTCCAACAATATCGAGACAATCTACCAGACCTTGGCCTTGGCCGACAATCTGGACGCCACCTCGAACCTGTTCCTGGGACGCGAAATGACTACTCCTTTCGGTCTGGTCAACGACGCGGCAATGGAGGCCGAATGCCGTAAAATCATGGCGCAGCTGAACCCCAATTTTCAGAAGTTCAACGATCCGGTTTCGGCTCTGTCAGGTGGCCAGAGACAGTCGGTGGCCATCGCGCGGGCTGTCTATTTCAACGCCCGCATCCTGATCATGGACGAACCGACCGCCGCCTTGGGCCCGCACGAGACGCAGATGGTGGCCGATCTGATTCACCAGCTCAAGGCGCAGGGGATCGGAATTTTCCTGATCGACCACGACGTCCATGCGGTCATGGATTTGTGTGATCGGGCCTCAGTCATGAAGAACGGCAAGCTGGTCGGCACGGTCGATATCGCGGACGTGACCGACGACGATCTGCTGTCGATGATCATTCTGGGCAAGCAGCCCGGGCAAAACTCGGAATAGGGGGCAGGTATGACAAGCGGTTTCTTCGAGGGTATCGAAAAGGTCCGGTACGAAGGCGTAGACAGTCGGAACCCGCTGGTGTTCCGTCACTATGACCCGGACGAAGTGGTTTTGGGCAAGCGCATGGAGGACCATCTGCGCTTTGCCGTCGCCTGGTGGCACTCTTTCGCATGGGAGGGCGGAGACCCGTTCGGTGGTCCGACCCTTGTCCGCCCGTGGCACCCGCAAGACGACATGGGACGCGCCCGGATGAAGGCCGATGTCGCCTTTGAGATGTTTGAAATACTGGGACAGCCCTATTTCTGCTGGCACGACGCGGATATTCGCCCCGAACAGAGCAACTTTGCCGAAAACCTGCGCACGCTCGAGGAAATCACCGACTATATCGGTGAAAAGATGCAGGCGTCGGGAACCAAGCTGCTTTGGGGCACCGCCAACATGTTCAGCCATCGCCGCTGGATGGGTGGTGCCAGCACGAACCCTGATCCGGACGTCTTTGCCTTTGCCGCAGCAACCGTGAAATCCTGTATGGATGCGACCCACAAGCTGGGCGGCGAGAACTATGTGTTGTGGGGTGGGCGCGAAGGCTACGAGACGTTGCTGAACACCGATCTGGGGCTGGAACTGGACCATATGGGACGGTTCCTGAACATGGTGGTCGACTACAAGCACAAGATCGGGTTCAAGGGCACCATCCTGGTCGAGCCGAAGCCACAGGAACCCTCCAAGCACCAGTACGACTATGACGCCGCAACCTGCATCGGGTTTCTCAGGAAATACGGGCTGGAAAACGAAGTGAAGCTGAACCTGGAACAAGGCCACGCGATCCTGGCTGGCCACAGCTTTGAACATGAGATCGCCGTAGCGGCGGCCGAGGGTATGCTGGGTTCGATCGACATGAACCGGAACGATTATCAATCTGGATGGGACACCGACCAGTTTCCCAACAACGTGCCCGAAGTCGCGTTGGCCTACTACTACATCCTCAAGGCCGGAGGGTTTTCGACCGGGGGCACGAATTTCGACGCCAAGATCCGCCGCCAGTCGATCGACCCCGAGGATCTTGTCGCGGCGCATGTGGGCGGCATGGACGTCTGTGCCCGCGGGTTGAAGGCCGCCGCCGCGATGATCGAGGATGGCGGGCTTGATGCCGCGTTGACCGACAGATACTCCAGATGGGGCAGCCCGGAGGCGCAATCCATGCTTGCCTCATCGCTGGATGAAATCGCGGCTCGAGTGTTGGCCGAAGGTATCAATCCCGAGCCTCGATCCGGAAGGCAGGAGCGCTTGGAGAACTACGTCAACAGGTTTGTCTGACGGCTAAAGGTTCAACGGTTCCGCGCCCGGAAGCCTAAGACTGGTTCGGTTTAATCAGCCGGTATTCATGACTTAAGACCGACTGTGCACCACCGGGCCATATTCGAATGCGTGTTGTGGGCGCCGGTCCTCCGCGGCGGGTGCCCCCGATCGACCCGCGTGCCTTCTGGCTTCAATCAGATGCCGGGACTACCAGCCCAAGTTCTTTGTCCGATGCCGTCCCGGCATATTTGTCCCGCGGTGGCATTGGCCTCGACTTCCAATGTGGCTCGAACGCAAAGCTCGACACTTTGCGGCCGCCCACCAACGCTCCGTTTCCGGTACCCAATGCATAGTCGTAGTAGAGTTTCACGATTTCGTCTTGTGTCACCTGCCCCGTGGCCTCATGCGCCATGCAGGCGGCTTTCCAGTTTCGGACTCTGTCGTACTCGCCGTTCTGCGGGAGTTCAAAATCTTCGTAGTATTCCAGAAACCAGAACCGTTGGAACATCGGTGTAAATACCGCCTCGGCCAACCCGAACTGATCGAACAGAAAAACACCGTTCGGGTTGTGGGTCAGAAGAAAGTCATTGAGGTCACGATAAAGCGCGAGCAGTTTTTCGTTGTGGGCATCTTTCTGCGCGGGGTCCTGGTTCATCACATAGACGTAGCCGGTCATCGTGAAGGCGCCCTCTTTGGCAATCAGCATCGACTCGACCGCATGCTCGGCCGGGTCGCTGCGCCGCAGCTTTGGCCCTTCGAGCATTTCATCGAGATAGCGCAGGATCACGAGGCTTTCCTTGATGATCTGCCCGTCCGGAGTCTCGAGAACCGGCAGAGCGGTCGTTCCGCGCGTTTTCTTCAGCAGCTCTGGATCGCGGGGTTTGGTGATGTCCACGACGCGGAACTCCACCCGGTCCCTCATCCCCCGCAACGCCAGCAGAATTTCAAGCCGCTGTGAAAAGGGACACACAGGAATATGATAGACGATGTGCTGGGTCATGACGTTCAATCCAATGGAGGGCCAGTAAATGACAGGTTGTACTTGGCGGCTACGGCCTCGATGTCCGGCATGTCTTCCGGAATTTTGTACTGGGCCGTTGCCATGGCGTGGAAAAAGCCCTCGAAACCTCCCGGTGTGAGAATGACAAGGTGACGGCTGGGCTCATCACCGATGACCTTGAACGTGTGTTCTTTTCCGCGGGGTATGAAGATGCTTTCGCCCGGGCCGACACGCGTTTCGACACCTTCGACCCAGACTTTGCAGACACCGGTCAAAATCACGAAGACTTCGTCTTCTGCCTGATGGATGTGCCGTGGCGGACCGCTTCCGACCGGCGAAAGGCTGTCTACAATCGACATGGCGCCCCCGGTTTCAGCGGGGTCCAGAATTGTTTTGTAACGAACGCCCTGCCATTCGAGCGTGGCGTCATCAACCAGATGATCATGCATCGCTTCTGTCCTTTGATCCGACATGAAACGAAAGCGCTTTCGGTACCTTACTTGTAGGCGCAAAAAACGGTATCAATCTAACGAAAGTTCATAATACACGGTATTACCAACATGAATTTCGCAACGCTTGATCTGAACCTGCTCCGTGTTCTTGATGCGATTCTGACGGCGGGGTCCACCACCAAGGCAGGGGAAAGACTTGGTGTCTCGCAATCGGCAGTGTCGAATGCGTTGAACCGCCTGCGGCACGCCTTGGGTGACGATCTGTTTGTGCGGCGGGGAAATCAGCTTGTCCCAACGGATTTTGCGGTTTCGATCAAGGACGGGCTGCGTGAGGAACTCAATCGACTCGAAAGTCTGCTGAGCCGCAATGATGATTTCGACCCCAGGCAGGCATCCGAAACTTTCAAGATCGCGGCCAGCGACTTTTTCGCCGAGCTGCTGATGCCCGGCCTTGGGGGTGTCCTGAACCGCAAGGCTCCGAAGATGGTCGCGCAATTGGTGGATCTTGTTCCCGAGAACTATGTCGAGAGTCTTGAGCGCTACAATGCTGATCTCGCGTTGATCCCGGATACAGATGCACCGGATTGGATCAGCCGAGAGGTGCTGTTCCGGTCGTCCTTCATGGTCGTCGGGCGCGTTGACAACCCATTCCTTGTACAGATCGAAGACGGTGCTGAACTTCCGATGGAAACCTTCTGCGCCTTGTCGCATGTGCTGTTCTCACCCGAGGGCAAACTGGCGGCGATGGGTGATGCGGCTCTGGCGAAAGTTGGTCGAAAAAGGCACGTCGCGATGACGCTTCCGGTGTTTTCAGGGGTGTGCCGAGTGGTCAGTGCAAGCGATCTTGTGGCCTTGGTGCCTTCTCAGCTGGCCAGGAAGTTTGCGCCGGAGTTCGGCCTGAAGGTTCTTGCCCCGCCGTTCGAAATCGAACCCGTCAACATCATAGCTATCTGGCACAGACGATCGGATGCAAATCCGATGGCAAAATGGATGCGGAACCAAGTGTTCGATCTGCTGAAGCCGCTGGGCACCAGGTAGCCGGACAAGCGCGGGTTGAGTTTCTATTTGCTGACGATTTCCATCGAATAGGTGCGCCGGGCCGAGGCGGGCGGCGGCGGGAAGGGCGCGGCGGCCCGGACCTGCGCCAGTGCGACCTGATCCAGCCGGGCCGAGCCCGAGCTGCGGGCAACGCTGACCGACGCCAGCGCGCCGTTGTCCGCGATGCGAAGGGCCACCAGAACCGAGCCTTGGATATTCACGCTTTTGCGACGGGCGCGCAAAATCTTGCGCTTGACCAGACCGGCATAGGTGCTGGCCTCGGCATTGCCCTGCTCCTGCGCGGCGCGGTTCGTCCGTTTCGCCGAGGCCGCCCCGGTCGCCGCCTTGCCGGTGGCGCTGCCCTTTTTACGGCTGACCGCGGCATTGCCGGTCGGGGTGTGTGGTTTGGGAGGCCGCGCCTGCTGCGGCTCAGGTTTTTGCAGGGTCGGCGTATGGGCGCTCTGCCGCTGGGCCGGGGCCTGCGCCTGAAACATGGTGGCCGGCTGCGCGCGCGCACGGTCCGCCGGGGCCTCTGGCGCGGTCTGTGTCGGGGCAACGGGTGAGTGACGGGTGGTGGCGGGGGGTGTGGCCACGGTTCCGGCCGCATAGTCCCGGAACGAGGACCCCAGCGCCGCAGGGGCAACCGCGCCACCGCCTTCGACGAAAACCGCCTCGTCCGTGTCGAATTCGAACAGGGCGGCGGCGTGGGCCGCGGCGGCTAGCACGACCAGCACGGCGGCCATGATGCGGGATTGCGGAATCATGGCAGGCCCCGCTCGGTCACGACGAAGACCCTATTGGCGCCCAGTGCCCGCAGGGCGTCGCTGACCTGTTTCAACCGCACCGCCGGCAAGGCCCGGTCGGGCACCAGCCGCACGGCGTCCAATGGCAGGTCGATCGAGGCGCGCTCGACATAGGCCGCCACATCCGTCAGCTCGGCCCCGCGATACACCAGCACGCCGTCGGCGCGGATGACCAGCGCATCCGGGGGCTCGCGCCCTTCAAGATCGGCCGTCCGCACCAGTTGCACCGACTTGCCCAGGGGCGGCGCCAGCGTGCCCGCGATCATGAAGAAGACCAGCATCAGAAAGACCACGTTGATCAGGGCGATCGTCGGCTCGCGGCCGGGTTTCGTTTTGGGGGTCAGCCGGATCATCCGATGACCTGCGTGCTGAGCCGGGGCACGGGCGCAAGGGCGGTCAGCAAGTCGATCAACTGCTGCGAGGTCGCCCCGCCGCCCAGGCTGATCAAGGCCAGCTGGTTGGTTCGGCCGTCGAACCGGGCGGCGACCGCGTCGGGCGCGACTTCGGTGCCGTCGATCAGGATGCGGTCGCGTTCCAGCTTGATGAACCGGATGGACCTCTGGGCCTGCGCCCCGCCCGCCGCGGCGGTGGTCAGCTCGATCTCGGCATTTTTTGAGAAGGTCGAGGTGAGCATGAAGAACAGCAGCAGCAGAAAGATGACATCGATCAGGGATGTCATGGACAGGCGCCGGCGCCGAATTTTGCGGGTTTCAAGCGCCATGGACCAGCGCCTCGGTTGGCGGGGTGGCCGGGCGTGGCGCGGCGGCGTGGCCGGGGGCAAACACCGTGCGCAGGGCGCGGTTGGCAAAGACCCGTTCGCGGGTCATCCGCGCCTCGAACCAGGTCAGGACCAGCGAGGTGGGCATGGCCACGGCCAGCCCTGCGGCGGTCGTCATCAACGCAACCCAAATGCCGCCGGCCAGCAGCGCCGGATCCACCGCGTTGCCGGCCTCCTGAAGGGTTCGGAAGGCCTCGATCATGCCCAGCACGGTGCCGAACAGCCCCAGCAGCGGCGCAAGCTGCGAGACCATGTCCAGCACGTTCAGTCCGCGTTCCAGCCCGGCAAAGCGCGCCTCGGCCTCGGCATCGGCGCGGTCCATCAGTTCCGGCCCGTGCCCCTCCAGCGCCATGGCGACCACCGGCGCCAGATAGCTGCGGCTTCGGTCCAGATGCGCGCGCGCGGTTGCCCGGTCGTTGCGGTCCCAGGCTTCGATGGCCTGCGACAGCTCGACATGCCGCCCGACCCCGGCGGCCTTGTACTGCCACAGCTTGTAGAGGATCAGCGCCATGGTCGCGACCGAGGTTGCGATCAGCACGGCCACGACCGGGCCGCCCAGGTCCAGAATTGCGGTCAGTCTTTGCAGAAACGCATCCATCGGGTCATCCAATCAATTCGGTCTCGAGGCGGCTGCGCAGCGTCAGGCCGGATAGGCAGGCATCGGTCAGATCGCCGGGATAGGCGCAGTCCTGCACCCCGTTGATCAGGATCCGGCTGATCTGATTGCAGGCCAGGCCGGCGAATTTGAACTGGCGTACGCGGGGCCGCCCGGCGGGCAGGTCCTGGAAATCCAGCAGCGTCAGCAGGGCCACTTCGCCTTGCGCGCCGAACAGCACCGTTTCATAGACGGCGCCGCCGATATCGGCGGGATGGGCGTTTTCGACCACGAAGCTCAGCAGGCAGCCCTGATCCTGGTCCACGGCCGAGCTGAGCTCGATCGTGACGCCGCCCGCGCCCTGCGTGCCTTCGGCACTGGCCAACCCCGCCCCCGCGATGGGGGGCAGGGCCAGCAGGACCGCCCGAACAAGGTGATGCACGGCTTTTGTCATGACGGGTCCTTTCCGTGTGGGGTTCAGAAGGTCTTGGCCAGGGTCAGCTTGAAATTCCGGCCCGGCGAATTGCGGGTCGACAGGTTCGGCTGATAGGCCTTGTCAAAGATGTTCTCGATCCCGGCGCGCAGTTCGAAGCCTGCCAGCGCGCCCTCTTGCGGCAGATAGGTCGCGCGCAGGGTGTTCACCCCGTACCCGCCCACCGGATCGCCCGAGGAATCGAGCCCCGACCTGGCGCCGAAGATCTCCCAGCTGACATCCAGGGTTTCGCCGAACCGCTTGCCCAGGGTGATCCGCGCCGAATCCGTGGGTTCGTTGCGCCACGGCGATCCGATGCCCGCCGCGCTGAACTCGGTGGCGTTCACGATGTTGGCGTTGAAATCGACGTAGAAGCCCGTGGCATGGGCATAGGAGGCCTCGATCTCGACGCCCTCGGTTTCGACCTTGGACAGGGGCTGGGACGGAGTGCCCGACACGTACGAGGTGATGTCCCACAGATCGGTGCTGTAGAAATTGACCTTGGCGCGCAGGGCGTCGCCGGCGGCGAAGATGTCGCCGCGGTCATAGGAAAAGCCGGCCTCCCAGGTGCGGGATTTCTCGGGCTGGGTCATGTAGAGCGGTGTGCCCAGATCGTCGATGATCGGCAGGCTTTCGGTATAGGCCCCGCCCGCGAACACCGCGAAGCCGCTGGCGAATTCGTAACGGGCCGACAGGCCGCCCATCAGCGCGTCGTTGTCATAGCTGGCGTTGAAGGGCGCGGCCGCGTCGCCGTTGCCCTTGATGTCCTGCGTTTCATACCGCAGCGCGGGCGTGACGGTCAGCTGGTCGCCGAACTGGATGTCGTCAACGGCAAACAGCGCGACGCGACGGTCGGTGCCGCCCGGCGCCGATGGGGCGTCCAGCCGCTTGCGGTCGATGAATTCCACCCCGAACCGCAGATCATGCGACGCGGCCCCGGTCTGGAAATACGCGCTGTTCTTGATCGTCAGCTTGGTGGTTTCGTAATTGTGCGTGGCATCGGCCAGCGCTTGGATGCCGGGGAAGAAGGGCGTTCCCTCCAGGCTGGACGAGCCGGGCACATAGCTGCTGTCGATGGACTGCTCGGAATAGCTGAGATTGACGTCCAGATCGACCAGATCGTTACCGGCCGGCCGGTACTGGTAACGCAGAACGGCGATCCGGGTTTCGATGTCGCGGTCCACGTTGCCGAACGCATCCGCCGTCGTGCCGAAGGAATCATAGGGCACGTCGCGCTCTTCCGAGGTGGACTGGTTCCAGGACGCGGTGATCGAATGTTCAAGGTTGTCGCCAAAGCTGTATTTCCCCTTGGCCAGCAGCGAAGGCAGGGTGAAGGCGCTGTTGCCGATCGAGTCGCCGTTGCCGTCCTTCTGATCGTCCTGGTTGCGATAGGTGTAGTTGAATAGGAATTCGGTCTGCCGGTTGGGTTGCCACGCCAGGATCGACGACGAGGCAAAGCCGCTGCCGTTGGAATACCCCTCGAGCGTCTGGCGGAAGCGGAACCCCGGCGCGCCGCCGGTAAAGTCGGACGCGTCCTTGGTTTCCAGCTGAACCACGCCGCCGACGACGCCCGAGCCGTATTCGAAGGACCCGACCGTGCCGCGGATGACCGAGACGCTTTTGTACAGCTGCGGATCGGTGAACAGCTGGTTGCCGATCCGGTACAGCTCTTCCGCGCCGGTGGTGGCGCCGTCGACCAGGATCAGAACCTTCTGGTCGGTGCCGAAGGTGCCGTTGGCCCCATATCCGCGGATATTGATGCCCGATCCTTGCGGGGTCGAGCCGTTCACCAGGGTGACGCCGGGAACCGAATCGATCAGCTCGGCCACCGTGTTGGCCTGACGGTCGTTGATCTCTTCCTGGTCGATATTCGTGACCGGAACCGCGGTGCCGGTCTGGATCTCGCGTTTGCTTTCGCCCAGTTCCAGGGTCCCGAGGAACCCGTCATCCTGTTCCTGCGCCCAAACCATGGACGCCGTCAAACCAAGGCAAGAGGCCGTTCCAAGCAGGCCTGCAATATGAGTACGCGCACGCATTTCTGTCCCTTCGAAACAAGTGTGAGGACCGGAGATGCTTGCAGTTCGCTGGCGCTGGTCAGTTTTTTGCTGTTTTTTGGAATCGCCTTTTCGCGACGACTTGTGTTCGTTAATAAAGGTGACTAAAACAGTCAACATAGTTTCGTGCCTTTAATTTCGGCACTGCCAGCAGGTCTCTGATTGCGATCAGCGCCCGGGCCAGCACCCCCTTGGAACCACGAAGAAGACGGGAAACCTGCTATGGAACAGGTGCTTATGGCTCCTCAGGATATTCGTGCCGCCTATGCGCAGAAGACAGGCCAGCGAGACCGCGATTTCGCGGAATCGCTGGGGTTGAGCGAGGGCCAGCTGGTCGCGGCCTTTGCCGGGCAGGGCGTAACGCGGCTGAACCCCGGCCTTGACGGGCTGTTCGGCCAGTTGGCTGGTTTGGGCGAGGTCATGGCGCTGACGCGCAACCCGTCCTGCGTGATCGAAAAGATCGGGCGATACGACAATTACCACAGCGGCCAGCATGCCGCGATGGTGCTGACCGAAGAGATCGACCTGCGCATGTTCCCCGCGCAATGGCACCATGTCTTTGCCGTCGAGCGGGAAACCGAGGCCGGTCTGCGCCGCTCGATCCAGGTGTTCGATGCGGCCGGGGACGCGGTTCACAAGATCATCCTGCGCGATGGCTCGGACCTGGGCCACTGGGACAGCTTGGTCCGGACACTGGCTGCCGAGGATCAAGGCCAGACGATGACGGTCGCGCCGCGCAAGCCGGCCGAAGCGCCCAAGGCCAATGCCGACAAGGCCGACGCGCTGCGCCGCGAATGGGCAAAGATGACGGACACGCACCAGTTCCTGCGCCTGACCTCCAAGCTCAAGATGAACCGGCTGGGCGCCTATCGCATCGCGGGCGAACCGCTGGCCCGCGCGGTTGATCCCGCGGCGGTCACCGGCCTGTTCGAACCGGTGCGGGACCTGCAGATCGAGGTGATGATCTTCGTCGGCAACCGCGGCTGCATCGAGATCCACGGCGGCCCGGTGCAAAATCTTCAGCAGATGGGGCCTTGGTTCAACGTGCTGGATCCGGGCTTCAACCTGCATCTGCGCAGCGATCAAATCGCCGAGGTCTGGGCCGTCGACAAACCGACCCAGCGCGGCCCGGCGATCTCGGTCGAGGCTTTCGACGCGGACGGCGCCCTAATCCTTCAGATCTTCGGGCGCCGCACCTCCGCGGCCGATCATCGCCCCGCCTGGGATGCGCTGGTGGCCGCGCTGCCCGGCCCGGCCGACACCGGAGCGGCATGATGCGGGGCCTGGTGACACTCTGCGCGTCATTGCTGGTTTCGGCGGCGGCCGCGCAGGCCGAGAGCAACCGCGTGATCGCCATCGGCAGTTCGCTGACCGAGATCGTCCATGCCTTGGGCCAGCAGCACCGGCTGGTCGGCCGTGACCGCAGCTCGACCTGGCCGCCCGAGGCGGCGGATCTGCCCGATGTCGGGTATCGCCGGGCCCTGTCGCCCGAGGGCGTGCTGTCGGTTGCCCCCGACCTGATCCTTGCGCTCGAAGGGTCGGGCCCGCCCGAGACCATCGCTGTGCTGCAGGAGGCCGGCGTGGATTACGTCACCATTGCCGACGAATTCTCGCGCGATGGCGTCATCGACAAGATCCGCGCCGTGGGGGCCGCGCTGGGGGCCGAGGCCGAGGCCGAAACCCTGGCGGCCGAAACCGCGCGCCGGCTGGACCGGGCGCTGGCCGAGGCCTCCGCCGCGCAGGGTGCGCCGGTGAAGGTGCTGTTCCTGCTTTCGGCACGGGGCGGCGAGTTTGTCGTCGGCGGGGCCGAGACCCAGGCCGACACCATCATCCGCATGGCCGGAGGCAAAAACGCGGCCGCCGATGTGACGGGTTTCAAGACGATGGCGCTCGAAGCCATGGCCGCCACCGCGCCGGACGTGATCCTGATGATGGAGCGTCAGGGCGGGCCGATCCTCTCGGAGGAAGAGCTGTTCGCGCTGCCCGCGGTCCGGCTGACCCCGGCGGGGCGGAACCGGGCGCTGATCCGGATGCCCGGCGCCTATCTGCTGGGCTTCGGCCCGCGCACCGCCGACGCGGTCATGGATCTGTCGGCCGCATTGCGGGGCGTCAGGGGCTCATGACGCTGGCACTGGACAACGGCGCGCACCCGTCCGCCGCGGCCCGCAGGTCGCGGGCGGCATGGGTGACCCTGGCCCTGGTCGGCCTTCTGGCCGTGACCAGCGTGGCCAGCATCTCGGTCGGCGCGTCCGAGGCCTCGTTGAAGATGGCCGTGTCGGATCTGCTGCATGGCCGAGGCCTGTCGGATCTGAACCGGATCGTGCTGTGGGACATCCGTCTGCCGCGACTGGCGATGGGCATCCTGGTCGGGGCGGCGCTGGCGGTGTCGGGCGTGGTGATGCAGGGGCTGTTCCGCAACCCGCTGGCGGATCCGGGCATCGTCGGCGTCAGCGCGGGGGCTGGGCTGGGCGCGATCACAGCCATCGTCTTCGGCAACCTACTGCCCGCCGCCGTTCTGGCCTGGGTCGGCAGTGGTCTGGTCGCGGTTGCCGCCTTTCTGGGCGGCTGGGCGTCGGTCCTGATCCTTTATCGCGTTTCGACGCGCCAGGGGCAGACCTCGGTCGCCACGATGCTGCTGGCCGGCATCGCCCTGGCCGCCCTGTCGGGCGCGGTGTCGGGGGTCATGGTGTATATCGCCGACGATCAGCAGCTGCGCGATCTGACCTTCTGGGGCATGGGGTCGCTGGCCGGCGCGACCTGGACCAAGGTCGCCACCGCCGCGCCCTTGATCCTGGCGTCGATCCTGTGCGCGCAGCGTCTGGCCCGCGCCCTGAACGGCCTGGCCATGGGCGAAGCGGTGGCGCATCACATCGGCATTCCGGTGCAACGCAGCAAGAACATCGCGATCCTGACGGTGGCCGCCGCCACCGGCGCGGCCGTGGCCGTGTCGGGCGGGATCGGGTTCATCGGCATCGTCGTGCCGCATCTGCTGCGGCTGGGCGCCGGCCCCGATCACCATCGGCTGCTTATGAATTCCGCCTTGCTGGGCGCCGCCCTGTTGCTGGCCGCCGACATGATCGGCCGGGTGATCGTGGCCCCGGCCGAACTGCCGATAGGCATCGTCACGGCCATTCTGGGCGCGCCGGTGTTCTTCTGGATCCTGCTTCGCCGCCACGGATCGATGGGAATGTGAATGATGAAAGCTGAAAATCTCAGCGTCCGCATCGGGCGCAAGCAGATCCTGCGTGATGTGAATTTCCTGGCCGAACCCGGAGAGGTCACTGCGATCATCGGGCCCAACGGATCGGGCAAATCCACCTTGCTCGGGGCGCTGTCGGGCGACATCCCGTACACCGGCCGGATCACCCTGAACGGCCACGACATCGCGGCCCTGCAGCCCTGGGAACTGGCGGCGATGCGGGGCGTTCTTCCGCAATCCTCGGCGGTCGCCTTTCCCTTTACCGCGCTGGAAGTCGTACGGCTGGGCCTGCCCGGTGGCCTGGCCGACGGCGACGACGCCTTGCCGTCGCGCGCGCTGGCGCATGTCGATCTTGCGGGGTTCGAGCCGCGCTCGTACCAGAACCTGTCCGGCGGCGAGCAGCAACGCGTGCAGCTTGCGCGCGTTCTGGCCCAGGTCTGGAGCGCGGTGCGGCGCGACCGGCCGCGCTGGCTGTTGCTGGACGAGCCCGTCGCCAGCTTGGACATCGCGCATCAGTTCACGGTTCTACGCATCGCGCGCGAATTCGCCGATCAGGGCGGGGGCGTTGTGGTCGTGATGCATGACCTGAACCTGACCGCGTTGTTCGCCGACAAGGTCTGCGTTCTGTCGAACGGAGAGGTCTGGCGCACCGGGGCGGTTTCGGACGTCATGACAGACGAGGTGATGCGGCAGGTCTATGGCATCGATCTGCCGGTCAGCACGCTGCCGGCAACTGACGTTCCGTTTGTCTTGCCGCAGGCGCTGGTTTGAGGCCCAATCCCCACTGAACCAAACTGCATTGCAGCCAAATTTCATGCTGCAGGCGTACCAATCCAACGTACGGTCCCACGGGCTTCACCCCGACGCGTGGGACCGTTATTCGGAATTTAGCGAAACCATTTTGCGAGAATTTCGAAACCGTGACCCCGGTTCGAAGTTGCGCTTGATGGGTCAAACGGCAGGTGCTTCACTTTTTTCAGTGCGGGGCGTGTTCACATGCGAAACGCGCTCAATACATCCGAGACGCTGACCCGATCTCGACGATCAGGCCCGTCTGCCTGGTCGCTTTCGATCAACGAGAATCAGCGCCGAAGACGACCAACATGGAGAGATTCAACATGAACAAACTTGCTACGTTACTGGGGGGCGCATCGATGGCGGTCGCTGCCCCGGTTTTTGCTGCCGATATCGTGATCGGTGTGCCGAACTGGGCGTCGGTGAACGCCACCGCGCACATTCTTGAAGTCGTTATCGAAGAAAACCTTGGCCTTGATGTCGAATTGCAGAACGGCACCAACCCCATCGTCTTCGAAGCGATGGATTCCGGCGCGATGCACGTCCACCCGGAAGTCTGGATGCCGAACCAGCAGAACCTGCACGACACCTATGTCAAGCAGAACGGCACAGTCGTGATGAACGAGAACCCGGTTCAGGCCGAGCAGGGTATGTGCGTTCCGACCTACATTGCCGAGGAATATGACATCAAATCCATCGACGACCTGAGCGATCCGGACAAGATGGCCATCTTCGACACTGACGGAAACGGCACCCCCGAGGTTTGGATCGGCGCACCCGGCTGGGCGTCGACCGTGGTCGAGAAGATCCGCGCCAAGTCTTATGGCTATGACCAGATCTTCGAGCTGACCGAGTACGAAGAAACCATCGCCTATGCCAACTTGGCAAACGCGACCAAGGCCGGCGATCCGTGGATCGGGTTCTGCTACAGCCCGCACTACATCTTCGTGACCCAGGATCTGACAGTGCTGGAAGAGCCGCCGCATGATCCGGCCACCTGGACGATCGTTCAGCCCACCGATGACCCGGACTGGCTGGATAAGTCCGAGGCCTCGACCGCGTGGAACGGGGCAACTCTGCACCTGCACTACGCCAAAGAGCTTGAGGAAAATCACCCCGAGGTCGCGGCCCTGTTCCGCAACTACCAGATGCAGGGTGATGATCTGAGCGCGATGGGCAAGGCGCTGGCTGTGGACAACATCGAAGCAGCCGATTTCGCCCGCCAGTGGGTGGCTGAAAACGAAGACACCGTTATCGGCTGGCTAACGAACTAAATCACAAACGCATGGGGCCGTCGCGACTGATCGCGGCGGCCCTTTGCCTGTTTGCCGGGATGCAACCCCGTAGATGAGGGGCAAATGGACGAACCTGTCGTAAAACTTGAAAATGTCTGGAAAATTTTCGGCGCACGGGCCGAAGAAGCCATGGCTGCGGTCCGGAATGAAGGTATTGGAAAACCTGAAGTTCTTGAAAGATTCAATTGCGTGGTGGGTGTTCAAGGCGCCACGTTCGAAGTGCCGCGTGGCGAGATTTTTTGCATCATGGGCCTGTCGGGTTCAGGCAAGTCGACCCTTGTGCGCCATGTCAATCGCCTGATCGAGCCCACGGCCGGAAAGATCGAGATCATGGGGCAGGACGTGTCCAAGATCTCCGAGTCCGAGCTGCGCCGCATCCGCGCGCAGCAGATCGGAATGGTATTCCAGCACATGGCGCTGATGCCGCACCGTTCCGTGCGCGACAACGTGGCCTATCCGCTTGAGATCCGCAAAGTCTCGAAATCCAAGCGCTGGGCGGTCTCCGATCATGCGCTGGGTCTGGTGGACCTGACCGGGTACGAGGACCGGTTGCCCAAGGAACTGTCGGGCGGGATGCAGCAGCGCGTGGGCATTGCGCGCGCGCTGGCTTCGGACCCGGAAATCCTGTTGATGGACGAACCCTTCTCGGCGCTGGATCCGCTGATCCGGCTGCAGTTGCAGGACCAGTTCAAGGCTCTGGTTGCGCAGCTGAAGAAGACCACGCTGTTCATCACCCATGACCTGGACGAGGCCATTCGCATCGGCCACCGCATCGCCATCATGAAGGACGGTGTGATCGTCCAGATCGGCACGCCCGAGGACATCGTGATGAACCCGGCCGACGACTATGTGCGCGAGTTCGTGCAGGGCATATCCAAACTCAAACTGGTCAAGGCACATTCGATCATGGAGCCGTTGGAGAGTTATTCCGGCCCGCTGGATGGTGCGCCGCGCGCCGATGAGGGCGCAGACCTCGACCAGCTGATCGATCTGGCCGTGAACACCGAGCTTCCGGTGGTGATTACCGATGGCGGTCAGGATGTCGGCGTCGTGACCAAACCACGCCTGTTGCGCGGAATTCAGGGGGGCAAAAATGACTGATGCAACCACGGAATTGAAAGTCACGGCCGCCTCCGACATCGAGGTGGACCGCGAGGCGCTGGATCGGTCGATCCACGAATTCGCAGGCCCCAACGGTGACTACTACGTCAACGCCTTTCACAAGATCCACGATGCAACCAGTCCGATCCCGAACACGTTCAACCTGTGGGCGGCGGTGCTGGGGCCGTTCTGGTCCGCCTCGCGGGCGATCTGGGGGATGTTCTGGACCTTCCTGATCCTTGAGATCATCGCTTGGGTGCAGATCGGGCGGGGAGCCTGGGGCAACCCGGGGGCCGATCTGGCCGAACGCGCGGCCCGTCAGCAGGAACGCGCAAACGAGCTGCTGGCCCGCGCGGCGGATGCAACCGAGAAGGCAGACATAGACCGGTTCAACAAACTGGCCGCGAATATCCAGAAAGCGGCAGACAGCAGCCTTGAGAAAGCGCAGCTGGCACAGTCCGAAGCCCTTGGGATCATGGTCACCGGTCTACTGATGCTGCTGGTATTCAAGCTGGTTCAGGGGTTCTACGCTGACCGGGTGTACGAAAAGCAGTACTCGAACTGGCGGATCAACCCCGACAACACCGAAAGCGGCCGCTCGACTCGGAACACGGTTCTGGGGGCAGTTCTGATCGCTGCGATCGGACCGCTGATCGTTTACAAGTTCACAGTGAATGCCTCGCTTCCGCTGCTGGATGCCTTCCCCGAAAAACAAGTGTCCGAGATGATACTCGGGCCTGATCAGGGAACACTGTTCTCGGTCGTGGCCAGCTGGATGGAGGCCCGGATCGACGCCGCCGCCGCCGCGGGCGGAGACATTTTCGACGGGATCGTTGCCGGTGTACGCTCGGTTCTGGACGGGCTGACCGTGGCCCTGATCGGGTCGCCCTGGCCCGTGGTCATGCTGGTGATCTGCGTGACCGCGTGGCGCGCAGCGGGTCCGCGCGTGGCGATCTTCACCGCCGCGTCGCTGGCCTATATCGCGCTGCTGGGCTATTGGGACGTGGCGATGGAGACGGTGGCACTGGTGGGCGCGGCCGTGCTGCTGTGCGTCACCTTCGGCATTCCGCTGGGCATCTGGTTCGGCAAATCCAAACGCGCCTATCGCGCGGCCGAGCCGGTGCTGGACCTGATGCAAACCCTGCCGGCCTTCGTCTACCTGATCCCGATCATCGCCTTCTTTGGCACCGGCAACCCGCCGGGCATCCTGGCTACAATCATCTTCGGTATGCCGCCGGTGATCCGCCTGACGGCGCTGGGCATGCGCGGGGTGCCGGAAAGCATCAAAGAGGCCGCCGTGGCCTTTGGCGCCTCGAAATGGCAGTTGCTGAAGGACGTGGAAATCCCGCTGGCGCTGCCGTCGATCATGACCGGCGTGAACCAGACCATCCTGATGTGCCTGTCGATGGTCGTGATCATCTCGCTGATCGGTGGCGGAGGCTTGGGCAAGGAAATCCTTGAGGCGCTGCAATACGCGGCCAAGGGCCCGGGCCTGCTGGGCGGCTTTGCGATCCTGTTCCTGGCCATGGTCATGGACCGCATCGTTCAGGGCGCCTTTCGACGCGAAGACGAAAAGATCTGACTCGACAGCCGCCCCCCCGGAATACCCGTGGGGGCGGTTTCATTTCAGGGCGGGGAGATATGATGGCGGACCGCTACGAACAATCCATGATGGACAACCTTTACTGGTGGGGCGTGCCCACGCTGTTCCGGTGCCCCCATGTGGGGCCGCAGGACCAGGATATCGCCCTTGTGGGCGTGCCGCATTCCGCCGGCAACGGCACCACCGAGCGCGACCAGCATCTGGGCCCGCGTGCGCTGCGTCATGTCTCGGCCGTGCAGCGCCGGGTGCATTCGCTGTTCCAGATCGACCCGTGGTCGAGCGCGCGCATCGCCGATGTGGGCGACGTACCGTTTCCGCGCGCCAACGACAACGAAGACTGCATCGAGCGCATCACCGCCTTCTACCGTGACATAGACGCGGCCGGTGCGCGGCCCGTGTCGATCGGTGGCGATCACTCGATCACGGGCGGGATCGTGCAGGCGTTGGGCCGAGGCGAACTGGCGGGCGGGCAACCGGTCAGCTTTCTGCATCTGGACGCGCACACGGATGTGTTCACCAAGGTCGATCATTTCCTGGGGGCCAAAAAGTCGGCCGCGCATTGGGGGGCTTACCTGGCCGATCAGGGGCAGGTGGACCCGGCCCGGTCGATGCAGATCGGGTTGCGGGGCCATCCGCGCAGCCTGGACTGGCTGCAGCCTTCTTATGACTATGGCTACAACATCGTCACCATGCGCGAGTTCCGCCAGCGTGGCTTGGCCGATGTGGTGGCCCAAACGCGCGAGGTTCTGGGCGACCGGCCGGTCTACATCACCTTCGATCTCGACTGCCTTGATCCAACCATTGCCCCGGGCGTGTCGAACCTGGAACCCGGCGAGAAGGGTTTTGACATCGACGAGGCCGTGGGCATCCTGCATGCCGCACGGGGGCTCAACATCGTCGGCGGCGATGTGGTCTGCATGATGCCGACCAAGGACAGCCCGAACAACATCACCGCGCTGACGGCGGCGGCGGTGATGTTCGAGATGATCTCGATGATCGCCGAGAACGTCGCGCGGGCCTAGCGCTGCGCGTCGATCGCCTGGGCCAGCACGCACAGCAGCTCGAACATCAGCGAAATGCCCAGCCACGCGGTGCCGCCCGCCGGGTCAAAGGGCGGCGAGACCTCGACCAGATCCGCGCCCACAAGGTTCAGACCTTCCAGCTTGCGAATGACCTGCTGGGCCTGAAAGCTGTTGGGGCCGCCGATCTCTGGCGTTCCGGTGCCGGGGGCATGGGTGGGGTCCACGAAATCGATGTCATAGGTGCAATAGCAGGGCGCGTCGCCGACGATGGAGCGGACCTCGGTCATGACATCGTCGATGCCGCGGTCGAACAGCTCTTCGATGCGGATGATGCGGATGCCCTGCGCCTCGCCCCATTCGATATCCTCGGTGTTGTAGGCGGTGCCGCGAATGCCCACCTGCACGAAGCGTTCGGGATCGACCAGCCCTTCTTCGACCGCGCGGCGGAACGGGGTGCCATGGGTGTATTTGTACCCGCCGAAATAGCTGTCGAACAGGTCGGTATGGCTGTCGAACTGGATCAGCCCCAGAGGGCCGTCGCTGGCCAGCGCCCGCAGGACGGGCAGGGTGGTCAGGTGATCGCCGCCCGCCGTCAGGGGCACGATGCCGCGCAGCGTCAGGTCGGTGTAGAAGCGGGTGACGCGGTCCAGCGTATCTTCGATATCCACCGGGTTGGGCGGCACGTCGCCCAGGTCGGCACAGTTGACCAACTCGAACGGGGCAACACCGGTCACCGGGTTCATGGCGCGGATCATGGTGGACTGGTCGCGCAACTGCCGCGGCCCATGCCGCGCGCCGGGCCGGTTTGTGGTGCCCCCGTCCCAGGGGATGCCGACCAGCCCAAGCTCGACCAGATCCATGCGGTCATCGTTCGCCGTCAGGGCCGGCAGACGCATGAAGGTGGGGACACCGGCGAAGCGCGCCAGCTCCATCGCCGAGACGGGTTGAAAGAACGCATTTGCCATGGGGCCCCCTGTGTCGTCGTTTGCCCGAGCCTAGCGCCAAGCCCGCGTCAAAAACACCCGGTCCGCGACACTGCAACGTCGGATCAGTACAGAATCCGGAAATTGGCGCGTATTTCGGCCTCTTGTTCGGGGCTGAGGTATTGCGGCTGATGCGTGCGCAGGATTTCACGCGCCCGGTCGCGGGCGGTGGACCACGCATCGCGCGCGCCGCTGTCCTGCCAACTGCGCGGCTCGGCCCGGTCGGCAAGGGCGGGGTAGAAATAGTCGCGCTCCATCGCTGCATGGGTGTGGGCGCTGCCCAAGAAATGGCCCTCGCCCAGAACCGACTGGCAGATCGCGTCAAAGCCCAGGTTTTCTTCGGTCACCTCGATCCCGCGCAGGGCGCGATAGGTGTGCGAATGCATCTCGTCATCCAGAACGAACCCCTCGAAACTGACCCCCAGCAGCGAGGCCGTCATGCCCGAGCTTTCGTAGATCAGGTTGCCCCCGGCCAGCGCGGCGGCCAGCGAGGTGATGCCCTTTTCGGCGCCGTATTGCGCGTCGATGGCCTTGGCATCGGTCATCGAACAGGCCACGCCCGAGGGCAGCCCCAACCAGTTGGTAATCTGGGCCGAGGCCGCGTTCAGCACGGCGGTTTCGCCACTGCCGCCCGAAAACGCGCCGGTGCGCAGATCGATGATGAAGGGCCAGTTGGAAAACACCATGGGAAAGCCCGGCCGGATCGCGTTGACCATGACCAGGCTGGCCAGGGTTTCGGCCAGCGACTGGGCCAGAAACCCGGCCATGG
The DNA here is from genome assembly GCF_013032855.1 of Ruegeria arenilitoris. GTDB lineage: Bacteria > Pseudomonadota > Alphaproteobacteria > Rhodobacterales > Rhodobacteraceae > Ruegeria > Ruegeria arenilitoris. The sequence continues at coordinate 710,376 of NZ_WQDA01000001.1, forward strand.
TTGCGGGCGCGGTCGCCCCGGCCTGCGCTGCGGTGATGCAGGACATCGGGATGTTGTGCGCGATGCATTCATAGACCACGTCGACCGCATCTTCGCCGTATCGCAAGGGCGAGATCACCGGGCTGATATGCGCCTTCAGAAACGGGCGTTCCGCAAAGGCGCCCTGGCCTCCGGCGGCGATATCCAGCATCCGCACGATGGGCGCGACATGTTCAGCCAGCGTGAACGAGGTTGCCACCGGTTTGGTGGTATTCCGGATCAGCGCATACGCTGTATTCACGTCCAGATCGAAATTGTCCGGCACGTCGGTGGCGACGCAGCATCGGGTGAACCAGCTGACATTGGCCAGCGTGTCCTGAAGGCGGGTGAAGTCATGCAGGTCAGCCAGGGTCGACGGGCGATAGAGCCCGCTGTCCAGGTCCAGCGTCTGGACCGCCGCTCCGCCGGTGCCTAAATGCACGCGGTCGCCGCCCACCTCGATCGACCGGGCCGGGTCGCGCCCGTGCAGGGTAAACCGTTTGGCGGCCTGCCGGACCGCGCCTTCGACCATCGTGCGGGGAAAGACCAGCCGTCCCGGCGGACCGGGCCGCGCGCCGGCGGCGATCAGGTCTTGTGCCAGACGGTCGGGCACTTCGCCCATGCCCAGCGTTTCCAGCAGGCGCAGGGCGGTGTCGTGGATCGCCGCGATCTCGGGCTGGGTCAGGGGTTTGTACTGGCCGCCGATCTGGCCGGGCGGGCAGGGGTCAAAGGCAGGTTTGGCCGCCCGTTGCGCCAGCCTGGCGCGCCGCCCGCCGCGTTTGCCCTTTTCTGGCATCTCCGAAGGCTCCTGATCCGATCCTGCCCCGCAGGGTACGCGGCAACGCGGGGTGCGGCCAAAGCGGAAATGCCGTTTTGAGAAATCTCAATCCCCGTTTCGATTTTACGGGACCGGTGACTGCGCCATTGCCCGCCCGCTGCGCCGTTCGGCAGGGTTCGGGGAACGTCAGAAGGAGCACACCCATGAAATCGCGCACCAAGGTCGTGGTGATCGGCGGCGGAATCGCCGGCTGTTCAACCCTGTATCACCTGACGCAGGAAGGCTGGAGCGACGTGGTTCTGGTGGAGCGCAACGAGCTGACATCCGGCACCACATGGCATTCTGCCGCGCAGGTGACGAATTTCGGAATGAACCAGACGATGGTGGGGCTCAAGTCGCATTCGATCCGCCTGTACAAGGAACTGGCCGAGGACCCGGACTATCCGATCAACTACCATCATGGCGACGGTGGCATCCGGTTGGCCAATACCGAAGCGCAGATGCAGGGCTATCGCCATTTCGCGTCGATGGCGCGGGGGATGGACGTGCATTTCGAGGTGATCGACGCCCAGGAATGCGCCCGTCGCCACCCGCTGATCTCCACCGACAATCTGTTGGGCGGGTTGTGGGATCCGCTGGACGGTGACATCGACCCCGCCCAGCTGTGCCAGGCGCTGGCGCGGCGGGCGCGCAAGGCCGGGGCCGAAGTCTATCGCAACACGCCGGTCACGGCCCTGACCCAGCACAAGGACGACACCTGGACCGTTCAAACCGAGCACGGCGACATCGACTGTGACATCGTGGTGAACGCTTGCGGTTACCGTGTGAACGAGGTGGGCGCGATGATGGGCGTGCACCATCCCGTGGCCTCAATGGAGCACCAGTATTTCCTGACCGAGGAAATCCCCGCGATCCGCGATGCCGGCCACCGCATGCCGCTGCTGCGCTGCCCGATCAGCGACTATTATTGCCGGCAGGAAAAGAACGGGCTGCTGTTGGGCTTCTACGAACAGGACTGCAAGACCTGGGGCATGGACGGGATCGACCCGAATTTCGTCAACGCGCTGTGCCCGGACGATCTGGACCGGGTGACCGATGTTCTGGAAGGCGCGTTTGCCCGAATGCCCGCCCTGATGGAGGCCGGGATCCACACGGTCGTCAACGGCCCGATCACCTATACGATCGACGGCGCGCCTCTGGTCGGGCCGATCCCCGGCAAACGCAACGCATTCTGCATCATCGGGCTGCGGGCCGGGCTGGGCGAGGGGGGCGGCCACGGCTGGCTTCTGGCCCAGCAGATCGTGCATGGCGAGGCCTGTTATGACACCTGGTGCCTCGACCCGCGCCGGTTCGCCGGGCATGCCAATGTCGAACTGACCGCGCTGAAGGCGATCGAGGACTACCAGAACGAGTTCCGCTTTCACTTTCCGCACGAACACCGCCCCGCCGGGCGGCCCGCCAAGACAACACCTCTAACCCCGGTTCTGGCCGCCGAGGGCGCGGAATTTACCGTGGTGAACGGTTGGGAACGGGTCGAGTACATCAAGCCCGCGCCCGATTTCACGCCGACACTCAGTTTCGATTTTGACGAAACATTCGACGTGATCGCCGCCGAGGTTGCCAATGTGCAGCAGAATGCCGGGCTGGCCGAGGTGAACGGGTTCAACCGGATCGAGATCACCGGTACCGACCGGCATGCGTTCCTCGACAGGATGGTCTGCGGCGCGCTGCCCCGTCGCCCGGGTCGGGTGGGGTTGGCCTATCTTCTGAATCACAAGGGCATGGTCAAGGCCGAGGCGACCATTGCCAATCTGCCCGCCAGTGACCGGGGGCCGGATCGGGTTTGGTACGGCTCGGCCGCAGCGGCCGAACTGCATGACATGGATTGGCTGTCCCGGCACATCGCCCCCGACGAGGACGTGCACCTGCGCAGCCTGACCAACGACCAGACCATCCTGGTTCTGGCCGGACCACGGGCGCGTGACGTGCTGTCGGCCTGTTCGCGCGGGGATTGGTCGCGGGACGCCTTCCCGTGGCTCAGCGTACGCGAGTGCTTTGTCGGGATTGCGCCCGCCACCGTGATGGGCGTCAGTTTCTCGGGCGAGTTGGCCTATGAGATCCATGTGCCCAATGCCTCGCTCTATGCGGCCTACCTTGCGCTGCGACAGGCTGGACAGGCCTTTGGCCTGCAACTGTTCGGCGCGCGGGCGGTCGAGTCGATGCGGATGGAGAAGACTTTCCTGCATTGGAAGGCCGATCTGATCACCGAATATGACCCGTTCGAAACCGGGCTGGACCGCTTTGTCCAGCTGGACAAAGCGGAGTTCATCGGGCGCGCGGCGCTGATCGAACGGCAGGCCAAAGGGCCGTCGCGCAAGCTGGTTGCCCTGCAAGTGCAGGCCGCGCACGCGCCTGCGCATCCGGGTGCGTCGCTGATGGCCGAGGATCGGTTGGTGGGAACGGTGACTTCGGGCGACTGGGGGCATCGCACCGGGCTGAACCTGGCGCATGCCTTTGTCGAGCCGCAACTGTCAGCTGAGGGCAGCGAGATGATGCTGGACCTGTGCGGCGACAGGGTTCCGGCGCGGGTGATCCCTGCCTGCCCCTACGATCCCGAGTTCACCCGCATGCGCAGCTAATGGGTGTGACCAACATTCACCATTGCCCGAAAGCAAAAACTCTGTTTCGCTAGTTTCGATGAAATCGAAATTGCGGGAGGGTTTTGCCCCGTGTCCAAAACACTGAGCCTGCGCTGGTTGGAAGTGTTCCGCCTGATCGCCAAGTCCGGTTCGATCCAGCAGGTGGCCTCGGAAACGGGTTTGTCGATCAGCACTGTTTCCAACCATCTTCGCAGCCTGGAAGACGCCCTTGGCATCGCATTGGTGGATCACGGTCGTCGTCCGATGAGCCTGACACCGGCTGGCGAGGTATTTTCGCGTTATGTACGGGATGGCCTGACCGTGTTGAAGCGGGGCGAGGCCGAGATCCGGTCCGGCAACTGGCGCCACGCCACCGATCTGCGGCTGGCCCTGGTGGATGATTTCGACAACCAGATCGCGCCTGAACTGATCCGGTTCCTGGCCCATGCGCTGCCGCGCTGCAATTTCCGGCATTTCACACGGCCCAGCCACGAGATCATCGAGAAATTGCAGGAGCACAAGCTGGACGCGGGCGTGGCGACCCGACCGCCGGGCGGCACACAGGGGCTGATCGAGTATCCTTTGATGCGAGATCCGTTCATCGTGATCGTGCCCGAAAAGTTCAAAGGCGAGGTGCAGGATCTGTTCTCGCCCCATTCCGACCTGCCGCTGCTGCGGTATTCGCGAGACTACACGATCGGCAAGCAGATCGAGATCCAGCTGACGCGCAACAAGTACAACCTGCCCAACCGGTTCGAGCTGGAATGCAACCAGTCGATCATGGGGCTGGTCGCCGAAGGCAGCGGATGGGCGATCACCACGGCCGGGTGTTTCCACCGGGCGCATCGCTATCATGACTCGGTTCGGGCAACGCCTTTTCCGGGTCGGAACTTTGTCAGGATCGTTTCTCTGTTCACGACCGAGGTCTATCCGGACACCACTTCTAAACTGATCCACAAGGCCCTCAGCAGCTTGATCCGGCAGTATTTTACCGAACCGATGTGCAAGCGGCATTTGTGGCTGAAGGGTGATTTCCGGACGATGGAAGATCAGGCCGCCTGACCTGGGCACACGGATCACGCCGAGTTGGCCGGACCCAGGGACTGTCGTTCAACGATGTGCGTGAACAAGTGTTCACCGGCCGCCGGGGCCCTTTTTTCAACCATTTCGATCAATGCCTTGGCGGCTTTTCCGCCCATTTCCCGATGCGGCACATGCACGGTCGTCAAAGCCGGGCGCAGGATCCGAGCCAGTTCGATGTCATCGAACCCGGTGATCGAGACATCCTGCGGCACTTTCAGCCCCATGTCCTGAGCCCTGAGCAAAGCGCCGGCGGCCAGGACATCGTTACCGCACATGACGGCCGTCGGCGGCGTGTCCTGCGGCATGAGACGCGCGAAGGCTTCAGCGCCGTTTTCGATCTCGTACGGGGTCTCGATGACCTGAAGCACCTGCGGGTCAAGCCCTTGCTGCCGAACAGCGTCGCGCACCCCGTCCAATCGAAGGCGCGCGCGGTCGTTGCCGTGGGTGATGCCCGATATCACCGCAAGCCGTCTGTGCCCGAGGTCGATGACCCTTTTCGCCAGCTCGTACATGGCCGCACGGTTGTCGAAGCCGATGGAGGGCAGGCGCCCGTCCGGGGAAAATGACCACGCGACCAGCGCCGGAATTTCACGGTGTTCAAGAAATTCGTAGATGCGCGACGCCCGGTCGTGTCCGATCAGCAGCAGGCCATCGGCGCCGCGGGCGACCAGAGTACGGATCTGCTCTTCTTCGGTTGCCGGTTTGTAGGCCGAACTGGATACCAGCAGCGTATAGCCATGTTGGTGCAGCTCTTCCTGAAAGGCCTGCAAGCCGCGGGCAAAGATGGCGTTCTCCATCGTCGGGATGATCGCGCCGATGGTAAACGTGCGCTTGGCCGCCATGACCCGAGCCGCGAAATTCGGTGTATAGCCCAAGGCCTTGATCGCCGACTGCACGCGTTTGCGGGTCGCTTCGACAACTCGATCCGGCGTGTTGAGGCAACGCGAGACCGTAGCCGTGGAAACGCCCGCCTTTCTGGCAACGTCATCCAGTGTCGGGGCGGGCTTCAGCTTCGACATTTCCAAACCTAATCTTTGCTCTTCGCAATTCTAACCGGATCGGATTGGCAATGAAAGTTGAAATGTAAGCGCTTGCATTTTCCATGTAAGCGCTTACAAATGGCATCAGTGCCGATTCTAGCCGGAGTCCCGAACATGTTTCTTGCCGCATCCGCCATCGTCTTCGTCGTCTATTTCGCGAACGTGGCGCTGGGTGCGTTTGCAGGCCGCGCGTTTCTTGGGGACGTGGGCGAGATGCTGGTTCTGTTCGCGGCGTCGATCCTGTTCGTTGTCGCAATTCTGAAAAAAGAGGCCGAACGCGAGGAGAACGGCGGCTGAATTTTTCCAATGGGAGGGCAATCAATGAACAAAGATCAAATGGAACTGGCGTCAGCTGAACGCCGCAATTTCCTGAAACTCAGCGCCAGTGGCGCGTTCACGGCCGCACTGGTGGCGGGCGCAAGCGGCGTGTTGTGGTCATCCGAGGCCGCGGCGCAGACCGCGAAGGAGGAAAAGGAACGCGAACAAGCTGCCGAGCATGTGATGACGGTCGCTACGGCCTATGTGCTGGGCGCCTCGCGCAGCTATCCGATCATGCAGCTGGACCTGAAGGAAAACATCCAGAACGCAACCAACGGCAAGGTCTATGTCAAGCTGGCCCCGGGCGGGCAGCTGGGCGCGGGCGGCGCATTGGTGCAGAAGGTGCAGGGTGGAACCATCCAGGCCGCGCAGCATTCGCTGTCGAACTTCGCACCCTTCGCTTCGACCGTGGACCTGATCAACATGCCTTATCTGTGCGGCTCGAACCAACGGTTCACCAACCTGGTGCATTCCGACACCTGGAAGAACGAAGTGCACCCCAAGGTCGAGGCCGCAGGCTTCAAGGCGCTGTTCTATGTCGTGATCGACCCGCGCGTCGTGGCCGTGCGCCAGGGCGGAAATGCCATCATTACCCCCTCGGACATGAGCGGTGTGAAATTCCGCGTGCCCGGGTCCAAGATGCTGCAGCAATACTACCGCATGGCCGGCGCCAACCCGACGCCTGTTGCCTGGGGCGAGACCCCCTCGGCCATCAAGCAGGGCGTGGCGGATGCGCTCGACCCGTCGGTCGGCGCGCTCTATGTGTTTGGCTTCAAGGACATTCTGTCTCACGTCACCTTCACCCAGGCGGTGCCGGACAGCCAGGTCTATTCCTGCAACCTGGAATGGTTCAACTCGATGCCGGCCGATGTGCAAGAGGGCATCATGTGGGGCTCGGAGATGACCAGCCACCAGAACCTTGCCAAGGTCCCCTCGGCCCGCGCCTATGCCATGGCCGAGTTGAACAAGGCCGGGGTTCAGTTCCACTCGCTGTCTGACGACCAACTGGCCGAGTGGCAGGAGGCCGGCGGTTATCAGCGCTCGGAATGGGACCCCTTCAAGACCGAGCTGGCCGGGTCGATGGATGCCTTCGAAAAGCTGGTCGAGGCGGCTGGCACCCAAGGCAAATATTACGTCCACGACGCCTGATGCGGACCGGGCGGGCGCCGGACGCGCGCCCGCCCTTTCCAGACCTGCGCGGCCTGATCCTTCAGGCCCATCCCCCCAGCCTTGCCGAGGGAAGCGATGTCCTTATTCAAAACCATAGACCGCAACGCCGAACGCTGGCTGCTGCTGGTGTTCTACGTGATGCTGGTCATCACGATGGCAATCGAGGTGCTGCGGCGCGAGATCTTCGCCTATTCCTCGATCTGGGGCGAAGAGATCGTCCGCTATTCCTTCATCTATCTGGCCTGGATCGGCGCGGCCGCGGCGGTCAAGGAACGCGCCCATATCCGGATCGACGTCATCATGCATTACCTCGGCCCCCGGCCCAAGGCGGTGCTGTATATCTTCGGTGATCTGGTGATGTTCGCGGTGGCGGTGATCGCGCTCTACTGGTCCTACGAGGCGGTGCATGTCTCGGCCAAGTTCGGGTCGGTCACTGACGGGCTGCGGGTATCGAAGGTTTGGTTCCTGATGGCGGTGCCCACGGGCTTTGCCCTGATGATCTGGCGTCTGATCCAATCGTTGATCAACGATATCAAAAGTCTTCGTGACGGCACGCCCGTCTTCGAAGGCGACAAGCTGTTTGACTGAGGAGAAACCGGATGCTGTGGAGTTCTCTCAATCAAACGGTCGAACTGGGCTGGGATTTCTACCTGCCCGTGATCCTGTTCGTCGGCCTGATCGCGCTGGCGGTGCCGGTCTGGGCCGCAATCGGCTCGGCCGCGATCGTGATGCTGATCATGTCGGGCGACCTGCCGCTGAGCCTTGTGGGCGAAAGCCTGTTCACCGGCATCGACGCCTTTGCCCTGACCGCGGTGCCGCTGTTCATCCTGACCGGTGACGTGCTGGTGCGAACCGGGCTGTCGCGCAAGTTTCTGGACGTGGCCGAGGCGCTGACCTGTTTTGCCAAGGGCGGGTTCGGCTCGGCCACGGTTCTGGTTTGCGGCATGTTCGCGGCCATTTCGGGGTCCGACGCGGCAGGAGCGGCGGCGGTGGGTCGGATGACGATCAACCGACTGGTCGAAAGCGGCTATCCGCGACCCTATGCCTGTGCGCTGGTGGCGGCGGGGGCCTGTACCGGCATTCTGATCCCGCCCTCGATTGCCTATATCATCATCGGGCTCGTGCTGGGTATCTCGGCCTCGACCCTGTTTCTGGCCGCTCTGATCCCGGGGCTCGCGATCCTGATCTCGATCCTCGTGACCAACATCATCATGAACCGCCTCTATGCCTATGAGGGCGGCGGGATGATGACCATGGGCGAATGGCTGGCCAATCTGGGCAAGGCCCTGAAATCGGGCTGGTACGCCTTCATCGTGCCGGGCATCATCTTCTACGGTATCTTTTCGGGTCGCCTGACCCCGACCGAGGCCGGCGCGACCGCCGTTGTCGTCACCATCATCATGGGGTTCATCCTGCGCACGCTGACGCTGGCCGACTTCCCGTCGATGCTGGTCAGCTCGGCCAAGGTAAACGGGGTGATCCTGCCCATCATCGCCTTCTCGGCCCCGCTGGCCGAGGCGCTGGCGATCATGGGCGTGCCGCAGGGCTTCGTGGCCTCGGTGACCTCGCTGACCGAGGATCCGTTCCTGCTGATCCTGCTGATGATCGGCATTCTGATCGCGGCCGGTTGCGTCATGGAGACGACACCGAATATCGTCATCCTGGCCCCGATCCTGAAACCGCTGGCGGACAATATCGGCATGAACGAGATCCAGTTCTGCATCATGATGATCACCGCCTTGGGCGTTGGCTTCATCACGCCGCCACTGGGGCTGAACCTGTTCGTGGTTTCGGGGATCACGGGTGAATCCATCCTCAAGATCGCGGCCCGCGCCGTGCCCTTCGTGCTGACCATGCTGATCGTCGTCATCCTGATCGCCTACGTTCCGGCGCTGTCGACCACTTTGCTTCCTGAAATCTACCAATAGGATCTTCTGAACATGTCGCGTGAATACCTCAAGAAGGCCACCCTGACCGCACAATCCCACGCGTCCGAGGTGCATGACACGGTCAAGACCATTCTGGCCGACATCGAGGCCGGCGGAGACGCCAAGGCGCTGGAATACGCGGCCAAGTTCGACAAGTTCGAGGGCAACGTGCTGATGACCCCCGCGGAAATCGACGCCGCCTGCGCCCGGGTGCCGGAAAAGCTCAAGGCCGACATCCGCTTTGCCCAGGACAACGTGCGCCGCTTTGCCGAGGCGCAGAAGGCCACCGTGTCGGATGTGCAGCTGGAAATCGTGCCGGGCTTCATCGCGGGGCAAAAGGCCATCCCGGTCGATGCGGCGGGCTGCTATGTGCCCGGCGGGCGGTATAGCCACATCGCCAGCGCCATCATGACCGTGACCACCGCCAAAGTGGCGGGGTGCCGTCACATCACCGCCTGTTCACCGCCCCGCCCGGGCGAGGGCGTGGCCCCGGCGATAGTCTACGCCGCCCATATCAGTGGCGCTGACAGCATCCTGGCCATGGGGGGCGTGCAAGGCGTGGCCGCCATGACCTATGGCTTGTTCGGGCTGCCGCGCGCCAACATCCTTGTGGGGCCGGGCAACCAGTTCGTGGCCGAGGCCAAGCGCATTCTGTACGGCAAGGTCGGCATCGACATGATCGCGGGCCCGACCGACAGCCTGATTCTGGCGGATTCCACGGCCGACCCCTTCGTCGTGGCCACCGACCTGGTCAGTCAGGCCGAGCATGGCTACAACTCGCCCGTCTGGCTGGTGACCGATGACCGCGATCTGGCGACGCGGGTGATGGAGCTGGTTCCGACCCTGATCGCCGATCTGCCCGAGCTGAACCGCGACAACGCCGCCGCCGCCTGGCGCGACTATGCCGAGGTGATCCTGTGCGCGGACCGCGAAGAGATGGCCGCGTGTTCCGACGATTACGCCCCCGAGCATCTGACCGTGCAGGCCGCGGATCTGGATTGGTGGCTGGATCGACTGACCTGTTATGGATCGTTGTTCTTGGGCGAAGAAACGACCGTGTCCTATGGCGACAAGGCCACCGGTACGAACCACGTCCTGCCCACATCGGGCGCGGCCAGCTATACCGGCGGGCTGAGCGTGCACAAATACATGAAGATCGTCACTTGGCAGCGGGCGACGCGCGAGGGTTCGAAACCCATCGCCGAGGCGACTGCGCGGATTTCGCGTCTGGAAGGGATGGAGGGCCACGCCCGCGCGGCCGATGTGCGTCTGGCCAAGTATTTCCCGGACGAAAATTTTGACCTGACCGCAGATGAATGACCCCCTCGACCTGTTCGATCTGACCGGCCGGGTGGCCTGCGTCACGGGCGCCAGTTCGGGGCTGGGCCGGCGCGTTGCGCAGGTGCTGGCGGCTGCAGGCGCGACGGTGGTGGGCGTTGCCCGCCGGGCCGAGGCACTGGCCGAGTTGCAGGCCAGGATCGGTGCAAGCGCTGCGGTGGTCGCAGGTGACGTGGCCGACCGGGACGGCCTGCCAAGGCTGGTCGAACAAATCTCGGCCCCTTTCGGCGCGCCGGATATCGTGGTTCATGCCGCCGGGGTGAACACGCGACAGGTCGCCGATGACGTTACGCCCGAAGGCTGGGATGCGACACTGGGCCTGAACCTCGGTGCGCCGTTCTTCCTCAGCCAGGCCATGGTACCTGTGATGAAGGCGCGTGGTTGGGGCCGGATCGTAAATTTTGCTTCGCTGCAGACGACGCGGGCCTTTCCCGGCGGGATCGCCTATGGCGCCAGCAAGGGCGGGATCGCACAGCTGACCCGCGCCATGGCCGAGGCCTGGTCGTCCCACGGGATCACCGCCAACGCCATCGGCCCGGGCTTCTTTCCGACCGAGCTGACACAGGCGGTGTTCGATGACCCCGCCCGCGCGGCCCGCAACGCGGCGCAGACATGCATCGGTCGCAATGGCCGTATGGAAGACATCGACGGGCCGATCCTTTTTCTGTGCTCGCAGGCATCCGACTATGTCACCGGGCAGATCCTGATGGTTGACGGGGGGTTCACGGCGAAATGAAAGCTCTGGTTTATGAAGGTGTCGAACAGCTGGTCTATCGCGACGTACCGGACGCCGCGCCGCAACCGGGCGAGCACCTGATCCGGGTCGAGGCCGCTGGGATTTGCGGGTCCGACATGCATGCTTACTTGGGCCATGATGCGCGCCGCCCGGCGCCCTTGATCCTGGGGCACGAGGCGGCGGGCACAGTGATCGGCGGCCCCAAAGACGGAACGCGGGTCACGATCAATCCGCTTGTAAATTGCGGGCAGTGCCCGGCCTGCCAAGCGGGGCGGGAAAACCTGTGCCCCGACCGTCAGATCATCTCGATGCCCCCGCGTGAAGGCGCCTTTGCTCAATATGTTTCGATGCCCTGGGATAATCTGGTCGAGGTGCCGGATCACGTGCCCTTCGCCAAAGCCGCCTTGGCCGAGCCGCTGGCCGTCAGCTGGCACGCCGCGCGCCTCGCGCTCGAGGCGCTGCATCCGGCGATGGAGCGTCGTGCGCTGGTGATCGGGGGTGGGGCGATTGGCCTTGCGGCGGCGCTGGCGCTGCGGGCGATGGATGTCGTGGATGTGACCATCGTCGAACCCAACGACCTACGGCGTAAGTTCCTGCAAAGGCTGGATTGCGCCAAGGTCGCACCCGAAGCGCAAAGCGAATTTCCGATCGTGGTCGACGCCGTGGGCTTTGCCGCCACCCGTGCGGTGGCCTCGGAACGGGCCCAACCCGGCGGAGTGATCGCGCATGTGGGCCTGGGCGAGGACGCCGGCGGGCTGGACGTGCGACGCATGACCCTGCAAGAGATCACCTTCATCGGAACCTACACCTATACCGCGCAGGATTTCCGTCAGACCGCGCAGGCCATCTTTGACGGCGCTCTGGGCCCTCTGGACTGGATCGAAGAACGCGATCTGGCCGATGGCGCCCGGGCCTTTGCCCAGTTACGCTCGGGTGAGGTCGCGGTTCCGAAAATCGTGCTGTCCCCGTGGGCCTGACTGCCCGGAACTGGAGGTAACCATGTATAAGAAAATTCTTGTCCCCATGGCGCTTGACCACGGCATTTCGCCCCAAACGCTCGAGATCGCCCGTGCCTTGGGCGGCGGATCCGCCGAGATCGTGGCGCTGCATGTCTATGAGATGCCGCAGGGCTCGGTCAGCGTCTATCTGGACAAAGATGCCGTGGCCGATGGCTTTGCCCGCGCCCGCGAAGTCCTGATGAACAAGCTGGAAGGCCTTACGGACGTAAAGCCCGAACTGGTCAAAGGCCACACCGCGCGCACGATCATCGACTATGCCAACGACCACGTGTTCGACTGTATCGTCATTGGCTCGCACCGTCCCGGACTGACTGATTATTTCCTTGGCTCGACCGCGTCGCGCGTGGTGCGGCATGCAAAATGTGCCGTCCACGTCCACCGCAGAACCTGACCCGTCCATCGCGCCCTCGGCGCCCCAACCCAGGAACAGAAGTTTCGACATGAGCATAGACAAGAAGATCACCGAAGATCTTGTGGCCAACGACATCTCGTTCGTCACCACGGTGCCGTGCAAGCAATTGGCCGGCGTCATCGCCGAGATCGACGCCCACGACTCCATCTACCACATCCCCTCGAACAAAGAGGACGAAGGCATGGGCCTGTGCGCCGGGGCCTGGATGGGCGGCAAGCGCCCCGCGATCATCATGCAGAACACCGCGATCGGGGTCACGATCAACACGCTGGCGACGCTGATCCAGTATTACCGGATGCCGCTGCCGATGCTGATCTCGTACCGGGGCGAACTGCGCGAGCCCATCGCCTGCCAGGTCGAGATGGCCGTTCACACCAAGGCCCTGCTGGCGCAGCTGCACATCCCGACCTACCATTTCCACCATCAGGAGGACGTGGCCGAGCTGGATGCTATCCTGAAATACACTTTCATGTGCAACAAGCCCGTCGCGATCCTGACCGACGCCAATTTTTGGGGAGGCTATGGCGACCAATGATCCGTTCTGAAATCCTGAAGGAAATCGCCCCGATCCTGCGAGACCAACTGGTCGTGTGCAATATCGGCATCCCCAGCCAGGAACTGCATGCCATCGACGATCAGCCCACCAATTTCTACATGCTGGGCACGATGGGGCTGGCTTCGAGCATCGGTTTGGGGCTGGCGTTGGCCCAGCCGAAACCGGTGATCGTCATCGACGGCGACGGCTCGATCCTGACCAATCTGGGGACGCTGCCGACCATCGCCAACAACGTGGCCGACAACTATATCCTGCTGATCATCGACAACGGCTCGTACGGCTCGACCGGCGATCAGCCGACCTATGCGGGGCAGAAGACCTCGCTGGCCAAGATGGCCGAGGCGGCGGGCTGCGAACGCGTGATCGAATGCCAGGCCGAAGAGACCGGCCGCGTGCTGCAAGAGGCGCTGGACGCCCGCCAGATGACCATCATCGTCAGCAAATGTGAAAGCGGAAACGCCAAGATGCCGCCGATCACGATGGACCCGGTCGTCATCCGCGACCGCTTCATGAAGGCCGTTCAGGCCTGATGGGCGCAAGCGCCATCCACAGCGCCGAAGATGCCCGCCGGTTGGCCCGGCGGCGTCTGCCGTGGATGGTGTTCGACTATATCGACGGGGCCGCCGGGTCCGAGGCTGGGGCCCGGCGCACCCGCGCGGCGCTGGACGCCATGACCCTGCAGCCCCGGATCCTGCGCGATGTCAGTAGCCGGTCACTGGCAACCCGCGTATTCGGGCAACCAGCCGACAGGCCCTTCGGCATCGCGCCAATGGGCATGTGCAACCTGTCAGCTCCGGGCGCCGACCTGATGCTGGCGCGGCTGGCGGCGCAATACGGGGTGCCGCTGGGCGTTTCCACGGTGGCCTCGACACCGATGGAGGCGCTGATCGAAGAGGCCCGGGGCCATGCCTGGTTTCAGCTGTATTTCAGCGGCGATGGCAGCGGCACGTTCAAGCTGGTCGATCGGGCAAGGGCCGCGGGCTACAAGACCCTGATCCTGACGGTTGACGTGCCCGAAGTCGGCCGCCGCCCGCGCGAACTGCGCCACAGCTTCCGGATGCCGTTCCGGATCGGGCCGTGGCAGTTTCTGGACTTCGCGCTGCATCCGCGCTGGTCGATCTCGACCTTGCTGAAGGGCAAACCGCAGATGGCGAATTTCCTGATGGAGGGGTTCGAGTTCGACCGCACCGAAAGCCGTGCAAAGGCCGATTGGGACACGCTGGCAAGGTTGCGCGACCGGTGGCCGGGCAAGCTGGTGGTCAAGGGCGTGCTGCACGTCGAAGACGCGGTTGCACTGAAGGCTGCCGGAGTCGACGCCATCCAGGTCTCGAGCCACGGCGCCCGCCAGTTGGAGAGCGCGCCCGCGCCGATCTCGGTCCTGCCGCAGATCCGGGCGGCGGTCGGCGACGACTATCCGCTGTTCTACGACAGCGGCCTGCGATCCGGCGAAGATGCGCTCAAGGCGCTGATGGCCGGTGCCGATTTCCTGTTCTTCGGGCGGATCCTGCAATTCGCCACCGCGGCGGGCGGCGAGGCCGGTTTACACCGGTTGTGGGAGGTGCTGTCCGAAGAGATGGACATCGCCATGGCCCAGATCGGTGTCAGCACCTTGTCAGCGATTCAACGACCGGACGGGGACTAGCGCGAGTGGAACAGGTTCTGGAACTCCTGCCTCATCCGCAGGCGTTCTGGGTTTTCCTGCAAAAACCGTTCGGGCGGCTTGCCCTCCCAGACCTGGGCATAGACGCGCATTTTGTTGCCGCCGTAGATTTTGGCGAGGTCCTCGTTTGAATAGCCCCGCGCCCACAGATCGTCGGTTATCGCGGCAAGGATCTTGGCCAATTCACCATTCCCGGTTGCGCCTTTGTTGAACGCGTCAATCATGTAGCCACCGTCGTCATACATGCTGGCATTCGCGGTCGCGAACTGAACGACAAGTTCGGTTGAAAACATGTCGTCCGTCGCGATCCCGACATGGTCGACGCCGACAAGTTGGACATAATAGTCGATCATATCGGCGGCTTGCTTGGGTGAGATGTCTTCGGGCCATACCCCGTCCATCATCCATTCTGTGAATGTGGGCGATATGTATCCTCCGGACTTGGCTGCTCGCAGTGCCTCGTCGTCTGGAATGGCTCGATAACAGCCATTTGGCGTGGCGTTTGCCTCATTCGCGTAGAGCCCGCCGGAACCGAGTGGGTGTAGACATAGGGCACGCCGGGATAGTTCTCATCCATGTAGTCCATCGCGTCGTTGGTTGTTTTCGACCCGGTCTGGCTAAGGTCCAGCAGGATACCAAAGCGCACCATCTCATCGATCACGGATTTGCCCCATGGGGTCAGACCGATGTCCCGTCCGTTGTAAGCTGCCAACTGCCCTGAACCGGTTCGGAAAATGTCGTTGTAGGCCAGGATCATGCTTTTGATGCCCATGTCCTTGAGCAGGGCCATCTTCTTGAGGTCGCCATCCAGAACCGTTGCGGTTTGGCTGTTCCAGATCACAGCCGTCTTGCCCTGAGCATGCGCGGCCTCGATATCGCGTGTTTCATTCACGATCAGATAATTCTCGGGCTGCTGCGCCATGGCGGCGCGGAAATGATAGTGCTGTTCAAGCAACGTGTCGAACGACATGTCAGCGGCGGCCAATGTCATTTCATGGCCGGTGATGCCGTTGTCCCGGGCGCGTTGGAAGTAGGTGTGCAGTTGCTCGTCTTCGGTCCAGCCGGTTCCGTAGGGGCTGGCCAGCATGCCCAGTATGATCGTGTCCTGCACGAACTGTCTGGCTTCGTCAGATGCGTCCCAGGTCTTGCTTTCTTCGCTGGCGTGAAGAGGGGTGGCGATTGCCAGGACAGTTGCGGCCGCAGTCATCAGTAGCTTCATCGAGTGTCCTTCCATGGGTTGCATTGCCTCAAGTGGGCAGACCCGGCCAGCGTCAGAACACGAGCCTTGTCCGCAGGCCGAACAGGGCCACGTTGTCCTGGCCGGGGTTCAGCAGTGGGTTCGAGATGAACTGCACCGACGGCGTGATCTGCAAGCCGGGCGAAATCGAAAAACGGTAGAAAGCTTCGAGGGTGAACTGATCGCCGTCGATGCCACGGGCTTCGGCCCAGTTCAGCCCCAGCCCAGCCAGATCGGTGTTCCGGCCGTAGTACCCGATGCCGGCTGACAGGGACCGATCATACAGCGCCGCCGTTCCCTTTGCCGCGCCGGCGCGCAGGAACGGCATCCACTGGTTGCCCACGAACCACGCGGCGGAGAAGGCCGCGCCATAGTCTTCGGCCCGGCTACCGTCATCGGCTGCATCCGCGTGCCAAAGTGTCAGATGGATGTTGTCGAAATAGATCCGATCAAAGCCCGACGTGTAGCCCAGCTCGAGCGATTTGAAGAGGTTGCCGTCGCTGAAAACGTCGAAGTTCGGATCGGACGGATCGGCATTTGCGTCGGCGACACTGGCCACAGCATAGAAATTGTTGCCCAGCCGTACGCCCCCGGCAAGACCCAGCCCGGGGTTCGGGGCGTTTATCGTAGGGTTGGTGTTGAACGACAGGTTCTGGAAACCGCTATAGGGACTGACAAGGCCATAGATGTCGACGAAGTCGGTCACGTCGATCTGACCGAATTGCAGCGTCCACGACCCGTCCGCAGCCCGCTGCGACCAGAACAGGTTCGTCAGCAGCAAACCGGTGTCGTTGAAGGCGGTTCCCGTGATCGAAAGCGCGCCTCCGTCCAGACCCAGAGACTGCGGCGCGACATCGGTATAGCTGTGCCGGTGTTCGACCTTGAAGGTCAACGAACCCTGTTCGGTTGCCTGCCAGCTGCCATAGAAACGGGCAATTCCGCTGGCGGCTTCACCGGCGCCCAGGTCGGCATCCGTCGTTTGCCCAAGGGCCAGATAGTCAATGTTGAAACGGAACCCGTCTTCGGCCAGACGATCCTTCCAGGCAAACCATCCAGGCGCGATATTGCGTGGAAAATCCGACCGGAATTGCGGATCGGTCAAGCCGTCTCCGGGTTCAAGCTCGGCATTCACCGACGAGGGACCTGACAATCCCTGAGCGACCGCACCCGAAGCCCAGACAAGGGCCGCCAGCACCAGCGCAATCCGCCGGATCATTCCGAGGCCGCCTGACCACCGGTTTTGCGCCGCCCCGCGGCCCGAAGAAGATCTGTCGCGTCCTCGCTCCACTCCAGCCCGTCGGTGCGGTTCTGGAGCGTCTCGACCTTGTCTGCCTCCAATTGGAACGTGGCGCGCATCGGCATCAGCCCGTCGACCACGACCATCTGGTGATCGGTCGGCGAAATCGTCAGACGTCCCGTCAGGCGGACGGGTTCGTGGACATAGCTGGGAACCCAGTCGGCATCCAGCATCACACGGATCATCTGGTTCGGCGGCGGCGGCGGCATATGACTGCACATGCCCCGTTCGGGCACCAGATAGACAACAGATCGCCCGTCCGCGTCCGCAGGAGCCGGAATGGCGAAACCGGACAGCGTGACCTCTTGCCCGTCATACAAGGGGTTGCCAAGCGTGGCTGCTTTTTCCCTGCGTTCGGTCACGACCTGGCGTTGACCCAACAGCCAGTCCACGTCGACACCGCCCGCGGCTAGCGCATCCTCGGTCTCGTGCAGAAGTTCCTGCCACTTCTGGCGGTCCTCGTCCGTTCCGACATCCTGCTGCAGCCGGCCACGAAGCCGAACGACGAACAGGACGTCGTCGAATTGTTCGGGGCTGAGGTCGCGATAGGGGTCCTCAAAGGTCTGGACGGTCGGGTCAGGCAGATCGTCCCAACCAACCGAGAGGCCGGCCCAAGTGGGCGCGCCCGTACCCAAGCTGAGCGTCGCCGCAATCAGCAGAGTTCGGACGGAGTTCAGAAAGGCGGGCTTGTCATGGCGGTCCCGACCGCGAATCCTCATCATGGCCCTAGTTGAGCGTATTTTTGTAGATCACGCCATCCTTCATGATCAGGCGGATGGTCTCGGGGCTGTCAGGCCGCGGGTCCGCACCGAACCACTGATCGCCTGTACCCACGACCGAGAAATCTTCGAGCGGGTTGCCGTCGATCAGCAGGATATCCGCATAGGCGCCTTCCTCGATCACACCGAGCTTGCCAGCCGTGTAAGGGTTCGAAAAATCGCCTGACAATGCTACGACCTCACCGCCGATTGACGTAAGCGTCACCATCGACTGGTACGGTCCGAAGAACTCGTTATTGAGATGTTTTTCATAAGCAATCTGGATGTTGCATGCTTCCACTGATCCCACGCAATCGGTCTGAAATCCGCGTTTTACCGGGCATTCCTTCATATTCGGAATGTAGTTCGCGAAAGTCGCGGACGCCGATATCGCTTTCGCGAGGCTCTTGGGCTCGTTCTTGACCGATGGGATATCCAACAAACCCGGATCAAAAGCCGTGAGGTTAGTCGTTATGTAAGCCCCTTTCTCGTTCATAATCTCGGCAATCTCGCAATCGAAGGAGAAGCCGTGTTCAATGGACATTACACCGGCCTCAAGGGCGTTCATGATTGCTTCCTTGCGGTAAGAATGCGCCATGACATAGGTGCCGTATTCGTTGGCAACCTGAACGGCAGCTTCGATTTCTTCCTTGGAGCCGGCGAGCAACTGCCATGGGTCAAACGCCGAGATCACCCCACCCGACTGCATGAATTTCAGCTGTGTCGCCCCCATGCGCATGTTATTACGACCATACAAGTAGACATCATCGACACCGCTGACCTGTTGCGCCATGTTCAGATTACCGAAGTTGGTCTGCCCGCCCGGCGGCGAAGTGAAGGATGCGAAGTCAGCGTGGCCGCCGCGTGTCCCGAGGAACGCGCCTGACGCATAGTGACGTGGACCGACGATCTGTCCGGCGTCGATGGCCCTCCGCAGACCGCCGTTGGCGCCGCCCGCATCTCTTACAGTCGTAAATCCTTGCATCAGGTACATCTCGGCCATCCTGGTTCCATGGATGCCAAAATCCTCCCAGGTTGAGTTCGTTTCCATGGAAGCGATAGACGGTCCCATGAGCATGAGGTGTGCGTGAAGCTCGATGAAGCCAGGTGTCAGTGTCCTACCGCCGCCATCGATCACCTCCGCATTGGGGGCATCAATCGCATCGGTTGATACTGCCTTAATCAGGTTGCCTTCGATCAGAACGCTGGCATTCTCGATGCGCTGTTCATTCACGCCATCAAAGACATGCACGTTGGTGAACAGTGTTTGAGCTGGTTTTTCATCCTGGGCCGCCGCCGGCCAAGCGAGACTGAGGGCACAGACCACTCCAAGGTATAGACGTTTCATCACTGTTCCTCCCGTTTGTGCCTGTTTGGCTGTCATTATCCTAGATTTGAATATGATAGGGCCGGCGATCCAAAGTCAAACCTGCGGGGTTGATCATTGGAGGGGAACAGGCCGTTTGGCCAAATCGCTTGATGCAGACGGGTGGCATGAGGGCATTGGCGCCGTCGATGATAACCGCGACTGGCTCAGCAGGCGCGGCCCAAGGCCAAACTCGAGGATTTCAGGGAAGTGGTAGCGGAAGAGGGACTTGAACCCCCGACACGCGGATTATGATGGCGCTTGGGCTGCTACGACCACAACGGGCGCAATGCCCCGAAACCCCCCGAAACCCAACGGACGTTTGCTCTCGCAACATTCGCGACATGCCCGAGATATGCCGACGCAACGGATGCAACAGCATTTCGTCCCACGCTCATCCCACGTCTCGGTTGTCCAGCAACGAACCGAAAACATCCATTGCATCGCGTTCGAGGTCGTCTGATGGGGCGATATAGTCCAGGGTCTGGGAGAACATCGCATGACCCATCAACGTTCGCAGCGTTTGCGGGTCCACCGACCCCGACGCGTTGAGTGCCCGGGCAAAATGGTGCCTCAGACCATGGATGCTCGATGCTGCAGGCAACCCCAGTTCCAGACGGATGTTCCGGGCCTTGGACGACAGCGTGTCGAGGTTCATGAACTCGCCCGTGGGTTCCACGAACACCCCGCCCGTGTCCACCCAAGCACTGCCGACCTTCAACCGGGCTTCCGCGTTCCGGCGCATCTGGTCGCGCAGCACCATCTCCACCGGGGAGGACATCGGCAGGGTCCGGCGGCTGGTTTCGGACTTGGGCTCGGACAACACCCACTTGGACTGGCCTTGGCCCAGAACCCGCATCAGCGTTGTTTCGATGAAAACCTGCCGGGTCTCGAAGGATACGTTCGAGGTCAACAGGCCCCCGGCCTCCGAGCGCCGACAACCTGTGAGCCCGATGAAACGATAGAAGTTGCCATAGGGCGTCTTGTCGAGTTCGGCCAAGAACGCTTGGACGTGGGCACTGGTCCACGCCGGTTTGCGCCTTTTGTGGACCTTGGGCACAGAGGCCGAGCGAACCACGTTATAGGGCAGGATGCGTTTGCGAACGGCATCCTCGAGCGCCCCTGACAGAATGGCCCGGGCCTGTTTGACCGAAGATGGCGACAGGGGTTTTTGGGACAGCGTGTTTTGCCCCGAAAGCATCTCGCGCATCCAAGCATCGACATCCGACGCAGTCAGGTCGACCAAGGCGATGTGCCCCAGTGCCATCTTGGCCGATTCCAGTTTGCCCCGGTATCCATCCATCGTGTTCTGGCGCACCTCGCCCATCGCAAGTTTGTTCGCGGCCCAAGCATCCAGATAGGCGGCAACGGCGGTCCGGGTCGGGTTGACGCCCTGCACCTGTTGCTGCTCGACCTCGGTTCGATAGGCGACTGCATCTTTGAACACCCGGAAGGTCTTTGACCGGCGCTTTCGTTCGCCCGTCCGCTTGTCTGTGTGTTCGCTGTAGACCCGCCATTTGGTGCCATTGCTGTCTCGATATTTGCTAATGCTGGCCAAGGTTTTCGCTCCATTTTTCGTCAAAAAAGGTCACGGAAACATAGGCCAAAACATCCTTGTCAACCCCTCGGTTGACATGAATAGTGCGACTTCATGTCGCATATCGCCACTGTTTGTCAAGGCTCCGCTTGACAGCTTCCAGTCTGCTTAAATGGGTGGAATCGTTCATGAGGAGTGCAAAAAATGACCGACAAAACATGGATAACAGTACGCGAGGGGGCCGAGATTCTCGGGGTTACACCGCAGACAGTCCGGCGACTTTGCCAAGTAGGGCGCATCCGTTCCACGCGAATCGGGACACTGCAGATTCGAATCGTCAAAGAGGATGTCCAAAAAGTCCTCGAAACCCCGGCATACGCCGCCGAGTGAGAACCCCCAACGGTCGCGGGGAAAGGCGACCCACCATCTAATCGGGAGAGCACAACCATGCTCAATTTACCACCTGAGGACCGCCGTTTGACCACGGCACAAGTCGCAACCATGACCGGAGTTGAACCCGGCACTGTAAACAGTTGGGCCAAAAGGGGCCTGCTGAGGCGTTATTCCAAGTCGCCCAAGGGCGTCAACACGCAGCAATATTACTACGATGTGAAAGATGTCGAAGCGCTGTTTGCGGAGGAAACGGAGCAGGGCGAGGACACGCCGTCGCTGATCGAAAAACCGGCTGCTGCTGATTAAAAACTGGGGCCCCGGGGGAGTTAACCCGAGGCCCCAATCAAACACGCCGTGACTAGCGGCGCACCATCTAACCGAGATCAATGGAACATGGCAGAATATATCGCGTCAATTTCCTCGTTGTCCGGTTGGACAAAAGGGGAACGAACTTGGAAATAACTGAACTCCGGACTGACTGTTTTGTGTGCGTTGAAACGGAGGTGGCCGAATGACCAGCCATTTTCTGCCCGACATCAAACTGTGTGCCGGTCGCTGGATAGACGGCCCACATGCCCAGATAACCCACGAAATCACCTATCACCAGTTGGCCGAGATGGTGGAAAGCCCGGCCACCCGTCGCGCAAAGATGGCGGCGTCTTGGTTCATGCCATCGTCGTATTCAGGTGTCGGGGCGCGAACCGCCGTGGCGCAGCTGGCGAAGGGAACCTACTGGGCCCTGATTGGCGACATCGACAAGCCCGACTATGTTCTGGCCGACCTGTTGGATGCTGCCCGGGACACCGCCCCCGGCTGTTCGTTTCTCATCTACTCGACGCCCAGTTCCACCGAGGAAGTCAAACGGTGGCGGGTGGTGTTTCCGTTGGCCGCGCCATTGGAGCCGGAACTCTACAGTCAGGTTTGCGGTGCCATGGTCGAACAGATGGCCGAGAATGGCGTCGTCGTGGCCCCGGAATCAGTGGACGTGGCCCGGGTCTATTTTGCCCCGACGCTGCTGCCCGGTGGCTACTACCGGTATCACGTCGAGTATGGTCCAGGGTTGGTTCTGTTTGGGCACCCGCTGATGGCCCGTGCCAAGCAAATGAAGGACGAGGACGAGGCGCTTGCCCGGGTTGTGTTTGACGACGAACCCAGTCTCGACAAGGCCACGTTGCGCCTGCTGCAGGACTATAACAACGAGCACCCGCTGCGAGACGAGTTCCCAAAGTTCGGGTACGTCCAGACCGGCGCGAAGCGTTGGCGTTCTCCCATGCAAACAAGCAAGATGGGTGGGACCGTTATCCACCCGCACAACCCGCTGCGTTGGGTGTCTCACTCCGTCACCGATGCCAACTCTGGCTTGGGCAAGGAAACGAACAACTCAATGCAAATCAGGATGGCTGGGGGATACGATGGCGAACCCATCCGGTGCACCGGCGATGCGTTCGACCTGCTGGTCCATTACCGCTACGGGGGCAACTTTGCCCGGGCAATCCGGGACCTCAGACGGGCCAATGCAGGCGAACTGGGGGTCGAAATCATGCGGGAACATGAAGGCCGTCGCGAATGGGCGAAAAAGCAGCGCCGGGGCATGGTCCACGAAGCCGCAAAGCAACTCGAAAAAGAAAGGGCCGAACAGAGCGAGTTGATGCGTCGTGCCCTCAAGGGGGACACGAAATGAGCGACAAGACCGAGGAAGACAACGTAGTGAACTTGGGCTCGGTCCCTCAGGACATCCGGGAGCAACTGCGAGAACTCGTCATCGAGGACGACCCCATCAAGACCGACCTTGTGTTCAAGGAAATACAAAAACACCACCCCGGCATCACAAAAGAGGCCCTGAAAACCGAAATCAAGCGCCTGCGAAAAGCCGGTTTGACGTGGGCCCGGGGTCAGGAGGCCCCATTCGACTTGGCCGAGGTTCTGGAAAGCGACGAACCGTTGCCCTTGTCCAAGCCGGACGGGATTATCCCGTTCTATTATGGCAGCGAGGCCCGGGGCGACGCGTTCGGGATGGTTTTCCCGGACGGCAGGGTTTCGTTGTTGGGCTTCAACCAAGCAAAACGTCTGACGTCTCACTGGACGGTGCGGGATGTGCCTTACTACGACTACGTGATGGATACGCCCGACGCAAAGTTGATTGTGCCTCGGTCAACCATCGTCACGACCTCCGACAAGCCTTTCGTGAGGGTCGGAAATGACTGGCACGTCAACTTATGGAACGGGTTTGCGGTGGACCGGGTCGAGGGGGAAGCGAAACCGTTTCTGGACTTCGTCTATGGGGTGTTTGGCAAGGAACAGGGCGACTACCTGCTCAAATGGACTGCAACCAAGATACAAAACCCCGGCTTGCGCCCGGACATCTTGGTCCACGTTATCGGCCCCGGGGGCACCGGCAAGTCGTTCTTCGGCGACACTATCCGGGCTATCTTCGGCAGCTACCACAGCCAAGAAATGACGAGTTCGGGGCAGGCAGCTGGCAAGTTCCCGGACCTGTTTCCACAAACGCTTTTCGTCCACATCGACGAGATGAAAGTCACCCGGGACGAAGCAAACAAGTTCAAAAGCCTCATCACCGGACAGACGTTCCGCACGGAAATCAAGAACGAACCTGCGGTTTGGCACCATAACCATATGGCGTTCTATTCAACGTCCAACCACACCGACTCGCTGATCTTGGAACCCGGGGAACGGCGCTATGCCGTCCTCCACGCCGGAACCCGTTGGGAACAAAACCGCAAGTTCTTTGGCGACTTGCACCACTGGATGACGAAGGAGGATGGTTACGGCATCGTTCGGGCTTGCTTGGAGGACTTGGACGTGTCCGGATTCAACAGGTTCGACGTTCCCAAGACCCAGTTGATGGCCGATGCCATCTATGGGGCGCTCCAAGGCGTCGACCTGTGGTGGTTCCGATGCATGCAAGCCCGGCACATCCTCGGGGAAGTCGGGCACCCGGAAACCGGGCCCGTGATACCCCAGACAGACAAAAACGGCACCGTCTCGTTCGACAAGGTGGAGGTTTTCGAGGCGTACAAAAACTGGCAAAGCCAAACCCGGGACAAAAGCACCAAGTACACCCGGACCAACTCGTTCTGGAACCGTCTCATGGAAATCGGGGCCGTTTACAACAAAGAACACGGACGACCGCGACGAGTTGTTTGGCACGACTTGTCAGAAGCGCAGAGAAGGTTTGCCGAGTTTCACAAGGTCCCAGACGAACCAGAAGACCCCGACGCAACGTGGGAGTTCGACCCGGACGCCGGAAAACCCGGGTTCTGAGGTTCCCGTGCCGGGTTTCTGCCGGATTCGAGGGGCCTTCTGCCGGGTTTTCGAGAAAAATACGGCAGGCTCGGAGCAAACTCCGTCCGTGCTTTCGCCGGGCTTGCCGGGCTTGCCGGGTTCTGGAAGCACACTTTCCCCCAAAAAACGAAAAAACCGGGCAGGGGGCCTTTCTCTCTTCACGCGCGTAACCCCGACAAAATACGGCAAATATGGCAAGCCCGGCGAGAATAAACTCCGTTCGTGTTCCGAAGCTGCCGTATTTTTGGAATCGAATACGGCAAACCCGGCAGAAGCCCGGCAGGAGAAGGCCAAGGGGCAGGTTTTCGCCCGGTTTCCGTCGCGCCGGGCCCACCATGCCATGGGTGTCCCCCTGTCCTGTTTTTCGCCCCGGGTGGGTGAGGTGGTCTGTTGGTGGGTTTGGGTTCCAGGAAAGGACCGCCGGGTGCCTGCCGTCCACGCCCGGGTGCACAACGCCCCGACAACGGTGCTGCAACGTGATGGATAGACACGATATAGGCCGTTGGTTTTTCTTGGGAAAAAGGGGGGCGGTTGGTGCCTGTAAGGGGGGGAGGTTCAAAGATTCGCAATGATATGCCCACGCCACGCCCGCCCCGTTCTTTCAATTTGAACTACGACATGAGGAGCCCATTTGATGGCCAATACGCGTACACCAAGCACCGTCGAGAGCCTGTGGAGCGCTCTTGGAGACGAACCGATTTCGTGGCCGGACGAGGTCGAGCCTTGGACCGAGAACCCGCAACAAGCCGAGGCTCTGTTCCAGTCGATTTTGGCCGGTCGGCCCCGGGCGCGTTGGGGTGATAGCGTTGACATCCGTCTCGCGGCCATTCTTGCCCGAACAATTGCCCACCACGAGTTCTGTTATCGCATGGCTGAGGCCGATGGGTTTATTGTCCAAAACGAGAAAGGCGCAACGGTTCGTTCGCCGTGGTTGTCGCTGCACATCAACCTGTCCAGTTTGATTGTCGCGCAACAAAAGCAATTGGGCATCGTGGCCCGTCCGGGCAACAACAAGGTCGCAGACGACAACAAGGCCCAAGGTGAATCTGCCGCCCGGAAGTTGGGTCAAAAGACTGACAATTCGCCGCTTCTGGCCTAGTCCTTCGACGGCTCACCGATCATTGTGTCAAAGAAAAAGGCCTTGCGATGCAGCAAGGCCTTTTTGCGAACAGTTGCCATCGAGGGAAACGACTAACGGCTCATAGCATACTGAACTTCACAAATAGAAGTTTCGATTAAAACCTGTAATCGGCTGTCAACTTCCAAACACTGTAGGTCGTGTCAAAATACCGAGTGGACGGCAGCCTGTTCCCAGGAACTTGGAACGAATATGTATCGCCACCCAAATCAGTGTATGAGTAATCCAGACCGACAATCCATTTGTCAGTTGCTGCGTACCGAACGCCCAGACCTGCGGTGATACCACTTCGCAGACTGTCTCCAGATGCGTCGTACTTGCCTGAAGTAGCACACGTTCCAAACATGGCCCCTCCGGGGCATGACTGACCGTAGCCAACATTTGCAAAACCCAAACCAATTGTCGCATACGGCATCCATCTGTCCGCTGCGTATCCAAGTCTGACTTTTACACCGCCAAAACTCTTAATCTCGCTGGTCTGTTTAAGAAAGTTACCATCGGCGACGCTGTCATCTATATCGCCGAAGTTTAAGTCCATCGTAACGCCTAGGACCATGTTGTTTGCAAATTGATTGTCGTAAGCGATCTGGCCGCCCAATGCCCAGCCACTTGGCTCTTGATCGGGAATACCGCCGATTGCTGCAGCAAGCGGCAGCTGCTCACCATCGCCTGAGACGCTTGATATAGCCAAGCCTCCCGACCAACCTGTCCAGTCGTACAATTCCTGCGCCAACGAAGCCGTAGGGCTAACTATTGCCAACGCGGCGATTGTTTTAAGAAACTTCTTCATTTTCACTGCTCCTTACATCTTACTTTTTTTCTTTTAGCCTAGTCGTTTGAACCGAAGGCACCAAGTAAATCTGCAAAGTCACTATTGATTTGTTAAATATGATTTCTTGAATGTTGCCTTAAAGACTCAATTATTTGGAAAGCCGCCCGCAAACTGTGTTGTCAAACCAAAGGTTGACCCTCGAGTAGTTTGAGAATTGAAGGTTATCACTGAAAACCCTTCTCCCGTCGGCCTTGGTTTAGATGAGGGACGCCGCCTAGGGCGGTTCCGGCGATGCGCTGCTCGTATGCCGTTTCAGCCGCTCGTTTTCCCAACGCAGACGTTCCAGTTCGCTTTCTTCGCTGACCCAATCGGGGATATCTTGCCTGTCTGCTTCGAAACGTCCTTGTGAATCCGAGTTCGTGTAAATTTTGGTTGCGTTGGGCCGCGATTTGTATTTGTCGAGCAATGGCCGCGCACCGGAGATCCGCGCATCGTTTGGCTTGTTCGCAGTCATATGTATTGCTGGGGACTTGTAGGGCAGCGTCCATATACATGCCGACATCCAAACACTTCCGGTCTTATGGCGACCATATACCGAGTAACGCTCGGATTTTGTCAATATTCTCAAAGATATATCAGCCGTGTTTTGTTGGGTTTGTAGATACCCGACGAGGTCCCAGATGTTGCTGACTGCAACCACCGCCGAAAAGCACCTGCTGTCCCTGCACAAGGACGGGGGGAGCCTGCGTCATCGGCTTTCCAAGACCAGCCGAGCCGAGGAAAACGGCACCCCTGGTGCCCGGGAAGAACGGCAACGCATCTCGTCCCAAATCAAGCAAACACATGCACTCGCCGCCATCGCGCGTTCGGCGATGGAGCGCCGGGGCGCTGATGCCCGACAGGCCGCGAGTGTTCTGCGTCTGCGCACCAAGACAACGGGTTCAGTCTTGGGTGTGGAGCCCGACAGTCTGGCCGCTTTTGCGCTGTTGTGTGTTCGGTTCGTCGACGACCCGGACCGTTTGGACATGTTAGCCGCCCGGATGGATGCCGTTGCTCGAGGTTGCAACGATGCATGCGTCCGGTTCGACCGGCTGTCGGGTGAAATCAATTCTTCCATCCAGTGCAGCATGGCGTTGGTCGACTTGGTCGATGCCCTGCCAGACCACGGTTTCGACCCGCATTCGGGTGGGGCCAAGCAACTGCGCCAGACCTACATCGGTTGGGCCAAGCAAGCGAAAAGGGACTTTCGATAGATGCAAAATCCATTTCGAGACACCGCCCCGGCACCCCGGGCCACCGCCAAGGGTCCATCCACCAAACAGGTCGCCGAGGTGATGGGGCAACTCATCGTTAAGCACACCCGGGAAATCAACCGCCGACTGGACGTGCTCGAGGAGAAAGTCGCGTTTATCGGGGACCAAACCGCAAACCACATCGAGGCGTCGTCCAAGGCGTTCTTGCAGGAGGACTGATAGATGAAGGACATCCAAAACGACCCTCGCGTCCAAGCACTGCCGGAAGCAGTACGGACCAAGTTCGTCAAAAAGGCCGAGGAAGCGCAAGCCGCCATCCTTTGGGACGCCATCGCCGAGGAATACGCCGAGGCCAACGAGGCGCGTATCGTCCTGCCGACCGTCAAAGCCGAAATGGCCGCTTTGCGCCGGGCCGTCGAAAGGCCGATAAATGCCACGCTAACCCAACCCAAACCAGCGACCGCCAAGAAACCCCAAAAGGTGCTTCCGGCCTCGCGACTGCTGGCCGCAAACGTGGCCGCGCACATGATGCATCGTTTGGGTGGTAATAAGCCGGAATCAAACCTGACCAAGCTGTTGCCCGGGGAAGAACACCGCATCGCTCGTCGGCTGGCAAAGTCGGCCACCGTCCCGGGTTCGACAACGGATGCCGGGTGGGGTGCCGAACTCGTCCAGTCTGATGTCGGGGCGTTTTATCGTTCGCTCAAAGAGCGTTCGGCGGTCGCACAGCTGGCCCAGTTGGGCACCAGTGTCGATTTCGGTGGCAACTCAAGCATCACGTTCCCGCACCGGGGCGCAAACGACGAGGGAAGCCTGAAACCGGCGTTCGTGCAAGAACGCGCAACCATTCCGGTCAGTTCGGCAACGCTCGGATCGACCACGATGGACAAGTTCAAGCTGGGCATCATCACTGTCGCAACAGATGAACTCATTCGGGTGTCCAACATCTTGGACGTGATGGAGCAGATGATTCAGGACGACGTCGCGGAGGGCTTGGACTTCCACGTTCTGGACCCAACAAGCACGGCCATTCCGGCTGTACGTCCGGGTGCCATCACCGTTACTGCGCCGAACCAAGCATCCGCAGGCGACACGCTCGACAACATCCTGACGGACATTCGTTGGCTTCGGGGCAACCTGAGCAACGCCCGTCACCCTGCTATCATCATGCACAGCGACCACGCACGAGCCTTGGAGATGTTGCAGGTGGACGGTCGGTTCCCACTGGCCGCGATGGTCGAGCGGGGCAACCTTTGGGGCCTGAGCCTGATACACAGTCCGTTCGTGACCAAGGGCAATGTGATTGGGGTGGATGCTGCCGCCTATTACCATGCCAGCGACCTGCCCGAGTTGGACACAAGCAGCGCTGCAACGGTTGCTCTGGCGTCGGCCCAACCACCCGCCCCGCAGATGACGACCGCTGGCGGGGATGCCGACGCCGTCGACGAGCCGAACAGCATTCATGTGTCGGACGCCGCCGGAACTGGCCCGCCGACCAAGGTGGTGAGCACCTTCCAAACTAATTCGGTCGCCATGCGGATGGTCCATCCGGTGACTTGGGCCACGATGCCCAACGCGGTTTCGTACCTGACCGCCGTTACTTGGGGTGGGGCGTGATGTTCGAGCCATCTCCGCACAAAAGCCTGACCTACACTACGAACCTTGCCGACTTCGACTTGGACACGACAGTCAAACTAATTTCTGGGGTGGCATCCGAGGGCATATTGCAGGGTGTTATCCACCAGAGGGACGGAACCGCCATCGACAACGAGGCAATCCAACAACGAGTTTCGGAGGCCGTGCTTTTCGTCCTCCGGGAAATCGAGGCCAGCAACCTCGAGACCACCGGCCCAACAAAATAGGGCCAACAACACCAACGAGGAGACTAGACCAAATGGCCATTAGACGCAGACGAGACACCAGCGAAAACCCCGGACCGACCATCCACGTTGGGGTGGAACAGGTTCGAGGACGAGACTACCCATCCCTGATCGTGACCGACCCCCGGACGGGCAAGCGGCACCGCATCGCTTTGAAAGAGGACGGGCCCGAGGTTCGGGGTTTGTGCCGGAATGACCCGATCACGTTCCGTAGCTTGGAAATCCCGATCTAGGATTCCATTGCCTTACCCCAGAAGGCCCAAGGCAAAGTTACCGCCTTAGCATTTGAGCCGTGGCCTCAATAACATACCAACAGTTTGCAGCTAATCCGTTAAGTCTTTCGGTACTGATGTTGCTTATTGCGTCAGCGCCTTGACCATAGGCTGCAATTTGCAAATCATCTGTCAGGACAGCCATGTTTGGGGGGGCTTCTGTTGCGCTTCTGTGGCAACGCCGAACTGAAATTTCCCCCATGTTTTGGTACCCAGAGGGCGCACTGGCAAAAACGGCAATGCTTCTGTTCGCTTCACGCTGAGCGAGAATCTGGTCATTCGAAATTACGGTACCTACCTGCCCTTCATAACCGGAACTGACGCAGGCGCTTAGTAGAAGCATGGGTAAGCATATTAGTTTAATTCTGTGCATTCTTGGAATCCTCATGGTTGCCACTGCACGTACACTGCGGCAGGAGCACGAGCTTGATATCTACTGCCATTTTCTTTCGGTAATTCGCCAAAACGGAGCAAAACACCTCGCAATTGCCAGTGAAGTTTTGAAGTCGTTACGAGGCTACGGAAGGTAATTTCGAGGGTTTGTCGGTATAGATATGCCCAGGACTCGCCCCAGACCCACGGAAACCCCCTTCCCTTGGCTCTCTTGGGCTATCCGAGCGCCCAACTGAGGGTCACATAGGTCACTGCGAACACGAAGCAGGCCACAGGAAACCATGGAAACGCCGGTTTGCGCGTCACATAGATATTGACGGTCGTGTTGGGTTCCGGAGCCTCGGCCTCGGCCTCGCTTCGCACGTCTGCACAGTCCTCGAACTCAGGCGAACTCGGGTGTGCGTCCTTGCACGGGAACTGAATCACGTTGTCGGACATCACGCGACCTCATGCCCGAGAGTGTTGCGAACCTCTGCGGCAACCCTATCCAACTCCGCTTCGGAGCGGTCGTGCCATTTGTTGTAAGCTGGTGGCGCAAGCGACGGCATTTCGATAACTCGACAGCCTGAGGTGTCTATTCGGGCCAAGTCCTTAGCCGCACCCGCGCCGTGCACAACGATGACCTTGGGCGCGACCCGGTTATAGACCCACTCGAAAATCTCCGTGCCGACCCTTCGTTGGCTGTTCGTCAAGTCGGCGCTCATGGGTGTGGAAAAGCAGAACACGTTGGTTTCCAGAACCTTTGCGCCAATGCGTTTGAGGCGTTCCGATAACCGGTCGATGTTCTGTCGCGTCGGAGAGGTCTCGCACAGTTGTTCGTAGAGGCCACGGCACGTCTGGCCGTTGCGGTTAAACAGGGCATCCACGTGGCGCGTCTGGTCGCCAACCAAATCCACATCGTAGCCGTTGCGCTGGTTGCGCCCCACGATGAAACAGTCTGCTTGGGTTAGGTCCGTCAGGTCGGTCATCCAAGGTCGCGGATACTGCCCATCTACCGGCGCTGTGTAGGTAAAGGCCTCGTGATACAGAGTTGGGACAGACATCACGCCGCCTCCGCATCAAGCGACAGGATGTCGGTTACAAAGATTTCTGTGTTACCACTGGACAACAGGGGTGGGCCCTCGTAGCGCAAATGCTTAAAGTGGCTTAGGATGTGGTCCTCAACTATCTGAGCATCCATCCCTACATCGAAGCGCTTGACGCAGATCACGTCAAACAGGTGAGTTTCACCCACGTAACGCTTTTTCACGGTCCGGTTCGTTATCCCAATCTTGAACTGGCCGGTGTGCAAGCGCAAATAGTAAACGATAGCAGGTTTCTCGTGGTCGAAACCTCCTTTTGCGTTCGGGATACCCTTAAGGGCCCTAAACAAGAAGCCCTGACGGAACGCTGCCTGATATGCGCCGTTGGCGTGTTGATGACACTCCTGACGAGTTTTGTGTTTCAAGAATTCTGCCCGGGCTTTGTCGAACGTCCACTTGATTTCGTGTGATTTTTGGGGTCCGTAAACCTCGTCAAACAGGCGCTGCAATTGATGGTTATGGACCGCACTATACGCCGAGGAATTCGCAAGTCGAAGCTCCTCTCGGCTTCCATATTTTAGCAATTCGACCCTCAACACATCTTCGGTCCAGTGGCCGTTTGGCACACTGAAGGTGTTCCAATGGGCACCAATTTCGTCCAACCAGCCCAAGGAATATGATTTGTCATAGGCACCAGCGAACCGGCTTTGAAACTCCATTCGGGTTTGACACAGTTGCGCCTTTTCTTGGCACCGTTCCTTGGTCCAATAACCGTTCGGCTTTTTACCTGTCTTGCAGTCCGGGCAACCCGAACCCAGCAGGTGGCTTTGGGGCCACATTTCGAAGTCGCCGTGCTCGGTGCATGAGATGCGGATTTTCTGGGCCGCACGAACATAAGGCTCTGGATACTCGTAACGATCGCCGTGTTCCCTTCTTGCTAGCCGGAGGAACTCTTTGGGCGTACGTCTAATTGTCTTGCTCATGGTGGTTCTCCTACTCCGGACTTAACAATTGGGTCACAGCACTGCTTGTGATTTTCTGCCAATTTCTTGGCTTTGCGCTTCGCTCGGGCCTTGCGTTGGATTTCCCGCCAAGCGTCAGGATTGGCCTTGCGCCATGCCTTCACCCGGGCGTTGCGTTCTTCCGGTTTGGCCTTGGCGTTTGCTCTGTTCTCCGAGCGGACGCATTCCTTGCAGGCTCCCCGCAAGCCGTCCGTGGCGCTGTTGGAACTGTAGAACTCGGTGCTAGGCAACGACGCCCCACACTTGATGCAAACTCGTTCGGTCATCATTTGTACTCCGCGACGAACTGGATGCCTGCTTCACGGGTCGCGAAGCCCTCGCCGGTCAGCAGCTTGCCTCCGAAGTCGGTGCGGACGCTGGCAAACCAGAGGCCGTCAATCAGGGTGACGTCATAGACGAGACCGTCCTTGCGGCAGGTCGAGTGTTCTTTGAAGTTGCGGGTTTTCATGGTCGTGGTCCTTTGCGCGAATCATATTCAATTTACTGAATATAAATACCACGGGGAACCACCGGCCACAATATATCGAGATTTTTCAATGGGTTAAGCGTTTTCCACAACGACTACTTGTGCCGACATGGGTGGGTGTGGTTTCTGGTGGGGTCCGGGTTTTGGTCGACCCGTACGCCTTGCTGGTACAAGACGCTGTCCCGGGGTTTGGTCGCCTCGGGACAACGCATATCTTCCAAAAGGCATATCGCTCGTGATGAGATGGGGTGCGGCCATCTTCGGATGGGGGTCCGGTTGGCCGTGCAGGGTGTCCCGGTTTGCCTTCCTCGGGCGCGACCGCCGGGACACTCGAATCCAACTCGTCCCACGCGCATCCCACGTCAACGCACTTCGGACCAAGGGCCGGAAGGGACGCAGAGTACGGTGGGAACGGGGTTTGGGGTGGTAGCGGAGGAGGGACTTGAACCCCCGACACGCGGATTATGATTCCGCTGCTCTAACCAACTGAGCTACTCCGCCACGGTGAGAGGCGATTTAAGGGAGGGGCCGGAGAGGGTCAAGAGGGAAATGCCACGAAATTGCGGGATTCTTCATCCGGCCGTGTTGGCGGGTTTCGACGGCGATTGCGAAGCGTTGGCCACGCGGCGGACGAACTCTGCGCAGGCCTCGGGTGCGGTCAGAGGGATCATGTGGCCGCGGTTCTCGAGCTGTTCAAAGCTCAGCCCGTATTCCACCATCGGTGCGCCTTGCTGGCTGGGTGACAGGATCGGATCTTCGGCCCCGTACAGGATGCCGCCCCCTACCTTCAGTTCGTGGTAGCGTTGGGATTGGGCATCGATGCTGGCGTCCACGCCCGCCAGATCCTGCGATCCGGTGATATAGGCTGACGGGCGCAGCCCCAAGGCGCCACCGGCGCGGTTCAGGAAATCACTCGGCGCCGGTTCAGGGGCGAACGCCTCGCCGATCACATGCGGCGCCGTGGTTTTCGCCAGGGGAACAGCGATCGTGTTGGCGATCAGGCTGCGCAGCCATTCGGTCCGGATCTCCAACGCCTTGAAGATGGCGGGTGTGCTGGGTACCCGATGTGTGAGCGGGGCCAGCAGGGCCAGCGCCCGAACCCGCTCAGGATTGTCCAGCGCCATGGCGAGCGACACCGCGCCCCCGAGCGAGTGTCCAACCAGAATGGCCTGCGATACGCCCTTGGCTTCGAGGAATTCGTGGACCATCCGCGCCTGTTCCGGCAGGGTGGCCAGCCGCGCGTGGTCGCGGGTCGAATACCCGCACCCGGGCCGGTCAACCGCGATGACGTGAAAGTCGTCGGCCAGAAGGTCGGTCATGGCATAGGTGAAGTGCTGCAACTGGCCGGTCAGCCCGTGGATCAGAACCACCGTCGGCTTCTCTGGATCGCCCTGTTCGACATAATGGATCGAACCGCCGTTCACCGGCAGGATCTGCCCGGGCTGAGGCACGGATTGGGCTCCCATCCGCGTCAGGCGCCGGGTCCAAAGATGCATCAGGATCAACGCGGCGCCGATGATCAGCGCAATGGTCAGCAGGGTGGTCATGTCGGCGGTCCTTTGGTCTGGGCGGGATCAACGGGATGGTAATGCT
The DNA here is from genome assembly GCF_013032855.1 of Ruegeria arenilitoris. Lineage (GTDB taxonomy): Bacteria > Pseudomonadota > Alphaproteobacteria > Rhodobacterales > Rhodobacteraceae > Ruegeria > Ruegeria arenilitoris. The sequence continues at coordinate 744,773 of NZ_WQDA01000001.1, forward strand.
CGAGCCCGGCCTTCGCCAGACGTTTGCGGAATTCCGAAACGGTGCCGGGCCACAGCGTCGTATTGCGCCCCTGTGCGTCTTGATACCACGAAGTGCATCCGCCAGCCTGCCACACACTGTCGGTATGACGCTCCTGCATTTCGCGGGTGAAGTCGGCCTGCCGGTCAGCGTTTGGAACAATCGCGGGCAGACCCGCGCGCCGCATCGCCTCCAGCACCCTTCCGATATGGGCAACTTGCGCTTCGATCATCAGAACGACCGAATTGTGACCCAACCCGGTATGCGGACCCAGCAGGATGAAAAAGTTGGGAAACCCGGCAATGGCGGTGCCCAGATTGGCCTGCATGCCGTCGGCCCAGGCGTCTTGCAGGCTCAGTCCGTTCGCGCCGCGGATATCCAGCCTTTGGACCGCGTCCGTCACATGAAATCCTGTGCCCCAGATCAGAATGTCGGCCGCCGTCCGACTGCCATCGGTCGCGATGATCTCGGATCCTTCGATCCGCTCGACCCCATGCGGGTTCACGGTGACATTGTCGCGGGCCAGCGCCGGGTACCAGTCGTTCGAGCTGAGGACGCGCTTGCATCCGATCCGATAGTCCGGTGTCAGAATGCGGCGCATGTCGGGGTCGGATACGGCGTCCTCCAGCCCTTTGCGCCACATCTTCATGGCAAAGTCGACCGCGCGTTTTTCGCCGCGAAATACGCGGTGGCGGAATTCGAACAGCCAGTAGATGAACTGCCTGCGGATGCGCGGCAGCAGCGGAATGCGGCGATAGAGGTGCCGGACCCAGGGCGCAATCGGTCCGTCGGGACGCGGCAGAACGTAAGGCGCGCTGCGTTGGAAGATGGTGACATGGGCGGCGGTTTTGGCGATTTCCGGCACGAACTGAACGGCGGATGCGCCGGTGCCGACAACTGCTATGCGTTTGCCCTGCAGCGGCACCGTGTGGTCCCATTGGGCCGAGTGGAACGCCGGTCCCGGAAAGCCCGCTGCTCCTGGGATCTCGGGAATGCTGGGGATGTGCAGGGCGCCGATGGCCGACACCAGGAACCGTGCCGTCCATTGCGCGCCGCCGGTCGTCTCGACCCGCCAATGCGTGCCTTCCCACTGGGCCGACTTCAGTTCGGTGTGGAAATGGCACAGATCGTACAGCCCTTCGTCGCGCGCAACGCGGCGCATGTAGTCCCAGATTTCGGCCCCGCCTGCATAGGCGCGGGTCCAGTCCGGGTTCGGATGGGTTGCCATCGAATACAGGTGCGAGGGCACATCGCAGGCCACGCCGGGATAAGTGTTCTCTCGCCATGTGCCGCCGATGTCGTTGGCCTTTTCAAGGATCGCGATGTTGTGGATGCCGCGTTTGCGGGCCTCGATCGCCATGATCAGCCCCGAGAACCCGGCCCCTACGATCAGCATGTCAGTGTCGTGGGTCATGCCTGCACCTCCTCCCAAAGGTACAAGGTCAGGATAGGGTCAAACGGCGTTTCAGGAAAACCTGCCGTTGGGTCAGTCTTGGTTTAGCTCGTCGGGCAGGGGGCGCGGCAGTTGATCCAGCAGGCGGAATACCTGCGCGCGACAGGCCGGGCCGGTCCAGTCCGGCGGGCAGAATCCGTCGGGCAGGTCGGGCAGACGCAGAACGACGCGCCGCCACCGGTGCACGATCAACGTGCGCAGCGTGGCGATCTGACAGGGCGTGGGCTCCCAACTGGCCGGGCGGCCTTGGGACACGTGGCGCACGGCCCCGTGCAGGGACCGGCAAGCCGCGCGCAGATCAGGCGGGAACAGCTTTTCATGCACCCAGCGCGGGACCGAGCGGGCGGTGACCTCAAGGATCAGCAGATCGTCCTGGTCCTCGGGCGGTGCCCCCGGTCCCAACGCGGCGTTGCGCCCGATCGGCGTGTAGTCGTGGCTGAGCAGGATGTCTTCCAGCAGCCGGGTGCCGGTGCCATCCTCGGCGATCAGCAGGTGCAGCGGCGTATCCGGCGCAGGGTCACGCGCATAGATGCGCGGCGTGACCCGGGCCGACTGCGTGCGGCCATATTCGGTCAGGAAATGCATCGAAACGCGCCCGACCCGGTCGCTCTCGATCCAGCCATCCTTGCGCAGACGGTGCAGGGCCACGCGGATCGCCTCGGGCTTGATGCCCATCGGTTCGATGATGCGGCCCAGCGCCCCGCCCGATATCTTGGCGCCGCGTTCCTGCGCCATGTCGCCGAACAGCGACACGATGATCGACCAGACCCGCTGATTCTGCGGGTCGGCCAGTTCGGCCACGGCCTGGGTGAACCACGGATGCGCGTTGGTCATGCGCCCAGTCTATCCGGCCCGGCGGTGCAAGAAAAATACTTTGCCGTGCGCTCAGTAGGCGTTCATGGTCAGCAGTTCGTATTCGGCGACTTTCTCGTCATCCTGATTGGTCAGCGTCACGTGCCAGCGCACCTCGCCATAGTCGTCGGTGCGGCGGGTCTTTTGCTTGACCGTCAGGCGGATCTTGATGCTGTCGCCGGCCACAACCGGTTTCATGAAGCGCAGGCCGTCCAGCCCGGTATTGGCCAGCACCGGCCCTTCGTTCGGCTCGACGAACAGACCGGCGGCAAAACTCAGCAGCAGATAGCCATGCGCCACCCGGCCCGGAAAGAACGGGTTTCTGGCCGCCGCGTCCTCGTCCATGTGGGCATAGAATGTGTCGCCGGTGAAATGGGCGAAGTGTTCGATGTCGTCCAGCGTGATGGTTCGGGGCGCCGTGTGCAGCGTCTCGCCGATCTGCAGGTCCGTGAACTTGCGGGTGAAGGGATGCGCGGGGCCTTGGATCTCGGGCGCGCCGGGAATCCATTTCCGGCCGATCGTCGCCAGCATCCGGGGCGAGCCCTGCAGGGCCGTGCGCTGCATGTAGTGTTTCACGCCGCGTACGCCGCCCATTTCCTCGCCGCCGCCGGCGCGACCGGGGCCGCCATGGACCATGTGCGGCAGAGGCGAGCCATGGCCGGTGGATTCCTGCATCGAGTCGCGGTCGTTGATGTAGATCCGCCCGTTGAAGGCGGCAGCACCCATCACCAGCTGGCGCGCGACCTCGGGGTCATGGGTGATCAGCGAGGTGACCAGCGACCCCTGGCCGCGATTGGCCAGCGCGATGGCGTGGTCCAGATCGCGATAGCCCATGATGGTCGAGATCGGGCCGAACGCCTCGGTGTCATGCACGTGCCGGGCGGTGTCGGGATCGGCGCAGTGAAACAGCATCGGCGGCACGAAGGCGCCTTTTTCGGCATCGGCGCCGACCACCTCGAAGGCATCCGGGTCGCCGAACACGCGTTCGGCCTCCTGCCCGATGAGGCGGGCCTTGGCCAGAACGTCGGCCTTCTGCCCGTTCGAGACCAGCGCGCCCATGCGCGTGGAATCCAGCCGCGGATCGCCGATCGTGGTCTGCGCCAGTTTGGCCGAGATCGCGGCGATCAGCGGCTCGACCTGCGCCTGAGGGGCGATGATGCGGCGGATGGCGGTGCATTTCTGCCCGGCCTTCGTCGTCATCTCGCGCACGACTTCCTTGACGAACAGGTCGAATTCGAGCGTGCCGGGTGCCGCGTCGGGGCCAAGGATCGAGGCGTTCAGGCTATCCTGCTCGGCCACGAACCGCACCGAGTTGGTCACGATCACCGGGTTCTGCCGCAGCTTCATCGCGGTGTCGGCCGAGCCGGTAAAGCTGACCACATCCTGACAGGTCAGGTGATCCAGCATGTCGCCCAGCCCGCCCGAGACCAGCTGCAGTGCGCCGTCGGGCAGGATGCCGCTGTCCAGCATGATCCGCACGGCCAATTCGGTGACATAGCAGCTGTTGGTGGCCGGCTTGACGATCGCCGGAACCCCGGCCAGCAGGGTGGGGGCCAGTTTCTCCAGCATGCCCCAGACCGGGAAGTTGAAGGCGTTGATATGCACGGCCACGCCCTGCAGCGGGGTGCAGACATGCTGGCCCAGGAAGGTGCCATTCCGCGACAGCTGCTCGACATCGCCATCCAGAAAGACATGGCCGTCGGGCATCTCGCGCCGCCCTTTCGAGGCAAAGACGAACATGGTGCCGATGCCGCCGTCGATGTCGATCAGGTGATCCTTCTGCGTGGCGCCGGTTTCAAAGCTGAGATCATAGAGCGCCTGTTTGCGTTCCGACAGCGCCTGCGCCAGCGCCTTGAGCATCTTGGCGCGTTCATGGAAAGTCAGCCGGCGCAGGGCGGGCCCACCCACGTCGCGGGCATGGGTCAGCATCGCCTGTACGTCCAGCGCGTCGTTGCCGGCGGTGGCGAAGGGCTCTCCGGTGATGGCCGAGGCGATGGTACGGGCCCCGGATCCGGGCGCAACCCACTGGCCCGCGGCGAAACTGGAAATCTGTTTCAGAGACATGAAATGCTCCTGTATTGGGGCCGCCTTGCGCGGCGAAATGAGCTCAGTGACCCAGCGCGCCCATCTGTTGCGGCAGGTACAGAACCACGATCGGAACCAGAACGATCAGCGCCAGGCGGAAGATGTCGGCCACCCAGAACGGGGTCACGCCGCGAAAGATCGTGCCAGTCGAGACGTCGCCCACCACGCCCTTCAGGATGAACACGTTCAGGCCCACCGGCGGGGTGATCAGCGAAATCTCGGTCACCACCACCACGACGATGCCGAACCAGATCGGGTCATAGCCCAGCGAGGTCACCAACGGGAAGAAGATCGGAACCGTCAGCAGCAGCATCGACAGGGATTCGAACACGCAGCCCAGGATGATGTAGATGCCCAGAATCATCAGGATCACCACGAAGGGTGCCACGTCATAGGCGGTGACCATTGCGATCAGCGCCTCGGGCAGGCCGGCCAGGTTGATGAAATTCGAAAAGATCTGCGCGCCGATCAACACCGCAAACAGCGCGGCGGCGGTAAAGCAGGTTTCCTTCAGCACCTCAAAGGTCGATCCCACGGTCAGCCCGCCGCGGAACAGCGCGATCAGAAAGGCGCCGGCGGCGCCCATGCCTGCGGCCTCGGTCGGCGAAAAGGTCAGGTTCAGCGGTTCGAAATCGAGCACGCCGTACAGCCCGCCGATCACCAGGAAGAACAGCAGCAGCACCGCCCAAACGGACCCCAGCGCGCTGATGCGCTCGCCCCAGCTGGCGCGTTCACCGGCTGGTCCGGCCTGAGGGTTGCGCCACACGGTCCAGCGCACGGCGAACAGGTAGAACAGGATGCCCAGAATGCCGGGGATGATGCCGGCCATGAAAAGCTTGCCGATCGAGGTTTCGGTCAGCAGCCCGTAGATGACCAGGATGACAGAGGGCGGGATCAGGATGCCCAGCGTGCCGCCGGCCGCGATCGAGGCGGTCGACAGTTCGTCGGAATACCCATAACGGCGCATCTGCGGCATCGCGACTTTGGACATTGTCGCGGCGGTGGCCAGCGACGATCCGCAGATGGCCGAAAACCCGCCGCAGGCCGCGACGGTCGCCATGGCGATTCCGCCGCGCATATGGCCCAGAAAGGCGTTGGAAACGGCGTAAAGCTCGCGCGCCATGCCGCCCTTGTTGACGAACAGGCCCATCAGGATGAACAGCGGTACGACCGACAGGCCGTAATCCTGCGCGGTATCGGTGATCTGGCGGCCGACCATCGACATCGCGGCCTTCAACCCGCGCTCGTCAAAGATCGAGCCGCCGCGTTCATAGGCAAAGCCCAGCGTGCCGACCAGCCCCATGGCAAAGACGATGGGCAGGCGCATCAGCACCAGGATCAGGACAAGGGCAAATCCGATGAGGGCAGCGGTCATTGAGTGGATTCCGTCAGGGTCTTGGGGGCAAACAGGTACAGCAGTCCGGTGATGATCATCACCACGGCGGTGATCGCCACCGACGCAGTGATGAACCAGCCGACGAGGTAGGTCGGGATGCTGAGGTATTCGGTGACATCGCCATAGTCGCGGGCGCGTTCGGCCAAAATCCACACGCGCTGGACCGGCCAATACAGCATGGCGCCGCTGAGGATATAGATCACAGCATCGCGCAGGCGGCTGAGCCGCAGGCGGTGGAAGATGCCGTCGGTCAGGTCCACGGCGATATGCCCGTTGGTGACCGAGATGATGGGCAGCACCGAGAACACCAGAACAGCCATCAGGATGCGCGTCAGTTCGGTGGCGGCCTCGATCGGCGCGTTGAAGACCGACCGCAGGATCACGTCGCAGAAGGTCATCACCATCAGGATGAACAGGGCCGTGCAGGCGACGATCACCGGCAGGACGCTGGCGCGCCGTACAAGCTGGATGAGAGGGGTCATCGGGGGGCTCCGGAAGGGGCTGGCTGGGGGCGGCCAGTGCCGCCCCGCATCAGGGATCAGTTCGAGGACATTTCCGACTTGATCATGTCATAGGCGGCTTGCGCATCGACGCCGGCTTCGTTGACTTCGGCAATAACCTTGGCGTGCACGTCCTCGGCGATCGTCGAGAACTTCTCCATGTCCTCAGCACCGGCTTCGTGGATCGCATTGCCCTCGGTGCTTTGGGTCGCATCACGACCGATGGCGTCGATCTCGTCCCAGATCTTGCCGATCTCACGGCTCAGCGGTTCGCCGAACACGTTTTCTTCCAGCGCTTTCTGGATGTCCTCGGGCAGGTCGGCGAAGGTGTCCTCGCTCATGATGAAGGCAAACGACCCGCGATATAGGCCGCCCGGCATCTCATAGACGTTCGGGGCCACTTCGGTCAGCTTGAAGCCCTTCCGCGATTCGAACGGCATGACAACGCCGTCGGCGGCCTTCGAGGCCAGTGTTTCATAGACCTTGGGGGCCGGAACCTGGATACCGGTCGCACCCAGCGCAGTGCCTACGTCGCCACCGACGCCACCGGGGATCCGCACCTTGAGGCCCGAGATCTGGTCCATCGAGGTCACCGGGCTGCTTGTGTGCAGCTGGGCGGGGCCGTGGGTGTGCAGGGCAATGACCTTGACGCCGCGGTGTTCGTCGGCGGCCTTCAGGTATTTGTCGTAAGCGCGCCAATAGGCGACCGAGGCGGCCTCGGCCGAGCCTTCATAGCCCGGCAGTTCGATCAGTTTGGTCGTCACGAAACGGCCCGGCTGATAGCCGTGGAAGATGATCGACGCATCCGCCGCGCCGTCCATGATCAGGTCCATCTGGGCCGGGGGCGGGGCGATGCCCAGCTTCAGCTCGGCGGTCACCTTGCCGTCGGTGGCCTCTTCGACCATCTCGACGAATTTGGGCCACATCTTGGCGTTGATCCCGTGGGTGGGCGGCGCCCAGCTGGAAATCGTCAGGGTGTAATCCGCCGCAAATGCCACGCTGCCCGACACTGCCAAGGCAGCCGTCGCCAACAGCGTTTTGATCCCGTTGAGTTTCATGACTGGTTTCCTCCTCCAAAACATGAGTCACAAATGCGTTAATGGTCCTTTTTGTAACCATCAACCGGCCGAAAGCCCGGATTCGGCGCTTCGTCGGAGAAATTTATTGACCAACCGTTCGGTTAATGCAAGAAGAATATCGAAACGAATGCAAAGCGAGCGGCCCATGAGCGATACGATTCTTGCGCAGCGGCGTGGAAATTATGTGGAAATCACTCTCAACCGCCCTGATCGCCTGAACAGCTTCACCGAGGAAATGCACCATGCCCTGCGCCGCGCCATCGAAGGCGCGCGCGATGAGGGCGCGCGGGCGATCCTGCTGACCGGGGCCGGGCGCGGGTTCTGCGCGGGGCAGGATCTGGCCGACCGTGACCCGTCGAAAATGGACGGCCCGCCGGATCTGGGCCACACGGTGCGCACCTTCTATGCACCGCTGGTGCGGTTGATCCGGTCGCTGAACTTTCCGGTGATCTGCGCGGTCAATGGCGTGGCCGCGGGCGCGGGTGCCAATCTTGCGCTGGCCTGCGATATCGTGCTGGCCGCCGAGTCCGCGAAATTTATCCAGTCCTTCGCCAAGGTCGGGCTGATCCCCGATACCGGCGGCAGCTGGCACCTGCCGCATCTGCTGGGCGAGGCGCGCGCCAAGGGGCTGGCCCTGACCGGCGAGCCCTTGATGGCGAAGACGGCCGAGGACTGGGGCCTGATCTGGAAAGTCCTACCCGATGCCGATCTGATGGCCGAGGCGCGCGCGCTGGCCGAACGCCTGTCGAACGGCCCGACGCTGGGCCTGGGTCTGACCAAGCAGACCATCCACGCCGCGGCGACCAACAGCCTGACCGTTCATCTGGAGATCGAGGCCGACGCCATGAAGACCTGCGGTGAATCCGCCGACTATGCCGAAGGCGTCGCGGCCTTTCTGGAAAAGCGCAGCCCGGAGTTTCGGGGCAAATGAGCATGACGCCGAAAGAACGCGCCGAAAAGGCCGCCGCCGCGATGTGGGCGCAGGACCATGCCTCGAAATGGGCGGGGATGGAACTGGTCGAGGTCGACGAGGGCACCGCGACGCTGGCGCTGACCGTGCAGCAGCACCATTGCAACGGGCACGGGATCTGCCATGGCGGCGTGACCTTCATGCTGGCCGACAGCGCCTTTGCCTTTGCCTGCAACAGCCGCAACCAGTCGACCGTGGCCCAGCACAACGTGATCAGCTATGTCGCGCCGGGCCGGCTGGGCGACCGGCTGACCGCCCGCGCGACCGAACAGAGCCTGACCGGCCGCAGCGGCATCTATGACGTGACCGTGACCAATCAGGACGGCCAAAAGATCGCCGAGTTCCGGGGCTTTTCCCGCGCGACCAACGGCACTCTGTTTCCAGAATCTTGAGGTGAGGAGGACATCATGAAGGATCTGACCCCGAACAAAGCGGATCTTGACCCGATCGAGATCGCGTCGATCGATGAAATCCGCAGCTTGCAGTTGGACCGCCTGAAATGGTCGCTGCGCCATGCCTATGACAACGTGCCGATGTACAAGCAGCGGTTCGACGAGGCCGGGGTGCATCCCGACGATCTGAAAACCTTGGCTGATCTGGCCAAGTTTCCCTTCACTTACAAGAACGATCTGCGCGACCACTATCCGTTCGGCCTGTTCGCCGTTCCGCGCGAACAGATCATCCGCCTGCATGCCTCGTCCGGCACCACGGGCAAGCCGACCGTGGTGGGCTATACCAGGAACGACATCGACAACTGGGCCGATCTGGTGGCCCGCAGCCTGCGCGCCAGCGGTCTGCGCAAGGGCGACATGATCCACAACGCCTATGGCTATGGCTTGTTCACCGGCGGCCTGGGCGCGCATTACGGGATCGAGCGTCTGGGTGCCACGGTCGTTCCCATGTCCGGCGGTCAGACCGAGAAGCAGGTGGCCCTGATCACCGATTTCAAACCCGACGGCATCATGGTCACGCCGTCCTACATGCTCAACATCCTCGAACAGTATCACAAGGTCGGGATGGACCCGCGCGAAAGCTCTCTGTTGGTGGGCGTGTTCGGGGCCGAACCTTGGACGGATGCGATGCGCAAAGAGGTCGAGCAGGCCTTTGACATGCACGCGGTCGACATCTACGGCCTGTCCGAGATCATGGGACCGGGCGTCGCCAACGAATGCGTGGAAACCAAGGACGGCCCGGTCATCTGGGAGGATCACTTCTACCCCGAGATCATCGACCCGCAGACCGGCGAGGTTCTACCCGACGGCGAAATGGGCGAGTTGGTCTTTACCACGCTGACCAAGGAAGGCCTGCCGATGATCCGCTACCGCACCCGCGACCTGACGCGGCTGCTGCCGGGCACCGCGCGCTCGATGCGGCGGATGGAGAAGATCACCGGTCGCAGCGACGACATGATCATCCTGCGCGGGGTCAACGTATTCCCCAGCCAGATCGAGGAACAGGTCATGGCCACCGGCGGCATCGCCGCGCATTACCAGATCGAGCTGTACAAATCCGGCCGCATGGACGCGATGCGTGTCTATGTCGAGGCGATGCCCGACGCAGCCGACGAACTCAGCAAGACCGCCGCCGCTCGGATGCTGACCAAGCGGATCAAGGACATCGTTGGCGTTTCCACCGAGATCGTTGTAGGGGACCCCGGCGATGTCGAGCGCAGCCAGGGCAAGGCCAAGCGCGTCGTCGACAACCGAGACAAGGAGTGAGGTTTGGCCCGTACGATTGCAAAAGATCACGACCAGAAACGCGCCCAGATCCTGAAATCGGCGGCGCGGGTCTTTGCCCGCGAAGGCTTCGACCGCGCCTCGATGACCCAGCTTGCGCGCGAATGCGGGATCTCGAAGGCCAACATCTATCACTACTACGACAGCAAGGACGCGATCCTGTTCGACATTCTCGAGACCTATCTGCGGGAACTGCGCGACCTGATCTGCGGGCTCGAGATGGACGGCCTCAGCCCGCCCGAAAAGCTGCACCGCGTGGTGGCCGAGATCCTGCTGGCCTATCAGGGCGTGGATGACGAACACCGGGTCCAGACCAGCGGCATGTCGGCCCTGCCCGAGGATCAGCAGCGCCTGTTGCGCGGGTATCAGCGCGACATGGTGAATTTCCTCAGCGCGATCCTGTCCGAGGTCGCGCCCGACGTGTTCCAGGGCGACGGGGCCAAGCTGCGCTCGGCCACGATGTCGGTCTTCGGCATGCTGAACTGGTACTACATGTGGAATTCCGGCGCCGATGCGCAGGCGCGCCGGGACTATGCCGCGCTGGTCAGCAACCTGACCCTGTCGGGCGTCAAGGCGCTGTAGCTCCGGCCCTGCCGGCATTGTGATTTGGCTTTCGCGGGTGTCCCGGCGTTTACTTGCGGTCGGAGGGCGCCATGCAAAAACCGGAACGGTTCGACAAATTCTATTTCGCCAAGGTCGGGATGGGCGAGGCCTGCGGCTGCGCCGAGCGCATCATCGACGTCTATGAATTCAACCGCAAAGCGGGTGCGCGTGACGCGGGCACGGGCAAGCTGGCCCGGTCAAGGCGTCGCGGCCTGCGATCGCTTGCCCTGAAATACGGCCTGATCAGCCGCCCCAGCGGGCGGTGATCACGGGGTGCGCAGGCCCAGCCGCGTGACGACCTCTGCGGCCTCGGCCAGCCAGCGGTTTTTCAGTTCGACCCCCGAGGCCCGGCGCAGGCCCATCTGGCGCAGCTTTTCCATCCGCTCGGGGTTGCCCGCTCCGAAACCTGCGGCCACCCGGGGCCACCAGTAATCGACCGATTCCTGCATCGCCGGCGCCGCGCCCTGTTCCAACAGCTTGACCGCGCCTTCCAGGGCCAATTCACCGTGATGCGCCTCGATCGGGGCGATAGCGCGGAACGCCTCGGCCAGCGGCTGATAGGACACCAGCGCGAACTCGGCCAGTTGCACGCCCACGGCCCGGCTCATCAGCAGGTTCATCACCACCGCATCGGTCCAGCCTTCGATCGGATAGTTGAAGACCGCAAGGCGCATGTCATGTTCGCTGCGCGTGGCCCCGATATCGGCGGAACGGTTCAGCCGTGCGGTCCACGGGTGATGCGTGGCATAGCGGTCGGTATCCGCGCCGAACTCGCCCATGATCTTCAGAACGCGGTCGGCATTGTCGGTCTTTTCCAGAACGATCTTCGCCGCCGCGATACGTTCCTTGATGCCCGGGCCCTGGTTGATGATGTCGGCGAACCCCGCCGCACCGGCCAGTTCGCTGTCGACGAAGGTCGCCATCAGCTTCATCAGCTCGGCCCGGTATCGGGGTGGCACGTTGGTCGGGTTGGTCAGAACGCCGCCTGCGGCCAGGTAGCTTTCGATGCTCATGTCTTCGGCCATGGTCCCTCTCCCTTCACTGGTCGTAATCGACGACGACATTGTCGGTCAGCGGGTAGGCCTGGCAGCTGAGCACATAGCCCTTCTCGACCTCGTAATCCTCGAGCGCGTGGTTGGCCACCATTTCGACCTCGCCTTCGATCACCTTGCAGCGGCAGGTCGAACAGACCCCGGCCTTGCAGGCATAGGGGGCGTCCATCGCGTTTTCCAGCGCCGCATCCAGAATGGTCTGGTCCTTGGGCATGGTGAGGGTCTGGCTGGCGCCGTCCAGCGTGACGCGGGCCTGAGTCTGGTTGGCCTGTGCAGCCGTTGCCACATCGCCATGCTTGCGTTTGGCGCGGCCGGGTTGGGCGCTGGCGAACAGCTCGAACTTGATCTGGCTGTCATTCAGCCCGTGTTCGCGCAACGCCTCGGCAATGCCCAGCATCATCGGCTCGGGGCCGCAGATGAAGGCGGTGTCGGTGTTTTCGACGTCGATCCAGTGCTGGAACAGTTCGGCGCATTTCTCTTTGGTCACCAACCCGGTGAACAGGTCGATCTCCTGCGCGTCGGTTTCCAAGATGTGGATCACGTTCACGCGGCCCATATACTGGTTCTTCAGGTCTTCCAGCTCTTCGCGGAACATGATCGTGTTCACGCCCTTGTTGGCATAGACCAGCGTGAAGCGCGCATTCGGCTCGCGTGCCAGCGTGGTCTTTAGGATCGACAGCACGGGCGTGATGCCCGACCCGCCGGCAAAGCCCAGGTACTGCCGATGCGCGGCCGGGTCCAGCGGTGTGTGGAAGGCCCCCATCGGCGGCATCGCCTGCAGCCTGTCGCCCACTTTCAGCTCGGTGTTGGCCCAGGTTGAAAAGGCGCCGCCCTCGACCCGTTTGATGCCCACCTGCAGAACGCCGTCATCCTTGCCCGCGCAGATCGAGTAGGAGCGGCGCAGCTCTTCCCCGTCAAATTCGCGGCGGAAGGTCAGGTACTGGCCCTGGACAAAGTCGAACGCCTCGGCCGCGCCGTTCACCGGCTTCAGCGTGACCACGACCGCGTCGCGGATGGTCTTGTGGATGTCGGTGACTTCCAGATCGTGAAAACGTGCCATCCGGTCCTCCTCAGATGCACTTGAAATAGTCGAAAGGTTCCAGGCAGTCGGTGCAGCGCCAATGCGCCTTGCACGGGGTCGAGCCGAACTGGCTGACCTTTTCCACTGCCGTGCTGTCGCAATGCGGGCAGCGGTCGGGTCCGCCTGCGGGCTGCGGCGGCGCGATGCCATAGTCCTTCAGCTTCGCGCGGCCCTTGTCGCTGAGCCAATCGGTCGTCCAGGCCGGAGAGATGCGGGTCTCCAGCTTGATCTTGTCGATGCCGTGGTCACGCAGGGCGGTTTCGATGTCCATCGCGATGACCGAGGTCGCCGGGCAGCCCGAGTAGGTGGGCGTTACGGCAACCTTCAGCGTGTCGCCCTCCCATGTCACATCGCGCACGATGCCCAGATCGACGACCGAGATCACGGGGATCTCGGGGTCCGGCACGGCGTCGAGCCATTCCCAGACCTGCTCTACGGTGGCGCGGTTCATCGGCCGCTACCAGGTTGCGCCCGGATAGGCCCGCTGCAGCCATTGCATCTGGGTCAACAGATGGCCCAGATGTTCGGTATGCATGCGCCCGTCGCGGCCGCCCTTGTGGGCAAAGCGGCTGTCGGGAATGGTCAGGGTGGCCTCGGTCAGCACGCGCTGAACCAGCGCGTCATATTCCTCGCGCAGGCTGGCCGGATCGGGGGCGATGCCCGCGGCGGCCATCTCGGCATCGACCTCGTCGCTGGCGAACATCTCGCCCACATAGGGCCAGAGGTAATCCAGCGCCTCCTGCATGCGCCTGTGGCTTTCCTCGGTGCCGTCGCCCAGCCCGACAACCGTGTCGCTGGACCGTTCAAGGTGATAGGCGACCTCTTTGCTGGCCTTCTCGGCAATCGCCGCGACCCGGTCGTCAGACGATTTCATCAGCCGGCCCAGCATGATCGAGTGCCACGCATCAAACAGAAACTGGCGCATCAGGGTGCGGCCAAAATCGGCGTTGGGCACCTCCACCAGCAGCACGTTGCGGAAATCCCAGGCGTCGCGCAGAAAGGCCAGATCATCGGCAGACTTGCCTTCGCCCTGGACCTCTCCGGCCAGGCCCAGCCACATCTGCGTCTGGCCGATCAGATCCAGCGCGGTGTTGGCCAGGGCGATGTCCTCTTCCAGAACCGGCGCGTGGCCGCACCATTCGCTGACGCGATGGCCCAGGATCAGCGTGTTGTCCCCCATCCGCAGCAGGAATTGCAGGAATGCCTCGTCGCGGGTCATCACATCGCCTCCACTTCTTCGGGGATGTCGAAAAAGGTCGGATGACGATAGACCTTGCTTTCGCTGGGCTCGTACAGCGGGCCTTTGTCGCTGGGCGAACTGGCGGTGATGTTGTTGGCCTCGACCACCCAGATCGAGACGCCCTCGTTGCGGCGGGTATAGACGTCGCGGGCGTTCTTGATCGCCATTTCGGCGTCGGGCGCGTGCAGCGAGCCGACATGGCGATGGCTCATGCCGTGCTGGCCGCGAATGAAGATTTCCCACAGGGGCCATTCGTTTTTCATCAGGTGTCCTCCTATCGGGCAGGTTATTCGGCTGCGACCTTGCGGGCGCGTTTCTTGCGGGCATGTTCCAGCAGACCGTCACGCACCCATTTGCCGTCGTCCCAGGCCTTGTTGCGGGCGGCTAGGCGGTCGGTGTTGCAGGGGCCGTTGCCCTTGATCACGTCAAAGAATTCCGACCAGTCGGGCTGAGTGAAATCGTAATGCCCGCGCTCTTCGTTCCATTTCAGGTCGGGGTCGGGGATGGTCAGGCCCAGATACTCGGCCTGCGGCACGGTCTGATCGACGAATTTCTGGCGCAACTCGTCATTGGTGTTGATCTTTATCTTCCACGCCATCGACTGGGCCGAATGCACCGAGTCCTTGTCGGACGGGCCGAACATCATCAGCGCCGGGTACCAGAACCGGTTCAGCGCGTCCTGCGCCATCTTGCGCTGTTCGGGCGTGCCCTCGGCCATCTTGCGGATCGCGTCATAGCCCTGGCGCTGGTGAAAGCTTTCTTCCTTGCAGATGCGGATCATCGCCCGCGAATACGGCCCGAACGAGGTGCGCTGCAGCGGCACCTGGTTCATGATCGCTGCCCCGTCGACCAGCCAGCCCACCGCGCCGATATCGGCCCAGTTCAGCGTTGGATAGTTGAAGATCGAGCTGTATTTCATCCGCCCGTCCAGCAGCATCTCGGTCAGTTCGTCGCGGCTGACGCCCAGGGTTTCGGCGGCGCAGTACAGGTACAGGCCGTGCCCGGCCTCGTCTTGTACCTTGGCCAGAAGGATCGCCTTGCGTTCCAGCGTGGGCGCGCGGGTGATCCAGTTGCCTTCGGGCAGCTGGCCGACGATCTCGGAATGGGCGTGCTGGCCGATCTGGCGGATCAGCGTTGCGCGATAGTCGTCGGGCATCCAGTCCTTGGGCTCGATCTTGATTCCGGCGTCGATCTTGTCCTGAAAGGCGCGTTCCTGCTCGGTCATTTCCTCACGGGATTTGACGTCCGTTCCTGCCGTCTTGATCATCTGAGCGTACATGTCGGGTCTCCTCCCTTACACGCGTTCGAGAATTAGCGCGGCGCCCTGGCCTACGCCCACGCACATGGTGCACAAGGCATAGCGCCCGCCGGTGCGGCGCAGCTGATAGGCCGCCGTCATGACCAGCCGCGCGCCGGACATGCCCAGCGGATGGCCGATGGCGATGGCGCCGCCATTAGGATTCACATGGGGTGCGTCATCAGCCACGCCAAGTTCACGCAGGGTGGCCAGACCCTGGGCGGCGAAGGCCTCGTTCAATTCTATCACATCCATCTGCTCGATGCTCAGCCCCGTGCGGGCCAGCACCTTGCGGGTGGCCGGGACCGGGCCGATCCCCATGACACGGGGTTCGACCCCGGCAACCGCCATGCCCACGACACGGGCCATCGGAGTCAGACCGTTCTTCTGCGCGGCGGCCTCGTTGGCCAGCAGAATGGCCGCGGCGCCGTCATTGACACCCGAGGCATTGCCCGCCGTCACCGTCTTGTCCGGCCCGTTGACGCCCTTCAGGCCCGCCAGCTTTTCGGCCGTGGTGCCGGGGCGGGGGTGTTCGTCGGTGTCCACCACCAGCGGGTCGCCCTTACGCTGGGGGATGGTCACGGGGGTGATTTCCTCGGCAAAAACGCCGGCCTGATGCGCGGCCGCCCAGCGGGCCTGGCTGCGCGCGGCAAAGGCATCCTGATCGGCACGGCTGATGTCATAGTCCTCGGCCACGTTGTCGGCGGTCTGCGGCATCGAATCCGTGCCGTACATCTGCTGCATCTTCGGGTTCACGAAACGCCAGCCGATCGTGGTGTCATAGACAGCGTTGGCGCGGGAAAAAGCGCTGGTGGCCTTGGGCATCACGAAGGGCGCGCGCGACATGCTTTCGACGCCACCGGCAATCGCCATGTCATAATCGCCCGCCTTGATGGCCCGCGCGGCCATGCCGACCGCATCCATGCCGCTGGCGCACAGGCGGTTGATCGTGGTGCCGGGCACCTGAACCGGGAAACCGGCCAGCAGGGCGGCCATGCGCGCCACGTTCCGGTTGCTTTCGCCGGCCTGGTTGGCATCGCCCAGAATCACGTCATCCAGGCTGGCCCAGTCCACCTGCGGGTTCCGCTCTTTCAGCGCAGCCAGCGGAATCGCGGCCAGATCGTCGGTGCGAACCTGGGACAAAGCCCCGCCATAGCGTCCGATCGGGGTGCGCTGTGCGTCGCAGATGAAAGCGTCCATGCGTCAGAACCTCGTGTCTTGCGTCCGAGTCAATAAGTGACCGCTTGGTCGGGTAATACGCCCGGAAGTGATTCGCGACAAGGAAAATGTAACGCAATCGTGCGCCAAATAGAAATTCAGTAACGTATTTGTGCCGACATGAGAAAACCCGCACGGGGGCGGGCGATCTCGATCTTCGGGGCAGGAACCGGCTAAAGCTGACCGGCTTCGGTTAGAACCTTGCGCGCCACGCGAAAGCATTCCAGCGCCTGCGGGACGCCGCAATAGATAGCGACGACATGGATGATCGCCCGAATCTCCTCCTTGCTGACGCCGTTGTTCAGGGCTCCGCGACAGTGGATCTCCCACTCGTGCATCTTGCCCAGGGCGCCGATCATCGACAGATTCATCATCGAGCGGGTCTTGGGGTCGATCACCTCGTCCCCCCAGCCAAAGCCCCAGCACCAGGCTGTCATGGCCTCCTGAAACGGGCGGGTGAAATCATCTGCCGCGGCTAGGTTCTTTTCCACGTATTCGTCGCCCAGCGTCGCCTTGCGCTGCGCCAGTCCTTTCAGGAACAGGTCTTCGTCAAAGATGTCGGCCATCGTCCACTCCGCTTGCATCTGTATCCACCGCCTCGCGCATCCATTGCTGCAAGCGGGCGATCGAATGTTCCGACATTACGCCGCAAGCCGGGTCCAGTACCAGCGGGCCGGGGCGATAGCCGCGCGATTTCAGGCCGCGATGCACGCTTTCAACCAGCCGGATGTCTTCTTCGACCGTGGTTTCCCGGTCCTGCACTGCCAATTGGCGGATCACCGCGCTTTCGGACCCGCCCTCGGTGTACCATCCGCGCCAGACGGTGCAGTGATCGGCATCCTGCGCGCGCCAGTGATAGGTGTTCAGCACATTGCCGGGATAGCACTGGAACGAGAACATCGGCCACAGAAACCACGACTGATAGTCGCCCGCATGGGGCACGGACAGGTCGATGGGATAGGTCATCTTGTCGAGGCTCTGACACTCGGTCGTATGGCGCAGGACGTATCCGCCGCCTGCGTCGGGTTGAATGTCATAGGTCTCGGGTTTGACCACACCGGTGGCAAAGGTCGGGTGATTGGTCGGGCAGTGATAGCATTCCGAGTAATTCTCGATACTGACCTTCCAGTTGCAGTTCTCGGGGATCTCGACCCACTCCAGCGGCTCAAGGTCGTCAATCTGCGGGACAAAGGCGCAGATTTCCGCACGCACGCCGGGGTACCAGTCGTCCATCGGGGCGGCGTCATCGTCGAGGTTGACGAAAATGAAGCCGTTGAACAGCTCGGTCTGCACCGGGGTCAGACAGATCGCGCTGCGGTCGAAGCCCGGAACCGACTTGATGTTCGGCCCGGCGCGCAGTTGCCCGGTGAGTTCATAGGTCCACGCGTGATAGGGGCAGACGACGACGCG
This sequence comes from Ruegeria arenilitoris, assembly GCF_013032855.1. Classification (GTDB taxonomy): domain Bacteria; phylum Pseudomonadota; class Alphaproteobacteria; order Rhodobacterales; family Rhodobacteraceae; genus Ruegeria; species Ruegeria arenilitoris. The sequence goes on from NZ_WQDA01000001.1 coordinate 762,763, forward strand.
GGTGTTGCCGGCCCCGGTCACCATCTCATGCGCACGGTGCTGGCAGACATTGTAGAAGGTGCGGATTTCGCCATCACGCCCGCGGATGCAGAACAGGTTCTGGCCTGCGATTTCAAAGGCGAAATAGTCGCCCGGCTCGCGCACCTGCGCCACATGGCCGGCAAATTGCCAGGTGCGGGCCAGAAGGCCCTGTTTCTCCTCCTCGAATATCGCCGGGTCGATGTAATAGCGGGCTTCCAGCGATCGGGTCAGCGGTGCGGTCATTCAGGCTCCTCCGCATAAAGGCCAAGTTGGTGCCGGCGGCGGTGAAACCGCTCCACACGCTCGACGATTTCATCGCTGGACAGGGCGACCACGAAAGACAGAAGCGTCTCCAGCAGCGCGATGGTCGAAACCGATGACGGAAAGAACTGGGGCGTGTCGGCGGCGACGACAAATCCGTGTTGCGCGTTCAGGATGACTGGGCTGGCGGGGCTGTCGGAGATGCCGACCACGGTCATGCCCTGTTCGCGGGCCAGCTTTACCGCCTCGATCACTTCGGTCCGGTAGGGGTGGCAGGTCATCGCGATCAGCACGTCCTGTTCATCGGCCCAGGCCAGATCGTCCACCGGGGTCGAACCGGGCCGGGGGATGGCGTGGAACTGCTTCATCCCGGTCGAGGCCAGATAGGTAAAGTTGCGCGCGTTCGCGTTGTTGACGCCGACGCCCAGCGTGAAAACCTGACGTGATGTCCAGATCGCCTCGGCCGCGGCCTGCAACCGGGTGGCGTCGATCCCGGCGAAGGTTTCTTCGATGTTTCGGATCGCTGCCCCAACCATGTCGGCATAGAGGCCGCCCAACTCGCCGGATTTGCCGATTTCCTGCAGCCAGCGGGCGCGGTCGGGGAACGACACGGTGCCCCGACGGATGGCGTCGCGGAACGGCGCGCGGAAATCCTCGTAGCCCTCAAAGCCCACCTGCCGCGCCATGCGCACGAAGGTGTTGGGCTTCACGTTCGCGGCCTCGGCGATCTCGCGCACGGTCGAAACGCCCACATCCGCCGGGTTCTCCAGCACATAGCGGGCGGCCTTCTGCGCCTCGGGTGTCAGGGCGTCCCATTCACGGGTCAGCCGGTCAAGAACGGCGTTTGATACATTTGTGTCATTCATGATTGACGATGGTACAAATGTGGCCTTAGCCTGTCGAGAAGAAATGCGACTCGGTGAGAGGAAAAATCATGCCCGGGAAGGAACTGCCGTCACAGGCCCGCGTGGTGATCGTGGGCGGAGGTGTCATGGGCGTCGGTCTGGCCTATCACCTGGCGCATGAGGGCTGGACGGATGTCGTTCTGCTGGAAAAGGCCGAGCTGACCAGTGGCAGCACCTGGCACGCAGCCGGGCAGATCACCCATTCGACCAGTTCCTTTGGTCTGGGCAAATGCGTGGACTACAACATCGGGCTCTATTCCGGTGCGCTCGAGGCCGAGACCGGGCAGGCGGTGACATGGCACGGATGCGGCTCGTTCCGGCTGGCCTATACCGAGGGCGAGATGGACTGGCTGCGCCACACCCTGTCGGTGGGCCGGTCGCTGGGCTTCAACATTGAACTGGTCGGCCCCGACCGCGTGGCCGAACTGCACCCGTTCTACAACCTCGACGGGGTTCTGGTCGCGCTGCACACGCCGGATGACGGGCATGTGGACCCGACGAACGTGACCATGGCCATGGCGGCGGGGGCGCGTCAGCTGGGCGCGCGGATCATCCGCCGCTGCCGGGCCACCAACATCACCCAGGCGGCCAATGGCGAATGGGTGGTCGAGACCGAACGGGGCACGATCCGCTGCGAACACGTGGTAAATGCGGGCGGCACCTATGCGCGGCAGATGGGCGAATGGTCTGGCCTACAACTGCCGATGACCTCGATGACCCACCACTATTTCGTGACCGAACCGGTGCCACAGTTCCAGGACCTCGATCACGAGTTGCCTGTGATCCGCGATGACCGCAAGGTCTCGGGCTATATCCGCATGGAGCAGAAGCGCGGGCTGATCGGGATCTACGAAAAGGAGAATTCGAACTCGGTCTGGCATGACCATTGCCCGTGGGATTATGAAAACTGGTTGTTCGACGCCGATTACGACCGGGTCATGCCGTGGCTGGAAGAAAGCCTGAACCGGATGCCGATTTTCGCCGATCTGGGCATCCAGCGCGAGGTTCACGGGGCGATCTCGCACCCGCCCGACGGCAATCCGCTGATCGGCCCGGCGCCGGGGGTGCGAAACTATTGGTGCTGCTGCGGCACTCAGATCGGCATCGGCTGGGGCCCGGGCCTGACGCGCGAACTGGCGCGGTGGATGGTGCATGGGGCGGCCGACATTTCGATGCGCGACTATGATCCGCGCCGGTTCGGGGCCTATGCCACCAAAGACTGGCAGGTCACCAAGGCGCATGAGGATTACAAGCTGCGCCACGAAATTCCGTTTCCGCATTTCAACCGTCTTGCCGGGCGGCCGGTCAAGCCGTCCCCCCTGTATGGCCGGCTGAAAGCAAAGGGGGCCGTGTTCGAAGAGGTTTATGGCCATGAACGCCCCCGCTGGTTCGCAAAGGACGGCGTTGAACAGCGCGACCATTATTCCTTCCGCCGCAATGTGGTGCATGACATGGTGGCCACCGAATGCAGGGCCGTGCGCGAGGCGGTCGGCATCATGGATATCTCGGCCTTCACCAAGGTCGGAATCAGCGGCCCGGATGCCCGGGCCCTGCTGGACCGGCTGGTTGCCAACCGCCTGCCGCAAAAGGTGGGCAGCATCGCGCTGACCCACATGCTGAACCGCCGTGGTCGGATCGAGCTGGAGACCACGGTCGTGAAACTGGCCGAGGACCGGTACTACCTCGTCTGTGCCGCCTTCTTCGAGCAGCGCCTGCTGGACCACCTGACCCAGCATCGCGACGAAGAAAACGTCGAAATCATCCTGCGATCCGACGACTGGGCCGCGCTCAGCCTCAATGGCCCCCGGGCGCGCGAGGTTTTGGCCGCCTGCACGGATGCCGACCTGAGCAATGCCGGTTTCAAATGGTTGACCGCGCAGGAAATCGACGTGGCGGGTCACCGACTCTGGGCTTTCCGCATGTCCTATGCCGGTGAATTGGGATGGGAACTGCACATGCCGCGTGACTGCGCCTTGGCCGTCTACGATACGCTCTGGGCCGCGGGCGCGCCGCATGGCATCGCCGATTACGGGTCGTTCGCGATGAACGCGCTGCGGATGGAGAAGGCCTTCAAGGGCGCGGGCGAGTTGACCAACGAGGTCACCCTGGCCGAGGCCGACGTGCTGCGTTTTGCCCGCACCGACAAGGAATACTTGGGCAAGGACCGCGCCCTGAACCCCGATCTGCGCTGGGTCTGCGCCTATCTCGAGATCGAACCGGATGGCCAGAACGATGGGCATGGCGGCGAGGCGGTCCTGCTGGATGGCCAGGTCGTGGGCTCCACCGCTTCGGTGGCCTACGGGCACACGGTCGGCAAGATCCTTGCCTTTGCCTATGTCAAACCGCAGGCCAATGTGCCGGGAACCGAAGTGCAGGTGGTGATTGCGGGCGTGCCGCGTCGCGCGCGGATCCTGGGCGCGCCCGCCTATGACCCGCACAGTGTTCTGCCTCGAACCGATACCGGGATGGAGGCTGCGGAATGATCCCGAAGACGATGAAGGCCATCGTCCTGACCGGGCATGGCGATCTGGACAAATACGAATGGCACGAGGACTGGCCCACCCCCACACCCGGCCCGATGGAGGTGTTGATCAAGGTGGGCGCCTGCGGGCTGAACAACACGGATGTGAACACCCGCACCGGCTGGTATTCCAAGGCGGTGGACGAGGCCACCACCGGCGGCGCCTATTCCGAGTTGGATGACGACGACAGCACCTGGGGCGGCGCGCCCCTGACCTTCCCGCGTATTCAGGGCGCGGACGCGGTCGGCACGGTCGTGGCCGTGGGAGAGGGGGCCGATCCCGCGATCATCGGCCGGCGGGTGATCGTGGCGGGCTGGCTGCGCGACTGGTCCGAGCCGATGAACCGCGACAAGGCGGGATATTTCGGCTCGGAATGTGACGGCGGCTTTGCCGAATACACCAAGGCCGACATCCGCGGCGTGGCGCCGGTCGACTCCGACCTGAGCGATGCCGAACTGGCGACCTTCAGCTGCTCGTACGTGACGGCCGAGGGCATGTTGGACAGGGCGCAGGTCGGCGAGGGTGACACGGTTCTGATCCCCGGCGCCTCGGGCGGTGTGGGCGGGGCGCTGATCCAGTTGTCCAAGCTGCGCGGCGCCCGTGTGATCGCCATGGCCAGCGCGGCCAAGCACCCCGAGGTCGCCAAACTGGGCCCGGATCGCATTCTGCCGCGCAACCCCAGGAACCTGCGGGCCGAGTTGAAAGGCGAACGGATCACCGTCGTCGCCGACGTCGTGGGCGGAGAGATGTGGCCCAAACTGATCGACATGCTGGAGCGTGGCGGGCGCTATACCTGTTCGGGCGCGATTGCCGGTCCGATCGTGCAGTTCGACCTGCGCACCTTCTATCTGCGCGATCTGACCTTCACCGGGTCGACCGTGAACACGCCGCAGAACTTCTTTGATGTCGTGAAATACATAGAAAATGGGCAAATCAAGCCAGCTTTGGCCGCCACTTACCCGTTGACTGAGCTGCGAGAGGCCCAGCAGGCCTTCATCGACAAGCATCATACCGGCAATATCGTGGTGATCCCATGACCCTGGAAAACGTTCTCGAAGCCGCGCGGCACCTGCATCAGAGCATGCCGGCGCTGTCGGAATTCGGCACCTGGCCCACCGACCTGACCGCAACCGGTTTGCAACCGCGGGCGATCCCCGCCACGACACTGGTGCAGGCGCTGGATCAACCCGGATCACCCCGGACAACGGGGTTGGTTCAGGCGATCCGGTCGGCGGCGCATCTTGCCCACTGGAAACGAACCTATACCGAGGCAGAGGTCGGTGCGGATTTCCGCAATCGGTATGGGTATTTCGAACTGTTCGGGCCAACCGGGCATTTCCATTCGACCCAGTTGCGGGGCTATGTCGCCTATTGGGGCGCCGGGCTGGACTATGACTGGCACAGCCACCAGGCCGAGGAGCTTTACCTGACGCTGGCGGGCGGTGCGGTCTTCAAGGTTGACGGGGATCGGGCCTTTGTTGGCGCTGAGGGCACGCGGTTGCATGCCAGTTGGCAAAGTCACGCCATGTCCACGGGGGATCAGCCGATCCTCACGTTCGTGCTGTGGCGGGGCGAGGGGTTGAACGACCTGCCCAGGATGGACGCCGCATGAAGATCACCCGCATCTCGGTCTTTCACGTCGATCTGCCGCTTGAACATCCCTATTGGCTGTCCGGCGGACGTCTGAAATTCGAGGTGCTGGATGCCACCTTCGTCAAGATCGAAACCGACGCCGGCCTTACCGGCTGGGGCGAGGGCACGCCATGGGGCCACACCTATGTGCCCGCCCATGGGCCGGGCATCCGGGCGGGGATCGAGACCATGGCGCCCTTCGTCCTCGGGCTGGACCCGCGCCGGGTCCTGGAGGTCGAGCGGGCGATGGACCACGCGCTGCCCGGGCATCTTTACGCCAAATCGCCGATCGACATGGCCTGCTGGGACATTGCCGGACAGGCGGCTGGGCTGCCGATTGCCGATCTGATGGGCGGCGGGTCGCGCAGCCCCGCGCCGATCGCCTCCTCGGTCGGGGCCAAGACCGTCGACGAAACCCGCGCGGTGATGGATCGCTATCGCGGCCGCGGCTATTGGGTGCATTCGGTCAAAGTGGGTGGCGACGTGGAGCGTGACATAGAACGCATCCGCGATGTCGAGGCGCACCGCCCGGCGGGAGAACGCATCCTCTATGACGTCAACCGCGCCTGGACGCGGCAACAGGCGCTGCGGGTGATGAAGGCCACCGAGGATCTGGGTGTGATGTTCGAACAACCCGGCGAGACGCTGGACGACATTGCCGGCATCCGGGCCCTGCATTCCGCCCCGGTCAGCGTGGATGAAAGCCTGGTCACCCTGCAGGACGCCGCGCGCATTGCCCGCGACGGGCTGGCCGAGGTCTTCGGGATCAAGCTCAACCGTGTCGGCGGTCTGACCAAGGCCGCGCGGATGCGGGACATCGCGCTGGCGCATGGCATCGACATGTATGTGATGGCCACCGGCGGCTCGGTTCTGGCCGATACCGAGGCGCTGCATCTGGCCGCCACCATCCCGGATCACAACCGTTTGGGCGTCTGGGCCTGTCAGGACATGCTGACGCTGGACGTCGCGGGCGGGCGCGGCCCGCACAACCGTCAGGGTCATCTCGAATTGCCCGAGGCCCCCGGCCTCGGGGTAGCCCCGGATGAAGATGCACTGGGGGAACCAAAGGCCGTGTACCAATGACCCGCATCACCCGCATCTCGCTCTGGCATGTGCCGCTGACCAGCCATCAGGCCTATTACATGGCTGACGGCAAGGCCTGCGACACGGTTGAAACGGTGGTTCTGGCGCTGGACACCGATGACGATCTGACCGGCTGGAGCGAGGTCTGCCCGATTCCGCATTACCTGCCCGCCTATGCGCGCGGTGTGGCCCCGGCGGTGCAGGACATGGCCGCGGTTCTGCTGGGCGCCGACCCGATCGGACCCGAGGCGTTGATGGCGCGGCTGGACCGGCACCTGCCGGGGCATGTCTATGCCAAATCGGCGATCGACATCGCGCTGTGGGATCTGACGGGGCAGGTGGCAGGGCTGCCCCTGCACGCGCTTCTGGGGGGGCGGCAGGCGCAGACGATGCCGCTCTATCACTCGATCACCTGTATCGCCCCGGCCGAGATGGCCCGCATCGCCCGCGAGGCGCAGGCGCAGGGCATCACCCAGTTCCAGGTCAAGCTGGGCGCGGATGCCGATTGGCAGGCCGATGTCGAACGCCTGCGTCTGGTGCGCGAGGCGGTGGGCGACGGCCCGCTGGTCTATGGCGATTGGAACTGCGGCGCCACGTCGTTGGATGCCAGCAGGGTGGGGCGGGCGGTCGCGGATCTGGATGTGATGCTGGAACAACCCTGTGCCACGATCGAGGATTGCGCCCGCGTGCGCGTCGCCACCGGCCTGCCGATGAAGCTGGACGAATGCGCACACGACACCGCAAGCCTGATGGCTGCGCATGCGCTGGGCTGCATGGATGCGGTCGCGGTGAAGCTGTCGAAATTCGGCGGGCTGTCGGCGGCGCGCCGCGCGCGTGATCTGTGCCTGCATCTGGGGGCGAAGATGTGCGTCGAAGACACCTGGGGGTCTGACATCACCACCGCCGCCCTGTTGCATCTGGGCGCAGCAACTGAACCGGCGCGCCTGATGAACGTGTGCGACCTGTCGGGCTATGTCGCGCCGCGGCTGGCGCCCGATGGCCCGACCCGCAAGGGCGGCCGGATCGCGCCGCCCGACGGGATCGGTCTGGGCGTTGCGCCCGACCGCGAATTCCTGGGCGCGCCGGACGTGATACTCGATTAGGGAGGCGACCATGCCGCGACATCTCAGCCAATCCGATTGGGGTCAACGCGCCCGCGCGGTGCTGCCCGGCGGTGGCTTCGGCAATTTCGACCCGTCGGTCTTCATCCGCGAGGGCCGGGGCAGCCGCGTCTGGGACGAAGACGGCAAAGAATATGTCGACCTGCTGATCGGCTCGGGGCCGATGCTGCTGGGCCACGGCCACCCCGAGTTGTTGGAGGCCGTCGCCGAACAGTTGCCCAATGGCATGACGTTCTTCGCCAACAACGCGCGCGCAGTCGAACTGGCCGAGGAAATCTGCGCCGCCGTGCCCTGCGCCGATCAGATCCGCTATGTCTCGTCCGGCGGTGAGGCTGACATGTACGCGATCCGGCTGGCCCGCGCCTTTACCGGCCGCGACAAGATCGTGAAGTTCGAAGGCGGTTATCACGGCATGAGCGCCGAGGCGCAGATGAGCCTGGCCCCGTCACGGATGGTGAATTTCCCGCAGGCGGTTCCCGACAGCGCGGGCATACCGGCCAGCGTTCAGGCCGAAATGCTGATCGCGCCGTTCAACGACCCGGACTACATCCGCTCGCTGCTGGCCGAGCACGGCAACCAGGTCGCGGGCATCATCGTCGAGCCCTTGCAACGCATCATCCCGCCCGAACCCGGCTTCTTGCAGCTTCTGCGGGACGAGGCCGACAAGTACGGCATCGTGCTGATCTTCGACGAGGTGGTGACCGGGTTTCGTTTCGCCTATGGCGGCGCGCAGGAGCTGTATGGCGTGACCCCGGACATCGCCACGCTGGGCAAGATCATCGGCGGCGGTTTTCCGCTCGCCGCAATCGCCGGGCGGGCCGAGATCATGGCCTATTTTGACAAATCCGCCGTTGGGGCGGAGAAATGGCTGATGCAGTTGGGGACTCTGTCGGGCAATCCGGTGGCCGCGGTGGCCGGGCTCAAGACGATGGAGGTGCTGCACCGTCCCGGTCAGTACGACCGGCTGCGCGCCAATGGTCAGCGTCTGATGGACATGGCCTCGGCCGCGCTGAACAAGCAGGGGGTCGCCCATCGCGTCGTCGGCGATCCGACCCTGTTCGAAATCGTGTTCACGGAAGGAAAGGTGCGGGATTATCGCGATGTGGTCTGCGCGGACACGGCCAGAGCAACCCTGTTCAATACGGTTCTGATGCAGAACGGGATGTTCAAGTCGCCGGGCAAGACCTATCCGTCCCTGGCGCTGACCGAGGCGGACTTTGACCTGTGCGAAGCCACCTATACCAAGGCCGCGCAGGCCGTGGCCGAAATGCAGGGCGCGGGCGTGTCTTAGTAGACGCCCGCCATCACCAGGCGAACGATGTCTTCGCGCTTGAGGCCACGCGCAGCCAGTTCTTCGTCGGTCAACTCGCTGAGTTGCTTGATCTTGATGACCTTGGCATTTGCTTCGCCCATGCGGATCAAAGCATCATAGATGCCGCTGAACACATCGGCGACGGCCGAGAACAGGTTCAGGATTGCCGGGCGGTGCGTGCTTGTCTGTGCCATGAGCGGAGCCTCTCTGGTCTGTATGTGACCAAAGAGATTTAGTCCTGATGCTGCAGTGCAGCTAGACACTTGAGGGAATAGCCGCTGTGCATCTGGTGCAAGTCTGGCCCGACAGGCGCCGCCTCAGACCTTGAACTGGTCGTCCACCGGCACCTGCAAAGCGGTGGCCAGGGCGTTGGTCTGGCTGGCCATCGCGATCACCGCCAGCAGTTCGGCCTGCATCTGATCGGTCATGCCCTTGGAGCGGGCCGCGGCCGAATGGGAGTGCACGCAGTATTCGCAATTGTTGGCGACCGAAACCGCCACATACAGCATCTCTTTCACAAGCGGGTCCAGCGCGCCGGGGGCCATGACGGTCTTCAGCCGCTCCCACGTCGTTTTCAGCAGTGCCGGGTCATGGGCCAGAGCGCGCCAGAAATTGTTGACGTAATCGGTGTTGCGGGTGGCGCGGATGTCATCGAAGACGGCCAGCGCCTCGGCGCTGACCTCTTCGTCCGTCAACAGGCGAACCGTTGCCATGCTCAGACCATCGCAAAGATGCGCGCCGGGCCGCCCGACCCGCCACGATGGGCCGGCGCGCCGACCACCAGCGTCGCTCCGCTGGCGGGCACCTTGTCGAGATTGGCCAGGTTCTCGATGCCGTAACGGTTGGTGGGCAGCCACGCGTAGTGCGTCACGAAATCGGCCGATGGCCCGTGGTCCAGCGACAGCGTGTCGACGGCCAGAGCAACCGCGCCGGTTCCTTCGATCAGCATCTGCGCCGCTTCGACGTGGAAGCCGGGGAAATGCATCATGCCGTCCCCGTCGACGTTGCGGAATTCGGGCGTGGCGGTCTTGGCGGCCCATCCCGAATGCATGGCGACGCAGGCGCCATCGGGGATGTCGCCATTCGCCGCGATCCACGCCTTCAGATCGTCGGGGGTCACCTGCGCATCCGGGTCCTCGGCCGCGCGGGCGGCAATGTCCACCACGCACAGAGGGCAAACGAGGTTCGACACCGGGATTTCGTCCACCGACTGCCCATCCGCCGAGAAATGCAGCGGGGCATCGACATGCGTGCCGGTGTGTTCGTTGACGGCCAGGTTGAACAGGTTGAAGCCATGTTCCTTGAAGTTGAAGGCCTGTGTCGCCTCGATCCCCGGCTGGCCGAAATAGGTGGGGAAATCGGCATCGTAGACATGGGTCATGTCCAGCACCTCGCCATGGCCGGCCGCAAGCGCTGGTGGGGCAGCCACCGTCCCAAGCGCCGTGCCTGCCGCCATCGCTGCGCCAGCCTTGAAAAAGGATCGACGCGACAGCATCCGGTCTTTCACCGCGTTCATTACGCAAACGTCACACATTTCAAAACTCCCTGTTCTGCAATCTGTTTTCGTTCCGGGCCGAATTCATTGGCCGGGTGGGCAAAGCCTAGCACGGTTTTCCGCGATCCGGTTCACAAGTTGTTTGGGGCCTGCTCGCCGGCAACAAATGCGGCCCGGCGGCGCAGTCGGGTATAAGGGGTTGAACCCGCGCGCGGACGGGTTCAATCTGTTGCGGAATATTGTTCCGCAATGCGGAACAAGCTGGGGTTGGCAAGAGGAGACCAAGTCTGATGTCCGAGGCGGTGGAATACGAACGGATTGGCGATATCGCGGTGCTGGCGGCGAACAACCCGCCGGTCAATGCGCTTGGCGTGGATGTGCGCCGGGGCCTGCTGGCCGGAATCGAACGGGCCGAGGCCGAGCGCGCAAAGGCGGTGCTGATCTACGGCAAGGGCCGGACCTATTTCGCGGGGGCCGATATCCGCGAGTTCGGCAAACCCCCGCAGGAACCGTGGTTGCCCGGCCTGTGCGACCGGATCGAGGCCTCGCCCCTGCTGGTGGTTTCGGCGCTGCACGGCACGGCGCTCGGCGGCGGGCTCGAGGTTGCGCTGTCCAGCCACTACCGCATCGCGGTTCCCTCGGCCAAGGTCGGCCTGCCCGAGGTCAATCTGGGCATCCTGCCCGGTGCCGGGGGCACCCAGCGTCTGCCGCGCGTGGCCGGGGTGGAGGCCGCGCTGGACATGATCACAACCGGTCGCCATGTCCGCGCCGACGAGGCGCTGAAGCTGGGCGTGATCGACAAGGTGCAGGATGGCGACCCGCGCGAGATCGGGCTGGCCTATGCGCAGGAGCTGCTTGACTCGGGTGCGCCCCGCCGCGCGGTCGGAGAGATGCCTGCGCCGGACCCCGTCGATTTCGATGCGGTCTACGAGGCTGTTCTGAAGAAGGGCCGCGGCCAGTTGTCCCCCGCCGTTGCCGTGCGTGCCGTGCAAGCCGCCTGCGAGGCGCCCAGCTTTGCCGAGGGCATGGCGCGCGAGCGGGAACTGTTCATGCAGTTGATGGAATCGGATCAGCGCAAGGGCCTGATCCACGCCTTCTTTGCCGAACGCGCCGTGGGAAAACTGCCCGAACTGAAAGGTGTCGAGCCGCGTCCGGTGCATCAGATCGGGGTCATCGGCGGCGGCACGATGGGCGCGGGGATCGCCACCGCCGCCTTGTTGGCAGGTCTGCCCGTGACCTTGCTAGAGATGACGCAGGAGGCCGCCCATGCCGCCAAGGACCGGATCGCCGGAAACTTGGCAGGCGCCCTGAAGCGCGGCAAGATCAGCCAGCAGCAGAACGACGCGATCCTGTCGGATCAGTTGCAGCTTGCCACAGGTTATGACGCGCTGAGCGCCGTCGACCTGGTGATCGAGGCCGTGTTCGAGGATATGGACGTCAAGAAACAGGTCTTTGCCCAGCTGGATGCGGTCTGCAAGCCCGGGGCGGTTCTGGCGACCAACACCTCGTATCTGGACGTCAACGAGATCGCCGCCACCACCACGCGGCCGCAGGACGTGATCGGGCTGCATTTCTTCTCGCCCGCGCATGTGATGAAGCTGCTTGAGATCGTGGTGGCCGACAAGACCGCGCCCGAGGTGGTCGCAACCGGCTTTGCGCTGGGGCATCGGCTGAAGAAGGTCTCGGTGCGCGCAGGGGTGTGCGACGGGTTCATCGGCAACCGGATCCTCAGTACCTATCGCACCTGCGCCGACCACATGGTTCTGGACGGGGCAAGCCCGTTCCAGATCGACAAGGCGCTGACCGATTTCGGCTTTGCCATGGGGCCGTTCGCGGTGTCCGATCTGGCCGGGCTGGATATCGGCTGGGCGGTACGCAAACGCAAACGCGCCGAGGGGCTGGACCCGCGCGCCCGCGACAGCAGCTATGCCGACAAACTCTGCGAGGCCGGGCATTTCGGGCAGAAGACCGGCAAGGGCTTCTATGTCTATGAAAGAGGCAAGCGCGGCGGCACGCCGAACCCCGAGGTTCTGGACCTGATCGCGGCCGACCGCGCGGCGCAGGGCATCACCCCGCGCACGTTCACGGATGACGAGATCGTGCGGCGATATATGGTCTCGATGGTCAACGAGGCCGCCAAGGTGGTGGGCGAGGGCATCGCCCGCCGCCCCTTGGACGTGGATGTGGTGCTGCTCTATGGCTATGGGTTCCCGCGCTATCGCGGCGGGCCGCTGAAATGGGCGGACCTGCAGGGCCTTCCGGGTATTCTGGACGACATCCGCGCCTGGTCGGCCGAGGATGACTATTTCTGGCAACCTGCGCCGCTGCTGGAAAAACTGGTGGCCGAGGGCCGCAGCTTTGATGATCTGAACAAGGACGCCGAGTGATGAAACAAGCCGTAATCGTATCCGCCGCGCGCACCGGGCTGGCCAAGTCGTTCCGGGGCTCGTTCAACATGACCCACGGCGCCACGATGGGCGGCCACGCGGTTCAGGCCGCGGTCGCGCGCTCGGGGTTGGATGGGGCCGAGATCGAGGATTGCATCATCGGCTGCGGTTTCCCCGAAGGCGAGACCGGCAGCAATATCGCCCGCCAGATCGCCATCCGGGCCGGGCTGCCGGTCAGCGTTTCGGGCATGACCGTGAACCGGTTCTGCTCGTCGGGGCTGCAGACCGTGGCGCTGGCGGCGCAGGCCATCACCGACGGCGGCGCTGGGCCAATCGTGGCCGGTGGGGTCGAGAGCATCTCGCTGGTTCAGCCGAAAACCCGCCCGGTGCCCGAGGCGTGGATTCAGGAGCACAAGCCCGCGATCTACATGACGATGATCGAGACCGCCGACATCGTGGCCGAGCGCTATGGCATCAGTCGCGAAGAACAGGACGCCTACGGCCTGCGGTCGCAGCAGCGCATCGCGGCGGCGCAGGCGGCGGGCAAGTTCGACGACGAGATCGTGCCGATGCAGACCACCATGGCGATCAAGGACAAAGAGACGGGCGAGGTCTCGCACCGGCAGGTCACCGTGGACCGGGATGAATGCAACCGCCCGAACACGACGCTGGAAGGCCTTGCCTCACTCGAGCCGGTGCGCGGCCCCGTAAACTACATCACCGCCGGCAATGCCAGTCAGCTGTCGGACGGCGCGGCCGCCGTGGTCGTGATGGACAGCGCCGAGGCCGAGCGCCGTGGGCTGGAGCCCTTGGGTGCGTTCAAGGGGTTCTGCGTGGCGGGGTGCGAGCCCGACGAGATGGGCATCGGCCCGGTCTTTGCGGTGCCACGCCTGCTGGAACGGCATGGTCTGAGCATCGAGGACATCGACCTGTGGGAGCTGAACGAAGCCTTCGCCTCGCAAGCGCTGTACTGCCGAAACCGTTTGGGAATCGATGACGAGAAATGCAACGTGAACGGCGGATCGATCGCCATCGGGCATCCGTTCGGCATGACCGGCGCGCGGATGGTCGGCCATCTGCTGCGCGAAGGGCGGCGGCGCGGGGCCAAGCTGGGTGTCGTGACCATGTGCATCGGCGGCGGCATGGGCGCGGCCGGTCTGTTCGAGATATATTGAAGAAAGAGGCGCCGGGCCAGCTCATCGCGGGCCGGCCCGGCGCAGCCCGGCCCTGGGGGCCGAGCAGGCAAAGTTCCGATCGCGTCGAGGAGGAGGGCGGCTGTGGACTTGAATTATACGGACGAGGAGAAGGCCTTTCGCGACGAGGTTCGAGCCTTTCTGGCCGAAAAGCTGCCCAAGGAGATCTCGGACAAGATCCGGGCTGGCCGGAACATCGGCAAGGAAGGGTATGAGTGGTGGCACGCCACGCTGAACGAGCGCGACTGGTTGAATTTCAACTGGCCGAAGGAGTTTGGCGGCGCCGAGTGGAACGCGGTTCAGCGCCATATATTCGAGGAGGAATGCGCCGCCGCCTATGCGCCGCGTATCGTGCCGTTTGGCCTGTCGATGCTGGGCCCGGTGCTGCAGAAATTCGGCTCGAAGGCGCAGCAGGAGTATTTCCTGCCGCGCATCCTCAATGGTGAACATTGGTGGTGCCAGGGCTATTCCGAGCCGGGTGCCGGGTCGGACCTGGCCTCGCTGAAGACCCGCGCGGTGCGCGACGGCGACCACTATGTCGTCAATGGCCAGAAGACCTGGACCACGCTGGCGCAATACGCCAACTGGATCTTCTGCCTGGTGCGCACCGACCCCGAGGCCAAGGCGCAGGAGGGGATCTCGTTCCTGCTGATCGACATGAACACGCCGGGGATCGAGGTGCGCCCCATCGTCCTGCTGGACGGCACGCCCGAGGTCAACGAGGTGTTCTTTGACGATGTGCGTGTTCCGGTCGAAAACCTGGTGGGCGAAGAGAACAAGGGCTGGACCTATGCCAAGTATCTGCTGACGCATGAACGCACCAACATTGCCGGTGTCGGCTTCAGCCAGGCGGGGCTGGACATGGTCAAACGGATTGCCCGGATCGAAACCGCGAATGGCCGCCCCCTGATCGAGAACCCGCATTTCGCCGCTCGGCTGGCGCGGGTCGAGATCGACCTGATGGCCATGGCCACCACCAACATGCGCATCATCAGCCAGGCTGCGGCCGGACAGGCACCGGGGGTCGAAAGCTCGATGCTGAAGGTCAAGGGAACGATCATCCGGCAGGAGATCAACGACCTGGCCCGCCGCGCGGTGGGGCCTTATGCGATGCCTTTCGCCTCCGAGGCGGTGGCAGGCGACAACGACCCGATCGGGCCGGACTATGCCGCGCCGGTCGCCGCCCAGTATTTCAACAACCGGAAACTGTCGATCTTCGGCGGGTCGAACGAGATCCAGCGCGGGATCATCGCCAAGGTCAAGATGGGGGGCTGAGATGGATTTCAACCTGACCGAAGAACGGCAGATGCTGCAGGACACGCTGCGGCGCTATCTGGCCGACAGATATACGACTCTGGTGCGCAACGACATTCTGGACAGCCCGGCGGGGTTCAGCGCCGACATCTGGCGCGAACTGGCCGATCTGGGCGTTCTGGGCGCGCTGTTCGACGAAGCGGATGGCGGGTTCGGCGGGGCGGGCTTTGACATCGCCACCGTGTTCGAGGAACTGGGCCGGGCCGGGGTGGTCGAGCCGGTTCTGGACAGCTGCATTCTGGGCGGTCGGCTGATCGCGCAGGTGGGCAGCCCCGATCAGCGGGCGCTGCTGGATCAGGTGGTCTCGGGCGCGCTGCATCTGGCGCTGGCGCATGGGGAGCCTGCCAGCCGGTATGACCTGAGCCGGGTCGAGACCACCGTGCGGACCGACGGCACGGACTTGATCCTGAACGGACGCAAGGCTGTGGTCGTGAATGCCGAGGTCGCCGGGCAGTTGATCGTTTCCGCGCGCGAAACGGGCGGGCCGTTCGATCTGGACGGCATTTCGCTGTTTCTGGTGCCTGCTGGCACGCCGGGTCTGGGCTTGCGCGGGTATCCGATGCTGGCCGGGGGCCGCGCGGTCGAGGTCACTCTGGACGATGTGCGCCTGCCGGAAACCGCGCGTCTGGGCGCGGCGGGGCAGGGGTTCGAGCCGCTGATGAACGTTGTGGCCGCAGCCAATGTCGCGCTGGTCGCCGAGGTGCTGGGTGCGATGGAAAGCGCGGTGGAACTGACACGGCAATACCTGATGACGCGCAAGCAGTTCGGCCGTCCGATCGGGACCTTTCAGGCCCTGCAGCACCGGTTCGCGGATATGCTGATCGAGCTGGAGCAGGCGCGCTCGGCGGTGATCAACGCGGCCGGTCACCTTGAAGCGCCCGATCGCGACCGGCAGATCGCCGCGGCCCGCAACCTGGTGTCGCGGGTGGGCCGGTTGGTGGCCGAGGAAACGATCCAGATGCATGGCGGCATCGCCATGACGCAGGAATATGAGCTGGCGCATATTGCCAAGCGGATCGTCATGTCGGATCACAGGTTCGGCGACGCGGATTATCATTTGGAGCGGTTCATTGCACTCGGCGCGGCCTGAAGACGACCCAAAGGTCCGGCGGTCGGGCTGTCAGAACGCGATCGGGTTCGAGGTGGATCTGTCCGAGCCCGACGGCCGGGCCCGGTGCCATTTGACCATCCGGGCGGATCATCTGAACAGCCAGGGCATCCTGCATGGCGGCATCATCGCCATGCTGCTGGACGTGGCTTGCGGCAACACCGCCTCGGCCTGGTTCGACCGGGACGAACATCCGCTGGTTCTGACCCTGTCGCTGAATACAAGCTATGTGGCGGCGGTGCGTCAGGGGCGCGTGACGGCCACGGGGCGCGCAACGGGTGGCGGGCGCACGCTGGCCTATGTGACCGGAGAGTTGCACAGCGACGACGGAACCCTGATCGCGACGGCGGCGGGAGTGTTCAAGCGCACCACGAAACGCTGAGCGAAAAACCGGTTCCGGCGCAGGGGAGGGCGAAGGGACATGAACAAATGGCACGACTATCCGGATGCCCAGATCCGGACCCGCCCGCAGGCCCGCGCCTTCGCCGACGGGTTCGGCGCCAATTGGAGCTTTGCTGACCTCGACCGCGCGATTTCCGAGCTGTCAGACATCCTGCTGGCCTCGGGGGTGCGCCCGTGCGATCGGGTCATGCTGGTGCTCGAAAATTGCTGTGCGACGGTGGCCGCGCTGTTTGCCTGTTCCCGGATCGGCGCTTGCGTGGTGCCGGTGAACGCCCGTCAGACCGCGGCTGAGTTGGCACGCATCGTGGATCACATCACCCCGGCGGTGATCCTGTTCACGTCGGCGGCGTCGCCGGAGGCGTGCGACCATGCGCGAATGGCCGGGGGCCAGCCTGTTTCCGGGGACTTCGGGCAGATGCACCTGGCCGCGCCGAACCCGAGCGCGCCCGACCCCGATCTGGCGGATGTCGCGGCGATGTTGTTCACCACCGGCACGACCGGAACGCCCAAGGGTGTGATGCTGACTCACGAAAACCTGCGGTTCGGCGGGCTGACCTCGGCGAATTTCCGAGGGCTGACGCAGGATGACGTGGTCTATGGCGTGCTGCCGATTTCGCACATCTTCGGGCTGGCCTCGATCGTCACCGGATCGGCGCTCGCCGGGGCCTTCGTCCAGCTGGATGCCAGATTCGCGGCGGACCGCGCCTTTGCCGCGTTGAATACGGGCGTCACGGTGTTTTCGGGTGTGCCGCAGATGCATGCGCTGCTGATGCAATATGCCAGGGAACAGGGGTTGGAGCGGTTGCCGTCGGGCGTCCTGCGCTACACCTCGTCCGGGGCTGCCCCGCTGGATCCGGCGTGGAAACGCAAGGCCGAGGCGTTTTATGGCGTCGCGCTGCAGAATGGCTATGGCATGACCGAAAGCACGGCGGGGATCTGCGCCTCGCACAACCGGATCGGGGATCCGGATATCTCGGTCGGCCCGCCCTTGCCGGGGGTCGAACTGCGTATTGACGAAACCATACCCGGCGGCGGAGATGGCGTGGGCGAGATCCTGACGCGCGGCCCGCATGTGATGAAGGGGTACTATCGCAACGGCGAGGAAACGGGCCGGGTTCTGGTCCGGGGATGGTTGCGCACGGGTGACCTCGGCCGCCTCGACGCGCAGGGCAATCTGCACGTCGTCGGCCGCGCCAAGGAACTGATCATTCACGGCGGCTTCAACGTCTATCCGCCCGAAGTCGAGACGGCGCTGAACGACCATCCGCAGGTGATCCAATCTGCGGTGATCGGGCATCGGGTGGGCGGCGACGAACAGGTGCTGGCCTTTGTCCAGGTGGCAGAAACCGGCGCTGTGTCAGAGGCAGAGTTGGCGGAGTTCGTGGCGGGACGTCTTGCGGGCTACAAACGGCCCAGCCGGATCGTGCTGGCTACGTCCTTGCCGGCCGCGCCCACGGGCAAGATCCTAAAACACAAGCTGCTGACACATTTCGCGGATCAACTGGCCTAGGGGAAGGGCCGACAAAACGCTACCGCTCCCGCGCGATGCCGGGCCCAACAGGAGGAGGCGTTTTGCCAAAACGTCGACGAAGGACGGGAGCCGCCGTCAGACCGCGTGGCCTTCGGCTGCGGCGCGAATGGCGCGGATGTTCTGGCCATAGACGTCCGGGTTCGCAACCGACCCGCCCTTGAAGACCGCGGAACCGGCAACAAGAACGTCCGCGCCGGCTGCCGCGACCAGCGGGGCGGTTGTGGTGTCGACGCCACCGTCGATTTCGATATGCACCGGGCGGTCTCCGATCAACTCGCGCAGGCGGCTCACCTTTGCGGTCATGTCGATGAATTTCTGCCCGCCAAAGCCGGGGTTCACCGTCATCACGCAGACCAGATCTGCCAGATCCAGCAGGTGTTCGACCGCTTCGGCCGGGGTGCCGGGGTTCAGCGCCACGCCTGCCTTCATGCCCGCCGCGCGGATCGCCTGCAACGTGCGGTGCGTGTGCGGACCAGCCTCGACATGGGCCGTCAGATAGTCCGCGCCGGCATCGGCATAGGCCTGGATGTAGGGGTCGACCGGCGTGATCATCAGGTGCACATCCATCACCGTCTTGACATGCGGGCGGAACGCTTTGACCGCCGGTGGGCCGAAGGTGAGGTTCGGTACGAAATGCCCGTCCATCACGTCAACATGGACCCAGTCGGCGCCCTGTGCCTCGATGGCTTGGATTTCCTGTCCGAAATTGGCGAAATCGGCGGACAGGATCGACGGTGCGATCTTGATCTTGCGGTCAAAGCTCATGGCGGCCTCATGTGACAGATCTGATGGTTCAGGTGTTGAGCCCGCGTATAGACGGGACGAGCGGTATTGCCCAGCCCTTGCATAGGCCATCGGCTTTCAGCCCGTTACAAAAGCTTCACCGGATCGACACATCACCTTTGAGCACCAGCTGTAGACGACCTCCATCACGAATTGGGGGTGGCACGTGCTGCGCATCGAAAAACTGACCAAGCGCTTCGGCGACAATACCGCCGTCGACACCGCAACGCTGGACGTCGACAAGCCATGCATGATCGGGGTCATCGGGCGGTCGGGCGCAGGCAAGTCCACCCTGCTGCGTATGATCAACCGCCTGACCGATGCCAGCG
Organism: Ruegeria arenilitoris; assembly: GCF_013032855.1. Classification (GTDB taxonomy): domain Bacteria; phylum Pseudomonadota; class Alphaproteobacteria; order Rhodobacterales; family Rhodobacteraceae; genus Ruegeria; species Ruegeria arenilitoris. Next base: position 782,162 of record NZ_WQDA01000001.1, read on the forward strand.
CCGGGCAGATCCTGTTTCACGGGCGCGACGTGACCACGCTGAAAGGGCGCGAAAAACGTGCGTGGCAGGCCGATTGCGCGATGATCTTTCAGCAATTCAACCTTGTGCCCCGCATGGATGTGGTCTCGAATGTGTTGCACGGAACGCTGAACCGGCACTCGACGCTGGCGACCATGTTCAATCTGTTCCCGATGGAAGACATCCATCGCGCCATCGACATTCTTGACCGACTTGGCATCGCCGAACATGCCCCTAAACGGGCCGAGGCGTTGTCGGGCGGGCAGCAGCAGCGTGTCGCTATCGCGCGCGCCCTGATGCAGGATCCCAAGATCATCCTGGCCGATGAACCCATCGCCTCGCTGGATCCGATGAATGCGCAGGTCGTGATGCAGGCCCTGCGCCGCATCCACGAAGAGGACGGCCGTACCGTGATCGCCAATCTGCACACGTTGGACACCGCGCGCCGCTATTGCGACCGCGTGGTCGGCATGCGCGACGGGCGCATCGTGTTCGACGGCCTGCCCGAGCAGCTGACCACCGGCGTCGCCCGCGAGATCTACGGCGCTGATGCCAGCTTCTCCGAGGCCGCGACCTCGACCGAGATCGAAACACTGGATGCCACCCGGAAGGCTCTGATGGAAGCCGAGGCCACGATCTGAGCCCAAACCACCTCATTTATCGCCCGGCCCGATGAATGGGGTGGGCCAATCAACCTGGAGAGAGACAGATGAAGAAACTAGTTGCCGCCCTGGTCGCGACCACCGCCCTGTGCGCGCCCGCCATGGCCGAGGAGATCAGCGAATTCCGTATCGGTATCCTGGGCGGAGAAAACGCGCAGGACCGGCTGAACAACAACGAATGTCTGCGTGAGTACACCGAGGACGCGCTGGGTGTCGAAACCAAGCTGTTCGCCCCGGCCGATTACAACGGCGTGATCCAGGGCCTGCTGGGCGGCACGATCGACATGGCCTGGCTGGGCGCCTCCGCCTATGCCAAGACCTATCTGAGCGACCCCGAGGCGGTCGAACCGGTTCTGGTCAAGGTGAACGTGGATGGTGGGTATGGCTACTACTCGGTCGGGTTCGCCCGCAAGGATAGCGGCATCACCTCGCTTGATGACATGAAAGGCAAGGTGTTTGGCTTTGGTGATCCGAACTCGACCTCGGGCTACCTGATCCCCTCGATCGAAATCCCTCAGGCAACGGGTGCGACGATGGAGTCGGGTGACTACTTCGGTGAGGTGAAGTTCACCGGTGGTCACGAGCAGACGATCGTCGCCGTGAACAACGGTGACGTGGATGGTGGCGTGACTTGGGCCGACGGTCTGGGCAACTGGGAAGACGGCTACAATTCGGGTGCGCTGCGCCGCGCCGTGGATGCCGGACTGGTTGACATGAACGACATGGTCGAAATCTGGAAATCGAAGCCGATCCCCGAGGGTCCAGTGGTTCTGCGCAAGGCATTGCCGGCGGATGTCAAAGAGAAGATGACGGCCCTGATGGCCGGGCTGGCCGACAAAGACCGTGAGTGCTTCTATGGCGTGGCCGCAGGTGAAGCCAAAGCGTTCGAGCCGATCACCCACGAGGCCTACGAAATCATCATTGAAGCCCGCAAGCTGAAGTCGAACTAAGCCTGTGCAACTTCTGTTCGGGGTCCGGCCGCAAACCGGACCCCACTGTCCCCATCGGAGCCTTTCATGACCGACCTGACCGCGGGATCCGCCGGCCTCGACCGGATCCGGGAGGATTACACCAGCATGACCCGTCGCAAACGGGTTTACGGTGGGATACTTCTGATCCTGTTCGTGGCACTTATGGCGGCCGGATTCCGGACCGCCGACATGCGAAACGCCGGTAGTTTTGCCGATGGGTGGAACCGCATTTTCGATTACCCTGCCGAGGTTCTGACTGAGGCCTGGGAGAAGATCGGGGAATTGCCCGCGAATTTGGTCGAGTTCTTCCCCGCGCTGATCGAAACACTGAATATCGCCGCCGCGGCCACGCTGGTGGGCACTCTGGGCGGCACCTTTCTGGCGCTGATGTCTACCCGCGGCATGGCGCTGTGGCCGTCATTGATCCCCGTTTTTCGGCGGATTTCTGATATTTGCCGGGCCGTTCCGGAAATTGTCATCGCGTTGGTTCTGATCTTTGTTCTTGGCGGCGGGCCTGTGCCTGCGATGATTGCCATCGCCATTCACACTGCCGGTGCCTTGGGCAAGTTGTTTTCCGAAGTGAATGAAAACGCCTCTCTGAAACCGGTCGAGGGGCTGCAGTCGGTTGGTGCAAACTGGTCGCAGCGGATGTATTTGGGCGTGATCCCGCAAGTCGGGCCAAACTATGTCAGCTACGCGCTGCTGCGGTTCGAGATCAACATCCGCGCCTCGGCCATTCTTGGTTTCGTGGGGGCAGGCGGCTTGGGGTACGAACTGCGCAACGCCATGTCCTGGGGGCAGGGGCGTTACGACGAGGCGGCGGCCATCTTTCTGCTTCTGTTCGTCACCATCGTGGCCGTGGATCAGCTGTCCGGCGTTTTGCGTGACCGCCTGACACACGGTTCCGCCAAAGGAGCCGCAGCATGAGCACCTTTGCCACTGATCTGCCGATCAACGACTTGAAAGCCAGAACCGACCACATCTTTCGGCGCAAACGGGCGCTGAGTTTCGGGTTGCCGGGGCTGGTCATTCTATACCTGGTCTATGTTTTCTTTGCCTTTGACGTGCCCGGCTTGGCCGAGCGGGCCAACTGGGAAAACGGCAAGACGCTTGTATCCGACAGCTACAGCTACAAGACTCACGTGACGCGGGACAATCGAAACGGACAGGTGTCCGTTGCGATCGAGGGAGAGCGCAAGGGCGCTTACCCGGATGGCACTGCGCCGGAATGGGTCGCTTTGGGCGAAACCACCGTGATTGACCTGCAAGACGGCCACATCGTTCGCTTTGGACCTCAAACCGTGGAATACGACATCCCGGGTTACGGAACAGTGCGCGCAACGCCCAGCCGGTCGGCCGGAGTGCAGGCCGAACTGCCGACTGCCGAGGTGCCGGACTGGATCAACATGTCAAAGAACCGCCTGGCGATCACCACGCCGGCGGGCCGGTTGACCGTGACACGCAACCGGGCCGAGGTGTTCCGGTATTTCAACGGGTGGGAACTGTTCTGGTTCACACTGGACAGCCCCTATCACGGTCAGTCTTTCAGCCAGTTGATGGGGCGTGCCGCATCGGGTGAGGCCGCGGAAATATTTGACGATTTCTGGACCAACAAAATGTGGCGCCATCAGGATGTTGCGTGGGCGATCTTTGAAACGCTTCTGATGGCTTTTCTGGGTACTCTGGGGGCGGGGATGATCGCTTTGCCCCTCGCATTTCTGGCGACACGAAATTTCAATCCGTTTAGAACGGTCCGATTTGCCACTCGTCGTATATTCGACTTCGTGCGCGGGGTTGATGCGTTGATCTGGACGGTGGTTCTGGCACGCGCCTTCGGGCCGGGGCCGCTGACAGGGGCGCTGGCCATCCTGGTCACCGATACCGGCACCTTCGGCAAGATCTTCTCCGAGGCGCTGGAAAATGTTGATCAGAAGCAGATCGAGGGTGTGCAGTCTACCGGGGCCAATGCGCCGCAGAAATATCGTTTCGGTGTGATCCCGCAGATCACGCCGGTTCTGCTCAGTCAGCTCCTGTACTTCCTGGAATCCAACACCCGCAGCGCGACCGTGATCGGGGCGATAACCGGAGGCGGGATCGGTCTGTTGCTGACACAGGCGATCATCACCCAGAAAGACTGGGAGGAGGTCGCCTATTACATCGTGCTGATCATCCTGATGGTCATGCTGATGGACTGGTTCTCGGGCTGGCTGCGCAGGCGGCTGATCCAGGGCGGGCCGCCCAAGGCGCGCAAACAGCGCGACCCGCAGGCGAAGCCCCTGATGTTGCCTTGAACCGCATACGAGGACTTGCAGACCATGGCGCGCTTGCAGTCGGACCAGCCCTTCATCCACCCGGATTGCCAGATAATCGGCAGCAGCTTTGGCGCCTTTGTCGAAATCGGTGCCGGAACGCGGGTGACGAATTCGGTGTTTGGGGACTACTCCTATTGCGACCGGACCTGCGACATCGCCAATGCACGGATCGGAAAATTCGCCAATATCGCCAGTTTCACCCGGATCGGCGCCACCGACCATCCGATCGGGAAAGCGTCGCTGCATCACTTCCACTACCGCTCGGCCGACTATTGGGACGATGCCGAGGACGATGCGGATTGGTTCGCGCTGCGCGCCGGGCGGCTGGCGCATATCGGGCATGACACCTGGATCGGCCACGCGGCCATCATCAAGCCCGATGTGACGGTCGGGCACGGGGCAATCGTCGCCTCCGGGGCGATCGTGACCAAGGACGTGCCGCCCTATACCATCGTCGGCGGTGTCACCGCCCAAACCATCCGCCGCCGGTTCCCCGAGCAGGTCGCCGAGCGGATGATGGCTCTGGCCTGGTGGGACTGGGACAATGCCCGCCTGCGCGCGGCGCTGCCGGATTTCCGCGCGTTGCCCGCCGAGGCGTTTCTGGAGAAATACGAGGATTGACCGGCATCACCCGTGATCGTCATCCAGCGTCAGAGTGACCCGCTCACCGGCAAAGACGGTCTTGCCGTATTCAACCGGATGCCCCTGCGGATCGGCGTTGATGCCGACCGAATGCAGAACCGGCGCGCCCTCGATCAGGTGCAGGTGCCGGGCCTGAATCGCTTCAGCCGCGCGGGCGGTCAGGCGGGTCGAGATGCGGGTATAATCCGCCACGCCGCAGTGCCGCAGCGCCCGCGTGACCGAGCCGTTCTGGGCCAGCGCTTCGGGCAGGTCGGGCAGGCGCGCGGCGGGAAAGACGCTTTGGAACACCGCGATCGGTTGGCCATCGGCCAGCGACAACCCGTCATAGACATGCACCGGGTCGCCGGGGGCCAGGGCCAGCGCCTCGGCCTCGGTCTTGTCGGCGGCGCGGGTGATCAGCGACAGCACCTGCTTGCCTGGGATCTTGCCGCTGGCCGAGATGTTCTGGTGGTACCGGACCCGCTTGCCGATCGGGTAATCGGTCGCTGCTGCCGAAACGAACACGCCGGCCCCGCGGCGCGGATGCACCAGCCTCTGCCGGGCCAGTTCGGCCAGGGCCCGGCGCACCGTGTGGCGGTTCACGCCGTGGGTCGCGGCCAACTGCGCCTCGGTCGGCAGGCGGTCGCCTGTGGCAAAGCGCCCCTCGGCAATGTCGGCGGTCAACGCCAGCGCGATGGTCTTCCAGATCGGTGTTTGGCTCATGTCATCAAAACTTCACAGCATATTCGTTGCGAGTCACCCTTTGCCCCGCTATGATTTGTCTAGTTGTATAGTAGTTGTAGACAACTTGGCCAAGAGGCTTTGATGGCGGATCAGACAAAAATTGCGACAGGTGATCGACAGGCCTGGTTGGGCCTTCTGGCACGTGCGCCGGCCGAGGCGCTGGCGGCCTTGTGGTCCGGCTATGGCGCGCGCCCCGAATTCCAGTGGTTGCGCACGCCCGAGATCGGCGGCGTCATGGTGCGGGGGCGGGCAGGCGGCATCGGCGCACCGTTCAACCTGGGCGAGATGACGGTCACGCGCTGCGCTCTGGTCCTGGCCGACGGAACCGAGGGCCACGGATATGTGCAGGGGCGCGGCAAGACCCATGCCGAAACCGCCGCTCTGATCGACGCGCTGATGCAGACCGGTGATGCGGACACGGTGCGTGCCAAAATCCTGGAGCCGCTGACCCGTCAGGTTCAGGCGGCCAGATCGGCCCGTGCCGCCAAGGCCGCGGCCACCAAGGTCGAGTTTTTCACGATGGTTCGCGGAGAGGATCAATGACCCCACAGACCCGTTTTTTAGGCGGTTTCACCGATGCTCCGGTTCAGGCGGCGCACGCCTTTCGTGCGGCCATGACCGTGATGGCGCGGCCGGGCGAGTTGCGGCAGCTGGTCGGCGCGACCCCGCCCGACGGCCTGTCGGTCGCCGCGGGAACGCTGCTGCTGACGCTGTGCGACCCGGACACGGGCGTTTATCTGGCGCGCGGGGCCGACAACCCGGCCATTCGCCAATGGCTGACCTTCCACACCGGTGCGCCCCTCGTGCCCGCCGCGCAGGCGGATTTTGCCGTCGGTTTCTGGCAGGATCTGGTGCCGCTGGACCAATACCGGATCGGCACGCCGGTATACCCGGACCGATCCGCCACCCTGATCGTGGAGTGCGACGTGTTGCAAAAATCCGGCGCCACCCTGCGAGGTCCGGGCATCCGCGACACTGCACGCCTTTCCGTGCCCGATGCCGCGGCGCTGCAGGCCAATTCGGACCTGTATCCGTTGGGGTGCGATTTCTTCTTCACCTGCGGGGATACGGTCGCGGCCCTGCCGCGCAGCATCCGCATCGAGCCCGAGGGTTAGGCCATGTACGTAGCCGTCAAAGGGGGCGAAAAGGCGATCGAAAACGCCCATGCCTGGCTGGCCGAGGAACGCCGGGGCGATCCTGGCGTGGCTGAATTGTCCTTGGCCCAGATCCGTGAACAGCTCAGCCTTGCGGTGAACCGCGTGATGGCCGAGGGCTCACTGTACGATCCCGATCTGGCCGCACTGGCGATCAAACAGGCGCGGGGTGATCTGATCGAGGCGATCTTCCTGATCCGCGCCTACCGTACCACCCTGCCGCGTTTCGGTAATTCGACCCCGGTCGATACCGGCGGCATGGCCTGCGACCGCCGGATCTCGGCCACGTTCAAGGACGCACCGGGCGGGCAGGTTCTGGGCCCGACCTTCGACTACACGCACCGCCTGTTGGATTTCAAACTGGCCGCCGACGGCGCGGTGCCTGAGGCCCCCACCGCCGCGCCGCGCCATGAACCGACCCCGCACATCACCAAATTCCTGAAGGACGAAGGCCTGATCCAGGACGAACCCGCCAGCGATAAACCGCCCGGCGACCTAACGCGCGAACCGATGGAGTTCCCGGCGGACCGCCCCCTGCGCCTGCAAGCACTGACGCGCGGGGACGAGGGGTTCGTGCTGGGCATGGCCTATTCGACCCAGCGCGGCTATGCCCGCAACCACGCTTTCGTGGGTGAGCTGCGCATCGGCACCGTTGCGGTCGAGATGGAAATCCCCGAACTGGGTTTCACGATCGAGATCGGCGAGATCGCCCTGACCGAATGCGAAACGGTGAACCAGTTCAAGGGATCAAAAACCGAGCCGCCGCAATTCACACGCGGCTATGGGCTGGTCTTCGGCCAGTCCGAGCGCAAAGCCATCGCGATGGCGCTGGTGGATCGCGCCTTGCGCTGGGAGGAATTGGGCGAAGACGATCTGGGCGCTCCGGCGCAGGATCAGGAATTCGTCCTCAGCCATGCCGACAACATTCAGGCGACCGGCTTTTTGGAGCATATCAAGCTGCCGCACTACGTCGATTTCCAGTCCGAACTGGAACTGGTGCGCAAATTGCGCCGCGAAGCCAAAGAACGCCTGGAACCGCGCGAGGCCGCCGAATGACTTCAGTGCCCTTCCTGCATCCTGTCCGCCGGCCGAGATGCCCTGCCAGCCGCAGCCCGGCGTGGCGCGTCCGCGCTGATCGCAGACCATTCGCCTCGCGCGTCCCGCCGCATCGCTCGGCGCCGTCGCCGGGAATGTATCCTGCGCCAGAGAAAGTAGAGCATGACGACCGCGAAGGCCGAGGTAACCAGGTAACCGTCCACAACAACACCGAAAAACGAAAGTGATACATCAAATGAATGAGTATAACTTCGCATATTTGGACGAACAAACCAAGCGGATGATCCGCCGGGCCATTCTCAAGGGCTTGGCCGTTCCGGGTTATCAGGTGCCGTTTGCCAGCCGCGAGATGCCCATGCCTTATGGTTGGGGCACGGGCGGGGTTCAGGTCTCGGCCGCGACGCTGACCCCGGATGATGTGTTCAAGGTGATCGATCAGGGAGCAGATGACACGACCAATGCCGTGTCGATCCGAAAGTTCTTTGAAAAGACGGCGGGCGTGGCCACGACCGAAGAGACCGAGAAGGCCACCATCATCCAAACCCGCCATCGCATCCCCGAGGCCCCGCTGCGTGCTGATCAGATCCTGGTCTATCAGGTCCCGATCCCCGAACCGCTGCGGTTTCTGGAACCGCGCGAGACGGAGACGCGCAAGATGCACAGCCTGCAGGAATACGGGTTGATGCATGTGAAGCTCTACGAAGACATCAGCCAGCACGGCGCGATTTCCACGGCCTATGCCTATCCGGTCCGGGTGGCCGACCGCTATGTGATGGACCCGTCTCCGATCCCGAAATTCGACAATCCGAAACTGGAAATGGACGCGATCCAGCTGTTCGGGGCCGGGCGCGAGCAGCGCATTTATGCGGTGCCGCCGCATACGCGGGTGGTCAGCCTCGATTTCGAGGACTACCCGTTCGAGGCCAGCAAGGCCGACCATGCCTGCGATCTGTGCGGGGCCGAAGACAGTTACCTGGACGAGGTGATCACGGACGATGCAGGCGACCGGATGTTCGTGTGTTCGGACACCGATTACTGCCGGTCCCGCCGCGAGGCCGGACACCAAGGCCGTTTGGCGCAGGAGGATGCGGCATGACCCCTCTGCTGCAGGTCAATGGCATCGAGAAACGCTATGGCGCGCGGATCGGCTGTCGTGATGTCAGTTTCGACCTCTACCCCGGTGAGGTGATGGGGATCGTCGGCGAAAGCGGGTCGGGCAAGTCGACCCTGCTGAACTGTCTGGCCGGGCATCTTAAGCCGGATGCCGGGCAGGTCATCTTTGATACCCGCGCCGACGGGCCGGTGGACACGGTCACGATGTCGGAACCGGCCCGCCGGATGCTGGGGCGCACCGACTGGGCCTTTGTTCATCAGCATGCCCGCGACGGGCTGCGCATGTCGGTCAGCGCCGGCGGCAATATCGGCGAGCGGCTGATGGCCGTGGGGAGCCGGCACTATGGCCAGATCCGCGGGCAGGCCCTGGATTGGCTGGGCCGGGTCGAGATAGCGGAAAGCCGCGTGGACGACCGACCCAGCGCGTTTTCGGGCGGCATGCAGCAACGGTTGCAGATCGCGCGCAACCTGGTGACCGGTCCGCGGCTGGTTTTCATGGACGAACCGACCGGCGGGTTGGATGTCTCGGTGCAGGCGCGGCTGCTGGACCTGCTGCGCGGCCTTGTGCGCGAGATGGGGCTGAGCGCTATCATCGTCACCCATGATCTGGCCGTGGTGCGGCTGTTGGCGGACCGGTTGATGGTGATGAAGGATGGCGAGGTGGTCGAGGCGGGGCTGACCGATCAGGTGCTGGACGACCCGCAGCATGCCTATACGCAACTGCTTGTGTCCAGCGTCCTGCAGGTTTGAATGCTACAGAAAAGATGAAATCCGATGATTGAACTGATCGACGTGAGCAAGAGCTTTACCCTGCACAATCAGGGCGGCGCCGTGATCCCGGTGATGGCGGGCGCGTCGCTGCAGGTCGGGGCCGGAGAATGCATGGCCCTGACCGGGGCCAGCGGGGCCGGGAAGTCCACACTGATGCGGGTGATCTACGGCAATTACCTGGCGGCCTCGGGGCAGGTGCGGGTGGGTGGCCTGGACGTCGCCCGGGCCCAACCGCGCGAGATCCTGCAGCTGCGCCGGGAGACCCTGGGCTATGTCAGTCAGTTTCTGCGTGTTGTGCCGCGTGTGCCGACGCTGGAGGTCGTGGCCGAACCGCTTCTGGTTCAGGGGTGCGAGCGGCAGACCGCACTGGACAAGGCAGCGGGCCTCCTTCAGCGCCTGAATATTCCGGAACCGCTTTGGCGCCTCAGTCCCACGACATTTTCGGGCGGTGAACAGCAACGGGTGAATATCGCGCGTGGTTTTGCGCATGACTATCCGGCTCTGTTGCTGGATGAACCCACGGCCAGCCTTGACGCACGAAACCGCGAAACCGTGCTGTCCCTGATCCAAGAAGCAAAGGCCCGCGGCGCGGCGATCATTGGGATATTCCACGACCAAGAGGCCCGTGACCGGGTCTGCAGCCGCGTGGTCGACGTCACGCAGTTTGCGCCGGGGGCGGCGGCATGAAGATGGCCCCGGTCATTGCAGTTGTCGGGCCTTCGGGTGTTGGAAAAGACAGCGTGATCCAAGCACTGCTGGCGCGCGCGTCGAACTTCGAAAGGGTGCGTAGAGTCATCACCCGTCCCCATGGCGAAGGCGGTGAGGATTTTGACCGCGTGTCCGACCGGGCGTTTCAAACAATGGTCCAAGAGGGCAGCTTTGTTCTGTGCTGGGCCGCGCACGGGCTGCACTACGGCATACCCGTTGCGATCACGGAACAACGCCGAAGGGCCGACGCCGTTCTGGTCAACCTCTCAAGGGCTGTGTTGCCCGAGGCGCAGAAGGAATTTCGAGAGCTGATCGTGATATCCCTGACGGCCGACCCAAAGGTTCTGGCACAACGTCTGGCAGTGCGCGGCCGGGAAAGCGCGGCCGATCAAGCCCGACGTTTGGGGCGCGCCACTGCAGCCCTGCCCGAAGGCTTGAACCACGTGATCGAGGTCGACAATTCCGGGTCACTGGATGCGACCGTTGAAACCATCTTGTCCGGCCTTCAACCCGAAAGGGCGTACCGTTGAAGCACGTGGAACCGCCCGTCTTCAGCCTCGCCCACAAGGGCCAGGTCCCCTATGTCAAAAGGGGCTGGCAGCAATGGGACAAGCCGTTGGTTCAGCACGGTTTGCACGTTTGCCAGCATCGGCTTGCTCAGGCGACCGGACAGGGTGATGTGAAAGCGGAAAGCCTCCAGAACGTATGGGTAGCCCCAGTTCGTCAGATTGGCGTCCTGCTCCATGGTCAGCCCGGCCGCTCGGCGCCGGTTCATCTCGGTTTCCGAGGCCGGGGCACGAAAAGGGTCCAGGTCGCGGACGCAAGCCGCCGCAAGCGCGTTCAGGTCTCGTGTGTCGCCCACGGGCCGCAAAGCAAGAAACCGACCAAGGCGTGCAACTTCGAGCCCGTCCAGCGAAACGGGGGCGAATTTACCGGCCAGACGGGCGCAGGTGTCCTGCAAAGCGGACAGCGACAGATCTTCACGCAAGCGAAACGGCGGCTTCATCGTGGCATGAAGCCCGTATTTGCGCGGCACTTGTGTTACCGAGGCGACGTCCAACCCGTCAATGGCCGGATGGTCGACGGTCCGTCCCGCATCGATGTCCCACCCCAGCCACGCGGTTGCAAACCTGCTCCAGTCGGATTGGGCTGGGGGAACGAAATAGATCGCGTATCGCGCAAAATTCACAATGGCCTCCTGTTGCGTGGCCTCTCCTTACCTCAAACCACGTGAAAATCCGATGACAGATGAACTGACCCTTGCCAATGCGTTGCTTGTTCTGCCGGATGAAACCGTCCGGGGGTGTGTCCGTATCGTTGGCCAGACGATCGCTGACATAGACACCGGCGCGGCTGTTCCGAAAGGCGCGATTGACTGTAACGGGGACTATGTGTCACCTGGCCTGGTTGAGTTGCACACCGACAACCTGGAACGCCACATCCAGCCGCGGCCCAAGGTGGACTGGCCCCATGCCGCAGCCATTCTGGCGCATGACGCGGAACTGGCCAGCACCGGGATCACGACGGTCTTTGACGCCATGCGGGTGGGGTCGATCCCCTCCGGTGCTGGACGGTATCTGAAATACGCGCGCGGACTGTCGCGCGAGCTGTGGGAGTTGCGAGAGCAGGACGCACTCAAGATCAGCCACTTTCTGCATCTGCGCGCCGAAGTCTGTTCTGAAACGCTGGTAGAGGAACTGCAGGAATTCGGTCCAGAAGACCGGGTGGGCATCGTTTCGTTGATGGATCACACGCCCGGCCAGCGCCAGTTTCGGGACCTGTCCAAGTTCGAAGCCTATCTCAAAGGCAAGTACGCTATGGATGACGACACGTTCGCACGGCACGTCGACCAGTTGCGGGGGCTGAGGGACCGCAATGGAGACCGCCACGAGCAGGAGGCCGTGGACGCCGCGCGCCGCTTCGGAGCGGTTCTGGCCAGCCACGACGACACGACCGAGGCGCAAGTGGCGATATCCGCCCGTCATGGCATTCGGCTGGCCGAATTCCCAACGACGGTCGAGGCCGCACGGGCCTGTCACGCTCATGACATTCAGGTCATGATGGGCGCGCCAAACCTGATCCGGGGCGGGTCACATTCTGGGAATGTGGCAGCACGGGAACTGGCCGACTTGGGGTGTTTGGACATTCTGTCGTCGGACTATGTGCCGTCAGCCTTGCTGTTGTCCGCCGTTACCCTTGGGCGTATCTGGGATGACATGGCGCGTGGCATCGCCACTGTCACACGGGCTCCGGCACAGGCGGCGGGCCTTGCGGATCGCGGCGCTCTGAAACCGGGGCAGCGGGCAGACCTGATCCGTTTTCGAATGCGGGGCGGTGTCCCGGCCCTGACCGCGGTCTGGTCGCGCGGGCAGCGCGTGGCCTGATCAGGCGAGGTAGAACAGATAGCGGTCAGGCGCGATGGAGTCCGGGCCGTTGATCTGTTCGAACCCTTCCAGCGGTTGGCCGGAAATCAGCAACCCGCCTGGGACCATGACCGAGCCAATCAGCTTGCTGAGCCTCGCCGCTTCGACCACGTCTTCATGTTTGATCCCGCGACCGAAATCATAATGCGCCAATGCGATCCGCGGGCCGTCTTCGGCCAGCTTCTTCAGCATCGGTTCGGCCTCGCCCTGCAGAAAATCTTCGGCCGGCGGGGTGCTGTCCGGGTGACACTGCAGAACCCGGTCCATGACCCAGATGCGCCGGTCGGGCAGGATCTCGCGCAGGTGGTCATAGGTGCGGCCGTTGCCCAATCCCATGTCCAGCACATCGCCTTTCAGCCCTTTGATCCGCGCCGCAGCCCAGTTCAGCCCGTCGCGCTGGGCGGTCAGGCGTCGCAGCATGGAATCCAGTCGGCTCATCAAGGTCTCCTCGGGTAATCAGTGTGGTCCTGCGGACCAGACGCGTGTGGGGCCAGCCATGAGACAATCCAGAAGCGCCTCGGTAAAGTCCCAGATCTGTTGATCATGGACAAGATGATGGGTCAACACGCCAAAAGGTTCGGTTGGGTCGGCACGTCCCTCTCGGCGATCCTGCAGCATCGAGACGGTTTTGGCGATCAACGCATTCGGATCGGCCAACCCTCGCTTACCACGCCAGTCGATCGGATCCAGATGGGTATTGACCTGAGTCAGGCCCGGCGCTGCTACTACGTGCGTTCTGGGCGTGGCCGTGGACAGGAACTGATAGCCGATCTCCGCAAGCTCTGCCGTCACTTCGGGCGCGATGCGGTTCCAAGGGGGGACGAACATCGGGCACAGACGATCACCGAAGGACTCCTGCAGACGCAGGAAGCCATTGCGTGCATCAGACACAATCGAGGCGGGCGGACGATGCAGGCGGAACTCGGACTTCTTTTCGCCCTTTGGTGCGTGGTTCTGGTGCGCCCAGCCGTGAACCACCGGAATCAAGCTGGGCTGGTCGGCAACCTGGTCGACCAGACCCTGACTGGCATCGCGTGGAATGATGGCAAGATGAACCGGCAGACCGGTTCGGGATGACAGGCCCACCAAGCGGTCTAATTGCCGGCTGGGTGCGATCGCGTCATCGTCCCGCCACCACAGTGGAAGCGTAAGCCCAGCCTCTCGCCACACCTGCAATTCGGATCGCAGCGGTGTCCAATCGGTTGTCATTGCCGAGCCTCCCAGAGCGAGGTGGCAATCTCTACCGACTTGCTGGCTCCGTCGAACCCGCCGTTCAATGGTTCGCGCGGGCCTTGATGCAGGACGCGGTCGACTGCTTGGGCCAATGCCTCTCCGGTCAGCTTCGCGCTGTTCAGCACGTCGACGGCCGGCAGGCGCGCGAGGCTCTTTGCCCTCAGGGTCTGCTCCACTTCCTTACCATCGTCGAATGGGATCAGAACGGCCGGGGTCGCGCATTGCAGCAAGTCCATGGCGGTGTTGTACCCGCACATGCTGACCGAGGCTGCGGCCAGCGGTAGCATTTGTCTGAAATCCGGACGTACGGGCTCCAGAATGACATTTTCGCCATTTGTCATGTGCCTCAGTTCGGCAATCCGGTCTTCGGCATCCTGACCGCCGACCAGCAGGCGCCAGCGCCAGTTGGGCATCTTTTGGGCGGCCTCGATGGCCGCGCGAAAGATCGGTTGCCCGACCGATCCGCCGCCAGCGCTGACCAGGATTTCATTCGCTCCTTCCCCCTGTTCATGAGGACCCGGCGCAGGCGGGGCAACAAAGCCCGTATAGAACAGGCGTCCGGCCAAGTTGCCTGTAACCGGCCAGCTGGCATCCAGCGGCGTGATTTCGGGGTCGGAATGAACCAGTACGCCGTCATAGAAACGCACAATGATTTCTTCGGTCCGTACAGCTTTGGCGGGTTTCGACGGTGGCGCGAGGATGTCCCGGACCGAACTCAGAACAACCGGACAGGACGGCAGTGACCGCGCAGTGGACAGCAGGGCCAGAAATTCGTCGGCCAAGCTTCGGCGCCCGAAGGGATAGAGTTCCGTTATCAGGACATCGGGGTTTACCCGTCGAACAGCCTCGGTCAGGGCAATAGCGCGGGAGTTCAGATAGGTCGCGTCTGCAATATCTCCGTCGGCCGTCAGCAACCGCGTGAAATCGGTACCATCCGAACGCAGGGGTGGCAGTGCCAGCAGGGAAACTCCATCCGCATTCAGTTGTGGTGCAGGCATCCCACCGGATGCGACGGTCACGTCGTGTCCGGCATCCGCAAAAGCCCGACCCAAGGTCAAGGCTCGGCTGAGATGTCCGGTCCCCAGCAGATGGGTGACGACGATCATGGTCCTCATGACCCGGCCTCGCGCGGGATAAGCCGGACGGGCTCAGCCTCCGGTCGCATTTGCTCCAAATCGACCACGTAGAGACGATTGCGTTTGATGCGGAACGGCGCGGGGCCTGTGAACTCCCACCCCCAGGCAAGCGCCAGGATGACCCGCATGATTCCGATATGGCAGACAGCTACGTTGTCACCGGTCAGGCTGGACAGCCATGGCACAAGGCGGCGGCGAATGTCGGCCGGGCTTTCGCCGTTGGGGGGACGAAATTCCCAGCTCCAATCCTCGATATGCCGGTAACCAGTGTTGGCATCTGCAATCAGGTCTTCCCCGCGTTGGCCTTCCCAGTCGCCCCAATTCATCTCGACCAGGGCGGCCGAGGTTGCGGGTTCGCGTCCGGCGACCAGCCGCGCAGTTTCGCTGGCGCGGGTCAGGGGGCTGGACCATAGTTCGGCCCGGTCCCAAGGAGTTGGCAAGCGATATCGGGCCAGTTCGGCCTTTGCCTGATCATCGAGGCTGATGTCGCTGCGCCCCTGAATGCGCCCTGCGCGGTTCCAGGCGGTATGACCGTGGCGCAGAAGGGCCAGACGTGTCATGACATCTCCCCTACCAGCGAAGAAACTCCCGACCAGAACGTCCGCGTTGCGGTTGGCATCAAATGACGGCCGGCCACGTAGTCGCGCGCTTTTTGACCTTCGCTCCGACGCAGTTCGGGATCGGACAGCAGCCGGTCAATTCGCTCGGCCAGCGCGGCGGCGCCGTAATCAGGGGCAGGATGATTGGCAGGCGCCAGTACGTCGCGCACTCCCGGGCGATCCTGGGCGACAACGGGGACGCCCGCGGACTGCGCCTCGAGATAGGTCATCCCGTAGGCTTCGTTGACGCCCGGCCAGACCAACAGAGCAGCATCGGAGTAAATCGTTTCCAGGTCATCGCGGCTCAGCAGGCCCAAAAAACGGACACGTGTGCCGAAGGGGGCCATCAAAGCCTCGACATCCGGGCGGGCTGGCCCGTCGCCGGCGATGTTCAGCGTCCAATCCTCATTCAAAAATGCCAGCGTATCGGCCAGAATGCGGAAGGACTCCAACTTGTCCCCGTATCGCATCATTCCCACCGTCAGCATCGGCCCCGCGCATCGAGAGGGCCGAGGCAGGTCCGATCGGGGCAGGAAGGGTGGGAGTTCAATCAATGACTGATCACCGAACCGCTCGCGTTCCAGTGTGATCAAGTCATTTGCTGTGTGATAGAAGATCACCTGCGCGGCGTCGCAGGCATCGTGCGCAGCTTGGGCAAAGCCGGCCCAGGGCCCGGAAAGGCGCGACATGGCGCGGGTGCTCTCAAGCTGAACATAGGGTATCCCGCGCGCCCTGCAGACCGCCGGCCCCAAAAGGTCCGGAGCTTTGTAGTAGTTGTGATAGGTCACCCAGAGGCCTGTATCTGCAGGCAGTTCTGTGCTCAGTCGGGTGACCTCGGCCGCGGCTTCGCGGTCGAGACGGTTCTGAAGGTCCGGGTCTCCGGTTTTGTCATAGATGCGCAGCCGCGAGACCAGATCAACACGATGCCCGTCGGCCCCGATTGCAGCCATCAGGTTGCGAGCCATTTCGCGGTCGCCGGACGGAACCGGGCTGTCTGGGGCTTTCATCGGCGCATAGAAGGCGACCCGAACCATCAAGTACCCTCCGCGCACAAGGCTTTCAGGCGGCGGGACAGACGCGCAATGCCGGGGTCCATGCGAAAATTGGCAAGCAAGCGGTCATAAGCCGCATCGGCCATGATTGCCGCTTTCTGCGGGTCGGCGGCCAGGGTGGAAATGGCGTCTGCCAGCGCCTTGGGTTCGTCATCGGACAAGATGCCGTGCACGTTGTTGCGGATGAATTCAGGAATGGCCGAGACCGGAGTGGACAGGATCGGCAGTTTTTGCGACGCGGCTTCCATCAGGACATTGGGCAGGCCGTCCCGGTCGCCGTCCGCGGCGATGCGGCTGGGCAGCACGAACAGATCCGCATCGCGCATGGCCGCAATGACTTCGGGTTGATCGCAGGCGCCTTTCCAAGTGATGCGATCCTGCAGGCGCAGATTTTCCGCCAGGCTGCGCAGGTTGTCCGACAAGGTGCCGCCGCCAATGTGGGTCCAGTGCCAGTCGATCTCTGGGGGGAGTATGGCCAAGGCGTGGATCAAGCGATCAAAGCCTTTCTTTTCTACCAGTCGTCCGACGGACACCATATGGAACCGTTCATCGACGGATCGCAGTTTTCGTGCGGGCGGCTCAGGAAATCGCGTCAGGTCCAGCCCGTGATAGATCAGATCGACACGGGCGGGGTCATCGGCCAGATCGCGCAAGTGCCGCGCGCCGATCTCGGTGCAGGTTGCGCCGAACGCCGCTCCGAAGGTGTCAGCGTGAAGTTTTTCACGCTTTTCCCACTCGGGCGACGTCCAGATATCCTTGGCGTGAGCCGAAAAGCTCCACGGCAGGCCGCGCATGATTGCAGCATAGCGGGCAACCGAGGACGGGGTATGCAGGAAGTGGGCATACAGCGCGCGCGTGTCGCCGGGCAATTCCGCGGCCAGAACGCAAGCCTGTCCAAAGCGGCGGATCCGGTTGTGCGTGGGATCGCGACGCAGATCCTGTCGCCACACCCGGTAGGCCTGTGCGTAACCCGGAAGCGCCTGTGCGGTTCGTCTCGCCGCCCATACGCGTTGGGGTTCTTGGTACAGGTATTCGGGAAGATAATGCACCCGCCCCTGAAACCGGTCGTGCAGGGGATGGCGTTTGGTGTCGGTCGGGTGGCGCAATGACCAAATGTCAAAGGCGTGGCCGGCATCCTGCAAAGCAACCAATTCCTGAGCGATGAACGTCTCGGACAGGCGCGGCCAACCCTTGACCAACACCGCCAGTCGCGGCTCTGCGTCGGTCATCCGGTCGCTCGTTCCTGTTCCACGCTCAGCAGGGCTTCGACCCGATCAGAGACATAGTCCAAGCCATCCAGCAAACCGGCCCGGATCGCCTGCGAGGGAAGGGGCTGCTGCGGCAGGTTGCGAATGGCCGTGATCATCGCATCGGCCGTCAACCCATCGCGGGTCTCGTCCAGCATCCGCACAAGGCCCAGTTCCTCGGCGCGCGAGGCGCGAATCCACTGTTCCAGCCGCGGGGTGGTTCGCGGGACGATCACCGCGCGTTTGTCAAAGGAGAGCACCTCACAAAACGTGTTGTATCCGCCCATGCAGACCACACCCGCCGCGCCGGCGAACAGGGTTTCGATCTGGGATTCGAACCCGACCGCCGTCACACGACCGTTTAGGGCCGCCACGCGGGCCTCGAAGTCTTCGCGCAACTCACCGGACAGGAAAGGGCCATAGACGAGCAGGGCTCGGGGGGACAGATCAGGGTCTTTTTCATATGCGGACAGGACAAGGTTGACCATTGCCTTCCCGTCGCCACCGCCTCCGGGCGTGATAAGGATATAGGGCTGCTCGGGAGGTTCGCCGACAGGGCCGAGATCGCGGCGCAGATAGCCGGTCCAGTGAATCCGCGCCTGCGCCGACGGGCTGAGCGGTAATCCTTCTGTCGGGTCATAAACGGAACGCAGGCCGTAGACCCAGATTTCGTGATAGTATTTCTCGGTTGCGGCGACGGCATCCTTTCGGGCCCATTCCGCGGCCAGAACCTCGGGTTCGTCCAGAACGTCGCGAAGGCCTAGCACCAGTTTGGCGCGCCCGGATTGATGCAGCTGTTCAAGGGTAGGCAGCAGTTCGCCCCGGAAACCGGTCGGCTCCTTGTCGACGACGACGACGTCCGGGTCGAATTGGCGCATGGTGGTCTGGATCAGTCCCGAACGCAGCTCGGTGACCTCGTCAATCCCCATTCCGATCGTACGCGCGGCATACGAACCATCGGCCCGCTTGGTCACGCCCGGCAGGCGTACATGGTCCACACGCCGCGGAAAAGTGAAGCGCCCGGCAACGGGCGAGCCCGTCAGGATCAGCGCCGAAGCCCGCGGGTTCGCCCGCGTCATTGCCGCAGCCAGCGCTCGGGAGCGTCTGAGATGACCCAGTCCGAACGTATCGTGACTGTAGAACATTATGCGCGGAGCGCGACCGGTCTGTTTGTCGTCGATGCCTAGGCTCATGCCCTCGCTCGTATCTTTGTTACGGTGCAGTTTCCGCGCGTTTCGCACCAGTTATCTTATATTTTTTGACGCCGCCTGCCAAAGGGTCTGTGTCAAAGCCGCAAATGCGTCAATCATTGCGATTTGGCAACAGCCATTGCGCAAGTCACCAATAACGCGAAGCCTGCAACATTCCCCGAAGTTGGCAAAGCCCGGAATTGCCGGATGCTGCCTGCTCTTATAGGAATTCCAGAGGGTTGGAAACATCCTGCCTTTGGGCTTGCGCCAAAAACACGGTCCTACACGATGTCGGGAAGCAACGAGTGGATCGTTTGATCAAGGCGGGTGCCTTCTATAGGCTGCCGTGCAGCAAGAGATCAGGATGCAAGACCTTATGAAACCGAACTTTCTTGTCCGTGTACTGTTCCTGACGTGGACAATCGCTCTGGTCTGCGCGACCGGTGCGGCGGCGCAGACCTCGTTGATCCCGGGGTATCCCGGGGCGTCCGGTGAAACAGAGGCCCCGCAGGACAACGATGTTGCGGCCGCGATCCGCGCCGCGACCGAGGCGGGCGCCAGCGTGATCGTCATCGACAGCGCCGGGCAGGTCGTATCCTCGGTTGGGCAGGCTGGTGGCCAGCCCGAGGACGTCGCTCATGATCCGATGGCGGAAAGTTCGCAGTTGATGAAGGCGCAGGAGCGCTTTGCCAAGTTCAGCGAAGCCGTGCGATCCCGCCTTGAGGCGTTGCCCTATTCGATCTTCGAGGTGCGCTACATCCTCGAGCAAACCAGTCCTGATGGCCGGATTTTCACCTATGTCGAGGTGCTGGGATGGAACATACTGTTCCTGATGGTTGGCCGATGGCTGTCGATCGAGCTGTACGGCAAGCGCTTTGCCCGACGGTGGGTCGTCGCCCGGATCAAGGAAAACCCGCAGGGGTATCGGGAAAAGATGCCGTTCCTTGTGTTCCGGTTCTTGATGGGTATCGGGGCCACGGTGTTTGCAATGCTTATGGCTCTGATCGTCGGGTATCTGTTCTTCGGCGAGGCCGAGGATATCTCGATCCAGTTCACCGTCACGGCGATTTTCACGGCGTTTTTCCTGTCACGTACGGTTTCCGACCTGTGGCGGATGGTGCTGTCGCCGTATCTCAGCCAGTACAGGTTGCCGCCATTCTCGGACCGGGACGCCAAGCGGCTGTACATCTGGGCATCGGCGCTGGCGACCTATGACATTACCGCTGTTCTGTTTTCCACCTGGGTGGCGGATTTCGGGCTCAACTACAACGTCTACGCGATGGTTTATGGCGGGCTGACCCTGATCGGGATGGTCGGGAACATCCTGATGATCCTGTTCAATGCCCGGGCCATTTCGAACGCCATCCGAGGCGGCCGTCAGCCGGACCAGGTATCTTGGTTGCTGCGGTTCGTATCATTTGGCTGGGCCCCGGCCCTGATCGTCTATCTGGTCTTCAGTTGGTTCAAGCTGGCGGTGGATCTGGTGCTCGAGACCGAGGACTCGCTGCCGATCGTCGCAAGCAGCTACATGATCTTCATGTCGGTCGTCATCGCATATGGCGCCATGAACTATCTGCTCGAGCGGTACTTCGATCGCAACCGGCAGATCGAGGCTCTGAATGCCGAACTCGATACCGATGAAGATACCATGCGGACCTCGGAGACGCCCGAGGCGGAGAAGCGCAAGCACACATTGGTGACCTACGAAGATCTTGCGCGGCGTGTCGCGGGCATCCTGGCCTTTGTAGTTGGCATCTACGCACTGGTCGTCATTTGGAATCCCGAAGCCAGCTGGAGCGAGGATTTGCCCATTGGCAGGGCGCTGGATGTGATGGTGATCCTATTCATCGGCTACATCCTGTTCCACTTCTTCCGGATCTGGATCGACACCAAGATCGCTGCAGAAACCGATGATGGAGCCGCCGAAGCCGAGTTGGGTGACGAGGGAGGAGAGGGCGGTCAAAGCCGCCTTGCCACGCTGCTGCCTCTGTTCAGGGGCGCCATATTGGCCGTGGTGGTCGTGACCATCGTGCTGATCGTTCTGATGGAACTGGGAATAAATGTCAGCCCTCTGTTTGCGGGCGCAGGCGTTGTCGGTCTGGCCGTGGGCTTTGGCTCGCAAACCCTGGTGCGGGACATTTTCTCGGGCGCCTTCTTCCTGCTGGATGACGCGTTCCGCAAGGGAGAATACATCGACATCGGAGATGTCAAAGGTACGGTCGAAAAAATCTCGGTCCGGTCTTTCCAGCTGCGCCACCATCTGGGGGCCCTGAACACGATCCCGTTTGGTGAAATCAAGGTCCTGACCAACTACTCGCGCGACTGGGTGATCATGAAACTGCCTCTGCGGGTGACCTATGACACGGACGTCGAGAAGGTCCGCAAACTGATCAAGAAGCTGGGGCAGGAGCTGCTGGAGGATCCGGTGATCGGGGACAACTTCATCCAGCCGCTCAAGTCGCAGGGCGTTATCGAGATGCAGGATTCCGCGATGATCATCCGGGTGAAGTTTATGACCAAGCCGGGCGACCAGTGGCTGGTGCGCAAAAAGGTGTACCAAGAAATCCGCGAGTTGTTCGCGCGCGAAGGCATCAAGTTTGCCCACCGCGAAGTCACGGTACGACTGGCCGATGGCAAGGAGCCCGAAGACCTGTCTCCGAAACAACGCGAGGCGGTCACCGGCGCGGTGCAAGCCGCGATTGACGAGGAGTATCTAGACGATATCGGCCCCGGTGGAGACGACCGCTAGGGCGCTCCCGCCCCTTTGACCTGCGGCGCCGCTGCGCCGCCGTTCCAAGCGTTGGGCAGGGCCGCGCGTTCCGCGCGGCGGTCGGGCCTTTGTTCAAGTGGTTTGCCACGTGGGATCGGACGTGCCGAGCCGGGATGCCGGGATCGGCCAGTGCATCCGTGCCTCACCGACGCTCAGCGCGGGTTTCAGCCGTTTGCCGGGGCCCCAGCCGGACTCTTCTGATCGGGATGCGTAGTCCCCGGGTTCGGCAGCGGTGATCGGGTCGCCTGTCTCGGATTTCGCGAGGCTGGCCAGCAATTCGGCGGTGCGCGCCAGCGACAGGCGCCCATCCATGATCGAATGCCCCGAAGCCGCTTCTGTCAGGGCCGAGAGGACAGCGGCGGCCATCAAATAGCCGGTGGCATGGTCAAGTGCTTGAACTGGCAACGGAGTGGGTTTGTCGGCTCCGGCCCAAACGCGACCGGCGTCAGCGATCCCCGCGCTCATCTGGACGAGGCTGTCAAATCCGCGACGGGTGGCCCAAGGCCCCTGCCAACCATAGGCATCCAGCGTAACCTCGACCCGGTTTGGAGCGACCGTATCGCGCACCTCTTTGGTCAGGCCCAGAGCATCCAGCGCACCGGGGCGGTAGCCATGGACAAAGACATCCGCTTGCGCGAGCAGCTCTTGCAGCTTTTCCAGGCCAGCGGGTGGCTTGAGGTCCAGATACGCGCAGCGCTTGCCGAGCGAGATATCGGGGATCACGCCCGGCTCATCCCAACCCGGTGGGTCGATGCGCAGCACTTCGGCTCCGAACCCGGCCAGCGTGCGGGTGGAAACCGGGCCGGCCAGCACGCGCGTCATGTCGAGAACCCGAAGCCCGGCCAAAGGCCGATCCGCGCGCGCCTGAGGCCTGTCGCGCAGCGTGATCCGGCGTGGGCCGTGCCAGCCGATCAACGGATCCCGCGTCACGGCGCGGCCTTGAGGGTGGTCAAGCCACTCGGCCCGGCTGCGCATGGCGGCGGCAACACCACCCTGCGCCACGATATCCGTTTCAAGGTTCGAGACCGACCAGCTCTTGATGGCCTGCGTCACCGCCGCACGATTCCCCTCGGTCGCCAAAACCTTGAGGGCCGCTTCCCTATGGTGGGGGAGGTTGGTGTGCAACCTGATCCAGCCATCGGCCCCCCGGTAGTCGCCCGCGATCGGATCCCAGAGGCTTGGCATATCCCAGCCTTCGGGCTTGAACGAGTATCCGAACCACAGCGACGCGAGGCGGTGATCAACCATCGCATTGGGTGGGAGCGAGACAAGATTGGTGGCGTGCATGAACCGTCCAAGCTCGTGGCCCACGGCAGCAAAGCTGGCTGTTGCCAGCTCGGATACGGCAAAGGCGCTGGGAAGCGCACCGGAACCGGCGACCCGATAGGCCTCGGACGGTGGAAGCGAAGCCAGCAGGCTCATTGCTGATAAGGGTCCAGACTGTCGCGCAGCCCGTCACCCAGGAAATTGAAGGCCAGCACCACCACGATGATCGGTAGCATCGGGATGGCCGTCCACGGATAGATCTCGATCGAGGCGAGGTTTTGCGCGTCGTTCAGCATCACGCCCCAGCTGACCGCCGGTGCCCGTAGGCCGAGGCCAAGGAAGCTGAGCGCCGTTTCCCCCAGAATCATGGCGGGGATCGACAGCGTGGCCGAGGCAATCAGGTGAGACATGAAGTTCGGCAACAGGTGCTTGCGGATTACCCGGCCTGAACTGGCGCCCATCATCTCGGCGGCGCGCACATATTCTTCTTCGCGCAGCGACAGGAATTTGGCGCGCACGGATCGGGCCAGCCCTGGCCAGTCGAGGATGCCGAGGATGATCGAGATGATGAAGAACACGGCAACCGGCGACCAGTTCGACGGAACCGCGGCCGATAGTGCCAGCCACAGGGGGAGTTCGGGCAAAGACCGCAGGATTTCGATCACGCGGTTGATGACCCAGTCGATCCGCCCGCCGAAGTAGCCGGCCATAGACCCGAACAGGATGCCAAGGAAGAATGAGACCGAAATGCCTATCAGGCCCACGGTCAGCGAAAGCTGTGCGCCGTATAGAATGCGGCTGAAGATATCGCGGCCCAGCCGGTCCGAACCCCAGAGGAACAGTGTCGTGCCTTCCGGGGCGCAGAACAGATGCGTATTTGACCGGATGAGCCCGGCCAGCTTGTACTCGGATGCCTCGCAGAAGAACCGCACGGGTCGCGGATCCTCGGTGTCAGGGACGAATTTCCATTGGAACGTCTCGAGGTCGGCCTCGGCCACGATCGGGTAGACGAACGGCCCAATGAACTCGCCCTGGTGGAACCAGTTCACCGATTGGGGCGGTGCGTAGAGATGTTCTCCATTTCGTTCGTTCGGGCCATAAGGCGCGATGAACCCTGCAAACGGGAGCATCAGATAGCACAGCAGCAGAAAAATGCCCGATATCAGACCCAGCCGGTGTGTCTTGAACTTGCGCCAGACCAGAACCCAATTCGGGGCGTCCAGATCCCTGCGCTCCAATTGCTGCAAAGATGCTTCGGGATCAAACGGGGCGTCGTCGACAAAGCGACCGTCGGGAAGTTTGCTCATGCTTCGCGCCCCTCGTACCGGATACGCGGGTCAAGCATGACCAGCAGAATGTCGGAGATCATGGTGCCGATCAGCGTCAGCAGCGCCACGAACATCAGAATGAAGGCTGACAGGAACTGGTCCTGTGTCTTAAGCGCCGTCAGCAGCGTGGGGCCGATGGTCTGCAAACCCAGCACCACCGAAACCAGAACCGATCCCGACACCATCGAGGGCAGCAGGTTGCCGATGTCGGCCACGAAGGGGTTGAAGGCGACGCGCAGCGGGTACTTGGTCAGCATCCGCGACGGCGACATGCCCTTGGCTATAGCGGTTTCAACATATGGCTTGCCCAATTCGTCCAGCATGTTGGCGCGCAGGCGCTGCATCATGGCCGAGGCGCCCGAGGTGCCGATCACGAATGTGGGCACGATCAGATGAACCAGGATGGACTTCATCTTGTCCCAGCTCATGGGTTGCCCCTCATACACCGGGTCCATCAATCCGCCGATGGGCAAATCGAGGTAGCGGTGCCCGTAATAAAACAGGATGAGAGCCAGCAGAAAGTTGGGCGTCGCCAATCCCAGATACCCCACGAAGGCGGTCGAATAGTCCACCCAGGTCCGCGATTTGGCCGCCGCCATAACGCCCAGAGGCAAGGCCACGGCATAGACGAACAGGATCGCGGCAAGGTTCACGACCACGGTCAGCCACAGCGTGTCCCCGACGATGTCGGCAACCGGACGATCGAATTCGAAGGACCAGCCGTAGTTGCCCTGCAGCAACCCCTCAAACCCATGAGGGCCGGGAAAGAAGCCGACCCAGATCAGGTATTGTTCCCACATTGGGCGGTCCAGAGCGTATTCCTTTCGCAGGAATTCCGCCTTGGCCACACCGGCCGACTGCCCCGAAGACTGCAGCTCGGCAATCTGATTGCTGAGATAATCTCCTGGCGGCAGGTTGATGATCACGAAGATCAGCATCGATACCACCAACAGGGTCAGCAGCATCGTGAAAAAGCGATACACCGCGTAGCGGAGCATGATCATCTATCCGCTCCTGTCAGTCGGCGAAAAAGAATTCGTCTGGGCGGTGCACTCCGAAATGCGCGCCGGGTTCCCAGGCCCACATGGCCTGTTCGGGAACATTGCGCAGACGGTTTGAAACCACGATCGGCTGGGGCGCGCCGTTCAGAATTCCGATGCCATAGATCTGGTCGGCGTGTATCTTCAACATCTCCTCCCAGACCGCCCGGCGTTCATCCTCGGTTTTTGCAAGTTCCCAGATGTGGTTCAACTCCAGCAAACGCTGGGCTTCGGGCAGATCGGGCGGCTCGCCGGCTTCGCCGCCGGTTTGATAGTGCTGCCCCCATTTTGGCCAGGCCAGAAACACCTGGTCGGTCGGGGCCAGGTAAACCGGTGATGTATGCAGCTGCGGGATGCCATCATCCCAGCCATACCAGACCGAAGCCATCGTATTGCCGGCAAAAACACGGTTGCGCAGGATGTCGCGGTCAAGCGGACGCATGACCAGTTTCACCCCGATTTCCCGCCACGTATCAGTCACGATCTGCAGCGCGTTCTCGACCTCTTGGCGTTCCCCGGCCGTCTCGATCACCAGTTCCATGGGGCGGCCGTCCGGCAACAGGCGTATGCCGTTCTTGTCGCGCTGCGTCAGCCCGACCTCGTCCAGCAGGGCGTTGGCCTGTGCGACGTCGTATTGCGCCCAGGCCTGCGCATTCTCTTCACTGTAGAAGGGCGAGGCAGGCAAAACGGACATGGCGGCCGGATGCGCCAGTTTGAAATACAGCGCCTGGTTGATGGTCTGACGGTCGATGGCCAGCGAAAGAGCGCGACGGACACGGACATCGCGCAGCACATTGCGCCAGACCTCGTCTTCGAAATTCAGGTTGGGGTAGATCGCGATCTGTGACGCAACACCGGTTTTCCAGAGTAGCGTCTTGTAATTTCCGTTGGCTTCGCCCTTTTTCAGGATCGAGGCATCCCGAAAATCAAGCCCACGACCCTGCAGGTCGGTCTCACCGGCATTGGCCTTGGCCGCCACTAGGCCGGGAGCCACGATCTCCATCTCGACCACGTCGATGTATGGCAGTTGCAAACCCTTCGAGTCGATGCGGTGGTAATATGGGTTGCGGACGAAATTGTGCCGGATCTTCTTGCCCGAGCTTGCGTTCAGCCAAGGCTGCAGAGTGGGCAGTTCGTGATTGTCGTACTTGTAGAGGTTGTCCAGCTTGTTGTGCAGGGCGGCCCAGCTTTTGACACGTGCGTCGCTGACCTCGAAGTCCAGTTTTTCCTTGTCGGCATATTTCTCGTGATAACGCTTCAGGAACGCAGCAGGGCGGTAGATGAATGGCGGTCGCGCCTGCGCCAGTGAGGCCAGAAAGTTCGGGTTCGGGTCGTCCCATTCGTAGATCACCGTTGTTTCGTCCGGGAAAGTGACAGTGGGGAGCTTGCCCTCAACCCGCAGGAAATCAGGGGGGCCGGACGGGCTTAGAAGCTCGTTGTTGGCCACGTCTTCCCACCAGTATCGGAAGTCTTCCGAGGTGAACGGTGTGCCGTCCGACCATTTGTGTCCCTTGCGCAGGTGCAGAGTGTACTTGCGGTTTTCTTCGTTGTCGTAAGACGCCAGCAGATCGGGGACCAGATTGTACTGGGCATCGAAGCCCACCAGGCGGGCGTAGCCATAGACTACCATCTGCCGGATATCCTTGGACCGGGTGACCATCGTGCGCAGGGTTCCGCCTTGTTTGCCGAATTCGCGCCCCTTCGAAGACAGGTCGACGATCAGCGGTTCCTGCGGGATGCGATCTTGCACCGGGGGCAGGTTTCCGATGTCCACCTCGGCTTTCCAGAACGTGCTTTCCTGCAGGTCGGGAAGGGTGTCGGCCCAGGCGGGCAGCGCCGCGCCCAGCGTCAGCGCGGCGACCAGAAACTTGAATCGAGTGGTCTTAAACATGGCAACGTACCTTATGGCCGGGCTCCATTTCCACGAGTGAAGGTATCATGGTGTCAGAGAATCTAAAGGCGTCATCCCAACTGTCCGGAGACCCGGCGCCAAGGGCGACCAGCTTCAGATCGATGGGACGATTGATATCGGGTTCGGGTTGTGCGGCAATCAGAGCCTTGGTGTAGGGGTGGCGCGGGTTGTAGAACAACGTCTCGGGTGGAGCCTGTTCGACGACCAGCCCCTGGCGCATGACAGCGACCTCGTCCGCGATACGGGCGACCACGGCCAGATCGTGAGAAATGAAAAGATAGGACAGGTTCAGACTGTCCTGCAGTCTTTCCAGAAGGGTCAGGATCTGTTCCTGGACCGAAACATCCAAAGCCGATGTAGGCTCATCGCAGACGATCAGGGAGGGATCCAGCATCATCGCACGGGCGATTGACAGGCGTTGGCGTTGCCCGCCGGAAAAAGCGTGGGGGTAGCGTTTGAGCATCCCGGCGTTTAGTCCCACACGCTCAAGCATTTCAGCGGCCTTGTCGCGGCGCTCGGACGTCGTGCCGATATTGTGGATCTCCAGCGGTTCGGTCATCGCATCCTGAATGCGCATGCGCGGGCTCAGAGAACTGTAGGGATCCTGAAACACCATCTGAGCCTTGCGCTGAAACGCCGTGCGCTCCTCGCGGGTCATCTGGTGGACACGTATCGGGTCTTCGCCCGGCGCGGCGCGAAAAAGCACTTCGCCGCCCGGGTCTGGCAGCTCGGCCCCCAGCGCAATCCGGGCCGCGGTGGTCTTGCCCGATCCGCTTTCACCGACGACGGCCAGCGTCTTGCCGCGGGCCAGTTTCAGGTCGACGCCCCGGCAGGCATAAATCAGCTTGTCCGCTTTCCAACCGCGCGACGACCGCATCGTGTAGGTCTTGCACACATCCTTCATGTCGAGGATCAGATCCTCGTTCGGCATCGGGATTCCCACGGCTTCCTTGTCCGGGATCTCGGGTGCCGCATCAAACAGCTGGCGGGTATAGGGATGGGCCGGAGCATTCAGGATCAGCTCGGCCGAACCCGCCTCCATCACCCGGCCTTTGTGCATAACGACGACGTGTTCGGCCATATTGGCGACCACGCCCAGGTCGTGCGTCACCAAAACCAGCGCCATTCCAGTTTCTTTCTGTAGATCCTTGATAAGGCCCAGCACCTGAGCCTGGGTCGTCACATCCAGTGCAGTTGTTGGTTCGTCGGCAATCAGCAGTTCCGGTTTGGACACCATCGCCATCGCGATCATCGCGCGTTGACGCATCCCACCCGAAAGTTCGAAGGGATACGAGTCATAGGCACGCGCCGGATCGGGAAAGCCCACGCGTTCGAACTGCGACAGCACTTCCTTGCGAGCCTCAGACTCGGAGGCGCCCCGATGGAGCCACAGAACCTCGCTGACCTGGTTGCCGATCTTGTGCAACGGAGACAGAGACCGCATAGGTTCTTGAAAGATCATCGAAATTCGATTTCCGCGGATGCCACGCATCTCACGTTCGGAGATTTCGGACAGCGCGACGCTGCCTTTGGAGGTGTTCAGCTGCATTACGCCGCTGCGGATCTGGGCCGTTCTGGGCAGAATGCGCAGTACCGCCCGGCAAGAGATCGTCTTGCCCGACCCGGATTCCCCGACCAATGCCAGCGTTTGCCCGGCCTCGACATCGAAATTCACATCTCTGACGACGGGCTCCCCGGCGCCGAAACCGATGCTCAGGTCTCGGACAGATAACAAGGCCGTCATGCGGGCTTTCCACCCGTGTGGCCACCACGTGACATTGGTTTTGAACTCCCTGGTTTTTTTGTCGCAGTTTCGCGCGCTTGGGGGCGACTAGTCAAATACCTTCTTGGGCTGAAATGTCGCGGAAACGTGACGAACAGTGCATTGTGCCTACACAAAGTCTTGAGTTTTTGTCATCAAAGCCGCGATTGGCCGCGATCGGTGGTCTTTAAAGTATCAGGGAGATATTTCGCAATGTCCGACGCGCAAAGCCGACTGGATCTGTTCATTGATCGCATGGTCTCGCAGCGGGCATGTCTGGATTTCGCGATTGCCGACACGGCCGATTTGGCCGGTCCGGTGTTCGAACTGGGTCTGGGAAACGGGCGCACCTATCATCACATGATGAACCGGGTCCGCAACCGACCCGTCTATGTGTTCGAACGCGCGGTGGCCTCGCACCCCGATTCCACCCCGCCCGAAGATCGTCTGATCCTGGGCGACGTGCGCGAGACTCTGCCCGCCGCGCTGGATCGGTTCGGCGCGACCGCCAGCCTGATCCATGCCGATCTGGGCGGTCACAACCGCGAAAAGAACGATGCCTTCGCCCGCTTCGTTTCACCGCTGATCGAACCGCTGCTGGCCGAGGGCGGGCTGATGGTCTCGAGCGACCGGATGTATTTCGAGACGCTCACGGAGCAGACCCTTCCCGCAGATGCGGTTCCGGGTCGCTGCTTTATCTACCGGCGCTGAGCGGCGTTCCGCAGGGTCACTTTGCGCGGGGACTCGATCCCGGCACGGCGGGCGGTCTAACCTACGCGTGACGTTCACGCAAAGGACCGCCCATGCTGTTTTACGATTGCTCGACCGCCCCGAACCCGCGCCGTGCCCGGATGTTCATCGCCGAAAAGGGGCTGCAGATCGAAACCCGCGACATCTCGATCGCCAAGGGCGAGCAAATGAGCGAGGCGTTCCGAAAGGTGAACCCCCGCGCCACCATTCCGGTTCTGGTTACCGACGAGGGGACCGTTCTGACCGAGAACCTCGGCATCGCTGCCTATCTCGAGGCGCGCTTCCCTGAGCCTCCGTTGATGGGGCGGACACCGGACGAGAAAGGGCTGGTGCTGATGTGGAACGCGATCGTCGAGCAACAGGGCGGGGCGCCCATCGCAGACGCGCTGCGCAACACGCATCCGGCCTTCAAGGACCGCGCCATCCCCGGACCGCAGAACCACGCGCAGATCCCGGAACTGGCCGAACGCGGCCTCGCGCGCGTCGGAGCGTTCTTCGACCTGCTCGAAGAACGTCTGCAAGACAGCGCCTTCATCGCGGGCGAGGCGTTCTCGCTGGCCGATATCTCGACCTTCGTGTTCGTGGATTTCGCCCGTGTCATCAAGATGCGCATCCCCGAGGGCAACACGGCAACCCGGGCCTGGTTCGACAGCGTGCAGGCGCGACCCAGCGCCAGCGCCTGACAGCACTGTACAGAAATGTCTAGACAGAAGTGAACAGTGCCCCTAGCGTCCTTTGGGAATCGTCCAGGGGAGGTCGGGATGAAATCGCAGTATCGCGTTGTAGTCATCGGGGGTGGCGTCGTCGGCGCCTCGGTTCTGTATCATCTGGCCAAGTTCGGCTGGCCGGATGTGGTTATGCTGGAACGCCGGCGGCTGGCTTCGGGGTCGTCTTGGCACGCGGCGGGGGGCATCCACGCGCTGAACGCCGATCCGAACATGGCGGCGCTGCAGGCCTACACGATCGACTTGCTGAGCGAGATCGAGAAGGAATCGGGCCAGAATATCGGCCTGCACATGACCGGCGGCCTGACGCTGGCCGGAACCCCCGAACGGTGGGAGTGGTTGCAGGCGAACTACCGCATCTTTCAGTCCATTGGCATCGACGACTGCGAATTGCTGAGCCCGGAAGAGGCGCAGAAACGCTGCCCGATCATGTCCACCGACGGCATTCTGGGCGCGATGTGGGCCGACCGGGAGGGCTACATCGACACCACCGGCACCGTGCAGGCCTATGCCACCGCAGCCAAAAAACGCGGAGCGGAATACTACGAGGAAACCAAGGTCGAGGAACTGATCCAGACAGCCGATGGCTGGCAGGTGGTGACCGACCGGGGCACGATCACCTGCGAACATGTGGTCAACGCCGCCGGCCTGTGGGCCAAGCAGGTCGGGCGCATGGCGGGGGTCGAACTGCCGGTGTCGCCACTGAAGCACCATTACCTGATCACCGACACGGTGCCCGAGGTCGCGGCAGCCGAGTTCGAGATGCCGATGACCGTGGATCTGGAGGGCTTCACATACATGCGGCAGGACCAGAAGGGCGTTCTGGTCGGCATCTACGAAGTCGATCACGAGCACTGGGCCATGGACGGCGCGCCGTGGAATTATGGCGAGGAGCTGTTTCAGGAACAGCTGGACCGCATTGAGAACGAGCTGATGCTGGGCTTCGAACGCTACCCGGCGATCCAGAACGTGGGCATCAAGACATGGGTGAACGGTGCCTTCACCTTCTCGCCTGACGGCAACCCTCTGGTCGGTCCTGTACCGGGCAAGCGCGGCTATTGGACTGCCTGTGCGGTGATGGCCGGGTTCCTGCAGGGGGGCGGCGTCGGCAAGACGCTGGCCGAATGGATGATCCATGGCGAGCCCGAGGCCGACGCCTGGCCGATGGACGTGGCGCGCTATGGCGACTTTGCCCAGAACAAGCGCTACATCCGCGAGACGACGGGCCAGTTCTATTCACGCCGTTTCGTGATGACCTATCCGAACGAGCAACTGCCCGCCGGACGCCCGTTGAAAATGTCGCCGGCCCATGACGCGATGACCGAAGCGGGTTGCAAATGGGGGGTCAGTTGGGATCTCGAGGTGCCGCTCTATTTCGCGCCCAAAGGGTTTGAGGAAACGCCGACCCTGAAGCGCTCGAACGCCTTCGACATCGTGGCCGAGGAATGCCGCACCATCCGCGAAGGCGTGGGCCTGATGGACATCACCGGGTTCTCACGGTTCGAGGTTTCGGGGCCCAATGCGGAAATCTGGCTCAACAAGGTGATGGCCTCGAAACTGCCGGGACCGGGCCGCGCGAAACTGGCGCCGATGCTGGGCGAGAACGGGCGGCTCAAGGGCGACCTGACGGTGCTGAACTGGGGCGACGGCACCTGGTGGATCATGGGCAGCTATTACCTGCGGGCCTGGCACATGCGCTGGTTCGACGATCACATGATCGATGGCGTACAGGTGCGCGACCTCGGCGAGGAGGCCTGCGGCTTTGCCGTGGTTGGCCCGAAATCACAGGCGGTGGTCGAGAAACTGGCCGAACAGGAT
This sequence comes from Ruegeria arenilitoris, assembly GCF_013032855.1. Classification (GTDB taxonomy): domain Bacteria; phylum Pseudomonadota; class Alphaproteobacteria; order Rhodobacterales; family Rhodobacteraceae; genus Ruegeria; species Ruegeria arenilitoris. The sequence continues at coordinate 814,543 of NZ_WQDA01000001.1, forward strand.
ATCTCAACCCTGAAATTCATGGGCTGCGGTGACTACGACATCGGCCTCGTGCGCGCCCGGGTGGCCCGCATGTCGGTCACTGGCGAAAAGGGTTATGAGATCAACTGCCGGTATGGCGACCACATCGCCCTGCGCCGCGCGCTGCTCGAGGCCGGAGCCAGCGAAGGCATCCGCGAATGCGGCTTCAACGCGATGCTGTCCACGCGACTTGAGAAAAGCTTTGGCATCTGGTCGGCCGAGTTCACCCAGGCCTACACCCCCGGCATGACCGGCATGGACCGCTGGATCGACTGGGACAAGGATTTCGTAGGCAAGGACGCGGCACTGGCCGAGCGTGAGGGCAACGGCCCGGCGCAGGTTCAAGTCACGCTCGAGGTGGACGCGCTGGATGCGGATGCCAGCGGGTACGAGCCGGTCTGGGCGGGCGACCAGCGCGTGGGTTTCGTGACCTCGGGCGGGTATGGCCACTATATCGGCAAGTCGCTGGCCATGGCGCTGGTGGACCGCGACAAGGCGCAGCCGGGTACCGAACTGTCGGTACATGTGGTCGGGGTCGAGCGGCCCGCGCGGGTGATCGCGCCGTCTCCCTACGACCCCGAGGGCAAGGCGATGCGGGGCTGATCGTGGCGGCGCGGGGCAGGGATCGGCGACGGCGGGGCAGGGGCGCGGAGGCCGCACCTGCGACCCGGCGGGACGTGAATTATCGCCAGTTGCGTAACCCGTTTCCGGTGATGGAGGCCTTTCCGGCCGACCAGATCGCCGACATGCACGAAACCGCGCTGCGCACGCTGGAGGAACTGGGCGTCAAGGTCCTGCTGCCCGAGGCGCGGCGCCTCTTTGCCGCTGCAGGCGCGCGGGTGGATGAAGCCAGCGAGATGGTGTTCATCGGCCGCGATCTGGTCGAGGCCTCAGTGGCCTCGGCCCCGAAATCCATCGCCTGCCGGGCCGGGGCGCGGCATCGCGACTTTACGCTGGAGCTGGGCAGCCTTGTCTTCCAGCCCGGCGCAGGGGCGCCCAATGCCACCGATCTGGAACGCGGCCGCCGCCCGGCCAGCGGGCAGGATTACTTGGAGTTCCTGAAGCTCACCCATCATTTCGACGTGTTCCAAATGATCTCGCCGCAGGTCGAGCCGCAGGACGTGCCGACCCACCTGCGCCACTATTTCACCACGCAGGCACAGATGGAGCTTACCGACAAGTTCCCGTTCTTCTTCTCGCGCGGGACGCCGCAGTTGATGGACTGTTTCCAGATGCTGGCCGTCGCCCGCGGTCTGTCCGATGACGAGTTCCACGCCCGGCCGCATTGCTACACGATCATCAACACCAACAGCCCGCGCACGCTGGACATTCCGATGGCGCAGGGGCTGATCGATTTCGCCCGTCATGGGCAGATGTCGATCATCACGCCGTTCACGCTGATGGGGGCGATGGCGCCGATCACGGTTGCGGGCGCGATCACCCTGTCCCATGCCGAGGCGCTGGCCGCCCTGACCCTGACCCAACTGGCAAAACCCGGCGCGCCGGTCTGCTATGGCACCTTCACCAGTAACGTGGACATGAAATCCGGCGCCCCGGCCTTTGGCACGCCCTCGCATTTCCAGGCCTCGCTGGCGGCGGGACAACTGGCGCGGTATCTGGGCCTGCCGTGGCGGTCGGCGGCCGGGTCGGCTTCGAACGCCAATGACGTGCAGGCCGCTAATGAAAATCAGTTTGGGCTGTGGGGTTGCCTGATGGCGGGGGCCACGGTGATCATCCATTCGGCCGGGTGGCTGGAAGGGGGGCTGACCGTGTCCTTCGAAAAGCTGGTCTGCGATGCCGAGGTGCTGAACATGGTAGCCGAGCTGTGCGCAGGGGCTCAGGCGGGTTCGGCTGAGATCGGGTTCGACACTGCGCTGTGCGAGGTCGAGCCCGGCGGCCATTTCTTTGCCGCCAGCCAGACGATGGAGCGCTACACCACCGAATTCTACGAACCGCACCTGCATGACTATGCCAATTTCGGCACCTGGACCGAACGCGGATCGGTCGATGCGAACCACCGGGCCACTGCGGTTTGGCGCAACATCCTGAACAATTTCGAACCACCCACGCAGGACCAGCCCGGGCTGGAGGCCATGCGTGATTTCATCGCCCGCCGAACCGCCGAGGGCGGCGCGCCGCCGGAGAGTTGAGATGAACAGCAAACCCATCCTGCATCGTGACGACCCCAAGGCCGAGCCGCTTGTCGGCAACGTTAAGGTCACGCGCGACGACTGGTTGAACGTGGCGATGGACGTGCTGATCTCGGACGGGGTCGAGCAGGTCAAGGTGCTGAACCTTGCCGAGCGCATGGCGGTATCGCGGTCGTCCTTCTACTGGTACTTCAAATCCCGGCAGCAGCTGCTGGATGCGCTGCTGGATCACTGGCAAGCCACCAACACCGCCGCCCTGATCGCGCAGGCCGAAGCCCCGGCCGAGTCCATCACCGCTGCCGTCTGCAACGTGCATCGCTGCGTGGTCAACACCGCCCTGTTCGACACGGCGCTGGACTTTGCCGTGCGCGACTGGGCGCGGCGGTCGGGCAAGGTGCGGCGGATGCTGGACCAGTCCGATGCCCGCCGCCTGGCCGCGCTGCGGGCCATGTTCGCCCGACATGGCTATGAGGCGGTCGAGGCCGAAACCCGTGCGCGCGTGCTGTACTACATGCAGATCGGCTATGATCTGGCGCAGTTGAACGAGCCGTTGGCCATGCGCCTGTCTCTGGTGCCGCACTACCTGTACGTCTTTACCGGGGTCGAACCGCGGCCCGAGGAAATCGAGGAATTCAGCGCCTATGCCAAGCGCTGTTGGGAGGGAGGATCAAGCCATGAGCCAGCCTGACGCAATCATCATCGGAACCGGCGTGATCGGCGCGGCCATCGCGTTCGAGATGGCCAAGGGCGGCTGGAAGACCATGTCGCTGGACCGCAACGCGCAGGTGGGGCACGGCTCGACCGCCGGGTCCTGCGCGATCATCCGGATGCACTATTCAACCTTCGACGGCACCGCCTTTGCGTGGGAGGGCTATCATTGCTGGCGCGACTGGGCGGACTATCTGGGCCTGCCCGACGGAACCGATCTGGCGCAATTCCGCGAGACGGGCTGCTTGGTCATGAAGACCGAGTCCAACGGCCACCTGTCAAAGCACATGAAATACAGCGCCGAGTTGGATTGCCCTTTTGAGGAATGGTCGGCCGAACAGATTCTCGACCGCCTGCCGATCTATTCTCTGGACAGTTTTGCCCCGGCCAAACGGATGGACGATCCAGCCTTTGGTCAGCCCAATGGCAGCAGGATGCAGGGGGCGGTGTTCTGGCCCAAGGCCGGTTATGTCACAGACCCGGCCCTGTCCGCGCAGAACCTGATGCAAGCGGCCACGCAGCGCGGCGCGCAGGTGCGGACCGGGGCCGAGGTCGTCGAAATTCTGCAGGAAGGTGGCAGAGTCAAAGGCGTCAGGCTGGCCTCGGGCGAAGAGATTTACGCGCCGGCGGTGATCAACGTGGCCGGGCCGGGATCGTCGATCATCAACCGCATGGCGGGTGTGCTGGACGACATGACCATCGAAACCCGCCCGCTGCGGCAGGAGGTGGTCCACGTTCCCGCGCCGGAAGGGTTCGATTTCGAGCGTCAGGGAACCATCGTATCGGACGGCGATATCGCCTGCTACTGCCGGCCGGAACATGGCAACCATATCCTGATCGGCTCGGAAGACCCGGACTGCGACCCGCATCAGTGGTGCGAGGACGATGTGCACTACAACCACGACTTCACCGACCAGTGGACGACGCAGGCTATGCGATACGCGCAGCGCGTTCCCAGCCTGGGCATTCCGTCCAGAACGCGGGGAGTGGTCGATCTGTACGACGCCTCGACCGACTGGATCCCGATCTATGACAAGTCCAGCCTGCCAGGGTTTTACATGGCCTGCGGCACCAGCGGGAACCAGTACAAGAACGCGCCGATCGCGGGCAAGATGATGGCCGCGTTGGTCGAGTATTGCGAGGGCGGGGCGGATCACGACGCCCAGCCCCTGCAGTTCGAGCTGCCCCATATCAAACGCACCATCGACGCGGGCTTTTACTCCCGCAAGCGACCCATCAACGAGGAAAGCAGTTTTTCCGTCCTTGGCTAGCCAAGCCGGACAAATGCGCTAGCTCTCTGGAAACACTGAGAAAGGGCGGGCGCGATGGCGGAGAATGACACCAAAGTTCTGATCTTGGGAAGTGCGCCCGCAGCGCTGGCGGCACGGGAATGGGCGCGTGGGCCGTTCACTCACATCGTGGTCATCAACAACGCCTGGCGCATCCGCGAAGATTGGGATTTCCTGATCCATCCCGAGGATTTTCCGGCCGAGAACCGTCCCGACTGTCTGACAGCGACACAGCGCATCGTGACGGCGCAGGATTATGTCCCGATCCAGAACGCGTATGGCGGTTTCGTCTATGCCGGAGGCACCATGGCCTTTACCGCCGGGTACTGGGCGCTGGGCGCTCTCAAACCATCGGTGATTGCCTTCTTTGGCTGCGACATGGTCTATCCGCGCTCGGGCAATACCCATTTCTACGGCCAGGGAACGGCCGATCCCTTGCGTGCCGACGTCACTCTGCGTTCGCTCGAGGCGAAATCGGCACGGCTGGCGCTGCTGGCGGCGCGTCAGGATTGCAACGTGGTGCGGTTGTCCGTTGGACCCAGCCGGCTGGTCTATCCGTCCGTCTCTCATACCGAAAAGATCCCCAAGGCCCGGCCGCGCACTGAACACGTCGATGCTCTGCTGCAGGCCGAGTACGAGGCGGGCTACATGGTGCCATCCGGCCGGTATTGGGAGGTCGAAGACCGGTTCAATCCAGCCGTTGTCGACCGGCTGGATGCGGCTTGGCTTGCGGCCTACAAAGCCTCGGCGCTGGATCAGGCGGCCTGAGCGCGCGGCGCGCGCAACAAGTCATCGACCTTTCGTCTGGCGGTCTCGGCCGCTTTTATCCGAACCGGGCCGTAACCGCGGATCTCGTCAGCGCAGGACAGGATGCTTTGCCACGTTTCGGTATCCCGATCCCCGTACTCTGCCACAAGGCGGTCCAACAGCCCCTGGTACCAATTCAGCAGATCGCGGTGCAGGCGCGCTTCGGCATGATAGCCAAACGGATTGAGAGCTGTTCCGCGCAGTGCCCGCATCTTTGACAGGCCCCGCAGAACCGGCTGCATCCAAGGTCCGAACGCCTTTTTCAGCGGTCGGCCCCGGGCATCCGTTTTGCGGCTCAGCAGGGGCGGAGCCATGTGGAAACGGACCGCAAAATCGCCCTCGAACTGGTTGGCCAGTTCCTTTGCGAAATGGTCCGAAGTCATCAGCCGCGCGACTTCGAACTCATCTTTGTAGGACATCAAGCGGAACAGGTTGCGAGCGACGCTGCGCAGCAGGGTCTCGTCAGCCTGTGGCAGCGCCGAGCGGAGGGTGGCGATACGATCGGCGTAGGCCTGCGCGTATTTCGCGTTTTGATACTCGGTCAGGTAGGCGGTGCGGCGCGCAATCATCTGATCCAGAGTTTCTTTCGAACCAACGTCGTCGGAAGGCAGCGCCAGACTGTCCGGACGAACCGCCATGTTGCGCCCGATTGCAAAAGCCAGACGGTTCTTCTCGACAGCGACGCCGTTCAGCAGAATCGCCTGACCCAGCGCGACTTGCGATACCGGCACAAGACTGTGCTGCCACGCAAAACCCAGCATGATCGCATTGGCAAACACGGCATCACCCAGCAGGGTTTCCGCCACGACGTTGGCGTCGAAACCGAACAGGTTTTCCGCCCCGACCACGTTCTGAATGGCCTGTTCACGGGCATTTACCTGCAACTGAGCATCGCGGCGCAGAACGATATCGCCGGTCGGCATTTCCGCCCGGTTCAGGACCACGCGCGTACCCTTGCGGTAATGCGCCGAGGCTTTGGGGGCTGAACTGACGACGACGTCGCAACCAATCACCGCATCGGCCGCGCCCTGATCAATGCGGACCTGGTTCAATGCGTTTGGAGAGTCGCCCAAACGGATATAGCTGAGAACGGTTCCGAATTTCTGTGCAAAGCCTGTGAAATCCAGGACCGAGGCGCCTTTCCCCTCGAGATGGGCCGCCATCGTGATCAGCGCCCCCACCGTTACCACACCCGTGCCGCCCACGCCGGTAACCAGCAGCTCGAACGGCTTGTCCAGGCGGGGCAGGGCAGGGTCGGGCAGCCCGCCCTCAAGTGTTGCCAGATCCAGCTTTGCCATGCGTTTGCGGCGTTCGCCGCCTTCGATGGTCACGAAGCTGGGGCAGAATCCGTTGAGGCACGAGAAATCCTTGTTGCACGAGCTCAAATTGATCTTGCGCTTGCGGCCCAGCGGGGTTTCGCGCGGCTCGACGCTCAGGCAGTTGGATTCGACCGAGCAGTCGCCACAGCCCTCGCAGACCAGATCGTTGATCCAGACGAACCGCTTGGGGTCCTCCATCGTGCCGCGCTTGCGGCGGCGGCGCTTTTCGGTGGCGCAGGTCTGTTCATAGATCAGAACGGTGACGCCCGGGATCTCGCGCAGTTCGCGTTGCAGGCTGTCCAGTTCGGCCCGGTCGTGGAAGGTTGTCTGCGCCGGAAAATCCGCGTGGTGGAATTTCGAGATATCGTCAGACACGACGGCGATCCGTTCCACGCCCTCGGCGCGGCAGGTCTGGGCGATGCCGGCCACGCTGACCGGGCCGTCCACCGGCTGGCCGCCGGTCATGGCCACGGCGTCGTTGTAGAGGATCTTGTAGGTGATGTTGGTCCCGGCCGCGACCGCCTGCCGGATCGCCAGCGAGCCCGAGTGATACCAGGTGCCCTCGCCGAGATTTTGGAAGATGTGCTTGCCGCCGTTGAACTTGGACGCCACCACATGCGGCACGCCCTCGCCGCCCATCTGGGCATAGCCGACGGTGTGGCGATCCATCCACGAAGCCATTACGTGGCAGCCGATGCCACTGGCCGCGATCGAGCCGCCGGGCACTTTGGTCGAGGTGTTGTGCGGGCAGCCCGAGCAGAAATAGGGCGTGCGGGTCGCGCCGGACACGTTGATCAGTTGCGGCGGCCGGTCCGTCAGCGCCTTGGCTTTGGCGGGCAGGTCTTGCTCGGGGAAGAACCGGTGCAGGCGGTCGGCCACGATGGGCACCAGCATCAGCGGGCTGAGTTCACCCGTCCAGGGGATCAGCGGCTCGCCGTGGCTGTCGTATTTGCCCACCATCTTGTGCGGCTTGTCGCCGGGCCAGTCATAGAAATACTCCTTGAACTGGCTTTCGATGATGCCGCGCTTTTCCTCGACGACCAGAACCTCGGCCTTGCCCTTCACGAAGCGCAGCGCGTTGCGCCGCGCCAACGGCCACACCATGCCGACCTTGTAGATGTCGATGCCCAGACGGCGGCAGGCGGCCTCGTCCAGCCCCAGCAGGCGCAGCGCCTCCATCAGGTCCAGATGCGCCTTGCCGGTGGTGACGAAGCCGAACTTGGCGTGGTCGAGGTCATAGATGCACCGGTCGATCGGATTGGCCTCGGCAAAGGCGCGCACGGCGCGCAGCTTGTGCTGGATGCGGGTCTCGATCTCGGGCGAGGGCAGGTCGGCGGCGCGCACGTGCAACCCGCCGGAGGGCAGGTCGATCTCGGGCAGGATGAACTGTCGGTCGGGGCGCAGCTCGACCGAGCGGGCGCTTTCGACGGTCTCCGAGATCGCCTTGAACCCGACCCAGGTGCCGGAAAACCGCGACAGCGCAAAGCCGTATTCGCCGAATTCCAGATATTCCTCAACCGAGGCGGGGTTCAGCGTAGGCATGAACCATGCCATGAAGGCCACGTCGGACTGGTGCGGCATGGAGGAGCTGACGCAGCCGTGGTCGTCACCGGCCACGACCAGCACGCCGCCCTTAGGCGCCGAGCCATAGGCATTGCCGTGCTTCAGCGCATCGCCCGAGCGGTCGACGCCCGGCCCCTTGCCGTACCACATCGAAAAGATGCCTTCGAATTCGCACAGCGGGTCCAGCGTCGCCTGCTGCGCGCCCAGAACGGCGGTTGCGCCCAAATCTTCGTTCACGGCGGGCATAAACGTAATGCGGTCGGATTTCAGCCGTTCGCGCGCGCGCCACAGCTCCAGGTCCAGCCCGCCCAAGGGCGAGCCGCGATAGCCCGAGACGAACCCGCCCGTGTTCAGCCCTGCATCGCGGTCGCGCCGCGCCTGATCCATCAGGATGCGCGCCAGCGCCTGCGTGCCGGTCAGGAACACGCGACCCTCGGTCTGTTCGTACCGGTCTGTGAGTTGATAAGTGCGAAGAGTGCTGTCGTGGCGGCTCATGGCTTGGACCTGGATTGGCTTTGAGATTGAACAACTGTAGTTCGGTATTTGCGAAATGTTGTGCCAATGGGTCCGCAAGCTTGATATCATTTCGAAAAAGTTTGCCGATAAACCCTAAGAGGACGAAAAGGTTTACCAAATGATGCAGCTGGACGACAGAGATCGCCGGATTCTGACTCTGCTACAAAGGGACAGCCGTGTGTCGAATGCGGACCTTGCCGATGCGGTCGGTATGTCGACCTCGGCCCTTTGGAGACGGGTGCGCGCATTGGAAGAGGCCGGGATCATTGAACGCTACGGCGCAGTTGTGAACCCGGTCGCGCTGGGGTTGGGGTTCGAGGCGATCGTACATGTGCATCTGACGCGGCATGATCCCGACAAGATCGTGGAGTTCATCCGGGCAATCGAAACCTGCAAGGAAGTTCAGGAATGTTTCGCAACGACCGGTCAGGCAGACTATCACCTGCGAGTGCAGTGTCCCGATCTTGCCGCCTACAACGTCTTTTTGGAGAGGTTTCTGTTTCGCTTGCCGGCCGTCGCAAGTGCACAGACGAATGTGGTTCTGCGCGCGGTCAAACGCAATCGTTCGGTCGAGTTCTGACTACCGCGCGACGAATTCAACCCAGGCCCAGGCCATCGCGATGTAAGTGAGGTTGTGCAGGCATTGATCCAGACCGGCGGCCCGCCAAAAGGCGGCCTGATCAGGTTGCAATTGTTTCTTGTCGGAATAGCTGGCTTTGGCGAAATCGATATTGAAATGCACGATCCACTCAAGCGCACCGATGATCAGAATGAACGAAAGCGGCGCGCCGAATATCAGGAAAACCACGACTGAACCCACAACATGCACCGCAGCATGCTGTGCGCGCCCGACATGCAGGTACTCCCCCCGCCCAGACAGCATCTTGGGCGTTTGAAGGTAGAAATCGGCAAACATGTGTTTGATCTGCAGTGCACACAGCAGAAGCAACACAGTGCCAAGTGTAGCAGGCAAAAACTACCCTCCCGATATCGTCCTGACCTTCAGACTAAGGGCTATGAGACAGGATCGCAAATGAACTAGTTCACACAAGTCGAAATAGTTTTCGCCTTGGAAACCATTTGCCTATCCAAGCGCGATTGCAGTACCGTCGTGCTGCTTTGAGTGCGGCAGGATCGCTGCAAAACAGTTTCGGGTCACTAGTAGGGGCAGGGGCCATAGAACGTTCAATTTTTGGATTTATTTGGAAGTATTCCAAGCGTGATCAGCTTGTTCTGCTGGCCGTGACGGCAACTTTGTTCCCGCTGCTGTACCTGACGCTTGAATTGCCCAAACGCATCATCAACGACGCAATCGGCGCCTCCAGCGAGATCGTGGATGTCTGGGGATACAGTCTGTCGCAGACGACGTTTCTGGTAATTTTGTGCTTCGCCTTTTTGGCGGCGGTGTTGGCGCATGGTTTGATGAAGATGCGCATCAACACGATGAAAGGCGTTCTCAGCGAACGAATGCTGCGCCGGTTCAGATACCAGTTGATCAATCGCGCACTGTTGTTTCCTCAACCCTATTTCGAGCGCGTCAGTCAGGGCGAACTGGTCTCGATGATCACCGCCGAAAGCGAGCCGATGGGCGGGCTGATGGGCGATGCGATCAGCCAGCCTGTCCTTCAGGCGGGGCAGATGCTGACAATCCTGTCCTTTCTATTCCTGCAAAGCGTCTGGTTCGGATTGGCTGCTGTCGCGCTGATCCCATTGCAGGCCTGGCTGATCCCGCGATTGCAGCGCCAGATCAACCTGTTGAACAAGCGCCGGATCCAAGAGGTGCGCGTACTGGCGGCTCAGATCGGCGAGAATGCAGCAGGCGCGGCAACCCTGCGGCAGAACGGCGGCTGGCGCCATCGCCGAGCGCTGATTTCAGATCAACTGTCCCGGCTGTTCAGCATCCGGTTCGAGATCTACCAGAAAAAATTCTTCATGAAGTTCATCAACAACTTCATCTCTCAGTTGACTCCGTTCCTGTTCTACCTGGTCGGTGGTTTGCTGGTTTTGCAGGGGTCAGTTTCGCTCGGTGCTCTCGTGGCCGCGCTCGCTGCCTACAAGGACCTCAGCTCGCCCTGGAAGGAGCTGCTGACCTATTACAACCAGACACAGGACATGTCTCTGCGTTGGGAGGTGGTCATCGAACGGTTCGCCCCGAGCGGCATGCTGGATGAAACCCTGTTCGAAGGCGAGCCCGACAGCCGACCGCACCTGAATGGCCCGATCGAGTTGGAGCAGGTCTCGGTGCGTGATCTGGATGGCAATCAGGTTCTGGATGATCTGAACCTGACCTTCCCTGCCGGCAAGACCATAGGGATCGCGGCCCCCAGCGAAGAGGACCGCCGGGCCCTGGCGGATCTATTGACCCGGGAGATCCTGCCAAGTTCGGGCCGGGTCGAAATCGGGGGTGTTAACCTGTCCTCGCTGCACCAGGCCGTCGTGGCGGCCCGGATCGGTCATGCCACATCGCGACCGGTGATGTTCCAGGGAACCGTTGGCGGCAACGTGATGATGCCGATGCAGCTCAGGCCTCTGACCGCTCCACCGGAGGACGCGGACCACCTTGAAACGCTGCGTGCGGGCAACAGCCCCGATCCCTTCCGGGCCACTTGGCTGGACCCTTCCCTGGCCGGGTTCGAAACGGCCGAGCAGCTGCGCGATTGGTGGTTGAAGCTGATCGACGGACTGGGCTCCGGGCCCACCTTGTTCCAACGCGGGGCCGAGTTGGGTTTCGATCCTGAAAAACACCCCGACCTTGCTGCCAAGCTGATCGAGCTGCGGCCCTTAGTGCAGGACGCCGTCAAAAAGGCCGGTCTGGAGTCGCAAGCCCTGATTTTCGACCGCATGACGTACAACGCTGCGCTGCCCGTTGCCGAAAACCTGCTGTTTGCTGTGCCACGCGTGCAGGTGACTCAAGAGTTGCTGGCCCGGCAGACCGTTTTCCTGGGGCAGTTGCGCGAGTTGGGTCTGGATGAAACACTGGTCGGCCTGACACGTGACGTGATCGAAATGCTGCGTCAGATCTTTGGTCTGGACGGGACGGATCACCCGTTGTTCCGCAAGCTGGGTCTCGAGGCCGCCACCTACGAAGCCGCTGTCGACCTGGTAGAGAGGACCCGGGAAACCGGCGCATCGGGGTTGGACGATGACCAGTTGGCCAGCCTGCTGGCCGTGCCTTTCGTGATCTCGGCCGAACAGATTGGGCCGGCCTTTTCCGAAGAGCTCAAGAACCGCATCCTCGAACTGCGGCACAGCCATTCCGACAAGTTGATGGAGCGCCTGAACGACGTGTTCGAGCCGCTGGACCCGGCCACCTTTGCGCCCGGATTGACGGTTATGGAGAATGCGCTGTTCGGCAAGGTCAGCCAGATCGGGGGCGCGCGGTCGGACGAGGTTCGGAAAGTGATCGCAGACGTGCTGACCGAAAACGGAGCCCGTCCGCTGGTGGTTGAGCTGATCTACGATGTACCGGTCGCGCTGGGCGGGCAGAACCTGCCGGCCGCGCTGGCCGAGCCTTTGGCCTTCACCCGCGCGACAATCAAGAAGCCGGATATCCTTATACTGGAAAACGCGCTGGCGAGTTATGGCATGGACACGCAGGTGGCTGTGTTCAGAAACCTGCGAGAGCTGCTTCCGGACGCCACGATCATCTACCTGAACGAACAGTTCAAGAACCCCGGCGCTTTCGACATGTTCGTCGAGATCCGACAGGGGCGCGTAGTGTCCGATCAGGTTCCGTCGGATGTCGAAGGTGACAGTGCAGCCTCGGCGGACCTCACGCGAAAGCTGCGTGCCTTGGAACAGACGCCGCTGTTTTCGGGGCTGGATCGTCGTCAGTTGCGGCTGCTGGCCTTTGGTGCGCGCTGGTACGAGGCAAAGGCCGGCGAAGTCGTGTTCCTCAAGGATGACCAGCCGACCGATGGTGCCTACATGATCATCGACGGCGAAGCGGGTCTGTACCTGCCGCAGCCGCCCGAGGAGGATCGGCTGGTGACCCGCGTCGGCAGCGGCACCCTGGTGGGCGAACTGGGCTTGATCCGCAAAGAGCCCCGTGCACTCAGCATGGTGGCCGAAACCGATCTGACCTGCCTGCGTATCGGCGAGGAAGAGTTCCTGGCCGTGGTGGAAAACGATGCTGCGACCGCGTTCAAGCTGTTGCAGGTGATCGCAGGCTATGTATCACGCTGACAGGTTCAGGCCTGCGGGCTACAGAACAGGGAATGCATCAACTCGATCACCTGCTTGGCTTTGCCGTCACGCAGCGAATAGTAGATCGTCTTGCCCTCTCGGCGGGTTGAAACCAGGCCTTCGGTTCGCAGACGCGCCAGCATCTGGCTGACCGCGGCCTGGCGCAACTTGAGCAAGGCTTCAAGCTCGCCCACCGAGCGTTCTCCGGCCGCGAGATGGCACAGGATCATCAAGCGGCCCTGATGCGCCAGCGTCTTGAGGAAAGCCGCTGCTTGCGCGGCGCTTTCCTCCATTTCCGAGGGCAATTCGGATTGTGGGGTCGTCAATTCGGCGTCAGTGAAAGTCACGTGGTACCTTGGGGATGGAAATAAGGGGTAGACGCAGTATGCACCAACTTGTCTGAAATTGTCATCCCTCGGTTGCCGGGGCCCCGCCCTGAAACGCATTGCCGTTGACATAGTCGCAGGGGGCTTCCTGCATCTGCAGGTGCAGACCGTCGCCGGAATAGGGGTGGGCACGGGCCAGTTCCTCGTCGACCTCGATGCCCAGGCCGGGGGCCGAAGGCGGCTCGACAAAGCCGTTATCGACCCGGATCGAGCCCTTGATCAGCTGGTCATGAAACGGCGTTTCGATGGTCTCGAGCAGCAAAAGGTTCGGGATCGAGGCCGCGAGATGGATGTTCGCGGCCCATTCCACCGGCCCGGCATAGAGATGCGGCGCCATCTGCGCATTGAAGACCTCGGCCATGGCGGCGACCTTCTTCATCTCCCAGATACCACCGGCCCGGCCCAAGGCGGGCTGCAGGATCTCGGCCGCGCCGGCGCGCAGAACCACGCCGAATTCGGCCTTGGTGGTCATCCGCTCGCCCGTGGCCACGGGGATGCGGACACTGCGGGCGACGCGCGCCATGTCCTCGATCATGTCCGGGGGGGTGGGCTCTTCGAACCACAGCGGCGAATAAGGCTCGATTGCCTGCCCAAGACGGATGGCGCCCGCGGTGTTGAACTGGCCATGGGTGCCGAACAGCAGGTCGGCCTTGTCGCCCACGGCGTCACGGATCGCCTTGCAGAAGGCCACCGACATCGAGATGTCGGACATGGCCGGCATATGTCCTCCACGCATCGTGTAGGGGCCGGCGGGGTCGAACTTGACCGCGGTGAAGCCGCGCCGGACCATTTCGGCGGCGCTTTCCCCGGCCTGTTCGGGCGAGGTCCAGAAATCGGTCAAGTTGTGTTGGGGCAGCGGGTAGAGATAGGTGTAGGCGCGGATGCGGTCGTTCATCCGGCCGCCGATCAGAGCGTATACCGGGCGGTCCCGGTCCTTGCCCAGAATGTCCCAACACGCGATTTCCAGCCCCGAAAATGCGCCCATCACCGTCAGGTCGGGGCGCTGGGTGAAGCCGCTGGAATAGGCGCGGCGGAACATCAGCTCGATATTCTCGGGGTTTTCGCCGGCCATGTGGCGGTCGAAGACGTCACGGATGACGTGTTTCATTGCCTCGGGACCGACCGAGGAGGCATAACACTCGCCCCAGCCGGTGATGCCGGTATCGGTGGTGACCTTCACCAGAATCCAATAGCGCCCGCCCCAGCCCGGCGCGGGCGGAGCGGTCACGATGATGTCGAGATCCTGCAGTTTCATCCGGTCTCCTCCCGCCGGTGGTCCGGGGCCGTCAGCCCCGGTCGAATACGATCACGTTGCGCTTGGCCGAACCGGTCTTGGTGTCCTCGATGGCCTCGTTGATCTGTTCCAGCGTCCAGCGACCCGAGATCAGCTCGTCCAGCTTCAGACGTCCCTGTTCATACAGATCGATCATCCACGGAATATCGCGCTGGATCACCACGTCGCCCATCTTCGACCCGACCATGCCCTGACCCAGGGCCGCCAGAATGACCGGCTCATAGCTGGATTGCGCGCCGGAATGCGGCATGCCGATCATCACCGCCTTGCCACCGCGACCCAGATAGCGGGGCGCCTGATCATAGGCGGGGATCGCACCGACGGTGATCAGAACCGCATCGGCCCCGCGACCGCCAAGGGCCTTGTAGGCTGCTCTCCACGGTTCTTTCAGCGTGGCCAGAACCCCATGCGTGGCGCCGAATTCCTTGGCGATTTCCAGCTTTTCCTCGGTCATGTCGACGGCCACGATCCTCCGGGCCCCGGCCAGCCGCGCGCCCTGGATCGCGTTCAGGCCCACACCGCCCGCGCCGATGACCACGACATCCTGACCCGGGCGCAACTGCGCGGCGTTGACCGCCGCCCCCACGCCGGTGATCACCCCGCAGGACAGCAGGCTGGCCACGTCCTTGGGCATCGCGTCGGGTATCTTGACGATCTGGCGGTGGCTGATCACGACCTTTTCGGCAAAGGCGCCACAGGCCATCGCCTGTTCCAGCGGCCCGCCATCCGCGGTGCGCAGCGGGCCCTTGACTGTGTCATAGGGCGTTTCGCAGATCACCGGCTTGCCGCTGGCGCAGGACGGGCAGGACCCGCAGGCGCGGATCAGGGTCACCACGACCGCATCGCCAACCTTGAATCCTCCGCTGGCTTCTCCGACGGCCGAGATCACACCGGCGGCCTCGTGCCCGTAGACGGCGGGCAGAAACCCGCCCCAAGCGCCGCTGGCATAGGTGATGTCAGAATGGCAGATCGCCACCGCATCCAACGTGACTTCGACCTCGCCCATGCCGGGCGGCGCGATCTGGATGTCTTCGATGACAAGCGGTTCGTTGAAGGCGCGGCATACGGCGGCTTTGATGGTCTGCATGGATCCCTCGTTTGGTTTGGGCCACGGTGACGCGGGAATCTGCGGTCCGCAAGGCTGAAACCGTCATTCCCGTGTCGTTGTTACGTTTCGCTGGGATGTGCACGCAGAAACAGGACGAATCCGGCCAGCATCAGCAGCAATGCCAACAGGAACGGGGCCCCTGGAAGATAGAATGCTGCATCAACCCGCGCGAATTGGGCAAAAACGGTGGTCATCACCAACGGGGAGATCACCATCGACAGCGCGTGGAGCGCGGCCAGAACCCCCTGAAGCTCTCCCTGCTGCGAATCCGGTGTTGCGCGTGACATCTGTGCCTGAAGGGCCGGCGTCACGACGGCGCCCAGTGCGGTGATCGGAATCAGCATCAACGCAATTGTGCCGTTTGTGAGAAAACCCAGGGCCAGAAAGCTGACGATCTCGAAGATCATGCCCCAAACGATCGTGGTCCGCTCTCCCAAGTGGCGGGTAGCGGGGCGGATCAAGCCGCCCTGAACTGCCGCCATGCCCAATCCGTAGACCGCGAGTGACAACCCGATCATCTGCGGTGACCAACCGAAACGCTCGGTCGTGAAGTATGACCAGATGGCGGGATAGACGTAGATTGATACCGAGTACAAAAAGTATACCCACAGCAACGGTCGGATGCCGGGCAGGGCGGCGATGGCACGTAATGCGCTGTCAGGACGCGCGCGGTGCCAGCGGAATCCGCGGCGGTTCTTGTCGGTCACCGTCTCAGGCATGACCGCGAGGCCCAGCAGGAAATTCGCAAATGACAATCCGGCAGCCGCCCAGAACGGGGCGCGGGTTCCGTATTCGCTCAGCAATCCGCCCATCAAAGGGCCGAGGACGAAACCCACACCAAAAGCTGCTCCGATGAGACCGAAATTGGCGGCCTTTTCATGAGGTTTCGAAACGTCCGCCATAAAGGCCGCTGCGGTAGAGTGGGTGGCCGCGGTGATGCCACCCACGATGCGGCCGATCAGCAGCAGCCAGATGCTGCCGGCCATGGCCATGACCACGTAGTCCAAGCTCATGACAAACAGGGAAACCAGTAAGACCGCGCGGCGTCCGTAAGCATCCGACAGGTTGCCCAGCACCGGACCGAACAGGAATTGCATCGCGGCAAAGGCCGTGCTGAGGATCCCGCCCCAGATGGCTGCCGATGCCAGAGAGCCGCCCTGAACCTCGACGATCAGCTGAGGCATGATCGGCATGACCAGTCCGATGCCCATGGCATCGATCATAACAGTGCCGAGGACGAACAGAAAAGGAAGACGCATGAAACCGCACGAATGACTTATTTTGCAGGACCTTAGTCGTCAGCCTGTCGTGTTGTAACCCGGTCTTTTGTGATCGAGGCGAAAATCTCGACTGACGGTACGTCAGCTTTGACCCGGCCGGATCTCAGACGCGGGTAGCGATTGCGTCCAATTGGCGGGCCAGATCCGCCGGATGCGAGAAGAATGGAGAATGGGAGCTGTCGATCGTCAGGCGCAATTCGGGCGGCGCGCAATGGCTCATCTCTTCCTGGTATTCAGTTGGAATCGTCCGGTCATCCATGGTGAGGATATAGGCCTTGGGAATTCCGTCAAAACGCTCGCTCAGAACCAACGGCGTGTCCTGCGGGCGGATCGCCTGCGGGCACAGGCGGGCCAGGGCATAGGTGACAACGTCGGCCGGACAGTCGTGGTAGAAGAGGGATTGCACCCGGTCCGGCAACACGCTGTAGGACAGTCCGTCTGCCGATTTCTCGACCGCATCGCCAATCAGCTGCCTTGGTGCACGCCGGCGCATTTCTATCATCGACAGCCCGGGGACCGGCACGTAGGCGCAGACATAGATCAGGGCCCGCATCCGGTCTGGGGCGAATTCGGCGGCCGCACTGATCGGGTAGCCGCCCCAGGAGTGGCCGACAAGGATCGTTTGCGGGGTCGTGGCATTCAAAACCGCATCTCGACATGTCTCGAGCGTGACCTCGGATACTGGGGTCGGGTCCGATCCATGGCTGGGCAGGTCGATCGCACGGACCGAATGCCCCAGATTCTCAAGTTCCGGTATCAGATCGCGCCAGCACCATGCGCCGTGGCAAGACCCGTGAACAAGAAGAAATTCCGCCACCGTGACCTCCTTCAGATATGTCCGGTTTCTCGCAGAAAAGCGTTCAGCAGCTCGGCGTAGACCTCGGGCCGCTCGACGCAGGGCAGGTGCCCGGCCTTGCGGATCAGCTCGAACCGGGAGCCGGGGATCAGGTCGACGGTTTCGCGCACCAGATCGGGAGGGGTCGAGCCATCTTCCGAGCCCGCAATTCCCAGCGTCGGCAGTCTGAGCCCGCTGGTTGGCGTATAGAAATCCGTGCCGGAGATGGCGGAACAGCAGCCCAGATACCCCTGCACCGGTTGGCGTACCATCATATTGCGCCATAGCTCGACATCGGGGGTATCCCGAAATGCTTTCGAAAACCAGCGCTCCATGGTTGCGTCGGCCAGCGCCTCGATCCCACCTGCACGAACGGCGGCCATCCGATCGGCCCACATAGAGGGCGTCCCGATTTTGGCGGCCGTGTTTGACAGGACCATCGCCCGGATCTGATCCATCCGCTTGACGGCCAGTCCCTGCGCGATCATTCCGCCGATCGACAGGCCGACGAAGACGCAATCCCGCACCTCGAGAAAGTCCAGAAGCCGCTCGGCATCGCGCACCAGACTTCCCATCGAATAGGGACCATCCGGTTGCGAAGACAGGCCGTGCCCCCGTTTGTCATAGCGGATGATGCGCAGACCTTTGGGAAGCAGAGGTAGCACGGGGTCCCACAAGCGCATGTCGGTGCCCAACGAATTGGCAAAAACCAAAGGTGGACCATCCGGGTCACCGTCCAGGCGATAGTGAATCTGAACATCTCCGAAATCAGCGATGTGCATCTGGTCAGCCTTTTCTGCTGCGATCATTCCGACAGTTTACGCCGCGATTTATTGCATCTGTCCTAACCCGTTGTCAGGTAAGGAATTCCAACGCGCGGGCAAAGACCTGCGGATCGACATTCCCGCCCGATGCCACGACGATAACGGCGTCGCCCTGGATCTCGTTCTTGCGGAACAACGCCGACGCCAACGAGACTGCCCCGCCCGGTTCCAGAACGACCTTGAGGCGCAGGAACGCCAAGGCCATGGCGCGGAGAGCCTCGTCTTCCGATACCGCCAATCCCGGTCCGCAGAGGCGACGGAGGATCGGAAAGGTAAAATCACCGGGCCGCGGTGTCAGGATCGCGTCGCAGATATTGCCTGCGGCTGCGTTGTTGGTCTGAACGGACCCCGAGGCCAGGGATCTTTTGACATCGTCGAATCCTTCGGGTTCGCAGGGGCGCGCCCTGAGACCCGGCGCATGTTTTTCCAGGGCAAGTGCCACGCCTGAGGTCAGTCCACCGCCACCACAGCATACCAGAACATCGGCGTCGGTCACACCGAGATCGCGCGCCTGCCGCGCCACCTCGAGGCCGACGGTGCCCTGACCGGCGATCACCTGCGGTTCGTCATACGGGCGGATCAACGTAAGACCGCGCTCCCGGGACAACGCCTCGCCGATCTCTTCGCGGCTTTCATTGGCGCGATCATATAGGATGACCTCGGCGCCCAACGCGCGAGTGTTTTTGATTTTCAGAGCCGGTGCGTCGGATGGCATGATGATGACGGACTGAACACCATGAAGCGTAGCGGCATGCGCCACGCCCTGCGCATGGTTGCCTGATGAATACGCGATCACCCCGCGTTTGCGAGCCTCGGAATCCAGGGCGGAAATCGCAGACCACGCGCCGCGAAACTTGAAGCTTCCAGTGTGTTGAAGACACTCGGGCTTGACCAGAACGCTCCGCCCGGCAAGGTCGTCCAGAAACGGCGATGTGAGGATCGGGGTTTCGCGCGCGTGCCCTTGCAGGCGCACGGCAGCGGCTTCGATCAGGTCAATTGTGCTCATATCAAATCCAGTACTTTGCGAATGACGGTAATGGACTGCGGTTCGTCCAGAAATGGAACATGGCCCCGGTCGGGCACTTCAGCCGAAATCAGCCCCGAGTGACGCCGGTGCATCTCTGTAAGGGTCTCGGCGCTCAGCAAGTCCGAGTTCGCTCCACGGATCACTCCGGTGGTAAGCGGGTTCAGGGCTTCGAACAATGGCCACAAATCAGCGCGCGGGCCCGCTGCAATCTGTTCTTTCAACGCGGTTCTCAATGCGGGGTCATAGCGCAACCGAAGGCCGGTGCCGGTTTCTTCGTATTGGAATGCGGCCTGCTTTCTCCAGGTTTCAATCGATACGCCCGGAAACTGCGGGTCCATTGCCTGTTTCAGCGCAAACGCGGCCTGTTCCAGCGTTGTTGCGACAGGAACCTTGCCGACATAATCCATGATGCGCCCGATGGCCGACGGTTCGATTTCGGGGCCCACATCATTCAGAATGACGGCACTCAGACGTTCGGGGCGAATTGCGGCGAGGGTCATGGCAATCAACCCGCCACGCGAGGTGCCAAGGATGCTGACCCGATCGAGCTTCAGGTGATCCAGCAACTCGATCACGTCCTGCGCCTCGCGCGGAACGGAATAGTTGCGATAATCCGGATCAAAATCCGAGTCTCCGCGCCCCCGATAGTCCATGGTAATGACCCGTACTCCGTTGGCGTACGGCGTGAAGAAGGAAAAATCCCGGCTGTTTCTGGTCAGGCCGGCAAGGCACAGCAGCGGCTTGCCGCTGCCTGTTTCTTCGTAGGTCAGGCGCAGACCGTCAGACGTCGTGAATTGCGGCATCAAACGCCCGCCAGTTCCGGGATCGAGGTCAGGTCGGACAGGACATGCGCCGGGGTCCACGGCAATCGGTCCATTGGTTCGCCGGCGCGGTTGACCCAGGCCGTAACGAACCCGTACCCGCTGGCTCCGGCGGCGTCCCAACCATTCGAGCTGACGAACAGAACATTCGATCGTTCGCACCCGAAACGGTCGCACACAAGATCATAGACCCGTGCATGCGGTTTGAAGACGCCGACGCTTTCGACTGACAGTATGTCGTCCAATACGCCGCCGATACCCGCAGATCTGACCGCGCCTTCCAGCATGGGCGGCGATCCGTTTGACAGGATCGCGGTCTGCATCCCGCCATCCTTGAGCGCCTTTAGTATGGCGGGAACCTCGGGATAGGCCTGCAGTTCCCAATACAGGTCCAGCAGTCTCTGCCGCAGCGCAGGATCCCCCTGCAGGCCCGTCGCCTCGAGCGCCCAGTCCAGGCCATCCTGCGTTACGTCCCAGAAATCGGCATGTGCGTCCGCCACAGCACGCAGCCACGTGTATTGCAGCTGCTTCAACCGCCAGTGGTTGGCCAGTTCAGGCCACTTGTCACGCAGCGCATCCTGGCCCGGTTCGGCGGCCGCCTGACGTGCGGCTGCGGCCACGTCGAAAAGGGTTCCGTACGCATCGAAAACGCAGGTTGTGATCGCCATCTGCCTCTCCCCATCTTCCGGGGCAGGTTGGCACAGGCCATGCGCGGGTTAAAGCGTAAAAGGGTTTACATTGCCGGGTCAGTCTCTAGGTTGGACCGCTCATTCCAAACTCAGGTCGGAGACAGTCATGACCGCAATCAAACAAGGCGACACGGTTCGCATTCACTACACTGGAACTTTGCGGGACGGCAACGTTTTCGACAGCTCGGAAGGACGAGATCCGCTTGAGTTCGCCGTGGGGTCCGGCCAGATCATTCCCGGTCTGGACGCCGCTCTGCCGGGTATGGAAATCGGCGAGAAGAAGCGGGTCGAAGTGGATTGCCAGGAAGCCTATGGGCCGATCAATCCCGCTATGCGCCAGGACGTCCCGCGCGAAGGCATCCCGGACGACATCCCGCTGGACCCCGGCACCCAGCTGCAGATGCAGACCCCCGATGGTCAGGCGCTGCCTGTGACGGTGGTGGACGCCAACGAAGAAACCGTGACCCTGGACGCAAACCACCCGCTGGCGGGCCAGGATCTGATCTTCGACATCGAGGTCGTTTCGATCAACTGATCAGCGCGCGTTCAGCCGCCCAACAATGACCCAACCGCCTCACGAAGCTGCGGTTGGGTATAGAAGATCCACAATACCAACAATGTCGTCAGGGTCAGCAGCAGCGTACGCGCGCGGCTGCTGAGCACTCCGGCCTTGCGACGAGAGTGAGATGCACGCGAATTGGTCGCGATTATCCGGTCTAGTTTGCTCATGTGATATCCCTGCCGCGGAAGTTTGGTAAAATCTTGGCAACGACAGGGAAAGATCGCGTCACATGAAGTCGGGCTGAGGCATTCCCAAGATGTGGAAACCGCCGTCTACGCGAATGATTTCACCGGTGGTGCAGGCCCCTGCGTCCGACGCAAGGTAAACGGCCGTTCCGCCAACCGCTTCGAGCGTAGCATTCGATCGCAGCGGGGCGTTCTGGTCGCAGAACTTGTAGGTCTTGCGAGCCCCCCCGATGGCCGCGCCGGCCAGGGTTTTCATAGGTCCGGGCGAGATGGCGTTGACCCGGATCCCGTCGGGGCCCAGATCATTCGCAAGATAGCGCGTCGCCGATTCCAGAGCAGCCTTTGCAACACCCATGACATTGTAGTTCGGCACGACCTTGTTCGAACCCTGATAGGTCAGCGTGAGCAGCGTCCCGCCGTTTTCCTTCATCATCGGATAGGCGCGACGAGCCACTTCGATGAATGAATAGGCTGAGACATCCAGCGAGTGCTTGAAATTCGCCCGCGTGGTGTTCAGGAACCGCCCGGTCAGCTCGGTCTTGTCCGAGTAGGCGATGGCGTGGACGAGGAAATCAATCGTTGGCCAACGAGCGGCCAGTTCGTCGAAGGCCCGGTCCAGCGATGCGTCATCGGTCACGTCCGCATCGACCATGAAGTCGCTGCCCAGGCTCTGTGCAAGCGGTTCCAGCCGTTTTCCGAAAGCCTCGCCCTGGTAGGTGAATGCCAGTTCAGCGCCTGCCTCGTGCATGGCCTTGGCAATGCCCCAGGCGATCGACCGATCATTGGCGACGCCCATGATCAGCCCGCGCTTACCCTTCATAGAATCCGACATCATAATCACCCGTTATACTTGGACAGAATCATGGAACCGTTGGTGCCACCAAAGCCGAAGCTATTGGTCATGACACTGTCCAAACCTGCGTTTTCAACAACCTCAGTTGCAATTTCGCCGGGCTGGATGCCTTCGGCCAGCGAGTCGACATTGATCGACGGCGCAATGAAATCATGCTGCAGCATCAAGAGGCAGAAAATCGCCTCGAGCGCGCCGGCAGCACCTTGAGCGTGGCCGGTCATCGATTTGGTCGAGGAGATCGGCGGCACATTGCCCTCGCCGAAAATCCGGCGGACGGCTTCGACTTCGCCCACATCTCCGACCGGTGTCGAGGTCCCGTGGGCGTTGATGTAGCCGACCTTGCGGCCTTCGGGCAGGGTGGACAAGGCCAGGCGCATCGCGCGCTCTCCACCTTCTCCCGAGGGTGCGACCATGTCGTGCCCGTCCGAGGTTGCGGCATAGCCCGTCACCTCGGCATAGATCTTCGCGCCCCGGGCCAGAGCATGTTCCAGCTCTTCCAGAACGACGATGCCGCCGCCGCCCGAGATCACGAACCCGTCGCGGTTCTGATCAAACGCGCGCGAGGCTTTTTCGGGCGTGTCGTTGTATTTCGAGGACATCGCGCCCATCGCATCGAACAGGCAGGACAGGGTCCAGTCCAGTTCTTCGCCGCCACCGGCGAACATCACGTCCTGTTTGCCCAGCATGATCTGCTCGGCCGCGTTTCCGATGCAATGCAGCGACGTCGAGCAGGCCGAAGTGATCGAGTAGTTGATGCCCTTGATCTTGAACGCGGTCGCAAGGTTGGCCGAGATCGTCGAGCACATGCATTTCGGAACGGCAAACGGTCCGATGCGCTTGGTTGCGCCGGTTTTCAGAACGGTCTGGTGCGCCGTCAGCATGGCGCTGGTGGAAGGGCCACCGGACCCGGCAACAAGACCCGTACGCGGATTGACGACCTGATCTTCGCTCAGCCCCGCGTCAGCGATTGCCTGGCTCATCGCGATATGGGCATACGCGGCGCCTGGCCCCATGAACCGCAAAGTGCGCTTGTCGACCTGTTCCGACACATCGATCTTGAGCGTCCCTGCAACCTGGCTGCGGAAGCCGTGCTCGACCATCTGCTCGCTGGCCTCGATGCCGGACTTACCCGCCTTGAGCGAGGCCAGAACCTCTTCGGCATTGTTCCCGATGGAAGAGACAACCCCCAAACCGGTGACGACGACGCGACGCATTTGCGTTCTCCTGTGTTCCATTCCCTGTTGACTGTCAGTCAGCTGGGGTCAGCTTTCCGACAATGCAACCTTCATGTCCTTGACCTGATAGATGACTTCGCCATCCGCTTCGACCCGGCCATCCGCCACACCCATGGTCAGGCGGCGGGTCTGGACTGCCTTGGTGAAGTCCACGTAGTAGGTCAACATCTTGCGGTCAGGGCGCACCATGCCTGTCAATTTCACTTCGCCCACACCCAGCGCATAGCCGCGACCCTGCCAGCCACGCCAGCCGAGGTTGAAACCGGTTAGCTGCCACAGTCCGTCAAGACCCAGACAACCCGGCATGATCGGGTTTCCTGGAAAGTGGCAATCGAAGAACCAAAGGCCCGGTGTGATGTCGAATTCCGCCACGACATGCCCCTTGCCGTGCGCGCCGCCGTCGCCTGAAATGTCGGTGATGCGGTCCATCATCAGCATCGGGGGAGCCGGAAGCTGAGCATTTCCGGGGCCGAAGAGTTCGCCGCGGGCGCATTTCAGCAGGTCGTCCTTGTCAAAGCTGCTTGGGAATTGGGCCATTCTGCCGCGTCTCCTGCCAGGGGTCTGTTTATTCAATCTGGCCTCGTCTATCACCCGTTTGCAAGGTCCTGCAAGACCACCCGAACACATCCGGCCCGCCGGAGCCGCTGGTTGCGAATGAATTTCATTTGAAATTGGTGGTGGTCGGCACTTATATATTGGGGCAGGGGAAATTGGGTAATGGTTTCATGACAGCTCAAAGCCGGGACATCGCTACGAACTGGTTGGTTGACGCCGGGCTGCGCCCGACGCGCCAGCGTGTTGCCTTGGCCGAATTGCTGGTGGGCGATGGCCGCCACCGACATGTCACCGCCGAAAGCCTGTTCGAGTCGGCCAAGAACAAGGGCGATGCTGTTTCCCTTGCAACGGTCTACAATACCCTGCGCGCCTTCTGCGATGCCGGCGTTCTGCAGGAAATCACCGTGGACGGCTCAAAAAGCTATTTCGACACCAACACCCATGACCACCCGCATTTCTTCTGGGAGGACGAGGGCCGCCTGAGCGATGCGCCGTCCGACCAACTGGTTATCCAGCGTCTGCCCGAAGCGCCGGCCGGGGTCGAGATCGCGTCGGTGGACGTTGTCATCCGGCTGCGCAAAAAGCGCTGATCACAGTTTCCCAAGCGACCTAACCAGAGCCTGTTCAGCAGCGGCGACTGTCGTGTCCGCAGGGCCGATGCCGTGACGAGCCAGAATCACGGCCTCGGTTGCATCGGGGTCGGTGATCGGCAGGCTCAGCAGCGGCATCCGATCATAGCTGAGGCCGTTTTGCGGGCTGGCATAGCTGATGCCCACCCCTTCACCATGGGCCGCAAGACTGCGTTGGATCTCGAGCGATTCCGCGCGGTAGGACACGCTGGGGTGCAGTCCATGACGTCGGAACAGACCCAGGACATGCTGCGCTGACAGACCTTCTTTGGACAGGATGAGCGGGTATTGCTCAAGCTCGGCAAGCAAAACGCTGCCTTGCCCGGCCAGAGGGTGCGCGGGACTGACCAGCGCGTTTGGCGTACTGTCCAGCAGCTTGTGGCGTGAGAAACCGGCATCGAGGCCCAAATCATAGGTGAGCGCCAGATCGAAGCGGCCGTCGGTCAATCCGCCGATCAAGCCTTCGAAAGTGTCTACCCCGTGGGTCAGAACGATATCGGGAAGAGTGTCCCTGATCGTCTGCATTGCCCGCGCCAGCAGGAACGGCGCAAGATCCACAAAGCAGCCCAACTTCAAACGGCTTGTTCCGGCAACCGGGGCTTCCGCCTCTTCGATCTGGGCAGCGCTCGTCAGCAAGGCTTCGGCCTTGTCGATGAACTTGCGCCCCTGAGGCGTCAGCGACATTGCCGCGCCGCGTCGGCGCGAGAACAGCGGATGGCCCAGGTGTTCTTCGACCCGGGTCAGCGCGTTTGAAAGCGCAGGTTGCGAAACGTTCAGGTGCTGTGCCGCGGCGGACAGGCTTCCGTGTCGCCCAATGGCGCAAACATATTCGTATTGGCGCAAGGTGATATATAACATGGAGTTAATGCTTATTTTGAAAGATATGATTTGAACAGGGGTGCCAGACATGTGCAAATCGGCCTCAGCAAATGACGGAGACCGAAATGCCACACCCTCTTGTTTCCCCGGAGATGATCGAAACCTATCGCAATGACGGGGTTGTTCTGGTCAAGGGCCTGTTCGCCGATCACGTCGATGCCTTGCGAGAAGGGGTGGCTCGCAACATGGCTGATCCCGGGCCATATGCGTCGGAAAACAAGAAAGTAGGCGAAACCGGCCGTTTCTTTGACGACTACTGCAACTGGTCTCGCATCCCCGAGTTTCGGCAGGTCATTCAAGCCTCTCCGGTTGCCGAGGTCGCTGCTGACCTGATGGAGTCCCGTTCGGTCCAGATTTTCCATGACCACGTTCTGGTAAAGGAGCCCGGCACCTCGATGGCCACGCCGTGGCATCAGGATGGGCCCTATTACTTTGTGGAAGGGCGTCAGACGATAAGCTTCTGGTCGCCGCTCGACCCGGTGACGCAGGCGACTCTGCGTTGCGTGGCGGGGTCTCACCTGTGGGAAAAGGAAGTGTTGCCGACGCGCTGGGTTTCGGAGGAGGGTTTCTTTCCTGACGAGGGCCAGTACATCGCGGTGCCAGACCCCGAGGCCGAAGGGATGCGGATCGTTGAGTTCGACATGGAACCCGGCGATGCGGTCGCCTTCAACTTTCGAACCCTGCACGGTGCCCGAGGGAACCAGTCCGACAGCCGGCGCCGCGCCTTCTCGCTGCGGCTGGTCGGGGATGACGCCCGGTATGTCGAGCGTCCGGGCCGGACGTCGCCGCCGTTTCCGGGGCATGACATGCGGGCTGGGCAACGACTGCGCGAGGACTGGTTCCCGGTCCTGCTCAATCGCTGAGCCGTTCCGGCCCCCTCAGAACCACTGGCCGGGTTCCATCAGGCCAAGGTCCAGCAACTGGTGCGAGTTCCATTGGAAAGGAACCGAGGACGGGCAGCGGAAACTGGGAATATCAAAGGTCGATCCCGCATTGCTTTTCAGCGCTTTGGCGGCGCGGAAGGAACAGATGGCGGCCGTCAGGTTGTGATGCCAGGGACAGGCATAGGTGTTGTACTCGGGCTCGTTAAAGGTGTGATCGGGTTGGAGGGTCAGACCCTTGCAGCTTTTGAACAGCGCGATCCGGTCGATCCGGCGCCGTTCGTACGGGATGTGATCCTCAAACCGCCAACGCAGGCCACCGGACATGTCCAACTGACGCTCCAGCGGTTGTCCCGATCGCTCGTGCCGGGAATGAGCATAATATCCAGTACTGTCCAGCATCGCATGATCCGGGGCCACGCCGTTGGGATAGGCGGACAGGTCGTCGGCGTAGATGTCGATCACGTGGCAGAGCATCGCGTCGCGCCGCTCCTCGGCGTGAAAGGCCAGCATCTCTCCGACCGTGCGCGTTTCGCAGAACGGAAAGAACAGGTATTCCGAGTTGTAGCAGTAGAACAGCCAGATGTTTGGCGCCGCCTGAGTGACGCGGTTTATGGTGTCGAACACCACGTTTCTGGGCGAGCAGCGCATCGTGACCCGGTGCACCCGGTCCAAGATTTCAGGCAGGATCGAAAACTGGGCCGGTGCAAATACGATCACGGATTTGAACCCCAAGTCCAAGTGATGGCGCAAGGTCCCATCAAGCTCGACATCGTCTTCGGCGAAAACCAATGCGACCGGCCCCTTGGTCAACGCTGCCCGGCCCGATTTCAGAAAGTGGTCGAGGGATTCGTATTTCATTACCCGCGTGTAGCCTGCCTTGCTGGAAATATCCGTCAAATTCGGGTAATTGCGCCAGCATTGCAAGCGGCGTTCGATGCGTATAGACGACGCCGGTCCAGCGAACGCAAAAGGCTCAGCCCATGTCCGAACCGAAAAAGCTGTATATCAAGACCTATGGCTGTCAGATGAACGTCTATGACAGCGAACGCATGTCCGAGGCGTTGGGCGGGCAGGGCTATGTGGAAACGCAGTCGCCCGAAGATGCGGACATGATCCTGCTGAACACCTGCCACATCCGCGAAAAGGCGGCCGAGAAGGTGTATTCCGAACTGGGCCGGTTCAAGGGGTTGAAGGCCGAAAAGCCCGATCTGAAGATCGGCGTGGCCGGTTGTGTGGCGCAGGCCGAGGGCGAAGAGATCATGCGTCGGCAGCCGCTGGTCGATCTGGTCGTCGGCCCGCAAAGCTACCACCGCCTGCCCGAGTTGGAGGCCAAGGCGCGTGCGGGCGAAAAGGCGTTGGATACCGATTTCCCCGAAGAGGACAAGTTCGAGAAACTCAAGAACCGTCCCAAGGCCAAACGCGGCCCGACGGCGTTTCTGACCGTGCAGGAAGGTTGTGACAAGTTCTGTGCCTTCTGCGTCGTGCCCTATACTCGCGGGGCCGAGGTCAGCCGCCCCGCCGACCGCATCCTGCGCGAGGCGCAGGACCTGGTCGAGCGCGGCGTGCGTGAGATCACGCTACTGGGCCAGAACGTCAACGCCTATCACGGGGCCGGTCCCGATGGCGACATGACTTTGGCCGGGCTGATCTGGGAATTGAACAAGATCGACGGGCTGGAGCGCATCCGGTTCACCACCTCGCATCCCAACGACATGACCGACGACCTGATCGAGGCGCACGGCACCTGCGAAAAACTGATGCCCTATCTGCACCTGCCGGTGCAGTCGGGGTCGGACAAGATCCTCAAGCGGATGAACCGCAGCCACACGGCCGAAAGCTATCTGCGTCTGATCGAGCGGATCCGCGAAGCGCGCCCCGATATCCTGATGTCGGGCGATTTCATCGTGGGCTTCCCCGAAGAAACCGAAGAGGATTTCCAGGCCACGTTGGATCTGGTCGAGCAGGTCCGCTATGGCTATGCGTATTCCTTCAAGTATTCGACACGGCCGGGCACGCCCGCGGCCGAGCGTCCGCAGGTCGATCCGCAGGAAGCTGACGACCGACTGCAACGCTTGCAGGCTCTGATCACCCGGCACCAGCGCGAGATCCAGGATGCGATGGTTGGTCGGACAGTCCGGGTTCTGTTTGAGAAACCCGGGCGTCTGGCCGGACAGATGGTTGGCAAGTCCGAGTATCTGCATGCCGTCCACGTTTCCGGAGCCGATCTTTCGGCGGGAGATCTTCGCAACGTCCGGATCACGGCCTCGGGCGCCAATTCACTGGCCGGCGAGGTGCTGTGACAGGGCTGCGGTTCACCGCTCACGCAATACTCGTGGCGTTTGTTTCCAAAATTTACCCTTGATTTATCGCTTGGAACTATGGTCGGAGAATAGCCAGAATTCTCGGGGCCGTGTTTCCAGTGGCCTTCGGGCTTTACATCGGTGGGGCTTCGGGTCGCCCGGGCACCGCAATGGAGGGTACGAGTGACACGTCAGGCAGGTATTCGACAAACAGGGGTGGGCCGTGTTCTGGCCGGCCTATTGCTGGCCGCCAGCGCAGGTATTCCCACTCATGCGGGGGATTTGGACGGCGCCGTTTCCGATCCGGTCGTGTTGGGGCCGGAGCGTTATTCCAAAGACGTCAGCGCCTTCTATCTGGGGTTCAGCGCCGGGTATGGATCAGGCGGAACAGACCAGTTCGGGCTGGCCACCAATGCGGGCACCTTTCCTATCGGAAAACTTGACCTGAGCGGTGCCTACGGCGGGATACGGGGCGGTTGGCGCGGTGTTCTGCCTGCGCGTGGCGGGCGCGATTACGTCTACGGGTTCGAGATCGGGTACGATTTCGCTTCGCTGGATGACAGTGTCACCACGCAGATAGGCACCACGACCGTTCAGGGCGGTTCCGAGATATCGGATGTGCTGTCGCTGCGGTTCAAGAACGGGCTGACCAACCCCAGCGGTTCGGTTCTGTATTTCGTTACCGTCGGGTTCGTTCAGGGTGAAATCGAAACGACCAACAGCCTGTCCAGCGGCGGCACCACTCAGTCTTTCGCAAGCGATGACCGACGCAACGGATTCGTTGCCAGCATCGGGGCCGAGCATCAGTTGAACGACAATTGGTCCGTCACCGGCGAATTCGAATATGTGCAGTTTCAGTCGAAGGTCGTCGATTTTGGCTCGGGCTTCTCGACCAAATCCACGCCCAGCTACCAGGGGATTCGCGTCGGGTTGAACTACAAGTTCTGATCCCGCCGGCGGAATCCGGTCTGAGATTTTATCACGCCGGGCCATGAATTCCTTTCCGCCTGACCGATTTGCGATCAGTTGCTCAGATTTTTGAATCTGTGGCTTGCGCCGACCGACTCTTGTTGTCTACGCTTGGGGTGACAACGCCAAGACAGGAGAACGGATTGGCCATCGGTGCCCTTACCCCACCGCAAGATGAAATGCCCGCGAACGAGGCGTTTGTTGAATTCCCTGACAACCGATTGTTGATTGATCTTTGCGGCGAATACGACCGCAATCTGGCCGAGATCGAGCGGAAGCTTTCCGTTCAGATCGTGCGCCGCGGCAACCAACTGGTCGTCATGGGCGAAGACGAGCTTCAGAAGCAGGCGATTGAGGTTTTGCAGGCCCTCTACACCCGGCTGGAAGGCGGGCGCGACGTCGAAGCTGCTGACGTTGATCGCGAATTGCGGATGGGCAATTCCGAGGCCGGAACCGGCTCGCGTGATGGCGACCAGCTTGAAATGTTCAAGGGGGGAACTGTCGAAATCAAGACCCGCAAAAAGCTGGTCGAACCCCGTACTGACGCGCAAAAGGCTTATGTGCAGTCGCTGTTCAACAACGAACTCGCCTTTGGCATCGGCCCGGCGGGAACGGGCAAGACCTACCTTGCCGTGGCCGTGGGTGTGTCGATGTTCATCGGCGGACATGTGGATCGAATCATCCTCAGCCGCCCAGCCGTCGAAGCCGGCGAAAAGCTGGGTTACCTGCCCGGAGACATGAAAGACAAGGTCGATCCGTATATGCAGCCGCTGTACGACGCGTTGAATGACTTTCTGCCTGGCAAGCAACTGGCCAAGCTGATCGAGGAAAAGCGGATCGAAATCGCCCCGCTGGCGTTCATGCGCGGGCGGACACTGGCCAATGCCTTCGTTGTATTGGACGAGGCCCAGAACGCCACGACGATGCAGATGAAGATGTTCCTGACGCGCTTGGGCGAGGGTAGCCGGATGGTGATCACCGGCGACCGGTCGCAGGTGGATCTGCCGCGCGGCGTGGCTTCGGGGCTTGCGGATGCCGAGCGGCTGCTGAAGACGATCCCGAATATCAGCTTCAACTACTTCACATCCAAGGACGTGGTGCGCCATCCGCTTGTCGCCGCGATCATCGAGGCGTATGAGGCCGACTCGGGCCGGGAAACGGGTTGAACCGTCGGGCCTGGGCAAATCGGCCTCGGAGCGTCACGAGATGAACTTGGAAATCACGATCGAAGACCCGCGTTGGCAGGGTATTGAGCCGTTGGCGCGCAAGGCCGTGGCCGCGACGCTGGCGCATTGCGGCGTGGATGCCGATTTGTGCGAAGTCAGCGTTCTGGGCTGCGACGGCGCCCGGATTGCCGAGTTGAACGCTGAATTTCGTGAAAAGCCTGCGCCGACGAATGTGCTGAGCTGGCCCGCCGAGGACCTTGCTGCGGATCAGCCCGGCGGCACACCGCTTGTGCCCCAGCCGGATTTCACGGGTGACATCGCGCTTGGTGACATCGCGATTTCGTATGACACTTGCTGGCGCGAGGCTCAGGAGGCCGGGAAATCCATGGATGACCACGTGACCCATTTGCTGGTTCACGGAGTGTTGCATTTACTGGGGTATGATCACATTCGTGACCTTGACGCCACTTTGATGGAACGTGCCGAGGTCGAGATACTTGGCAAATTGGGTATTGATGACCCATATAATGGGTAATGTGGGCCTTGGTGCCCGATCTATTGGAACAGGAAAATGGGCGATATTGACGGCAGTTCTGGAGCGGCGCAGAGCGCGCACTCGCAGAGCAGCGATGAAACCAAAGAGAAAAGCGGGCTTTTCTCTCGTATTCTTGATGCTTTTTCTTCCGCCGAGGATGACGCCGAAGTCGTCGTGAACGGGAATGAGGCCGTGACCCCTCAGCCGCGCGGCATGATCAATCTGCGGCGCATGCGGATCGAGGATGTGGCAATTCCTTCCGCCGACATCGTGTCCGTGCCTTCGACCATCACCAAAGAGGAACTGGCCCAGGTCTTCCGGGATAGCGGTCTGTCCCGAATACCGGTCTACGAGGGGACGCTGGACACGCCGCTGGGCTTTGTTCACCTCAAGGATTTTGCCCTGACGCATGGGTTCAACGGTGGATCGGCGGAATTCGATCTGATCTCGATGCTCCGCCCGTTGCTGTTTGTCCCGCCTTCGATGCCGATCGGTGTTTTGCTGACCAAGATGCAGACCGAGCGTCGCCACATGGCGTTGGTGATCGATGAATATGGCGGCGTCGACGGGCTTGTCACGATCGAAGATCTGATCGAACAGGTCGTCGGAGAAATCGCCGATGAGCATGACGCCGACGAAAATCAGCTGTGGGTGCAAGAAAAGCCCGGGTGCTATATCGTTCAGGCCAAGGCGCCGCTTGAGGACTTCGAGGCCGAAATCGGCCGGTCGCTGACCAGCCACGAGGATGTGGACGAGGAAGAGATCGAGACCCTGGGCGGGCTGGTCTTCATGCTTTCTGGGCGGGTTCCAGCTCGCGGTGAGGTGGTTTTGCACCCCGAAGGCCCCGAGTTCGAGGTTATCGACGCGGATCCGCGGCGCATCAAGCGCCTGCGGGTGATGCTGCCGGATATGGCTGCATGAATCCTGCCTTGCGGTGGCCGCATTGGCTGCGCGTGGTACTGGCCGCGATACTCGGCGCGTTGGCGGCCTTTGGCTTGGCGCCGTATGGCTATTGGATAATCACCTGCATTGCGCTTGCATCCGTCGCGCCGTTGTTTCTGGCCAGTGCCACGCGCGCTCGCGCGGCATGGGTGGGCTGGGCTTTCGCAACCGGTTACTTCGCCAATGCCCTGAGCTGGATCATCGAGCCCTTTCAGATCGACGCTGAGCGTTATGCCTGGATGGCCCCTTTTGCGCTTGTGTTCATGGCTGCTGGCTTGGCCTTGTTCTGGGCGTTTGCTTTTTGGCTCGCGCGCGGAACCCGAGAGGTGGGGCCGCGGAAGGTCATCGTTCTGGCCCTGACCCTGTCGCTGGTTGAAATGGCGCGCGGCTACGTTCTGACCGGGTTTCCTTGGGCGGGAATGGCACAGATTTGGGTGGATGCCCCGGCCGGGCAACTCTTGGCATGGGTTGGTCCATATGGCCTTGGGGCCGCGACCTTTTTGCTTGCCCTGCCGTTGGGCGCTGCCGTCGCCGGTCCTCGCAACGGCAAGGCGTTTCTTTGGCCCGTCGTGGCAGTTGGCATCTTTGCCGGTTTGGCGCTGGTTCAAGCCAGCAACCGCCCGAGGGTTGCAGAGACCGGTCACATCGTTCGTCTGGTCCAGCCCAACGCGCCGCAAGAGCAGAAATGGGACCCGTCTTTTGCCCCGCTGTTTTTTGCTCGACAGATTGAATTCACTGCCGCCGATCCGCGTCCGGACCTGATCGTATGGCCCGAGACGTCGGTTCCTGCGTGGCTAGGCAGTGCGGGTCCCCATCTGGAAGCGATTGCCGAGGCCGCTCAGGGAACACCCGTCATCCTCGGTATCCAACGCGGAGACGGGCCGCGCATCTACAATTCGATGATCTACCTCGACGAGCAGGGGCGTCAGACCGGCCTGTACGACAAGCATCATCTGGTGCCCTTCGGCGAGTATGTTCCCCTTGGCGATCTGATGGACAGGTTCGGAATACACGGTATGGCCGCGGCCACGGGAAGTGGCTTCAGCGCCGGGCCCGGAGCGGCGATGTTGAACGCCGGCAAGCTGGGTCTGGCGCTGCCGCTGATCTGCTACGAGGCGATCTTTCCGCAGGATGTTTCGGCGGCGCCGCAGCGTCCGGATTTCCTTCTGCAGATAACCAATGATGCCTGGTTCGGGACCCGTACAGGACCATTCCAGCATCTGGCGCAGGCAAGGATGCGGGCCATCGAACAGGGTCTGCCGCTGGCGCGGTCGGCAAATACCGGTGTTTCGGCGATGGTCGATCCCTATGGCAACGTAATCGCCTCCCTGCCTTTGGGTCAGGCGGGTTTCGTGGATGCTAACCTTCCGGCGCCATTGCCTCCGACACTGTATGCGCGAACCGGCGACGGGCCGACGCTTGGGCTATTGTTGGTGCTTCTGCTGCTGTTTGGGCGCAACGTTCGGTTTGGCAGGGCATAATTATCGATTGACCCCCTGTTTCTTCGGGCGTATCCCGTCGAATGCCTGTCACAACGGCTTCCTGGCGTGACGGGGAAATCTTAATGGAGCGCTTTCATGTCCCGACAGAACTACATTTTCACTTCGGAATCCGTTTCCGAAGGGCATCCCGACAAGGTGTGCGACCGAATTTCAGATGCGGTACTGGATGCCTTTCTGAACGAAGAGCCCGAAGCGCGCGTCGCGTGCGAAACCTTTGCCACCACTGATCGGGTGGTCATCGGCGGCGAGGTCGGTCTGTCGGATCAGGAAAAATTGCACGACTACATGGGCAAGATCGAAGAGATTGCCCGCGCTTGCATCAAGGACATCGGTTACGAGCAGGACAAGTTTCACCACGAAACGGTCGAGGTGACGAACCTGCTGCACGAGCAGTCCGCACACATCGCCCAAGGGGTCGATGCGTCCGCTGACAAGGATGAAGGCGCCGGTGACCAAGGCATCATGTTTGGATATGCCACCACCGAAACCCCAGCCCTGATGCCGGCTCCGATCCAATATGCACACGCCATCCTGCGCCGTCTGGCGGAAGTGCGCAAGAACGGGTCTGAGCCCGCTCTGGGTCCCGATGCCAAATCGCAGCTGTCGGTGATCTACCGTGACGGGCGGCCAGTCGGTGTCAGTTCGGTCGTGCTGTCCACCCAGCATCTGGATGAGGCGCTGACCTCGGACGATATTCGCCAGATCGTCGAGCCCTACATCCGCGAATCTCTGCCCGATGGCTGGCTGAGCGACCAGACGGAATGGCATGTGAACCCTACCGGCAAGTTCGTCATCGGCGGCCCTGACGGGGATGCTGGCCTGACCGGGCGCAAGATCATCGTTGACACATATGGCGGTGCGGCTCCGCATGGCGGCGGGGCGTTCTCGGGCAAGGACCCGACCAAGGTCGACCGGTCGGCGGCCTATGCTGCGCGGTATCTGGCGAAGAACGTCGTGGCCGCCGGCATGGCCGAGCGTTGCACGATCCAGCTGAGCTATGCGATCGGCGTTTCCAAGCCGCTTTCAATCTACGCCGACACCCACGGCACCGGACAGGTTGCCGACGCCGAGATCGAGAAGGCGGTCGGACAGGTGATGGACCTGACCCCGCGCGGCATCCGCGAACACCTGCAACTGAACAGGCCGATCTATCAGCGCACCGCGGCCTATGGGCATTTCGGGCGCGTGCCGGATGCGGACGGCGGCTTCAGCTGGGAGCGGACCGATCTGGTTGAGGCCTTGAAAAAGGCTGTCTGAGCCAGCACCGGGAAACCAAACACGGCAAGGCGCGTCCGATCTGGCGCGCCTTTTCCGTTCCGAAGGACGCACCCCCGGACGCGGCCCGCCCCTTGCAACGCAAACGCCGCCGCAGTAAGGGCACCGGCATGAGCACCCAGTCACCCGAACGCCCCCGCAGAAACTTCTATGGCCGCTTCAAAGGCAAGACCCTGAAGCCCAGCCAAAAGACCTATCTGTCCGAGGACCTGGCCGCCCTGTCGCCCGGCGCTGTGGATTGGGACAGCAACCCCGACCGTACCCCGATTGACCTGAACGCTCTGTTTGACGGCAAGCCGGTATGGCTTGAGGTCGGGTTCGGCGGCGGCGAGCATCTGGTGCATCAGGCACAGCAGAACCCCAATATCGGCATCATCGGCGCCGAGCCGTTCATCAACGGCGTGGCCATGCTGTTGGGCAAGATCCGCCGGGCCGAAGTGACCAACCTGGCGGTGCATCCCGGCGATGTGCGCGACCTGTTCGACGTGCTGCCCGACACCAGCATTTCGCGCGCGTTTCTGCTCTATCCCGATCCGTGGCCCAAAAAGCGTCACCACCGCCGCCGCTTCGTGACGCCCGAGCATCTGGAGCCGCTGGCACGTGTGCTGAAACCCGGCGCGATTTTCCGCGTGGCGACCGACATCCCGGACTATGTCCGCCAGACGCTCGAGGAGGTGCCCCGCGCCGGTTTCGAATGGCTGGCCGAGGGGCCCGAGGATTGGCGCAAGCCGTGGGACGACTGGATTTCGACCCGCTACGAGCAGAAGGCCCTGCGTGAAGGCCGCACCCCGCACTACCTGACCTTCCGACGCAACGGGTGATTGCGGCTGGACGCTGCGGCGCCAATTCGCTAATCGGCAGGGGCACTGATAGCGCAAAAGGAGCCCTCATGTCCGGACACGGCACGCCCATCCCGATGACCTCGCATCCCTGCGGCCCGCTGACCGGCACGGCCGAAGTGCCGGGTGACAAGTCGATTTCGCACCGCTCTCTGATCCTTGGGGCGATGGCCGTGGGCGAGACCCGGATCTCGGGCCTGCTGGAAGGCGAAGACGTTCTGGACACCGCCAAGGCGATGCGCGCCTTCGGGGCCGAGGTGATCTCGCACGGGAATGGCGAATGGACGGTGCACGGCGTCGGCGTGGGCGGCTTTGCCGAGCCGGATCAGGTGATCGACTGCGGCAACTCGGGCACGGGCGTGCGCCTGATCATGGGTGCGATGGCCACCAGCCCGATCAGCGCGACCTTCACCGGCGATGCCAGCCTGAACAAACGCCCGATGGCGCGGGTGACCGATCCGTTGGCGCTGTTCGGGGCACAGGCCGTGGGCCGTTCGGGCGGGCGTCTGCCAATGACCATCGTCGGCGCGGCCGATCCGGTGCCAGTCTGGTACGAAGTGCCTGTGCCTTCGGCCCAGGTGAAATCTGCCGTTCTGCTGGCCGGCCTGAACGCGCCCGGCAAGACCGTGGTGATCGAGAAGGAAGCCACCCGTGACCA
The DNA here is from genome assembly GCF_013032855.1 of Ruegeria arenilitoris. GTDB lineage: Bacteria > Pseudomonadota > Alphaproteobacteria > Rhodobacterales > Rhodobacteraceae > Ruegeria > Ruegeria arenilitoris. The sequence goes on from NZ_WQDA01000001.1 coordinate 851,330, forward strand.
TTCCGAACGAATGCTGGCCGGGTTCGGCGCCGAAATCACCGTCGAGGACACCGACGAAGGCCGAGTCATCACATTGACCGGCCGGCCTGAGTTGAAACCGCAGGTGATCGCCGTGCCGCGAGATCCCTCCAGCGCGGCCTTCCCGGTCTGCGCGGCGCTGATCACGCCGGGATCGGACGTTCTGGTGCCGGGCATCGGCCTGAACCCCACGCGCGCCGGCCTGTTCACGACGCTGCGCGAGATGGGCGCCGATCTGACCTATGAGAACATGCGCGAGGAAGGCGGCGAGCCGGTCGCCGACCTGCGCGCGCGTTACTCGCCCGACATGAAGGGCATCGACGTCCCGCCCGAACGCGCGGCTTCGATGATCGACGAATATCCGGTGCTGTCGGTGGTTGCGGCCAACGCCACCGGTAAGACGATGATGGGCGGCGTCAAGGAACTGCGCGTCAAGGAAAGCGACCGCATCGACGCCATGGCGCGTGGCTTGCGGGCCAACGGCGTCACGGTTGACGAGGGCGATGACTGGTGGTCGGTCGACGGGCTGGGCATTGGCGGCGTTCCCGGCGGCGGCACCTGCGAAAGCTTTCTGGACCATCGCATCGCCATGTCGTTCATGGTGATGGGCATGGGCGCGCAACAGGCGGTCTCGGTCGATGACGGCAGCCCCATCGCGACCTCGTTCCCGATCTTCGATCCGCTGATGAAGGGCCTTGGCGCCAAGGTCGAACGCACATGAGCTTTACCGTCGCCATCGACGGCCCGGCCGCTGCGGGCAAGGGCACGATCTCCAAGGCCGTGGCTGCGCATTTCGGGCTGGCGCATCTGGATACGGGGCTGCTCTATCGCGCGGTCGGCCGACGCACGTTGGACGGCACCGACCCGGTCGAGGCGGCGCGGTCCCTCGCGGCCGAGGAGTTGGAGCAGGGCGACCTGCGGACCGCCGAGATCGCACAGGCGGCGTCGAAAGTGGCGGTGATCCCCGAGGTGCGCGCAGCTCTGGTCGATTTCCAGCGCAGCTTTGCCCGGCGGGCCGGCGGCGCGGTGCTGGACGGGCGGGACATCGGCACGGTGATCTGCCCCGAGGCCGAGGTGAAGTTGTTCGTCACCGCCAGCCCTGAAGTGCGCGCTGAGCGACGCTATCTGGAGCTGGCAGACAAAGGTGCGGAAATAACGCGCGCGCAGGTTCTGGCCGATGTCCGCGAGCGCGACGCGCGGGACGCCGAGCGCAGCACGGCCCCGATGAAACCGGCCGACGATGCCGTAATTCTGGACACGTCGAACCTGAGCATCGAAGCCGCGCTGGAAAAGGCGATCGCGGTTATTCAAGGAAAGCTGCCCGCGGCAAGGTGAGACAGCGGACAGCGCTTGGCGACAGTCCGATTACAGTTCGCCGACCGCAATCGACTTGATATTCGCCCACTGGTCATCCGCGGTCTTGGCGGTGCCGGACACGTCTTCGAGGAACTTGGCGCGAGTTGCCGCGTTCAGAAACAGGTACAGCTTGCCATCGGCCAGCAGGTACTGATCCGGATCGCCATCGAACTTCTTGCCCACGGAAACACCATACGAGCAGAAGCCGCCGTGCTGCGGCAGGTATGCTTCGGGGTTGGCCTCGAAAGCTTCGCGGTTCTCGGCCGAGGTGAAGTAGTATGACGCGCCGTCATAGGTGGCCGAATGCGTGGCGAACCCTTCGACCGGGTTGCCGTCGGTGACCAGCGCAACCAGATCGACCCCGTGAGCAGCCAGCGGCGCACCGCCGGCCGAGATCCCGTTCGAAACATTGATCTCATCCGCCGCAAAAGCCGGTGCGGCGATCATCGGCAGGACGGCGACAAGGGCGCTGAGTACAACAGATTTCATTGTGTGTTCCTTTCGTGTTCAGTTGTGGCCGGCACTCGCGCCGACCCGTGTTGAACAGATAAATGCGGGCGTGCGGACGCGTAATCGCAGGGCGAACGGAAAACCTTGCAGATCGTTCGCACTTGCCGAGAGTCTGCCAAACCGGCTCACCAAGCTGTGTTTGGCCAGTTGATCAGTCCCCGCTTAGGCTGAACGCGTCTATGGTGGAGAGAACGGATGATCCGATTTGCCTTGATTTGGGTTTTGTTGGCCGGCCATGCGTTGGCACAGGAAGCCGAGCCACCGATGACCTACGAGAGACTGGGCAAGATCATCTTTGCTCTCGACCCCGATGCCGAGCCGCAGGGTCCGGGCTTTACCATGACGATTTCCGATGTGCCGGTGCTGGTTGTTACTGATGTGCATGCAGACCGGATGCGGGCGATGGTTGCGATCAGCGGCACCTCAGAGCTTTCGGCCGAAGACTTGCAGCGCATGATGCAGGCCAATTTCGACAGCACGCTGGACGCGCGCTATGCGATCGCCAACGGAACCTTGTGGGCCGTGTTCATCCACCCGCTGTCACGGCTGAACAAGGATCAACTGATCTCGGGCCTGGCGCAGACCGTCAATATCGCTCGGACCTATGGCACTCTCTATTCCGGGGGTGCGGCCGAGTTCGGCGGTGGGGACAGCCATGATCTGCAACGCGAACTGATCGACGATCTTCTGAAGAAAGGCGAGGACATCTGAGGCTGCCTCGGAAGGCTCAACCGTCATCGCTGTCCGTTCAGTGCAAGGGAAGCAGGTCGTGACCATGCGTTGCTTTGGCAAAGGCGCCCGTTTGGGCCTACTTGATGCCGCCATTGGCCCTAGCTGGATGCCTGAAAGCTGCTATAGTTTCCCTCAGCGATAAGGGGAGGTCGCCACCGAGGCCCGGAAAAACGGGCAGGCGGCCGCATAATCCTCACAGCCAACAGGGACAGAACAACATGAATAATCGTTTGCAAAAAATCACCATCGTGGGTGGCGGTACGGCCGGCTGGATGACGGCGCTGCTACTCGAGATGGTGTTTTCGCGCACGTCAGCACCCAAGGATCGTCCGCGGATCTGCCTGATCGAAAGCCCGAACATCGCCACGGTCGGCGTTGGTGAAGCGACCGTGCCACGTATGCCGGTCACGCTCCGGCAGGCTGGAATTTCAGAGCGAGACTTTTTCCGCGAAACCAATGCGTCGTTCAAGCTGGGCGTCAAATTCTGCAACTGGAACAAAGACGCAAAGGGAAAGCGCATCGACTATGTGAACCCATTTGCCCATGGCCAGATGCTGGAAGGACTCGAGGCCGCCGAATACTTCCTTCGGTTTGGCAACGGGGACCGGGATTTCACTCAGTCCATCTCGCCACATGATGACCTGGCTCGGCTGTGCAAGGGCGCGCGGCTTCTGGGGCAACCCGAATTCGAGCAGCGGTTTGGCTATGCCTATCACCTGGACGCCGTAAAATTCGCAGGCATGTTGACAAGGGTCTGTACGCAGCGTGGCGTCGAACATATCCGCGACGAGGTGCAGTCGGTCGAGTTAAATGAACAGGGCAATGTCAGCCATCTGATGCTTGAGCGTGCAGGCCGCCACGATATTGAAATGGTCGTGGACTGCACCGGTTTCCGCGGCCTGATCATCAATCAGGCACTGGGCGAGCCGTTCATGGATTATTCGGACTATCTGCCGAACGACCGTGCCATGGCGTTGCAGATTGAGCACCCCAATCCGCGGAAGATCGAAAGCGTCACGCGATCGACTGCACTTGGCGCTGGTTGGACATGGCGCGTGCCTCTCTACAACCGTGTGGGTACGGGATACGTGTATTCATCCGCGCACCGGACGGATGATCAAGCGGCGGACGAATATCTGGAGTGGCTGGGTGACAGCGGCAAAGGCGTGACGCCGCGGGTGATCCCCATGCGGATCGGGCGCGTTCGCAATGCGTGGGTGAAGAACTGCGTTGCAATCGGGCTGGCCGGTGGGTTCATCGAGCCGCTTGAAAGCACTGCGATCCATATGGTCGACCATGCTGTGCGCTGGTTCGCAGAGCATTTGCCGACCCGCGATATCGAACCCTCATTGAGGGACAGGTACAATCGTCAGATGAACAAGCTCTATGACGAAGTGCTGGATTTCATTTGCCTGCATTACAAGCTGAACAATCGCACCGATGATCAATACTGGATCGACGCGCGGACCGAGATGAAGGTGCCGGACAGGCTGGCTGAAAACCTCGAGCTTTGGAAAAACCGCCTTCCGATGCAGCACGATGTCGAGTTTGCAACGCTGTTTGACCATCGCGTCTATCAGACGGTTCTGCTGGGCAAGCAGGTCTATGACACGGGGTATGGCACTGGAATTCGTGATCGCATTCGACCATTGCGGAAGGACATCTGGTTCCAATGGTGGAAGGGCGCGAAAGTGGACCTTGCGCAGATCCTGAAAGCGATGCCGGATCACAAAACCCTTCTGCGCGACATTCGCGGAGAGCTCAAGCAACCCACCTTTGCGATGGCCAAGGCGGCACAGCCGACCGTTCCGATGCCGGGTGCCGCGCCCGAACCGGTGGTCATCCAGAACATGCCGAACCTGGCCGAGATTCAAAGCGGCAAGAAAGACCTGCAACTGTTCTAGGTCTCCCGGCTTCGGCTAATATTGAGAGCTTCGAAATGGTTGAGGGCAGGGTTGCAGAACCCTGCCTTTTTGACCACAATCCGGGGTTGCGCAACAAAAGTATGTTACGTAATAACATAACATACCAGTTGGGGCGTTTCCCCAACCCATTCCGTCCGGTCCAGTTCCCGCTCTGAAAATTCGCATTGGTACAGTCGATGCCCATGACCAATCAAAGACGCAATCTGCGCAGCCGCCTGAACCGCCGGAGACGGCAACGTCCCGCGATGCAGGCCTATGACACCCTTCCGCCTCAGTTGCGTCAGTGGCTTGCGAATGCCTGCTTGCCTTGGAGTCCGAACTCGGCCCTCAAGATTTGGAAGGCAGCCGGTGGGGCAAAGGCCCCGGCCGACGCACTGGCGCGTTTGAATGCGATCGAGCAGGCCATGCTGCTGAGGGATGCCCGGATTTGGGAGGAGTAGCTGGCCCGGAAAACGCAAGCGGAATCCCGCGTCGGCTTGCAACAAGGGCCTTTCTGCTTGCGCTGTGCCCAGAATCCGCCTATACGCGCGCTGTCTGAACAAGGGCGGTCAACGCCCGGACGACGTATCTGAGCAGGGCCGGGTTTCCTCGGCCCTTTGTGTTTGTTTAGCCAGATGCGCACCGGGTCACGCCAGAGGACATCATGAAACAAGACCGGCGGAGACAACCGCTCGGCCAGCAAAAACGTTATGTAAAGGAAAACAACGCCACATGGCTAACGCATCCATGGAGGAATTCGAAGCCCTCCTGAACGAAAGCTTCGAAATGGACACCCCCGAAGAGGGTTCGGTTGTCAAAGGCAAGGTCATCGCGATCGAAGCGGGCCAGGCCATCATCGACGTAGGCTACAAGATGGAAGGCCGTGTCGATCTGAAAGAATTCGCAAATCCCGGCGAAGCTCCTGAAATCGCTGTTGGCGACGAGGTCGAAGTCTACCTGCGCGCCGCAGAAAACGCCCGTGGCGAAGCCGTCATCTCGCGCGAGATGGCCCGCCGTGAAGAGGCATGGGACCGTCTGGAAAAAGCATATGCCGACGACCAGCGCGTCGAAGGTGCTATCTTTGGCCGCGTCAAAGGTGGTTTCACCGTCGATCTGGGTGGCGCAGTTGCATTCCTGCCCGGCAGCCAAGTTGATGTCCGCCCCGTGCGCGACGCTGGCCCGCTGATGGGTCTGAAGCAGCCGTTCCAGATCCTGAAAATGGACCGCCGCCGTGGCAACATCGTTGTCTCGCGTCGCGCCATCCTGGAAGAATCGCGTGCCGAACAGCGTGCCGAAGTTATCGGCAACCTGTCCGAAGGTCAGACTGTCGAGGGTGTCGTCAAGAACATCACCGAATACGGTGCATTCGTTGACCTGGGCGGCGTTGACGGCCTGCTGCACGTCACCGACATGGCATGGCGCCGCGTGAACCACCCGTCCGAGATCCTGACGATCGGCGAGACCATCAAGGTTCAGGTCATCAAGATCAACAAGGAAACCCACCGCATCAGCCTGGGCATGAAGCAGCTGCAGGAAGATCCGTGGGATCTGGTTGGCGCCAAGTACCCGCTGGGTTCGGTGCACAAGGGTCGCGTCACCAACATCACCGACTACGGCGCGTTCGTCGAGCTGGAGCCCGGTGTCGAAGGTCTGGTGCACGTGTCCGAGATGTCTTGGACCAAGAAAAACGTCCACCCCGGCAAGATCGTTTCGACCAGCCAGGAAGTCGACGTCATGGTTCTGGAAATCGACGGCGCCAAGCGTCGCGTGTCTCTGGGCCTCAAGCAGACCCAGCGCAACCCGTGGGAAGTGTTTGCAGAAACGCACCCCGAGGGCACGCAGGTCGAAGGCGAAGTCAAGAACATCACCGAATTCGGTCTGTTCATCGGCCTGGAAGGCGACATCGACGGCATGGTTCACCTGTCCGACCTGTCGTGGGACGAGCGTGGCGAAGATGCCATCCAGAACTACCGCAAGGGCGACGTCGTTCAGGCGGTTGTCTCGGAAGTTGACGTCGAAAAAGAGCGGATCTCGCTGTCGATCAAAGCCCTGGGCGGTGACAAGTTCGCCGAAGCCGTGGGCGGCGTGAAGCGTGGCTCGGTCATCACCGTCGAAGTGACCGCGATAGAAGATGGCGGCATCGAGGTGGAGTACGAAGGCATGAAGTCCTTCATCCGCCGTTCGGACCTGAGCCGCGACCGTGCCGAACAGCGCCCCGAGCGTTTCTCGGTCGGTGACAAGGTCGACGTCCGCGTCACCAACGTGGACAGCAAGACCCGCCGTCTGGGCCTGTCGATCAAGGCGCGCGAAATCGCCGAAGAGAAAGAGGCCGTGGAACAGTACGGTTCCTCCGACTCGGGTGCATCGCTGGGCGATATCCTTGGCGCAGCGCTGAAGTCCGGCGACTAAGCCAGACTTGCAGTTTTGAACACTCAGACGGCCCCGCTCATCCCGAGCGGGGCCGTTTCTTTTGCGAATCAATGTGTTCCGGTTTTGCGAGTTATTCGGTGATAGGTGCAGGCATGAACCGCCGGATTCGCGTCTCTACAGGCGAATTTCCGGTGCTTTCTTGGAAAATGCACCCCGGACACACAGAGTTTACATTCCACCCGGCACCGTTTTTTCCTATACTGACCAAACCAGTAGACGAGATGACACGGTGACCTGGGAGGGTAGCACGCATGATCCGTTCAGAACTGATTCAGAAAATCGCCGACGAAAATCCACATCTGTACCAACGTGATGTCGAGCGGATCGTGAATACCGTATTCGAGGAAGTCACAGACGCGATGGCGCGCGGTGACCGTGTCGAACTGCGGGGCTTCGGAGCTTTTTCGGTCAAGAAACGGGATGCGCGGGTCGGCCGGAACCCACGCACTGGCGAGACGGTTCAAGTCGAGGAAAAGTGCGTGCCGTTTTTCAAGACCGGCAAGTTGCTAAGGGATCGTTTGAACGGTAAAGCGTGATCTCATGATGCGCTACATTCGATACGGTTTTCTTGCGGTCCTGGGGATCGTCCTTGTCTCGGTCTCGCTGGCCAATCGCCAAATGGTTCAGTTGCAGTTGATGCCGGACGCCTTGTCTGACTTGCTTGGCTTCAATCTGGCCACTTCGCTGCCGTTGTTTCTTGTAGTTCTTGGCGGGATTGTGGCCGGCCTTGTCATCGGTTTTCTGTGGGAATGGCTGCGTGAGCACAAGCACCGCAAGGACGCCACCGTCAAAAAGACCGAGGTCAAGAAGCTCGAGCGCGAGGTCAAGAAGCTCAAGAAGAAGCAGAACGAAGGCCAGGACGATGTGCTTGCCCTTCTGGACGAGGCCAGCTGAGAGCCGATGTCTTCCGAGATCAGCGTAAAAATATGCGGCTTGACCGCACCCGAGCATGTGCGTGCCGCCGTTGAAGCAGGTGCGCGTTACATTGGGTTCAATTTCTTTCCCAAGTCTCCACGCTATGCACCGATTGCCCAGGCAGCGGCGCTGGCCAGTGACGTGCCGGTCGGCGTAGCCAAGGTGGCCTTAGCGGTGAACTTCAGCGACGCGCAGTTGGATGAGATCGTGGCGGGGGTTCCACTGGACATGCTGCAGCTGCATGGGGCTGAAAGCCCCGAGCGCGTGGCCGAGGTCAAATCACGCTACGGCCTGCCGGTGATTAAGGCGATTGGAGTGGCGGAAGCCGAGGATTTGGCCGCAATAGACCTGTATTCGGACGTGGCCGATCAGTTGTTGGTTGACGCCAAACCGCCGAAGAACTCTGAGCTACCCGGCGGCAACGGTTTGCCTTTTGACTGGCGTCTGCTCGCCGGTCGCAAATACTGGCGGACGCCGTGGATGCTGTCGGGGGGGCTCAACCCGGACAACGTAGCCGAGGCGATCCGTATGACCGGTGCAAAGCAGGTGGACGTGGCATCGGGCGTGGAAAGCGCCCCGGGCGTCAAGGATCCGGGCCTGATCCGCTCATTTATTGAAGCGGCACGGTGATCTGACCAGAACGCGCTTGCGTATTCTTCTCAAAGGGGAGGATGCGGGATGCTGGCTGCAATTGGCGCGGTTTCACTGAAGCGATGGTACCATGGGCCCGAGTTCTTCTGGCGCGCGGGCAAGGCCTTGCGCCAGGCCAAGGGCGATCCCTTGTGCCTCCATGCCGAAGTGTTTTCGCATGAGGGCGCGTATTTCTCGCTAAGCGTTTGGCATGACGTCGAAGCCATGCTGACCTTTGCCCAGTCGAACCCGCACCGAGGGGTGATGCAAGCTGCCCCACGTTTGACCAATACCTACCACTTCCGTCACTTTGCCTGCATCGCCATTCCGACCCGGGAACAGGCGCTGACTATCTGGATGAACGGCAGTACCGCGGCGGAATAGTGCGATTTGCGATGGCAAATCCCGCCGGCACCTCCTAATAACAACAGGCACGACGATGGAGACCACCATGGCCAATGATCTGTTCAATTCCTTCATGTCCGGCCCGGATGAAAACGGCCGCTTCGGCATTTTCGGCGGACGCTTCGTCAGCGAGACTCTGATGCCGTTGATCCTGTCGCTGGAGGAGGAATACGAGAAGGCCAAGACCGACCCGAGTTTCTGGGCCGAGATGGACGATCTGTGGGCCAACTACGTGGGCCGTCCGTCGCCCCTGTATCACGCCGAGCGCCTGACCGAACATCTGGGTGGCGCCAAGATCTATATGAAGCGCGACGAGTTGAACCACACCGGCGCGCACAAGATCAACAACGTGCTGGGCCAGATCATCTTGGCGCGCCGCATGGGAAAGACCCGGATCATCGCCGAGACCGGGGCAGGGCAGCACGGTGTCGCCACCGCGACGGTCTGCGCCAAGTTCGGTCTGAAATGCGTGGTCTACATGGGCGCACATGATGTCCAGCGGCAGGCGCCCAACGTGTTCCGCATGCGCTTGCTGGGGGCAGAGGTGATTCCGGTGACCTCGGGCCGCGGCACCCTGAAGGACGCGATGAACGACGCGCTGCGCGACTGGGTAACAAATGTGCGCGACACTTTCTATTGCATCGGTACCGTGGCCGGACCGCATCCGTACCCGGCGATGGTGCGCGACTTCCAGTCGATCATCGGCAAGGAAGCCAAGGAACAGATGATGAAGGCCGAGGGTCGCCTGCCGGACACGATCATCGCGGCAATCGGTGGCGGCTCGAACGCCATGGGGCTGTTCTATCCGTTTCTTGACGACAAATCGGTCAACATCATCGGCGTCGAAGCCGGCGGCAAGGGCGTCAACGAAAAGATGGAGCATTGCGCCTCTCTCACCGGCGGCCGGCCGGGTGTTCTGCACGGCAACCGTACCTATCTGCTGCAGGACGACGACGGCCAGATCCTCGAGGGGTACTCGATTTCGGCCGGGCTGGACTATCCGGGCATCGGCCCCGAACATTCCTGGCTGCACGATATCGGGCGCGCGCAGTATGTCTCGGTCACCGACAAAGAGGCGCTTGAGGCGTTCCAGCTGTGCTGCGCGACCGAGGGGATCATCCCTGCGCTCGAACCCAGCCACGCGCTGGCGCATGTCATGAAGATCGCGCCCGATCTGCCCAAGGATCACATCATCTGCATGAACATGTGCGGACGTGGCGACAAGGATGTTCAAACGGTCGCCAAGTATCTGAACTTCGACATGTCTGATACCGAGGGTCGCGACGCAACCTGAGCGCGGCCCAAAGTACAGGACCCGGCACGCTTCAATCGTGCCGGGTTTTTCATTCGCGGTTCACTGTCCGGAGTCTGCGCGGTGGCTGGTCAGAACGTGCAGCGGCACGATTTCCAATGCGCGCTGGTGAGTCGCCTCAAGATGGACCTTTGGCGCACAGCCCTCGTCATGGGCCTGCATGAACCGTGCGGCACACAGGCACCAGCTGTCGCCGGGCTTGAGGCCCGGGAAATCGAATTCGGGCCGGGGCGTGCTCAGGTCGTTGCCGACATATTTTGAATAGGCCAGAAACTCGGCCGTCATAACAGCGCAGACCGTGTGGCTGCCGCGATCCTCAGGGCAGGTGTTGCAGGCCCCGTCGCGGAAAAAACCGGTCAGGGGCTTTCGTGAACACGGAGCCAGCACGCCGCCCAGAACATTTATACTGTCCTGCTTTTGCATGAAGCTACCTTACAGGCTTTGCGCGATCTTGCGGAACATTTCGATGTTCTGCTCATTGACCCCGGGCTCGCGGAACTTCCGATCAGCGCCCGTGGCTACGATCAGCACGCCGCGCGACTGGTCGAAATACATGTACTGGCCATAAACACCGCGTGCCAGAAACTCACCGTCATGGGCGCCAACGGGGATCCACCACTGATATCCGTAGCCGATCTTTCCGGGTTCGGTCGGCGCGCTTGGCAAGGTGGATTCCTTGATCCAGTCGGCCGGAACGATCTGGCGTCCATCGCGCATGCCGTTCTGCAGGATCATTTGGCCAAAACGGGCGTAATCCCGCGTCGTGAAATTCAAGCCACCCAGAACAAAGGCGACGCCGGCGCCGTCGGTGATATAGTATCCGTCCCGCTCAAGACCGAGGTGCTGCAGAATCTTTTCGTCCAGCAACGCGGCGACGCTTTGACCCGTCGCCCCTCGGATCACCATTCCAATGACATGGGTATCGATGGAAACATACTGCCAGGTCTCGCCAGGTGCCGCGAAACTGTCCTTCAACGAGGCCGCAAAGTCATCCAACTCGCCGCCCAGGGCGACGACCCGACCCATACGGTTGATGTCGGATTTCGGGTCCAGATAGTCTTCGTCAAAGGTTACACCGCTGGCCATGTTCAGCACGTTGCGGATCGTGGCTGTTTCATAGGCGCTGCCCTGCAGCTTGGGGGCATATTTGATGACCGGATCATCCAGCGAGGCTATGGCGCCCTCCTCAAGAAGGATGCCGAACAGAGCGGACAAATAGCTTTTGGCCATCGACCACGAGATCCGGCGGTCCTCCGGCGATGTGCTCAGAAAATACTCCTCGAACCGGATCTGCCCGTCCTGCATCACCAGCAGGGATGTGACGGCGCGCTCTTCGATCCAGTCTTGCGTCTCGGCGGGCAGGTCGAATTCAGCGCCATAGGGCAGGTCCCAGGTGGGACCATTCCCGCGAGGGAGGTCGACAGTCAGAAACGCCGCGTCCATGTGAGAGAAATTCTGAACGATCTTTTCTTCAGAAAACAGAGAGTTCACCGCCAGAAGGCGCTGGATTTCCTCGCGCTTCCAGAAACCGACAACTGCAGCGGCCAAGACCAGCGTCAGGACGATTCGCAGCAGCCACTTCAGACCTGTTTTCATGATTATCCTCCCGTTTGGCGGCATTGGATCGTGATGACGGAAATTCTGCAATTGCTACGTTGCGGAAGGTCTTTGCCGCTATCGGAACTTGTCCAACAGCTTCTGCATCGCCGTGCGGTCATCGGGCGTTGGCGTCTCGGCTTTCGGGGTAGGAGAGGTCTTGGTTTCGGATTTGGGCGTCGTGGTGGAACTGCGCGGTGGCGCTGTTCGCAGCGCCACCGCGTTCATGAACTTGGCCGCATCGCCCGCAGCCAGATGAACCGCCCCGTCTGCAACACCTTGCAGAACATCGTCCAGCCAGTCGGCGTCTGCCTTGGCGAAATCGCCCAGAACATAGGGCGAAACCAGCTCTTTGCGTCCGGGATGGCCGATCCCCAGCCGGACACGGTCATACGCGGCACCGATATGGTCGTGGATCGACCGCAGGCCGTTATGCCCGGCATGGCCGCCACCGGCCTTGGCGCGAACCTTCCCGGGTGCAAGGTCCAGTTCGTCATGGAAAACGGTCACATCGGTTGAGACGAGCTTGAAGAACCGCATGGCCTCGCCGACCGATTGACCCGAGCGGTTCATGAAGGTCATGGGTTTCAGCAGCAGGACCTTCTCTCGGCCCAGCATTCCTTCGGATATTTCACCCTGAAATTTCGAACGCCATGGCCCAAAGCCATGATCCCTGGCGATGGCATCCACCGCCATGAAACCGATATTGTGCCGGTTGCGGGCATACTTTGCGCCCGGATTGCCCAATCCGACAAACAGCTTCATCGCGAATTCCTTGTGCGTTTCGGTCCGGCGCAGAATTGCACGAGATTCCTTTCCGGCGCCAGCCGGTCTTTCAAAGAAAAACGGGGCCCTGGACGAGGCCCCGCTTCAAATTCCAATCCGAAGGATCCGGATTTATTCTTCGTCTTTGCCTACGACTTCAACTTCGTCGGCTGCGACTTCCTCTTCACCTTCGCCTTCTTCATCGTCGCTGGACGCCAGGCCGGTCGGTGCCGAGATGTTCGCAATCACGAAGTCACGGTCGATGGTCGGTTTGGTGCCGTTGGGCAGGTCAACAGACGAGATGGTGACAACGTCGTTGATTTCCAGGCCGGTAAGATCGACGGTGATCTTTTCGGGGATGTCGCCGGCGGTGCAGACCAGCTCGACCTCAGGACGGACAACGGTCAGAACGCCGCCCTTTTTGATGCCGGGGGCCTCTTCCTCGTTGATGAATTCGACGGGGATGTACAGGGCGATCTTGGTCGTACGACGCAGACGCATCAGGTCCAGGTGGGTCGGCAGGTCCTTGACTACATCACGCTGAACGTCGCGGCAGATGACGCGGACGTCCTCGTGGCCTTCGACCTTCAGGTTCCACAGGGTCGACTTGAAGCGGCCTGCCTTCAGGCGCTTGAACAGTTCGTTGAACGGAATCTGGATCGGCAGCGGGTCTTTTTCGCCACCAAATACGATGCCCGGAACCATGCCGTCGCGGCGTGCCTGACGAGCGGCGCCCTTGCCTGTCCCCGTCCGTTCCAGAGCTACGAGATCAGGAATCTCACCAGCCATGATAAATCTCCAATGTTAGGGCAGGGTGCCTCCAAGGCTGTCACCCCGCGTGAAGCGGCGTCCTTAGACCGAATCCGGCCATTTGGAAAGGGGTAAAAACGAATTCCGCGTCATTCCTGCCAGCGGCCGCAGAAATCCTGCGGGACAAGCAGGTTGTGCGGCCCCAGATCGGCCACGTTGCGCTCGCCGCACAGGGCCATGGTGGTGTCCAGTTCCTTCTGGATCACCTCCAGCGCGGTGGTCACCCCCTTTTGGCCCATCGCGCCCAGCCCGTAGACGAAAGCGCGCCCGATATAGGTGCCCTTGGCCCCCAGCGCCAGCGCCTTGAGCACGTCCTGCCCCGAGCGGATGCCGCTGTCGAGATGCACCTCGACGTCGCCGCCCACCGCATCCATGATCCGCGGCAGCATCCGGATCGAGCTGAGCGCGCCGTCCAACTGCCGCCCGCCGTGGTTCGACACCACGATGGCGTCGGCGCCCAACTTGGCCGCCATCTTGGCGTCTTCGGGGTCCAGGATGCCCTTCAGGATTACCTTGCCGCCCCATTGCTCCATCAGCTTCTCGATCTTCTTCCAGTCGAGGCTGGGATCGAACTGTTCGGCCGTCCACGCGCCTAGCGATGAGGCGTCCGAGATGCCCTCGACATGGCCCACGATATTGCCGAACTCGCGTCGTTTCGCGCCCAGCATCTCGATGCCCCAGGCCCATTTCGTCATCAGGTTGGCGATCGTTTTGGCCGTCAGTTTCGGCGGGGCGGACAGGCCGTTCTTCAGGTCCTTGTGCCGTTGGCCGAGGATTTGCAGATCAAGAGTGATGACCAGGGCCGAGCATTTGGCATCCTTGGCGCGCTGGATCAGGCGGCGGACGTAATCTTCGTCCTTCATGGTGTACAGCTGAAACCAGAACGGCGCGCCGGTATGTTCGGCCACATCTTCGATCGAGTTGATCGACATGGTCGACAACGTGAAGGGCACGCCGAATTCCAGCGCGGCCTTGGCGGCCTTCATTTCACCATCCGCATGCTGCATCCCGGTCAGGCCCACGGGTGCCAGGGCCACCGGCATGGCAACGTCCTGTCCGATCATCTGCGACGCGGTCGAGCGGCCGGACATGTCCACCGCAACCTTCTGGCGCAGGCGGATGTCGTGGAAGTCTGAGCTGTTGTCGCGGAAGGTCTGCTCGGTCCAGCTGCCGCTTTCGGCATAGTCATAGAACATCCGGGGCACCCGGCGTTCATAGATGCGTTTCAGGTCGTCGATATTGGTAATGACAGGCATGGCCGCGCCCTTCTGCAGATTGGTTAGGTTTCTTTACCAATTCTTCCGTCGCGGCGCAACGGCCAGTTGCGCAAGTGGTCAGGTGGGACGAAGGCGCAAAGAAAAACCGCCGCAGGCGTGCGGCCTGCAGCGGTTGCAATCCGTTTGGGATTTTGGCCTCAGGCGCTGTGGGCGCCGTCTGCCAGCGATTTCACGAAGTCCAGAACCTCGGCCACGGGTTTGCCGGCGGCGATCTGACTGACGATGGCCGAGCCGACCACCGCTCCGTCAGCAACGCTGGCGATGGCACGTGATTTCTCGGGCGTATTGATGCCGAACCCCACGATCACCGGAAGATCGGTCGCCGCCTTGATGCGCGCGACCTCGGGGCCGACATCGGTGGCCTCGGCTTCGGCCGCGCCGGTGATGCCGGTGATCGAGACGTAATAGACAAAGCCCGAGGTATTCTGCAGCACCCGCGGCAGGCGCTTGTCATCCGTGGTTGGCGTGGCCAGCCGGATGAAGTTCAGACCGGCCGCCTGCGCGGGCAGGCACAGTTCTTCATCTTCTTCGGGTGGCAGGTCGACGACGATCAGGCCGTCGATGCCGGCCTCTTTGGCGTCGGCAAGGAACTTGTCCACGCCGCGGCTGTAGATCGGGTTGTAATAGCCCATCAGTACGATCGGGGTGGTGTCATCGGTTTCCCGGAATGCCTTGGCCAGATCCAGCGTGCGCTGCAGCGTCATGCCACCGTCCAGCGCCCTTTGACCAGCCGCCTGAATGGTGGGGCCGTCCGCCATCGGATCGGTGAAGGGCAGGCCCAGTTCGATCACGTCCACGCCGGCCGCCGGCAGGCCCCGAACAATCTCAAGCGAGGTGTCATAGTCGGGATCCCCGGCCATGATATAGGCGACAAAGGCCTTCTTCCCCTCGGCTTTAAGGGCGGCGAACTTGGCGTCGATACGGGTCATGGACGATCCTTGCATACAGGTTTGGACCTGATGTGCAGAAACTTTGGCCGAAAATCAATCCCGTCCTGAGCGGTGGTGTCAGAAGTTCAGGTGATACCGCAGCAAGAGCGCGTTCACGCCGGGGTTTTCCTCTTGCGTGCTGGCATTCGATTTGTGGGTCACGGCCAACGATATGTCATTGCCGTTGTTCAACGTATAGCCCAGCCCAAGAAGGCTTCGGATTTCGAAGCTCCCGCCCAGATCGTTCAATTCGTTGGCTTCGCTGTAGAAACCCGGCATCACGCTGCCTTCCACGAACCATCTGTCGGCAAAGGAATAGACCCCGATCACCCCGGCGCCGATATGTGTGTTTCCATCCTCGTCCACCGACAGCGCGGCCCCCAGCGCAGCGCTGAAGCGGGTGGCCTCGTGAAATGGCCGGTGCTGGTATTCGAGGGAAAAGATCGCCTGGTCAATCGAGCTGCTGTCGGAATAGTCGGCGTAGCCGGCGCCGAAAATCACCGACTGCGCCTGCGCGGCTGTTGAAAAAGCCAGAAAAGCGGCGCTTGAAAGGAGGTTTTTCATGGGGATGTTCGCTGTTGATATTCGTTAAATGTTAAAGTTTGACACTATTCTCTCGTGTTCAATGTCAACAAGCACACGTTTTCCCTACATTTTCGTGATGTTGCAGTTTGGACTCAGGGCCAGCAGCCGCAGGTGCCTTGCGCATTGCACCGGACCCGCATAGAAGCAGCCCGCGAATGGCATCAGGAGGCCGTCATGGGCTTTAAAATGGGTATCGTGGGTCTGCCGAATGTCGGCAAGTCGACCCTGTTCAACGCGCTGACCAAGACCGCGGCCGCGCAGGCGGCGAATTTCCCGTTCTGCACAATCGAACCCAATGTGGGTGACGTGGCCGTTCCCGATGCGCGTCTGGACAAGTTAGCTGCGATCGCCAAGTCGAAGCAGATCATCCCGACCCGGATGACCTTCGTAGATATTGCAGGCCTGGTCAAAGGCGCTTCAAAAGGTGAGGGGCTGGGGAACCAGTTTCTGGCCAACATTCGCGAAACCGATGCCATCGCTCATGTGTTGCGCTGTTTCGAAGATGGCGACGTGACCCATGTCGAAGGCAAGGTCGATCCGGTGGCCGATGCCGAGACCATCGAGACCGAACTGATGCTGGCCGATCTGGAAAGCATCGAAAAGCGTCGCGCCAACCTCGTGCGCAAGCTCAAGGGCAACGACAAGGAGGCGCAGCAGCAGGATCGGTTGCTGGCCACCGCGCAAGAGATGCTGGAAAGCGGCAAACCCGCCCGTTTGGTCGAGGTGTCTGACGAGGATGCAAAAGCCTGGAAGATGCTGCAGTTGCTGACCACCAAGCCGGTCCTGTATGTCTGCAATGTCTCGGAAGAAGACGCTGCCGAAGGCAATGAATATTCCGCGCGTGTGGCCGAGATGGCCGCGACGCAGGGCAATGCCCATGTCATCATCAGCGCCAAGATCGAAGAAGAGATCAGTCTGCTGGAGCCTGAAGAGGCGCAGATGTTCCTCGAAGAGATGGGGCTCGAAGAACCGGGCCTCGATCGGCTGATCCGTGCGGGGTACGACCTGCTCAAACTGGAAACCTATTTCACGGTCGGCCCGAAAGAGGCCCGCGCCTGGACCATTCGCAGGGGTACTGCAGCGCCTCAGGCGGCCGGTGTCATCCACGGGGACTTTGAAAAGGGTTTCATCCGCGCCGAGACCATTGCCTATGATGACTTCGTAGCGTGCAATGGCGAACAGGGTGCCAAAGAGGCCGGCAAGATGCGTGCAGAAGGCAAAAGCTATGTCGTCAAGGACGGCGACGTGATGCACTTCCTGTTCAACACCTGATCACGAAACAGCTTTTCTGGGCGGGCATTGGCGGTATCTTACGGTATCGCTCCAATCCGCCCGAGGCCCGCACGTGTTCGAAATCCGCGATCTGCAACTGCTCAGCGCCTTGGCGCGCCACCGCCATTTTGCCAAGGCGGCCGAGGAGTGCGGTATTTCGCAGCCCGCGTTCTCGATGCGAATCCGCAACCTCGAGGATCGGCTTGGCGTGTCCATCGTCCGCCGTGCGAACCGCTTTCAGGGCCTGACCGAAGAGGGCGAGATGATCGTCCGCCGCGCTCGCCGCATACTGGATGACGCCAAAGCGCTCGAGCAGGAGGTGCAGGCGATCAAGGGCGAGATCACCGGTACACTGATCCTGGGCGTGATCCCGACCGCCATCGCGTTTACTGGCCGCTTGGTCAAGCGGCTGCAGCAGGCGCATCCGCGTATCCTGTCGCGGATCGAGACGATGTCGGCCACGGCAATCCAGCACCGTCTGGACGAAGGCAGCCTGGATGCCGGGATCACCTATGGCGACAGCATCGGCACTGACCTGCGCTATGTGCAGCCTTTGTACGAGGAAACCTATGTTTTGCTCGTACCCGAGCATATGACGCAGGGCACGGGCCCGATCCCCTGGGCACGGGTGGCCGAGTTCCCGCTCAGCCTGCTGGAGCCCCAGATGCAGAACAGGCGCATCCTCGACAGGATATTTGCCGAACAGGGGTTGCATCCGCGTGTGGTGGCCGAAACCAGCGGGTTTACTGCCTCGATGGTCATGGCGCGCGAAGGGCTGGCGGCGACGGTCGTGCCAAGGGTTCTGGTGCGGGCGCTCGGCGATTTGAAAGGCACGCGTGTCCTGCCTCTGGTTGATCCTGTGGTCAGCAAGCCGATCTGTCTGGCGACGCTGGCGCGGGATCCGGAATTGCCCACCGTTGGCGCATTGCGGCAGGTCGTGACGTCTTTGCGGTGATAAACTGTCGTTATCGTGTCATTGGTTTTTGCGATTTGACGATATGCTACTCTGATGAGAGACGAGGCTCGATCGGAGGGCATCAATGGCACCATTGGATACCAAGCCATCAGGCGCGCCAAAGGGCGTCTGGAAGTCAGGTAAAGGCAAGGGGCGGCACACGCCCAAGGGCCGTCAGTTCACGGACGAAGCGCAGGCCGAGATTCAGCGCCTGCTGGGCGACCGCCCGCGCCGCCGCGATCTGCTGATCGAGTTTCTGCACCTGATCCAGGATGCGCACGGCCATATCAGTTCCGACCACATCGCGGCGCTGGCGGTCGAGATGCGGATCGGTCAGGCCGAGATCTACGAGACCGCGACTTTCTATGCCCATTTCGACGTGGTGAAAGAAGGTGAAACTCCGCCGCCGGCCCTGACGATCCGCGTCTGCGACTCACTGTCCTGCGAAATGGCAGGCGCGCAGCAGTTGAAAAAGGCGCTGGAGGACGGGCTGGACCCGTCCGAAGTGCGCGTTCTGCGCGCGCCCTGCATGGGGCGCTGCGACACCGCGCCGGTGCTGGAAATCGGGCATAACCATATCGACCACGCGACCCCCGAAAAGGTGCAGGCCGCCATCGCGGCCGGGGACACCCACGCCCATCTGCCCGACTATGAAACCTTCGCGGCCTATGTCGAGAACGGCGGTTACGCCAAGCTGAAAGAACTGCGTGAGGGCGGCGACTGGGAAGAAGTACAGGAACAGGTTCTGGCCTCGGGCTTGCGCGGCCTTGGCGGCGCCGGTTTCCCGTCGGGCAAGAAATGGGGCTTTGTCCGCATGAACGACGGCCCGCGTTACCTGGCCGTGAACGGCGACGAGGGCGAACCGGGCACCTTCAAGGATCGCTACTATCTGGAGCGCACCCCGCATGTTTTCCTCGAAGGCATGCTGATCGCCGCCTGGGCGGTCGAGGCAGAGACTTGCTACATCTACATGCGCGACGAATATCCGGCGGTGCTGGAAATCCTGCGGCGCGAGATCGCGGCGCTGGAACAGGCCGGGATCGTCGAGAAAGGCTATATCGACCTGCGGCGCGGCGCGGGCGCTTACATCTGCGGCGAAGAATCCGCGATGATCGAGTCGATCGAGGGCAAGAAGGGCCTGCCCCGCCACCGCCCGCCTTTCGTGGCGCAGGTCGGCGTATTCGGCCGCCCGACGCTGGTGCACAACGTGGAAACGCTCTATTGGGTGTCCAAGATCTGCCGGGAAGGCCCGGAAATCCTCAATTCGGTTGAAAAGAACGGCCGCAAAGGCCTGCGTAGTTACTCGGTCTCGGGCCGGGTGGCGAAACCCGGCGTCTACCTGCTGCCGGCAGGGTCGACAATTCTTGACGTGATTGAGGCCGCCGGGGGCATGGCCGAGGGCAACGTCTTCAAGGCGTATCAACCGGGCGGGCCGTCTTCGGGCCTGCTGCCCGCGTCGATGGACGAAATCCCGTTGGACTTCGATACTCTGCAACCGCACGGCACCTTCATCGGCTCTGCCGCCGTGGTGGTCCTGTCCGATCGGGACACCGCCCGCGACGCCGCGCTGAACATGCTGCGTTTCTTCGAGGACGAAAGCTGCGGTCAGTGCACCCCCTGCCGGGCGGGCTGCGAAAAGGCGGTCAAATTGATGCAAGCCGAGAGGTGGGACACCGACCTGCTGGAAGACCTGTGCCAGGTGATGGGCGATGCCTCGATCTGCGGTCTGGGGCAGGCGGCCCCGAACCCGATCCGCCTGGTCATGAAACACTTCGCCAATGAGATCTGAGGGAGACAGCCATGCTTGATGCAAGCGAAACCAAGACCGTCACCTTCAACCTGAACGGCGAAGACGTGACCGTGCCCGAGGGCACCACGATCTGGGAAGCGGCCAACGGCAAGGGTCTGGTCATCCCGCACCTGTGCCACAAACCCGCGCCGGGCTATCGCCCTGACGGCAACTGCCGCGCCTGTATGGTCGAGGTCGAGGGCGAGCGCACGCTGGTCGCCTCGTGCATCCGTCCGGCGGCCGAGGGGATGGTGGTGAAAACCGACACCGACCGCGCCGAGAAATCCCGCGCGTTGGTGATGGAACTGCTGGTGGCCGACCAGCCGGAACAGCCGCACGATGTATCCAGCCATTTCTGGGACATGGCCAAGCTGAACGAGGTCAGCGACAGCCGCTTTCCGGCGAAAGAGCCCGAGAAGATCCCGCTGCTGGATGACAGCCATGTGGCGATGCGGGTCAATCTGGATGCCTGCATCAATTGCAACCTCTGCGTCCGCGCCTGCCGCGACGTGCAGGTCAATGACGTGATCGGCATGGCCGGTCGCGGGCATACCGCGCAGGTGGTGTTCGACCAGAACGACCCGATGGGCGACTCGACCTGCGTCGCCTGTGGTGAATGCGTTCAGGCCTGCCCGACCGGCGCCCTGATGCCCGCCACCGTGCAGGACGACCAGCAGCGCGGCGACAGCAAGGATTACGACAGCGAGACCGAAAGCGTTTGCCCGTTCTGCGGGGTGGGCTGCAAAGTCAGCCTCAAGGTCAAGAACGGCAAGGTCAAATATGTCGAGGGCATCAACGGCCCCGCCAACGAAGGCCGCCTGTGCGTCAAGGGCCGGTTCGGGTTCGACTATATCCACCACCCGCACCGCCTGACCAAGCCGCTGATCCGGCGTGAGGATGCACCGCCCAAGGGCCTGAACGTCGATCCCGCCGACTGGAGCACCCATTTCCGCGAGGCCACCTGGGACGAGGCGCTGGATCTGGCCGCCAAGGGGCTGATGAAGCTGCGGGATGAGGATCCGCACAGCGTGGCGGGCTTTGGCTCGGCCAAATGCACCAACGAAGAGGCCTATCTGTTCCAGAAGTTCATCCGGCAGGGCTTTGGCCACAACAACGTGGACCACTGCACGCGGCTGTGCCACGCCTCGTCGGTGGCGGCGCTGATCGAGAACGTGGGCTCGGGCGCGGTGACCGCGACCTTCAACGAGATTGAGAACGCTGATGTGGCGATCATCATCGGCGCCAACCCGATCGAGAACCACCCCGTCGCAGCCACCTATTTCAAGCAGTTCGCCAAGCGTGGCGGCAAGCTGATCGTGATGGATCCGCGCGGCGTGGGCATGCGCAAATTCGCGACCGAGATGCTGCAGTTCCGGCCCGGTGCCGATGTCTCGATGCTCAACGCGATCATGAACGTGATCGTCGAGGAAGAGCTGTATGACAGCCAGTACATCCACCGCTGGACCGAGAACTGGGAGGCCGAGAAGGAGCACCTGCGCCAGTTCACCCCCGAGAAGATGGCGCCGATCTGCGGTATCGAGCCCGATCAACTGCGCCGCGTGGCCCGGATTTTCGCTAACGCCAAGGCGGGTCTGATCTTCTGGGGCATGGGCGTCAGCCAGCATATCCACGGCACCGACAACTCGCGCTGCCTGATCTCGCTGGCCCTGATGACGGGCAATGTGGGCAAGCCCGGCGCGGGTCTGCACCCGCTGCGGGGGCAGAACAACGTGCAGGGGGCGTCGGATGCCGGCCTGATCCCGATGTTCCTGCCCGACTACCAATCGGTCACCGACGACGCCGTTCGGGCCAAGTTCAGTCAGGTCTGGAACTCGGGCGACTTCTCGAACGAGAAGGGCCTGACCGTGACCGAGATCATCGACCACGCCTATGCGGGCAAGATCAAAGGCATGTACATCCTGGGCGAAAACCCGGCCATGTCCGACCCCGACGTGCACCACGCCCGCGAGGCGCTGGCCAAGCTGGATCTGATGATCGTGCAGGACATCTTTTTGACCGAGACGGCGAACTATGCCGACATCATCCTGCCCGCCTCGGCGCTGTATGAAAAGAACGGCACGGTATCGAACACGAACCGTCAGGTGCAGCGCGTGCGCCCCGCGGTGCCGCCGCCGGGCGAGGCGCGCGAGGACTGGGCGATCACCGTCGATCTGGCAAAGCGCATCGGGCTCAACTGGGATTACACGGATGTCTCGCAGGTGTTCAACGAGATGAAGCTGACCATGGCGTCGCTGGACAACATCACATGGGAGCGGCTCGAGACCGAGAGCATCACCTATCCCTCGCTGTCCGAGACCGATCCGGGCCAGTCGATCGTGTTTGGCGACGGCTTCCCGCGCCACGATGGCCGTGCGAAGTTCACGCCGGCCAGCATCATCCCCCCGGATGAGGCCCCGGACGAGGAATTCCCGATGATCGCCACCACAGGGCGGCAGCTGGAGCATTGGCACACCGGGTCCATGACCCGCCGGGCCATGGTGCTGGACGCGGTCGAGCCCGAAGCGAACTGTTCGATGAACCCGCGAACGCTCAAGCTGATGGGGATCGAACCCGGCGAGATGGTGCGTCTGACCACCCGGCGCGGCTCGATCGAGATCATGGTGCGCGCCGACCGGGCGATCGCCGAGGACATGGTGTTCATCCCCTTCGCCTATGTCGAGGCGGCGGCGAACATCCTGACGAACTCGGCCATCGATCCCTATGGCAAGATCCCCGAGTTCAAGTTCTCGGCCATCCGCGTGGACAAGATCAAGGACGCCATCGCGGCCGAGTAAGTCCTGCCACCAGTCACCAAAACACTGAAAAGGCGGGCCTTTGTGCCCGCCTTTTTCTCGGCTTGACAGATGCTTGCAGCCAGCCAACCCTTGGGCCGCGCAATCCCGGAGGAGTTCATGGCCCGCCGTTTCGTCGATCTGTCCGTCCCGCTGGAATCCGGCATCGTGTCTGACCCGCCGATCATGCTGCCGCAGATCGAATACATGAGCCACGACCAGACGGCCGAGCAGGTGATGGCCTTTTTCCCCGGCCTGAAGAAAGAGGACCTGCCCGGCGGTGAGGGCTGGGCCATCGAACGGCTGCAGATCGCCACCCATAATGGCACGCATCTGGACGCGCCGTACCATCACCACTCGACCATGAACCGGGGCGAGCGGGCGATCACCATCGACGAGGTGCCGCTGGAATGGTGCATGAACCCGGGCGTGAAACTGGATTTCCGGCATTTCGAGGATGGCTACGTCGTCACCGCCGCCGATGTCGCGGCCGAGCTGAAGCGGATCGGGCATGACCTGCAACCGCTGGATATCGTCGTGGTCAACACCTCGGCCGGCACCTGTTATGGCCAGCCGGATTACCTGATGAAAGGCTGCGGAATGGGGCGCGAGGCCACGCTGTACCTGACCGAGCGCGGCGTGCGCGTGACTGGCACCGACGCCTGGAGCTGGGACGCGCCCTTTCCGCTGACCGCGCAGGAATACGCGGAAACACATGACCCCTCGATCATCTGGGAGGGGCATCGCGCGTCGATGGAGATCGGCTATTGCCACATGGAGAAGCTGACCAATCTGGAAAGCCTGCCGCCCACGGGGTTCGAGATCTCGTGCTTTCCGTTCAAGATCAAGGGCGCCTCGGCCGGGTTCATCCGCGCGGTGGCGATCTTCGAGGAGGAAGACGACGAATGACCCGGCAAACCGAGCCTTTGGGAGGCCATGACGGCCCGTACCCCGCACCGGTCGAAATCACCGGTTTCACGGTCCGGCCCGACTGGATCGACTATAACGGTCACATGAATGTGGGGTATTATGGCGTGGTGTTCGATCTGGCCTTTGAACGGCTGCTGGTCGATCATCTGGGCTTGGGCGAACCGCAGGTCGCGGCGCTTGAACAGGGGCCGTACATCCTGCAGTCGCACCTGCATTTCCTGCGCGAGGTTCGCGAGGGCGAGGCGCTGGTTTTCCGGTTTCGGATGCTGGATGCCGATTACAAGCGTGGTCACTATTTTGCGCAGATGGTGTCGGCCGAGGATGGCGTGGTCTGTGCCACACAAGAGGCCCTGGTCATGAATGTCAGCCACACAACAGGCCGGTCGGTACCCTATCCGGACTGGGCCGCGGCGCGGCTGGCGCGAATGGTGTCCGACCATGCCACATTGCCCCTCGAGCCGCAGATCGGCAGACCAATCGGCATTCGGCGCAAGTAGCCCGGGGATGGCCTTAGTTGCCAGAATTCCAGGAGCGGGCTACGCTGACCACCCGGTTCGGGCTTGGCCACGGGAGGGCAACCAAATGTGGATCTTGAGGAAATGCGCGCAGGCGCCAGCCTGTATATTGGCGGCGTCGCTGATCGTCTTGCCTGCGTCAGCCGCTTTGGCGGACAAGAAGAAGGAAGAAGATGCGCTGAAGGGAGCTTTGATTGGTGCCGGCGTCGGAGCGTTGATCGGAGATGGCAAAGGCGCGGCCGCAGGTGCGGTTGTCGGTGCAATCATTGGGGCAAACCGCAAGTGACGGGGGTGTCCATGATTGACCGCCTTCAGAAAGGAGCTCTGATGCGACTGCTTGATTTTAAACCTGTTCTGGCTGGCTTGATCCTTCTCCCGTCCATCGGCACGGCGGACGAGGCCGCCGACCAGATGGCGCAAGACGCACTTCCGCTGATGTACCATACCTGCGCTTCGGTCATCGAAGAGGCTGATGGGAATGATGAATACGTTTTCGACGTCGTCAGAAAGATGACCGCTCTTTCGCTCTACAATCGTCAGGTTGATATCGAAGAGTTTGCATCCTCGGACGAAGAAAAGACCAAGCTGCGTGAGGCTTTTCTTTCAGCGCTGACCGAAGGTTGCGCAGGCGATGAGGATGCCCTGTTGGGTGGTGTCGTCGACGATGCCGTTAGATCATCGCTTGGGCTGTAGGGGCTGGGCTCAATAGTGCGGTGGGCGCTCGTCGCCCAGAATGACCCCGCCGGATCCTTCCTGCGCACGCTCGGCTTCGCGCTGCATCAACATCGCTACGCGGCGGGTCAGGCGGTCGATCTCGTCCTGCTGTTTGGCGACGACCATGCTCAGGTCATCCACGGTGCGGGTCAGATGGGCAATTTTTTCTTCCAGATGCTGCATCGCTGGGGCTCCTGTGATCTGGTGCGGTCATACCGCTGTGGCGCGCGCAATGCCAGCGCTGGCTTGCCCCGACCCAGACCATGGGATAGACCGCGCGCGCAAGTGATGAAATCCCAAGGACGCCCCACATGGCCAAGCCCAAGAAACAGCCCCGCCCCAAGGCCGTCACGCCGAAAGGGTTCCGCGACTATTTCGGCCAGGAAGTCACGCAGCGCACCGAGATGCTGCGGACGATTGCGGACGTCTATCATCGCTATGGGTTTGACGCGCTGGAAAGCAGCGCCGTGGAAACGGTCGAGGCGCTGGGCAAGTTCCTGCCCGATGTCGATCGCCCGAACGAAGGCGTGTTCGCCTGGCAAGAGTTTGACGAGGGCCGCAACGGCGACTGGATGGCGCTGCGTTATGACCTGACCGCGCCGCTGGCCCGGGTCTATGCCCAACATCGCAACGACCTGCCTACGCCCTATCGCCGCTATGCGATGGGGCCGGTCTGGCGCAACGAAAAGCCGGGGCCGGGGCGGTATCGCCAGTTCTATCAGTGTGATGCGGATACTGTAGGCACGGCCAGCATGGCCGCCGATGCCGAAATCTGCGCCATGCTCTCTGACACGCTGGAAACCGTGGGCATCCCGCGCGGCGACTATCTGGTGCGGGTCAACAACCGCAAGGTCCTCAACGGCGTGCTCGAGGCCATGGGCCTGAGCACGGACGCGGCGGCGCGCGACGACGTTCTGCGCACCATCGACAAGTTCGACAAGGTGGGCGAGCAGGGTGTGCGCGAGTTGCTGACCAAGGGCCGGCTGGATGCTTCGGGCGCGTTCATTGACGGGGTGGGCCTGTCCGACAATCAGGCCGAGCCGGTGATCGCCTTCCTGACCTCGAAAGCCGATGATGCCGCCGGAACGCTGGCCAACCTGCGCGCGGCCGTGGGCGACAGCAAGATCGGCGCCGAAGGCATCTCGGAATTGGAACAGATCGGCGAGCTGCTGGCCGCGGGCGGCTATGGCGCCGATCGCATTCAGATCGACCCCTCGGTTGTGCGAGGGCTGGGATACTACACCGGTCCGGTCTACGAGGCCGAGCTGACCTTCGAGATCTTCGACGAAAAGGGCCGCAAGCGGCAGTTCGGGTCGGTCGCTGGTGGCGGGCGCTATGATGATCTGGTGAAGCGTTTCACCGGACAGGAAGTGCCCGCGACGGGCATCTCGATCGGGGTCGACCGGTTGCTGGCCGCGCTGCGCGAGAAAGGTCGGATCAAATTACATGACACCGGCCCGGTCGTCGTGACCGTGATGGACCGGGACCGCATGGCCGACTATCAGGCGATCGTGGCCGAACTGCGCAATGCTGGCATCCGCGCCGAGGTCTACCTGGGCAATCCCAAGAATTTCGGCAATCAACTGAAATACGCAGACAAGCGGAACTCGCCCGTCGCGGTGATCGAGGGCGGAGACGAGAAGGACCGCGGCGTGGTTCAGATCAAGGACCTGATCCTGGGCGCCAAGATCGCCGAAAGCGCCACGCTCGAGGAATGGAAGGAACGCCCCAGCCAGTTCGAGGTGCCGCGCGGCGATCTGGTCGCCAAGGTGCGCGAGATTCTGGACAGTCAGGACTGAGCCATGCCCAACCGATCCCAGATCCAGGCCCGGGCCGCGATGATGCGCGTGCGCTTCGAAGCCGCCGGGGCGCAGGTCGTCGACCCGCCGCTGCTGCAATCGGCCGAGACGCTGCTGGACCTCTACGGCGAGGATATCCGCGCGCGCGCCTATGTCACCTCGGACGCGCTGCGCGGTGAACAGATGCTGCGCCCGGATTTCACTCTGCCGGTGGTGCAGATGCACATGCGCGACGGGGCCGAACCGGCGCGCTATACCTATTCGGGCGAGGTGTTCCGCCGTCAGGAACATGACCCCGACCGCGCCAATGAATACATCCAGGTGGGCTATGAGGTCTTTGACCGCGACGACCCGGCAGGGGCCGATGCCGAGGTGTTCTCGCTGTTTGCCCTGCAATTGCGGGGCCTGCCGCTGCGCGCGGCGACCGGCGACATCGGCATTCTGACCGCGGCCGTACAAGGCCTGCGCACCTCCGACCAACGCAAGGCCGCGCTGATGCGCCATCTGTGGCGTCCGCGCCGGTTCCGGTCTCTGCTGGACCGGTTCGCGGGCCGCAAGCCCGAGCCGGACCACCGCGCCGCTTTGCTCGGGGCGGCCGACCCGATGGCCTGCGACGCGCCGATGATCGGCAAGCGCCGGCCGGCCGAGATCGCCGTCCGTATCGACGCCCTGCGCGCCGACCGCGACACGCCGCCGATTTCCGACACGGAAATGGCCGGGCTGGATTCGTTGCTGGGCGTGCGCGAGACCATGCCCTATGCGCTGGAGCATCTGCGCGACATCGCCGTCGATCTGCCCCAGATCACCCCCGCCCTGGACCGGCTCGAGGCGCGGATCGCCGCCCTGCAGGCGCGTGGCGTTGATGTCGGCAAGCTGGATTTCGAGGCCTCGTATGGGCGCACCTCGATGGAATATTACGACGGGTTCGTTTTCGGTTTCTACGCCGAGCGCCGCCCCGACCTGCCGCCCATCGCCACCGGCGGGCGCTATGACGCGCTGACGCGGCGGCTGGGCAACGGGGCCGAGATCCCGGCGGTGGGTGGCGTGCTGCGCCCCGACCTGATGCTGGAAATCGAGGAGGCGGGCCAATGACCCTGAAGCTGGGCGTGCCGTCCAAGGGGCGGCTGATGGAGAAAACCTTTGCCTGGTTCGCCCGCCACGGGATCGAGCTGTCGCGCGCCGGGTCCGACCGGGAATATGCCGGCAAGGTTGATGGGATCGAGGATGTCTCGCTGATCCTGCTGTCGGCTGGAGAGATCCCGCGCGAGCTGGCTGCCGGGCGGATTCACCTGGGCGTGACCGGCACTGACCTGGTGCACGAGAAACTTCCGCGCTGGGAACAGCAGGTCGAAGAAATCGCGCCGCTGGGCTTTGGCCAGGCCGATCTGGTGATCGCGGTTCCGGCCTGCTGGGTCGATGTCGAGACGCTGGATGATCTGGACGCCGCCGCCGCCGCCTTCCGCGCCGCGCACGGACACCGCCTGCGGATCGCCACCAAGTACCACCGTCTGGTGCGCGAGTTCCTGACCGATTCCGGGGTTGCCGACTATACGCTGGTCGACAGCCAGGGGGCGACCGAGGGCACGGTGATGAACGAAACCGCCGAGGCGATTGCCGACATCACCTCGACCGGTGAGACCCTGCGTGCCAACCACCTCAAGATCCTCTCGGATGGATTGATTCTGCAATCGCAGGCCACTTTGTGGCGCAGCCGGGTTGCGGAGTACGGGGCCACTGAAAAGGCTGCTCTGGCAGAAGTGATGCGCCGTCTGGGCTGAGGTCAGAGCACGCCGATCTCGGCCAGCGCGCGGTTCAGATCCTCGGGCAGGGCGTCGTCCTGCGCGCGGCTTTCGGGCAGGTCTGCGGGGCTGTCCTCGGGTTTCAGATAGCGCCAGCCTTGAAACGGCCGTTTCTGCGCGCCCTGGGTGCGGTGGATCTGCGGGTCCAGCACGATGGCGCAGCGGCGGATGCCATCCTCACCCGTCACCTCGTCCAGCCGCAAAATGCGCTGGCGGCACTGGATGACACCCTTGATGACCCAGAAGATCGATCCGCCGTTCAGAATCTCGGGCTCGCGCTTGGGCCACATGCGGGTGATGTGGCGGGGCAGGCCGTCCGCGAACCGCCGGCGATAACTGTCCTGCCAGGCGATCAGGCTGTCAACGCTCTCGGACCCGACCGAGAGTTTCACGAGGTTGATGTACTTATCCACAGCTTTCCCACAGAGTCGTCCCACGGACCATCTTTATATTGTAGCTTACCGTTGCGCGCTATCAAGCTGTTGTGGTTCGGCGCTGGTTTGGTCTAATCTGGATGCCTCTTTCAAGACAGGGAATCACCAATGAGCCGCTTTGCCGCCCCCATCGCCGAGCAGATCTGGGACATGAAATACCGCTTCAAGAAGGCGGATGGCACGCCGATCGACAAGTCGGTCGAGGATACGTGGCGGCGGATTGCGCGCGATCTGGCACGGGTGGAAAAGGACCCCGCGCACTGGGAACAGAAGTTCTACGAGGCTCTTGAGGACTTCAAATACCTGCCCGCCGGGCGGATCACGGCCGGAGCAGGCACCGCGCGGCAAGTGACCCTGTTCAACTGTTTCGTCATGGGCACGATCCCCGACAGCATGGGCGGCATCTTCGACATGCTGAAAGAGGCCGCGCTGACCATGCAGCAGGGCGGGGGGATCGGCTATGATTTCTCGACCATCCGGCCGCGCGGCGCGGATGTGCATGGGGTGGCCGCCGATGCCTCGGGGCCGCTGTCGTTCATGGATGTGTGGGACGCCATGTGCCGCACCATCATGTCGGCGGGCTCGCGCCGGGGCGCGATGATGGCGACGATGCGTTGTGACCATCCGGATATCGAACAGTTCATCACCGCCAAATCCGACCCGGCCCGCCTGCGCATGTTCAACATGTCGGTGCTGGTGACCGATGCCTTCATGGAGGCGGTCAAGGCCGATGCCTCGTGGGATCTGGTCTTTGACGGCAAGGTCTATCACACGGTGCAGGCCCGCGATCTGTGGAACAAGATCATGCAGGCCACCTATGACTATGCCGAGCCGGGCGTGATCTTCATCGACCGGATCAACCAGGCCAACAACCTGAGCTATGCCGAGACCATCGCCGCCACCAACCCGTGCGGCGAGCAGCCCCTGCCGCCGTATGGCGCCTGTCTGTTGGGTTCGATCAACCTGGCGCGGCTGGTGTCGGCCCCGTTCGAAGATGCGGCCCATCTGGACGAGGCGGCATTGCAGGAGCTTGTCGCCACGGCCGTTCGCATGATGGACAATGTGGTGGATGCCTCGAAATTCCCGCTGCCGCAGCAGGCCGCCGAGGCGCAGGCCAAGCGCCGCATCGGCTTGGGCGTGACCGGACTGGCGGATGCTCTGTTGATGCTGGGCCTGCGCTATGGCTCGGACGAGGCGGCGCGTCAGACCGAGCGCTGGTTGCACGCGATCGCCCGCGCCGCGTATCTGGCGTCGGTCGACTTGGCCAGGGAAAAGGGGGCCTTTCCCCTGTTCGATGCCGAGAAATACCTGGCCAGCGGCACCATGCAGCAGATGGATGAAGATGTGCGCGAGGCCATCCGCGAGCATGGGATCCGCAATGCTCTGCTGACCTCGATCGCACCCACCGGGACGATCTCGCTGTATGCGGGTAACGTGTCGTCGGGGATCGAGCCGGTCTTTGCCTATGCCTACACCCGCAAGGTACTGCAGAAAGACGGGTCGCGCACCGAGGAAGAGGTCGTGGACTATGCCGTGCAGATGTGGCGCGACAAGTTCGGAGACGTCGAGCTGCCCGACTATTTCGTGAACGCCCAGACCCTGACCCCGGCCGAGCATGTCAAGATGCAGGCAGCGGCCCAAAAATGGATCGACAGCTCGATCTCGAAGACGATCAACTGCCCCGAGGACATCTCGTTCGACGCCTTCAAGGATGTGTATATGCAGGCCTGGGATCAGGGCTGCAAAGGCTGCACCACCTATCGCCCGAACGACGTGACCGGTTCGGTTCTGACCGTCTCGGAAAGCGACGACAAGGTGCCGGGCGAGAGCGCTGATGCCCCGCACGAGGTGGACGGCGGTGACGTGATCTACATGTCCGAACCGCTGGACCGGCCGCAATCGCTTGAGGGTTCGACCTACAAGCTGAAATGGCCCGACAGCGAACACGCGATCTATTTGACGATCAACGACATCGTCATCGGTGGCCGGCGGCGTCCGTTCGAGGTGTTCATCAACTCGAAGAACATGGAGCATTACGCTTGGACGCTGGCGTTGACGCGGATGATCTCGGCCGTGTTCCGGCGCGGGGGCGACGTGTCTTTCGTGGTCGAGGAACTGAAGGCCGTGTTCGACCCGCGCGGCGGGGCCTGGGTGCAGGGCAAGTACATCCCCTCGATCCTGGCGGCCATCGGCGGCGTGATCGAGCAGCACATGATCGCGATCGGGTTCCTTGAGGGGGAAGGGATGGGGCTGAAGTCCGACCCGCAGGCGCAGGTGGTCAACATGGATGCCCCACGCGGCAAGGCCTGCCCGTCCTGCGGCCAGTATGACATGGTGATGATCGAGGGCTGCATGACCTGCCGCAGCTGCGGACACTCGAAATGCGGTTGACGAGTGCCACATAACTGTCGTTAAAGTTGTATTGTGTTTCGCCGGAGTCTCAATTTGATTTGACTCTCCGGCAACATTCTCGTGAAAGCTGCAATTCCGTCTCTTTTCCGCCGGATTCATCGTTGATACACCGCTAATGTACGGGGTGATGAGTTTGAAAGGTCGGGCGGGCAGATGACAGCCGGGTATAACGGTCGCGTAGCAGTATTTTGGTCCCAGACGGAAATTGACGGGCTTGAAGCAGCGCCTGTGGCAGATTTGGCCATTGGAGCGTCTTGGTCGTGGCATGGGTGCATGACACGCTCGCCGGAGTGTGACGCGGAATATTCCGTGCAGACTGGACATGATCAGGCGTTGATGGCGTTGGCCGGGCATGGCCCCGAAGCCGCAACGCTGAAGCCGATCGCCACGCTTGCAGTTATCTCATTGACGAATGGGGCGCAGACCTACGAGGCCGAGTTGACGTTGGTCGAGGGTCAGAAAGACGCGGTTTTTCTGTTCCAAAATGGCTGCCCCGCGCGGGGTCACGACTTCTGGGTGTGCGCCGTCGAAGAATATGCCGACGCAAGCCAATCGGGTGCGGGCAACGTTGTTTCCTTCCCCACGCATCGCAGGTCAACGGAGCAAACGCTGGTTCTTGCGCCGCACATGACGGCGACCGCCGCTGAATAAACGGCCCATTCCTTAGGAACTATTTCGTCGTCCACGCATCGCAGCGTGTTGACTCTGGTCTGTCCGTAGATATAAGCGCGGCTTCATTGGTGTTGGTGGCCCTCGCAAGGGGATGCCTGTCATGGGGGAAACCTCAAGAGGACAACGCCCTTCATAGTGGCCTATCAGGGCCTCGACCTTAAGAAGGAGATCAGCCGTGACCAAACGCACGTCTGCCAAGCACAAAATCGACCGCCGGATGGGCGAAAACATCTGGGGTCGCCCGAAATCCCCGGTCAACCGTCGTGAATACGGCCCCGGCCAGCATGGTCAGCGCCGCAAAGGCAAACTTTCGGACTTTGGTCTGCAGCTTCGCGCCAAGCAGAAGCTGAAAGGCTACTACGGCGACCTGACCGAGAAGCAGTTCCGCCGCATCTACGCCGAAGCCGTACGTGTGAACGGCGACACTGGTGAAAACCTGATCGGCCTGCTGGAGCGCCGTCTGGACGCTGTTGTTTACCGCGCCAAATTCGTGCCGACAGTGTTCGCCGCACGTCAGTTCGTGAACCACGGCCACGTCAAGGTGAACGGCAAGCGGGTGAACATCCCCAGCTATCGCGTCAAGGAAGGCGACGTGATCGAGGTCCGCGACAAGTCCAAGCAACTGGCCGTCGTTCTGGAAGCCGTTGGCCTGGCCGAGCGTGATGTTCCGGACTACCTGGAAGTTGACCACTCGAAGATGACCGCGACCTTCGTGCGCACCCCGTCGCTGGGCGACGTGCCGTACCCGGTCATGATGGAACCGAACCTGGTCGTCGAATTCTACGCGAAGAACTGATCTTCGCGGACAGTTTCAGAAAAAGGGCCGTACCTGCGAAGGTACGGCCCTTTTTCATGGCACACACTCAGATCGGCAAAGGGCGGTCTTCTGCGATCGCCTCCATCGCGAAATACGAGGTCACGCTGTCCAGTTCGACCTTCTCGATCAGGCGCTGATAGACTTTGTCATAGGTCGCCATATCCTGCGTCACGACCCGTAGCTGATAGTCGTAGTCGCCGCCGATCCGGTGGAAATCTACGACTTCCGGAATGGTTAGGACATGGCTTCGAAAGGCCTGCAGCCACTCGGCCGAGTGGTGACGCGTGCGCAGCATCACGAAAACCACCAGGTTCAGCCCCAGTTTTTCGCGTGCGATCCGGGCTGTCGACCCTGTCAGGACGCCTGCGTCGTTCAGCGCCTTTAACCGCCGCCAGCAGGCGTTTTGCGACAGGCCGACTCGCTCGGCCAGTTCGCGCTGGGAAAGGGTCGCATCTTTTTGCAGTTCGCGCAGGAGGCGCTTGTAAATTTGATCTACTTTTTCATTCATTCCAGATCATATGACCCAAAATTTTAACAAATCAAGCAAAGATAAGTGAAGATTACTCGGCTCAAGTAGATCATATTGGAAATGCAATATGGAGCCAATGACATGACCCTGTCCCATTTTCGTGCAGAAATCCAAGCCGCCACTCACAATTCGACCCTGCGCGACGGGCTGATCGGAGAGAACGTTCTGATCCCGGGTCTGCATGGGGACGTGCCGCTTGTGTACGCGGATTACGTTGCCTCGGGCCGCGCATTGCGGCAGGTCGAGGATTTTGTGGCCCAGCATGTTTTGCCTTTCTATGCGAACAGCCACACCGAGGCCTCCTATTGCGGTTCCTACATGACGCGACTGCGCCGCGAGGCGCGCGCGGAAATAGCCCGCATCGTTGGCGCGAGGGGAGATGACGCGGTGATTTTCACCGGGTCCGGTGCCACTGCGGGACTCAACCGGCTGGTCAGTTTGATGGGAGTGCAAGAGGCTGACCGGCCGGTTGTCTTGATTGGCCCGTATGAGCACCATTCGAACATCCTGCCCTGGCGCGAGAGCAAGGCGCAGGTCATCGAGATCCCCGAAGGCCCCGAGGGCGGCCCGGACATGGCGGTGCTGGAGAAGGCGCTGATCGAGCATTCGGATTCGGATCTGGTGATCGGGTCATTTTCGGCGGCGTCGAATGTCACGGGCGTGATCACCGACCCTGATCCGGTGACGCGGCTGCTGAATCGGCACGGGGCGCGCGCGGTCTGGGACTACGCAGGGGGCGGGCCCTACCTGCCGATGGACATGGGGCCGGACGATGCGCGCAAGGATGCCATCGTCGTGTCTCCGCACAAGTTTCCGGGCGGGCCGGGGGCTTCGGGTGTTCTGGTCGTGAACCAGAGCGCCGTGCGCCGCACCTGTCCTAGTTGGCCGGGCGGGGGCACGGTCAGCTTCGTTTCGCCCTGGCGCCACGACTACAGCACCGATCTGGCCACCCGCGAAGAGGCCGGAACCCCGAACGTGATCGGAGATATCCGCGCGGCGCTGGCCTTTATCGTCAAGGATGCCGTGGGTTCCGACGAGATCGCCCGGCGCGAGGCGTTGTACAACCGCATGGCGCTGGATGGGTGGCGTGACAACCCGAACCTGACCCTGCTGGGGGTGGACCATCCTCACCGCCTGCCGATCTTTTCCTTCCTGGTGCGCGACAACACCGGGCAGCCGGTACACCAACAGCTGTTCACACGGATGCT
Organism: Ruegeria arenilitoris; assembly: GCF_013032855.1. Classification (GTDB taxonomy): domain Bacteria; phylum Pseudomonadota; class Alphaproteobacteria; order Rhodobacterales; family Rhodobacteraceae; genus Ruegeria; species Ruegeria arenilitoris. The sequence goes on from NZ_WQDA01000001.1 coordinate 886,141, forward strand.
CAGCGACATCTACGGCATTCAGGCGCGCGGCGGGTGTGCCTGCGCGGGCCCCTATGCGCATCGGCTGCTGGGCATCGACAAGGCGGCCTCGGAGGCGCTGCACGCGGCGTTGTCGGCCGGAGAAGAGATGAAGAAACCGGGTTGGGTGCGGCTGAACTTCTCGTACATGATGACCGAGGACACGGTTCAGTTCATCATCGACAGCGTCAACGACCTGTCGCGCCGTACGCAGGAATACGCCCCTTTCTACGCCGCCGATCCGGCAACCGCCCGCTTCAAGGCGGCGTGACGGAATTGCCGCTTTTCCCAAGGCCTTGAGACCTGTATGAGGGGCGCAACCAACGGAGCCCCTCATGAACAAGATCACCCCGCAACCCGGCATCATGGATATCGCGCTGTATCAGGGCGGCCAGTCGCATGTCGAGGGCGTGGAAAACGTCATCAAGCTGAGTTCCAACGAAAACCCTTTTGGCCCCAGCCCCAAGGCGATCGAAGCCGTGCGCGGCAGCGCCACGATGCTGCATCGCTATCCGGTGACCGATCACTACAACCTGCGCGCGGCGATCGGCGAGCGGCACGGGCTGGACCCCGACCGGATCATTTGTGGCGTGGGGAGTGACGAGGTGCTGCAATTCGTGGCCCAGGCCTATGCCGGGCCGGGCGACGAGGTGATCCATACCGAGCACGGCTTCTCGATGTATCCAATCATCGCCCGAATGGCCGGCGCGACTCCGGTCGAGGTGCCCGAGCGCGAGCGCAAGATCGATGTCGATGCGATCCTGGCCGCGGTGACCGACCGCACCCGGATCGTGTTCGTGACCAACCCGGGCAATCCGACCTCGACCATGATCTCGGACGCCGAGCTGACGCGCCTGGCCGAGGGCCTGCCGCAGACTTGCCTGATGGTTCTGGATGGCGCCTATGCGGAATTCGTGCCGGGATTTGACGGCGGCGCCGGTCTGGTGGACCGGTTCGACAACGTGATCATGACCCGGACCTTCTCGAAGATTTACGGGCTGGGCGGGATGCGGGTCGGCTGGGGCTATGCGCATCGCGAAATCATCGACGTGCTGAACCGCGTGCGCCAGCCCTTCAACCTGTCGCTGACGGCCATCGCCGCGGCCGAGGCTGCCGTGGCCGATGTGGAATATGTCGAGTTCTGCCGGGCTGAAAACGCGCGCCTGCGCGAATGGCTGTCGGCCGAGCTGGCCAAGATCGGCGTTCCGTCCGATCCGTCCTGCACCAATTTCATCCTCGCGCGGTTCGCTGATCAGGCCGAGGCCGAGGCCTGCGACGCCTATCTGCAATCGAAAGGTTTGATCGTGCGTCGTGTTGCGGGCTACAAGCTGCCCAACGCACTGCGGATCACCGTGGGCGACGAAAAGGCCTGCCGCCGCGTGGTTGCGGCCATCACCGCGTTCAAAGGGGGCGCCGCATGAGCCAGATCTATGACCGCGTGGCGCTGATCGGCTTGGGTCTGATCGCCTCGTCGATGTACTGGGCGATCAAGCGCGCCGGCTTGGCGGGCGAGGTGACCGGCTATGCCCGGTCCGAGGCCACCCGCGACACCGCGCGGCGCATCGGTCTGTGCGACCGGGTCTGCGACACCGCGCAAGAGGCGGTAGAGGGTGCCGATCTGGTCGTGCTCTGCGTGCCGGTGGGCGCGATGGGCGCCGTCGCCAAGGACATCGCGCCGGTGCTCAAGCCCGGCGCAACCGTGTCTGATGTCGGTTCGGTCAAGCGGCACGTCATTGAGGAGGTCGGCCCGCATATTCCTGAAGGCGTGCATTTCGTGCCCGCCCACCCGCTGGCCGGGACCGAGCATTCCGGCCCAGAATCCGGCTTTGCCGAGTTGTTCGACAACCGCTGGTGCCTGCTGGTTCCGGTCGAAGGGTCTGACCCCGAGGCCATCGCCCGCCTGCGCGCCTTGTGGGAAGGGATGGGATCCAATGTCGACGAGATGGATGCCGATCACCACGATCTGGTTCTGGCCGTCACCAGCCACGCGCCGCACCTGATCGCCTACACGATGGTGGGCGTCGCCGACGACCTGCGGCGCGTCACCGACTCCGAGGTCATCAAGTACTCGGCCGCCGGTTTCCGCGATTTCACCCGGATCGCGGCCTCGGACCCGACCATGTGGCGCGACGTGTTCCTGACCAACAAGGATGCGACGCTGGAAATCCTCGGCCGTTTCACCGAAGAGCTGTTTGCCCTGCAGCGCGCAATCCGCACGGGCGACGGTCAGCACCTGTTCGACTACTTTACCCACACACGCGCAATACGGCGCGGCATCATCGACGCGGGTCAGGACACCGATGCCCCCGATTTCGGGCGCGTAAAGGCCAAGTCATGAAACTGATCAAAGGCAAAGCCCTGTCGATGGTTGCGGTGGTTTGGGCTGGCGCGGCCCTTGCTGCCGCCCCCGACACATCATTGGTCCCGGTTGCGCGGCCATCCCCGGCGGCAGAGCCGGTGCGGGTCGCTTATGTCTCGGCAAGTCCGGCGACGCCGATCGCTGTACCAGCGAAGATGCGGCCCGTGGTGCGGCCCGTATCCCCTCAGGTGCTGGCCGTGGCAGCGCGCCCGGCCGACCTTCCGCTGCTTGGACCGGATACGTCGCTCAAACCCTATCTGCGGCCCGAGGCGTTGGAACAGCAAGTCCTGTTCAAAAAGCGAAAACTGCGCAAAGGATCGGTGTGCGGTGACATCGCCATTCAGGGCAAGGCCGTGGGCTCGGTTCCCGGCAAGATCAAAGCCTGCGGGATCAAGGATGCCGTCCAGATCACATCGGTGTCAGGCGTGGTTCTCAGCCGCCCATCGACGATGGATTGCGGCACGGCGATCGCATTGAACAAATGGGTCGACAAGACCGTCAAACCGACGTTCAAACGGCGCGGTCCAGTTGTCGAATTGCAGGTTGCTGCGCATTACGCTTGCCGTACCCGGAACAACCGGAAAGGTGCCAGGATCTCGGAACATGGCAAGGGTCGGGCCATTGATATCTCGGGGTTCAAAATGGCCGATGGCGAGGTGGTGACGGTTCTGGACGGTTGGCGCAAGAACCCCTCGAAGAAACAGCTGACCAAGATTTGGCGCGGAGCGTGCGGGCCCTTCGGCACGGTTCTTGGTCCGAATTCAGACCGCTATCATCAGAACCATTTCCACCTCGATACCGCCCGTTACCGCAGCGGACCCTACTGCCGCTAAGGTTCGGTGGCCAGTACTAGCAATGCCCAAAAATCGGCTATGTTCTCAAATAATTGCTTTGTTCTGTGTTGCCTGTGTGAATCGCCAGCAAATCGGTGGCGGAAGAAATTTTTCCGAACGTTTCAGGTGTCAGCGATTCGTTTAAATTGCGGAAATCGAATACCGCTTCGAAATTTTTGAACAGTATATCTCCCAACCTTGCGTTGCGAAACTGATCCGCATGCGGGGTATATTCCATAAACACAGTTGGTTTCTGAGTTTGGATCGTCTCTTGGGCGCCCTCCAGAACTTGTAGTTCATGGCCTTCCACATCGATCCAGATCAACTTGAGGTCTTGCAGTTTCTTTTGGTTTGTCTTGAAAATCTCGTCCACGGTTGTGACATCGACATTTATCGCAGATTCCGATGAATCTCCGAAGTGTGAGCCGCCGCGATTGAGCGAGTTTTTGTTGAATGGCAACTGGCCAGGTTTGTTGGACGCACCAAGCTTTATTAGCGACACGTAATCCTCCAACCCGTTCAACTTGATATTTTGGCTCAGGATTTCATAGTTCTCTGGATCCGGCTCGACCGCAACGACATGTCGTGCCTTTATGTCCTTAAAAAAGTATATCGTGTGAGTCCCTATATTGGCACCGATTTCCAGCACCGAGCCATCGGTTATCGGATGATCGGATCGCTTGAGAAAGTCTCGAAGCTTCCTGACCGAGGTCCGGCTGAATTCACCGTGTGCTGAAATGCTTTCCCCGATTACGTCATGAGGATAGTAGATCAAGAAATGATCGACCAGCTTGCGGTACACAAGGACATCATTCTCGTAGAGGTTTCGAAGTATCTCTCGCCTTGTCTTTTTGTTTTGCAGCAACAGCCTTGAGATTGCTCTAGCAAGCGAGGTCCTTAGTCCCATTGTATCCCCCAGCGAACCTTGAATTGTTTCAACATTATGGAAAGGTAGATCACCGCTTCAACGTAGAAAAAGCCGTGGCGCGTGCCCTAGTGGCAACGGTCCCAAAGCCACGAACCCGTCGCGGAAATTCAGCTGCAAGTCCAGCGCGTTGGGGTTGCCCCCCAGACCGGCCAGCAGGTTCAACGCCCGTGTGACCGGATCAACGGCCTGATCGGGCAGGGCACCTGCAGCATTGGCCATAGCAATCATGTCACGCCAGTTCTCGGCTTTGACCGCAATCTCTCCGACCGGGATGCCCTGGTCATCAACTTCCAGTTCGCCGGTTGCAAACAGACGCAATTCGCCCCATTGCACCTCGGCCAGATGCAGGTCGATCAACCGAGGTTGGGGGCGACGTTCTTCCAGCGCGGAGCGGTCCCAGGTTTTGTCGAACGTGACATTTATGTCCAGTTCGAGTGTCTCGAAGGCTTGGGGCAGCGAAGCAGCCGTTCGCATCAGCGCGCGCAGGTCTTCACCGGGCGTGAAGGCATCCGAACTGACCCCGATCGCATAGCTCTCGGGCTGGGTGCCTTGTTCCATGACCAGGGCAAGTGACTGACCGGCAGCCATGTCGGTTCCGTCCTGGGTCACCGACCAGTTGCCCGATGTCAGGGCCATCTTCTCCAACTCCAGCGCGACGCCCGGACGCAGATTCAGTTCCGCCTGAAGGCTGTCGGCCAGGATGATTGCGGTCTGGTCGAAATAGGATAGCCGCTGCGGCGTATCCGCAAAGCGCAAGATCTGTCGTCCGGGCCAGATTGCGGGGCTTTCGAATTCGATCCAATCCGCGCTCCAGGCTGTGCCGTTCACCGGATCGGCCAGCGCTACACTGTTCAGGCGGGTCACGTGGTGCAGCGGAAATCCGGCGATTTCCACGTCGGAATAGTCGGCCTGCCATCCAAGATCCTGCTGATGCGCGAACCAACCGGTGATGGCGCTGCGCAGCCCATACCCGGCTATGGCCCAATACCCGCCCCAGAGGATGGCCAGAAATATGAACACTCGTACCAGTCGGCGCATCGCAAATGGCCCTTTTTCCTGCCTTGGAATTGATGTTTATAGGCCTAAACGGGCAAGGACCAGAACTATGACGATGTGGGTATTCGGATACGGGTCGCTGTTGTGGAATCCGGGCTTTCCGGTGGCCCGGCGCGAGCAGGCTACACTTCACGGCTATGCGCGGTCATTCTGCATGCGGTCGATCCATCACCGCGGAACCGAGGAGAACCCCGGACTTGTCTTGGCTTTGGACGAACACCCGGATGCCCATTGCAAGGGCTTGGCGCTGGCGGTCGATCCAGGCCATGAGGACCGCACCCTCGAGGAACTGCGCGAGCGTGAACTGATCTCGTCCGCCTACGTGGAGAAGATGCTGGATGTGCATCTGGACAGCGGCCAGACGGTGACGGCAGTGACCTATGTGATCGATCCCGACCACGTGCAGTATTGCGGGGGTCTGCCGCTGGAGGAGCAGGCGCAAATCATCGCGCAGGCCGTGGGCGGCCGCGGCCCCAACCCCGAGTATCTTTACAATACCGCTGAACACCTGTCCGAGATCGGGTTGCACGACCCGGATCTTGAGTGGTTGGCGCAACGTGTGCGCAGCCTGACCGCATAAACCCTTGGCCTTGCCACCAGATTTTCGATAGATTCGCCTCAGAGCAGGCAAAACCGGGAAAGACGCGCATGGCGCATGTACAGCAGGGCGCGAGACCGCATTTCTCGCAACCGATCCGTCAAATCGTGATGATGCTGATCGCCATCGGGCTGTCGGGCCTGGGCGTGTTCATGGCACTGCCTTACGTGCTGCCGGTTTTTTATGCCAACCCCTATCTGAACGGATTCATCCTGCTGGTCTTTTTCATCGGCGTGGTGGCCTGTTTCTATCAGGTGACCCAGTTGATCGGTTCGGTTCGCTGGATCGAAGCGTTCGTGAGCGGCGTCGTGCGCGAAGATGCTCGTACACCGCAGCTGTTGGCACCATTGGCGTCGCTGCTTCGCGCACGCGGGGCGAAATCGCAGATCAGCTCGACATCGACCCGATCGATCCTGGATTCGGTCGCGGAACGGGTCGAGGAAGAGCGGGAATTCACCCGTTACATCACCAACGTACTGATCTATCTGGGTCTTCTGGGCACATTCTTCGGCTTGGCAACAACGGTTCCTGCAATTGTCGACACCATTCGCAGCCTGAACCCCCAAGAGGGCGAAGAAGGCCTGGCCGTATTCAATCGCCTGATGAGTGGCCTCGAATCCCAGCTGCAAGGCATGGGCGTGGCGTTCGGGTCCTCTCTGTTGGGGCTTGCCGGATCGCTGATCGTGGGTTTGCTCGAACTGTTCGCCGGCCACGGGCAGAACCGTTTCTACCGTGAGCTTGAGGAATGGCTGTCGTCGATCACGCGCGTCGGATTTGCCGCCGGAGACGAAGGTGGTGCGGAACTGGCGGTGCTGACCCCGGTCCTTGATGCCATGTCCGAGCAGATGGACGCGCTGCAGGATCTGTTCGCGGCCCAAGAGTCGGATCGCGCCGAGGTATCGGCCAAGCTGGGTGCATTGGTCGATGTCATCGCGGACATGAACCAGCGACAGGCGGAAACCGAAGGGGTCACCGCCGCGCTTGAGCGGATCGCGTTGGGGCAGGACGCGCTACTGGATCACATGCGTGAACATGGTGCGGGCGAGGGGATCGACGCCGAAAGCCGGATGCGGCTGCGGTCGATGGACGTGCAGCTTCTGCGCATTCTCGAAGAAATCTCGGCCGGTCGCCAGGACAGCATGAACGAACTGCGCAAGGATTTCGAACTGCTGGTCAAGGCGCTGACGCTTCCGCGCGGGGCGGCGCGCCATACACCGGGCGGAGAATAACACATGGCCCTGTCTCGTCGAACCGGTCAGCGTTTCCAGGGCTCGGTCTGGCCCGGCTTCGTTGATGCGATCACGGGGCTGCTTATGGTCATGACCTTTGTGCTGACCATTTTCATGGTCGTGCAGTTCGTGCTGCGCGAAACCATCTCCGGACAGGAAGACGAATTAACGGCCCTGTCGGACGAAGTGGCCGCCCTTGCGGATGCTTTGGGCCTGGAAGAGCGCGAGAACAGCCGCCTGCAGGCCCGGTTGGGGGCACTGAACACCACGCTGTCGCAGGCCGAAGAAGATCTGAGCCAGGCGCAGGCCTTGATCTCGTCACTCACCTCGGAGCGTGACCAGCGCGCGGCCGAGTTGGAAGAGGCGCAGATTCGTATCACAGGGTTCGAAGCGCAAGTCGCCGCGCTTTTGGCTGATCAGGCGCGTGCGCAGGGCGATATTGCCGAATTGGAATCCCAACGCGAGCAACTGCTGTCCGAGCAGGAGGCATTGAACCTAGCCTTGGCCCAAACCCGTGCGGAGGTGGATGCCCAGGCCGAGGCTGCACGGCTGGCGGCTGCACGCCGCGAAGCGTTGGAGGCCTTGGTAGCTGACCTTGAGCAAGCGGACAGCGCCCGCGCGGCCCAGATCGCGGAATTGCAAAGCCAACTGTCCGAGGAGGAAGCCGCACGCGTCGCCGAGGCTGCTGCCGCTGAGGCGCTGCGCAACAGACTGCAGAATGCGGATGCCGAATTGACGGCCATGACCCTGGCACTGGAAGAGCAGCGCAAGAAGGCCGAGGAAACACTTACACTGTTGGCCGCCGCTCAGACGGCCAAAGCCGAGCTTGAGCGGCAATTCGGTGAGTTGAATGACGAGGAGCTCAAGGCTCAGCTTGAAGCAGCCCTTGCGGCGCGAACCGAAGCCGAGGCCGAGGCCGAAAGCCAGCGGACGCTGGCCGAGCAGCGTGACGCCTTGCTTGCCGTTGCCCGGGAAACGATCGCCACCGAAAAGGCTCTTTCCGCCAAGGCGCAACGCCAGACGGCCCTGTTGAACCAGCAGATCGCCGCATTGCGCGGCCAATTGGGGTCGTTGCAGGCGCTGCTGGATGACTACAAGGACAGGAATGCCGAGGCCGAGGTGCAAATTCAGACCCTTGGTCAGGACCTGAACGCGGCCCTTGCCCGGGCCGCTTCCGAAGAACGGCGCCGCCGCTTGTTGGAAGAGGCCGAACGCGTCCGCCTGGAGGCCGAGGCCGAGAAACTGGCCGGCCAGAATCAGGAACTTACGGCACAGGCCGAAGACCTGCAGCGGTACCGCTCCGAGTTCTTTGGTCGCCTGCGCGACGTACTGGGCAACCAGGAAGGCGTTCGGATCGAGGGCGACCGCTTCGTATTCTCGTCCGAGGTGCTGTTCCCACCCGGTTCGGCGGTTCTGTCCGAGGATGGCCGGCGCGAGGTCGCGAAAGTGGCGGGCATTCTGAGTGGGATTGCGGCGGACATTCCGCCCGAATTGAACTGGGTCATCCGGGTCGACGGTCACACGGACAATATCCCGCTGAACGGAACAGGACGGTATCGAGACAATTGGGAGCTCAGCCAAGGGCGGGCGCTGTCGGTCGTGCGCTACATGGTCGAACAGTTGGGCATTCCGCCGGAACGTCTGTCAGCAAACGGATTTGGAGAGTTTCAACCTGTCGATACGGCGGACACTCCGGAAGCGCGGGCAAAGAACCGTCGCATCGAATTGAAGCTGACCGAACGCTAAGCCAGTGTCAGCGCGGCCCGAAGCGGAAGCTGGGATCGGGTGTGCCCGCAAAACAGCGTGGAACAACCGGGTAGTCATCGGTCAGAAAATACGCGTAGGTGCCCGAAGGAAACTCGGTCGAAACGGTCATGGCGCCATTGCATTCATCGAGCGTTCCAAGCCCCGCCACGAACTCGTAGTCTTCGTTGAACGTTCCATCATGTCGTCCGTCAGGAGCGGCGCCGCCCGGGCGCTGTCCGGCCTTCAGCCGGTAGGAAGAGGTCATTTGCGTGACCTTGCCGCCTACCAAACCGGTTCGGGCGTAAATCGGAAACCCGTCCGCTGCATATCCGATCAACGGAGAGTGTTTTTTCGGTGACCAGCCCTGCATTTCGATCAGGCCGGTCGGAACCCCGTGGTAGTGATATTTTCCGTTTGGTTGGACATGCGCGAAATTGGCATCGAGTCCAAGGGCGATCGCGCCGCCCAAGGCATTGTAGGACCAGCCCGACCGGGGATCGCCGTGCCAGAATTCAGCGGCCAGTGGGTCAAAGACGACCCCAGTCAGGGACACGCCAAAATTCCACCCCATGCGCAGAGGCGTCGGGGTTGCATTCGCCCTCGGAACGGCCGGCAGGTTCAACTTGACCGACTGCTCGGCGATTTGATGCGGGTTGCCTTTGTTCGGAAAGCGACCGACCAGATGATTGGGGATGCCATTGCCGGTAATCGACAAGGCGCGGCCTTGTTCGGTGATCTCTGACCTGTTGACGCCTGGGTCGACGGTCGCCGGTTCCAGGTTCAACGGTTCCGCACGGGTTTCGTCATGAAAGCGAAACCGATGCTGGGCAGAGGCGATTACGCCGACGACCGAGGCCGCGAAGGCGATGCTCCAAATGACGGCGATTTTTCTGGACACTGCGCTGCTCCACTCCAAAGGCTTTGGTCTGAAACGTGGCGCGCAGCGGTTTCCGTCGCTGGGAACTTTCTTTTTGGCGAATACTGGCGGGAGAGGGGGCGGTCTCTCAAGAAATCGCCCGGCAGAACTGACTGCCGGGCGACGAGACTTTTTTGATTGAACCGAGGTCTAGTCCGCGGTCAGCAGCGGCGGCTTGTCGCCCGAGATCCGCGGATTGTCGGGGCCGATAATCTCGAGATCCAGATCGCCTCTCTTGACCGAGACCCGCACAACACCACCCTTGGCCAGCTTTCCGAACAGCAGTTCTTCGGCCAACGGTTTCTTGATGTGCTCCTGGATGACCCGGCCCAGAGGCCGTGCGCCCATCTTGTCGTCATAACCCTTGTCGGCCAGCCACTCGGCAGCTTTCGGGGTCAGGTCGATGGTAACGCCACGATCCAGCAGTTGCGCCTCAAGCTGCAGGACGAACTTCTCGACCACCTGCAGGATGACCTCTTTCGGCAGCGGGGCGAACGAGATCACCGCGTCCAGACGGTTGCGGAATTCAGGGGTGAACATCCGTTCGATCGCGGCGGTATCTTCACCCTCACGCCGGTCGCGGGCAAAGCCGATTGCGGCCTTGGCCTGTTCCTGCGCGCCCGCGTTCGAGGTCATGATCAACACCACATTGCGGAAGTTCACCGTCCGGCCGTTGTGATCGGTCAGCTCGCCGTGGTCCATCACCTGCAGCAGGATGTTAAACACATCCGGGTGCGCCTTCTCGATCTCGTCCAGCAGCAGCACGCAATGCGGGTGCTGGTCAACGCCGTCAGTCAGCAGTCCGCCCTGATCGAAGCCGACATAGCCCGGAGGCGCACCGATCAGACGGCTGACCGCGTGTTTCTCCATGTATTCCGACATGTCGAAGCGCAGCAGTTCCACGCCGAGTGTATCGGCCAGTTGCTTGGCGACCTCGGTTTTGCCCACACCGGTCGGGCCGGCGAACAGGTAGTTTCCGATCGGTTTTTCCGGCTCGCGCAGACCGGCCCGTGCCAGCTTGATTGCGCTGGACAGAGCCTCGATTGCCTGGTCCTGCCCGAACACCACCCGTTTCAACGAGTTCTCAAGGTCCTTCAGAACCTCGGCATCGTCCTTGGTGACATTCTTCGGCGGAATGCGCGCGATCTTGGCCACCACGGCCTCGATCTCCTTGACGCCGATGGTCTTGCGCCGCTTGCTTTCGGCCACAAGATGCTGGGCCGCACCGGCCTCGTCGATCACGTCGATCGCCTTATCAGGCAGTTTGCGGTCGTTGATGTAACGCGCAGACAGCTCGACCGCGGTCTTGATCGCGTCGGCGGTGTATTTGATGTCGTGATGCTCTTCGAAATAGGGCTTGAGACCGCGCAGGATCTTCACGCTGTCCTCGACCGAGGGTTCGTTCACGTCGATCTTCTGGAACCGGCGCGACAGCGCGCGGTCTTTCTCGAAGTGCTGGCGGAACTCCTTGTAGGTGGTCGAGCCCATGGTGCGCAGCTTGCCGCCCTGCAACGCAGGTTTCAGCAGGTTCGAGGCATCCATGGCGCCGCCCGAAGTTGCACCCGCACCGATCACGGTGTGAATCTCATCAATGAACAGCACGGCGTCTGGGTGATCCTCAAGCTCGGTCACCACGGCCTTGAGCCGCTCTTCGAAGTCGCCGCGATAGCGCGTGCCGGCCAGCAATGCGCCCATGTCCAGCGAATAGATGGTGGTGTTGGCCAGAACGTCTGGCGCGTCGCCTTGGACGATCTTATAGGCCAAGCCTTCGGCAATCGCCGTCTTGCCCACGCCCGGATCACCCACCAGCAGCGGGTTGTTCTTACGGCGGCGGCACAGAACCTGGATGCAGCGCTCGACCTCGTCGGCGCGACCGATCAGCGGATCGACGTCGCCGGCGCGGGATTTGGCGTTCAGGTCCACGCAATACTTGCCCAACGCGCTTTCCTTCTGGTCGGCCTCACCGGAGGCGTTCTGCGCTTCCTCTTCACCCTGATCGGCGCCGGTCACCGGACGATTTTCACCAAACGCCGGGTCTTTGGCGACGCCGTGGGCGATGAAATTCACCGCGTCATACCGCGTCATGTCCTGCTCTTGCAGGAAATATGCAGCGTTGCTTTCCCGTTCGGCAAAGATGGCCACCAGAACATTCGCTCCGGTCACCTCGGTCCGGCCCGAGCTTTGCACATGGATCGCGGCGCGCTGGATAACACGCTGGAACGCAGCTGTCGGTACGGCTTCGGACCCGTCGATGTCTGTCACCAGATTGGACAGATCCTCGTCGATGAACTCGACCAGAGAGCTGCGCAATTCGTCCAGATCCACGCTGCACGCCTTCATGACGCGCACCGCATCGGGTTCTTCCAGCAGCGCCAGCAGCAGATGCTCCAGCGTTGCGAATTCATGACGCCGTTCGTTTGCAGCCGCCAGGGCCGCGTGAATGGCTTGTTCCAGTGTGCTCGAGAATGAAGGCACGCGGGTGCTCCTCTGTATTGGGCCGGAAGGGGTTCGAGTATTGGCCGGATCCCCATCCCAACCATGACCTCATACTATTAGAGTTTGGTTGATCATGGCGCGGCTTCAAGGGTTTTCTTTCACTTGACAGTCACATTTAACGTGACCGTGGCCGTGAAGAAGTCCAATTAGGCATCAGAAGCGGTCTTTTCTACCCCGGATCTCGGCAAAAACGGCGACCGGGTCAGCCCCCACCATTCCAAGCTGTGCCTGAATCTTGGGATCAGTCGCGCGCAGGAACGGATTGGTCGCCTTTTCCACGCCCAGATTTGACGGCACGGTCGCGCGACCCTCTGCCCGAGCCTGATCGATCTCATGCACCCGTTGCTGCAGCGCTGTGTTGTCAGGATCGATGGTTACCGCAAATCGTGCGTTTGACTGGGTGTATTCGTGACCCGAGCAGACCGACGTCTCGTCGGGCAAAGCCGCGAGTTTCGAAAGCGAGGTCCACATTTGCGCTGCGTCTCCTTCGAACAAGCGGCCGCATCCCAGCGCCATCAGGCTGTCGGCCGTGAACACCACCGCGCTTTTGGGCAAGTAATACGCCACATGTCCCACCGTGTGCCCCGAGACATCCAGAACCTCGACGGGTTCGCCCCCAATCTCGAACCGGTCACCGTCAGCCACCTGTTTGTCGAGGGGAGGAAGCCGGTGAACGTCGGCCGCCGCACCAATCACCTGTGCTGGGTGCTGCTCGAGGATGCCCGGCAAGCCGTCGACGTGATCCCAGTGGTGATGGGTCAGAAGGACATGGCTCAGGCGCCAGCCGCGTGCGGTCAATTCGGCCAGAATGGGTCCGGCCTCCGGAGCGTCGACCAGGGCTGTCTGTCCGCTTGCATGGTCATGTGCCAGAAAAGCATAGTTGTCGCTGAGACAGGGGATGGTGACGATCTCAAGAGGCATGGCCTTTTGCCCTTTCGTTGCTAGACTGCGCTCAGCTAAGCCGATCGATCGGGTATCTGCAATGCATCTTGATGTGCAGGATCTTAGGAACTTCTACTACCGCAGCACGCTGGGGCGTGCGGCGCAGGCTGCCATTCGTGGCCGGCTGATCGAACTGTGGCCCGAGGCCAAGGGCCAGACGGTGGCCGGATTCGGCTTTGCGGTGCCTCTGTTGCGCCCTTATCTTGCGGACGCGCGGCGTGTCATCGGCCTGATGCCCGGACCGCAAGGGGTGATGCCTTGGCCCGCCGGTATGCAGAACGTGTCGGTGCTGACCGAGGAAACCCGATGGCCGATCGAAACCGGTCATGTGGACAAGCTGGTGGTCATGCACGGGCTCGAGACCTCGGAACGGCCTAGTCAACTGCTTGAAGAATGCTGGCGTGTTCTGGGGCCGGGAGGTCGGGCGGTGTTCGTCGTTCCCAATCGGGCCGGGCTTTGGTCCCGAACCGACCGAACGCCCTTTGGTTACGGACATCCGTATTCGGCAACCCAGTTGGAGAACCAGTTGCGCGCACATCATTTCGTGCCCGAGATGCACTGTTCCGCGCTTTACCTGCCGCCCTCGTTCCGGCGGTTCTGGCTGCGCTCGGGTGGGTTGATCGAAAAGACAGGGCAACGGATCCCGACCATCATGGCCGGTGGTGTTCTGATGGTCGAAGCCAGCAAGCTCGTGCGGCCACCAAGCGGCAGCGTGACCAAGGATGCTGAAAAACGCCCCATCAAAGCGTTGGACGGATTGCTGAAGCCGGCGTGAACTGGCGCGCATCCACAAGCGCGGGATTCCCGGAAACATGAGGGAAAAAGGCCACAGGAATCGCTAAAACAGGCAACTTGGTAACATTTTTCACGCCGGCGAATGGGTTCAAACCGTCGCAGTTTCCGTAACCAATTGAAAAGAAAGATTTTGTGGATAAAGCTGAGCCCGGCATAACATATTGCTAGGTGGCTTAGGCTCTGCTACATCCCCGGTGATTTTGATCCCCGCCCTTTCAGGACGGGGTTTCCTCACGCCCCCGGTTCAGCTGCCACACGCGAAATCGGGGCCTAAAATATCGGAAGGGTGGACGTGTCCGAACCAGCTTCGATTTCGACGGGCATAGCCAAACGCTATGCAACGGCGATCTTCGAGATCGCAAAAGAGAACAAGGACCTTGCAGGTCTGGAAACCGGCATCAATGACCTTTCGGCTGCATTGAGTGAAAGCGCGGACCTGCGCGAGGTGATCTCTTCGCCGCTGATCTCCCGGGCCGACCAGCAGGCGGCCATCACCGCCGTGGCCGACAAGATGGGCCTGCACCCGATCATGCGCAACACGCTGGCTCTGATGGCGCAGAAGCGCCGTCTGTTCGTGCTGCCACAGCTGATCAAGGTTCTGCGCGAAATGCTGGCCGACGAGCGCGGCGAAGTGACTGCCGAAGTTGCCTCGGCCAAGGCGCTGACCAAGACCCAGCTGGAAAAACTGTCCAAGACACTGTCCGAGCGCGTAGGCAAGGACGTGACCATCAATGCGACCGTCGATGAAAGCCTCATCGGTGGTCTTGTCGTCAAAGTGGGCTCGCAGATGATCGACAGTTCGATCCGCTCCAAGCTCAACTCCCTACAGAATGCAATGAAAGAGGTCGGATAAATGGGTATCCAAGCCGCAGAGATTTCTGCAATCCTGAAAGACCAGATCAAGAATTTTGGTCAAGAAGCAGAGGTGGCCGAAATCGGCCGCGTGCTGAGCGTCGGTGACGGTATTGCCCGTGTTTACGGCCTGGACAATGTGCAGGCGGGTGAGATGGTCGAGTTCCCCGGCGGCATCATGGGCATGGCGCTGAACCTCGAAGCCGACAACGTCGGTGTCGTGATCTTCGGCTCGGACCGTGACATCAAGGAAGGTGACACTGTCAAGCGCACCAACTCGATCGTGGACGTTCCGGTTGGTGACGAACTGTTGGGCCGCGTTGTTGACGGTCTGGGCAACCCGCTGGACGGCAAAGGCCCGATCAATGCCAAGCAGCGCGGCGTCGCAGACGTCAAGGCGCCGGGCATCATCCCGCGTAAGTCGGTGCATGAGCCGATGGCGACCGGCCTGAAGTCGGTTGACGCGATGATCCCGATCGGCCGTGGCCAGCGTGAGCTGATCATCGGCGACCGTCAGACCGGCAAGACCGCTGTGGCTCTGGACACCATCCTGAACCAGAAGGTCTACAACGAAGCCGCTGGCGACGATGAATCGAAGAAGCTGTACTGCGTCTACGTGGCCATCGGCCAGAAGCGTTCGACCGTTGCTCAGCTGGTGAAGAAACTGGAAGAATCCGGCGCCATCGAATACTCGATCGTCGTGGCCGCAACCGCGTCCGACCCGGCGCCGATGCAGTTCCTGGCACCTTATGCCGCAACCGCGATGGCTGAATACTTCCGTGACAACGGCCGCCACGCTCTGATCATCTATGATGACCTTTCCAAGCAGGCCGTCGCCTATCGTCAGATGTCGCTGCTGCTGCGCCGTCCGCCGGGCCGCGAAGCCTATCCGGGTGACGTTTTCTACCTGCACTCGCGCCTGCTGGAGCGTTCGGCCAAGCTGAACGAAGACTTCGGCGCCGGTTCGCTGACCGCTCTGCCGGTCATTGAAACCCAGGGCGGCGACGTGTCGGCCTTTATTCCGACCAACGTGATCTCGATCACCGACGGCCAGATCTTCCTGGAAACCGAGCTGTTCTATCAGGGCATCCGCCCCGCCGTGAACACCGGTCTGTCGGTTTCGCGCGTGGGTTCGTCGGCTCAGACCAACGCGATGAAGTCGGTTGCTGGTCCGGTGAAACTGGAACTGGCCCAGTACCGCGAAATGGCTGCATTTGCGCAGTTCGGTTCTGACCTCGACGCCGCAACCCAGCAGCTGCTGAACCGCGGTGCGCGTCTGACCGAGCTGATGAAGCAGCCGCAGTACTCGCCGCTGACCAACGCGGAAATCGTGTGCGTGATCTTCGCCGGCACCAACGGCTATCTCGACAAGATCGACGTTTCGGACGTTGGCCGCTATGAGGCTGGTCTGCTGGCGCATCTGCGCGGTAAGCATGCCGATCTGCTGCAGTGGATCACCGACGAAGATCCCAAGATCAAGGGCGAGGCTGCCGACAAGATCAAGGCTGCGCTGGACGAATACGCCGCAACCTTCGCTTAAGGAGACGCGGCGATGCCAAGTCTAAAGGACCTTAAAAACAGGATCGAGTCGGTCAAATCGACCCGCAAGATCACCAAGGCCATGCAGATGGTCGCGGCTGCAAAACTGCGCCGCGCCCAGGAATCTGCCGAAGCCTCGCGCCCCTATGCCGAGCGGTTCAATGCCGTGATGGCGGGGCTGGCGGCGTCGGTCGGGGGCAGCGATAGCGCCCCCAAGCTGCTCCGTGGTACGGGCAGTGATGATGTCCATCTGCTGGTCGTGATGACAGCTGAACGCGGCCTGTGTGGCGGCTTCAACTCGAACATCGCCAAGCTGGCCCGCCAGAAGGCGGAAGAGCTGCGCCTCAAAGGCAAGACGGTCAAGGTTCTGACCGTCGGCAAGAAAGGCCGCGACGCGCTCAAGCGTGATCTGGGCGATCTGTTCGTCGGTCATGTCGACCTGAGCGAAGTAAAACGCATTGGTTACACCAACGCGCAGGACATCGCGAAGGACATCCTGTCCCGCTTTGACGGGGGTGAGTTCGATGTTGCCACGATCTTCTACTCGAAGTTCGTCAACGTTGTGACCCAGATTCCGACGGCACAGCAGGTAATCCCCGCCTCGTTCGAAGACGAAGCGACGGGTGACGACAGCGGTGCCATCTTCGACTACGAGCCCAGCGAAGAGGCCATCCTGGCCGACCTGCTGCCCAAGGGGGTCGCGACAGCGATCTTCTCGGCTCTGCTCGAAAACGGTGCGTCTGAACAGGGTGCACGGATGTCCGCGATGGACAACGCGACACGCAATGCGGGCGAGATGATCGACAAGCTGACGATCCAGTTCAACCGCTCGCGTCAGGCCGTGATCACCAACGAGCTGATTGAAATTATTTCCGGCGCCGAAGCGCTGTAAGAAAACCGGAGACGAAACATGGCGAATGCAAAAGGCAAAGTCACACAGATCATCGGGGCCGTCGTCGACGTGCACTTCGAAGATCAGCTGCCTGAAATTCTGAACGCGCTGGAAACTACCAACAATGGCAAGCGCCTGGTGTTGGAAGTTGCTCAGCACCTGGGTGAAAACACCGTCCGTACCATCGCGATGGACGCGACCGAAGGTCTGGTCCGCGGCGAAGCCGTGACTGACACCGGCGCACCGATCTCGGTTCCGGTTGGCAACGCCACCCTGGGCCGCATCCTGAACGTGGTCGGTGAACCGATCGACGAAAAAGGTCCGGTTGAAGCGTCTGAGGCCCGCGCGATCCACCAGCCCGCGCCGACCTTCGACGAACAATCGACCGAGTCGGAAGTTCTGGTCACCGGCATCAAGGTTGTCGACCTGCTGGCCCCCTACGCCAAAGGCGGTAAGATCGGCCTGTTCGGCGGCGCCGGCGTTGGTAAAACCGTTCTGATCATGGAACTGATCAACAACATCGCAAAAGTGCACTCGGGTTTCTCGGTGTTCGCGGGTGTTGGTGAACGGACCCGTGAAGGGAACGACCTGTACCACGAGATGATCGAATCGAACGTCATCAAGCCCGACAACCTGTCGGAAAGCCAGGTGGCCCTGGTCTACGGTCAGATGAACGAACCTCCGGGGGCGCGTGCCCGTGTTGCTCTGACCGGCCTGACCCTGGCCGAGCAGTTCCGCGACCAGTCCGGTACCGACGTTCTGTTCTTCGTCGACAACATCTTCCGCTTCACGCAGGCGGGTTCCGAGGTGTCGGCTCTGCTGGGTCGTATTCCTTCGGCGGTGGGCTACCAGCCGACGCTGGCCACCGACATGGGCGCCCTGCAGGAACGCATCACCTCGACCAAGAAGGGCTCGATCACCTCGGTGCAGGCGATCTACGTGCCTGCGGACGACCTGACCGACCCTGCGCCGGCAACCTCGTTCGCCCACCTGGACGCAACCACCGTTCTGAACCGAGCGATTTCGGAAAAGGGTATCTACCCGGCCGTGGACCCGCTCGACTCGACCTCGCGCCTGCTTGACCCGGCCATCGTCGGCGAGCGTCACTACAAGGTTGCGACCGACGTTCAGCAGATTCTCCAGCGCTACAAGTCGCTGCAGGACATCATCGCCATCCTCGGCATGGACGAACTGTCGGAAGAGGACAAGTTGACCGTGGCCCGCGCCCGCAAGATCGAGCGCTTCCTGTCGCAGCCGTTCGACGTGGCCGAAGTCTTCACCGGTTCGCCGGGTGTGCAGGTTCCGCTGGAAGTCACCATCGACTCGTTCGAGCGTGTCGTGGCCGGCGAATTCGACCACCTGCCCGAAGCGGCCTTCCTGATGGTTGGTGGCATCGACGAAGTGATCGCCAAAGCCGAGAAGATGGCCGCAGCAGCTGCCTAAGGAGTATCCCCGATGGCAAACACGATGCAATTCGACCTCGTCAGCCCGGAGCGGAGCCTTGCTTCGCTTCAGGCCAGCGCGGTCCAGATTCCCGGTGCGGACGGGGACATGACGGCGATGCCCGATCATGCCCCCACCATTACCACGCTGCGTCCGGGCATCCTGAAGGTCGAAGCGCCCGAAGGGACCAGCGAATACCTGGTCACCGGCGGGTTTGCCCAGATCAACGGCGATGCTCTGTCGGTGCTGGCCGAAAAGGCCATCCCGGTTGACGAAGTGACCCGCACCCATCTGGACGAGCTGATTGCCGAGGCTCGCGCCTCGCACGAGGCGGCTAAGGAAAACGGCGAACAGACCATTGTCGACGAGGCAGCCAAGCTGCTGGCCGACATGGAAGCGCTGGGAACGCATATGAGCCTGTAACGGCTGATGTGCTGTCAGAATTGGAAACGGCCCTGCTGTTGCGGGGCCGTTTTTTGTCGTGATTTCGCCGAAAGGTCAGGATAAGTTGCGGAAATTCATAGGAATTGATGCGCAATGAAGAAATTCTTGACCCACCCCATCGGAATTGACCGAGGTGAAGAGGTTCTGTTCTCGGAATTCGCAGATGGTGGAGACATGTGGACGGGCGAGGGGCCGCGGGAACGACGCCGGCCCGTCACCTTCAGCCAACCCTTCCGCACCCCGCCCGTCGTGCAGATTGGAGTGTCCTTGTGGGATGTCGATACCTCATCGGCTTTGCGCGCCGAGCTGCTGTCCGAAAATGTTACAACCACGGGCTTTGATGCGGTGTTCCGGACGTGGTCGGACACCCGAATCGCCCGGATCCGCGTGGCATGGACCGCGATCGGGGAAGTTGCCCACGAGGACGACTGGGACATCTCCTGACCTGCCGTTCCCAGCGGGCCATCCGTAATGACTTAGGATTCGATCATTGCCACGCGTTTCGCGTGCCGGCCGCCTTCGAATTCGGTGCTCAGAAAGGCATCGACAATATCCAGCGCCAATCCAGTGCCAACAACACGCGCGCCGATCGACAGCATGTTGGCGTCATTGTGCTGGCGGATCATGCGAGCAGAGAACGTATCCGAACAGACGCCGCAGCGGATACCGGGAACCTTGTTTGCAGCCATCATGATACCTTGCCCCGTGCCGCACAGGATAATGCCCAATTGGCACTCGCCCGAGACGACGGCCTCGGCGGCGGCTTTGCCGTGCTTGGGGTAATCGGTGCTTTCGGGGCTGTCAGGGCCGAGATCCAGAACGTCCCAGCCTTGTGCCGCTGCAAAAGCGGAAACTTCCTTGCGCAGGTCGATGGCGGCGTGATCGCTGGAAAGAACCAGACGTTTGTTGGCGGTCATGGGAACGGCTTTCCGGTTTCTTCAGTCGGTGTGGTAAAGGGATTCGTAGATCGGGATCAGGGTCTTGTCTTCGAACAGCGACGACACTGATGTGCCCTGCCAGATGTTCAGAATGGCCTGTGTGAAGATCGGGGCCGTCGGCACCGTGCGGATATTCTTGGCCTTCTTGATGTCTTCGGTCGGCATGATCGTGTCGGTCAAAACAAGCGATTTCATCACCGAGTTCGAGACGCGTTCAACAGCCGGGCCGCTCATGACGCCATGGGTGATGTACGAGTGAACCTCGCGTGCGCCGTTGTCTATCAGCACCTGCGCCGCCTTGCACAGCGTACCGGCCGTGTCGCAAATGTCGTCGACGATCAGGCAGATCTTGTCCTTCACGTCGCCGATCACGGTCATCTCGGCCACTTCCCCGGCTTTTTCCCGTCGTTTGTCGACGATCGACAGAGGAGCGCTGATCCGCTTGGCCAGCTCGCGGGCACGAGCCACACCGCCGACGTCCGGCGAAACCACCATCAGGTCGTCCATCTGGTCGCGGAACTGGTCCTTCACGTCCAGCGCAAAGATCGGAGAGGCATACAGGTTGTCGACCGGCATGTCGAAGAACCCTTGGATCTGTGCCGCATGCAGATCCATCGTCAGGATGCGTTCGATCCCGGCGCCGGTCAGCATGTTGGCCACCAGCTTGGCGCTGATCGGGGTGCGCGCCTTGGTGCGGCGATCCTGGCGGGCATATCCGAAATAGGGGATAACCGCGGTGATCCGCGCCGCCGACGATCGGCGCAGCGCGTCGGCGATGATCAGCAGCTCCATCAGGTTGTCATTGGCCGGGTTCGAGGTCGGCTGGATGATGAACATGTCCTCGCCCCGGACGTTCTCGAAAACCTCGACAAAGATCTCGCCATCGTTGAACCGTTCGACCCGCGCATCTACCAGACGCTGGTTGACGCCGCGGTGCAGGCTCATGCGGCGCGCGATGGTTTCGGCAAGCGGAAGGTTTGCGTTCCCAGCAATAAGCTTGGGTTCGTGATGTGTCGGCATCGGCTGAGGTCCCCGGGCAGCAGTGGCAATGTGACAGATTCGTGATGTTGACACCGCTTAGCATGGCCTTACGGTTCCGCAAAGGTAACTGGGTGGAGAAAGTGCACATGGCCGACATTGACTACTTTTTTGCGACACTGTCGCCCTATTCCTACCTCGCCGGGCTACGGCTGGAGGAGATCGCGGCCAAGCACGGCGCCACCATCGCCTACAAGCCGGTCGACATCATTGCGCTGTTCGGGCGCACCGGCGGCGTGCCCCCCAAGGACCGCCATCCGTCGCGCATCGAATACCGGGCGCAGGAACTGGTGCGTCAGGCCAAGAAGACGGGCCTGCCGTTCAACCTGCAACCTGCACATTGGCCGACCAACGCAGCGCCGTCCTCATACGCCATCATCGCGGCCATTCAGGATGGGTCGGGCGACGTGGGCAAACTGTGCCATTCTTTTCTGCGCGCCTGCTGGGCCGAGGACAAGGACATCGCGCAGGACGACGTGATCCGCGACTGTCTGGCCGGGGCGGGCTTTGATCCGGCGCTGGCCGACAGCGGACTGCTGGTCGGGGCCGAGACCTATGCGGCCAACCTCGAAGAGGCGGTGGACCGCGGCGTGTTCGGCGCGCCTTTCTACATCACGCAAGACGACCAAAGGTTCTGGGGGCAGGACCGGCTTGAGGATCTGGACGAGCATCTGGCCACGCTCAAAGCATGACCGTGGCCAAGGCCGTGCTGCCGCCCGTCCACGTTCGCACTCTTGGGGCGGGTGCCCGAAAGGTGCTAGCGCTGCATTGCACGATCGCGCATTCCGGTGCGTGGTCCGGTCTGGCCGTTGCCTTGGGCGATCAGGCAACGCTGATCGCACCCGACATGCTGTCGCACGGACGCAGTCCGGATTGGGGCGGGCAGGGGGATTTCTTCGACCTCACCACAGCCCTGTCGCGGGCGCAGCTGAGCGAACCGATGGACGTGATCGGGCATAGTTTCGGCGCAATGGTTGCCCTGCGGCTGGCCATCGAATACCCGGACCTTGTGCGCAGCGCCGTTCTGATCGAGCCGGTGTTCTTTGCGGTCGCTCACCAGGACGCGCCAGCGCTTGCGGCGCAGCACGCGGCCGAATCCCAGCCATACAAGACTGCCCTTGCCGAAGGCGACGCGCCCCGGGCCGCCCGTCTGTTTAACCGCATGTGGGGCACGACCGACCGCAGCCCGCGCTGGCCGGACCTGCCCGAGCGAGCCCGAAATGCGATGATCCGGGGCGTCGGAGTGGTCGGCGCGGTCGAGGGGCCGCTGTTCCGCGACACCACCGGCCTGCTGGCCCCGCAGGCCATGGCGCGGGCCGAAATGCCGATCCTGCTGCTGCATGGATCGGCCTCGCACCCGATCATGGCCGTGGTCAATGCCGGGCTGCGCGCCCGCTTGGCCGACGCGCGGCAGGGCGTTGTCGAGGGGGCAGGGCACATGCTGCCCGTCTCGCACCCCGGCGAAACCGCCACGCAGATCGACGCGTTCTGGCGCGCCTAGAGCAGCGCCAGAAACCGGTCGATTTCCTCGGTCGGTGTCGACCAGTCGCAGACGAACCGGCAGGCCAGCATCTCGTCCTCGTCCGGGCCGTCCAGCGGGTCGCCCCACAGGTGATAGACGGCACCGGCCGCGTGTAGGCGCCTATGCAGGCTGCGGGGAAAGCTGGCAAAGATGATGTTGGCTTGGGGTTCATGCAGGAACTGCGCACCCGCAGCCCGCAGCCCATCGGCCAGACGCGCGCAATTGGCGTTGGCCTTACGGGCCGAGCGCAGCCACAGATCATCGCGCAGATAGGCCGCCATCTGGGCCGACAGATACCGGTGCTTGGAAAACAGATGCGCCCCGCGCTTGCGGCGCAACTCGAACTCCCAGGCCTTGCTTTCGTCGAAGAAGATCACCGCTTCGACCCCCATCAGCCCGTTCTTGGTGCCGCCAAAGCTTACCGCATCCACGCCCGCCTTCCACGTCATCTCGGCCGGGGAACAATTCAGCGCCACCAGCGCATTGGTGAACCGCGCGCCATCCATGTGGACGGGCAGGCCGAACTCCTTGGCGACCCCGCACAGGGCCCGCAGTTCGGTCAGCGAATAGACCGAGCCCCGCTCGGTCACCTGCGTGATCGACACCGGACCGCGTTGGGGCCCATGCACGCCGCGTGTCTCTTCGGCGGCGATGGTGCGGCGCAGTGCATCCGGCTGCATCTTGTCGCCGCCCGGAACCAGCGTCAGCTTGGCGCCGGTGTAGAATTCGGGCGCGTTGCACTCGTCCTCATGAATATGCGCTACGGGCGAGCAGAATACGGTCTCCCACGGCTGCGACAGGGTCGCCAGAGCCAGCGAGTTTGCCGCCGTTCCGGTCGCCACCAGATAGACCGCCGCCCCGGGCGCCTCGAAGATGCCCCGGATCCGGTCGCGCACTTCGTTCATCAGGTCATCGGGGCCATAGGCCATCTGATAGCCCTGATTGGCCTCGGCCAGCGCGGTCAGAACCTCGGGGTGGACGGGCCCGGAATTGTCAGAGGCGAAATGCATCAGGTTGGCTCCTCGATAATGTAGTCTTCCCACTCTTCCTCGGGCGTCTCGAATTCGGACACGGTAAGCCCTTGAACCGAAACGCCGGCGGCGTGGACGCTGTCGGGCGACCCTGACAGCAACGGGTGCCAATCGTAAAGGGGCTTGCCCTCCCACAACAGGCGGTAGGCGCAGGTCTGCGGCAACCAGTAGGCGTGTTCGTGAATGTTGTCGGGGCGCATGACGATGCATTCCGGCACGAATTGGTGGCGGATGTCATACTGGGTGCATCGGCAGGTCGCGTCATCCAGCAGCCGGCAGGCGACACGGGTCAGGGCAACCTCGCCACTGTCCTCGTCTTCAAGCTTGTTCAGACAGCATTTGCCGCAGCCGTCGCACAGGGCTTCCCATTCGCGCGGGTTCATCTTCTGCAGGGGTTTGCGCTCCCAGAAACGCGGGGCCAGCCCGGCGCGGTCGATCGGATCCTTGCTCATGTCGCGGCCAGGATCTTGCGCGCGCGGTCGCAATCTTCGGTCATCTGGGCGATCAGAGCATCGAGGCCGTCAAAGGTCATCTCGGGGCGCAGAAATTCGACCAGGCCCACCGAGAGGGTCGCCCCATAAAGATCGCCGGAGAAGTCGAACAGGAAGGTTTCGATATTAGGCACCTCGCCGTGGAACATCGGCCGCACCCCGACCGAGGCCGCACCGTGATAGCTGCCGGCATGCGGGCCATCCAGCACGTCGACCAGAACCGCGTAGACGCCGAATTTCGGCGGGTGGATTCCTTCGATCGACATATTGGCCGTGGGAAAGCCCAATTCGCGGCCGCGCTGTTCGCCGCCGATCACCTCGCCTTCGATCCGGTGCCAGTGGCCCAGCATGGCCGCCGCGTCCCGCGGGCGGCCGTCGCTCAAGGCTTGCCGGATCGCGGTGGACGAGACCACGTGATCGGATTGCTGCATCAATGGGGCGATGGTGACACCGAACCCCATCTGCTGGCCAAACTGCACCATGTCCTGCGCGGTGCCGCTGCGGCCTTTACCGAAACAGAAATCGGCCCCGATCACCACATGGGCCAGACCCAAGCCTTTGCAGATCACGTTGGTGGCGAATTCCTCGGGCGTCAGTCCGGCAAGCGCGGCGTTGAACGGCAGTTCGTACAGCTTCTGCACGCCCAGCTTCTCTAGCCGGTGCGCACGCGCATTGCCGCGCATCAGACGAAAGGGCGGGGCATCGGGGGCGAAATACTCGCGCGGGTGCGGCTCGAACGTTAGAACGCCCAAGGGTGCCTCGGGGCATGCCTGCCGGGCCAGATCGATCACCGACTGGTGGCCAATATGAACGCCATCGAAATTCCCGATCGCGGCGCTGGCGCCGCGGTCTTCTGGGTCTACAAACTGGAAATCCCGGATGATCTGCATGGGGCTTGCCTAGCGGGACTGTCCGCCGGGTTCAAGCGGCAGTTCCAGACCAGCGTCCAGCAGGGCGTCAAAACCTGCCGTCAGTCGAATTTCCGTGATGGAGCCAAAACCATCGCCTCGCCAACCAGAACCTTCTTGCCGTCTACTGCGCAATGGCAATCCAGCTTGACCCGGCGCTTGGCGAAGTCGATGTCGATCACCTTGACCTCGGCATAGACCATGTCGCCGGGGCGGACCGGTGCAAGGAATTTGAGCGACTGACCCATGTAGACGGTCCCATGGCCCGGAAGCTGTTCGCCGATCACGGCCGAGATCAGACCGGCGGTCAGCATCCCGTGGGCGATGCGCCCTTCGAAGATCGTATCGCGGGCATAGTCGTCATCCAGATGCACCGGATTCCGGTCGGTCGAGACTTGGGCGAACATCTCGATGTCTTCGTCCGTCACCACTTTGCGCAGGTAGCGGGTCATGCCCATTTCGATGTCTTCGATACAGATCGTTCCGCGCGGAAGATTGTCCAACATGTTGCCCTCACTAAGCATCGGCCCGGCAACAAAAAATCACCAACGACCCAAGGTTGGCAACTTTATTACTTCGCAGCTGCAGAAAATCAAGCGTTTTCTGCCTAGCGCAGACGGCCGATCGTATAGGTTGGGTTGATGTTTTCCTTGGAAATATAATCGCTTAAAGCATCCGGATCCGGCTGGTGCGACGTTTTTGTTTCCGATGCGGCCAGACCGCCGCTGATGAACAGGGAATCAATTCCCTCTCCCATGCCGCCGGCGATGTCGGTATGCGGACCGTCGCCGATGGCCAGAATCTCGTCATCCGGCACGTCCGTTCCCAGCGCATGCAGGCGACGCCGGGCCAGATCATAAATGGGCGGGTGTGGTTTGCCGAAATACAGGCTCTCGCCGCCCATTTCGGAATAAAGCTTGGCCAGCGCACCGGCGCACCATTCCCGAACTTCGCCCCGATCGACCACGATATCGGGATTGGCGCACAACAGCTTCAGGCCTTTCTGCTTGGCATACAGGAAGTCCGGGCGGTTGACGGCCGGGTCGGCCATCGGGTCGAACGGGCCACAGCAGACGATCCCCTCGGCCTGGTCCAGCGGCACGCGTTCGATGTGGATCGGATGTTCCAGGATTTTCAGCGGCTCGAAGAAGCCGGCGTCGCGCTCCCACTCACCCATGAAATAGACTTTCTCGCCCACGGCCCCGCGGAACATGGCGGACCGGGCCGAGTCACCACTGGTAGCGATGGTGTCGTAGCAGTCCGCGGGGACGTTGAACTGTTTTAACTGCTCTGCAACCCCGGCACGCGGCTTCGGAGAGTTCGTCACCAACACCACTTTGCCGCCCCGGTCGCGATAGGCCTTCAACGCGGCAACAGCTTCGGGGTAGGCGGTGATGCCGTTGTGGACGCAGCCCCAAAGATCCACGAACAGCGCCTTGTAACGGTCGGAAATCTGGTCAAGCGCGGAGATGATCTGGGTCATGCGGGCCTCGGGCTGTTGAAACGGCGTTGCGCCACCTATGGCAAAGCTGGCCCCGCTTGACCAGAGGTAGCCGGGTGCTGGCCGTCATTCCTCGTCGCTCAACTTTTCGACATCCGGGGCCTGTTGCACGGTTTCGGTGCCAAGAATGACCTGCGCGCCGATGCGGGTCTGGTACCGGATGACGGCGAGATAGCCGGGGCCAAGTTCATCCTGCAGAACGTCCACCAGTGACGTTTCCCGTAGGCTCTCGGGCAACAGCCCGGCAACGGACGAGACCTTGAATTGCGCCTCGGGCGGCAGATCTACGATCACCCAGACCTCGGCCCGTTTGCGCTTGGCATTCACGTCGATGCGGATGATCTCGACCGATACCGGGTCCGCCCAGTCGCGGATCGCTTGCGCAACCTCGGCCTCGGTACGGGTTTCCAGGTAACGGTTGTAGGTCGATTTTCCCAACTGGACCACGACGAGGGCCAGGAACGCCATGGTTATGACCACACCGGCAGTAAAGTTGAGCTTGCGCCGGCCCTTGCCGAATGCAACCGACCTTGCGGCATAGACGATATAGACCGCGCAGGCCGACAGAACGATCGCGCCAAGGTTGGTCGCGAACAAAAGACCCGCCTCGTAGGCGTCGGCGGGTTCCCCGAAATACAGCAGGATCCCGGACGCGGATAATGGCGGAACCAGAGACACGCCGATGGCGGCGCCGGGCAGCAGGCTCAGTTCGGCCTTGTTGATCTGAACGTATGCGCCGGCCACGCCGGCCGCGAGCGCCACGATCAGATCTTCGGTGCCCGGGTCGGTGCGGGCCAAGACCTGATCGGGGATCAGGATGCCGCGCGGGACATCGGCAAGATAAACCAGGATCCAGGCCATCATAACGCACAGAACCGCCGCAATGCAGACCGTCAGGGTCAGAACGAAAGCGCGTTTCAGCCAGCCCATGACCATCGCAGCCGCAATGCCCAGAATGGGTGTCATCAGCGGCGCGACCAGCATCGCGGCAATGACCACGGCGCCAGAGTTGCGCAGCAGTCCCATGGTTGCGATCATCACCGAAAGGGTCAGCAGCATGGCAAAGCGCCGCCAATAGGCAAGCCTGTCGCCGCCTTCGAACAGCAGAATGCTGCGTGTCGTGCTGTATTTCCGTGTGACCACCGTGTCCTGATCCACCCTGTCCCTGCGTCTAGCCTAGCAACGATTTGCCATCCGGCAAACCTTTCGACGCGCAAACAAAAAAGGCGCCCGGTGAGGGCGCCTTTCGCTGAACTGTGAGCGGGATCAGACCTTGAGGTTCGGAATGATCTGCTTCTTGCGGCTCATGATGCCCGGCAGAACAACCGTGTCGCCGGACACCGAAGCGCCAAAGCTTTTCTCGGCAACCGATTTGACCAGGTCGTTCGGCACCAACAGGGTGGCCTCTTCGTTTAGGATGTCGACGACGAACAGCAGCACCTGGTCCACACTGTCTTCCTTGGCCACCTCGACCATCGACTGGGCCAAGCTATCCTTGCGGTCAAGCACCACGCCCGGCGCGGTGGTTTCCAGAACGGACACGCGGAACTTGGTACCGTCGACCTCGTATTCCTTGCTGTCCATGCGGATCAGTTCGGCGTCCGAGAAAGACGATACGTCCGATTTCGCGGCGAACATGTCGGCAGCATAGGCCGAAACATCCAGCCCCAGCTCGGCGGCCAGCTTCTCGGCCACTTCGCGGTCATGCGCGGTGGTGGTGGGCGAGCGGAACTCCAGCGTGTCCGACAGGATGCAGGTCAGGGCCGCGCCCTTGACGGCCTCGGGCATCTTGGCGGCGTCGCCGCCCATCAGGTCGATCATGATGGTTGCCGTGCAGGCCAGCGGGCGGACGGTAATGTCGATCGGGCCTTTGGTTTCCAGCCCACCGACCAGCTTGTGATGGTCGATGATGGCGCGGATATCGGCATTGTTGACATTGGCAGGCAGCTCGGCCGGGTTGTTTGTGTCAACGATAACGACGGGCGCATCGGTCTCGACATCCTCGATGATGCGCGGCTTGGGCAGGTCCCAGCGCTGCAGCATGAAGGCGGCTTCGGTGTTCGGCTCGCCCAGCAGGACGGCCTCGGCCTTTTCGCCTTTGACTTCGTTCAGATACCAGGCCCACAGGATCGGCGATCCGGTCGAGTCGGTGTCGGGAGATTTGTGGCCAAATACTTGGATGGTCATGTCTGTTTCCTGCACATAAGGAGTTTGCGCGCCTTATAGGGTGGTCCATTGGCGTTGTCACCCGGCAGAAACACGGCTGCGACGGTTGGTCTGACAGAAGCGCTGACCGCTCAGAACTGTGCGCGGCTCAGTTGATATCCGGCGCGTTCCAGCTGTTGCAAGAGTCCATGGTCTCCACCCAGATGACCGGCACCAACCGCGATCACCGCCGTCTGGTTTTCGATGGTCAGGATCGTTTCCATCCAGTTGTCGTTGCGTTGAACCAGTAGCTGGTCCTCGAATGCGGCCCATTCCTGTGCAAACACGTCAGGCGCCAGGCCCGAAGCCTCGCGCCCATATATTTTTGCGAATTGCAGGATTTCTGCGTGCTTCTCCTCGAAATATGCGGTGGCCATCGTCACCATGTGGTCATCGCCGGCGTCAAAGGCATCGACCATGCGCACCAAAGACTGCACCTGCTCTTCAAGCGTGTGGCTGTCGAAGATCGCTATCAGGTCGTCGATCTGTTCCAGAGAGTATTGCGGTTTGCCCTCAGCTTCGGCCAGTTCGGTCAGGCGCGCATCCATTCCCCGGTCTGCATCTGGCACCTGAAGCATGCAGGGTGGCATACCCAGCATCATCGACAGGAACCAAGGGCGCAGTTTCGCGGCCATCCAACCGGGAATGCCGCGTGCCGAAAGTGCCTTGGAAATGACGGCCCAGTCCTCTTCGCTCATCAGATCGATCAGAGTTGGTCCCGAGTTGATCAGGACCGGGCCGAAATCCTTGGCCAGGTCTTGTTCGAAAGCGGACATGTCGGATTGGGTGATCTCGAAGTAAAACGCGTCCGCCTCGCTCAACGTAGGCGCCAACCGCTCCATCACCGGGCCCATTCGCGGATCGTTGACGTGCAATGTGCCGATCAAATGCAAAACAGTGTTGTCCTTCTGTGCAATCCAGTGATTGCCTTCGGGATATGCCATCTGACTGGTGGCCGCGTTCAACTCGGCCCGGGCCTCAGGCGTCATGTCTTGCCGCAAATCGCGCCCGTCACAGGCGGCATTGGCCACAATTGGATGCAGAGCAGCAAGCAGGGCAAAAAGAAACACGCGCATCGAGACCATTCCGATTGTGGCTGAAAGAACTTGGGAACAGATAGCCACGCCCGCCTACCGCGCGCAAGCCGTGTATCCGTATGGCGTTTTTCGGAAAAAACCATAGCATGGCGTCATGAACCGCGAACAGGATCTCTATCCTCCGATCAAGGCGCTATTGCAGCGGCAAGGGTACTCCGTGAAAGGAGAGGTGGGCGCCGCCGACATCGTGGCCGTCAAGCCCGGTTGTGATCCAGTGATCGTTGAATTGAAGCTGAGATTTTCGCTGGCCTTGTTCCATCAGGCCGTGACCCGGTTGAAGGTATCGGATCAGGTCTATGTGGCCGTCTGCAAGCCGACCGGCCGGTCGGCGCGCCGGGCGCTGCGGGACAACCTGTCCCTGTGTCGTCGGTTGGGGCTGGGTTTGATCACCGTTCGTGCGGATGGGCGGGTCGAAGTCCATTGTGACCCCGGCCCCTATGCGCCGCGAAAGAACAAGGCCAAAGCTGCGCGACTGTTGCGCGAGTTCGAGCGGTTGGAAGGGGATCCGAATTCGGGTGGGGCAACCCGGCACGGAATCGTCACTGCCTATCGGCAGGATGCCCTGAAATGTGCCGCGCATCTGGCCGAACACGGGGCGACCAAAGGCGCTGAGGTCGCCAATGCCACGGGCGTTGCGGCCGCGACGCGCCTCATGCGCGAAAACCATTATGGCTGGTTCGAAAAGGTGGCAAAGGGCGTCTATGAACTGTCGCCTTCCGGGTCCGAAGGGCTGAAGCACTGGGCTTACAGCTGGGAAGACCCAACCTGACTTGGCCGGCCTCAGGCTGCGCGCGAAAAAAATTCCTCACCGATTGTTGACTCGCCGGAAATCACCCCCTAGCTATGCGTCGTTAGCACTCGACCAAGCTGAGTGCTAACGCCCCGCAAGACCGCGGGGGGAGGAAAACAACCTTTGAGCCCAAGGAGCTGCAAAGATGGCATTGAAACCGCTTCATGACCGCGTGCTGGTTCGCCGTACCGAAAGCGAAGAGAAAACCGCAGGCGGCCTGATCATTCCCGACAGCGCAAAAGAAAAGCCCAGCGAAGGCGAAGTCGTTGCAACCGGCGAAGGCGCGCGGAAGGACAGCGGCGAACTGATCGCGATGGCTGTGAAGCCCGGCGACAAGATCCTGTTCGGCAAATGGTCCGGCACCGAGGTCCACGTCGACGGCGAAGAGCTGCTGATGATGAAAGAAAGTGACATCATGGGGATCATCGAGTAACGCGCACGCGCTTGCTCTGATCTTCATTTCAAACACATTTCTCGAGGAGAAAAAGACATGTCTGCAAAGGACGTCAAGTTCGACACCGATGCCCGCAACCGCATGCTGAAGGGTGTGAACATCCTGGCGGATGCTGTGAAGGTGACCCTCGGCCCCAAAGGCCGCAACGTGGTTCTGGACAAATCCTTCGGCGCGCCGCGCATCACCAAAGACGGTGTTTCGGTCGCCAAGGAAATCGAACTGGAAGACAAGTTCGAGAACATGGGCGCGCAAATGGTGAAAGAAGTCGCCAGCCGCACCAATGACGAAGCCGGTGACGGCACCACCACCGCAACCGTTCTGGCTCAGGCCATCGTCAAGGAAGGCCTCAAGCAGGTTGCTGCCGGCCTGAACCCGATGGACCTGAAGCGCGGCATCGACATGGCAACCGCCAAAGTCGTCGAAGAAATCAAGAACGCTGCCCGCGAAGTCAAAGACAGCGACGAAGTTGCGCAGGTTGGCACCATCTCGGCCAACGGCGAAGCTGAAATCGGCCGCCAGATCGCAGACGCGATGCAGAAGGTCGGCAACGAAGGCGTCATCACCGTCGAAGAGAACAAAGGTCTGGAAACCGAGACCGACGTCGTCGAAGGTATGCAGTTCGACCGTGGCTACCTGTCGCCCTACTTCGTCACCAACGCAGACAAGATGGTTGCCGAGCTGGAAGACTGCATGATCCTGCTGCACGAGAAGAAACTCTCGTCGCTGCAGCCGATGGTTCCGCTGCTCGAGCAGGTGATCCAGTCGCAGAAGCCGCTGCTGATCATCGCCGAGGACGTTGAAGGCGAAGCGCTGGCAACTCTGGTTGTCAACAAGCTGCGCGGTGGTTTGAAGATCGCTGCCGTCAAGGCTCCGGGCTTCGGCGATCGCCGCAAGGCAATGCTGCAGGACATCGCAATCCTGACCGGCGGTCAGGTCATCAGCGAAGACCTGGGCATGAAGCTGGAAAACGTCACCATGGACATGCTTGGCACCGCCAAGAAAGTGTCGATCACCAAGGACGAAACCACCATCGTCGACGGTGCTGGCGAGAAGGCCGAGATCGAAGCACGCGTTGCCCAGATCCGTACCCAGATCGAAGAAACCACCAGCGACTACGACCGTGAGAAGCTGCAAGAGCGCGTTGCCAAACTGGCAGGCGGTGTTGCCGTTATCCGCGTCGGTGGCATGACCGAAGTTGAAGTGAAAGAGCGCAAGGACCGTGTGGACGACGCTCTGAACGCAACGCGCGCCGCCGTTCAGGAAGGTGTCGTCGTGGGTGGCGGTGTTGCCCTGGTTCAGGCCGGCAAAGCTCTGGC
Source organism: Ruegeria arenilitoris (assembly GCF_013032855.1). GTDB lineage: Bacteria > Pseudomonadota > Alphaproteobacteria > Rhodobacterales > Rhodobacteraceae > Ruegeria > Ruegeria arenilitoris. Next base: position 918,518 of record NZ_WQDA01000001.1, read on the forward strand.
CGATCTAAAAGGTGTCAACGCCGATCAGGACGCCGGTATCAACATCGTTCGCAAGGCCATCGAAGCGCCGCTGCGTCAGATTGCTGAAAACGCAGGTGTCGACGGTGCCGTCGTTGCCGGCAAGGTGCGCGAGTCCTCGGACACCGCCTTCGGCTTCAACGCTCAGACCGAAGAATATGGCGACATGTTCAAGTTCGGCGTGATCGACCCGGCCAAAGTGGTGCGGACCGCTCTGGAAGACGCTGCCTCGGTTGCAGGTCTGCTGATCACCACCGAAGCCATGGTTGCCGACAAGCCCGCCAAAGAAGGTGCAGGCGCCGGTGCTGGCATGCCCGACATGGGCGGCATGGGCGGCATGATGTAAGACGGCCGGGTTCGCGTCAGCGAATTCAGACAACCCGCAAGGGAAAGTCTTACCGAAAATTTCAGCGGGGTCGCCTTCGGGCGGCCCCGTTTTGGTTTATTTCAGTAATCCGCGGGGTTTCGGCCGGCGCTGCTTGCAATTCTGGGGATCGCCGCAACCGGTCACGCGGAAGCGCAGGAAAGCGGGTGTCCATTGTGTGCAGACACGATATTGGTTGGGCATGCAGCTGTTTCTTCTGACCGCCCTGACAATGTGTGCCTTTGCGGCCAATTCCATCCTGAACCGGTTGGCCGTGGAGAGCGGAGCCAGCGACCCGGCAAGTTTTGCCGTTGTTCGTGTGCTCTGTGGTGCGCTCGTTCTTTGCGCTTTGGTCGTGTCGCGGGGTGGCACCCTGCGGGTGTTCGACAGGCGCCGAGTGATCGGAGCAGGCTCCTTGTCGCTTTACATGGTCGGGTTCTCGGTGGCCTATCTGTCACTTGATGCGGGATTGGGCGCCTTGATCCTGTTTGCGGTGGTCCAGATCTCGATGTTTCTGGCCGGCACCCTGACGGGGGCGATCCCGACTTTTCGACAGGTGGCGGGGGCAGCAATTGCAATGGCCGGATTGGCCTGGGTTCTGTGGCCAGGCGCTGAGGCACGTGTTGACCCGACAGGGGCAGCCTTGATGGCCGCCGCAGGGGTCGGGTGGGCTGCGTATTCGATTGCTGGTCGGTCCGAGCCCGATGCGCTGGCGGGAACGGCCTCGAACTTTGTGGTGGCCCTGCCGGTGACCGCTGGCATTTTGATCGCCGGCGCTCCGGCGTGGAACTTGACCTGGGCGGGTTTGGGGCTGGCGGCCGTATCTGGCGGCGTAACCTCGGGGTTGGGGTACGCCCTGTGGTATCGCCTGCTGCCCCAGTTGGCGCCTGCGGTTGCAGCCGTAGTGCAGCTGAGCGTCCCGGTGATTGCGATCATTGCCGGTGTGGCGCTGCTCGGCGAGCAACTGAGCCTGCGGCTGATGGCAGGGGCAGGGTTGGTTGTGGGCGGTATTGCATTGGCAGTTATGCGCGTGAGGCGGCGCTAGGTCTTTCCTCTCTGAAGAATAGCGATTATCTGGCAGCCATGCGGATCCTGTTTTTCATATTGCTTTTCCTGATGCCGATCGCCGCGCAGGCAAAATGCGTTGTCCTGCTGCATGGGCTTGCCCGGACCGAAGCATCGTTTTCGGTCATGGAGCAGTTGTTCAAGGTGCACGGGTACACCGTTGTGCGGCCGGGTTATCGCTCGACGGATCTTCCGATTCCGGAACTGGCCGACCGGACCATACCCGAGGCGTTTGCGGCGTGCGGAGATGACACCGTCAACGTTGTCGCGCATTCGATGGGGGGTATCCTGTTGCGCTACTGGCTGCAGGATCACCATCCGCAGAATCTGGGCCGCGTCGTCATGCTTGGCCCGCCCAACCAAGGCAGCCAATTGGTCGATGAACTGGGCGATTGGGAAGTGTTCGGTCTGTTGAACGGCCCCGCCGGCCTGCAGCTGGGTACGGGTCCCGAAGGTATTCCGCGTCGCCTGCCACCGGTCGACTTCGAGCTGGGGGTGATTGCAGGCGAGAACTCCTTGAATCCGGTCTTTTCGTCGCTGGTTGATGGACAGGATGACGGCAAGGTCGCTGTCGAAGAAACCAAAGTCCAGGGCATGACCGACCACATCGTGCTGCCGGTGACGCATACGTTCATGATGAACAACCCGCAGGTCATGGCGCAGGCTTTGCACTTCATCGAGTTCGGTGAGTTCGATCCCAACATAACCTGGCTGGACGGTGTGATGGACATCATTGATGAGATCTGCATCGGAGAGGACTGCGCCGAACCCGCCTCGGAACCCACACGATGACCGCATTGGAACTGACCTTTTCCGGGGCGCAGGTTCTGCACCCTGATCGCGGACTTGTCAGTGACGATCTCTCAATCGCGGACGGCTTGATCCAAGAAGGCGGCGGTGCGCCGGTCGTTGATCTGAGCGGCTATCTGGTCCTGCCGGGCATCATCGACCTGCACGGGGACGGGTTTGAGCGTCACATCGCCCCGCGCCGGGGGGCCATGAAGCAGATGGACGAGGGCATCCGCGCCGCCGAGGCCGAACTGGCAGCCAATGGCATCACCACCGCCGTGCTGGCGCAGTTCTACAGCTGGGAGGGCGGCGTACGCGGCCCAAAGTTCGCCGCCGACGTGTTCCGCGCGATCGCGGCGGTGAAGGGCAGCGTGGTCACGGACCTGATTCCGCAGTTGCGGTTCGAAACCCACCTGCTGGATGACTATGCCGACCTGCCGGGGCGCATCGCCGACTGGCAGGTGCCCTATGTCGTGTTCAACGATCATCTGCCCCATGACCGTCTGGCACAGGGACGCACCCCGCCGCGTTTGACCGGGCAGGCGCTCAAGGCCGGTCGCAGCCCCGAGGTGCATCTGAAGATGCTGCAGGACATGCACGCCCGCACCTCCGAGGTTCCCGCCGCGCTTGATGCGCTGTGCGCGGCGCTGGCCCGGCAAGGCGTGCGTCTGGGCAGCCATGATGACGCGACGGCGGAGGCCCATTCCCTCTGGCGCGCGCGCGGCGTGCATATCGCCGAATTTCCCGAAACGCTCGAAGCGGCCGAGGCGGCCAAGGCCGCGGGCGATCACGTCATTCTGGGCTCGCCCAACGTGGTGCGGGGCGGATCGCACAAGGGCAACGTCAGCGCGCTGGACCTGATCGCCATGGGGCTGTGCGATGCGCTGGCGTCGGATTACCACTATCCCAGCCCGCGCAGGGCGGCGCTGATGTTGATGAAATCGGGGCTGATGGATCTGGCGGGCGCGTGGGCGCTGGTGTCGTCGGGGCCCGCGCGGGTGCTTGGCCTCGGGGACCGCGGGTCGCTGCAACCCGGCAAACGCGCCGATCTGGTCGTTCTGGATGCGGAAACGCAGCGCGTGGCGGCCACCATCGCCGGCGGCCGGGTCAGTTTCCTGTCGGGGGATGTCGCCGGGCGGTTCGTCGCCGCGGCGCGCTAGCGTTTGATCCGGTTGAAATGGCCCATTTTGCGGCCCGGCTTGACCTCGGCCTTGCCATACAGGTGCAGGGCCACGTCGCGCTGTTGCGCAAGCTCGGGCACGCGGTCCATGTCGTCGCCGATCAGGTTCTCCATCACAACATCCGCGTGACGCTGCCCGTCGCCCAGAGGCCAGCCGGCCAAGGCGCGGATATGCTGTTCGAACTGATCGACCGCACAGCCGTTTTGCGTCCAGTGGCCCGAGTTGTGAACGCGCGGCGCGATCTCGTTCACGATCAGGCCCTGCGGCGTCACGAACAGTTCGACCCCCATGACGCCGACATAGTCCAGCGCGTTCAGGATATTCGCGGCCAGCAGCACCGCGTCGGTCCGCAGGGCAGGGGACAGGCGCGCGGGCACCGTGGTCGTGTGCAGGATGCCGTCGCGGTGCACGTTTTCGCCGGGGTCGAAGCAGGCCACCTGGCCGTCCAGCCCGCGGGCGGCAATGATCGACACCTCGTGGCTGAAATTGACGAAGCCTTCCAGGATCGCGGGTGCGCGCTGCATGTCGGCCAGCGCGGCCTGTGCGTCCTCGGGCGACTTCAGCCGCGCCTGCCCTTTGCCGTCATAGCCGAAGCGGCGGGTCTTGAGGATGGCCGGCGTGCCGATCCGTTCGATGGCGGCCTGCAGACTGTCCAGGTCGGTCACATCGGCAAAGGGTGCGGTGTTCAGGCCCAGGCCTTGCAGGAATGTCTTTTCTGTCAGCCGGTCCTGACTGACCCGCAGCGCCTCGCGTCCCGGGCGGATGGGGCGGTGCGATTCCAGAACGTCCAGCGCCTCGGTCGGGATGTTTTCGAACTCGTAGGTGATGACATCGACCGATTGCGCAAAAGCGGCCAGCGCCTCGGCATCCTCATAAGGTGCGGTGGTTACGCGATGCGCCACCTGGCCCGCCGGCGGGTTGGCGCCCGGCTCGAAGATATGGGTCACAAAGCCCAGCCGCGCCGCGGCCATCGACAGCATCCGCCCCAGCTGGCCGCCGCCCAGAATTCCGATCACCGCGCCGGGCTGCAAGGGGTTACTCATCGCGGGGCTCCTCGGGGATCGAGTCCGACAGCGCCGCGCGCCAGGCGTCCAGCCGGTCGGCCAAGGCTGCGTCCTGCAGGGCCAGAATACCGGCGGCCATCAGGCCGGCATTGGCGCCGCCGGCCGAACCGATGGCCATGGTCGCAACCGGGAAACCCTTGGGCATCTGCACGATGGAATAGAGCGAGTCGACACCGGACAAGGCCCGCGTCTGTACCGGAACGCCGATCACCGGTACCCGCGTCTTGGACGCCATCATCCCCGGCAGATGTGCGGCACCGCCAGCGCCGGCGATGATCACCTGCAGCCCGCGCTGCACGGCGGTCTTGCCGTACTCCCACAAACGATCCGGCGTGCGGTGGGCCGAGACGATCTTGGTCTCGTAGGCCACGCCCAGTTCGTCCAGTATCTCTGCAGCGCCTTTCATGGTGGGCCAGTCCGACTGGCTACCCATGATGATTCCGACTTTGATCTTGCTCATCCGCCCTGTTCCCCGCCTGCTTTAGGAAGCGCGCACTATAGTGAAATCCGCTTGCGTGGCAATGCGGTTGACCGCGCCGGATCAGGCGATGATGTCAGGGGTCAGGCGATCCTCGATCAGCCGGATGATATCCTTCAGGCGCAGCTTCTGTTTCTTGAGCCGCTTCACCGTCAGCTGGTCGGCAGTGCCGGTCGCCTCGAGCGCCTTGATCGCCTCGTCCAGGTCGCGGTGCTGCTGGCGAAACACCTCCAGTTCGACGCGCAGAACCTCGTCGGTTTTCATCGAAATGTCGGTGGGCGCGTTCATGGGCGACTCATGTGTGGCTGGTGGTGCGTGTTACACAAGATAGTGCGTTCAAGTGAATCCGCCTAGACCTTGTGGAGACACACGTTTCATCCCATATTGTCTTGTGCGCAGCTGCCGTTACGGGGCCGCGCATCACGTCGCTTTGACAAAGAAGGACGAGAAAACGTGTCAAAACTTACTCTTGGCTCATACCCGCATCTTCTGGGGTTCGAGCAGCTGGAACGCCTTCTGGAACGGTCTGCAAAGGCCGGAAACGAAGGGTATCCGCCCTACAACATCGAACAGACGTCGGATCATTCCTACCGCATTACCTTGGCCGTAGCCGGGTTTGCCGAGGACGACCTGTCGATCACCATCGAAGATCGGCAACTGGTGATCCGGGGTCGTCAGCGCGACGACAGCGAGGGGCGCGTGTTCCTGCACCGCGGCATCGCGGCCCGTCAGTTCCAGCGCATGTTCGTGCTGGCCGACGGTGTCGAGGTCGGCGAGGCCATTATGGAAAATGGCCTTCTGCATATCGACCTGACCCGCGCCGTGCCCGAAACCGTTGTGCAGACGATCAACATAAGGAAGGGGTAAGCCATGAATACACCGTATGAAATCAACACCGAAGGCAATCGGATCGTCTATGTGAAGGCTGTGAACGTGGCCAACCTGCCGCACGAGGTGCGCACGCAGGTGGGTGATCTGGATCATCTTTATGCCGTTCACGATTCAGATGGGCAGCAACTGGCGCTTGTCGCCGATCGAAAGCTGGCCTTCGTACTGGCGCGGCAGCATGACCTGTCTCCGGTGGCCGTGCACTGACACGGCCACAGACCGATTCAACGTGACAAGCGGCGCGTGAGGCGTCAAACATGCCACCCGCGGGTTTGCATTCCCGGCACTTTCTGACTGCAGGCACGAGAGGGCGCATGAGCTGGTTCGATTTCGATTGGGTGGATGCCTTCAGCGACACGGCATTCGGCGGAAATGGCTGTGCAGTCGTGCATGGCGGCGCGCATTTGCCGGAATCGGTCTGCACGGCGTTTGTCCGCGAGACGTCTTTGGTCGAATGCACATTTACCGGCCCATCGGATGTGGCGGATATTCGAGTGCGGTATTTCCTGGCCAGCCGTGAAATTCCCTTTGCCGGACACCCGACCATTGCGACCGTGGCTGCCATGCGCTCCCGTGGAATGATATATGGTGACGCACTGACGCTGGAAACCGGAGCAGGGATCTTGTCGATCGAGCTGCATGGCGACCAGATCGAGATGACCCAGATCGCGCCCGAATTCGGCACGCGGGTGCCGGAAGACCTTGTTGCAGCTGCGATCGGCCTACCTGCAAGTGCGATCATTTCGCCGCCGCAGATGGTTTCGACCGGGCTGCCGTTCTGCATTACAGTTCTGCGGGATCACGCAGCCTTGCGCGCGGCACAACTGAATGTGGATGCGCTGCAACGGGTGGCGGAAACTGCCGGATATGCCGGGTCCGACATGGCCGAACCCTTTCTGGTGACCCTGCAGGGGGCCACGGCTCAAGGGGATACGTTCTCGCGTCTGTTGCTGGCGCCGCCCAGCCCGCCCGAAGATCCGTTCACCGGCTCCGCCACCGGCGCAATGGCGGCTTACCTGTGGAAATACGGGCTGATGCCGAAAGACAGCTTTATCGCCGAACAGGGCCACGACATGGGCCGTCCCGGTCAGGCGACCGTAACGCGGGTCGGGCCAACGGATGCGATGACGGGCATCAAGGTTGCCGGGCGCGGGTTCGTCCTGATGCGCGGACAGACCGACCTGCCGGACAGCCTGCAATGACCGAACCTGCGATCGCGATTCTGCCCTATGGCCACCGTCTGGGGCCGAAACTGGCCTCGGTTCCGCTGGCAGATCTGAATTGGCCGCTGGGCTGCCCCGAGCGCCTGTCAGGAAAGACCGTTGGTGACCTCGCGCCCTCCGACCACCTGATCATGTATCCCAATTCCACTGTACACCTGCGCCTGCGACGCGGCACGCGGGCTCGGATATCGCTGATGATGGGCGAGCCATCGGCCATACATGGCAAGCACGATCGGATGCTGCGCTGGACCTGGCGCCGGTTTTTCCGGGTTTTCACCTTTCACGACGTATTGCTGAACAGCCTGCCCAACGCGGTTTTCCTGCCCTACGGCGTGACCCAAGTTCCCGAGTGGCAGGATCTGAGCGTCGTCAAGACGCGGTCATGTTCGCTGATCGCGTCGGCAAAGCGCGATCTGGAGGGGCACCAGCTGAGGCACAGGCTGATCGATTGGGCCCGCGACACAGGCGCTGACATCGACATCATGGGCCGCGGCTATCAGCCGTTCGAGAAAAAGTCAGACGGGTTGGCACCTTATCGTTATTCGGTCGTCATCGAAAACGTGCGCGAGAGGAACTACTTCTCGGAGAAGCTGATCGACGCCGTTCTGTGTTCGACAGTCCCGATCTATTGGGGGTGCCCCAATATCGGCGACTTCCTCGATACCGAGGGGATGATCCTGTGCGAAACCGAGGCGGACATCCAGCAGGCCGTGCAAATGCTGTCGGGGGAAGACTATGAAAAACGCCTGCCGTATCTGCGGGCGATGCAACCGCAGGCCGCCATCTATGGAGAGTTCGAACTGAGGGCTGCCGAGGCCCTGCGGGATCAGCTTTCAGCAGGCTGACTGTGCCGCACGCGCGCTTTGGCTGTGCCGGCGTGGGTCAGTGCCGCGAGACACGTTCAAGGTAATCGATCGCGTCCTGCAATTCCTCAAGAATGTCGTACCAGCCATCCACGTCATTCAGCCGGCGGAACTCGGCTTTGACCGAGTCGTGGTGCATCATGTCCTTGGCCTCTTTGAGACTGTCGCGCGCCGAGTCTGGCTCCATGTTGCCGGCTGCGGTCTTGGCCGCATCGATGACCTCAAGGATCTGACGAAGACGGGTCGTGCCGGGCGTCGGCGGAACCGGTGGTACTACAAGCCCCAAAGGGTGATCCTGGGGCGGCGGCTGCAGAGTTTCCAGCGCCTTTTGAATCTTGGCTTTGATCTTGTCGCATTCCTTCACCCAATCCGCGTAGGTGCGGATCGATTTCAGAAGGTCCAGCAGCCAGTCTATGGGGATAAATGGTGTCAGGCCCCCTGCCATAACCGGCGAAGCCATCAACGCCGGAAGTTGCAACCGGGAAAACTGGGCGATCTTGTAGTCGGCAATTACCGCTGCGCGGTTGTCTCCCGCAAACATGGCTCCGCCATCGTCGGTATTTTTCTGAGTTGCCATATGTTCACCCTCCCAAAGGATGCAGACAAAATATGTCTGCTCAAAATATGCGAAATAGTAGCATTTTTTGGATGAAACGTCGAACGACCGCCAATCTCGCGGACGGAAGGGGGGTGTTCAAAGCAGTGTTCTGGAAATGAAAGACCCCCGGAGATGTCTCCGGGGGTCAGTGTTGACAGCAGTTGGCTGTGGCTCAGGATCCGGCGATCAATCCCATGCTTTCCAGCTTCAGCAGAACCTGGTGGGCGCAGTTGTCCACGTCCACATTCTCGGTCTCGACGCGCAGTTCCGGGTTTTCCGGCACATCGTAAGGGTCCGAAATACCAGTGAACTCTTTGATCTTGCCTTCACGCGCCAGCTTGTACAGGCCCTTGCGGTCGCGGCGCTCGCATTCCTCGATGCTGGTGGCAACGTGAACTTCGCAGAACGCGCCGAACTGCTCGATCTCCTCGCGCACGGCGCGGCGGGTGGTGGCGTAGGGCGCGATCGGGGCACAGATGGCGATGCCGCCGTTCTTGGTGATCTCGGAGGCCACATAGCCGATGCGGCGGATGTTCAGGTCCCGGTGTTCCTTCGAGAAGCCCAGTTCCGAGCTGAGGTTCTTGCGGACGATGTCACCGTCCAGCAACGTGACGGGACGGCCGCCCATCTCCATCAGCTTGACCATCAGAGCGTTTGCGATGGTCGATTTGCCCGAGCCCGAGAAACCGGTGAAGAAGACGGTAAAGCCCTGCTGGCTGCGCGGCGGATAGCGGCGGCGGAGCTGCTCGACCACCTCGGGGAACGAGAACCACTCGGGGATCTCAAGCCCCTCGCGCAGACGGCGGCGCAGTTCGGTGCCCGAGATGTTCAGGATCGTGACGTTGTCGCGGTCCTCGATCTCGTCCGCGGGTTCGTACTGGGCGCGTTCCTGCACATAGACCATGTGTTTGAAATCGACCATCTCGATGCCGATCTCGTCCTGGAATTTGCGAAACAGGTCCTGGGCGTCATAGGGGCCGTAGAAATCTTCGCCCTGGCTGTTCTTGCCGGGGCCGGCATGGTCGCGGCCGACGATGAAGTGGGTGCAGCCGTGGTTTTTGCGGATCAGGCCGTGCCAGACCGCTTCGCGCGGGCCGGCCATGCGCATCGCCAAGTTCAGCAGGCTCATGGTGGTGGTCGAGGCCGGGTATTTGTCCAGCACCGCCTCATAGCAGCGAACGCGGGTGAAGTGATCGACATCACCGGGCTTGGTCATGCCCACAACCGGGTGGATCAGCAGGTTGGCCTGCGCCTCACGCGCGGCACGGAAGGTCAGTTCCTGGTGTGCCCGGTGCAGCGGGTTGCGGGTCTGGAAAGCCACGATGCGGCGCCAACCCACCTTGCGGAAATAAGCGCGAAGCTCGTTCGGGGTGTCGCGGCGCGCCTTGAAATCATAGTGCACCGGCGGCTGGATGCCGGTCACGGGGCCGCCCAGATAAACCTTGCCTGCCACGTTGTGCAGGTAGTTCACGGCTGGGTGCGCATCATCATCGGCACCGAACACCTTCTCGGCCTCACGCGATTTGTCCGGGGTCCAGCGATCGGTAACAGTCATGGTCGCCAGGATCACACCTTCCTGGTCGCGCAGCGCAATGTCCTGACCCAGTTCGATCTGATCGGCGAAACCTTCGTTCACATCCAGTGTGATCGGCATCGGCCACAGGCTTCCGTCGGCCAAGCGCATGTTTTCGACGACGCTGTCATAGTCTTCCTGACTTAGAAAGCCCTTGAGCGGGTTGAACCCGCCATTCATCAGCAATTCCAGATCACAGATCTGGCGCGGGGTCAGGTCCCAGCTGGTCAGGTCGGCGGCTTCGACTTTCAGCTTTTGGGCGGATTCATAGGAAACATACAGTTCTGGGATCGGAGCCAGGTTACTCAACATCGTCATCGCAATACTCTTGAGGCAGTGTGGTCATTCAGTGATTCAGGTGCATTTCCGGGCCATGTGCCCCGGTCGTCAGTCGAAGTCCATATACATTCATGAAACAAAGGAGGATATGCGCGGTTTTTCCCCGGAATGGAAGGTTTTTCCGGGCCCGAACCGAAAAAGCGACGAAAATCCCACCGGATGGGGACAATATCGTCAACCGGCGGCGATATGTTCTGGTGAGGTCAGAAGTTGGTCCAGATCCAGAGCGCGCTCGACGGGCAGGGCAGGGACGGACTCGGTTACGCCCCGCAGTTGGAACAGACGCAGGTCAAGCCCATCGGTCTCAAACCCGGCCGCGCGCAGCACGGCTTCCGAGACCAACAGCTCAGCCCCGAGCGCCTTGGTTTCTCCTTCCAGCCGACTGGCGACATTCACGGCGTCACCGATGATGGTCCGCGCGGCGTGGCCGGCAGCGCCGATCTCTCCCAACACAAGGTCGCCCAGGTGCAGGCCCATGCCGATGCGGATCTCGGGGCTGTTTTCCTGGGACAGCTGCTGGTTGAACTGCGCAAGCGCATGACTGATGTCGATCGCAGCTTTCAGGGCAGAACGGGCCGAGCTGGACGTGTCGGGTGTTTCGAACACGGCCAAAAGGCCATCGCCCATGTATTTGTCGACGACCCCGCCGTCTGCGGTAATGGCTGGAACAATGGCGTCAAAGAACCGGTTCAGCAGGAACACGATGTCATAGGGCAGTTGCCCCGTTGTGCGCGCAGTAAACCCGCGCATGTCCAGAAAAAGCACGGCCAGTTTTCGCTCTTGCCCCTGGCTGGCATGCGCCCGCTGACGTCCACCATCCGGCCGGAAAACGCGGAAAACCGTCAAGGGGCTGGAAGGGCGGACCTGGCAGGCTAGGCGCGTGCGCTGTGTGGCCCCCACGGCCTTCAGGCTGCGGGCTTCGACCTCGCTGGGCGGTGGCAGTGACTCGGCGCCATCCTCGACGATGACGCGGCAGGTCGTGCAGCGCCCCCGGCCGCCGCACAGTGCAGTATGCGGAATACCGTTGGCTTGTGACATCTCAAGCAGGGTCATGCCTTTCTCTGAGGTCACTTCCGGCCCATCGACATATCTGACGCGCACCGAGTGTCGTCTGCGCCAAAGCTTGCCTCCGAAATGGAACGCAAGAGCTGCACCAAGCGCGATCCAGAAGGCCATCAAGGCGTTGTCCTTGACGCTGAACAAAACCTGGAACTCTTCGGGGCCGGGCCAGTTGTAATGCTCGATATACTGTTCGCGTAGATCCGGATCCGCAAAATCCATCCAGATGCGCCGCCCTTCGGTCAGCAAACCGGCCAGGGCAAAGCTTGGGATGAAGACGGCAACTCCGATCAGATAGGGTACGGTTTGGCGCCACCACGAAGTCAGTCGCAGCCAGATATGCAGTCCGATGCACCCGTGTATCCAGACGATCAGCATCAGCAGACTTTGCATCCAGATGGCCGAATTTGGCCACATCAGAATGATGATGTAGCCCATCTCGTCATTCACGTCGAAAACCTGATGCGCATAGCGTGTCTGGACGATGTGCGAGATCAGTTGCAGCGGAATGAGAAGGCCAAGAACGATCTGCAGGGCCGTATGAAAAGGCATTCGCAGGGTTCGGCGCTGGGCGATCGACACCAATGCCAGACCCGCATGTACGATCAGGGCAAGATACAGGACAGCGCTGCCAATCGAATGGCGCGTGACCGTTTTCCGAGAGTCCTGCATGTCATGCAGGTAGTCGGTGTGAAACAGCCCCAACCCGATATTGATGAAGTGGAAGAAAGCAAAGACAAACAGCACAAGACCACTGATGATCCTGAGACGGGTCGCCCAACTGCCCTGCCAAAGGGGAGTGTTCAAAAGATCACCTGAAATCTGCCGCGCTCGGGGCAAGTCTGCGTTGCCGCGCAGTGCGGGTCAAGGTGCCAGAGGAGGGCGGTACGCAGCGCCGAAGGCGCTGCGCGTCGCGGTCATTCCTGTTCGGCAAGGAACCGTTCGGCATCCAGCGCAGCCATGCAGCCCATTCCGGCCGAGGTCACGGCCTGCCGGTACACATGGTCGGTCAGGTCGCCGGCCGCGAAAACGCCGGGGATCGAGGTCTGCGTGGTGCCGGGCTTGGTTTTGACATAGCCGCCCATATGGGTTTCCAGCACGTCCTTGACCAGTTCGTTGGCCGGGGCGTGGCCGATGGCAACGAACACGCCCTTGCAGGGGATATCGGTGATTTCGCCCGTCTTGACGTTCTTCACCCGCACGCCTTCGACGCCCAGCGGGTTATCGGTGCCGATCACTTCCTCCAGCTGGTGGAACCACAGCGGCTCGATCTTTTCGTTCTTGAACAGGCGGTCCTGCAGGATCTTCTCGGCCCGCAGTTCGTCCCGGCGGTGGATCAGCGTGACCTTGCTGGCGAAATTGGTCAGGAACAGCGCTTCTTCCACGGCGGTGTTGCCGCCGCCGATCACCACGATCTCCTGTCCGCGATAGAAGAACCCGTCACAGGTGGCGCAGGCCGAAACACCGAAGCCCTTGAATTTTTCTTCCGAGGGCAGCCCCAGCCATTTGGCGCGTGCGCCTGTTGCCAGGATGACCGCGTCCGCAGTGTAGACGGTGCCGCTGTCGCCCTTGGCGGTGAAGGGACGTTTGGACAGGTCCAAGTCGTTGATGATGTCGCCGATCACCTCGCAACCCATGGCCTTGGCGTGATCCTGCATGCGCACCATCAGGTCGGGGCCTTGAACTTCGGTGTCGCCAGGCCAGTTTTCGACCTCGGTGGTGGTGGTCAGCTGGCCGCCCGGTTCGATGCCCTGCACCAGAATCGGGTTCAACATCGCGCGGCTGGCATAGACGCCCGCAGTGTATCCGGCAGGCCCCGATCCGATGATCAGAACCTTGGTGTGTCGTGTCTCGGCCATGGAACCCCCACTCGATTATTGCCTGAGCGCCGTCGTGGGCGCCGGGCTTCGATATAGCGACAGCATCGATCGGCTTAAAGCCCCTTCGTCTCACGCGTCCGTCATGTGGTTCCAAGGTGCCGGCTTGCCTGATCGACAGACAAAGATTATTGCGCTGGTGCGAAAGAATATTGCGCATGGCACCTGCGCTGATATAAGAACCGAAAATTTCAGGAGCACCGCATGGTCACGACACGGCTGGACGAGATCGACCGAAAGATCCTTGCAGAACTGCAGGCAGACGGACGAATGACCAATGTCGAGCTCGCAAAACGTGTCGGAATCTCGGCCCCACCCTGCCTGCGGCGCGTGCGCACGTTGGAGGAGGCTGGTTTTATCCGAGGATACCACGCCGAGGTCAACGCCCGTGAACTGGGGTTCGAAGTTCAGGTCTTTGCGATGGTTGGCCTTGAAAGCCAGGCCGAGGCGGAATTGCGGGCGTTCGAAGACCGCTGCCGAGACTGGCCTCTGGTTCGGGAATGCCACATGCTGAACGGCGAGGTCGACTTCATCCTGAAATGCGTCGCCCCCGACCTCAGCAGCTTTCAACAGTTCCTGACGGGTGAGTTGCTGACCACGCCGAACGTGGCCAGCGTCAAGACTTCGCTTGTCATCCGCGGTGCAAAAGACGAACCCGGCGTGCCGTTCGACGTATTGGAAGAACGGATGAACCGGACGGCGTAAAGCCGGCGCGTCTGGTTTGCGATGCGCATGGCGGCAGCACCGCCACGATGGCCAGAGAAATGGCCCAACTCAGTAAAATCTGCATGTTGCCCCCCAAAATGCAGTGGTGATGGTTAAAGCTGTCACGCCGTGATGGCGTCGATCTCGCCCTCCCCGGCGCGTGCCATAAGCAGCGGACCGAAATCGTGCAAGGAATGGATATGCGCGAACAGGTTCAGGTAGATCGAGCGCAGCGAGTGGCTCATCATCCGGACCGCGTTCACGCCGGGATGATAGGTTTCGAACTGCAGCCCATCGACATTGATGACCGCGTGGCGCTCCAGGCAGATATGGAACAGCTCGACCGGAGTGGGCGGCTGCGTTTCGATCACGGACATGCCGTCCTGAAATTCGGCAACGGGTGTCAACATCGGCTGGCCACCTCCGAGATGCCTTAGATGCGCCGGCGTCGCCAGCAAGCGGGCTGCGGGGCCGGCAATGACGCCGGACAATGGTTTTTGCATGCCGAACGTGTCTGCCATGATGCGGGTCAAAGGGCGTGTCCGCCCGCGCGAGTCTTCGCGGCCAGGTACCAAAGTGACCGAGCCTTTCCACAACACCTTTTCGGATGCGCCGGTCTGGGTCAGGACCGTGTCGCCCGGCATCAAGTCCTCGATGGCGACCGGGCCGTGTTCCGTCTCGACCAGAGACCCACGTGTAAAGGCGCAGAACGCGTCTTCGAAAACGGGCAGCGCCGGTGCGATGTGGCGTGTCTGCGAAACTTCCCCGTTTTTCAGCAGCGCACTCACCTCGTATCGACGCAGTTGCGCCTTCTGTTTGGTGCCTGGACGCGGTGCTTCGCGCAGCAATGCCGAAGTGTCGAGGGCATTCTGCGCGGCACGTGCCAGTGAATTTGGAATAGTCATATTATTCCGTTCCTTCCAATACGCCGAACAGGCGGGAAACATCCCCGTGGAGGCCCGCCTGACAGCTTGATTCTTTGTCTTGAAAAAAGTGCGCCACCTCCATGCGGGTACCGACATGGCCGCGCATGGCGAATGGATTTCGCATTCGTTTGGTCAACACAATGACCCCCCAGACAAACTCGTACACTGCGAACGTAATTGTCCGCACACAAACGCCCTGAAAAACCTCGGCTGCGAATACCAGCCTCGGTTCACGCACCGGCCCGGAGCAGCTTCCGGTGCGCGTCTTGCCCTGTTGAGGCCGGCAGCTGGCCCCAGAGGGATTTCGTATCAGCGTCGCGCGGCCAACCGGCGCACGACCCTTGCAGAGTGACTGGAAACCCGCTTCCAGGGCATTTCCGGTTGTTGGTCCCTGGTGGCCGCGACAACGGCGCGAAGAAAGCGAGATTTCAACTTCATATTCATGTCCTGCTCGAAGTTCGGGCCTAAGCCCTTTTCCCTTTGTAAAGCCAATGTGACGCGTCTTTGCGGCAGCGATGTGGCTGTTCCGGGATCAATTGAGGACAATGATGAAGTCTTGCGGCACCCCCTGAGTTCGGATGCCAGAAATCAGACGTTCGGAGAACGGATAACCATCTGAGCACTGGCAAAAATTAACAACGATTCTGATGACAGATAGACACAATAAATGTGGCGGAAAAGTGGCGCTTTCGCCTTAATTCGGTCGATCTTTACAATCGTATGGCGGAAATCAGGCGACCGTAATCCGCCTCGCCGGCGTGGGTCGCGCGCCGGTAGGAATAGAACTTGTCGGGATCCGAATAGGTGCAATGCCGCGTCCATTCTGCCTGCCCGACGCCGGCCTGACGCAGCTTGTGAAGGCCAAAGGCCGGCAGGTCGAAATGCATCCGGTCGCCTTGCCCATTTGCAAAGAAACGCGCGTTGTCCTGGCTTTCCAAAAGGAAGTCTTCCAGAAACTCCGGGCCAACCTCGTAGGCGCGCTGCGAGATCGTCGGGCCGATGACGGCGATGATGTTTTTGCGGTGCGCACCCAGCGCCTCCATGGCGTCCAGCGTCGCCTCAAGGACACCGTCCAGAGCACCGCGCCATCCCGCATGTGCCGCCCCGATCACTTTAGCTTGAGGATCCGCAAATAGTACCGGCTGGCAGTCTGCCGTCAGGATCGTCAGCGCGAGGCCCGGCGTTGCGGTAACGATTGCATCGGCCCTTGGCTTCTCGCCTGCAATCGGCTTGTCGACGGTGATCACGTGTGGGGAATGTACCTGATGCACGCCGACCAATGCATCCAGTTTGACGCCCATGGCCTCGGCCACTCTGCTTCGGTTCAGCGCGACCGCCTCGCTCAGGTCGGACGAGCCCGTGCCACAATTCAGCCCGCTGAAGATACCGGACGAGGCGCCGCCCTTGCGACTGAAGAACCCGTGTCGAATCGGTGACAGCAAATCCGAGGTCAGAATTTCCAGAGTCATGTCCCAAGTCCCGATGGTGGCATCGCGGTTTTCGGGTAGAGGCCCAGCACCTTGAACAGGTTTCCCATTTCCTCTGGGTGCGTCAACCGCCGATGTGCCCGAACCAGCGTTTCCAATTTTGATCCGGTCAACGCGCTGGCCAGAGACTGTGCGCGTTGGGTGATGCCCAGACGCTCAAGAAACACACCCTGAGGCGTCAACCGCGTGTGGGCGCAGCCCGTCGCGCCCGCCGCCAATGCCAGCGTTTCAAAATCCACATGTGCGGTCAGGTCGGCCTGACCCGGTGTGGCGAGCGGGTCGACGTATTCGTGCCCCTTGACGGCCTGCAACGTGTCGCCCAGCGAACGCCAGTCGCCATAGTCGATCACGAGAGCCATACCGCCATGGCTGCGGATGATGCGGGCCGTTTCGGTCACGATGGGAACCGCCGCCGCGCACAGCTCGACCAGATCACCGTCCCGTGTATCCTCGAGGTGCGTCGCCAAAGCCGCTTGCGTCGCCCTCGGGCCAAGGCCGAATGCCAGCTGATCGCCCTGCAGGCCCACAAGACGTTCGCACCAGCCGTCGCCGTCGCGCAGAAACTGGCGGATGGGCAAAGCGTCGAAAAATTCATTGGCCACAAGAAATAGCGGAAGCTCTGGGAGATCGCCCACCGAAACGATCCAGTTCGGTGCGTGCGCATCCAGGGCCTCGGCCTGAAGTCCGCGCAGAACGGGCGAGGCTTCGAGCAATACCACCTGCGCGGCGTCGTGAAACCCGGGCACGCCCCGGGTAGCCCGCAGAATATCGGCCATGAGTGTTCCGCGCCCTGGGCCTAGCTCGGCGAGCGCAAACCGGCCGGGTCTGCCTTGATCAATCCAGCCCTGCGCGAGACAAAGACCAATCACTTCGCCGAACATCTGGCTGATTTCCGGAGCGGTGACAAAGTCTCCATGTGTGCCCAATGGGTCGCGAGTGGTGTAGTAGCCGTGCGTTGGATGCAGAAGACATTCGGCCATGTAGTCCGCCACGCTCATCGGCCCGTCTTGCCGGATGCGGTCGGTCAGGTGGCCAAGCAGGCTCATGCCGCCCGCCGTGCCCGTAGGGCGAACCACAAGCCGACGGCGATCATCGGTACAGATAGGATCTGGCCCATCGTCAGGCCGTACCCGCCCACTTGCCACGCAAGTCCAAGCGGGTTTCCGGCCGAAACGAATTGCGCATCGGGTTGACGAAAGAACTCGACGATGAAGCGCGAAGCGCCATAGCCCGCCAGAAATACGCCCATGATGCGGCCGGGCCAATGAAATGCGCCGCGCCTATACACCAGCCACAACAAAAGCAGGCCCAACAGCACGCCTTCCAGTGCAGCCTCGTACAACTGCGACGGGTGGCGGGCGCAAAGTCCGGCAGCGACATTTGCGCAATCCTGAGCTGCCGCGCCGGGAAAGATCACCGCCCAGGGCAGTTCGCTGGGTCGGCCCCACAGCTCGGCATTGACGAAATTGGCCAAACGGCCAAGCAACAGGCCGGGGGGGACCGTATGGGCGATCAGGTCGGCCAGCGAAAGCAAGGGGGCCGAATTGCGTCGCGCGAAGACCAGCGAAGCGATCACCACACCCAGAAGGCCGCCGTGAAAGGACATGCCACCCTGCCAGACCTTAAGGATCTCAAGCGGGTGTGACAGGTAGTATTCGGGCTGATAGAACAGAACAAAGCCCAATCGCCCGCCGATGATGACCCCTAGGATGATCCAGGTGATCAGGTCCTCCAACTGGTCCGGTCTCAGGGGCGGGGATTGATCCGGCCACAAAGCGGGACGGCGCACCGCCATCACTGCCATGCGCCACGCGATCAGGATGCCCGCGATATAGGCCAGCGCATACCACCGCAGCGCGAACTCGATCCCGAAGGCGGAAATCGAGAACAGCTCGGGTGACAGATCGGGGAAATTCAAAACAGCTTGCATGTGCGTCTCATTGCCCGGGGTTGGCTGACCAAGTCAACCTTGAGACTGGGCTCTCTATCCCCCATATAGAAGGCATTCGCGATTCCGGAGTAGACACATGCAAACCCGCAACAAGTTTCTGGACGATATGTCCCAGTTGATGACCAACGCAATGGGCGTGGCGCAGGGTGCGCGGGAAGAGGCTGAAACGGCGATGAAGTCCTTGGTCGACCGCTGGCTGGCGGATCGCGACTTTGTAACGCGAGAAGAGTTCGATGCCGTCCGCGCGATGGCCCAGAAAGCGCGCGAAGAAAACGCGGCGCTGGAAGCGCGGATCGCCGCGCTTGAAGCGAAGCTGGACAAATAAGCCCAGCCGCAGATCGGCATTTCAGAATTTTTGGCAAGACCTTACACCGCTCAACCCGCGCTGGGTTTCGCAGTGTGGGGAGTGTCGCCGCATTGCAAAAATAAATCAAGGCAAAGCTACAGGGTGCGCCAATATTTTGGTGGCCGTTGCCATCTGTCCACAACTTATTGCTGTTATCCCCAAGAATGGGGGTTGCCAGAGTCCCAGCCACAGCGCACCATATTTAGTACAGGCCTATGGGGGAAGCCCGGCTTGTAGAGCAGGCAACTAGCGCTGGGGCGCTGCCAGCCCCGAAATGCTAGGTATTAAGTGAGGTGGCACCATGGCACTTTCCGAGCAGTATTTCGAAGAAGACATTCATCCGATTGATATTGTCGAACATCTGGCTGAACACCACGATTGGGATTTCGACCGGATCGGAGACGATCAGATCGCCATGGCGGTCGAAGGACAGTGGCGCACCTACTCGATCACGCTGGCCTGGTCCAACTATGACGAGACTCTGCGGATGGTCTGCTCGTTCGAGATGGAGCCGCCCGAGGACCGGGTTTCCGATCTCTATGAATTGCTCAACCGCATGAACGACCAATGCTGGGCCGGCGCCTTCACCTACTGGGGCAATCAGAAGCTGATGGTCTACCGCTACGGCCTGGTGCTCAGCGGCGGGCAATCGGCCAGCCCCGAACAGATCGACACGATGATCACCGCCGCGGTCCTGAGCGCCGAGCGTTACTATCCTGCGATCCAGTTGGTAACCTGGGGCAACCGTACGCCCGAGGATGCGATGCAAGTCGCCATTGCAGAGGCTTACGGCCGCGCGTAAAGCTTTGCCCCAAACCGTAAAGGCAGGGGAGGGGCTATCATGGACATGTCACGCGTCGCGGACCAGGGGCTGGTTCTTCTGGGATGCGGAAAGATGGGGTCGGCCATGTTGGCCGGCTGGCTGGAACATGGCCTGCCAGCCGCATCAGTATGGGTGATCGACCCCAACCCTTCCGACTGGCTCAGGGCGCAAGGGGTCAATATCAACACCCCACTTCCTGAAAGACCTGCCGTCGTGTTGGTTGCCGTCAAACCTCAGATGATGGGCGAGGCATTGCCGGCAATTCAGGCGTTGGGGGGCGGCGGAACCCTGTTCATCTCGGTCGCCGCCGGAACTTCCATCGCCACGTTCGAGCGCGTTCTGGGTGCTGGTACTCCGATCATTCGGGCCATGCCGAACACGCCTGCGGCGATCCGGCAGGGCATCACCGCGCTGATTGGAAATGCCAGCACGTCGGGCTCTGACATGACCCTGGCCGAAGATCTGCTTTCGGCCATCGGTGATACCGTGCGCCTGCAGGATGAGGCGCAGATGGACGCGGTCACCGGTCTCAGCGGCTCGGGCCCGGCCTATGTCTTTCATTTGATTGAGACGCTGGCCGCCGCCGGTGAGGCGCAAGGCCTTCCGCATGATCTGGCCATGCGCCTGGCCAAGGCGACCGTCGCCGGGGCAGGGGCTCTGGCCATGGCGTCCGAGGAAGATCCTTCGCAATTGCGCATCAATGTCACGTCTCCCAACGGCACGACGCAGGCAGCACTGGAAGTCCTGATGCATGAACAGGATGGGTTTCCAAACCTGTTGCACCGTGCCGTAAAGGCGGCAACCGATCGATCCAAGGAGCTGTCCGGTGAGTGAAATTTCCTTCGACGACTTCCTCAAGGTCGACATTCGCGTAGGAGAGGTCATCCGGGCCGAACCCTATCCCGAGGCCCGCAAGCCCGCGATCAAAATGTGGATCGACTTCGGCGACGAGATCGGCGAGCGCAAGACCTCGGCGCAGGTTACCGCGCATTACACGACCGAATCCCTTGTCGGCAAACATGTGCTGGCCGTGGTCAATTTCCCGCCGCGTCAGATCGGGCGGTTCATGTCCGAGGTTCTTGTTCTGGGTCTGCCGGACGAATCGGGCGAGATTGTTTTGATCGGTCCTGATGGCAAAGTTCCCGTGGGCGGGCGGATGCACTGATGAAGCTGTTGATCACCCGACCGATGACCCCCGCGGTCACGGCCCGCGCGCGGGATGAGTTCGACGTCGATATCCGAGATAGCAACGCACCGCTCAGCATTGATGAGATGGCGCGCGCATTGCGGGACTACGACGTGGTCGTTCCGACTTTGGGTGATGTCTTTTCGGCCGATGTCTTTGAAATGGTCACGGCTCCGCGGTGCAAACTGCTGGCCAATTTTGGGGTGGGTTTCAATCACATTGATGTTGCGGCAGCGCAGGTTTCTGGTGTTCGCGTGACCAACACACCGGGGGCGGTCACGGATGCAACGGCGGACATTGCCATGACTCTGCTGCTGGCAACGGCCCGCCGCGCGGGCGAGGGTGAACGGCTGGTCCGGTGCGGCAATTGGCAGGGCTGGCACCCGACCCAGATGCTAGGACAGCACGTCACCGGAAAACGGGTCGGAATCATCGGAATGGGACGGATCGGGCAAGCCATTGCCCGGCGCTGTCATTTCGGGTTCGGGATGCAGGTCAGTTATCAATCCCGCACGCCCAAGGATCTGGATTTCCCTGCCGAGTTCGTTCCCGACTTGGCGGCCCTGGCTGCTGTGGTCGATTTTCTGGTCGTCGCCGTCCCCGGTGGCGTTGACACCTTCCACCTCATAGACGCTTCGGTTCTTTCAGCTATGCGGCCGTCGGCCATTCTGGTCAACATCGCTCGCGGAGAAGTCGTGGACGAAGCTGCACTGATCCATGCGCTGAATAACGGCCAGATCGCCGGGGCCGGGCTGGATGTCTACGAGTTTGAACCCGCCGTGCCGCAGGCGCTGCGCGAGATGGAGAATGTCACCCTGCTGCCGCATCTGGGCACTGCGACCGAGCAAGTGCGCACGGATATGGGGCACATGGCATTGGACAATGTGGCGGCTTTTGTCGCCGGGCGACCGCTGCCAAATCTGGTCTAACTGCCCACGGCCTCGCGCCAGTGTTTACGGCAGAGCGAAACATAGGTCTCATTTCCGCCGATCTGCACCTGCGCACCCTGAGTGATAGTTTTGCCGTTTTCGTCCTGACGGATCACCATCGTGGCCTTTCGCCCGCATCTGCAGATGGTGCGGACCTCGCGCATTTCATCGGCCAGGGCCAGCAGAGCCGCTGATCCTGGGAACAGCTTGCCCTGAAAATCCACCCGCAACCCGTAGGCCAGAACCGGTACTTTCAGGTCATCCACCGCACGAGCCAATTGCCAGACCTGTTCTTCGGTCAGGAACTGCGCCTCGTCCACAAAAACACAGGCCACTTTCCCCTGATCAAGACGATCTTGGATCATCGCGAACACATTGTCGTGGGGATTGAACGTATCGGCCTGTTCCGAGATTCCGATCCGCGATGCGATGCGCCCCTGGCCCGCGCGCCCGTCAATGGCTGCGGTCATCAGATAGGTGTCCATGCCGCGCTCGCGATAGTTGTGCGACGCCTGAAGCAGCACCGTGGACTTGCCTGCGTTCATGGTTGAGTAGTTGAAATACAGCTTGGCCATGGGCTGGGTCTAATCGGCTCACGCTGCACGAGCAAGTCGTCAATGTCCTGAAAGAAATCGACGCCGCCATTGCAGTCGCAGAGGCCGAGCAGATGCTCTTGGGGATGGATAACCCCGCTTCCGCAACAGCGACACCGCCGGCCACGAAATGGCCGAAACAGCGCAGGGCCTGAAATACTGCCCCACAAACACTCTTTACCGGCATTAACTGCCGCCACTCACTCACAAAACCCCCGCATATCTGAGGGATAGCCAAGATATGACATTTCAATTATGACTCGAGTATGGGAAATTTCCCCTCCCTTTCCCCGGTGCGGACAGCCGGGCAAGAGGGCGCAGCGAACAAAGGTACAAAAATGGCAGATATCGGGGCCTATCTGAAAAAGCACACCGAAGCTTTGGTCAAGGACGTGGGGATCGAGGCAGCATGCGAGATCACAGGGAAATCCAAGGCCACATTGGGCCGGTATTACTCCGACAATCCCGAGCACAGCGACCGGTTCATGCCGGTGGATGCGGTCGCACGTCTGGAAAACGCGGCCAGCTACCCGCATGTGACCTCGGCCCTGGCGGATCTGAAGAACATCACCTTGTCCTATGATGAGCGCAATTCGACCCGTACGCGCACCGGGGGCGTCAATTCGGACGTGATCGCACTGAGCCAGCGGTTTGCGATGCTGATGACCGAATACCAGGCCGCGATCGAGGATGGCATCATTACCGTCAACGAAGCCAAGCGTCTGCTGAAAGAAACTTCGTTGCTGCAACAGGTTCTGATCGAGATGAAATTGCACCTCGAAGAGGAAAGCGTCAGCTGACCTAGTTTCCGAAAAGCCGCCATAGGGCGGTGAAAAAGGCGATGTGCGCATCGCCTTCCTCAAGCTGAGCTGAAGTAGCTCTTAGCCTTAGTCAGTTTTCGTCGTTGTTGGCATTGTTCCCGCGTCCGGGGCTTGAGCCCTCGGGCCCATTTCCGCCCCCGTTGTTGCCTTTGCCGCCGCCATTGTTGCCCTTGCCGCCGCCTTTCCCGTCGCCGTTGTTTCCTTTACCGCCGCCGTGACTGCCACCCTTGCCGGGCTTGCCGTCACCATGGCCGGGCTTGCCGCCGCCCTTGCCGGGCTTGCCACCGCCATCGCCAGGCTTGCCGCCGCCGTTGCCGGGATCATCATTCCCGCCGCCGTTGCCCGGATCGTCGGATCCGCCATCACCGGGGTCATCGTTCCCCCCGCCATTGCCGGGGCCGCTGTTTCCGCCGCCCGACCCGGATCCGCCGCCGGCGGATGGGCCGGTGCTCGATGCGGGTTGAAATCCGCTGGGGTCGTTTTCGCGGCCGTCAAAGCTGTTGGCGTTGGAAATCGATCCGGTCGGCAAATCGCTCAGCAGATTGGCCAGCCCCGGACATTGCTGCGAGGTATTGGCAAGAACCGACCCGAAATCTTCCCGTTGTTGCAGATGCGAGAGGAAACTGGGCGTAACCTGCGAACAGCCGCAAAGGGCCGCATAGTCACCATTGTTGGCTGCGATCCGTGCTGTGTTGGCGTTGCAAACCTGGGGCTCGGCCATGGCCGCGCTGGCTGCAGCAACCCCCAAAAACGGGGCGACAACCCAGGCCGCCATTCCTGACTTAGAACTCTTGAACATGGCGCACCTTTCTTAACCTAGCGTCACCTGACATGCGGAATTGCATGGCCTTCCAGATGGAGGCCGCGGGTTAAGTTGCGCTGTATCAATTCTGAAGAAGTTTTCAGGAATACAAAAACAGTCCGCCTGCGCGGGCGAAATATTCGAGGTTATCGCTTGTTGCGCCGGACGTGGACCGGCGGCGCCGGCGTGTCAGGCGTGGCGTTTGACGATGACGGACCCCACCGAATATCCTGCACCGAACGAGCAGATCAGGCCGACATCGCCACCCTGAAGATCGTCTGAATATTTGGAAAAGGCGATGATCGACCCGGCGGACGATGTATTGGCATAGTCCTGCAGGATGTTGGGCTGTTCGCCCGGCTCCGGCTCTCGGCCCAAGACCTTTTTGCCGATGAAATCATTCATCGTCTTGTTGGCCTGGTGCAGCCACAGCCGCTTGAGATCGCCGCTTTCGATCCCTTCGGAATCCATGTGGTCGCTGATGTGTTTGCTGACCATCGGCAGCACTTCCTTGAACACCTTGCGGCCGTTCTGCATGAACTGCATGTCGCGGCGGTCCTTCAATCCGTCGGGCCGGGTGCGCCGCAGAAAACCGTTGTTGTTGCGGATGTTGTTCGAAAACTCGGTTGCGCAGCGGGTCGACAGGATTTCGAAATGCGGGCCCTTTGCATCCTCGATCCGCTCGATCAGCGTGGCGGTGGCCACGTCACCGAAGATAAAGTGGCAATCCCGGTCGCGCCATTCCAGGTGTCCCGAGCAGATCTCGGGGTTGACCACCAGCGCCGCCTGTACGGACCCCGACCGGATCATGTCGGCCGCGGCCTGAATGCCGAACGTCGCCGAAGAACAGGCCACGTTCATATCGAACCCAAAACCAGCGATGCCCAACGCGTTCTGGATTTCGACCGCAATGGCGGGATAGGCGCGTTCATGGTTCGACGCGGCACAGATCACCAGATCGACATCCGCCGCCGTCCGACCTGCCTGAGCCAGCGCCTTTTTGCAGGCGTCCAGCGCCATCTCGGTCATAATGCCCGGCTCATCATCGCTGCGCTGGCGCAGCAGGGGATGCATCACGTCCGGGTCCAGCACACCGGTCTTGTCCATGACGTAGCGGTTCTCGATGCCCGAGGCCTTGACGATGAACTCTTCCGAGGAGTGCTGCATCGGCTCCATCTCGCCCGCGGCGATGGCATCGGCGTTGGCAGCATTCATCTTGTCGGCATAGGCGTTGAAGGCTTTGACCAGCTCGGCATTGGTGATGACGTTTTCGGGCGTGAAAACCCCGGTACCGGTGATTGCGGGCGTGTACATGTCGGGTCCTGAATGTTTCGGATTCGACCAAAATGCAGTCACAGCGCCCTCAGATCAAGAGATGTTGACCCAAGGGAACGGCATAGGTTTGCGCAAATTCAACTTCACATCTTGAATAGTTCGGAATCCGAAGTATATCACCGCTCGACTCGTGCGGAGAGCATCCATGACCAAAGACATCAGTGAACGGCTGGCCCGACTGACCCCTGAGATCCAGGCGATGATGGGCGTCTATGCGCTGTACTGGAAACTGGAAGAGAGTTTCGGCTGCATCGATACCGATCTCAGCCATCAGGAATGCCATATGTTGATCAAGTTGGATCAGCCCAAGCGGATGGGAGTGTTGGCGGCCGACATGCTGACCGTGCCGTCGACCATTACGGCCACCGCCGATGCGCTTGAGGCGGCCGGCTATCTGACCCGTCAGCAGGATCCCGATGATCGCCGTGCGTGGTTGCTGGTGCTGACCGACAAAGGTGCCGAAGCCCGCAACATGCTGGTCACCACCGCCGGAGAGCTGTTTCACCGTGCCTCCGGGTTGGATGACGAGGAAACCGCTCAATTTGCCCGGCTTGCCCGCAAGATCCGGGACAACATTCTGAAAACGGGAATACCCGAGGGATTGACGAAATGAAGCTGCTGACTTCGCTGGGCCTCGCCCTTGCCGTACTGGCCGCACCGCTTGCGGCGCAAGACGACACCAAGCCTGTAAAACTTATGGTGGTGCATGAGACCGCTCCCGGATTTTCACGCCAGTTCTTCGGGCGCGTGGCCGCGCGGCAGACTGTCGATCTGGCGTTTCAGGTCGCCGGACAGATCGTGGAACTGCCCGTCAACGAAGGATTCCAGGTGCCCAAGGGCAGCCTGATTGCAAAGCTGGACCAAGAGCCGTTCGAACTGGCACTGGAACGTGCGCGTCTTCAGAAGGATCAGGCTGACCGCACCGTGGCCCGCCTGTCGCGCCTGCGGGGGACGACTGCAAGCCAGGTCGCTGTCGATGACGCTGAAACCGCCGCCCAACTGGCTGCAATCGCGGTGCGTGACGCCGAGTACAACCTCGAGCACACGACTCTGACCGCGCCGTTCGATGCGCTGGTATCGCGGCGTGAGGTCGAGAACTTCACCACCGTGGCCGCCGGAACGCCGATCGTCCGGATCCACGATCTGTCCGAATTGAGGATCGAGGTCGATGTGCCCGAAATCCTGTTCCAAAGGACCAGCCAGGAAGATGGCATTTCCATCACGGCGAAATTCCCCGCAAGTGACGAAGTCTTCCCGTTGGAAATCCGCGAATTCGACGCCGAAACTTCGAGCGTCGGCCAGACGTTCCGGATTCAGTTCGGCCTCACGCCGCCGGAAGACTTGCGGGTGCTGCCCGGATCGTCGGTAACCGTCAATGTCCAGGTCGATGACAAACGCACTGGCATCATCGTTCCTCCGACCGCGATTGTCGCCGACGCCGAGGGCAATCTGGGCGTTATGGTCTTTTCGCCGGTCGGTGCAGATGTCGGCACCGTACGGCGTGTTCCCGTGACCATCGAACCAACCCAGACAGGTGACGTCCGGGTTCTGACCGGATTGTCGGACGGCGACGAAATCGTGGTGGCCGGCGGGTCCGTTCTGACCGATGGGCAGACCGTGCGCCGCTTTGCCGGCTTTGCGAACTGAAGGGGGCGAGGATGAATATCGCACGCGCCTCGATCGACAGGCCGATCTATACGTGGCTGGTGATCCTGATCGCCTTGCTGGGTGGGATCTGGGGATTTTCGTCGCTCGGGCGGCTCGAAGATCCGGCCTTTACCATCAAGAACGCCGTAGTGTTGACCACGTATCCCGGTGCGACGGCTGAACAGGTGGCCGAGGAGGTCTCGGAGCCTTTGGAATCTGCCATCCAGCAGATGGGCGAGGTCGATGTCATCACCTCGGTCAACCGTCCCGGTCAATCGCTGATCGAAGTCGAGATCAAGTCCACCTACGATGGCAGCGAATTGCCGGATATCTGGACCCGACTGCGCGCCAAGGTCCGGGATGCGGCCCGTGGATTGCCGTCCGGTGTCAGCCAACCTTATGTGAATGACGGGTTCGGTGACGTGTTCGGTCTTTTCTATGCGGTCACCGCCGAAGGGTTCAGCGACGCCGAAAAGCACGAATTGTCGACCTTCTTGCGGCGCGAGTTGCTGACCGTTGAGGGCGTTGCGGACGTTGAAGTGCAGGGATTGCCAGACGAAGCCATTTTCATCGAGCCGGACCTGGCCATTTCGGTCAACCAGAACGTGCCGTTGCAGTCGATCAACGAAGCGATCGCCAACGCCAATTCGGTTCAGTCGTCAGGGACGCTTCGGTCAGACGACGATCGCACCACGATCCTGACGGCGGACGGATCGGACAGCGTGTCCGAGATCGCAGGGCTGTCGGTTGGCTCTCAGGGGCAAGTGATCAATCTCTTTGACATGGCGGATGTCTATCGGGCCCGCCAGACCGATCCTGACATCATGATCCGGTTCAACGGCGTCGAAGCCTTCACCCTGGGTATTGCCGGCCTGTCGACGGAAAACATCGTGGAGGTCGGAAAGCGCGTCGACGCCAAGCTGGCCGAGCTGGATGTGGAAATTCCCGCAGGCGTCGATGTATTGCCGATCTACCAGCAGCACGTTGTGGTCGAGCAGGCTTCGAACGATTTTCTTGTGAACCTGGCCATGTCGGTTGCCATTGTGGTGGCGGTGCTTGGAATATTCATGGGTTGGCGCGCGGCAGTCGTTGTAGGCTCGACCCTTTTGTTGACCGTTGTCGGGACCCTGCTGTTCATGGCGCTGTTTTCCATCGAGATGGAACGCATTTCGCTGGGCGCGCTGATCATTGCGATGGGGATGCTGGTCGATAATGCCATCGTGGTGGCCGAGGGGATGCAGATCTCCATGCTCAAGGGAAAAAATTCGCGCGATGCTGCCGACGAGGCCGCGTCCAAGACCCAGATCCCCCTTCTGGGGGCCACGGTCATCGGAATCATGGCCTTTGCTGGGATTGGGCTCAGC
The DNA here is from genome assembly GCF_013032855.1 of Ruegeria arenilitoris. Taxonomy (GTDB): domain Bacteria; phylum Pseudomonadota; class Alphaproteobacteria; order Rhodobacterales; family Rhodobacteraceae; genus Ruegeria; species Ruegeria arenilitoris. The sequence continues at coordinate 946,812 of NZ_WQDA01000001.1, forward strand.
CCGGATGCGACGGGCGAATTCCTGTTCTCATTGTTTGCGGTGATCGCGATCTCGTTGCTGCTGAGCTGGGTGCTGGCCATCACAGCAACACCGTTGTTGGGGCATTATTTCTTCAAACAGGGCAAGGACGTGGATGTCGACGCTTATAGCGGCATCCTGTTCCGAACCTACGGGGCGATCCTGCGCTGGGCATTGCGGTTCCGTTGGCTGGTGGTGGCCGGTTTGGTTGGGGTTACCGTGATCTGCTATGCCGGCTTCGCGATGGTGAAACAGCAGTTTTTTCCGGACTCCAACACGCCGCTGTTCTTCGTCCATTACAAGCTGCCGCAGGGGACTCCGATCGCGCGGACGAGTGCCGATATGCAAGTCTTCGAGGACTGGCTGGCCCAGCGGGATGATGTCGTCTCGGTCACCACCTTCGTGGGGCAGGGCGCGACGCGGTTCATGTTGACCTATTCGGCCGAGAAGCCCAACCCAAGCTATGGGCATATGATCATCCGGACCGAAACGCTCGAGGACATTCCCGTCCTGCGTGCCGATCTGGAGGCCTTTGGTGAAACCCAATTCCCCGAAGGCGAATTCCGGACCAAGCGTCTGGTCTTCGGCCCCGGCGGCGGTACCCCGATCGAGGCGCGGTTCTCGGGCAGCGATCCGGTCGTCCTGCGGCAACTGGCCGACGAGGCGGTGCGGCGCATGTCGGCTGCATCGCCAAATGCGCTAGACGTGCATCACGACTGGCGGGAAATGGAATTGGCGGTCCAGCCGATCTATGCGACCGAACGTGCGCAGACGGCCGGTGTTACCCGCGAAGACATCGCCGCCACCCTGCAATTCTCGACGGATGGCATCACCGGCGGCGTGTTCCGCGAGAGGGACCGCCTGATCCCGATTATCTTGCGTCGCCCGGCGGACGGAGAATACTCGATTGTGGATCAAGTGGTGTATTCGGACCAGTCACAGAAATTCGTGCCGATCGAGCAGATGGTGGACGGGTTCCAGTACAAAGCGCTCAATACACTGGTGCATCGGCGCGATCGCGTTCTGACCGTCACGGTGGGCGCAGACATCCCGGCCGGCCTGACCGCTGCACAGGTTCATTCCGAGGTTCGCGATGCGATCGAGGACATGGAGCTGCCGCTGGGCTACAAACTGGAATGGGGCGGCGAGTTCGAGGATTCCGGCAAAGCGCAAGCCAGCCTGGGCAAGCAGTTGCCGCTGAGCCTTTTGATCATGGTTCTGATCTCGGTGCTGCTGTTCAACGCGATCCGGCAACCGGTCATCATCTGGCTGCTGGTGCCGATGTCGGTGAACGGCGTGGTGATCGGGCTGCTGGGCACGGGCCTGCCATTTACCTTCACCGCGCTTCTCGGGCTTCTCAGCCTGTCGGGGATGCTGATCAAGAACGGTATTGTTCTGGTCGAAGAGATCGACCTTGTCCGCGCCACGGGCAAGCCTCTGCGCGAAGCGATCATCGAAGCCTCGGTCTCGCGTCTGCGCCCGGTCATGCTGGCGGCGATCACCACGATCCTGGGGATGGCGCCGCTGCTGACCGACGCGTTCTTCGTGTCGATGGCAGTGACGATCATGGGTGGTCTGGCTTTCGCGACGATCCTGACCATGGTTGCTGCGCCGGTGTTCTACATGCTGTTCTTCTCTCGGGAAGAACAGCGCAGGCTGGCAGCGCAGACTGTATGATCCCACAAAAAAGCCCCGGCGAACGGCAGGGGCTTTTTGCTTGTCCGCTGCGGGCTTCAACCCTGTAGCGATTTGACCTCCACATCCCCTTCAGCCTGCGCCTTGATGGCCAGCGCGGCGGCATGGCTGGCCGCGGCCGTGGTGTAGTAGGGGATCTTGTCATAAAGCGCGATCGAGCGGATGGCCTTGCTGTCCTCAACTGCCTGCGCGCCTTCGGTGGTGTTCATGACCAACTGGACCTGACCGTCCTTCAGCATGTCCACCACATCGGGGCGGCCCTCGTACACCTTGTTGACCACGTCACAGGGCACGCCCTTGGACTCCAGCCATGTCTGTGTTCCGCGGGTGGCCACCAGCGAGAATCCCTGCTCGACCAGAACCTGCGCAGCCTCGATCATCGCCGGACCCTTGTCGGCATCCTTGATCGAGATGAAAGCCCGTCCCTTGGACGGCAGCACCATGCCCGCACCCATCTGCGCCTTGAGGAAGGCCCGCGGGAAATCGCGGTCCCAGCCCATGACCTCGCCGGTCGAGCGCATCTCAGGACCCAGGATGGTATCGACACCGGGGAAGCGGGCAAAGGGCAGCACCGCCTCTTTCACCGAGAACCAGGGCATGTCCGGGTCGGCCAGGGTCATCTGGTCGGCGATCTTGGTGTCCTGGCCTTCCTTGTAGGGCGGGCGTTGCGGGAAGTTCGACAGCGGCTCGCCCGCCATCACCCGCGCGGCGATCGAGGCAATGGCGCTGTCGGTCGCCTTGGCCACGAAGGGCACGGTGCGGCTGGCGCGCGGGTTGACCTCGATCAGGTAGACCTCGTCATCCTTGATCGCGAACTGCACGTTCATCAGGCCCACGACGTTCAGCGCCTTGGCCAGCTTGTAGGTCTGGTCCTTGATCTCGGCGATGATCTCTTTCGACAGCGAATATGGCGGCAGAGAACAGGCCGAGTCGCCCGAGTGCACACCGGCCTCTTCGATATGCTGCATGATGCCGGCCACATGGACATCCTTGCCGTCGCACAGCGCGTCCACGTCCAGTTCGACCGCGCCGGCCAAATAGCTGTCCAGCAGCACTGGGCTGTCTCCCGAGACCACCACGGCCTCATTGATGTAGCGCTTCAGCTGATCCATGTCGCGCACGATCTCCATCGCGCGGCCGCCCAGCACGTAGGACGGGCGGATCACCAGTGGGAACCCGATCTCTTCTGCAATCTCAAGCGCTTGCGCGTCGGTCGAAGCGATGCCGTTCTTGGGTTGTTTCAGGCCCAGATCGTTGACCAGTGCCTGGAACCGTTCGCGGTCTTCGGCCAGGTCGATCGCGTCGGGCGTGGTGCCCAGGATCGGAATACCTTCGGCCTCGAGAGCATTGGCCAGCTTCAGCGGGGTCTGACCACCGAACTGAACGATCACGCCGTGCAGGGTGCCGTTCTGCTGCTCGGTCCGCAGGATCTCCATCACATGCTCGAAGGTCAGCGGCTCGAAATACAGGCGGTCCGAAGTGTCGTAGTCGGTCGACACCGTCTCGGGGTTGCAGTTGACCATGATGGTCTCATACCCGGCATCCGTCAGCGCGAAACAGGCGTGGCAGCAGCAATAGTCGAACTCGATCCCCTGGCCGATCCGGTTGGGGCCGCCGCCCAGAATGACGACCTTCTTGCGGTCGCTGGGGCGCGCCTCGCATTCGACTTCGCCCATCGTGGGGGCCTCGTAGGTCGAATACATGTAGGGCGTCTGCGCCTCGAACTCGGCGGCGCATGTGTCGATCCGCTTGAACACGGCGGTGACGCCCAGATTGTGGCGGGCGCGGCGCACGTTGGCCTCGTCGCGGCCGGCCAGATTGCCCAGACGCGCGTCGGTAAAGCCCAGCATCTTGAGCCGGCGCAGGCCGTCCTCGGTCGTCGGCAGGCCGTCCTTGCGAACGGTGCGCTCCGCGTCGATGATCTCGCGGATACGGGCCAGGAACCACGGGTCGAACTTGGTGACGGCAAAGATTTCGTCGTCGGTCAGACCGTGGCGCATCGCCTGCGCGATGGTGCGCAGACGGTCGGGTGTCTGCTGGCTGATGGCCTTGATGACATGTGCCTTGTCGTCGCTGCTTTCGACCGCATCCCATGGGCCGATGCTGAGGCCCGGAATTTCAACTTCGTCAAACCCGGTCAGGCCCGACTCCATCGAAGCCAGCGCCTTTTGCATCGATTCGTGGATGGTACGACCGATGGACATGGCTTCACCCACCGATTTCATTGCGGTGGTCAAGTAAGGCTCGGATCCGGGGAATTTCTCGAAGGCGAATTTCGGGATCTTGGTGACGACATAGTCGATGGTCGGTTCGAAAGACGCAGGCGTGACCTTGGTGATGTCATTGTCCAACTCGTCCAGCGTGTAGCCCACCGCCAGCTTGGCGGCGATCTTGGCGATCGGGAAGCCTGTCGCCTTCGATGCCAGCGCCGACGAGCGCGACACGCGCGGGTTCATCTCGATCACGACCATGCGGCCGTCTGCCGGGTTGATCGCCCATTGCACGTTCGATCCGCCCGTTTCGACGCCGATCTCGCGCAGAACGGCGATCGAGCCGTTGCGCATGATCTGGTATTCCTTGTCGGTCAGCGTCAGCGCCGGTGCCACGGTGATCGAGTCGCCGGTATGCACGCCCATCGGATCGACGTTCTCGATCGAGCAGACGATGATCGCGTTGTCGGCGGTGTCGCGCACCACCTCCATTTCATATTCTTTCCAGCCCAGAAGGCTTTCGTCGACGAGGATCTGGTTCACCGGCGAGGCATCCATGCCCGAGCGGCAAAAGTGGATGTAATCCTCACGGTTGTAAGCCACACCGCCGCCGGTGCCGCCCAAGGTAAAGGCCGGGCGGATGATCGCGGGCAAGCCGATGTTTTCCAGCTCGTCCAGGGCCATTTGCACGCCGGCATCCAGGTCGGCAGAACCGTCGGCTTTTTTGGGGGCGGTGACGATGGTGGCCTTGGGGTTTTCAAGCCCCAGGCGGTCCATCGCTTCGCGGAACAGCTTGCGGTCCTCGGCCATTTCGATGGCCTCGCGCTTGGCCCCGATCATCTCGACGCCGAATTTTTCCAGCACGCCCATCTCCTCCAGCGCCAAGGAGGTATTCAGGCCGGTCTGACCTCCCATCGTAGGCAGCAGGGCGTCAGGGCGTTCCTTTTCGATGATCTTGGCGACGACCTCGGGCGTGATCGGTTCGATATAGGTGGCGTCGGCCAGTTCGGGGTCGGTCATGATCGTGGCAGGGTTCGAGTTCACCAGGATGACCCGATACCCTTCCTCGCGCAGGGCCTTGCAGGCCTGGGCGCCGGAATAGTCGAATTCGCAAGCTTGCCCAATGACAATGGGCCCCGCCCCGATGATCATGATCGACTGGATGTCGGTTCTCTTCGGCATGGCCTGGCCCCTTCGATTTTGCACGAGTCGCGGGCGCCGCCCATGCGCCCAAATTGTCGTGCGTTATAGGGACCCGGGCAAAAGGTGCAAGGGGGATCGGAAACGGAAGCGAAATTGCCGCTTTCCCCCCTTTCCCTTGGCACCGTATTCTCTATATGCCGCTGCACGACAGATGAGGAAGCAATTGCGCATTCGTTTCGATCATGGACCCGCCGGTCCGGGCACCGGTTTCGACCGGCCTGCCCAGGTGATCCGCGCCGACCGGGCGGAGCAGGTGCCCCAGGCATTGGCGGCGCTGGATGACGCGCGCGCGCAGGGCGGCTGGCTGGCCGGATATGCCAGCTACGAGCTTGGCTATGCGCTTGAGCCCAAGCTGGCCGCAAGGCTGCCCGCGACCCGTCGATTGCCGCTATTGTGCTTTGGGGTGTTCGACGGCCCGAGCGTGCAGGACCTGCCGTTCGGTGCGGCCGGGCTGACTGCGTTCCAGCCGCGTTGGAGCGAGGCGCGCTATGCCGAAGCCTTCCGCACCGTGCATGATGCGATCGGGGCCGGCGACATCTATCAGGCCAACCTGACCTTTCCCATCGACCTGGAAACCGAGGGCGACAGCGCCGCGCTCTATGCCGCGCTGACCGCCGGACAGCCGGTCGGCCATGGCGCATTGGTCCAGCAGGACGGGCTGCCCGATCTGCTCAGCCGCTCGCCCGAGCTGTTCTTCCGCACCGATGCCGCCGGGATGATCGAGACCCGGCCGATGAAGGGCACTCAGCCGCGCAGCGCCGATCTGGCCGAGGATGCCTGGCGGCGCGATTTCCTGTCCTCGGACGAAAAGAACCGGGCCGAGAACCTGATGATCGTGGACCTTCTGCGCAATGACATCAGCCGTGTGGCGCTGCCGGGAACCGTTCAGGTGCCCGAGCTGTTCAAGGTCGAGACCTACGCCACCGTGCATCAGATGGTGTCGCTGGTGCAGGCGCGGCTGCAGGTAGGGGCGGGGCTGTCCGACATCCTGAGGGCGCTGTTTCCCTGTGGCTCGATTACCGGGGCGCCCAAGATCCGTGCGATGGAGATCCTGTCGGATCTGGAGCCTTGGCCGCGCGACATCTACTGCGGCACCATCGGCTGGGCCGCCCCGGACGGGCGGTCGGAGTTCAACGTCGCGATCCGGACCTTGATGGTCGAGGGCAATCGGGCCACGTTGAACGTCGGCGGAGGCGTCGTCTGGGACAGCACCGCCGCGTCGGAATATGAGGAAGCGCTATGGAAAGCCCGGTTCGCGCACCAACTGAGCCTGATTTCCGCCTGATCGAAACCTTTGCGTTTCGGCCCGGGCAGGGCTTTGTACGTGTGACCCGTCACCTGCGGCGCATGGCGCGGACTGCGGACTGGCTGGGTGTTCGGTTCGACGTGCGGCGCGTCGGCAAAGTGGTGGACGGTGTGTCCGGAGCGGACTCGCTGCGGTGTCGGCTGACGCTGGACATCACCGGCAAGCCCGAGGTCACTACGGGGCCTCTGGCAGACAACCCGCCGGGCTGGACGGTGGGTCTGGCGACACCAAGGCTGACGTCCTCGAACACCTGGCTGCGCCACAAGACCACCCGCCGCGCGATCTATGATCAGGCACGGGCGGAAATGCCCGACGGCGTGGACGAACTGTTGTTCCTGAACGAACGGGATGAACTGTGCGAGGGCACCATCACCAACCTGTTCGTCGAAATCGACGGCGGGCGCCTGCTGACACCTCCGGTTGCCGCGGGCCTGCTGCCGGGCATCCTGCGTGAGGAGTTGCTCGAAACCGGACGCGCGGCCGAGGCAGTCTTGACCCTGCATGACCTGGCAGCCGCGCACCGGGTCTGGATGGGCAATTCCTTGCGCGGTTTGATCCCGGCCGAGGTGAGGCTGCCATGAGCGACCACAGTTCTGCGCGTGGATTGCAGGTATCGAACCTGCGCCTGAAGGCTGAATTCGTGGCGTTCTATGTCGCGGTCCCCTTGCTGATCGCGGTTCTGTTTCCACCCGACTGGATGTTTCCGGCCCTGTTCTTCTTCACCGCTGTCGGGATCGCCCTGCTGCACCGCACCCCGGGCTTTTCCTGGGCCGAGCTGCGCTATGGCTGGCGCAACTGGCGCTGGGTCGAGGTGATCGGGTTCTCATTCGCAATGGCGGCAATTTGTTCGGCCCTGGTGATGGCTACGCGCCCCGATGCGGCCTTTTATCTGCTGCTGAACCGGCCCGAATTTCTGGCCGTGATTTGGCTGGGCTATCCGTTGCTGTCGGCACTGCCGCAAGAACTGCTGTTCCGCACACTGTTCTATCGCCGCTATCACGCGATCCTGCCTAACGGCGCGGCCTTGCCGTTGCTGAACGCCGGGCTGTTTGCCTTTGCGCACCTGATGTATTGGAGCTGGATCGTCACCGTGATGACATTCGCGGGCGGGCTGCTGTTTTCATGGGCCTACCGCAAGCGCGGGTCGTTCTTCTATGCGGTGCTGCTGCACGCGGTCGCGGGCAACATCATCTTTGCCGCCGGGCTGGGCGTGTTCTTCTATTCCGGCAACGTGCAGCGCCCGTTCTAGCGGCTCTACTCGGCGGCATCGCGCATGTCCTGATCGGGCTGATACAGATAGTCCCGCGTCAACGGCACCGCGTCGCGGCGATGGCCCAGCTGCAGTTGGAACACGGTCTGGTCGCGCTCTTCGAACACTAGGATGCAGGCGGTCAGATAGAACCGCCACATGCGGATGAACCGGTCATCATACATCGCGCGCACTTGGTCCAGGTTGCTCTCGAACCGGTCGCGCCAGGCGCGCAGGGTCAGAGCATAATGCAGCCGCAGGCTTTCGACATCCAGAAACCACAGACCGGTGCGTGCCACGGGTCTGACGATTTCCTCGAGCGACGGGACATAGCCGCCCGGGAAGATGTACTTGTTCAGCCAGGGCGACTGGCCGGTGGGCGGCCCGTTGCGGCCGATGGAATGGATCAACGCCACGCCGTCGGGCTTCAACAGGGCTGCGACCCGGTCGAAATAGGTGCGCAGCTGTGGCGCGCCCACATGCTCCAGCATCCCGACCGAGACGATCCGGTCGAACTGATCCTGCATCTGCCGGTAGTCCATCAGCCGAATTTCGATGCGGTCGGTCAGCCCGGCCTGCTGCACCCGTGCAGTCGCGGTGCGGTGCTGGTTCTGTGACAGGGTCAGCCCGGTCACCTGCACGCCGTGGTCACGCGCCAGCGTCAGGGCCAGACCGCCCCAGCCGCAGCCGATGTCCAGCACGCGCATGCCGGGCTCCAGGCACAGCTTGCGCGCGATATGCGCCTTTTTGGCGGCTTGCGCCTGTTCCAAAGTCATCCAGGGCTGCTGGAAATAGGCGCAGCTGTACTGCATGTCAGGGTCCAGCATCAGCCGGTAGAAGTCGTCGGACAGGTCATAGTGATGCGCCACGTTGCGCCGCGCCGAGCGGACCGAGTTGCGCTGCAGGATTGATCGCAGCAGATACCCGGCCCAGTCCTGGATCTGCTGCAGCAGGGGCAATGAACCGCTGGCCGCGCATCGAATCGCGATCCGCATGCCACTTTCCAGGCCGCCTTCATCGACGGTCAGGGTGCCGTTCATGTAGCCCTCGCCAAAAGCCATCTCGGGATTGCGCACCAAGCGCGCCATCAAAGCGGGGTCATGCAGGGTGATATGCGCCTCGGGCTGCGTGGCGTCGCCATAGGTGCGCGCCGTCCCGTCAGGATAGGTGATCCGCAGAGTTCCGCGGGTGATGAAACCCCGCAATACGCGATCCAAAACAGTTTGCCACATCGGCCGAACACCTCCTTGCTCAAGGGGCCTGGCTCCCGCGTGCCGGGAAAACTATTCGAGTTCACATGTCCAAAAGATAGCGATTTTTTCGAATTTGTCTGCATTCCGGCCCGCATCGCGCCCCAACCCTTGACTTCCCGACGTGATCGCGGTGTATCGGCGCGACGAATTCAGCGCCCGAAGGGATACCATCCATGCACGCCTATCGCAGCCATACCTGCGCCGATCTGACCGCCGCCAATGTCGGTGAAACCGTCCGCCTGTCGGGTTGGGTTCATCGGGTGCGAGATCACGGCGGCGTGCTGTTCATCGACCTGCGCGACCACTATGGCGTGACCCAGGTTCTGTGTGACGGCGACAGTGCTGCGTTCAGCGCGTTGGAGAAAGTGCGCTCGGAATGGTGCATCCGCATCGACGGCACGGTCAAGGCGCGCGATCCCGAGTTGGTGAACCCCAAGCTGCCCACCGGCGAGATCGAGGTCTATGTCCGCGAACTGGAAGTGCTGGGCGCGGCCGAGGAGCTGCCGCTGATGGTGTTCGGCGATCAGGAATACCCCGAAGAAACCCGCCTGCGCTATCGCTACCTGGACCTGCGCCGCGAGGCGATGCAGCGCAATATGGCGCTGCGCTCGGACGTGGTGGCCAGCATGCGCCGCCGCATGTGGGATCAGGGCTTCCGCGAATATCAGACGCCGATCATCACCGCGTCCAGCCCCGAGGGCGCGCGCGACTTCCTGGTGCCCTCGCGCCTGCATCCGGGCAAGTTCTATGCGTTGCCGCAGGCGCCGCAGCAGTTCAAGCAGCTGATCATGGTGTCGGGCTTCGACAAGTATTTCCAGATCGCGCCCTGCTTCCGTGACGAGGACCCGCGCGCCGACCGGTCGCCCACGGATTTCTACCAGCTCGACCTCGAGATGTCCTTCGTAACCCAGCAGGACGTGTTCGACACGATCCAGCCAGTTCTGACGGGAATCTTCGAAGAATTCGGCGGTGGCCGGAAGGTTGATCAGGAATGGCCGCAGATTTCCTACAAAGACGCGGCGCTGTGGTATGGCACCGACAAGCCCGATCTGCGCAACCCGATCAAGATGCAGGTGGTGTCGGAACACTTCCGCGGGTCCGGTTTCGCGATCTTCGCCAAGCTGCTGGAACAGGAAGGCACCGAGATCCGCGCGATCCCCGCGCCGGGTGGCGGCAGCCGCAAGTTCTGCGACCGAATGAACGCCTTTGCACAGAAAGAAGGTCTGCCCGGCATGGGCTATATCTTCTGGCGTGATCAGGGCGAGGGGATGGAAGCGGCCGGCCCGCTGGCCAAGAACATCGGCCCCGAACGCACAGAGGCAATTCGCCAGCAGCTGGGCCTTGGGGTTGGTGACGCGGCGTTCTTCTTGGGTGGTAAGCCCAAAGCCTTTGAAAAAGTCGCCGGCAAGGCGCGCGATGTTATCGGCGAGGAACTGGGCCTGACCGACAAAGACCGGTTCGCCTTTGCCTGGATCGTGGATTTCCCGATCTACGAGAAGGACGAGGAAACCGGCGAGATCGATTTCGAACACAACCCGTTCTCGATGCCGCAGGGTGGCATGGAGGCGCTGCAGGGCGACCCGCTTGAGGTCAAGGGCTATCAGTACGACCTGGCCTGCAACGGTTACGAGCTGGTGTCGGGTGCGATCCGGAACCACAAGCCCGAGATCATGCTCAAGGCCTTCGAGCTGGCCGGTTATGGCGAGGACGAGGTCAAAAGTCGCTTTGGCGCGCTGTTCAACGCGTTCCACTATGGCGCTCCGCCGCACGGGGGTTGCGCCGCCGGTATCGACCGGATCGTGATGCTGCTTGCGGACGAGGCCAACATCCGCGAGGTCATGATGTTCCCGATGAACCAGCGCGCCGAAGATCTGATGATGCAAGCGCCGTCGGACCCGACTTCGGATCAGCTGATGGAACTGGGCCTGCGGGTCATCCCTCAGGAATGAGCCAAGGACCGTACCCAGAGTGTGAAAAACCTTTGGGTGCGGTCAAAACTACTGCGGTGGCGCGAAGCGAACTTTCCGCCAAGCACTTCAATGCTTATCGGTGCCCGCGTTTTCCAAGTGGCTAAAATCCCTTGAACTTGAAATCAGTCCAGCCAGTTCGGCTGTTTTTCGCGGTTGGCGCGAATGGTCCGAGCGGACCTGCGGGTGTGCCAATACCACCAAGCGCAGAGCATGGCTGTTGTCACGAAATAGGCCAAGGTCATTCAGATCGCCTTTCGTCTTTCAAGACGGCTTTGGACAAGACCGGCAACGCGCGCAGCCAAAGCTGTTACCGGAGCGCCCTTGGCGCGCGAGGATGCGAGGTCATGGGCTGCTTGTTCCAGAACCGTATCCTCGGCATCTCGGGCAACACCGCGCAGGAATTGAGCGGCATAGTCCAGAGTGCGTGAATCCGCGGGCCCGGTCAGGACATCTGCGATATGCGCCATGTCATCCTGATAAGCCAGCGGATCGGGGCAGATCTGTTCGTCTTTGACGGATTGGAGCGTACCCGGGCGGCGGTCTTCGGGAAGGTTTTCCAGGATGGCCCTTTGGAAGCTGATTAGCGAATTCAACGGTTTCGCCAGAAACCCATCGGCTCCGGCTTGCAAGGCAAGCGTTTCGGCGCAGTCGTCGCCGGACATACCAAGGATGACGCTGATACGTGGGGAAACCGCGTTTAGTTCCGCGATCAGGTCTGCGCCAGAGCCGTCCGGCAGGCCCATGTCAACCACGATCACCGACGGGCGATAGATCTGAAGGTGCCTGCGCGCAGACCTCAGGCAATCGGCCCGGCGGATGCGGGCGCCGCTGTGCAGGCACATCAGTCGCATCGCATCACAGGCATAGCGACTGTCCTCGACAACCAGAATGGTCTGACCCAGCAAAGGCCTGGTGGCGCTGGGGGCGACGGCGGATGGGGCGAACGGCACCGAATCGTCCATGGCAGAACTCCTTTCAGCAGATGCCTCACGCTAGGAACTCCTGGCTAACACAGGGTTAACGCGCGTTTTGGCGCACTTGCCCTTTGACAGGGCAGCCCCCATAAACGCTGCAACGCAGAACAGAGGAGACCGCCATGATTGGCCGCCTGAACCATGTCGCCATCGCCGTGCCCGACCTCGAGGCCGCATCCGCCCAATACCGCAACGCGCTGGGCGCCAAGGTTGGTGAACCTCAGGATGAACCGGATCATGGCGTGACAGTGGTCTTCATCGAACTGCCCAATACCAAGATCGAGCTGCTGTACCCGCTGGGCGACGACAGCCCGATCAACGGCTTCCTGGAAAAGAACCCGGCGGGTGGCATCCACCATGTCTGTTATGAGGTCGAGGACATCATCGCCGCACGGGATCACCTGAAGGCGACCGGTGCCCGCGTTCTGGGAACCGGAGAACCCAAAATCGGCGCGCACGGCAAGCCTGTGCTGTTTCTGCACCCCAAGGACTTCAACGGGTGCCTTGTGGAGCTGGAGCAAGTCTGAGCCGGGCTGAGGAGGCGCCGAAATGACAATCACTGCTGCGCTGGTATTGTTCGCCGTGATCTGGTTCATGACCTTGTTGGTCGTGCTGCCGGTCCGCATCAAGACGCAAGGCGATCTGGGCGACATCGTGCCGGGGACCCATGCGGGCGCTCCGGAAGTTCACCACATGAAGAAAAAGATCTGGATCACCACCGGTATTTCTATCGTGTTGTGGGCGGTGATCGCAGGGATCATTGTTTCTGGCGTAATTTCAGTTCGTGATTTCGACTGGTTGAACCAGATGGAACCGCGCGAGTAATCAGCGCTCAGCCTGTCGCGATAGTCCATGAAAGATATGCGTGAATGTTGCGGCTCCGATGATCGGAATGACAAGGTTTACCAGCGGGATCGACAGGGGGATGGCCATCAAGATTCCGGCGACCCAGATCGTCCCGGCATGGCGTGCCCGCAACGCCCGCGCACCGTCGCGCCCGATCCGGCGCATGGCCGCCAGCGTGAAATACTCTCGACCCAGCAAAAACCCGTTCATCCCCCAAAAGATGAACGGAGCGAGGGGTGTGAACAGCGCGTAAAGGACCAACGCCAATACGTTGGCAATAATCAACACGCCCAAGAATCCCAGCGAGTCCAGCACCGCATCCCAGATCGGGACGGACGGAACAGGGGGTAGGTTCGGGTAATGCCGGTCTTCAACGGCCTGTGCGACCTCATCCAGAAACATCGATGTGATGGCTGAGGCCACCGGCACCATCAGAAAGACCGGCAGGATCAAAACCAGAAAGATCCCTGAATAGTTCAGAACGTCGTTCAACCACGGGACGTCGCCGACAAATGGAAGCGAGATCTCCTGACCAGCAAGGGCGTTGATGCCCCAAATCGCCGCCGCACAGGCACCAACAAGCAGCACTATCGTCAGGCCGACACCGCGCAGTAGCACCGATCTGAAACGAGAATCGCCGAGCTGCCCCAAAGCCGCGAAGAACGCGTTGAGGATAATCATTCCGTCACCCACTCGGTGATCGCGGCCACGTCCGGGCGGGGCCTTTCGGGCGGAGTGGCCCCTTCGGTTGCGATGTGAATCAGTCCGGCAATGCGTTCATTGTCGACCAGGCCCAAACCGCGTTCGCAGAATTCGCGGTCGTGCGACTGCCAACCTGAAAGCCAGTTGGCACCCCAACCCGCAGCAAGGGCTGCGTTGAGCAGTGCAAGGCAGACCGCCCCGGCCGAGTAGGTTTGTTCGATTCCAGGGATTTTCGGCGATGGTTTCTGCACTTCGATGACGGCAACAGCGAGATGACCCATATCGAACTGACTGCGGGCCTTGGCAATGTCTTCGGGGCTTTTCCCCAGCGTAACGCCTCGTTCCTCGGTCAGATCGGCCAATCGCGGCATTGCGCCTTTTTCGATGACGATGAACCGCCAAGGTTCCAACTTGCCATGATCGGGGCTGCGAGCGGCTGCGGTCAGCAACGGGATCAATTCGTCGCGGGTCGGCGCCGGGGCCATCAACGTCTTGGCGGGCCGCGACCTGCGCGACTGCAGGAACTCGAACGCAGCCGGGTTTTTCAGCGTCATATGTTAAATTCCTTTACATGGTTCTGTCGTATCTCGGGCAGACACGCGCCGGTTTCAAGGGCAAGATGTAAAACTGTTGCATATTGTGCCACCCGGCACGGTCCAAATGCGGAAGAGAATGTGATGGCAAAACCGAAACTGCGAAACCTGCCGGACCTTGCGCATCTGGCGCGACCCGGGCAATCGCTTCCCGTACGGGTGACTCCCAAAGCTGCGCAGGACCGGATTTCTTTCGACGGGACGACAGTACACATCGCTGTCACCGCCGTGCCCGAGGATGGAAAGGCGAACCAGGCCGTGGTCAAGCTGTTGGCCCGGGCCATGGGTGCTTCACCGTCAGCTTTGACGCTGAAAAAAGGCCATACAGGGCGCGACAAGGTCTTTGTCTACGATCCCTAGGCTGGTGTCTCCCTGATTTGATACACCCCTTCGGGCAGATCCAGAGCGGCGGCAAGATCGCGCACCTGTTCGGGCGAAAGGGTGATTTTCTGCATCTGGTCCGTTCGGGGGTCCAACTGCTCGATCGTGACGCACTCGGCGAAACTGTTGATCACCACGTCTTCTTGCAAAGGCTCCGGGCCTTCGTCCACCAGGGTAATGACTGTCGAGTCGAATTCATGCTCAATCGAAAACATGTTCCCAGACTGCCCAGCCTGCGATCGCAATGCAACCCGCTGATTGGGTTTCGGGCTGTGGTCAGGGGGGCCACATCGCGCTAAGCTTTCCTGCCGGCACGAACAGAAAGGATCCGGAATGCACCGCCTCAGGTTTTTGCTGGTCTTGGTTGTGTCCGCGTGCACTGCGGGCGGGTTCATTGCTGTTGATGATTGGTCACCGTCCTCGCCCGAACTGCGCGACTCGGCACTGACGTTTCAGCAGGTCAGCAGGTCGGTCGGGGCGGCGGCGCAAAAAGTCTGTCAGCGCGAGACACGGGGGCAGAACTGCGATTTCGGCATTCTGATCGACACGGATCCGTTTGCCGAGCCAAATGCGTTCCAGACGTTGGACAAGGATGGGCGCCCGTTCATCATTTTCACTCAGGAAATGGTCAAGTCGACGCAGAACGCTGACGAGATGGCGTTCGTGATGGGACACGAGGCGGCGCATCACATCCTGGGCCACATCGCCCGGCAGGTAAAAAACGCCAAGGAAGGGGCCCGCATTTTCGGAGAACTGGCTGAGGCGCAAGGCGAGGACGCGGCAGGAATTGAACGTGCTCAGAAGCTGGGTGCTGAAGTCGGAGTTCAGAGCTACACGAAAGAATTCGAGCTGGAAGCGGACCGGATGGGAACTTTGATCACCTATTCGGCTGGGTACAATCCGCTGGTCGGCATGGCCTATTTCGGCCGGATTCCAGATCCGGGTGACCGCTTTCTGGCGTCTCATCCGCCCAATGCCAAGCGCATCGAAGTTGTTCTGGAAACAGCCGCCCAGCTCGGCCTGACCCAATGACCCAGATCCAGCGGATGGGGGTTGTTCTGACGGATCGAGGCTCGAAATACGCGGTGAGCGGTGCTCCCGTCAGGTCGCGGGATGAGGTCGATGCGGTATTGCGCGACCTTAAATCGGACAAGGCATATGCCAAGGCGACCCATAACACGTGGGCCGCGATTTTGCCGACCGGCGCTCTCAAGGCAGATGATGGCGAAACCGGTGCGGGGATGGTCATATTGCGCATGTTGGAACGCGCCGGTGTGCAGGATCACGTGGTCATTGTGACCCGATGGTATGGCGGCAAAAAGCTGGGCGGAGATCGTTTCAGGCGGGTCCAGGACGCCACACGGGCCTACCTTGACCACCTGGGGGTTGTCTCTTGACCTGAATCAAGGGCACCGTGGGGTTATGGCGCTAGGGTTCTTTTCAGCGAGACAGCGAAAGGAACTCGGATGTCCAGACGCGAAGAATTGCGCCGCCACGCCGCTTTGGTGGATCGAATGGCCCAGAAACTGGGCGTTGACCTGCAGGAGGCCGCAATCGGCGGTTCGGTTTCCATCGACGAAATCACCGACGCGGTGCTGCGCTGTACAGGCTGTACAAACCCCTATCACTGCGACCGCGCGTTGGCGCTTCAAAACGGCGACGGACGGCCACCGGAGTATTGCCGAAACCAGGATTTGCTGGCCAGGCTTGCACCCTAGCGCGGACGGGCAGAACCATGAACGTCCTTGGCCAGACCATGAAGCATGTACGCCTTGTTCTGCGGATGGGGCAGGCGACCGGCGTTGACCTTGTAGATGCCCATCTCACGGGTCGGCTCAGTCCCGACGAATGGGCGCGCATGGTGGGACGGTGCCGGGGCTGCGAGTGGGCTTGCGACTGTAGCGACTGGCAGACGCACCGAGGTGACAGGGTTGAGGCCCCGGAGACATGTCCGAACAGGAACCGATTCGCCAAACTTAAGACGCTGCAGAATCAGGAAAAACAATGAAACTTGTGCGACTCGGAGACATAGAAAAACACTTCTGGCTGACGCGGTCGGTTGCGCGCTGCATGGAAATCTCGCTGTCCGAAGCCATCGCCGAAGGGCGGCTGACCGCGCAGGGATACAGCGAAATGGTGACCCGTTGTCGAGCCGCTGACTGCAGCGAAAGATGTGCCGTCTGGCTTGCGTGCCAACAGAGCCGGGCGACCGCCGCCCCGGAATTTTGCGCGAATGCCAAGGCTTTGAATGCGCTGACCTGATTGGCCTAAAGCTTGGAATGGCTTCCGTCGCACAGCGGCGGATTAGCGGTTTGCTTGCATCCGCAGAAGAAGACCTTCTTGCTTGATTCTGCTACATATTTTACCGGCTCGATCCCGGTTTCCTTGTGCGAACCGTCGCAGAATGGCTGACGTTTGGAGCGTCCGCAAGCGCACCAGAAATAGCTTTTGCCTTCAGTCACCTCGATGGGGTAGGGCGATTTCTGGGCGATTTGAGATCCTTTTGGCATTCTGGCGCTCCGGCTGTTGAAAGGGACATCCGAGAGCTTAGCCCAACGCAGAGAAATGTGTAGTTCGCGCGTCCCGGTCCGGCGGTGGCACGTCGCGGTGCAAGCGTGGATTCGCCTCTGATCACACGGATGTGACCGTATCTGTTGCCAGAAAGCCGAACTGCCCGTATCCTAAGCCTGGCCCCGAAAAGTTGGGCAATATCAGAAAAGTATTAAAGGATTGATGGACATGAAACTGAAATTCGCTGCCGCCGGCGCCTTTGTTTTGATCCTGACTGCTTGCTCGCAGCAGGAAGAGCCCACCCCGGTTTACGTTCAGCCAAGCTATGACAAATATGGCTCGCCCAGCTGTTCGGCAGGCTATGAACTGGCCACCACCGAGGCCGGCCAGACCGTGTGTAACCCGGTCACTCAATAAGCTTTTTGCAGACGGTCCCGATTTGGGGGCCGTCTGCCTTCGTCCGCCGGATGGCGGTTCAGCGCACCAGCTTCCCCCACAGATCGTATTCACCAGCCTCGTCGACCTGAACAAGGACGATGTCACCGGGTTTCAGGTTTTCGTGACCGTCGTCGATGAATAGGTTGCCGTCGATCTCGGGCGCGTCTGACTTGGTGCGGCAGGTGGCGGCTTCGGCATCCACCTCATCCACGATCACTTGGATCCTCTGGCCCACTTTCGACGCCAGTTTTGCTTCGGAAATCGCCTGGGCCTTTTGCATGAAACGCTCCCAGCGCTCTTGCTTGATCTCATCCGGGACGTGATCCGGCAAGTCGTTCGAGCGGGCCCCTTCAACGTTTTCGTATTGGAAGCACCCGACGCGGTCCAACTGCGCCTCATCCATCCAATCCAGCAGGGTCTGGAACTCGGCCTCGGTCTCCCCGGGGTAGCCGACAATGAAGGTCGATCGCAGCGTGATGTCGGGGCAAATCGCGCGCCAGGCGGCGATCTCGTCCAGTGTCTTGGCGCCGGCAGCGGGGCGCGCCATTCGTTTCAGAACGTCCGGATGCGCGTGTTGGAACGGGATGTCCAAGTAGGGCAAAAGGTTGCTGCCTGCATCCGCCATCAGCGGGATCAACTCGCGCACATGTGGATAGGGGTAGACGTAGTGCAGTCGTATCCACGCATCCAGTTGGCCCAGTTCACGGGCCAGATCGGTAATGTGGCTGCGCACCTCCCGGTCTTTCCAGGGGTTCACGTCGTATTTTCGATCCAGGCCAAAGGCCGAGGTGTCCTGGCTGATCACCAGTAATTCGCGCACACCGCTGTCGACCAGTTTTTCAGCCTCGCGCAAAACCGCGTGGGCCGGTCGGCTGGCCAGTTTTCCGCGCATATCCGGGATGATGCAGAATTTGCACTTGTGATTACAGCCCTCGGAAATCTTGAGATAGCTGTAGTGGCGCGGGGTCAGCTTCACGCCCGAAGCCGGCAACAGATCCACATACGGATTGGGATCAGGCGGAACGGCGGCGTGAACGGCATCCAGCACCTGTTCATACTGGTGCGGCCCGGTCACGGCCAGGATCCGGGGGTGATGTTCGCGGATGTAGTCAGGTTCCGCGCCCAGGCACCCGGTCACGATGACCTTGCCATTTTCCACCAGCGCCTCGCCGATTGCTTCGAGGCTTTCGGCCTTGGCGCTGTCCAGAAACCCGCAGGTGTTCACGATCACGGCATCCGCACCTGAATAGTCGGGCGAGATCCCGTATCCTTCGGCGCGCAGGCGCGTCAGGATGCGCTCGCTGTCGACCAGTGCCTTGGGACATCCCAAGGACACCATTCCGATGGTGGGTTGGCCGCTGCGCGGTGCGTCGGTGATCCGGGCTGCGGGTGCCAGATCGGGGCGTAGGTTTGGCGGGTTGGTGCTCATTGCGCGGCATATAGTGGGGAAATCTTCCCCTTGCAAATCCTTCGCACGCGAGGAACATCGAAGCTGAGGCAAAAAGCCGGCAAGGCAGAGAGCAAATCATGAAGTGGCTGATACGCATTCTATTCATTCTGGTTGCGGTCGCGGGGCTGGTGATCGGGGCGTTGCTTTTGATGCCCGGCGACAAGCTGGGCAAAATCCTCGCCGAACAGGTCAAGGCGCAGACCGGACGTGAACTGACGTTGTCCGGTGATGTCCGCCTGTCCTTTTGGCCGGTTCTGGGAATGGAAACCGGGCCGGTTACGTTTGGGAACGCGCCTTGGGCCAGCTCAGAACCGATGCTGAGCGCGCAAAGCCTGGCAGTTGGCGTGGATGCCTCAGCGCTGCTGGCGGGGGATGTGCGTATCCGGCGCGTCGTGGCCGAAGATCCGGTCTTGCGGCTGGAGCTGTCACAAGGGCGGGGCAACTGGGAAATGTCGGCGCCGCAAACCGGAGCGTCAAACACGGGCTCTGGCAATGCAGATGCGCCCGCACCCAATTCTGCGGCACCAGCCGAGACCGGAACCGTGACCCTGGACCGATTGGAGCTCAGCAACGCGCGTCTTGTTTATGTGGAAAACGGTGTCCCTCAGATGGACTTTTCCGGGGTCGATCTGAAGGCCAGTTGGCCCGATGTCACTGCGCCGATGAAGATGAGCGCTTCAATGCCGGTGCCCGGTGGCGCGGTTGAGGTTGATCTGGAAATTCCTGATTTACCTGCCTTCTCCAGTGGCGCGGTGACGCCATTGGTTCTTGGCCTGACAGCGCCGGGCGGAGAGATCAGCTTTGACGGACGCGTCAACCTGGCCGGTGAAATGGACGGCAAAACTCATGTCCGGACTACAAACACCGACGCGATGCTAGCCGCTTTTGGTCAGGGTGGGGTGTCAGTCCCCATGGGACTTGGACGGGTCGCGGATGTGTCCGGCCAGATGACCTACACCAAGGATGGGCGCATTTCCTTGCGGGATATGCGGGCAGTTCTGGATCAGAACAGTTTTGACGGTGCCGCAGATATCGTTATCGCGAGCCCACCGAAGATTACTGCGCGGCTGAGTACTGGTGACCTTGACCTGACGCAGGCAACGGCCGGCAGCGCGCCCAACAGCGGCGGCACGGGCGGAGGAGGCAAACAAGCGGTCGAAGGCTGGTCCCAGGCGCCGATCGACGCGTCACCCCTTTCGTTGGCAAATGGAACGATCCGGTTGAAAGCCAATTCGATCGCTATTCCGGATATGACCTTTGGCCCCAGCGATCTGAGCCTTAGTCTGGATCGGTCGCGTGCGGTTCTGAAAATGGAACCGGCCACGCTGTTTTCCGGAAAGCTGACCGGAGAAGTCGTGGCCAACAACAGAAACGGACTGTCGGTCGGGGGCAACCTGACCGCCACCGGTATCGACCTCAAGCAGGCTTTGACCACCTTGGGCGGTATCGAACGTCTGTCCGGTACTGCGTCCGGAACGTTGCAATTTCTGGGGGTGGGGCAAACCGAAGCCCAAATCATGCGCTCACTCAGCGGCAAGGGCAGCCTGGACGTCGGCAAGGGGGTGATCGCCGGGTTTGATCTGGATCGTTTGATGGGGCGCGGCGAAGGCAGTGGAGGAACCACCGTCTTTAACAGCCTGACTGCCACCTACACGATTCAGGACGGCAACCTGACGAACAACGATCTTCTGATGCAGCTTGACAATTTCCGGGCCGACGGTGCGGGCCGCGTCGGGCTGGGCGCGCGCGATATCGACTATGTGTTCACGCCGGTTGCGCTGCGGGCGAACGGGGGCAATGGCATTGCCGTGCCCGTGCGGATCAAGGGGCCGTGGAGTGATCCGTCGATCAAGCCCGACCTGAGCAAGGTGATCGAAGCTGCGACGGAAGAGAAGCTCAAGGAACTGGAGCAGGACGCGAAGGACAAGGCGCTGAAGAAGGTGGGAGAGGAGTTGAATACAACCATTTCCGACAGCGAACAGGTCGAAGACGCGCTGAAGCAGAAGCTTGAAGATGAGGCCAAGAAGAGTTTGCTGAAAATGCTCGGACGGGATTGAGAAAGGGGCGCTGCAGCGCCCCTTATTTGCTCAGATCGTCTGGTCGTAGTCGCCCACACCCGGCTCGGTGCGGATCACGGCATCGATATCGGCGAAAATTGCCCGCATCTCATCTTCGCTCTCGCTGCTTTCGCAGACCACCACCAGGTTGGGCGTGTTCGAAGACGCCCGGACCAGGCCCCAACTGCCATTGTCGAGGATGACGCGGGCACCATTGACGGTCACGACTTCCTTGATCGGCCGACCGGCCAATGTTTCACCCGCCTCTGCCTTGGCAACGAGCTTGTCCACCAAGCGGGCGAGAATGTCATATTTTTCGGTATCGGCAGCATAGGGCGACATGGTCGGGGTCGACCATGTCTTGGGCAGGGCGCGACGCAGATCGGACATGCTCTGTCCCGGATTGCGGTCCATCAGTTTGCAAATTTCCACCGCGACCCGCATTCCGCAGTCGTATCCACGCCCGATTGGCTCGGCCAGAAAGTAATGGCCCGACTTTTCGAACCCGGCCAACGCGCCGATTTCCTTCACGCGCCGTTTCATGTGGCTGTGGCCGGTTTTCCAGTAATCCGCCTTGACGCCATGGGCCTGCAGTTCGGGATCGCTTGCAAACAGGCCGGTCGATTTAACGTCGGCCACGAAGGTCGCGCCGGGATGCAGCTTGGCCAAATCGCGGGCCATGATGACACCGACCTTGTCGGCAAAGATCTCCTCGCCCTCGTCATCGACCAAACCGCAGCGATCGCCGTCTCCGTCAAACCCAAGCGCGAGGTCCGCCCCGCTGGCTTTGACGGCGTCTGCCATGTCGTGCAACATCTCCATCGCTTCGGGGTTCGGGTTGTAGTTGGGGAAGGTGTAATCCAACCGGTTGTGGCTGGGTACGACCTCGACGCCGATCCGCTCAAAGATCTCGGGGGCAAAGGCAGATGCGGTGCCGTTCCCTGTCGCGCACACCACCTTGAGGGGGCGCGACATTTTGAAATCACCGACCAGATCGTCGATATAGGCCTCTTTCACGCCGTCCACGAATTCATAGGACCCGCCGGGGCGTGCCACGCCTTCGCCGTTCAGCACGATATCGCGCAGCTCGGCCATTTCGTCAGGGCCGTGGGTCAGAGGACGGTCAAAGCCCATCTTCACCCCGGTCCAGCCGTTGGGGTTGTGGCTGGCCGTCACCATGGCGACCGCGGGAACATCCAGGTGGAATTGGGCGAAATACGCCATCGGGCTCAGCGCAGGGCCAATATCCTTGACCTGGATACCGGCCTGCATGAGGCCCAGAATCAACGCATTCTTGATCGCCAGAGAATAGTCGCGGTAGTCGTTGCCGACCGCGATCAGCGGCTCGATCCCACGCTTGTGCATCTGAGTGCCCAAACCAAGACCAAGAGCCGTCATCCCCGGCAGGTTGATCTCGTCCGGGTATTTCCAGCGGGCATCGTATTCACGAAACCCGGTGGGTTTGATCATCGCATCGCGCAGAAAGCTCCAGGTGTTCGGGGTCACCTCGGGGATTGGTTTGGTCATGGAAAATCTCGATCGTTAAATCTGAACTGGGTTGGCCTTGGCCAGGGCATCGAAACGCATCAATGTGTCAATCAGTTGGCCCATTTGGTCCAACGGGATCATATTCGGCCCATCAGACGGCGCCGTGTCCGGATCCTGATGCGTTTCAATGAATACGGCACCGACGCCCAGGGCCACGGCCGCGCGGGCCATTACCGGTGCAAATTCCCGCTGCCCGCCGGACGAGCCGCCTCGGCCACCGGGCTGTTGAACGGAATGGGTTGCATCCATGACAACCGGATACCCGGTTTGCGCCATTTGCGGCAGGGATCGCATGTCGGCGACAAGCGTATTGTAGCCAAACGAGGTTCCGCGCTCGGTCAGCAGGATGTTGTGGTTGCCCGTGCTTTCGATCTTTTCGACGATGTTTGGCATTTCCCAGGGGGCCAGGAACTGACCCTTCTTGACGTTGACGGCCTTGCCTGTTTCTCCGGCTGCCAGCAGCATGTCTGTCTGGCGGCAGAGGAAGGCCGGGATTTGCAGAATATCCACCGCCTCGGCCGCGATGGCACATTGCGCTTCGGTGTGGACATCCGTCAGGACCGGAATACCCATCGTTTTGCGAATGTCATCCAGCACCTTCAGCCCGGCCTCGATCCCCATCCCGCGTTTCCCGGACAGGGACGTACGGTTGGCTTTGTCATATGAGGCCTTGAACACATACTGTGCCCCCGCGGCTTCACAGGCTTCTTTCATCCTTCCCGCGATCATCTGTGCGTGATCCGCCGTTTCAAGCTGGCAAGGGCCCGCGATGATGGTCAGCGGAAGGTCGTTGCCAACGGTGACGTTGGCTATTTTTACATGTTTCATGAGCTCTACGAGGATACCTGTTCACGAAGGACTGACGTAGTCAGCGAAATCATCAGGTAGATACCAGCAAACAACAGGAAAGCCAAAATCGTATTTTCGAACTTTCGCGGATAGGTGGGCTCCTGACTGGCGACCGGGTTCACGGAAACGGTGAGGTATCGAACCTTGCGGTTGGCCTCGGTCCGGGCGGTTTCCATTTGCTGCATGGCCGATTGCAGCATCATGTCCCGTGCGGCCAGATCGGCCTGTGCCATCTGGATCCGAACGCTCAACCGCGCCAGCGAGTTTTCGCCGGCGGAGGCGTCCAGCATCTCGGCATTGAGCTCTTCGAGCACGGCCTCAAGCCGGTTGATATCGGCTTGGACACCGTCGACCTTGGCTTTGTTCGGCCGAAGGTTGTCCAGCAACGCCGCCAGCTCCAATTCCTTGTCTTGAAGCTGTATCTCGATCTCGTTGATGCGGGCGCGCAGCCCGGCAATCACGTTTTCGGGGTCCAGAACGGCACCCTGCAACTGCAGTTCGATCAGCGCTTCCTGGGCTTTGCGCCGTTCTTCCTGAGCATCCTCGAAGGACTGCAGAGCGTCCCGCATCTGATCTTCGCGCTTAAGCTCGGTGAGGCCGTTGATCTTTTCTTCGGCGTAGGAGATCAGCAGATTTGACAGGTCGACGGCGGTGTCCGGGTCGGGTGCTGCAACCTCCATCCGGATGATACCGTCGCTGGGGTCATAGCCGATTGTGACCATGCGCTTGTACAGTTTGAACGCCTCTTCCAGCGTGGCGTCCTGAGGCAGTCTTTGAATCGGATCTATCCAATCCTGCTTGAAAATCTCGGCAAAACCAGTGTCCCGTTCCAGACGGTTGAGCGCATCCTTGGATTCAAGGAACTCCTGGGTCGCGACCGAGTCCTGCGTGGTTGCGTATTGCGTCCCGGCCAAAAGCCCGCCGATCTCACCAGCGCCACCATCTGCCTGTAGAATGGAAAACGCGGACTCGCTGGCGTACATCGGAGTGGCTATGCGATAGAAGTAATAGCCGACAATAATCGTGGGCAGCAGAACAAAGGCGAATAGACGGGCAAACAGACCAAACAGCTTTCGTCTGCGCCGACGGGCGATGTCCTTCTGAATCTGGCCGATTTCGAATTCGCGCCGCTGTGCCGGGCTCCATTCGGGGCCGGGAAGGGTCTGTTGCTTTTCTTTCACCGTTTGCGGCAGCTGGATCGTGACCTTGTCTTTTGGCTGGTCTTCCGCATCCGCGGTATCGGAAGAACCCGCCGCAAAATCCAGAAGGTTGGAGCGCGGAAACGGATCGATCCCCTTTTTTCGTAGCAGACGCACGGCATCGTAGTCCGACGTCGCAGCCAGACCGTGTTTCTGCGCCATGCGTCGGGCTATGCGCAGCTGACGACCGGTCAACCCTTCTTTCTTGATGGCATCCAGTTCAGTTCCGGCCGGGGCTTCCTCGGTCGGTTGGGTTGCTTTTCGGATGCGCGAAATCGCCTCGGCACGCGCCTCGACCGTGCCTTCGGCCTGCGAGGCATGGTTCGGGTCGTATTTTTTAACCTTGGGTTTGGTAGTCATATAGCTGCGTCGCCTCTTCCAAAGAGTCAAACATATGAAGCTGCCCATCCACAAGCACAGCGGCCTGGCGGGCGAATTTTTCGAGGGTTTTGGGATTGTGTGACACAATCACCAAAGTCGTGGTTCGCAAGCGTTCCTGCAGGATTGAACCCGCTTTTTTATTGAATTCGACATCGGTGGTGGCAGGCATACCTTCGTCGATCAGGTACATGTCGAAATCTAGGGCCAGCATCAACGAAAAGGTGAAACGGGCGCGCATGCCGGCTGAGTACGTCGCCAAGGGTTGGTTGAAATACTCGCCCAAGTCGCACATCCAGCTGCAGTAAGCCTCGACATAGTCGGGGTCCATTCCATAAATCTTGGCGATGTAACGGGCATTCTCGAGCGCGGACATCTTCTTGGAAACGCCGCCGGCAAAGCCCATGGGGAAAGACACCCGGCACTCTCGGCGGATCACGCCTTCGTCGGGCTTTTCGAGCCCGGCCATCATGTTGATAAGCGTGGTTTTTCCGGTGCCGTTCGGGGCCAGAACGCCAAGTGATTTTCCCAGCTCGACCCGGAACGAGACCCTGTCCAGGATCACCTTGCGGCGAGTCCCGGTCCAGAAGGACTTGCTGACATTCTCGAACTCAAGCATTCACGGCCTGCTCATGTTTTTGCTTTGGGTGCGGCCACCGGTGGCTGGCTTACGGCCGGATGTTCTAACGCTCCATGTTGGCCACATTATGTCGAAATATGAAACAAATGTTCAATGCGCGTTCGAAACGCCTAGCCACAATTGTGACGCACAAAGCCGACAACTGGATCGGTTTGAGGGAACGACTATGATCCATCCCAGGATTGCAACAAGCGCCAAAGGGCAGGAGATCAGGTGAAGCCACTTGCGGAAGAAATCAGATCGTGCCGGTTGTGCGCCGACCGCTTCGCTGCGACTGCGACCGCGCATCAGCCGCGCCCGGTGGTGTGGTTCCGCCCCGGTGCGCGCATCCTGATCGCAGGGCAAGCTCCCGGGGCACGGGTCCATGAGAGCGGCCGACCATTCACCGACCCCTCAGGCGACCGGCTGCGGGATTGGCTGGGGTTGGAGGAAGGGCAATTCTACGATCAGGCGCGGGTTTCGATCGTTCCGATGGCGTTTTGTTTTCCGGGGTACGATGCGCGAAAGGCGGACTTGCCGCCGCCGGCGATCTGCAAGAAGACCTGGCATCACAGGGTCATGAGTGAACTTGGCGATGTTCCGTTGACCATCCTTGTCGGTGGGCACGCGCATAAATTCCATCTGGGCGTACAGATCTCGGTGACGGATACGGTGCGCGATTGGCAACAGCATGCGCCGCGGGTAATTGCCTTGCCTCATCCGTCATGGCGCAATACGGCATGGCTGAAGAAAAATCCCTGGTTCGAAACGGACCTGCTGCCGGTGCTGCGTGCCCGGGTCAAAGAGGTGATGGATGACTGACACGACCGCGCTGGACATTGCGCATGCCCAGATGGAGGCCGACCCTCAGAACGATGCCGCGCGGCTGAGGTTTTTCGAACGGCTCGCGGACAATGAACTGTTTCTGTTGCTGACCGAAGAGGCGCGAGACGAAAACATCTCGCCCGAGCTGTTTGACGTTGCTGATGGCCGTTTTGTGCTGGCCTTTGACCGCGAAGACCGACTGGCGCAGTTTGCGGGCCGTCCTGCCCCATATGCCGCTCTGTCCGGGCGGGTTCTGGCGGGGATGCTTGCAGGGCAGGGCATCGGGTTGGGGCTGAACCTTGAGGTGGCGCCGTCGTCGATGCTCATCCCCGCCGAAGCGTTGGGCTGGCTTGCGGAAACCCTCAGCCATGCCCCGCAAGAAGTGCATTCCCGTCTGACGGAGTTCCTTCCGCCCGCGGGGTTGCCAGACATTCTGCTGACGGCGCTGGACACCAAACTGGCCACAGCTTCAGGTCTGGCCTCCACCGCATATCTCGCCGGAACCCGCGCCGAGGGTGGCGGGCAGGGTCATCTTCTTGGTTTCGTTGACGCGGTCCCCGGTGCCCAGACGGCCTTGGCCAAGGCGGTGTCCGAAGCTCTGACATTTTCGGGGATTGAGGCTGGTGCCTTGGATGTCGGGTTTTTCGCGGCCAGCGATCCTGCCGCCGCAGCATTGGCGAAAGTGGGCCTGCGATTTGATATCCCCGAGCCAGTGCGCGCCTCCGGGTCCCGACCAGCGCCCGGAAGCGACCCGGACAGCCCCCCGATCTTGAAGTGAAGTCGAGGCTTCGGCGCAGGGATGGTTTGCTCCCCGCGCCAAATGAACAAAGTTATTCGGCTGCTGTTTCCAGCTTGTCCTGCGTACGGGTTTCGAAGTCGCTCGCATCATGCCGTTCGCGCAGTTGGGTGTGCAACTCTCCGAATGCGCGGTTGACCATGCGGCCTCGCTTCACGGCCGGCCGCGCGTCAATCTCTTGCGCCCATCGCATGACGTTCTTGTAGGACGCGACATCAAGGAATTCGGCCGCGTCGTACAAACGACCCAGAACCAGTTGCCCATACCACGGCCAGATCGCCATGTCGGCGATCGAGTAGTCCGAGCCAGCGATAAAAGCTTTGTCCGCAAGTTCGCGGTCCAGAACATCCAGCTGGCGTTTGGTTTCCATCGCAAAGCGGTTGATCGGGTATTCCCATTTCTCTGGCGCATAAGCGTAGAAATGCCCGAACCCACCACCCAGATAAGGCGCGCTGCCCATCTGCCAGAAAAGCCAGTTCATCACTTCGGTGCGCTCGGGACCGGATTCGGGCAGGAATGCACTGAATTTTTCGGCCAGATGTACAAGGATGGAACCGCTTTCGAACACCCGTATCGGTGTTTCACCCGAGCGGTCCATCAGAGCGGGGATTTTCGAGTTCGGGTTGATCGCGACAAAATCCGAGCCGAACTGATCGCCGTCACCAATATTGATCAGCCATGCATCATATTCCGCGCCTGCGTGACCCAAGGCCAAAAGCTCTTCCAGCATGACCGTCACTTTCACCCCGTTTGGCGTTGCAAGCGAATACAACTGCAAGGGATGTTTGCCGACGGGCAATTCCTTGTCATGGGTCGCCCCTGCGATGGGGCGGTTGATATTCGCGAAACGCCCTCCGCTTTCACTATCCCATGTCCAGACTTTCGGTGGCGTGTATGTGGTGGTGTCGCTCATCTTCTGCCTTTCGTCCCAGAGCCGAGCCGCGCCCGGCCCGACAAGAGTTAGTGTTGCAGAACAAGAACGCCAACCCCCGACGTGGCGGCTGTTCTGTAACAATTGCGGCAAGACTGCTCACGTTTGCTCGTCAATGGTCACAGCGGCGTTAACGGGTCTTCGCCGACGAAGGGAATTGCTTATTGTCTCTGCAGACAGCCACTCTGGCCCTGCAACCCGTCAAGACACGAGGACATGAAACATGAACAGATTTGCTCTGACCTTTGCTGCTGCAATGGCGTTGGCCGTGCCCGCCTTTGCCGGCCCGCAATATGTCGATGGGACCGGCTTCGCCGTGTCCGGATATGATGTGGTGGCCTACCGTGGGCTTGCACAGTCGCCGATTGGACAATCCCAGCCAGAAGGCGTGCGCGGACGGTCGGATATCACTGCGGATTACAATGGGGCGACCTGGGCTTTTGCGACCGAAGAAAACCGCGCGAAGTTCCTTGAAAACCCCGCGTTCTATGCGCCGCAATATGATGGCCATTGCGCCTATGGCGTGTCCAAGGGTGGCAAGGTTCCCGGCAACCCCAACCTGTGGCGGATCGTTGACGACAAGCTGTATCTGAACATCACCGATGTCGTGGTCGGTTTTTGGGAAGAAGACGTCCCGGGCAACATCAACCTGGCTGAGGGGAACTGGCCGGGGCTCGAAGGCAATGACGCCTCGACCAACGTGATCCCGAAATTCACGTCCGAAGGCCCGATCGCGAACTGACGTGACGCGCGTTGCAGGCCCGGCAGACCCGCCGGGCCTTTTTCAATTTTGGGTCTTCAACAAGCCTGCCAGAACTGTTCCCGAGTGGCCTGATCCGCCTCGAACCGGATCTTGACGCTGCGCGCGCCGGGAAACTTGCGTTCTCGAATGGTGTCGGGAACAACGACCTCGCCCGCTCCGCCATTCTTGGCCTGGAAGGACAGTATTTCGGTTTCGACCGTCCGAAAGCCGGCCAGAACGGATGTCGGTAGGGCAACGCGGTTTTCACCTTCGCAAACCGGCGTCGCAACGAAATAGGTCAGGTCGCGGCCATAGCATCCGATCGCCTCTGGTACATGGTCCGAATTGCGCGTCGATAGCGGGCAATCTTCCGCGCTGGTCTCGCCAAAGGATAGGGCGCGACTTGGATCGAGCAGCTTCAGGCAGGCGGAAATATCCTTCTCGTCCAGCTCGATGATACGCTTTCTGAGTTTCGGGCGTCGCGGTTGGGCCGGCCCGGCGCCTTTTCCTGCCAACCCGTTTTTGCGCAGATAGTCATAGGCCGACTTCGCCTGCGCAAACTGATTGCAGTCGCCGCCTGTATGGTCGGGATGTGCATGAAAGGCGATGTCACGCCACGCATTCCGGATGTCCGATGCGGTGGCGGTCTGATCAAGGCCCAAGACGTGCAGTGCTTCTACGCGAGCCTGAATTTTCTCGACTGGCTCCATACCAAAATCACTCGATAAAACAACTGGCACCTATTGTCCGGAGCCTTGAGTTTCTGTCAAATTATCCTGTGAATTGGTGGGCTTGGCGAGGACAGTGCGCCGTTGCAGGGGGAATTGTTCGCACCTTGCAGCGGGCCGCAGGGGGCAATCCCCCTTTGGCCTGTGCAAATGCAAGGAACAGTCAGGCGACGTTTTGCAGATCGGCTTTGGGCGTGATCCCAAGGGCAAAACACACATCGCGGGTCAGTTCGGGGCGGTTCAGCGTATAAAAATGCAGCTTGTCCACGCCTTCATCGATCAGGTCCGAACACAGTTCGGTGCACAGCGCGGTGGCCAACAGGTCGTGCCGGTTGTCACGGATCGCTTTGTCAAAGGCCTGATCGACCCAGTCCGGCACCTGGGCGCCACAGCGTTTGGCAAATTTCTTCGCACCGGCCCAGTTCTCGATTGGCAGGATGCCCGGCACGATCGGCTTGTCGATCCCGGCCTTGCCGCAGGCATCGCGAAAGCGCAAAAAGGTTTCGGCCTCGAAGAAGAATTGCGTCAAAGCCTCGTCTGCGCCGGCGTCCAGCTTGGCTTTCAACCAGTCAATGTCAGCCTGTGCATGTGGCGCTTCGGGGTGAATGTCGGGATAGGCACCGACGCGGATGGTGAAACTGCCCGTTTCCGCCAGTGCTGCGATCAATTCGACCGAGTGGGCGAACCCATCGGGATGCGGGACGAACCGTTCCTGCCCCTTGGGTGGGTCGCCGCGCAACGCAACGATGTCAGTGACGCCGGCCGCGGCAAAGCTGTCGGCTATGGCCAAGGTCTCGCCGCGTGAGGCGTCGACACATGTAAGATGGGCCGCGACTTTCAATCCCGAGGATTTGTGCAACGTCGCCACCGCATCGCGGGTCAATTCACGGGTGGTGCCCCCCGCTCCATATGTGACCGAGACAAAACGGGGTGCCAGTGGCGCCAGTGTCTGGACCGTATCCCACAGGCGAAACGACGCTTCGAGCGTCTGAGGCGGAAAGAATTCGAAGGAAATCTCGGGCTGGGTCATGGCAGTCTCGCAGGTTGTGTTGCGGCTCTTGTGCCATGGAGTTCTTTGTGAGACAAACTCATATTATTCAAGAACAACATGAACGACGCGAAAGATGCATATCGAATTTCGACACCTGCGCACGATCAAAGCCATCCATGAATGTGGTGGGTTGGCCCGTGCGGCGGATCAACTGAACATCACGCAGTCGGCGCTCAGTCATCAGATCAAAGGGCTGGAGGATCAGGCCGGCGTCGAGCTGTTCCTGCGCCGGTCGAAACCGATGAAATTGTCGGCCGCTGGGCTGCGCCTTCTGCGTCTGGCCGAGCAGATTCTGCCGCAGGTCGAAGCGATGCAGGAGGAGTTTTCCTCGCTGCGCGACGGGCGCACGGGGCGGATGCACATCGCGATCGAATGCCACGCCTGTTTTGAATGGCTGTTCCCGGTGCTCGAGGCCTTCCGCAAGTCTTGGCCGGATGTGGATGTCGATATCCGGCCGGGTCTGGCCTTTGATGCGCTGCCCGCGCTGCAGAAGGAAGAGGTCGATCTGGTCGTCTCCTCGGACCCCGAAGACCTGCTGGGCGTCGAGTTCATCGAACTGTTCGACTACAATCCTGTTTTTGTCGCCGCCTCGACCCACCCTCTGGCCGCGAAAGCGTATATCGAGGCCGAGGATTTTCGCGGTCAAACGCTGATCACCTATCCGGTCGAACGCACGAGGCTTGATATCTTCAGCCAGCTTCTCATCCCGGCCCGCGTTGAGCCTGCTGCGATCCGGCAAGTCGAGTTGACCGCCGTGATCCTGCTGCTTGTGGCGTCAAACCGTGGAATATCCGTTCTGCCCGACTGGGTGGTGCGCGAGGTCAAGTACAACTCGGACTATGTGACCCGCCCGCTGACCAAGGATGGCATCACGCGTCGGCTGTATGCCGCGGTGCGTACCGAGGACATGGAAAAACCCTTTGTGCAGGAATTGGTCAAGCTGGCCAGCCTAGAGGCGCGCAAGCTGCAGCAGCAATAAGGTTTTGGCCACGCGGGAAACGGCATGCTGCTATGCGCATCATTCCTCTTGGCAAGGGGGCGTTGCGCCAGTATACGCGCGGTTTGACCGGACAGGAGCCTCGGAACTATGGTTGGCAGTGCAAATCTCAACATCATGATCAAGGCCGCGCGCAAAGCGGGCCGATCGCTGGTAAAAGACTTTCGCGAAGTCGAGAACCTGCAGGTGTCGATGAAGGGCGCGGGCGATTTCGTCTCGAAGGCCGACATTGCAGCCGAGAACATTCTGAAAGAAGAACTGCTGGGCGCGCGACCCACCTACGGTTGGCTGGCTGAAGAAGGTGGTGTGATCGAGGGCGAAGACCCGACCCGGCGTTGGATCGTTGATCCTTTGGACGGGACGACCAATTTCCTGCACGGCCTGCCACACTGGGCGGTTTCGATCGCACTTGAACACAAGGGCAAGATCGTCGCGGGCGTCATCTACGATCCCGCGAAGGACGAGATGTTCTTTGCCGAAAAGGGCGAGGGTGCCTGGATGAACGACATGCGTATCCGCGTGTCGAGCCGCAGCCGGATGATCGAATCGATCTTCTCGACCGGTTTGCCGTTTGGTGGCCGCTCGGACCTGCCGGCCACGTTGCAGAACCTGGCCCGTCTGATGCCCGCCTGCGCGGGTGTGCGCCGTTGGGGTGCAGCTGCGCTGGATATGGCCTATGTTGCCGCTGGCCGCTACGAAGGCTTCTGGGAGCGTCGCCTGAACGCCTGGGATCTGGCCGCCGGCATCATCATCGTGAAAGAAGCGGGTGGGTTCGTTCAACCGTTGAACCCCGAAGGCAGCATTCTGTCTGACGGGGAAGTGATCTGCGCCAACGAACCGATTTTCGACCAGTTCGCCAAGGTGATCCGCGGCTGATCCGCCTTTACGGCGGCTGGAAACGACCAGAACCAATTTCTAAGTTCGCGCGGCCAAATTGGCCGCGCGTTTTGTTTCAAAGCCGTACAGTACTTGCCAGACCTGCCTCGGAGGCCAGCCGCGCGGCCACGGATGCCACGGCCAGGTCCTGTAACCCAACACCGGTCCCATCGAACAAGGTGATCTGGTCAGCCTTTGTTCGGCCGGGATGATCGCCATTAATGACTGCTCCAATCGGCGTGATGGCGTCAGGATCCAGCGCGCCCGAAGCCACGGCGTGTTGCGCCTCACCTATAGTGACGGACTGGGCAACCTCGTCGGTGAAGACCTGAGCCGAAGCAACCAGTTCGGTGTCGACTTCCATCTTGCCCTTCGTGTCGGTGCCCATGCAGGCCAGATGCGTTCCGGGCTTGATCCAATCGCGCATCAACAACGGTTCGAACGCCGATGTGATCGTGATGATAACGTCGGCCTGTGCCCCCAGTTCCCGCTGCGAGACGGATTCGAAATCCAGTCCGATGTCCTGCGCGACGGCGGCCAGTTTCGGAAGCATTTCGGGATGGGGATTCCATGCCACCACCTTTTCGAATTCGCGTTGCTCGGCGGCGGCGCGCAACTGAAAGGCCGATTGATGGCCCGCGCCGACCATGCCAAGCACCTTGGCGTCCGTACGGGCCATGTGCGCGACCGACACTGCCGAGGACGCAGCCGTGCGGATAGCCGTAAGATAGTTTCCACCGACCAACGCGGAAGGCTGTCCGGTATCGGGATCGAACAGGATGACGGTGGATTGGTGGTTGGTCAGTCCGCGATTGGAGTTTCCCGGCCAATAGCCACCAGATTTGACACCCAGAACCAAGCCTTCGGCGTCAAAGCCGGATTTGAACCCATATACGGCGCCGGCATGACCCAGCCCTTCGCGGATGACGGGGAAGTTGCGCGCTCCGCCGCGTGCCATCGCTGAGAACACGTCTTGGATTGCGTCAAACGCCAGCTTGCGGTTGACCAGCTGCTTGCATAGGTCTTCGCCAACGATCTGTATCAGATTGGTTTCAGCGTTCATCTCGTCCCTCATGATCAAAACGCCTTGCCGCGAGCAGAGACCGGCCACAGGGTCTCGACCCTTCCGTTGCGCACGCCGACATACCAGTCGTGCACGTTGCAGGTCGGATCGCAGTGCCCGGGGACCAGACGCAACTTGTCGTTCACCCGCAACACGCCGTTGGGGTCGCCGATCACACCGTGTTCGTCCGAACATTTCAGGTATTCGACATCATCGCGGCCAAAAATCACCGGCAAACCGCTGTCGATCGACTGTGCCTTGAGCCCTGCGTCACAGATCGCCTTGTCCCGTTTGGCGTGGCTCATGACGCTGGTCAGAATGAACAAAGCGTTTTCCCATTCGCCCCGGTCGATCCTTTGGCCATTCCGGTCCAGAATCCGCCCATAATCGGCATCCATGAACGCGTAGGATCCGCACTGCAACTCGTTGTAGACGCCCGAATTGCTTTCGAAATAATAGGATCCCGTCCCGCCGCCCGAGACCAGTTCGCACTCAATCCCATCCGCCTTCAACCCGTCGACAGCGTCCCGCACCATGGCGATTGCTGCATCCAGTTTTTCCTTTCGCGCGTCATAGCTGTCGAGATGTTGCATCGCGCCCTGATAGGCTTGGAGGCCGGTGAACTTCAGGTTCGGTGCCGCCTCAACTGCGCGGGCAATGGCAATGACGTCAGCCGTACTGGTCACGCCACAGCGCCCCGCGCCGCAGTCGATCTCGACCAGGATCTCCAGCTGCGTTCCGTGGGTCTGCGCCGCAGAGGACAGCTCGGGCACATTCTCGATGTCGTCCACGCAGACCAGTGTTCGCGCGCCCAGCTGCGGCAACCGAGCCAAGCGGTCAATTTTGGCCGGATCGCGCACCTGGTTGGACACAAGGATATCCTTGATCCCGCCACGCGCAAAAACCTCGGCCTCCGAGACCTTCTGACAGCACACACCAACTGCGCCGCCCAGTTTTTCCTGCAGGCGCGCGACGTCCACAGACTTGTGCATCTTGCCATGCACCCGATGGCGCATGCCGTGCGCTTTGGCGTAGTCGCCCATTTTGCGGATGTTCCGCTCCAGCGCGTCGAGGTCCAGTATCAGGGAAGGAGTCTGGATTTCGCTCTCATCCATGCCGATTGCCGCGGGGATGTCGAAGCCGACGTCCAATTGATCGATGTTCACGGGTCTGTTCATCCTTCTCCTCCTTGCCCGGCCAGCCAGGGCAGCTTGTCCAAATCCACATTGCCGCCGGTCAGGATCACGCCGACGCGTTTGCCTCGAAAAACCTCGGGGTTGTTGAGAATGGTTGCCAACGGAACGGCCGAAGATGGCTCAATCACCAGTCGCAGGTGTTTCCAGGCCAGTTTCATGGCCGCCACGATTTCGTCTTCGGAGGCCGTGAAGATGTCGGCAACGTTCCGCGACACGAAGTGCCAAGTGTTTTCCTTGAGCGGAACCAGCAGGCCGTCGGCCACCGTCTTGGGTGCGTCGTCGGCGATGATCCGACCGGCTTTGAAAGATCGGTATGCGTCATCAGCCTGCTGAGGTTCCGCGGCATAGATCGCGACATCAGGGGCCAGATTTGATACTGTCAGGCACGTGCCGGACACCATACCGCCGCCGCCGATCGGAGCGATAACGGCATCAAGCCCACCTGTTTGTTCCAGCATCTCGGCCGAGCACGTGGCCTGTCCTGCTATGACACGCGGATCGTTGTAGGGGTGCACGAATTCGCCACCCGTTTTGGCCTGCACCTGGGCAAAGGTCGCTTCGCGCGATGACGTCGATGGCTCACATTCGGTGATCGTGCCGCCAAACCTGCGGACCGCGTCCTTTTTGGCCTGAGGTGCGGTGCGCGGCATGACGACGTTGCAGGGAATGCCGCGCCGACCGGCCGCATATGACAGGGACAGTGCATGATTCCCGCTGGAGTGGGTGCAGACGCCCTTGCCGGCGATCTCGTCGGGCAGTCCAAATACCGCATTGCAGGCGCCGCGGACCTTGAAGGCTCCGGCCTCCTGCAGGTTCTCGCACTTGAAAAAGAGCCGTGCGCCGGTTTGTGCGTTCAGATACTCCGACGACTGAACGGGTGTACGCCGGATATGTGGTTTGATCCGTTCATGCGCTGCGCGCATGTCGTCGATCGTCAGCTCTGCAGCCGAAAGAGTGTCCAACATACCGATCTCCTCAGGCTGCTGCGCGCGAGCGGTTGGTGCCGTTCGCACGGAAGTATTCCTGCGCTGCCGCCACGCCGCTGCCCAGTTGTATCGGGTAGTTCAGATCGGCCATCGCCATCTCGATCGTGGCGAGGCCGGACAGAACCATGACGTCCGTCAGGCTGCCCAGGTGACCGATGCGAAACGCCTTGCCGTTCAATTGGCCCAGGCCGATCCCGAAGGACACTCCATAGGTGTCATAGGTATGGTTAGTCAGGACATTGCTGTCGAACCCATCGGGCACATAGACTGCGCTGACAGTGTCCGAGTAGAGGTCCGGCGATTGAGCGACCAGGCTCAATCCCCACGCGTCGACGGCCCGACGCACGCCTTCAGCCAGACGGAAGTGACGGGCGTAGACGTTGTCCAGGCCTTCGTCAAACAAAATGGACAGGCTTTCCTGCAGTCCGCAGATCAGTTGCAGCGGCGGCGTGTAAGGAAACACGCCCGAGGCATTGGCGTCCAACATGTCCCGAAAGTCGAAATAGGTGCGGGGCAGCCGCGCACCATCCATCGCTGCCAGCGCTTTGGGGCTGACGCACAGGATTGCCATTCCAGCGGCCAGCATGAACCCCTTTTGCGACCCCGAAACCGCAATATCGACGCCCCAGCCATCGAATTCGAACGGCATCGAGGCCAGCGAACTGACGCAATCGACCATCAGCAGGGCAGGGTGCGCCGAGGCATCCATCGCCGATCGGACCGACTGTATATCCGATCGCACGCCGGTGGCCGTTTCATTGTGCGTCACCAGAACCGCCCGGATGTCGTGGTTCCGGTCGTCGGCTAGGATCGACTGAAACCGTTCGGCAGGTGCCCCGCTGCCCCAAGGGCAATCGATGACTTGCACGTCCAGCCCATGCCGTTGGCAAAGGTTGATCCAGCGATGGCTGAATACGCCATGACGGGCCACAAGAACCTTGTCGCCCGGGCTCAGTGTGTTGCTGATCGCAGCTTCCCACCCACCCGTGCCGCTGGATGGAAAGGTCACAATCTGACCCGTGGTCGACCGGAAGACCTGCTTGAGGCCCTCGAGTACCGGAGCAAAGGCCTGAACGAAATCCGGCGCGCGGTGGTCAATGGTCTGGACCTGCATCGCGCGCAGGAGGCGATCCGGGATATTCGTCGGGCCGGGAATGAAGACCGGGTTTTGGTTTGACATCATCATGTCCTCCGCTTTGCCCCAAGTCTGTCTCCGCGTCGGCGGTGATGCAATTTTCTTGAAAAATATTTTCATTATTCTGCTAAAATGCGTAACATGCCATAAATGCAGAATATTCACTTTCTCATTTCGCTGAGTGTTTGTGATCAGCTGAGAAAGCCAGACGGCCGTTCGGCCAAAATGAGGGAGAATCACAATGTCAGCCCAGAAGCGGCCGCGCGGACGGCCCAAGTCGTTGTTCAAGGAGAGCTCGGCCGGAACCATGCAGGCGTTGGACCGTGCGCTGGGGGTCCTGACCACGGTCGCACGGCTTGAACGCACCGCGCTCAGCGACCTCGCGCGTGAGATCGACGTGCCTACTGCAACCACGCATCGCATCCTGACGACCTTGCAAAAGCATGGGTTCGTCAGCTTCAGCGAAGAACGTCAGGAATGGATGATCGGAGTCGAAACCTATCGCACAGGCGCTTCGTTTCTGCGGCACAACAGCGTTGTCGAGATCGGTCGGTCAGTTCTTCGACGCCTGATGCAGGACAGCGGAGAAACTGCGAACCTGGCAGTTCCCGACGGGTCGGAAGTGGTGTTTGTCGGGCAAGTCGAGACATCGAACCCGATCCGGGCGTTCTTTCCGCCGGGCGCGCGCACACCGATGTATGCCTCGGGTACGGGCAAAGCGATCCTGGCGGCCATGACCGAGGCATCCCGGGCCATGGTGTTGGCGGACACCCAGCTTGTGCCTTATACGCCCAACACGCGCGCCACATTGGATACCTTGCGCGAGGATCTGTCCGAAACGCGGCTGCGCGGATGGTCTTATGATCGAGAGGAGCGCCACTCGGGCATGAGCTGCATCGGAGCCGCGATCTTCAACGACAAGCAAGAACCTTGCGCCGGAATCTCTGTCTCGGGGCCGACCGCGCGATTCAGTCCGGACCGGGCACCCGAGCTTGCCGCCCACGTCGTTCAGGCTGCGCAAGAGATCACGCGGCTAAGCGGTGGTCAAACTCCGGATCAGTCAGACCGATCAGAGGGGTGATTGACCCCGTCATTCCAGGGAATCGGCCCGTGGGTTCTGGGGTTTGCGTCCTCGATGCAGCCAAGGTTGACGCCGCACTCTGCCGGATCCGAGCGTCTTTGGTGATAAACGTATATCCCGCAGGTCTTGCAGAAATAGTGTTTCGCCGTGTGCGTGCCCCACGTGTAGAGGCTCAGGTTCTCGGCGCCTTCAAGAATGCGCAGGCTCTCGGTCGTGGCCGTCACGGCCGGGGCCCCGCGGCGGATGCAGAAGGAACAGTCGCATCGGGCAGCCGTGGACAGGCCACCGGGAAACTCGGCTTCGATCTTCACGGCGCCGCAATGGCAGGTGGCGGTCATTTGGCTCATCGGCGTGGCACTCTTGGTATACGGGACTGGGTGAGTTTGTAGCGGTGTTCGGGATGCGGCGGGTGACCGTGGGTGCGGTTC
The DNA here is from genome assembly GCF_013032855.1 of Ruegeria arenilitoris. GTDB lineage: Bacteria > Pseudomonadota > Alphaproteobacteria > Rhodobacterales > Rhodobacteraceae > Ruegeria > Ruegeria arenilitoris. The sequence goes on from NZ_WQDA01000001.1 coordinate 985,096, forward strand.
CAATAGGCCGGCCCGCCGCGTTTCAGCCACAGTGGGATGCACAGAACCAAACCGATCACGAAACCGCCCGTATGCGCCCAATAGGCCACACCGCCGGCGTCAGGGTTGCTGGACACGCTGCCAAGGAACTGCATGCCCAGCCAGACGCCCAGCATCACGAAGGCCGGGATTGTGAAGACCCGGAAGTAGATGATCAGAATCAGCAGGATATCGACGCGCGCCTTTGGGAACATCAGCAGGTACCCACCCATCACTGCGGCAATTGCGCCGGACGCGCCGATGGTGGGTACCAGCGACCCGGGAGCCGTAACGATATGGACCAGCCCGGCGCCGATACCCGCGACCATGTAGAACAGCAGGAAGGGCAGGTGGCCCATCTCGTCTTCCATGTTGTCGCCGAAGATCCACAGGAACAGCATGTTGCCGATCAGATGCATCCAGCCGCCATGCAGGAACATCGACGTCACCAACGTCTCGAGCGCCACGCCGTCGCTGATGCGGGCGGGGATGATCGCATAGTCGAAATAGAACCGGTTGATAAGCCGGGCGTCATCCATGATCCCGACATAGCTGAGGAAAATCAGGACATTCGCCGCGATCAGCGCATAGACGACATAGGGTGTGCGGCCCGAAGGGTTGTGGTCTCGAATTGGAAACATGGGGGGACGCTGGGCTTTTCCCGGCCCAGCGTCAAGTCAGCTTATGCCGCACCGCCCAGAAGTGCGGCGTTTCCTCCGGCGGCCGTGGTATCGACGCAGACATGGCGCTCGGCCATCACCCGCGCCCGGTCGGGCAAGCCGGGGATCAGCGGCAGGATGGGGCCGTCTCGCCGCGACAGGTGCAGTTCGATCTGACGCGCGGTGTCCGCATCGCCCCACCACAGAACCCCCGATATTCCCGGCAGGTTCTCAAGCCGGTGCAGGTCAAGCGCGCCCTCGGTCTGAATCGCGGTGCCGCCAAGCGCGAGAATGGCGTCTGCCTGTGCCTTGGACGCCTCGGGGCCGGGGCCCAGGCACAGGAACGGCGCGCGGGGAAACTCGGTCAGCCGGTTCGATTCGCCGGTCGGTCCGGGCATCGAACGGGTCGTCGGCGCGGCAGGCTGCCCGGTCGGCGCCGGCAGGTCGGCTGGGGCGGACCATTCCGCGGCCACGACCTGTCGGTCCGGGGCGCAAAAACGAGCCAGATAGTTCGGGCCACCCGCCTTGGGGCCGGTGCCGGACAGGCCTTCGCCGCCGAAAGGCTGCGAGCCGACGATCGCGCCGATCTGGTTACGGTTCACGTAAATATTACCGGCGTGGATCGCCTCGGTCACGTGCTGCACCCGGTCGTCGATGCGGGTGTGCAGGCCGAAGGTCAGGCCATAGCCGGTGGCGTTGATGTCGGCAATCACCTGGTCGATCTCGTGTGACTTGAAACGGGCGACGTGCAGGACGGGGCCGAAGATCTCGCGTTCCAGCGCATTGATGCCGGGGACCTCGATCAGCGTTGGCGCCACGAAGATCCCCTCGGGCGGCAGCGCCAGTTCCTTCAGAACACGACCCTCAGTGCGGGCCTTGGCGACGTGGTCTGCGATGCCCTGACGGGCCTGTTCGTCGATCACCGGGCCGCAATCGGTCGAGAGCAGCCACGGGTCGCCCACCGACAGGGCGTCCATCGCGCCCTTGAGCATGGTCAGCACGTCATCGGCGATATCATCCTGCAGATACAAACAGCGCAGGGCCGAGCACCGCTGGCCCGCCGACTGGAAGGCGCTTTCGATGATCGATTGCACGGCTTGTTCGGGCAGGGCGGTGCTGTCCACGATCATCGCGTTCAGCCCGCCGGTTTCGGCGATCAGCGGTGTTCCGGGCTGCATGTGCTCGGCCATTGCAGCGCGGATTTTCAACGCCGTCGCGGTCGAGCCGGTGAAGGCCATGCCCGAGACGCGCGCATCCGACGTCAGCGCGGCCCCGACCGCTGGCCCGCCCGGCAGCAATTGCAGCGCATCGCGCGGCACGCCGGCTTCGTGCAGCAGTTGCACCGCCCGGTGGGCGATCAGCGGAGTCTGCGGTGCGGGTTTGGCCAGAACCGCATTGCCCACGGCAAGCGCTGCCGAGATCTGCCCCGTGAAGATCGCCAGAGGGAAGTTCCACGGGCTGATGCAGGTGAAGGTCCCGGCAGGGTCTGCGTCGGGGATGTTGGCGGCGTAGTAGCGCAAGAAGTCCACCGCCTCGCGCAGTTCGGCCACCGCGTCGGGCAGTGATTTGCCGGCCTCACGCGCCAGAAGGGCGAAGAGCTCACAGTAGTTGGCCTCGTAGAGGTCGGCGGCGGCATTAAGGATGCGGCCGCGCTCGGCCGCTGAAGCCTGCCACGGAGCAGCTGCGGCCAGCGCCAGCTCCACATCCGCAGCGCTGGCCGGCGCGACCGCGCCTGGCCGGTCCTCGGGCAGGGTGGGGTTGATGACAGGTTCCTCGGCCTCGGGCGCTGCGTCACCGGCCAGCAGAGGCTGCGCGAACCAGTGATGTGCGCGAAAGGCGTCGCGGGCGGCATCGATCCGGTCCAGTGTCGGTGTGTGATGCAGGTCGAACCCCTGCGAGTTTGGTCTTTCAGGTTGAAACAGTTCGGGGCCGGTTGGGATGTGGCGTGCAGGTTTCTGAACGGCCTCGAACGGATCGGCGGCCACCACTTCGGGGGCCACGTTTTCGTCCACGATCTGGTTGACGAACGAGCTGTTGGCGCCGTTTTCCAGCAGCCGCCGCACCAGATAGGCCAGCAGGTCGCGATGCGCGCCAACCGGCGCGTAGATGCGGCAGCGTGTATTGTGTTGTTCCTTGACGATCTGGTGCAGGGTCTCGCCCATGCCGTGCAGGCGCTGGAACTCGAAGGGTTGACCCTCGGCCATGTGCAGGATCGCACTGACCGTGTGGGCGTTGTGGGTCGCGAACTGAGGATAGATCCGGTCGGTCATGCCCAAGAGCTTGCGGGCATTGGCGATGTAAGAGATGTCGGTTGCCGCCTTGTTGGTGAAAACCGGGAAGCCGTCGACGCCCTCGACCTGCGCGCGCTTGATCTCGGTGTCCCAGTAGGCGCCTTTGACCAGACGCACCATCAGCTTGCGGTCATACCGCTCGGCCATGTCATAAAGCGTGTCCAGCACCAGCCCGGCACGCGGCCCATAGGCCTGCACCACCACGCCGAACCCGTCCCATCCGGCCAGCGCTGGCTCGGACAGCACCGCCTCAATCACCTGCAGCGACAGAGACAGGCGGTCAGCCTCTTCGGCGTCCACGTTCAGGCCCATGCCGGCCGCCTTGGCCAGCAGCGCCAGCGCCCGCAGGCGCGGCACCAGCTCGTCCATCACGCGCTGTTCCTGGGCAACCTCATAGCGCGGATGCAGCGCCGACAGCTTGACCGAGATGCCGGGATTGGCGCGGATGTCGTCCTGCGTGCAGGCATCGGCAATCGCCGCGATGGCACGGGAATAGGAAAGGTGATAGCGCGCGGCATCCGCCTCGGTGCGGGCGGCCTCGCCCAGCATGTCGTAGGAATAGGTGTAGCCCTTGGCCTCCATCCCGGCGGCGCGTTTCATGGCGGACTGGATGGTCTCACCGAGAACGAACTGCCGGCCCATTTCCTTCATCGCGCGCCCGACAGCGGTGCGGATCACCGGCTCGCCCAGCCGCTTGATGGCGCCGCGCAGGGCGCTGACCGGCGAGGCCTTGCCCTCGTCCAGAACCTTGCCCGTCAGCATCAGCGCCCAGGTCGAGGCGTTGACCAGCGACGACGAGGAGTGGCCCAAGTGTTTGCCCCAGTCCGAGGGCGCGATCTTGTCCTCGATCAGCGCGTCGATCGTGTCGGCGTCGGGAACGCGCAACAGTGCCTCCGCCAGACACATCAGGGCGATGCCTTCATCGGTCGACAGGCCGTATTCCGCCAGAAACACTTCCATCAGCCCCGGCGATGTGCTGGACCGGATGTCGCACACCAGTTGCGCAGCCGCCTCGCAGATGGCGGTGCGGTCGGCTTGGGTCAGGGCGGCCTGATCGGTCAGGGATTTCAGCAACGCGGTCTGGTCCGCGTAGGTCATGGAATCGATGGTGTGGCGCAGGCTGTGAGTCATGTGTCCTCCGGTCTTTCGAGTAGTATACCGGTGATCTGGCGGGACAACGGACCGAAATTGTTCTAACAAGCATGTATCGTCCTGAATTTTGGATCAAATGCCATGCGAAAAGACTTTCCGGGTTTGGACCGGTTCGACCGCGCGATTCTGTCCATCGTGGCCGAGGACGGGCGGATCTCGGTCGCTGATCTGGCCCGGCGGATCGGGCTGTCGAAATCGCCGACACAGGCGCGGTTGAAACGGCTCGAGTCCGAGGGGATCATCACCGGCTACCGGGCGATGCTGGACCCGATCCGCCTGGGGCTGGACCATGTGGCCTTTGTCGAGGTGCGCCTGACCGACACGCGGGAAAAGGCGCTGGCTGAATTCAACGCGGCTGTCCGCAAAGTGCCCGAGATCGAACAGGCGCACATGATCGCGTCGAATTTCGACTATCTGCTGAAGGTGCGGACCGGGTCGATGACGGAATATCGCGCGGTTCTGGCCGAAAAGATTTCGTCGCTGCCGCATGTGGCTAGCACCTCGACCTTCGTGGCGATGGAGGCGGTGAAAGAGACCGGGCTGGCAGATGCCATCGATGGCGCGGGTTGACGAAAGGGCGATCCGCGTCACCATTGAACTATGAGACACCTAATTCTTTCCGCAGTTCTGAGCTCGGGCGTTGCGCTCCCGGCATTTGCTGAGACCTGTCCGCCCGCGCCCGATCACGCCGCCCGGCTGGGTGAACTTATCGGTCAGATCCAGCAGGCCGAGACCGAGATGGCCGCCCGCGAGATCTCGAACCAGATGTGGGAGTTGTGGGCCGACGCACCTGACGAGGCCGCGCAGACCGTATTGGATCAGGGCATGTCCAGACGAAATGCTTGGGATCTGTTGGGGGCGCTGCAGGATTTCGACCGTTTGATTGCGTACTGCCCCGAGTATGCCGAGGGCTACAACCAGCGCGCCTTCGTGAATTTTCTGCGTCAGGATTTTGAATCGGCCCTGACCGATCTGGACCGCGCACTGAAACTGTCGCCCAACCATATCGCAGCGATGAGCGGTCGGGCGCTGACCCTCATGGGTCTGCAGAGAATGGAAGAAGCCCGCGTTGCTCTGGCAGAGGCGCTGGAACTGAACCCTTGGCTGCCCGAGCGTCACCTTGCGGCCGATGGTGGGCCTTTGGCGATGCCCGGCCAAGATCTCTGAACGGCGCTGCCACCCCCGACGCTTCGCCGGGGGTGATCGCTGAGGTAAGACGGTTCAGCCGACCAGTCCGTTGTCCTTGCGTTTGATCGCTATGATCGAGGAACGCGGCGTGCCCCCATCTGGCCAGGATCCACCGGGGTGCTGGATGCCTACGAACATGGTCCGGCGGTCGGCCGACCATGTCAGGCCGGTCACCTCGCAGCCGTTCGGGCCGGTCATGAAGCGAACGATTTCACCCGTCATTGGGTCGCCGGCCAGCATCTGGTTGTTGCCATGGCCTGCAAAATCGCCTTCGTTGTCGTCGTTCCCGTCGGTCTGGATCCAGACCACGCCGGTGCTGTCGATCATCATCCCGTCGGGCGAGTTGAACAGGTTGCCTTCGTTTACGTTCCCGGACCCGGCATACGCATCGGAATGCACTGTCGGGTTGCCGGCCATGACGTACAGATCCCACTGAAACGCGGTTTCTGCATGATCCTGGTTGGCTGGTCGCCAGCGAACAATCTGCCCGTATTTGTTGGCCTCCCGAGGGTTGGGGCCATTGACCGAAGTATCATCGCCACCCGCGTTGGGTTTGACGCCACGGTTCTTGTTGTTGGTCAGGCAGCAATAGGCCTCGGCAAGAACCGGGCTGGTTGCAACCCATTCCGGTCGGTCCATCGTGGTGCCACCGGCCTCAGATGCAGCGATGCGGGCAAAGATCAGAATCTCGGCCTCGTCCATGCCAGTGGTTTCCGGCGTCAGCGGCACCCATTCACCGGACATGTCGTCGTTGAATCTGGCAACATACAGAGTGCCGTCATCCAGCAGACCTTCGGTATCCCCGCCGGGAGTGTAGAGGCCGTTCGAGACGAATTTGTACAGGTACTCGCCTCGCTCATCATCGCCCATATAGACGACAATGCGACCATCCTTGGCCAGTTCGACCGCGGCGTTTTCATGTTTGAACCGCCCAAGTCCGGTATGCTTGACCGGGGTGCTGTTGGGATCGGTCGGGTCGATTTCGACCACCCAGCCGACGCGATGTGGTTCGTTGGGGTTCTTCGAGGTGTCAAACCGTGGATCGAACAACTCGTATCCGTTCCAGCTCTCGGCCTTGATGCCGTATCGCTTGAAGCCATCCGCGACCTTGGGAGTATAAGTCGCGCTTTCGTTGCTGGAGCCGAAGTAGCCGTTGAAGTTCTCTTCGCAGGTCAGGTAGGTACCCCAAGGTGTTTTGCCCGACCCGCAATTGTTCATGGTGCCCAGCGACGTTGTGCCGGTCGGGTCCGCCTCGGTCTTCAGCAGGTCGTGGCCAGCTGCTGGCCCCACGATCTTCATGGGTGTGTTGTGGTGAATGCGGCGATTGAACGGGCTGTCCTTGACCACGGTCCAGCCATCCGGGGTTTCGGCGATTTCCATCACCGTCACACCCTGCAGGTTCTGCAACTTTCGAACGTCATCCGCGTTCGCGGGTACACCTTCCTGCGCTGCGGGCAGGTTGATTTTGCGGTTGGGATACTCGTGATTGATGGCGATCAACTGGTGCCCTTGGAACGAGAAGGTCTCCATACCATCAGTGTTTTCGCCAAAAATCTTGTCAGAGTTTTCGACCGGTCCACCATCGGTGATGTCATACCCATCGGCCTCAGAGAACAGTGGATCGCCCCAGCGCATGAGGACCTTCCATTCATACCCCTCGGGGACATGCACGGTACCATCGGTCTGGGCCGCAATCGGAGTGAAGGCAAAACGAGAGGCGGTCTGCGCGTGGGCTGAGGTCGACCCCCAAAGACCGCTGCCCATGGCCGCAGCGCCCGACCCGAAGGCCAACACTCCGCCCAGAAAGCCGCGTCGCGACAGGGCGCTTTCGACGACGCGGTCAAAGTCGTTTTCGTCGGGGCGGGGAAAATGCAGTTCGTCCCAGTCGTCGGCGGAAAGGGTGGCTGGATCAACGTCTTTCATTGGATGATTCCTCGCTGTCGGAATGAATTTGTGAAACGGATTTAGGAACTGATTGTTACAGGTACTTAACAACCCCATTAACCGTTTGGGGCGGTACACACGCTAGGCAGGTTCTCGCGAACGGCAAGCACTGCAATCGTATGCTGCGCCAGTGCGCGGCCCCAAAACAAGTGCAATTCAGAGCGATTGGCGGTTGGCCGCGCAGCCCGTCCCGGGTGACCGCACGCAGACAGCCGCAAAAGCGATGCGCAGGTGGATTTCGGTTCTTGACGGCGGCTCGGGCATGGACTACTCAGCCCTTCACCAAGCGGGTATAGCTTAATGGTAAAGCCCCTGCCTTCCAAGCAGGCTATGTCGGTTCGATTCCGTCTACCCGCTCCAAATTCTCCGGAACAAGTTGCGTCAAAAAGCCCTTGTCGGGGTGCTATTGCGCGCACTCTCCTTGACCCGGCGCGCTTGCGCCGCCAAGAAGCCGTATCGCGAGTCCCAGAAGGTAAAAAGGGTCAGGCATGGCAAGAACACGCTCCGCCAACCAAGCAAACGTGCAGGCGCCCGGTGCCCATGAAGATCGACCCGGATCCCGGAAGCTGAGCGTGCTGGCCTCTTTGTGGCCGTTCATGAAGCCTTACCGGCTGCTGATGCTTGGGGCGACGCTGGCGCTGGTTCTGACAGCCAGCATGACCCTGACCTTGCCTTTGGCCGTGCGGCGCGTGGTCGACAACTTCCGCATCGAAGACGGTGAACTGCTCGATTGGTATTTCCTGGCGGCGCTGGGCATCGCGGCGGTTCTGGCGGTGGGAACGGGTATCCGGTACATGCTGGTGACCCGGTTGGGTGAACGTGTGGTGGCTGACATCCGCAAAGCCGTGTTTGACCGCGTCATCGGCATGAGCCCCGCCTTCTACGAACGCATTATGACCGGTGAGGTCCTGAGCCGTATCACCACGGACACTACGTTGATCCAGTCGGTACTGGGCTCGTCGGTGTCGATCGCATTGCGGAATTTCCTGATGTTCGTCGGCGGGCTTGTGCTGATGTTGCTGACCTCGGCCAAGCTGACCGGGCTGGTTCTGCTGCTGATCCCGGTGGTGGTGGTGCCGATCCTGGTTCTCGGGCGTCGGCTGAGGGTCATCAGCCGCGAAAACCAGGATTGGATCGCCGCCTCGTCGGGCAATGCAGGCGAGGCGCTGGGCGCCGTTCAGACCGTACAGGCGTTCACCCATGAGGACGCCAGCCGCCGCCAGTTTGGCGACATGACCGAGACCTCGTATCATGTGTCCCTGCGCCGTATCCAGACGCGGGCGGTTCTGACGGTGATCGTGATCTTTCTGGTGTTCTCGGGGATCGTCGGCGTTTTGTGGATGGGGGCGAACGATGTGCGCAACGGCGTGATGACCGAAGGCGTGCTGATCCAGTTCGTGATCTATTCGATCATCATGGCCGGGTCCGTGGCCGCGCTTTCCGAAATCTGGAGCGAGTTGCAACGCGCCGCAGGCGCCACCGAGCGGCTGGTCGAGTTGTTGCACGCCGCGGATACGGTCAACGACCCGACACAGCCCAAGGCGCTGCCGCAGCCGGTCAAGGGACAGATCACCTTTGACAACGTGGCTTTCCGCTACCCGGCCCGGCCCGATGTTCTTGCACTGGACGACCTGTCGCTGACCGTGCACCCGGGCGAGACCGTGGCCTTCGTCGGACCCTCGGGCGCGGGCAAGACGACCGTGATCCAGTTGATCCAGCGGTTCTACGACCCCGAGGCCGGTCAGGTCAGCCTGGACGGGATCGATCTGCGCGACATGCGCCGGGCGGATTTCCGGCATCACATGGCGCTGGTGCCGCAGGACCCGGTGATCTTTGCGGCCTCGGCGCGCGAGAACATCCGGTTCGGACGGCTGGACGCCTCGGATACCGAGGTCGAGGCCGCGGCCCGTGCCGCCGCGGCGCATGACTTCATCTCGGCCCTGCCCGAAGGCTATGACAGTTTCGTCGGCGAACGCGGCGTGATGCTGTCGGGCGGTCAGAAACAGCGCATCGCCATCGCGCGGGCGATTTTGCGCGACGCTCCGGTTCTGCTGTTGGACGAAGCCACCTCGGCGCTGGACGCCGAGAGCGAGCGCGCCGTTCAGGCCGCTGTCGACCAAATGCGTGCCGGGCGCACCACCCTGATCGTGGCGCACCGTCTGGCCACCGTGAAAATGGCCGATCGCATCGTGGTGATGGAGAACGGCCGGATCGTGGCGCAGGGCACCCATGACGATCTGGTGGCGCAAGATGGGCTTTACGCACGTCTGGCGCGTCTCCAGTTCACCGATGGTGTGGCCGCCGAGTGAGGTGACGCGCGGGCATTTCGCGAACCGCCGTAGCGTCATTCTACTTTTTCCCCTTGCCCGAGGGTAAGCCGTCGCTTGCGCAGGGCTGCATTTGCTTACATCTTGGACGCAAGACAGCCTGCAAAAATGCAGGGTAAAAAAGGGGAGGAACCACATGGCCTTTGTGGGCAAGGAAGACAAACTGAGAATGGAGCAGGAAATGCCGTGGGAGGACCGCGATGTCCCCGTCACGTTCCATCAACTGCTCTCGCGGACGGCCACCAAGTTCCCGGATCGCAACGCGATCAGTTTCCAGATCCTGTCCGGCCCCAAGGACAAGGCCGAAACCCTGACATGGTCGCAACTGCTTGCCAAGACGAACCAGGCGGCCAACCTGTTCCGCTCTTTGGGGGTCAAGGAAAACGACGTGGTGGCCTATGTGCTGCCCAACTGCAACGAGACGCTGGTCACCATGATGGGCGGCGCGGTGGCCGGGATCGTGAACCCGATCAACCCGCTGCTCGAGCCAGAGCAGATCGCGTCGATCCTGCGTGAGACCAAGGCCAAGGTCGTGGTCACGCTGAAGCCATTCCCGAAAACGGACGTCGCGCAGAAGGTCGCCGAGGCCGTGCGCCACGCGCCGGGTGTCAACACCGTGTTGGAGATTGACCTGAACCGGTACCTGACGCCGCCGAAATCGTGGATCGTGCCTTTGGTCCGGCCCAAGATGGCCGACAAAGAGCATCTGGCCCACGCCGATTATCTGGATTTCAACAAGGAACTGGCGAAGCAACCCACCACGCTGACCTTCGAGGACAGCAAAGAGGACCGGGTTGCCTGCTATTTCCATACCGGCGGCACCACAGGTATGCCCAAGGTCGCGCAGCACAAATATTCCGGCATGATCTACAATGGGTGGCTGGGCCACACGCTGCTGTTCTCGGAAGAGGACGTGATCATGTGCCCGCTGCCGATGTTCCACGTCTTTGCCTGCCATGTGATCGTGATGGCGGCGGTGTCGTCGGGCGCCCATGTGGTGTTCCCTACCCCCGCCGGTTATCGCGGCGACGGCGTGTTCGACAACTTCTGGAAGCTGATCGAACGTTGGAAGGTGTCGTTCATCATCACCGTGCCCACGGCGATCTCGGCCAAGATGCAGCGCCCGGTGGATGCCGACATCTCGACCGTCAAGACGGCCTTCTCGGGTTCGGCTCCGCTGCCGGTCGAACTGTTCCGCCGGTTCGAGAAAGCGACCGGTGTGACCATCGTCGAAGGTTATGGCCTGACCGAGGCCACCTGCCTGGTGTCCTGCAACCCGGTGGATGGCGAGAAGAAGATCGGCTCGATCGGGATTCCGTTCCCGTACACCGACGTCAAGATCCTGCGCGACAGCCCCGACGGGCCCAAGGAATGCGCGGTGGACGAAGTGGGCGAGATCTGCGTGTCGAACCCGGGTGTCTTTGCCGGGAACACCTATACCGAGGAGGACAAAAACGTCGATCTCTACTATTTCGACAAGTACCTGCGCACCGGCGACCTGGGACGGTTCGATGCGGACGGGTATCTGTGGATCACGGGCCGGGCCAAGGATCTGATCATTCGCGGCGGCCACAATATCGACCCGGCCGAGATCGAAGAGGCCTTGCTGGGCCATGACGCGGTGGCCTTTGCCGGCGCCATCGGCCAGCCCGACGCCCATGCGGGCGAGGTTCCCTGTGCCTTTGTCGAACTGGTCGAAGGCGCCAGCGTGACCGAGGAAGAACTGCTGGAATACTGCAAGGTGCACGTGCACGAACGCGCGGCGCATCCCAAGCACATGACCATCCTGCCCGAACTGCCGAAGACGGCGGTGGGCAAGGTCTTCAAGCCAGAACTGCGAAAACAGGCGATCACGCGGGTCTACAACCAGGCGTTGGAAACCGCCGGCGTTGCGGCGCGAGTCGTGTCGGTCATCGACGACAAAAAGCGCGGCCTTGTCGCGCAGCTTGACGCGAACGGCGCATCCGAGGACGATGTGAACCAAGTGCTGGGCAACTTCACCCGGCCGTGGGAGTGGGCCGACTGATCCGGAGGGGCAATGGACTATGAACGTCTGATAGACGAGGAGACCTGGGCGTTCATCCGGCGCACCGCCGAAAGCTATCCCGAAGACGCGGTGGATCGATCCATCGAGGACCAGCGCCGCGTCTACGACGACATGTGCCGCGCGTTTCGGCAGCCACGTCCAGCGGGCGTCGAAACGCGGGACAGCTCGGCCGATGGGGTCGGGGTGCGCGTCTATTCCTCCGGAGATCCAACCCGAACCGTCGTCTACATACATGGCGGCGGTTTCGTCGTCGGCGGGCTGGACAGCCACGATGACGTCTGCGCCGAACTATGCGCCCAAACCGGCTATCGGGTAGTGGCGGTCGACTACCGCCTGTGTCCTGAACATGTGCATCCGGCGCAGTTCCAGGATTGCTGGACCGCGGTGAACTGGGTGCAAGCCGAATTCGGCGATCCGCTGGTTCTGGCCGGAGACAGCGCGGGCGGAAACCTGGCCGCAGCCGCCGCCCGTCACGCGCGCGGGCGCATCGGGAACATCCTGGGGCAGGTTCTGATCTATCCCGGTTTGGGGGGCGACCCGAACCAGGGATCGTATATCGAACACGCCCACGCCCCGATGCTGACGCGCGACGAGGTCCAGTTCTATGAAAAAGTCCGGTGTGGCGGCGCCGTCCCGGAAAATGACCCCACATTCGCCCCGCTGCACGATACCGACTTTTCCGGGCTACCGCCGACGGTGGTGGTCACCGCCGACTGCGATCCCCTGCGTGATGACGGAGCCGCGTACTGCGCCAAAATCACCGCCGCCGGCGGGCAGGCGCATTGGATCAACGAGGCCGGCCTTGTGCATGGCTACCTGCGCGCCCGCCATTCGGTGACCCGCGCCGCCGACAGCTTCGAGCGGATCTCGATCGCGGTCGAGGCGCTGGGGCAGGGGTTGTGGAACTACGACTGACCGCGCTCAGCGCAGGAACGGCTTGGCCTTCATCGTCTCGGCAACCGGCGCGCCCATGCGGGTCAGAACCGTGGGCGCCAACTGCAACTGATCGATGACCGTATCGGCATCGGGGCCCTCGGCATCGCCGAAATAGTACAGCGCCGTTTCCTGCTGCAGGGGGCTGCGCCCGCCGTGGTGGCCGCGCTCGTCCTGGCCATGATCGGCGGTCACGATCACCTCGTATCCCAACTGCCTCCAGCGGGGGATGAATGGGGCCAGCATCTCGTCCATGACGAAGCAGGCGTGATCCATCTCTTCACAGTCGTGGTAGAATCGGTGCCCCATGCTGTCGAGCGTACAGGTGTGGAGAATGCCGTAATCCAGCCCGAACCGCAGGCACAGGTTGGTCAGGGTCGCGAACAGGTCGACATCGGACGGCGTCATCTGGTTGGCCTTGCCATAGCCCGTCATCGAGTGGAAGCGGCCGTGGTTGATGGTGGGGCTGTCCGGTTCGTCATATTCCACATCGCGCACATAGTCGAATGGGTGGCGATTGAAGAACTGCGACCAGAAGCTATGGGTGACGGCCCCGGTCACGCCGCCGGCCTCGCGCACCTGGCTGAAGATGTCTTTGTGGTCCAGTCGGAATACGTTGCCGTTTCCGGTGCAGCCATGCTCCTGCGGCGTCACGCCCGTGTGGATCGAGGCATAGCAGCTTGCCGAAATCGACGGGAGCACAGAGCGGTGTTTCCAAACCCGCGCTTCGCCGCTGTCGACCCAGCCTTCGAGGTTGCCGAATAGCCGGCGGAAATTGCGCCAGGGAACCCCGTCGAGAATGATGAGCAGAAGCTTGCGGTCCATCGCATGGCCCTCGTATTGGATCACTTGTTTGGCCCACCCTAGGAGATTCGGTCAGCCAAGGCTGCCTGTTCCCGTCCGGAATGAGAGAATCCCGACACTTCGATAGAAACAAAGTGTCGGGATTTCAGAGTGTTTTGTCGGCGTGCACAGCCAGCGGCTCAGTTGCCGGCGCTCTCCATCTTGCGGTGGGCCACGACCTCTTCCAGCCAGCCCAGATGCATCTCGGGTACCGAGCTGAGCAGCAGGTCGGTATAGTCGTCGAACGGCGGGCTCAGCACCTGCGATTTGGGTCCATAGCGCACCACGCGTCCCTGATACATCACGGCGATGCTGTCGCTGATCGCGCGCACCGTCGCCAGGTCATGGGTGATGAACAGATAGGCCACGTCCTCGATTTTCTGCAGGTCCAGCAACAGCTTGAGGATGCCGTCCGCCACCAGCGGATCCAGCGCCGAGGTGACCTCGTCACAGATGATCATCTTGGGCTTGGCCGCCAGAGCGCGGGCAATGCACACACGCTGCTTCTGACCGCCGGACAGCTCGGCCGGGTACCGGTCGATGAACCCTTCGCCCAGTTCGATCTCGTCCAACAGTTCGATAATGCGCTTGCGCTTCTCGGCGCCGCGCATGTTGAAGTAGAACTCGAGCGGGCGGCCGATGATCGTGCCCACCGTCTGGCGTGGGTTCATCGCAACATCGGCCATCTGGTAGATCATCTGCAACTCCCGCAGGTCCTCGCGCGAGCGTCCGGCCAGATCGGGGCTGAGCTTGCGCCCGGCAAAGGTGATCTCGCCGTCGCGCGGGGGCAGCAGGCCGGTGATCACCCGGGCCAGCGTGGACTTGCCCGACCCCGATTCCCCCACGACCGCCAGCGTCTGGCCCGGATGTACCTCGACATTGACGTTGTGCAGCACGTCGAAATTCAGCCCCTTGTAACGGGCCGTGATGCCATCGACCTGCAGCACGGGTTCGGGCGTGGGCTGTTTTTCCTCGTGTTCGATCGAACGGACCGAGACCAGCGCCCGCGTGTACTCTTCTTGTGGGTTGTTGATGATCTGGTCGGTGGTGCCGTACTCGACCGTGTCGCCCATGCGCAGCACCATGATGTCATCGCTGACCTGCGCCACGACCGCCAGATCGTGGGTGATGTACAGCGCGGCCACGCCGGTGTCGCGGATTGCTTCCTTGATCGCCATCAGGACGTCGATCTGGGTGGTCACGTCGAGCGCGGTCGTGGGTTCGTCGAACACCACCAGATCCGGCTCGGGGCACAGCGCCAGCGCCGTCATGCAACGCTGCAGCTGCCCGCCCGAGACCTGGTGCGGATAGCGGTTGCCGATGTTGTCCGGGTCGGGAAGGCCCAGCTTGGCGAACAGCTCACGCGCACGGGCCTCGGCCTCTTTGCGGCTGAACTTCTTCTGCTCGACCGCGGCTTCGACCACCTGATCCATGATCTTCTTGGCGGGATTGAAGGACGCCGCCGCCGATTGCGACACATAGGTCACCTCGCCGCCGCGCAGTTTGCGGATATCCGAGAGCGACGTCTTGAGGATGTCGCGCCCGTTCACCCAGACCTCACCGCCGGTGATCTTCACGCCGCCCCGGCCATAAGCCATCGAGGCCAGCCCGATGGTCGATTTGCCCGCACCGGATTCCCCGATCAGCCCCAGCACCTTACCGCGCTCGAGGTCAAAGCTGACCCCGTGCACGATTTCGATGTCACGGGGCTTTTCGCCCGGCGGATAGACGGTTGCGCCGATCTTGAGGTCGCGGACCTTGAGAAGGGTATCGCTCATCCCCGGCCTCCTTTCAGCGATGTGGTGCGGTTCAGAATCCAGTCGGCCACCAAATTGACCGAGATGGCCAGCGTGGCGATGGCCACCGCCGGGTACAGCGCCGCGCCGATGCCATAGACGATGCCGTCCTTGTTTTCTTTCACGATGCCGCCCCAATCGGCCAGCGGCGGCTGAACGCCCAGGCCCAGGAACGATAGGGTCGAGACGAACAGCACCATGAAGATGAAGCGCAGGCCCAGTTCGGCGACCAGCGGGGACAGCGCGTTGGGCAGGATCTCGCGGAAGATGATCCAGCCGCGGCCTTCGCCGCGCAGCTTGGCGGCCTCGACATAGTCCATGACTTCGATGTCAACGGCCACGGCCCGGGCCAGTCGATAGACGCGGGTGGCGTCCAGCAGGCCCATGACCACGATCAGAACCGGGATGGTGACCGGTACCATCGCCAGAACCACCAGCGCGGTGATCAGCGACGGGATCGACATGATCAGGTCCACGGTCCTCGACATAACCTGATCGGCCCAGCCCCCCAGCACGGCGGCCAGAAAGCCCAGGATCGAACCAGTGACGAAGCTGAGAATGGTGGCGGCGGTGGCGATGAAGATCGTGGTGCGCCCGCCATAGATCATGCGGCTGAGAAGATCGCGGCCGATATTGTCGGTGCCCAACCAGAATTCCGAACTCGAGGGCTCCCACACGTCTCCGACCACCTCGGCCATGCCGTAGGGCGCCAGGAAGGGCGCAAAGACGGCGATGATGAAATACAGGGCGGTGAAGGCCAGCCCGATCATTGCAGAGATTGGGATGTTCTTCATTTCGGGTGCCTCAGCCTTGGGTTGGCCAGGATCGCGACGATGTCGGCAACCATGTTCAGCCCGATATAGATGGCGGCAAAGATGACGCCGCAGGCCAGCACCACCGGCACATCGCGCTTGGTCACATGGTCCACCAGATACTGTCCCATGCCGGGATAGACGAACACCACCTCGACCACGACGACGCCGACGACCAGATAGGCCAGGTTCAGCATCACCACGTTCACGATGGGGGCGATGGCGTTCGGGAAGGCATGGCGCCAGATGACCTTGAAGTTGCTCAGGCCCTTGAGTTCGGCCGTTTCGACATAAGCCGACTGCATCACGTTCAAAATTGCGGCGCGAGTCATGCGCATCATATGCGCCAGAACCACCATGGTCAGCACGATGACGGGCAGCGCGATCGAGTTCAGCTTTTGCCAAAAGGACATGCTGTCATTGATCATCGCCAGCGGCGAGAACATGCCCAGCTTGACCGCGATGAAATAGACAAGGACGTAGCCGATCAGGAATTCCGGGATCGAGATTGTCGTCAGAGTAACGGCTGAGATCAGCTTGTCGGGCCAGCGGTTGCGGTAGCGTACCGCGACGAGGCCAAGAAAAATTGCTAGGGGGACCGAGACGATGGCCGCCCAAAAGGCAAGAAACAACGTATTGCCCAATCGGTTGCTAACCGACTCGGCGATGTCCAGCTTGTTGGTCAGGGACGTGCCCATGTCACCTTGGACAATTCCGCCAAGCCATTCGAAATACCGGGTCAAGGCGGGACGGTTCAGCCCCATCTCCTCACGGAGGTTGGCAAGGGATTCAGGGGTGGCGGACTGCCCCAGGACGGCTTGCGCGGCGTCTCCGGGTAGGGCCTCGGTCAACCCGAAAATCAGGGCCGAAGCGCCAAACAGCAAGAGGAATCCCAGCGCCAGGCGCTGGGAAACCAGTTTGATAATAGGATGCATACCTGTCGATCCGAGTTAGACGAACCACATCTTGCGGGACATGTTGCCGTTCATCATCTCTTGGGTCGGATCAGTCTCCCAGCCATCCAGCTGGTTGCTGATGCCCTCGACAAAGTCGTTGAACATCGGGCAGATCAGGCCGCCCTGGTCACGGACCATCATGCCCATCTGGCTGTAGATGGCCTTGCGCTTTGCCGGATCCAGCTCGGCACGCGCGGCAAACAGCAGGTCGTCGAACTCTTTGACCTTGAACCGGGTGTCGTTCCAGTCGGCGGTGGACAGATAGGCAGTTGCGTACATCTGGTCCTGCACCGGGCGGCCGCCCCAGTAGGACGCGCAGAACGGCTGTACGTTCCAGACTTCGGACCAGTAGCCATCATTCGGCTCGCGCTTGATCTCAAGCGGGATGCCGGCCTGCTGGGCGGTCTGCTGGAACAGGGCTGCGGCATCCACGGCGCCAGGGAAGGCTCCGTCGGCCACACGCAGAATGATGGGCGACCCGTCATGGCCGGACTTCTTGTAATGTTCGGCGGCTTTTTCGACGCTGAACTCACGCTGCGGGATTGTCTCATCGAACAGCGGGTATGCTGCGTTGATCGGCATGTCGTTCCCGACCGAGCCATAGCCGCGCAGTACCTTCTCGACCAGTTCTTCGCGGTTGATCGCGTATTTCAGAGCGGTCCGCAGCTCGTTGCTGTCGAACGGCGCCGTGTCACAATGCATGATGAACACGTAGTGGCCGCGTCCTGCCGTCGAATGTACGGTCAGGTTGGGCGCACGACCCAAGAGGTCGGCAACCTTGGGCTCAACCCGGTTGATCGCGTGAACCTGACCCGACTGCAGCGCGGCCGTCCGGGCCGTGGCATCGTTGATGACCACCACTTCGACGCTGTCAAAGTTGCCGAAATCCGGGTTCCAGTGGTTCTCGAATTTGGAGAACAGGTGGCGCACACCGGGTTCGTCCGCTTCCAGCTTGTACGGACCGGTGCCGATACCGGCGCCCGGGTTGTCCATTCCGCCGTCCGGCTGGATGATCAGGTGATAATCGGCCATCAGGTAAGGCAGATCGGCATTCGGCTCGTTCAGGGTGACCTGAAAATATTCGCCATCGGCCTTCATCGATTCGATGCCCTTCATGATGCCCAACGCGCCCGACTTCGAATCTTCGTTCGAGTGGCGCTGCATCGTTTTCAGCACGTCCTCGCTGGTCATGGTCTTGCCGTTGTGGAACTCGACCCCCTGACGCAGTTTGAATGTCCACACCTTGGCATCGGCGCTGCCTTCAACGCTTTCGGCCAGGCGCGGCTCGATCGTGCCGTCGGGGGCGACTTCGACCAGTTGGTCACCGAACTGCTTGCCGTTCTGGAACGGAACCGAGCTGGCATAGGTGGCCGGGTCCAGCGAGTTCGTGGATTCACCGCCCTGCAGGCCCAGTTTCAGATCGCCACCTTTCTTGGCGCCAGCGGCGCGGGCCGCGTCGGCGAAGACGGTGCTGGCCATGGCAGCCGATACACCCAATGCGGCTGCCTTCCCCATGAATTCACGTCGGGTCAGTTTCCCGGCGGTCACCTGGCTGGCCATGTGAGTGAGTTGTTCGTTCATTCGGATATCTCCCAGTTGAGTGTTTTGTGTGCCCGTTTTACGGGCTTTTTATTGACGCATGAGTCAACGTTGGCGCATTTCGTCTCGGCGGGCAAGGTCAAATCTCGGGGACTTGCCACCAGCAAAATCACATCTGATCACGAGGTATGGTGTCCTCCACGGTTTTGGAAAAAATCTTCACATCGTTTTCAAAGGCATCAAGCGTCGCGCGCAGATGAAAGCTGGATCGGTCCGACCACATCTCGCAATTGGCCTCGGTTCGCAGTTGGATGCCGTCGCGACGGGTCTCTTGTACCCATTCGCAGCGACCGCGCGCGCTCAGCGGATCGTCCGGATGGATCGACCACCGTTCAAAAGCGGTTCCGCCGCTGACCAGACCATGATCCGCGTCTTCGACCAAGCCGAAATCATCTTCGATGACCAGATCGATGACGCCGGTCGTCATGTCAGTTTCGACGCGCCGCGCATGGGTCGCCTCTCGCAATTGGGTCACTTGCCACGGAGAGTCCGCATCGGGTGGGGCAAATTGCCATTCATCCCGATCCGACCTGTCGCGCTGGGGGATCGTGAACGTGCCGCCTGTCAGGTGGAGCTCCGCTGTTTCCGGCGAAGGCCAGATCAGCGGCCAATAGGCGCTTGAGACGGCAACGCGCAGGCGGTGGCCCTCGGGAACCCGGTAGGCGATGTGGTCCAGCACGACCTCGATGTCATAGACCTGTCCGGGTATCAACGTTTTGGGAGACGAATGCCCCTCCGTATGGGTCAGATTCAGTACACCATAGGTGATCCGAGTCGCAGCTCCGTCGGGGTGGATGTGGTTCAGCCGAACGGCAATTTGGGCTTGTGGTTTGTCGACACTCAGCTTCAAGCGCAGGCGCGGGGCACCGACAATGTCCAGATCTGCGGTCAGAGGGGTCGTGTCGAAACAGGCGGACAGAGCGTCATCTGCTCGCTGGTCGCCCGGCATGTCCGGACCCAGCCAGATGGCGCAATATTCGCCGCCATCCATGCCGCAATGATGCGGCGAGCGGATTTTGGTATCCAAGGGGCCGTCCTTACCCAGCCCGGCTTCGGAAAGCGGAAGGGTGACCGTCGGCAGGTGGGACGTGGCGCTGGCATCCTCGGTGATCCAATGGCCCGGGCGTTCGGCATACCAGCGCGCCGGGCGCACGCCATCCATCAGATAGGCGCGATAGGCCGGGTCCTGTTCAACTCCGGTCTTTTTGCCCTTCAGCCAGCGGTCCCACCAGCGCAGCGCCTCTTGCAGGAAGCCGATGCGTGGTTCGGGCACGGCAAAATGCGGGTACTTGTGCACCCAGGGGCCGACGATGCCCTTGACCGGCGCACTCAGGTTCTCGACCAGCCAGGGCACCGTGTTCTTGTAGGCATCACCCCAGCCGCCCACCGCCAGCGTCGCGGCGCGGATCGCTCCGGGGTCTTCGCAGACAGACCCATGTCGCCAATAGGCATCGCGGGTCTGGTGCCGCAGCCAGACCGAGGGCAAGAACGGTTCGGCCTTCAACCGCTGCAACCACATCTCGCGCCAGTCGTCACGCAACGCGGGGTCGGGCGGGCGGGACGAGTACGACCACATGGTCGCCCCCCAGCCCAGGTTCTCGTTCAACAGGCAGCCGCCCTTGTAGTGGATGTCATCGGCATAACGGTCGGCGGTCGAACACAGGGTGATGATGGCCTTCAACGGCGCGGGTTGCAGCGCCGCCACCTGCAGCGCGTTGAAGCCGCCCCAGCTGATGCCCATCATCCCGACTGCGCCGCTGCACCATGGCTGTTGGGCCAGCCATTCGATCACCTCGACGGCGTCGTCCAGTTCCTGCTGGGTGTATTCATCCTCCATCAGTCCCTGACTGTCGCCGTTGCCGCGCATGTCGACGCGGATGCAGGCGTAACCCCGTTTGGCAAACCAGGGATGGGTTAGGGCATCGCGCGCCGTCGTGCCGTCGCGCTTGCGATAAGGCAGGTATTCCAAAATGGCTGGCACCGGGTGCTGCGCCGCATCGACAGGTCGCCAGATCCGCGCCGACAGGCGGCAGCCGTCCGACAGAATGATGCCCTGATCCGGAACGTCTTCGATCTCGGCCAGTGAGTTCTTCGCCTGAGTCATGTGCCTAGTCTCAGGCGCATCGGCGGATGGTGTGCGAGGAAAAGCGTCAATTCATTCCTTCGTTGCGACAAGCAGATCCATGACATTGGTTCCCGTGGGGCCGGTCACCAGCAGAGCGCCGGCTCGCTCAAGGAACGTCCCCGCATCGGCCTCGCGCAAGGCTGGGTCCGCCCCATCGGCCCATGTCGCGCCGGTCACGACACCGCCGGCCGCATCGGTCGGCCCGTCGGTGCCGTCGGTTCCGCCGACCACGACACACAGACCCTCGCATCCCTGAATCTCGCGCGCCAGCGCCAGGGCCAGCGCCTGGTTGCGTCCGCCTCGGCCCGGGTTTTCGGGCAGGACAACCGTCGGCTCTCCGCCAAAGATCATCGCGCCCGGTGGCATCTGACGCAGCCGCGCGCCGATATCTGCGGCGACGGACAGATAGTCGTCGTGCATGGCCTCTTCCTCGGCCAGAACGTCCAGACCGGCGGCACGTGCCGCGTTGGCCGCGGCGCGGCGCGCATGGGCGTTCGAGGCAATGATCTGGACATTCGCTTCGAATTGCGGGGCGTCGGGCAAGGCGCCGATGCCCGATCCGATGACGCCGATGTCGTCCCCCGGCACGTCCGAAATGGCCAGGACCGTCGCGCGCGCTCCGCCGAAACCGGCCAGAAGGCCCCCGCCCTTGATCCGCGACATCTCGCGCCGGCGGGCGTTCATGGCGGTGATGTCCAGCCCCTCGGACAGCAACTGCGCGTTCAGCCGCGCCAGATCTTCGAGGGTGGCCCCCGGCACAAGATCCTCGGCCAGCGAAGACGCACCGCCCGAGACCAGCAGCAACAGATGCGTGCCAGGCTCCATGGCCTGAACAGCCGCGCGCAGGGCCTGGCCACCCTTCAGGCTGCGGGCATCGGGCACGGGGTGAGAGGCTTCGATGACCTGCAGATGTGACGGCAGCCCTTCGGCATGGCCGTCTTTCGTGACCACAAGGCCCGGTGTTCTGCCGAAATGATCCTGCGCCGCATTCATCATCGCCGCCGCGGCCTTGCCCACCGCCAGAATCCGATCGGGGCGCGGAACATCGGGCAGTGCCGCCTTGACCGCACCATAGCCGTCAACGGCGGCAACGCCCGCCTTCCAGATCGCGATCGCCTGATCCTGCATCGTCATCACATGTCCATCCAGATCGTAACCGGGCCGTCATTGACTAGGGACACCGCCATATCCGCTCCGAAAGACCCGGTTTCGGTCGGAACCCCAAGCGCGGCCAGCGCGCGGGCAAAGTGTTCGTACAGGCGTTCACCGGTTGCCGGATCGGCCGCCGCCGCAAATCCGGGCCGGTTCCCGCGCGACGTGTCGGCGGCCAAGGTGAACTGGCTGACCACAAGGGCCGAGCCGCCGATATCCAACACCGACCGGTTCATCTTGCCCGCGTCATCCTTGAAGATCCGCAGCTTGGCAATCTTGGCCGCCAGTTGCTGGGCCTGGGTCTCGTCGTCGCCCTGCATGGCGCAGACCAGAACAAGCAGCCCCGGCCCGCACTGGCCGATGACTTCCCCCTCGACCGAGACCGATGCCTCGGACACCCTTTGTATCAATGCGCGCATGACAGTGTCTTTCTCAAACTCCGCTCACTCGGCCGGCGCCTCACGCCAACTGACGAACTCGTCCAGCGTGGCGCGCTCGGTCCGGAATTGGTTGGCCGGATGATCGACATTCGGATAGCCGAAGGAAATCGCGCACAGGATCAGCCGGTCATCGGGGATGTTGAAATAGCGGTGCAGGAACGGCCCATAGGCGGCCACCGCCGCCTGTGGGATCGTGGCGATGCCCAAGGCCTGTGCAGCCAAGGTGAAAGCCGTTACAAACCCGCCGCAATCCATCGCGCCATAGGGGCCGAGTTCCGCCGGGCTGGACAGGATGGCGCAATGCGGGGCGCCGAACAGGTTGAAGTTTTCCATCATCTGCCGGGCCGATCCAGCGCGGTCGCCCTTTTCCACGCCCACGGCCTCATACAGGGCCCATCCGCAGGCGCGGCGCCGGTCCTGATAGACGCCGGAATAGCCGGTCGGAAAGGGCAGGTCGGGCTGCGCCTGGCCGGTCTTGGCTTCGGCCCGCAAGGCGCTGCGGAACGCATCCGTTTCCGCGCCGCTGGTCACGACCACCTGCCAGGGCTGCGCGTTGCACCAGCTGGGCACTTGGGCGGCGCTGGTCAGAATCTGTTCGATGTCACCCCGCGGCACCGGATCGGACCGGAAGGCGCGGCAGGACTGGCGCGCGGTCAGAAGCGTGTTCAGATCGGCCAGGGTCACGTCGTCCTCTCCTCCGGGGCAGCCGGCGGCAGGATGGGTGAGAAGCCCGGGATGTTCAAGGGGTTCCGAGGCAGAGTTTTCGGCGGCGGAACCCAGCGGTCATTGCTGTCCGGTCGCCACCAGATACCCGATGCCGGCTGCCGCCAGCAGGCCCAGGACCACCGCAATCGTGATCTTGATCGCCGACCAGGGCCGTTCACCCTGCACCTGACCGGTGCGACCGTTGACGACAAAGCGATAGGTCTGGCCGCGATACTTGTACGCGGCCATCCAGACCGGCAGCAGGATGTGCTTGAAGGTCACGTCGCAGATCTCGGTTTCGATCGCGTGGATGCGCTGCCGGTCGCCGCCGATGTCAAAGCGGACGTCGCGCTCGATCACGCGGGCCATGTGACCGCGGGCTTCCTGATAACCTTGCTGCAGATCGACCGTGTAGGCCTCGGCCCGGAACCCGGCCAGGTACTCGGGCTGATAGGGCTCGAGCGCGGGCAGGTCCCAAGGTTGCAGCGCGTCGGTGTATGACTTGGGTAGCGATTGCGAGGCCAGCACCAGCACGTCGTCGAAGAACCGGGCCACCCGGCCGGATTTCGGCGTCCAGCGCACCTTGGGCACTTGCTGCTGCACCCGCTTGCCGTCACGCACCACCGTCCGGGTTTCGTAATAGACCACGCCCCGTTCGCCGCGATAGGCCGATTTCGTATCGGCGTCGAACGTCCAGTAGGGCACATAGATGCCCTGCATCCTGCGGCCTTTGCGGGCATAGTCCTTTAGCCCGTTCGGCGCGAACCACAGCCGCCCCAGCCAGTCGCTCATGGCCTTGTGCGCGGCGCGTTCGTCCAGCGCAAAGGGCAGAACGCCGCGCGGTTTGATGTGCCGGTTCACGCCGGTATCGGTCACCACCGGGGTGGCGCAGAACGGGCATTCCGCGGCGTGGGTGTTGGGGTCGAACTCGACCTGCGCCGCGCAGTTGGGGCAGGTCAGAACCCGCGTCTCTTCGATCTCGCTGTCGGGCAAGCGGTCGGCGATGGCGGCGTCGAAGTCCAGTTCGCGCAGGCTGGCGCCGCCCCAGGGGCCAGCCCCGATCGGTTCGGAATGGCCGCAATGGTCACAGGTCAGCGTGCCGGATTGCGGGTCGAACCGATAGTCCGCGCCGCAATTGTCACATGGAAAACGATGTTCCGCAGAACCGGGTGGCGGAGCAGGGGGCTGTGTCATGGGGGGTCACGTGTCGAGGGGAAAGTGAAGATAGGCTGCGCGCTGCTCCTCAGGCAGGACATGCGGCAGCATCGCCGCTTCGCAGGCCCCGATCGCCCTGAAATTCTCGCGCGCCTCGGCCAGCGTCAGGCCGTGATTGGCGGCAGAGGGCTCGCGGGGGTTCTTGTCGTACAGAATGTCCTCGTCCTCCCAAAAGCAGATCGCGCAGATCAGGTAGGCCCCGCGCTTGGCCAGGGTGACATAACCGCAGCACGGGCAGATGAATTGCGGCGGCTGCGGCGCTTTGCGCCCGCCTGTCTTCGAGTGTTTCCGCGATGCGGGCATGCCGATGCCTCACGCCCCGGGCGGCGGAGGCGGCAGGATCGTGAACAGCTGCGCGAGTTCCTGCACCTCGCCCGCTTTCTTCCAGCCGTCCTGACCGGGCGTCCACACGAAAGTGTCCCGCGTAATTTCTCCCTCGCTGGCCATGCGGCCCATCTTGGCCTTCGAGAACGGACCGCTCGTCTGGCCATCCACCGCGATATGCCAGACATGCTCGACTGGCGGCGGGGGCGGCGGGGCCGCATGCGCTGATGGTTGCGGGGCAGCGGGCGCGGGCGCGCCCCACGGGCCAAACGGCTGACCCGCTGCCATGTTCGACATCTGGTTCGCCATCGCCATGCCCATTCCCATACCAAGGCCAGCACCCATGCCACCGCCTCCGTTCGGGTTGCTGGCGGCCGCCGTCATCGCCTCGGCCGCGGAATACTGGGTGAATTTGCCCAGATCCCCCGCCAGCCCCATCGAAGTACGCTTGTCCAGCGCCGCCTCGACCGCCGGTGGCAGCGAAATGTTCTCGATGTAGAATTCCGGCATTTCCAGCCCGTAGCCATCCAGCACAGGCGAGACCTCGGCCGCGATCAGCTTGCCCAGATCGGCGGTGTTGGCGGCCATGTCCAGAACCGGAATGCCCGAGCCTGCGATGACCCGGCTGAATTCCTGCACGATGATGTTGCGGATCTGAAAGCTGATCTCGTCCATGGTGAATTCGCCATCGGTGCCGACGATCTCGACCAGGAAACGGGCCGGGTCCTTGACACGAATCGTGTAGGTGCCATAGGCGCGGATCCGGGTCGGGCCGAATTCCGGGTCGCGCAGCATGATCGGGTTCTTGGTGCCCCATTTCAGGTCGTTGAACCGGGTCGTGTTGACGAAGTAGATCTCGGACTTGAACGGCGACTGGAACCCGTGATCCCAGTGCTGCAGCGTCGTCATGATCGGCATGTTGTTGGTCTCAAGCATGTAGAGGCCGGGCGTGAACACGTCGGCCAGCTGGCCTTCGTGCACGAATACGGCCGCCTGGCCCTCGCGCACGGTCAGCTTGGCGCCATACTTGATCTCGTGGCCTTCGCGCTCGAACCGCCAGACCATCGTGTCGCGGGTGTCGTCCACCCAATGAATGACATCAATGAATTCTCCGGTCAGAAAATCGAAAATTCCCATCTGGGTTCTCCTGTCATCGGGGTCAGAGCGACTGCCCCATCAATTCACGGGCGATGATCCGCACCACCGGCGCGGCCTCTTGCGCGGTCATGCCGGGTTTCAGGCGCGGATCATACAACATCGTCAGCAGCTTTTCGTCATGGCTGGTCAGCAGGGCGAATTCGTCATCATCGTTGAAGATCGACGGTCGTGCCCGGGGGCTGTCATTGGGCAGGCCCAGCCCCTGGGCGATTTCCTCGTGGATGCAGCTCAGCCGCATCAAGTCGGGGTGCTCGGCCCGCACCAACGCAACCGCACCAGTATAGGTGTTCGGTGCCCCGTTCGACGCCGAGGCGAAGACAAAGCAATAGAACGAGCGCGGTAAATCCTGAAACAGGTTCAACTGAGCCTGTCCGATACTGGGAAACAACTGGCGCAGTCGCGTTTGCACGAATTCCGTATCGTCATCGCCGGCGACGAAGACATGGAAGTTCGCGTTTCTGGTTACGGTCGAGATCGGGTGGCCAGTCAAGGACGACATGCGTTCGGTATAGGCCCGGATCTGTGCCTTGTCGGCCGCACGTTGGTCTGGCGATACTGACGGCCCGAACTCTGCCTGTATCCGGACCGGGCCAGACCAGCGGCTTAGCCTTCCGCTGGTACGTTGGCTGCTGCCAGATACGGCGGCGCCGGGATACTCGCTGTAGAACGCGATGGCTTCGAAATTCCGGGCCAAATCATCCGCATCAAACGGGGTGTCCGGCCCGCCACCGTCTGTACGCATCAGACCTCGGGTCAACAGGTCGCGCTCGACGCGCTGATAATAACGCGCCAGATCCTGGCTTGCCGCCGAAGGTTCGACATAAGCATTGGCCAATTGCGGCTGGGACGGGCGCGCCTGCGGGGCAATCGAGGACTCGAGCGCGTCATCGCAATTGGCCAAGATCAGCAATGCAGCTGCCCCCAACCCGTGCCCTAGAAATCTTCGAAGCCGCACCTGCGATGTCTCCTTAGCCCGGAACGGCGGTTCCGGCCGTATCGCCCAGCCCGTCTTTCCTGGCCTTGGCCGAAGCCAAGGTGTCCCGCAGCTCGGCTTCCATCTTCTTCAGCTCTTCTTCTGCGGCGGCCCGTTTCGCCTTGCCTTCGTCAGCGATGGCGAGGCTTTCATTGATCGTGCCGATCAGATCCTCGTTGGCCTTCTTGACGGCTTCGATGTCGAACACCCCGCGCTCCATTTCCTCGCGGATCATCTTGTTCGACTGGCGCAGGTTTGCGGCGTTCGAGGTCAGCAACTCGTTCGTCAGATCGTTGGCATCGCGCACGGCGGCTGCGGCCTCGGCGCTGCGCTGGATGGTGACCGCCTGTGCCAGCTGGGTTTCCCACAGCGGCACGGTGTTGACCAAGGTCGAGTTGATCTTGGTCACCAGCGACTTGTCGTTCTCCTGAACCAGCCGGATCGAGGGCAGCGATTGCATCGTCACCTGTCGCGTCAGCTTCAGGTCATGCACACGCCGTTCCAGATCGTCGCGGGCGGCCCGCAGGTCGCGCAGTTCCTGCGCCTTCATCACCTGCTGATCTTCTGGGGCGGCCTTCACCTCGGCCTCTTTCTCGGGGATGTCATGGCTGTCAAGTTCGGTCAGCTTCTCTTCACCGGCGGCGATGTACAACGCCAGTTCATCATAGAAATCCAGCGTCTTTTCATACAGCAGGTCCAGCGACTTGATGTCCTTCAGCAGCGTGTGCTCGTGCGACAGAAGGTTGTCGGTGATCCGGTCGATCTGATCCTGAACCTCTTCGTAGCGCGCAGTGAACTTGGCGAAAGGCGCGGCGCGGCCCAGCAGTTTCTCCCACCAGCTGCGCTCGCGGCGCACGTCCAGTTCGGAAACCGAAAAGCCGCGGATCGTGGTGACGATGTCGCGAAGGCTGTCGCCGGCGGGGCCGACATCCTTGTTGCGCACGTCGGCCAGCATGGCCTGGCTGATTTCCTGCAGCTCGGCTTGCGCCGCCGAGCCAAAAGCAACGATCGAGTTGGTGTCGCCCATGTCGATTTCAGACATGCGCTTGCGGATTTCGGCACCCACCGGTTCGTCCGCTTCTTCCAATGGCACGATCTCGGAACTCGGCTCGGGCAATGAGACGGCTGCAACTTCCTGAACCAGCGTTTCGGCCTCGGCCGCCTTTTTCTTGATTTCGTCAGACATGAGAAGCTTCCCTGTTCTTGGTTTGGCCGGTCAGTCGAGCCGGACGCCTTCGCGCTGCAGCCTTTCACGCAGCACGTCGATTTCGACCGTCAGATCACTGCGGTCATCCAATAGCATCTTTCGGGTGCGGGCCGAGAAATTCTGCTCGAGGTCGTCCAGCAGCGCCGAGTAGTCGGACAAAGCCTGCGGGTCGCGGGTGCGCGCATAGACATCAGCAAACTTGATCGTCGCATCGCGGGCGCCCTGCAGATAGACGGTCAGGTATTTGCGGGCACCGGCCAGATCGCGCGGGTCTTCCTCGACCGTACGGAACAGGTCGCGGGCGGTAGTTTGGAACCGCTCGACCCGGGCTTCGATCCTGCGGTCGCCGGCCCGTTTGATGGCATCCGTCATTTGGTTCAGATGCACTTCGGCATCTTCGACTACGCGGGCGACCCGGTCCTGTTGATAGGTGTCCACACCCTCCATGCCCTTGTTCTTCATCGGGTCGAGGCCGAAGGCGACGGAATGCAGCGCTGTGGCCACGCCGCCGAACAAGACCGGCGCCAGCAGGCTGACCTGGCTGGCGGCCTCGGCTTCCAGATAGTCATTGCGATAGGCGGCCAGACCCACCCCCAGCCCAGTCAAAACGGATGAGAAGATCTTGCGTGGAAAGGCTGGGCGGCGCGCGGTGCGGCGCGCGTTGTAGGCATCCTCGGCTTTCAGCCCTTCCCGCAGCAGAAAGGCGGCAGCGGTCAGAATGCCGGCGGCGACCAATCCAAGTGTCATCCCGATCGCGCCGTCGTTGAGCGACAAAAAGACCAGCGGGATCGCCGGAACGAACATCACATTGGCGCGGGCGCCGACCGGGTTCACTCGGGCACCATCGTATTGCCCGCGCGGGGCGGGCGCGTCGGTGTCGGATTGGCCGTCGGGGCTGAACTTTCCGCCGTATCGCTTGGCCATGGCGTCAGAGCCCCCCAAGCCAACCGGTGCAGACGCCGAACAACAGCACCAGCAGGGCCGCGTAGGCCATTTTTTGCACTCCGGTCCCGGACATGACGTCCTCCAACTGCGGTTGTCCCCTTGAAAACCTAGGGGATCAAGGGGCTTGGCGCTAGGGGGAAGGTTCGATAACCCGCGTCAATTGCGTGATTTCTTGCCGACCGGCCTGCGGGATCTTTGAGGGCGGCTTGGGCGTTTCGCAGCAGCCGGTGGGGTTTCAGGTTCCAGACCCAACTGGTCGCGCAGAACGCGGCGGCGGATTTCCTCGACCTCGCCGGGTTTGAGATTGCCCAGCTGGAACGGCCCGTAGGACACGCGCAACAGCCGATTCACGGTTAAGCCGATGTCTTCGATCGCGCGGCGGATTTCCCGGTTCTTGCCCTCGCGCAGTCCGATCGTCAGCCATGCATTCGCGCCTTGCTGGCGGTCCAGCGTCACGGTCATGGGCTGAAACTTTTCGCCCTCGATCACAAGGCCCTGGCGCAGGGGGGCGAAATCCTCGTCCTTGGGGCGGCCGTTGATCCGCACCCGGTACTTGCGCAGCCACCCGGTCGAGGGCAGTTCGAGCTTGCGCTTGATGCCCCCGTCATTGGTCAGCAGCAGCAGGCCTTCGGAATTTAGGTCCAGCCGGCCGACGCTCATGACGCGGGGCATGTCCTCGGGCAGGTTGTCGAAGATTGTGGGGCGGCCCTTTTCGTCGCGGTTCGTGGTCACAAGGCCGGTTGGCTTGTGATACAGCCACAGACGCGCGGGTTCGGGTTCGGCCACGGGCTTGCCGTCGACGGTGATCTTGTCGCCGGGCGTGACGTTCAGCGCCGGGCTGTCGATGGTCTTGCCGTTCACGGTTACGCGGCCCGCTTCGATCATGCGTTCGGCCTCGCGGCGCGAGGCGATGCCGGCACGGGCCAGCACTTTGGCGATCCGGTCGCCAGGAGGAGGGGTGTTGCTCATGCCCTGCGCATAGCGCATCGGCGCGGCTTGCGAAAGGTGGGTTTCTGGGGCAGTCAGGGGCATGGTCTTCAGAACGCATATGGACAAGGCGCTTGAACAGGCGCGCGCGGCGGGTGATCGGGGCGAGGTTCCGGTGGGTGCGGTGATCGTGTCGCCCGATGGGCGGATCATCGCGGCGGACGGCAACCGTACGCGCGAGTTGCACGACCCGACCGCGCATGCCGAGATCCTGGTCCTGCGCGCCGCCTGCCGCGCCGTCGGGTCCGAACGTCTGATGGGGCATGACCTGTATGTCACGCTGGAGCCCTGCGCCATGTGTGCCGCGGCGCTGGCGGCGGCGCGGATCCGGCGGATCTACTATGGGGCCGCCGATCCGAAATCGGGCGGCGTGGCGCATGGGGCGCGGGTGTTCTCGCACCCTCAGGCCCATCACAGCCCGGAGGTCTATGACGGAATTGCGGCCGAGGACTGCGCCCGGTTGTTGCGCGATTTCTTTGCCGCGCAGCGCGGTGGCGGCGGGTCCAAAGGCTGAGGCGCGCTCAGGCCGGTTTCACGACCAGTTCGCGGGGGATGTCTGCCAAGGGTTGCCCGCCCGTCGGCGTGACGACGAAGGTTTCGGTGATGGCCAGCCCCCAATCCGGGGTCCACAGACCCGGCATCAGGTGAAAGGTCATGTTGTCCTGCAGAACGGTGCTGTCGCCGGGACGCAGGCTCATGGTGCGCTCGCCCCAATCGGGCGGATAGCTCAGGCCCACCGGATAGCCCGTGCGATTGCCTTTGACATAGCCGGCCCGGGCAAAGCTGTCATAGACGCAGGCGGCGATCTCTTCGCAGGTGGCGCCGGGGCGGGCGGCGGCCAGCGTGTTCTCGAGCGCGGTGAGAATCGCGGTTTCCGCGCGCCGGATATCGGCAGGCGGGTCGCCCAGAAACAGGCTGCGGCTGGCCGGGCAGTGATAGCGGCGGTGGCAGCCCGAGATTTCGAAATAGGTCGCCTCGCCCGGTGTCAGCGGACGGTCGTTCCAGGTGATGTGCGAGGCCGAGGCCTCGGCCCCCGAGGGCGCGATGGGCGCGATCGCGGGATAGTCGCCCGCAAGACCCGGAAGCCCGGCGATGCCCGCCGCCTGAACCTCGGCCACGAGCACGTTCTTGGGAACCCCGGCGCGGAACCCGTCGCGCAGCACCGCGTGCATATGCGCGGTCAGTTGCCCGGCCTTGCGCATCAAGGCGATCTCGGCCTCGCTTTTGACCGCACGCTGCCAGTTCACCAACCCGGTCGAGTCGATCAGCGCATCCCGGCCGAACGCGGTCTCAAGAATCCGGTGGCTGGCGGCCGAGTAGTAATAATTGTCCATCTCGACACCCAAATGGGATGTCCAGCCGCGCGCGCGCAGCAGCGATGCCAGCGACTCGACCGGGTGATGGTCGGGGTGCTGCACATGCTCTTCGGGCCAGTCGTACAGGTCGGCGGGGTCCAGCCAGGTGGTTTGCGCCGCGCCGGGCTTGTCCTGCGTCCGGCCCCACCACAGGGGCGCGCCTTCGCGCGGGACGATCACCATCTGCGGGACGTAGAAGCTCCAGCCGTCATAGCCCGTCAGCCAGGCCATGTTCGACGGGTCGGCAACCAGCAGGGTCTCGACACCCCGCTGGGCCATCGCGGACCGGGTCTTGGCCAGCCGCGCCGCGTAATCTTCCGCCGAGAAGGCCAGCGCGGGCGTCAAAGCTCGATCTCCTGCAGGACCTCGGGCTCGATGACGGTCACGCCCGGCAGCCCGTCCGTCAGGTCCTTGGCGGATTGTTCCAGGATCGGAAAAGTCCGATAGTGGCAGGGGATCACCGTCTTGAAGTCGAAATACCGCCGGGCGGCATAGGCGGCGGCTTTCATGTCCATCGTGAAATAACCGCCCGCCGACAGGATGCCGATATCGGGTTTGTAATAGTCGCCGATCCACTCCATGTCGGCCATGATCGTGGTGTCGCCCGAGACATAGACCGTGTGACCATCGGCCGACAGGATGAAGCCCACCTCGGACCCACCGGCGCGCGGGCCATCGGGTGTGGCGAAGGTCGAGCTGTGCGAGGCCGGCACCATGTCGACCTTGACCCCGTTCAGATCGACCCGGCCGCCCTTGTTGAAGCCGATGATCTCGATCCCTTCGGCCTCGGCCCAATGCGCCATGACGTCGTATTGGCCAACCACGGGAATATTCAGGCGTTTGGCCAGCGGCAGAACGTCGGCAACGTGGTCGAAATGCGCGTGGGTCAGCAGGATATGCGTGGCGCCTTTGACGGCGGCCTCGTGCTGATCCTCGGGCAGCATCGGGTTGCCGCTGAGCCAGGGGTCGATCAGCAGGACCTGTCCTGCCGCGTGAATTCGGAAGCTGCCATGCCCCAACCAGATGATTTTCATGAAAGACCCTCCTGAAACCGGTTCAGGGTCAGCCTAGCATCGGCTATGTAAAAATCCATGGACTGGATGCGAGAAATCGACGGCTATTGCGAGCGCCTGTCGCCGACCTATTGGGCCGAACCCGTAAACGCCGTGACCAACGCGGCCTTTCTGCTGGCGGCATGGGTGATGTGGCGGCGGGTGCACGGGCAGGGTCTGCCCTTGGCCCGCCTGCTGGTCGCCATTCTGGCGGTGATCGGTATTGGCAGCTATCTGTTTCATACCCATGCGCAGGTCTGGGCCGCGCTGGCGGATACGACGCCGATCTTGCTGTTCATCCTGATCTATATCTTCGCGGTGAACCGGGACATCTGGCAGCTATCCACGCCGAAGGCGGCGGGGCTAACGGCCTTGTTCATTCCCTATGCGGCGCTGACCATTCCGGCGTTTCAGCTGGTTCCCGGGTTGGGCGGGTCGGCCGCCTATGCTCCGGTGCCGTTGCTGATCCTGATCTATGCGTATCTTTTGCGCGTGCGCAGGCCGCAAGTGGCTCGGGGTCTGGCGGTCGGGGCTGCGATCCTGATCGCGTCGATCACCTTCCGTGCGCTCGATGCTCCGCTTTGCGCCCGCATCCCGATGGGAACGCATTTCATGTGGCACATCCTGAACGCCACCATGCTGGGCTGGATGATCGAGGTTTATCGCCGGGCCATGACGGATGCGGTCAGTCCGGCAGACGCCGCGCCAGATAAAACCCATAGCTGACAAAGTCGGAATAGGTTTCATACAATGCGATCTCGGCCTGTTCGGAATCGACAAGCGCCTTGGCCTGCTCGGAATGGCCATGCCGGTCGAGGAAGGCAGGGAAGCTGCCTTGAAGGGGGAGGTAGTAGTTCTCCATCCAGCAGTCGGTGCCCAGCGGGAAATAGCCGACTGGTTCATAGCCAGCGGTCTCGATCTGGCGGATCTTCTGTCCGGCGGTCGCAACTTCGGGATAGGCGGCATCCCAGTGCCTTGTCAGCGGTTCGGGGCGTCGATCGGTCAGCCAGGTCAGCTCGGACACAGCTAGGACCCCGCCGGGTTTCAGGAACCGACGCCAGGCGTTCAGGCCGTTCTCGAACCCCATGTTGTAGATCGCGCCTTCCGACCAGATCACGTCAAGGCTGGCATCGTCGAAGGGCAGGTCCTCCATCGACGCCTCAAGCGTCTGAACCCGGGCCGCCAGACCCGAGTCCTGTGCACGCCTGTTTAACTCGGCCAGAAACTCCGGCAGGAAATCCACTGCCGTCACCGATGCGCCGAGATGGCGCGCAAGGCAGAAGGCCGCGGCTCCGGTGCCGCAGCCAATGTCGGCGATCTTCAATCCGGGATCGGCTTGTACGCCCGCCAGCGTCAGCGCCAGTTGCGTTGCCGCGTCGCTGCCGGGGCCTTGCCGATCGTTGGGCAGGTGCAGGTCGATCAACAGCTGCATGTCATCGGTCATGACCCGTCAATCCTTGAAGGCGCTGGCCAAGTCTTCGGGTAGGTCGAACTCGTCCAGCACGCGTCGGCGCGCCTCGGCCGACATCTTGCGGGCGGTCTTTTCGACGATGCGCTGGATCTTTTCGTCCGAGTGTTTCGTGGCGAAGGGCGCAAAATACCATTTCAAAAAGACAAAGCAGATCACGTCCTCCAGCGCCTGAACGTCGCCGTCGCGCTTGATGCCCTGTTTGCGCAACATGCGACGGGCGGCGTCGATCTCGGCCTGATCGTAACCGGCCTCGGACATCAGCTCGGCCACGACCTGCGCGTGATGCTCGGCCTGGGCCTTGCGCCAGGCCAGATAACCCGCGCGCCCTTCAGGGTATTCCGAGCGGGCCAGCTTCCAGCGCTCGACATGCTGGCCGCGGGCGGCGATCTGCAACGGCTCGGAGGCGTCGGGGAACAGTCGATCCAACTCAGCGCTCATCCGTTCGCCATAAAGCAGCGCAGCGGGGCGGCCGTCTTCCTGGGTGAGATCGGCCGAATTGGCCGTATCAATTGCATCCAGAACCTTCTGCTTGCGCTCTGTCATGGCATCTCCTGCTTTGGCAACGGCACCTCGGGACATTCGGTCATGCTGACCTGAAACTCTTGAGTGAATGAACGATAGAGCACCGTGCTTCAACAAAAAAGCGCCGACCCATTCAGGGCCGGCGGCGCCACGAGGGCAGGTGCAGGATCGGGGCGGAAAAAGGGGGGAGAACCGGCCCGATCCAACAGGGAAGCGGTAGGGTTAGTTGCGGAGCGAAGATTTCTCCTGGCTCACCTGGTCCGAGGGGTGCTGATCGGGGAAGGTCAGCGTCGGTGTCAGGTCGCCCATGGGAATCCCCAGCGCGAGCGCCGGTGCGGCAGCGGTTGTCAGAACAACGGACACAGCAATCAACATGCGTTTCATGATTATTCTCCGGACTGAACTGTTTCGTTCAGTACATAAAGTAACTTTTTGCGCCGGCTTCAATCGTCAAAGTGAACTAATCCGTTTACTTTTTTGCATAGCGGGTATTCAAAATTGTTTGGCTTGGCGGCAACCGCGTGGACTTTGGACAAATCGCTGTGGCTCAGTGGTCTTGCGACTGCTGCATCAGACGGGTAAATGCCCCTGTAACGCATATGAGGTTTCCCATGTCGATTGACCAAAGCACCGCCGCCAAGGTGGCCAAACTGGCCCGGATCAAGGTCGAGGATGACGCGTTGCCCGCGCTGGCCTCGGAATTCAACACGATCCTGGGGTTCATCGAACAGCTGAACGAAGTTGACGTCGAAGGGGTCGAGCCGATGGTCTCGGTGACCCCGATGCGGCTGAAGCGGCGCGAGGACGTGGTGACCGACGGGAATATGCAGGACAAGATCCTGTCGAACGCCCCCGACGCGCGCGAGGGCTTTTTCGCGGTTCCCAAGGTGGTGGAGTAAGACATGTCCGATCTGAACAAACTGAGCCTTGCCGAGGCCCGCGATGCCCTGCGCAACGGAGATGTGACCTCGGTCGAGCTGACCGAGGCCTGCCTGAAGGCGATCGACGCAGCCGATGTCTTGAATGCTTTCGTGCACAAGACCCCGGAAATCGCGCTGGAGCGTGCGAAGGCCGCAGACGAGCGCATCAAGGCGGGCGACGCGCCTGCCATGTGTGGCCTGCCGATCGGCATCAAGGATCTGTTCTGCACCAAGGGCGTGCCCTCGCAAGCTGCGTCCAAGATTCTGGACGGGTTCAAGCCCGAATACGAATCCACCGTCTCGCAGCAATTGGCCGATGCGGGCGCGGTGATGCTGGGCAAGCTGAACATGGACGAGTTCGCCATGGGTTCGTCCAACGAAACCTCGGTCTATGGCAATGCGGTGAACCCTTGGCGGCGCGGCAATGATGACGCGCAGCTGACCCCGGGCGGTTCTTCGGGTGGTTCGGCGTCTGCCGTCGCAGCCGATCTGTGCCTGGCAGCGACCGGAACCGACACCGGTGGCTCGATCCGTCAGCCCGCCGCCTTTACCGGAATCACCGGCATCAAGCCGACCTATGGCCGTTGCTCGCGCTGGGGCATCGTGGCCTTTGCGTCCTCGCTGGATCAGGCCGGCCCGATGACCAAGAACGTTCGTGACGCCGCCATCATGCTCGAGGCGATGTGCGGGCATGACCCCAAGGATTCGACCAGCGCCGATCTGCCGGTGCCGAATTTCGAGGCGATGCTGACCGGCGATATCAAGGGCAAGAAGATCGGTATCCCCAAGGAATACCGGATGGACGGAATGCCCGCCGAGATCGAAAAGCTGTGGGCGGATGGCGCCGAAATGCTGCGTGATGCCGGGGCCGAGATCGTCGACATCTCGCTGCCGCACACCAAATACGCGTTGCCGGCCTACTATGTAATCGCGCCGGCCGAGGCGTCGTCGAACCTGGCGCGCTATGACGGCGTGCGCTATGGCCGCCGTGCGCAATTGGCGCAGGGCGACGGCATCACCGAGATGTATGAAAAAACCCGCGCCGAGGGCTTTGGCCACGAGGTGCAGCGCCGCGTCATGGTCGGCACTTACGTGCTGTCAGCTGGTTTCTATGACGCCTACTACAACCGCGCGCGCAAGGTGCGGACCCTGATCAAGAAAGACTTCGAGGATGTCTTTGCCGCAGGTGTCGATGCGATCCTGACACCGGCGACACCTTCGGCGGCGTTCGGTCTGGGCGAAATGACCGAGGCCGACCCGGTGCAGATGTATCTGAACGACGTGTTCACCGTGACCGTCAACCTCGCGGGTCTTCCGGGCATCTCGGTTCCCGCCGGTCTTGACGGGCAGGGCTTGCCGCTGGGGCTGCAGTTGATCGGTCGTCCGTGGGAAGAAGGTGACCTTCTGAATACCGCCTACGCGCTTGAGAATGCCGCCGGGTTTGTGGCCAAGCCGGGCAAATGGTGGTAACCCTCAGGCAGCGGTAACAACGCGAGGACGAAGCGGTTCCATGCGCAAAATGCTTCTCATTCCGGCCTTCGGGTTTGTCGCGGCTTGCGATACCGTGGCACCAGTCACGGACTCCGGCTTCAATACGCCGCAGTATCAGGCCGAACGCGAGGCGCAGCTGGCCGGGCAGGGCGCAGCAGGCAACCCGCTGCTGCCGCCGCCGGCCATTTCGCAGGAGCAGTTGACTGCCGAAGCCGGTCCCGCCCCCTTCACGACGGGCGACAGCGCCACGGACATTGCCAACCAGACCGCGGCTGCATTGGCGAGCACATCGGCGCAGCCGACTGCACCGGTGGCCGTAAGCTCAAACGGCATTTCGAACGAGCAGGATTTCGCAGCGGTTTCAAGCAGCCGCAGCATCCAGGATGATGCCGCGCTGATTCAGCAGAACCGTCAGACATACGAGGTTGTCGCGCCGACGGCGGTTCCTCAGCGCGGGTCGGACGGACAGCCCAATATCGTCCAATATGCTCTGACTACGACCAATCCAGTTGGAACACAGCTCTACAGCCGAGCCGGGTTCAATTTGCAGGCCAAGGCACAACGCAACTGCGCAGGCTACGCATCGCCCGACCAGGCCCAGATCGATTTCCTGGCCAATGGTGGCCCCCAGCGCGACCGCAAGGGCCTGGACCCGGATGGCGACGGATTTGCCTGCGGCTGGGACCCCAGCCCGTTCCGCAGTGCCGTCGGCAACTGAACTCTCGCCGATCTGGCACCCATCCCCCAATTTCGGCCCCCGCCGGGATGGGTTGAAGCCGTCGCTGGTGGTGCTTCACTACACCGCGATGAACGGCGCTCAAGCCGCGCTGGAGCGTTTGTGCGACCCGGACTCCGAGGTATCGGCCCACTATCTGATCGGCTGCGACGGAACGCTCTGGCAGATGGTCCGTGAGGAAGATCGCGCCTGGCACGCCGGTGCAGGTGCATGGCGGGGGTTCAGCGACATCAATTCCCGCTCCATCGGGATCGAACTCGACAATCGCGGCGATCATCCTTTCTCCGAACCGCAGATGGCGGTGCTGGAAAACCTGCTTTCACATCTGCAAGAGCGGTTGGGGATCAAGCCCTCGAACGTTATCGCCCATTCGGACATGGCCCCCGAGCGAAAGTTTGATCCCGGTCCCAAGTTTGATTGGGATCGTCTCGCGCACCAGAAACTGGCGGCCGGGCCGGCCGTTCTGAAGGGTATATACCTTGAAGAAATGCAGCCAGACGACGAATACTTTGCATTGGTTGCGATGAGGGCCGGGTATCCCAAAGCCCCTATAGCTGATCTGCTGAAAGCGTTCCGAAGCCGGTTTGCCCCGTGGCGGCGCGGGCCCCTGTCCAAGAAGGATATGGGCGACATCGAACGACTGGCTGCCTTGATGGAACACCTTGACGGTATTCGGGTGGACGTTTAACCCGGCAACCGCGCGGAGGGCCGGATGGCCGCTGGGGCTCAGGCCCGAGAGGAAAGTCCGGACTCCACAAGGCAACGGTGCCGGGTAACGCCCGGGCGGGGAAACCCGACGGAAAGCGCCACAGAAAACAGACCGCCATGACGGATCGGAGGTTCGCCTCTGGCACATCATGGCAAGGGTGAAACGGTGGAGTAAGAGCCCACCGCGCCGCTGGCAACAGCGGCGGCACGGCAAGCCCCACCGGGAGCAATGCCGAATAGGGTCCCCGCGCGGGCCGGTCGGCGTCAGCCGATACCGCCGCTAGGCTCGCCTTGGCCGAGAGGGACCGGGTTGGCAGCTCGAGCCGCGCAGCAATGCTCGGCCTAGAGGAATGGTCATCGAAGGGGGCAACCCCGGAACAGGATCCGGCTTACAGGCCCTCCGCGCGTATTTTCTTCATCCTCCGGGCGGCGTGTAGGCCGCGACCAGTTTCGCGGCTTTCTCGGTGATGGCAACAAATTCGTCGGCCGACCAGGCCCGAACCGTCTCGACCCGCGAAACCGCCCCCGAAGCCGCAACGGCCATACCGACTGCCACGGCATCCGTTCCGTCCGGAGTTTCGCTGATGACCACCACGTCATTGCTTCCGGTCGTCACGTAGAAGGCCAGCAGTTTGCCGCCAACCTTCTCCAGCAGCGCCGACACCGGCCCGGTGCGGTTTTCCGGTTTCTTCAGCATCCCTTTGACACCGGCGTTGGAATAAGAGGCATAGGTGATGAAGACAGGCATGACGATCTCCTCGTGAACGAAATGTGCAGAGCGCTCCAATTGGCCGGCTCCTTGGCCCGGAAGACAGGCTTGCCGCATCAAACCAATGCGGTGATCAACACCCAGGCTCCCAATCCGATCAAAACGACACCGGCGACCGGCGTCAGCCATCCCGCCCGGGGCGACAGCTTTTCCAGCGCGACATAGACGGCGATTGCGACGATCCACCAAATGTTCATGATGCCGCCGACGAACAGCAGTGCCATCAAGGCCCAGCAGCAGCCCAAGCAGTAGGCTCCGTGCAGGGCGCCGCATCGAAACGCACCCCAATGCCCGGGCCGGTTGTGGCGGGTCAGAAAGGCAGCCGGGCTCTGACAATGGCGGAGGCACGCGGATTTCAACCCGCTGAACTGATACATCCCGGCAGCACAGAGAACGATGCCCGCCAAGATTCCGGACCGGATGGTCATCATCGGGCCATCCATCGCTCCGATCTGTTGCAGGCCCCATTGCAGTCCGGTTGCCCCAAGGCTGAACACGGCCCAGGCAAAAAGATACCCCGACAGAAAGGCCAATCCGAAGCTGGCGCTGCGCTGCCTGTCGGGTCCAACCCGTTTCAACGCCACAAACAATAGGGCAGTCGGGGCCGCGCTGGGCGTCATCATCGCGACCATCATCACCCACCACATGGCAAAGACCAATGCGGCGTACCAAAGCGTCCAGACGGCACCGGCCCCCATCGGCATGGGCTGGCCAATTGGACCGGCCATCCGAGTCATCTCGACGGCCGACATCTGCATCCCGACACCGGCGACCGTGTACCAGACCGCACCCGAAACGATCAGAAGGACACTTCCAGCGACGATCAGACGTTCTTTTCGCAGTACTCGCTCGAGGCTGATCGTTCGGGCAGGGCGGGCCTGTTCCGACGCGTCTGCACTATGGCCCGACAACGCCATGACCTGAGATATTTAAATGCGCCAGATGGGCATGTGAGGACTCGAAGGTCAGGTCTATGGCTGAACCGCTTGTCCTGGCCGTTCCCGAGGCGACCTCGGCGTGGCGGTATTCGAATCCATGCGGCAACTGGATCGACGCGCGATGCGGTTGGCCCGAGACGATATGTGCGATCGGCTTGACGTCCACATCGAACACGTTCTTGACCTTCGCGTAGCCGGTCCGGTCTTCGCGGCTCCAGTTCACGTCGATTTCAGCAAACAGTGTCTCATGCTTGGTCGGCGCCATGGCGCTGTAGACATACCACATGGTGGCCATTTCATCGGTGTCCTCACCGGACATGATGGCCTGCAGGGCGGCCCGCTGATCGGCGTCCGCCCGTTCGTCGATGATCAGTTGCATCTGCCCGTTGCCCTCGTGAATCGGGCCTGGCCAGTGGTAGACACCCGCAGCCCGCAGGCCGGAAAGATCCGTGTCCCCGTAGTGGCCGCTTGTGATGTCAAAGACGACCACGGCCTCGCAATTCCCGTGACTGGGCAGGCTGCTGAACTGGCAGGGGCAACCGAAATCACAGTTGCAATTGGCCAGCGTCTCGCCCTGAAGTTTCCATTCTGTCATGATTTCCCCCAAGCAGACGTGCAAGAAAACTCTGCTGACAGAGGGTCTTGCCCGGTTTCGCTGCCTCACGCCGCACAACCTTGGACCGCGGCGTTCTGGGATGCTGTGACGCAATCATATCACGAAACCGTGATCTGTCCAAACCGGGCGCTGATCCACTGTGTGTCGGATACTGTGATTTGTGTTGAAACACCGCCGATTCCGGTTGACTCGGGCGCGCGACCGGGTAAAAGCGCACGCTCATAGGAATTCAACCGAAA
Organism: Ruegeria arenilitoris; assembly: GCF_013032855.1. Taxonomy (GTDB): domain Bacteria; phylum Pseudomonadota; class Alphaproteobacteria; order Rhodobacterales; family Rhodobacteraceae; genus Ruegeria; species Ruegeria arenilitoris. The sequence continues at coordinate 1,025,709 of NZ_WQDA01000001.1, forward strand.
GGCCCCTGCCTTTCCGGACGCAGGAGATAACCATGGCGAAGCCGACGACAATCAAGATCCGTCTGAACTCGACCGCGGGCACGGGCCACTTCTACGTGACCAAAAAGAACGCTCGCACCATGACCGAGAAAATGACCGTTCGTAAGTACGACCCGGTCGTTCGGAAGCATGTCGAGTACAAGGAAGGCAAGATCAAGTAATCTGCCTTTTTTCGACGCGAAAGCTTAGGGGGTTCTGCTTCGGCAGGACCCTTTTTCGTTGTTTTGACCGTGTCGTGTAGCCCTGACGCCGCCCGATCCGGCCGTTTCGGGCCGTTGCAGAGGCGCATCAGGCCGACAGGTATTCTGATTGGTGTTGGCTTGCTTTTTTGCCCCGCCTGCCAGTACGGTTCAGCAAACCGCCACAAAATGTTGAGCGCCATGAAAAAAATCTTGTTGCCCGCAATCGCCATTCTAACACTTTCGGCCTGTGAGGACCCGTTCAACCGCCAAGGCGTCGGGTTCACCGGCATTGATGGCGAACCAAGAACCGTTTCGGACGTCAAAGGCGCCGTTGCCTTTGTTCCGCCTGCGACGAACGTCCCAGCTGAGTTGGCTGAATTGCCGACCATTCAGGCCAGCACTGACAAGACAGAATTCGACAAGGTCGCGGGCGTTGCCATCGACAATGGCGGACGCTCCGACACCACGGCCGTACAGTTGACCGGCAGCAGCAGCACCATGTTCCTGAGCACGGTGAGCGTGAACGGAACCCTGTTCGGCGTGTTGCGCACCGAAAACAACAGCACCAAGGTGGACAACTCGGTTGGGGCCGCGTTCGGCAGCCAGACCGAGCGCTTTACCGGCTGTCTGCCTGCCGGCGACGTATACCGCAAGGGCGGGTCGTCGCGCAGCTCGGGTTTCGCGGTTCCGCTGAACTGCAGCTGATCGGATCCGTTGCGATTACAATGATGTAAGGCCCTTGCCATTTGGCTAGGGCCTTTTTCTTTGGGCTGGCTTTACTTGCACCTGAACAAAAAAAGGGCGGGCCATTCGGGCCCGCCCTTTGATTTGGTGTTCCGGCAGTCTTACTCGCGATTGCCGAGCAGCTGCAGCAGGAACATGAACATGTTGATGAAGTCCAGGTACAGGTTAAGCGCACCCATGATGGCGGCCTTGCCCAGCCACTCCTGATCGCCCGCATGGGCCATCTGGATGTAGGTGGTCTTGATCTTCTGGGTGTCATAGGCGGTGAGGCCCGCAAAAATCAGAACGCCCAGGATCGACACGGCGAACATGATGGCTGGCGATTGCAGGAACAGGTTGATGACCATGGCCACAATCAGGCCGATCACACCCATCATCAGGAAGGTGCCCATACCGGACAGGTCCTTCTTGGTGACGTAACCGTACAGCGACAGACCGGCGAAGGCGATCGAGGTCACCAGAAAGACCTGGGCGATCGAAATGCCGGTAAAGGCCACGAAGATCCAGCTGAGCGACAGGCCCATCACCGCCGCAAAGGCGTAGAAGAACAATTGGGCGCCAGCTGCGCTGAGGCGGTTGATGGCCGCGCCGAAGGCAAACACCATGATCAGCGGGGCGAACATGACGATCCAGCCCAGAATGTTCGGGCTGAGGGTCACCGGATCGCGGAATACCGACAGCAGCTGCGGGCTGGTGCCGACGGCCCATGCAACCGCAAAGGTGATCAGCATGCCCACGGACATCGTGCCGTAGACCTTGTTCATGTGGGCGCGCAGGCCCTCGTCAATCTCGGCAGCGCGCGCACCAGTCGCCGTCCGGATCGTATCGAATTGTGCCATAGAGGTCTCCCTTGGATTCAGCTTTCAGCCCCCGGTTGCGGGGCGATTTCCCTGCGAATATCGGAGAGTGTAGCGCATGTTTCAAGGGTTTTGGGGCCAAAACTCAGCAATATGGTCAACAATTTCAGCGCCGCTTTGGAAGGTGGCGCTGAAATCCGTTCCAGGTTGCGCATTCAGGGCAGCTTGCGCCAGGTTTCGGGCGCGTCCCAGAACGGGCGGGATGCTTCTGTCAGGGCCTCTGATCGGGTGATCCCGATGTCTTGCAGGGCGCGGTCATCCAGCCGGGCCAGCTCCCGCCGTTGATGAGCTGCCGCAAGCATACGCTGAAACCAATTGCCCGTTCTGATCGATGCCGAGGCACAGGGTCGGTGTGCTGCAATTTGGGTCATGACTTATGTCCTTTCATCGGTCGGTGATGTAAAGCCGTTTTGCATCAACTTCCTTGAACTATATGGCGGGTTGTGGCATATTTAAAAAATGAATGTTTTTGAATTGATACATAAGGATTGTTGATGATGCGGAACCTGGACATCACCACCCTGCGCTCATTCGTGGCGGTCGCGGACCACGGGGGCGTGACGCGCGCCGCCGGTTTCCTGCATCTGACACAGTCGGCTGTGTCCATGCAGCTGAAGCGTCTGGAAGAGCTGTTGGGCCTGGAATTGCTGGACCGGTCTGGGCGGACCATCGCGTTGACGGCCTCTGGCGAACAGCTGTTGGCTTATGCCCGGCGAATGGTGGCGTTGAATGACGAGGTCATCTCGAAACTGACCGATCAGGCCTTTGAAGGCGAGGTGGTGCTCGGGGTGCCGCACGATATCGTCTACCCGGCTATTCCACGGGTTCTGCAGCGGTTCAATGCCGACTTCCCGCGCGTGCGGGTGCAGTTGGTTTCATCCTATTCAATCCAGTTGAAAGAGATGTTTCGGCGTGGCGAATGCGACGTGATCCTGACGACTGAGGCTGCGAACTCGGATGGCGGGGAAACCATTGCAGAGCTACCCCTGCGCTGGATCGGCGCGTCCGGAGGCTCGGCTTGGCGGCGCCGGCCGCTTCCTCTGGCGCTGGGTCGGCGCTGCCTCTTCCGGCCTCAGGTCATTGCCGCCTTGGATGCGGCAGGCATTCCATGGGAGCTGTCGGTCGAAACCGAGAACGACCGCACGATCGAGGCAACCGTCAGCGCGGACCTCGCCGTCCACGCCATGCTTGAGGGGACCGAGGCGGCACATCTGGAGAAGATCGATTCAGGTGGGGTTCTGCCCGAATTGCCGGCGCATATGATCAACCTTTACGGAGGCGATCAGGGGCGCGGCGAAGTGGTTGAGGCCCTCGCCGCGCTGGTGCGGCAGAACTTCCACATGCTTGGCGGAACACCGCTGCGCGCCGTGGTGGGCTGATCCGGTCAGATCGTGATGACGACTTTCCCGGTCGACTTTCGTTCCTTGAGCAGAGCCATGCCCTGCGCCACTTCGGACAACGGCAGGGTATGGCTGATATGGGGCCGGATGCGTCCCTCGGCATGCCAGGCGAAGAGGGTCTCAAAGCTGGTGCGAACGACCTCGGGCCGGAACCTCAGGTAGCCACCGATGTAGAACCCGATCACCGTCAGGTTCTTCACCAGCAAGTGATTGGCCGGTATCTGCGGGACTTCGCCGCCGGCAAAACCTATCGGCAGCAGGCGGCCTTCGGGATTGGTCGCCCGGAAGGCAGCCTTGAACACGTCGCCACCGATGGCGTCATAGACGACGTCTGCGCCACCCAAGGCCAGCACGCGCTCGCGCAGATCTTCGTCCGCGTCGATCAGGTGATCGGCCCCGGCCGCGCGGGCGACCGCCAGTTTATCGGCGCCCCGGGCCTGTGCGATCACCGTCGCGCCCATAAGCTTGCCAATCTCGACCGCCGTCAGCCCGACCCCGCCGGCGGCACCGGTCACCAAGAGGGTCTCGCCCGTCTGCAGCCGCGCCCGATGGTCCAGCGCCATATGGCTGGTTCCGTAGGCGATCTGGATGGCCGCCGCGTCTTCAAAGCTGCACGACTGGGGGATGACCACGGCACGGTCGGCGTCAAAAACCCCGAATTGCGCCAATCCACCCTGGCCTGAGTATACCGCGACCCGGTCTCCGGGCTTCAGATGGCCGACCCCTGCGCCGATCGCGTTTACGACCCCCGCAACCTCAAGCCCCAAGGTGAAAGGGGCCGCTGGCGTATCCTGGTACGTGCCCTTCTGCATCAGAAGATCGGCAAAGTTCAGCCCGCAGGCGCGAATGGCCACGCGGATCTGGCCTTCGGCGGGTGCGGGCACGGGTATCTCGCGCAATTTGGCCTGCCCTCCGGCAGACTGGATCTGGTAGGCCAGCATCTCAAATCTCCATGTTGGTGCCATTGATCGGGGCCGCCCCTGACTTGTCAATCATTCCGGAAAGGAATGGCCGGGGCGTCTTTGTCGCACAGGCCAAATCGTGCACAACCGTAAACCTTCCTTCAGGCGCGCAGATTCAACCATCTTGAAAATTTTCCAAAAAGCGGCAATATTGCTTGTCAGTGCTGTTTCGGGGGGCACGTTCCGTATTAGAGAGTTCTTTACAAGCGTCTCGCTAGTGTGCGGTCATGGTTCAGTTAGCGTTTTCCCGGGCGGTTGTGTGTAACAGAGGAGAATACCAATGACCCATCACGTCGATGTCCATGTGGGCAAGCGCGTACGGCATCGCCGCTGGTTGATTGGCATGACGCAGCAGCAGCTGGCACAGCAGGTCGGTATCAAGTTCCAGCAGATCCAGAAATACGAAACCGGGGCCAACCGCATCAGCGCATCACGCCTTTGGGACATTGCCGAAGCTCTGGACGTTCCGGTCAGCTTTTTCTTTGAAGGTCTGGAGGACGCCCAAAAGGAAGACTCGGGCAAGAAATCGGTTCCCGCTGATCTGATGGGCGACAAGGAAGCGTTGGATCTGGTTCGGTCCTACTACGCGATCCCGGAAAACCAGCGCCGGCGCCTGTTTGAGCTTGCGCGCGTTCTCAGCGACGTGGCCTGAGACCGGGACTTGACTTCGCACAGGGCTGAGCGCACCAGTGGCGCATGACCAAAGCCTCTGCAAGTGACCTTGAAGTTGCCGAGAAAATGGCCGACGCGGCGCGTGCGGCCATTTTGCCGTATTTTCGCCAGTCGAATCTTGAAACCTCAAACAAGCTGCAAGGCGGGTATGACCCTGTGACCGTGGCCGATCGCGAAGCCGAGCAGGCCATGCGATCCGTTCTGGCCGAGCTCCGCCCCGACGACGGCATCTTGGGCGAGGAGTACGGTGCGGTCGAAGGCAAATCGGGGCGAACCTGGGTGTTGGACCCGATCGACGGCACCCGCGGTTTCGTCAGCGGCACACCGACATGGGGCGTTCTGATCGCGCTAGGCGACGATAGCGGGCCGATCATGGGGGTGATTGACCAACCCTATATCGGCGAACGGTTTGTGGGTCATGCAGACGGTGCGTTCATGACCGGTCCTCTGGGCAGAACCAGCTTGGCGACCCGTCGGACGGATGCCTTGCGGGACGCAATCCTGTTCACGACATTCCCCGAAGTTGGCACGACCGCCGAAGGAGACGCCTTTCGCGCCGTGGCTGGACAGGTGCAACTGACGCGCTACGGCATGGACTGCTACGCATACGCGCTGCTGGCGGCCGGGCAGGTCGACCTGGTGATCGAGGCTGGACTGAACGCGTATGACATCCAGGCACCGATAGCGGTGATCGAGGCCGCCGGCGGCGTAGTGACCGACTGGCAGGGCGGGCCGGCCCATCAGGGGGGGCGGGCACTGGCGGCTGCGAACCCTGAAATCCACGCCGCGGCCCTCGAGATTCTGCGCGGCTTCTGACGACGGTTGCCGCTGCGGCCGCGATTGACTACGGTCAGAGCGCCGGTTCTTGCGCCCGTTTTCCACCGGCACACGCATTTCTGGCATGAGGCGGGCAGATGCAGGAGTGCGAGATGCCTGAAACCCTTCTTAGAAACGCCGATGCGATCCTGACCATGAACGACAGCCGGCAAGAACTGGCCGGCGCCGATTTGCTGATCCGTGACGGGCAGATTGCCCGCATAGGCCAAGGTTTGACCACCGACGGAGAGGTGCATGACCTCAGCGGCTGTGTCGTGACGCCGGGGTTGGTCAATACCCACCACCATCTCTACCAGACACTGACGCGAGCTGTTCCCGCGGGCCAGGATGCTCTGCTGTTCGGCTGGCTGCAGACGCTCTATCCGATCTGGGCGCGGTTCGGTCCCGACGAGATGTTCACTTCGGCTCAGATCGGTCTGGCCGAGTTGGCCTTGTCGGGCTGCACGCTCAGTTCCGACCATCTGTACCTGTATCCGAATGGGTCACGCTTGGATGACACGATCGCGGCCGCTGCAGAGGTGGGGCTGCGGTTCCATCCGACCCGCGGCGCGATGAGCATCGGCGAAAGCGACGGCGGTCTGCCGCCCGATACGTTGGTCGAGGCCGAGGCCGATATCCTGAATGACATGATCCGTGTGGTCGATGCGTTCCATGACCCGTCCGAAGGCTCAATGTGCAGGGTTGGACTTGCGCCCTGTTCGCCCTTCTCGGTCAGTCGGGATCTGATGCGCAACGCCGCACTGCTGGCACGGGACAAGGGGGTCATGCTGCACACCCATCTGGCGGAAAACGACGAGGATATCCTGTATTCAGAGTCCCAGTTCGGCTGTCGACCCGGCCAGTATGCCGAGGAACTTGGCTGGACCGGCCCCGATGTCTGGCACGCCCATTGCGTGAAGCTGGACGGGGCAGAGATAGACCTGTTCTCACGGTCACGCACCGGGGTGGCGCACTGTCCCTGTTCGAATTGCCGTTTGGGCTCGGGGATCGCGCCGGTGCGCGCGATGCGTGACAACGGGGTAAGGGTTGGCTTGGGCGTTGACGGTTCCGCAAGCAACGACAGCGGCAACCTGATGGCCGAGGCGCGGCAGGCGATGCTACTGCAACGTGTGGCGAACGGTGCCGATGCCATGTCGGCGCGCGAAGCTCTGGAAATCGCGACGCGGGGTGGGGCGGACGTGCTGAACCGGCCGGACTGCGGCCGCCTGATGCCGGGCAAACGCGCGGATATCGCTGTTTGGGACACAAGGGGTGTGGAGTGCGCGGGCAGTTGGGACCCGGCCGCCTTGCTGCTGGCAGGTCCGGTGCACGTCAAACACCTATTTGTCGAGGGGCGACAGGTCGTCCGGGACGGCAACATTGCCACATTCGACCTGCCGCGCGCGATCGAACGGCAGAACAGGTTGGCCCTCGCATTGCAGGGCTGATCTGCCTTCAGGTCGAAACGCGCCGTCCGCCAATCCACACATCGGCGATGGCGCGGTCGTCGCCCATCATGATTGTCGGGAACACCGCCTCCCAAAGGGACTCGGCATTGGCCTCTCGCTGGGCAATCGCGGGGGTCGAGGCGAGGTCGAGCACGATCAGGTCCGCCTCCATTCCGGGGGCGATATTGCCGATGCGGTCGTCCATCCGCAGCGACCGGGCCGATCCTGCGGTGCCCAGCCACAGCAGTTGCGCGGGGTGCAGCGGATGTCCGCGCAATTGGCCGATTTCATAGGCGGCCGCCATGGTCCGCAACATGGAAAAGCTGGACCCGCCGCCGGTGTCGGTTGCAAGGCCAATACGATGGCCATCCCGCATCAACCCGTGCATATCGAACAAACCCGAACCGATGAACGTGTTCGAGGTGGGGCAATGGATCAGCGAGGCATCGACCTCACGCAGACGGTCTCGCTCGCGCGGTTCCAGATGGATCACGTGGCCATAGAGGCCGTTCGCGCCGAGCAGTCCAAACTTTTCATAGGTGTCCAGGTAGTCACGCGCGTCGGGGAACAGCGACCGAACCCATTCGATTTCGTCCGTCTGCTCGCTGAGATGCGTCTGCATGAGACAGTCCGGGTGTTCTGCCCACAGCGCGCCCATCGCCTCAAGCTGTTCGGGGGTCGAGGTCGGGGAAAACCGCGGCGTGATCGCATAGGCTATCCGGTCGACACCTTGCCATTTTTCGATCAGAGCCTTGGACTGGTCATAGGCTGTTTGGGCCGTGTCCCGAAGACCTTCGGGCGCGTTGCGGTCCATGCAGGTCTTGCCGGCCACGACACGCTGACCGCGCTGCTGGGCGGCCGTGAAAAAGGCATCGACGCTTTCAGGATGAATGGTGCAGAAACTGCACATGGTCGTGGTGCCGTGTGCGGCGGTCAGGTCAAGATACCGGTTCGAAATCTCGGCAGCGTAGTCTGCATCACCGAACTTCATCTCTTCGGGAAAAGTGTAGGTGTTCAGCCAATCAATCAGCCGTTTGCCCCAACTCGCGATCATCGCCGTCTGGGGGTAGTGGACATGGGGGTCGACAAAACCAGCCAGGATCAGGTTTTCGCCATGGTGATGAATGGCGGCCTCGGGGTGCGCGGTTTGCAGGTCAGCAGTACTTCCCAACTCCCGGATTTTCCCGCCCTCGATCAGAACGGCTTCGTGCAGCCGGACCGCCTGATCCGGTTGCGTTTCGAAGGGGGAGTGTTCGAAACTCAGTACGCGCCCTGTCAGAAGCGTCTTTTGCGCCATCCGCCGTGATCTCCGCCTTGGTGAATCCGGCTTGCAGCATAGGGATGTGAAAGATGCGGGTAAATCGCACCATTGTCATTGTTTTCCGGTAGCTGCTTCTTCTATTTAGGGGCCAATTCCCAGAACAAGGGGCAGCGCATGACGACCGGCACCGAAGACAACAGAACCGACCCCTCCCGCGATGATGACGTCTATGCACTGGACCGGCGAACGGTGGCCGCAATCCTTTACGCCGTGGATGTCGAGGATCGCGAGAAGCTGATCGAGCTGATGGAGCCGCTGCACGCGGCCGACATTGCCGACCTTCTGGAACAGATCAACCCCTACGACCGGGCGCGGCTGATCCGCCTGTATGACCGGGAATTCGACGGGGACATTCTGTCTGAACTGGACGAATCCGTCCGCGAAGAGGTCATAGGAGTTCTGCGGCCCGACGTTCTGGCCGAAGCGGTCCGCGAGATGGAAAGCGACGATGTCGTGGACCTTCTGGAGGATCTGGAGGAGCCGCAGCAGGAAGCGGTGCTGGAGGCCCTTGAGGCCTCGGAACGGATCGCGGCCCTGCAGGCGCTGGCCTATCCCGAGAACTCGGCAGGCCGACTGATGCAGCGCGAGGTGGTCATGGCTCCCGATCATTGGACGGTCGGGCAGGCGATCGATTACATGCGCTCGCAGGACGATCTGCCCGAGCAGTTTTATCACGTTATTCTGGTCGATCCGCGGCTGAAGCCGGTGGCGCAAGTCATGTTGGGCAAGTTGATGGCCGCGCGGCGCGATACCAAGTTGCTGGACATCGCTGAGGACGAGTTCCACATCATCCCGGTCGATCAGGATGAAGAAGACGTTGCCTATGCTTTCAACCAATACCACCTGATTTCCGCGCCGGTGGTGGACAGTGACAAACGGCTGGTCGGGGTCATCACGATTGACGACGCGATGGCCGTTCTGGATGAAGAGATCGAGGAAGACATGCTGCGACTGGCAGGTGTCAGTGATGACAGCTCGATTTCAGACAGTGTTGCAGCAACCAGTCGTCGCCGTTTGCCCTGGCTGGCGGTCAACCTGTGCACCGCCATTTGTGCCTCGCTGGTGATTTCACAGTTCGAGGCGGCAATCGAGCAGATCGTGGCGCTGGCAATTCTGATGCCCATTGTTGCCTCGATGGGTGGTAACGCCGGAACACAGTCTCTGACCGTTGCCGTGCGTGCGTTGGCGACCCGCGACCTGACGGGCTCGAACGTGGCACGGGTCATCCGCCGAGAATTGCTGGTGGGCATGTTGAACGGGCTGTGTTTCGCCATCGTTCTGGGGACGGTGGGGATGATGTGGTTCGAATCTCCGCTGCTGGGTGTCGTGATCGGTTCCGCCTTGGTCGTGAACATGATCATCGCCGGGTTCGCGGGTACGGTAGTACCGGTGGTGCTGGATCGCCTGGGTGTAGACCCGGCATTGGCCTCGGGAACCTTCGTTACGACCACGACGGATGTGATGGGGTTCTTCATCTTTCTAGGGCTTGCAAGCGTGGTGCTGCTGTGACCGATCTGACTGAAATCAAGGCCGCGGCGCGCAAGGCTGCCTTTGCCCGGCGCAAAGCGGCCTTCGACGCGGGGCCGCCGGCCGCCGCGGGCCGCCTGTCCGAGGTGCTGGCCGGATTTCGTGGCGTTCCGCTGTCTGGCTACATGCCGATCCGCACCGAAATCGACCCTCTACCCGCCATGGCCGAGGCCGCAGCCTATGGTCCTGTTGGTGTTCCGGTCATCCAAGGCGCCGGACGGCCTTTGCGGTTTTCGCGCTGGACACCCGAAGGGCCGCTGAAAGATGGTCCATTTGGCGCCAAGGTGCCGGAGACGGACGACTATTTTGACCCTGAAATCCTGATCGTGCCCCTTGTGGCATTCGATCCGCAAGGCGGGCGGTTGGGCTATGGGGGCGGGTTTTATGACCGCACGCTTGAAGGGCTGCGCGCCAAACGTCCCACATTGGCCATCGGTTTCGCCTTCGACGCGCAAGAGGCCGAAGCCTTGCCGCTGGAACCGACGGACCAGCCGCTGGACATGATCGTTACCGAGACCAGGGTCCTGACGTTTTAGGCGTCAGTTCTCAAAGTGGCTCCGCAGATAGTCCCAGGCATCAACCTCGGTTCCATCCTCAAGGATGCACACGCCGTATTCCGATCCATCGGTGTTTTTGCGGATCTGATATTCGCCGCCGTTTTCGATGCAGAAGGTCGCGGCCGGATTTGCCATTGTGGTCTTGGTCGTCGCGTGAGCAAAGCTGCCCGATATAGCGAGAGAGACAGTTGCGGTCAGGACTATGCGTTTCATCGAAATCTCCGAGTGAAAAAACCGGTTGCGCCAGAATTGCAGGTTTCCACCGGAATTCAACCCGCATGCGGCCCGCGAATTGCATCGTTCCGCCTTGTTATTGCCGTTTGCAGGGCCTAGGACCGCGATATGAGAATCTTGTTCCTGGGTGACGTGATGGGGCGCGCGGGCCGCGCCGCCGTTCAACAGCATCTGCCCCGTCTGCGCGACGAGTGGCGGCTGGATTTCGTGGTGGTCAACGGCGAGAATGCCTCGAACGGCATGGGGTTGACCGGCGATCATGCCAAGCTGCTGTTGGAGTCAGGCGCAGATTGTCTGACGTTGGGCGACCACGCTTTCGACCAGAAAGACATGCTGCAATTCATCGAACGCGAACCCCGGATCGTGCGCCCTGTTAATTTCGCCAAGGGTGCTCCCGGTCGCGGACATCGACTGTTCACCGCGCCGGGCGGACGCAAGGTGTTGGTGGTTCAGGTGCTGGGACAGGTGTTCATGAAACGGCCGTTCGACGATCCGTTCTCGGCGGTGGAACCGATCCTGAAGTCCCACCCGCGGGGCGGTCAGGCGCAGGCCATCATCGTGGACATGCATTGCGAGGCGACTTCGGAGAAGATGGCCATGGGCCACTACTGCGACGGACGCGCCAGCCTTGTCGTGGGAACCCATACCCATGTTCCGACCGCCGATGCCCAGATCCTGCCCGGCGGCACCGCTTACCTGACCGATGCGGGTATGTGCGGCGACTATGACTCGGTGATCGGAATGGACAAGCAGGAGCCGATGCGCCGCTTCATCACAGGGATGCCCAAGGCTCGGTTCACCCCGGCCAATGGCGAAGCGACGCTAAGCGGCGTTTTCGTAGAAACTGATGACCGTGACGGGCAAGCCAAGACGATCAGCATGGTCCGGGTTGGCGGGCGCCTGCAGCAGGCAGCACCGTGAACGCACGTCAGGCTTGCTCTGCGGCCTGCAATACGTGAAACTGACTCTCAGGCGCTTGGGCCGGGACAGGTTTCGGACAGAACACCACGAATGCAACTCCTTCAATTGTCAGATATGGGCAGCGCGATACTTGCGCTGGCGGTTGTTGCGGGCATGTTCATCATGTTCATGCGCGAGGTCTATCCGACCGAGGTCGTTGCCATAGGCGGCGTTTCGGTGATGCTGGTCACCGGCGTGCTTCCCTACCAAAGCGCACTGGCGGTTCTGTCGAACCCGGCGCCCTGGACCATCGCGGCGATGTTCATCATCATGGGCGCCCTCGTCCGGACCGGTGCCCTGCACGCCTTTACAGCGACGGCGCAGAAACAGGCGCAGGTCAACCCGCGCATTGCCATCGGTCTGCTGATGGCATTTGTCGTCCTGGCCTCGGCGGTCGTGTCGAACACGCCCGTCGTCGTCGTGATGATCCCGGTGTTCATCCAGATTGCCCGCACGTTGAATATTTCGGCGTCCAAGCTGCTGATCCCGCTCAGCTATGCTGCTATTCTCGGCGGGACGCTGACCCTGATCGGAACCTCGACGAACCTGTTGGTCGATGGTGTGGCCCGGGCACAAGGCCTGCCGGCCTTCACGATTTTCGAGGTCACGCCTTTGGGCATCATTCTTGTCATCTACGGCATGATTTACCTGCGCTTCATCGCGCCGCGCCTTCTGCCCGAGCGTGACAGCATGGCAACCATGCTCAGCGATCGGTCGAAGATGAAATTCTTCACCGAGGCGGTCATTCCGCCCGACAGCAACCTGATTGGCCGTGAAGTGACCGGCGTGCAGCTGTTCAAACGTCCGGGTGTGCGGCTCATCGACGTGATCCGCGGCGACGAGTCATTGCGGCGGAACCTGAAAGGGGTCGAACTGAAGGTCGGTGACCGCGTGGTGTTGCGCACGGAAATGACCGAGCTGCTGAGCCTGCAAAGCAACAAGGAACTCAAGCGCGTTGATCAAGTTTCGGCGGTCGAAACACGTACGGTTGAGGTTCTGATCACCCCCGGTTGTCGCATGGTCGGGCGCACATTGGGTGCGTTGCGGCTGCGTCGTCGCTATGGGGTTTACGTCTTGGCCGTGCACCGGCGAAATCAGAATATCGGGGGGCAACTTGACGATCTGGTCGTCCGGGTTGGTGATACGCTGCTGCTTGAAGGCTCGCCGGCCGATATCAGCAAACTGGCTGCCGACATGGACATGGTCGACGTCACCCAGCCATCGGCCCGCGCCTTCCGGCGCGGTCATGCTCCGATCGCGATTGCTGCGCTGATTGGGATCGTGGTGTTGGCGGCGCTCGGCGTGGCGCCGATTTTCCTGCTGTCGATTCTGGCGGTTGCGGTTGTGCTGCTGACGCGATGCATCGACGCGGACGAGGCGTTTTCCTTTGTCGAAGGCCGTCTGCTAGCGCTGATCTTTGCCATGCTGGCGATCGGGGCTGCGCTGGACAGCTCGGGTGCGGTCACCCTGATCGCCAACGCGATTGCACCGTCCTTTGCCAACCTGCCGCCGTTCCTCATCGTCTGGGCGATCTATCTGCTGACCTCTGTGCTGACGGAACTGGTCTCGAACAACGCGGTGGCGGTTGTCGTGACGCCGATCGCCATCGGTCTGGCGCAGGCTGTGGGGGTGGATCCGCGGCCGCTGGTGGTTGCGGTGATGGTCGCGGCTTCGGCCTCGTTTGCAACGCCGATCGGGTATCAGACCAACATGATGGTCTACGGCCCCGGCGGGTACCGGTTCACGGACTTCATGAAGGTCGGGATTCCGCTGAACCTGACGGTTGGATTGCTGGCTTCGCTGATCATCCCCTTCCTCTGGCCGCTTTGATCTCTGGCACGAATTTGCCGCTTGAAACTGAAAAACCTTGTAAATCGCGCTGATGTCCCGATCTTTTGTGCTGGAAACTGGTGACAAAGGGATCGGACAATGCAAACCGCAAAAAGCCTGCTGGCAGGAACCGCGTTGTGGGCAGCCGTGTGGGGCGCCGCCCAGGCGGGGACCGTCGAGGGAACAGCCACATATCGCGAACGTATCGCGGTTCCGCCCGGGGCAACCCTGTTCGTCGAACTGCAGGACGTTTCACTGGCTGACGCGCCAGCCGTCACGCTGGCTGCGCAGCGCTATGCTTTGACGGGCGTGCCTGCCCAGTTCGAGCTGACTTATGACGACGCGTTGATTCAGGATCGGCACCGCTATGTGGTGCGAGCCTCGGTGCATCAGGACGGCAAACTGCTGTTCACCACCGATACCGCTTACCCGGTTCTGACCAACGACGCCGGAAACTCGGTCGATCTGGTCATGGTCAAGGTGCAGGAACGGGGTGCGGCGATGCTTGAGAACACGCAATGGACCGCAACCGAGGTGAACGGCGTTGCGCTGGACACCGAGAAACGCCCGCAGATTACCTTTGCCGAGGGCGGAGCCTTTGGGGGAACAGGCGGTTGCAACCGGTTCAGCGGACAGGCCGAGATATCGGGCAAGTCGATTTCCTTCCCCGACAACATGGCCGCCACTCTGATGGCCTGCCCGCCGCCGCTGGACGAGGTTGAGCGGGAATTCCTTGCCGCTCTCCCAAGGGTCGCAAGCTTTGTTCAGCGCGGGGACACTCTGGTTCTTCTCGATGCGGCAGGTGAACCGGTTCTGCAGTTCCGCCGCGACCAATAATGCCCAAGGACCGTCAGGCGACGGCCCTCGACCGCCCGGCATTGCGGCCCGAGAAGATGCATCCGCCCAGGAACGTGCCCTCGAGCGCGTTGTAGCCGTGATAGCCCCCGCCGCCGAACCCCGCGACTTCGCCGGCCGCGAACAGGCCGGGCACCACCTGGCCATCGGCGCCGATCATCTGACTGTCCAGATTGGTCTGCAAGCCGCCCAGCGTCTTGCGGGTCAGCACATGCAGCTTGACCGCGATCAGCGGGCCGTTTTTCGGATCGAGGAACTTGTGCGGTTTGGCGGTGCGGATCAGCTTGTCACCGCGATAGTTCCGCGCCGCCAGGATCGCCATCATCTGCGCATCTTTCGAGAACGGATTGTCCACCTGTGAATCGCGGGCTTCGATCTGGGCGCGCAGATGCGCCTCGTCGATCAGGCCGCCGCCCAGATGGTTCATCCCGTTCACCAGTTCTGTCAGCGTGTTGGCGACAACGAAATCCTTGCCCTTTTCCTTGAACGCTTCGACCGGCCCGGTTGCCTTCGACCCCGACAGGACCCGCTGACGGATCACTTCCTTCCAGCTGCCCGACGTGAAATCGGGGTTCTGTTCAGACCCGGACAGGGCGAATTCCTTCTTGATGACTTTCTGGGTCAGGACGAACCAACTGTATTCATAGCCGGTTTTCAGGATCTCGCGCAGGGTGCCCAGCGTGTCGAACCCGGGCAGGCAGGGGGGCTGCAGCCGGTTGCCGCGCGCATCGAACCACATGGAGCTGGGGCCGGGCAGGATGCGGATACCATGCGCGGGCCAGATCGGGTCCCAGTTACGCACGCCTTCGGTGTAGTGCCACATGCGGTCGCCGTTGATCACGTGGCCGCCGGCCTTTTCACTGATCGCGATCATCCGACCATCCACGTGGAAGGGCACGCCCGCCACCATGTCCTTGGGCGGTTCGCCCAGGCGGTCGCGGGGCCAACTCTGGCGCACCATCTCGAAATTGCCACCGATCCCGCCCGAAGTGACGATGACCGAAGGGGCATAGACCTCGAACTCGCCCACTTCGTCGCGGTTGGTCTTGCCGCCGCGCTGGGCCGCGTCATCGGCCAGAACCTCACCCGAGACGCCCTTGGCCTCGCCGTTCTGCATGATGATGTGGCTGACCTGATGGCGGAACTTCAACTGGATCAGGCCGGCGCTGACATGCTCGCGGACCCGGCGGATGAAATGCTCCAGCACACCCGGGCCGGTGCCCCAGGTGATATGGAACCGCGGGACCGAGTTGCCGTGACCGTCGGCATAGGACCCGCCGCGTTCCGCCCAGCCGACCACGGGAAACCAGCGCAGGCCCATTTGATGCAACCAGGGGCGCATCTCGCCGGCGGCGAATTCGACATAGGCCTCGGCCCATTTGCGGGGCCAGGCGTCTTCGTCCCGGTCGAACTGGGCGCTGCCCATCCAGTCGCGCAGGGCCAGGTCGCGGCTGTCGCGGATGCCCATGCGGCGCTGCTCGGGCGTGTCGACCATGAACAGGCCGCCCAGGCTCCAAAAGGCCTGACCGCCCAGGAAATGCTCGGGCTCCTGGTCCAGTACGATCACCTTTTTGCCCCGGTCACCCAGCTCTGCCGCCGCGGCCAGCCCGGCCAGCCCGCCGCCCACGACGATCGCATCAGCAGTGTTTTCGGTCATGCTCTGTCCTTTCAGCGGTTGCGGTACCAGGCGATGAAAGGGATCGCGACGGCGTACATGGTGATCCCGTAGACGGCCGAGGGCAGGGCCAGCGGGCTGAAGCCGCTTTCGGTTCCGGTGATCAGGGCAGCCAGCGTGATGCCCAGGGTCGAGTTCTGGATGCCGGTTTCGATCGAGATGGTCTTGGCCTCATTCCACGACAGTTTCGCCGCCCGCGCCAGCCCCAATCCGATCAGCAGCAGCGCGAGGTTCAGCGAGATCAGCCCGGCGCCCATGATGCCCAGATTGTCGACGAACAGCTGCCAGTTTCCAGCCAGCGCGGCGATCACGATCAACACGAACAGGATGGTGGCCAGTTTCGAAAGGGGGCCGTCGATCCGGTTGGCAAAACCGGTTGCAAAATGGCGCAGGCCAACGCCGATGGCGACGGGCAGTGTGGTGATCAAGAACATCGCCAGCGCCAGACCGCTGATCGACACTTCGGGTGCGTCCTCGCCCATGAAGTGGTCGATCGACCAGGCCGCCAGAACCGGCACCGTGACGATCGACAGCAGGCTGATCACCGCCGTCAGGCTGACCGACAGCGCCACATCGGCCTTCGCCAGTTTCGACAGGATGTTGCTGGTGACGCCGCCCGGGCAAAAGCTGAGCAGCATGAACCCGACCGCAATCGCCGGCGGCAGCGCGAACAGCTTGACCGTGACGAAAGCCGCGACCGGCAGCAGAACGACCTGGCAGACCGCGCCGATCGCAAACGGATAACGCCGACTGATCACGCGCCGGAAATCCGCCGCCTCAAGCCCGATGCCCAAAGACAGCATGATGATGGCCAGCGAAACCGGCAGGCCCACGTTTATCAGAAGATCCAAAACAACCCCTCCCAAAGTCGTTTCGGTCCAACCTAAGCGCGCGGTCCCCGGTCAGGCAACCGCGCCGTTGGGTCACCCGTAGCGCTGGGCGAAACGGCGCAGGATTTCGCCGGGCTGCGTGACCTCGGCCGCGTGGCAGCGTTCGATCAGCGGCTGGGCGTCCTCGGGACGGAAATAGCCGTGGTCCTTGTAGATGTGGATGCGCTGCTCAAAGTCCTTGGCGTCGGCTTCGGGGTGGAACTGCGTGGCATAGACATTCTGGCCCCAGCGGATCATCTGGAACGGGCAGGGGACTGACGCGACCAGATGCACGCAGCCCGCGGGCAGGGCCTGCACTGCCTCTTTGTGACCGACGAAGGCATCGAAGTCGGGCTCGAGCCCGGCGGTCAGCGGGTCGCGGGCGCCATCCTCGGTCAGGTGGCAGCGCGACGGGCCGACCGGCTCGCCATAGCGGTCCTTGCTGACCGGCGCGCCCAGATGCGCGGCCAGAATGCCCAGGCCATAGCAGCAGCCCATGAAAGGATGATCGTGCGCCGTGATCTGCGGCATCAGCCCCATGATTGCGCCCTCGATTCGGGCATCCATCTGAGATTTGCTGGCCGGGTCGTCGCTGACGCAGCCCGGCCCGCCGCCCACGATCACGCCAGCATAGTCGGTCACGTCAAGACCTTCGGGCAGGGCCTCGCAATCCAGACGGATGCGGTGGGTACGCTCGGGTGTCAGCCCGGACCGGTTCAGGATCGAGGCATATTCGGCGTCCGAGGCATCGGTCTCGGGGCGCAGCTGCAGGATCAGAAAGCGTTTCATGCGCTGCCCTTAGCGCGCGGTCCGGCAGTCACGCAAGCCCTCACAGCGGCCAGAACACGAGGATCGCCGGGACCGAAACCGCCACGATCAGAATTTCCAGCGGCAGGCCCATACGCCAATAGTCGCCAAAACGATAGCCGCCGGGCCCCAGCACCAGCGTATTGTTTTTGTGCCCGATCGGGGTGAGGAACGCCGCCGAGGCGGCCACCGCCACCGTCATCAGGAACGGATCGGGTGAAACCTCGAGCGTGCGCGCCATCTGGATGCCCACCGGCGCGGCCACGATGGCGGTTGCTGTGTTGTTCAGCACGTCCGACAGCGTCATGGTCACGACCATCAGAACCGTCAGGATGGCCCATGCCGGCAGGCCGTCGGTCAGTTGGACCAGCGCGTTCGCGATCAGTTCCGTCCCGCCCGAGCTTTCCAGCGCGCTGCCCAGCGGGATCATCGAGCCCAGCAGGACCACGACCGGCCATTCGATCTGATTGTAGATCTCGGTGATCGGGATGATCTTGGTCAGCACATAAGCGATCACCACCAGCCCCAGCGCGATCGGCAGATAGATCAGCCCAATGCTGGCGGCCAGAACGGCAGCGGCGAACAGGCCGATGGCCAGCCACGCTTTGTCATTCGCGGTCACGTTCAGGCCGCGTTGGGCCAGAGGCAGGCAGCCGAGCCACTCGGTCACGTCCGCGCCCCGGTCGCGCGGGCACAGCAACAGCAGGATGTCGCCCGGCTGTACCTCGGTCTTGCGGACCTGTTGGGTGATGCGCCGGCCCTGGCGGGAAATGCCCATCAGGATCGTGTTCTGCCGCCAGGCCAGCCCCAGCCCCTGTGCCGTTCGGCCATTGATGCGGGCGCTTTCGGGTACGACGACTTCGATCACCTCCAACCCGTCGCCGGCCGCGGTCAGCAGCTCTTGCCGGCGGGCATCCGAGAAATCCAGGTTCAGCGCGGCACGGAACTCGTCCAGCGCCTCGGGGCTGGCTTCCAGCACCAGCGCGTCGCCTTCCTGAAGGATCGCGTTTGCTGCGCGGCCATAGCGGCGCTTGCCGTCCCGGATCAGGCCGATGATGGCGACGTCGGATTTCTCGGCGACCTCGTCCAGCTCGGCGACGCGCTTGCCGATATGGGGAGACTCAGCCGGGATTGTCAGTTCAGCGATATATTCCGCCAGCGTTTCCGAACTCTCGGTCTGTTCGCCGCGGTTGGGGATCAACCGCCAGCCGATTAGTGCGACGAAGGCCAGACCTGCGATGGCCGCCAGCCCGCCAACCGGAGCGAAATCGAACATGTGGAACGGCTCGCCCAGGGTTTCCTGCCGGATCGACGCGATGATGATGTTGGGCGGTGTGCCGATCAACGTGGCCATGCCGCCCAGAATGGTGGCAAAGCTCAGCGGCATCAGCGTCAGTCCAACCGAACGCCCCGCCTTGCGCGCGGTCTGAATGTCGACAGGCATCAGCAGCGCAAGCGCCGCCACGTTGTTCATGAAGGCGGACAGTACGGCTCCGATCCCGCCCATCAGCGCGATGTGCGCGCCCAGGCCCCGCGAGGCATCGACCAGCGTGCGGGTGATCAGAAACACCGCACCCGACCGCACCAACCCGGCCGAGACCACAAGCACCAGCGCCACGATGATCGTGGCCGGATGGCCGAACCCTGCAAAGGCTTTGTCAACCGGAACAACACCCAGGATCACGCCGACCATCAAGGCGGCAAACGCCACAAGGTCATAGCGGAACCGCCCCCAAAGCAGCAGTCCGAATACGGTAATAAAGAGTGCAAAGAGAATGATCTGATCTGTCGTCATTGGGCCACCATAAACGCGCTGACTGCACGAGCAAGCGGGTGTCTTGATCCTTTGCCCCGCAAACGTCTATATGTGCGCCGAATACGCAATCACGATTACGAGGACGCAACATGGCAGGCCACTCAAAATGGGCCAACATCCAGCACCGCAAGGGGCGCCAGGACGCCGCGCGGTCCAAGCTGTTTTCCAAGCTGTCGAAAGAGATCACCGTGGCCGCCAAGATGGGCGACCCCGATCCCGACAAGAACCCGCGCTTGCGTCTGGCGGTCAAAGAGGCCAAGTCGAACTCGGTGCCGAAGGACGTGATCGAACGAGCGATCAAGAAATCTCAGGCGGGCGACGGTGAGGATTACGAAGAAATCCGGTACGAAGGCTACGGCCCCAACGGTGTGGCCGTGATCGTCGAGGCAATGACCGACAACCGCAACCGCACTGCGTCGAACGTGCGTTCGACCTTTTCCAAGAATGGCGGAAACCTGGGCGAGACCGGCTCGGTCGGGTTCATGTTCGACCGGAAGGGCGAAGTGATTTATCCCGCGTCGGCGGGCGATGCCGACACGATCTTCGAGGCGGCCATCGAGGCTGGGGCCGAGGATGTGGAAAGCTCGGAAGACGGTCATATCATCTGGTGTGCGGATACCGACCTGAACGAAGTGTCCAGCGCGCTCGAGGCGGCTCTGGGTGAATCTGAATCCACCAAGCTGGTGTGGAAACCCACGACCACCACCGAACTGGGCCTTGAGGACATGCAGCGCCTGATGAAACTGGTCGAGGCGCTTGAGGACGATGACGACGTTCAGCGCGTGACCACCAATTTCGAGGCCACCGATGAGGTGATGGCGCAACTCTAAGCGCCGCACCCGGTTGTATTAGGAGCCCGGCCGAACACGGCCGGGTTTCTTTTTTTGCCTGCGTCGCAGTTGGTCCTTGGCGCATGTGGGTCCTGCGCATACCCTTAGGGTTGAACCGCGCAGAAAGGAGCTGGCAGAGACCTTACGACAGGCAGGTCGGGGCCGGCACGACAGGACATGACAGGCAAATCCACGGAATTGGAGCGGCGGAATGTGCCGGTTCTGGCAAGCCAAAGCGTGCTGTCCCAGGTGGCGTGGACGATGGGCAGCCCTTCGATTGTCTTGCCGTTTCTGGCGGTCTCATTGGAAATGCCCATGTTTCTTGCCGGGGCGCTGGTTTCCGTGCGTCAGGCAGGCAACATGATTTCGGACATGTTCTTTGCGGTCCCTGTGTCCGCGAAGCAGCAGAAGAAACGTTCCATTGCGCTGACCGAGGTCGCGATTGGTGCGTGCCTTCTGGCAGCCATCGTGGTTGCGGCGATCGGGGGCTCGCCCATGGTGGCTGCGGCTTTCGTCCTAGCCTTCTTTGCAATCGGCATGATCGAAGAGGTCCAGGCGCTGATGTTCACTGACCTTTGGGGGGATCACCTGCGCTCGAAATCCCGGATCTGGATGAGCTATCTTCAACTGGGGGCAGGGGGGCTTGGGGCCATCGGGCTGACACTGACGTTGCATCATCTGACTTCGGACAACCCGCCATTCTCGCGTCACTCGACCGTGATCGCGGTGTCTGCCGGGTTCTTTGTGCTGTCCGGATTGTCCATTCTTGCCCTTGCGGAACTGTCGCGGTCGCAACCCCAGGCGCAAACCGGTCGTCGAGCGGCGGGGCAGTTCCTGTCGGACGCTCGGGCCATGTTCGAATTCGCCTGGTTCCGACGGTATCTGACCATGCGGTTGCCGCTGGTCGGGGTTTCTCTGTCGGTGCCGTTCTTTGCATTGATCGCAGCCGAGGCGCATCATGGATCGGCCAAGGGACTGACGGCGTTGATCATTTCGTCGGCGACCGGCTATCTGGTCGCCGCGCCCCTGTGGCAGCTCGTGAACATGAAGTCACACCGGGCGGTCATGGTGGCCGGGTCGTTGATGGTGGGGGTGACGGGCGTCGTTCTGGTTGCGGTTCACTATTTGCACCTTGACCACGACGTTCACCTGCACGCGATCGCCCTGTTCGTGGCGACCGTCGCGACAACCGGCATCGGCAGTGCGCGCAAGCTGTATTTCATCGACACCGCGCCCAAGGAACAGCGGGTCAAGGCATCTGCCGCGATCAAGAGCATTTGCAGGCTCGTGGCGATTGTCGGGTCGGCCGGGTTGGCGGCGGTTGCGCATATGAACGAGGTCGCACTGGCCGTCGCATTCCTCACCTTGTGCAGTTTTTGGTCCGCAATCGCATGCTATCGTCTGGTCACGCCGCAGTCGAAGGATGCGGAACGCGCCACCTGAGCCATCGATAACAGCATGGGGTTACGGGTTTGCCAGCACCTGCGCCGCAACTTTCCGGACCGCTCGCGTCAACGGTGAAAGCGCCGGTGCAAGGATACGCCCGACCTGCCAGGTCAGAGGCACATCCAGCGGGGTGTTGGGCACAAGCTCGCGCAGACGGCCATCCGCGATCGCGCTTTGGACCAGATGCGCTGGGTTCATCCCCCAACCCAAACCTGCGGCAGCAGCGGCTACGAACCCGTGAGACGAGGGCAGAAAGTGGGTCGGCGGAGACAGCCGGCTACCCGTTTGCGCATGGATCCAGGCCTTTTGCAGGGCATCCTTCCTGTTGAAGGTCAGGCAGGGTGCCCGCGACAGGCTCTGAGCATTCACTCCGCCAGGGAACCAACGAGCCATGAACTCGGGGCTTGCCGTCGGCAGGTATCTGAGCGTGCCGAGGGCAATGGAATCGCATCCCGGGACGGTTTGCCCGCCCACCGAGATGGCGGCGCTGACATCCCCGCGCCGCAGCCATTCAGCCGAGTGATCCTGATCGTCGATCACAAGGTCAAACAGCATATCATCAACGGCTGCCATCGCGTCTATGAACCAGGTGGAAAGAACATCCGCCGGAACCGCGATCCTGACTCGGGTGGGGCCTGTGCCCTGTTCCAGCGAAAGCTCGCGATTGAGTTGCGCCTCAAGCAGGCCGATGTCTTCGGCATGGCGGGCAAGCCGCAAGCCAGCCGGGGTTCCGGTGCAGGGTGTGCCGCGGTGAATCAACGATACGCCGACCCGATCCTCCAGCGCCTTGATCCGTTGCGAAATCGCAGATGGCGTTACTGCAAGTTCCGCAGCGGCGGCGTCAAAGCTGCCATGCCGCAGAATAGCGGCCAACGCGGCCAGGTGATGTGGGTCCAAGTGCATTAGAGAATCTAATTATGGCTCATTATCTTTAATTTGATACATGCGTATCTGTCGCGTAGTCAACGGACCTGAACAGGAGGGTCCATGTCTACATCCGTCATCGCCGGCTTTGCGCTTGGCTTCAGTTTGATCCTGGCAATCGGCGCTCAGAATGCGTTTGTCCTCAGGCAGGGGCTCCGGCGCGAGCATGTTTTTGTGTTGTGCCTGACATGCGCCGTGTCGGACGCCATTCTGATCGCCGCAGGTGTCGCGGGTTTCGGCAGCCTGGCAACTGCGGCGCCGTGGTTCGAGCCGATGATGCGATACGGCGGCGCGCTGTTCTTGACGTGGTACGGACTGCGCAGTCTGGCGTCAGCCTGGCGCGGCGGCGCCGCGCTTGAGGTCGGAGAGGCGAAGCGTACAAGTCTGCGCGCGGCCTTGCTGACCGTTCTGGCCTTCACCTGGCTCAATCCGCACGTCTATCTGGACACGGTGGTGCTGATCGGTTCGATTTCGGCGCAGTATGAAGACCGGATGGGTTTCGCCATCGGCGCCATGTCCGCCAGTTTCGTTTTCTTCTTCTCTCTGGGATATGGGTCGAGGGTGCTGTCTCCCATTTTCGCTCGGCCCAGGGCATGGCAGGTGCTGGATGTGCTGATCGGTATTGTCATGTTGGCGATCGCCTGGAAGCTGGTCGCAATGTAGAGGCTTGTTCGTCGCCGGGTTTCCGTGTTCAACCGGACCCATGACAACGATCGCCACCCAATCCCGCCCGCTTGCCGGAATGTTCTGGATGTTCAGCGCCGGGCTGTCCTTTGTGGCGATGACAGCCTTGGTCAAGTCTCTGGGTACCTCGATGGATCCGATTGAGGCTGCGTTCCTGCGGTATGCTTTGGGGCTGGTCTTTCTGCTGCCAGCCATGCGGGCGATCCTGACCACGCATCTGACCCGCCGGCATATCGCCTTGTTCGGATTGCGTGGGGCCGTACATGCGGTCGGGGTCATGTTGTGGTTCTTTGCGATGACCCGTATCCCGCTGGCGGAAGTGACTGCGATGAACTACCTGACGCCGGTCTATGTGACATTGGGCGCCGCGCTTTTTCTGGGTGAGACGATGGCCTTTCGCCGTATCGCGGCCGTGCTTGTCGCCATCGTGGGCGCTGTGATCATTCTACGGCCCGGGTTCCGCGAGATTTCCGCCGGGCATCTGGCGATGCTGGGCACCTCGCTGATGTTGGGGGGGTCGTACCTGCTGGCCAAAGCGATGGTGCAGGACGTGCGGCCTTCGGTCGTTGTGGCGCATCTGTCGATCTGGACGACGTTGTTTCTTATCCCTTTTGCGATCGCCGTCTGGACTCCGCCCAGCCTGCGCGACATCGGCGTGCTGTTCATGATCGCCAGTTTTGCAACGGCGGGGCACTATTTCATGACCTTGGCTTTGCAGGCTGCACCCGTCGCGGTGACCCAGCCGGTCACCTTCCTGCAGCTGATCTGGGCCACGCTTCTAGGTGCGCTTGTGTTTCAAGAGGGCATCGATATCTGGGTCGTCTCTGGGGGGACGCTGATCCTCGCAGCGGTCAGTTTCATAACCTGGCGCGAGGCCGTCCTGAACCGCAGTGGCTTGACCCCTCCAAGCCTTGCCCCCAAGCTGTAAAAGCCCCGGAGCCCCCAAGGGCAACGTTATTGATTGACGAGTCAATAAAAAGCCCTTAGCGTTTGTTCTGTTGAGACTAGGTTTGGGGGCGGTTATGCCAAAACTCGGAATGGAGCCGATCCGGCGCGATGCGATCGTCAAGGCGACGATTGCCGAGTTGGGGTCCAAGAAGTCCCTGGATGTAACCGTCAGTCAGATCGCCAAACGCGCCGGCATGTCCAGCGCCCTCGCGCACCATTACTTCGGGGGGAAAGACCAGATCTTTCTGGCGGCGATGCGGCGCATCCTTGGCGATTTTGGCGCCGAAGCCCGAACCGAACTGAAGGCCGCGGCACCGGACCAGCGCGCCCAGGCCATCATCCGCGCCTGTTTCGCGCCGTCCTGCTTTACGCCCGACGTGATCGCCGCGTGGATGACCTTTTACGTTCTGGCCCAGACCAACGATGACGCGCTGCGCCTGTGGCAGATCTATCAGGCGCGGATTCGGTCCAACCTGATCCACGCGTTGCGCCCGCTGATGAAGGACCCGGTCGAAGCGGCCGAGAACATGATCGCTCTGATCGACGGTCTGTACATCCGCGCCGCTTTGTCCGCGCCCGAGGAACCGCAACTGGCGGTTTCCCACGCCATGCGCGTCCTGACGACCTTGCTCGAGGCCGAAAAATGACACGACCCAACATTCTGATCCTGATGGTGGATCAGCTCAACGGTACCCTCTTTCCCGACGGTCCCGCCGAGTGGCTGCACGCGCCCAACCTCAAGAAACTGGTGGCGCGGTCAACGCGGTTTGCCAATGCCTATACGGCCTCGCCGCTGTGTGCGCCTGGGCGGGCCAGCTTCATGTCGGGCCAGTTGCCATCGCGCACGGGGGTCTATGACAACGCGGCCGAGTTCCGCAGCGACATCCCCACCTATGCCCATCACCTGCGCCGCGCGGGCTATTACACCTGCCTGTCGGGCAAGATGCATTTCGTCGGCCCCGACCAGCTGCACGGGTTCGAGGACCGCCTGACCACCGACATCTATCCGGCCGATTTCGGCTGGACCCCGGATTACCGCAAACCGGGCGAGCGCATCGACTGGTGGTATCATAACATGGGTTCGGTCACCGGGGCCGGCGTGGCCGAGATCACCAACCAGATGGAGTATGACGACGAGGTCGCCTATCACGCCAAGGCCAAGCTGTATGATCTGGCCCGCGGCAAGGATGACCGCCCGTGGTGCGTGACCGTCAGCTTCACCCACCCGCATGACCCCTATGTTGCGCGGCGCAAATACTGGGACCTGTACGAGGATTGCGAGCACCTACTGCCCGAGGTCGGCGATCTTGGCTATGAAAACCAAGATCCACATTCCCAGCGCATCTTCGACGCCAATGACTGGCGCAGTTTCGACATCACCGAACAAGACATCCGCCGCTCGCGCCGGGCCTATTTCGCCAACATCACCTATCTGGACGACAAGATCGGCGAGATTCTCGAAGTGCTGGAGTCCACCCGGCAGGAGGCGATCATCCTCTTCGTCTCGGACCACGGCGACATGCTGGGCGAGCGGGGCCTTTGGTTCAAGATGAACTTCTACGAAGGCTCGGCCCGGGTGCCGCTGATGATCTCGGCGCCGGGCCTGCCGACGGGCCGCATCGACACCCCGGTTTCAACGATAGACGTGACCCCGACGCTGGGTGAACTGGCGGGGGTGGACATGGCGGAGATCGCTCCGTGGACGGATGGCGAAAGCCTGGTGCCGCTGGCCAACGGCACCGAGCGCGCGGCGCCGGTTCTGATGGAATACGCGGCCGAGGCGTCTTATGCCCCGCTGGTGTCGATGCGCTATGGCAAGTGGAAATACAACCGCTGCGCGCTGGACCCCGATCAGCTGTTCGACCTCGAGGCCGACCCGCACGAGTTGGTGAACCTGGCCGGCAAGCCCGAACACGCCGGTACGCTGCAAACCCTGCGCGCCAAGTCCGAGGCGCGCTGGGATCTTGACCGGTTCGACGCCGAGGTACGCGCCAGCCAGGCGCGGCGCTGGGTCGTGTACGAGGCGCTGCGGCAGGGCGGCTATTACCCGTGGGATTATCAGCCGCTGCAGCAAGCGTCCGAGCGCTACATGCGCAACCACATGAATCTGGACAACCTTGAGGAAAGCCAGCGCTTCCCGCGCGGCGAATGACCTCTTTCGAATTTTGAAGATACGCCCACCGGTGGCAACGCACGGGACATCCGGCGCCACCGGTTGGGGCCAATGGAGACACGACCATGGAAGCAGATTTCGTCATCGTCGGCGCCGGATCCGCCGGATGTGCGATGGCCTATCGTCTCAGCGAGGCAGGGGCCTCGGTTTTGGTGATCGAGCACGGCGGCACCGATGCCGGGCCGTTCATCCAGATGCCGGCGGCGCTGAGTTATCCGATGAACATGCCGATCTATGACTGGGGTTATCAGTCCGAGCCCGAACCCCACCTGAACAACCGGCGGCTGGCCTGCCCGCGTGGCAAGGTGATCGGGGGGTCGTCCTCGATCAATGGGATGGTCTATGTGCGCGGCCATGCGCGCGACTTTGACACCTGGGCCGATATGGGCGCGGATGGCTGGTCCTTTGCGGATGTTCTGCCTTATTTCAAACGGATGGAAAGCTGGCACGACGGTGGCCATGGCGGTGACCCGAAATGGCGCGGAACCGACGGCCCGCTGCATGTGTCGCGAGGGCCGCGCAAGAACCCTCTGTTCAAGGCCTTCGTCGAGGCCGGGCGGCAGGCGGGCTACGAGTTGACCGACGACTACAACGGCGAGAAACAGGAAGGCTTCGGCCCGATGGAGCAGACCGTCTGGAAAGGGCGGCGCTGGTCGGCGGCCAATGCCTATCTGAAGCCCGCGCTGAAACGGCCAAACTGTGACATCGTCCGGGGCCTCGCCACGCGCGTCGTGATCGAGGGCGGCCGCGCAACCGGGGTTGAACTGATCCGCGGTGGCCGCACGCAGATCGTGCGCGCCCGGCGCGAGGTGGTGCTGGCGGCCTCGTCGATCAACTCGCCCAAGCTTCTGATGTTGTCGGGGATCGGACCGGCCGCGCATCTGGCCGAGCACGGCATCGACGTGGTCGCCGACCGGCCCGGCGTGGGCGCGAACCTGCAGGATCACCTGGAACTGTATATCCAGCAGGCCTCGCTGCAGCCGATCACGCTGTACAAATACTGGAACCTTTTCGGCAAGGGCCTGATCGGGGCGCAGTGGCTGTTCACCAAGACCGGTCTTGGCGCGTCGAACCAATTTGAAAGCGCGGCGTTCATCCGGTCGAAGCCAGGGGTCGAGTACCCGGATATCCAGTACCACTTCCTGCCCATCGCCGTGCGTTATGACGGCAAGGCCGCAGCCGAGGGGCATGGCTTCCAGGCGCATGTCGGGCCGATGCGTTCACCCTCGCGCGGGGCGGTGACGCTGCGCTCGGCCAAGCCCGAGGACGCGCCGGTGATCCACTTCAACTACATGAGCACCGAGCAGGACTGGGAGGATTTCCGCACCTGCATCCGCCTGACCCGCGAGATTTTCGGCCAGGACGCGTTCAAACCCTATGCGGGCAAAGAGATCCAGCCCGGTGCGGACGTGCAGACCGACGAAGAACTGAACGCTTTCATCGCCGAACATGCCGAGAGCGCCTATCACCCCTGCGGCACCTGCCGCATGGGGCGGGCGGACGACCCAAACGCGGTCGTCGACCCGCAGGGCCGTGTCATCGGGGTGGATGGGTTGCGTGTGGCGGACAGCTCGGTGTTCCCGCAGATCACCAACGGCAACCTGAACGCGCCGTCGATTATGGTGGGCGAAAAGATGTCGGATCATTTGCTGGGCAAAGACCCGCTGCCCCGGTCCAATGACCGGCCGTGGATCCACCCCAAATGGGCCGAGGCGCAGCGTTGAATGCATTGTCGGTAAGGGGGATGCGACCGCGAGGGAAACATTCCCCTTCCAATTGATCCGAGTCAAAGTCAGCTTTGGTATTAGGGTCTAGCTGTAGTGCGAAACCAAACTCAAGGAGCGAGCAGGAATGTCCCATACCCCGCATGAACTGGCCGAGGAATTCCCGGACAAGGTTGAACTGATGAGCCAGCTCAAGCAGACCGATGCCCATTTCGCCCGGCTTGCGGACGAATATCACGAACTCAACCGTATGGTGCATCGGGCGGAAACCAATGTTGAGCCGATGGAAGACCTGGCCGAGGGCGAACTGCGCAAAAAGCGGGCCGCGCTCAAGGACCAGATCTGGTCGATCCTGAGCAAAGCGTGAGCCAAAAAAGGGCGGGAACTGATCCTGCCCTTTTCCGTTGTTCGGCTCAGGTAACTTCGTAGGGCAGCGTGCCGCGCGTATGGGCGTCGATCTTCAGTCGGCGCTCCAGCGGTGGGACGGACCGTTGGTGGCAGGTCTGGCGTTCGCAGATGCGGCAGGAAATCCCAATCGGTTCGTAGGCGCTGGTGTTGTTGATATCCAGATTGTCGGCATAGACCAGTGCTTCGGCGTGCCGGACCTCACACCCAAGGGCGATGGCATAACGGCGCACTGGCGCGCCGAAGGACCCGCCCGATTTCGACACGTCCCGCGCGATCGAGATATACCGAACCCCGTCGGGTGTTTCCGCCAATTGCAGCAGGAAATGACCGGGCGTTTCGAAAGCCCGGTGCACGTTCCAAAGCGGGCAGGCCCCGCCGAACCGCGCAAATTGCAGCCGGGTGGCCGAATGGCGTTTGGTGATCGTGCCCGCCTGATCGACCCGCACAAAGAAGAACGGGATGCCCTTGGCGCCTGGTCGCTGAAGGGTGGACAAGCGGTGGGCAACCTGCTCGATCGAAGCGCCGAACCGGTTGCTCAGCAGTTCAAGATCGTGCCGGTCCTCCTGGGCCGCTGACAGAAAGGCAGTGTAGGGCATCAGCGACGCGCCGGCGAAATAGTTTGCGAGGCCGATCTTGGCGATCGAGCGGGCTTCCTCGCTTTGAAACTTGGCAAAGTCCAGCGTGGCCTCGAGAAGCTTGTCCTGACTGATCAGGGCGACCTGCAGCAGCAGTTGAAAGACCTGGGTCTGCGGCGCAGCGCGCGAGGACAGGCGCAAAGTTTTTGTAGCGTTGTCATAGCTGCGCAGGGCGGGAATGTCTTCGAACATCACCTGAACTCCGCGTTCCTTTAGGCTGTCCAGTGCTGCCTGTCGGATGCCTCCCGGTCCTTCGGCGCGGGCGGCGAACCGTTCAGCGGCCCGATCGACCGCGTCGATGTAGTTGTCGCAGTAGTGAAAGAAATCGCGCACCTCTTCCCACGGGCTGGCCTGAATGCGCGCGTCCTCGCGTCCGAGGGCCTCGTCCAGCGAGGCGAGCCTCTCGTGGGTCTGCCGGTAAGCTTTGTGCAGCTCGATGAAGGACCGCGCCAATGCGGGGGCATTGGACGCCGTTAGCCGCAGGTCCGCCAGAGGGGGGATGGCATCCGCGAAGACAGGATCGGCCAACGCCTCGCGCATGTCCGAGACCAGACGCTCGCTGTCGCCGGTGCTCAGCTCGGTTACATCCATGCCGAATTCCTGCGCCAGCGCCAGAACAACCGTGGTCGAGATCGGCCGGTTGTTGTTCTCCATCTGGTTCAGATAGGGCAGGGAAACACCCAGCTTGGCGGCAAATTCCTTTTGCGTCAGCGTCAGACGCGTCCGCATTTCGCGCAGCTTTGCACCTGCGTAGAGTTTCTGAGTGGCCATCGGGTTTTCTTTGCAGTTATTCCGCCTGCGCAGGCTAACTTTGCAAAGTCCCGGGTGCAAGATGGCTAGATGCCGAGTTGACGTTCCCGCCAGATCACGCTGCTGATCGCGACGATGGCCAGAACCGATGTGGCCAACATCAACCACAACAGCGGCATGGCGCCGGTTTCATTGGTCAGCATCGCACCGGCCAGGGCGCTGAGAGCTGCGCCGCCGCCCAGCATGATCGCGCCACTTAGCCCGGATGCGGTCGCAGCCAGATGTGGTCGCACGGAAAGCGATCCGGCGGTTGCATTCGGGATCGACATGCCGTTGCCCAAGCCGACGAATGTCATAAACCCGAAAAAGCTGAGCGCCGAGCCCAAACCGGCCAGAAACAGAACCGCCGACAACGCGACGCCGATTGCGTTCAGCCAGCAGCCCCAGCGCACCATCCGGTTCACGCCATAGCGCACTGAGTACCGGCCGCTGATGAAGTTCCCGAAGAAGTAGCCGACAGCAGGGGCGCCGAAATAGATTCCGACTTCTGCGGCGGTCAGGCCAAAGATCTCGGTGCCGATGAAAGGCGCGCCACCCAGATAGGCGAAGAACGCGCCAGACGACAACGCGGATGACAGCGAATACCCCCAGAACCGCGGAGAAGTCAGCAGCTCTGGATACTCCCGAAACTGTTGGATCAGGGTTTTGCCGCTCTTGGCCGAGGTTTCTCCGAAGTCATGATAGGTCAGCGCCAGCGCGAAGGCGGCCAGTCCGAAAGGCAGCCAGAAATTGGCCTTCCAGCCAAAGCTTTCCTCCAGAATACCCCCGATGGCCGGTCCGATCATCGGCACGACGGCCATGCCCATGGTGACATAACCGATCATGGATGCGGCCTGATCCTGGTCATACATATCGCGCACCGCTGCGCGGCTGAGGACGATCCCCACGACGATAACGGCCTGCCCCATGCGGAAGGCAAGAAATGTCTCGACGTTTGGGGCGTAGATGCACCCCAGCGTTGCCAGCAGAAACAGCACCAGACCCCACAGCAACACCGGTCGCCGCCCGGCCTTGTCGGCGATCGGACCGATCAGAATCTGCAGAACGGCGTTGATCAGCAGATACAACGCAATCGAAAGCTGCATGACCTTGTAGTCGGCCTCAAAATAGGCTGCCATGAAAGGCAGGCTGGGAAGGAACAGGTTCATGCTGAGCGCCGACAGTCCCGACAGCAGGACAAGCGTTAGCAGCTTGGGTGGAGAGCGGTGCGTAGACGTGGAACTGAACTGCATGGTTCACTCATAATTCCGGTATTCGGGAAAGGCCATGCCGATGCACAAACATTAACTGATTTGCAATTCTCAGAAATGTAATTGCCAAAAATTTGCAAATTTGCCGAAAAGGCCTTTGGGTGATGCGGAGCAATCTATATTGTCGCCACAAATTTGACAGGGGAAAATCGTGATGAAGGACATCCTTGCCGAGCTTGAGAACCGCCGTGAGGACGCGCGCCTGGGTGGCGGGCAAAAACGGATCGATGCGCAGCATGCGCGGGGCAAGCTGACGGCGCGCGAGCGGATCGAGCTGCTGGTCGATGAGGGCAGCTTTGAAGAGTTCGACATGTTCGTGACCCATCGCTGCACCGATTTCGGCATGGAAAAACAAAAACCTGCCGGGGATGGCGTTGTGACCGGCTGGGGTACGATCAATGGCCGCATGGTCTATGTGTTCAGCCAGGACTTTACGGTGTTTGGCGGGTCTCTGTCGGAAACGCATGCGCAGAAGATCTGCAAGATCATGGATATGGCCATGCAGAACGGCGCGCCTGTAATCGGCATCAACGACTCGGGAGGGGCGCGAATCCAGGAAGGTGTCGCCTCGCTGGCGGGCTATGCCGAGGTGTTCCAGCGCAACATCATGGCCTCGGGTGTGGTGCCGCAGATCTCAGTGATCATGGGTCCCTGTGCCGGTGGCGCGGTCTACAGCCCGGCGATGACCGACTTCATCTTCATGGTCAAAGACACTTCCTATATGTTCGTGACTGGCCCCGACGTGGTGAAGACCGTCACCAACGAGGTCGTCACCGCCGAAGAACTGGGCGGGGCGTCGACCCATACCAAGAAGTCCAGTGTGGCTGATGGCGCTTTCGAAAACGATGTCGAGGCGCTGGCCGAGGTGCGGCGACTGGTGGACTTCCTGCCGCTCAACAACCGGGAAAAGCCGCCCGTGCGCCCGTTCTTTGACGAGCCGGGGCGGATTGAGACTTCTCTGGACACGCTGGTCCCGGAAAACCCCAACACCCCCTACGACATGAAGGAACTGATCACCAAGGTAGCCGATGAGGGTGATTTCTATGAAATCCAGGAGGATTTCGCGAAAAACATCATCACTGGTTTCATTCGGCTTGAGGGGCAGACCGTCGGCGTGGTGGCAAACCAGCCGATGGTTCTGGCGGGGTGTCTGGACATTGACAGCAGCCGCAAGGCCGCACGGTTTGTACGGTTCTGCGACTGTTTTGAGATTCCGATCCTGACCCTGGTGGACGTTCCCGGCTTTTTGCCCGGCACCAGTCAGGAATATGGCGGTGTCATCAAACATGGCGCCAAACTGTTGTTTGCCTATGGCGAAGCGACTGTGCCCAAGGTGACCGTGATCACCCGCAAGGCTTACGGCGGCGCCTATGACGTCATGGCGTCAAAGCACCTGCGCGGTGATTTCAACTATGCCTGGCCAACCGCCGAAATCGCGGTGATGGGCGCGAAAGGAGCAACCGAAATCATCCACCGCGCCGATCTGGGAGATCCGGACAAGATCGCGAAGCACACCCAGGACTATGAGGATCGGTTCGCCAACCCGTTTGTCGCCGCCGAACGCGGCTTCATCGACGAGGTGATCATGCCGCACTCGACGCGCCGCCGTGTGTCGCGGGCCTTTGCCAGCCTGCGCAACAAGCAGCTGAAGAACCCTTGGAAGAAACACGACAACATTCCGCTGTAATCAGCCGGGTCGCTTTGCCCCGGTTCGATCCACGAATGTTCCCGATTGACCGCTGACACAAAACCGTTTCATGATCCCAGCCACCAGATACGAAACAGCGCAGGAGATGATCCTGGCGCCTGCGACCCCGGAAGGAGGAGCCTGCCTGTGGCAGGTCCGGGGTCGCGCTCTTGTTCTGGCTTTCATGTGTTTTGGATCGCCCGGTTTCGCGCAGGACGGGAACCTGTTGCCGGTTCCATCCGGCCAGCCGGTGACACTTGAGGACGTTCTGGTCGATACCAACCCCGGCGAACTCTGGCTGCGGTTTCGATTTGTCGCACCCAAGATCGGCGATGAGGTGGGCGGTATCGGCTATGACGTGGCCGCGACCGACATGGAGCATCTGTGTCAGACACTGGCCATTCCTTATGTCGCGCACCATCAACTCAGCCCGGCGCGGGTCGTGATCTCGCTGTCCGACCGCCCGGTGGAATTCGGCAACTCGTCTCCGGACGCGACGCAGTATTTTGAAGCCTACCGGTTGGAGCAATCCGCATGTATCTGGGAGGGACTCTGAACATGATTTCCCGATCTCATGTCGTCGGAGCATTCCGAGAAACTGATGCGGCTTTGGAGACACGCATGACACATTCATCCCTGCGCGGGTGCCCGTCGCGGACCGGTTTTTTGAACGAGGTGCCGGCATGTTGAAGCACCGTGGTTTCCCCGGACGGCTGCCGGGAACCGATTTCCAGTTCACGATCCGCCGGGCAAACCCCAAGGGCGTGACGCCATTGACCCGTCGTGAACGCTATCGGGACCGAAAAGCCGCGGACAAGCGTGCCGATACGGCATTCCTCGAAGCTTTGTGGGAGCATTTCGGGGATCAGCCGTTTGAACGCGGAAATCTGGACGCTGGTCGCCTCAGCTGGCTGTTTGGGCGCGAGGTCGTGCCTGCCGAGGATCCGTTCGATCCGGCCAGCTATGATGCGTTGCTGAAGATCGACTTTGAGACCGCGCGGCAATCCTTCCCCGATATCTTCGGTGGGGAGGCGTAGTTCAGCATGAGCCTTCAGCCAAATATTATGGGTTCATCTGCTTGGCGCACGATCCGGCGGCGACCGGGTATGCGGTCCAGTCGGCGCCCAGTGATGGCTGAAGTCTGTGCCGGAACCCGTTGCAAACCGGGCTCTTTCGGCACGAACCTGCGCGCCGTTTCCGGGAATGGGCAATTTCCAGCCGGAATTTCCGGCGTTGCAATTGATCCGTTGGCGGCCGCATTTTTGCTGTGCAAGGTGAACGGGCCGTGCGGCTCGACTTTGCCTGCGCCGCACATGCACCTACTATTCCGTACCCCTTCCTTCCGCGGGCAGGACCGTGTTTCCAACACAGACCTGCCCGCGCTTTTCTTTGGCCGTACTGCGGACCCAAGGCGGCAAAAACCTGCGCAAAGCCCTGTTTCACCCCGTTTGATATTGAATAACAAAGCCCGTTTCAGGCATTTGCTGTTCAATTCGACAAGAAACCAAAAGGGGCAGTATACATGCGAATCTCACGAGTTTTCCTTGCGCTCGCAACCTGTGGCGGGTTGGCAGCCTGCGGTGATTCAACCGGGGAACAGGCGCTGCTTGGCGGCGGAGTCGGGGCTGTCGGGGCTGCGGTTCTCAGCGCGGACCCGATCCTTGGGGCTGCGGTCGGTGCGGCCGGCAACGTGCTGTATTGCAAGACGCAAAACAACTGTAACTGATACCGGTTTTCCGGGGCGCGCGCCGTCCCGGTCATCATTTGACGGAACGCCGTTGCGGGGCATCAGCCCGGCAACGGCGTTTTCGTTTGTCCAGAACACAAAGACAGAGGACGTTCCATGTTCAACAAGATCCTGATCGCCAACCGAGGCGAGATTGCCTGCCGGGTCATCAAGACCGCTCGGAAAATGGGAATCGGCACTGTCGCCATCTACTCGGATGCCGACAAGCACGCGTTGCATGTGGAAATGGCCGACGAGGCGGTTCACATCGGCCCCCCGCCGGCGAACCAGTCCTACATCGTGATCGACAAGGTGATGGACGCTATCCGCCAGACCGGCGCGCAGGCGGTGCATCCGGGCTATGGCTTCCTGTCCGAAAACGCGAAATTCGCCGAAGCGCTCGAGGCCGAAGGCGTTGTGTTCGTGGGACCCCCGAAAGGGGCGATCGAGGCCATGGGTGACAAGATCACTTCGAAGAAGATCGCGCAGGAGGCCGATGTCAGCACCGTTCCCGGATACATGGGCCTGATCGAGGATGCGGACGAGGCGGTGAAGATCAGCCAGCAGATCGGCTATCCGGTGATGATCAAGGCCAGCGCCGGCGGCGGCGGCAAGGGCATGCGCATCGCCTGGAACGACGAAGAGGCGCGCGAGGGTTTCCAGTCGTCCAAGAACGAGGCGGCAAATTCCTTCGGCGACGACCGGATCTTCATCGAGAAATTCGTGACGCAGCCGCGCCACATCGAAATTCAGGTTCTGTGCGACACGCATGGCAACGGCATCTATCTGGGCGAGCGTGAATGCTCGATCCAGCGCCGCAACCAGAAAGTGGTGGAAGAGGCCCCGTCGCCCTTCCTGGACGAGGCGACCCGCCGCGCGATGGGCGAGCAGGCCGTGGCGCTGGCCAAGGCCGTGGGCTATGCCAGCGCGGGCACGGTGGAATTCATCGTGGATGGCGATAAGAATTTCTACTTCCTGGAAATGAACACCCGCCTGCAGGTGGAACACCCGGTGACCGAGTTGATCACCGGTGTCGATCTGGTCGAACAGATGATCCGCGTCGCCGCGGGCGAGCCGCTGTCGATCACCCAGGACGACGTCAAGCTCACCGGCTGGGCCATCGAGAATCGGCTGTATGCCGAGGATCCTTATCGCAACTTCCTGCCCTCGATCGGGCGGCTGACCCGCTATCGTCCACCGCAGGAGGTGGCCGCGGGGCCGCTACTGGAAAACGGCAAATGGCAGGGCGGTGCGCCCAGTGGCGAGACAGCCGTGCGCAACGATACCGGCGTCTATGAGGGCGGCGAGATCAGCATGTACTATGACCCGATGATCGCCAAGCTGTGCACCTGGGCGCCGACCCGCGAGCAGGCGATCGAGGCGATGCGCGTGGCGCTGGACAGTTTCGAGGTCGAAGGCATCGGCCACAACCTGCCGTTCCTGTCGGCGGTGATGGATCACCCCAAATTCGTCAGTGGTGACATGACCACCGCATTCATCGCCGAGGAATACCCCGATGGGTTCAACGGTGTAGAACTGCCCGAAGGCGACCTGCGCCGCATTGCGGCCTCGTGCGCGGCGATGCACCGGGTGGCCGAGATCCGCCGCACTCGCGTTTCGGGCCGGATGGACAACCACGAACGCAAGGTCGGCAAGCGTTGGGTGGTCACGCTGCAGGGGCAGGAATATGCCGTGCAGGTGAATGCGGACCGTGACGGTGCCACGGTCAAGTTCGAGGACGGCGCCGCCCTGCGCGTCAGTTCGGACTGGACGCCCGGCGACCAGCTTGCGGTTCTGGACGTGGACGGCAGCCCGCTCGTGCTGAAGGTGGGCAAGATCTCGGGCGGTTTCCGCATCCGCAACCGGGGCGCGGACCTGAAGGTGCATGTGCGCCGGCCGCGCGCAGCCGAACTGGCCAAGCTGATGCCCGAGAAACTGCCGCCAGACACCTCGAAGATGCTGCTGTGCCCGATGCCGGGCCTGATCGTGAAGATCGATGTCGAGGTCGGGCAAGAGGTGCAGGAAGGTCAGGCGCTGTGCACGGTCGAGGCGATGAAGATGGAGAACATCCTGCGCGCCGAGCGCCGGGGTGTGGTCTCCAAGATCAACGCCGGTCCGGGCGACAGCCTCGCCGTCGATGACGTGATCATGGAGTTCGAATAACGCCCATGTGCGCTTGCCCGGAAAATGTGGGTTTCGCCCGTTTTGCCGCCATCTGCACCGTCGGTGCGGATGAGGCGGGCGTGGCAGACCCCTTGCGCCGGGCGGGTCTGGGTCGTCAGCGCCCCTCGCGTCGCTCGCGGACTTCGCGTTCGCGCAGGGGGGTCTTGTCGATGGACCGGCTGATCTCGCGCACGCTCCACGGCGTGGGCTTGCGCAGCTTCACCACACCGTCCTTGTCGACGAAGACCATAGCGAACCCACGCGGGCGCAGTTGCGTCCGGATCGGGGATCGCGCCGAAGGGTCGGTGTCGGTCAGCACGATGACATCCCGGTCACGCATCATGTCTTCGCCCTCCAGCAACATGTCGATCTGCTGCTGGAACCGGGGATCGGCTGGCGTATCGGCAAACACCACTATGGGGCGGTGTGTCCACAGAAACTCGTTCAGATCGCTGTCTCCGGCTGGCCGGATATATGCGGTTTCATCCGGGGCCGCACCGTCGGCGGCGACGGCAGCCACAGGCAAAAAAGCTGACAAAACAAGGGCAAGCGTGCGGGTCATGTGGTCTCCTGTTCCATTGAATATAGACCCAGTTGCCGCGAATGCGACCGGCGAAATGCGTGCGACGATCAAAAAATTGAATGATCGAACCTGCCGTGCGCCGGGTCGGCCCCTCCATATTCATACCCAGCCCCTCGGCGCGCCATTCGGGCCCGCGACGGGAACAGACAAGAGGATTACGCTATGACCGATACGAAGGATTGGCGCGCCCTGGCCGAAAAAGAGTTGCGTGGGCGCCCTGTCGAAGACCTCACCAAGACGACGCTGGAGGGGATCGAGGTCAAGCCGCTTTACACGCAGGACGACATAGAGAACCTGCCGCATATCGGGTCGCTGCCCGGCTTCGGGCCGTTCACACGCGGAGTGAAGGCAACCATGTATGCGGGCCGCCCGTGGACCATCCGCCAATATGCAGGTTTTTCCACGGCCGAAGAATCGAATGCCTTCTACCGCCGCAACCTCGCGGCCGGTCAGCAGGGCGTTTCGGTCGCCTTCGATCTGGCCACGCACCGCGGCTATGACAGCGACCACCCGCGCGTGGTGGGCGATGTGGGCAAGGCCGGGGTGGCGATCGACAGTGTCGAGGACATGAAGATCCTGTTCGACGGCATTCCGCTGGATCAGGTCTCGGTCTCGATGACGATGAACGGCGCGGTGATTCCGATTCTGGCCAATTTCATCGTCACCGGCGAAGAGCAGGGCCATGACAAGTCGGTCCTTGCGGGCACCATTCAGAACGACATTCTGAAGGAGTTCATGGTCCGCAACACCTATATCTACCCGCCCGAGCCCTCGATGCGGATCATCTCGGACATCATTGAGTACACCTCGAACGAGATGCCCAAGTTCAACTCGATCTCGATCTCAGGCTACCACATGCAGGAGGCCGGGGCGAACCTGGTGCAGGAACTGGCCTACACTCTGGCCGACGGGCGCGAATATGTGCGCGCTGCCATCGACGCGGGAATGGACGTGGACAAGTTCGCTGGCCGTCTGTCGTTCTTCTTTGCCATCGGCATGAACTTTTTCATGGAGATCGCCAAGCTGCGCGCCGCGCGTACGCTGTGGCACCGGGTGATGACCGAATTCGGGGCCAAGTCGGACCGCTCGAAGATGCTGCGCACCCATTGCCAGACCTCGGGCGTTTCGCTGCAGGAGCAAGACCCGTACAACAACGTGATCCGCACCGCATATGAGGCGATGAGCGCGGTGTTGGGGGGCACACAGTCGCTGCATACCAACGCGCTGGATGAAGCGATTGCTCTGCCCACCGATTTCTCGGCCCGAATTGCGCGGAATACACAGTTGGTGTTGCAGGAGGAAACCGGCGTTACCGATGTGGTCGATCCGTTGGCCGGCTCCTACTATTTGGAAAGCTTGACCAATGAACTGGTCGAAAAAGCCTGGGCCCTGATGGAAGAGGTCGAGGAGATGGGCGGCATGACCAAGGCGGTTGCCAGCGGCATGCCCAAGCTGCGGATCGAGGAAAGCGCCGCGCGCCGTCAGGCCATGATCGACCGTGGCGAAGAAGTAATCGTAGGCGTCAACAAGTACCGCAAGGAAAAGGAAGATCCGATCGAGATCCTCGAGGTCGACAACCAGGCCGTCCGCGAGGCGCAGATCGCCCGGCTGGAACGCATCCGCGCGACCCGGGACGAGGCCGCCTGTCAGGCCGCGCTGGACGAACTGACCCGGCGCGCGAAAGAGGGGGGCAACCTGCTGGAAGCCGCGGTCGAGGCCGCGCGTGCCCGCGCAACCGTAGGAGAGATCAGCATGGCAATGGAAAAGGAATTCGGTCGTCATCGGGCCGAAGTGAAAACGCTGGCTGGTGTCTATGGCGCAGCTTACGAAGGTGACGAAGGCTTTGCCGCCATCCAGAAATCGATCGAGGAATTTGCCGAGGAAGAGGGCCGCCGCCCGCGTCTTCTGGTGGTCAAGATGGGCCAAGACGGTCACGACCGCGGGGCCAAGGTGATCGCCACCGCGTTTGCCGATATCGGTTTCGACGTGGACGTCGGTCCGCTGTTCCAGACCCCGGCCGAGGCCGCGCAGGACGCGATCGACAACGACGTGCATGTGGTTGGCATTTCCAGCCAGGCGGCGGGCCACAAGACGCTGGCACCGCAACTGGTGGAAGAACTGAAAAAGGCCGGCGCCGAAGATATCATCGTGATTTGTGGTGGCGTCATCCCTCAGCAAGATTATCAGTTCTTGTACGACCATGGGGTCAAGGCGATCTTCGGGCCGGGGACCAACATCCCCGAGGCGGCGCAGGACATTCTGCGCCTGATCCGCGAGGCGCGCGCCTGAGCTGTGACTTTGGGGGGCTTTCTGCCCCCTTGTGCGCGATGCCTGTGGCCTCGGGCATCGCCTGCGGGGATGTTTGGTGT
Source organism: Ruegeria arenilitoris (assembly GCF_013032855.1). Taxonomy (GTDB): domain Bacteria; phylum Pseudomonadota; class Alphaproteobacteria; order Rhodobacterales; family Rhodobacteraceae; genus Ruegeria; species Ruegeria arenilitoris. The sequence goes on from NZ_WQDA01000001.1 coordinate 1,065,640, forward strand.
CAGATGAAGTGCCCAAGTCAGGCTTTTCATGGTATCCGATGGCATGAGGTCGGTTTTTGACGCTGGAGGCGCAATTATGGAGCTTGATCATCTGGCGGTGGCCGCGTCGACCTTGGACGAGGCGGTCGCGCATGTAGAGCAGGCCTTGGGTATTCCGATGGTGCCCGGTGGCAAACATGGAAAATTCGGCACCTACAACAAGCTTCTTGGGCTGGACGAGGGCCTGTATCTTGAAGCGATCGCGATTGACCCGGAAGCTGCCGATCCTGGGCGGCCACGTTGGTTTGATCTTGATCGTTTCTCGGGGCCGCCGCGGCTCAGCAACTGGGTCTGTCAGGTTTCGGATCTGCAGGCCTATGTCGATGGCTTCTCAATCGACATAGGCGATATCCATGACCTTGATCGTGGTGCCTTGCGGTGGAGGATGGCGGTGCCGGGATCGGGGCGTTTGCCGTTCGACAACTTGTTTCCCGCCTTGATTCAATGGCAAGGTGACTTGCATCCGGCTGGCATGCTGCGGGCCAGTGGCTGCCACCTGCGGCGGCTGGTGGTCTTTCACCCGGACGCGCTGGATTTGGCGCAATTGCTCGGTCCGCTAGACAGGGTAGTTTTCGATTCCGGGCCTGCAGCTTTGCGGGCTGAATTTGAAACGCCGCACGGACCGCGGGTGCTGGAATGATCATTCGCCCTGCTTTGCCCCGGGATGCGGCTGAAATTGCAGAGATCACCAATTCGATCATCCGCGAGACGCTGATCACGTTTACCACGACCGAGCGAAGCCCCGAAGAAATCGCGCGGGATATCGACGAGCGAGGGCTGGCGTTCCAAGTTGCCGAACTTGACGGCCGTGTCGTGGGATTTGCGACTTATGGCCGTTTTCGCTCGGGTCCCGGATATGCGCACAGCCGGGAACACACCATCCTGCTGGCTCCTGAAGGTCGGGGGCGGGGCGCGGGTCGCGCGCTGATCCGAACCTTGGAGGAGGTGGCGCGATCGCAAGGCGTGCATGTTCTGGTCGCTGGAATCTCGGCCGAGAACCCGGGTGCGATTTCCTTTCATGCGGCGGTCGGTTTTGAGACGGTCGGCCGAATGCCGGAAGTTGGTCATAAATGGGGGCGTTGGCTGGATCTTGTGCTGATGCAGAAAATTCTGGCCCCGGAATGAATGGTCGCACCTGACAGTCCGTACTCGGCGCGCTAGTGTGCGCTCATGTCGATCTGGTCCCGCATATCCGAGGCGCTGAGCGCGCTTGCCAAAGGTGAAAGCCTGACGGCCGTTTTTGAGAAGCTACGCACGCCGCCCGAACGTTCGGTGGCCTTCGCGATTGCTGTGATCGCCTTGGGTGCAAAGATGGCCAAGGCGGACGGGCAGGTGACCCGCGACGAGGTGACCGCGTTTCGCGAGGTGTTTCGTATTCCGCCGGAGGAAGAGGCCGGCGCGGCGCGCGTGTTCAACATGGCCCGGACGGATGTGGCCGGGTATCAGGAATACGCACGCAAGATCGCGCGCATGTTCGCCGAAGACAGCACCACCCTGTGCGACCTCATGGAGGGGCTGTTTCACATCGCCATGGCGGACGGATTCTATCACCCCAACGAGAACGAGTTTCTGGAGGATGTGGCGCGGATTTTCGGCCAGACCGATGCACAGTTCAAAGCCCTGCGTGCGCGCTTCGTTCCAGATGCGCCCAAGGATCCTTATATCGTTCTGGGCGTGACCCCTGACACTCCACTACCCGAGATCCGAAAAATCTGGCGCAGGCTTGTACGTGACACACATCCAGATGCGATGATGGCCCGTGGTGTTCCAGAAGAGGCAATTCGCCTTGCCGAGAAAAAGATGATCGATATCAACCGCGCCTGGGATGAAATCAACGGCGCGCGGGTCTGAGAAGATGCGTCTGGCGACCTACAATATCGAATGGTTCGCCAATTTGTTCGACCGCAATGATGAACTGGTTGTCGATGACAGCTGGTCGGGTCGGCACAATGTCACCAAGGCACAGCAGATCGAGGCCATTGCGACGGTGCTGACCGCCGTCGACGCCGACGCCATGCTGATCGTCGAGGCGCCGAATACGGGCAAATCGCAAAACACGGTGCGCGCCTTGCAGCATTTCGCCGAGACGTTCGATCTGCGTACATCCAATGCGATCATGGGTTTCGCCAACGATACGCATCAGGAGTTGGCCCTCCTGTATGACCCCGATGCCCTGACCGCCAGGCACGACCCGAAAGGAGTGCAAGATGGCGGCCACGATCCCGACGATCTCCCACGCTTTGACCGCGAGTTTCGGATCGATCTGGACATTGACGCGACCGAGGATCTGGTGCGGTTTTCAAAACCACCCATGGAACTGGCGGTCCGAACCCGGGCCGGGTTCGAGTTCCGGTTGATCGGTGCACATCTGAAGTCCAAGGCACCGCACGGTGCCCAATCGCGCGACGAAGCCTTGCGCATCTCTATCGCCAACCGCCGCAAGCAGTTGGCGCAGGCTGTGTGGCTGTCGCGTCGGGTGCGCGCGCACATAGCCGCTGCTGAACCGGTGATCTTGCTGGGCGATTTGAATGACGGGCCGGGATTGGATGAATTCGAACATCTTTTCGGGCGGTCATCGGTGGAAATCCTTCTGGAAACCGGCCTGTACGATCCGCATCCCGCACAGGCGCTTCGACCTCGGCCGGGCTGGATCCCATCGACCGCGCGCTTTGCCCGCCCGAAGGAAGGCCAATATCTTGAGGCTTTGTTGGACTACATCATGATCAGCGAGGATCTGAGGGTCCGCAATCCGGTCTGGCGCATCTGGCACCCGTTCCGGGACGAACACTGCTGGACGGTGCCAGAGTTGCGCGATGCCTTGGTCACGGCCTCAGATCATTTTCCGGTGACGCTGGACATCGACATCTGACCCTTTCAACAACTGTTCCCGCCACTTATATTTCAGGTCATGAGACGATTGATGCTGATAGGTGCCACGGCCCTTATTGCCGCGCCGGCCGCGGCCCAGGACGAAGGCGGCAAGTCCCTGATGGAGCAGGGGGCCGAGCTGTTCTTCGAGGGCCTGCGAAAGGAAATGGAGCCCGCGCTCGAGGATCTTCTGGGGCTTGCCGAGCAATTCGGCCCGGCCATGCAGTCCTTTATCGAGGAGATGGGCCCGGCCCTTGCCGAGATCGGCGGCAAGGTCAAGGATTGGAGCGCCTATGAGGCGCCCGAAATGCTGCCCAATGGCGACATTATCATCCGCAGGAAACCGGACGTTCCCGACCAGCCCGATGAGGTTGCTCCCAAAGAGGACGACGAAGGTGCAACGGACATCTGATCGTCCGGATCAGCCTTGCATTTTGACGATCGGGCGCGATTTCAGCGCGTTCGCCAGTGACTCGAATCTTGCCTCGGCCACTTCGTTGAACAAAGGGCTGAGCGACTTGGGCAGATAAAACTCCAGTTCGCGCTTCTTGGGGTAGAAGCGCAGCTTGCCAGTGGCCGCATCGTTTTGCATCCACAGCATTGCGCCAAAACGCATGGCCTTTCCCAGAATCTCGGCCTGCTTCTGGTCGCGCTCGTCCAGCAGTTCGTACAGAGGGGCGAAGCGGTTGCCCTCTCGCTTGTTCCGGTAACGATGCTGCAGGGCAAGTCCGATGAAGACACGTTCCGAGTGTTTCAGGCCGCCCAGGTTGGCGCGAGTCACATTGTCGAAACAGACCTCGGCCCGATAATCGGGGTGGGCGCGCCAGCTGACATCGTGCAGCAGGCAGGCCGCTTTGATCAGCCGAACTCGGGCCGGAGGGGCGGACCGGAACAGCGGCATCACGAAATCATAAAGGTGCGGCCCGAAACCAGGCAGCCGAGCGTCCTTTTGCTCCGAGAACCGGCAGGCCTCGATCAAAGGGTCGCAATCCCGCAGAATCTGGGGCATCTGCTCATACAGCAGGCCCTCGCGGATACCGTAGCTGGATATTGCGATGTCTTTGGGTTTGAAGGTGCGGATCAGCCGCGACAGCACGTCCATGGCATACGGAATCAGGGCCATCCGCGAGCTTGACACCCCAGCCTGAGAGCGCAGGTGTTCGTGGTCGCCCTTTTCGATGAACTTGATCGTTTCGCGCACCTGCTTGGTGGTCATGCGGTACTCGTGCAGCACGTTCAGCGGATATCCGCGGCGCAGCATGTCCAACCTTGCAAAGGCTCGCCAGCTTCCGCCGACCAGGAACAGTCGGTCGCGCTGCGGCCCCATCTGGTCACGAAGCGCCTCGAGTGTTTCCTTGATGTGGGCCTTGCGGGCGCGGCGTCCGCCCTTGATATCCCGGAGTTTGAGCGGCCCCAGAGACGAGGACACACACCGTCCGACCGATCCGCCGCCGATCTCTGCCAGCTCCATGGACGAACCGCCGATGTCGCAGATTAGGCCGTAGGCGCCCGGCCAGCCCAGCAGAACACCCTGAGCCGACAATCGGGCCTCTTCCTCGCCGTCGATGACCGAGATATGCAGCCCTGTCTCGGCCAGAACCTCCTGACAGAACTCCGGACCGTCTTCCGCCTCGCGCACGGCGGCGGTGGCCACAACGTGCAGTCCGGGCAGGCCAAGATCGCGGGACAGGTGTTCAAAGCGCCGCAGCGCCGCCAGCGCACGTACGCGACCGCGCGGGTTTAGCCTGCCGGTTTCCGACAGCCCGGCGCCAAGCTCGCACATGACTTTTTCGTTGTAGAAATAAGCGGGTGACCGGGCCGCGCCGTCAAAGATAACCATCCGGACCGAGTTCGATCCGACATCGACCACGCCAACGCGCGAGAGATCGCGGATTCCCGGATGGTCGAACAGCGGTCTTCCGAATGGTCCCCAGTCCGGGATCCTTGCAGCGCTCTGTTCCATGATCTCCCCAACGTTGCCTCGCGCAGGATGCGAAATCGGACCCCACGGGTCAATCACCGGAAACCGCCGTATCGATTTCGTTGTTCAGAACGCGCACGGCCAAGGCCCGTGTTATCTCGCGCTTTTCTGCCAAGGCGACCTGATCCAGTTGCGCCACCACGTCGGCTGCGGTTTCAAACCGGCGATCCATGTGCTTGACGAGGTAGGCGATGACGTCCGGGCCCGGGTTCAGCTGTCGGTCGACGAACAGCTTGGCCAGAACCGCGCACAGCAAGGCATCATCGGGCGGATCAAGCGCCACATGATGGGCACCTTCCACCCGGCTTTGCAGGTCTGCCAGCGGCAGTTCCCAGTATTTGGGGGCAAGGCGCCCGGTCATCAGCAGGGCATGCCCCTCGGCCAGAACCAGATTGTGGAGGTGAAACAGGGTTTTCTGCTGGTCTATATCCCCGGCGATCATCGGGATGTCCTCGACCGCCACGGGACTTTGCGCAAGTGCGGGAACATCTTCGTGTTTCAGATCAGAGGCCTGCACGATACGCCCGCCTGTCTCGGCGGCCCAGACATGCGCAAGATGGGTTTTGCCCGATCCGGCCGGGCCGCTCAGGACCAGCTTGTTGCCCGGCCAAGAATTGGCCGAGATCATTGCGACGGCCAGCGCATTCGCGGGAGATACGAAAAAATCCTCGCGCCCCAGCGCCGTCATCGCCGGAAGATCAAAGCTCAGCTGTTTGGCCATTCACTCGCTTTCCGGATCCAGCTCGTCACGCCCCGTGTACAGGCGGCTTGTCAGATATTGCGAAGTTCCGAAACGTGCAAGCACACCCAAGGCCGCAGCGACCGGAACGGCGATCAGCATGCCGACAAACCCGAATAGCGCGCCAAAAACGGACAAGGCCAGAAGCAACCAGACCGGGTGCAACCCGACCGAGTCACCAACCAGTTTGGGCGTCAGGAAATTGCCTTCGACGACCTGGCCGATGGCGAATATCCCGGCCACCAGACCGATCGAGGCCCAGTCACCCCAGAATTGGAATAGCGCCAGGCCGATAGCCAGCGTACCGCCGATCAATGCGCCCAGATAAGGAATGAAGGTGACCAACCCGGCGATGAAACCGACCACCAGGCCAAATTGAAGGCCGACGATCATCAAGGCAACGGCGTAGTAGATGCCCAAGATAAGGCAAACCGTACCCATGCCGCGCACGAACGAGGCAAGAACAGCGTCAATATCGGCGGCCAGTTTGCGGATCGTCGGCGCATGGTCCCGGGGCAGCAGATCGTTGATCCGGGCGATCATCCGGTCCCAGTCCAGCAAAAGGTAGACGGCCACGACGGGCACAATCACCAGAAGGACCACTATGTTCACCGCTGACCCGACCGAGGCCATGACCGTTTCGAGGATGTCGCCTGTTTTGCCCTTCAGCGTGTCGCCCATGGAAAGAAGGAACTGGTGGGTGTTCGATTCCCGGTCCAGCAGCGACGGGAATTGCCGCTCGACGAAGGCTCGCAATTCCTGGAACAGGCTGGGCAGTACGTCCACCAGATCGATCAGCTGAGTGATCAGGGCCGGAACCACCATCAGGATCATCAAGGCAAAGGCAAGAATACTGAAGACGGTAATGATCGCCGTCGCAGCCGCGCGCGAAAGCCCCATGTTCTCCAGCCGATCGGCTACGGGATCCAGGAAATAGGCCACTGCGCCGCCGATCACGAATGGCAGCAGAACGTCGCCCAGCAGCCACAACAGCAATATGAATATCGCAGCGGCGATGCCCCAATATCTGAATTGATCCCGAACCGGCAACGCCATCGCGGCCTCCTGACTGCGTCGTTGCCCTTGTTCTTGGCTGATGAAGGCCCGCGATGCAAGCGGTTCATGGATCAGTGTTTTTGTGTCTCAGTCGTGTAGAGTGCCCAGTTCCGGCGTGTCTTCGGCGGCGGTCTCGTCGGACCAGTTGGTGCGCCAGATCTCGGCGGACCAGTGACCGCAATGTACGGACGGGCGGTCAAATCCCGGCAGCGGCGGCAGCAGCGGAGAAACCACCACGTCGTGCCGTGGTACCGCGAAATAGGGAAAAGAGTAGCGCTCCTTTCCGGATCGGTTGACCACGCGGTGCGGGGTCGATTTCAGGCGCCCTCCGGACCAGAGCTCGAGCATGTCCCCGATGTTGACGACAAACCCACCAGTTGGGCAGTCGGGAGTGATCCAGCCGCCGCCCCGCGTCTGGACCTCCAGCCCACCCACCGGGTCAGGGGCGATGATGGTCAACGCGTCAGTGTCCTTGTGGGGGTGGATGCCATAGCCGCCCTCTTCCGGGGCCTGCGGCGGGTAGTGCAGCAAAGTCATGTTGGTCAACGGGTCGCGGAACGCATTCCGCAGGCTGCCCGCAGGCAGTTCCAGCCCGGCCTCCAACGCGCCCAGCAAGCTGTCGGCCACCTGATCCAGTCGCGCCCAGTATTCCAGGATGATACCATGCGCATCCGGTATTTCTGCGGGCCAGAGGTTGGGTCCGTACAGCGCGCAATCCCGGCGGATGGGCGCATCTTCGGCCACTTCGTGGTGCAGCTTGTAGCCCTCATACTTGTCCGCATGTCCCGATCCGTCATTGGGGGTGAAAAACCCCATCGGGATATATCCGCGATAGTTCTCGCGGGTGATCGCCTGCTGCCATTTGCTGGCTTCGTCCACGTCGAAGATTGCGCGAACGCAAACCCGGACCCGCTCGACCAGCTCTGGCGGGATGCCGGTGCCGGTGATCGAAAGGAAACCTATCCCGGTGCACGCGTCCATAACCTGCTGGACGGTTTTTCCGTGGTAAGGGTGGGCCTCCTGCATCAAGGGCGCAAGGTCGATCGTCGGGATGTGTTCCATCAGTGGATCCTCACGCCTTGTCTGTCCAATTCGGAATGAACCGGGGTCAGGTTCAATTCGGACAGATCCTGATTGCTTTTCAGTGCGATGGCGGCCGCGATGCCGGCCCCTTGGCCCATCACCGCGCAGCAGGCCATGTTGCGTGTCGCCGCGTGGGCGATGCGGTCGGCCCCGTGAGACCGGCCAGCCACCAGCAGCCCGCGCACCCCCTTGGGCAGCATCGAGCGGTAGGGTACCTGCATGTAGCGCCCGGTGGTGGGCAGGATCAGGATGCCGTAACCGTCGATGAACTCGGGGTAGATGCCGATCGTGTCCTCGAACCGGCCCTGATGGCGCACATCGTCCTCGGTCATGTTGTAGACCGCGTCGATCTTGCGGGTGTCACGGATGCCGATGGTCATGCCGAAGTTGCGCAGCCGTGCGTTTTCGCATCCGGGCATGAACCGGCGCAGAGCGTCAATCGCCAGCTTGGTCTGGCGGCGGCCCTCGATCTCGCCCCTGGTCAGGCTGTCCGGGTCCGTCCCGTCGATCCCGGCCAGGTGGATCAGGTTCATATAGGTCAGTTCGCCCGTGTCATGCATTGCACCCCAGGTGCCCGCGATGGTGTTCAGGTGCGCCGGAATGAGGCCTTGGTCGATGGCCTGCTGGAACGGCTTGTAGACGAAGGGCGAGAACATGTCGTCCTCTTTGCCGCTGGTCTCGATGTTCCATTCACCGCCGCCGCCCCAGTCCTTGTAGGTCTGCGGGTCGGCCTTTACGCCATCCATGAAGGCGCGCTTGTCGACCCCGGCCAAGTGGAACATGACCGAGGCCGCCATCATCTGTTCTGGCTCGGTCTTGCGGGTCGGTGCGCCGGCACGGTGGGCCACGTCGGCATCACCCGTGGCGTCGATCACGATGCGGGCAAGGATTGCCTCGCGCCCCGCCTTCGACTCGGATATCACACCAGTGATCCGGTCGCCGTCCATGATCGGGGCCACGAACTGGCGATGCAGCATCGGGCGGACACCGGCCTCTTCCACCAACCGGTCGGCCACCAGCTTGAAACCCTCGCTGTCCAACTCGTAGCTCAGCGATTGGCTTTCCGGGACCGCCGCGCCCATCTCCTTGGCGCGTTGCTCGAACTCCCATCCGATGCCGCCGGCCTCGATGGTCTTGTCGTGCCGGTACCAGGCAAAGCCCTCGACCCCGACAGCGGTGATATTGCCGCCCATGCAGCCGAAACGGTCCAGCAGAGCGACCTCGGCCCCAGCGCGCGCGGCCGCAAGCGCCGCGGCCAGCCCTGCCGGGCCAGAGCCCACCACCAGTACGTCAGTCTTGTGCACCACGGGGATGTCTCGGGCGGGTTCGCGGATGGTCTGCATTGGGGCCTCGTCTTCAGAAGTCTTCCCACTGTTTCGAGACCTGATTGGCGGGTCAATCAAAATTCCGACTGACCTGAGGTCGCAAATCCGCCATTGCCCGATTGCCCCCGGCGGGGCTTTCGCATAATCACGTGGCCGTGGAATTCTCACCTGCAAGGTAAAAACATGCGCCTCAGCCGTTACTTTCTGCCCGTACTCAAGGAAAACCCGTCCGAGGCCCAGATCGTCAGCCACCGGCTGATGCTGCGCGCCGGGATGATCAAGCAGGCTGCCGCCGGGATCTATTCGTGGCTGCCGCTGGGTTTCAAGGTGCTGCGCAAGCTGGAAAACATTGTGCACGAGGAACAGATCCGCGCCGGGCACATTCCGATCCAGATGCCGATCCTGCAATCCGCCGATCTGTGGCGGGAATCCGGGCGTTATGATGATTACGGTCAGGAAATGCTGCGTATGCAGGACCGCCACGGCCGCGATATGCTCTATACCCCCACCGCCGAGGAACTGGTCACCGACATCTTCCGCGGTCACGTCAGCAGCTACAAGGACCTGCCGCTGACCCTGTACCAGATCCAGTGGAAGTTCCGCGACGAGATCCGCCCCCGTTTCGGCGTGATGCGCGGCCGCGAATTTTACATGAAGGACGGCTACAATTTCGACCTGACGAAAGAAGACGCGCTGCACGCCTACAACCGCCACCTGGTCAGCTATCTGCGCACCTATGAACGCATGGGGCTGCAGGCGATCCCGATGCGCGCGGACAGCGGCCCGATCGGCGGTGACGACACGCATGAATTCCTGGTGTTGGCCGATACCGGCGAATCCGAGGTGTTCTATGACAGCGCGGTTACTGATATCCGTCTTGGCGAGCGCGACATCGACTATGACGACAAGGCCCAGTGCCAGGCGATCATGGAGGAGTTCACCTCGCTCTATGCCCGCACGGACGAAACCCATGACGAGGCCCTGTTCCAGCAGGTGCCCGAGGAACGCCGCCGCAGCGCGCGTGGCATCGAGGTTGGGCAGATCTTCTATTTCGGCACCAAGTATTCCGAGCCGATGGGCGCCACGGTGCAAGGCCCCGACGGCAAGCAGGTTCCGGTGCACATGGGCAGCCACGGCATCGGCGTCAGCCGCCTGATCGGTGCGATTATCGAGGCCAGCCACGACGACAAGGGCATCATCTGGCCTGAGGGCGTGACCCCGTTCCACTGCGGCATCGTCAACCTGAAGCAAGGCGATGACGAGGCCGACGCGGCCTGCGACAATATCTACAAGGCGCTGACCGCGCTGGGGCTCGAGCCGCTCTATGACGACCGCAACGAGCGGGCAGGGGGCAAGTTCGCCACGATGGATCTGATCGGCCTGCCCTGGCGTATCACCGTCGGCCCGCGCGGGTTGAAGAACGGGGTGGTCGAACTGACCAGCCGCCGCACCGGCGAAAGCGAAGAGCTGAGCCCCGAGGCCGCCGTAACCCGCATTGCCGAGATCTATGAGCGCTCCGTCTGAAACCGGTGACGCGCCGCTGATCTCGGTGATCACGGCAACTTGGAACCTGCTGTCCCAAGGGCGTCAGGACACATTTCCCCGCGTCATCGAATGCATGGCGCGGCAGAATTGCGACCGTTCCGAGCACATCATTCAGGACGGAGCCTCAACGGACGGGACGGTCGAATTCATTCAGGACTTGATCGCCGACGCGCCGCGTACACGCCTGATCAGTGAACCGGACCAAGGCCTGTACGACGCGATGAACCGCGGCGTCGAAGCGGCACGCGGCGAATACGTGCTGTTCCTCAATTCCGACGACTCGTTGGCCGCGGATGATGTTCTGAACCGGGCGGCCGAGCGATTGACCGCGACCCGCCCCGACTATCTTTTTGGGTCCACCTTACACCGGTCCGCGGACGGCGGCGAAAAGATGGAAAAACGGATGTCGGTCAAAGCCATCCTTCAGCGGATGCCGTTTTGCCATAACTCTGTTTTTCTACGGCGGGATGTTTTTATGCAGTTGGGTGGCCATGACACCCAGTTTCGCATTGCTGGCGATTATGACCTGATGCTGCGGCTGGTTGCCGGTGGCTATCGCGGCGAAAGGATGGATGAACCTATTTCGCTGTTCTGGGACCGTGGCGAGACCAGCGACCAGCAAGCGACGGGGCAGGACTATGCCCGAGTCTGGCAACGGTTCTTTGCCGATTATCGTGCGGCACAAGGATTGGATCTGGATGATTTCGCGGAGTTCTATCGCCGCGGGCATATGCCGGCAAACCTGCTCATCGAGGTGCTGAGGCGCCCGGAAACGCCACTGCCGATCCGGCGGGCCGCCAAACACGGCCTTGCCAAGTCTCTACGCCGGTCCGTCCAGTTCTGGCGGCGGTACTAGGACCCGCCCGTCGCCGGACGCGCGCGAAGCAGTTCACCATCCGCCCTGTCACCTCGGGCGACTACGACGGGGCGGCCCATACGTCGGACCAGATCCTTCAATTCGATGTCCAGGAACCGCAACCCGCAAAGCCGTGTGCCGGTCGCCCGGTCCATCAGGCACATGCGCCCGCTTTGGAATGCCAGGCGATAGCCTTTTTCGCGCAGCGTGTCGGCAAGACCGGCCCAACTGGCCGCACCGGCAAACAGCGGTCGGATGACGGCCCGCAGCAACGCTGCGGTTTCGCAATCCATATCCTGAGATGTGATCGTCGTGGCTGGCGCACCAACCTTTTCAATTTCCTTTTCAATATTCATGAGCGACCCCCGCTCTATAAAATGTATTCCCCCACAATCAGGGTGCCAAAATTTCTTAAAAGAAGCAAAATGCGAAACAAAGTTGCTGCGAAAATGTTGCATTTCAAGTTCAGTTTGACGCCTGAACCTCACATTGACTTCATACCTGAAACAATAAAGGCCTGTCTGTGATGGGCTTCACAACCAGCGGTATAATCGTCTTTCGACAATCATCCATTGCTGGAATTTGCGCCCGACGGCTGATTCTGCGCCAACACGGAAAAGCGGATTTGGCGGCCGGTCGAGAAGCTGATACAGCGGCGCCAAGTGATTATGAAAGGCAACCCGACCGTGCTGAGTTTTGCTACGATAGTGTATTCCAAGGATTACCCGCTGCTCGAGTTGCAGGCGCGTTCCTTTGCGCGATTTGCTGATCCGGCCAAGGTTGCTTCTATCCATGTAGTTCTGAACGACGTCGACGAAACCGCATTGCGGGCGCGTATCGAGCCCATATTGGCGGCCTACGGTCCTTTGCAATCCAAGGTTCGGGTCGTCGGGGGCGATGACATTCTGCTTGGGGCAGGTCAATGCGCCCGACGTTCACTGGGCGACCGGCTTCTGATCGAAGGACGGCACCGTATCCCTTTCGTGCGAAAGGGAGGGTGGCGCGGCAACAACGGATACCGCACGCAGCAGGTGCTCAAGCTGGGTGCCGCACGGATCGCCGAGGCGGAGCAGATGGTTATCCTGGACACCAAAAACCTGTTTCTGCGGTCTTTCACTGAGGCAGAGTTCTTTGCTGATGGAGGAGCCGCCCGGCTTCCATTCATTTCGGTCAACAGCGACTTTCACCGCAACTGGCTGCAGCAGAGCCTGGACGCTTTGCAGGTCACTGTCTCGGACATTGAGGCGTTGAAGACCACGACGTTTTCGACGCCGTTCCCAGTGCGCAGGTCGTTGGTGCTGGAGGTGTTGGACGAGATCAACGAACGCTACGGTTCGGTGCAGTCGCTCTTCGGGTCGCGCCGGAGACCCTCGGAATTCATGCTGCTGAATGCGTATTGCCTCCGGTCGGATCTGACTTTGCGCCCGTGGTTCGAGGACGCACCCAGCACCGCGCTGGGGCTGTGGCCGACCTATTCGCAACAGAAGCTGGAAGGTCTGATTGCCAGGATCGACGAACCGGAACTGTTGAGCCTTGGTCTGCACAACCGGGCGGTTTCCATGCTGACGCCTGAAACCCAAGATCGCTTGTTCGATGCCTTGGCGCGTCGGGGGATCAGTGATCGTGAGACGACCCAGTCTGTGCTGAATGCAACTGCGTCGCTGGCCGGTTGAACGGGCGCGTACATTCAGAACCGGCTTGACCATCCAGCCAAATCCCGAAAATGTCCCCACCACAGATTTGCCGGAGCAGGAATGGCCAGAACACCCCCTCCCTTTGCCGCCTTCGAATGGAAGATCGCCTGGCGCTATCTGCGCGCCCGGCGTGCCGAAGGCGGTGTAAGCGTGATGACGTTGATCTCGTTGATCGGGATCACGCTGGCCGTGTTCGCGCTGATCGCCACGCTGGCGGTCCGGTCTGGGTTCCGGTCCGAATTCGTGGGCACCATTCTTGGGGCCAACGCTCATGTAACAGTCTACTCGGCCGGCGAACTGGACGCGCAAGGGCAGGTTGATCGCACCATAGTTGATTTCGACGCCATGGCCGAGCGCATCGCGCGGGTGCCGGGCGTTCAACGCGCTGCGCCGCTGGTCAAGGGGCAGGTCCTGATCACCAACCGCGATCGCAGCAGCGGGGTCGAGGTGTTCGGTATCCGCCCTGACGATCTCTACAGCCTGCCCGGTATTGCCGAAAGCGATCAGGCTTACGGCGACCTGTCCCGGTTCGAGGAGGGGATCGCCATCGGCTCGGGCGTGGCCCGCGCCATCGGTGCAACGGTGGGGGATCGGGTCAAGCTGACCTCGCCCAACGGGGTCAAGACCGCCTTCGGTACCTCGCCCCGCGTGAGTGCCTATGAAGTCGTCTACGTGTTTTCGGCCGGGCGCTATGACATCGACCGCACCCGCGTTTACATGCCGTTTTCCGAGGCGCAGAGCTTTTTCAACCGCGAGGGCGTCGCCGACGAGATCGAAGTGATGGTCGACCGCCCCGAGGACCTGAACCCCATCCTGATCCCTATCCTTGAGGCGGCGGGAGAACGCTCGCAGATCTGGACATGGCAGGATGCCTCAGGCGGTTTTCTGCGCGCGCTCGAGGTCGAGGACAACGTGATGTTCATCATCCTGTCGATCCTCGTGCTGATCGCCGCGATGAACATCGTCTCGGGGCTGATCATGCTGGTGAAAAACAAGGGCCGCGACATCGGCATCCTGCGCACTATCGGGTTGAGCGAGGGTTCGGTGCTGCGGGTGTTCTTCATCTGTGGCGCCTTCACCGGGATCATAGGCACCGCGATGGGCGTCATCCTGGGCTGCCTGTTCGCGCTCTATATCGATCCGATCTTCTCTTTCGTGAACTACGTGATGGGCGGCGGCGTCTGGGATCCGGCGATCCGCGGCATCTATGCCTTGCCGGCCGAGCTGCACCTGTCGGACGTGCTCAAGGCGGTGGGGCTGTCGCTGGGCCTGTCCTTCTTCGTCACCTATTTCCCGGCCCGCCGTGCGGCGCGGCTGAACCCGGTCGAGGCGCTGCGCTATGAATGATGTCACCTTGCGTCTGACCGGCCTGACCAAGACCTATTTGAAAGGCACGCCCGCCGAGGTGCAGGTGCTGCGCGGCGCCGATCTGGAGCTGCGGGCGGGCGAGGCGGTTGCGCTTGTGGCGCCCTCGGGGGCGGGCAAGTCGACCCTTCTGCATATCGCCGGTCTTCTGGATACGCCGGATTTCGGGACGGTCGAAATCGGCGGGCAGGATGCGACCGGCAAGGGCGACCGCACCCGCACCGCGATGCGTCGGCGGGATGTGGGTTTTGTCTATCAGTTTCATCACCTGCTGCCGGAATTCACCGCGCTGGAAAATGTCGTGCTTCCGCAATTGGCCAACGGGGTGTCCGACAGGGCGGCCAAGGCCCGCGCGATGGATCTGCTGGGACGTGTCGGCGTCGCCGACCGTGCCGACCACCGCCCGGCAGCTTTGTCGGGGGGCGAGCAGCAGCGGGTGGCTTTCTGCCGGGCCCTAGCCAATGAACCGCGTGTACTGCTGGCGGACGAGCCGACAGGGAATCTGGACCCAGGTACCTCGGATCAGGTCTTTGCCGCGCTGATGGGTCTGGTGCGCGAGTCCGGCCTGTCGGCGTTGATTGCCACGCACAACCTTGACCTGGCGGCGCGGATGGACCGGATGCTGCGGCTGGACGGGGGTGTGCTCAGGCCAGCTGAGTGATCGCGACGCCTACGGCCATCACCGCGATCCCGCCGGCGCGCATCAGGGTCAGCGGTGTGACCTGCGCGCCGAAAAGGCCGAAATGGTCAATGGCCGCGGTGCTGATCAACTGCCCCAACAGCACGAAGAACACCGCGTTGCCGACGCCGAAATGCGGTGCGACGTGGGTAATGGATAGCACGTAGAAGGCAATCAGAACCCCACCCAACAGCAGATGTTTCGGGGTCTGCGCAACCTTTGCCAAAGCTTGTGTTCCGGGGAACAGCAGCATCACCAGCGCCGAAGACCCAAACGCCACGGCAAACAGGATGACCGCAGCGGTGGTGGGCGAGCCGATCAGTTTTCCGAGCGCCGCATTCAGCGCGGCGAGAATCGGAACTCCGATCCCGGCGGCGAGCATGATGGCTGCATAATGTGTCATGGCCCGGACCCCTTAGCCGATTTCGTTGATCTGGATCATTGCGGGTCGTGACGGTTCGGGCAACCCTGCTTTTGGCGTTAGAACGGAGGAACGCAATGAAACTGTTGACGTTTACGGCCTTGGCCATGGCAGGTGCGATTGCCGCCACAGGTGCTGAAGCCCAGGATGCCGAAGCCGGGGAGCAGCTTTACCTGCACCATTGCGCCACCTGTCATGGACTGGATGCGACTGGACATGGGCCAATGGCCGGCGTGCTGTTGATCCAACCTACCAATCTGAAGACGCTTGGGAACGCGGGCGGTAAATTTCCGACCGCGCGTGTGGTGCAGCGGATAGACGGCCGTGATCCTCTGGTCAGCCATGGCAGTCCGATGCCGGTCTACGGGCCATATTTCGAAGGGCAGGACACCGCCATCAAGACAGATGCCGGCCAGCCGATCCTGACCAGCAAGCCGATTGCCGATCTGGTCGCGTATCTAAAGACCTTGCAAGGCAAGTGAACCTCATCTGCAGATGCCTTCCACCTTGGCACCGCTCCAAGGGATGACCACGTCGCTTTCTCGCCGGGCACCCGGCAGTTTTTCCGGGTCGAAATGCTTGGCCAGCATGTCATGCAAACGCTGGGTCCGCGGGGCGTCCGGATCCAATGCGCGGCAGCAGACATATTCCTCGACGATGGCGCCCTGCTGTTCAAACCCGTAGTCCAGAAAATCGGCCGAGTTATCCAGATCGAACAGGTAAGGATCCTTGCGGCCACCATGTTCGGCGGCTGCCCTCAACGGGTGATAGCCGGTGGTTTTCCGGTTCTGCCATTGCCAGACATGGGTTAGTTCATGGGCAAAGATCATGGCGGCCACAAGGTTCATCTGGTCGGGGTACCGCGCCATGTAGTCGTCAAGATACCAGTCCTTGGTGAAGTATACCCGGTTGAACAGCGCGATCGCCGCCGGTTTTCCGGTTACGATCTCTTCCTTGACCGGCGGCAGGATACGCTCGCGGCAAGCCAGCCTCGGTCTGGCTTTTCGTTCGTAGGTGATGGAGGCGACCGGCGCGCCTTCGACCAGCCGAACCCGGTCAAGATCCAGCGTTTCGCCTTGAACCTTGCTTGCAAAGGCGCGCTCGTTCTCGGTCAGAGGGCGACCGCAGGACAACAGAGCAAGAAAAAGCAGGATCGAAATCAACCGGACCATGACCAAACCCTAGCCCGCTGTGGTTCGGTCGCAAGCGATTCTAGAGGCTCATCGCAAGCACCCGGCTGATTTCGGTCAACGACCTGCCGGATTGACGCATCCAGGTGTTGAAGGCGTCCTGTACCGCAGCCATCGCTTTCTTGGAGGTGGCTGGCTTGTCGATGACGCCTTCGGCGATCAAACGGGCGGTTACGTCGCGTGACAGGATAAAGCTGTCTCTTCCGGCAAAGCGCATCGCATACTGGGCTGAAGCCCCGCCCAACCGAGAACCACGTTTTGCGAGCATGTCCAAAAGTCCGACATAGTCGGTAGATGGCCAGCCGCCCAACACTTTGCCAACGCCGCCTTCCGTGCGGAGTTCCATAAGAAACGCTGCGTTGTCGCGCACGGTGGCGATCTTGGTGCCGTTGCGCACGATGCGCGTGTCCTGCAACAGCGCGTCGAATTTCTCATCATCCATGAAGGCGCAGCGCCCAACGTCGAACCCGTCAAAGGCCGCCTCGAAACCGTCCCATTTCGCCTCGATGACCTTCCAATTGAAGCCAGCCTGGAAGATGCACTTGGTGATTGTCGAAAGCCACCGATCCTCTGACAGGGCGCCCAATTCCTTGGCGGATTTGGGCTTGGACAGTTTGTCTTCAAGCGCGTGCGGTCCGCCGTGCCGGTCGGCCGCCAGCCCATAGATCTCATCGAAATGGTGCATCGCAAAGCTCCCTTCGCGCCAAATGTTGCCAATTTGTTCCGGTAAATGCAAGGGCGGCCGCCCAGTAAGGTCTGCCATTTGGGCAAAACAGTCGGAAAATCAGGATTTTGCCCCATCGTTACAAGAAATACTCGACAAACGACCCCAATTGGGTTTGTGATTGACTCGTCAATCAATGTCCGGTCCGCGAAACCTCGGGCAAGCCGCCCCATGACACGAGGGCGCGAGAGGAATGAAATGCGGTACCGAGGCCGTTTATTGGGAATGACGCGAACTGTTCGCTTTCCTTTTCCGGCCAAATTTGTGCATGTTGCGACATGGTATTGTCGTTAGACAAGTCAGCCGGCGGGCACGTTTCCGCCAGGGTGGGCAAAACAAAGAAACAGGGAGAAAATCCATGAAAAAACTGAATGTAAGCCTTCTGGCGATCATGGTCGCTGGCGCCGCGCACGCGGCTGACATGGGCGCGGTGGACGAGCCGATCAAACTGGCGATCAACGAGTGGACGGGCCAGCACGTCACCACGCATGTCGCTGCAGAGATGCTCAAGGCCGCCGGTTATCAGGTTGAATTCGTCACCGCGGGCATGTTGAACCAGTTCCAGGCGCTGGCTGACGGGGACATCGATGCCACGCTCGAGATCTGGTCGTCGAACGTGTCGGACGAATACGCCAAGAAAATTGAAGAGGGCACCGTGGTCGAAATCGGCGACCTTGGCCTCGATGCGAAGGAAGGCATCGCATATCCGGCCCATGTCGCCGACCTTTGCCCGGGCCTGCCCGCGTGGGAAGCGCTGAAGGACTGCGCACAGAATTTTGCGACGGCTGAGACCCTGCCGATGGGACGTCTGGTCGACTATCCGGCTGACTGGGGGACGCCCGGGGCAGACCGCATGGTCGGGCTTGAACTGCCGTTCAAGGCTATTCCTGCCGGGTCCGAGGGCGCGCTGATTGCCGAACTACGCGCTTCGACCGAACGCAAATCGCCTCTGCTGATCACCTTCTGGCAACCGCATTGGGCCATGTCGGCCTACGATGTGAAATTCGTTGAGTTGCCGCCGGGTGAAGACGCTTGCTTCAACGATCCGGCTTGGGGGCCAAACCCCAATGCCGTCAATGACTGCGATTTCTCGCCCTCGCGCATCTTCAAAGCCGGGTGGAGCGGTCTGGCGGACAAGTGGCCTGCCGCGTATGAAATCCTGAACAACTATCAACTGGCGGTCGAAGACCAGCAGCCGATGATGGGTGCGATCGATGTCGACGGCGGCAAGGTCGAAGAGGTTGTCGCGGCCTGGATGGCGGACAACGAAGACAAGTGGCGTCCGGTCGTGGACGCGGCAACGAAGTGAGCCACCTAAGTGACTGACGCGAATACGCCAGCCATTGCCTGCCAGTCTCTCTGGCAGGTTTTTGGCCAAGGCGCAGAAAAAGCCCTGACCGACGCGTTGTCTCGGTCAGGGAACGACGCCGACAAGGCCGCCGCCGATTTGCGCGAACAGGGGTTCATCCCGGCTGTTCAGGATGCAAATTTCGAAGTCCGCGATGGTGAATTGTTCGTCATCATGGGTCTGTCGGGGTCCGGCAAGTCGACCCTGATCCGTTGCATCTCGCAACTGTTGCCCGGAACGGGTGGCGAGATTCGCATCGACGGCGACAATGTGATGGGTGCCCCCAAGAAGCAGCTGACCGAACTGCGCCGCAAGAAACTGGGTATGGTGTTCCAACATTTCGGACTGTTCCCGCACATGACGGTGGCCGAAAACGTCGCCTATCCGCTGCGCGTGCAGGGTGTGGGCCGCAAAGAACGTCTGGCCCGCGCGCAGGAAGTCATTTCGCTGGTGGGGCTCGAGGGCCGCGAGGACAGCTTTCCCCGGCAACTGTCGGGCGGTCAGCGTCAGCGCGTGGGCATCGCCCGGTCTTTGGCAGTGAACCCCGACATCTGGTTCTTGGACGAGCCGTTTTCGGCCTTGGACCCGTTGATCCGGCGGCAGCTGCAGGACGAATTCCTGCGCATTCAGGCGACGCTGAAGAAATCCATCGTCTTCATCACGCATGATATTCAAGAAGCGCTAAAGCTGGCGGACCGCATCGCAATCATGCGGGACGGCAAGATTGTGCAGATCGGCACGCCGACGGATATCGTTCTGCGCCCCGTCGACGACTATGTGCGCGAGTTCTCAAAGGACGTGGCCAAGGGCCAGCACGCCAAAGTCGCCTCGGTCATGCAAGCGGGCGAGGCCGAGCTCGGTCCCGATGACCCTGGCCTGACAACAAAGATGACATTGGACGCGGCGCTGGCGCGCTGTATGGCATTGTACGAGCCCGTGCCGGTGCATGACGAAACCGGCGCGATCGTCGGCACCGTGCACCCCTCAGATCTGGCCGCAGCCCTGCAGGTGGATGACGCATGACCGTCGTCGCCGATGTTCCCAAACCCACTCGGATTCACCTGACAGCCGGAGCGCAGGCGGCCCTGATCACGCTGATCGTGGGCGCGCTGTGTCTGGCGCTTGAGCCGCACGCGCCCTGGCTCGTCAAATGGCCTGCGTCATGGGAGGTGCCGGCCACACAATGGGTTGGCGCCTTCCTCGACTGGTTTCTGAACGCGATCAAACCGGCGGCCCGGCTGTTTTCCGACCTTATGGCCTACCCGATGAACTGGGCCAATTTCGTGCTGGGCAATACGCCCTGGCCAATTCTGATCGGGCTGGTGACGGCACTCGGCTGGTATTTGGGCGGGTTGCCCATGGCGGCGCTGGGCTTTCTGGGCCTCAGCTTCGTGCTGGCCTCGGGCTATTGGGCCGAGAGCATGAACACCTTGGCGCTGGTGACCGTATCGGTCCCGGTCGCGTTGATCGTCGGCAGTGCAATTGGCATTCTGGCCAACGAATTGCCGCGGGTGAAATCGGCCGTTCAGGCGGTGTTGGACATCATGCAGACGGTGCCGACCTTTGCCTATCTGACACCGTTGCTCCTGCTGTTCGGTTTTGGCCCTGTGGTAGGGCTGATCGCTTCGGCCATCTATGCGGCGCCGCCGATGGCGCGAAACGTGATGCTGGGGTTGGAGCGCGTGGAGCCCGAGATCAAGGAAGCCGCCATCATGTCGGGCGGCACCCGGTTCCAGCAGCTGTTCCAGGTGGAAATCCCGGCGGCGGCGACGCAGATCATGGTGGGTGTGAACCAGTGCCTGATGGCGGCCCTGTCGATGGTGATCATCGCTGCGGTCATCGGCGGGTTCAACGACATCGGCTGGGAGGTCCTGCTGACCATGCGCAAGGCGCAGTTCGGTGAATCTCTGCTGGCCGGCATGGTGATCGTTGTCTTTGCGGTGGTGATCGACCGCATGAGCGGCACGCTCGCAACCGAGCGCAATCGCCATGACAACCGCGTCGTCTGGGCGGTTCTTGGCTTTGCGGTCCTGTTCACGCTGCTGTTCTGGGCGCGGCTGCCCAACCCGTCCGAACTGACGCTGCTGGATCCGGTCGCGGAGGCGGTGGACAGCGGCCTGACAGCCTTTACCCAGAACAACGGGCCGTGGTTGGATTCGCTCAAGAACAACTCGATGTTCTATGTTCTGCTGCCGCTGCGGATCGGTCTGGATCAGGCGGTTCTGCCCTTTACCTGGGGGTTCCAGTGGACCCCGGCCATGAGCTTTGGACTGTTCGCCGCCGGTGCGGTGATCGCCTTGCTGATGGCATGGCGTGGGCACCTGACCGGAGGTCTGGTCACGCTGATCCTGATCGGCATGCTCGAGACCGGCATCGCCAACCTGCCATGGCCCTTCGTCCTGACCGGCGCGGCGGCGTTGGGCTGGGTGGCGGGCGGTTGGCGTCTGGCGGCGCTGTCGGTGGCGCTGCTGAGCACGATCCTGATCTCGGGCCTGTGGGAGAGGGCGCTGCTGTCGCTCTATCTCAGCGGTGCGGCGGTGTTCTTCTGTGCCGTTGTCGGCGGGCTGATCGGCCTCGCCAGCGCGGTCTGGTCGCCGGTCTGGAAGATCGTGCGCCCGATCTGCGACATGCTGCAGACGATTCCCCTGTTCGTGTTCCTGATCCCGGTGCTGATGGTGTTCCAGATCGGCGAGTTTTCGGCCTTTCTGGCGATCTGCGCCTATGCGATCGTGCCAATGATCCGCTACACCCGTCACGGGCTGGTCAACACCCCGGACGAGATGATGGAGGCCGCGATCGCCAGCGGCGCGACCGAGTGGCAGATCATGCGCGACGTGCGTGCGCCCTATGCTGCACCCACGATCCTGCTGGGGCTGAACCAGACGATCCTTTACGCCTTTGCGATGCTGGTGATCGCGGCGCTGATCGGCACGACCGGTCTGGGCCAGTCGATCTATCTGGCGCTGGGGCAGGCAGATGTGGGGCTGGGCATTTCGGCCGGGGCGGCGATGGCCATTCTGGCGCTGGTCGCCGACCGCATGGTTCAGGGATTTGCCGAGGAACGCCGCAAGGCGCTGGGCCTGTAGCCTTGGATCGGGGGTGGCGCAGCTGCCCCCGACCACACTTGATTTCGGACAAGGACCGGGGCCGTTTCCCCCGGTATCTCGGGCGCAAAACAGGCGGAGATGACCATGGCCGGTTGGGGCGCTTTTGTTGCTGCACTTCTGATCTTTCTGCTGAGCCACGCCATTCCGGCGCGTCCGGCAGTGCGTGGCCGGCTGATCGGGTTGATGGGGCGCGGGCCCTATTTCGCGGTCTATTCGGCACTGTCACTGGCAGTTCTGGCCTGGCTGATCGTGGCCGCGGCCGATGCGCCTTATGTCGAGGTGATCCCACCGCTGGCGATCCTGCGCTGGATGCCGCTGCTGGTTATGCCCGTCGTCTGCTGGCTGGCGGTGGCCGGGCTGGCGGCGACCAACCCCTTTTCCTTCGGCGGCCTGGGACGCCGCCCGTTCAACCCCGAGCAGCCCGGCATCCTGCGCACCTCCCGTCACCCGATCTTGCTGGCGATGATGCTGTGGGCGCTGGCGCATCTGCTGGCCAATGGCAGCCTGGCGCATGTGGTTCTGTTTGGCCTGTTCGCGGGTTTCGCCTGGATGGGCATGGCCCTGATCGACAGGCGCAAGGCGCGCGAGATGGGGGCCGATTGGACGCGCCTGTCGCGCAACACAGCACGCCTGTCGCTGCGGCTGCCAAGCCCCTGGCCGCGGCCTTGGGTCTGGTTGGTGGCGGGGCTGGCCTATGTCGCGCTGTTGCACCTGCACGCGCCGGTGATCGGAGTGTCTCCGCTGCCTTGATGCGGGTGCTGGCAGGGGCGCCTCATGCGTGCTAATTGAAACAACAAGATGAAACCCAGAAAGGTCTGCCGATGCACTTGGCCTACGTCACCACCACCGATCGCGGCGCAACCGACCGCCTGCTGAGCGCGGTAGCCGAACGTCTGCTGGCCAAGGGCGCCCGTCTGGCCGGTGTGGTTCAGACCAACACCGAATGCGCCGACAGCAGCAAATGCGACATGGACCTGCGGGTGCTGCCGAATGGCGAGACCATCCGCATCTCGCAATCGCTGGGCAGCCAGTCGCGCGGGTGCCGGTTGGACCCCGCCGCGTTGGAGCATGCGGTGGGCTATGTGACTGCTTCGCTGGCCGACGGTCCACAATTGCTGATCGTCAACAAGTTCGGCAAGCACGAGGCCGATGGCCGCGGGTTCCGCCCCGTCATCGCCGAGGCGCTGGCGCTGGATATCCCGGTGCTGGTCGGGGTCAACGGCCTGAACTGTGACAAGTTCGTGGATTTCACCGATGGTGCGGCGCAGGCGCTTGCGCCTGATCTGGAGGCCATCGAGGCCTGGTTCGACAGCGTCGACAACCTGCGGCCTGCGGCCGAATAACTGCTTTCCCGACGTAACGTCCTGAAAACCGGGCTTGTTCCCTGTCGCCCCGGCTGCAATCCTCTGCCCCGGATGGGAGGAGGATCAGCCATGTGGCAGAACTGGGCAGGCAACCAGACAAGCCAAATACGGCCCAAGCGGCCGACCACGACCGAAGACCTTCAACAGCTGATCGCCTCGGCCGAAACCCTGCGTCCGGTCGGGGCAGGGCATTCCTTCACACCGCTGGTTCCAGGGGCGCAACAGATCATTGACCTGACCGCCTTGGACCTGCCCGCCGTAACAAGGGTCGACGACGGGCGGGCCTGGGTCAACGCCAATGCCCGGCTGCGCGATCTGTCACCGGCATTGGCACGGCACGGCACGGCCTTCCGCAACTTGGGTGATATCAACATGCAGACTCTGGCCGGCGCGGCGGCCACGGCAACCCACGGCACCGGGCGCACCCTGCCGTGCCTGTCTGCCGAGATCACTGCAGCCCGGCTGATCGGCGCTGACGGACAGACCCTGACCACCGACGACATTCCGCGGAACATGGTGCAGGTCTCGCTGGGTCTGCTGGGCATCGTGACCGAGGCACAGATCAACGTCGTGCCGAAATACAACCTGCGCCGCCGGGTGCGTCTGTCAGACCTGCAGGACACACTGGAGCGCATGCACCAGCATTGGGACGAAAACAGGAATTTCGAGTTCTTCTACATCCCCTTCACCGGCAAGACCGTTGAAATCCGGCATGAAATCACCGATGCACCCGAGACCCGCGCGCCGCGCGATTTGGACATGATCGCCGTCAAGGTTCTGAAGCTGGCGCGCAGCGCGGGTGGGCTCAGTCCCGGCCTGCGGCGCGCCCTGCTGCGTCTGCTGACGATGGCCCAATCCGACGAGGATTACGTCGGCGAAAGCTGGCGCGTTCTGTGCAGCGATCGGCATATCCGGTTCAAAGAAATGGAATACCACCTTCCGCCCGAAAACGCCCGTGACGTGCTGTCAGAGCTGATCCGACGGTTGGAGCGTGACCACGCCGACATCTATTTCCCCATCGAGGTGCGCCAGACCGCGGGCGACGACGCCTGCCTGTCACCATTCCAAGGTGGCCCACGGGTATCGGTTGCCATCCACACCGATGCGAAGGAAGGCCATCTGCGCTATTTCGAGGCGATGGAGCCGCTGTTCCTGCAGGCCGGCGGCCGCCCCCATTGGGGCAAGTTGCACAGCCTGACCTATTCCGATCTTTCGCGCCTCTATCCCGATTTCGATGCATTCTGCACATTGCGTGAACGGCTGGACCCAAAGGGCAAGTTCCTGACACCCGCGCTGGCCCGGATGTTTCGCCCATGACTGCAGAGTATCTTGAACATCTCGCTCAAGCGCTGCGCGATCATGGTGTCGATCGGCCGGTTGCCGTCGTCGATCTGGACCGGGTCGATGGGAATTGCGACGCCGCCCGCGCAGGGTTGGGCCACGGCTTGCAGGCCCGGCTGGTGGCCAAATCGCTGCCGTGCCTGCCTCTGCTGGACCATATCCGCGTCCGAATTCCGACAACGGGCCTGATGAGCTTTTCCGAACCCATGCTGTCGGCCTTGCTGGCCGCCGAGCCGGACACCGATCACCTGCTGGGCAAACCGCTGCCGGTGACGGCCGCCCGGCGGATTCTTGAGACGCATCCCGACACCGCCCAAAGGGTGCAGTGGCTGATCGACACGCCACAGCGGCTGGACGCATATCTGTCGCTTGCCGCTGACACGGGCCAAACCCTGCGCCTGTCGCTCGAGATCGACGTGGGCCTGCATCGCGGCGGGTTGACCCCCGATCAGGTCGCAGGCGTCGCGGCACGGATCGCGGATCGCGCCCATGTCACACTGTCGGGCGTGATGGGGTACGAGGTGCATCTGGCCAAACTGCCTGCGCTGCTCCGACGCCGCGCGCGGCGAGCCAGTGCGAAAGCATATGAACGGGCGGTCGCTGCGCTGGGGCTGGGGGCGCAGGGGTTGTGCCTGAACACCGGTGGCAGCCTTACCTTTCAGGACCCGGCCACGCGAACCCCGGCGACCGAGGTTGCCTTTGGGTCGGTTCTGGTGAAACCCTCGGATTTCGACCATGCATCGACCAAGGCGTTTTTGCCCGCGCTGTTCTTGGCCGCACCGATCCTCAAGGTCATGCCGCACAACCCGGTGCCAGGGATCGACCTGCCCGGACTGCGCCGGACCAACCTTGCCATTTCCGGTGGGCATTACTTGGCCAGCCCCGTCTGGCCCGACGGGTTCGGCTATTCCGGCGTATTCGGGCGTTCAAGCAATCAAGAGGTATGGGTGGGTCCCAAAACAACCAAGGCACAGCCCGGCGATATCGCCTTGCTGCGCCCCAGTCAGAGTGAAGCGGTTCTGAACCAGTTCGGCACGGTTCTGGCCCTGCGGCAGGGGCAGGTCGTGGCCGAATGGGCCTGCCTGCCCAACTGACACGGGTCAGATCGCCAGGTATTCCTCGCGCAGCTGGGTGTTTTCCAGCACCTCGTCGGCGGTGCCGTCAAACACGATGCAGCCGGTGTCCAGAATGATTGCCCGGTCGGCCAGTTGCAGCGCTCGCACCGCGTTCTGTTCGACGATGATGGTGGTCATGCCCTGTTGCTTGATGTGGATCAGCGTCTTTTCGATCTCGTCCACGATCACCGGGGCCAGCCCTTCGTAGGGTTCGTCCAGCAGCAGCACCTTGATGTCCCGGGCCAACGCACGGGCGATGGACAGCATCTGCTGTTCGCCGCCCGAAAGGGTCACACCTTCTTGCTTGCGCCGTTCGCCCAGACGCGGGAACAGCTCGTAGATCCGTTCCAGCGACCAGCCGATCGGCGGGGCGATCTGGGCCAGCTGCAGGTTCTCCTCGACCGTCAGGCCGGGGATGATCCGCCGATCCTCGGGCACAAGGCCCAACCCGGCCGCGGCGGCCTCGTAACTGGTCATGTTGTGCAGTGGCTTGTGGTCCAGCCAGATTTCGCCGTGGCGCACCTCGGGCTCGCCCACGCGCGCGATCGAGCGCAGGGTCGAAGTCTTCCCGGCCCCGTTCCGCCCCAGCAGGGCCAGGATCTCGCCCTCGTGGACGTTGAAGCTGACACCTTGGACGATGTAGCTTTCGCCATAGTACGAATGCATGTCCCACACCGACAGGAACGCGGGCGCGGTGCTGGCCATATTGGCGTTTTTCGAAAAGTCAGGTTTCTCGTTCATAGCTTTTCCTCACGCCGCCTCGCCCAGATAGGCCTCTCGGACCTTGGGGTTTCCGCGGATGTTTTCGGGGGTGTCCTCGACCAGCGGCGTGCCCTGCGCCAGAACGGTGATCCGCTCGGCCAGGCTGAACACCACATGCATGTCGTGTTCGATGATTGCGATGGTGATGTCGCGCTCATCCTTGATCTGCTTTAGCAGGTCGATGGTGTTGTTGGTGTCGGCCCGTGCCATACCGGCCGTGGGCTCGTCCAGCAGCAGCAGGCGCGGCTTCTGGCTGAGGCACATGCCGATCTCGAGCCGCCGCTTGTCGCCGCGCGACAGCGAGGCTGAATGCATGTGCCGCTTGTCGGCCATGTTCATCTCTTCCAGCATGGCCTCGGCCTGTTCCACCACCTCTTTTTCGTTGGCGATGGTCTCGTAGGCGTGCATGCGGAATGCCCCGTCGCGCATCGCGAAGATCGGGATCAGCATGTTTTCCATCACGGTCAGCTCGCCAAAGATCTCGGGTGTCTGGAACACCCGGCTGATGCCCATCTGGTTGATCTGGTACGGCTCGCGCCCCAGCACCGACTGGTTGTCGAACAAGACCGAACCGGTATCCGGGATCAGCTTGCCCACCAGGCAGTTCAGCAGGGTGGACTTGCCCGCCCCGTTGGGGCCGATGATCGCATGGACCGAGTTTTCCTCGACGCTCAGGTTCACGTCCGTCAGGGCCTTGAGGCCGCCGAAGCGCTTGCTGACATCTTTTACTTTCAGAATTGCCATTGACGCGTTCCCTTATTCTGCCGGCTCGGTTTTGCCTTCGCGGCTGTCATCCCCGCCAACGCTTTTGCGGCGGATCCAGTTCAGCAACCGCTGACCGCCCTCGACCAGTCCGCCGGGCAGGTAGATCACCACCAGCATGAACAGGATGCCCAGGGTCAGGTGCCAGCCCTTGCCGATGAACGGGTGGATGATGAACACCACCGCGTCCTCAAGCCCGTCGGGCAGGAAGGCGAACCAGCTGTGCAGCACGTTGTCGTTGATCTTCGAGAAGATGTTCTCGAAATATTTGATGAAGCCCGCGCCCAGAACCGGTCCGATCAGGGTGCCGGTGCCGCCCAGGATGGTCATCAGAACGACCTCGCCCGAGGCGGTCCACTGCATCCGTTCTGCGCCGGCCAGCGGGTCCATTGCGGCCATCAGGCCACCGGCCAAACCGGCATACATGCCCGAGATCACGAAAGCGGCCAGAGTGTAGGGCTTGGAGTTCAGACCGGTATAGTTCATCCGCTGCTGGTTCGACTTCACCGCGCGCAGCATCATGCCGAAGGGCGAACGGAAGATGCGGATCGCCAGGTAGAACACCACCATCATGATCACCGCGCACAGATAGTAGCCCGCGTTGAAGTCAAAGCTCCACGCGCCCACATCCATCGTGTAGGTCGCGCGCATCGGCAGGCCGAACAGATGCGGCAGATCGGGAGAATTGGCCCCCTGCAGGATCTGCGGATCGTCGGCATAGACCTGCAGGCCGGTTTCCCCGTTGGTCAGGTTGAACTTGGGGTTCGACAGCACCGAATAGGCCAGCGCAAAGCTCATCTGCGCGAAGGCCAGCGTCAGGATCGAGAAGTAGATCCCCGACCGGCGCAGGCTGACATAGCCGATCAGCACCGAGAACAGCCCGGCGACCACGACGCTCAGCGCGATGGCCGGGATGACGTTGTAGCTGAGCAGTTTGAACATCCAGACGGCCGAGTAGGAACCCACCCCAAGAAAGGCCGCGTGGCCGAAGGACAGGTATCCGGTCAGGCCGAACAGAATGTTGAACCCGATGGCAAAGATGCCGAAGATCACGAACCGCTGCATCAGGTCCGGATAGCCCGCGTTGAACTGCGCCATGGCGCTGTCAGTGGGGAAGGGGTTCAGGATGAAGGGGGCCAGCAGCGTCAGGATTGCGACGACGATCAGCAGGCTTGTGTCTTTTTTGTTCAGTCCCAGCATGGGTTATTCCTCCATCACGCCTTTGCGGCCCATCAGACCCCGCGGACGGGTCAGAAGAACGATGATGGCGACAAGGTAGATGATGATCTGGTTGATGCCCGGGATCGTGGTGGTCGCCCAGGTGGTCGAGGCAAAGCTTTCAAGGATGCCCAGAAGGAACCCGGCCAGAACCGCGCCGGGCAGCGAGCCCATGCCGCCGACTACGACGACCACGAAGCTGAGCACAAGGAAATCCATGCCCATGTGATAGTTGGGCGGGTTCAGCGGCCCGTACATCACGCCCGCAAGCCCAGCCACCGCGGCTGCGATGCCGAACATGATGGTGAACCGTCGGTCGATGTTGATGCCCAGAAGGCCCACGGTCTCCCGGTCGGCCATTCCGGCGCGCACGACCATGCCGAAGGTGGTGAACTGCAGGAACGAGAACACGCCTCCGATGATCACGACCGCGAACAGGAAATAGACCAGACGCCAGATCGGATAGATGATCGCGTTGGGATCGAACCCCAGCGCCACGCCCAGATCGACGGACCCGCTCAGTGCCGCAGGCGGCGGGGTCTGGATCGGGTTGGCGCCGAAGAAATACTTGATGATCTCTTGCAGAACGATGGCCAGGCCGAAGGTCACAAGGATCTGATCTGCATGGGGACGCTTGTAGAAATGCTTGATCAGGCCGCGTTCCATCACGTAGCCGACCATCAACATGATCGGGATGGCAAACAGGATGGCCAGTGGCACGGACCAGTCGATGATGGTCGCGCCCAGTTCGGGGCCGAACCAGCTTTCGACATAGGGGGTCTTCACCTTCAGCGGGTTGCCCAGAAAGTCGGTCTGGGTCTCGTCGACCACCTCGTAGCTGAGGTTGAAGATCTTCTGAAGCGTGACGGCACAGAAGGCGCCGATCATGAACAGGGCCCCGTGGGCAAAGTTCACCACGCCGAGCGTGCCGAAGATCAGCGTCAGCCCCAGCGCGATCAGCGCATAGGCCGAGCCCTTGTCCAGCCCGTTCAGAATTTGCAGTAGGATTGCGTCCATTGTCCTTACCTTTGACTGGTCCCGGCAGCTCTCCCCGGTCGTCTGACCGGAGAGAGCCGTTTTGAGGACTCAGGGGTTTTCTTGCGAAAAACCGAGTGTCGGGGTTACGCGCCCGGGTTGCACTTGCCCAGTTCGCCGCCGGCGAACATCGGGTGATCCGGATCGTACTCGACCTGCGCCCGCGGAGTGATCTCGACGATCTCGAGCGTGTCATAGGCGTTGGTCGGGTTTTCGTTGCCGCGCACGACCAGCACATCCTTGAAGCACTGGTGGTCGGCACCGCGATACCAGGTCGGGCCGTTGCCCAGACCGTCGAACTCGAAGTCCTCGAGAGCTTCGACCACGCCGCACGGGTTGAAGGTGCCTGCGCGCTCGCAGGCATCCGCGTACAGCAGTACCTGGGCATAGCAAGTCTGAGCCGAGTTCGACGGCGGCTTGCCGTACTTCTCGCCGAAGGACTTCACGAAGGCCTTGGTGCCCTCATCCTGCAGCTGCCAGTTCCAGTTCATCGAACCCAGAACGCCTTTGATGTTCTCGCCAGCGCCGGCGGCCATCAGTTCCGAGTACAGCGGAACGACGATCTTGAAGTCCTTGCCGTTTACGACCTTGTCGAGCAGGCCGAACTGGATCGCGTTTGTCAGCGAGTTGACCATGTTGCCGCCGTAGTGGTTCAGAACCAGCACGTCCGCGCCCGAGTTCAGAACCGGCGCGATGTAGGACGAGAAGTCGGTCGAGGCCAGCGGGGTCTTGACGGTGTTGACCGTCTCCCAGCCCATCGCCTCGGTCGACGCCACGATCGACTCTTCCTGGGTCCAGCCCCAGTTGTAGTCGGCGGTCAGGTGATAGGCGCGGCGTTCCGTGCCCATTTCCTTGGCCAGCACCGGCGCCAGAGCGGCACCCGACATGTAGGCGTTGAAGAAGTGACGGAAGCCGTTCGCCTTCTTGTCCTTGCCGGTGGTGTCGTTGGCGTGGGTCAGGCCGGCCATGAAGATCACGCCCGCCTCCTGGCAGAGGCCCTGAACCGCAACGGCCACGCCCGAGGACGAGCCGCCGTTGATCATGATCGCGCCGTCTTTTTCGATCATCGACTTGGCCGATGCACGGGCAGCGTCGGACTTGGTCTGCGTGTCGCCGGTGACGAACTCGACCTTCTTGCCAAGGATGCCGTTCCCCTTCAGCGCCTTCGACGTGAAGGTGTTCAGGCAGCCGCCGTCGCCTTCACCATTCAGATGCTCGACCGCCAGCTGCTGCGCCAGCAGTTCGTCATTGCCTTCTTCGGCATAGGGGCCGGTCTGCGGCACGTTGAAGCCCAGCGTGACTGATCCGCCAGTGGGTTCGTTGGTATAAGCCGCGGCCGACGAGGCTGTGAAGATCGTCGGCAATGCCAGACCGGCGCTTGTGACGGCACCAGACTTCAGCACGCCGCGACGCGTGACAGATTTGTTTGACATGAATTCCTCCCAATTAGCAGGCTACGCCCTCGGGCTCCTCTTCCGTCGGGTAAAACGCAACCTGCGCAGGGCAAGTATGAGGGGCAGAATGAAAATTCCCCAACAAGTCCCTAGAAATGAAATATTATTTTGTAAATTCTTGAACTCTTTGATTTATGAATTTGTAAATTTTTGGAACTGGAAGATGATAAGCTGCTCATTGGAAAGGATGAGTCAGAAAATCCCGTTTCGATACAAGCATCGGGTGTCTCGATGCAACCGCCAGTCCCACGCCGTCCGATGTCCGGCCGTTGATGCTCGGGGCATCGCATGATCTCCGGGCACTCAACCTTTGCCTGAATTTCCTCGCAGAATCGAGGGCAAACGCAAGGGACCACCTGGACAAATCCGGTGTGCAAAATCCATCTGTGTTCTGATTTGCGGAAGAAAATGGTGGGCGACCCTGGAATCGAACCAGGCGTGCGTCTCCGCGAGGGAGTTACAGTCCCCTGCCACACCTTGCGGCCTGTCGCCCACTGTCAGGCGTTGCACCTGACGTGGAGGCGTGATTACTAGCGCTCAAAAGGAGCGTCAACAGGAAAATTCCGCTTTGGCGCAGGAAACATTGTTCCCGGCCCGGAGGCCAGTAAAATGAAGAAACCGAAGTGGGTGATCGAGAAAGAGCAGGCGCGCAAAGCGGCGGCTTCCGAAACCGTTTGGTTGTTCGGATTGCACGCCGTGCGTGATGCGTTGATGAACCCCAAACGGCAGAAACTGCGCCTGATCGTGACCCGCAACGCGCAGGACAAGCTGGCGGATGCGATCGCGGAATCGGGCAT
The DNA here is from genome assembly GCF_013032855.1 of Ruegeria arenilitoris. GTDB lineage: Bacteria > Pseudomonadota > Alphaproteobacteria > Rhodobacterales > Rhodobacteraceae > Ruegeria > Ruegeria arenilitoris. Next base: position 1,097,508 of record NZ_WQDA01000001.1, read on the forward strand.
GCAGGCTGAGCTCGTCGATCCGCGAAAATTCAACGCGCCAATCGACTCGGGCTCGGTGCACCAAGGCGCGGCGCTTGAAGTCAAGCCGCTGGAATGGGGCGGTCTGGCCGAGAATTGCATCGGGCGCGAAAACCCTCGGGTGCTGCTGTTGGACCGCGTGACCGATCCGCACAATGTGGGCGCGATTCTGCGCTCGGCCGAGGTTCTTGGCGCCAGCGCGGTCATCGGCACGCGCCACCACTCGGCGCCGGAAACCGGTGCGCTGGCCAAGACCGCCAGCGGTGCGTTGGAACGCCAGCCCTATCTGCGGGTGCGTAACCTGGCTGATGCGATCGTCGAGTTGCAGAATATGGGGTTCCTGGTTCTGGGCTTGGATGGTGAGGCCGAACAGACCATCGAGGCCGCTTTGGAGGGCAAGCGCGATCGGCCGGTTGCGCTGGTTCTGGGCGCCGAGGGGCCGGGGTTGCGGCAAAAGACCAAGGAAACGGTGGATATGCTTGTCAAAATTGACGCAGCGGGCGGTTTCGGATCGCTGAACGTCTCAAATGCCGCGGCGATTGCCCTATATGCTTCTCAGCCGCATTGAGAGGATAGACCCATTCCCGCCCCATCCAAGATTGCTACGTGCTGCTACTGCGGAACCCGCGCGGCGCTGGTCCTCAAGGGGCGCCAGCGGCACGAACTCAGCTGTTCCAGTTGCGGTGCCCCACTGCATAACCTGAAGATGATCCCTGTAAAAAAGGCTTCGGATCCACAGCCGCGACACAGCATTCCAATGCAAAAGCCCAAAAAGAAGAGCTACAAGAAAAGGAAAAAAGGCCTTTTCTCGCGCGTTCTGGACGAAGCTTGGGATGTGATCGAGGACGTGTTCGATTGAGCCCTTTCCGACACGACCCTTCACAACTGCGTCAAATGGGTTTCGCGGCGCGTCAAAAGTTGCATCTTATAGCGTCTGTAAAACACAACCCGTGAAATCTGATGCTATCCCGACGATCCGTACTTGCCGGTCTTACCTTTTCAATCGCTTGTCCGCTGACATTGCGGGCGCAGACCGCCCCGGTATTCTATTCCGCAAAAGGTGCGGCCATTACCGGTTATGACGCGGTCAGCTATTTTCGAGATGGCGGCCCGGTTCAAGGGCGACCCGACATTGCGGTGATGTGGAAGGGCGCTACCTGGCGGTTTGCCTCGCAGGAGAACCGAGAGGCGTTCGAACTTAATCCGCGTGCCTACGCGCCGAGGTTCGGCGGATATTGCGCCTATGCCATGGCCTATGGCGAGCTGACCAGCACGGACCCGATGGCGTGGAAGATCGTAGGCGGCAGGCTGTATCTGACGCATTCCCTCGAGATCGAAAAGATGTGGCTGACGGACACGACCGGTTTCATCCAGAAGGCCGAGAAAAACTGGCCGGCGATCCTGTACGGTTGACAGGCAAATTCCCGCTTATCTGCTCGTGTCATCACAAAAATGCGCACGACCTCTTTTTTTTCCTCAACTCATGCCTAAATGTCACAGTGACCGCGGAACGGAACTGCCGCGGGTCATTTCACTGTCCCTCGTTCCAACAACTAGCGCCCAAGGTATCCTTGGGCGCTTTTTTCTTTTCCAAGTCGCGGCTAGGCTGCAGCCATGACTGAGTATTCCGATGACTTCCTCAGATCCGTCCTGAAACGCACCAAGGCAGTTGCGGTCGTTGGCGTGTCGATGAACCCGGTGCGGCCCAGCTATTACGTTGCGCGCTACCTGTCGCTCAAGGGATACAGGGTGATTCCGGTCAATCCCGGCCATGCCGGAGCCGAACTTTTTGGTGAAACCGTTCGGGCTTCGTTGTCCGAAATCAGTGAACCCGTTGACATGGTAGATATTTTTCGCAGGTCCGAAGCCGTTCCTCCGATCGTGGATGAAGCGCTGGCTGCATTTTCCGACCTGCGCACGATCTGGATGCAGATCGGCGTCGAAAACGCAGAGGCCGCCGCGGTGGCGCAGGCGCGCGGTGTCGATGTCGTCATGAATCGCTGCCCCAAGATCGAATATCAGCGCCTGTTCGGCGAGCTGCGCATGAGCGGGTTCGCCACCGGCATCATCTCATCAAAACTCTGACCGCTCAGTTCACCGCAACGGCGTTGATTTCCGCAAGCTGCTCTTGCCGCCGTTTCTCCAGCACGATGTCGCGCGGGACCCAGTCATAGCGTGTGTCCTCGCGCAATGGACTCCAAAACAGGACCCCTCCATAACGCCATGGGTCCAGAACGACACCGTCGTACATCGAATCACCGCGTCGGCTGATTATTGCCGTGCTGTGATCGATTCGGAACGGGTTGTCGGCGTTGGCGATCGCGCGGTGCAGGGTCAGCGTGCGAAAGTTCTCCTGCTTCAAGCGCCGTTCGATGTCTTCGGCCCAGTGCCAGCACAGCCCGCGCGGGCGCAGCCCTTTGTTGACCTTGGCGTTATGGATCAGAGGGGGGTCTGTGATCTGGTATTCCTGCGCCAGCTGCGCGGTATAGGCATAGGTGACGCGGGCCGCGCGCTGGGCCTCTTCCGGGTCGACCTCGGGCCCCAGCGCCTGGATCTGGGCTGCAAGCCGCGCGACGTCGTCGCTGCGAGCGGGCGGCGCGGATGAGCATGCGCCAAGCCCCAGAATGGCCAGCGTCGTCAGTGCCCAGATCATGGGTTTGAACATGCCTGTGTCCCTCGTCGCCCCTGCGCCCGGCAGGCGCTTCGGTCAATCAGTATAGGGCGCGGACGCTATTGGTGAAAGCCGGGTCTCAGCCCCGGTCGCGTGCGGCCTTTTCGGCGATGCCGCTGGTGCCCTGCCGCCTGGCAAGCTCGGCCAGAACGTCTTCCAGCGCCACGTCGCGCGCGGCCAGCATGACCAGCAGGTGATACAGCACATCGGCGGCCTCGGATGTCAGCCGGTCGCGGTCACCCTTCACGGCTTCGATGATCGCCTCCACGGCCTCTTCGCCAAACTTCTCGGCGCATTTCTCGGGGCCTTTGGACAGCAGCTTGGCGGTCCAGCTTGATTCGGGGTCCGCGCCCTTGCGGGATGCGATCGTGGCGGCCAGCTCGTTCAGTATGCTCATGTCAGCCTCATGGGGATACCCGCGGATGCCATGTGCTCTTTGGCCTCGCGGATCGTGTATTCGCCGAAGTGAAAGATCGAGGCCGCAAGCACCGCGCTGGCTCCGCCTTCGGTCACGCCTTCGACCAAATGATCCAGATTGCCCACGCCGCCCGAGGCGATCACCGGCACGTCGACCGCATCCGAGATGGCGCGCGTCAGCGGAATGTTGAACCCCGCCTTGGTGCCGTCGCGGTCCATCGAAGTCAGCAGAATCTCACCCGCCCCCTTGGCGACGACGGTCTTGGCGAACTCTACCGCGTCGATGCCGGTGGGTTTGCGTCCGCCGTGGGTGAAGATCTCCCATTTGCCGGGGCTGACGGTTTTGGCGTCGATGGCGCAGACGATGCACTGGCTGCCGAACTGGTCGGCAGCCTCGTCGATCACGTCGGGGTTGGCCACGGCGGCCGAGTTGAAGCTGACCTTGTCGGCCCCGGCCAGCAGCAGCGCGCGCACGTCTTCCTTGGTGCGCACGCCGCCACCCACCGTCAGCGGTACGAAGCACTGCTCGGCCGTGCGCTGAACCACGTCGAACATGGTGCCGCGGTTTTCGTGGGTGGCGTGGATGTCGAGAAAGCAGATCTCGTCAGCGCCGGCGGCGTCATAGGCCTTGGCCGATTCCACCGGATCGCCCGCGTCGCGCAGGCCCACGAAATTCACGCCCTTGACCACGCGGCCATCGGCGACATCCAGACAGGGAATGATGCGGGTTTTCAGCATGGTTTGTCCTTTGTTGCCGCACCTCTACCGGCAAAGCCCCGCCGATGCCAGAGTTGTGATTGTCCTGCGCCCGGAACCTCGTGAAACTGAAGCGGATTTCAGCAGGAGGTGAAAACCATGCGCAACTTGTTTCTTACAACCGCTTTCATTCTGTCCGGTGCGACGTGGGCGATGGCCGACGACATCATCAAGGTTCCCACCGACAAATCCGTGACCGAGGCCATCGACGCGCTGCAGGCCGCCGTCGAAAATGCAGGCGCGACCGTATTTGCCCGCGTTGACCACGCGGCCGGTGCGCACAAGGTCGACATGACGATACCGCCCAATCAGGTCTTGATCTTCGGAAACCCGGCTCTGGGAACGCCCGCCATGCAGATCGACCCGCGTGCGGGATTGTTCCTTCCGCTCAAGGTGCAGGCCTATGAGGATGCCGACGGCCAGGTCTGGTTGGCCTACGAGGATCCCAAGGAAACCATGGACGAGCTTGATGCGGTGGAAAAATCCCCGGTGATCGACAAGATGCGCGGTGCGTTGAGCAAGCTGACGGATGCCGCAGCCAACTGATCGGCGTCATCCCTGAGAAGCGCGTGCGATCCGTTTCATGCAATTGCGCACGATCAGAATGTGAAGGGGCATGATCACCGTCAGATAGATCCGTCCCAAACGATTGTGAGTCCGCACCCAGGTTGCCATGACTACGCGGTCTTTGTCGCGATGCACGGCGATGCGGAAATCCAGATGGCGGTCATCGATTCCCACGATGACCTCTGTCTCATCCCTGTAGGTCACGGGAAAAATCGCGCCGGTGCCTGCGTCGGGCGAACCATTGTCGGTGTTCAAGTGCTTGCCGCCCTTCAAGCCGAATGGGGCAACGATTGCGTTCCGGATTCCCATCAGGATCTTCACCCACCCCGGCATGGTCAGACCGATTTTCATTGCGTCAAACGGTGCAAGGTCGCTTTGGACCGAGTACCCATCAACAAAATCACCCGGAGTGTACAGCGACCACAATTCAGACTGCTCGGGCAGAACCTTTTTGCGGACCGCTTGCAATATCCTATCCCTTCAACGCCGCCAACGCGTCGCGCAGATCCAGCGCGCCGTCATAGAGCGCGCGGCCTGAAATCGCGCCGTTCAAGTTTGCGCCGCAGTCGCGCAGGGCGATCAGATCGTCCAGCGAGCTGACCCCGCCGCTGGCGATCACCGGGATCGAGACTGCCCGGGCCAGATCGGCCGTGGCTTCGACATTGGGGCCTTGCATCGCGCCGTCGCGGTTGATGTCGGTGTAGATGATCGCCGCAACGCCCGCATCTTCGAAACTGCGCGCCAGGTCGGTCACCATCACGTCGGTTTCCTCGGCCCAGCCCTTGGTGGCGACGCGACCGTTGCGCGCGTCGATCCCGACGGCGACCTGGCCGGGAAAGGCCTTGGCCGCCTGACGGACCAGATCGGGGTTTTCCACCGCAACCGTGCCCAGAATCACCCGGGCCAGGCCTTTGTCCAGCCAGGTCTCGATAGTGGCCATGTCGCGGATGCCGCCGCCCAACTGGGCCGGTACGTCGCAGGACTTCAGGATCGCCTCGACCGGGGCGGCGTTCACGGGTTCCCCGGCGAAAGCGCCGTTCAGGTCCACCAGATGCAGCCATTCGCAGCCGGCCTCGACAAAGGCGCGGGCCTGGGCGGCGGGGTCTTCGTTGAAGACCGTGGCCTTGTCCATCTCGCCGCGCAGAAGGCGCACGGCCTGGCCGTCTTTCAGGTCGATTGCGGGATAGAGGATCATGTCGGGCGGCCTTTTCGTGACTGGTACTGGCGCGGGATATGGCACAGGCGGGGCAGGGGATGCAACGCGACGCAAAGTCAATCTTGCCCGAACGGGTGCCGGCGGTCAGACTGCCTGCAAAACAGGGAGGATACCATGAACAAACTTGCTCTGGCCGCTGCGGCAGCACTTGTCACCTTGGCCACTGGCGCGCGCGCGGATGACCCGGTCGACGGGCTTTGGAAAACCCAGCCGGGGGATACCGGCGGATATCTGCACGTCTCGATCGGGCCTTGCGGCAGCGCCGTTTGCGGCACCATCGACAGCGCCTTCGACAAGGACGGAAACCAGCAGCTGGATTACGAGAACCTGGGCAAGAACATCATCTGGGACATGGTCGCGGATGGCGGCGGCAGCTATAGCGGCGGCAAGATCTGGGCGCCGGACCGGGACAAGACCTACAATTCCAAGATGTCGCTGGACGGTCAGAACAAGCTGACGGTCAAGGGTTGCGTCGCGGGCGGCCTGATCTGTCGCGGTCAGACCTGGACCCGCGTACAGTAACCGGTCAGGGGGCCCAGGTCAGGAAGTTCCCGATCATCCGCAGGCCCACATCCTGGCTTTTTTCAGGGTGAAACTGCATCCCGATCATCGTGTCTCGGCCGACCACGGCCGTGACCGGCCCTCCATAGTCCACATGGGCCAGGCGTTGCGCCGGATTGGCGACGCGGAAATGGTAGGAGTGGACGAAATAGACGTGGTCGCCTGAGGCGACGCCGTTGAACACCGGGTGCTCGCTCTCGATCACCAGATCGTTCCACCCCATATGCGGAACCTTCAGCGCCCGGTCTTCGGGCTCGATCCGCACCACGTCCCCGGTCACCCAATTCAGGCCCGGCGTGTCGGTATATTCGCGGCCCGTGGTCGCCATCAGCTGCATGCCGACGCAGATGCCCAGAAACGGGCGGCCCTTCTGCTCGACCGCTTCGACCATCGCATCATGGATGCCCTTGTGCCCGCGCAGCTCGGCCGCGCAGGCGGGAAAGGCGCCGTCGCCGGGCAGCACCAGCCGGTCGGCGCGCGCGACGACATCGGCATCCGAGGTCACGACGACCTCACCCGCGTCCAGCTCGCGCGCCATGCGTTGAAACGCCTTTTCCGCCGAGTGCAGGTTGCCGCTTTCGTAGTCGATGATCGCGGTCAGCATCTATAGCGCGCCCTTGGTGGACGGAATCGCATCCCCCTTGCGCGGGTCGGTCTCGACCGCATGACGCAGGGCGCGGGCGACGGCCTTGAACGCCGCTTCGGCGATGTGGTGGCTGTTGAAGCCGTGCAACTGGTCGATATGCAGGGTGATGCCGCCATGGGTGGCCAGCGCCTGAAAGAACTCGCGCACCAACTCGGTGTCGAAACTGCCGATCTTGGGCGTCGGCAGGTCCACGTTCCACACCAGAAACGGTCGGCCCGACAGGTCCAGCGCGCAGCGCACCTGCGCATCGTCCATCGGCAGATGGCACTCGCCATACCGCCGGATGCCTTTCTTGTCCCCCAGCGCCTGCGTCAGCGCCTGACCCAACGCGATGCCGGTGTCCTCGACCGTGTGGTGGTCGTCGATGTGATAATCGCCTTTGGCCCGGATCGTCATGTCGATCAGCGAATGCCGCGCCAGCTGGTCCAGCATGTGATCGAAGAACCCCACACCGGTCTGGTTGTCATAGGTGCCGGTGCCGTCTAGGTTGACCTCGACCGTAATCGCGGTCTCGGCGGTTTTGCGGCTGATCGAAGCTGTGCGCATTGGCGAAATCCTCTTGCTACAGGGGCGCTTATAGACGGGGACGGGCGGCCTTATCCAGCCCGATCATTGCAATCGCAGCAAACTGTTGCAGGGGATTGCGCCCGGGCGCGGAGCGTGCCAGCCTGCGCCAAACGGAAGCAACAAGGCCACGAAATGTCCACCTGCGTTTTCATCCAGATCCGCTGCAAGCCCGGCACCACCTACAAGGTGGCCGAAGAGATCGCTCTGCGCGAAATCCACTCGGAACTCTACTCCACCAGTGGTGAATATGACCTGCTGCTCAAGCTTTACATCCCCGAAACCGAGGATGTTGGCCATTTCATAAATGAACACCTTCTGGTCATTCCGAACATCGAACGGTCGTTGACAACAATGACCTTCAAGGCGTTCTAAGGCTCAGCCAAGTTCGAACGTCGTCACGCCGAACACGCGGTTCAGGTCGATATCCGGCTCGTGGTCGGAATACATGCGCGCGGTTTCAAAGACTTTTTCCAGGCCCAAAGCGTCAGCCAGTGCAAAGGCCGCTGCGTTGGGCTGTGGCATGTCGACATAGACCTCAGAACTGTGGTGATCAGCGGGAACTTCGGCCAGGACCGCAGCCAGAAGCGCCTGCGCGATGTCCGGATCGTCGGCGAACAGCGGCCCCACCTTGTAGCCATTCAGGCAGGAGCGCAGAGTTGAATACCCGGCGATGCGACCTTTCTGGATACAAACACGCGAGATGTGGCCCGGTGCGCTCAGCCACTCCGTCAGAAAGGCATCCCGATGCGCGGGGAACAGGGCACGGTCATAGATGCGAAGGTCTTCGGACAGGCCACCGAGGGGCGCAACCTCGATACTGGTCTTGGGTAGGCTGGAGAGGATGCCTGACACTGTGCCGGAGAACCGATAATTGTTGTAGGCGAAGACAAAGCCCGACTTGCGGTAGTTGTCCTGTTGTTCGACCACCCCGTCCAAACCCATGTTTCGCCCCGTACAATGCGCCAGGGCGTGCTGGGCGATTTCCAGACCATGACCGGATCCGCGAAACTCGGGCCGCACGATATAGAAACCCAGAAACGAAAACGCGTCGTCGTAGTTCACGGCTGAAACCGAGGCGATCATCTCGCCATCCAGAAACCCGCCCAGAAATCCGTCGGGGTCGGTCGAGCGGAAACAGACAGCGTCCTCATGACCCGGGTTCCAGCCCTCGCGCCCGGCCCAATCCACTGCGTGGCGCAGTTCTTCGGCGGTCAGCGTGCGAATTTGGTAGTCTGACATCGGGGCATCCATCTGACTGCTGCATGTCAGAACAGAATGGCGCAGGACCGACCGATCCGCCAGTGCTTGTTGTGGGAAGGTGGATATCTGGAGCGGGCGATGAGATTCGAACTCACGACCCTAACCTTGGCAAGGTTATGCTCTACCCCTGAGCTACGCCCGCAATCAGATATCTTGTGCGACCTTTCGGTCCTCGTTGGAGCGGGCGATGAGATTCGAACTCACGACCCTAACCTTGGCAAGGTTATGCTCTACCCCTGAGCTACGCCCGCGCCGTCGAGTGAGGCGTGAACTATAAATTCTGGCGGAAAGCTGCAAGAGGAAAAACGCACTTGGCCGGAAAAAAATTTGCGACGGAAAAGGTGTGCTGAGCCGTTGAAACCTACAGCCACGGATATTGACAACGGTGGGGACGGAGGGATGAACAAGGTTGAGAACATAAAACTGACTGCGTTGGTCGGAGCCATGCTTCTGAGCCTCTTTGCAGGTCAGTTGAGAAACGAGCAAGCCTATGAAGTTAATGATATTTTCAAACTTCCGCCCGAGGTCAATTCTCTCGAACTGAGTGGGTAACAGCGGTTTCGTTCGAAGGCCAAATTTTGCCGTATTCGATAACTAGTATATGCATAATGCGAGATTTCTGCTCAAACTTGTGCCGGTTGGCGCAAGTATTTGGGTACCTAAAAGGGGATTGGCATGCATTGGTTTATTTCTATGTCACGGGTTGTGGCGACATCTTTGTTGCTGGCCGGGGCAGTTAGCTTCGTTGCGGTGTTGGCTACGCCAGATATCGCCATAGCCAAGAACGGGAATGGCAATGGAGGCGGAAATGGTAACGGTGGTGGAAACGGAAATAGTAACGGTGGCGGCAACGGAAATGGCAAAAGCGCCGAAAAATCCAGTGCCAGCCTCGGAGGATCTGCGCGCAGCACGAAGGGTGGGTCCGGCCAGGGCAAGGGTTTTCTCGCCGGTCTCGGTCTCGCTAAACCAAAGGCACAACGAAAGAACACCAAAACTACATCACGGACCAAAGGGCAGAACGGTTTTGCAGCCAAACTCGACGAATTCTTCACTGGAAAAAAGAAAGTCGAGAAGCCGATCCGTAAAGCGCGGGTAGCGGCGGCAGTTGTCGAGGAGCCGTATGTCAAACCAATCAAGCACGGCAAAATCGCGTCCGAGCTCAAGGGCTTGAATGCCGCGCACGCCAGCCAGACTGCCCTGATGAATGCGGCCCCGAACAGCATGCCGGGCAAGCTGTACAGCTATCAGCAGAGTATACTTGGTTTCTCTGGCGCGACAGAGGAGCTTGAAATGCGCGAACAGGAATTGTCCGAACTGGAAGGTCTGACCGAAGCGGAGATCGAGGACCAATTTGCGCCAACTGAAGAAGAAGCAGCCGAGGGCATCACCGCACAGGACAAATACGAGGATGCCGTGGCCGAAGCGGAGCAGGCTGTGACCGAAGCCGAAGAAGCCTTGGCAGGGGCGGATGATCCGCAGGAAGCACTTGATACCTTGACCGGTGGCCGTGACTTGTCCGATCCGGCTCTTCATGAACTGCACGATTTGTTGGGCTTGCCAGCGCCAATCGAGGAAGAGGTTTCGATTGACAGCACGCCGGAACAGTTGCCGCAACAGCCTGTCGCGGAGTCCAGCGACGGTTGAACTAGCCCGCTCGGATGAAAAAAGGCGCGCCTGAAGGCGCGCCTTTCTGTGTTTTAACGGTTTTATTCCAACTCGACCAAAAGATCCTTGGCGTCGATCTGGCCGCCGGGCTGGACATGCACCGCCTTCACGGTTGCGTCGCGTTCGGCATGGATGCCGGTTTCCATTTTCATGGCTTCGATCGTCAGCAGAAGGTCGCCTTCTTTGACCTCCAGCCCGGCGGTGACGGCGACAGTCGAAACCACGCCCGGCATTGGCGCGCCGACATGGTTGGCGTTTCCGACCTCGGCCTTAGGACGCTGGGCGGTCGAAGCTTGCACAAGGCGGTTGGGAACGCGGATGACGCGCGGTTGGCCATTGAGTTCAAAGAACACTTTGACCTCGCCATTCTCGTCCGTCTCCCCAATAGCCTGGCAGCGGATTTCCAGCGTTTTGCCCGGGTCGATCTCGGCCGAGATCTCCTCTCCCGGCTCCATTCCGTAAAAGAAGGTGCGGGTGGGCAGGGTGCGTACCGGGCCATAGATGCGGTGACGGCCCATGTAGTCCAGGAACACCTTGGGATACATCAGGTATCCGTTCAGGTCCTCGTCATCGACCTCCATGCCTTCCAGCTGTTTCGAGAGCTCCGCGCGGGTGGCCTCCAAATCAACCGGAGGCACGTCTTTGCCCGGCCGTTCGGTGTTCGGCTTTTCGCCTTTCAGCACCTTGGTCACGATCGTTTCGGGGAAACCGCCCGGAGGCTGGCCCAGATTGCCGCGCATCATGTCGATGACTGAATCGGGGAAGGCCACGTCGGTCGAGGGATCCTCGACCTGCTCGCGGGTCAGGCCCTGACTGACCATCATCAGCGCCATGTCACCCACAACTTTCGAGGACGGCGTCACCTTGACGATGTCACCGAACATCTGGTTCACGTCCGCATACATCTGCGCGACTTCGTGCCAGCGTTCCTCCAGCCCCATCGAGCGCGCCTGCGCCTTGAGGTTGGTGAACTGGCCGCCCGGCATTTCGTGCAGATAGACCTCGGAGGCGGGGGCCTGCAGCCCGGATTCGAAGGCCGCGTATTGGCCGCGCACCGCCTCGAAGTAGTCGCTGATTTCGCGGATCGCCTTCACGTCCAACCCGGTGTCGCGGTCGGTGTGGCGCAGGGCCTCGACCACGGTGCCCAGCGTCGCCTGGCTGGTGTTGCCCGAGAAGCTGTCCATCGCGCAATCCACCACGTCCACGCCCGCCTCGCTGGCGGCCAGGATGGTGGCGCTGGCGATGCCGGCGGTGTCGTGGGTGTGGAAATGGATCGGCAGGCCGACCTCTTCCTTCAGTGCGCGGATCAGCACCCGCGCGGCGGCGGGTTTCAGCAGGCCGGCCATGTCCTTGAGGCCCAGAACATGGGCGCCGGCGTCGCGCAGTTCCTTGGCCATGCCGACATAGTATTTCAGGTCATACTTGGCGCGGTTCGGGTCGAGGATATCGCCGGTATAGCAGACGGTGCCTTCGCAGATCTTGCCGTTCTCGATCACCGCATCCATCGCCACGCGCATGTTCTCGACCCAGTTCAGCGAGTCGAAGACGCGGAACACGTCGATGTTCTGCGCGGCCTGGCGCACGAATTCCTGCACCACGTTGTCGGGATAGTTGGTATAGCCCACCCCATTCGCACCGCGCAGCAGCATCTGGGTCATCAGGTTGGGCATGGCCTCGCGCAGGTCGCGCAGGCGCTGCCAGGGGCATTCCTGCAGGAAACGATAGGCCACGTCGAAAGTCGCCCCGCCCCAGCATTCGACGCTGAACAGCTGCGGCAGGTTCGCGGCATAGCTGGGTGCGACGCGGATCATGTCGATCGAGCGCATCCGGGTGGCCAGCAGCGACTGGTGCCCGTCGCGCATGGTGGTGTCTGTGATCAGCAACTGGCGCTGGGCCTTCATCCAGTCGGCCACGGCCTGCGGGCCCTTCTGTTCCAGCAGGTTGCGCGTGCCCATCAGCGGTTCCGCCTTGGGCGCGGGGGGCTTGGGTTCCTTGAGGTCGGCACGCGGCCGCGGGCGATCCTTGGTCTCGGGGTGCCCGTTCACCGTTATGTCGGCGATATAGGTCAGAACCTTGGTGCCCCGGTCGCGGCGCTTCTTGAACTGAAACAGCTCGGGCGTCTCGTCGATGAACTTGGTGGTGTATTCGTTCGACAGGAAGGTCGGGTGCTTCAGCAGGTTTTCGACAAAGGCGATGTTGGTGGAAACACCGCGCACGCGGAACTCTCGTAGGGCGCGGTCCATCCGGGCAATCGCCTTTTCCGGCGTCGGTGCCCAGGCGGTGACCTTGGTCAGCAACGAGTCGTAATACCGCGTGATCACCCCGCCGGCATAGGCCGTGCCGCCATCCAGCCGGATGCCCATGCCCGTGGCCGAACGATAGGCCGTGATGCGCCCATAGTCGGGGATGAAGTTGTTGAGCGGGTCTTCGGTGGTCACGCGCGTCTGCAGCGCGTGGCCGTTCAGGCGGATTTCGTCCTGGCTGGCCTTGCCGGTGGCCTCGGCCAGGGTCTTGCCCTCGGCAATCAGGATCTGCGCCTGCACGATGTCGATGCCGGTGACCTCTTCGGTCACTGTGTGTTCGACCTGGACGCGGGGGTTTACCTCGATGAAGTAGAACTTGCCGGTCTCCATATCCATCAGGAATTCGACCGTGCCGGCGCATTCATAGTTCACATGCGCGCAGATGCGGCGGCCCAGGTCGCAGATCTCGGCGCGTTGCTCTTCGGTCAGATAGGGGGCAGGGGCGCGCTCCACGACCTTCTGGTTGCGGCGCTGGACCGAGCAGTCACGTTCGTACAGGTGATAGATCTGCCCGTGTTTGTCGCCCAGGATCTGCACCTCGACATGGCGGGCGCGGGTGATCATCTTTTCCAGATAGCCCTCGCCATTGCCGAACGCGGCCTCGGCCTCGCGACGGCCTTCCAGAACCTTCTCTTCCAACTCGTCTTCGGAATAGATCGGGCGCATCCCACGGCCGCCACCGCCCCACGACGCCTTGAGCATCAGCGGATAGCCGATCTCGGCCGCTTCCTTGCGGATCGCGTCCATGTCGTCACCCAGCACCTCGGTCGCCGGGATCACCGGCACACCGGCGGCAATCGCCACCTTGCGGGCGCTGGCCTTGTCGCCCAGGGCGCGCATAGTTTCGGCCTTGGGGCCAATGAAGGTAATGCCGTTCTGAACGCAGGCATCCACGAAATCGGGGTTTTCCGACAGCAGGCCATAGCCCGGGTGGATGGCGTCTGCGCCGCTTTCCTTGGCGACGCGGATGATCTCGTCGATCGACAGATAGGCCGCGACCGGGCCCAGACCCTCGCCGATGCGATACGCCTCGTCCGCCTTGAACCGGTGCAGGCCCAGCTTGTCCTCCTCGGCATAGACGGCAACGGTGCGTTTGCCCATCTCGTTCGCGGCGCGCATCACGCGAATGGCAATCTCACCCCTGTTGGCGATCAGGATTTTCTTGAAGTCAGTCATGGCAAGTCCCGGTCTTTTTCATTTGGCCGTGTTAATAGACCGAGATTACGCGCAGATATATCTGTAGTTCTGGGTAGAACCGGCATGTTATCGCTCGCAAACGCCGCCTATTGCGGCGTTTTATGGCACATGCTGCATCGCGGCATCAATGTTTGCGTTAACATTCGGCAGATCTTTTAGCGTTGCGGCGCCCAGTTGTCCCATATTTGCAAGCATATCCTGCCGCAGAATGTCGATGACATGGGCCGGGCCGCGCTTGCCCAATGCTGCAACGCCATAGAGGAAAGCCCGCCCGAGCATGACCAGATCGGCGCCCAAGGCCCGCGCCCGCAGGATGTCCAGCCCGCCCGAGATCCCGCTGTCGAAGATCAGCGGCAGGTCGGTGGTGGCGCGGATGGCGGGCAGCATGTCGATGCTGGCCGGCGCGCCATCGAACTGGCGACCACCGTGATTCGACACCCACAGAGCGTCGATCCCGGCCTGTTTCAACCGCTCGGCATCCTCGGGGCGCAGCACGCCCTTGATAATGAACGACCCCTGCCAGTGGTCGCGCAGCCATTTGACGTAATCCATGCCCGGAGAGGTCCTGAGCAGGTATCCGATATGCGCCGTGGGCGGCAGGTTGGCGGTGCCGTCGATATATCTGTCCAGCGTGCGCATCCGGGGCTTGCCGTGACGCGCCATGCCCCAGGCCCAGGCCGGGCGGGCGGCGATCTGCGCCAGCAGGCGTGGCGTCAGGCGCGGCGGATGGGTCAGGCCCGAGCGGGTCTGCCGTTCCCGGCGCGAGGCCACGGGCACATCGACGGTCAGCACCAGCGTCCCGAACCCGGCGGACCGGGCGCGGTTCAGCAGGTCGGCGCGAATCTCGGGGTCTTTGGGCGGGTACAACTGGAACCAGGCGTCGGGGCCGATATGCGGGGCCATGTCCTCGGGGCTTTGGCTGGCGACGGTGGACAGAACATAGGGTATGCCCGCCTGCGCAGCGGCGCGCGCCATCAGCGCCTCGGCCCCCGGCCAGACCAGTCCGCACATCCCGATCGGGGCCATGCCGAAGGGCAGCGGATGGTCGCGCCCCAGAAAGCGGGTGCTGGTGTCGAATTCCAACGGGCCCTTCAGGATGGCGGGCAGAAACCCGATCCGGTCCAGCGCTGCCCGGTTGCGTTTCAGCGCGGTCTCGGCCCCGGTGCCGCTGTCGACATAGTCCCAGACAAAGCGCGGCAGCCGACGGCGTGCGCGGCGCTTCAGATCCTCGATGCTTGGATAGGTGCTGTGCAGGTCCATGCAGATTGATCCGACCTGCCGCGCGATTCGGCAAGGGTTTCAGTCGGATGCAGCCCGCACCTGACGGCT
This sequence comes from Ruegeria arenilitoris, assembly GCF_013032855.1. Classification (GTDB taxonomy): domain Bacteria; phylum Pseudomonadota; class Alphaproteobacteria; order Rhodobacterales; family Rhodobacteraceae; genus Ruegeria; species Ruegeria arenilitoris. The sequence continues at coordinate 1,112,681 of NZ_WQDA01000001.1, forward strand.
CAACCATCGCTACGAAAGAAATTCGCAAAACCGTGCGAACAAGCCGTGAACAAACCCTTTCCCTCGGCGCACTTCCGGCTTAGTTTGGGCGGATGAGCAGTTTCGATGAAAATGACGCCTTCGAGGGCGCCTCGCTGTCGGCCCGCGCCATGGCCGCGCTTCGGCCCGAGGCGGACTACTTGAATGAATTGAACCCGGCGCAGCGGGAAGCGGTCGAGCTGTTGGATGGCCCGATCCTGATGCTGGCCGGGGCGGGCACCGGCAAGACCAAAGCCCTGACCACCCGCATTGCGCATCTGCTGAACACCGGGCGGGCCCGCCCGAACGAGATTCTGGCGGTGACCTTTACCAACAAGGCTGCGCGCGAGATGAAGGAACGGGTCGGCCGCCTGCTGGGCCAGCCCGCCGAGGGGATGCCGTGGCTGGGCACGTTCCACTCGATCTGCGTCAAGCTGCTGCGCCGCCATGCGGAACTGGCGGGGCTGAAGTCGAACTTCACCATTCTGGATACCGACGACCAGTTGCGATTGCTCAAGCAGTTGGTGCAGGCCGCCAATATCGACGACAAGCGCTGGCCCGCGCGGATGCTGGCGGGCATCATCGACGACTGGAAGAACCGCGCCCTGACGCCCGACAAAGTGCCCGCCGCCGATGCCGGGGCCTACAACAACAAGGGCGTCGAGCTTTACGCTCAATACCAGACCCGCCTGCGAGAGTTGAACGCGGTGGATTTCGGCGACCTGCTGTTGCACATGGTCACCATCTTCCAGACCCACGCGGACGTGCTGGAACAATACCAGCGCTGGTTCCGCTACATCCTTGTGGACGAGTATCAGGACACCAATATCGCCCAGTACCTGTGGCTGCGGCTGTTGGCGGGCGGGCACAAGAATATCTGCTGCGTCGGCGACGACGACCAGTCGATCTATGGCTGGCGCGGGGCCGAGGTGGGCAACATCCTGCGGTTCGAGAAGGACTTTCCCGGCGCCCATGTGGTGCGTCTGGAGCAGAACTACCGCTCGACCCCGCATATTCTGGCCGCCGCCTCGAACGTGATCCGTGGCAATGAAAGCCGTCTGGGAAAGGAGTTGTGGACCGACAAGCCCGGGGGCGAAAAGGTCCGCCTGATCGGCCACTGGGATGGTGAGGAGGAGGCCCGTTGGATCGGCGAAGAGATCGACGCCATGCAGGGCGGCACCCGTGGCGTGCGACCGATGAACCTGGACGAAATCGCCATCCTTGTGCGCGCCAGCCATCAGATGCGCGCCTTCGAGGACCGGTTCCTGACCATCGGCCTGCCCTACAAGGTGATCGGCGGCCCTCGATTCTATGAACGGATGGAGATCCGAGATGCCATGGCCTATTTCCGGCTGGTGGTCAGCCCCGAGGACGATCTGGCTTTCGAGCGGATCGTGAACACGCCCAAGCGCGGCTTGGGCGACAAGGCGCAGCAGACGATCCAGCGCACCGCGCGCGAACATGGTGTGTCGCTGGTTCAGGGCGCGCGGATCGCTGTGGAGCAAGGGCTGATCAAGGGCAAGGGCGGCGCGGCTCTGCGTGAACTGGTAGAAGGGCTGGCGCGCTGGAACGCGATGACCCGCGGCCCCCGGATCGAGATCGAGGATGATGCGGTCATCGACGACGGAACCGCGCCCGTGCGCTATGGCCCGCCCGAGGTGTCGCATATCGAACTGGCGCAGATCGTGCTGGACGAATCCGGCTATACCGCCCACTGGCAGAACGACAAGACGCCGGAGGCTCCGGGGCGGTTGGAAAACCTGAAGGAACTGGTGAACCAGCTGGACAATTTCGAGAACCTGCAAGGGTTCCTGGAGCATGTCAGCCTGGTGATGGACAACGAACAGGACAGCGGCGGGCCCAAGGTCTCGATCATGACCCTGCACGCGGCCAAGGGGCTGGAGTTTCCGGCCGTGTTCCTGCCGGGGTGGGAGGACGGTCTGTTCCCCTCGCAACGGTCGATGGACGAGTCCGGCCTCAAGGGGCTCGAGGAGGAACGGCGGCTGGCTTATGTGGGCATCACCCGCGCCGAGGAGGTCTGCACCATTTCCTTCGCCGCCAACCGGCGGGTGTTCGGGCAGTGGCAGAACGCGATGCCTTCGCGTTTCATCGATGAATTGCCCGAGGATCATGTCGAGGTTCTGACACCTCCGGGCCTCTATGGCGGCGGCCAGATGTCGGCGGGCATCGAGACCCGCGCGGCGCAGGCCAATGTCTACAACTCGCCGGGCTGGAAACGGATGCAGGCGCGGCAGGGGCAATACGGCATGTCGCAGCCGCGTGAATCCCGCAACACCGTGATCGACGCGACCGCCGTGGCCAGCTTCACCTTGGGCGAGCGTGTGTTCCACCAGAAGTTCGGCTATGGCGGCGTGGTCGGGATCGAGGGCGACAAGGTCGAGGTCGAGTTCGACAAGGCCGGAACCAAGAAGGTCGTCGCGCAGTATCTGTCCGCAAAAGACGACGTGCCATTCTAGGCTAGGGCAGCGCGACCAGCCGGTTGTCGGGCTACTTCAGCGCTGCTTCCAACCGTGCATAGCTGCAGAAACAGCGCTTTGCATATTCGACTTTTCTGATGGAGTCGGTGGCGAGACCTGCAGCTTTGCCACAGTCCTCGCGCGCGGCCCCAGCCATCTGAAAGGCCGGGCTGTTGCGCCCCGAACCTTCCAATTGGGTCCGGCGTGCAGAGGCCTCGCCAAGCCTTTGCATCAGGTCGTTCTGCAATTCGTCGCCTACTGCTGCTTCGGTCAGCTGGACATCTCGATAGCTTCGGCAGGCTGCTAGTATTTCGGCCAAACCGACCGTGACGCGCCGGTTTCGACGATCGGCGGTCGCGACTGCGATCAGCAGATCCGATTTGCCGCGGCTCGAGATGCTGCCGATCTCATCCACCGGTACACCGGCTTCGATAAACGCGCGGGCAACCGTATTGGCGCGTCGCTGGCCGAGGCCTTGATTGTAACCCGTCGATCCGACCGCGTCGGTGTATCCCACAACCACCGTTGGCTTGTAGCTGTTGATGGCTTTCAATCGCTTAGCGATTTCAGCGACTTGTTGCCGGCCTTCGGCATCAAGCTGGTCCGTGTCAAAGTTGAAGTTCAACCGAATCAAACCCGTTGCAAAGCCTTTGGGATCGCAGGCTGAAGTAGGGTCTGGAAACCAAACCTGCCTCCGCTACTTCCCACTCAAAGAATTGGGCTGGGACGAAATAAATGAAGGGTGTTCTCGAATATTTTTATCCGGTTGCGGCAGATGGGCGACCTCCGTCGCAATCGTGCTCGCGGGCGCGCCCAAGCACTACCTTATGTACAACAGGGTGCAGATTCTGATGCGCGTGAAGACCCAGCCGACTGCAGAAACACGTGCGACCAGCCGCTGGACATCTTCTGTGCCCCTGAGGGCTGTAAGAGTTCGGAGTAACACCCGACGCAGTTCCGTCTGGTGCATAATGTCATGAACTCTCGATCCTTGCCTGCAAACGACCCCGATATTCAAACGGTTGACTGGACGCCGACACGGTCCGCGGGGCTGAAACGGCTTGAACAGTTTGTTGGTCGGTCCGGGCAGGCATATGCCGATACGCGAAACTTCGATCTCGGTCCGGCAGATCGCAGCAACACAACGGCATTGTCGCCATGGATCCGGCACCGTCTGATAACCGAGGTCGACGTCCTGAGCGCGGTGCTGGCGCGCCACAACCCGGCTGAATGCGAGAAATTCGTGCAGGAAGTTTTTTGGCGCGGCTATTTCAAGGGCTGGCTTGAGCAGCGTCCCAGCGTTTGGGCGTCCTATCTGCAGGATCTCGACAGCGCGCTGCAAAACCCAGGATCAGACTACGAGTGTGCCATTTCCGGTCGAACCGGACTCGATTGTTTTGATGCCTGGGCCGCCGAATTGGTTGAAACCGGATATCTGCACAATCACGCCCGGATGTGGTTTGCTTCGATCTGGATATTCACGCTGCGCTTGCCATGGCAACTGGGCGCGGATTTCTTCCTGCAGCACCTTATGGACGCCGATCCGGCTTCGAACACGCTAAGCTGGCGCTGGGTGGGTGGCCTTCACACCAAAGGCAAAACCTATCTTGCCCGCGCGGAGAACATCGCCCGCTACACCAATGGTCGTTTCCATCCTAAGGGGCTGGCGGCTACAGCGATCCCACTGACTGAGAGCGTCGCCCATCCGCTTTGCCCGATACCGGCTTCAGTCGCACCACCGCACGGGCCCTTCCTGCTTTTGCTGACCTTGGAGGATGTCGGCGGGGCAGCTTTGATGCCACATGAACCCGAGGCAGTTGTCGGATTGCACGGTCCGGTCGATTCACGGTCAGGTCGGCCACAGACCGATTTCGCAGTTGGCGCGCTCGGTCACGCTTTAGCCAAGTGGCGACAGGATCCAGTTGCTGTGCGTGACTGGGCGGAACCCCTGCTGAACAAGGTCGAGGCGACGGGTGTTCGGCGGATCGTGACGCCCTATGCCCCCATTGGGCCGGTCCGCTCGGCATTGGACGCCGCCGAGCCGTTGCTGATCCGACAAGGGATCGAGGTAATCCGCGTCCGACGTGGCTATGACAGTCTGGTTTGGCCGCATGCGACCCGTGGGTTCTTTGGTCTGAAAAAACAGATCCCGCAATTTCTGAAAGACCTTCACCTTACAGAATAACCCGCTCGTGGGTTTTCGGTTGTTCTCGAACAGTCCGCCCTTGGTGAAACAAAAAACGGCGGTTCCCAGGGAGGAGGAGGGAACCGCCGTTCTTGTCAACATCAGAGCAGGGAGGAGGAGAGCCCCGATGTATCCGAACCCGGGTTTTCCCCGGTATCTGAAGCGCGCGGTGACACCAGGGAGGAGGAAGGGAGCCACCGCGCTCTTTTCACATCGGGAAGGGAGGAGGAGAACCCGATGTATGCGTTTCCGGGTCTGGCCCGGTATTCGAAGGGCGCGGTGGCATCAGGGAGGAGGAAGATGCCACCGCGCGCTTTCAACATCAGAGCAGGGAGGAGGAGAGCCCCGATGTATCAGCATCCGGCAGGTTGAGGCCGGTATAGGGTGCGGCAGCATCAGGGAGGAGGAGAGACGCTGCCGCTGAAATACAGGTCCTATGGGAGGAGGAGTGGACCTGATCTCGGTGTTTCGTGGCGCTTAGCGCGCAAATTGTTCTTCGGCGGCCTGCATGGCCAGGCGACGGATCATCGAACGGTGCAGGCCCAGATCGGCCAGCTCGCGGTCCGACAGTTCTGACAGTTCGTTCACCGTCTGGCGGTACACGCGATAGCGTGCGATACGGGTCTTCATGGTTTCGATCAGAGAGGCGAAACCAAATGTCGATGCGCTTTTGTGTGCGCTGTTGGTGCTTGCGACTGCCATGTTCGTTACCCAATCATCTGTCGTTGCCGCCGCTATGTTCCGGCGCTTGCTTGAGACTGAAGATAGGCAAATGCTGCGATTGCACAATACCGGACAGGATCAATGCTGCTATGCAGCAAGTGCATAGATTGACTGTCGGAATCCCGACACCCGTAAATATGCCTTTAAAATATGGAAATTTTCGTTAGCGCGAACTGCGGGGCATTGTTCCGGCCTGGCTGCCGCCCATCATTTGATGAAAATTTGCGCGCGTAAACGCGGAATTTGTGCGGTTCAGGACTGCGCGATTTTTGTGCGTCTGGCCCAACTCCCGATTTGGGCGGGGCTATGGGACTTTGTGGGACTGGCGGGAATTGGTGGGAAATTCGGGGCGGTCTCTCTTGGGTTCGGCCTGGATCGCAGGGTGATTCGGCGCCATTTGGTCGAATAAGCGAGGGGTGTTGGGTGGAATCGGGGTTGTTGAGCATAAGATGTGGGAAATCGTGGGAAAATTTTTCCCGCGCAAAATATGTCTATATATTGTGCTTGGATATTACTAGTTGTCTACCTGTGGTCATTTTTCGTATTTGCGTATGAATTTCCACTGCTGTAGTTTTCCGAATCTAACCTTCTTGGAAAAAAATCTCATTGATTTCCATGAATTCCCATGGCATCCCTTATTCATCCGATGAGGACGAGGCACATGGGGCGCCAAACGACCCCGAACCAAAAATAAACAGGTTTCATACAGGCATCTCGCTTTCATCACTCAAGAGATCCGGCGCGCGGGCGAGCAGACATCCCCCCAGGTGGCGCGCGCAGCTGGACATCCCGCACAGCGGGTCAATGCGGCGGGTTGATCAGTGGCAGCAGATCAACCCGCCGTTTTTCATCCGGGGGAAGACGTAGGTGGGGCGCAAGCGAAAGGGACAGTCGTCTTGGCGCGCAGGTTTAGAGGTGAAAGCCACCACAAGGTGGACGCGAAGGGCAGGGTGTCGATCCCGGCCTCGTTTCGCCGTGTGCTCGAGGCCTCGGACCCCAACTGGCAGCCCGGTGACAATCCTGAACTGGTGATTGTTTACGGTGACCACCGCCGCAAATACCTTGAATGCTATACTATGGAGGCGATCGACGAGGTCGACGCCAAGATCGACGCGCTGCCACGCGGCTCGATGCAGCGCAAGATGTTGCAGCGCCTGTTCCATGGGCAGTCTTTCCCGACCAATGTCGATGAAACGGGTCGCCTGGTGTTGCCGGCCAAGCTGCGCAACAAGATCGGGCTGGAGGGCGAGGCGTTCTTTATCGCCGCGGGCGACACGTTCCAGATCTGGAAGCCCGAGACATACGAGGCCGAGGAACTGGCCGCCACCGAAGACTGGTTGGACGAACTGCCCGAGGATTTCGATCCGATGCAGTTCCTTGACGGCATCGAAGGTGCGTGACGGCATGGCCGGCGCGGATCACACTTCATCTGACAAACCCCATATTCCCGTTCTGCTGCGCCCGTTGCTGGACGCGGTTCGTCCGGTATCCGGCACCTGGCTGGATGGTACCTTTGGTGCGGGCGGCTATACCCGGGGTTTGCTTGAGGCTGGCGCCGACAAGGTAATCGGCGTCGATCGCGATCCATTGGCCTTTGAAATGGCGGCGGATTGGGCAGCCGAATATGGCGACCGGCTGGTGATGCAACCGGGTGTTTTCTCGCGCATGGATGAATATGCCAACGACCTTGATGGCGTGGTGCTGGACCTTGGTGTCTCGTCCATGCAGCTGGACCAGGCCGAGCGCGGCTTTTCCTTCATGAAAGACGGCCCGCTGGACATGCGCATGAGCCAGGAGGGCGAAAGCGCAGCTGATCTGGTCAACACCGCGACCGAGGAGCAATTGGCCGACATCCTGTTCCACTACGGTGAGGAACGGGCAAGCCGCCGCATCGCGCGCGCCATCGTCAAGGCCCGCACCGAGTCGCCCATCACCACCACCCTGCGTCTGGCCGAGATCGTCGAATCCTGCCTGCCCCGCGCCAAGCCCGGCCAGTCCCATCCGGCCACGCGGTCGTTCCAGGCGCTGCGCATTGCGGTGAATGCCGAATACGAGGAATTGTTCATGGGCCTGATGGCCGCCGAGCGCGCGTTGAAGCCGGGTGGACAGCTGGCGGTGGTCACTTTCCACTCGGTCGAGGACCGGATGGTCAAACGCTTTTTCCAGTCGCGCGCTGGCAAGACCGGCCGTGCCAACCGCTATGCGCCCGAAATCCAGCAGGATCAGCCGCAATTCACATTGAAGACCCGCAAAGCCATCGGCCCCGACCCGCAGGAGTTGCAGGACAACCCGCGCGCGCGCTCTGCCAAGTTGCGGGTTGCTGTTCGTACCGATGCTCCGGCGGGGGAAATTGATGCCCGCGCCATCGGCATGCCCATGATCGGGGGAAAGGCAAGATGAAGAGTATTCTGTTTGTATTGACCGCCTTGGGTGTTTTCGGGCTGGCCTTGTGGGCCTATCAGGAAAACTACCGCACCCAACAGGTGCTGAAGGAAACCCAGTCTCTGCAGCACCAGATCGGCGCGGCGCAGGCCCGGCTGGCTGTATTGCAGGCCGAATGGGCCTATCTGAACCGTCCGGACCGACTGCGTGAATTGGCCGACCTGAATTTCGAGCGTCTGGGCCTTCTGCCGCTCCGCGCCGAGCAGTTCGGGCGCGCGGACCAGATCGCCTATGCCGAGGATCCCGACCTGCCCATCGCCGACCCGATCGAACTGCAGGCGATCACCGACACCCAGGCCCTGGGCGAGGTTCAGATCCCATGACGCGAACACCGCTCCGCCCGCTTGCCCGCATCCTTGAGGCCCGCGCCCGCGGGGAAAACCCCAAGGTGATCGAGCGCGAGAACATCCGCCGCCGCCACGAAGAGATGAAGGACCGCGCCCGCGCCCGCGCCGAAGGGCGGTTGCTGGTGCTCAGCGCGTTTTTCTTTGCGGCATTTGCCGTTGTCGGGTTCCGGATGGGCGCTTTGGCTACTTCGGAGGCGCAAGAACCGCTGGCGAGCGCCCCGGGCGCATCGATTGCCATGCAGCGGGCGAATATCGTGGACCGCGAAGGCCGAATCCTTGCGACCAACCTTGATACATATTCCGTTTATGCCCAGCCCCCGCTGATGATCGACCCGATCGCGGCCGCGGAAAAGCTGGTGGCGATCTTCCCGGATCTGGACAAAGAGCGGTTGGTCAAGGACTTCACCGGCAAGCGCAAATTCCTGTGGATCAAGAAACGCATCTCGCCCGAGCAGAAACAGGCGGTGCACGACATCGGCGATCCGGGCATCCTGTTCGGCCCGCGCGAAATGCGGCTTTATCCCAATGGCCGGCTGGCCGCGCATATCCTTGGCGGGTCAGGCTTTGGGCGCGAAGGCGTCTCGGCTGCCGAGGTGATCGGTGTGGCCGGGGTGGAAAAACAGTTCGATGACTATCTGCGCGACCCGGCCAACGGAACCAAGCCGCTGCAGCTGTCGCTTGACCTGACCGTTCAGGCGGCGGTGGAACAGGTGTTGGACGGCGGCATGAAGATCATGAACGCAAAGGGCGCCTCGGCGGTTCTAATGAACGCCCATACCGGCGAAGTGATTGCTGCCGCCTCGTTGCCCTCGTTCGACCCGAACGACCGTCCGCGCCCGCCGACCTCGGGCTTTGACCCCTCGGACAGCCCTCTGTTCAACCGCTATGTGCAGGGCGTGTACGAATTGGGGTCGGTCTTCAAGATCTTCACTGCCGCGCAAGCGGTCGATCTGGGGCTGGTCAATGCCGACACGATCATCGACACCTCGGGTCCGATGAAGATCGGGCGTTTCCCGATCGGCGAATTTAACGGCAAGAATTACGGCAAGATCAGCGTGGCCGATGTGATTGTGCACAGCTCGAACCGCGGCACGGGGCGGTTGGCGCTGCAGATCGGCGCCGAGCGCCAGCAACAGTTCCTGGACGTGCTGGGCATGTTCGACCCCACCCCGTTCGAGATCGTCGAGGCCAAGGGCGGGGTGCCGCTCAAGCCCAAGAAGTGGGGTGAATTGAGCACCGTCACCATTTCCTACGGCCACGGCCTGTCGACCAGCCCGATGCATCTGGCGGCGGGCTATGCGGCCATCGCCAATGGCGGGCATTATGTCAGCCCCACGATCCTGCGCCGCAACGGTCCGCAATACGGGCCGCGCGTGATGTCGGAAAGCGCGGCCAAACAATCGCTGATGATGCTGCGCAAGGTGGTGACGGATGGAACCGCCAGCTTTGGTGACGTGCCGGGTTATGCCGTGGCCGGCAAGACCGGCACCGCCGACAAGCCCAAACCGCGCGGCGGGTACTATGATGACAAGGTGATCGCCACCTTCGCTTCGGTCTTTCCGGCCTACGATCCGAAATATGTTCTGATCGTTGCGCTGGACGAACCGTCGATCCTGGCCTACGGCGAAAAGCGCCGCACGGCAGGCTGGACGGCGGTACCCGTGGCGGCCGAGTTGATCGGCCGCATCGCGCCGCTGCTGGGCTTGCGCCCGCGGCTTGAGCCTGAGGATCGCGCTGCTATAACGCTGACCTCGAATTAGGCAGTCCGACAGAGGTGGGTCATGGGCGCAAGGTCAAAGAAACTCAGCCAGCTGGCCCTGACCGCGCGGGGCGGTGCTGACCCGGAGATTACCGGGCTGGCCGTGGACAGCCGTCAGGTCAAAGACGGCTTTCTGTTCGCGGCGCTGCCGGGGACGCGCGTGCACGGGGGCGAATTCATCCAATATGCCCTGCGAATGGGGGCTGCGGCCATCCTGACCGATGCCGAAGGAGCGCGGATCGCCGCCGATGAACTGGCCGCCTCGGACGCCGCCCTCGTGGTGGTGCAGGACCCGCGCCAGTCGCTGGCGTACACCGCCGCATTGTGGTTCGGGGCGCAGCCGCGCACCATGGTGGCGGTCACCGGTACCAACGGCAAGACCTCGATTTCAACCTTCGTGCGCCAGATCTGGACCGAGCTGGGCCATATGGCCGTCAATCTCGGCACCACAGGGGTCGAGGGCGCGTGGACGGCACCGCTGGCCCACACGACACCCGAACCCATCACCCTGCATCGCTGTCTGGCCGAGGCCGCCGAGGCCGGCGTGACCCACGCCGCGATGGAGGCCTCGTCACATGGTCTGGAACAGCGCCGGCTGGACGGCGTGCATCTGACGGCGGCGGGGTTTTCGAATTTCACCCAGGATCACCTGGACTATCACGCGACGTTCGAGGCGTATTTCGCCGCCAAGGCCGGCCTGTTCGACCGGGTTCTGCCGCAGGACGGAACGGCCGTGATCAACATGGATGATCCGAAAGGTGTCGCGATCCGTGATATCGCGCAAGCACGCGGTCAGACAGTTCTGACCGTGGGCAGCGGGGATGTCGATCTTTGCCTGTTGAATCAACGGTTCGACGCCACCGGGCAGGATCTGCGCTTTGCCTGGCGCGGCAAGACCTTCCAGACCCGGCTGAACCTGATCGGCGGGTTCCAGGCGGAAAACGTCCTGCTGGCCTGCGGGCTGGTCATTGCCAGCGGAGACGAGCCCGACCATGTCTTCGACACGTTGCCGCATCTGACTACGGTGCGGGGGCGGATGCAGTTGGCCGCGACCCGCGGCAACGGGGCTGCGGTATTCGTCGACTACGCGCACACGCCCGATGCTGTGGCCACCGCGTTGCAGGCACTGCGTCCGCATGTGATGGGCCGGTTGATCGCCATCGTCGGCGCGGGCGGCGACCGCGACGCGACCAAGCGCCCGCTGATGGGCCGCGCCGCGGTCGAGAACGCCGATATCGTCTTTGTCACCGACGACAACCCACGCTCGGAAGACCCCGCAGCCATCCGCGCCGCGGTGATGGCCGGGGCCCCCGACGCAACCGAGGTTGCCGACCGGGCAGAGGCCATCCTGCGCGGCATCGATGCATTGCAGCCGGGCGATGCGCTGCTGATCGCGGGCAAGGGGCACGAGACCGGGCAAATCGTGGGTGACCAGGTTCTGCCCTTCGATGATGTGGAGCAGGCCAGCATCGCCGTGGCCGCACTGGACGGGAGGGTCGCATGACGCTCTGGACCGCATCCGAGGCCGCCGCCGCGACGGGCGGACGGGCCACGACCGACTGGCAGGCGGGCGGCGTGTCCATCGATACGCGCACGCTGCAACCGGGCGACCTGTTCGTGGCGTTGAAGGCGGCGCGCGACGGGCATGATTTCGTGGCGCAGGCGCTGGAAAAAGGGGCCGCCGCCGCGCTGGTCTCGCGGGTGCCCGACGGTGTGGCCCCCGATGCGCCGCTGCTGATCGTCGATGACGTACAGACCGCGCTCGAGGCGTTGGGCCGCGCCGCCCGTGACCGGTGCAAGGCCCGCGTGGTTGGGGTGACGGGAAGTGTCGGCAAGACCTCGACCAAGGAGATGCTGGCGACCATCCTGTCGGATCAGGGCCGCACCCATGCCAGCGTCGCCAGCTACAACAACCATTGGGGCGTGCCGCTGACTCTGGCCCGGATGCCGCGCGACACCGAATATGCGGTGATCGAGATCGGCATGAACCACCCCGGCGAAATTGCACCCCTGGCGCGACAGGCCCGCCCGCATGTGGCGCTGGTCACCACCGTCGCCGCGGTTCACCTTGAGGCGTTCGAGTCGGTTGCCGGCATCGCTCACGAAAAGGCCGCCATCTTTGATGGGCTGGAGGCCGGCGGCACCGCCATCGTGAACGCCGACCTGGATCATACCGTCATCCTGCGCACCTGCGCTGCCCGGCATGGCGCGGTGATCGTGGATTTCGGCCGCACCGCATCGGATTATCGGCTGACCGGCGTGACCCAGTCGCCCACGGACATCCACGTGACCGCCGAGGCCATGGGCCAGCCATTCGCTTTCGACGTGCAATCTGCGGGGACGCATTTTGCCATGAACGGTCTAGGCGCGCTGGCTGCCTGCGTCGCGCTGGGTGTCGATCTGGACGCGGCCATCACCGGCCTCGCCAAATGGGCGCCGGTCACGGGGCGGGGCGTGCGCGAGATGCTGGCCCTGCCGGATGGCGGGCAGATCGAACTGCTGGATGATAGTTACAACGCCAATCCGACCTCGATGGCGGCGGCGCTGGATGTGCTGGCGGCAGCGCAGAGCGAAAGGCGCATCGCCTTTCTGGGCGACATGAAGGAGCTGGGTCCAAAAGAGCGCGCCATGCACGCAGGGCTGGCCGATGTGCCGGCCATGGCACGGATCGACAAGGTGCATTGCATCGGTCCGTTGATGCGGGCGCTGCACGAGGCGTTGCCCGAGGACAAGCGCGGGCTGTGGTTCGAGACCAGCGCCGAAATGGTTCAAGAGCTTCCGCAGCTGGTTCGGGCGGGCGATGCCATGTTGGCCAAAGGCTCGCTCAGCATGGCGCTGGCACGGATTGTTGACGGTTTGCGGAAAATGGGGCAAGTGGGCGCGCTTGATGCATGACCACCCATGACCGCGGTGTGAGAAAGGTTTTGTAATGCTCTATTGGTTGACCAGCCTGTCGGACGGAGGGGATTTCTTCAACCTCTTCCGCTACATCACGTTCCGCGCAGGCGGCGCCTTTCTGACGGCCCTGATCTTTGGCTTCCTGTTCGGCAAGCCGTTGATCAATGTGCTGCGCCGGAAACAAGGCAAGGGTCAGCCAATTCGGGATGACGGCCCCGAGGGTCACTTTAACAAGGCCGGCACGCCCACGATGGGCGGGCTGCTGATTGTCGGTGCTCTGGTGACGTCCACGCTGATTTGGGCGCGGTGGGACAATCCCTATGTCTGGATGGTTCTGTTCGTCACGCTGGCCTACGCAGCCATCGGATTTGCGGACGACTATGCCAAGGTATCGAAGCAGAATACCAAGGGCGTTTCAGGCAAAATGCGCCTGGCTTTGGGCATCATTATTGCCGCGCTGGCCGCGCTGTGGGCGACGCTGCACCACCCGGAGATGCTGCAGAACCAGCTGGCCGTGCCGATCTTCAAGGACACGCTGATCAATCTGGGTATCTTCTACATTCCGTTCTCGATCGTGGTGATCGTGGGGGCGGCAAATGCCGTTAACCTGACCGACGGGCTGGACGGGCTGGCCATCATGCCCGCGATGATCGCGGCCTCGACTTTGGGCGTGATCGCCTATGCGGTGGGTCGCGTCGACTTTACCGAATACCTGGACGTGCACTATGTCCCCGGCACGGGTGAGATCCTTATATTCACCGCCGCATTGTTTGGCGGCGGGCTTGGGTTCCTGTGGTACAACGCCCCGCCAGCGGCGGTGTTCATGGGGGATACCGGCTCGCTGGCCCTCGGCGGCGCACTGGGCGCCATCGCCGTTGCCACCAAGCACGAGCTGGTTCTGGCCATCGTCGGCGGCCTGTTCGTGGTGGAGGCGCTAAGCGTGATCATCCAGGTGCTGTATTTCAAACGCACAGGGCGGCGGGTGTTCCTGATGGCGCCGATCCATCACCACTATGAGAAGAAGGGCTGGGCCGAGCCAACCATCGTGATCCGGTTCTGGATCATCTCGCTGATCCTGGCGATGATTGGCCTTGCGACACTGAAAGTACGGTAAGGCTCCCGCCGGGCGAGGTGGGCCTGCGGCCCGCCTGTACCCGTTGGGCCCGGCTCGCGCCGAGGGCGCGAGCCTGACGCCGCCCTTGCCAAGGGTCAATTCTTCGGTACAGGGTGGCGGCGCATTGGCAGATGGAAGAAGGTGCGCGGCATGATCCCGGTCAAAGGGTTTTCAGGACATAAGGTTGCGGTTCTGGGGCTGGGGCGGTCGGGCCTGGCCACGGCGCGCGCATTGCGGGCCGGCGGAGCCGAGCCGGTGTGCTGGGATGACAACCCCGCCGCGCGCGAAAAGGCCGAGGCCGAGGGGTTCATGTGTCAGGACCTGCGGCGGGAAGGCGCCTTTGACGCGATCGCCACCTTGATCGTATCGCCCGGCATTCCCCATCTTTATCCCGAACCCAACCCGGTTGTTGCCGCCGCGCTGCAGGCCGGCGTTCCGGTCGACAATGACATTGGTCTGTTCTTCCGCTCGCTGGGCGGTGCCGAATGGGACAAGTTCGATGTGCCGCCGCGTGTGGTCGCCGTCACCGGCTCGAACGGGAAGTCGACCACGGCGGCGCTGATCCACCATATCCTGACCCAATCGGGGCGCGAGGCGCAGCTGGCGGGCAATATCGGGCGCGGCGTGCTGGATATCGAGCCCGGCGGCGACGGATCAGTGGTGGTGCTGGAGCTTTCCAGCTATCAGACCGAGCTGGCGCGTGCGCTGACGCCCGATGTGGCGGTGTTCACCAATCTCTCGCCCGACCATCTGGACCGGCATGGGGGCATGGGCGGCTATTTCGCCGCCAAACGCCGCCTGTTCTCAGAAGGCGGTCCCGACCGTGCCGTGATCGGCGTGGACGAGATCGAAGGCGCGTTTCTAGCCGGTCAACTGGCCGAAGGGCCGGGCGACGACCGGGTGATCCGCGTCTCGGTGGCGCGCAAATTGGCCGGCCCGGGCTGGCAGGTCTTTGCCCGCAAGGGGTTCCTCTCGGAATACCGCAAGGGGCGCCAGGCCGCTTCGATCGACCTGCGCGGCATCAAGGGCCTGCCCGGAACCCACAACCACCAAAACGCGTGCTCGGCCTATGCCGCCTGCCGCGCGCTGGGCCTGGCGCCCAAGTTGATCGAGGACGCGCTGCACAGCTATCCAGGCTTGCCGCACCGCAGCCAGATCATCGCTGAGGCAAACGGTGTGACATTCGTGAATGACTCCAAGGCCACCAATGTCGACAGCGCGGCCAAGGCGCTGGGCGCGTTCAAAAAAATCCGCTGGATCTGCGGCGGGCTTGAGAAAGAGGGGGGTATCGCCGCGCTGAACGACGCGACCGACGAGGTTCTGTGCGCCTATGTGATCGGGCGCGAGGCGGCCGGCTTCGCCATGCAGTTGTCGGTTGAGGCCCGCGTTTGCACCACAATGGCCGAGGCAGTCGAACAGGCCATGCGCGACGCCGCGCCGGGTGAAACCGTGCTGCTGGCGCCCGCGGCGGCCAGTTTCGACCAGTACGACAATTTCGAACAGCGCGGCGACGATTTCGTGGCGCAGGTTCAAAAGCGGCTTTGAACTGTACATTTGCAATGAACCGCCGGTTGGGCCAAATTGAAGTGCTATCAGCTTGACGCACCAGAATTAATGATTTTGTTACCCTAGGAATTCAACACGAGGTTAAGACCATGCTGAACCGCAAGCTTTCAATGATCCTGCCGGCCATCCTGGTGGCAGGGGCCTGCACGAACACAGGCGCGAACTACCAACCCATTGTGGATGGACCCGTCAGCCCGAACTACAACGCAGACCTGGCGCAGTGTCAGGCCGTAGCGCGGCAGCAGGGCACGATCGACAGCAATACCGCTGGGGCGGCGGCCATTGGCGCGGCGGGTGCTGCGGGCACCAAAGCCATCATCGACGACAGCGCAAGCGATCTGGGCCGTGCGGCCGTAGCTGGCGCACTGGTGGGGGCAGGCGCCAGCGCTCTGCAAAACACCCAGAAGCAGGAAGTCATCGTCCGCAACTGCATGCGCGGCCGCGGCTACAACGTCGTAGGCTAAAGGCGACCGGCGATCGCAATTCCGGCGGCGTGGCCCGAGGACCACGCCCACTGGAAATTGTATCCGCCCAGCCATCCGGTGACATCCACCGCTTCACCAATTGCATAGAGGCCGGGGACATCCCTTGCCTCCATCGTTTTGGAAGACAGGCTGTCCGTGTCGATGCCGCCCAGGGTGACCTCGGCGGTGCGGTACCCTTCGGTGCCCGAGGGGGTCAGTGCCCAGTCGCTCAGCGCATCGGTCAGTGCCTGCAGCGCCGCATCCGACTGATCGGCCAGGTTGCCACGCATCGGGATCTGGGCGCTCAGAAACTCGACCAGGCGGGCGGGCAGGTGGCGCGCGAGTTCGGTGGTCAGGGCCTTGCGGCCTGCGCTTTGCCGCCGTTCGCGCAGAAGGTCGAAAAGGGGCAGCTCGGGGATCAGGTTGATCCGGATCGCCTCGCCCTCGCGCCAGTATGA
The DNA here is from genome assembly GCF_013032855.1 of Ruegeria arenilitoris. Lineage (GTDB taxonomy): Bacteria > Pseudomonadota > Alphaproteobacteria > Rhodobacterales > Rhodobacteraceae > Ruegeria > Ruegeria arenilitoris. Next base: position 1,129,132 of record NZ_WQDA01000001.1, read on the forward strand.
GGACAGTTGCAGCACAGCCGGCCCGCTCAGGCCGCGATGGGTGAACAGCAGCGCCTCGTCGAAACTCGTGCGATCGTTCGACAGTCGCGCGGGGACGGAAACACCGGACAGGTCCTTGAACCGCCCATCGGGGAAGGTGAACGGCACCAAAGCGGCGCGGGTCTCGGTGACGTGCAATCCGAACTGCGCGGCGATGTCATAGGCTAGCCCGGTCGCACCCATCTTGGGGATGGATTTTCCGCCGGTGGCCAATACCACGTTGGCACAGCTCAGGTCATATCGCGCACCCTCGCGCTCGACCACCAGTTCAAAGCCGGCTTCGGTCTTGCGCAGATCGCGTAACGACGTGTGCAACCACAGCTCTGCGCCCGCGCGGTCCATCTCGGCCAGCAGCATGGCGATGATCTGCTTCGATGAGCCGTCGCAGAACAGCTGCCCCAGCGTCTTTTCATGCCATGCGATGCCGTGACGGCCCACAAGGTCGATGAAATCCCATTGCGTGTACCGCGCCAGCGCCGATTTGCAGAAATGCGGGTTCTGCGACAGGAAGTTCTGCGGCCCGGCGTAGAGGTTTGTGAAGTTGCACCGCCCTCCGCCCGAGATGCGGATCTTTTCCCCCGGCGCCTTGGCGTGATCGATCACCAGCACACGCCCGCCGCAATGGGCGGCGCACATCATGCCGGCGGCTCCGGCGCCCAGTATGATCGTGTCAAATCGCATACCTCGCCCTTGGCGCGGATTGACGCCAATGACAAGAGGAAGAGGCTGGCCTGAGGGGCATTTTCCCTGTAGACTCTCGAACAGATCCCGAAAACGGGACGGTAACGAGGCAGATAGTGGCGGTATCTCATGACTGAGATGGTGTATGGCGCGGTCCAGGACCAGCGCGGTGAACCGATCCTTCCGAAATGGTGGCGGACGATTGACCGCTGGACGATGTCCTGCGTGCTGATCCTTTTTGCGATCGGGCTTCTGTTGGGGCTGGCCTCGTCGCCGCCTTTGGCGCAGCGCAACGGGTTCGATCCGTTTCATTATGTCGAGCGTCAGGCCCTTTTCGGTGTGTTGGCGCTGATCGCGATGATGCTGACCTCGATGATGTCACCCACCTTGGTGCGTCGGTTGGCGGTGCTGGGCTTTCTGGCCTCATTTGTTGCGCTGGCCTTTCTGCCGGTCTTCGGAACCGATTTCGGCAAGGGTGCGGTGCGCTGGTATTCGCTGGGCTTCGCCTCGCTGCAACCGTCCGAGTTTCTGAAGCCGGGCTTCATTGTCGTGGCCGCTTGGCTGCTGGCCGCCGCGCAGGAGATCAATGGCCCGCCGGGGCGGTTGTGGTCGTTTGCGCTGTGTATGTCGATCGTTGGCATGTTGGTGATGCAGCCTGATTTCGGTCAGGCCTGTCTGATCCTGTTCGGCTGGGGCGTGATGTATTTCGTGGCGGGTGCACCGATGTTCCTGCTGCTGGGAATGGCCGGAGCGGTCGTCCTGGGTGGCATGTTCGCCTACGCCAATTCTGAACACTTCGCCCGGCGCATCGATGGTTTCCTGAATCAAGAGGTCGATCCGACGACCCAGTTGGGCTATGCCACCAACGCAATCCGCGAGGGCGGGTTGTTTGGCGTTGGGGTTGGTGAGGGCCAGGTGAAATGGTCGCTGCCCGATGCACATACCGATTTCATCATCGCCGTCGCGGCCGAAGAATACGGCCTGATCCTGGTGCTGATCATCATCGCGCTTTATTCAATCATCGTGGTACGGTCCCTGCTGCGCCTGATGCGCGAGCGTGACATGTTCACCCGGTTGGCAGGCACGGGACTGGCTTGCATGTTCGGTGTGCAGGCGATGATCAACATGGGCGTCGCTGTGCGCCTGCTGCCGGCCAAGGGCATGACGCTGCCTTTCGTCAGCTACGGCGGCTCGTCGTTGATTGCAGGCGGCATCGCGTTGGGGATGCTGCTGGCGTTCACGCGGTCGCGGCCCCAAGGCGAGCTGGGTGACATTCTGCGCGGACGAGGCTGATGACGAACCCCTATTTGCTGATTGCGGCTGGTGGAACCGGGGGCCACATGTTCCCCGCCCAGGCGCTGGCTGAGGCCATGCTGAACAAGGGTTGGCGCGTGCGCCTGTCCACCGACCCGCGCGGGGCGCGTTATACCGGTGGTTTTCCGCATTCCACCGAGATCGTCGAGGTCTCCTCGGCCACCTTCGCGCGCGGCGGGATGGCGGCCAAGGCGCTGGCTGGTCCCCGGATCGCAGCCGGAGTTGCCGGGATGACGGCCCAGTTGCTGCGCGACAAGCCGGATGTGGTGGTGGGGTTCGGTGGCTATCCGTCGATCCCGGCGCTGAGCGCGGCGGTGATGTTGCGTCTGCCCCGCATGATTCACGAACAGAACGGCGTTCTGGGGCGCGTGAACCAGCTGTTCGCCACCCGGGTCGCGCATGTGGCCTGCGGCGTCTGGCCCACCGACCTGCCCGAGGGCGCCCACGGCATCCACACCGGTAACCCGGTCCGTGCTGCCGTGCTGGAACGCGCGGCCGCGCCCTATATCCCGCCCGGAGATTATCCGATGTCGGTGCTGGTGATGGGCGGCAGCCAAGGCGCCCGCATCCTCAGCGATGTGGTGCCCGGCGCCATCGCTGCTCTGCCCGAGAGCCTGCGCCAGTATATCCGTGTTTCGCATCAGGCGCGCGAAGAGGATGCCGAGCGGGTCACCGCCTTCTACGCCGACCACGGGATTCTGGCCGAGGTCCAGCCCTTTTTCCACGACGTCCCCCGCCGCATGTCCGAGGCGCAATTGGTGATCAGCCGCTCGGGCGCGTCCAGCGTGGCCGACATCTCGGTGATCGGGCGGCCCTCGATCCTGATCCCCTTTGCCGCCGCAGCGGGCGATCACCAAACCGCCAATGCGCGCGGGTTGGTGCAGGCGGGCGGGGCGATCATGATTCCCGAAAATGCGCTTGACGTTCCCGCCCTGACCGAGCAAATCGCACTGGTTCTGACCAACCCCGAAGCCGCACAGAAAATGGCCCATGCTGCCCTGTCGGTCGGGGCGCCCGACGCGACCGAGCGTCTGGTGGCCCTTGTCGAACAGCTGGCGCAGAAGGAGACCCCATGAATCCAGCAACCAAACTGCCGCAGGATGTCGGACCGATCCATTTCGTGGGCATCGGCGGCATCGGGATGTCGGGCATCGCCGAAGTGCTGCTGAACCTTGGGTACCAGGTGCAGGGATCCGATCTGAAGGCCTCGAAGATTACCGACCGTCTGGCGTCGCTAGGGGCCGAGATCTTTGTGGGTCAGCGGGCTGAAAACCTCGACAATGCGGCCGTCGTGGTCGTGTCGACCGCGATCAAGCCGGGCAACCCTGAACTGGACGGCGCCCGCGCATTGGGCCTGCCGGTGGTGCGCCGTGCCGACATGCTGGCCGAGTTGATGCGGCTGAAATCCAACATTGCCATCGCCGGTACCCACGGCAAGACCACCACCACCACCATGATGGCCGAGCTGATGGTGGCGGGCGATTTCGACCCGACCGTCATCAACGGCGGCGTGATCCATGCCTACGGCTCGAACGCGCGGATGGGGCAGGGCGAGTGGATGGTGGTCGAGGCCGACGAGTCCGACGGCTCGTTCAACCGGCTGCCCGCGACCATCGCCATCGTCACCAATATCGACCCCGAGCACATGGAGCATTGGGGTGATTTCGACCGGCTGCGCGCGGGCTTTCATGATTTCGTCTCGAACATCCCGTTCTACGGTCTGGCGGTGTGCTGCACCGACCATGCCGAGGTTCAGGCGTTGGTGGGCCGCATCACCGACCGCCGTGTGCGCACCTATGGGTTCAACGCCCAGGCCGACGTGCGCGCGGTCAACCTGACCTACAAGGGCGGCATTGCGCATTTCGACATTCATCTGCAATACGAGGATACCGTGATCGAGGGTTGCACCCTGCCGATGCCGGGCGATCACAACGTCTCGAACGCGCTGTCGGCCGTGGCCGTGGCGCGTCACCTGGGCATGAAAACCGCTGAAATCCGCGACGCGCTGGCCAATTTCGGCGGCGTCAACCGCCGCTTTACCAAGGTTGGCGAGGTGAACGGCGTCACCATCATCGACGACTACGGCCACCACCCGGTGGAAATCGCGGCGGTGCTCAAGGCCGCGCGCCAGGCGACCGAAGGCCGCGTGATCGCCGTTCACCAGCCGCACCGCTATTCGCGCCTGTCCAACCTGTTCGACGATTTCTGCGCCTGTTTCAACGATGCCGATGTCGTGGCCATTGCCGAGGTCTTCTCTGCCGGAGAGGACCCGATCGAAGGCGCCAGCCGCGATGATCTGGTGCAGGGCCTGATCCGTCACGGCCACCGCCACGCACGCGCGCTGCTGGACGAAGGCGACCTGGAGCGTCTGGTCCGCGAACAGGCCCGGCTCGGCGACATGGTCGTCTGCTTGGGCGCTGGCACCATCAGTGCCTGGGCCAATGCGCTGCCTGACCGGCTGAAGGTAAAACAAGCCGTTTGACGTTAGCAGGCATTTGGGTGCACAACTTGCGGATGTGTCGCTGCCCTGGTGCGTGACTCATTTGCGGAGAGAACCATGGATTATTCCGTCATCTTTGCCGCCCTTTGGGTGATCTGCGCCACTGTCGTGGCGCTGTTGCCGATGCGCCTGCAATTCCCGCCGGGCATCGTGCTGCTGATCTGCGCGCCGGTTCTGATCGTCTGGCTGGGTGTGGTACATGGCTGGCTGATCGGAGCGCTGGCCTTTGCCGGGTTCGTATCGATGTTCCGCAACCCCATCCGGTTTTACTGGCGCAAATGGTCGGGCCGCGAGGTGGGGCAATGAGCTGGTCTATCGCCCTTGCCGCCCTTTGGGGCGTCGCCGCCAATGTGCTGGCCATGATCCCCAGCAAGGACAACCACTGGACCCGCGCCTATGCGCTGATCGCGGTGGGCATTCCGATCTTGGGTTATGTCACCTACGAAAACGGCCCGTGGGTTGGCCTGTTCGTTCTGGCCGCCGGCATGTCAGTGCTGCGATGGCCGGTGATCTACCTTGGGCGGTGGCTGCGGCGGCGGATTTGACCCTGCGGCTTGGAACGGGCTTGCCACGCCCCGCCGAATCCGCGATCTAGCCTCAATGACCACTTTGCCAACGCCTCAAGGCCGCCTGACGGCGAACCGACGACTGAACGACCTCACATGGCTGAGAGTCGGCGGCCCGGCGGATTATCTGTTTCAGCCGGCTGACCTTGAGGATTTGCAGGCTTTCCTGCATCATCTTCCGGCCGAGGTGCCGGTGTTTCCCATGGGCGTCGGCTCGAACCTGATCGTGCGCGACGGGGGCTTGCGGGCCGTTGTGATCCGGCTGGGGCGCGGCTTCAACGGCATCGCGGTCGACGGCACCACCGTCACCGCGGGGGCAGCCGCGCTGGATGCGCATGTGGCGCGCAAGGCGGCGGATGCGGGGGTGGACCTCACCTTTCTGCGGACGATTCCGGGTTCCATCGGTGGGGCCGTGCGGATGAACGCCGGCTGCTATGGCAGCTACACGGCGGATGTTCTGAAATCGGCTACGATCGTCACCCGGCAGGGCGAGTTGGTCGAGCTGACGCCGGCCGACCTGAACTTCCGCTATCGCCAGTCCGACCTGCCCGAGGGTGCGGTGCTGGTGTCGGCCACGTTCCAGGGCCCGGCGGGTGACCCGGCCGACCTGCACGCCCGGATGGAGGCGCAGCTGAAAAAGCGAGACGAGACCCAGCCCACCAAGGACCGCAGCGCCGGGTCGACCTTCCGCAATCCGGCCGGGTTTTCCTCGACCGGGCGGGCCGATGATGTGCACGACCTGAAGGCCTGGAAGGTGATCGACGACGCCGGAATGCGCGGCGCCCGGCGCGGGGGCGCACAGATGAGCCCCAAGCATTCGAATTTCCTGATCAACACCGGAAACGCCACCGCCGCCGACCTCGAAGGGCTGGGCGAAGAGGTGCGAAAAAAGGTTTACGAAACAAGCGGGATCACGCTAGAGTGGGAAATCATGCGGGTCGGTGATCCGCTGACAGATTAAAGCCCCGACCGTCAGACCAAAACAGGCAAATTCAGGCGACGGATCAAAGGCATAACGAAATACGGACCACCAGATAAGGTCCGGGGACATTGAGGCGCACGAACGTGGGTAGGTCGAGCAGGACAAACCCCAAAGTGGCGGTATTGATGGGTGGCCCCTCGGCGGAACGCGAGGTGTCTCTCAGCAGCGGGCGCGAATGCGCAGCCGCCCTTGTGGGAGAAGGGATCGAGGTCGTCGAACTGGACGCCGGTCCCGACCTTTGTGCGCGTTTGCAGGACATCAAGCCCGACGTGGTCTTCAACGCCTTGCATGGCCGCTGGGGCGAGGACGGTTGCGTGCAGGGTCTGCTGGAGTGGCTGCGGATGCCATACACGCATTCCGGCGTGTTGGCCTCGGCGCTGGCCATGGACAAACAGCGCAGCAAAGAGGTTTTCCGCGCGGCCGGCCTGCCGGTGGCCGACAGCGTGATCGTTCCGAAATCGGATGTGATGGCGGGGCACGTCATGCCCGCGCCATATGTGGTCAAGCCCAATAACGAAGGCTCGAGCGTCGGGATCTACCTTGTGTTCGAAGGGTCGAATGGCCCGCCGCAGCTGTCGGATGACATGCCCGAACAGGTCATGGTCGAACACTACGTGGCCGGGCGCGAGTTGACGGTGACCGTGATGGGCGACCGCGCTCTGACCGTGACCGAGATCCTGACCGACGGTTGGTACGACTACGACGCCAAATACAAGCCCGGCGGATCGCGCCACGTGCTGCCCGCCGATATCCCGCCGCGTATCTTCGAGTTGTGCATGGTTTATGCCCTGCGCGCCCATCAGGTTCTGGGATGCCGGGGCGTCAGCCGCACTGACTACCGCTGGGACGACGCCAAGGGCGAAGAGGGACTGTTCCTGCTGGAGACCAACACCCAGCCGGGTATGACCCCCACCTCGCTGGTGCCTGAACAAGCCGCGCATCTGGGCATGACCTTCGGTCAGCTCTGCGCCTGGATGGTCGAGGATGCCTCATGCGACCGCTGACCGCCACTCGTGCGCCGGTGATCCACCGCACCAAGCCTCTGTCCGGCCCTGATGCCGAGTTTCAGTCTGCGGACGCCGACGCCGTCCGTGCTGAGCCCAAATTGCGGTTGCGCGGTGGTCGGTTCTTCCGCCGTGGCAAGGGCCGTGCGGACCCGGCACCGTCGCGGTTTAGTTATCGGTTCCAGCGATGGATGCTGACGCCGGGAATCCGGCTGGGGGTCAAGATCGGAGTGCCGCTCTGCGCGGTCGTGGCCACGGTTGGGCTCTACTTCGCGGCCGAAGAGCGGCGAGAAGCGGTTCGGGCGCAGGTGGACAACTTGATCACGTCGTTCCAGGAGCGTCCTGAATTCATGGTCAAGCTCATGGCGATCGACGGGGCGGGGGCCGGCCTTGCTGACGACATCCGCGAAGTCGTGCCTTTGGACTTCCCGCTCAGCTCCTGGGATCTGGATGTCGAGCAGATCCGGGACACGATCACCGGCTTGGACCCGGTCAAATCGGCAACCGTGCGGATCCGTCCGGGCGGCATTCTGCAGGTCGATGTTGTCGAACGTCAGCCCGTGATCGTATGGCGCACCCGTGAAGGCATCCAGCTGTTGGACGAAACGGGCACCCACGTGGCCGAGATCGCGGCTCGGACCGAGCGCTCCGATCTTCCGCTGATTGCCGGTCAGGGTGCAGATCAGCATGTGGCCGAGGCACTGGAGCTTCTGGCCACTGCGCGCAGCCTGGGCAGCCGGGTGCGCGGTCTGGTCCGCGTCGGCGAGCGGCGCTGGGACCTGGTTCTGGACCGAGGCCAACGGGTCATGCTGCCGACGGAACGTCCGGTGCGCGCGCTCGAGCGTGTTCTGGCGGTGAACGAGGTGCAGGACCTTCTGGAACGGGATGTTGCCGTGGTCGATATGCGCATAGGGGCGCGGCCGACCATTCGGATGACAGAAGCCGCCAGCGCAGACTGGTGGAATACAAAAGTGACTATGGGTAACGGGCAGTAATACGATGATGACGGATCTCTATCAGTCTCAACGCGCAATGCGCCAGATGCGCAGACAGGCCATGCAACGCGGTGTCGTTGCGATCCTGGATGTCGGAAGTTCCAAGATCGCCTGTCTTGTGCTGCGTTTTGATGGGTCGGCGCGGCTCAGTGAGGACAACTCGATCGGGTCCATGGCCGGGCAGACCGGGTTCCGGGTGATCGGTGCGGCGACGACCCGATCGCGCGGGGTGCGCTTTGGTGAGATCACGGCCATGCAGGAAACCGAGCGCGCCATCCGCACCGCGCTGCAGGCTGCTCAGAAGATGGCCGATATCAGGGTAGACCATGTAATCGCCTGTTTCTCGGGGGCAAACCCTCGGTCTTATGGGCTGGATGCGCAGGTGGATCTGGACGGTCAACTGGTGACCGAGGCCGAGATCGGTCGTGTCCTGAACGCCTGCGATGTCCCGGATTATGGGGCAGGGCGCGAGGTTCTGCATGCACAACCTGTGAACTTCGCTCTGGACAACCGATCTGGCTTGATCGACCCGCGGGGGCAGATGGGTCAGACGCTTGCGGTCGACATGCACATGTTGACGGTCGATGCGGTGGCGATTCAGAACATCGTTCGTTGCGTCAAGCGGTGCGACCTGGAATTGGCCGGCATCGCGAACTCGGCCTATGTGTCGGGGATTTCTGCGCTGGTAGAGGACGAACAGGAACTTGGGGCGGCCTGTATCGACATGGGCGGTGGGTCCACCGGCGTTTCGATCTTCATCAAAAAGCACATGATCTATGCCGACAGTGTCCGCATGGGCGGGGATCACGTCACCAGTGACATTTCGATGGGGCTTGGTGTGTCCGCCTCGGTTGCCGAGCGGATCAAGACCTTCAATGGCGGGGTTCACGCCACCGGAGCCGATGACCGCGACATGATCGACATTGGCGGCGACACCGGGGATTGGGAACACGACCGGCGTACCGTCAGCCGTGCCGAGTTGATCGGCATCATGCGTCCGCGCGTCGAGGAAATCCTCGAGGAAGTCCGCGTTCGACTGGACGCTGCAGGGTTCGAACATATGCCGAGCCAACAGATCGTTCTGACCGGTGGAGCCAGTCAGATCCCAGGTCTGGATGGGCTGGCCAGCCGCATACTGGGCCAACGAGTGCGTCTGGGCCGACCGCTGCGCGTGCATGGGTTGCCGCAATCTGCGACAGGCCCGGGGTTCTCCTCGGCGGTCGGTCTTGCGCTGTTCGCGGCGCATCCGCAGGACGAATGGTGGGACTTTGAAATCCCGGTCGATACCTACGCAGCACGGCCGTTCAAGCGTGCCGTGCGCTGGTTCCGTGACAACTGGTAGGTTCCTGCTCCGGGCGGCGGTGTTTTGCGCAGCCTGGGTTCCGGCTGCGGCTGTCGCGCAGACCCGTATCTCGCCCGAAGCATTCCTGGACGCGGTGGTCGGAAAGACCGTCACGTTCCACGAATTGACCAGCGGTATGCTTGTCGGCACCGAGGAGTTCCTCAGCCCAACCCGCTCGGTCTGGCGGCGAGAGGGCGAGGGCTGTGTCTATGGCCAGATCACGACGCCTGACGGCAAGCTGTGTTTCCTCTATGACACCGAGCCCGGCCCGGTATGCTGGTGGCCATTCGAGCATGATGGGCGGTTGCTGGTCAGGATCGCGCGGCTGGGGGATGGCGAAATCCAGGAAGTCAGCGGATTTTCGGACGACGGCCTGGATTGTCCTTCCGTTCCCGTCAGCTGAAAATTCCGGTTGCGGTGCAGGGATTTATCCCTCAGAATATCAACAAGGCCCGTCAGAGGCTCGTCGGCAGGACCCGAGCAGTCAGCCGCAGTTTGAACAGGATGTCCAGCATCGCACCCGCCAAATCAGGCTGGGGGTTTTCGCGTGTGTGGTGGCCTGTCCGCCCTGAACCGCTAGATTTGCGCAGTCGGGCGAAATGCCGCGAAAAACCGCCTTATTTCTTCCATATTTTGTGGATTCACGCGATTTTTGGCGTGACGTTTGACGTTTGGAAAGGTAGAATCACAAGCGGATAGGCAAGAAAAACACCGCTTTGCGGGATCATAAATACAGGCGGACAGAGCATGACATTGAATCTTTCGATGCCCGGGCACGACGAACTCAAGCCTCGGATTACGGTATTTGGCGTAGGCGGTGCAGGTGGAAACGCCGTCAACAACATGATTGAAAAACAACTCGACGGCGTTGACTTCGTGGTGGCCAACACGGACGCGCAGGCACTGCAGCAAAGCCGCTCGTCGGCGCGGGTGCAGCTGGGTATCAAGGTGACCGAGGGTCTGGGCGCAGGCGCCCGCGCATCGGTCGGCGCCGCCGCCGCCGAAGAAAGCATCGAACAGATCGTCGATCACTTGGCCGGCGCGCATATGTGCTTCATCACCGCCGGCATGGGCGGGGGCACCGGCACCGGCGCCGCTCCGATCATCGCGCAGGCTGCGCGTGAACTGGGTGTATTGACCGTGGGCGTGGTGACCAAACCGTTCCAGTTCGAAGGCGCCAAGCGCATGCGCCAGGCCGAGGACGGCGTCGAGGCGCTGCAGAAGGTTGTCGATACACTGATCATCATCCCGAACCAGAACCTGTTCCGTCTGGCCAACGAAAAGACCACGTTCACCGAGGCCTTCTCGATGGCCGATGACGTGCTGTACCAGGGCGTCAAGGGCGTGACCGACCTGATGGTGCGTCCGGGCCTGATCAACCTCGACTTCGCCGACGTCCGCGCGGTGATGGACGAGATGGGCAAGGCCATGATGGGTACGGGCGAGGCCGAGGGCGAAGATCGCGCCATCCAGGCTGCGGAAAAGGCCATCGCCAACCCGCTGCTGGACGAAATCAGCCTCAAGGGCGCCAAGGGCGTGTTGATCAACATCACCGGCAGCCATGACCTGACCCTGTTCGAACTGGACGAGGCCGCCAACCGCATCCGCGAGGAAGTGGACCCCGAGGCCAACATCATCGTCGGCTCCACTTTGGACCCCGAGATGGAAGGCAAGATGCGCGTATCGGTCGTGGCAACCGGCATCGACGCCAGCGAAAGCGGCTCCGAGGCGCCGGCTCCGCGCCGGTCCATGTCCGCACCTCTGACCCGCACCGTATCGGCGGAAGAAGAGGCAGCACAGCCGGCTCCGGTTGCGGCGGAAGTTGCTGAACCGGCTCCGCAGCCCGAAGCTCCGCGCGAACCGTCACTGTTTGAAGCGGCCGAAGAGCCTCCGCACACGACTTTGCAATTCGGTCAAGGCGCGGATGAGGCTGTCGAGGACGATGACGACGGGCTGCCTCCTCCGGCCTATCAGCCACGCAGCGCCGAGTTCGATCCGCAGCCCGAGCCGGTCGAACGCCCGGCGGAAAGTTATCAGCCGCAACAGGTGCCGCATACTCCTGGAACGCCTTCGCCTGCCGCGCTGGAACGGCTGCAGGCGGCTGTTCAGAACGTACCGACTTCGGCCCAGCGTCTGACCGCGTCGCGCCCGCAGGAACCGGCGCCGCAGCGCCAGCCCGCCGCCGAGGAACGACCGCGGTTCGGGTTCAACCGTTTGATCGACCGGATGACTGGGCACGCCCCGGATACCCCCGCTCAACCGGCCCGGCAACAGCCTGCGATGCGCCAGACTGACGCTACGGCACCCTCGCATGAAGAGGTCGATCCCGAGCAGGAGCGTATCGAAATTCCGGCTTTCCTGCGCCGTCAGGCCAACTGATCGCGGTAACAATATCCACTCACGGGGTCGCCGAAAGGCGGCCCTTTTTCCTTTTGATGCAAACGTTTAAGTGCCAGTAAGCAGGGTTTTGCCGATCTGTTGCGGAACTGTTTCATTCAGTTACAAAGAGTGAGTTGAGCCTTGACCCGCGCTTCCTTAACTGAGGGTGCAACACAGCCGAAAAAGGCTGGACACCGCTCACCGAGGTTCAATTTGCAACAGACGCTCAAATCTTCGATCACGTTCAAAGGCGTGGGCCTGCACAGTGGCAAGCCCGCGACGATGGTTCTGAAACCGGCAGCTGCCGGTCACGGAATCTGGTTCAAGCGGACAGATATCGAACTGGGCAATGCGTTGATCCCGGCCATCTACGATGTGGTCGAAAGAACCCAACTATGCACGCGCCTGGTCAATGACGCCGGCGTTTCGGTGTCGACTGTCGAGCATATCATGGCTGCGCTGGCAGGGTGCGGGATCCACAACGCCCTGATCGAGATTGATGGACCCGAAGTTCCGATCATGGATGGTTCGTCGATCGACTTCGTGCGCGGTATCATCGCCAAGGGTGTCCGCCGTCAGGCCAGCCCGGTTCTGGCGTATGAGGTCCTCAAGCCGGTCGTGGCAGAGCGGGAAGGTGCCCGTGCCTCGATCCGGCCGGCTGACGGTTTGATCATCGAGTTCCACATCAATTTCGAAGACACTGCGATCGGCAGCCAGTCGAAGATCCTGGATATGCGCAACGGGTCGTTTGCTCGGGAACTGTCCAACTGCCGGACCTTCTGCCGCCGAACCGATGTCGAGGCGATGCGCGAAAACGGTCTGGCACTGGGCGGCACTCTGGAGAATGCGGTTGTTGTTCAAGGGGCCGAAGTGCTGACACCGGGTGGCTTCCGTCACCAGGATGAAGCCGTGCGCCACAAAATGCTGGACGCGTTGGGAGATCTGTATCTGGCCGGCGGCCCGATCTTCGGTCACTTCGTCGGCGAGAAATCCGGCCATGCCATGACCAACACATTGCTGCGCAAGCTGTTCGAGACGCCTGGCGCCGTGCGTCCGGTGCTGTGCACGCCTGAGCAAGCCGCACAACTGCCCGGGCAGGGATTGGTCTGGGACGAAATCCCCGAAGTTGCCTGATCCGGCCCGGCCCGGCGACAAATCGGTCGTGGGGCCGATAAGGCGTTTTGCACCGGAATTTTATGTGCTAGACCAAAGCTCAATCCGGGGTTACCCAAAGAGACAAGACGACTAGGATGGGCGGTATGGTTGGCACCAAAGCGGCAGTCAGGCTTGCGGGCGCGATTCTTCTGGCAGCTACTTTGACGGCCTGCGGCAACGCGGGCGGCCTGTTTGGTAACAAGGGCGCTGACAAGTCCCAGAACCTTGAAGGCTTTACGCCCGAGCAGATCTACACCCGTGGCGAATACGAGCTTGCGCAGAATCGTCCCGCAGATGCGGCCTGGTACTTTTCCGAAGTCGAACGGCTTTATCCCTATTCCGACTGGGCCAAGCGGTCACTGATCATGCAGGCTTTCGCGTTCCACTCGGACAAGGAGTATGAAGAAAGCCGCGCCGCCGCGCAGCGGTATATCGACTTCTACCCAACCGACGAAGACGCAGCTTATGCGCAGTACCTTCTGGCGCTCAGCTACTATGACCAGATCGACGAGGTCGGCCGCGACCAGGGTCTGACCTTCCAGGCGTTGCAGGCGCTGCGCACCGTGATCGAGGTCTATCCCGACAGCGAATACGCCACCTCGGCGGTGCTGAAATTCGATCTGGCCTTCGACCATTTGGCGGGCAAGGAAATGGAGATTGGGCGCTATTACCTGCGTCAGGATCACTATACCGCGGCCATCAACCGTTTCCGTGTCGTGGTCGAGGATTTCCAGACCACCAGCCACACAGCCGAGGCGCTGTACCGCTTGGTCGAGGCTTATCTGGCCTTGGGTCTGGTCGACGAGGCTCAATCGGCCGGCGCGATTCTGGGCTACAACTACCAGTCGTCTGAATGGTACGACGCGGCTTACAAGCTGCTGACCTCGCGTGGGCTCGAACTAAAGAGCCGCGGCAACAACTGGCTCAGCACGATCTACCGCCAGACGATCAAGGGCCAGTGGTTGTAATCGCCATGGTCACAGGCTTGGGACGCTGACGACCCGATGCTGCGCGCCCTTGATATCCGCGATATGCTGATCATCGACCGGCTGGAATTGACCTTTCAGCCGGGCTTGAACGCGCTGACCGGCGAGACGGGGGCGGGCAAGTCGATCCTGCTCGACTCGCTGGGCTTTGTGCTGGGCTGGCGCGGTCGGGCCGAACTGGTCCGGCAGGGGGCCGCGCAGGGCGAGGTCGTGGCCGAGTTCGAACTGCCCGAGGGTCATCCCGCCCATGCGATCCTGACCGAGGCCGGTTTGCCCGGCGGCTCGGAACTGATCCTGCGCCGCGTCAACACTGCCGAGGGGCGCAAAACCGCCTGGGTCAATGACCGCCGCTGCTCGGGCGAGGTGCTGCGGGCGCTGTCGGAAACCTTGGTCGAACTGCACGGACAGCATGATGACCGGGGCCTGCTGAACCCGCGCGGCCATCGCGGCATGCTGGACGCCTATGCCGGGGCCGAGCCGCAATTGGCCGCCGTGCGCGCCGCCTGGACCGAGATGGCGCGGGCCCGCAAGGCCCTGGCCGAGACCGAGGCCGCCGTGGCCGCCGTGCGCAGCGAAGAGGAATTTCTGCGGCATTCCGTGGCCGAACTCGACAAACTTGATCCGCAGCCGGGCGAGGACGCCGAACTCGACGCGCGCCGCCGGATGATGCAGGGGGCCGAGCGCATCCGTGACGACGTGGCCCGCGCCTTTGCCCTGCTGGGCGGTGACGGGGCCGAAGGGGCGATGGCGGATGCCGTGCGCTGGCTGGAAGGCGTCGCCGACCGGGCCGAGGGCCAACTGGACGAGCCGATCGCCGCCCTGGGGCGCGCCCTGATCGAACTGGGCGAGGCGCAGGACGGCGTGACCGCCTGCCTCGAGGCGCTGGACTTCAACCCGGCCGAGTTGGAGCAGACCGAGGAACGTCTGTTCGCCATCCGCGCGCTGGCCCGCAAGCATGACGTGGCCCCCGATGACCTGAGCGGTTTCGCCGACACGCTGCGCGCCCGACTGGGCCAGCTTGAGGCCGGAGACGCTGACCTGGCCGACCGCCGTGCTGCAGTTCAGGTCGCGCAGGTCACCTATGATGCTGCCGCCGAGGCGCTTAGCGCCCTGCGGCGAGAGGCTGCCGACCAGCTGGACGGGGCGGTAATGGCCGAGCTTGCGCCGCTGAAGATGGAGCGTGCGGTGTTCCAAACCCAGATCACGCCCGCCGACCCCGGACCCGAAGGGCAGGACGCCGTGGCCTTTACCGTGGCCACCAACCCGGGCGCGCCGTCGGGTCCGCTGAACAAGATCGCCTCGGGTGGAGAGCTCAGCCGCTTTCTGCTGGCGCTCAAGGTGTGCCTGTCGGGCGATGACAGCACCCGGACCATGATCTTTGACGAAATCGACCGCGGTGTCGGCGGCGCCACGGCCGATGCCGTGGGCCGCAGGCTTGCGGCGCTGGCGCAGGGTGGGCAGGTGCTGGTGGTAACCCATTCACCGCAGGTCGCGGCCCGCGCGGCGCATCACTGGCGGGTTCAGAAACACGTGACCGACGGGCAGACCCTGTCCACCGTCCTGCCGCTGTCCGAACCGGACCGGATCGACGAGATCGCGCGCATGGTCTCGGGTGACGTCATCACGGATGAAGCCCGCGCGGCTGCCCGTTCGTTGTTGCAGGCCTGATGCAGCCAGGCGGCGACACTTGCCTTCAATATCTTGTCAGCCGACTTTTCTACGCGCTCGGCGTGGCTTAGTAAGGGATACCTGTTTATCCACAAGGCCCTATGACACAGTCAACCCGAACCGTCCTGCGCACTCAGCTCAACCAGGCCCTGGCCGCGCTCAAGGACGCGTGGCGGGTGCTGCGGCACCGCGGGCCAAGCCAGATCCAGTTCTGGTTCATTGCGCTGGTGATCGGGATCACGGCGGGTTTCATGGCCTTGGGATTTCGCAAGGGGATCGCGGCTCTGCAAGCGCTGGTCTATCAGACCGATGACATCCTGTTTCTGCACAGCTTTGCGGAGAAACTGCACTGGACCTGGATTTTGGCGATCCCCACGGTTGGAGGGCTGGTCGTCGGGATCATCCTGCACCGCTTTACCGATGACGGGAGAGTTCGGTCTGTCGCCGATGTGATCGAAGGATCCGCGATCAGTGATGGCCGGGTCGAAACCAAAGCAGGGGTCGCGTCGTTTTTTGCCTCGCTGATCACGCTCAGCACGGGCGGGTCGACGGGCCGGGAAGGACCTGTCGTGCACATGGCCGGCGTGATTTCAACCTGGGTGTGCCAGCGTATCAACGCGGATGGAATAACCGGCCGCGACCTCCTGGGCTGCGCCGTGGCCGCCGCTGTATCGGCCAGCTTCAACGCCCCGATCGCCGGAGCGCTGTTCGCGCTGGAAGTCGTGCTTCGCCATTTTGCAGTCCACGCATTTGCACCGATCGTGATCGCGTCGGTGGCCGGCACTGTCATCAACCGGCTGGCATATGGCGATGTGACAGAGTTTGTCTTGGATACGCCCGGATCCCTGCAATTCTACGTCGAACTTCCGGCCTTTTTGATCCTTGGGCTGATCTGCGGGCTGGTCTCGCTTCTGCTGATGCGGTCGATCTTTTTTGCCGAAGATTTCGGCAATCACGTGCAGGCGCGCCTGTCGCTGCCGCGCTGGCTGCGACCCGCCGTGTCCGGCGCGATGCTGGGCGTGCTGGCGGTGTGGTTTCCGCATATCATCGGCGTCGGATACGAGACGACCATCCGTGCCCTGACCGGAGATCTGGTGCTGACTACGGCCATACTGTTTGCAGTGATGAAAACCGTGGCAGTGGCCATAACCATGGGTGGTCGTATGGGCGGAGGGGTATTTTCTCCGTCGTTGATGATCGGCGCGTTGACTGGCCTTGCTTTTGGCCTGATCGCCACAGGCCTTCTGCCAAGCGTGTCGGGTACGCATACGCTTTATGCCTTTGCCGGCATGGGCGCTGTCGCGGCGGCGGTTCTGGGCGCTCCGATCTCGACCACGTTGATTGTTTTCGAACTGACCGGAGACTGGCAGATCGGGCTTGCCGTGATGGTCTCGGTGTCCATGTCCACGGCGTTGGCCTCGCGCCTTGTGGACCGGTCCTTCTTTCTGACCCAGCTCGAGCGCCGCGGGGTACATCTGGCCGCCGGGCCACAGGCTTACTTGCTGGCGATGCTGCGGGCCGGGGCCGTGATGCGCCCGCTGGGAGATCCGAATACGGCAAGCAGGGAGGAGGTTCAGGAGATGATCGAGCAGGGCCTGTGCGTCCGGGCCAGCGCAACCCTCGAGGCGGCAATGCCGTATTTTGATCGAGACGGAATCACCTGGCTCCCGGTGGTTGTTCGGGATGATGACGGGGTCGAAAACCCGGTCGGAGCCTTGTACCACGTGGACGCATTGAAGGCGTACAATCGTGCACTGGCCGCAACAGCGGCCGAGGAACACTCGTGATGCAGCAGTGGCAGGCGGGCCACTGAGAGTTTCTCTTTGATTTTGACGCCTTGTCAAAAAATGAGAGCATTCTAGCCTGATGGAAGAATTATCCCTGATAGTCACTTTGATTGAGGTGTGAACATGGCTTTCGAACGGTCTTCTTTGCTGACTGTGGTGGCTGCGGTTTCGATGATTGGTGCTGTCCCCGCGCGGGCGCAGGAGGCTCCGTACGTGACCGGCTTTCTCGGTATCACCGATATGGGCGACTATGATTTTGATTTTTTCCAGACAGTTCCTTCGGTCGTGGTTGGCCAAGGCACCATCACAACCGACAATGGTGTAACCTACGGTCTGGCCGTCGGACTGCGTGTCGCGCCAAATCTGCGGGCCGAGTTCGAACTTTCATATGCTTCGAATGATACCAAGGAAATCGGCCGCCCGTTTACTCAGTATGACGGAAGCTTTGATGCGACCTTCGGGATGGCAAACCTTTGGTATGACGTCCCGGTACAGGGCAGGTTCAAGCCCTATGTTGGTGGCGGGCTCGGGTTTGCACGCGTGTCCCACGACGGTCAGTCCGGTGCTGGCGTGACACTGGTCGATGACAGTGACACCGCCATTGCGGGGCAATTGGGGTTTGGCGGACGTTTTCAGGTAGGGGAACGCGGGAACATTGACATCGGGTACCGCTACAAGACGACCGGCGATCTTGATTTCGCCACGACCCAAGTGTTCATCCCGACAGATCTCGCGAATGGCCGCTACTCTTCGCACTCGCTCATTGTCGGATACAGCTACAGTTTCTGACAGACGTAGTTGAGGGCCAGGTTTGTCCAGCCCTCAAATCTGTTCGACCTTCACCGACTCCAGCGGGTAGAAAGCAAGGTAGCCTTTGATTTCGGCAACGGCGGGAATTGGATCTTCATAGCTCCAGACCGCATTCTGCGTCACGCTCGACTTGTTGACGATCGAGTAGTGCGTAGCATCGCCTTTGTGCGGGCAATGGGTCAACTTGTCGGTCTTGTCCAGAAAGGCCATCGCGATGTCTGCGCGTGGAAAGTAGATGACGGGAGCCAGATCGCCTTCCAACAGTTCCAGGGCGTTGGTCGTTTCGCCCAGAATCGCGCCACCGGACCTGACGCACCACTTGCCAGGTGCTTTGCGGATCTTGATGTAGTCTGTCATGTCTGCTCCTTCCCTCGTCGTCGCGGCCTCGTTGTGGTCAGGCCTTCGCCTATGCCCATAATATGTGACAAACGGGTGTCACAAGGGCGCGGTTGCGGCATCCAACCACAGTTGCGCGGCATGTGACAGTCTTGGCCGGACTTTTTCCGCCACGTCCCGGTGATACGCGTTCAACCAATCACGCTCGGCAGTGGTCAGCATGTCGACGACGATCAGGCGTCGATCGATGGGGACATATGTCAGTGTCCGCCAGCACAGCATCGCGCGCTCGGGGTCTGCGCCGGGTAGGGCGGGGGCCTCCTCAACAACCAGCAGGTTCTCAATCCGAATGCCGAAGGCACCTTCGCGGTAGTAACCCGGTTCGTTCGACAGGATCATCCCGGGCTCGAGCGGAACGTGGCTGACCCGCGCCAGGCGCTGTGGCCCTTCGTGAACGCTCAGGTATGCGCCGACACCGTGGCCGACGCCGTGATTGAAATCCTGGCCCGCGGCCCACAAAGGTGCCCGGGCGATGCACTCGATGTCTCGACCGGCCAGACCAACGGGCCAGCGCAGTTGCGACATCGCGATCATTCCCTTCAGAACCCGGGTAAAGCAGGTTTTTTCCTCGTCTCCCACCGTGCCGATGGGGATCGTCCGGGTGATGTCCGTGGTACCATCCAGATACTGCCCGCCGCTGTCCAGAACCAGAATATGACCGTCCTGAAGCCGGCTGTCGGTTTCTTCGGTCACTCTGTAGTGCATGATGGCGCCGTTTGGCCCGGTGCCCGCAATGGTGTCGAACGAGATATCCTGCAACGCATTGTCGCGCCGCCGGTTCTCCTCCAGCCGTGTGACCACCTGCGTTTCGGTCACGCTGCCGGTGGGTTGGGCATCCAGCCAGCACAGAGTCTCGATGACTGCGGCGGCGTCACGAAGATGCGCGGCGGCGCTGCCGGCAATTTCGGCTTCGTTCTTGCAGGCCTTGGGCCGGGCGCAGGGATCGCCACCGTCCACAGCCCGGTCGCCAAGCACATCGGCAACGGCTTGCGGCAGAGTTCCCACGTCCACTTGCACCGCGCCCTCAAGCGCCGCAACAGCGTTCAGGAACGCGTCGGGTTCGTGGATCGAAACGCGCGGCCCCAGATGCTCGTCCATCCCCTTCAGCTTTTTTGCGGCCATGAACAGGTCCACGTGCCCGTCGGCCTGCAAAATCGCAAACCCATGCGCAACCGGGTTATATGGGATGTCTGACCCGCGGATGTTCAGCAGCCACATGATCGAATCCGGCAACGTGATGACCGCAGCCGACCTCCCGTTCTGAGCCAGAACCGAAGCCAGCCGCGAAACCTTGCTTTCGGCGCTTTCGCCTGCAAATTCCAGCGGGTGCACCTTGACCGGGTTCATTGGCGGTGGTGGCTGGTCGGACCAGATGCGGTCCACAAGATTGTCTGACGGAACCAACTGGATCCCGCTATTCTGCAGTTCGGCCCGGGTTGCCGTGATCTTTCCGGCGGAATGCAGCCACGGATCGAACGCCACCCGCCCTCCATCGGGCAACTGCTGTTTCAACCACGCCGAAAGGCTTACGTCGGGCCACGGTACCGGCGTGAAATCGGGCGCCACCTGCGCCTTGACCTGAGTGCGATACCGACCATCCACAAATACGCCGGCCACGTTTCGCAGCGCTGCGCAGAACCCGGCAGAACCAGTGAATCCGGTCAGCCATGCCAGCCGCCCGTCGCGGGCGGCCACATATTCGCCCTGATGCGCGTCGGCACGTGGGACGATGAAGCCATCCAGTCCTTCGCGCTCCAACTCTGTGCGCAAAGCCGCCAATCTTGGCGGCCCCTGTTCGGGTCGCGCCGTGACTTCGAAAGACTGGAACATCTGCATCTCCTTCGGCTCACTACAGGTCTTGATCGCCTGCCTTCACCTTTCTTTTAAATGCTCTCGCTGGAGGCAAGACCGGCCTCATCCGGCCTTTTTCATGCCCATCACGCGGGCCCGCGCGCGCGGGTCGCTGTCGAACAGCGCGGCTAATTGCTCGGTCATCGCTCCTGCCAGCTGTTCGACATCGGTGATCGTGACCGCGCGATCATAATAGCGGGTGACGTCGTGGCCGATGCCGATGGCCAGTAACTCGACCATCTTGCGCTTTTCGACCATGGCGATGACATCGCGCAGATGCTTCTCAAGGTAGTTGGCGGGGTTCACGCTGAGTGTTGAATCATCGACCGGAGCGCCATCCGAGATCACCATCAGGATCTTGCGCTGTTCACGACGCGCCAGCATCCGGCGGTGGGCCCATTCCAACGCCTCGCCGTCAATGTTTTCCTTCAGCAGGCCTTCTTTCATCATCAGGCCAAGATTGGGCCGTGCGCGGCGCCAAGGCGCGTCGGCGCCCTTGTAGACGATGTGGCGCAGGTCGTTCAGGCGGCCGGGCTGCTGCGGCCTGCCGTCGTTCAGCCACGCCTCACGCGCTTGTCCGCCTTTCCAGGCCCGCGTCGTGAAGCCCAGGATCTCGACCTTCACGTTGCACCGTTCCAGCGTGCGGGCCAGAACATCGGCACAGATTGCTGCGATGGAAATCGGCCGTCCACGCATCGAGCCCGAATTGTCCAGCAACAGTGTCACCACGGTGTCGCGGAACTCGGTATCCTTCTCGACCTTGAAGCTGAGCGGCGTCGTGGGGTTGGCCACCACCCGCGCCAGCCGGCCGGCATCCAGAATGCCCTCTTCGCGGTCAAACTCCCAGCTGCGGTTCTGCTGCGCCTGAAGGCGGCGCTGCAGCTTGTTGGCCAAACGGCTGACGGCGCCCTTCAGCGGCTCGAGCTGCTGATCAAGATAGGCGCGCAGCCGTTCCAGTTCGGCGGGCTCGGCAAGGTCCTCGGCCGCAATCTCCTCGTCATGCGTGTTCAGGTAGACCATGTAGTCTGGATCGGCCTCGGATGCGGGCGGAGGGGCAGGCGGCTCCAAAGGCGCTTCGCCTTCGGGCATCTCGGCTTCTTCACCCATCTCGTCCTCGGCCATCTCGTCCATCGAGACCTGTGCCTGAGACTGATCCTGTTGCTCTTCCTGAGTTTGCTCGGGCGTCGCGTCGGCGTCCTGTTCGTCTTGGTCGTCCTGGCCGGTGCTGTCCGGATCGGGCTGTTCTTCGGCGTCTTCCTCGGCCTGATCTTCCTGATCTTCGTCCAGTTCGTCCGGGTCGTCACCCAACTGGTCGCCATAGCCCAGATCCTTGATCATCTGGCGCGCGAATCTGGCGAATTCGGCCTGATCCGAGAGCACCTCGTCGAGATTCTCCAACACACCGCCGGCCTGTTCCTCGATGAACCCGCGCCACAGGTTCATGACGTTCTCGGCTGCAGCGGGCAGATCACGCCCGGTCGCCAGATGACGGATCAGATAACCCGCCGCCACCGCAAGCGGTGCCTCGGAGGGTTGCTTGCATTGGTCATAGCCGCGCCGCAACGCCTCGTGACCGATCTTGACGTCAATGTTCGAAGCCGTGCCGGGCATGTCCCGGGCGCCCATCGCCTCGCACCGGGCGGTTTCCATCGCTTCATAGAGGTCGCGCGCCATATCTCCCGGAGGCGCATAGCGCGCATGCGTCGCATCGTCATGGTAGCGCCGGTTCAGCGCGAGGGCATCTGCTGTGCCCCGCGCCAAAAGAACCTCTTCGCGTGTCATTCGACGTGACACCTGCGGCAGGCGCATCGAGTCCCCGGACAGGCCCGACGGGTCGACGGAATAGCTTACCGACAACTCGGGATCATCGGCCATGACCTTGGTCGCCTCGGCCAGAGCCTTCTTGAACGGATCAGCAGGGTTGTCGTTCTTCTGCGCCATATCTATCAGCCCTCACTCACGCCCTTAGGCCCGACGCCCGGTCGAAGTTACCGGACCCCGCCTTCATCTGGCCCCCGATGTCCCCGCCGGGGGCGTTGCGCCCGAACCGGGCGCAGCCGATGCCATCAACCCAGGCTCACGCTGGCCGCGCTTTCCGGCAGTTCTTCATCAAAACAACGCTGATAGAACTCGGCAACGGTCTGCCGTTCCAGCTCGTCGCATTTGTTCAGGAAAGACAGGCGGAAGGCGTAGCCCACGTCGCGGAAGATTTCGGCGTTCTGCGCCCAGTTGATAACCGTACGCGGGCTCATCACGGTCGACAGATCGCCGTTCATGAACGCCGTCCGGGTCAGGTCGGCAACGGTGACCATCTGGCTGACGGTCTTGCGGCCTTTTTCGGTATTGTAATGCGGCGCTTTGGACAGAACGATCATCACCTCGGCGTCGTGGCTGAGATAGTTCAGCGTCGCCACCAGCGACCAGCGGTCCATCTGGGCCTGGTTGATCTGCTGAACGCCATGATACAGGCCGGTGGTGTCACCCAGGCCGACGGTGTTGGCAGTGGCGAACAGGCGGAAATAGGGGTTGGGCGTAATGATCTCGTTCTGGTCCAGCAAGGTGAGCTTGCCGTCATGCTCCAGAACCCGCTGGATCACGAACATCACGTCGGCGCGGCCTGCATCGTATTCGTCGAACACGATGGCCACAGGGTTGCGCAGCGCCCAGGGCAGGATGCCCTCGTGGAATTCAGTCACCTGTTTGCCATCACGCAGCTTGATCGCATCCTTGCCGATGAGGTCGATCCGGCTGATGTGGCTGTCCAGATTGACGCGCACAGCAGGCCAGTTCAGTCGCGCAGCAACCTGCTCGATATGGGTCGATTTGCCGGTGCCGTGATAGCCCTGGATCATCACCCGGCGGTTGTGGGTGAACCCGGCCAGAATTGCCAGCGTGGTTTCGGGGTCAAACTTGTAGGTAGGGTCGATTGCCGGAACGCGGTCGCTGCTTTCGGCGAACCCTTTGACGGACATATTGCTGTCGATCCCGAACACGTCACGGACCGAGATCTCTTCGGTGGGTTTTGCGTTGATATCGGTCGATCCGTCAGCCATTCGCCTTGTCCTTATCCTTTGGCCCGTTTTGCCGGGTTTGAACCCGTGTGTGGTGCAACATATTGCAGATAAGGGCAAGGGAAAGCGGCCCCCTTGGAAAGGTGAGCAGGTTTTTCTTTCAAACTGGCCCTATTGACGCGCGGGCGATCCTTGGTCGCGACGCGTACCAGGTGCAGGTCAAGCCGCGTTTGTCAACAAAGGCACTGCGGCCTGTTCGGACGCACATGCCGATCCATGTGTCGGAAATGCTGTATGCAGGTAAGTATTCAATAATCCACATGTTGAAAATGACCTTATCAGACATATGAAAAATGGTCTCATGGGGCTTTTTGCAAGTTGCTCAAGTACACAGCAGATTTCTTTGCTAGTCGCGAGCCAGAACTGTCAGGTGGCAATACCAGACGTCGAGATGGCAGTTTCTGGATTCAGCGTCATCCTAAGGACGTGTAGAAACTAGGCAGGGCAACACTTTCGGCGAACGGGAAAGTGACCTCGGGCAAATGCCACAAGAAATCGTCACAACTTGCGGCTCGTCACGTGCAGATATTGAAATGTGTTGTGGGGGTGGTACACTATTTCGGACTTAGTGTAAGTAAAAGGTTGCCATGGCTTTAGTAATTTCCGGTCCAACGAGGATTTTCTTTCCTCCGAACACGGACACATTTTCTGTGGACTACAACTCCAGCAAGCCAGCGTCTTGGTTTGTATCTGTAACAGATGACGGACTTCTTTCCCCTTCAGATTACTCGGTTACGATTTCCAGTGCTGGTTTACTAACAGTGGACCTGCAGCCGGGGGTTATTGTTCCCCCAAATACAACTCTGAGTTTGATCGTCAGAGCCTCCAGCGGGCCTGGAAATGGCAACAATGCCTCGATTGGGGTAACCGTTAGGTTGCCCGCTGGAACGGTGCCGTGTTTCGTGAAAGGGACATTGATTGAAACTGAAAGTGGCTGTCGCGCTGTTGAGGAACTCGCTGTTGGTGACAAAGTGCGTGCTTCCAGTGGTGAACTGCTACGCATCGAGTGGATCGGAGAGAAGACCCTGCAGGCGGAAGCTTTGAAGCGAAACCCCCAGTTACGTCCGGTTTGCATTCAGAAAGGTGCACTCGGAAAAGGACTGCCTGACCGAGATTTGTACGTTTCTCCACAACATAGGATTGTCGTGGAGGGTTGGCGCGCAGAGTTGCTGTTCGGAGAGCCAAAAGTTTTCGCCGCGGCAGTTCATCTCGTTAACGATCATACAATTCGCCAAGTAAATACGTATGATCCCGTTACATACTACCATATTGCTTGCTGTCGCCACGCGATACTGTTGTCGAATGGTTTGCCAACTGAAAGTCTGTTTTTAGGTGAAATGGCGGTGATGTCCTTCGATCGGGAGGATGCCGAGGAACTCCGTGTGCTATTTCCCGAACTGCGAAACGCGGCATCCGCTTTTGAGCAAACGCGCGTACGTTGCCTAAAACGCCCCGAAGCTGCTGCGTTACGCGATACCTTCGCGCACTAAAACCGCTATTTGAAGTTTCTGCTGTCCTTGATTTGATCCCAGGCCCAGACGACTTCCTGCAGCTGTTCTTCCTGGCTGCGGTCGCCGCCGTTCATGTCCGGGTGCAGCACCTTGATCAGCTTTTTGTAGGCTTTGCGAACCTCGGCCTTGGTCCAGGTGTCCTTGGCTTCGAGGATTTCGATCGCACGACGCTCAGTAGGCGGCAGACGACGGCCTGTTGCGGCCCGACCGGGGTTCTTGGTCGCGTTTTCGCCCAGAACCTGATGCGGATCTTCGATGCCAAGCCGGGCCCAGGCCCGCGCCTCGGGGTCGCCCATGGGCTTGGTTTCGCGTTCCCACACTTTGTCTTTCGACCGTTGGGCGTTCAGCTCGGCCTCGGTGGTGCCGTCGAAGAAATTCCACTTCTGGTTATACTCGCGCACGTGCTGCTGGCAGAACCAGAAAAAGTCGTCCAGCACATCCGGTGCCTTGGGCGCGCGGAACTTGCCGGCTTCCTGGCATCCTTCGTGGTCACAGACCCGGGTCGAGGTCTCGGACGCGCCCGACATGCCCCGACGCCCGCGCGGGTTTTTCTTCTTGGCGCTGGACACCGACATGTCGAATCCGAAGGGATCTGATTTCACCATATGCTCATCCTCATGAACGCGTCTTTTCGACTCGGAGGCAGCAGTTTAATCTAAGTGATCGAAAGTAGAAGAGGGGCGCGGCAAAATAATTGCCGCTGAGCGCAAAAATGACCGTGACCGACGAAATCCGCCAGCGACTGCAGGCCGAGTTCAACCCGCGTGAACTGGAGGTCGTGGATGACAGTGAACGCCACCGTGGCCACGCAGGGTTTCAGGAAGGCGGCGAAAGCCACTTCAACGTCCGAATCCGCGCGGCCGCCTTTCAGGGGCAGTCCCGCGTTGCGCGTCACCGGGCCGTTCACAAGGCCCTGGGCGACATCGTTCCGCGCATCCACGCCCTGGCTTTGGACATCGGTGACTGAAGCCTTCCCTCCGACTTTTTCGATTATTGTCGGTTTTTGCCAATAATCTGCTATGTTTCCCGTGATTTGCGCGGAGGAAACTATGGAACAGATGAGCCACGCCGTTCGTACGGTGCTGTCAAA
This sequence comes from Ruegeria arenilitoris, assembly GCF_013032855.1. GTDB lineage: Bacteria > Pseudomonadota > Alphaproteobacteria > Rhodobacterales > Rhodobacteraceae > Ruegeria > Ruegeria arenilitoris. Next base: position 1,155,259 of record NZ_WQDA01000001.1, read on the forward strand.
ATACGCAACCTTTCAAGGGCGCGCGTCGCGCTCCGAGTTCTGGTGGTGGGTGTTGGCGATCTTTTTGGTGCTGGTTGTCACACAATTGATCGACGGTGCGGTGGTGGCGCCTTTGCTGGGGTTCGATGCTTTCGCTTCGGAAGCCGGTCAACCGCTGTCGTGGCTAGTCTCGTTGGGCGTGATCCTGCCGAACATCGCGGTGGGCGTGCGACGTCTGCATGACACCGGGCGGTCCGGTTGGTGGATCCTGATCGGTTTGATTCCGCTGATCGGCACGCTGATCCTTCTGTATTTCTACATTCAACCCAGCGAGCAGGCCGAAAACGCCTATGGTGCCGCGCCGGCCTGACGCGGCCTTCGCCTAGCTGTCGGGCTTTTCTTTTTCGTCCTCGGCATCCGCTTTGGGGGCATCTTCTGACTTGGCCGGCTTCAGCGTCAACGGCGGGTCGTCATGATCCTGCGCGATGCGGGCCGGAGCCTCGACTTGACCGGCCGCAGCCGCATCGTCCGGGCCAGGCACCGGTCGTGCCAGAGGAGTGTCATCCGCTTCTGGCGGGGTCAGGAGTGCGGCGACGTCGTCGTTGGCAACTTCGGTTTCGACCGCACGGCGAAACACCAGAACGTTGCGCCAGTTTTCCGCGGTTCCGGTCAGGCCGACCCGCTCCTCGCTGGGCAGCAGCTCGGCGCGCTGGTACTCCCAGCCTTTCGCACCCAACTCGTTCAGCAATTGCTCGATGGTGACGGCAAACCGGCCCTCGGGTGTTTTGACCCCTTTGGCTTTGGTGCCTTTCTTGGGGGCCGGGACGACCTTGTATTCGTAACGCTGCATCAATGGTTCCTGAACTGGTGTTGGCGGGCAATGTATCGTTCCGTCCGGGACGGGGAACAGAAAACTTCGCGCCCCGGCGAATTTCAGCCTCGACTGTTGCTTTACCCCTGCGTCGCCTTTGAGGCGATCTTCAGGCACAGCTCGGTCGCCACCGCCATGTCCTGGACCGAGATCCACTCCAGCGGCCCGTGGATGCATTGCATCCCGGTAAAGATGTTGGGGCAGGGGGTGCCGAATTCGGTCAGGCGCGACCCGTCGGTGCCGCCGCGGATCGGAACCGAGACCGGATCGATCCCCATGTCCCGGCAGGCCTCGCGCGCCAGATCCACCGGTGTCATGTCCTTTTCCAGCCAATAGCGCATGTTGCGGTACTGGTGGCTGATCTCGACGCTGATCTTGGCGCGCGGTTCGCTGGCCTGAACCGCGTCGCAGACCTTGCGCACCAGCGCGCCCTTGGCTTCCAGCCCCTCCATCTCGAAATCGCGCAGGATCAGCTTGATTTCCATCTCGGACGAGCCGCCGTTCAGATCGGTCACGTGGATGAACCCTTCGCGCCCGTCGGTGACTTCGGGGGTCATGGTGGCTTGCGGCAGCGTCTGCACGATCTTGGCCGCCAGATGGGTCGCGTTCACCATCTTGTCCTTGGCCAGGCCCGGGTGAATGGAAACGCCCTCGATCCGGATCACCGCCCGGTCGGCCGAGAAGCTCTCGTATTCGATCTCGCCCAGTTGCTGCCCATCCAGCGTATAGGCGAAGTCGGCGCCCAGATCCTTGGGAAGCGCCTCGGTCACGCCCCGGCCGATTTCCTCGTCGGGGGTAAAGGCGATGCGGATCGGTCCATGCGCGATCGTCCTATCGGCCAGCAGGTGCCGGGCCATGGTCATGATGATCGACACGCCCGCCTTGTCGTCGCCGCCCAGCAGCGTGGTGCCCGAGGCGGTGATCAGGTCGTCGCCGACCTTGCTGGCCAGATAGGGATGCTCGGCTGGGGACAGCACCAGCGACGGATCGTCGGGAAAGGTGATGTCGCCGCCATTGTAGCCCTTGATGACCCGCGGCTTGACCCCGGTCGCGTTGAACTGCGGTGCGGTGTCCACATGGGCCAGAAAGCCGATGGTCGGCCCCGGCGCGGTGCCCGGAATGGTGGCCAGAACGACGCCATAGTCCGTAATGGTCACATCCTGCGCGCCCATTTCGGTCAGCTCCTGCCGCAGCAGGTTCAGCATGCCGTATTGGATTTCCGTGCTGGGGGTGGTGGGCGAGTTTTCGTCGCTCTGGCTGTCGATGGCCGCATAGCGAACCAGCCGGTCCACCAGCTCCTGGTCAAATCTGTTCTGCATGGCACCTTACCTCTCTGGCCAAGACAAAGGCCGCAACCGGCCGCCCGAGTCAAGCGCCGCCTCGGGCCTGGAAAGCGTCAAGAACTCCGGGTAAAGCTTTGTACAGGCCGGACAAACCCTGTTGCCCTGCCTGTACAAACCGAAAGACCTTATTGGCCCAGCTTCTGCGCAACCAACTGGTTGACCGCCTTGGGGTTGGCCTTGCCGCCGGTGGCCTTCATCACCTGCCCGACGAACCAGCCGGCCAGCTTCGGGTTCACCTTGGCCTTCTCGACCTGGGCCGGGTTGGCAGCGATGATCTCGTCCAGCGCAGCTTCGATGGCGCCGGTGTCGGTCACCTGCTTCATACCGCGCTCTTCGACGATCTGCGCCGGGTCGCCGCCTTCGGTATAGACGATCTCGAACAGGTCCTTGGCGATCTTGCCCGAGATGGCGTCCGAGGCGATCAGGTCGATGATCTCACCCAGCTGCGCGGGCGAAACCGGCGAGTCGGTGATGTCGCGGTCGTCTTTCTTCAGGCGGCCGAACAGCTCGTTGATGACCCAGTTCGCGGCCAGCTTGCCGTTGCGACCCTTGGCGACCTCTTCGAAGTACACGGCCGATTCAACCTCGGCGGTCAGCACCGAGGCGTCATAGTCAGTCAGGCCAAAATCGTTGATGAAACGGGCCTTTTTCTCGTCCGGCAGCTCGGGCAGCTTGGCGGCGATGTCATCGACCCAAGCCTGCTCGATCTCAAGCGGCAGCAGGTCGGGGTCCGGGAAATAGCGATAGTCGTGCGCCTCTTCCTTGGACCGCATCGAGCGCGTCTCGCCCTTGTCGGGGTCATACAGGCGGGTCTCCTGCTCGACCTTGCCGCCGGCCTCGACGATGGCGATCTGGCGACGCGCCTCGACCTCGATGGCCTGCTGGATGAAACGCATCGAGTTCATGTTCTTGATCTCGCAACGCGTGCCCAAGTGCGAAAAGTCCTGCGTTTCCATGTATTTCTCATAGTCGCCCGGACGGCAGATCGACACGTTCACGTCGGCCCGCAGATTGCCGTTCTGCATGTTGCCGTCGCAGGTGCCAAGGTAACGCATGATCTGGCGCAGCTTGGCGATGTAGGCGGCGGCCTCTTCCGGGCCGCGGATGTCGGGGCGGCTGACGATCTCCATCAGGCAAACGCCGGTGCGGTTCAGGTCGACGAAGGACATGTTCGGATCCATGTCGTGGATCGATTTGCCTGCGTCCTGTTCCATGTGGATACGCTCGATGCGCACCATGCGCGCGGTGCCGTCGCCCAGTTCCACCAGAACTTCGCCTTCGCCCACGATCGGGTGATAGAGCTGGGAAATCTGGTAGCCCTGTGGCAGGTCGGGATAGAAATAGTTCTTGCGGTCAAAGGCCGATTTCAGGTTGATCTGCGCTTTCAGGCCAAGACCCGTGCGCACTGCCTGTTCCACGCAGAATTCGTTGATCACCGGCAGCATGCCCGGCATGGCCGCATCCACGAAAGACACGTTCGAGTTCGGCTCGGCCCCGAATTTGGTCGATGCCCCCGAGAACAGCTTGGCATTGGACGAGACCTGCGCGTGCACCTCCATCCCGATCACCAGTTCCCAGTCGTGCTTGGCACCGGCAATGGTCTTGGGTTTGGGCAGTTCATAGGTCAAGTCGAGCATGGCGCGCCTCATTTCCGCAGAAGTTCAGGCATGGGTATTATGCCCGGCAAGGCCAAGGGGCAAGGGGCAAAGGGCGCCGAGACGCAATTCTCAGTGGCTGGTCAGTTGCAGACCTGAAGGCGTGAAGGTCACGTCGGTCCCGTTGCGCAATTCCTCGCGGAACAGATCACCGATGGCGCGCAAGGCGTCACGTTGTCCGCGTGCCGCGAACCGCTCGGGTGAGTTGACGCGGACCGAGTTGTTGAACCCGTTGGCCGCGTGGGCCCAGATGAGCGGGTGCAGTTCGGTCAAATGATCGCGGATCAGCCATTGAGCGGCCTCCCGGATCTGGGACCGAACCAGATCGGCCTTGTCGTCCAGACCGAACCCATTCTGCACCGTGATCGCGCAATACGAGGCCAGCAGGTTGATCGTTTGCTGGTCCGGCATCCGTTGCACAATGTCGCGCAGACCTTCCAGAAAATACTCGACGTCCAGCCGCGCGCAGGCTTGTTCATCCAAGGCAATTGCGTCGAACTGAACCCACGTGTATCCGCCGGCACCCCACGTGTCGCGCGTGTTCGCGGCATTGCGCAGGGCCTGCACCTCAAGCTCTTCATAGCTGCCGAACCATCGCGGCAGCAGGTGGCTGCCCATCGCGCGCATGTGTCGATGGTTTCGCGGATCCAGCGAAATAAGGCGTTCGTACTGATCCGCCACCCGGGCCCGCTGGGTGCGCTGACCAGCCAGCAGGGCACAGTCGGCGGCGGCGACCACAGGGCTGTCCGGCAGCGCCTTGCGGCACTCGGGCAGGATGGCTGCAGCCCGGTCAAAATGTGCAGCACAGCGTGAACGATGCAGCGGCGGTAGCGCCGCGTCCAGAGCCGTGCCACGCCACGCCCATGCCAGATCGATGTGGGCCAGAGCGACGATGAGAGCAATCATCGGATCATCGGGATGATCCTGTTTCACACCCTCAAGCTCGGAAATACCGCCAAGCAGGTCGTACTCGGCGATCGCACCGCCGTCGGACAGCGCGTGTTCGGCGGCCAGGACAACATCCGATCGCGCGCCAAACGCCAGAAGATCGGCGATGGGCAGCCCGTCCGGGGCTGTTGTCCGCGCTTGGTCCGCGGCCCGGATCTCGGTTGACAGTTCGGCCCAACGATCCTGCCGAGCAAGATGGCGCCCGCGTTCGATCATGTCCCGCCCGATCAGGTCAGCCGCACCCAGTTCCGCAACGGGAATATTGAGACGCCCGACATCTTCCAGACAGCGGGAACCCGCGTCCGAAACCGGAGCCACGTGAGTTGATATGGGATTGATACGGGCAAGACCTGCCCAGAACGACCGGAACATCGAAAACACTCGAAACTGTACAAACTTGTTAACTAGCGATGAATTCTGAACCGGAATTGTGACCAGTTCAAGGATTCTAACATTAAACTTTCTGCTTCAATGGATCAGACAGGATCAATCTACGCGGATTCCGTGAATCGTTTCAGAAAACCGTGAAATGGTGCCGATCAACCCGGAAGCCGGCTTGTTGCAGCGCCTGTTCCAGCTGTTTGTGCGGCGGTAGGGACTCGTCCGGCAGGCGCAACCGCTTGCCGCTGGTCAACACAATCGACACGCGCACGGAAAAATCCCAGCGCGTGTCGAAGCGGAAGAAGTCGATCTCGGTCAGGTCGATCTCGCCCTGCCGCGCGCCCGAATGCCAGCTCAGTTTGGCCGGGTCCAGGTTCAGCCCGGCATCGGTGTCGCGCAGCACGTCCCACAACGCGGGCAGGGTGCCCAGCGCCAGTAACCCGATCAGCCACCAGGCCGCGCCGAAAACCAGCACAAGTGCCAGCAGCCCCGCATAGACAGCGGCCAGGATGGCGATGCTGCGGGGCGACCGGTTGTGTCGGGTAAAGCGAAACCCGGAGCCCTCGGGCGCCGTCATGCCCCGAGGATGCGCGAGATCATCTCGGTCGTGTCGCGCGACAGGTTCGGGGTTTCGGCGATGCGGGTCAGTTGGGCGCGGATCAGATCCTGGCGGTCGGCGTCATAGCGTTTCCAGGTTTGGAAGGCGGTGCACATGCGCGCAGTGGTCTGCGGGTTGACCGGGTCCAACCGGATCAGCCAGTCGGCCAGCAGGGCGTAGGCCTCGCCGCTGGCGTGGTGGAACCCGGCATGGTTCATTGCCAGCCCACCCATCAGCGCACGGAACCGGTTGGGGTTCTTCCAGTTGAAATCCGGATGCTCGGACAGGGCGCGGGCGATCCGCGGCGCATCGTCCGGGGCGGCCAGCGAGGCCTGTAGCCCGAACCATTTGTCCAGAACCAGCCGGTCATGGCGCCATTGGTCGTAGAATGCCGCCAGTTCCGCTTGACCTTTGCCGGCACGCAGCAGGCAGGACAAAGCGCTAAGCTGCAGGGTCATGTTGTCGGCCTTGGCATAGACCTCGGCCGCCATCGCCCCGCCGTCCAGCCGGGTTGTCAGGGCCAGCGCGGCGCTGCCCAGGGCGCGCTTGCCCGCCTGTTCGGCATCGGGCGAATAGGGGCCGTCGACCAGCGCCTCGGAGTGCAGGCGGGGCAGCAGGTCCTGCATGTGCTGGGCGGTGGCCTGGCGCAGAGTCTCGACCGCGCGCCAGATCGCCATCGGGTCGGGCGTTTCGCCCTGTTCGTGCAGCGCGGCGGCCAGTTCCGATTGGGTCGGCAGGCCCAGCATCAGCGCGCGATAGGCCGGGTCCAGATCGGCGTCGCGCAGAACGGCCAGCAGACCATCCAGGTATTCGGCATCGGGGGCCGCGTCCTGGGTGATCATGCGCAGCAGGGTATCCTGCGCCAGCGTCCGTCCGGCCTCCCAGCGGTTGAACGGATCAGTGTCATGGGCCAACAAAAACGCGCGTTCGGCGTTTGGGCGGTCGTGTTCAAGGATCACCGGCGCCGAGAACCCCCGCAGGATCGAGGCGACGGGCCGCGCGGCCAGCCCCTCGAAGGTGAAGCTCTGGCGCGCTTCGGTCAGTTCCAGGACCTCGGTGCCGCGCACCTCGTCGCCATTCGGGCCCAGCAGGCCCACGGCCACGGGGATCACCTGCGGCAGCTTTTTGGGCAGGCCGGGCGTGGGCGGTGTGGTCTGGGACAGGGTCAGGGTATATGTGCCGTCGGCCCAATCCTCCTCGACCTTCACCCGGGGCGTGCCAGACTGGCTGTACCAGCGCTTGAACTGGGTCAGGTCGCGGCCGGTCGTGTCCTCGAACACTTTCAGCCAGTCCTCGATCGTGCAGGCCTGCCCGTCATGGCGTTCGAAATACAGATCCAGCGCTTTGGAATAGGCCTCGTCCCCCACCAGCGTATTCAGCATGCCGATCACCTCGGCGCCTTTTTCATAGACGGTCGCGGTGTAGAAGTTGTTGATCTCTTGAAAGCTTTCGGGGCGCACGGGGTGCGACAGCGGCCCGTTGTCCTCGGGGAACTGGCGCGCGCGCAGGTCGATCACGTCATGGATGCGCTTGACCGCGGCCGAGCGCATGTCCGAGGTGAACTGTGCGTCGCGGAACACGGTCAGCCCCTCTTTCAGGCACAGCTGGAACCAGTCGCGGCAGGTGATGCGGTTGCCGGTCCAGTTGTGGAAATACTCATGCGCGATGATCGCCTCGATCCGTTCGAAATTGGCATCGGTCGAGGTTTCAGGGCTGGCCAGTACCGCCGACGAGTTGAAGATGTTCAGCCCCTTGTTCTCCATCGCGCCCATGTTGAAATCATCCACGGCGACGATGTTGAACACGTCCAGATCGTATTCGCGGCCATAGACATCCTCGTCCCATTTCATCGACCGCTTCAGGGCCTCCATGCCAAAGGCGCATTTGCCCTCGTCCCCGGGGCGGACCCACAGATTTAGCTCCACATGCCGCCCCGATTTGGTGGTGAAACTGTCGGAATGGGCAAGCAGGTCACCGGCGACCAGAGCGAACAGATAGGCGGGCTTGGGCCAGGGGTCGGTCCATTCGGCCCAGCCTTCGCCCTTGCCCGTCGGGTTGCCGTTGGACAGCAGCACCGGCAGGTCGCCGTTGATGCGCACGGTGAAGGTGGACATCACGTCGGGACGGTCGGGATAGAAGGTGATCTTGCGGAACCCCTCGGCCTCGCACTGGGTGCAATACATGCCGTTCGACATGTAAAGCCCTTCGAGCGCGGTGTTGTTGCCGGGGTCGATCTCGACCTCGGCCTCCCAGACGAAGGGGGCATTGGGGACGCTGGCGGTCAGGCCTTTGTCGGTGACGTCAGGAGTGATCGGGGTGCCGTCGATGCTGGCGCGGATCAGCTTCAGCTCTTCACCGTGCAAAAAGAACGTGCGGTCGGTGGCCTGCGGATTGGACCGGAACGCGATGCGCGATGTCACGCGCGTCGCGTGCGGGGCCAGATCGAAGGTCAGGTGAACGCTGTCGACCAGAAAACCGAAGGGCGAATAGTCGGACAGGTAGATCGTGGTGGGGGCGGCGTCGCGCATCTGGGGCCTCGTGTCGGTGTGTTCCCGCGCGACGTTAGGAGGATCGCCGTGGCGCTGCAAGCAGGCGGGTCAGGGCGGCATTCCCTTGTACGGTTTGAAGCTGTTTCAGCCGGAATGGAAAGACGGATTGATGCAGCGGCAAGTTGCCTATCGGAAACAATGCCCCTAATTGAAGACTGCATACAACGGCACACGATGGGCAGGAGATTCGAGTCATGAACGGCAGAGCTATCCGGAGCGGATTGGACGTAGATCAGGTTCTGATCGATTTCATCGAGGAACGCGCGCTTCCCGGAACGGGCGTTGAGCCCGATGCATTCTGGGCCGGTCTTTCGCGGATGGTGTCCGAGTTTGGCCCAAAAAACCGCGCCTTGCTGCAAAAGCGTTCGGATATCCAGGGCAGTGTCGACGCGTGGCACCTTGCGCGCAAGGGGCAGCCCATCGACATGACCGAGTATCAGGCGTTCCTGCGCGAAATCGGTTATCTGCTGGATGAAGGCCCCGATTTCCAGATCGACACGGCGAATGTCGACCCCGAGATCGCCGCGACGCCCGGCCCGCAACTGGTGGTGCCGATCACCAATGCGCGTTTTGCTCTGAACGCGGCCAATGCCCGTTGGGGCAGCCTGTATGACGCGCTGTATGGCACCGACGCGATGGGCGACCTGCCGCAGGGGGGCGGCTATGACGCGGCCCGAGGTGCGCGGGTCATCGCCTGGGCCATGGCGTTTCTGGACGAGGCCGCACCGCTGGCCCAAGGCAGCTGGGCCGATGTGTCCGGTCTGAAGGTCGAAGGCGGCGCATTGGTCCCGGCGCTGGCCGAACTCGGGAAATTCGTGGGCTTCGGCGGTGCGGCCGAGGCCCCGGACTTCGTGCTGCTGAAGAACAACGGCCTGCACATCCAGATCATGATCGATCCGTCCAGCACCATCGGCGCCTCGGACCCGGTGGGCATCTCCGACGTGCGCCTGGAATCGGCCCTGTCCACCATCATGGACTGCGAAGATTCGGTGGCCTGTGTCGATGCCGAGGACAAGGTCGTGGCCTACGGCAACTGGCTGGGCCTGATGAAGGGCGATCTGACCGAAGAGGTCACGAAGGGCGGCCGGACCTTTACCCGCAAACTGTCCGAGGACATCGCCTTTACCCGGCCCGACGGATCGGCCGGCAGCCTGAAGGGCCGGTCGCTGATGCTGGTGCGCAATGTGGGCCACCTGATGACCAACCCCGCCGTGCTGGACGCCGAGGGCAACGAGATCGGTGAGGGGCTGATGGACGCGCTGTGCACCACGCTGATCGCGATGCACGACCTGCAGCGCGATGGCGGCAACTCGGTCCACGGTTCGGTCTACGTGGTCAAGCCCAAGATGCACGGACCCGAAGAGGTGGCGTTCTCGGTCAAAATCTTCGACATGGTCGAGTATATTCTGGGCCTGCCGCGCAACACCGTGAAACTGGGCATCATGGATGAGGAACGCCGGACTTCGGTGAACCTCAAGGAGTGCATCCGCGCCGCGAAATCGCGCGTGGCCTTCATCAATACCGGGTTCCTCGACCGGACGGGGGACGAGATCCATACCTCGATGGAGGCCGGGCCGATGCTGCCCAAGGGCGACATGAAGAACACGCCGTGGATCCAGTCCTACGAGGATCGCAATGTCGATATCGGATTGGCCTGCGGACTGAAAGGCCGGGCGCAGATCGGCAAGGGCATGTGGGCCATGCCCGACCGGATGGGCGAGATGCTCGAGGCCAAGATCGGCCACCCCATGGCCGGTGCGACCTGCGCCTGGGTGCCGTCGCCCACCGCAGCGACCCTGCACGCGACCCACTACCACACGGTAGACGTTCTGGCCCGTCAGGACGAGATCGCCGCCGGAGGCCCGCGCGGCACGCTCGACGATCTGCTGACCATCCCGCTGCTGGGCGGCCGCAACCTCAGCGACGATGAAATCACCCGCGAGATCGAGAACAACGCGCAGGGCATCTTGGGCTATGTCGTGCGCTGGGTCGATCAGGGTGTCGGCTGCTCGAAGGTGCCCGATATCAACGACGTGGGTCTGATGGAGGATCGCGCCACCTGCCGGATTTCTAGCCAGGCGCTGGCCAACTGGCTGCATCACGACGTGATCGGCGCTGATCAGGTTATGGCCGCAATGAAGAAGATGGCCGCCGTTGTCGACCGCCAGAACGCGGACGACCCGGCCTATCGGCCCATGGCGCCGGGGTTCGACGGCATCGCCTTCCAGGCCGCCTGCGATCTGGTGTTCAAGGGGCGGGTGCAGCCCTCGGGCTATACCGAGCCGGTCCTGCATGCGCGACGGCTGGAACTGAAGGCTCGTCAGGGCTAGAACCGGGGCAGACCACCGCAGACAGAGGACAAGATCATGTCGGTTTCACTTAGAAAGGCCCGCACCATCATTCGCAAAACCCTTGAGAAAGGGCGCGAGATGGACCTGAAACCCCTGTCGGTGGTGGTTCTGGACGCCGGCGGCCATGTCATCGCCTTCGAGCGCGAGGACGGCGCGGCCCCGGGCCGGTTCGCGATTGCCCATGGCAAGGCCTATGGATCGGTCATGCTGGGCATGGCAGGCACCGCCCAGATGCAGCGGGCCGAGGCGCAGGCCTATTTCATGGCCGCGGTGAACGGGGTCTATGGCGGGCAGGTCGTTCCGGTTCCGGGCGGCGTACTGCTGCGCGACCGCAAGGGCGCGGTGATCGGGGCCGTCGGGGTAACCGGCGACACCTCGGACAACGATGCCGCTGCCGCCATGGCCGGGATCGAGGCCGCCGGGCTGACTGGCGAGACCTGATCTGCACAAGCGCCGTTCCGCCGAGGCCGCCTCGTTCGGTAAATCGTTCCAGCGCTCTGCGGAAATCGGGAACAATATGTGCGTTTCTGAACACGTCCTTGCGCCATGGTGCAGGGCGTGTTTTCTTGCACGTTATTGAAGGGGCGGATAATTTCCGACCAGTTCAAGTAAAACAGCAAGGTAGCACAATGTCCCGACCCGTCGTTGGCATCATCGGCAATTCGTATCTGATGAACGACCAGTACCCCACCCATGCCGGGGGGACGATGAATTCGGACGCGGTCGCGAATGTCTCGAACTGTCTGCCGCTGCTGATCCCGGCCGATCCGCGCTATGTCGACGTGACCGAGTTGCTTGAGGTGTGCGACGGGTTCTTGCTGACCGGTGGCCGCCCCAACGTTCACCCCGAGGAATACGGCGAGTCGGCAACTGACGCACATGGCGAATTCGACCGGGCGCGCGATGCGATCACCCTGCCGCTGGTACGGGCCTGCGTGGAACGCGGCCAGCCCTTTCTGGGCATCTGCCGGGGCTTCCAGGAGGTCAACGTGGCCATGGGCGGCACTCTGTACCCGGAAATCCGCGATCTGCCCGGCCGGATGAACCACCGCATGCCGCCCGATGGCACGCTGGAAGAGAAATTCGCCCTGCGCCATGTGGTCAAGCTGACCGAGGGCGGGGTGTTCCACCGCCTGTTCGGTGCCAGTGAGGTGATGACCAATACGCTGCACGGGCAGGGCATCAAGACGGTGGGCAAGGGCGTGGTGATCGACGGCCACGCGCCGGATGGTACGCCTGAGGCGATCTATATCCAGGATGCGCCCGGGTTCACCCTGTCGGTGCAATGGCACCCGGAATGGGATGCCGCGAATGACCCGGTGTCGCGGCCTCTGTTTCAGGCTTTCGGCGACGCGGTGCGGGCTTGGTCGGCAAGTGCAATGCCGACGCCGGTGCGGCAATCGGCCTGACAATCGGCTCTCGGATTTCTTCAAAAGACCGGCGCGGCAATCACCGCGCCGGTCTTTTTTCGTTTCACACCAGCAGGTTGAACTGTTTGTTGAGCGGCAGAGTCCGGGCGCGCTGGCCGGTCAGATCGAACAGCGCGTTGCCCAGCGCCGGCATCGAGGGCGGCGTGCCGGGTTCACCCGCGCCCCCCATGAAGCGGTTGGTTTCCAGCACCTGAACCTCGACCTGCGGCGCGGTGTGCATGCGCAGCGCATCATAGTCGGGGAAGTTGTACTGTTCGACCTCGCCATCGGCAAAGGTGATCTCGCCGTAACAAGCCGCCGACAGGCCATACATCATGCCGCCGAACATCTGCGCCTTGACGTTTTCAGGGTCCAGCGCCAGCCCCATGTCGCAGGCAATCCAAGCCTTGCTGATGCGGATGGTGCCGTCTTCGTCGACCACCTCGATCACCTGCGCGACAGGGGTGCCGAAGCTGTAAGTCAGGGCCACGCCGCGGCCCACACCATCGGGGGTCTTGCCCGTCCAGCCGGACATGTCGCGCACCGCCTCGAGGGACCCGGCCGACGGCGCGTGTTCATCGCGCATCAGCTCCAGCCGGAACTCCAGCGGGTCGCGTCCGGCGGCATGGGCCATCTCGTCGATGAAGGTCTCGTGGAAGAAACCGTTGTGGCTGTTGCCGACCGAGCGCCAGAAACCCACCGGGATCTTCAGGTCGGCGATATGGCCGCTCATGCGATAGTTGGGCACCGCGTAGGGCTGGTTGAAGAACCCTTCGACCAGAACCTTGTCCGGGCCAGCGCCGGGCATTCCGGTATAGCGCTCAACGGCTTGCTGCGTGCAGGACTGCGCGGCGACCGCACCATCGATGAGCACTGCTTTGCCATCCTGAACCGCTCCGCGCATCCGCGCCATCGCACCGGGGCGGTAGTAGTCGTGACGCATATCTTCTTCGCGGCTCCAGGTGGTCTGGACCGGAGTGCCGGGCATCGCCATGGCCACTTTGGTGGCTATGTCGCCGAAATCCAGCTCTCCGCGGCGACCAAACCCGCCGCCCAGATAGGTGGTGTGGATTTGGACGGCTTCGGTGTCCAAACCGGCCGTGTTGGCAACGCGGAACTGGATCAGCGTGGGGGCCTGGTTGCCGCACCACAGTTCCAAGGCGTCGCCGGTGAACAGCGCGGTGGCGTTCATCGGTTCCATCGTGGCGTGGGCCAGGTAGGGGACAGTGTATTCAGCGTCGATCACGGTCGCGCCTTCGGGAACGATGCTGATATCGCCGTCATCGCGCATGGTCGAGTTCGGATCCGCGTCGAAGGCCTTGGCGATCTCGGCAAAGATGGCGTCGGTTTCGGGCGGATAGGGGGCCTCGCCCCAATCGACGTCGATGGCCTCGACCGCCTGGTTGGCAAGCCAGGTGTTGGTGGCGATCACCGCAACACCGTTGCCCAGATCGACAACCTTTTCGACACCCGGCATTGCCTTGGCGGCGCTGTCGTCAAAGCCGTTCATCTGGCCGCCCAGCCTGGGGTTCATCCGGACGCTGGCGAATTTCATGCCGGGCAAGCGCACGTCAACGCCGAACTGGGCGGTGCCGGTGGCCTTTTCCACCATGTCCAAACGCGGCAGGGTCCGGCCCAGATAGCGCCACTCGGACGGGTCGCGCAGCGGAGCTTCGACGGGTTCCATCTGCGACACATCGGCGGCCAGCTCGGTATAGGCGATTTTGCTTCCATCAGGCGCGATGACGTGACCCGAAGCGGTCTTCAACTGAGCCCGATCCACCCCCAGTCGGTCGGCGGCGGCCTGTTTCAGCGTCTCGCGGGCGGAGGCACCAGCCGCGCGCATTCGCTCGAACCCGTCCTTCATCGAGGTCGAGCCGCCGGTGACCTGCAGGCTGAGCGCCTTGCCGATCACGCCCAGGGCCTCGCCCAGATTGTGCTGGAAGTTCGAGACGTCATAGCCCTTGTTGGGCAGGCTCTCGCCGATCAGGGCCGAGTTGTAATAGGCCGCCGCCGCTGGTCCGTGCAGAACGGTGACCTGATCCAGATCCACGTCCAGTTCCTCGGCAATCAGGGCGGCCCAGGTGGTTTTCACGCCCTGGCCCATCTCGGCGCGGGGCGCAAACAGGGTCACGCCGTTCTGGTCGATCAGGATGAAGGGGTTCAGGGCCGCTTCGCCGTCGCCCGGTTTCAGCGGGTTCTTGGCGGGGCGGTTGACGTAATAGACGCCGAAAGCCACGCCACCGACGATGGCGGCTGATCCGATCAGGAAGGTGCGGCGCAGGATTTTTCCGATGCTGGCCATGGATCAGGCCTCCTTCAGCTTGGCGGCGGCGTCGTGGATCGCGGCGCGGATGCGGGGGTAGGTGCCGCAGCGGCACAGGTTGCCCTGCATCGCCTCGTCGATTTCTTCGTCAGAGGGGGCAGGGTTTTCGGCCAGCAGCGCGGCGGCCTGCATGATCTGCCCCGACTGGCAATAGCCGCATTGCGCGACCTGATGGTCGACCCAGGCCTGCTGGATCGTGGCCAAGTTGTCGGGCGTCCCCAACCCTTCGATCGTGGTGACCTCGCCCCAGACATCGGACAGGGCAACCTGGCACGAGCGGACGGCCTCGCCGTCGACCTGCACCGTGCAGGCTCCGCAGGCGGCCACACCGCAGCCGAACTTGGTTCCGGTCAGGCCCACCTCGTCGCGCAGCACCCACAGAAGGGGGACATCGTCGGGCAGATCGACCTGATGTGGCTTTCCGTTGATCGTCAGCGTGGTCGCCATGGCGTACCTCTTTTGGCTGTGGCTGGTTTCTGACATAATTGATGAAAAATGTCAGTGCGTCAATTGACAATTTCGCGCGAAACTGTCAGAGGTCAATTCATGGCGGAAAAACTGGATGATACACGGGCAAAGGCGATCCTGACTTCGGCGTTTCAGGCCTTTTCCGCCTATGGGTTCCGCAAGACCTCGATGGATGACATAGCGCGTGGCGCGGGCATGTCCCGTCCAGCGGTCTATCTGCATTACAAGAACAAAGAGGCCATCGTTCGCAGCCTGACACAGGCGCATTACGCCGAAAAGATCGCAGCGGTGGCGCAGGCGCTGCAGGGCGACGGAACGGTGTCCGAGATCCTGGCGCGGGCGATTGACGCGCAAATCGCCGGGATGGCGGCCATTCTGGCCTCGCCACATGGGCTTGAGATGCTGGATACCAGCAAGTCCACAGCCGCCGACATCGTGGCCGAGGGCGAGGCGGCGCTGGCGGACCTCTACGCCGAATGGCTAAAGCGCGAACTGGCGGCCGGTCGCGTGCGCTTGCCGGACGGTCCGGCCGAGACCGCGCGGACAATCACTGCCGCGCTGAAGGGGATCAAGATGACCGCCTCGAACGCCGAGGAGTTCGAGCAGCGCATCGCCCAGCTGACCGCGCTGATCGGCGCGGGGCTTGAGGTCAGGTAACCCGCTGCCGGATCTTGAATTCTGGTTTGTTCCACAAACGGTTCTGCATGATGTCGGTCAGTATCTCGACGGCGCGCGTCACGTCGCCTTCGTCGATATATAGCGGCGTGAAGCCGAACCGCATAATGTCGGGCGCGCGGAAATCCCCGATCACGCCGCGGGCGATCAGGGCCTGCATCGCCGCGTACCCGTCGGCAAACCGGAACGAAACCTGGCTGCCGCGCAATACAGGGTCGCGGGGGCTGGCCAGTTCCAGATCGGGGCAGGTCGCCTCGACCTGCTGGATGAACTGTTCGGTCAGGGCGATGGACTTGGCGCGCACATCATCCATGTCGGCCATGTCCCAGATATCCATCGCTGCGGCCAGCGCGGTCATCTGGATCACCGGTGGCGTGCCGACGCGCATGCGCTCGATGCCTGCGCCGGGGCGATAGTCCAGGTCGAAGGCAAAGGGGGCCTCGTGCCCTAGCCATCCCGACAGGGCCGGGCGCGCGGTGTCGGACCATTTCGGCGCGACATAGATGAAGGCCGGGGCGCCCGGGCCGCCGTTGAGGTATTTGTAGGTGCACCCCACCGCGAAATCGGCGTTGCACCCGGCAAGGTCCACCGGGATGGCCCCGGCAGAGTGGGCCAGATCCCACACCGTGATGACGCCGCGCGCATGGGCCAAATCGGTCAGCGCCTTCATGTCATGTCTGCGGCCGGTGCGATAGTCGACCTCGGTCAGCATCAGCACGGCGACCTCGTCGGTGATGTGCTCAGCCACGGCCTCGGGGTCCACGACCCGAAGCTCGTACTCCTCGCCCAGCGAGCGCAGCAGCCCGTCAGCCATGTAGAGATCGGAAGGGAAGTTGCCATTGTCCGACAGGACCACCTTGCGCCCCGGGTTCAGCTCCAACGCCGAGGCAACCGCCTGAAAGACCTTGATCGACAGCGTGTCGCCGACCACGACCGTACCGGGCGCGGCGCCGATCAGGCGGCCGATCCGATCGCCCAGGTCGGTCGGCATGCCCATCCACCCGGCCTTGTTCCACCCGGTGATCAGCATCTGGCCCCATTCCTCAGTCAGCATCTTCTGGACCTTTGCGGCCGCCGCCTTGGGCAAAGGGCCCAGCGAGTTGCCGTCCAGATACAGAACTCCTTCCGGCAGGTGGAACATGGCTTTGGTGGCGGCGAAGTCGGTCATGATAAATCCCGGTGTTTTCTTGTGTCCGACCCGGGGTATCGGATCGGTGCCGGGCTGTCCACGCCCGCCTGTTTGTGGCCCGGGTGCACAATATTCGACCGCAAGGCCAAGATGCTTTGCCATCGGGGTCTGAAAGCGGTAGGACTTGGCCCGGAAGCGACATGTGTCGGTGCATGTCGTCGTTCAAAAGGGATGCTCATGCGCCGTATCGACGTACCGCCACTGTGGCTTTTGGGCTTCGCGGTGTTGGCCTGGTTGCAGGGCCGTTATCTGTCGCTCGGCCTGTCGCTGGAAGGCGGGTTGACCGACCTGCTAAGCGGGTTGCTGATTGGTGGGGGTATCCTGCTGGCGGTTCTGGCCATCGTAGAATTCCGCCGTCACCGTACGACGGTCATTCCGCATGAAACACCCACCGCAATGGTGCAGTCGGGCATCTACAAACGCAGCCGCAATCCGATCTATCTGGGCGATGTCCTGATCCTTGCCGGGTTGATCCTGCGCTTCGATGCCGTGTTGTCGCTGGTGTTGGTTCCTGTGTTCGTCTGGGTATTGGAACGGCGGTTCATCCTGCCCGAAGAGGACCGCCTGCGCCGCACCTTCCGTGCGGATTTCGCGCGTTACGAACGCAAAACCCGTCGGTGGATCTGAAATGCGCCGACCCGTGACACAACGTAATGAATGCTGCGCTTGCGAAATAATGTTGCGCAGGATAGATCTTTGCTTAACAAACAATACCGACCACCCGCTCGGTCAGAGTGAAAATTAGGGGGACTTGCCGGTGAAAATAGGCACGCCAAAGGAAATACTGAAAGGCGAGAACCGGGTCGCGATGACTCCGGAGTCAGCCGTGCAGCTGCAGAAATTGGGCTACGAATGCGCCATCGAGAAGGGGGCTGGTGCTGCCGCCGGCTTCTCGGACGAGGCTTACGAGGCCGTCGGCGTTGAAATCGTCAAGACAGCAGCCTCTTTGTGGAAATCGTCGGACATCATCGCCAAGGTGCGCGTGCCCACCGAGACCGAAATGAAACGTCTGACCAAGGGCAAGACGCTGATCTCGTTCTTCAACCCGGCCGGGAACGAAGAAGGGATGGAATTGGCGAAAGCCAAGGGCGCCAATGTCATCGCGATGGAAATGGTGCCCCGCATCAGCCGCGCGCAGAAGATGGACGCTTTGTCATCGATGGCCAACATCGCCGGGTACCGTGCGGTGATTGAGGCGGGCAACAACTTTGGCCGCTTCTTCACCGGCCAGGTGACGGCCGCGGGCAAGGTGCCGCCGGCCAAGGTTCTGATCGTTGGTGCCGGCGTGGCCGGTCTGGCCGCCATCGGGACGTCGACGTCGCTTGGCGCGATCACCTATGCGTTCGATGTGCGCCCCGAGGTCGCTGAACAGGTCGAGTCGATGGGCGCCGAATTCGTCTATCTGGACTTTGAAGAAGAACAGCAGGATGGCTCGGCCACCGGTGGGTATGCTTCGGTTCAGTCCGAGGAGTTCCGAAATGCTCAGCTGGCCAAGTTCCGCGAACTTGCGCCCGAGATGGATATCGTCATCACTACGGCCCTGATCCCCAACCGCCCGGCCCCCAAGCTGTGGCTTGAGGATATGGTCAAGGCGATGAAGCCCGGCTCGGTCATTGTGGACCTTGCTGCCGAGCGTGGAGGCAATGTCGAAGGCACCGTGCCGGATGAAAAGGTCGTGACCGACAATGGCGTGACCATCATCGGCTATACCGACTTCCCCAGCCGGATGGCGGCTCAGTCCTCGTCGCTTTACGCGACCAACATCCGTCACATGATGACTGACCTGACCCCCGACAAGGACGGTCAGATCAATCACAACATGGAAGATGACGTGATCCGTGGCGCGACCGTCACCTACGAAGGTGAGATCACCTTCCCACCGCCACCGCCCAAGGTGCAGGCCATCGCGGCCAAACCCAAAGGCGAGGTCAAGGAACTGACGCCCGAAGAAAAGCGCGCGCAAGAGATCGCTGCCTTCAAGGCGCAGACCAAGCAACAGGTCACCCTGCTGGGCGTGGGCGGTGCGCTGATGCTGCTGGTCGGGCTGGTGGCTCCTGCCAGCTTCATGCAGCATTTCATCGTCTTCGTGCTGGCCGTTTTCGTGGGCTTCCAGGTGATCTGGAACGTCAGCCACAGTCTGCACACACCGTTGATGGCGATCACCAACGCGATTTCCTCGATCATCATCGTGGGCGCGTTGATGCAAATCGGGTCGGGGTCTTTCCTCGTCATTCTGCTGGCGGCGCTGTCGATCTTCATGGCCGGGATCAACATCTTCGGCGGTTTCCTCGTAACCCGGCGCATGCTCGCCATGTTCCAGAAATCTTAAGGAGGCCGGGCACATGGAATTTGGCTTCACCACTGCCGCCTATGTCGTTGCGGCTGTTCTGTTCATCCTTTCGCTCGGCGGCCTGTCGAACCAGGAAAGCGCCAAGCGCGCGGTCTGGTACGGCATCGTTGGAATGGCGCTGGCGGTTTTTGCCACGCTGGTCGGCCCCGGATCGGGCCTGTGGCTGCTGTCGCTGCTGCTGATCATCGGCGGCGGTCTGATCGGTCAATACGTGGCGCAGCGCGTCCAGATGACCGAGATGCCGCAGCTTGTGGCAGCCATGCATTCGCTGGTGGGTCTGGCGGCGGTTTTCGTCGGGTACAACGCCCATTTCGAGATCAAGAATGTCGCCGAAGCCTTTGCGATCGTTGACGCGGCCAAGGATGCCGACCTGTCGGATCTGGGCGCCTTCGCGAAACTGATCGCCAAGAAAACCCCGGCCGAGCTGGCCATTCTGCATGTCGAGCTGTTCCTGGGGATCTTCATCGGTGCGATCACCTTTACCGGTTCGGTCGTGGCCTATGGAAAACTGGCCGGCAAGGTCACCTCGGCGGCCACCAAGCTGCCGGGCGGGCATGCGCTGAACGCGGCGGCGGCTGGCCTCTCGCTGATCTGTCTGATCTGGTACACCGCTTCGGGTGGCTTCTTCCCGCTGTTCCTGATGACCCTCGCGGCGCTGTTCATCGGTTATCACTTGATCATGGGCATCGGCGGTGCCGACATGCCGGTCGTTGTGTCTATGCTGAACAGCTACTCGGGCTGGGCCGCGGCCGCGATTGGTTTCTCGCTGGGCAACGACCTGCTGATCGTCGTCGGTGCGCTGGTCGGCTCGTCGGGTGCGATCCTGTCCTACATCATGTGCAAGGCGATGAACCGTCACTTTGTCAGCGTGATCCTGGGCGGCTTTGGCGGCACTTCGGGGCCCCAGATGGAGGTCGAAGGCGAACAGGTGGCGATCGACGCCGACGGTGTTGCAGCAGCGTTGAACGATGCCGACAGCGTCATCATCATCCCCGGCTACGGAATGGCAGTGGCGCAGGCGCAGCAATCGGTCAGCGAACTGGTCCGCAAGCTGCGCGCCAAGGGCAAGAATGTGCGCTTTGCCATCCACCCCGTCGCGGGCCGTCTTCCGGGCCACATGAACGTGCTGCTGGCGGAGGCCAAGGTGCCCTACGACATCGTGCTGGAAATGGACGAGATCAACGACGACTTCCCGGAAACGGATGTCGCGATCGTCATTGGCTCGAACGACATCGTGAACCCTGCGGCGCAGGAAGACCCGAACAGCCCCATTGCCGGGATGCCGGTTCTGGAATGCTGGAAGGCCAAGCAGGTGATCGTCTCGAAACGCGGGCAGGGCACCGGGTATTCGGGCATCGAAAACCCGCTGTTCTACAAGGAAAACACACGTATGTTCTATGGCGACGCCAAGCAGTCGCTGGACAAGCTGCTGCCAATGATCGACTGATCTGTGGCTCATATCCTTGGGAAGGGCGCCCATCGCGGGCGCCTTTTTTCGTTTCAGGGTATGATGCCGTACCAACCCCAATCGGCAGGAGGTGTTCCATGCAGAAGGTAAACGGCATCGGCGGCGTGTTCTTCCGCGCCCGAGATCCAAAGGCTCTTTCGCAATGGTACGAGACCCATCTGGGCGTCAATCACTATGACCCGGTCCCGTGGAAGCAGCGCGAAGGCTACACCGTGTTTGCCCCTTTCGCTGCGGATACGGACTATTTCGGTGATGCCGCGCAACAATGGATGATCAACTTTCGCGTCGACGATCTGGCGGCCATGGTCGACCAGCTTCGTGCGGCTGGAATCGAGGTGGAGACCCGTGACGAATGGAACAGCGAGATCGGAAAATTCGCCCGCTTGCACGACCCCGAGGGCAATCCCATCGAGCTCTGGCAGCCAAATCAATGAGATAGCCGGCTTGTATACCGCGGTATCCATGTAAGTATATGAAATAAAAAGATAATTGATGAAATCCTCCGGTGTCGTATAGTGCCCGCAACACAAGGAGCCGTTCATGACGCCAATCGAGGATCATCCGCTGCGCTATGCGTTGGCCAATGAATTGCACGCGCGGCCGTTCCCCGTGGCGCAGGCGCCGTGCACGGTTGTCTTCCTTGCGATCAAAAACCCGGTCGCCGCGGTGGCCCGCGACCGAGCCGAAGATATGGCCCACCTGATCAACCTGTTGGACCGCCACGGGGCACAGCATCCGCAGCCCGATGCCACCCACTATGCCGGCCAGATCGGGCGGCATTGGTTGAAGTGGGAGCACCACACGGAATTCGTGACCTATACGGCCATCACTCAGAATGTCAGCGAGCGAGCCTTCAACCCCGCCGATTTCGAGGTTTTCCCCCCCGACTGGCTGATGACCAGTCCGGGCCAGCGCGTGACCTCGATCATGCTGCGTGTGGTGTCGCGCCCGGATGACGGGGCCACGCAAGCCGCGCTGGCGGATTGGTTCGAGCCGGAAAGCCTGGCGGTGTCGCGGGTGCTGGACGACTCGGCGATCTGCGCCAGCGATTTTCGCATCGACCCGGCAGGCCACATGCGGTTTGCCCTGTTCGTGTCCGAGGGCACCGGGCGCAGGCGCACCGGCCGGATCATCCAGCGCTTGTGCGAGA
This sequence comes from Ruegeria arenilitoris, assembly GCF_013032855.1. Taxonomy (GTDB): domain Bacteria; phylum Pseudomonadota; class Alphaproteobacteria; order Rhodobacterales; family Rhodobacteraceae; genus Ruegeria; species Ruegeria arenilitoris. The sequence goes on from NZ_WQDA01000001.1 coordinate 1,176,969, forward strand.
TCGAGACCTACAAGGCGATGTCCATGTTGGGCTTTGCCCGGGTCAAGGCCCTGATGCCCCAGATCGGCGAGTTGGACCGGCAACTGACCCAGTTGATGGGCGAGATGACCAAGGACACGACCCATCCCGACGATCTGCTGCCGCAATTGCTGGCCACCTCGACCGAGCTCGAGACGCTGTCGGCGCGTTCGGCCTTTCGCTTTGCCGCGACGGGGGCCTATGAGGCCATCGTGCACCAGCGGATCGAGGCGCTGCGCGAGGATCGCTTCCACGGGCGTCAGACATTCGCCGATTTCATGATGCGCCGCTATGACCCGGCCATGCGCACGGTCAAGGCAACCGAACGGCGGCTGCAGGCGCTTTCGGACCGGGCCATCCGGGCCGGCGACCTGCTGCGGACGCGCGTCGATGTCGAGCGCAGCGCGCAGAACCAAGCCTTGTTGGAGAGCATGGACCGCCGGGCGGATCTGGCGCTGCGATTGCAGCACACGGTCGAAGGTCTGTCGGTGGTCGCTATCAGCTACTATGCCGTGTCGCTGGTCAGTTACCTGCTGTACCCGTTGACCAATGCGGGGATCAGCAAGGGGATGCTGACCGCGGGCGTGACGCTGCCTGTAGTGGCGCTTGTCTGGCTGGCCGTGCGCCGCATTCGCCGCAAGCTGGAATAGCGCGGCTTGCCAACCAGCGCGCGGCCTGTATTGCTGCGAGGCAGATATTTCGCGGGCGGGGCAGGTTTCATGATCGGATTGGTTTCAGCCTGGCGGGCCGTGGCCGCCATGTTCATCCTGAATGGCGCCCTGTTCGGGATCTGGGCCTCGCGCATTCCGGCCGTCCGTGACCGTCTGGGGCTGAGCCACGAGGAGCTGGGCTATGGCCTGCTGTTCATGGCGGCCGGGGCAGTGTGTTCCTTTCCAGTCACCGGACGCCTGACCGACAAGTTCGGCGCGGTGACCGTGACGCGGGTGATCGCTGTCCTGTACACGGCCTCACTGATCCTTCTTGCGGCCGCCGACAGCTTCGCCATGCTGGCCGCGTTCCTGTTCATCTTCGGGGCCTTCCACGGCTCGATGGATGTGGCCATGAACGCCTGGGCCGCCGAGGTCGAACAGGCCTATGCCAAACCGGTGATGTCCTCGTTCCATGCAATGTGGAGCCTCGGCGCCGGGTTGGGGGCGCTCAGTGGCTATGGCGCGGTTCAGATGCAACTTGCCGTGCTGCCACATTTCCTGCTGGCCGGCGGGGCAACCGTCGCGCTGGCGCTTGCCCTGTCCTGGGTCCGATGGACGTCGCGGCGGGTGCAGTCCGACGGCAACGCGATCTTTGCCTTGCCCAGCGGCGTTCTGGTTCTGGTCGGGCTGACCGCGATGTGCGGCGCGTTGGGTGAGGGCGCGGTGGCCGATTGGAGCGCCATCTTTCTGCGGGATGTCACCGGTGTGGCTGAAAGCGTTGCGGCCTTGGGCTATGCCGTTTTTTCGGTGTCCATGGTTGCCGTGCGGCTGCTAGGCGGCCTCGTGATCGCTTGGTTCGGCCCGGTGCCGGTGGCCCGGGTCAGCGGAGCCTGCGCGGCCGTGGGCGTATTCCTGGTGGTATCGGCCGGCGGCGCGGTCGGGGCGCTGGCTGGATTCGCGATGATGGGCGTGGGCTATGCGGTGATCATGCCGCTGGCCTTCAGCCGGGCCGCGAGCGATCGGCATGTCCCGCCGGGGCAGGCCATCGCCAGTGTGGCCACTTTGGGATACGGAGGTTTGCTGATCGGTCCGCCGCTGATCGGGCTTCTGGCAGGTATTCTTTCACTGCGGCTGGCTTTTGCCGTCCTGCTGCCGCTGGCGGTGGTGATCGTGGTGTTGGCCGGCGCGCTCAGGCGCGCCGACTAACTTTGGTTCAGCGTCCGCGGATCCGCGGATCGAGCGCGTCGCGCAGGCCGTCGCCCAGATAGTTCACGCTGAGAACGGTCAGCGAGATCGCCAGTCCGGGCCAGAACACACGCTCGGGGTACTGCTGCAGATAGTCGACGCCATCGAACAGCAGCCGGCCCCAGGTGGGGAAGTCAGGCGGGAATCCCAGCCCCAGGAAGGACAGCGCGCTTTCGGTGATGATCGCCGTGGCGATGCCCAGCGTCGCCGACACCATGATCGGCGACAGCACGTTGGGCAGGATGTGCCGGGTGATGATCTGCGTGTTGCTGGTGCCGATCGAGCGGGCGGCCAGAACGAACTCGCGTTCCTTGATCGCCAGCACGTCGCCGCGCACGATCCGCGCCGTAGGCATCCACGAGGTGATGCCGATGGCGCAGACGATCAGGATGAAGATCCCACGCTCGAGCCCGAACGCAGCGGATAGAGGTTCGCGGAACAGCAGCATCATCACCAGCAGCAGCGGCAGCAGCGGCAGGGCCAGGAACAGGTCGGTCAGGCGCATCAGCGGCCCGTCCAGCCGTTTGAAGAACCCGGCAACCACGCCGATGAACGACCCCAGGAACAGCGCCAGCAGCATCGCGGTGATGCCGACCGATACCGAGGTCTGCCCCCCAGACATCATTCGCGCCATGATGTCCCGGCCCAGCTGATCGGTGCCGAACGGATGGGCCCAGCTGGGCCCCTGGTTGCGGGCACGGATGTCGATCTGGGTCGGGTCGATGGTCCACAGGAACGGGCCAAGGTAGACGGCCGCGACAATGAAGATGAACAGCATCGCGCCGATCATGGCGCCCTTGTGGGTCTTGAACTGGTCCCACACGTCGCGCCACTGGCTGCGGGGCGGGGTGGTCAGTTCTTCCATTACATCGGCAGTCGGCAAGGCCGTCGAGGCCGGCGCAAGGCCCTCATCAGGGACCAGCGTGTCTGATTGATTGTGATCAGTCATAGCGGATCCTCGGGTCCAGAATGCCGTAAAGAACGTCCGCGATCAGGTTGAACAGGACGATCAGCACGGCAAAGATGAAGGTCAGCGTCTGCACCATCGGCAAGTCATTGGCCTGAATGGCGCCGATCAGCAGCTGGCCGATGCCGTTCACCTTGAACACCTGCTCGGTGATGATCGCGCCACCAAAGATCGCCGGAATACCCAGAGCGATCACGGTAACCACCGGGATCATCGAGTTGCGCAGGACATGTACCATGACGACGGTGTATTCGCTCAGGCCCTTGGCGCGGGCGGTACGGACGTAATCCTGGTTGAGGTTGTCCAGCATCGAGGCGCGCATGAACCGGCTGAGCTGCGCGGTGATCTGCAGCGCCAGCACCATCACGGGCATGATCATCTGTTTCAGCTGAATGACGAAGCTGTCCCAGTCATTGACCACATGCGTCGTGTCATAGATCGACGGGAACCAGCCCAACTGGACCGAGAAGATTACGATCACCAGCACCCCCGAGAAGAACGGCGGAACCGAGAAGCCGACCATCGACACGAAGGTGCCCATCTGGTCGAACCAGGAATACTGGCGATAGGCCGAATAGATGCCAATGGGCAGGGCGATCAGGATGGCGACCACATAGGCGGTGCCTACAACCCACAGGGTCTGCGGGATACGCTGAACGACGATGTCCATGACGGGCGAGCGGGTCTGCCACGAAATCACACGCAGGTCACCTTCGGAAAAGGTGGTGCCAAAGATGTGGTCGACCAAAACCTGCGGTTCGATCCAGAAGAACTGCACGATCCATTTCCAGAACCGGACATGCATAGGCTGGCCGAGGCCAAGCGCCTCGCGCATCTTCTCTTTGACTTCAGGCGGAACGGTAAGCGGAACCTGTGCCATCGGGTCGCCGGGGGCGAGCTCGAGCAACAGGAAGATGACGAGACTGATGAACAACAGCGTCGGAACGGCCAGGATCAGTCGTCGAATGGTGAAGTTGAGCATTAAGAGGCGCCTTTATATGCGTCTTCTTGTTGGTGGAACTTGCGAAAGACCGCGCCCCGATACAGATCGGGACGCGGCTGTGCAAGGCTAGCGCTTAGGAACCGGTCTTGCGGTACCAGTCAGCGATGTTCCACAGTTCGCTGTCCCACACGTTCAGGACGACACCGCCCAGAGTGTTTGCGTGGGCCGACAGACGACCACGGTGGACCAGCGGGATCATGCCGCCGTTCTGAACCATGATGTCGTTCAGCTGCTTCGCGATTTCGGCGCGCTGCTCCAGACCTGCGGTCTGCGCCAGTTGGGCGTGCAGCTTGTCGAACTCTTCGTTGCAGAAGCGGCTGATGTTCTCACCCTGCCACTGGGTCTCGGGACGCGGTGCCTTGTCGCACAGGCCGTTGCCCAGATAGCTTTGCGGGTCGGTGCCGTTGAAGGTGTTGGCGTACATTTCAACGTCAGCATAGAACTTCTGGAACGTGTCGGGCGAGCCCGGGTCACCACCGAAGAAGACCGAAGCGTTGATGTTGCGCAGTTCGGTTTCAATGCCGATCTGGCTCCACCATTCCTTGATCAGCGCCTGGAAGTCCTGACGGACGGCGTTGGTCGAGGTCTGATAGACGATCTTCAGCGGAACGCCATCCTTCTCGCGGACGCCGTCGCCGTCGGTGTCGACGATGCCGGCATCATCCAGCAGTTTCTTGGCGCCTTCGATATCCTGCGTGTCGCAGGTCATCGAGGTCGAGTTGAACGCAGCCGGAGCCGGGACCCAGTTGCAGGTCACTTTACCCGCCTGGCCATAGCCGATCTCAACCAGCAGCGGGCGGTCGATTGCCATCGACATAGCCTTGTAGACCGCCGGATCCTTCAGGAACGGGTGCGGGTGCTTGGCCGTCGAACGCTCGCCTTCCGGCAGTTCGGGCGACGGGTTGGTCTGGTTCAGCATGATGCGCTCGACCAGCGGGCCAAAGCCTGCCACCGGAGTGCCTTTGCCGCCTTCCTGCATCTGCGCGATCACTTCGGGCGCCAACTGCAGGTTCCAGGCATAGTCGAACTCGCCGGTTTCCATCACGGCGCGACCGGCCGCGGTCGCATCGCCGCCGCCCTTGAAGGTCACGGTTGCGAAGGCCGGTTTCGCCGCGTCACGATAGTTGTCGTTGGCCTTGAATGTGATCACGTCGTTCGGCTTGAACTCGGTGACGACAAACGGGCCGGTGCCGATCGGGTTGAAGTTCTGCTCGGTGCATTCCGGAGCTTTCGCGCCCATGCAGTCCGCGAACTGAGCGGCCTGAATGATCGGGCTTTCGCCGCCGACGAACGGACCGTAGGGGAACGGGGTCGGCTTGTCGAAAGTGACTTTGACGGTCAGATCATCCACAGCTTCGACACTGGTGACCCCTTCAAACTTGGTCACCTGCGCACAGCCACCTTCGGGGTCCATGCAGTAGTCGGCGGTGAATTTCACGTCGGCCGAGGTGAACGGCGTGCCATCCGACCAGGTGATCCCCGGAGCGATCTTCCACGTGATCGAGGTGAGGTCCTCGCTCACGCCGCCGTTTTCGACGGTCGGGATTTCGGCTGCCAGATACGGCACCATGTTGCCGTCCTGGTCGTAGCGGGCCAGGGGTTCGATCACCAGCGAGGCCGCTTCGACGTCTTTGGTGCCGCCCGACAGGAACGGGTTCAGGATCGAGGGTGCTTGCCAATAGATGATGCTGACGTTGCCGTCCGATCCGCGCTCGGCCATGGCCATCGGGGCCATCGCCGTGCTTGCAATCGCACCAAGCAAAAGGGTTTTGATTTTCATCATACACTCCTTGTTGGACACATTCGTGTCTCGATTTTCTCCGCAAGGCCTGCGGATTTGGCGTTGCCGTGCCGGGCTCAAGCCACTGAAACAAAAGACAATTGCGCAAATGTCTGCGCACTACGCCCAATTTCTCGGCACGGTTACGCGGGGTATCGAAACAGAGTTTGCAGAAATTGCAAGCCTTGCCGCAGCGAAACTGGCAATGCGTTTGACTTTTCCTGTCAGCCCGCCTTAGCGTTCGGCAAAGAAAACACTCATGCAGCCAAGGGGAGCGCTCGCGTGCTGGATCAGCCTATCGCCCAGATCAGGGAACTTCGGGTCGAATTCCAAACCAAGGATGGGCCCGTCGTCGGCGTCGAGGACGTCTCGTTCGAGGTCCGTCCGGGCGAAACCGTCTGCATCGTGGGCGAATCGGGATCGGGCAAGTCCGTATCTTCGTTGTCATTGATGCGCCTTGTTGAATTCGGCGGGGGTGAAATCGCCGGCGGACAGTTGATTTTCGACCGTAACGACGGGACCGAGCTGGATCTGGCCAAGGCCGATCAGGACCTCATGAAGCAGATTCGTGGCAATGAAATCGGGATGATCTTTCAGGAGCCGATGACGGCGCTGAACCCCGTTTTCACGGTCGGGCGACAGCTGACTGAAGGGTTGCGGATTCACAAGGATATGTCCAAGTCCCAGGCCGAAGCGCGCGCCTTGGAACTGCTGAAACAGGTCCGCATCCCCGAGCCCGAGCGGCGACTCAAGCAGTATCCGCACGAGTTGTCGGGCGGGATGCGCCAGCGGGTTGTGATCGCCATGGCTATGGCCTGCGAGCCGCGCCTGCTGATCGCCGATGAACCCACCACGGCTCTGGACGTGACGATCCAGGCCGAGATCCTGGCCCTGATGGACCGGCTGAAGCGTGAAACCGGCACGGCGGTCATGTTCATCACCCATGACATGGCCGTGGTCGCCCAGATGGCCGACAGGGTCGTCGTCATGTACCGCGGCAACAAGGTCGAAGAGGGCACCGTCACCGAGATTTTCGAGAATCCCCAGCATGACTACACCAAGGCTCTGCTGGCTGCGGTGCCCAAGCTGGGTGAGATGCGCGGAAAATCCGCCCCCGAGCCGATGAAGTTGCTGGGTGTCGAAGGACAGAAAATCGCCCCGATTCCCGGAACCGAGGATGTATTGCTGTCAGTCCGGAACCTGACCACGCGGTTCCCGGTAAAAGGCGGGATCCTGCGCCGCACCATTTCGAATGTGCACGCGGTCGAAGACGTCTCGTTCACCCTGAACAAAGGGCAGACGCTGAGCCTCGTCGGGGAGTCGGGTTGTGGAAAATCCTCGGCCGGCCGCTCGATCCTGCGGTTGATAGAGCCGATGGCCGGCGAAATCAGTCTTGATGGTGTGGACATCATGAAGCTGGACCAGAAGGGCCTGCGCAAGGCCCGTCTGGACATGCAGATGATATTTCAGGACCCATTCGCATCGCTGAACCCGCAGATGCAGTTGGTTGATCAGGTGGCCGAGCCGATGCGCAACTATGGCGTGGCATCGGGGTCGGAACTGCAGGACCGGGTCGCACAGCTGTTCGACAAGGTGCACCTGCCACGAAGCTTCATGCGCCGGTTCCCGCACGAAATGTCGGGTGGGCAGCGGCAGAGAATTGCGATTGCCCGGGCGCTGGCCCTGAACCCGAAATTGATCATTGCGGACGAAGCGGTTTCCGCGCTGGACGTTTCCGTTCAGGCGCAGGTTCTGAACCTGATGATGGAATTGCAGTCCGAACTTGGCCTGAGCTATCTGTTCATCAGCCACGACATGGCCGTGGTTGAGCGGGTCAGCCACCACGTGGGTGTGATGTATCTGGGCCGGATCGTCGAACTGGGCCCACGGGCGCGTGTTTTTGAGAACCCGCAGCACCCCTATACGCAGGCATTGATGAAGGCGGTTCCGATCGCCGATCCCAATCAGCGCAAGTCGGAAAAAGATCTGAATTTCAAACCGATCCCGTCTCCAATTCACCCAATCGGCTATGAGCCTGCGCCTTCGGAATACCGCGAGGTCGAGCCGGGTCACTTCATTCTGACGACCGACAGCGGTTACTGACCCATATGCCACAGCGCCTGACTCCGCTTGAGATCATGACCGAGCTGATCTCGTTTCCCACCGTCAGCCGCGACAGCAACCTGCCGCTGGTCGACTGGGTCGAAGACTACCTGAACGGCCACGGAATCCGCGCCCACAGATGGCCGGATCCGGACCAGCCGCACAAGGCGGCCCTGTTTGCCCATGTCGGCCCCTGGGAGGAAGGCGCGGTCGTGCTTTCCGGTCACACGGATGTGGTGCCGGTGGACGGACAACCCTGGGACAGCGACCCGTTTGTCGTGACCGAACGAGACGGCAAGTATTTCGGACGTGGCACCTGTGACATGAAGGGCTTTGACGCCCTCGCCATATGGGCGCTGGTCGAGGCGCAGTACGCCGACGTCAAGCGCCCGCTGCAATTGGCGCTGAGCTTTGACGAGGAGGTCGGCTGCACCGGTGCGCCGCCCATGATCGTCGCCATGCAAGAGGTTCTGCCCAAGGGCTCGGCCGTGGTGGTGGGCGAGCCGTCGATGATGCAGGCCGTCACCGGCCACAAGGGCGGTTTCGGCTATGATACTCATGTGGTTGGATACGAGGTGCACAGTTCGATCATGCATACCGGTGTCAATGCGATCATGTATGCCGCGCCGCTGATCGACTGGGCGAATGCCCAGAACGACATCAACATGGCGGCGGACCCCAGCGACATCGCGGCAGTCTTTGATCCTCCTTGGACAACCTGCCACGTGGGCATGATCAAGGGCGGCACTGCGCACAACATCACGGCCAAGGATTGCCGTTTCATGATGGATTTCCGGGTCGTCCCCGGCGAGCAGGCATCAGCTTGGAAAGAAGCCTATCTGGAACAGGTAAGAGTGGCGGAAAGGAAGATGCAGCAAGTGCATCCGGACGCCCATATCGAGGTGAAGGCCAGCTTTGCCGTTCCGGCGTTGGTCCCGGAAACCGATGGCGAAGCCGAGACGCTGGTGCGCGCCCTTACAGGCGACAACGCAACCCATGTCGTCAGCTATGGCACCGAAGCCGGTCAGTTTCAGGAAGCCGGTTACTCGGCCGTGATCTGTGGGCCCGGAGATATCGCTCAGGCGCACCAGCCGAACGAATACATCACGATCGCTCAGTTCAACGCCGGCCATGACTTCATGCAGCGTCTGGTCTACAAACTGGCGGCGTGACCCAAAAGAGGCACTGGAAACTCAGGATTTCAGTCAGAAGCTCGGAGAGTTGAACATGCCGGTCAAAAACAGACTTGCTGAAATGCACGCCGAGATCACCAAGTGGCGGCGGCACCTGCATGCGCATCCCGAGTTGATGTACGACGTTCATGAAACCGCCGGCTTCGTTGTCGACCGACTCAAGGCGTTCGGTGTCGATGAAATCACGCCGGGTATAGGTAAAACCGGTGTCGTGGCCGTGATCCGAGGGCGGACGGACACGCAGGGGCGGGTGATCGGGTTGCGGGCCGACATGGATGCCTTGCCGATCAACGAGGCGACCGGACTGGACTATGCCTCGACCGTGCCGGGCAAGATGCATGCCTGCGGGCATGACGGGCACACGTCGATCTTGCTCGGCGCTGCGCAATATCTTGCCGAGACGCGCAATTTCGACGGAACGGTGGTTCTGATCTTTCAACCAGCCGAAGAAGGCGGAGCCGGCGGTCTGGCCATGTGCCGCGATGGGCTTATGGATCGATGGGGCATTCAGGAAGTCTACGGCTTGCACAACATGCCCGGCCTGCCTGTCGGAGAGTTCGCAATCCGGCCCGGCGCGCTGCTGGCGTCGTCGGACGAGTTCGAGATTGTCGTGACCGGCAAAGGTGGCCACGCCGCCGCACCGCATGAAGCCATCGACACAACCTTGGTGGCATCGCATATCGTGGTTGCGCTGCAATCGGTTGTATCCCGCACCGTTGATCCAATCCGACGGGTGGTGCTGACGGTGGGGACGTTTGAAACTGACAGCGTCGCCTCGAACGTGATTGCGCACACGGTCCGGCTGCAGGGCACGGTTCGCACACTGGACCCGGAATACCGTGGCATCGCCGAGGAGCGCGTGCGCCGGATCGCCGAAGACACAGCCTCGGCTTTTGGCGCCAAAGCCCGCGTGACCTGGACGCCCGGCTACCCGGTGACGGTGAACTCCGAGGCGGAAACGGCCTTCGCCGCCGAAGCCGCCGAGGCGGTGGCCGGCAAGGTCAATGACGCAACGGATCCGATCATGCCGTCGGAAGACTTCGCCTACATGCTTGAAGAACGGCCCGGAGCCTACATCTTCTTGGGGAACGGCGACACGGCCATGTGCCACCATCCCGAATACAATTTCGACGACCAGGCCATTCCGGCCGGATGCAGCTGGTTCGCCGAGCTCGTCGAACGACGAATGCCCATCGCCTGAAACAGGAAAGACAGTCATGCCGATCAAGAACCGTTTTGCCGAAATGCACCCCGAAATCACCGGTTGGCGGCGCGACATACATCAACACCCCGAAATTCTCTACGATACCCATCGGACCAGCGCATTGGTTGCGGAAAAACTGAAAGAGTTCGGTTGCGACGATGTCGTGACCGGAATTGGCCGGACCGGGGTGGTCGGCGTGATCAAGGGCAGGACCGACACCCAAGGCCGCGTGATCGGTCTGCGGGCCGATATGGATGCGCTGCCAATGCAAGAGCAGACGGGAGCGGAATATGCCTCCAAGACTGCGGGCGCCATGCATGCCTGCGGCCATGACGGTCACACTGCGATGGTTCTGGGCGCCGCCAAATATCTGGCCGAGACCCGAAACTTCGATGGGACCGCGATCGTGATCTTTCAGCCGGCCGAAGAAGGCGGCAACGGTGCGGAAGCCATGTGCCAGGACGGTTTGATGGACCGCTTCGGCATCCAGGAAGTCTATGCGATGCACAACGTTCCGGGCCTGCCGACCGGGCAGTTTGCCATTCGCTCCGGGCCTCTGCTGGCGGCGGCGGACGAGTTCGACATCCATATTGAAGGCCGCGGCGGTCATGCCGCCAAGCCGCAGGAAACCGTGGACACGACGGTCATGCTGTCGCAACTGATCGTGGCCCTGCAGACCATCGTTTCGCGCAACGCCGACCCAATCTTGCAGGCCGTTCTGTCGGTCACTGCGGTCGAGACCTCGTCGAATGCATTTAACGTGATCCCGCAATCGGCCCGCCTGCGTGGCACCGTCCGCACCCATTCGAACGAGATGCGCGACCTGATCGAACAGCGGCTGAATGAAGTTGTGCAAGGTGTCGCGGCGACCATAGGTGGCACCGCCACGGTGACCTACTCGCGCGGCGTTCCCGTCACGATCAACGCGGAAGAGCAGACTGGATATGCAGAATCCGCGGCAATTGCCGTGGGTGGCAGCTGTGCCGAGGCACCGATTGTGATGGGGGGTGAAGACTTCTCGTTCATGTTGCAGGAACGTCCCGGGGCCTTCATAGTCCTGGGAAATGGCGACAGCGCCGGGCTTCACCACCCCGAATACGATTTCAATGACGAGATCATTCCGATCGGTTGCTCGTGGTTTGCAGAAATGGTCGAACGCCGGATGCCGGTGGCCTGAGATTTTTTAAGGAGAGAAGACGAAGATGCCAGTGAAGAACCGCTTTGCCGAATTGCAGGATGAAATCACCGCCTGGCGGCGTGATATTCACGAGAATCCTGAAATTCTGTTCGATACGCATCGCACCAGCGCGCTGGTTGCGGAAAAGCTGAAAGAATTCGGCTGCGACGAGGTGGTCACGGGGATTGGCCGCACCGGAGTTGTCGGGGTGATCAAAGGCAAGGTCGACACCAAGGGGAAGGTGATCGGATTGCGGGCGGATATGGACGCTTTGCCGATCCACGAAGCGACGGGGTTGGACTATGCTTCGAAAACGCCGGGTGCGATGCATGCCTGCGGCCATGACGGCCACACCGCCATGCTGCTGGGGGCGGCAAAATACCTGTCGGAAACGCGCAATTTCGACGGAACCGTCGTTGTGATCTTCCAACCCGCCGAGGAGGGCGGCGGCGGCGGCCGCGAGATGTGCGAAGACAACCTGATGGAGCGTTGGGGCATTCAGGAAGTCTACGGAATGCACAATTGGCCCGGTAAGCCTGTGGGCAGCTTCTCGATCCGGCCGGGGGCGTTCTTCGCGGCGACTGATCAGTTCGATATCACGTTCGAAGGTCGTGGCGGCCATGCCGCCAAACCGCATGAAACCGTGGACACCACTGTCATGACTGCGCAGGCCGTTCTGGCGTTGCAGACCATCGCGTCGCGCAATGCCGATCCGATCGATCAGGTCGTTGTTTCGGTCACCTCGTTCGAGACTTCGTCGAAGGCGTTCAACGTGATCCCGCAGAAAGTGCAGATCAAGGGCACCGTGCGCACGATGAGCAAAGAGATGCGCGACCTTGCTGAGCAGCGCATCAACGAAATCTGCTCGGGCGTCGCTGCGACATTCGGCGGCACTGCCGATGTCACTTATATCCGGGGCTATCCGGTCATGATCAACAGCGATGAGCAGACCGAGTTCGCCGCCGAGGTCGCCCGCTCGATCTCGGGGGCCTGCGAGGAGGCACCTTTGGTCATGGGCGGCGAAGACTTCGCCTACATGCTGGAAGAACGTCCCGGTGCCTATATCCTGGTCGGCAATGGCGACACGGCGATGGTTCACCACCCGGAATACAACTTCAACGACGAGGCGATTCCTGCCGGGTGCAGCTGGTGGGCCGAGATCGTCGAACAGCGGATGCCCGCAGCCTGATACCGTGGCGGGGGCGCAGGTTCCCGCTGCCGCTTGCGGTCAGCAGCCTGCGTTCTCCAGACCCAGCTTGTCGCATAGCGTATCCACAACCGAATCCAGCGCCGATTTCTGGGTGTTCACGCAGGATTGCGCCGCCGCTTGCGCCGCTGCCAGCGCCGATCTGTCCGACAGCCAGAGCTCGACCGCTTTGGCCAACTCGGGTGCCGAAGCGACTTCGACCGCGCCGCCGCTGTCCACCAGCGGGGCAAATGTCTCGGCGAAATTGTAGTAACCCGGCCCAGTGATCACTGCGGCCCCGGCTTGTGCGGGCTCGAACGGGTTGTGGCCGCCGATTTCCTTCAGCGACCCGCCCAGAAACACGATCGGGCACAACGCGTACCACGTTCCGGTTTCGCCCAGCGTGTCGGCCACATAGACCTGCGTCTCGTCGGTGATCGGCTGCCCGGCGCTGCGCAGGGCATGGCTTTGACCTGCGGCATCAATCAGGGCGCAGACCTCGTCCCGCCGTTCCGGGTGGCGGGGGATGAGCAGCAGCAGCAGATCGGGCCAGCGGTTCAGCAATTCGGCATGGCCGGCCAGAACGGTCTCCTCCTCGCCCGCATGGGTCGAGCTGGCGATCCAGACCGGCCGCGCGCCGATCTGGGTGCGGATCTGCGTCAGCGTGTCTTGATCCACCGGCAGCGGATCGGACATGGCCTTGAGGTTGGTTCCGGGCTGCACCAGATCGGCGGGCGCGCCCATGGCGATCAGGTTTGCGGCCGTGCGGTCGTTTTGCGTCAGGAACAGGCGGAACTGGCTCAGGACATAGCGGGCGGTGTCGGGGCGCTTCTTCCACCCGGTCACCGACTTCTCGGACAGGCGCGCGTTCAGCAGGGCCAGAGGCGTTCCACGCCGGGCGGTCTCGACGATCAGGCGTGGCCAGATCTCGCTTTCGACGAAGACGCCGGCATCGGGCCGCCAGTGATCCAGAAACCGCGCCACCGGGCCGGCGCTGTCCAGAGGGGGGTATTGGTGGCGGGTGCGCGGCGGCAGACGTTTTTCCACCAGCGCCGCCGAGGTCGGGGTGCCAGAGGTGATCAGGAACTGCGCGTCCTCGATCCGTTCGCTCATACGCTTGATCAGGCTCAGAACCGACAGGCTCTCGCCCACGCTGGCCGCATGGAACCAGATCAGCCGACCGTCGGGCCGGGGCTGGCTCGCATGGCCCAGCCGCTCGCGCTGGCGGACCTCGGAAACACCCGCCGTCTGCAGCTTGGCGCGAACGGTGCGCCAGGCCAATGGCATGGCGATGGACGTCAACGCGCAGTACATACGGTACAGCGTCGTGGGTTGCCCCGACTGGTCTGCCATGTCAGCCGCCCGTGTGGCTCATGTGACGGCTCATCTGGCCATCGATCTTCTGGCGGGAATAGTCGAAATCATGGCCCTTGGGCTTGAGGGTAATCGCCGCGCGGATCGCCTGTTCCAGCGGCTCTTCGCTGTCGGGATGGTCGCGCAGGGGCGCGCGCAGGTCGGCCATGTCCTCTTGCCCCAGGCACATGTACAACTCGCCCGTGCAGGTCAGGCGTACCCGGTTGCAACTTTCACAGAAATTATGGCTGAGCGGCGTGATGAAGCCGATCTTCTGCCCGGTTTCCTCCAACCGGACATAGCGCGCCGGTCCGCCCGTGCGCTCGGCCAGATCGGTGACGGTATATTGGTTTTCGTACTCGGCCCGGACGTCCTTCAGCGACCAGTACTGGTCCAGCCGGTCCTCGTTGCCGATGTCACCCATGGGCATGACCTCGATCCAGGTAAGGTCCATGTCGCGTTCGGCGCACCAGCGGGTGATCTTGGGCAGTTCGTCCTCGTTGAACCCTTTCAGGGCCACCGCGTTGATCTTGACGCGCAACCCGGCCTTCTGCGCGGCATCGATCCCGCCCAGGACCTGTTTCAAGCGACCCCAACGGGTGATCTGGGCGAATTTGTCCTCGTCCAGCGTGTCGAGCGAGACATTCACCCGCCGCACCCCGGAGGCATACAGGTCGTCGGCGAACCGGGCGAGTTGCGAGCCATTGGTGGTCAGCGTCAGCTCTTTCAGTGCGCCGCTGTCCAGATGCCGGGTCATCGAGTCGAAGAACCCCATGATCCCGCGGCGCACAAGCGGCTCGCCCCCGGTGATCCGCAGCTTTTCCACGCCCAGCCGGACGAAGGTCGAACACATCCGGTCCAGTTCTTCCAGCGTCAGCAGCTCTTTCTTGGGCAGAAAGGTCATGTTTTCAGACATGCAGTAGACACAGCGGAAATCGCAGCGGTCCGTGACGGAGACGCGGAGATAGGTGATTGCGCGGGCAAACGGGTCGATCAACGGAGCAGTCATGCCCAATAGGTAAAGCGCACCGTGCCTTGCGACAAGTCAGAACTGCGCTTGAGGGGTGGAACGCGGGCGCGGGCAGGGGTAGGCTGGTTGCATGCGATACCTGTTTGTCATTATTCCTGCGTTTTTGACCGGCTGTGATGCGGTGCGGCAAAGCCTTGATCGCGCCCCGGATGCGGAACCTGCGCAGACGACAGAAACCGCCGCTGCGACCGAAGAGGTGGAAGCAACGCCTGTTGCGGCCGTGAACACCGGATGGGCCGGCGCCAAGACAACGATTGCCGGACTGGGCGATCCGAACAAGCCCGGACGCTGGCTTGAAACGCCGTTGGTCGAAACAGAGATCAATGGCCGGGTGGTCGTGCCCAAGACGGGCGCGCAGGCCTATATCACACTTGTACCGGCGCCCTCAGGCGGCAGCCGCCTGTCGGTTGAGGCGATGCGTGCGCTATTGGTGCCGTTTGACGAACTGGTTGAACTGGACGTTTATTCCAACTGATCTTTCAGGTACTTGCCGGCCTCTTTGCGGGCAAACGGCTTCATCGCGTCACCATGCGCGGCCAGAAACGCCCGCACCCGGTCGGGGTCATGTTTGGACAGGTCGCGCAGCCACCAAGCCACCGCCTTCTGGATGAACCAGTCGCGATCAGGGGCATAACCGGCGGCCCACCCCAGAATTCGGTCGCGGCGCTCAAGGTCTTCGGGCTTGGGGTGGTTCTGCTTGGTCCAGGGCAGGGTGGCCACCAGCGCCGCGCGTCGGGTCCACATGTGATCCGAGGTCGTCCAGCTTTCGACCTGGTCCAGCCGCGACGGATCGGCCCACAGGCGCTTTTGCACGGCCATGCTCGCATGATCGGCCACCGCCCAGGCGTCGAAATCGGGCAGCCAGCTTTGCAGCAGGTCCCAAACCGCCTGATCGGGGCGGATGCGCGCTTGGGTCAGCAGCTTGGCGGCGGCCAGCCGCGCCTCGTGGATGTTGGTCTGCCACAGCTGATCGGCCAGCGCGACACGGGCGTCCACGTCCATCTGCTGCCGCCAGCTTTTGGTCAGATCATTCAGCACCGGATTCGGTACCCCAAGATAGGGACGATCGACCTTATGATAGGCCGCCATCTGGGCGGCCCGATCCGGGTCGGCATACGCCTTGATCTGGTCCAGAGGGCTGTCCGGCATGGCGGTTTACTCGACCGTGACGGATTTCGCCAGGTTGCGCGGCTGGTCCACATCGGTGCCCTTGGCGACCGCCGTGTGATAGGCCAGCAGCTGCGCGGGTACCGAATACAGGATCGGCGCGACCGAGGCGTGGGCATGCGGCATTCGGATCGTGCTCCAGACCCCGTCCTTGGCATCTGCGATCCCGTCGTCGTCCGAGACCAAAATGACCTTGCCCTTGCGTGCCATGACCTCTTGCATGTTCGACACGGTCTTGTCGAACACCGCGTCGCGCGGGGCCATCACCACCACGGGCATGTGCTTGTCGATCAGGGCGATGGGGCCGTGCTTCAGCTCGCCCGAGGCATAACCTTCGGCGTGGATATAGCTGATTTCCTTGAGTTTCAGCGCGCCTTCGAGGGCCAGCGGGTACATCAGGCCGCGCCCCAGGAACAGAACGTCGCGTGCCTCGGACAGGCGCTGCGCGGATTTCCGGATCGCCTCCTCCTGATCCAGCGCGGCGTTCAGCAGCGTCGGCAGGCCGCGCAGTGCGGCGGCGTGATCGGCTAGCGCATCTTCGTCCAGTGTGCCCCGGTCGGCCGCGGCCTTGAGCGCCAGCATCAGCAGAACGCTCAGCTGGCAGGTGAAGGCCTTGGTCGAGGCCACGCCGATCTCGACCCCGGCATGTATGGGCAGCGCCACGTCGCTTTCCCGCGCGATCGAGCTTTCGGGGACATTGACCACCGACACGATCTTGTCGGCCTTGCCCTCACAATAGCGCAGCGCGGCCAGGGTGTCGGCGGTTTCGCCCGACTGGCTGACGAACAGGGCCAGCGTGCGGTCGGTGATCGGCGGTTCGCGATAGCGGAACTCGCTGGCGATATCGACCTCGACCGGCATCCGGGCCAGTTTCTCGAACCAGTATTTGGCGGTCAGGCAGGCATAGAAGGCTGTGCCGCAGGCCACCATGGTTAGGCGGTCCAGCTTGGAGAAATCAAGATCCGCGTCCGGTAAAACCACCCTGTCGCCGCCGGTGGGCAGGTACGAGCGGATCGCTTCGGCCACCACCACCGGCTGTTCGGCGATTTCCTTGGCCATGAAATGCTTGTGCCCGCCCTTGTCGGTCCGGGTCTGATCCAGCTGGATCTTGCGGATCTCGCGATTTGCGATCTCGCCCGCCTCGTTGCGGATCTCGACCGAAGTGCGGGTGACCACGGCGCGGTCGCCTTCTTCCAGATAGGTGATCCGGTCGGTCAGCGGCGCCAGCGCAATGGCGTCCGAGCCGACGAACATCTCGCCATCCCCGTGCCCGATGGCCAGCGGCGAGCCCTTGCGGGCGGCGACGATCAGGTCATCCTCGCCGTCGAACAGGAAGGCCAGCGCAAAGGCACCTTGCAGCCGGTCGATGGTCTTGAAGGCGGCCTCGACCGGGCTCAGCCCCGATTTCATGTAGAATTCGGTCATCAACGCGACGGTTTCGGTGTCGGTCTCGGTCTGGAAATCGATTCCGTTCTCGGCCAGTTCGGCCCGCAGCTCGCGATAGTTCTCGACGATGCCGTTGTGGACCACGGCAACCGGCCCGGCCTGATGCGGGTGCGCGTTGCTGACCGAGGGTGCGCCATGGGTCGCCCACCGCGTATGCCCGATGCCCGACTTTCCGGGCAAGGGGTCATGCACCAGCAGGTCGCTGAGATTGACCAGCTTGCCTACCGCGCGCCGACGACCCAGCTTGCCGCCGTTTACGGTTGCGATGCCCGCGCTGTCATAGCCGCGGTATTCCAGCCGTTTCAGTGCTTCGACCAGAATGGGCGCCGCTTCGTGCTTGCCCAATACGCCAACAATTCCACACATTTACTCAGGCTCCCTTGTCCCGGCGTGCCTTTTTCGCCTTCAGCATCTCGAACAGCTTGCGGGCATAGCCCGGTTTGTTTTCCTGTTTGGCGCGACCCACCGCCAGGGCGTCGGGTTCGATGTCGCGGGTCACGATGGTGCCCGTGGCCGTCATCGCGCCGCTGCCCACGGTGACCGGGGCCACCAGCATGGTGTTCGAGCCGACAAAGACGTTCTCGCCGATCACCGTGCGGTGCTTCATCACGCCATCATAGTTGCAGGTGATGGTGCCCGCGCCGATATTCGTACCCGCGCCGACCGACGCATCGCCGATATAGCTGAGGTGATTGACCTTGGCGCCCTCGGCGATTTCGGCATTCTTGATCTCGACGAAATTGCCGATACGGGTGTTCTCGGCCAGTTCCGCCCCCGGGCGCAGCCGGGCATAGGGGCCGACCACGGCGCCGCGGCTGACATGGCAGCCTTCCAGGTGCGAAAACGCCCGGATCGCCGCGCCGCTTTCGACCGTGACGCCGGGGCCGAAGACCACGTTGGGTTCGATCACCGTGTCGCGGCCGATCACCGTGTCGGCAGCCAGATAGACCGTCTCGGGGGCCATCAGGGTGACGCCCAGATCCAGTAGCTCGGCCCGGGCGCGGGCCTGGAACACGGCGTCGGCCGCGGCCAGATCAGCGCGCGAGTTCACGCCCAGCGTCTGCGCCTCGTCGCACGAAACGGCGGTGACCTTCAGGCCGCGGTCGCGCGCGATCTCGACCACGTCGGTCAGGTAGTATTCGCCCGACGCGTTGTCGTTTCCGACCGCGTCGATCAGGTCGAACAGGGTGCCCGCGTCACAGGCCAGAAGACCGGAGTTGCAGAAGGTTATGGCGCGTTCTTCATCTGACGCATCCTTGAACTCGACGATCCGTTCCAGAGCATCTCCGTTCATCACCAAACGGCCATACCGGGCCGGGTCGGCGGCCTCGAAGCCCAGGATCACCAGATCGTTGTCAGCCCGCGCGGCGATCATGCGCTCCAGCGTGTCGGGCTGCAGAAACGGGGTATCGCCGTACAGAACGACCACGTCGCCGGTGAACCCGTCCAAAGCCGCGCGCGCCTGGGCGACGGCATGGGCGGTGCCCAACTGTTGGTCCTGCACGACGATGCGGGCGTCTTCATCCTCGGCCTGCGCGACTTTGGCCACCGCCTCGGCGCCGTGGCCGGTGACGATGGCCGTGCGTTCGGGTGCCAGAACCGACCCGGCGCGCATGGCGTGCACCAGCATCGGAACCTGGGCGATCGGGTGCAGAACCTTTGGGATATCCGAATTCATCCGGGTGCCTTTTCCGGCGGCAAGGATGACAAGGGCAGTGCTCATGAATGCGTTTTCTCTTTTGTTTTGTCGCGGTCCGTTTTATCCGCTGAGGGCAAAGGCGCAAGCCGTTCGGCCATCAAACAAGATTGCCGTTTGCAACACGACATGGCGGAAAACTGCCGAGCAAGGAGACAGAATGCGCACGGTCATCTTCGATCTGGACGGGACTTTGGCCGATACGTCGGGCGATCTGCTGGCGGCGGCCAACCATTGTTTCCGGCAGATGGGGCATGGCGACGTGCTGGTGCACGGGCAGGATGCGGCGGTGGCTTTGCGCGGCGGGCGGATGATGCTGACCCACGGGCTGAAACGCGTGGGCGCCTATGACGAAGAGACCGTGAACGCCTATTACCCGGTCCTGCTCGAGGCCTATGGGCAGGCGATCGACACCCACACCACCTTCTATCCCGGCGCGCTGCAGGCGGTCGAGGCGCTGAAGGCCGCCGGATACGGTGTCGGCATCTGCACCAACAAGCCCGAGGCGCTGGCCGAGCTGCTGATGACGCGGCTGGGAGCGCGGGCGTTGTTCGGCTCGTTGGTGGGGGCGGACACGCTGCCGGTGCGCAAGCCCGACCCCGCGCCGCTGCGCGAAGCGGCGCGCCGGGCCGGTGGGCATCCCGACCACTGCATTCTGGTAGGCGACTCGGATACCGACCGTAACACGGCCCGGGCCGCAGGGGTGCCTTCGATCCTTGTGACCTTCGGCCCGTCCGGTGATGACATGGCCGCACTGCAGCCCGAGGCGCTGTTGCACCATTTTGACGATCTGCCCGCAATCGTCGCCGAGCTTGTGGGCGCGGCGGCCTGATCTCTTGACCCGGGCTGCGACTGGCCCCACAAACGACGCCATGACCGAGCGATTTTCAGGCAGTTTCACCCAACAGGAGCCGATCCCCGACGCGGCGATCGAGGCGGCGCTGGCCGTTCTGCGCCACGGGCGGTTGCACCGCTACAACGTGGCCCCCGGAGAGCTGAGCGAAACCGCCCTGTTGGAGCAGGAATTTGCCGCGCAGATGGGGGCGAAATACTGTCTGGCCGTGTCCTCGGGCGGCTATGCGCTGGCCACGGCCCTGCGTGCCGTGGGTGTCCAACCGGGGGACGCGGTTCTGACTAACGCTTTCACGCTGGCCCCGGTGCCGGGGGCGATCGCCTCGGTCAATGCGCGCCCGGTTTTCGTCGGCGTGACCGAGGGGCTGACCATCGATCTGGACGATCTGGAGGCCAAGCTGGACCGCGCCAAGGTTCTGATGCTCAGCCACATGCGCGGGCACCTCTGTGACATGGACCGGTTGATGCAGATGTGCGATGCCGCCGGGGTGACGGTGATCGAGGATTGCGCCCATACGATGGGCGCCGCCTGGCGCGGACAGTTATCCGGCCGTCAGGGGGCGATCGGCTGCTATTCCTGCCAGACCTACAAACATGTGAACTCGGGCGAGGGTGGCCTGTTGATCACCGATGACGAAATGCTGGCGGCCAAAGCCACGATGCTGTCGGGCTCGTACATGCTGTACGAACGCCACCTTGCGGTGCCGGGTCCCGAGGTGTTCGAGCGGATCAAGTACACCACGCCAAACGTGTCGGGGCGGATGGACAATCTGCGCGCGGCGATCCTGCGCCCCCAGTTGCGCGAGTTGGATCGGCAGGTGCGGCGCTGGAACGAACGCTATGCCGAGATCGAGGCGGGCCTGCGCGGCACGCCCGGCCTGACCATCGTCGAGCGGCCTGCCGAGGAGAGCTATGTCGGCTCGTCGATCCAGTTCCTTCTGCTGGATTGGGCGCAGGACAGGATTACCGAGGTTCTGCGACGCTGCGCCGATCGCGGAGTCGAGTTGAAGTGGTTCGGCGGGGCCGAGCCGACCGGGTTCACCTCGCGCTATGACAGCTGGCGCTATGCCGAGTCGGAACGGATGCCCGAGACCGACCGGATTCTGCGCGGGATCATCGACATGCGCGTTCCGTTGACCTTCTCACTGGACGATTGCCGCCTGATTGCCGGCATCATCCGCGCCGAGGTCGGCGCCGTTTTCCAACAGTAATTCAATCGAGTGCGCCATGCGGCGCACGCTCGAACACTGCAAAAGCCGCCCGAGGGCGGCTTTTTCATTTGGGTCACGCGATGATTGACCGCGCGGGGAAAGGTCTGTATCAGTTTATTGAACACCTGTTCATTAACGCGAAAGAGGAGAGCGCGGATGTTCACGGCGACAATGCAATTCGATCTGGGTGAGGATGTGAACGCGCTGCGCGAGATGGTGCACCGCTGGGCGCAGGAGCGGGTCAAGCCGATGGCGGCCGAGATCGACAAGACCAACGCCTTTCCCAACGAGCTGTGGAAGGAAATGGGTGAACTCGGTCTGCTGGGCGTAACCGTTCCCGAACAGTATGGCGGCGCCGAAATGACCTATCTGGCGCATACGATCGCGGTTGAAGAAATCGCACGCGCCTCGGCATCGGTGGCGCTGTCCTACGGGGCGCATTCCAACCTATGCGTCAACCAGATCAAGCTGAACGGCACTGAAGAACAGAAGCAGAAATACCTGCCGCGCCTGATTTCGGGCGAACACGTAGGTGCCCTGGCAATGTCGGAACCCGGAGCGGGGTCGGATGTTGTGTCGATGAAACTGCGGGCGGAAAAGCGCAACGACCATTACCGCCTGAACGGCAACAAATACTGGATCACCAACGGGCCGGATGCCGATACGCTGGTCGTCTATGCCAAGACCGACCCCGAGGCCGGGTCCAAGGGCATCACGGCCTTCCTGATCGAGAAAGAGATGAAAGGGTTCTCGACCTCGCCCCATTTCGACAAGCTGGGTATGCGCGGTTCGAACACGGCCGAGCTGATCTTCGAAGATGTCGAGGTGCCCTTCGAGAACGTGCTGGGCGAAGAAGGCAAGGGCGTTGCGGTTCTGATGTCGGGCCTCGACTATGAGCGCGTGGTTCTGGCCGGGATTGGCACCGGCATCATGGCTGCCTGCCTGGACGAGATCATGCCCTATCTGGCCGAACGCAAGCAGTTCGGCAAACCGATCGGAACCTTCCAGCTGATGCAGGGCAAGATCGCCGACATGTACACCGCGATGAATTCGGCCCGGGCGTATGTCTACGAGGTCGCCAAGGCCTGTGATCGGGGCGACGTGACCCGGCAGGATGCGGCGGCGTGCTGTCTCTATGCGTCCGAGCAGGCGATGGTGCAGGCGCATCAGGCGGTTCAGGCCATGGGCGGGGCCGGGTTCCTGGCGGATGCGCCGGTCAGCCGGATCTTCCGCGATGCCAAGCTGATGGAGATCGGCGCGGGCACCAGCGAGATCCGCCGGATGCTGATCGGCCGCGAATTGATGAACGAAATGCTCTGAAGAAAAACGCCTCGCCGACGAGGTCACGGCGAGGCGTATCCGATCGAAGGATCAGAAGCGATGGACGTAGGACACGCCAACCAGCCACGGATCGATCTCGGCCTTGCCGATGTCGGCTCCGTTGAGGGTGACGTCCGAGTCGATGTCGAACCAGCGGACGTTCAGGCGAACCGCGCCCTTGTCCGTGACCATGTAGTCCAGGCCGGCCTGCAGCGACACGCCGAACGAGTCGTCGACCTTCAGATCGCCCAGCGGCGATTCCTCGTCAAAGAACACGGTGTAGTTCAAACCGGCGCCGACATAGGGTTTCCAGGCGCTGCTGGTTGCAAAGTGGTAGTTCAGCGACAGTGTGGGCGGCAGGTGCTTGACGCTGCCCGCGTCGACACTTCCGCCCAGCGTGATGTCATGGCTGAACGGCGTTGCGGCCAAAAGCTCGATGCCCAGATTGTCACGAATGAAATACTCGGCGGTGAAGATCGGGCGGGTGTCCGAGTCGACATCGGCGCTGAAGCCGGCGAGGGATCCGTTGTCGGATTTCGGGTCGAGGTAGCCGATACCGACACCAACGGTCCAGTCTCCCTGAGACTGGGCGAATGCGGGGGCCGAAACAGCGGCCAACGCGGTGGAAAGGGTGAGGATGGCGAGTTTGCTGGTCATGTTCTTGCCTTTGGTTTTGTGTGCAAGCCGACCATGCCTGCAGGACGGGGCGGCCACTCTGATCTGCATCAAGTTTCGTTGATGTTCGATATTCAATTTGGCGCGGCAAGTCGCTTAAATTTAAGGGAAAAACGCCATGCGTCCCGCTGAGGTCATACCGGGTTTGCGGTCTGGTGGCAGCTGGGACATTCCGCCCAGGCTGAACATGGCACGTCAGTGCCTGTCGCGGCCTAGTGAGCAGGTGGCGATCCTCGATCTGTCTTCCGCGGCTACGACCGAGATCACCTATGGTGAACTTGAACGTATGACCGACCGGCTGGTGCGCGGGTTGCTGGGTAGGGTGCAACCCGGCGATCGGGTCGGCGTGCTGCTCAGCCAGTCGCCGTGGTGCGCGGCCGCGCATCTGGCCATCTGGAAGATCGGGGCAATCTCGGTGCCGTTGTTCAAGCTGTTCAAACGCGATGCCCTTGCCTCGCGCATCGGCGATGCGGGCGCCAGGTATGTGCTGACCGACGGCGAGGGCGCCGGTATGCTGGGTGATCTGGCGCAGCCGCTGATCGTGTCCGAGCTTGGGGCGGACGGGCCTGCCTTGGATTTTGCTGACACAGGCCCCGAAGATCCGGCGGTGCTGATCTATACCTCGGGCACGACGGGCAAACCCAAGGGCGCGCTGCATGGGCACCGGGTGCTGACCGGGCATCTGCCGGGCGTTTCGATCAGCCACAACCACCTGCGCGCGGGCGACTGCCTGTGGACGCCGGCCGACTGGGCCTGGATCGGCGGGTTGTTCGACGTACTGATGCCGGGGCTGGCGCTGGGCATTCCGGTCGTTGCCGCGCGGCTCGACAAGTTCACCCCCGAGGCCTGCGCGGATGTGATCGCGCGCGGCGGCGTGCGCAACGTTTTCTTTCCGCCCACGGCGCTGCGGATGCTCAAGGCCGCGGATGTGACGATCCCCGGCCTGCGGTCCGTGGCTTCGGGCGGAGAGCCGCTGGGCGCGGAAATGCTGGCGTGGGGAGAGCGGGCCTTTGGCCTGACGATCAACGAATTCTACGGCCAGACCGAATGCAATATGGTGGTTTCCTCCTGCGCCGAGGATTTCCCCGCGCGCCCGGGCTGCATCGGCAAACCGGTGCCGGGGCATGAGGTCGCGGTGATTGACGCGGACGGCAACCCGACCGACGCCGAGGGTGACGTGGCCATTCGGCGGGGCTCAGCCTCGATGCTGCTGGAATACTGGAACAACCCGCAGGCCACGGCCGAGAAGTTTCGCGGCGATTGGCTGGTCACCGGTGACCGCGGCGTGTGGGAGGGCGACTATCTGCGCTTTGTAGGCCGCGAGGATGACGTGATCACCTCGGCCGGCTACCGCATCGGCCCGGCCGAGATCGAGGATTGCCTGCTGACCCATCCGGCGGTGGCCACCGTGGGCGTGGTCGGCAAACCTGATCCGCTGCGGACCGAGATCGTGAAGGCCTATGTGGTGTTGAAACCGGGGTCCGAGGCCTCGGAGCAAGAGCTGCAGGATTGGGTCAAGGACCGTCTGGCGCATTATTCCTACCCGCGAGAGGTGGCTTTTGTGCAAGACTTGCCTTTGACCGTGACGGGAAAAGTCATTCGCAAGGAATTGAAACGTCGCGCGTCCGAGGAGATGTGCCATGGCAGATAAATCCAGCGTCCGGACCGGAATCGAGTTCAGCGCGACAGTCATCGCGGTCATCGGGGCCGTGTGGGCCGGAAAGACCTATTTCGAAACGTGGATGCACGACACGATCGACAAGGCGGTCGAAGAAAAGATCGCCGTCATCGAAAAACTGCAATTGGCCGACCTTCTGGTTTTATACGGCTACCCGGATGAGGCCATCTCGGAATTGCGCAAGATCGCCGATCGGGTCGCCAGGCTGGACGCCGATGACAAACGAAAGATCGCCTTTTACGACAACTATCTGGATGCGGTGGCCGATTCCGACGGCACCCTGAAATTCGAACCGGAAATCCGGATGTTGCACTCGGTTTTCAGCAATGAAATGCAGACCGACGGCTGGCATGACGAGAAGCTGGCCTATGTCGCGATGTTCCTGCCCGAGGCGCAGGCGGATGATGGGTATTTCGACCGTCAGGTCGTTGGGCGGCTCAAACTTGCGGTCAACCAGTACGAGGCAGACGACGACAATGAGAGCCTCGGGAGCGCCTATCGTAACCTGTCGCTGGCCTATCTGTGTCGCGGAGAACAGGACATGGCCGTCGAGGCGATGGAAATGGCGGCCGAGATGCTGCCGTTCGAGTATTATTTCATGGTTCCGATGTGGGACCTTGAGGATTTCCTTGAAGAGCCGGAAATCAAGAAGCTGGACACCGTCTGCTCCAGCAATGTGTCGCAGGGCTATGCGCGCATCATGCAGAGCTTTGGCGTCAGCGAAAACCCCGTTCGCGAATTCCTGAGAGAGTATACCAGATGAAGCTGCGATCTTCCGCTTTGCCCTCGTCCGATGGCTTCAAGCAAAACCGTGCTGCGCACCTCGACGCGCTGGCGCAGATCTCTGACGCCGCCGAGGCCGCGCGCATGGGCGGGGGCGAGAAATCGCGCGAACGCCATGTGTCGCGGGGCAAGATGCTGCCCCGGCGGCGGGTGGCCAACCTACTGGATCCGGGGTCTCCGTTTTTGGAAATCGGCGCGACGGCGGCGCATGGCATGTATGGTGACGCGGCCCCCTGTGCCGGCGTGATCGCGGGCATCGGCCGGGTGCAGGGGCAAGAGGTCATGGTGGTCTGCAACGACGCTACCGTGAAGGGCGGCACCTATTATCCGATGACGGTCAAAAAGCACCTGCGCGCGCAGGAGATCGCCGAGGAAAACCATCTGCCCTGCATCTATCTGGTGGACAGCGGGGGCGCGAACCTGCCCAACCAGGACGAGGTCTTTCCCGACCGCGACCATTTCGGCCGCATCTTCTACAACCAGGCCCGGATGAGCGCCAAGGGCATTCCGCAGATTGCCGTGGTCATGGGCTCGTGCACTGCCGGCGGCGCCTATGTGCCGGCCATGTCCGACGTGACGATCATCGTCAAGGAACAGGGCACGATCTTTCTGGCCGGCCCGCCGCTGGTCAAGGCGGCGACGGGCGAGGTCGTCAGTGCAGAAGACTTGGGCGGCGGCGATGTGCATACGCGCCTGTCCGGCGTCGCCGACTATCTGGCCGAGGATGACGCCCACGCGCTGGCTCTGGCCCGCCGGGCCGTTGGCTCGTTGAACCGGAACAAGCCGCAGACGGTGGATTGGGCCAGCCCCGAAGACCCGGCCTATGACCCCGAGGAAATCCTGGGCGTCGTCCCGGCCGATCTGCGCACCCCGTATGACATCCGCGAGGTAATCGCACGTCTGGTCGATGGCTCGCGCTTTGACGAGTTCAAGCCTCGGTTCGGTGAAACGTTGGTGACAGGCTTTGCTCATGTCAAAGGCTGCCCCATCGGCATCATCGCCAACAATGGCGTGCTGTTCTCCGAGGCCGCGCAGAAGGGCGCGCATTTCGTCGAACTGTGCAGCCAGCGCAAGATCCCGCTGGTCTTCCTGCAGAACATCACCGGCTTCATGGTTGGCCGCAAGTACGAGAACGAAGGCATCGCGCGCCACGGCGCCAAGATGGTGACCGCCGTGGCCACCACAAGCGTGCCCAAGATTACCATGCTGGTGGGCGGCTCGTTCGGGGCCGGGAACTATGGCATGGCGGGCCGCGCCTATCAGCCCCGCTTCCTGTGGACGTGGCCGAACAGCCGTATCTCGGTCATGGGTGGCGAACAGGCCGCCGGTGTTCTGGCAACGGTCAAACGCGACGGGATCGAACGGCAGGGCGGCACATGGTCGGCCGAAGAAGAGGCCGAATTCAAACGCCCAACGCTCGAGATGTTCGAGGAACAGTCGCACCCGCTCTATGCCTCTGCCCGGCTGTGGGATGACGGCATCATCGACCCGCGCAAAAGCCGCGACGTGCTGGCCCTGTCGCTGAGAGCCGCGTTGAACGCCCCGATTGAGGACACGCGCTTTGGCGTGTTCCGGATGTAGAAGGGGCGGTTTGATGCTGGAAAGCTTGAAAGAAAGATATCCGGGGGCCGAGACCTTTCAGTTCGGCGACAACCGGGCATTGTGTGACGAATTGCTGGCTCTGGTCCGCTCGGGGCACAAGACCGCGACATGTGGCGCGTTGCGTGACTTTGCGGCGGGTGGCGAGGCGATGCCGCAGGCAGGCCGCCGCGACATCGCTTTGGACTGGGACGGACGGCCTGCGCTGGTCATCGAAACGGTCGATGTGTCGGTCCGGCGCTATTGCGATGTTGACGAGTCATTCGCCCTGGCCGAGGGCGAGAACGACAGCCTGGAAGGCTGGCGCGAGGATCATCGCAGATATTTCGAAAGAAACGGCGGCTTCGACCCAAAGATGGAGTTGGTCTGCGAACGGTTTCGCCTTGTGGAAGATCTGGCAGGGAAAGGGTAACGGCCATGTTTGACAAGATCCTGATCGCCAACCGGGGCGAGATTGCCTGCCGGGTCATCGAAACCGCGCACAAGATGGGCGTGGCCTGCGTTGCCGTGTACTCGGATGCCGACGCGGCCGCCAAACATG
This sequence comes from Ruegeria arenilitoris, assembly GCF_013032855.1. Lineage (GTDB taxonomy): Bacteria > Pseudomonadota > Alphaproteobacteria > Rhodobacterales > Rhodobacteraceae > Ruegeria > Ruegeria arenilitoris. The sequence goes on from NZ_WQDA01000001.1 coordinate 1,204,846, forward strand.
TGCAGATGGCGGATGAGGCCGTACATATCGGCGGGGCGGCTCCGGCCGACAGCTATCTGAAAGGCGACGTGATCATTCAGGCCGCGCTGGATACCGGCGCGCAGGCGATCCACCCCGGCTATGGGTTTCTGTCCGAGAACCCTGATTTCGTCGATGCGGTACAGGCCGCGGGCCTGACCTTCATCGGCCCCTCGGCGGATGCGATCCGCAAGATGGGCCTGAAGGATGCCGCCAAGGCGCTGATGGAGCAGGCCGGCGTCCCGGTCGTGCCCGGCTATCACGGCGACAACCAGGACCCCGAACATCTGGCCGGCGCGGCCGACACGATCGGCTATCCGGTGCTGATCAAGGCGGTGGCCGGCGGTGGCGGCAAGGGGATGCGGCTGGTCGAGAGGCCGGCGGATTTCGCCGCTGCTCTGGACAGTGCCCGGGGCGAGGCCAAGACCGCCTTTGGCAATGATGCTGTTCTGGTCGAGAAATACGTGGCCAAGCCCCGCCATATTGAGGTGCAGGTTTTTGGTGACGGCACCCATGCCGTGCATCTGTTCGAACGCGACTGCTCGCTGCAGCGCCGCCATCAGAAGGTGATCGAAGAAGCCCCGGCGCCCGGAATGACACCCGAAATGCGCGAAGCGATGGGCCAGGCGGGCGTGCGCGCGGCCGAGGCCATCGGCTACAAGGGCGCGGGCACCGTGGAGTTCATCGTCGATGCCTCGGACGGTCTGCGCCCCGACCGGTTCTGGTTCATGGAGATGAACACCCGCCTGCAGGTCGAACACCCGGTGACCGAGGCCATAACCGGCATCGACCTGGTCGAATGGCAGTTGCGGGTTGCGGCCGGGGAAAGCCTGCCCAAGCGGCAGGCAGAGCTGTCGATCAACGGCCATGCCTTCGAGGCCCGGCTCTATGCCGAGGACGTACCCAAAGGGTTCCTGCCCGCGACGGGCACCCTGACCCATCTGGAGTTTCCGCACGGCTGCCGCGCCGACAGCGGCGTGCGGGCGGGCGACACGATCAGCCCATGGTATGACCCGATGATCGCCAAGGTGATCGTGCACGGCCCGACCCGCGCGGTGGCGCTGGAACAACTGCACCGCGCGCTGCGTCGGACGCAGGTGGCGGGAACCGTCACCAACTTGTCTTTCCTAGGCGCACTGACCCGGCACGCCGGGTTTGCGGCGGGCGATGTCGATACCGGGTTGATCGGCCGCGATCTGGACGATCTGGTGCGCGAACCCGCCGTCACTCCGGCAATGACCGTTGCGGCGGCGATGGCCGCGACCGGGCTGGACAAACCCGCCGAGGACGCCGGGTTTACCCTCTGGGCCCCGCTGCACCGGGCGCTTCAGCTGAAGCGCGAAGGCGAGGTTCTGGATCTGGACGTCCAGGTCGCAGGGCCGGACCGGCAGGACTGGCAGGTCGGCGGGGCCAGCGTGATCGCCGAAAGTGTCAACGGCCGCTGGATTATCGACGGCCAGCCGATGCCGCCGGTTGCGATTGCGGGCCACGATGTCACCGTGTTCGACGCCTATGGCGTGAGCTTCGAGGTGCTGGACCCGCTGGACCGCGACGTCAGCGCCGCCGGTGACACCAACGTGGTCGAAGCGCCGATGCCCGGGCTGGTCAAGGCGGTGTTCGCCGCGCCGGGACAGGCAGTGAAGGAAGGCGACCGGCTGGCCATTCTCGAGGCCATGAAGATGGAACATTCGCTGCTGGCCGCCCGCGACGGTGTCGTGGCCGAGGTTCTGGCCGAAGCTGGATCGCAGGTCGAGGCCGGCGCGGCGCTGGTCCGGCTGGAAGAGGACTGAAACCCTGAACGCCCGCCCCGAACAGGGCGGGCCGGTACTGAACAGGAGGGCACCGCCATGGCGGAACGTGTCGAGATTTTCGAAGTGGGGCCGCGCGACGGGCTGCAGAACGAAAAGCGCGAAATCCCGGTTTCCGAGAAGATCGCGCTGGTCGACTGCCTCAGCCGGGCGGGGTTCAGCCGGGTCGAGGTGGCCAGTTTCGTGTCACCCAAATGGGTGCCGCAGATGGCCGGCAGCGCTGAGGTGCTGGCCGGGATCACCCGCGCCCCCGGCGTGCGCTACGCCGCGCTGACCCCGAACATGCGCGGCTATGAGGACGCGCTCGCTGCCGGGGCGGATGAAATCGCGGTGTTTGCCTCGGCCTCCGAGGGGTTCTCCAAGGCCAACATCAACGCGACCATTGCCGAATCCATCGAGCGTTTCGTCCCGATCCTCGAGGCGGCGCGCCATATCGACCTGCCGGTGCGGGGATACGTCTCTTGCGTGACCGACTGCCCCTATGACGGGCCGACTCCGCCCGCCAAAGTGGCCGAGGTGGCCGACCTGCTGTTCTCGCACGGCTGTTACGAGATCTCGCTGGGCGACACGATCGGGCAGGGGACACCCGACAGCATCGCGCGGATGCTGCTGGCGGTGCGTGAATATGTGCCCCCGACCCGCCTGGCCGGGCATTTTCATGACACCAACGGGCGCGCGATCGACAATATCGACGCGTCGCTTGCGCTGGGCGTCCGGGTGTTCGACGCCGCCGTGGGCGGGTTGGGCGGCTGCCCTTACGCGCCGGGCGCGGCCGGGAATGTGGCCACCGAAGCCGTGGCCGCGCATCTTGAGCGGTTGGGCTATGACACCGGACTGGACGCCGCCGTGCTGAACGAAGCGGCGGAAATGGCCCGCGCGATGCGGGCGGGTTAAGAGGCTGACATGTTCGAAACCATCTCGATTTCCACCGATTTGTGCGGCGTTGCCAAGCTGACGCTGAGCCGGCCGGAAAAACACAACGCGATGTCGGCGCAGATGATCGCCGAGCTGACCCAGGCCGCCGCGCAACTGGGGGAAACCAACGACGTGCGCGTCGTAGTTCTGACCGGCGCGGGCAAAAGCTTCTGCGCAGGGGGTGACCTGGGTTGGATGCAGGCCCAGATGGCCGCCGACCCCGAGACCCGCTTTATCGAGGCGCGCAAGCTGGCCGAGATGCTGAACGCCCTGAACACCCTGTCAAAACCGTTGATCGGCGCGCTGCAGGGCAACGCCTTTGGCGGTGGCGTGGGCATGGCCGCGGTCTGCGACGTGGCAATCGGCGTGGACAGCCTGAAGATGGGTCTGACCGAAACCCGGCTGGGGGTGATCCCGGCCACCATCGGGCCCTATGTTATCGCCCGCATGGGTGAGGCCCGCGCGCGGCGCGTGTTCATGTCGGCCCGTCTGTTCGACGCGGCCGAGGCGGTAGAACTCGGCCTGCTGGCGCGGGCCGTTCCGGCAGATGAGTTGGGTGCCGCGATCGAAGCCGAAGTGCAGCCTTATCTGTCCTGTGCGCCGGGCGCCGTGGCCTCGGCCAAGGCGCTGGTGCGGGACCTCGGGCCGCGCATCGACGACGCGGTGATCGACCACACGATCCGGGCGCTGGTCGACCGATGGGAAACGGACGAGGCGCATGAGGGAATCAGCGCTTTCTTCGACAAGCGAAAACCTTCATGGAATAGTAAGGTTTGACCGCCCGCGACCATTTGAAGCCAAGGGCTTGCGCCTAGTGCAGCGCTGGGCGTTGGCAAGCCGAATATTCGGTGCCATGCGCGCTTCTGCTCGGTTGACCCTCTGACCCCGCGCGGATAGAGAATGTCCAGTCAACACGCCAATTGACGGCGCGTCTCGTTCGGGATGCGCAGGAAAGGAGCCACTCGTGGAAGAGCTGTTGCGGGAATATCTCCCGATCCTGGTGTTTCTGGCCGTCGCCGTGGGCCTTGGAATCGTCCTGATTCTGGCCGCCGTCGTTCTGGCTGTCCGCAATCCCGACCCCGAAAAGGTCAGCGCCTATGAGTGCGGGTTCAACGCGTTCGACGATGCGCGGATGAAGTTCGATGTCCGATTCTATCTGGTGTCGATCCTTTTTATCATCTTCGACCTCGAGATTGCGTTCCTGTTTCCCTGGGCCGTGGGCTTCAAGGACATCAGCGATGTCGGCTTCTGGTCGATGATGGTGTTCCTGGGCGTTCTGACCATCGGCTTTGCCTATGAATGGAAGAAGGGGGCCTTGGAATGGGAGTGATGACGGGTGCAAACACCGCGGGCGTCGACAAGGAAGTCGCCACCCAGGCCCTGAACGCCGAGCTGCAGGACAAAGGGTTCCTGCTGACCTCGTCCGAGGACATCATCAACTGGGCGCGCACCGGCTCGTTGCACTGGATGACCTTTGGTCTGGCCTGCTGCGCGGTCGAGATGATGCACACCTCGATGCCGCGCTACGACGCCGAACGCTTCGGCATAGCGCCGCGCGCATCCCCGCGCCAGTCGGACGTGATGATCGTGGCCGGTACGCTGACCAACAAGATGGCCCCGGCGCTGCGCAAGGTCTATGACCAGATGCCCGAGCCGCGCTATGTGATCTCTATGGGCTCCTGCGCCAATGGTGGTGGCTATTACCACTATTCCTATTCCGTCGTGCGTGGTTGCGACCGCATCGTTCCGGTGGACATCTACGTTCCCGGTTGCCCGCCGACCGCCGAGGCGCTGCTGTACGGTCTCCTGCAGCTGCAGCGCAAGATCCGCCGCACCGGCACCATCGTCCGCTGAGGAGGGACCGAGATGAGCGAAGCACTCAAGGAGCTCGGCACGCATATCGAGCTGAAGCGCACGGACTGCGTTCTGTCATGGACCGTAGCCCATGACGAACTGACGGTGGATGTTGCGCCCTCGAGCCTGGTGGAATTTGTCGAGTTTCTGAAAACGGATCAGAACTGCAAGTTTTCTACCTTGGTCGACATTACCGGAGTTGACTACCCCGAACGCGCCAAACGGTTCGACGTGGTTTACCACTTTCTTTCGATGTACCAGAACCAGCGTATCCGTATCCGGATTTCGGTGCGCGAGGAAGACATGGTTCCGTCGATCGTCGATGTGCACCCCTCGGCCAACTGGTTCGAGCGTGAAGTGTTCGACATGTTCGGCATCCTGTTCTCGGGCCACCCGGACCTGCGTCGCATCCTGACCGACTATGGCTTCCGCGGCTATCCGCTGCGCAAGGATTTTCCGACTACCGGGTATATCGAAGTCCGCTACGACGAAGCGCAGAAACGGGTCGTGTACGAACCGGTCTCGCTGGTTCAGGAGTATCGCCAGTTTGATTTCATGAGCCCGTGGGAAGGTGCGAACTATGTTCTGCCGGGGGATGAAAAACAGGAGACCTGACAATGGGTGGCATCTGGTGGCTGATCCTTTCTGCACTGACCATCATTCCGATGGTGAAGATTTTGCCGTTTTTCGGGATCAACAAATACTGGTGCCTTCTCTGCCTGGTCCCATTCGGCACGATCGCGTTGCTGTGGTGGGTCGGTTTGAAACTGCAGGAACTGGAGCGCCGCTGAGATGGTCATGCTGCTGGGGGAACTGATTGCGTTGGGTGCGCTGGGGGTCCTGCTGGCGGGGGCCGCGGCCAAGGCGCTTGAGGCGGAAAAGGTCCGGGTTCGGGCCGAAGCGAAAAAGAAACGAGGGCGTTGATGGACGGCTCAAGATACGATGACGGCAGCACGGACGCGCTGAGCGGAGAACAGAAGATCCGCAACTTCAACATCAACTTTGGCCCGCAGCACCCTGCGGCGCACGGAGTTTTGCGTCTTGTGCTTGAGCTGGACGGCGAGATCGTCGAACGTTGCGACCCGCATATCGGCCTGCTGCACCGCGGTACCGAAAAGCTGATGGAAAGCCGGACGTATCTGCAGAACCTGCCGTATTTCGACCGTCTGGATTACGTGGCGCCGATGAACCAGGAACATGCCTGGTGCCTTGCCATCGAAAAGCTGACCGGCGTCGAAGTTCCGCGCCGGGCCTCGTTGATCCGGGTCCTCTATTCCGAGATTGGGCGCGTTTTGAACCATCTGCTCAACGTGACCACGCAGGCGATGGATGTGGGCGCGCTGACCCCGCCGCTGTGGGGTTTTGAAGAGCGCGAAAAGCTGATGGTGTTCTACGAGCGTGCCTGCGGTGCGCGCCTGCACGCGGCCTATTTCCGCCCCGGCGGTGTACATCAGGATCTTCCGCCCGAACTGCTGGATGACATCGAGACCTGGAGCCACGAATTCCCCGCCGTTCTGGACGACATTGACGGGCTGCTGACCGAGAACCGCATCTTCAAACAGCGCAACTGCGACATCGGCGTGGTCACCGAGGAGGATATCCAGCAATACGGCTTCTCGGGCGTGATGGTGCGCGGATCGGGCTTGGCCTGGGACCTGCGTCGCGCGCAACCCTATGAATGCTACGACGAGTTTGAGTTCCAGATCCCCGTTGGCAAGAACGGGGACTGCTACGATCGTTACCTGGTGCGGATGGAAGAAATGCGCCAGTCGGTGTCGATCATCCGGCAGGCCATCGCCAAGCTGCGCGACTGCCCGGGCGACATTTTGGCCCGCGGCAAGATCACCCCGCCGAAACGCTCGGACATGAAGACCTCGATGGAGAGCCTGATCCATCACTTCAAACTTTACACCGAAGGCTTCCACGTCCCCGCAGGCGAAGTCTATGCCGCCGTCGAAGCGCCCAAGGGCGAGTTCGGCGTCTATCTGGTGGCCGACGGCACCAACAAGCCGTACCGCGCCAAGCTGCGTGCGCCCGGTTTCCTGCACCTGCAGGCTATGGACCACGTCGCCAAGGGCCACCAACTGGCCGACGTCGCCGCCATCATTGGCACCATGGACGTCGTATTTGGAGAGATTGACCGCTAATGCTCCGCCGTCTTCATCCCGAACAACCCGAAAGCTTTGCCTTCACCGCTGCCAACCAGCAATGGGCCGAAGCGCAGATCACCAAATACCCCGAGGGCCGTCAGGCCAGCGCGGTCATCCCGCTGCTGTGGCGCGCGCAAGAGCAGGAGGGCTGGCTGAGCCGTCCGGCGATTGAAACCGTCGCTGACATGCTCGGCATGTCGTACATCCGGGTGCTCGAAGTTGCATCCTTCTACTTCATGTTCCAGCTGCAACCGGTTGGGTCCGTCGCGCATATTCAGGTCTGTGGCACCACGTCCTGCATGATCTGCGGGGCCGAGGATCTGATTGCTGTTTGCCGCGAAAAGATCGCGCCCAAGCCGCACCAACTGTCGGCGGACGGCAAGCTGAGCTGGGAAGAGGTTGAATGCCTGGGTTCCTGCACCAACGCGCCGATGGCACAGATCGGTAAAGACTATTACGAGGACCTGACCGCCGAGAGTTTTGGTCGGATCATTGATGAACTGGCCGCTGGCAAGGTTCCGGTGCCCGGTCCCCAGAATGGTCGCTTTGCGGCCGAGCCTCTGGGCGGGGTGACCAGCCTGAAGGATTATCAAGGTAGCAAGGCAAAGCACAATGCCAGTGTACAACTGGCCACGGAATTGGGCGATACCGTCAAGCGCATCGACGGAACCGAGGTTCCGATACTAACGCCATGGTTGGGCAAGGATGGCAAGGCCGCCGGAGCGAAAGCCGCACCCAAGCCGCCGAAGGTGCCAGAGCAGGGCAAACCAGCCGCCCGTCAGGCCGCGCCCAAGAAATCCGCCAAGGCGGAGCCATCTTCGCCCGAGGGTGCTGCGGCCAAGCCAGAAGCGACTGAGGCTCAGCCCGAAACGCTGAGCGGTGCGCGTGAGGGCAAGCCCGACGACCTCAAGCTGCTGAAAGGTGTGGGGCCGAAGCTCGAGCAGACGCTGAACGAGCTCGGGTTCTACCACTTCGATCAGATCGCAGCTTGGACGCCAGAACATGTGGCCTGGGTTGATGCCCGGCTGAAGTTCAAGGGCCGGATCGAACGCGACGGTTGGATCGAGCAGGCGGCCAAGCTGGCTGCTGGCGAGGAAACCGAATTTGCCAAACGTGCCAAGCAAGACGGCACCTACGAAGACTGAGAGACGGTGCCCGATACGGGCATCGGAGTGTGATGGACAAGGACAAGGAACAGGCCATCGCCCGCAAGGGCCGACATATCGGCGTGGTCATCGCGGTGACCATGCTGTTGTGGCTTGCCATGACCCTGTTCATCGGCCCGGCGCTGGAGCTGCCGGGACGCTTTGCGCTGCTGTTTGATTTCGCCGCGATCGCGGCGTTCATCTATGCGGGCGTCAACATATTTCAACTCTGGCGCATGCGTCAGGACAGCTGAAGGTAACACGCGATGCTGAAGGATCAGGACCGGATCTTTACCAACATCTACGGGATGCACGAGCGCACCTTGAAGGGCGCCCAGGCCCGGGGGCATTGGGACGGCACTGCTGGCCTGATGGAGAAGGGTCGCGACTGGATCATCCAGACTATGAAAGACTCAGGGTTGCGCGGGCGCGGCGGTGCGGGCTTCCCGACCGGCCTGAAATGGTCGTTCATGCCGAAGGAAAGCGATGGCCGCCCGTCCTATCTGGTCGTAAACGCCGACGAATCCGAACCGGGCACCTGCAAGGACCGCGAGATCATGCGCCACGATCCGCACACGCTGATCGAAGGCTGCCTGATTGCGTCTTTCGCGATGAATGCGCACACCTGCTACATCTACCTGCGCGGCGAGTATATTCGTGAGCGCGAGGCACTGCAGGCTGCAATCGACGAGGCCTATGATGCGGGCCTTCTGGGCAAGAACGCCGCCGGATCGGGATGGGATTTCGACCTGTTCCTGCATCACGGGGCAGGCGCCTATATCTGTGGCGAGGAAACCGCGCTCATTGAAAGCCTAGAAGGCAAGAAGGGCATGCCGCGCATGAAGCCGCCGTTCCCGGCGGGGGCGGGCCTGTATGGCTGCCCGACCACCGTGAACAACGTGGAATCCATCGCCGTCGTGCCCACGATCCTGCGCCGCGGTGCCGACTGGTTCGCCGGTTTTGGTCGCCAGAACAATGCGGGTACCAAGCTGTTTGCCGTCTCGGGTCACGTCAACAATCCCTGCGTGGTCGAAGAGGCGATGTCGATCAGCTTCGGGGAACTGATCGAAACTCATTGCGGTGGCATCCGCGGCGGGTGGGACAACCTGCTGGCCGTGATCCCCGGTGGATCGTCCGTGCCCTGCGTGCGCGGCGAGAACATGCGCGACGCGATCATGGATTTTGACTATCTGCGCAACGACCTGGGCTCGGGGCTTGGCACGGCGGCGGTGATCGTGATGGACAAGTCCACCGACATCATCAAGGCGATCTGGCGCCTGTCGAAATTCTACAAACACGAAAGCTGCGGCCAGTGTACGCCCTGCCGCGAAGGTACGGGCTGGATGATGCGGGTGATGGATCGCCTGGTACGCGGCGAGGCCGAACTGGAAGAGATCGACATGCTGTTCGAGGTGACCAAGCAGGTCGAAGGCCATACGATCTGTGCGCTGGGTGACGCGGCCGCATGGCCGATCCAGGGCCTGATCCGCAACTTCCGCGAAGAAATCGAAGACCGCATCAAGGCTCAGAAATCGGGCCGTATGGGTGCGATGGCGGCGGAGTGACAACGATGGAAGCCTATGCAGAGTATTCCCACGCGATTGCGTCTTTGGTGATTTTCACACTGGTCGTTTTGTTCCTGTCGCCGTTTTCGGCACTGGCGAAACAGGGCAAGGGGCTGGCTCCTGGCGCGACCCCCGACCAGGACTACGCCGACAAGGCCTATCGCCTGAACCGTGCCTACCTGAACGGCACCGAGACTTTGCCCGCGTTTCTGGCCGTTACTGTGGCAGCCATTCTATTGGGCGCCAGCCCGTTCTGGGTGAACTGGCTGGCCGCGATTGCCTTGGTCGCGCGACTGGTGATGCTTGTCGTACACATTCAAGGCGTCGGCAAACCGCATAGCGGTATTCGTTCTGTCCTGTATGTGGTGGCGTGGGCCTGCATGTTCGTGATTGGGATCCTTGCATTGGTGGCTGCGTTCTGATGGCCGTCACACTTGTTGATATCACCGCGAACCTGCGCCGCCCGGCTGTCGGTGTCCTTGTTCTGCTGACGCTGCTTTCGGCCTGCGGGACAGCGCCAACCAGTGACCGGATCCTGTTTGACGGCAAGTCGTTTCGGGCCAAGGCAAAGCCGGTCGACAAGAAACGGTCGCCTGCGGATTTCACCGTGACGATCAAAGGCGTGTCGGCTTCGCTGGACGGCGCGCGCGAGGCTGGTCGGTACGAGGGCACCCGGTTCTGCATTCAGAATTTCGGTTCCTCCCGCATTGCGTGGAAGGTTGGTCCTGACACCGAACCGCAGAACCTGCGCGTCGAAAACGACAGCCTGACATTTGCCGGAGCCTGTCAACGACCATGAGCTTCGCTATTGCATATCCTGCGCTGATCGGGCGGCCGTTATTGCATAACAGCCGTGCTGCGGAACGTCTTGGGGAACCCAAGACGAAAGGATATGTCATGAAACTTGTGAAACTTGCCGCATTTGCCTGTGCGATGGCGTTGCCCGTCTCGGCGGACGCCAAGCCGCCCTTGCGCGAAGTCAAGGAAATCGACAACGAGCTCTACTACATCGCCATCGCAAATGAGATCTCGGAATACTGCCCGTCGATCAGTGGGCGGCGTATGAAGGCAATCGGTGTGATGTGGAGCCTGCGGTCCAAGGCCAACAGCCTGGGTTATTCGGACGGCGAGATCCGGGCCTATGTCGAGTCGGATTCCGAAAAGGCGCGGATGCGGGCCAAAGGCGAGAAATACCTCGCGCAGAACGGCGTGAGCTACGGAAAAGCTGAAACATTCTGTGCCCTGGGGCGCAAGGAAATCGAACGAAACAGCGCCATTGGCGTGTATTTGAGGGCGAACTAGACCATGTCTGACCTCCGCAAGATCGTAATCGACGACAAGGAAATCGAAGTCGATGGCGCGATGACCCTGATCCAGGCCTGCGAACAGGCCGGGGTCGAGGTGCCACGGTTCTGCTATCATGAGCGCCTGTCGATTGCTGGTAACTGCCGCATGTGCCTGGTCGAGGTCGTGGGCGGGCCGCCCAAGCCCGCCGCCTCGTGCGCGATGCAGGTGCGCGATCTGCGCCCAGGGCCAGAAGGTCAACCGCCGGTGGTCAAGACCAACTCTCCCATGGTCAAGAAGGCCCGGGAAGGCGTCATGGAGTTTCTGCTGATCAACCACCCCTTGGATTGCCCGATCTGTGACCAGGGCGGTGAATGCGATCTGCAGGACCAGGCAATGGCCTACGGTATGTCGGCCAGCCGGTTCAAAGAAGCCAAGCGGGCCGTGGACGATCTGGATCTTGGCCCGCTGGTCGGGACGGCCATGACCCGCTGCATCAGCTGCACCCGCTGTGTGCGTTTCACGACCGAGATCGCGGGTATCGACCAGATGGGCCAGACGGGTCGGGGCGAGGATGCGGAAATTACCTCGTACCTGAACCAGACCCTGGATTCGAACCTGCAGGGCAACATCATTGACCTGTGCCCGGTGGGGGCGCTGACTTCCAAGCCTTATGCCTTTACCGCACGCCCGTGGGAACTGACAAAGACCGAAACCATCGACGTGATGGATGCGCTGGGATCGAATATTCGTGTCGATACCAAGGGCCGCGAAGTGATGCGCATTCTGCCGCGCAACCATGATGGCGTGAATGAAGAGTGGATCTCGGACAAGACGCGTTTCGTCTGGGACGGTTTGCGCCGTCAACGTCTGGACACGCCCTATATCCGTGAAAACGGTCGCCTGCGTGCTGCCAGCTGGCCCGAGGCTTTGGCCACCGCCGCAGCGGCGATGAAGGGCAAGAAAGTTGCAGGTCTGATCGGCGGTCTGGTTCCTGTCGAAGCCGCCTTTGCGCTGAAGCAGATGATTGAGGGGCTGGGTGGCAAGGTCGAATGCCGAACCGACAATGCCCGCCTGCCTATCGGCAACCGTTCGGGCTATGTCGGCAATGTGACGATCGAGGAGATCGACACGGCGAAAGAGATCATCCTGATCGGCACCAACCCGCGGGACGAGGCCCCGGTGCTGAATGCGCGCATCCGCAAGGCGTGGCTGGCGGGCGCCGATGTCAAATTGATTGGCCCGGCCGTTGATCTGACTTATGACTACGAGCATCTTGGCACCGACCGCGATGCGCTGACGAAGGCCAAGGCAAGCAACGAAGCCGTTGTGATCGTCGGACAGGGCGCCGTGTCCGAGGCAGACGGTCTCGCCGTTTTGGCCGCCGCGCGCGCGCTGTCGGGTCGGATGCTTGTTCTGCACACTGCGGCGGCTCGCGTTGGTGCGATGGATGTGGGTGCAGCGACGGAGGGTGGCCTTGAGGCTGCAATCGACGGCGCCGAGGTGATCTTCAATCTGGGCGCGGACGAGGTCGATATCGATGCGGGCCCGTTTGTCATCTACCAAGGCAGCCACGGAGACCGCGGTGCACACCGCGCCGACGTCATCCTGCCTAGCGCGGCCTATACCGAGGAAAACGGTCTGTTCGTCAACACCGAGGGTCGCCCTCAATTGGCGATGCGGGCCGGATTTGCACCGGGTGAAGCCAAGGAAAACTGGGCGATCCTGCGGGCGCTTTCGGCGGAGTTGGGCGAGAAACTTCCTTATGACACGTTGGCCCAGCTGCGGCAAAAGCTGATCGAAGCAGTGCCGCATCTGGCCGGGATCGACCAAGTGCCCGAGAACGAAGATCAGGCAATCGAGGCCGGACCTTTGGGACTGGCCGATTTCCGGACCGTGATCAAGGATTTCTATCTGACCAACCCGATTGCACGAGCCTCGCAGTTGATGGCCGAGCTTTCGGCGCTGGCCAAGGCGCGCGGTGACCAAAAGATTGCCGCGGAATGAGGCTTGCGACGACCATAAACCGCAAAGCGGGCGGAAACCCGAGCTCGTTTTTCCGAGAGGAGATGCGAGGGGCGTGGTCGTGTGTTTTGCCGAATGAAATGAAGGAAAAAGGTGGCGTGCAGGCAGCGGATGCTGTTTACACCAACTCGCCAAACCAATCGCAGGCGACGCGAGTCTCCGACCGGCCGGTCGGGCCTCGCGATGGCAGCGGAAAACGGAATACCCACGGTGTGAGGACCAATGGCTGAATTCTTTGACACCCCAGGCGGAATAGCCCTGATCATATTGGCGCAGGTGCTGGCCGTCGTGGCCTTCGTGATGATCTCGCTGCTGTTTCTGGTCTATGGCGACCGCAAGATCTGGGCCGCGGTCCAGATGCGTCGCGGCCCCAACGTGGTTGGCGTTTACGGCCTGCTGCAATCGGTGGCGGACGCGCTGAAATACGTCGTCAAAGAGGTGGTGATCCCTGCCGGCGCGGACAGGACTGTTTTCATCCTGGCGCCGCTGACGTCGTTCGTCCTGGCCATGATCGCCTGGGCGGTCATTCCGTTCAATGACGGCTGGGTCCTGTCCGACATCAACGTGGCTATCCTCTATGTGTTCGCGGTGTCCTCGCTCGAGGTGTACGGCGTGATCATGGGCGGATGGGCGTCGAACTCGAAATACCCGTTCCTGGGCTCGTTGCGCTCGGCCGCGCAGATGATTTCGTATGAGGTTTCGATCGGCCTGATCATCATCGGGGTGATCATTTCGACCGGGTCGATGAATTTTGGTGACATCGTGCGGGCGCAGGATGGCTCGTTCGGGTTCTTCAGCTGGTACTGGCTGCCGCATTTCCCGATGGTCTTCCTGTTCTTCATCTCGGCCCTGGCCGAGACCAACCGCCCGCCGTTCGACCTTCCGGAAGCGGAATCGGAACTGGTCGCAGGCTATCAGGTCGAATACTCGGCAACGCCCTTCCTGCTGTTCATGGCGGGCGAATACATCGCCATCTTCCTGATGTGCGCGCTGACCACGCTGCTGTTCTTCGGCGGCTGGCTGTCGCCGATCCCCGGCCTGCCCGATGGCGTGCTGTGGATGGTCGCCAAGATGGCGTTCTTCTTCTTCCTCTTCGCGATGGTCAAGGCGATCACGCCCCGCTACCGCTATGACCAGCTGATGCGGCTGGGCTGGAAAGTGTTCCTGCCGTTCAGCCTGGTGTGGGTGGTCTTCGTGGCCTTTGCGGCGAAGTTCGACTGGTTCTGGGGTGCATTCGCCCGTTGGAGCGTAGGAGGCTGACAATGGCAAATATCGACTATACCCGCGCGGCCAAATACTTCCTTCTGCAGGATTTCTGGGTCGGCATGAAGCTGGGGCTGAAGTACTTCTTCGCGCCCAAGGCCACCGTGAACTACCCGCACGAAAAGGGCCCGCTGTCGCCACGGTTCCGCGGTGAACACGCCTTGCGCCGTTACCCCAACGGCGAGGAGCGCTGCATCGCCTGCAAATTGTGCGAAGCTGTGTGCCCCGCGCAGGCCATCACAATCGACGCCGAACCGCGCCAGGACGGCAGCCGCCGTACCACGCGATATGACATCGACATGACCAAGTGCATCTACTGCGGCTTCTGCCAAGAGGCCTGCCCGGTCGATGCTATCGTCGAAGGACCTAATTTCGAATTCGCCACGGAAACCCGCGAAGAGCTGTTCTATGACAAGCAGAAGCTGCTGGACAACGGTGAACGCTGGGAAGCCGAGATCGCCCGCAATCTGGAACTGGACGCGCCCTACCGATGAGCGATCCGACGAAAAACCCATTCGAGCAGATGCTCAGACAGGCGCATGACATGGCCAAGGCGTTCAACCCGGCGCTGGAGAGCTATTCGCCCGTCGACGCGATGCGCGGCTTCGAGGCGCTGTGGCCGACCATGCCCAAAGAGGTCATGGAGATGATGTTCGGCAACACCGTCAATCCGGGCGGACTGGATGCCAAGACCCGCCTGTTGCTGACGCTGGCCGGGCTGACCTGTCAGGGCGCACAGGCCGACACGGCCCTGCGCCAGACGGTACGCCATGCCATCGAGGCAGGGGCCAAGAAACAAGAGATCGTGGAAACGATCGGTCAGATGTCGGTCTTTGCCGGCATCCCGGCCATGACCCGGGCGCTGGAACTGGCGCAGGAGGCCATGGGCGAAAACGAGGAAGATGACCAATGAGCGTATTTGCCTTTTACCTCTTTGCCATCAGCGCCATCACCGGCGGGCTGTTCACCGTGATCAGCCGGCAGCCGGTGCATTCGGTGCTGTGGCTGATCCTGGCCTTCCTTTCGTCGGCGGGACTGTTCGTGCTGCTGGGGGCGGAATTCGTCGCCATGCTGCTGATCATCGTCTATGTCGGCGCGGTGGCGGTGCTGTTCCTGTTCGTGGTGATGATGCTGGACGTGGACTTTGCCGAGCTCAAGGCCGAGATGGCGCGCTACATGCCTCTGGCCCTGCTGATCGGTCTGGTCATCCTGATGCAGTTCGTCATGGCCTTTGGCGCCTGGGACAGCGCACAAGGCGCGGCGGCCAACCTGGCCCAGCCGATCCCTGCCGACCGCCACAACACCGAGGCACTGGGTGTCATCCTTTACGATCAATACTTCCTTCTGTTCCAACTGGCGGGCCTGATCCTGCTGGTGGCCATGATCGGCGCCATCGTGCTGACGCTGCGCCACCGCAAGGACATCAAGCGTCAGGACATCGTCGGCCAGATGATGCGTGACCCGGCCAAGGCAATGGAGTTGAAGGACGTGAAACCGGGGCAGGGACTTTGAGACGATGATCGGACTTGAACACTATCTTACCGTCGCGGCGACGCTGTTCGTCATCGGCATCTTCGGTCTCTTCCTGAACCGCAAGAACGTCATCATCCTGCTGATGAGCATCGAACTGATGCTGTTGGCCGTGAACATCAACCTCGTGGCGTTTTCCAGTTTCCTCGGCGATCTGGTCGGGCAGGTGTTTACGCTGTTCGTGCTGACCGTGGCCGCGGCCGAGGCTGCCATCGGGTTGGCCATTCTGGTCTGCTTCTTCCGCAACCGCGGCACCATCGCGGTTGAAGACGTCAACATGATGAAGGGGTAAGGGATCATGGAAACCACAATCCTCTTTGCCCCGCTCGTGGGCGCGCTGATCTGCGGCTTTGGCTGGAAGTTCATAGGCGAAAAGGCCGCGCTGTGGACGGCGACGGGTCTGCTGTTCCTGGCCTGTTTGCTGTCGTGGATCGTCTTCTTCAGCTTTGACGGGCAGACCCAGCAGATCGAGATCATGCGCTGGATCGAGAGCGGCTCGCTGTCGACCTCGTGGGCCGTTCGTCTGGACCGGCTGACCGCCATCATGTTGATCGTCGTCACCACCGTTTCGGCGCTCGTGCACCTTTATTCGTTCGGCTATATGGATCACGACCCGCAGTGGCGCGAGGGCGAAAGCTACAAGCCGCGCTTCTTTGCATATCTGTCCTTCTTCACCTTCGCCATGCTGATGCTGGTGACGGCCGACAACCTCGTACAGATGTTCTTCGGCTGGGAAGGCGTGGGCGTCGCGTCGTACCTGCTGATCGGTTTTTACTATCGCAAACCCTCGGCCAATGCGGCGGCGATGAAAGCGTTCATCGTTAACCGTGTGGGCGACTTCGGCTTCGCGCTTGGGATATTTGCGCTGTTCTTCCTGACCGACAGCATCAACTTCTCGGATATCTTTGCCGCTGCACCCCAGCTGGCAGAAACGCAACTGACCTTCCTGTGGAGCGAATGGACCGCGATCGAGGTCATCTGCGTGCTACTGTTCATCGGTGCGATGGGCAAGTCGGCGCAGTTGATCCTGCACACCTGGTTGCCGGACGCGATGGAGGGCCCGACGCCCGTGTCGGCGCTGATCCACGCGGCCACCATGGTGACGGCCGGTGTGTTCCTGGTTTGCCGCATGTCGCCGCTGATGGAGTTCGCGCCAGGAGCAACCGGGTTCGTCACCGTGCTCGGGGCTGCCACCGCTTTCTTTGCCGCGACCGTGGGCTTGGTGCAGACGGACATCAAACGCGTGATCGCCTATTCGACCTGCTCGCAGCTGGGCTACATGTTCGTGGCCGCGGGCGTGGGCATGTATTCGGCGGCGATGTTCCACCTGTTCACGCATGCCTTCTTCAAGGCGCTCTTGTTCCTGGGGGCGGGTTCGGTGATCCACGCCATGCACCACGAACAGGACATGATGAACTATGGCAACCTGCGCAAGAAGATCCCCTATACCTTCTGGGCGATGATGATCGGTACCCTGGCCATCACCGGTGTCGGCATCCCGCTGACCACGATCGGCTTTGCCGGTTTCCTGTCCAAGGATGCCATCATCGAAAGCGCCTATGCCGGCGGATCGGCCTTCGGGTTCTGGGCGCTGGTGATCGCGGCCGCGATGACCTCGTTCTACAGCTGGCGCCTGATCTTCCTGACCTTCTATGGCGAGGAGCGGGGCGACAAGCACACGCATGAGCACGCGCACGAAAGCCCGATGGTCATGCTGGTGCCGCTGGGTGTTCTGTCGCTGGGCGCCGTGTTCGCGGGCATGATCTGGTACAACAACTTCTTCGGGCACGCCGATCAGGTTGGCAAGTTCTATGGCATTCCGGTGGCCGAGGCGCATGCCGAGGCCGGTGACCATGCCAAGGCCGATGACCATGGCGACGACACGCATGCCACCGAATCCCATGGCGACGACGCTGCGCACGACGATAAGGCCAAGGGCGGAGATCACCACTATGCCTTTGTCGGCAAACCGGGCGAGGGCGCGCTGTACATCGCGCCGGACAACCATGTTCTGGCCGACGCGCATGCGGCGCCGAAATGGGTCAAGGTCTCGCCGTTCATCGCAATGGTTCTGGGTTTTGGGCTGGCTTACCTGTTCTACATCGTGAACCCGGCGCTGCCGGGCCGCCTGGCCGAGAACCAGCGTCCGCTGTACCTGTTCCTCAAGAACAAGTGGTACTTTGACGAAATCTACGACGCGATCCTTGTAAAACCGACCGTGGCCCTGGGCCGGTTCCTGTGGAAGGGCGGTGACGGCAAGACGATCGACGGTTTCCTGAACGGAGTAGCAATGGGCGTCGTTCCCTTCTTTACCCGCCTCGCAGGCAAGGCGCAGACGGGCTACATCTTCACTTACGCCTTCTGGATGGTTCTGGGGATCGCCGCCCTGGTCACCTGGATGTCGATCGGCGGAGGCGCAAACTGATGGACAATATCCTATCCATTGTAACGTTCATTCCGGCCATTTCCGCCGGTCTGATGGCGCTGTTCCTGCATGGGAACGATGTGGCCGCACAGCGCAATGCCAAGTGGATCGCGCTGGTTGCGACCACAGTGACCTTCCTTGTTTCGATCGGAATCTATACCGAGTTCGACCCATCGAACACCGGCTTCCAGATGGTGGAAGAGGGTCAGTGGCTGCTGGGCCTGAAGTACAAGATGGGCGTGGATGGCATCAGCGTTCTGTTCGTGCTGCTGACCACCTTCATCATGCCGCTGACCATCTTGGCCAGCTGGAACGTGACCGACCGGGTCAAGGAATACATGATCGCCTTCCTGCTTCTGGAAACGCTGATGCTCGGCGTGTTCATGGCGCTGGATCTGGTGCTGTTCTACCTGTTCTTCGAAGCCGGGCTGATCCCGATGTTCCTGATCATCGGGATCTGGGGCGGCAAGGACCGGATCTACGCCAGCTTCAAGTTCTTCCTCTACACCTTCCTCGGCTCGGTTCTGATGCTGGTGGCGATGGTGGCGATGTATGCGGATGCAGGCACAACGGACATTGCCGCGCTCATGACGCACCAGTTCTCGTCCGAGAGCTTCAGCGTGCTGGGTGTCCACATTGTCGGCGGTATGCAGACGCTGATGTTCCTCGCGTTCTTTGCGTCCTTCGCGGTGAAGATGCCGATGTGGCCCGTGCACACCTGGTTGCCAGACGCGCACGTTCAGGCACCGACGGCGGGCTCGGTCGTGCTGGCGGCAATTCTGCTGAAGATGGGTGGCTATGGTTTCCTGCGTTTCAGCTTGCCCATGTTCCCTGTCGGGTCGGCCGTGATGACCGATCTGGTGCTGTGGCTGTCGGCAATCGCCGTGGTCTATACCTCGTTGGTGGCGCTGGTGCAGGAGGACATGAAAAAGCTGATCGCCTATTCTTCGGTCGCGCATATGGGTTTTGTGACCATGGGCATCTTTGCCGCCAACCAGCAGGGCATCGACGGGGCGATCTTCCAGATGCTCAGCCACGGGTTCATCTCGGCCGCGCTGTTCCTTTGTGTTGGCGTGATCTACGACCGGATGCACACCCGCGACATCGAGGCCTATGGCGGCCTGGTGATCCGGATGCCGGCCTATGCGTTGGTGTTCATGCTGTTCACTATGGCCAATGTGGGCCTGCCGGGCACCAGCGGGTTCATCGGCGAATTCCTAACGCTGATGGGCACCTTCCAGGTCAACACCTGGGTGACCGCAGTGGCGGCCAGCGGTGTGATCTTCTCGGCAGCTTATGCGCTGTGGCTGTATCGCCGCGTGGTCTTTGGCGACCTGATCAAGGAAAGCCTCAAGTCGATCACCGACATGAGCACTCGCGAACGCCTGATCTTTGCGCCGCTGATCGTCATGACCATCCTGCTGGGGGTCTATCCGTCGCTGGTCACCGACGTGATCGGCAATTCGACCGCCGCGCTGATTTCGAACTATGACACGGCTCTGGCCGCGGCCCAAGCCGCGACCCAGGTCGCTTCGCACTAAGGGAGCTTTGGAGACATGATCCAGGCTGATCTCACTGTAATTCTGCCGGAAATCATTCTGGCGATCTATGCGATGGCGGCGCTGATCGGAGCTGTCTACACCAGCAAGGATGCGCTGGCTCCGGTTCTGGTCTGGACGACGGCCGGACTGATGGCGGCGCTGTCGTTCTGGATCGCGTCGAACGGCTCGGGGACCAACGTGGCCTTCAACGGCATGTTCATCGACGACGGGTTCGCCCGATTTGCAAAGGTCGCGATTCTGCTATCGGCCGCCGCGGTTCTGGTTATGAGCCAGGAGTACATGGCGCGCCGGAACCTGCTGCGTTTCGAGTATCCGTTGCTGGTGGCTTTGGCAGCGGTCGGCATGATGATGATGGTCAGCGCCGGCGATTTGATGTCGCTCTATATGGGTCTCGAGCTGCAGTCGCTGTCTCTGTATGTCGTGGCGGCCCTGCGCCGTGACAGCGCCAAATCGACCGAGGCGGGGCTGAAGTATTTCGTTTTGGGTGCGCTCAGTTCGGGATTGCTGCTGTTCGGCGCATCTCTGGTCTATGGGTTCACCGGTACGACGCTGTTCTCGGGCATCATCAACACGGTGCATCACGGCGATGTCTCGGTTGGGCTTCTGTTTGGCCTTGTTCTGCTGATCTCGGGTTTGGCATTCAAGATTTCGGCGGTTCCGTTCCACATGTGGACACCGGACGTTTACGAGGGCTCGCCCACTCCGGTGACGGCTTTCTTTGCAACCGCACCCAAAGTTGCAGCGATGGCCTTGTTCGCGCGCGTTCTGCATGATGCGTTCGGCGGTGCCATCGCGGACTGGCAGCAGGTGATCGTGCTGCTTTCGGTCCTGTCGATGTTGCTGGGGGCCGTGGCTGCCATCGGGCAGCGCGACATCAAACGGCTGATGGCCTATTCGTCAATTGCACATATGGGGTACGCGCTGATCGGTCTGGCCGCGGGCACCGAATTGGGTGTCAAAGCGATGCTGATGTATCTGGCGATCTATGTGACCATGAATATCGGCACCTTCGCCTTCATCCTGATGATGGAGCGCGACGGCAAGCCGGTGACAGACATCGACGCCCTGCGCCAGTATTCCAAGCGGGACCCGGGCAAGGCGCTGGCCGTGCTGATCCTGATGTTCAGCCTTGCCGGCGTACCGCCAATGCTGGGGTTCTTCGCCAAGTTCGGCGTCTGGCAGGCCGGAGTGCAAGCTGACCTGATTGGGTTGGTTATTGCATCGGCAATCGCCTCGGTGATCGGTGCCTTCTACTACCTGCGGATCGTCTTCTACATGTATTTCGGCGACGAAAACGAAGATCCGATCGAAACCCGCTCGACCCCGGTATTGTGGATTGCTCTGATGGGGTCGGCCGCATTGATGTTGATCGGTGTGGTCTACCAGTTCGGGATCGAGGGCGCAGCGGCAGCCGCGGCGACGACGCTTGTCAACTGACCGTTTCAACAAAATCTGGAAAGGGGCTCGGCCATCAGGCCGGGCCTTTTTGGCATGAGCACCTGGCCCCAAGGATACGGTCTGCATATCCTGCAGGAAGTTGACAGCACCCTGAATGAGGCCGCGCGGATCGCACCCACTGCAACAGGTCCGGTCTGGATCATGGCGCATCATCAAACCGCCGCGCGTGGCAGGCGCGGCCGGGCGTGGTCCAACCCCCAGGGCAACCTGGCAGCAACCTTGTTGCTGCGGCCCGAGGGCAATCCAGAGCAGGCAGCCCTTCGCAGCTTTGTTGCCGCGCTGGCGCTTTTTGATGCCTGTGTTTCGGTCACCGGTCGCGCACAGGGGTTCGCATTGAAATGGCCGAATGACGTGTTGTTGAACGGCGGGAAACTGGCCGGCATCCTGTTGGAAAGCACGGGGCAGGGGCGCGACGTATCCCACCTTGCGATCGGCATCGGGGTGAACCTCGCAGACGCGCCTGATCCTGAGACAGTTGAGCAGGGAGCTCTGCGGCCCGTTTCGTTGTTGTCGGAAACCGGGGCTCAGGTGTCCGCCGAGGATTTTCTGACCGAACTCGCCGATGCCTACGCAAAGCTCGAACACCAGTTTGTTACCTACGGGTTTGAACCGATCCGCAAAGCGTGGCTGGCCCGAGCCGCGAAGCTGGGCGAGGTGATTACCGCGCGCACAGGTGCTTCGGAAACCGTCGGGACCTTTGAAACGGTGGACGCGGGCGGCAACCTTGTCCTAAACACCGCCAAGGGCCGCGTCAGCATTCCGGCGGCAGACGTCTATTTCTGAAAGGGGCGCATATGCTTCTGGCCATTGACTGCGGCAACACGAACACCGTTTTCTCGATCTGGGATGGCGAGAAATTCCTGTGCACGCTGCGCACCTCGACCCATCATGCCCGCACGGCCGATGCCTATTTCACCTGGTACTCGACCCTGGTGAAACATTACGGGATCGAGGCTGACATCACCGACGTCATCATCGCCTCGACGGTGCCGCGGGTGGTGTTCAACCTGCGCGTCTTTGCCGACCGGTTCTTTGGATGCCGGCCGTTGGTGGTGGGCAAGCCCGATTGCGAGTTGCCGGTGGCGCCGCGCGTTGATGAAGGGACGATTCCCGGTCCGGACCGTCTGGCGAATGCGGCCGGTGCCTTTGATCGGCACGGCGGGAATGTCGTGGTGGTGGATTTCGGGACCGCCACGAATTTCGATGTGGTCGCCGCTGATGGCGCCTATGTCGGAGGAGTGATCGCCCCCGGCGTGAACCTCAGTCTCGAGGCCTTGCACCAGGGCGCTGCAGCTCTGCCGCATATCGACGTGACGCGTCCCGAGAAAGTCATCGGCACAAACACGGTTGGATGTATCCAGTCAGGTGTGTATTGGGGGTATTCCGGCCTCATCGAAGGTTTGATCGACAGGATCAAGGCGGAATACGGAATGCCCATGAAGGTCATAGGGACGGGCGGTCTTGCACCGCTGTTCGATCAGGCCGATGTGGGCTTTGATGCAATTGAAGACGATCTGACGATGCACGGGCTTACCGTGATCCATCGCTACAACAAGGATACTGGCTCGGCATGAGCAGCGAAAGACTGATCTACTTGCCGCTCGGCGGCGCGGGCGAAATCGGTATGAACGCCTATGTCTACGGCTATGGCAAACCCGGTCAGGAACGTCTGATCCTGGTCGATCTGGGCGTGACCTTTCCCGACATGGATACAACGCCGGGCGTCGATCTGATCTACGCCGACATTTCGTGGTTGAAGGAACGTGCGGATCGGCTTGAGGCGATCTTCGTCACCCATGCGCACGAGGATCACGTCGGCGCCGTGGCCCATTGTCATGAGGCCCTCGGCGCGCCGGTCTACGCGCGTGCTTTCACCGCAAATATCGCCCGCCGCAAAATGGAAGATGCCGGACATCCGCCCGAAGCCGTGCGCACCGTTTCCGCCTGGCCCGAGCAGATCAAGGCAGGTCCGTTTACGGTCGGGTTCCTGCCCGTTTCGCATTCGATCCCCGAGAGTGCGGCGCTGGTGATCGACACGCCGGCTGGCCGTGTCGTGCATACCGGTGATTTCAAACTGGACACCAATCCGGTTGTGGGCGAACCGTTTGATCCCGATCTTTGGGCCGAAGTGGCCAAGCCTGGGGTCAAGGCGTTGGTTTGTGACAGCACCAACGTGTTTTCCTCGCATCCCGGTCGCTCGGAGTCAGAGGTTGGGCCGGCCATCACCCAATTGGTCGAGGACGCGACCGGTATGGTGGTTGCAACGACCTTTGCGTCGAATGTCGCGCGGGTCAAAACGCTGGCCGAGGCCGGGCATCGGGCGGGTCGTTCGGTGGTTCTGTTGGGCCGGGCCATGCGCCGCATGATCGAGGCTGCGACCGAAACCGGTATCCTGTCTGATTTTCCGCGCGTGATCAGCGCTGAGGAAGCCTTGGATCTGCCCCGCCAGAACCTGATGCTGATCGTCACCGGCAGCCAGGGTGAGCGCCGCGCGGCCAGCGCGCAGTTGGCGCGCGGCAAATACCGGGGGATCGAGCTGAAGGATGGCGACCTGTTCCTTTTCTCCTCGAAGACCATTCCGGGGAATGAACGCGGTGTGATCCGCATCATGAACCAACTGAGCGAAAAAGGCGTCGACGTGGTCGATGACAGTGCTGGCTTGTACCACGTTTCCGGCCACGCCAACCGCCCTGATCTTGAGCAGATGCATGCCTTGGTCGATCCTCAGATCGTCGTTCCAATGCACGGTGAACACAGGCATCTGCGGGAACACGCCAAGCTGGCCGAGGCCGCAGGTCGTGCCGGTGTCCTGGCGGTCAATGGCACGATGCTGGATCTGTCGGGGAACGCGCCCGAGGTCGTGGATTATGTCGAGACCGGCCGGACCTACCTGGACGGTTCCGTCAAGATTGGCGCGCTGGACGGTGTGGTGCGGGACCGTATCCGCATGGCTCTGAACGGGCACGTGACCGTAACTGTCATCCTGGACGAAGACGATGAGCCACTGGGCGAACCTTGGTGCGATACCATGGGGCTGCCGGAAACCGTCGTGTCGCGGGCCGGATTGATCGAGGTGCTGGAAGAGGACCTGAACCAGTTCCTGATGCGGGCTGAGGTCAAAACGCTGCGGGACGATGACAAGCTGGAAGAAGCCATGCGTCGCATCGTTCGACAAAGTGCACAGATCGAAATCGGCAAAAAGCCCGAAGTCACAGTTGTAATAAGCCGAATGAAATAAGGCGGCTCAGTCTGTTTCGGGCATCGGGTGGCCCTTGAGGCGCTGGAACAGACTGGCTTCTTCGTTGTTCAGAAAGAACGGCACAGAGTCGGGGGGCGTTGTATCTGATACGCGCGCCTCGACTTCCGACAGAACAACCTCGGTGATGAACGGCAAGTCGAACTCCCGCGCCTGTTCCAGCGGAATCCACTGTAGATGTGACAGTTCATCCGAAGCCTGGCTGAAATCGTCCAGATCATCGGCAATGGCATCTGCGTCCAAAAGAAAAAAACGGGCGTCGAACCGGCGTGGACGTCCGGGCGGGGTTACCGCGCGGAACACGAACTGCAGCGCTTCGGCCGACGGAATGTAGCCTCTTTCCGCGAAGCCGGTCCAGGCATGTGGAACCGGACCCGGCCAGGTGTCGCGGACACCGAGGATAAAGCCGGTCTCCTCCCACAACTCGCGAATTGCCGCTGCCGCCAGTGGCACATGCAGTCCGGCAGGAGCCTGATCGCTCAGCCTTTGTTGGCAAATCTCGGGTACCGGAGTGGCCAGCGGAACTTGCGCGTCTTCAGCATCCACGGCACCCCCCGGAAACACGAACTTGTTCGGCATGAAGGCCGCCGCGGCACCACGTTGGCCCATCAGGATCGACGGGGTTCGAAAACGGTCGCGCAAAACGATGATCGTCGCGGCGTCGCGAATTGTGGATTTGTCCACGGTCATGAGAAGCTCAGCTGCATTGACGGGTCACTTGCTGTCGTCGAACCCGTGCATCTTCCGGGCCCATTGAAAGCCGACGACCGCTCCTTTGAGTCTGGGAAGAAGGAACAGCGACAGGGCAACGCAAGCTATCGAAAAGCCGATTGCCATGGCCCACGGAGACGGGCGCAGGCCGACGTAAGTGACATGCAGCGCCGGAGCCAAAAGGTGTCCGACCAGCAGAATGGTCAAGTAGGCCGGCCCGTCATCTGCCCTGTGGTGAAACAATTCCTGACCGCAGTCTGCGCAGGTATCATTCACCTTCAGGTAGCTGTGCAACAGCTTGCCTTTGCCGCAATTGGGGCATTTGCACCGGAACCCTTTCACGATGGCGGGCCACGTGGGGCGTTCCTCCTGAGAGAGGGTGTCGATGGTTTGATCTGTCATCTTGATACTCGCGCTCGGATTTCGGGGATATTGCGCTTGTTTCATCCCGCAGAAAAGGGGGGTGCGTCGCTTTGCACCGACCCTCTCCAAAATATTGACCGGAAATGCAGGTTTCAATGCCGGAAAAAAATTCGCGGACAGCGACGGAAACTTTGCCGGGCTGCGTTTGAATGAATGTAAGCAGCGGCACAGGGCCGCGACAACAAAGGAAACGAGCAATGAAGAGCGCAAAATTTATCTCGGCCATCATTCTGTCTGCAGTTGCCGTCACCGGGACGGCTGCGCTGGCCAAAGGACCTCGCGACCGTGAACCGGTCAGCTTTCAGGAGCTGGATGCCAACGGGGACGGCCAGGTGACCAAGGCCGAGATGGAGGCCCATCGCCTGCAGAAGTTCACATCGGCCGATACCGACGGTGACGGAAAGATCAGCGTCGAAGAAATGCAGGCCGAGGCCCAGAAGAAGGCAAACGACCGCGTTTCCGACATGTTCGAGCGTCATGATGCCGACAAAGACGGCTTTCTGACTGCGGACGAGTTGCCGAAACCGCGCCGGGCTGACAAGATGTTTGACCGCCTTGATGCGGATGGAAACGGATCTCTGTCCGAGCAGGAGTTCGCCAATGCACGGGATGGAATGGGTCGGCACCACAAGAAGGGTGGCCGCCCGGACCCAGACAACAACTGACGCAGGATGAAGGACGTGCCGTCCTCTGCGCATACTGTCCGCGGCGACACGTTCGCCGCGGATGCCTGCAGCGACGACGTGTTGCTGAAGCGGTTTGCCGAAGGCGACGCCCAGGCAGCACGCCTGTTGACCGATCGGTTGGGGCCGCGGTGCTATTCGGTTGCTCTGCGCATGTTGAACAACACGGCAGAGGCCGAAGACGTAACCCAGGAAGCGATGCTTCGGCTGTGGAAAGTGGCGGCGGACTGGGTTCCGGGGCAGGCCAAGATCTCGACCTGGTTGTACCGCGTGGTCTTGAACCTGTGTGTCGATCTACGGCGGAAGAAAACGGCAGGCACATTGGACGATGTGCCAGAGCCTGAGGACGACCAGCCCAGTGTCGTGGACCGAATGCAGCAAAACGCCCGCGTGGATGCGTTGCAAGCGGCCTTGGCACAATTGCCCGAACGGCAGCGCGAAGCTGTCATACTCAGGCATATCGAGGAGTTGTCCAATCCGGAAATCGCGGGAATCATGAGGATTTCCGTAGAAGCGGTAGAAAGTCTTGTTGCCCGCGGAAAGCGGTCGTTGACGGCCATATTGTCAGGCCGTCAGGAAGAGTTGGGGTATGACCATGTCTGACCAAGATACAGAACTGGATCTCTTGTTTGCCGAGGCACGGCAGGCACATGTTGATCTGCCCGGCGATTTGGCCGTTCGTATCCTGACGGATGCCGAGGCCATCCGGCTTGCGGCGACAAAAACAGCGAAACCCAAGTCACAGGGGTTTTTGGGCAATCTCGTTGCCGGTCTCGGGGGCTGGCAGGCGCTCAGTGGGCTTGCGGCGGCCAGCGTGGTTGGCGCATGGGTCGGTTTTGCCGCGCCGTCCTTTCTGCCGGACCCGGCAAATTACATAATGACCCAGGATGCATCCTACATGGTCGCCAATCTCGGTCTCGAGGCCGCGTTTCTGGAGGAAGCGGAATGAATGAAGACGTTAAACCCCCAAGGCGCTGGGTGCCTGTGCTATTGGTGGTATCCCTTGGCCTGAACCTGCTGGTCGCCGGGGTGATCATCGGGACTGCGCTGCGGTTTCACGGTGTGCGGGACGATGTTCCTCCCGGATTTGGACCTGCCCTGTACCGCGCTCTTCCTGATCCGGAACGCAAGGCGTTGAGAGGCGATCTGGCCGACAAGCATCGGCGCGGGGCCGAGAAAAGGTCTCGTGATTTCAAGGCGCTTGGCAAAGCGCTGCGGGCCGTTCCGTTCGACCGAGATGAAGTCCAGAACTTGCTGGAAGAACAAGCCCGGGCGAATGACGAAATCCAGGCGGCTCTGCAAGAGCAATGGCTGGCTCGGGTTTCGGCCATGTCCGACGAAGAACGAAAAGCTTATGCCGACCGCTTGGAAGACGTGTTGAAGCGGCGCCCGGATCCCAAGAAACGCAAGGACTGACCCGCTTAGGCCGCGTTCTGTTTCATCCACACCTGGTTCCGGCCTGCCTGTTTTGCCGCATAAAGCGCCTTGTCCGCGCATTTGATCAGGCTTTCGGCCGACAGTGAGCCGTCTGGAAGTGGGGAGAAGGGTGGCTCGCATACCTTCAGCCCGATGCTGACCGTCACCGGAAGCCGGGCAGGAATGTCCGGCAGGACGATCGGTACGCTGCTGACGCCGCTGCAGATATCGGCCGCCTTCCTGAGCGCCTTTTCGCGGGTCGCGTTTGGCAGTCCGAACAGGAATTCCTCTCCTCCGATGCGGGCGAGGAAGCCGTCAGGTCCGAAAGCGCGCTTCATCCGTTTTCCGGCCTCGACCAAAACCCTGTCACCGGCACTGTGGCCATAACGGTCATTGATGGATTTGAAGTGGTCCAGGTCGGCCAGCATGATCGCAAAACCCCGCTGTTTGTGCACCGAACTGTGCAGCAATTGGTCCATCGCGGTCTGTGCGAAACGACGGTTGTTCAGGCCGGTCAGCGTGTCGATCCACGATTCCTCAATCCCACGGCGCAATGAGTCGCGCATTTGCTCGTCATGCGCCTTGCGTGCAATCAACGCCTCGACCCGAAGCGATACTTCGTCAGGGCAGAACCCTCCGAGGCAAATTGCATCGGCGCCGCGATCCAGGGCCTCGGCGGCAAGAGTGGCGTTGTCATCGGGAATGATTCCGATCAGAGCGGTCCGCCGAGTGCCGGTGCGGGATTTGAGGTCGGCCAACATGTTCAGGCCGGATGGATCGCTGTTCAATTCGACAACAATCGCGTCAGGTATGGTGCCGGACAAGACTCCGCTGAGGTTGGGCAGGGTATGGCTGCACACCGAATGCTGCGTTCGTCCGTTCAGGGCCTTGTGCCACAGCGTGCGAGTACGTGCGGTGTGGGCCAAGACGGCGATCTGACCATGCCGCGCGGGCGTGATCATTGCTGCGGGGGCTTCGGCAAATCCCACGGATTGAGGGTTGCCACTGTTCTTCAGATCCTGAGTTTCCGCACGGGCGCGCAGCAGGCTTCGCACACGCGCCAGCAACAGCGTATCTTTGAACGGATAGGCCAGAACGTCATCCAGCCCCTCGGACAGGTTCCGCAGCCGGGCGGTCCGATCGTTCTGAGGCGCAATCGCGACCACAGGGACATCCTGCAGGGCCGGAACGGACAGCATCAATCTTTTGACGTCGCCCGCGTCTCCGTCGGGTAGTGTCTGGGCCGTCAGCACCAGATCCGGCCGGGTCCGCCGCAGCAACGCCCCAAGACCAGCCAGCTTCTCGCCCTGCACGACATGATACCACGCCGCCGTCAGCTGCACCTTCAGCATGATGCGATTGGTCGAGACCCCGTCGAGGACAAGGATGGTTCCCTGCACGGACATTGTTTTCACCGTAGATTGCATGCCTTGCCAAAGTGTTTATGAGTCTGGTTAACAAACCCTTTCCAAATCTTCGAACCGGGGCCTGATCATGCCGATCTCTGCCGAATTCGCCGAAACTCTGGCCTTGAAAGCGCTTGGGTGGCTTGTTGGGAACGATGAATTGTTGCCTGTTTTCCTTGGTTCGACCGGCGCCTCGACGGATGACCTGAGGGACCGCGCCACAGAGCCCGAGTTTCTTGCTTCGGTGCTGGAATTTCTGATGCTTGACGATTCGTGGGTGTTGGCCTTTTGTGACGCAAACGCTGTCCCCTACGATCAACCGGCCCAGGCCCGAAGCGTCCTGTCAGGCGGCGCGGATGTTCATTGGACCTGAACGGGTCCGCGCAGGAGCAAGAATGCATGTCGATTGATGCGCTGGTTTTTGACAAGGACGGAACCCTGTTTGATTTCGCCGCCACGTGGGGGGCGTTCGGCAAGGCGGTGCTGCTGCGTCTGAGCGAGGGCGACAATGCGCGTGCGTCCGTGCTTGGAAAGAGCATTGGCTTTGACTTCGCGACAGGGACCTATTCCGAGGACAGTATCGTGATCGCTGGCACCGTCGACGAGGTCGCCGACGCCTTGTTCCCCGACCTTGACGGCTGGTCCCGCGAGGATCTGGTTCAGACCTTGAATGCGGCTTCTGCCCATGCGCCTCAGGTCGAGGCCGTTGCGCTTGCACCTTTTCTGCAATTCCTGAAAGACGCCGGCAAGAAGCTGGGTGTTGCGACCAATGACGGCGAGATGCCGGCGAAACGGCACCTGGCCTCGGTCGGAATCGAGACCTATTTCGATTTCATTGCGGGGTATGACAGTGGCCACGGGTTCAAGCCTGGGCCCGGCCAGTTGTTGGCTTTTGCTCAACATGTTGGCGTCCCACCGGACCGGATCGCCATGGTCGGCGACAGTCTGCACGATCTGGAGGCCGGTCGCGCCGCCGGCATGACCACTATCGGTGTTCTGACTGGATTGGCAAAGGTTGAGGATCTTGCACCGATGGCTGATGTCGTTCTTCCCGATATCAGCCACATCCCCGGCTGGCTGAACCTTCGTTAAAGCGCCTTGCCTGAAAATCGGCGGTTCATGAGTTGAAACCGACCTTGGCTGTCGCAGACAGAGCGGCCAGAGACCGGACTTCGGGTCTTGTTTGAGAGTAACAATCGCCGGAGGAACAGATGGCCGACACGAATACTCGCAAGCGCAGGGGTGGTGGACGCGCAGGCGCTGCAGCGCGCCGCGGTGCGGCAGTCATCGACCAGATGCCATGGAACCCGCCGATCAACATCGACCGGCCAACCGAACCGTTGGGCCCCGAGGGCGTCGAAGCCATCCATGACGGCGCCATGCGTATTCTCGAGGAAATCGGCATCGAGTTCTACAATCAGGAAGCCTTGGAGATCCTGCGTGAAGCTGGATGCATCGTCAACGGCGACAACGTGCGCATGGGTCGTGACTTCGTTATGGAAATGGTCGCCAAGGCGCCGTCGACCTTTACCATCACGCCGCGCAACCCGAACCACACGATCGAGATCGGCGGCAAGACGATGTTGTTCGGAAATGTCTCGTCACCGCCGAACTACTGGGACATGGAGATCGGCAAGAAGGTTCCCGGCAACCGCGAAATGTGCCAGAACCTGTTGAAGTTGACGCAGTATTTCAACTGCATCCACTTTGCCGGAGGCTACCCGGTCGAGCCGGTTGACCTGCACGCCAGCGTCCGGCACCTGGATGTCCTTTATGACAAGCTGACGCTGACGGACAAGGCGATGCATGCCTATTCGTTGGGCAAAGAGCGCGTAGAGGATGTCATGGAAATGGTGCGCATCGCA
Organism: Ruegeria arenilitoris; assembly: GCF_013032855.1. GTDB lineage: Bacteria > Pseudomonadota > Alphaproteobacteria > Rhodobacterales > Rhodobacteraceae > Ruegeria > Ruegeria arenilitoris. The sequence goes on from NZ_WQDA01000001.1 coordinate 1,235,608, forward strand.
GGCGGTCTCAGCCACGAGGAATTCGAGGCGTCACCGCGCATGTACACCAACATTAACTCGACCTCGCCTCTGAAACACGACCACCCGATGATCGACGGGTGCCTGCGGCTGGCCCGGCGGGGGCAGGCCATTGTCGTCACGCCGTTCACTTTGGCGGGGGCGATGGCCCCGGTAACCATGGCCGGTGCCGTTGCGCAGTCGCTGGCCGAGGCGCTGTGTGCGATTGCCTTGTTCCAGTACGTCCGGCCCGGCATCCCATGTGTCATCGGGACGTTCACCTCGAATGTCGACATGAAGTCCGGTGCGCCCGCGTTTGGCACGCCTGAATACATCCGGTCGACCCAGATGACCGGCCAGATGGCGCGGTTCTATGGGCTGCCCTTGCGCTCGTCCGGTGTCTGCGCGGCCAATGTGCCGGACGGCCAAGCTGTCTGGGAGACGTCGAATTCACTCTGGGCGGCGGTGCAGTCGGGGACCAACATGGTCTATCACGCGGCCGGATGGCTGGAGGGCGGCCTGATCGCGAGCCCGGAGAAGTTCATCATGGACTGCGAGATATTGCAGCAAATCCAAAGATATATGCAGCCCGAGATCTGCGCCACAGGCCCGGACGAAATCGCACTGGAAGCCATCCGCGCGGTCGGGAACGATGGGCACTTCTTTGGCATCCAACACACGCAGGATCGCTATACCACCGCGTTCTATCAACCCTTCCTGAGCGATTGGAAAAACTACGAGGGCTGGGAAGTCGCGGGCGGGATCTGGACAGCCGAACGGGCGCATCTGATGTTCAAGGAGATCATCAACAGCTTTGAGGCTCCGCCCATGGATGAGGCGATCCGAGAGGAACTGGCTGACTTCGTCGCACGTCGCAAAGCCGAAGGGGGCGCGCCGACCGATTTCTGATAGCGCATCATCGGGCAGGCAGCTGGAACGGCAGGATATCTCATCCTGAGATTTCCGTGAATTTTCCGCATCTTGAACTGCCGCATTTGGCCTTTGTTAAGATCTTTGAGGTGGGATCGGCATGAAACCTTTTTGAGGGCATTCATGCACGGATTGATCAACAGGGCAGTTCAATCGTTTGTATGCGCGACCTATGGGCGTGAGCGCTGGCTTCGGGCGACCGAGGCCGCTGAACTTGGGTTCGCCGAGTTCGAAGCGATGCTCGTCTACGACCGGGAAAAGTCATATCGCCTGCTGGACGTGGTCTGCGATCAATTGAACCGTTCGCGGGACGAGTTTCTGGAAGATCTCGGAACCTATCTGGTCTCACACCCCAACATGGAAGGATTGCGGCGCCTTCTGCGCTTTGGCGGCGTTACCTATGTCGAGTTTCTGCAGTCTTTGGATGATCTGGCCGACCGGGTCAAACTGGCGGTCTCTGACCTTGAATTGCCTGCCCTGGAACTGCTGGAGCGTTCGCCCACAGAATTCGAACTGCGCTGCCATCCCGGGCTGGATGGGTATGCCAATGTCATGATCGGGATCTTGCGAGCAATGGCGGACGACTATGGCGCGCTCGTGATTCTGAGGCATGCCGGGCAGAGGGGCGGGGTGGACGTCATCTCGATGGTTCTGGTCGAAAGCGCCTTTGCCGAGGGTCGTCACTTTGATCTGGGGGCGCGGAACTGATGATGGATCTGGATCAACTGGGCAGGATGTTGGAGACGTTGTGCCCGATGTTCACCTTGGTGGATCAGGATGGGCGTATCCTTCAGGTCGGGCCGACACTGCAAAAACTGCGCCCCGACCAGCCGTTGGTTGGCAGCGAATTTCTGGAAATATTTGAACTGGTAAGGCCCAGAACCGTGACGACTCTGCCGGCGTTGATGGCGACGGCAGGTACCAAGCTTCATCTCAAGCTTCACGATGAACCGCGCACAGCATTGAAGGGTTTGGTGGCGCCGCTGCCTGACGATGCAGGCGCGGTTATCAACCTGTCCTTCGGGATCTCGATCCTGGACGCTGTACGGGATTATGCCCTGACAAGTGCGGATTTCTCGGGAACCGACCTTGCGATTGAGTTGCTCTACCTGGTCGAAGCCAAGTCTGCGGCGATGGAGGCTTCGAGGTCGTTGAACCTGCGGCTTCAGGGGGCAATGCTTGCGGCCGAGGAACAGGCCTATACGGATACTCTGACCGGCCTCAAGAACCGGCGCGCGATGGACCACATTCTCGAGCATTTGGTTTCAACGAAATCCACTTTTGCGTTGATGCATCTGGACCTGGATTTCTTCAAAGCCGTGAACGACGAATTGGGGCATGCCGCGGGCGACTATGTGCTGTCCCAGGCCGCCCGGATCATGCTGGAAGAAACCCGCAGCGACGACACGGTCGCCCGGATCGGCGGCGATGAATTTGTTCTGATATTCAAAAGCCTGTCGAGCAGGGCTCAGCTTGAACGGATCGCCAATCGCCTGATTGGCCGCCTTCAGAAACCGATGGTTTTCGAGGGCGAGACCTGCGCGATTTCGGCGAGCATCGGGACCGCACTTACGTCACAGTTTCTGTCCCCGAAACCGGCTGAGATTCTGCACGCGGCGGATTTGGCCCTTTACGAGGCCAAGCGAAACGGTCGGTCGTGCCATCGCTTCTATTCCGAAGAGGCGCGGGCACCGGAGTAGACCGGTGCGTCGGTAGGCTGGTTGCTTGACTACTCAGCGAAAGCCCCGTCCAATGTCCGCGCGATGTGCGACTGGATTTCATCCAACTCGCCGACCACAGGCAGCACCGGGCCACGAAATGCGGCCTTGCCCAGCTCGGCGGGAATATCATCCAACACGTGGCCCCCGGTGCAGGCAAAGAACGGCAGGCAGATCGCATGATCCCCGGTCATTTGGGCGGCGTCACTGATCGATGGGGGTTCTTCGACAAATCCACAGCGGATTGATTTCAGTGATATCAACCCGGCCAAACGGTCAGCGAATTCGTGGGTGACGGCTGCCGGGTTGCGGCTGCGGCCTGAGCCGTGTGCGGCAATAAGCAGATCCGTGGACGTGGTGCTCCAACCTAGCTCGTCGATCAAGGGTTGCAGGGCGCGCGCCACCAGGTTGGGTAGCTGCGGGTCAACGCCCAACGGGTCGAGTTGCCGAACTGCGCGCCCTTCAAGGCGCTTGGGAAGCGCAGAAGTCACGAACCATCCTTTCGCCATGAACAATGGATAAATCGCGCTGCCGTCCGGAATGTCATCAAGGACCTTTTCCAACGCGCCTGGCGCGGCGAGGGTCGCCGATCTGACTGTGACTCTATCCGTAAGTTGATCGATCCGAGCGGCCAGTATGGCCAGAGATGCCTCGGCCGGACCTGGGTCGGAGGGTTGGCCATGCGCTACGATGACGGCAGTCGGCATGCTGGGGCTTCCTTGTTCTGTTTCGGGATAGGTGTGGCGCCCTCCCGCAAAGTCAATTCGTCTTTATCCGAGCAACGTCAACCACATCCATACCGTAAGAATGGACACGCCTGTGCCAATCAAGACCGAAGAGGCGGCAACTCGTTTGGCCCGGCCATACATGTTGGCGAAGATGTAGGCGTTGAAACCGGGCGCCATCGCCGCGTTCAGAACGCCCGAGCGGAAAAGATCTTGCGGCAGGGCGGTCGCTGTACCGAACAACCAGACCAGGCTTGGATGCAGAACAAGTGAAACGCAGCAAACATAGCCGATTGTCCGCAGGTCGCCTTCGGGCTTGTATTTGACCAGAACTCCACCCAGGGCGAACAGGGCGCCGGGCAATGCGGCGCGGGTCACCAGGCTCAGGGCCTCGTCTGCCACAGCCGGAATGCCGACGCCCGTGAGATTGACGATGAAGCCCAGAGCGATACCCAAGATCAGTGCGTTCTTGAACATTGCCGAAAGCACCGATCGGGCCATGCGCATACCGCCATTGCCTCGGTTGCGGATGACCTCCATCACGGTAATGCCGACGCAGTAGCAGAACGGCGAGTGGAACGCGATGATCGCATAGTTTCCGGTCAGGTTGTCGGGCCCATAGGCGCGTTCGGTGATCGGCAGGCCCAGCAGGACCGAGTTCGAGAACAGGCAGCAGAACCCGATTGCGACGCAGTCTTCCCATTCGCGCTTGAATATCAGGCGAGCGCCGAAAACCCCCGCAAGAAAACACAGAGCTGCGGCGGTATAGAAACTGCCCAGAAGGCGCGGGTCAAAGCTGGCGCTCAGGTCCAGATGGGCGATGGCCAGAAACAGCAGGCAGGGGATTGCGAACCCCTGCGTGAACTTCATCAACCCGTCAATATGAACTTCTTTGAAGTAGCCCGTCAGCGTCGCGACATAGCCGGCCCCAATCACAAGAAAGACCGGAAGGATGACGTCGATCAGGCTTTGCAACATGTCACGACCTCAATCCAGGCTGTTCGCTCAGAGCTGGGGGAAGCGCGTGCAATCCGATGTCCTACAATGGCTGCCGGATCACCATGCCGTCATAGGCAGGCTCGACATGGTCCGGGGTCTCGGCATCGACGGCTGCATAGTCCAGATCGATGTGCATATTGGTCAGGACCGCCCGAGCCGGCTTTAGCTGTTCGATCCAGCCAAGGGTCTTTTCCAGGTGGGCATGGGTCGGATGTGGGTTCCGGCGCAGCGCGTCGATCACGAGGCAGTCCAATCCCTGAAGCTCGGGCCAGGCATCATCGTAGATTTCCGCAACATCAGGCAGATAGGCCAGGTTGTTCATACGAAAACCAAGCGCATCGATCGATCCGTGGTTCACCTTGAACGGGCGAAACGGGATTGATCCTCCCGGGCCGTCTATCTCGAACGGGCCGTCAATTGTCTTCAGGTCGAGTATCGGTGGATAGGGCGAGCCTTCGGGTTGAATGAAGGCGTAGCCGAACCGCCCCAGCAATGCGTTTTGCGTGTCGCCATCCGCCCAAACGGGCACCCGCGTGCGCATGTTGAAAACGATCATGCGCAGGTCGTCGATGCCGTGGACATGGTCGGCATGTGAGTGTGTGTAGACAACGGCGTCGAGGCGTCCGGTTCCGGTGTCCAGCAGTTGGCTGCGCATGTCCGGGGTCGTGTCGATCAGAACCGAGGTCGTGCCGTCCGGCCCGTCCCGTTCAACCAGCATCGAGCATCGGCGGCGGATATTGCGCGGATTTTGCGGGTCACAGTCTCCCCAATGCCCACCCAACCGGGGGACACCGCCAGAGGAGCCACAGCCCAGGATCGTGAACCGCAGCATGCTCATGCGGCAACCGGGTAGGCGGCCGCCTTCGCAAACAGTCGATCAAAATTCGCTTGGGTCTGCGCGGCGAAATCCGGGTAGTCCAGGCCGAACAGTTCGGCGCCGACCCGGGCCGTGAAAGTGGTATAGCCGGGCTCGTTCCGCTTGCCCCGGTGCGGCGGCGGGGCCAGGTATGGTGCGTCGGTCTCTATCAGAATTCGATCGACAGGCGCTGCCGCAAAGATATCCCTCAGCTCTTGGCTTTTTGGAAAGGCCGCGATGCCGGACATGGAGAGGTAGAACCCCAAATCCAACGCTGCCCGTGCCAGTTCGGCCGAAGACGAGAAGCAATGCATCACACAGGAGTAAGGTGCGTTCCGAAACTCGTCCTGCAGGATCGCCGCCATGTCCTCGTCGGCTGCACGGGCGTGAATGATCAGCGGCAGGCCTGTACTTTGGGCGGCCTGAATGTGAACCCTCAACGAGCGTTTTTGTATTTCGGCGCTGTCGGCGGTGTAGTGATAGTCCAGCCCCGTTTCGCCGATGCCGACAAATTTCGGATGTCGGGACAATGCGACGAGTTCGTCGACGCTCGCCAGTGGCTCTTCGGACGCGCTCATGGGATGGGTGCCCGCAGCGTAGAAAACCGGGGCATGTGTTTCGGCGATCGCGCGCACGGTCGGCTCATTGCGCAGACGTGTGCAGATCGTCACCATGCGTGTCACGCCCGCTTCGACCGCACGAGCGATGATTGCGTCCAACTGGCCCTCGAAATCCGGGAAATCCAGATGGCAATGGCTGTCAGTGATTGCGGGAGGTTGGGGCGTGTCGCTCATCTGCTCGGACCGGCGGTTTCCTGAATCTTGAACACCGTATCTAGGACGACGGCGGCAGGGTCAAGGTTCACCGCCTGCCCGTGCCGCGCACGGGCCGTGATGATGGATGCGGCCTCGGCCCAGCCCAAGGCTTGTGGGCGCGAGGATGACAGGCGCAACAGAACTTCGGCTTCGTTTGGCGCAGCTTCGGGCTGCGGAGGCGCGCCGGTCGCACCTGTCAGAGCAAGGCGAGAAAGGGCGATGTCAATCAGATTCAAAAGCAGGTCATAGCGCTCGGCTGCTCCGCGCTGCGCGGCCGCTTCGGCCAAAGCCAGCGCGCGCTGGCGGTCGAGGCGGGGCAGGGTGCCAAGTATCTGGATCAGCTCGGCATAGATCTCCATCCCGCCCAGATTGATCAGCCGTACCGCGTCGCCTACGGAACCGGCGGCCAAAGCCGCGAGGTGATCGGATTGCGGAGGCAATTCGGCCCCGGTCTGTGCCAGCGCCGATTTCATGTCCTCCGGCGACAGCGGTGACAGGCGCAGGGTACGGCACCGCGAGCGGATCGTCGGCAACAGCCGTGACGGCTGATGCGAAACCAGCAGCAGTGTCGTGCGGGCAGGGGGCTCTTCGAGCATTTTCAACAACGCGTTTGCGGCGCTGACATTCATTTCGTCTGCCGCATCCACGATAACCACGCGGCGCCCGCCGTCCGCTGAACTGAGGCCGAAGAAGCGCCCCAGTTTTCGGATGTCATCGACAACGATCTCGTTACGCAGGCGGCCCTGATCATTCAGGGATCTGGTGATCGCGGCCAGACCGGGTTCGGCCCCCGCCAGCATCCTTGCTGCAACCGGGTGGTCCGGCGCGATGTCGAGTGTCGTCGGATCCTCGGGCGCGCCGAACAGCCCGTCATCCTGTTGCGGCGGCGTGGCCAGCAGAAACCGCGCGATGCGCCATGCGAGGGTCGCTTTACCCACGCCACGAGGGCCGGTCAGAAGCCACGCGTGATGCAGCCGGTCAGACGCAAAGGCGGTCAGGAAGGCTTGCTCGGCCGCATCCTGTCCAAACAGTCTGCGTGTCTCGCGCGGGTGAAGCGCGCCGGGCGCCTGGTCCGGTGTGGGTGTGTCGTCGCTCATTCGTGAATTACCGCAGAACCTTCAGGACGGTTTCTCTCACATCCACGGCCACGCTGTCCACGTCGCGATTGCCATCGATCACACGGAACCGGTCCTTGAACTCGTCCGCCAGCGCAAGGAAACCCGAGCGCATGCGTTTTTGAAGGGCCGGGCCAAAATCCTCGAACCGTTCTTCGGTGCCTTGCCGGCCCTTGGCGCGGGAGAGGCCGATTTCCGGATCCATATCGATCAGCAAGGTCAGATCAGGCTCGCGGCCGATCATCAGGCCGTGGAGTTGGTCCACCAACGCGCGCAGATCTCCGCGCGACAGGCCCTGATACATTCGGGTGCTGTCGGCGAACCTATCGCAAATCACGATCTTACCCGCATTCAAGGCCGGTTCGATCGTGCGCTCCAAATGATCGCGTCGTGCGGCCGTGAACAGAAGGATTTCGGTTTCAGCCGACCACCTGTCGGGGTCGCCTTCCAGGACCAACCGGCGAATTTCCTCGGCCCCGGGCGAACCGCCCGGTTCGCGCGTCAGAACAACGTCATGTCCGGCCGCCTCGAGACTTTCTGCCAGCCTGCGGGCCTGCGTGGACTTGCCCGAACCGTCGATCCCCTCGAATGTCAGGAACAGACCGCGCGGGCTCACATCGACTCCAGTGGGGTATTGATCATGTCTTTCAGGACGATGCCGCCCACGGTCATCAGCCGCACCAAAAACCCGCCCATCGCCACATCCTCGGCCGCGACAAGGGGGCGCCGGATTTCGGGCAAACCTTCGGGTTGTATCACAAGTTCGGCCAGTTGTTGGCCCTTGGCGATCGGAGCGTTGATCGGGCCTTGATACACGACTTCGGCCTGCACGTTCTGATCGCCCAGAACGGGAAACAGAAGGGTGAGGTCACCGCCGGGCACAAGCCCAACCGTCTTTTGCGCGCCCATCCACACTTTGGCCTGTGCTATCGGCGTTTCGGCGTTGGCAACTGTCCTCTCGATAAAATTTCGAAACGACCAGTTAACCACGGCCTCAGCCTCCTCTGCCCGGCGAGAGATGCTGTCGAGCCCGGAAAGAACGAAGACCACCCGGCGATCGCCTTGCTTGGCCGATCCGACAAGGCCATAGCCTGCCTCTTGCGTGTGGCCGGTCTTCAGGCCATCGGCACCGATATCCAGTTTCAGCAACGGGTTGCGGTTGTTCACGTTCGACGGGGCACGGCCGTCGAATTCGAAGGTTTCCTCGGCAAACAGCGGATAGTATTCGGGAAAATCGGTGATCAGCCTGTCGGCCAGTACGGCCAGATCATGAACCGACATCATGTGACCCGCAGCAGGCCAGCCGTTCGAGTTGGTGAAGTTCGAGTGGTTCATGCCCATCTGCCTGGCGCGTTGGGTCATGTAACGCGCAAAGCCGGCCTCGGTACCGTCCGGGCTGAGCGCTTCGGCGATCACGACACAGGCGTCATTGCCGGACAGGACGATGATGCCTCGCAGCAGGTCCTCGACCCGGACCCGGTCCTGCGTGTTCAGGAACATGGTCGAGCCGCCATAGCTCATGGCATGTTCCGAGACCGGAAGCGTTTCATCCAGCGTCAGTCGACCGTCGCGCAGAGCTTCGAATGCCACGTAGAGCGTCATCAGCTTGGACATCGATGCTGGTGGAAGCGGTTCATCGGCATTCTTCGACAACAGCACAGTGCCTGTCGTTTGATCGATCACGTAGGCCGCGCGCGCGGACGTGTCGAAGGCGTGAACCGGCAGGGCCAGCAGGGCAAGGCCCGCGGCCAGAACAGCCGACTTGAGTGAGGTCAGCATTGGACCCTCCTGTTCAGTTCTTCACGATAAAGGCATCGGTAAAGCCCAGGTCTTTCATATCTCCGAGGATCGCCTTGCGTTCGGCGCGGGTTGTGGCAGGGCCGACCAATACACGCCAGACCGACTTGCCCGCCGACTCCAGTTCCAGAACTTCGGCCGCCAATCCGTTCGTGCGGACCTTTTCGGCCGCGGCTTTCGCATTCGCTTCAACCCCGAACGTTCCGATCTGAACATAGGGTTTGGTCAGGTTCGACGATGCGGCCGTGGCACTGGCCGCCGCAGCCGGCGTCGGCTCGGATGCGTCTATGGCGGCGGCAGCACCTGCGATCGGGTCCAGCGGCGTCTCGGTAATTTCATTGGGATCTTTCTTCTGCCACCACTTGCGTTTTTTCTGGGCGGGTGGCGGTGCGACGACCGGATCCGTCAATGCAGCGGTCGCGGACGCATCTGCCGCTTCCTCAATCGCGGGCGCAGTTTCTTCGGCGGCGGCGCTTGCGGCCGCTCCGGCCGCGGCAGCACCGGCGACCACGGCACCGGTGTTTTCAGGTGTCTTTTTCTGCCACCATTTCCGCTTGGCCGGCTTTTCTTCGACATTTTCGTCGGGCCCGGCCGTTGTGGCTTCTTCGGCTGCGGTTGCTTCGGCGGCGTTTGCAGTTTCTTCGGTCGGGGCTGCTTCGGGTTCCGGCGCAGGCTCCGGCTCGATCGTTTCGCGGCGGAGTGCAACCACCTGCAGACGGGCAGGAGCGCCGGCAAGCATTCCCAGTTTTTCAGCCGCTGCCGAGGACACCTGAAGGGCCGGCCCGGGCAGGTTTCGTTCCCGGCGGAACAAGGCGCCCGTCACGGTCTTGTTGTTGCTTGTGTTCTTGATGGCGACCCGCTCGGGCTGAGACGCGCTGGGGTGCGCGACCCAGATGCCACCCAACGAGGGACGCCCATCCCAGAGCCCGGCCTCGGTCACTTCAAAGACGTCCGGCGCTTCAACATCGCGCTGAGAGCCGCTGGCGACTTCGGGGAACAGTTCCGTGGTGTTGCTTTGGGTCTGCCCATCGTCACTGGCGGCCTCCGAGGAAGACTTGCCTGCGTTCAAAGCTTCGTCACATCCCGTCAGCGCAGTCATTGCAACAACCAGCACCGCCAACGGCCGCGGTCCAAAGCGTGTCTCTGTCGCTCGCTTCATATTGTGTTATCCCTTGCCTGTAGGGCCTTTGCGTGGCTGGCCCCAACCGCGGTTCGACCGGTTCTTTTGCCGGCCTCCTGCAGTCATTGCGCAAATCATAACCTGCGGGTTGTTTCAAGGAAAGACCGCGGGTCCGGCTTCGGCAAGAAATCCCTCTTTTGGACTTGCCACCAACCGATGTTCGTCCTAGACCGCTGCCTGCGCCGGGGAGGTGGCAGAGTGGTCGAATGCGGCGGTCTTGAAAACCGTTGGGCGTGAGAGCGTCCCCAGGGTTCGAATCCCTGTCTCCCCGCCACTCATACCTGTCTCACTTCAGTTGTATTTTCTGATCCGGAATTGTTACGCAATTCCCGCGCGTTGGCGCATGCGCTTTCAATCAGAGACGAAGCAAACCGTACATTCAGAGGACAATTCAGGCGCGAGTCTCAGTGTCGCATTTTAGCGGGGTCGCTTTGGGCTGGATTTCCCTGATAACCTGCAATTTACAGGGAATATTCGCAAACCGGGACTGACTTCCGTCATTTCTTCTATCAGAACTGTATGTTTCTCAGAGGTTTATGTTGCAAATTCCCTAAAAGGTGGAACAGGGAATTTCCTCGTGCGAACAGGGAATTGTTCCGCCGGATCAGGGAGGGCGAAGTCTGTATCAGGGACGCAGGAGCTGGAGATGTCAGAAGCCGAACAGGCGTTCCTGTTCGGACCATTCAAGTGGGTGGGTCACGCTGACCAGACGCTTGAGTGTGAGTTCGGGCGGCTGGCTCCCGTCGAGAATCGCCGTTTGAATCTTTGGTGAGAGAAAGGCGAGCTGAGCACGGGTGCGGATGAAGGCGTCAGGGACGCTTTCGCGGCGGGCAATCTCCATCAGTTGAACTCCGGCCTTCAGATCACGGGCCCAGCCATGGGCGCGGATCAGCATGGACCGGAGGTGGGGATCAGGTTGGGGTGCCATGTCTCCGGCGATGACCTTGGCCTCGACGCCGCGGCGGCACAGATCGAAAGATGCGGTGACGTGGGTGAGATCCGGGTGCAGATGATCGGCCGCGATGCCAAGTGCGCTTGCCAGAGTTTTGGGGTTAAATTCGAGGTCGATCTGTCCTCGTGCAAGTTTGCCTTTGGCCAGAAGAGCAGCGCCGATCTGACAGCCATGGCCTAGAAGCCGGGTTACTAAATCCGCAACTGAAGTCTGAACTGCCTCGGCTGACCCGGCCTCCGGCTGCGCCAGTACTTGGTGCGCCGCGGCGGCGTCTTGCAAATGTCTGACGATGACATCAATGACCGCGTTTTCCAGCGCTGGGCCGGGCAGTCGCCAGCCAGAGATATCCTTGCCGCCTGAGATCAGTCGATTGGAGATATAGTAGCGCAACCGTCGGCCTTTGCGCGTGGTGTGGGTCGGCGTCAACCGATCACCAGTTTCGTCATACAGCAGACCGGTGAGCCAGGCCCCGGGGTCAGTGGAGTGTTGGCGCGCATCGGAGTCGCCGCGTGCCCGCGAGCGGTTGGAGGCCTGTCGCATTTTTTCCTGCACCCGGTCCCAGATGTCCTGATCGATGATCGCCGGATGTTGTCCGTCCCAGATCTTATCCTTGTGGCGGATTTTTCCGAGATAGACCGGATTGCGCAGCAGGTAATAGATTTGACCCCGTGACAGCGGACAATCCCCCTTCACACTGCCATCTGTCCGAACAACCCGTTTTGACCGCAGGTCTTCTGCCGTTGCCCGTTCTTCTACTTTGCGCAGGCAACCAAGCTCGTCATAAAGCCCAAAGAGATGCCGGACCGTTCTGGCCTCCTCTTCATTCACCACCGGCGTTCTTGCCTTCGGATCGGGGTGGCGATCATAGCCCAGAGGCAGGTTGCCACCCATCCAAAGCCCCTTCTTCTTCGACGCTGCAATCTTGTCGCGAATACGTTCGGCGGTGACTTCCCGTTCAAACTGAGCAAAGGACAACAGCACATTCAGCGTTAACCGGCCCATGGAAGATGAGGTATTGAAGGCCTGCGTGACGGACACAAAAGAACAGTTTGCCTGTTCCAGCCGGTCGACCAGCTTAGAGAAGTCGGCAAGCGACCGGGTCAGCCGGTCAATCTTGTAGACCACCACCATGTCAATACGCCCGGCATCGATCTCTTCAAGAAGGCGCTGAAGGGCGGGTCGCTCTAGGGTGCCGCCCGACAGGCCACCGTCATCGTAGCGCCCGGACAACAGGGTCCAGCCTTCATGTCGCTGGCTTGCGACATAGGCCGCGCAGGCCTCATATTGCGCATCCAGCGAATTGAAGTCCTGATCCAGACCATCTTCTGAGGACTTGCGCGTGTAGATGGCGCATCGGATTTTACGGCGCGGGCTCATTTGGCCGCCTTGCCGGTGAGCCCAAAGAAACGCGGCCCTGACCAATGCGCGCCGGTAATCTCTCGGGCGATGGCCGAGAGTGAGCGATAGGACCGACCGTTCCAAGTGAAGCCGTCTTCTGTAACGTCGACTACATGGGTCACACTATTCCACTCGCGTAGCAGGCGCCCGCCGGGTTTTAGGGCAGGGCATGTAGGCCGGGGTTTCTTCCCAGAGCCCTTTTCCAGCGTGGCTTTGACCTGGCGGGGTAGCCTGCCATGACGGCGGGACTGCATCTCAAAGGCGATAAAGCGGCGCAGAAAGGGTTGGCTGAGCATGGCGGGGGCGGGTTGATCAAACAGTTGCTGCCAAAGCGTGACCAGATCCGATCGACCCATGGCGGCGAGATCGGCGACATCGCTCGTCTTGGTCATGACGCTTCTCCAGTTCCCGCCGCCAGATGATATGTGGATGGTCCATTTGGTTTGTCGGATGTCCGCCGTTCAATTGTGACGCCTTTTTTCCGCAGACCGCTTAGAGCTGCTCGGACCGAATGAGGCTGCCATCCCGTTGCTTTGCAGAGCGCCTCAAGGCTGGCGCCGCTCGGGCGGCGCAACAAGTGTTGCACTTTGTCAATTTTGGTTTGCTTCCGCTTGGACATGTATTGTCTCCTCTGATTTGGGGCTGGCTAGATGCCGAACCCCGGTACCGAGGAGCGCCCGAATGGCTCGGGCGTGGGTTCAGTGATGCGTGGTTGACGGCAACAGTCCAGCTCTTTCTGAAGCGATTACTTGAGGCGTGTGTTTTGAAGGGCGTTGCTGGCGTACCCCCGATTATTCGTCAACAATCTTAATTGGTTACTTTTAGTTTGGGGGGTTGCGTCTCGTATTGATGGCACCTACATTCGACCTAATCGCCCGGACTATCAGGGCGGGAAACTGCTCCCGCAGGCAGCACTCATTGGAAACACAGGTTTCCGCAGAGAGCATTCAAAGGAGCAACGTCTCGGATCGATTGGTCCGGGGAGTTGCGATTTGTGCTCTCTCCGATTTTCCAGCGCGATCCCTCCATCTCGACGTCCGCGCGGCGTCACGCAAAAGGAGGCGGTTATGCCTGCCAAAAACACACACAGCGACGTTCGGGCGTCCAATACGCCTATCTGGATGGCCGAAAAAGTTATCCAATCCCAGATCAGCCAGATCAAGCCCTACGCCAACAACAACCGCGTGCACGCGGCCAAGAATGTCGACAAACTGAAAGCATCGGTGGCCCAGTTTGGCTTTGTCACTCCGATCCTGTTGGATGGTTCGGGCACAATCATCGCGGGTCATGGCCGCTATGAGGCCGCTAAGGCCCTGGGGTTGAATTCCGTACCGACTGTTGTCGCGGATCATTTGTCAGAAGCGGAAGTGCGCGCTCTGCGCATTGCGGACAATAAGCTGGCGGAATTGTCGGACTGGAATGAAGCGGCGTTGCAGATCGAATTTGCCGAGCTGATGGACCTCAGCCTTGATGGCGAGTTGAACTTTGATCTGGACATCACAGGGTTCGAAACACCGGAGATCGACATCATTATCGACAGCGTCGGTGAGGTGACGGTATCTGTAGCGGAAACTGTTGAGACGCCGGACCCTGCGGCACCCGTAGTCACGGAGCCGGGCGACCTCTGGGTTCTCGGAGATCATCGCATTTTCTGCGGGGACGCCCTTCAAGCCCAGAGCTACGACACCTTGCTGGAAGGCGAGACCCCGCAGATAGTCTTCACCGATCCGCCTTACAACGTGCCTGTCAATGGGCATGTGCGGTCCGGCAATAGCGCCGAATACCGCGAGTTTGCCATGGCGTCGGGAGAAATGACGGATAGCGAGTTCCGCGGCTTTCTTTCAGGCGCGATCACGCAGTTGTTTGACTGCCTGCCGAACGGAGGCATCGCGATGATCTGCATGGACTGGCGTCATATCGAAGAACTGATTACGGCGGGCAAAGCAGCTGGATTGGACCTCATCAATCTCTGCGTCTGGAACAAGACGAACGGAGGCATGGGCAGCCTTTATCGCTCAAAGCATGAGCTGATTTGCATTTTCAAGAAGCCTGGTGCGCCGCACATCAACAACGTCGAGCTGGGCAAACACGGGCGCAACCGGACCAACGTCTGGGATTACGCCGGTGTGAACAGCTTTGGGGCAGGGCGCGAGGCGGATCTCGCGGATCATCCCACGGTGAAGCCGACAGCTCTGGTTGCAGATGCCATCATGGATGTGAGCCACCGCGGCGATGTCGTGCTGGACGCCTTTGGCGGGTCCGGCGCGACTCTGCTGGCAGCTGAGAAAACCGGGCGCCAAGCGCGGCTTATTGAGCTCGACCCGGCTTATGTCGATGTGGCCATCCGCCGTTGGCAGGAGATGACCGGTGAGAGCGCCGTGCACGCGGTAACAGGCCAGACGTTCGATGCGCGTTTTGCGGCCAACGATACCACTTCAGAACAGGAGGTGGGTCATGTCTGACGATACAAAAGAGTATGAGGTCGGCTACGGCAAACCGCCCAAAGCGACCCAATTCAAAAAAGGCCGATCCGGCAATCCGAAAGGGCGGCCGAAAGGTGCCAAGGGGGTGAATGCCAGCTTGAAACGTGAATTGGAAACCAAGATTACGGTTCGCGAAGGCAGCCACGAAATCCGGATTTCCAAGGCTGAGGCAATTGCCAAGCGGTTCACGGCAGGCGCGTTGAAGGGCGACACGAAATTGTTGATGGCGCTGCTTAAGCTGGACACAGATCTGTTCAACGCAAGTGAATTGGACGCGCAAGAAAGCGTCCGTACGGTTGAGCCCGACGCTGTCGACTACGACATCCTCCGGGATTTCTTTTCCAGCCAACTGGACGGTGACGGTGATCTGGAAAACGAGGAGGCGGAAGATGACGACTCCTGATCCAAAAATCGTCGTGCAAGCCGCTCGCGAGGTTTGCCGGGACAATTTTTTTCCTTTCGTTTGGCGTGTGTTTGGCACGCTGCACCAGGGAACTGACCGCAGCTTTGATCCGGCCTGGCATGTGCGGGCCATGTGCCATGAGTTGGACAATGTCCGTCGAGGCGAAAACAAGCGACTGATCATCAACATCCCGCCACGTTGCCTGAAATCGGTCACCGTGGCCGTTGCATATGTCGCTTATCTTCTCGGTCAAAACCCCAGCGCCAAGATCATCGTTGCCAGCTATGGGTTGGATCTGGCGCGCAAACATTCCGAAGATTGTCGTCGGATCATGTCTGCGCGCTGGTACCGGGAAATGTTCCCTGAAACGGTCTTGGCTAAAAAGGGCAACACCTCAGAAGAAATCCGCACCACAAAGGGAGGCAGCCGTAAGGCTGTCTCCATTGGAAGTTCTGTCACCGGTCATGGCGCCGATTACATCATCATCGATGACCTGCTGAAAGCCGGAGATGCCGGCTCCGAAGCCGAGCTGGTCAAGGCGCAGGAGTTCATTGAGGGGACCTTGTTGTCGCGCTTCGACAATCCGGCCGAAGGGCGTGTGGTTATGGTTGCGCAACGGTTGCACGAGATGGATCCGCCGGGTTATCTGCTCGAACGCGGGACCTACCGGCATCTGAATCTGCCTGCCATCGCAGAAGGCCATGAGGTGGTTCCTCTTGGGCGTGGAAGGGTCATGCGCCGCAAACCGGGTGATCTCCTGTGCCCGTCCCGTTTGGATCAGGACACGCTTGATACCAAGCGTCGCGAAATGGGCGCGGCCGTGTTCAATTGCCAGTATCAGCAGAACCCCATTGCTCCCGACGGGTCGCCCTTGCGCTGGGAGTGGTTTGGCACCTACGAGACCATCGAAGATCGCCGCTGGTTCCAACTGGTGGTTCAGAGCTGGGATGCGGGCATGTCGGCAGACCCCCGGTCTGATTTCTCTGTCTGTACAACCTGGGGGTTCCGCGAAAATGCGTGGCATCTTATCGACGTCTGGCGCGGGCAGGTAGACTACCCAGACCTGAAAGCCAAGGCACTGCAACTTGTCGGCCGTTGGGATCCCGATCGTGTCCTGATCGAAGATGCGGCCTCCGGCAAACCTCTTTTGGACGAATTGTTTCGTGATGACCGTCGGCGCTACGAACGCATTAAACCCGACAAGGACAAGGAAACCCGGTTCCAGTCCGCTTGCGGTCCTGTCGAAGAGGGCAAGGTTTATCTGCCTGCAGATGCACCCTGGCTGCCGGTATTCAAACGGGAGCTTCAGTCCTTTCCACGCGGACGCAACGACGATCAGGTCGACAGCTTTGCCCACTTTCTGAACTGGTCCAAGGGACCGGGCTTCTACCGGGCATTGGGCCGCGACCACCGGATCAACATCGAACGTCGGGAGCGTAATCGAGAGAGGGTCAGGCGACGGTAGGATCTCGGAGTTGAGCTTGAAAACTCGTTGAATAGTACTGGGAGGGCCGATGTCGGACCAATCCTGAGAGCGGCCCCAATGACCGCTCGCAACCACAAACCGGTCTAATCGCTAATGCCGTCGGATGACGGCTTTGAGCCCAGAATACCCATTGGCACGTTCCGCAGAAACTGCCGCGATGGGCGGCAAGCGGGAGTTCGCTGCGGATAGCATGGAGGTCTCCTTTCCCATCGATTGCTCCCCGCGAAGGGCTCGCCGGCTCATGCATCTCTTCGGCATTACCATTGGCGACCGAGGTTCCAAGAGATTGCGGTAGTCGAGAAGTCGCAGCGGGGTCAGGCTAATCTGCAGGCGCTCCGGCAATTTGGGCCTCTTGTGCCTCCTTATTGCGCCAATCTTTCGGGGATATGCCGAAGTTCCGCGTGAAGGCTCGGGTGAGTGCCGATGTTTCGGACAAGCCGACCAATTGGGCGATCTCCTTGATCGAATGATCAGATGTGGTGAGCAGTTCGGAGGCCTTTTCCATCCGCAGCCGGTTGATCACCTTGGACGCCGTTGTTCCGTAGGAGGACAAGCGCTTGTTCAGCACCTTGGTGGTGATGCTGCACATCCGGGCGGCCTCGCTCACCGTCAGCGCCGGATCGGACAGCCTTGATCGCACGAGAATTTCGAAGCCTTCGAGGTAGTCCAGGGGCACATCGACCTGAACCGGTTCTTCGATATCATTGTCGTGGTTCACGAGGAGTTCGGGGTTGATTGGAAGCGACAGCCAGGCCGCCGGAAAGCGGATGGAGAATCCCCTGTTGTTGCACTTGATGCCCCGCACGCCATGAAACTGCTCCGGCAGCAGGGTCGGATCGCAGAGGCGCAGAACAACCTGGGTTGGATCCCATCGGAAATCGAGAACACGGTGCAGCAGGGAGATCCAGATCCCGACGAGAAAGGCGTCCGAATGGCCCGGCGACACCTCGGGTTCGAAATTGCGACTGGTGGTGAAGTAGGCGTGTTCCTCCTCGATCAGGAGCCGGAAGGACACCGCGTTGCTTTCCTTCGAGACGATCTGGGTGAACCGGGTGAAGAAATCGCCAAGGGTCACCGACTGGCCGAGGAGCGCCCCACGCGGCAGGAACTTCAACAGGTCTGTCTGTTGTCCCGCCAAGGCGCAGATATCCGGCCGGGTGATGTCGGCGATGGAGGCCAGCGCCGCATAGACCGTGTCATGCGGGATGAACTCGGCCGGGTTCAGGACCTGTTCCTCGCTCAATCCATGCAGCCCGAGCGCAAAGGCCGGATCCGCATCGAGCCGCCGCATCATCGCTACGACGGGGCCGAGGACCGTAGCACGTACGAGGGACAAACCGTCCTTTTGTTCTCCTTGCGGCATCCACATCACCCTTTCGCTCTCCGACACGCTACGGGCGCGGGCGCCTGACGGCCAAGCAGAAATTGGCTGAAATTGACCGAATCGGGTCAGAAAAATGCACCACGGGATCAGCGGGTCAAAAGAATCTCGGGGCACATGTGCATAGTGGGAGGATCGGTCCGCAGGAAGACCGACCCCTGGGAGGACACCAAATGACAACACTCAACCTGAAGGCGTTGCTGCCGGCCATGTCAATGGCAATTGCGCTCACGACGCCTGCCATTGCGCAGGATATCCCCAACATTCCCTCGGAGGTCACGCTGTTCAAGAACGTGATGGTCTTCGACGGGGTGAATGACGGCTTGAAAGATGTCGACGTGCTCGTCGTCAAGAACAAGATTCACAAGATTGCAGAGGACATTCCCGAATCCGGCACGTGGGAAGTCGAAGTTCGAACGGGCGGAAGCAAGCGCCTGCCCGATCCTGTTGGCGGTATCGACGGCTATTCTTTCACCATCCAGACCGAACGCGGTATCGAGACCAAAGAGGTCGAGGTCAATGTGATCGACGGCGGCGGACGCACCTTGATGCCGGGACTGATCGACAGCCATGTGCATGTGAATATGTACAAGGATGGCACGATCCCGGGCCTTCAGGACACGACATGGGAGGAGATCGGCGCACGTTCTGCGGCCTTTGCGCAGGAAATGCTGGCGATGGGCTTCACAACCGTGCGCGACATGTGCGGTGCACATGGTGGACTTCGTGCGGTAATCGACGAGGGTTCGCTTCCGGGCCCGCGGATATACTCGTCCGGCGCCTGCCTCAGCCAGACCGGTGGTCATGGCGACTGGGGGATCGCCGGGCAACGCAAGAACGAAAGCAATCTTGAACGGCTGGAGATCACGCGGCTTGTCGACGGCCCTGCCGAAGTGCTCCACGGCGCGCGGCGGAACTTTGCGCTTGGGGCCAACTACCTCAAGATCATGGTCAGTGGTGGTGTGACCTCCATCAAGGACCCGATCTACCAGTCCGCCTTTACAGACGAAGAAATCGCCGCTGCCGTCGAGGTGGCCGGGGACATGGATTCCTATGTCGCCATGCATGTCTTCATGGATAGCGACCTGTCGCGCGCGCTCGATCTCGGGGTCAAAGTGGTGGATCACGGCCTGACCATAACGGAACCGACGATGCAGAAGCTGGTAGAGAAGGAAGCGTTCTTCTCGCCCAACCTGACCGCGTTGGCGCCCGAGGCGCTTGAGCATCCGATGCACCAGGACCCGACCTTCCCGCCGACGGCGAAGTTCCTCTGGTTGCGGAAAAACAGCGAGCAGTTGTTTGATCTGGTGCGGAAGTACAAGCCGAAGATGGTGTTCGATTCCGACTACGTGCTGCTGACCGGTGTGCCGTACCGGCAGTCGATGGACTTCACCAAGGCTTTCATGGCGCGTGAGTTCGGCAACCTCTGGGCCTTGCAGATGATGACCTCGAATGGCGGCGAACTGGCCGCACTGACGGGACGCGGAAACCCCTATCCCGAAGGCAAGCTCGGCGTGATCGAGGAAGGTGCCTATGCCGATATCCTCATCGTTGACGGAAACCCGCTCGAAGACATCACTGCCATCGGCGCTGTCGATACATGGTTCGATGCCGAGCCACGCGGGCAGGACGTGCCGAGCATTCGCGTCATCATGAAGGACGGCAAGTTCTACAAGAACACGTTGAACTGAACTTTCGGCGGGGCGCTGGCCCCGCCGTCAACATTGCGGAAGGGCAAACTTATGAAGCATCTTTTCAAGGCCACATTACTGGCGGGCGTGGTGTCGCTCGCTGCCGGCATGTCCTCTGCGCAGGACGAAGCGCTGCCGCAGACCCTGTTCACCAATGTCCATGTTTTTGACGGCGTGAACGAGGCGCGGATCGAAAACGCCAGCGTTCTGGTCGAAGGCAACCTGATCAAGGAAATTTCGACGGACGGGATCGAAGCGCCCAACGCAACCATGATTGACGGCGGCGGGCGCACGCTCATGCCGGGGATGCATGACCAGCACGTGCATTTGCTGGTGTTCAACCCGCTCAGTGACGGGTTGCGCCAGAACATCACGCCCTTCCATCTTGGTGGCGTTGCAACGATCCGGTCCGAGCGCATCCTGATGAACGGGTTCACGACGGTTCGTGACCTCGGCGGACCGGCAAAGTCCATCGCGCGGATCATCGATACCGGTATGTTCCCCGGCCCGAGGATCTATTCCTCGGAGGCCTTCATCACGCAGACATCGGGCCATGCCGATTTCCGCAAGCTGAACGACCGGCATCCAACCCTGTCGGGGCAAGGCCCATCGCATTGGGTCGACACGGACATGAGCTTCATCGCGGATGGCCCGGAGCAGATCCGCATGGCGGTGCGCGAGAACCTGCGGCGCGGGGCAACCCAGATCAAGGTCATGGTCAGCGGTGGGGTCACGTCCGAGTTCGACCCGCTGCATTCGCTTCAGTACCAGGCGGAAGAGATCCAGATGGCGGTCAAGACCGCCGAGCAATGGGGCACCTACGTCACCTGCCACGTGTTCACCGAGCAGGCGATCCGCAACTGTATCGACAACGGTGCAAAGACCGTTGAGCACATCCCGTTCCTGACCAAGGAGGCCGCCGAGATCATGGTCGAAAAGCAGATCATGTTCGCGACGGCGGTAGCCCCGGTCTACTCGGTGACGACCGAACAGGCGGAAGCCTTCTACACGCCAGCCTCGTTCGCCAAATGGAAGAGTGTCCGTGACGCCGCCGCCAACATGATCGAGGTGATCCAGACGACACCGGGCATGATCGACCTCTACACTCTGGGCACCGATCTCATCAACAACTGGGACCAGACGCTTGAGCAGGACAAGAAGATGAACGACGAGTTCAAATACCTGCACGAGGCCAAGTTCAAACCCTTCGACATTCTGCGCATGGCCACATCGAACGGCGCCCGCATGAACCGGCTTACGGGCTTGAACAATCCGTATCAAGACGGCCCGCTCGGCGTGGTCGAGGAAGGCGCTTACGCGGATCTCCTGCTGGTCGATGGCAACCCGCTCGAAGACATCCTTCTTCTGGCCGATCCTGATCCCAACCTGAAGGTCATCATGAAGGACGGCGTGATCTACAAGAACACGCTGGACTGAGGAGAGCGCGGGGCGGTCTCCCTCGTCCGCCCCGCGTTTTTTTGCCCGACGCAATCATCCCGGAAGGACTGACCGTGAAACACCTCACTCTTGCCACTCTCATGGCCCTCTGCAGTTCGATGGCGGTTGCTCAGGAGTGCGACGTCGCGCTTCTCAACGGCCGCGTCATGGACCCGGAAACCAATCTTGATGCCGTGCGCAATGTCTGCGTGACCGGCGACAGGATCACCGCGATCACCGAAGATGCCTTGACGGGCAAGCGCGAGATCGACGTTTCCGGGAATGTAGTCGCGCCGGGATTCATCAACACCCATTCGCATTCCTTTGGCGGCTTCGATCAGAAGATGATGGCCCATGATGGCACGACGACGATCCTCGATACCGAGAGCGGCGTGGCGGATGCCGACCTGTTCTACGACAAGTACGAGGGCAATTCCTTTCTCAACTTCGGTTCCGGGATGGGGCACGAGGAGATCCGGCGTGTCGTGATGGATGGGGTTTCAGTCGAGCTGGCATCCGATCCGACCTACATCCTCAAGTCACGCGGTGCAGCCGAGGAAGAAGACGGACATGCCAGCTGGGCGCTGGATATTCCGACTGCGGATCAGCTCGTCGAAGTCATGACCATGTATGAAAAGGGTCTTCGCGCCGGGGCGATCACCGTCAACACGACGGTGGGATACATGGGATACAACACCTATCCGAAGGAGATTTTCGCGCTTCAGAAAATGGCGAAGAAGTATGACCGCTTCTTTGGCGCCCATACCCGTTTCGGTCCGACCGAGAGCCTGCCGCTCTACTATTCCCTGGGCGCAAACGAGGTGATCGCAAACGCCGTTGCGCTCGACGGGGCCCTGATCCTTTCCCACATCCAGAACCAGGGGTGGGAAGAAATCTACGAGCTTGCGCGCCGCCTGCAAATGCGCGGAATGACCATCTTCGCGGAATACTACCCGGCCATCACCGGCAATCCGAACATCGCGACACCGCAACTGCTGCCGGACAAGATCGAGGCGAACAATATCGTTCCGACCCGCGATATCTTCGATACCAGCACCGGCGAACTCTACGAGTCCGACGAGGAGTTCTTCCGGCAGCAGAAGGAGGATCCGAGCAAGCCGATTTTCATCACAGTCCGCCCCGAAGCAGACCTGGAGCGCTGGATCCACATGAAGGATATTGCGATCGCCAACGACATCGTCGGCTTCACCGTCGATGGCGAACCGCTGCCGATCGAGGCCGATTTCACGGAGTACGGGGGGCACCCGCGCAATGCCGGCACCTATGGCATCGTGTTCCGCGAGGCCCGTGAACAGGGCATCGCGCTGATGGAGATGGTGAACAACGCCTCCTACATTCCCGCGAAGTACTTTTCCAAGGTGGGCCTGAAGGCGATGCAGGAACGCGGCCGGATGCAGGAAGGCATGATCGCGGATATCACGATCTTCGACCCCGACACGATCACCGAAACATCATCGATGAAGAAGGGCATGAACGGCTCCTTCACCAAGGGAATCCCCTACGTTCTGGTGAGCGGGCAGGTCATTATCGACGACGGTGTCGCTAATATCGACCTGCGGCCCGGGCAGCCGATCCGTTACCCGGTCATCGAAGGGGGCGAGATCGATCTGGACCTCGGGGACAAGGAATTCACCTGGCACGCCGACATCGAAACGCCAGAGGATGAGCATTCCGAGTTCCCGCTCCGCCCTGCCGAGCTGGAACACTCCATTCCCGGAGCTCCGGGGCATTGAACCCACAAGAACGGTCAGGGCAGCCATGCTGTACTGACCACAACATCGAAGCAATTCCGGGTGGCAAGATGAACAGGATCCTTCTTTCGACAGCCCTTTGCGTCTCTGCGACAGTTGCAGCGGCGCAGGACACAAAAGACATGCGCACCTTCCTGTTTATCGGCGCATCCAACAGCGCCGCCTGGGAGATGCAGATCGCCAATCCCGGGGACCGCGCGGCCTCGGTGAAGGGTGGGATCGAGGCGCTCGGCGGCGAGCTTTTGAGCTACTATTGGGGGCTTGGGAACGGGAAGAACTACATTACCGTCGCCCTGCCGGACGACCCCACCTTCATCCAGGCCTTCTATGTCAGCCGTCTCGGTGACGGGTTGCTGGAGGATTACCAGATGATCGAGTTGATGAGCAGCGCCGACATGGCCGAAGCCCTCGCCCGTGTGCCGGAGATCAAGGCGCAGGACGATCTCAAGTAACCGGACTGCACACTCGGGACGATCCAGAAGGGAACATCAAATGAACTTCAGCCCTGTGTGTGTCGGCGGAGTCGTATTATGCAAATAGTTGCCATTGGCCTGCTGTCCGCCTTCTTTCTCTTCGCCAGTTCGATCAAGATCCTTGGCTGGCAGAAGCTCATCTTCGAAACGCAACTGGCGATGTTCGTCAAATACGGGCTGAACCGTCAGATCATGGCGCTTGTCGGTGGTGTCGAGCTTTTCGGGGCGGTGGCGATCTGGTTTCAAGGCAGCTTGCTCGGGCCGCTCGGGGCCGCTGCCCTTCTGGGCACGTCGCTTGGCGCAATCGGTTGTCATCTGATCTGGGACACTTGGAAAGACGGTGTGCCTGCCATGATCACGGCTACGCTTTCGGCCTTCGTCCTCTGGACGGGCCGGGATGTCGTACTGGCGATACTTGCATGAGCGGGCCGAAGAAGAATCAAGAGCAACAAGAGAGACCTCATATGGGACAGGCAAGGCTTCTCGGTACGGTCATCGTCGCTGGCTTCTGGTTATCAACCGGAGCCTTGGCGCAGGAAAGCCGGCCAACGTCCGCCCTGGAGGCCGCCGCAGCGGTCTCGCTCGGTGGCCCGGCATCCACGCAGGCCCAACTGGAACAAGACCGAGTGCGGCGGTTGCAGGACTCTCGCTGGCCGGGGCTGGATGCGGCATTGGACCCCTTGGAGGCATCGCGGCAACGCTTTGCCGAACGCACCGGCCTGAACCTCTCCTTCGACTACCAGGCCTATTACCAGTCCGCGACCGAGAGCCTGACCGATATCGACGAGGCCGCCTTGGGCCAGGCGCGCATTCTGGGCCAGTGGACGCTGCTCAATCGCGGCGGCGAAAATCCCGGGCAATTGGTCTTCACATTGGAGAACCGCCATCTGCTCGGCACGGACATCGCGCCAAGCGGGCTTGCCGGGGAAATCGGCTATGCGGGCGTCACCGCAACGACATTCAGTGACACCGACACGACCCTCTCCGTCGCCTACTGGTCCCAGACGCTCGCTGGCGGGAAGGCCGGTTTCGTGGCCGGCCGGATCGATCCGGGAGACTACTCGGACATCCTCGGCTACGTGAACCCACGCACGACTTTCTCCAATTTCTCGATCCTGTTCAGCCCGGTCCTGCCGATCCCCGATCCCGGCTTCGGCATTGCGGGGGGCGGTTTCCTGACCGACCAGATCTATGCCCTCGGTGTCCTGTCGGATGCAAACGGCTCGCTGACCGATGTCGAGTGGTTTCCCGGTGGCCCCGAGTTCTACAAATACGCCGAGATCGGATGGACGCCCGAACGCTCGAAGCGCTTTCTAACCAACGTTCACCTCGGGGTATTTCACGTCGATGAACGCACCGAGGCAGGCGTGCCGGAGAGCTACGGGGCGATCCTGTCTGCCAACCACACGATCAACGAGGAATTCATGATCTACGGACGCCTCGGCTGGTCGGAGGGTGAGGCGCCGATCGCCCGACGCGCAGCCAACGCTGGACTTCTATGGCGGCCGGGCCTCTATGACGACCTCTTTGGGTTTGGCGCGACCGTTGCGGACCCGGTAGATGAAACGCTCGACACCCAGACCACAATGGAGGCCTTCTATCGGTTGGACCTGTCGGACAATGTCGCCCTGACGGCGGACGTCCAGCACATGATCAACCCGGGCTTCAACGATCAGGACACGACCGTTTTCGGCTTGAGGCTGCGGATCAATCTTTGACCTGAGTAGCGGCGGATAGAATGCCGTCTGGTTGGGAGTGTCGTGCCTGCGCCGGAACGGCCCATGCAGCCATCGCGGCCAAGGAGGCGACCCCTTGGATGATTGGCATTGCGTCAGGCGAAAGTCTTGACGGCAGAACAACCGTCGAATTTGGCTTGTTGCTCTGCAATGTCAGCCATTCCAATGAAGCTGTCGGATGCTCTCAAGCGGGGGCATGGCGGTTCGCTTAGATCTTTCCACAGAAGGCGGCCACGGAGGTCGCCACCGTCAGAAAGGTTGGAACCGATGACAAACACCCTCAAGAACACCGTATTCGCCGCCCTTGCCGCCTCACTCGCCCTCGCTGCCCCGATGGCCGCCAATGCCGGTGACATCGGTGAGAAAGCCCTCAAGGGCGCTGTCGCCGGCGCCGTGCTGACCGAAATCACCGGCGGCGACGCCAAGGACGGCCTGGCCCTCGGCGCAGCCGCCGGTGCGCTCGGTGGCAAGATCGCCGAAGACCGGGATCGTCAAGATCGCAAGGACGATCGCAAGAAGGGTGGCAACAAGCACAAGCGCTGATCCCGCAACGAGACAACCGGAACGGTTTACCCCTTCCAACCGACGCTGGAGAGATCCGGCATCTGCTTCAAACCCGTTAGGCCTCATGCCTGCCGGGTTTGTTGCGTCAGGGTGGTTCAGGAAGACGGAGAAACGTGAAAGTGCGGGCCTATGATCCGAGCAGTCCGGCCTCTACTCAGATCGTTCGCCCTATGCCAGGGGCGCTTCTGTTGCTGGCTGCTCCCTGAAGTCGCTGGGGGGCTGTCCGTACCATCTTCGGAATGCCGTGCTGAAGGTACTGGCGTCGCTATATCCGAGAAGATCGGCGATCTCGGTGAGCGGAAGCGTGCTGTTGAGCAGATAGTCCCGGGCCAGAGCCTTTCGCAGATTGGCGACGACCGCTGCGAAGCTCGTGCCCTCGTCGGTCAGTCGGCGGGCCAGCGTTCGGGCGCTCATCCCAAGTTCCGCCGCAATTGCGTCCTGCTGGGCCGTGCCGGCTGCAAGACGCGCCGTAATCTGCCTCTCAACAACCCGGGCCACACTGTTGGGTGTCTGCGGCATCCGAGCCAGCGTGTTCTCGCAAATGACCGAAAGCGTCCGCTGCAAGTTGTCGTCGGCCGTCAACAGCGGCACATCCATATCAGCCGCCTTGAAGGCAATGCTGTTCTCCGCGGCACCAAACAGGACATTGCAGCCAAAGAACCTGTCGAGGGCCTCGGTGCCGGTCAGCCGCTGATGCGCGAACCGAACATGCGTCGGACGGATTTGCCGATTGGAGTAGTCCCGCAGGGCGAAGACCGTGCCAACGGCTCCAAACTCGGCATATTGCCCGGTCGGAATGCTTGCTGGCACATCGTAGTGCCAGGTCAGCCGGGTGGTTTCCGGGCCTTCTTCCATGGCCGTCTTGCTCGCGTCACCGATCACGCGCTGAAAACGGGTGATGTTTCGAAGGTAACCGCCAACGGTAGGTGCCGAAACGCCGACATAGGCGAGCAACCCGGCCTTCCTGACCAGGTCCGGCGACTGTGCCAGGCGGTATCCGACAAGGTCGTCCCTGGTCAAAGCGCTCGCCTTTTCAAACAACCAGGCAGTCTTGTCGAAGGACCAGCGAGCATTCGGGTCTTCGAGTTGAGATCTGGTTATCCCGAACTCCTTTCGGATATCCCGCTCGGAAAGGCCTGTTTTCTTCAACTCACCGACAATGATCTGTCCCCAGATTGCGCTGTGTTTTGGAATCTCGGATTTCATTTCTGGTCCGTAGTCTCGGTGTCTGACGTGTTGCGCCACGTTAAGGCCCGTCTGACCTTCTTGCCAGTTGCCAAAGCCAACGTTCGAACAACGCAACGCCCGTTTCGTTCAATACCCGCAGTGCCTTTCACACACTCGCCACCAAGGTAGGCGCGACGTCGGTCGCGAGTAACTCGAGATCCGTGCGGTGTGACACACCGAGTAGCGGCGCACATCGTCCGGGTTGGGCAGCTTGCTTGTTCGCTGTGGCTTTCGAAGCCGCCATTCTCGGCGCGCTACTTAAAAGTCCGCTCTGGGCCGGAGGCGTCAGGAGGCTCCACCAAGGTGGTCACGCGGCCCGCCTCAGCGCCGCATGGCTGCTTTGAACCCAAAGCCGGTGTTCTTGCTACGTGGGATTACCTTCAGTTTTACGCCCTAAAAAATCTATACCTTACGTCACCCTCTTCATCAGGTTTACCAGATGGTTTTACAGGCGAGCCTGAGGTGGCCTTCAATAACTTCTTCGCCATCTTGAGGGTTCAGTTATGATCTCCAAACGCGTATTTTTGTCCAGTCTTGCATCG
>NZ_WQDA01000002.1 GCF_013032855.1 Ruegeria arenilitoris
CCTCAGTTCCGGCGTAGCTCAGCGGTAGAGCAGTTGACTGTTAATCAATTGGTCGTAGGTTCGATCCCTACCGCCGGAGCCAAAATCCTCTGATTTCAGCAGTTTGTGGCGCACCCAACCGCTCACGTCCCGTGTGTAGTCGGTTGCCGATCCCACGCGCGGAGTTTTCAGCCGGTTCAACGCATGCGATCAGACTGCCTCCAAGGACCTGCGCCGTTAGATCGGAGTTGGTCTTTCGATCAGCCCAATCCTGTCAACCACACCCGGGAAACATCAGAGAATTTTCCAGCGCCTGTGACTCAAGTTTGGTCCGCCTTGCATTTGCACAGCAGACCGTCCGCTACAGTTCGTTTTTGTAGATCACCCCGCCTTTCATGATCAGATCGAAGCGCTCTTCGTATTCGGTCATGACAGACATGTTCTCCAGAGGGTTGCCGTCAATCAGAAGGATATCCGCATGAGCACCTTCCGCAATGACACCCAGCGCCCCGGGATAAGGATTGCGCGGCCCCGACAAGGCAAGCAACTCGGCTGATTTCGAGGTTGCCTGACGGAGTATTTCGGCATTGTCGAACCATTCCGTTCTCAGAACGAACTCCTCGTTTGCGCGCTTGATCATCTCAGGAGAAGTGATCACGTCCGTGCCGAAGACGATATTCTCGAATCCAAGCTCCTTGGCCATGGTGAACATCTGGTTGATGCCGTCATAGGCTTCGTCATGCTTGGCTTTTTGTTCGTCGTTGTAGCCTGCCGGATGGAATGTGTAGACGATGACCTGCGGCGACAGCCAGGCATCATGCTCCATCATCACGCGCATGGCCTCTTCGCTCATCAGATTGCCATGCTCGATGGACTTCACCCCATTCTCGACGGCGCGGATGATGCCATCCGAGTTGTAGACATGGGCGGTAACGTAGGTGTTCCAGTCTTCGGCCGCCTCGACGGCTGCACGGATTTCGTCTTCCGTGTACTGCGTGGTGTCCAATGGATCAGCAAATGACCCGGTGCCGCCACCGACCGAAATCTTGATCTGCGAGGCTCTGCGGCGCAACACCTCGCGTACGGTTTTCAGAACCTCGTCACGCCCATCGGCAACTGCGACATGGAAGTATTTCATCGGAATGCTGGGCTCGAACACCAATGAACCGGGCTCGTTTGCGTCCGTCCGATGATCCGAGTGGCCCGAGCTCTGCGAGATCATGGGACCCGAAGGATAGACCCGAGGCCCCGACAGGATGCCCTCGTCTATGGCGCGTTTCAGTGAAAACGAGTTCCCGCCGACATCGCGGACCGTCGTGAACCCCTGCATCAGGTATTGTTCGGCGACGGTTGCGGCAACATAGGCCCAGTATTCGCGATCGGCATTGAATGCGATACCGAACGGCATCTGAAACATCAGATGCGCATGCATGTCGGCAAATCCGGGCATCAGGAACCTACCCTGCGCATCGATCACCGTCGCCCCCTCCGGCGCATCCAGATCAGGGCCAATGGCCGTGATCATGCCGTCTTGGATCAAAACGTCCTGACCCTCGATCAGGTCGGAACGGACACCGTCGAAAATCCGAGCGCCGGTGATCAGGGTTCCGGCCTCTTGGGCGATCCCCGGCGCGGCGAGAACAAAGAAGAAAAGCTTCGCTGCAATCCTGCAAGCTGTCCGCATCTTGGGTTCCTTTCCGATTTCAACAGGTTCACCGAAGAATGGTGCATTATCGAGAGGCTAGTCTCTTTCTGATCCGGATGAAACGATCACGTCGCGGCCGGTGCGTAGATCAACGCAACGTTTCACTGCCGCACGAAACAACAAACCTGTTCACCCCGATTGAAATCCGAAACGGAAACCTGGGGCGCGCAATTCGTCCAAAGAAAGCAATTTTCGTCTGGACCTCGTCTTTGCAGATTGGTACACGCCCCTCAGTTCCGGCGTAGCTCAGCGGTAGAGCAGTTGACTGTTAATCAATTGGTCGTAGGTTCGATCCCTACCGCCGGAGCCAAAAATCCTTAGAAATCAAGCATTAACCTGCCAAGGCGTCCTTGAATTCATCCCGCAGTTTGCGTTTCAGGACCTTGCCCGTCGCATTGAGTGGCAGCGCGCCGACGAAGACCACTTTGTCCGGCACCTGCCACTTGGCAATCTTGCCGTCGAAAAACTCCAGCAGCTCGGCCTCGGACGGATCTTCGCCCTCGGCCTTGACGGCCACCAGCAGCGGGCGTTCGTCCCATTTGGGATGCGGCACGCCGATCACCGCCGCGGTGGCCAGTTTCGGGTGCGCTACGGCAATGTTTTCCAGCTCGACCGAGCTGATCCATTCACCGCCCGATTTGATGATGTCCTTGGAACGGTCGCGGATGGTCATGTAGCCATCCGGGTCCAGCGTGGCCACGTCGCCGGTGGCGAACCAGCCATCCTGCAGAAGATCTTGATCCTGCAGCTGGAAATAGCTGTCCAGCACCCAGTGTCCGCGCACCATCAGGTCGCCCTGCGTGACCCCGTCATGCGGCAGGTCGTTGCCGTCGTCATCGACGATCTTCAGTTCGACCCCAAAAGGTGGACGACCTTGATTCTCGCGCAGTTTGTGCTGTTCCTCGATCCGCAGCTTGCGATGCTTGGCCAGCGGGATGTTGGCGGTGCCCAGCGGGCTCATCTCGCTCATCCCCCAGGCATGCACGGTGTCGACGCCGTATTTTTCCCGGAAGGTCTCGATCATCGAGGGCGGGCACGCCGCGCCGCCGATCACCGTACGTTCGAGGCTTTCCAGCTTGGTGCCGCATTTGGCGGCATGGGCCAGCAAACCCTGCCAGATCGTGGGAACCCCCATCGCCAGAGTCACGCCATAGGTGTCGATCAGGTTCACCAGCGCCTCGCCATGCAGGTCCGGCCCGGGCAACACCATCTGCGAACCGGACATGGCGCAGCCATAGGGCGACCCCCAGGCATTGACGTGGAACATGGGCACCACCGGCATCACCACATCTATCGCCGAATACCCGATCACGTCGCGGGTGTTCGAGGCAAAGCTGTGCAGAACGGTCGAACGGTGCGAATACAGCACGCCTTTGGGGTGGCCGGTCGTGCCCGAGGTGTAGCACAGGCTCGAGGCGGTGTTTTCATCGAAGACCGGCCATTCGAAATCGGCGTCGCCGGTCTCGATCAAGTCGTCATAGAATTCCAGTCCGGGGATCTGCTGCAGTGCGTCCTCGTTGCGCGGTCCCATCAGGACGAAATGCTTCACTTCGGTCAATTGATCGCGGATCGCGGCGACCAGCGGGATGAAGGTGGCGTCGAAGAACAGCACCCGGTCCTGCGCGTGGTTGATGATGTAAACCAGCTGTTCGGGGAACAGGCGCGGGTTGATCGTGTGGCAGACGAAACCCGCACCCGAGGCCGCATAGTAGATTTCCAGATGCCGGCGGTTGTTCCAGGCCAGGGTGCCGATCCGGTCCTGCGGCTGCAAGCCCAGCTTGGTCAGCGCCGACCCCAGTCGCCGGGCATTGGCGGCGATCTCGCCCCAGTTCGTCCGGGTGACGGTTCCGTCGGTTTCGACCGACACGATCTCGGTCTGACCATGATAGCGCGCAGCATGATCGATCAGTGACGAAATCAACAGCGGCTGCGTCATCATCTGTCCCAGCATGGACATCCTCCCATTCATCGCGCCGGCCTGATGCGGCGTCTGTTGCGGCCAGGCGACACGGCGGCATGGCCGGCCCCAGGGCTTCTCCTCGGGGCCGATCCTGCCAATCATTTAATTGTCTGACAATAAAAGAATGCGGCCTGCCGTGGCGGCAGGCCGTCAGATTTGCAGGGCTTCAGCCCCGGTGCCGCAGCGCATAGGCCACAAGTGCGGCGGTCGAGCCGTCCTTGCCCTCGGTGCCCGCATCGCCATCGACGATTGGCCCCAGCGAGGTGGCCAACTCCTTGCCCAGCTCCACCCCCCACTGGTCGAACGAGTTGATGCCCAACAGCACGCCTTCGACGAACACCCGGTGTTCATACAGCGCAATGATCTGGCCCAGAACGAAGGGCGTCAGCTGCGGATAGATCAGCGTGGTCGAGGGCCGGTTGCCCGGGAACACGCGATGCCGGGCCTGACGCTCCAACTCGTCGCCATGCAGGCCCATCTCGGCCATGCGCGCTCGCGCTTCCTCAAGCGACCGGCCACGCATCAACGCCTCGGACTGAGCCAGGCAGTTGGCCAGCAGCAGACGGTGATGATGGGCCAGTTCGGGCTCGTGGCCTTCGGCGGCCACCATGAATTCGCAGGGGATCACGTCGGTGCCCTGATGGATCAGTTGGTAAAACGCGTGCTGCCCGTTGGTGCCGGGCTCACCCCAGACCACCGGCCCCGAAGGCACGCTCAGCGCCGAGCCGTCCATGGCCACCGATTTGCCGTTCGATTCCATCTCGAGCTGTTGGAAATAGGCCGGCAACCGCAGCAGCCGTTGGTCATAGGGCAGCACCGCGCGGCTGGCATGCCCCAGCACCTGACGGTGCCAGATGCCCACCAGAGCCAGCATCACTGGCATGTTCTCGGCCCAGTCCGCGGCGCGGAAATGCACGTCCATCGCCTGCCCGCCGCGCAGGAACGCGTCGAAGGCGTTCGAGCCCACCGCGATCATCACCGGCAGCCCGACCGGACCCCAGACCGAATAGCGCCCGCCGACCCAATCGGCAAAGCCGAACACGCGGTCCGACGGGATGCCGAAATCGGCCGTCTTGTCCACGGCGCTGGACACGGCCGCGAACTGCCGCCCCGGGTCGCCGCCGCCGTCCAGCATCCAGGCCCGCGCCGTCCGCGCGTTGGTCATGGTTTCGATGGTGGTAAATGTCTTGGACGCCACGATCACCAGCGTTCGCGTCGGGTCCAGTTCGCGCAGCGTGTCGGCGATATGCGCACCATCCACGTTCGAGACATAGTGCAGGCGCGGCCCATCGTGATAGGGCGCCAGCGCCAGCGTCGCCATCACCGGCCCAAGGTCCGAACCGCCGATGCCGATATTCACCACGTCGGTAAAGCTGCCCCCAGCCCCCTGGGCCGTTCCACCCCGGACCTCTTCGGCGAACACGCGCATGCGCTGCAGGGTGTCCAGAACGTCGGGCATCACGTCCTGGCCATCAACTTTCACCGGGCCGCCGTCCAGATTGCGCAGCGCCGTATGCAGCACCGCGCGGCTCTCGGTCTCGTTGATCTTGTCGCCCCGGAACATCGCGTCGCGCCGCTCGGCCAGACCAGCCTGATCACATAAGTCGATCAACGCCGCGCGGATGTCTGTGTCGATCAGGGTCTTCGAATAGTCGAACAGCAAATCGCCGGTCGAGGCCGAGAATCTCTGCGCCCGGTCGGGATCCTGCGCGAACAGGTCGAGGATGCGGGTATCCGCCGCCTGCGCGGCAAGGGTTCTGAGAGTGTCCAGTTGCATGAGATCAATCCGCCCAGTGTACCGTCATTCCATCCAAGACTGCCGCAATTGGCGCCTCCTCGGGCGGCAGGCTCATGGCACGCTCAAGCGCTGCGCGCTTTTGTTCACCATAGATGACCAGGTGTTTGGACAGCGCCCCATCCAGAACCGGACCCGTCAGTGTGATGCGCGTTTCGGGCTGCGTCTGCGGGCGAGCAACGGCCAACGCCGGTGCGTTGCTGGCCAATGCCTGCGCCAGCCCCTCCATCCCCGGAAACAACGAGGCCGTATGCATGTCGTCGCCCATTCCAAGAACCAGCACCGCCAACGGGCGCAGCGGCTCGATCAGAGCTTCGATTTGGGGCAGAACCTCTTCGGGCGCCTTGCCGGGAACATAGAGCGGGACATAGTCCGCCGCCGCCGCCCGGTTGGTCAGAAGTCGGTCGCGGATCAGGCGTTCGTTCGACCGGTCACTGTCTGCCGGGACGCAGCGCTCGTCGGTGGGCAGCACACGGACACGCTCCCATTCAAGGTCCGCGGCGCACAGGCTGTCGAAGATCGGTCCGGGCGTGGTGCCGCCGGGAACCGCAAAAGCCACAACATCGTTGTGCAGCAGCGCGGCCTCCAACTCTCCGGCCAGAACGTTGGCAACATCAATGGCCAGCATGTCCCTGTCAGCGTATTCCTGAATCTTCATGGCTTGATCCCTTGCCAATGGCGACCGTCGCGTTTCATCAGCAGTTCGGCGTCGCCGGGACCGGTACTGCCGCTGTCATAGGGTTTTGGCACGTCGCCGCGCGCCTGCCACCCCGCAATGATCGGGTCGGTCCAGGCCCAAGCGGCCTCGACCTCGTCTCCGCGCATGAACAGGGTTTGATTGCCCCGGATCACGTCCATCACCAAACGCTCATATGCGTCCGGCGCTTCCTGGTTTTCGGGCCCGAGCGCTTCGGCAAAGCTCATATCCAACGGGACGTCGATCAAACGCATTCCGCCCTGCCCCGGCTCTTTGATCGTAACTTTCAGCGTTATGCCTTCGTTCGGCTGCAGCCGGATCGAAAGCGTGTTGGCATGCCGACCGGCCTCGGCCCCAAATATGGAATGCGGGGCGTCCTTGAAAATCACGTTGATGACCGAGGACCGCGCCACCAGCCGCTTGCCGGTGCGCAGGTAAAACGGTGTGCCCGCCCACCGCCAATTGCTGACATGCGCCCGCAGCGCCACATAGCTTTCGGTGGTCGAGCGCGGATTGCCCACCGCTTCGCGGTAGCCCGGCCCGTCGGGTCCACCCGAATACTGCCCACGGACGATGTGGTGCGGCTGCACCGGGTCCAGCGCGCGGATCACCTTGAGCTTTTCGTCGCGCACGGCGTCCGAATCGAATTTGGCAGGCGGTTCCATCGCGATCAGGCACAACAGCTGCATCAGATGGTTTTGCACCATGTCGCGCATGGCCCCCGCGCGCTCGTAGTATTCTTCGCGCCCGTCCACGCCGACTGTCTCGGCGACGGTGATCTGGATATGGTCGACATACTGGCTGTTCCACAGCGGCTCGAACAGCATGTTGCCGAACCGGACGGCCATCAGGTTCTGGACGGTTTCCTTGCCCAGGTAATGATCGATCCGGTAGACTTGGCTTTCGCTGAAATATGAGGCCAGTGTGGCATTCAACGCCCGCGCGCTGTCCAGGTCGTGACCGAACGGCTTTTCGACGACGATCCTCGTCTGCTCGTTTGCCAGGCCGTGCTGGCGGATTTTCTCCGCCAACGGGGCGAACAATCCGGGTCCGACCGAGAAATAGAAGGCGCGGATCCGCGAATCCGTCAACAGCTCTGAAAGGTTTTCCCACCCATCATCAGAACTGGCATCCAACCGCAGATACTGCAGCCGGTTCAGGAACCCATCAAGATTGCCCGGATCCGCCGCTTGAGGAGGTGCGTGCTGGGCCAGCGACTCGGCCACGATCGCGCGATAGCCCGCCTGGTCATGCGCGGATCTTGCTGCGGCAATTATCCGAACATCGTCATTCCACTGTCCCGCGCAATAGCGGCGAAACAAGGCAGGCAAAATCTTGCGCTGCGCCAGATCCCCGGTGCCACCAAAAATGACCAGATCAAATGGGTCGACGGGTATAACGCGAGAAACCATGAGCCGTCCTTAACGCGCCATCGCCGGCATGTCCAATGTTAGCGCAATCATATCGTGGACTTTCTCTGATTTTCCAATCTGTGCCAATCGTATGCGCTGCGCCGAATTGCGACCGAAACGCAGAAGAATATTCAACCGCTCAGCAGAATATTCAACCGCTCAGCGCGTCCGCCGTCAACGGAGTGCCAAGATCAGTTTGTGTTTTGAAATTATGAGAGTGAGTAACCTGCGCCGAAACGCAGGTCGGCATTCATTCGATGATCCATCGGCCGGATCAAGGCGCATTGGCCTCGAGCGCAACCTGGCCGAAACGCTAGTTCAGCCGGTATTCTCCGACGACGTTCCGCCATTCTCCGGGTGCGATCATCTTGCGGTGGGTAAAGCGCACCGAATGCAGCGGACCCTCGATTTCGCGCTGCCAGAACTCGATGAAATTGAACAGCTTGGGATGATCCGGCGCCAAGTCGTAATCCTGCCAGATGAACGTGTTCAGAACATGGATGTAATCCGGCATGCGATAGAAGATTTCAGCCGTTGTCAGGCCATACCCCTTCAGCATCAATTCGGTTTCGTTTTTCTCCATTCAGACCTCCAGATTTCCTCAAAGGTCCCTTCAGGGTAACATGATTCCTTTTCAATCCGTATTAAAACAATGTGTTACCCGAAAAACACCGCGGTTTCAGGCCACTTCCGGGTTGCTTGCTTGCACCCTATGTGCCGGGTCTGATAAGATGCATCCACAAGATATAGACCCAGCACAAAAAACGGGCAGTTTACGTGAGCGATACGCCAGAAATCCCCGAAAACATGGATGAAACCCCGCCCGAGCGCCCGGTTTACGACGGCCCGACGGTATCCATCGAATCCGAGATGCGGACGTCCTATCTGGACTATGCGATGTCGGTCATCGTGTCCCGTGCGATCCCCGATCTGCGCGACGGCTTGAAACCGGTGCATCGGCGCATCCTCTATGCGATGCACGAGACCGGGAACACCCACGACAAAGCTTACCGCAAATCGGCCCGTCCCGTGGGCGATGTGATGGGTAAATACCACCCGCACGGTGACAGCGCGATCTATGACGCGCTGGTGCGGATGGCGCAGGATTTCTCGATGTCGCTGCCGCTGCTGGATGGTCAGGGCAACTTCGGCTCGATGGACGGCGACAACCCGGCGGCCATGCGCTACACCGAGGTCCGCATGGACAAGCCCGCCGCCGCTCTGCTGGCGGATATCGAGAAAGAGACGGTAGATTTCCAGGACAACTACGACGGCAAGGACAAGGAACCCACCGTCCTGCCCGCGCGGTTCCCCAACATGCTGGTCAACGGCGCCGGCGGCATCGCGGTGGGTATGGCCACCAACATCCCGCCGCACAACTTGGGCGAAGTGGTCGACGCGACGCTGGCGCTGATCGACGATCCGGACCTGACCAGCGAACAGCTGATCGAATACATCCCCGGCCCCGATTTCCCCACCGGCGGCGTGATGCTGGGCCGGTCCGGTGCGCGCAAGGCCTATCTGGAGGGCCGTGGCAGCGTCATCATCCGCGCCAAAACCCGCGTCGAGGAGTTGCGCAAGGACCGCTATGCCATCATCGTGGACGAGATCCCCTATCAGGTGAACAAGGCCTCGATGATCGAGAAGATCGCCGAAGCCGTGCGTGAAAAGCGCATCGAAGGCGTCAGCCACGTTCAGGACGAATCTGACCGCAACGGCGTGCGGGTGGTGGTCGAGCTGAAGCGCGACGCAACGCCCGAGGTGGTGCTGAACCAACTTTACCGGTTCACGCCGATGCAGACCTCATTCGGCTGCAACATGCTGGCGCTGAATGGCGGTCGCCCTGAGCAGCTGACCCTGCGCCGGTTCCTGACCAGCTTCATCGACTTCCGCGAAGATGTCGTTGCCCGCCGCACTGCATACGACCTGCGCAAGGCACGGGAACGCAGCCATATCCTGTGCGGTCTGGCCGTAGCGGTCTCGAACGTGGACGAGGTCGTTGCCACGATCCGGTCCTCGGCCGACGCGGCAGAGGCGCGCGAAAAGCTGATGACCCGCCGCTGGCCCGCAGCCGAGATCGAGAGCTATCTGCGGCTGATCGACGATCCGCTGTCAAAGATGAACGACGACGGCACCTACAACCTGACCGAGGTTCAGGCCCGCGCGATCCTTGATCTGCGCCTGCAACGCCTGACCCAGATTGGTGTCAAAGAGGTCACGGACGAGCTGGAAGACCTGGCCGCCAAGATCAAGGAATACCTGGACATTCTGTCCTCGCGCGAGCGCATCATGAGCATCATCGCCGACGAGCTGCGCGAGGTTCGAGAGCAGTTCGCAGTGCCGCGCCGCACTGAAATCGTCGACTGGTCCGGCGATATGGAAGACGAAGATCTGATCGAGCGCGAGGACATGGTCGTGACCGTGACCTCGGGCGGCTACATCAAGCGTACGCCGCTGGCCGACTTCCGCGCGCAGAAGCGCGGTGGCAAGGGTCTGTCGGGGATGCAGACCAAGGAAGAGGACGTCGTAACCAATCTGTTCGTGGCGAACACGCATACGCAACTGCTGTTCTTCACCACCGATGGGATGGTCTACAAGCTCAAGACATGGCGCTTGCCTCAATCTGGGCGCACCGGCAAGGGCAAGGCCATCGTCAACATCCTGCCGATTCCCACCGGTGTTTCGATTGCGGCGATCATGCCGGTCGATGTGCCGGATGAAGAATGGGAAAACCTGCAGATCGTCTTCGCCACCAGTGCCGGTGACGTGCGCCGAAACGCGCTGAGCGATTTCACCAACGTCAAGCGCAACGGCAAGATCGCGATGGATCTGCCCGAGGGTGTGGAACTGGTCAACGCGCGCATCTGTTCCGAGGATGACGACGTGATGCTGGTCACCAATTCCGGCCGGGCAATCCGCTTCCCGACCACTGCCGTGCGCGTGTTCAAGGGCCGCAAATCGACCGGTGTGCGCGGCATCAAACTGACGAATGGCGATCGGGTCGTCTCGATGTCCGTCATTCGCCACTTCGAGGCCACGGCAGACGAGCGCGCCGCCTACCTGAAGATGCGCCGCCTGATGGCAGGCGTCACCGAAGAGACCGAAACCGACGAAGACGAAGGCAACGCAGACAGCATCCTGCCTCAGGAGCGCTATGCCGAGATGTCTGCGGCGGAAAACCTTATCCTGACTATCACGGCCGGCGGGTCGGGCAAGCTCAGCTCGTCGCATGACTACCCGGTGCGCGGCCGCGGTGGAATGGGCGTGATGGCGATGGACAAGGCGATGCGGGGCGGCCCGCTGGTGGCCTCGTTCCCCGTCGAAATCGACGACCAGATCATGCTGGCCACGTCCAAGGGGCAGTCGATCCGGGTTCCGGTCGACGGTATATCGTTCCGGTCCCGCAGCGCGGGCGGGGTCAAGGTGTTCAATACCGGCAAAGGCGAGGAAGTCGTCAGCGTCGCCTGGATCGCAGACCAGGGTGACGAGGAAGACGATAGCGAAACGTAAGGATGGCCGCCACTGATCGGCGGCCCTCATTTCAACGACGACGGAGCGGCTCTGCAACAGCAGCCGCTCCTTTTCGTTTCGGCGAATGTCGAAGCGTTCTTTCTGGGGTCAAGCCGGGTTTTGCGGTAGGCTCATCCAATGAGACCCGAACCCAGACTGGACATCATCGGCGCCGCCCTCGCCGACCCAACCCGCGCACGCATCCTGTGCAAACTGATGGACGGGCGGGCGTTCACCAACAAAGAGTTGTCCTGCGCAGCCAACATAACGCCACCAACTGCAACGGCCCATCTCAAGCAGTTGGAGCGGGCCGGCCTGACCACTTCGATACGCAGCGGCAGGCATGTCTTTCACCGGATCGCAAGCGCACAGGTCGCATCGGCTTTGGAAAAGCTGTCCACGCTAACTCCCAGCGACCATGTCCGGCGGGCCGCGAAACCGGACTCGGGCGTCCTGTTGGCCCGTTGCTGCTATAATCATCTTGCCGGGCGTCTCGGTGTGTGGATCACCTACAACCTGCTGGATACGGGTGTTCTACAACTGGCACATGGGGCACTGGCGCCGGGTCCGCGATATCACGCGTTTCTGACCGATCTCGACCTGGACCCACCGCGGGTCAGCGCCCACCGGCCGGTCGCCAAATTCTGTCTGGACTGGACGGAACGCCGAAATCACATCTCAGGTTCCTTGGGAATCGCGATTCTGGAAAAAGCTCTGAAAGACAAATGGCTGACGCGCCAAAGGTCCAGTCGCGCCCTGACCATCACGCCGGAAGGCAAGATCGCACTGACTCGCCATTTCGGCTTGTCGGACTCCGCGCTTGATTGCCTCGGGTCGTCGGTTCGGTCGATGGCGAAGCGATAAGTCACACTCAAGATGCAAACCCGGTCATTCTGACGTTGCTTGGTTAGG
Source organism: Ruegeria arenilitoris (assembly GCF_013032855.1). Taxonomy (GTDB): domain Bacteria; phylum Pseudomonadota; class Alphaproteobacteria; order Rhodobacterales; family Rhodobacteraceae; genus Ruegeria; species Ruegeria arenilitoris. The sequence goes on from NZ_WQDA01000002.1 coordinate 11,971, forward strand.
AGACTGGAATGACCCAAAAACCACAGGACACCGAACGATATCTGACAGACGAAGGTTGGCGCGTGATCGTTCAGGTTCCCGAGGACCGCGCGCAGGCGGTGATTGATGCTGTTCTGGCCGTAGCCAACCTTGTTTACGGCGATTATGATCGCGTCACCTTCCGGTCGACGCCCGGAACGCAGAGCTTTCGGTCACTCGGGACCGGACGCAATGCCGTCACCTGCGACACGGTGGATGTTCCCTGCGTCGAAGTCTCGTTCTTTCTGGATGTGTCGGACGGCGTGCGTTCGAAGGTGCTGCGCGCAATCTACGCGGCCCATCCCTATGAAGAACCGGTGATCCTTCTGCACCCGTGTTTTCGAACGCTGCACATCCGCGGGCAGGACGAAGACAACCCGAACCGGTTCTGGAACCGGCCTCTGGAAGACTGGGTGCCTGATGCACACCGCAGCTAGATGACCCCTATCATACCCATAGCGGTCATCTTTCCAGGTCATAGACCGTAGAGCGTGCCGAATTTGTCTTCGAGATAAGCCAACAACGGCTCGGGTCCGGGCTCCATGCCGCTGGCGCGGCGGATGACATCGCGTGGGGCATACAGACCGCCATGCTGCTGAACATGCTCGCGCAGCCAGCCGGTTGCAGTGGCGGTATCGCCCTGCGCCAGTTGATCGTCCAAGCTTGGAACTGCCGCTCGGAGAGCCTGATACAGACAGCCTGCGTACACATTGCCCAGCGAATAGGTCGGGAAGTAGCCAAACAGACCGACCGACCAATGCACGTCCTGCAGACACCCGTTCGAAGGCTTGTCGACCGCATAGCCGAAATCGGCATGGAAGCGGTCGTTCCACGCGGCCTCGAGGTCCTTCACCTGTAGATCGCCCGACATAAGTGCGCGCTCCAGATCGAACCGCAGCATGACGTGCAGATTGTACTGAACTTCGTCCGCCTCGGTGCGGATGTATCCGTTGTGCACCCGGTTGACGGCGGCATAGAAGGCATCTTCATCCGCGATGCCAAAATCTCCGAAGGCGTCCGTCATCTGCCGGAACAGCCAGCCCGTGAAGGCCCGCGAGCGGCCCAGCTGATTTTCATAGATGCGGCTCTGACTTTCATGGACGCCCATCGAAACGCCCTCACCCAGCGGAGTCAGAGCGTAAGCCGGATCGATGCCCTGCTCATAGCAGGCGTGCCCGACCTCATGGATGGTCGAATAGAAACAGTTGAACGGGTCGGTTTCGCTGGTCCGGGTGGTGACGCGCACGTCATCGCCGCTGCCGGAACAGAACGGGTGTACGGCCTTGTCCACCCGCCCCCGGTTCAAGTCGTACCCGAAAGTCTCGGCCAGCTTTTGCGTCAGCTTCATCTGGGCCGCTTCGTCGAACGTTCCGGTCACGCCCGCGGGGGACGGCCGATCAAGTACCGCGGCGCGCAGCGCAACCAGACGCGGGCGCATGGCATCAAAGATCGCACCAATCTGGGCAGCGGTCGTGTAGGGCTCGTAATCCTCGACCAGCGCGTCATAGACATCGCCGCCCTGCGCCAGAGCCGCCCCTTCCTCGCGCCGCAGCGCCACGACTTCCTCCAGAACCGGAAGAAACGCGGCAACATCCTCGTCGGCGCGGGCCTGTGCCCACTTGCCCTGCGCGGCCGATGTCACGCGGGCGATGGCCGTGGCCAGATCAGCGGGCACCTTGACCGTGCGCTCGTATGTGCGGCGGATTTCGCGCAGTTGCGCCTGACCGACCTCGGTGTCGGCATGGGCGTTTTCCAGCCACTCTGCCACGCGCGGATCTGAACGGCGCGCATGCAACACGGCTTCGATTGCGGCCATCTCCTCGGCGCGCTGGTTGGCGGCCCCGCGCGGCATGACGGTCTCTTGGTCCCAGCCCAGGCGCCCGGCGATCTGTGCCAGTGCCGAGGTTTCGCGCTGAAAGGCCATCAGGTCATTGAATGCAGTCATTGGGTCAAGCTCCGCGCAGCGAGGTTGCGATGGGATAAGCGGTCAGGAACCGGGCGCGCAGGATCAAGGTCCAGACGACCACGGCCATGAACTGGTGGAAGATGGCGATCTGCCAGGGCGCGCCATAGACCACGGTGAGGATGCCCACGACCACCTGCAGCGACAGCGCCGCGAACATGGCGTTGAAGGCGAACCGGGTCTGCGGGTGGGCGCTGCTGCTGCCGCGCCGCCAGACGAAGATGCCGAAGGCGAACAGCACATAGCCCACGCAGCGGTGGATGAACTGCACCAGCCCCGGACTTTCGAAAAAGTTGCGCCACATCGGTTCAAGCGCGGTGGCGTCCGGCGGCAGCAGTTGCCCGCCGATCAGCGGCCAGTCGGTATAGGACCGGCCGGCGTCGATACCCGCCACCAATGCGCCGATCAGGATCTGCAGAAAGGCAAAGTGCAGCAGCCCGGTCGACAGGGAGAACAGCCGCGCCTCTTTCGCGCGGCGGGCCTGCATCAGGTCGCGTTCCTCGCGCCCCAGCATGAAGATGTACCAGGCCAGAAAGCCCAGGATCACGAACGCGAGGCCAAGATGGGTGGCCAGGCGATAGCTGGCAACGGCGGTCATCCCCTCGCCCTGCGTCACGCCCGAGGCCACCATCCACCAACCGACGGCGCCCTGAACGCCGCCCAGCAGTCCGGGGATCGCAAGGCGCCCGGTCCAGCCTGCGGGGATCTTGCGAAGCACCAGAAAGCCAAAGAACCCAAGCGCCCAGACCAGGCCGATCACACGGCCCAGCTGCCGGTGACCCCATTCCCACCAGTAGATGGTCTTGAAGTCATCCAACTCCATCCACTGGTTCATGATCCGCCACTGGTCGATCTGTTTGTACTTGTCGAACTCGGCCTGCCAGTCCGCCTCGGACATCGGCGGGATCGCCCCGGTGACCGGGCGCCATTCGGTGATCGACAGGCCGCTGTCGGTCAGGCGGGTCAGCCCGCCCACCGCGATCATCACGACGACAAGCACGAACAGGATCATCAGCCAGACGCGGATGGCCTTGCGTGCGCCGCCCCGGCCGCGGTCGATCATGCCTGGCTGGACCGTTTCCTGCTTTTGTTCACCCGAGACTTCTTCGAAGATGCTGCGCTTGCCGCTCATGCCGTCCTCATGTCCTTGATTTTCCCGCAAGCTAGGGCCAGTGCCCGGGAAGGTCCAGCCTCAGCCCTTGTCCTTCCAGCGGACCATCTGACGCATGATCCCGTGCAGCATCTGCACATCGGCCCGCGTCATGCGCATGCGCGACCACAGGTTGCGCAGGTTCACCTTCATCCCTTCGGCCTTTTCCGGCGGGTAGAAGAACCCGGCCTCGTCCAGCCGCTGTTCGTAGTGTTCGACCAGCTTCTCGACTTCGATTCCCGTGGCCCAGTCGCCTTTGCCCAGATCGGTGGCCGCGTGCACCACGTCGCCGGTCTGGCGCATCCACTCATATGCGGTCAGCAACACGCACTGCCCCAGGTTCAGCGAGGCGTACTCGGGGTTCACAGGCACCGAGATGATCGCATTGGCCTTGGCGATGTCTTCATTCTCCAAACCGGCCCGCTCGGGCCCGAACAGCACGGCCACCTTTTCGCCCGCCGCCACCTTCTGGGCTGCGATCTGCATGGCGCGTTCGGGGCTGTAGACGGGTTTGGTCAGGCCGCGCTGACGGGCGGTGGTGGCAAACACATATGTGCGGTCGCCCAACGCGCCGGCCAGATCGTCGAACAGCTGCGCCTCGTCCAGCAGCCGCCCGGCACCGCTCGACATGGCCACGGCCTTGGGGTTGGGCCAGCCGTCGCGCGGGGCGACGATGCGAATACGGTCCAGACCGAAATTCCACATCGCCCGCGCCGCGGCGCCGATGTTTTCGCCCATCTGCGGGCGGACAAGCACGAATGAGGGCTGGGGTCTGTCGCTGGGCATCCTGATCTCCGAAAGTTGCGCCTGCCATACTGCCGCCGCTGGCACAGGGCAAGCCCGGCCGCCCTGCCCGATTGCAAATCACGCGGTCTGCGGGCAATAAAGTTTGCTTCGCCGCCGCAATCGGCTAAACCGCGCCAAAGACCAACCGCGAAGGATCCGCCAATGGACACCCCCGAGCAGCCTCAGATCTATCTGATCACCCCGCCGACCATCGACCCGGCCACCTTTCCCGACCGGCTGGCCCGCGTTCTGGACGGGACCGAGATCGCCTGCATCCGGCTGGCGCTGGCCGGCAGCGACGAGGACGCCATCGCCCGCGCGGCCGACGCCTGCCGCGAGGTGGCCCATGCGCGCGACGTGGCGCTGGTGATCTCGAACCATGTCCTGCTGGCGCAACGGCTGGGGCTGGACGGGGTGCATCTGGAGGATGCGGCCCGCTCGGTCCGGGCCGCGCGCAAAGAGCTGGGTGCGGATGCCATCGTCGGCAGCTTCTGCGAAACCTCGCGCCATGACGGGATGACCGCGGGCGAAGCCGGGGCTGACTATGTGGCCTTTGGGCCCGTGGGGGACGTGTCGTTGGGCAAAGGGACCCGCGCCGAGCGTGATCTGTTCCAATGGTGGTCCGAGATGATCGAGGTTCCGGTTGTCGCCGAAGGCGGCCTGACACCCGAACTGGTTGCCGAACTGGCTGAATGTACCGACTTCTTCGGTATCGGAGACGAGATCTGGGCCGCAGAGGACCCGCTAAGCGCCCTGAACACGCTGATCGCGCCGATGAATACCGGCGGTTAGGACATAACCGCCCAGTACAGACCCAAGCCCGCCAACAACAGCGAGGCGACTGTGGAAATACGGCCGCGCAGCCTGGGCGAATCCGGCAAGAGCACGGTCAGGGTGGCGAGGATCAGGATCGCGACTCCGCTCAGCGCCAACAGGATGCCAGCTGCAAAACCCAGCACCGCCGGCGCGACATGATGCGGCGGCACACCCAGGCGCGACGATGCTTCTGACAGGGTCAGGCCAAGGACTGCACCGGTCGCCAAAAGGAACAGCACGCGCCAGACCCCCAACCGGTCGGTGACGAGGTTCCAAAGCGCCAACAAGGCGATGGCCGCCGGCACGACCGGCCACGGCAGGAACGGGCTCGCATTCAACACGTCGAACATCCCAAGCGGCAGCGTCACCAGAACGCCCAGCCCCAGCGCGGCAAGCTGAACAAGGACCGGGCGCAACTTCAGTGACAAGAAAACCAGCACCGAGGCCAGCGCCAGAAGCTGTGCCCCCGCGCCCGCGACATGCAGCAGCCCGGCCCGGAAAAAAGCCTCGGCCGCTTGCTGCGCCCCCAGCCCGGCCCCGCCTGCCAAGGGAATGCGAGGACTGACCTCGCCGCCGCTCAGAAACCCGGTATAAGGCGCCTCGACCCCTTGCTGGCGCAAGACCACGGGGCCGATCCCTTCAGGCCAGGTCAGGCGCAGGCTGCTTGCATCAGGCGGCAGAGGACCGGCCAACAGCACTCGAGAAATCCGCGCCACGTCCGGGTTGCCGACCACCGGAATACTTGCGCCTTCATAGGACAACGCAACCGGCCCGTTCACGTCGATCTGCAAGGATTGCTTCCAATCCGTTACAAAATCGTGGACGTGTTCCTCAAGCTCGGACGAGACAAGCCGGCGCAGCTGTGCGTAGCGCGCGCTCCCGCCGTCGCCGCCCTGCGCGACTTCTTGCGGATCGAACCCGGCCAGAACGGCCTCGGCGTTCATGGCGATTTCGACCAGAAGCCGACCGTCCCGGACCTGAAAGTCAACGATTGTCCGTCCGCTTTGTTGCGCCCATGCAGGCATGGCCAAAAAAATAAATGCCAGCAATGGCGCAATTATCCAGGCGCGAAACCGCAGGAAGGTCAGCAAACGGATATTGAGACCCATCCGAAAATATCCAAAAGAACCAAAAAACACTGTGTCCGAGTGTTTCGTCCTTCCAAACAATTGGCAAGCCAAATCGCCGACGTGGACCCACCCCGCGCAGCTTCCGGCTTGCGCGCGCCCTGCGCCTGCGGCATGACGAGGAAATGACTCAGAACAGCGACATCCTGTGTATCGGATCCGTCCTGTGGGACGTGATCGGACGATCCGCCAGCCACATGCGGCAAGGATCGGACGTGCCCGGCCGCATCACGCGCCTGCCCGGTGGCGTGGCGATGAACATCGCCATGACCCTTGTGCGCTTCGGCATGACCCCGACCCTTCTGACCGCCATCGGCAGCGACCCCGAGGGCGACGAGTTGGTCCATGCCTGCAAGCGGCTCGGTATGGACACGACCCATATCTATCGCTCGCAGGACCTGCCCACCGACCGTTACATGGCGGTCGAAGGCGCAAACGGACTGATCGCCGCCATTGCCGACGCCCACTCGCTGGAGGCCGCCGGCGCCAAGATCCTGCGCCCGCTGATCCATGGCCCGCTGGGCTATGAAAACACCCCGTTCGAGGGGCAGATCGCGCTGGACGGCAACCTGACGCTGGACCTTCTGGAAGAAATCGCCGTCAGCCCGGCCTTCGCCCGTGCAGACCTGCGCGTAGCCCCGGCCTCGCCCGGCAAGGCCGAGCGGCTGCTGCCTTTCCTCAAGCACGGCCGGGCCACGCTGTATGTGAACCTCGAAGAAGCCGGGCTGCTGTGCCAGCGCGAGTTCGCCGATTCCGAAACCGCCGCCCGCGCTCTGCTGGACCGGGGCGCGCTGCGTGCGCTGGTGACCGACGGGGGCAACTCGGCCACCGTGGCCAGTGCCCAGGCGGTGATCACCCAGAAACCCCCGTCGGTTCTGGTCACGCGCGTGACCGGCGCGGGCGACACGTTCATGGCGGCCCATATCGCCGCCGAAGCCAATGGCGCCAGCATCGACGAGGCGCTGACCCGCGCCCTGCATGCCGCCGCAACCTATGTATCCGGAGAGACCCCCCTGTGATCGACATCCAGTATTCCGCCGAAGTGCGCGCGGCCAAGGACGATGGAACCCCCATCGTTGCCTTGGAAAGCACCATCATCACCCACGGCATGCCCTACCCGCAGAACATCGAGGTGGCGGCCCAGGTCGAGCAGGACATCCGCGATGCGGGCGCCGTTCCGGCCACGATCGCTGTGATCGACGGTCGGCTGCATGTAGGTCTGGAACCCGATCAGCTGAAGGATCTGGGACAGGCGCAGGGCGTGGCCAAGATCTCGCGCGCGGATATGGCGGCCTGCATCGCTTCGGGCGGGACCGGGGCCACAACCGTTGCCGCCACGATGATCGCGGCCCATTTCGCAGGGATCGAGGTCTTTGCCACCGGCGGCATCGGCGGGGTGCATCGCGGCGCGGAAACCAGCTTTGACATCTCGGCCGACCTGCACGAACTGGCGCAGACCCCGGTCACAGTCGTGGCCGCCGGGGCCAAGGCGATCCTTGATCTCGCAAAAACGCTCGAAGTGCTGGAGACGCTGGGCGTGCCGGTCATCGCCCATGCCCAGGATGAATTCCCGGCCTTCTGGTCCGCCAAGTCGCCCTTCGCCGCGCCCTTGCGGATGGACACGGCCGAGCAGATCGCCAAGGCCCATGCGACGCGCCGCGCTCTGGGTCTGCCAGGCGGGCAGCTGGTGGCCAATCCGATCCCGTTGGCCGATCAGATCCCGTCCGAGGAACTTGACCCGATCATCGCCTCGGCCCAGCAGGACGCCGAAGCGCATCGCATTACCGGCAAGGCCGTCACGCCCTATCTTCTGCAGCGCATCTACGAGCGGACCGAGGGCCGATCCCTGATCGCCAACATCGCCCTGGTGCGCAACAATGCGCGCCTTGCGGCTGGCATAGCCAAGGCATTGAAGGCTCAGGCTGACTAAGCGCCAAACGGACCTATTGTACCAAGGCGCCGGACTGATTAACTAGTCCGGCAAACCGCTCGGAACCGCGATGAACACACCGTTTGATGAAGAACCCCACCGCCGCCCCGGCCTGCTGTCGCGGCTACGCGCGTCGTTTCTGACGGGTATCGTCGTCATCGCACCGGTCTGGCTGACGCTGTGGCTGATCCTGTCGGTGGTCGGCTGGATCGACAGCGCGGTCCTGCCCCTGATCCCGCACCAGTTCCGGCCCGAACAATATGTGGGTATCAACCTGCGCGGCGTGGGCGTCCTGTTCTTCCTGATCTTCACGGTTCTGGTCGGCTGGATCGCCAAAGGTATCCTGGGCCGGTCACTGATCCATTTTGCCGAAAGCCTGGTCAACCGGATGCCCGTCGTCCGGTCGATCTATTCCGGGATCAAGCAGATCTCGGAAACCGTCTTTGCCCAGACCGAGCGGTCGTTCGAGAAGGCCTGCCTGGTCCAGTATCCTCGCCGGGGCATCTGGGCCATCGGCTTCGTCTCGACCGAGGCCAAGGGCGAGATCAACAAACGCGCCGAAACCGGCGGCGGCCTGCTGAGCGTGTTCATCCCAACCACGCCGAACCCAACCTCGGGTTTTCTGCTGTTCTTCCCCGAGGAAGACGTGATCCTGCTGGACATGACGATCGAGGATGCCGCCAAACTGGTGATCTCGGCCGGGCTGGTCTATCCGAACCAGAAAGACCCCACGCAGCCGCCCGAGTGATCAGCCGAACATCGCGGGCAGATCAACGGAGCTTCGCGCACCCAGATCGGGTTTGTGATCGGCCAGAAACTGGTCGGCCGCGGCCCGTCCCGCCTGTTTCAGGCTGTGCAGAACCACCGGGTTGGGCACTGTCTTGGTCGCCACCGACAGGCTGTTCATCAGCGCGTCATCGGCGATCATGTGCACGAAGACCCGGCTCATTTCACCCGCCTTCAGCTTGCCCTTGACCAACAGGCGCTGCACGAAGTTGATCGCCCGCAGCTCGCGCAGAAGGGAAGAATTGAAGCTGATCTCGTTGATCCGGTTCTGAATCTGCTGCGGGGTCTTGGGAACCTCGTCGCGCTCCAGCGGGTTGATGTTCACGATCACCACATCTTCGGGCAGGCCCGCGTTGAACAGCGGAAACAGCGCCGGGTTGCCGGTATAGCCGCCATCCCAATAGGCTTCGGTCCGGTCGGTTTCGGGGTCGTGGATTTCAACTGCCTGGAACAGGTTCGGCAGGCAGGCCGAGGCGAGAATCGCGTCAGTCGTCACCTCATCGCCCGTGAAAACACGGATCTTGCCGCTGCGCACACAGGTGGCGCAGACGAACAGGCGTGGCCCCTGATCGGCGCAGACCTCGCCAAAATCAAATGCCTCGACCACCGGGGCCAGCGGATTGCGGTAGAACGGTCCATAGGCATAGGGCGACACCATCCGCGACCAGGTATCAGCCACCGAGAACGGCAAAGAATACTCCATCGCCTGCGCGATCTGAGCGGGCTCCATCCCGGCCAGCCAGTTGGCGATGCGCATGTCGCCCACCGCGCCCATCCTCTCCCACAGGGCGTTTAGGGTCTCGCGCGCGCCATCGCGACCGGCATGAACCATGCCGGCCTTGAACGCGGCTCCGTTCAGCGCCCCGGCCGAGGTTCCGGTAATCGCCGCAACCTCAATGTCTTCGTCGTCCAGCAGACGGTCCAGCACGCCCCAGGTAAATGCGCCATGCGCGCCGCCGCCCTGCAGGGCAAGATTGATGCGCTTTACCATGTCCGCCGGCCCCGGCGCGCGCCGCGGATCACAAGGCGGTCCAGCCGCCGTCGACCGAGATCGTGGTGCCGGTGATCTGGGCCGCGGCGTCCGAGCACAGGAACACGGTGGTTCCACCCAGCTGTTCGACGGTCGCGAACTCTTTCGAGGGTTGCCGTTCGAGCATGACGTTCTTGATCACGTCCTCGCGGCTCATGTTGTATTCCTTCATCGTGTCGGGGATCTGCGCCTCGACCAGCGGCGTCAGCACATAGCCCGGACAGATGGCGTTGCAGGTGATCGGCTCCTGCGCGGTTTCCAGCGCAACGGTCTTGGTCATGCCGACAACCCCGTGCTTGGCCGCCACATAAGCCGCCTTGTAGGGCGATGCAGTCAACCCATGCGCCGAGGCAATGTTGACGATCCGCCCCCACTCGGCCTTGCGCATCATCGGAAGCGCCGCCGCCATCGTGTGAAAGGCCGAGTTCATGTTGATGGCGATGATCGCGTCCCATTTCTCGACCGGGAACTGGTCGATCGGCGCGACGTGCTGAATGCCTGCATTGTTGACCAGGATATCGCAGGCTCCGGCCTGTTCGATCAGCGCGCGGCATTCCTCGCCCTTGGACATGTCGGCCTTGATGTAGCGCGCGTTGGTTCCGGTCTCCTTGCTGATCTCGGCCGCCAGCGCATGATCTTCATCGCGATCAGTGAACGAGTTCAGAACCACGTCGGCCCCCGCCTTGGCCAATTCGCGCGCGATGCCCAACCCGATGCCCGAGTTCGATCCGGTGATGATTGCTGTTTTTCCCGACAGGTTCATTTGGGGTCTCCCACAGACTCATGATTTGGAGACACAGTGCCATGCTGCACCTGCAAAATAAACGGGAAAGACCCGGTTGCGGATACGGTCGATTTATGGGCTGGAATCACGGAGCTCGAGGCAGAAAAAAACGCCCGCACGAAGCGGGCGTTAAGTTATTGAGGCAGGTTTCATACAGGCAAGAAACCTATCGAGCAGTGGAACCTTTATAAGCAATTCCGCGCCGTCATCCAAGCTAAAAGTTTGATAATAAGAAAAATCATCGGTACGGTGAATCCCAACAAAATAAGGCCAGAGCAGGATTGTTTCCAAAATGAGCCCCGATATTCTCCGTCCCATCTGCCCGTTGATCGCGGGAATCGCTGCCTCGGTTGTCGCCACGTTAGCGCAAGCAGAATCGACCCATGGCATAGCTATGTATGGAGACCCGGCCCTACCACCGGATTTTGTGTCGCTGCCTTATGCCAACCCCGACGCGCCCAAGGGCGGCAAGGTCGTGTTCGGCAATACCGGCGGCTATAACAGTCTCAACCCGTTTGTGCAAAAAGGCACCGCCCCTTGGCAGCTGAGATTTTGGACCCACGAGGGGTTGATGGGCCGTTCGTGGGACGAACCTTTCACTCTTTACGGGCTTTTGGCCGAATCAATCGACACCGCGCCGGACCGATCCTGGGTCGAATTCACCCTGCGTGAGACTGCCCGATTCTCTGACGGATCGCCGGTCACGGTTGACGATGTGATCTGGTCTTACGAGACCCTCGGAACGCAGGGGCATCTGCGCTATCGCGGTCTGTGGGCCAAGATCGACAGTATTCAGCAGACCGGACCACACTCGGTCCGGATCATCTTCAACGAGCCAGACCGCGAGCTGGCCCTGATCGCAGGGCTGCGGCCGATCCTCAAGAAAGCCCAATGGGAGGGCAAGGATTTCGCCGAGGCATCCCTGCAAGATGTCCCGATTGGCACCGGCCCCTATGTCATCGATGACTACGAGGCCGGGCGTTTCGTGAACCTCGAACGCAATCCGGATTATTGGGGCAACGATGTCCCGTTCCGCCGGGGTACCATGAATTTCGACGAGATGCGGTTGGAGTTCTACGGCGACCAGACGGTTCTGTTCGAGGCCTTCAAGGCCGGCGCGCTGTCGGCCGTCCGCGAGTTCAACGCCGACAAATGGGCCACGCAATACGATTTCCCGGCCGTTCAGCGCGGCGATGTCATCAAAACCGAGATTCCGCATAAAAAGCCCTCGGGCATGACAGGTCTGGTCATGAACACGCGCAAAGCGCCCTTTGACGATTGGCGCGTACGCGAGGCGCTGACCCTTGCGTTCAATTTTGAATTCATCAACGGCACGATCACGGGCGGTGCTCAGCCTCGGATCACCTCGTATTTCTCGGGGTCTGAACTGGCGATGCAACCCGGACCGGCAACCGGTCGGGTGGCTGAGATGTTGCAACCCTACGCGGCTGATCTGCTGCCGGGAACCTTGGAAGGGTATGTTCTGCCCGAGGGCGACGACTCGGTTCGCAACCGAAGGGACATCCGCAAGGCGGCTGATCTGCTGGAGCAAGCTGGATGGACAATCCAGGACGGCGTGTTGAAGAACGCAGCGGGAGAGCCGCTCAAGATAACCCTGGTCATCAGTCAGGGAAGCTTGAATGTGGTTCAGAACGTGGATGCGATCGCCGAGATGTATGCCCGCGCGCTGGAACGGCTGGGGATCGAGCTGACCGTCGACAAGGTGGATGACGCACAATACACCCAGCGGGTGTCCGAGCTGGATTTCGACATGACCCCGTTCCGCCGCGCGCTGTCGCTGTCGCCGGGCAACGAACAACGCCTCTACTGGGGCAGCGAAGGCGCGGATACCTCGGGGACACGCAACCTGATGGGGGTCACCTCTCCGGCGGTGGATGGGCTGATCGATGCGATGCTGGCCTCGGAAAGCCGTGAGGATTTCGTGGCCGCCACCCGCGCGCTGGACAGGGTTTTGACCGCCGGACGGTATGTCATTCCGATCTGGAGCTTTGACGTTGGCCGCATCGCCCATGTGAAGGAAATGAAGCATCCTCAGATCCTGCCAATCTATGGTGACGGACCGCAGTTCATGCCCGACGTCTGGTGGTACGAGGAGTAGCAGGCAACCGGCAGGGGCTTGTGCCCCTGCCCATTTCAAGAGATGCACTTCACCCATCGGACGCCGCGCGGGCGTCGGCAATTTTCGGCACATGTGACCAAACACCAAAAAGCGATCAAACAACCCCGCTGGGCGCTATTTCTAGAGCACCTGACTACTTGTTGCGGGTGGAGCGCTTGTCACCACGACATCTCGCAATCCAAGTGACAATCGACGCAACGGACACCCGCACCGAGAAAAGATTTCTTAGATAGATCAAAGCCCTGTATTCGGCGCAGTCCAGAGTGCGAGTATTTGAACGATCGCCAAAACCGACAGGGAGAGGGAAAACGGGCCGAGCACGGCGTGAAAAACCGCTTTGATTTTCCAGCGCCCTGACCTGCGACATTTTGTCATGTCTTCGCGCGGGCTGCGCGCTCCGTACGCTGGTCTGGGGAAGAGCAGTCCTGAAACCCGAACCACGGAAGGCTCGCAGATGTTGAACTGGACTGATTTGACACAAGACTGGAGCGCGTCCTACGCACGTGCCAAGCGCCGTTTTCCGAACCTGCGCGATCAGGATATGGCGCGCGTGAGGACGGACAGGAAACGCTTTGAGGCCTATCTGGCCGAGCGGCACCACCTGACGGTGAACGAGGCCCATGAAGAGGTCGAGGATTTCCTTTACACCGAAGGCCTGAACCGCGAACTAGCCCGGCGTTAGGCCAGCGACGTGACCCACAGGATGGTCGCGTCCTCATCGCTTACCGAGATCACGTTGTGCCCCATGCTGCCGTCGTAGTAGGCGCTGTCGCCCCGACGCATCTCAACCGGTTCATAAAATTCGGTGTACAGGCGGATCACGCCGGTCAGCACATACAGGAATTCTTCGCCATCGTGACGCACCCAGCCGTCGAACTCGTCCATTGACCGGGCGCGCACGCGGGCCCGATAGGGCAGCATCTGCTTCTTGGTCAGCGTTTCGGCCAGCAACTCGTGCTCGTAGGTCGTTGTGGCGTGCGCAGTGCCTTCACCCATCTTGGTCACTGCCATGCGACCGATCACTTGATCCCGCTCGGGCGGGGTGAACAGCTGCGGTACAGAGATTTCGAGACCGATCGCCAGCTTCTTGAGCGCGTCATAGGTCGGCGACATTTGGCCATTCTCGATCTTGCTAAGCGTGGACCGGGCCAACCCGGCCTGGTTCGCCGCCTGCTCGAGGGTCCATTTCCGTGCCTTGCGCAGTTCACGCACTCGGGCACCCAGATCCACCGGCTCCAGCTCGGTGCGGGAACCGTTGTCGCGGGCGATGCGTACGATGGATTTGTGGTCTTTGCTCGTCATGCGTCATTCTATAGGGCCAGCGCCGCGCGCTTGCAACGCGAGACAAAGGGCAATAGCCAAGGCGCATGTTGTCGATCTTCGATCAGGGGCCGCCGCCGCCCTGTCCCGCGCCGTTCAACCTGGCCGCCCATGTGCTGCGCCGCGCCGATGCCACGCCCGACAAGGTGGCCCTGTCCGTGCTGCGCCCTGACGGTTCGAACGACTGGACCTTTGCGAAGTTGAAATCTGCAGTTCTGGGCACAGGAACCGGGCTGCTGCGTGCAGGCCTCGTGCCCGGAAACATCGTGCTGATGCGTCTGGGCAATACGGTCGATTTTCCCATCGCCTATCTTGGGGCAATCGCGGTCGGGCTGGTCCCGGTGCCCACCTCCTCGCAACTGACCGAGCCGGAAACGGAGCGGATGATCCGGGAACTGTCTCCAGCCGCCATTCTGCGCGATCCGTCCGTGGCCTGTGCCGCGCACCCCAACCAGATCGGCCTGGCCGACCTTGCCGCCATGCGCGACCTGACGCCCGCGTCGTTCGACATGGGCGATCCGGAACGCATGGCCTATGTCGTCTATACCTCGGGCACCTCGGGCAAACCGCGCGCCGTGGCCCATGCGCATCGCGCGATCTGGGCGCGGCAGATGATGGTCGATGGCTGGTACGGCCTGCGCGAGGCTGACCGCCTGTGCCACGCGGGCGCGTTCAACTGGACCTACACGCTGGGCACCGGCCTGATGGACCCGTGGACCATCGGCGCCACAGCGCTGATCCCCGAACCCGGAACCGACCCGGCCGCCCTGCCCGGGTTGCTGCGCCGCCACCGCGCCTCGATCTTTGCGGCCGCCCCCGGCGTGTACCGAAAGATGCTGAACGCGGCGGACACGCTGCCCCTGCCCGATCTGCGCCACGGCCTAAGCGCCGGCGAGAAACTGTCCCGCGCCCTGCACGAACGCTGGGTACAGGCCACCGGGACCGAGCTGTACGAGGCCTACGGCATGTCGGAATGCTCGACCTTCATCTCATCCAGCCCGTCCCACCCCGCGCGCGGCGATGCGCTGGGACGGCCGCAACCGGGGCGCCGCGTGGCGATCCTGGGGCCCGACGGGCCGGTTCCGCAGGGGCAGGAAGGCACCATCGCCATTCACCGCTCGGACCCGGGGCTGATGCTGACCTATCTCAACGCCCCGGACGAGGCCCGCGCGCGCATGCAGGGCGACTGGTTCCTGACCGGCGATCAGGGCGCGATGGCCGTGGATGGGCAGATCACCTATCTGGGGCGCGACGACGACATGATGAACGCCGGCGGCTTCCGGGTGTCCCCGATCGAGGTCGAATCCGTCCTGTCGCGGTTTCCCGGAATCGCTCAGGTCGGCGCGGCGGCGGTCGAGGTCAAACCGGACACTTTCGTGATCGCCGCCTTCTATTCCGGGTCGGAAAAACTGGACGAAACCGCCCTGCGCGCTTATGTCGAGGCCAACCTGGCGCGCTACAAGCAACCCCGCGCCTTCATCCACCTTCCCGAACTGCCCACCGGGGGCAACGGAAAACTCCTGCGCCGCGCATTGCCGGCCTATTTCAAGGCACCCGAAGAATGACCCAGACCGTCAAGCTTGATATCCTGTCCGACCCGATCTGCCCGTGGTGCTATATCGGCAAGACCAACCTGGACAAGGCGCTGGCCTCGGTCCCGGACCATCCGTTCGTGATCGAATGGCATCCGTTCCAGCTGAACCCAGACATGCCCGAAGGCGGCATGGACAGGCGCGAATACCTGGAACGCAAGTTCGGTGGCAAAGAAGGTGCGGTCAAAGCCTATGCGCCGGTGGTGGAGCATGCCGAAAAGGCCGGCCTGAACATCGATTTCGAGGCCATGAAGCGCACCCCGAACACGCTGGACGCCCATCGCCTGATCCATTGGGCAGGGATCGAGGGTAAGCAGAACCAGGTGGTGGATGCGCTGTTCACTGCGTATTTCGTGCAGGGCCGCGACATCGGCGACCACGAGGTTTTGGCCGACATCGCCGACAGCGTGGGCATGGACGCCGCAGTTGTTCTGAAGCTGCTGAAATCCGACGCCGACCGGGACGACATTCGTCAGCGGGATACGCACTCGCGTGAGATGGGCGTAAACTCGGTCCCCACCTTCATCGTCGCCAACCAGCACGCGGTCCCTGGGGCGCAACCACCGGAATTGTGGGCGCAAGTGATCGGCGAAATCATGTCTCAGCTTGAGCCTTCCTCTGCAGAATAGCACAGAGTTCTGTGCGCGATTGCACCTAGCCCACCTTGCCCTGTCGTGTTAGCGCGTTGGGGCAAGGAGTCCCCGCATGGCTGACCGTATTTCCAAGGCCGAATTCATCGCGCTGATCGCGATGATGTTTGCCACCATCGCATTTTCGATTGATTCAATGCTGCCTGCCCTGCCCGAGATCGGCGCGCAGCTCAGCCCTGATGACGTGAACCGGGCGCAGTTGATCCTGACCAGCTTTGTTCTTGGCATGGGAATCGGCACGTTCTTCACCGGCCCGATCTCGGATGCGGTCGGACGCAGGCCGGTGATCTTTGCCGGAGCAGCAGTCTATATTCTGGCATCGGCCGTGGCTTGGGCCAGTTCGTCGCTGGAGTTGGTTCTGGCTGCCCGGGTGGTTCAGGGACTGGGGGCCGCCGGGCCCCGCGTAGTCGCGATGGCGATCATCCGCGATCTGTTCTCGGGCCGGGAGATGGCGCGGATCGTGTCCATCGCGATGATGATCTTCACCCTGGTGCCCGCCATCGCGCCCATGGCCGGAGCCGCCGTGATTGCCTTCGCCGGTTGGCGCGGTGTGTTCATGTCGTTTATCCTGTTTGCGTTGGTCATCATTGTCTGGATGGGGTTCCGACTGCCGGAGTCCCTCGCGCCGGAAAATCGCCGCCCGTTCCGCCTGCCGCTGATGGTCGGTGCCGTGAAAGAGATGTTCGCCCACCCCACCGTGCGCCTGTCGATCTTTGTTCAGACCCTGTGCATGGGCATGCTGTTCACCATGCTGACCATGGTGCAGCCGGTCTATGACGTGATCCACGACCGCGCCGACAGCTTCCCTTTCTGGTTCGGGTTCGTGGCGCTGATGTCCGGCTCGGCCAGCCTTCTGAACGCGGCCGTTGTGGTGCGCGTGGGGATGCGCCGGATGGTGACCTGGGCGCTGGCCGGACAGATCCTGATCACCTCTCTGGTGATTGCCCTCAACATGTCGAACCTGTCGTCGCAGGCCTCGTTTGCGCTGTTCGTGTTCTGGCAGACCACGGTCTTTTTCATGGCCGGGGTCACCATGGGCAACCTGAATGCCATCGCGATGGAGCCGATGGGCCATATCGCGGGCATGGCGGCCTCGGTCATCGGGTCGATCTCGACCGTGCTGGCCGCCGCGATCGCCGCACCGGTGGGGCTGCTGTTCGACGGTACGCTGGGGCCGTTGACCATCGGCATCCTGACCATGTGCGTGCTGGCCTTCGGACTTATGGTCCACATGGGCCGGATCGAAGACCGCGTCCCCGCCTGACCTGTGCAGCGCACCCGAACTGCGCTAGGCTCACCCCAGTCAGGGAGGGTTCGGCATGAGCGACTATTACGATCTGGGCACGCATGGCTGCCCCGTCACCACGTCCTCGGATCAGGCGCAGCTTTGGTTCAACCGGGGCCTTGTCTGGACCTACGGCTACAACCACGAAGAGGCGGTCGTGTGCTTCCAGCGCGCGCTGGAGCATGACCCGGACTGCGCCATGGCCCATTGGGGCGTGGCCTATGCTGCCGGGCCCAACTACAACCTGCCCTGGGATCTGCTGGACGACCGCGGTAAGTCCAAGGCCCTGAACTGCGCCTATGACGCAACCCAGTGCGCACTGGCCCTGCTGGATCGCTGCACGCCCGTCGAACGCGAACTGATACGCGCCCTGCCTGCCCGCTATCCCCAGCGGGACCCGGCGCCCGACATGCACCGCTGGGACCATGATTTTGCGGACGCCATGCGCGCCGCCTTCGCGGCCCGACCCGACCATCTGGACCTGCGCACCATCTATGTGGAGTCGCTGCTGAACCTGACCCCCTGGCAGATGTGGGACCTCAGGACGGGCCAGCCTGCCGAGGGTGCCGCGACGCCTGAGGCGCAGGAGGCGTTGGAATGGGCCATGGCCAACGATCCGGCGGCAATGTCGCATCCGGGTCTGCTGCACCTCTACGTGCATCTGATGGAGATGTCGCCCACGCCCGAGAAGGCGTTGAAGGCCGGTGACGTGCTGCGCACGTTGGTGCCGGATGCCGGGCATCTGGTGCACATGCCCACCCATATCGACGTGCTGTGCGGCCACTACCAGAACGTCGTCCACTGGAACGAACAGGCGGTCATCGCCGATCTGAAATATTACCAGCGCGAAGGCGCGTTCAACATCTATACCGGCTATCGCCAGCACAATTACCACTTTGTCATCTATGGCGCGTTGTTCCTCGGTCAGATGGAGCCCGCCCTGCGTGCCAACAAGGGCCTGTGGGACACCACGCCCGAGGAAATGCTGCGCATCGAAAGCCCGCCGATGGCGGATTACTTCGAAAGCTACATGGCCATGGGGCCGCACATCCTGATCCGTTTCGGCCGGTGGGAGGAAGCCAAGGCCCTGCCATTGCCCCCCGATCCCAACCTGTATCTGACAGTAACGGCCACCACGCATTACGCCCGCGCCATCGCCCATGCCGCCACCGGCGACGTGGCCGAGGCCGAGGCCGAGGAACAGCTGTTCCTCTCCGCCAAAGACCGCGTGCCCGAAACCCGCCTGCTGCACAACAACCGCGTAATCGACCTGCTGGAGATCGCCCGCGAGATGCTGCGGGGCGAGATCGAGTATCGCAAAGGCAATTTCGACACGGCCTTCGCCCACCTGCGGCGCTCGGTCGAGTTGGACGACAATCTGCCCTATGACGAGCCCTGGGGCTGGATGCAGCCCACCCGCCACGCGCTGGGGGCGCTGCTGTTCGAGCAGGGCCACGTGGCCGAGGCCGAAGCCGTCTATCGCGAGGATCTGGGTCTGGGCGGCACCCTCAGCCGCGCCTCGATCCATCCCGACAATGTCTGGAGCCTCAAGGGCTTGCACGATTGCCTCAAGGCGCGTGGCGCGGTAGAGGAATTGCAGCTGATCCGACAACGACTTGACCTGGCCCTGGCGCGGGCCGACCGCAGCGTCGGCGCCTCGTGCTTCTGCGCCCAGGCCGCGATGAGAGCCGCTGAATGAAACTGTTGAACGCTGCGCTGATCGCGCTGTGCTGCGGTCCCGCCTGGGCCGACCGTCAGACTTTTCCGCCTGTGGACGAGGCCAGCCAAGACCCGGCACTGGAAGCCTTTCGTGCGGACCTGCGCGCAAAGGTCGCCGCCCGCGACCTCGAGGGCGTGATGGCCGCCACCTGCCCCGAGATCTACACCAGCCACGGCGACGAGGACGGCCCCGAGACTTTCCGCGCCAATCTGACGGTCGATCCCGAAACCCTGCCCGAGGCCGACCGCCGCCACGCCGCCACCATCCGCGAGGACTACTGGCGCGACCTCGAGACCACGCTGGCCCAGCCCGGCTATTTCGACGAGGATGGCGAATTCTGGATGCCGCACCAGTGGCGGCTTACCCTGCCAGCGAAGCTGGATCCGTTCACCGCCTATTTCGTGACCGGTCAGGATGTCACCCTGCGCCAGGCCCCAAACCGCGGCGCGCCCATTCTGGACCTGATCAGCCACGAGGTGGTGATCGTGCCGGACTATCTGGAAGAGGCCGAATATCAGGGCGTCATCCTGACCGACGGAACGCGCGGCTATATCTATTCCGAATTCCTGTGGTCGATGGTCGGCTATCGCGCGGCCTTCGTGAAGTCGGACAGCGGTGACTGGCAGCTGTGTACGTTCGTGGCCGGGGACTAGGCCGCGCCCTCAGGCGCTGGCCTTCTTCTTTTTCTCGGCGGCGACCTTCTCGGCCAGATCGCGGGCAATGGCAAAGGCGCCCTTGATCTTGTCGCTGTCCTTCTTCCAGTCGCGCCGCACCACGATCTTGTTGTCCTTGACCTTGGCCAGCCCGCGCTGGTTCTGGATGAACTCGACCAGACCTTGCGGTGAGGCGAACTTGTCATTGTGGAACTGGATCGTTGCTCCCTTCGGTCCGCCGTCCAGCTTGGCGATGCCGGCGCGTTTGCACATGGCCTTGATCCGCACCACCAGCAGCAGCGTGTTCACCTCTTTCGGCAGCGGGCCGAACCTGTCGATCAACTCGGCGGCAAAGCCCTCCAGTTCGACCTTGGTCGACAGCGACGACAGGCGGCGGTAGAGGCCCAGCCGCACGTCCAGATCGGGCACATAGTCTTCGGGGATCAGTACCGGAACGCCCAGGTTGATCTGCGGCGCCCACTGATCGTCGGCCTCGCTCAACCCTTCCATCTCGCCGGCCTTGATCTTGGCGATCGCCTCTTCCAGCATCGACTGGTAGAGCTCGTATCCCACGTCGCGCATCTGGCCCGACTGTTCCTCGCCCAGCAGGTTGCCCGCGCCGCGAATGTCCAGATCCTGGCTGGCCAGCGTGAACCCCGCCCCCAGCGTATCGAGCGAGCCCAGAACCCGCAGCCGCTTTTCGGCCGCCGGGGTGAGCCGCGCGCGCGGCTTGGTGGTCAGATAGGCATAGGCGCGGGTCTTGGACCGCCCCACCCGGCCCCGGATCTGATAGAGCTGCGCCAGCCCGAACATGTCGGCCCGGTGAACGACCATCGTGTTCGCGGTGGGAATGTCCAAACCGCTTTCCACGATCGTGGTGGCCAGCAGGATGTCATACTTGCCGTCATAGAAGGCGTTCATCCGGTCGTCCAACTCGCCCGCGGCCATCTGGCCGTGGGCCACCACATAGGTCAGTTCCGGCAGCTGTTCCTTCAGGAATTCCTCGATCTCGGGGAGGTCCGAGATGCGCGGCACCACATAGAAACTCTGCCCGCCACGATAGTGCTCACGCAGCAGTGCCTCGCGGATGGTGACGGCATCGAACTCGCTGACATAGGTGCGGATCGCCAGACGATCGACGGGCGGCGTGCCGATGATCGACAGGTCGCGCACGCCGGTCAGGCTCAGTTGCAGGGTGCGCGGGATCGGCGTTGCGGTCAGTGTCAGCACATGCACGTCCGAGCGCAGCTGCTTGAGCCGCTCCTTGTGGGCCACGCCGAAATGCTGTTCTTCGTCGATGATCAACAGGCCCAGATTCTGGAACCGGATGCCCTTGGCCAGCAGCGCATGGGTCCCGATCACGATATCGACCGTGCCCTTTGCCAGCCCTTCGCGGGTCTGCTGCGCCTCTTTGGCCGAGACGAAGCGTGACAATTGCCTGACTTCCAGCGGGAAGCCCCGGAACCGGTCCTTGAAGCTGGCGGCGTGCTGACGGGCCAGCAGCGTGGTGGGCGCGATCACCGCCACCTGCAGTCCGGACATGGCCGCAACGAAGGCCGCGCGCATGGCGACCTCGGTCTTGCCAAAGCCCACGTCGCCGCAGATCAGGCGATCCATCGGCGTGCCCGAGTGCAGGTCCTCCATTACGTCGGCGATGGCGCGCAGCTGATCCTCGGTTTCCTGATAGGGGAAGCGGGCGCTGAACTCCTCCCACGCGTGGGGCGGCGGGTCCATGATCGGGGCCTTGCGCAGGGCGCGTTCGGCGGCGATGCGGATCAGCCGGTCGGCCATCTCGCGGATCCGCTCTTTCAACTTGGCCTTCTTGGCCTGCCACGCACCACCGCCCAGCTTGTCGAGCAGGCCTTCCTCGTGCCCGTATTTCGACAGCAGCTCGATGTTTTCGACCGGCAGGTACAGCTTGGCGCCTTCGGCATATTCCAGCAGCAGGCATTCATGCGCGGCGCCGAGGGCGGTCACGACTTCCATGCCCATATAACGGCCGATGCCGTGATCGACATGCACCACCAGATCGCCGGGGCTGAGCGATTGGGTCTCGGTCAGGAAATTCTCGGCCTTGCGGCGTTTCTTGGGTTGGCGGATCAGCCGGTCGCCCAGCACATCCTGTTCCGAAATCACCGTCATGTCGGGCGTCTCGAAGCCGTGCTCCAGCGCCCAAACCGCCAAGTGCAGGCCGCGTTTGCCGATGCGCGAGCCGTCGGAAACGGGAATTGCCTCGGCCAGGCCCTCATCCTCGATCAACCCGGTCAGGCGTTCGCGCGCGCCCTCGGAGTACGAAGCGACCAGAACCGGCCCCTTCTCAAGCTTGTTCTTGATGTGGCTTGCCAGCGCGCCGAACAGGCTGATGCTTTCCTGCTGGCGCTCGGGGGCAAAGTTGCGCCCGATCCGACCGCCCGCATCGATCACCCCCGGGCCACTGGCCTGCGGAAGGGGGCTGAACTGCAGCACCCGCCGCTGCGCCACCGCCTGGGTCCAGGCGTCATCATCCAGATACAGCAGGCCCGGCGGCGTGGGTTTATAGACCGAATCCATCCGCGAGCGGTTCTCGAGCGCCAGATGCCGGGTTTCGTATTGATCGGCGATGCTGTCCCACCGGGCCAGACGGGCGGGCGTGACCTGATCGTCCAGCGTGATCGTCGCGTCCGGCAGGTAGTCGAACAACGTTTCCAGCTTTTCGTGGAACAGGGGCAGCCAGTGCTCCATGCCCTGATGCTTGCGCCCGGCGCTGACCGCCTCGTACAGCGGATCATCCGTACCGGCCGCACCGAACTCGATGCGATAGTTCTGACGGAACCGGGTGATTGCGGCCTCGTCCAGGATCACCTCGGAAACCGGGGCCAGTTCGACTAGATCAAGCTTTTCCGTGGTGCGCTGGGTGGCCGGATCGAACCGGCGCGCGCCGTCCAGCACGTCACCGAAGAGGTCCAGCCGCACCGGCCCTGCTTCGCCCGGCGGGAAGATGTCGATGATCCCGCCGCGCACGGCATAGTCGCCGGGCTCCATCACGGTGGGGCTTTGGCTGAAACCCATGCGCACCAGAAAATCGCGCAGCGCGGCCTCGTCGATGCGCTGGCCGACCCGAGCGGTGAACGCCGCCTGCCGCAGCACGTCGCGCGCCGGCACGCGCTGGGTGGCCGCGTTCAGCGTGGTCAGCAGAACGAACCGCTCGGGCATCTGGTGCACCAGTGCCGCCAGGGTCGCCACCCGCGCCGCCGCGATGTCGGGGTTGGGCGACACCCGGTCAAAAGGCAGGCAATCCCAGCCGGGAAACAGGATCACCGGCATGTCGGGCGCAAAGAAACGCAGCGCGGCGCGCATCGCCTCGGCACGTTTGTCGTCGCGCGCCACATGCAGAACCGGCCCGCCCGAGCGGGCAACCTCGTTCAGCACCAGCTGCGCGTCAAACCCCTCGGGGGCGCCGCCGACTGTCACGTGGTTCGGAGCCTTCATCGCCTCGCCTTTCAGATTTTGCTATCCCAGAACGCCTATCGAAAGGTTCTGATACATGCCCCACATCGAAGTGACCAGTATCGCAAACATACCGATGACCTGCGTCGCCAGCCGGCATCGATGCAGCGCCTTGGACACAGCTTCAATCGTCAACTCCTGCCGCCGCAGGTTCCGGGCCACCCGCAGGCTGTTTGCGCCGACAAGAACCATCGGGAACAGCAGCAGGAACACCGCCTGGGCGAACTCGACCTGATAGTAAAACCCCAGCGTCGCCAGCCCCGCGAACAGGAAACAACACAGCGCCAAGATCACGACCCCCGAAACGTCGGCAATGTAGAGGATGCGGTTGGTGTTGATCCGCACGATGTCCAGCAGGTCGGTCTCGGCCTGGCCTCCGACGCGGCGGGCGCGCACGACCAGATCATAGGGAACGCCCATTACCCAATGGCTGGCTGTCGACCACAGCACCGCAAGCGCGATCCAGTACCACAGATTCGAAAAGCTGCGCATGTCGATGAGTTCGAAAATCGAGGAGTACCAGTCCAAACTCGGTCCTTTAATTCAAAATTCTCAGGCGGTTCTATCGCAACGGCGCGGCTATTGGTACCCTTGAGACCTGCGCAAATTCATGCCACCCAATGCGCGAATGTTCAAGGAGAACGCGCCATGAAACCGACAATTGCCCCCTACCCTCACGGCCGCTTTCGTCGCGCCCGCCAGTCCGAGGCGATCCGGGGCCTGGTGCGCGAGAACACCCTGACCGTTGATGACCTAATCTGGCCGGTGTTCGTGCGTGATGGCGAGGGCATCGAAGAGCCCGTGCCCTCGATGCCCGGCGTGGTGCGCCGCTCGGTCGATCTGATCGCCAAGGCCGCAGCCGAAGCGCAGGCGATGGGCATCCCGGCGATCTGCCTGTTTCCCTACACCGATCCCAGCCTCAAGACGCAGGATTGCGCCGAGGCGTGGAACCCCGACAACCTTTCGAACCGCGCCATCCGCGCGATCAAGCAGGCCGCACCTGAAATCGCGGTGATGACCGACGTCGCGCTGGACCCCTACAACATCAACGGCCATGACGGATACGTGGTGGACGGCAAAATCGTGAATGACGAAACGGTCGAGGCGCTGGTCAAGATGACGCTGGCCCAGGCCGAGGCCGGAGCCGACATCATCGGCCCGTCCGACATGATGGACGGCCGGATCGGCGCGATGCGCCAGGCGCTCGAGGCCGCCGGCCATCACGACGTCATGATCCTCAGCTACGCCGCGAAATATGCCAGCGCCTTCTACGGACCCTTCCGCGATGCGGTGGGGGCATCGGGCGCGCTGACCGGCGACAAGAAGACCTATCAGATGGACCCGGCCAACTCGAACGAGGCGCTGCGCCTGATCCAGCGCGACCTGACCGAGGGCGCCGACATGGTGATGATCAAGCCCGGCATGCCCTATCTGGACATCTGCCGGCGGGTCAAGGACACGTTCGGCGCACCCACCTATGCCTATCAGGTGTCGGGTGAATACGCGATGATCCAGGCCGCAGCGCAAAACGGTTGGATCGACGGCGAAAAGGTGATGCTGGAAAGCCTGCTGGCCTTCAAACGCGCGGGCTGTGACGGCATCCTGACCTATTTCGCGCCGCAGGTCGCCCGGCTGCTGCAGAGCTAATCCCACGGGACTCCGCGATTTTTCGCCGATCGGCCGGCCTTGGCCTGCCGGTTTTCCCGTGACACCCGACGCCGTTCGGCGTATTCTTGCACACAA
This sequence comes from Ruegeria arenilitoris, assembly GCF_013032855.1. Lineage (GTDB taxonomy): Bacteria > Pseudomonadota > Alphaproteobacteria > Rhodobacterales > Rhodobacteraceae > Ruegeria > Ruegeria arenilitoris. Next base: position 36,950 of record NZ_WQDA01000002.1, read on the forward strand.
GACCGGGACCACCCGGCTTTTCAGGCACATCGACAGAGAAAAAAGAAACATGAGCAGTTCCAACACACCACGACTGAGCCGTCGCGGCTTTGCCTTTGGCATGGCCGGACTGACCCTGACCGCCGCTTGCGGCAACGGCGTCGGAAACTCGAACGCGGCAACGATCGATGCCCGCGTCGATGCCACGCTGACCGAGATGTATACCCGCTACCCGAACACCCAGGAAATCGCCAACAAGGCCAACGGGATGCTGGTCATGCCGCTGATCACCGAGGCGGGCTTCGTCTTTGGCGGTGGCTACGGAAAAGGCGCCTTGCGCATCAATGGCGCGACGGTCGACTACTACTCGGCTGTCAAAGGCACCGCCGGGCTGCAGATTGGCGCCCAGCAATACGCCCATGTCCTGTTCTTCATGACCGAGGACGCCCTGAACGATTTCCGCCGCTCAAGCGGATGGACCGCCGGCGCGGACATTGGATATGTCGTCAGCGACCAAGCGGACCAGTTGTCGACCGACCTGACCACCTTGCGCAAACCCGTGCTGGCGGCGGTCTTCGGTCAGGCTGGGCTGCAATTGGGCGCAACGGTCGAGGGCATCAAATACACGCGCATTATTCCCTGACCCCCTGACCCCCCTCAAGAAAACTCCGTCACTGGCCAATGCCGTGGCGGAGTTTTTCGTTTCAGACGCAGATTCCACGGCGCTGCCTCTTTCGGTCGCCAGAGCCATGAATTAACCTTCGCCTGATCTGCAAATTCAAATGGTGCGCTGCTGATGGGTGTCGTCTTTCGCTGGTTGATGCGTATCGCCTCGGGTCTGGTCCTGCTGACCCTCGCGGCGATAGGTCTGGTGTATTTCCTGGCCAGCCAGTCGCTGCCTGACTACGATCAAATGCTGCAGGTCAAAGGCCTGAACGCCCCGGTCGAGATCGTGCGCGACACCGCCAACGTGCCTCACATTCTGGGGCAGACCGACCCCGACGTGTTCTTCGGTCTGGGCTATGCGCATGCCCAGGACCGGTTGTGGCAGATGACAGTCATGCGCCGGACCGTGCAGGGGCGCCTGTCCGAGGTTTTTGGCCAGCGAACCGTGCATATCGACAAGCTCATGCGTCGGCTGGATCTATACGGGCTGGCGCATCAGTCCTTCGAGGTTCAGGACGATTACACCAAGGCCGCTCTTCGCGCCTATGCCGCGGGTGTCAATGCACGGCTGGACGAAATCAACGAAAACGCCTTGGGCCGCGGCGCGCCCGAAATGTTCTTGTTCAACGCACCGGTTGCTCCTTGGCAACCGGGTGACAGCATAGCCATGATCAAGCTGATGGCGATTCAGCTGTCCGGGCACTTGCAGGACGAAGTGCTGCGGGCGCGCACCTCGTTGATGCTGAACGATCCGCAGCGGCTTTCAGATATTCTGCCCGAAGTGCCTGGCGCGGGCATTGCAGCGCTGCCCGAATATGCGGCGTTGTTTCCCGACCTGCCCCGCTATGCCGCCAGTTCTGAACCCGCGGCCGCATGGCTGAACCCGGTCCCGCAGCGCGGGTTGGCGGGTGCCTCGAATGCATGGTCTGCGGCTCCTTCGCGTTCGGCCACCGGTGGAACCCTGTTGGCCAACGATCCGCATCTGGGCCTGACTGCGCCGGGGATCTGGTATCTGGCGCGTCTTGAACTGGCGAAGGGCGGCGTGATCGGCGCCACCATCCCCGGCATTCCGGCGGTTATGTCCGGCCGCAGCGACCGGCTGGGATGGGGCCTGACCTCTTCCTATCTGGACGATCAGGACGTGCATATCGAAAGAGTGAATCCCGACAACCCCGAGGAATACCTGACGCCCGTAGGCTTCAAACCCTTCAAGTCGCGCCCTTCAATCATCGAGATCAAGGACGCCCCACCGATCACTCTGACTCTGCGCTGGACCGAGAACGGCCCCGTCCTGCCCGGCACCCATTACAACCTGGAAACCATCACACCGCCGGGGCATGTCGCCTCGCTGTCCTGGACGGCGCTCAGCCCGCGCGACACCTCGATCAGCGCGTCGATGGCGCTGATGAGCGCGGATACCGTGCGTGAAGCGATTGAAGCTGCCGAGCGGTTCATCGCACCGTCGCAAAACCTGTCGGTGGTCGACAAGACGACCGTCGGCATGAAACTCATCGGCGCAATGCCCAGCCGCGACCTCAACAACCAAAGCCGCGGCCGCATCCCGACGCCGGGCTGGATCGCGGCAAACCGCTGGCAGGGGCGTCTGCCCTATTCCGACAACCCCGAATTCGTGGCCCCCGCCGGCGGCGTTTTGGGCAACACCAACAACAAGATCATCGACCGGCCCTTCCCCCTGCATGTGTCCTATGAATGGGGCGATACGCAGCGCGTCCACCGCTGGGAATTCCTGATGCAATCCCGCGAGGTGCACACCCGCGACAGCTTCATCGAGGCGCAGTTGGACACGGTCAGCTTCACCGCGCGGTCACTGCTGCCGCTGATTGGGGCCGACCTGTGGTTCACCGGCGAGGCCGCGCCCGAAGGCACCCCCGAACGCCAGCGCCAGATCGCCCTGACCCTGCTGGCCGAATGGAACGGCGAGATGAACGAGCACCTGCCCGAGCCGCTGATCTACGCGGCCTGGGTCCGCGCGCTGCAAAAACGCCTGATCGCCGATGACCTCGGGCCGCTGGCCAAGGAATTCAAGCATGTCGAGCCCCTGTTCATCGAACGCGTCTTCCGCGACATCGACGGGGCCTCGGCCTGGTGCGACGTCCGGCAGAGCGCACCGGTGGAAACCTGCACCGACATGGCCCGGCTGGCCCTGGACGATGCACTGGTCTGGATTTCCGAGCGTTATGGCAGCCAACTGGAATCCCTGCGCTGGGGCGATGCCCACCAAGCCACCCATGACCACCCGGTGCTGGGCGAGGTTCCGGTGCTGCGCTATTTCGTCAACATCCGCCAATCGACCAGCGGCGGCGACAACACCCTGCAGCGCGGACGCACCTCGGGCGAAGGGCCGGACCCGTTCCAGAACGTGCACGGCGCGGGCTATCGCGGGGTCTATGACTTTGCCGACCCCGACAGTTCGGTCTTCATCACGGCCACCGGGCAATCGGGCCACTTCCTGTCGCGCTATTATGACGATCAGGCGCAACTGTGGCGCCGGGGTGAGTACATTCCCATGTCGCTGGATCTGGATCTGGCCCGCGCCGCCGCTGTCGGGACCACCCGTCTGATGCCGCAATAGGCGGGATTTCGGCGGACCCCCGCCCCTTTTTTGTCGCCCCGTGGACGTGGCCCCGTGGCTTGGCCTACCATTCCGGAGCGCCCGGACCGCAGCGCGAGGGGGAAAATCATGGCCAGTTTGCGCGATACCCTGAACAATCTTGCCCGCGACTATGCTATCGCCTGGAGCTCGGGTGACGCCAATGCCGTGGCCGACTTCTTTACGTCGAACGGGCAGATCACGATCAATCGCGGCGAGCCCATCGTCGGGCGGGCGGCCATCGCGGAAATGGCGCGCGGGTTTCATACCGACTTTCCCGATCTTGAAGTGCGCTGCGATATGCTGCGATGGGCCGGTCCCCACGCCATTTTCGTCTGGACCCTTGAAGGGCACCATGCAAAGACCGGGAATGCAGTCACCACACGCGGCTGGGAAGAATGGGAGCTGGACGCGGAGTACAAAATACAGTCGTCGTTGGGCTGGTTTGATGCCGACGACCATCAGCGCCAGATCGACGGGGCCTGATCGTCAGAGGCCCGCGAACTGATTCGCCTGCTTGTCGGTCCACAGAACGGTGATCTCGAACCCGTCCTCGGTCTGTTTTTCGCCGCGCACCACGTCCTGCCGGAACAGCCAGGCGCGTTTGTCGCCGTCGGCAAAGCCCAGCTTCAAAACCTCTTCCCGGCGCACGCCCTGCAGGATCGTGGCGATCTCGGTCAGCAGCGGATCGATCCCCTCGCCGGTCACGGCCGAGATCGGAAACACCGCCGGATCGCGCTCGGCCCGGGCCTGCACGGCATCGCGGTCCTCATCGGACAGCAGGTCGATCTTGTTCCAGACTTCAAGCTGAGGGCGGGTATCGTCCACACCCAGCGAGGCCATGATCGTGCGCACATCCTCGGCCTGCTCTTCGGTCTCGGCATGGCTGATGTCGCGCACATGCACGATCAGGTCGGCGGCCAGAACCTCTTCGAGCGTGGCGCGGAAGGCCGCGACCAGTTCGGTCGGCAGGTTCGAGATGAAACCCACCGTGTCTGACAGGATCACCTCGGGTCCGTCGGGCAGTTCGATCCGGCGCATAGTCGGGTCCAGCGTGGCAAACAGCATATCTTTGGCCATGACTTCGGCCCCGGTCAGGCGGTTGAACAGCGTGGATTTGCCCGCGTTGGTGTAGCCGACCAGCGCCACGATCGGATAGGGCACCTTGGCCCGCGCGGCCCGGTGGAGCGTCCGTGTCTTCACGACCTTCTGCAGCTGACGACGCAGCCGCACCAGTTGATCGTCGATCGCACGCCGGTCGGCCTCGATCTGGGTTTCCCCCGGTCCGCCGACAAAGCCCAGCCCACCGCGCTGACGTTCCAGGTGGGTCCAGGCTCGCACCAGCCGCGTCCGCTGATAGCTCAGCGCGGCCATCTCGACCTGCAGCACACCCTCGCGCGTGCGGGCGCGGTCCGAGAAGATTTCCAGAATCAGCCCCGTCCGGTCGAGGATCTTGACCTTCCACGCCTTTTCCAGGTTGCGCTGCTGAACCGGGGTGACCGGCCCGTCGATCAGAACCAGCTCGATCTCGTTTTCAGCAAAACGCGCGCCTAGCTCCTCGATCTTGCCGCTGCCGAACAGCAGGCCGGGCTGCGCCCGCGGCAGACGCACGATCTCGGACCCGATCACATCCAGATCGGGCAAAGCGGCAGCCAGTGCCACCGCCTCTTCCAACGCCGGAACGGGGTCGCGGCGCTGGTCATCTGACTTGATATCGGGATGCAGCACCCAAGCCCGGGTGCGCCTCCGGTCATGTTCCATCAAGAGGCGTCTTCGCCCTCATACAGGTTGATCGGCTGCGACGGCATGATGGTCGAGATCGCGTGCTTGTAGACAAGCTGCGACTGTCCGTCGCGGCGCAACAATACGCAGAAATTGTCGAACCAGGTGATGACACCCTGCAATTTCACACCGTTGATCAGGAAAATTGTAACGGGAACCTTTGCTTTCCGTACATTGTTCAGGAAGGCATCCTGAAGATTCTGTCTGTCCGAAGCCATATTTTGTTATCTCGCCGTTGTTCTTGCTTACGCGCTGCGGACCAACGCGCTCCCTCCGCGCGAGTATGGAGTGACGCGCAGAGATATTCCAGATGAAAAATCAGGCAGTAACGTGAAGGCCCGAATTGGCGGTTCAATCCCGCCACAGGGCCGGAGTGATCAACGCGATGATCGCCAGAGTCTCTAGCCGGCCGATCACCATGCCGGCGCACATGGTCAGCTTGGCTCCGGCCGACAGATCGATCAGACGGATCGGCAGATCGGTGGCCAGTTCGATCAACGGACCGGTCGTGCTCAGCACCGCGACGCTCAGCACCATGGCGCGTTCAAACCCAACCCCCTCGGCAGCGAGAACGACATCAAGCAACGCAAGCGTCAGCGCGAACATCATCAGAAAGACCCACGCGATGAAGGCACCCTGGCTTTGGATGCGGCGGTTGCCACCGCCCGCCCCGCTGACCGATGACGGGTGGATCAGCCTGTCCAGTTCACGCGCGCCATTCAGGTAAAGCGCATAGACCCGCAACAGCTTGACCCCGCCGGCGGTGGTGGCGACCCCGCCCCCGATAAGCGCAAGCCCCATCAACACAAGCCCCGGTGTTCCCAGGCCGGACAACTGTTGCGCGTCGTTCCAATAAGCGCTTTCGAACCCGGCCGTCGTCAGGAACGACATCACCGTGAACAACATGCCCCAGATGACGTTCAGCGTTTGCAGGCCCGTCACCTGCCCGCCGATCTCGGCAACCCCCGCCAGCACTCGGAAGACCAACAGTGCCGCCACGCCGACGACGATCATCAGGCCGATCCGGAATTCCGGATCGTGGTCCAACCGGGAATAGCCCGTTGTTGCGGTGTCCTTTGAAAACGTCAGGCGGGACAAGGCAAAGAACAGGAACAGAAACAGGATGGCCTCGCCGGTGATCCCGGCGGTGGACCCTTCCAACCCGCCCACTGGCGATATGCCGGACGTGGCCATCACCGACATTGCGTGGCAGATGGCCGTCAGGCCCTTTTCTCCGGCGATCAACAGCAAGACCCAGATTACCGCTGTGAGGCTGGCGTAAACCGGGGTCAATGTCGCCGTCACACGGAGCAGTCGCCCCCGCGGGTCGACCCTTTCGCTCTGGGCTACGCCGGAAACCGGGCGGCCCGGCTGTCCGCGCGCGGTAATCTCGAACCCGCCCAACGATAGAGGCGCCAGGATCGCAGCCGCCGAGATCCACATCAGCAACCCACCCATCCAGCCGACGAGTGCCCGCCACAGGTGAACCGGCGCCGACAGGCGCTCGGGGTCGGGAAACAGGTCCGCTCCGGTGGTGGTGATGGCGCTGACCATGTCAAAATAGGCGTTCAGAAAGGTCGTGTTCCCCAACGCGTCATGGACCGGAACGGCCAGAAACAACGGCAATACCGTCAACGAGCCCAGCAGGACCGCCAACTGCCCCAAGGTTCCGCGCCGCGGTTGCCGGCTGGCCGTCGCCAGACCTACGATCGTGACCAGGAACAGCCCAACCAAACCCGAATAGAAGAACGACCGCGACGTTGGATGGTCATCCAAGGCAAGGGCGTAGATCGCCGGGATCCACATCGCCAAGGACACAACCGCCGAGATCAACAGAAACAGCGGCAGCCGCCGAATTACGCTGATTTTGGGTGCGCGGGCGACAGCCATCAGAAAAAGTCGATCGAAACCTGCATCAGGCGTTCGACCTCGGGTACATCATTGGCCATTGCAAAAATCGCAACCACGTCCTTTTCGTCAATCCGCAGACTGCCAGTGGGCCGCAGGACCTCGTCGCCCTTGCGCACCGCGCCGACCAGGACGCCTTCGGGAAAGTCGATGTCCCGCAGTTTCTGCCCGGCCATTGGCGAGGTCGACAGCACTTCGGCCTCGATCACTTCGGCCTCGGCATCGCCGATCGAATATACCTGTCGCACCCGGCCATGCCGGATATGGCGCAGGATCGAACTGACGGTCGTGGCCCGCGGGTTGATATAGGCGTCAATCCCCAACGGCCCCATCAGGGCCACCATGCTGGGGTCGTTGATCAACGCGATCGCCAGTGGGCAACCTTCGGCCTTGGCCCGGACCGCAGCCAGCATGTTGGTCCGGTCGTCATCGGTGACGGCCAGCATCGCGTCCGCGCGCTCGATCCCCGCTTCGCTCAACAGCGCGGAATCCAGACCGTCGCCGTTCAGAACGATCGTACGCTCCAGCGACTCGGCGGCCAGTTCCGCACAGCGCCGGTCACGCTCGATAACCTTTGCACGGATGCGGCCCTCGCGCTCTTCCAGTGTCCGGGCGACTTCAAGGCCGACGTTCCCGCCACCCACGATGACCACGCGATCCTGCTTTTTCTGTGATTTACCAAAGACCTCCATCGTGCGGTCAACGTCTTGGACGCTGGTAAAGACATAGCATTCGTCACCGACGAACAATTGGTCCTCGGATTCCGGCGCGAACAGCGTTCCGTCGCGGCGAATACCCACCACGATGGCGCTGAGCGTTGAAAACAGGTCTGTCAGTTGGCGCAAGGGCGTGTTGACGATCGGGCAATCCTCGGCGATCCGAATGCCCAGAAGCTGCGCCTTGCCATCCATGAACAGTTCCGTGTCAAAAGCCGCAGGCGCCGACAGGCGGCGCATGGCTGCGGCGGCCACTTCACGTTCGGGGCTGATCACCACGTCGATCGGAAGATGGTCGCGGCGGTACAGGTCGCGATGGATCGCTTCGAGGTAGGATTTCGACCGCAACCGCGCGATCTTGCGCTGGATCGAGAACACCGAATGCGCCATCTGGCAGGTGACCATGTTCACCTCGTCAGAATGGGTCGCGGCGATGATCATGTCGGCGTCACGGGCTCCGGCCCGCTCGAGCACGTCGGGATAGCTGGCAAAGCCGGCGATGCCCTGAACGTCCAGCGTCTCGGTCGCCCGGCGTACCAGGTCAGGGTTGTTGTCCACAACGGTGACGTCATTCAACTCGCCCGAAAGGTGCCGAGCAATCTGCCAGCCCACCTGGCCGGCGCCACAAATGATGACCTTCATGCCTTTGGCCTTTCTGCCTGAGCGTTTTGAATGACAGATGCCCACAGAGCGGTCAATCGAATTGTCATGACGGCCTGTGTGATGCAAGATAAGCGAATGAAAACAGTGCTTCGATTGCTTGTTCCCCTTGCCCTGCTGGCCGGATGCGGGCCGTTGTCGATGTATTATCGCGAAGGCGAAAGCGTCTCGCGGATGCAGGCAGAAACGACCGAATGCCAAGTGCAGGCGCTGAAGGATGCACCGGTTGCAAACCAGGTGCGCCAAAGCCCGCCCACCTATTGGCCGGGCCGCACCTATTGCGACGGGCGCGGGCGATGCTACCGCACCGGAGGATGGTGGGAGCCGGGCCGCGTTTACACCGTAGATGTAAATCAGGGGCTGCGAAACACGGTCGAGGCGCAGTGCATGGCCAAGAAGGGATACCGCCCCATCAGCCTGCCGCCCTGCAAACAGTCGGTCAAATCGGGCGTTCCGCCGACCCGAACTACCGTCCTGCCGCCGTTGGGCACGGCGTCCTGCTTCGTCAAATTTGACGACGGGTCATTCCAGATCATCACGCCGGGGTTGCCGGGCTGACCTCAGTCCAGATCGTCGGGTGACGATCGCCGGCGGAGTGACAGGAACAAATGTGCTGCGATGGCGGCCGCATAGAATACAAGTACGGCCACAAACATCGAGCCTTCTCCGGCGCGCCAAAGGATTGCAAGCAGAACAGGTGTGCCCAGCAGGTTGCCCGCATTTCCCATCTGCGCCATCGCCCCATAGCTCAGCGCCTGATCCCGGGCCGAGCCATTCAGTTGAGGAACCGCCGCGAAACTGCCGCCCTGCACCAGGCCCAACACCGCAAACAGTGCAATGCCGACAATGGGCAGAGGCGCTCCGAAAAACAGCAGGGCAAGGGCAGCCATCCCGGCCGCAAAACCAAGATTTACAACCGTGACCGCGGTCAGGAACGTCAAGAGCACGGGTACCGCGATCCACGACAGCACGATACCTGCCAGCGGCATCAGACTGGCTACAAGAACCGACTGATCTTCGGGCATACGGCCGGGCAGGATCGCCAGCAACGACACGAAGGTCAGTGTGTAGAAGAACCATCCGATCGCCGGTGCTGCCATGCGAGGCGAGCGGTAGGTTTCTAGATGCGTCTGCAGGATGGATCCCGGCCCCCACCCATGCCGTTCCGTCGCGATGGGCGGAACCTTTGGCGGAAACAGGGCGACCAGTCCTGCAATCAGCGCCATCAGGAACCCGTGGCCCATGAAGAAATCCGCCAATCCAAAACGCTGGATCAACGGAAGGCCGAACCAAGCGTTCAGCGCAAAGGCAACTCCAAAGAAAGAACTCCACAACACCATGGCGGCATTGCGCGCGGCTCCGCGTGTGATCTGTGCGATCAGCGTCGGAGCGGCAACCACGATCGCCAGATGCGAAACGCCCTCGATGATCCGGCTGCCCAGCATCACGTGAAAACCGGGAATGGTGGACTGGAACACCGATACAACGCCGCCCAGCAGCAAACCGAACACCAGCAGGCGGACCGGTCCGAACTGCGCGGTAATGGCGCCTGACATGGCCCCCAACACGGCGCCCATCAAACTGATGATCGACAACAACCAGCCGATCGAATCCCCATAGCCTGGGTACAATGCACCGACCGCGTCGAAGGCAACGGCGATCTTGGCGAACTGCGTGGCCGCGCCCAGTCCAGCCACCCATAACAGGATCACCTGCAGGAATATGCGAAAAGATTGAGTCACACCCGCGTTCTACCCTCGGCCTCCGGCGAGGTGAACGCATATTTTATGCGGCGCGTACGCGCGTGCCGCTGACAAGGCGCACTGGGGTTCCATCGGCCAGATACAGTCGCTCCCATACGATTTGGCCTGCGCTGATGGTGATCTGGTCGTGCACGGCCTGAGAAGTGATGAAAGCTTTGGGATTTGGCATCTGCAGGTCCCACCAACCCTCGTCCGTCAGCTCCATTTCGGCCTGGCGGATCTCGTCGGTCGCAAACTGCCACAGCGACACCCCCAACAACGAGTGCTGGCTGGCTGACCAATCCCGTGCGCGGCTGGGTGAATAGGCCAGACAAACATGGCTCGCTTCGTCCACCAGATGGAGACAGGCTTGCGAACTGCCGACAAGCCGCTTCAGTGCTGCATCGTCGGCGCGGTGATCCGAAAGCGCCGTGAAAACCGCAGCTTGTTGTTCAGGGCTTGGGGTCTGGACCCCGTTTTCCCAGCGCGACACCGTGGCCTGATCGACCCGCATCACATGTGCAAGCGCCGCCTGCTTCATCCCGGTGGCCCGCCGAAGCCGTTTGAGACGACGAGCAAAGGCTGGAAATCCCTGCTGGATCATCGATAGCGTCATGGCCGGGCGCCTCCCGTTGACCTGCCGGTATGGCCGGCCCCTACTCCGCCGGTTCAGGCTCGTCCAGTTGCGCCACCCGCGCGCCCGACTTGTTCGACGTCACCACACCCAGCGATTTCAGCTTGCGGTGCAAGGCGCTGCGTTCCATTCCAACGAAACTGGCCGTGCGGCTGATATTGCCGCCAAAGCGATTGATCTGGGTCAGCAGATACTCACGCTCGAACGCCTCTCGTGCCTCGCGCAGTGGCAGCGTTGCCAAAGCGCCCGACAGCACGACCCGGCCGGAATCGTCGGCCTTTTCCTCTTCATTCGGCAATTCCCGCGCTTCGATCGGTCCGGTGCCATCACCAAGGATCAAAACCCGCTCGACCAGGTTCTTCAACTGGCGCACGTTGCCGGGCCAACTCATGGTCTGCAGCAGAGCCACGGCCTCTTCCGACAACTCGCGCACGGGGAGGCCCTGGGTTTCGTTGCACATCTCGATGAAATGCTTGGCGAGAACAGGAATATCCTCGCGCCGTTCTTCCAAAGACGGCACCGCGATCGGGACGACGTTGAGGCGGTGATACAGCTCTTCGCGGAACCGGTCCGCGGCAATCTCGGTTTCAAGGTCGCGGTTAGTGGAAGAGATCACACGCAGATCGACACGCACGTTGTCCGAGCCACCCACCCGCTGAAACTGCTGATCAACGAGGACGCGCAAGATCTTGGACTGCGTGCCCAACGGCATGTCGGCAACCTCGTCGAAATAGACCACACCGCCATGGGCCTGTTCGAGCAGACCGGATTCAACGCCACGCTCGGCGGATTCACGGCCGAACAAAACTTCTTCCATGCGCTCGGGCTCGACCCCGGCGCAGTTGACTGTGACAAAGGGCGCGTTCGCCCGGTTCGAGTGCGCGTGGATGTAGCGCGCGGCGATTTCCTTGCCCGATCCGGCGGGACCACGCAGCATCACCCGACCGTTGGATTTGGTCACCTTGTCCAACTGACTCAGCATCGCGCGGAACGCAGCCGACTTGCCGATCATGTCGGAATTGCTGACTTCCTTGCGCTTAAGCGAGGCATTCTCGCGACGAAGGCGCGACGTTTCCATCGCGCGGCGGATCACCACCATCAACTGGTCGATGTTGAAGGGCTTTTCGATGAAATCATATGCCCCCTGCTTGATCGCCGCGACGGCGATTTCGATATTCCCGTGCCCCGATATGATCACCACCGGAACATCCGGATTGTCGCGTTTGACCGCCTTCAGAATGTCGATCCCATCCATGCGGCTGTCCTTGAGCCAGATGTCCAGGATCAACAACCCGGGTGGTTCTGCGTTGATCGCGGCCATGCACTCGTCCGAGTTGCCGGCCAGCCGGGTGGAATATCCTTCGTCCTCCAGAATGTCGGACACCAGTTCGCGAATATCGCGCTCGTCATCTACGATCAGAATGTCGCTCATCTTTGGCCTGCTTTCAGTGTCTTGGATTTAATTGCCTGCTTTTGCGGCGCTGCGACCGGGGCCGTATTGGCCTTCGGCAACCGGATCACGGCCATTGCGCCAAAATGGTCCTGTCCGTCGAACACGGGCGCATCCTCAAGGGTCAGCGTACCGCCGTGTTCTTCAATAATTTTCTTGACGATGGGAAGGCCCAGGCCAGTCCCTTCGTCGCGCGTCGTCACATAGGGCTCGAACAACCGCGCCCGGTCTTCCGGCAACCCGATGCCGTTGTCCGCGATGGTGATCAGTGTTCCGTCGTCATCCGTGGACAGGCGCACCTTGATCTGCGGGCTGAGGTTGTCGGGCGGACCCTTCTTTTTCAGGGTTTCGATCGCTTCGCCGGCGTTCTTGATAAGATTCGTGAGCGCTTGGTTCAACATCGTCGCGTCCACATCAGCCAATACTGGCTGGTCCGGGATCTCCGCATCGATCTGAACGTCTGGCTGACCGGCCTGCTGCAGCAGAACCGCCTCACGCACCAAGCCCGCGATGTCTTCCTCGTGACGGTCGGGCTCGGGCATACGGGCGAACTTCGAGAATTCGTCGACGATCCGGCGCAGATCGTTGGTCTGGCGAACGATCACGTCGGTCATGGATTCCAGGCTGGCGCTGTCCTCTTCATCCAGCTTCCGCGCAAACTTCCGCCGGATGCGTTCGGCGCTCAGCTGAATGGGGGTCAGCGGGTTCTTGATCTCATGCGCGATGCGGCGGGCTACGTCCCCCCAGGCCGCCATACGCTGGGCGCTGACCAGATCGGTCACGTCGTCAAAGGCGACCACGTAACCTTCCAGCCTGCCGTCCTCGCCGCGTCGGGTTGCCATCCGGACCAGCAGGTTTTCCAACTGTCCCTTGCGGGTGACCTTGATTTCGTCCTGAATTGCTTCCTGGCTGCCTTCTTTCAGCGCTTCGAACAAAGGCAGGAACTCGGGCACGGCGATGCCGATAGCCAGTTGTTGTTCATGGCCTTTCCAGTCAAGCAAGCGCTCGGCCGAGCGGTTGACGAATGTCACCTGACCATCCGGATCCACCCCGACCACGCCCGAAGTCACCGAGCTGAGCACGGAGTCGAACAGCCGGCGGCGGCTTTCGATCTGGCGGGTGTTTTCCAGCAGCGTACCCCGCTGCACCTTCAATTGCCGGGTCATCTGGTTGAAATACCGCCCCAGCATGGCGATTTCGTCGTCGCTGGCCTCTTCGATGACCTGCACGTCCAGATCACCGGCCCCGACCCGCTGCGCGGCCGTGGTCAGGCGACCAACCGGGCGCGAGAGCCGCTCGGCGAACCACATGCCCAGCGAAACGGCCGCCAAGATGAGGATTACCGCGAACCCCAGATACAGCAGCCCGAACTCGAACAGCACCCTGCCCCGTTCGTTTTCCAACTGTTGATAGAACTGTGCGGTTTCCTTGGTGTCATCCAAAAGGGTCAACAACTGGCCATCTACTGCGCGGCTGACATACAGATATCGGTCCAGATAGGCTCGCAGCGGCACCAGAGCCCGGAATTCGTTGTTGGGCCAGTCCGCGATGATCAACAGCCCCTCGTCTCGGGCCTGCTCCAACTGCTCGGGTGTCGGCGGTTCGTAGTTGAACAGATAAGACCTGTCTCCGCGGGCCCGGATTTCGCCACTGCCGTCAATCACGTAGGCTTCGCGCAGTCCGCGCTGAATCTGTGCCTGCCCCTGGGCCAGCACCTCGCGCAGCTCGGCATCCGAGATGTAGAAGTCCAGCTTGCGTGCATTGTCCAGAAACCGCGCAAGAACCGTGGCATCCTGCGTCAGACCCTGTTCGTGCTCTTGTTCATAGGCCTCGGCCGCCGTCAGCGAAGATCCGACCACCTGCCTGACCCGGTCCGAGAACCATCCTTCAAGCCCGATATTCACGGTCAGACCAGCAAAAATCGCAACCGTCACCGTTGGCACCAGCGCCAACAGCGTGAACGCCCCGATCAGCCTCAGGTGTAGGCGAGAGCCCGCCGATTTGGCTCGACGCGCCGCAACCAGATTGCCCAGCTGTCCAAGAACCAGGGCCGCCACGACCAGGATGTAAACAAGGTCTGCCAGCAGAATCAGCCGAAGCGTGGGCGCATTCGCACCCAGGTCAAACGGCCCGATAACAAGGTAGGTCGCAAGGGTCAGGACCGGCCCCAACACAACCAGCCCCAAGGTGCCGAAATTGCGCAGTTTCCGGGACTTACGCCACCGATTCAGGGATAATGCCGGCCGTTTCTGTGCCCGGGATACCACCGTCTGCCCTCATCCTGATGTGCCGCTTTCGCAGCGTACCGCCATATGTCGTGGTCTTTTCCGGGACTGTGCCCGGATGCCACGGTTTGTGTGGCGAGATTACATCAGTTTGCGCCGACGTGTCACCTGAATATCGAGATCAGTGATTTTTTTGCGCAGCGTATTCCGATTTATCCCCAGCAAATCGGCACATTTTGCCTGATTTCCTCCGGTCGCATCCAGCGCGATTTCGATCAGCGGAGCCTCGACCTCGCGCAGAATGCGCTGGTACAGACCCGGTGGCGGCAGCATGTTTCCATGAAGGTCAAAGTAGCGCCGCAGATGCCGCGCAACCGACGAAGACAGCTTCTCTCGTTCGCTCCCGCTCAGCAGTGGTTCGGCCTCGGGCTGACTGCCCAAGACGGCCTCGACCTCGGACTTGGTGATTTCGTCGGATCGGCTTGTCAGGCTCAGCCGCCGGATAGCGTTTTCCAGTTGCCGCACGTTGCCGGGCCAGGAATACCGGCGCACAAGCTCGATCGCGTCAGGGCCCAACCGCCGCTTTGTGCCGTTTTCGCGTTCTTCGCGGGCCAGAAAATGCTCGGCCAGCAACAGGATGTCGTCGACCCGCTCGCGCAAGGCTGGCACATGGATGGTGGCACCGCAGAGGCGGTAATAAAGGTCCTGCCGCACCCGCCCGCTTTCCATCGCCTCGGTCAGGTCCGACTGGCTGGTCGCCATGAAGCGCGGAACGTGGTCGCCGGGCGTGTCCATCATCCGCACGATCCGGGCCTGGATTTCATCGTCCAGGTCTGCAATTTCGTCGATCAGCAAGGTACCGCCGCGCACCCGGGCCATGACCCGGGCCGGACCCTCCAGGTCGCGCAGGTCTGCTGCAGTAGCAGTCACAAAAGGCAGTGTCCGCCGGTCTGAGAAATCGTGAATTGCCCTCGCAATCAACGACTTGCCCGTGCCACTTTCACCGGAAATCATGACCGAAAGATCGGTGTTCATGACCCGGGCGACCAACCTGTACAGGGCTTGCATCACCGGAGTTCGACCGACCAATGGCAACTCGTCGGGGCGGTCTTCGGATGTGTCCGCGGGTTCGATCTGAACCCGCTGCTTGCGGTCCAACGCCCGGGCGGTGCGCTTCATCAGATCCGGCAGGTCGAACGGCTTGGGCAGATAGTCATAGGCATCCGCCTCGGCCGCCTGGATCGCCGTCATGATCGTGTTCTGGGCCGAGATCACGATCACCGGCAGGCCCGGCCGGTCCTGCGCGATCTTGGGCAGCATTTCCAACCCGTTGCCATCGGGCATGACCACATCCGAGATCACCACGTCGCCCTTGCCCTCACCGACCCAGCGCATCAGCGTCGTCAGTGACGAGGTCGCATGCACCTTGCAGCCCGCCCGCGTCAGGGCCTGGGTCAGAACCGTCCGGATCGTTCTGTCATCATCTGCAACCAGTACCGTGCCATCCATCTGGTGTTCTCCTTGATTATTCTTTGTCCTGCCCTGCCTCGCGCGGCGCGCGGCGCAGCGACAGCCGGAAGACTGTCCGCCCCGGCACCGACTCGGCTGTGATCCAACCGTCGTGGTCGGACACGATCTTGCTGACCAGCGCCAAGCCAAGGCCGGTGCCGTTTTCCTTGCCGGATACGAACGGGTCGAAAATATCGCCGCGGATGTCCTCGGGCAGGCCCGGGCCATCGTCGATGATCTCGATCTGCAGCGGTAGCGAGTGGCCCGAGCCATCACTGCGCCGCAGACGGAAGGAATGTTCGAAATAGGTGTGCAGGCGGATCGTTCCGCCCTCGGGGCCGGCGGCCTCGGACGCGTTCTTGAGCAGGTTCAGAACCACCTGCAACAGCTGATCCGGATCACCATAGGCCAGTGGCAGCGACGGGTCGTAATCCTCGATGATGGTCATGTCCGCGCCGAAGCCCAGCAGCGCCGAGCGGCGCGCGCGGTCCAGAACATCGTGGATGTTGACCGGCTTGAACTCGGGCCGCGAGAGGTTTCCGAACTGCTCGACCTGCTCAAGCAGCTTCACGATCCGGCGACTCTCGGCCACGATAAGGTCTGTCAACTCAAGATCTTGCGGGCCGATATTCATGCTCAGCAACTGTGCAGCACCGGTGATCCCAGCCAGCGGGTTCTTGATTTCATGCGCCAGCATCTCGGCCATGCCGATCGCCGACTGCGCCGCCGATTTGACCGTGTTGCCGCGAGTCATGCGGGTTGCCAGTTCGCGCGGCGAGACGATCATGATCATCGACCCCGGATGCCCCAGCAGAGGCGCGATCTGCAGCGCGCATTGCAGCGGCGCGCGATTGCCCGAACCCACATCCACGTCATTCACGAACAACGGCGTGCCCTGCGCGCGGGCGCGCGTGAACGCCTCTTCCAACGGCGCGTCCACGGCGATCTGGTCCCAGACCGGATGCCCGACCACCGATTTGCGCGAAGCGTTCAGGAACCCCTCACCCGAGGAATTGACGTCGGCGATGCGGTCCTCGGGGTCGATGATGAAGGCGGGAACCGGCAGCGAAGCCCAGATGACCTGATCCGAAATCATGCTGCCACCTCGGAATTTTCCGTCAACGCGTCGCCGATCAGCCGCAGAACCTCGGCCGGATCGCGCGAGGTCAGGACCGCGCGGCGCAGGGACGCCGGCGTTCTGGCCTCGTCCATGTACCAGCCCAGATGCTTGCGCGCGACACGCAGGCCCAGATCGGAGCCATAGAACCCCAGCATCGCTTCATAATGCACCCGCACCATGTCGGCCAGATCGTCGCCTTCGGGAACCTCTGGCGCCGGCGTCCCCCACAGCTCGTGCGCGATCTGCGCAAGCAGCCACGGTTTGCCCTGCGCGCCGCGGCCCACCATGACGCCTTCCGCGCCCGACTGCTCCAGCGCTGTCTGCGCACGCTCGGGGCTGGTGATGTCGCCATTGGCCACGACCGGAATGCTGACGGCGTCCTTGACCGCGCGGATCGCGGCCCAATCCGCCTCGCCTTTGTAGAACTGACAGCGCGTGCGCCCGTGGATCGTCACCATCTGAACGCCGGCCTCCTGCGCCCGCCGCGCCACGTCCGGCGCGTTCAGCAGCGTGTCGTCCCACCCCAGCCGGGTCTTGAGCGTCACCGGAACGTCCACTGCGCCCACGACCGCATCGATCAGGGTCAGGGCGTGGTCGGGCGTCTTCAGCAGGGCCGAGCCGGAATAGCCGTTCGTCACCTTCTTGGCCGGGCAGCCCATGTTGATGTCGATCACCCGCGCGCCCCGGTCGGCAACCTGCCGCGCGGCCTCGGCCATCCAATAGGCGTCGCGACCGGCCAGCTGTACGGCGGTGTTTTCCACATCCGCTGACAGTTCGGCCCGTTCGCGCACGCCGGGCTTGGCCTGCACCATCTCTTGGCTGGCGACCATCTCGCTGACCACCATCCCGGCGCCAAACCGCAGGACGAGGTCACGAAACGGCCGGTCGGTGATTCCGGCCATCGGCGCCAGCAGAACTGGCGGGGTCAAAGTTTTCTCGGCAATGCGCAGCGTCAACGTGCCTAATCCTTGAGCATTTGCGGTTTTCATATCGAATCCGGGGCATATGAACAACAAATCCACGACCAGCAAGCCCGCAAAATCATCATATGCCTAATTTTTAATCAGCTAGCCGCGAGTGATTGCCTCTGCTTTCACCGCCGCCTAAACACGGAAGCCAAACGAAGGTCGGAAATTCAAACATGACTACCGCCGCCATCATCGTCGCCGCCGGGCGCGGCCTGCGCGCCGGAGGGGGCCAGCCCAAACAGTGGCGCCCCTTGTCCGGGCGGCGTGTGGCCGACTGGACGATCGAACGGATCAAGGCGCAGGTGCCGCTGGTCGTGCTGGTCCTGTCCGCCGATGACCCCGAGGCCTGGACGGAATTCGCCGACAGCGGCCTGATTCTTGCGCCCGGCGGCGCCGACCGCGCCGAGTCCGTGCGCAACGGGCTGCAGGCGCTGGCCGATCGCGGCGTCAGCAAGGTTCTGATCCATGACGTCGCCCGGCCCTGTGTCAGCGCGCGGGTCATTGGTGACGTGCTGGCGGCCCTCGACACCCACGCCGCTGCGGCGCCGGGGCTGCCGGTCACCGATGCGCTGTGGACCGGGGCCGACGACCAAGTTACCGGCACCCGAGATCGCGCGGGCCTGTTTGCCGCGCAGACGCCGCAGGGGTTCCGCTATGACGCCATCGTCGCCGCGCATGCGGTGTATCCCGGTGGGGCCGCCGATGATGTCGAGGTTGCCCGCGCCGCCGGGATCAACGTGGCCATCGTGCCGGGCGACGCGGACAATCTGAAAATCACACGGCCCGAGGATTTTGCCCGGGCCGAAAGGATATTGAGGTCAGACATGGATGTAAGGCTGGGCAACGGATATGACGTGCACCGGTTCGGGCCGGGCGATCACGTGATCCTGTGCGGCGTCGAGGTCCCGCATGATCGGGGGCTGCAGGGCCATTCCGACGCGGATGTGGGCATGCACGCCGTCACCGACGCGATCTATGGCGCGCTGGCGCAGGGCGATATCGGTCAGCACTTCCCCCCATCCGACCCGCAATGGAAGGGCGCCGCCAGCGAGATCTTTCTGCGCCATGCGGTGGATCTGGCCACGCGCATGGGCTTTCGCATCTCGAACATCGACTGCACGCTGGTCTGCGAATACCCCAAGATCGGCCCGCACGCTGCGGCGATGCGGCAGAAAATTAGCGAAATCATGGAGCTGGAGGCCGACCGCGTGTCAATCAAGGCCACCACGTCCGAGCGGCTGGGCTTTACCGGCCGCAAGGAAGGCATCGCCGCTATCGCGACCGCCTGTCTGGTGAAACCATGACCCTGGCGCGCCTGATCGGAACCGTCGGCGGGATCGGTTACCTTCGCCCTGCCCCCGGCACCTGGGGTTCGCTGGCCGCACTGCCTTTGGCCTTGGCGCTGCATCTGCTGGGCGGCTTCCCGCTGCTGGCCGTCGCAACCGTCGCCGTTTTTGCGGCCGGCACCTGGGCCACGGGCGTCATGACCGCCGGGCAGGACGATCACGACCCTTCGGAGATCGTCATCGACGAGGTCGCGGGCCAATTCATCGCCATCTGGGCCGTGTCCTATCCCGCCTGGGCGCATGACATCGCGGTCACCGCCCTATGGCCGGGCTGGATCGCCGCGTTTTTGCTGTTCCGCTTGTTCGACATCACCAAGCCAGGCCCCGTCGGCTGGGCCGACCGTCGTGGCGACCCCTTGGGCGTGATGCTGGATGACGTGATCGCGGGCGTGTTCGCGGCCGTGGGCGTTCTGATCCTGGCCGGGATCGCACATGGAGTACTGGGCTTATGACCGTCGCCGAACTGCTCGACCGCGCCAAGGCGCTGAACGTCATGATCGCCACAGCAGAAAGTTGCACGGGCGGCATGGTCGCCGCCGCGCTGACCGACATTCCCGGCAGCTCGGCCGTGGTTGACCGAGGCTTCGTCGCCTATACCAACGCCGCCAAGCAGGACATGCTGGGCGTGCGTGCCGAGACGCTGGCGGCCCATGGTGCCGTTTCTGAAGAGGTCGCCCGCGAGATGGCCGAGGGTGCGCTGGCGCATTCCCAGGCGCAGCTTGCGGTCTCGATCACCGGCATCGCGGGGCCCGGCGGGTCCGAGTTCAAGCCCGAGGGCCGGGTCTGTTTCGGCCTTGCCGTCACAGGCAACCCCACCCTGACCGAAACCGTCGAGTTCGGCGCCGCGGGCCGCGCCAACGTCCGACGCGCGGCGCGGGATCATGCGCTGAAACTGCTGGAAAACGGGCTTTCCGAACTCGCCTAATTTTTTGGCACCTGCCGGGATACGGCGTACTTTTTGTCACCACTTGGAAAAAGGACGCCAAAACAGGCACCTTTTTCGCACCCCGCCTCTTTTTTCCTCGACGTCCGTTCGGTTGAACCCACGGCACGTCACTCACACCGCGCCCCTTGGCGCAGCTTCAGGAAAGAGGAGAACGGCCCAATGAACGGAGCCGATACCGCCTGGATCATCGTCGCGACGGCGCTGGTCCTGTTCATGACTTTGCCGGGCCTGGCCCTGTTCTATGGCGGGCTGGTGCGCGCCCGCAACGTGCTGAGCGTTTTCATGCACTGCTTCGCGATCGCCTGTCTGATGAGCGTCCTGTGGCTGGTTGCGGGTTACTCGATCGCCTTCGGCGACGGCGGCTCGGGCCTTTGGGGCGGACTGGGCAAGGCGTTTCTGAACGGCGTCGATGCCGACAGCCTGTCGGGCACCCTGCCCGAAGTGCTGTTCTTTGCCTTCCAGATGACCTTTGCCATCATCACCCCGGCCCTGATCGTCGGTGCCTATGTGGAACGCGTGGGCTTTGGTTTCGTGCTGGTCTTTTCGGGCCTTTGGATGCTGTTGTGCTATGCGCCGGTGGTGCATTGGATCTGGGGCGGTGGCATCCTGACCGATGGCGGCATCCTGGGCGAGGTTGGCGTGCGCGACTTTGCCGGTGGCATCGTGGTGCACGAAACCGCCGGTCTGGCCGCTCTGATCATCGCGTGGGTCCTGGGGCCGCGCAAGAACCGCACCACCCCGCCGCACAACCCCGGATACGTCATGATCGGGGCCGCGATGCTGTGGGTCGGCTGGTTCGGCTTCAACGGCGGCTCGCAGCTGGCCGCGGATGGCGGCGCGGCCATGGCGCTGACGGTCACGCATATCTCGGCCGCCACCGCATCGCTCAGCTGGGCGCTTTGGGAGCGGATCAAATACGGCAAGGCCTCGCTGGTCGGTCTGGTCACCGGGACCATCGCGGGTCTGGCCTCGATCACGCCGGCCTCGGGCTATGTCGATCCTATTCAGGCGCTGATCATCGGCGCGGTCGCCGGCATCCTGTGCCAGGAGGCGGTAAACGTGGTCCGCAACGTGTTGAACATCGACGATACGCTGGACGTGTTCGCCGTGCATGGCGTGGGCGGCATTTTCGGCACCATCATGATCGCCGTCTTCGGCTTGGGCGCCTGGACCGCGCAGTTGGGCGGGCTGGTGATCGTGGGTGTCTTTACGTCAGTTGTCACGTTTGTGCTGATCAAGGTGGTTGCGCTTGTCATCCCGCTTCGCGTAGACGCCGAGACCGAAACGAACGGGCTCGACCTGTCGGTCCACGGCGAACGGGCCTATGACATGAGCAGCTAAGCCCACCTTGGCTGGCTCGACTGCCCATCCGGGCATCAAGCGGACCTCTTGGGAGGTCCGCTTTTCTTTTGCGCCAACCCCTCTCGACATCGGGCCGGTCGGCAGGCTATCAGCCCGCAACGTCATTTCAGCGCCGAGGTCCCGCCATGATCCCCAGTTCCTTTCCCGACAGCACGGAAATCGCCCGCCTGACCGCGCGGATGCTGCTGGAGATCAAGGCGGTGCATTTCAACGCGCGCGAGCCGTTCACGCTGGCCAGTGGCCTGCCCAGCCCCACCTATATCGATTGCCGCAGGCTGATCTCGTACCCGCGCATCCGGTCGACCCTTATGGACTTCCTGACGGTCACCGTCATGCGGAATGCCGGGTTCGAAGCCTTCGACAACATCGCCGGTGGTGAGACCGCGGGCATCCCCTTCGCCGCGATGGTGGCCGAGCGCATGGCCCTGCCGATGACCTATGTGCGCAAGAAGCCCAAGGGCTATGGCCGCAACGCCCGGATCGAAGGGGCCATGACCGAAGGCCAGCGCGTGCTGCTGGTCGAGGACCTGACCACCGACGGCGGCTCAAAACTGTCCTTCGTGGACGCAATCCGCGAAACCGGCGCCACCTGTGGGCATACGGCGGTGATCTTCTATTATGGCATCTTCCCCGAAACCGAAAAGACGCTGGGCGATCACGGTGTGCAACTGCACCACCTGTGCACCTGGTGGGACGTTCTGGCCGAGGCCAAGGCACAGGGCACGTTCGACGCCGAAACGCTGGACGGGGTCGAGGCCTTCCTGAACGACCCGCGCGGCTGGCAGGACGCCAACAAGAGCTGACTGTCGAGCCATTGTTGCCGGCCAGGAAACACTGGCCGTCAGCCTTGCTACCTATCCACAAGATGTTGACGAATGACCGATCCCTGCGGCAAGATGCAGGAGCGGAAGATATGCACAGCATATCCCCAGAAAACATACAATTTGCCCCGACTCACGGGGCCGCGATATGACCTTTGTCCCATGGGGACAGCGAGAGCAGCAATGAACGAGATCAGCAGTATCGAGCAGGCAGCGGCGCAGATTCAGAACGCCGAGACCATGCCGCATTCCATCGAGGCCGAACAGCAGCTTCTGGGCGCGATCCTGACCAACAACGACCTGTATGACCGGGTCGCCTCGATCATCGGGCCCGAGCATTTCTATGACCCGGTCCATGCCCGCATCTATGAGGTCGCCGCCGCGCGCATCGCCAAGAACGCGCTGGCATCGCCGGTGACGCTGAAATCCTTCATGGCCGAGGACGAGGGTTTGAAGGAACTCGGCGGCCCGGCCTATCTGGTCAAGCTGGCCGGGGCCTCGATCAGCGCCTTCGCCGTGCATGACTATGCCCAGATGATCTATGATCTGGCGATCCGGCGCGAACTGATCCGGCTTGGTCGCGACATCTCGGACAAGGCCGCGCGGGTCGAAGTGGCCAGTGAGCCCAAGGAACAGATCGTCGAGGCCGAGCAGAAGCTCTACAAGCTGTCCGAACAGGGCCAGACCGAACAGGGGTTCAAATCCTTCCTCAAGGCCGTGACCGAGGCGGTGAATGTCACCAACGAGGCCTATCAGCGCGGCGGCGGCATGGCCGGGATTTCGACCGGGCTGGTCGATCTGGACAAACAGCTGGGCGGGTTGCACCCGTCGGACCTGATCATCCTTGCCGGGCGTCCGTCGATGGGTAAGACCTCGCTGGCGACCAACATCGCGTTCAACGTGGCCAAAGCCTATAAGCGGGGTCAGCGCGCCGATGGCACCGAGGGTGCGGTGGACGGCGGCGTCGTCGGTTTCTTCTCGCTGGAAATGAGCGCCGAGCAGCTGGCCGGACGGATTCTGGCCGAGGCGTCCGAAATCTCCAGCCACAAGATCCGTCAAGGCGACATGACCGAGGACGAGTTCCGCCGTTTCGTCGATGCGGCCAAAGCGCTGGAAGCCTGTCCGCTTTACATCGACGACACACCGGCTCTACCGATCTCACAATTGGCGGCCCGGGCGCGGCGGCTCAAGCGGACGCATGGGCTGGACCTGCTGGTCATCGACTATCTGCAGCTGTGCCGCGGCATGTCTGACAACCGCGTGAACGAGATCGCCGAGATCTCGATGGGCATGAAGGCCATCGCGAAAGAGCTGAATATTCCCGTCATCGCCCTGTCGCAGTTGTCGCGTCAGGTGGAAAACCGCGACGACAAGCGCCCGCAGCTGTCCGACCTGCGCGAATCCGGCTCGATCGAGCAGGACGCCGACGTGGTGATGTTCGTGTTCCGCGAGGAATACTACAAAGAGCGCGAAAAGCCAGGCGATCACGAGCTGGAGAAGATGGAAGAGTGGAAGCAGGCGATGGAGCGCCTGCACGGCAAGGCCGAAGTCATCGTCGGCAAGCAGCGCCACGGCCCCATCGGCACGGTCGAGCTGTCCTTCGAGGCGCAGTTCACCCGATTTGGCAACCTTGTCAAACCCTGGCAGCAGGGTGGCCAGATCGAAGGCTACTAAGCCCATCAGGCCCGAATCCATGTGCCGCGGCCCAATGCGCCGGATGAACGATCTGGATCAGCCAACGGTTTTGGCCCGGATAGGCGGACAATGCTGGCAGGCTGTCTTGCCCGCGTTCAAGCCCGCCCGGACCTGCGCAACCCGGCTACAAGCCGCCCATGGCAAGGACTTTACGCGCGTTTGCAGCGCATTCCCCCTTGACCTCGTGCGGCGCAATGTCATGAACGGGTCATGAGTACTGCACGTTTGACGATCAACCTTCATGCGCTGGCCAGTAACTGGCGGGCGCTGGACGCAAAAACCGATGTCGAGACCGGAGCCGTGGTCAAGGCCGACGCCTATGGTCTGGGCGCCGGACCTGTGGCCAACACGCTGGCCGAAGAAGGCGTCCGCAAGTTCTTTGTCGCCGTTGCCGAGGAAGGAGCCGCCGTCCGCCAAGCGATTGGCCCCGGCCCCCTGATCTGCGTCTTTTCAGGCCATATGGAGGGCGACGCCGACCTGTTGCGCGATCACGACCTTGTGCCGCTGATCAACTCGCCCGAGCAATTCCGACGCCACCTGCAGGCGCTGCCGGTCCATCCGTTCGGGATTCAGTTGGACAGTGGCATGAACCGCCTCGGGCTGGAGCCTTCCGACTGGGCCGCTCTGCGCAGCCGGGCCGAGGCGCTGAACCCTGTCGTGGTCATGTCGCACCTGGCCTGTTCGGACGAACCGGACCATCCCATGAACCGGCAACAGCTGAAAACCTTCCGCGAGATGACCGGTGGCGTATCGGCTCCGCGTTCGTTGGCGGCCACCGGTGGCCTTCTGCTGGGGCCGGAATTCCACTTTGATTTCTGTCGGCCCGGCATCGGCCTGTATGGCGGCTTGCCCTTTGCGGGCGCCAAACCTGTGGTCACCGTCGATCTGCCGGTGATACAGGTGCGCGACCTAGCAGTCGGAGAAACCGTCGGCTACGGCAACACGTGGAAAGCCCGGCGCCCCTCGCGGATCGCAACCGTGGCCGCGGGTTATGCCGACGGGCTGCACCGCGCCATCGGTGGCGGCATCGACACCTTCGCCGGCGACCTGCCCTGCCCCGTCGTCGGACGTATCTCGATGGATCTGATCACCGTCGACGTCACCGACCTACCGCACACGCCCGAACGTCTGCGCATTCTGAACGGCCATCAGACGGTGGACGACCTGGCCGAGGCCGCAGGCACCATCGGGTACGAGATCCTGACCTCACTCGGCAGCCGCTACTCGCGGGGCTATGTCGAATGAATCCACTCGCATGGCTTGGCGAACTGGGCCGCGCGGTCCTGAACCTGCTGGCGGCGTTCGGCCGCGTGGCGCTGTTTGCATTGGATGCTCTGTCACACATCTTTCGACCGCCGTTCTACCCGCGTGAACTGGGCATGGCTCTGCTGAACATCGGCTGGCTGTCGCTGCCGGTCGTAGGCCTGACGACCATATTCACCGGCGGCGCACTGGCGCTTCAGATCTACGCCGGCGGCGCGCGTTTCAACGCCGAAGCCGTCGTGCCCCAGATCGTGGCCATCGGCATGGTCCGCGAGTTGGGTCCTGTCATGGTCGGCCTGATGATTGCGGCGCGCGTCACCTCGTCGATCGCCGCCGAGATCGCCACAATGAAGGTGACCGAGCAGATCGACGCCCTGGTCACCCTGTCGACCCACCCGATGAAATACCTGGCGGCCCCGCGCGTTCTGGCCGCATTGATCACCGTCCCTGTTCTGGTTGCCGTGGGCGACATCATCGGCATCGCGGGCGGCTACGCCGTGGCGACGCAGAACCTCGGCTTCAACCCGGCAGCCTATCTGAAAAACACGGTCGATTTCCTCGAGCCGCTCGACATCCTGTCCTCGCTAGTCAAAGGAGCGGCGTTCGGCATGATCGCGGCCATCATGGGCTGCTATTTCGGCATGCATTCGGGACGCGGCGCGCAAGGCGTGGGCCGCGCAACCAAGGGCTCGGTCGAGGCCGCCGCTGTGCTGATCCTTGCCGCCAACTTCGTTCTCACGGGGGTGTTCTTCTCGCTATGATCCGGATGGAGAACGTACACAAGGCCTTCGGCGACAACCACGTGCTCAGGGGCATGAACCTCGAGATTGCCAAAGGCACGTCCATGGTGATCATCGGTGGCTCGGGCACCGGAAAATCCGTGGCGCTGAAATGCATCCTTGGTCTGATCAAACCCGACAGCGGCAAGATTTTCGTCGATGGGCAGGACGCCCAGACCGGTGACCGAGACGCCTTTCTAGCCAGGTTCGGTATGCTGTTCCAAGGGGCGGCCCTGTTTGACTCGTTGCCCGTCTGGCAGAACGTGGCCTTCCGCCTGCTGCGCGGCTCGCTGAAACGACCGACGGACGAGGCACGTGAAATCGCGATCGAGAAACTGCGCCGCGTGGGCCTGCGCGCCAAGGTGGCAGATCTCTACCCGTCCGAACTGTCGGGCGGCATGCAGAAACGTGTAGGTCTGGCCCGCGCCATCGCCGCCGAACCCGAGATCATTTTCTTCGACGAACCCACTACGGGGCTGGACCCGATCATGTCGGGCGTCATCAATGACCTGATCCGCGAGATCGTGACCGAAATGGGCGCCACCGCAATGACCATCACGCACGACATGAGCTCCGTCCGCGCGATTGCCGACAACGTGGCGATGCTGCATGACGGGGTAATCCAGTGGACCGGACCGGTCAGCCAGATGGATTCCTCCGGCGATCCTTATGTCGAACAGTTCATCAGTGGGAGTGCGGAAGGGCCGATTGAGGCGGTGCGGTAGGTCTATTCTACATCCATCCACAGTTTCGCTTTTTCTGAAACATCACCGGGCAACACCTCAGCCCGGCGTGTTTCCAAGTTCAGCAAAACACATTTAAACACAGCGGTGAAAGCCGTTTCACCGTCCGCTACTTTTCTAAGCGTGTGGCGGAAAGTCATGGATTTCTTTCCAATTTCCAGAATTTCGCTCTCCATTTGGATCGCTTCGCCCGAACCAAGTTCCTGCCGGAAGTCGCTGTTGATATTCACCACTGCGAAGGAAAGCCGCCTACCGCTCCGCATATCGTCTGCCGTCAAACCCATTTCTGCCTGCATGGCTAAAACGGAATCTGAACATGCTGCAAAATACCTGGATACATTCATGTGCCCAAGGAAATCGCAATCGGAAGGATCAACCACCGACTTGAACGCCAAATAGGCGGGCATAGAAATTATCTCCTTGCCGAATGACTTTACATGACTTCACTTGTAGACGTTATCACATCATTCAGTCGAAGAAAGCGTCGTCCATAAACCCTACGATTTAAGCATAATGACCCTCCGCCTCGCCACCCTCTCGCTCCTGATCCTCTACCCCATCGCGTGGTTCGCCCCGCTGATGCGCGCGGGCCTGCTGCCGATCTTCGGCCTCAGCGAGATCAGCGTCATCACCGGCCTCCAGTCCTTGTGGAAATCCGACATCTTCCTCGCGCTGGTCGTCACCGTCTTTGCCCTGTTCGCCCCGTACATCAAAACCATCGGCACCGCGCTGGTCCAATGGGACCTGCTGGACCCGCGTGTCCAACCCGCGCTGAACATCATGGGCAAGCTCGCCATGGCCGATATCTTCCTCATCGCGCTCTACATCACGTTGGCCAAGGGCATCTCATACGCAACGATCGAAACAGCGTGGGGCCTGTACCTTTTCACCGGCTGCATCCTTGCGTCGATCGCGCTGGGATACGTTACCGAAGTGAAACTTGGTTCACGAAACCTCCGGACCTGATTGATTGAAAACGCATTTCTGGCTATGATGGCCAGTATTCGAGCAGCCAAGTCATTTTTGTTTCAGGGTCCGACGCGGACCGTCTTGCACGTTTGATGGATACTCCGCCCGGGCCCGGTATTGCCGGTTTCAAAAGGAGTAGGACTGCCATGGCCGCCCTCCATTCGATTTCAATTCATTTCCAGAACGTATTCCTGCGACTGACTTTTTTCCTGATCTGCGCTGCCGCTCTGTTTGCCGTATCCGCCACCCTGCTTGCCGCCGTGAATGTCTGGCCTTGGCTGACGATGCAGGCTGGATTGGGCGGTCAGGACATTCCGAACGCCGGCGTCTACATCCAGATCGGCCTGACCGCTCTGGTTCTGATGCTCGCCTTCTACCTGCCCTCCAGCGCGCGCATGATGGCGTTGGAAAACGCGCATCGGAAGTTCTCGCTGCAGATGCAGGACGTGGTCGATGCCTACCAGATCGCCCATGCGGCCGACCGCAGCGGCGTGTTCGCGCTGGCCTCGGAGTTTGACGCGGTCAAGGAGCGCATGGCCTTCCTGCGCGATCATCCCGACCTGCAATCGCTGGAGCCCGAGATCCTTGAACTGGCCGCGCAGATGAGCCAGGTCAGCCACGAACTGGCCGAAACCTACGGCGCGGCCAAAGTCGCCCGAGCGCGGGCGTTCCTGCAACAGCGGCAGGAAGAGGTCGAACTGTTCCAGCAACGGATCGAAGACGCCCAGACCATACAGCATGAATTGCGCCAGTGGACCCGCGACATCGAGATCGAGGAATCCATCGCCAAGGCGCAATTGTCCCGTCTGCGCGAAGAATTGTTCGAGCTTTTGCCCGAGCTTTCCGCCCAGTTGCAGACACCGCCGGACGACAGCGACCCGACCGCGTCGAGCGTCATCGCCATGCCCCCGCCCCGCGCCGCCGAATAGCCACTCACTCACCAGGTGCGCCAGCACCCGCCGCGAAGGATGGCCCGCCCGGGCCTGACGCCGCGGCCCGTCAGTCCGGATTGAACACCGGAAGGGCTTGAAGAACCGCGCAAGCTCGGGCACGAATTGCGCCATGGCAAAGACGACGACTTTCATCTGCTCGGCCTGTGGCGCCTCGCAATCCCGCTGGTCCGGCCGCTGCGACGGCTGTGGCGAGTGGAACACCATAGTTCAAGAGGCCCCATTGTCGGCAGGCCCGGCCAGGAAATCGCTGGGCGGCAAACGGGGCCAGGCCGTCACCCTGACGGACCTCTCCACCGAGGAGGCCCCGCCGCCCCGCACAGTCTGCGGCGTCGAGGAACTGGACCGTGTCCTGGGCGGCGGGCTGGTCCCTGCCTCGGCCCTGCTGGTGGGCGGCGATCCGGGCATCGGCAAATCCACCCTGCTGTTGCAGGCCGCCGCGCGATTTGCCCGGTCGGGCCTGAAAACCATCTATGTCTCGGGCGAGGAAGCCAGCGCCCAGGTTCGCATGCGCGCGCGCCGCCTGGGGCTCGAGGACGCGCCGGTGCAACTGGCGGCCGAGACCAACCTGCGCGACATTCTCACCACGCTCGAGGCCGAGAAACCCGGCCTTGCCATCATCGACTCGATCCAGACCATGTGGGCGGACAATGTCGACAGCGCGCCGGGATCAGTCAGTCAGGTCCGCGCCGCCGCGCACGAGTTGACCAGCTTTGCCAAGCGCCACGGCGTGTCCATCATCATGGTCGGCCATGTCACCAAGGAAGGCCAGATCGCTGGCCCCCGCGTGGTCGAACACATGGTCGATACCGTCCTCTATTTCGAGGGCGAGCGCGGCCACCAGTTCCGCATCCTGCGCGCGGTCAAGAACCGCTTTGGCCCCGCCGACGAAATCGGTGTGTTCGAGATGACGGGCAAGGGTCTGGCACAGGTCACCAACCCCTCGGCCCTGTTTCTGTCGGAACGCGGCACACCCAGCCCTGGCTCGGCGGTTTTTGCAGGCATCGAGGGCACCCGGCCCGTTCTGGTCGAACTGCAGGCGCTGGTTGCGCCCTCGCCCCATTCACAGCCCCGCCGCACGGTCGTCGGCTGGGACAGCGGGCGGCTTGCGATGATCCTCGCCGTGCTCGAAGCGCGCTGCGGCATCCCCTTTGCCGGGCTCGACGTCTATCTGAACGTGGCCGGGGGGCTGAAGATCAGCGAGCCCGCAGCCGACCTTGCCGTGGCCGCCGCCCTGCTGAGCGCGCGCGAGGACACCGCCCTGCCCGCCGACACCGTGGTTTTCGGAGAAATCTCGCTATCCGGGGCACTTAGACCAGCGCCGCAGACCGAAAACAGGTTGAAAGAAGCGCAAAAACTTGGTTTCACAGCAGCAATTGCTCCGGCAGGCGGCAAAACCGGTACTGTGGCAGGTCTGACACTCACCCGACCCTCTGATTTGGTCGGGTTTGTTGGCGAAACCTTCGGAGCAGGTTAAAGTCGCGCCTCGAGGGGCAGAAAAAGAACAGGCGAGGGCCATGGAAGGTTTTACAATAATTGACGGGCTCGTTGCCCTGATCATCGTGCTGTCGGGGATTCTGGCCTATTCGCGCGGCTTCATGCGCGAGGTCATGGCCATTGCAGGTTGGGTTGCCGCCGCAGTTCTGGCCTTCATCTTTGCACCGCAAGCCGTGCCGCTGGTCAAGGAAATCCCGGTGGTCGGAGACTTCTTGCGTGACAGCTGCGAATTGTCGGTGATTACGGGCTTTGCCGCGGTGTTTGCCATTGCGCTGATCGTGGTCAGCATCTTCACCCCGTTGTTCTCGTCCCTGGTACAGCGCTCGGCGCTGGGTGGGCTGGATCAGGCGCTGGGGTTCTTCTTCGGCATTGCCCGCGGCATTCTGCTGGTTGCCATCGCCTTCTTTGTCTACGACACCGTGATGACCGGCCAGTCCTACACGATCGTCGATGAAAGCCGCTCGGCCAAGGTATTCGAGCAGTTCAGCGACAGGATCGAAGAGCAGAACCCCGAGGCCGCCCTGGGTTGGGTGACCACCCAGTACGAAGAGCTTGTTGCATCCTGCACAGCGGATTCTCAGGGCCAGTAACAGCTACCAGCCAAGCAAAACGAAGCAGCCCGGCGGCCAGCCGGGCTTTTCTTTTGTCAGAGGGTCAGACGAACCCTTCGCCCCCACAAACCGAACAGCGGTTGGTTTTCAGGCCAAAGCATCCGTCGCACCGGCTGAACTGGGGCTTGCCCAAGTGATCTCGGCCCTTCAGGACTTCGCCCTTGCCGTTGCATATCTGACAAGGTGCACGTCCCATTCCGCGGCACCGATGGCACCGGCGTTTGACGTGCTCGTCCTTTTTCTGGCTCGGTCGTCCCTGCCACATACCTGTTTTGCCCTCGGTCAAATGCTGCCGGCGTCATACCATGCAGCGCGTTCAAAACACGGGAAACACTCATGTTCGCGGCCCCATCAAACCAGAAACCCGGCCTGCGGCAAAACGAATTATGATCCTTTGGTGACATGGGGGGCATTAGGCATTATGTGAGGGCCAACTCGCCATGGAATCGGAGCTGCCTGTCTTGCATAGCCCGCAGATGCCCCCCGCCCACCCGTTCGATGATGACAAGCTCCGCGAGGAATGCGGGATTTTCGGGGTCGTCGGTGTCAAAGATGCCGCCAATTTCGTTGCTCTTGGTCTGCATGCCCTGCAGCACCGCGGGCAGGAAGCCGGCGGGATCGTCACCCATGATCCTGAACTCGGCTTCAACTCGGCCCGTCGATTTGGCTATGTGCGCGACAATTTCACCTCGTCCGACGTGATGGAAAGCCTGCCCGGGCCGATCGGGATCGGCCATGTGCGCTATTCCACGGCCGGGTCCAAGGGCCAGACCGCCATCCGTGACGTACAGCCGTTCTTCGGCGAGTTTTCGATGGGCGGCGCCGCGATTGCGCACAATGGCAACATCACAAACGCCAATGCCCTGCGGCGCGAGCTGATCGAGCGCGGCTCGATCTTCCAAAGCTCGTCCGACAGCGAATGCATCATCCACCTGATGGCCCGCTCGCTACAGCGCAACATCCCGGAACGGATGGAAGACGCACTGCGCCGGGTCGAGGGCGCCTTCTCGGTGGTCGCCATGACCCGCACCAAGCTGATCGGCGTCCGCGATCCTCTGGGTGTGCGCCCGCTGGTATTGGGCAAAATCGGCGATGGCTGGTGCCTGGCCTCGGAAACTTGTGCCCTGGACATCATCGGTGCCGAATTCCTGCGCGAGATCGAGCCCGGCGAAATGGTGGTGATAAATGCCCAGAATGGTGTTGAAAGCCACTTCCCGTTCCGCCGACAACCCAGCAAATTCTGTATCTTCGAGCATGTCTACTTTTCGCGCCCCGACTCGATTCTGGGTGGACGCTCGGTCTATGAGACACGCGAAGCCATTGGGCGCGAGTTGGCCAAGGAAAGCCCCGTCGAGGCGGATCTGGTCTGCCCCGTGCCAGACAGCGGCACGCCCGCGGCCATTGGGTACTCGTTGGAGTCGGGCATCCCCTATGCGATGGGGATCATCCGCAACCAATACATGGGCCGCACCTTCATCGAACCCACCGAACAGATCCGCAACATGGGCGTGCGGCTCAAGCTGAACGTGAACCGCGCCCTGATCGAGGGCAAGCGGGTGATACTGGTCGACGACTCGGTGGTGCGCGGTACGACCAGCCGCAAGATCAAGGAAATGATCCTGGATGCCGGCGCGAAAGAGGTGCATTTCCGCATCGCCTCGCCGCCCACGGCCTGGCCCTGTTTCTACGGCGTGGACACGCCACAGCGCGAAAAGCTGCTGGCCGCCACGATGACCGAGGAAGAAATGACCAAGCATCTGGCTGTCGACAGCCTCAAGTTCATCTCGCTGGACGGGCTGTACCGGGCGGTCGGCGAATCGCAGGGTCGCAGCAAGGACTGCCCGCAATACTGCGATGCATGTTTCTCGGGCGAGTATCCCGTTACTCCGGCGGACATGGTTGAACAAGGGTTCAAGATGCAACCGGCGGCCGAATAAGGCCGGAATTCAGAGACTTCTCCAAGGGGCCGCAGGGCCCCTTTTTTTCATGGTTCGGATCAGCGTGGCGAAACATGGCCGAAACCTGATGCACCGGCTTTTCCTTCCCCTTTGGCTCTGCTAGCCAACCGGCTGCTCACTCACGCAATCACACGGAGGCCGGGCCACCGGGCCGGCCAGTTTTCATGGCAAATCCCAGAGTCGACAGCGCGGCCACCCAAAAGGGCGCGCTCAGCAAGAATGGTACGACCGTCCTGGGCGTCTTTGGCCCGCAGAACGACATGCGCGCCCTGATGCGCTCATCGTCTGGACGGGTGAAAGAGGTCAAGACAGGCAGCCGCTTTGGTTCGGGCACGATCGTGGCCATCGACAAAGACGGCATCATGCTGCGACAAAGCGGCCGGACCCAGCGCATCGCCATCCCCGGAAGCTGATCCGGGCTTGACGGGCTGCGCGCTTGGGTTCAAACCCCGCGCATGACCGATCACACCAAAACCGCACTTGTTACCGGCGCGTCGCGCGGCCTTGGTGCCGCTCTGGCCGAGGCGCTGGCGCCCGAGTATCACATCGTCGCCGTTGCCCGCACCACCGGCGGGCTGGAAGACCTGGATGACCGCATCAAGGCCAAAGGGGGCGCGGCCACCCTGGCGCCGATGGACATCGCCGACCCCAACGCCATGGCCACGCTGTGCCGCGGCATCCATGACCGCTGGGGCAAGCTGGATCTGTGGCTGCATACGGCCATTCACACCGCACCGCTGACGCCCGCAAATTTCATCGACCCCAAGGATTGGCAAAAGTCCGTGGACGTGAACGCCTCGGCAACTTCGGTGCTGATCCCCTATATCGCGCCCTTGCTGGGTGAGGCTGGACAGGCCGTGTTCTTTGACGACCCGCGTGCCGGCGAGAAGTTCTGCGCCACCTACGGCGCAACCAAGGCCGCGCAGATCGCCATGGCGCGCAGCTGGGCCGCCGAAACCGTGCGCACCGGGCCGAAGGTTCATGTGTTGCAGCCCGAGCCGATGGCCACAGCCCTGCGCGCGCGTTTCTTCCCCGGTGAGGACCGGTCTAAGCTGGCCAGCCCCTCGGACGAGGCAGCGCGCCTGCTGTCGATGCTGGGCTGAGATTTTTCGGCCAGATCGACGGGAAAGATGTTGCGGCGCCCCAAGCGGGCGCCGTTTTCATTCGATGTGAACGCCCTTCCGGCCAGCCAGATCGACAAAGAACTGCCACGCCACGCGGCCCGAACGCGCGCCGCGCGTGGCCTGCCATTCGATCGCCTCGGCCCGCAGAACGTCGGCATCGACGCTTACGCCATAGGCCGCGCAATACCGGTCGATCATCGCAAGGTATTCGTCCTGATCGCAGGGGTGGAACCCCAGCCACAGGCCGAACCGGTCGGACAGCGAAACCTTTTCCTCGACCGCCTCGGACGGGTTGATCGCGCTCGAGCGTTCGTTCTCGATCATGTCGCGCGGCATCAAGTGGCGGCGGTTCGACGTGGCATAGAACACCACGTTTTCGGGCCGGCCCTCGATCCCGCCGTCCAACACGGCCTTGAGCGACTTGTAGTGCTGGTCGTCATGGCTGAACGACAGGTCGTCGCAGAACAGGATGAACCGGTAAGGTGCGGCGCGCAGGTGGTTCAGCAACCGCGCGACCGAGCCCATGTCCTCGCGCTGAAGCTCGACCAGCTTCAGGTCGGGAAACTCGGGCTGAAGGGTGCCGTGCACCGCCTTGACGAGGCTGGACTTGCCCATTCCGCGCGCCCCCCACAAAAGCGCGTTGTTGGCCTTGTACCCGGCCGCGAAGCGGCGCGTGTTGTCCAGCAGCGTATCGCGCGACCGGTTGATGCCCACCAGCAGATCCAGATCGACGCGGTTGACATGGTGCACCGGCTCCAACCGGTCGGGCCCGATGTGCCAGACAAAGGCGGGGGCGGCCGAGAAATCGGGCGCGGCCAAGGGCGCCGGGGCCATGCGCTCCAAGGCGTCGGCGATGCGGTTCAGGGCTTGGTCGTCCATGGGTCCTCCGAAGTCTTGCGGCCGATTTCAACCACGTTCACGGGCCGCCAACAAGACCCGCATGAAGAAAGGGCGCACCCGCCAAGGCACGCCCTTCCCCATTTACTGCTCGGGTTTATTTGCCGTCTTCTGCGTCAAACTCGTCCATCATCGCATCATCGGCGGCTTCTTCATCGTCATAGTAGCCTTCGGCCCGCAGCTGTTCTTCACGCTTTCTCTCGACCCGAGCCACCAGGAAAATCGAAATCTCGTACAGGCCATAGACCACGACGAACAGGATGATTTGGGTGATCACGTCCGGCGGGGTCACGATGGCGGCCAGAACCAGAATGCCCACCACGGCATATTTGCGCACCGCGCCCAAACCTTCGGCGCTGACCAGCCCGGCCTTGCCCATCAGGGTCAGCAGAACCGGCAACTGGAAACACAGGCCAAAGGCCACGATGAACTTGATCGTCAGGTTCAGATATTCCTGCGCCGATCCCTGGAACACCACGCTCAGCGGCGCGGTGGCGCCATCCGCCAAGGCCTCACCCTCGGCCCCGAATTGCTGGAACCCAAGGAAGAAGTCATAGGCCAGCGGCGTGACCACGTAAAAGGCAAAGCTCGCGCCCAGCAGGAACATGAAGGGCGAGGCCAGCAGGAACGGCAGGAAGGCGTTCTTCTCGGATCGATAGAGCCCCGGCGCCACGAACCGCCACATCTGCATACCGATATATGGAAAGGCCAGAATGAACCCACCCAAGAGCGAGACCTTGATCGCCACGAAGAAGCCCTCCTGCGGCGAAATGAAGATCAGGTCGCAGTCCTGTCCGCGCTCGGACAGAACATCGCACAGGGGCTGGGTCAGAAAGTTGAAGATCGGCGTGGCAACCGTGAAACAGATGATCATACCGATCAAAAAGGCCACGACGCTGTGGATCAACCGCGTGCGCAGCTCGGTCAGATGCTCGATCAGGGGGGCCGAGGTATCTTCGATCTCGTCGGTCTTGCTCATGTCTTGCCTTCGGTTTTCAGCGCGGCTTCGGCCTCTTCGGCCTTGGCCAAGGCCTCGGCGGCTTCTTTCGCTTTGCGCTCGGCGGCGGCACGGGCGGTTGAGGCCTGGATCTTCTTGGCCCGCTCGGCCCGCTCAGCGGCCAGTTTGCCGGTTTCGCTGTCGGGGTCGAACTTGGTCGGGTCCATGCTCTTGGCCATGTCCTGGGCCGCCTGCTTGACGCCGTCCATCGCACTGCCCACCGGGTTGGTGGCCGCGTCCAGACCTTTCTTGATGTCGTTCACGCCCGCCTGGTCGGCCGCCTCGTTCATGGCGCTTGAGAACTCGCGCGCCATACCGCGGGCCTTGCCGACGAACCGTCCGACATTGCGGAACAGAACCGGCAGGTCCTTGGGCCCCACGACGATCAGGGCAACGATGCCGATGACCAGAAGTTCGGTCCAGCCCAGATCAAACATGGGCGATTAGACCTTGTCTTTGTCGGACTCGGGCGTGACATCCTTGGCCAGCTCGGACGCGTCCTGTTCGATCTCTTCGGTACCGTCCTTGACGCCTTTCTTGAATGCGGTGATGCCCTTGCCCACTTCACCCATCAACGAGCTGATCTTGCCGCGGCCGAACAGCACCAGCACCACGACGGCGATCAGCAGCAGGCCGGGAAGGCCGATATTGTTGAGCATGTCTCTTCTCCTTCTACGTCGGCGCGCCGCGCCGGGAATGTGATCTGGAAGCCTGTCTACGCCCACCGGGCAGCCGAAAAAAGTGACGCAAGTCAAATCCGCGTTCAAATCCGGGCCGCTCGGGCGCTTTTTGCGGGCTGGCAATTCTCTACTGACAGGTTTATGTCAGTTGCAGGCGACTAGGAACAGGGCATCGAAACCTGGTCAACGGAGACTCACATGACCCATGTTGCTGAAATCGTCACCTTCACCCTCGCCGATGGCACCACGCCGAAGGAGTTCGTCAGGCTCAGCCAGACGACCGAGGCCTTCGTGCGCGCGGCCCCGGGCTTTGCCCACCGACAGCTGAGCCAGGGCGAGGATGGCCGCTGGACCGATTATGTCATCTGGACCGACATGAAGGCCGCGCAGGACGCCGCCGCGCAGTTCCCGCAGCAGGATTTTGCCGCCGGTCTGATGGCGGCCATCGACCCCTCCAGCATCCAGATGCGTCACGAGAAAGTGCTATGGAACATGACCGCCTGATCGCGGTCCGGACGGCGTGTCATGCGCCGCACTGACCGCCTGTTCGACATCATCCAGATCCTGCGCGACGGCAAACTGCACCGCGCGCAGGACATCGCGGACCGGCTCGAGGTTTCGGTCCGCACCATCTATCGCGACATGGACACGCTGGTGGCGTCTGGCGTCCCGGTCGAGGGCGAACGCGGCGTGGGGTACATGGTGCGCGAGCAGATCACCCTGCCCCCGCTGAACCTCACCCCAGCCGAGCTTGAGGCCCTGAACCTCGGCATGGCGATCGTGGCCGAGGCCGCCGACCCCGACCTGAAGGCCGCCGCCGAGGCGCTGGCCGCCAAGATCGACGCGGTACTGCCCACCCAGGTGGTGGCCGAGGCGGATGCGTGGAAATTCGCCGTCTACCCCTTTGCCGATGCCGCGCGCGGGCTGGCGCATATGGCTCCGATCCGGGCGGCCATCAAATCGCGCCAGAAACTGCGGCTGACCTACCGGCGCATCGACGGAACCCTGACCGAACGCACGATCCGCCCCCTGCACATGGAATACTGGGGCCGGGTCTGGACCCTGACCGCCTGGTGCGAGCTGCGCGACGCCTTCCGCGTGTTCCGCATCGACCTGATCGAAAGCGTCACACCGCTGCCCGAGATATTTGCGGACGAACCCGGAAAGCGGCTGGCTGACTACAACCCGACCGCCTGATCCCGTTTTTCGCGCAAGGCTACTTGGAACGGCGCTCAGACCCTCAGCGCAGATAGGTTTCGGGGTCGACGGACTCGAACCCTTTGCGTACCTCGAAGTGCACATAGGCGTTCTCACCCCCGCGCAGCTTGGCAATGCTCTGGCCGCGGCTGACCCGGTCGCCCTTCTTGACCGAGATGTTCTCGACATTCGCGTAGACCGTCAGCAAATCGTTGGTGTGCTTGACGACGATGATCGGGATCTGATCCGCATCCGCCGTAATGGCCGCCACGGTACCGGCTTCGGCCGCCTTGACCGATGCACCGGGCGAACCGGCGATGTCGATCCCTTCGTTCTTGCCTTTGGCATACGGGCGAATGATCTTGCCGGTTACCGGCAGAGCCAAGGCTGACGAGCTGGAATTCGTCGGGGCCTCGGCCGTCACGTCCGGAGCGGGCGTCAACGGCGCAACTTTTTCGTCCGGCAACGGCTGCGTTGCACTGGGCGGCGTCGGGGTGGGCGATCCCTGCCCCGGTTCGGTGGTCGCCGTGGGCGCTGCGGCGGCAGCTTGGCGCGGTGCAACCTGATTCTTGACGGGGATCAGCAGAAACTGCCCTTCGCGCACGGCGAAGTCCGAACCCAAACCGTTCCATTCAGCCAGCGCATCGACCGGAACCTGATACAGGCGCGAAATGGTATAGGCCGTCTCACCCCGCTTGACCTTGTGCCGGATCGGCTCGTCCGTCGAGGTGACGGGTGCCGGTTTGGCCGGCTCAAGGTTCGTGACCCGCACGCCGCCCGTGTCCGGCGCCTGATCAATCGCGGTCGTGGCAATCGAGGCGATATCGACGTTCCCCGCTCCGGCGCCGACGGACCGTGGCAAGGCCAGCACCTCGCCCTCGCGCAGCTGGTCGGTGGGCTTGAGAC
Source organism: Ruegeria arenilitoris (assembly GCF_013032855.1). GTDB lineage: Bacteria > Pseudomonadota > Alphaproteobacteria > Rhodobacterales > Rhodobacteraceae > Ruegeria > Ruegeria arenilitoris. The sequence continues at coordinate 75,661 of NZ_WQDA01000002.1, forward strand.
CGTTGAACCGGGCCAGCTCCGCCTCGGGCAGACCGACCCGCGCAGCCACGGCGGCGACGTTGTCACCCCGTTGCGCGACGGCAACCTGATATGTCGGATAGGTGATCACGCCACGGCTGTCCGGCGCCGGTCGGTTCGTGGTGGCTGATTGTGCGGCCGGAGTGGTCGAAAAACCGCCGACCTGACCGCGCAGGTCGTAATCCAGCGGGCCTTCGCAACCGGCAAGCACCAGCGCGGCAACCATCGCCGTTGTTCCACGACCCAAGACTGACTTGGAAACTGCTCTCATATCACTGTCCTCAACACCTGCCCCTGTTTGCCGGGGTTCTGGCGCCCAATTCCTAAACCTACGTTACGCCTCGTCCTTTCCAAGCCCTTCCAGCAAGGGCACGAACCGAACAGGCAACAGTTCGTCATATTCCAGCCCGGTCTCGGTTCTGGTGACCCGTATCAGGGTCTGAACCGCATCCGACTGCCCAACGGGCAAGACCATGATACCGCCGATTTTGAGCTGCGCCAAGAGCGGGCCCGGCGGGTCCTCGGCCGCGGCGGTGACGATGATGCGGTCAAAAGGAGCCTGTTCGGGCAACCCGAAAGATCCATCCGACAGCATCGCCGTGATATTCGTCAGCCCCAACTCTCGAAACAGCTCTCCGGTTTCGCGTACCAGACGCTTGTGGCGTTCCACGGTGTAGACCCTCCGCGCCAGCTTGGACAGCACCGCAGCCTGATACCCCGAACCCGTCCCCACCTCGAGCACCTTGTCGCGCGGCGTGACCTGCAGCGCCTGCGTCATCAGACCTACGACCGAGGGCTGGCTGATCGTCTGGCCGCATGCAATCGGCAGTGGCGTGTCCTCGTAGGCACGCTCGGCGAACAGGCCCCGCACGAACTTGCCGCGGTCGATCTGCTCCATCGCGTCAAGAACACGCGCATCCGTCACCCCGCGCGACCGCAGGGCGAACAGGAACTGCATCTTGGTTTCGGGGTCCAGTCCGGTCATTCGATCGTCTTCAACGCCTCCAGCGCATCATCGGCGGTCAGGTCGGCCCGCATCGGCGTGACCGAGATATAGCCGTCCAGGTTCGCCGCTGCATCCGTTCCCGGAGCCGTCGGGTTGTGCTGATAGCCCCCCTTGATCCACAGGAAACGGCGGCCCGAGGGCGAGCTGTGCGGTTCCACCCCAAAATGCGTGTCGCGTCGGAATCCCTGACGCACCACGCGGGCGCCAAGAACTTCTTCGGCAGGCACCGGAGGGAAATTTACGTTGTAAAACAGGCGGTAGTCTTCCTGCGCGGGCGGATCGGCCTCAAGAATGCGTCGTACCAGGTCCGCTCCGAACCGCGTGGCGGCCTCGAACGGGTCGTCCAGGCCAAGATTGCGCGGACCAAAATACTGTGACAAGGCAATCGCCGGAATGCCCTGGAGCGCCGCCTCCATCGCGCCGCCGATCGTGCCTGAGTACAAAGTGTTCTCGGCCGAATTGTTGCCCCGGTTCACGCCTGAAAGAACCAGATCAGGTCGCGCGTCCTTCATCACGTCATGAAGCCCGGCCAGTACGCAGTCGGCCGGCGACCCTTCGGCCGCGAAACGACGCTCGCCCAGTTTGGCGACCATCATGGGATGGGTATAGCTGATGCAATGCCCGACCCCTGACTGTTCGAAAGCCGGAGCCACGATCCAGACCTCACCATCCGGGCCGGCCACATCCGCAGCAATCGCCTCGAGCGCGATCAGGCCCGGGGCGTTGATCCCGTCGTCATTTGTCAGAAGTATGCGCATTGCCTGCCTGTGCCCCCGCGTTTCGCCCTTGATAGACGGCCCCAAAGGATGCGGCAAGCGATGCCCCGGCGCATTCTGCGGCATTCGCGCACCACTCGCCGGGAAATCGACCTGCTGCAGCGTCTAGGCTGGAAAAACGAAGCAGCGATCCCGCCGGATGGTCAACCACATCACCCGGCCCGGATTGGGCACGAACACGTTCGGGACGGTCGCCTTGAGGATCGAACCGTCATAGTCCATCCGAAACTCGATCAGGCTTTCGTTGCCCAGAAAGCGAGCGCGCTCGACCACGCCGCGGGCTGCAACGCCATCGGTCGCCGTCGGCAGCGGTCCCTTGCCATTGCGATCAAAGTCCAGCCGCACATGCTGAGGGCGGAAAACGATTTCGACGTCCGTGCCATCGGGAACGCCCGGCGCCAGGAATTGACCAAATGGCGTTTGCGCCAATGCTCCATTCACCTGGGACTGCAACACATTGACATCACTAAAAAATGCCACGGCAGCCTTGTCTACGGGTCGGGTGTAGACATTGTAGGGCGCGCCCTGCTGCACGATCTTGCCGCGGCGCATCAGTGCAATCTCGTCGGCCATGCGCATCGCTTCTTCGGGCTCGTGCGTGACCAGCAGCACGGCGGCGTCCTCTTCCTTGAGGATGGCGAGGGTCTCGTCGCGGATGCCGTCGCGCAGACGGTTGTCGAGGCCAGAAAACGGCTCGTCCATCAGCATGATCCGCGGACGCGGCGCCAACGCTCGGGCCAGCGCGACCCGCTGCTGCTCGCCCCCTGACAGTTGATGCGGAAACCCGTCGATATGGCGGATCAGGTCGACCTTTCTCAGCAACTCTTCGACACGTTCCCGTTTTTGCTCTTTGGCCCCCTTCAGGCCAAAAGCCACGTTGTCGGCCACGCTGAGGTGCGGAAACAAAGCGAAATCCTGGAACATCAGTCCGATCTCGCGACGTTCCGGCGGCACCCTGAACACCGTGTCACAGACCAACTTGCCATCGACGTAGATTTCGCCCGAGTCCTGCATTTCGACGCCGGCAATCATCCGCAACGTAGTGGATTTGCCGCAGCCCGACGGGCCCAGCAGACAGGTCACCTGCCCCGCCTGAACAGTCAGCGAGACATCATCCACCACCGTGCGCCCGCCGAACCGACAGACCAGATTGCGGATTTCCAATCGCGGAGGAGCTGTGTTGATTGCCACCGACGGACCCCAATTGCCTTTTCCCGATCAATTTCATCGGGCTTGCGCCGGGATAACAACCCCGCCCATCGGGCGCAAGAGAGGCGCTAGGCCAGCAACTCGAACGGCACGCCCGCGCGGACCTTGCCGTTGACCTGAATCTCAAGCCTGTGCGGCCCCGGAACCAGCCGAAACGTGGTGGCGTCGCCCTTGAGTTTGTGACGCTTGCTCAGCCGCAGGCGGCCATCTGACAGATTGGCCTGCTTGAGCTTGTGAACCTTAGGTGAGATTTTCCCGCCAGGTCGCTGAAAATGCACGATATAGTCAATCAAGACCGGATGATCATCGGGCCCTGATACCGAGACGGCGAACTCCAGAACCCCGCCGATGCGGGCCTCGCCAATCACCTCAACATTCACCTCTAGCGGTGCGTCGGGATCATAACCCAGCAGCGCCATCGCCCCGCCATGGCCGGACTTGACCAGCCCGCGCAGCGCATGTGCGGTGATCCACCGCATCTCGTCGCTGTCTTGCGCGCCCGAGGCATGCCACGCCTTCAGGCGGTTCAATGCCAAGTCGGGGTCTTTCTTGGTGATGTCGTTGAGATGGTTCGCCACCGACCGCGTGACATAACGCGTCGGATCCGAGTGTAACCGATCCAGCAGCGGCAGCGGGTCCGACAGGTCCAGCCCAACCGCCTGCCCCCAGGGCAGCCGCGGGCGCGTGCCTTCCGAGACCAGCCGCCGGACGTGATAGCTGGAATGCCCGCACCAGTCCTGCATCCGGTCCAGCACCAGATCGGGATGGCTGTTCAGAAAGGGCCGGATCGCCCATTCCATCGAAAATCGCTGAGTGATCTCTGCAAGGACATCCAGCGCCATGTCGGGATGGTCCGCGCCGACCTGCGCCACCCACTCGCCCAATGGGGCAAAGATGAAGTCACCGAAATCGTCATCACTCAGGGACGGGTCCAGAGGCTGCGGCAAGGCGCGCAGGATCACCGGGGCCACGTCGGGCAGCGCGCCGGGAAAGGCCGTCTGCAAACAATCGGCAATCCACGCGATCCGCTGCTTCAGCTCCAGCTCCGGCAGGCGCGACATGATCCGCGCCTCAAACGCCTCTCCGTCAAACCCGGGGTCGGCCTGCGCGAACAGGCCGGCCAGGTAACGGGTCTTTTCCGCGTTGAACAGCTGATCCTTCAGCGAAAACCCCTGCGCCACGGTCACATCGTCAGGTTGGTCGCGCCACCATCCAGCAGGATGTTCTGCCCCACGATGAAACCGGCATGTTGCGAGCACAGAAACGCGCAGGTCGCGCCGAATTCCTGCCGCGTGCCATAGCGCCGCGCCGGGATCGTGGCCGCGCGTTCGGCCCGTGCCTCGTCCAGCGAGATGCCCTTCTGCGCCGAAACTCCGGCATCCAGCGAGTCCGCCCGGTCGGTGGCATGAATGCCGGGCAACAGGTTGTTGATGGTCACGCCGTAGGGCGCAACCTGCCGGGCGGTTCCGGCCACATAGCCGGTCAGCCCGGTGCGCGCCGCGTTCGACAGGCCCAGTACCGCGATCGGCGCCCGCACGGATTGCGAGGTGATGTTGACCACGCGGCCCCAACCCTTGTCCATCATTGACGGCAACAGCGCCTTCATGAAGGCGATCGGCGTCAGCATGTTGGCATCCAGCGCCTTAATGAAATCCTCGCGGTCCCAATCGGACCACAGGCCCGGCGGCGGACCACCGGCGTTTGTCACAAGGATATCAACGCCCTGCGCGGCCTCGATCACCTGCGCCTGGCCGTCAGGCGTGGTCACATCGCAGGCCACGGTCTGCACCTCGACGCCATGTTCGGCGCGCAACCGGTCGGCCTGCGCCGCCAGCGCGTCAGGCCCACGTGCGTTCATCACCAGATCAACACCCTCGGCCGCCAGCGCCTCGGCGCAGCCCAGCCCCAAGCCCTTGCTGCTGGCACAGACCAGCGCGCGTTTTCCTTGTAGTCCCAGATCCATGTGATCCCCCCTGTCATTTGTTACCCGCATGTCTAGCACCGGCCAGACAGGGAAGACCAGATTGGCGTCGGCAAATCAGTAGAAGAACTCTTCCCGCACGATCTTGCCGTTGACCACGTGATAGACGCCGACCTCGCGCATGTCGAAAGCTTCACCGCTTTCCTTCACCTTGCCCTGCACTTCAAAAATCACGGCGAAGCTGTTTTCACCATGCAGGAACGGGTCGCTGACCGACGCGCCCGAGACCTCGTGCGCGCTTTCCCACCAATCATGCTTGCCGCGGATGCCCTCGATGCCGTGGGTCTCGCGGCCCATGCCCTGCATGTCCATCGCCTCGACCGAGACGGCATCGGCTGCATACAACTTGTCCAGATTCTCCTTGGCGCGGTTTTCGCGGCAACCCGCCACCAGTTCCTGGGCGATTTCTTTCAAATTCATTGATCCACTCCATTATTTGTTCACTATATGTTCTTATTGGCATATCCACCTGATTCGAACCACCCCCTTTGTCTTGCCTCGGCAGGATTCCCCGCCTATACGCGCCTTCATGCTTGATACCGCCTCGAACCAACCCACCCTGCCGCCCGAGATCGCGCGGCGCCGGACCTTTGCCATCATCTCGCACCCGGATGCGGGCAAGACGACCCTGACCGAAAAGTTCCTTCTGTATGGGGGTGCTATCCAGATGGCCGGACAGGTGCGCGCCAAGGGCGAGGCACGGCGTACGCGCTCGGACTTCATGCAAATGGAAAAGGACCGGGGGATCTCGGTCTCGGCCTCAGCCATGTCGTTCGACTATGGCCCCTATCGGTTCAACCTGGTGGACACACCCGGCCACTCGGACTTTTCGGAAGACACCTATCGCACGCTGACCGCCGTTGACGCCGCGGTCATGGTGATTGACGGGGCCAAAGGCGTGGAAAGCCAGACGCAGAAGCTGTTCGAGGTCTGCCGCCTGCGCGATCTGCCGATCCTGACCTTCTGCAACAAGATGGACCGTGAGAGCCGCGATACGTTCGAAATCATCGACGAGATCCAGGAAATGCTGGCCATCGACGTGACCCCGGCCAGCTGGCCCATCGGCGTGGGGCGCGATTTCATCGGCTGCTACGACATGCTGCGTGACCGGTTGGAACTCATGGACCGCGCCGACCGCAACAAGGTGGCCGAAAGCATCGAGATCAACGGGCTGGACGACCCCAAACTGGCCGAGCATGTGCCCGCAGAACTGCTGGACAAGCTGCTGGAAGAGGTCGAGATGGCGCGCGAATTGCTGCCTGCGCTGGACCCGCAGGCGGTGCTTGAAGGCCACATGACCCCGATCTGGTTCGGCTCGGCCATCAACTCGTTCGGCGTCAAGGAACTGATGGAAGGCATCGGTGCCTATGGACCGCAGCCGCAGGTGCAATCGGCCGAACCGCGCCAGATTTCGCCGGACGAGAAAAAGGTGGCGGGCTTTGTCTTCAAGGTGCAGGCCAACATGGACCCCAAGCACCGCGACCGGGTGGCCTTTGTCCGCATGGCCAGCGGCCACTTCAAGCGAGGCATGAAGCTGACCCATGTGCGCAGCAAGAAGCCCATGGCGATCACGAACCCGGTTCTGTTTCTGGCCTCTGACCGGGAACTGGCCGACGAGGCATGGGCCGGCGATATCATCGGCATCCCCAACCACGGCCAGCTGCGCATCGGCGACACCCTGACCGAGGGCGAGGCGATCCGCGTTACCGGAATTCCATCCTTCGCGCCCGAGCTGTTGCAGGGCGTGCGCGCGGGCGATCCGATGAAGGCCAAACACCTGGAAAAAGCGCTGATGCAGTTTGCCGAGGAAGGTGCTGCCAAGGTGTTCAAGCCTTCGATCGGCTCGGGCTTTATCGTCGGCGTGGTGGGCGCGCTGCAGTTCGAGGTGTTGGCCAGCCGGATCGAGTTGGAATACGGCCTGCCGGTGCGGTTCGAGGCCTCGCAATTCACCAGTGCGCGCTGGGTGTCGGGCGACAAGGCCGAGGTCGAGAAGTTCGTCAATGCGAACAAGCAGCACATTGCCCACGATCACGATGGCGACATCGTCTTTCTCACCCGCCTGCAATGGGACATCGACCGCGTGGTGCGCGATTATCCCAAACTGACGCTTACGGCGACCAAGGAAATGATGACCTGATGCTGACCCCGCCCCCCGCCAAAGCAACAGAGGCCGTCATCGCATGACCGCAGCCGGGCCGAGCTGGGGCATCGTCTCGACGGTGCGTGGATCGGCCCGCGACATTCTGAGTTTTGCGGCCTACCACCTGGATCTGGGCGCGGATCACCTCTACCTCTACCTTGATGAGCCCAACCGGCGGGCTTTTCGCCCCCTGCGCCGCCACCCCAAGGTGACCGTCCGCATCTGCGACGATGCGTTCTGGGCGGCGCGCAAACGGGACAAGCCCGAGCGCCACCAGGTCCGCCAGACCGTTCATGCGACCTTTACCTATCGCCACACCGATCTCGATTGGCTAGCGCATATAGATGTGGACGAGTTCCTGTGGCCCACGGCCCCCATCGCGGACTTGCTGGGCGAAGTGCCCGAAACGGTGCACGCGGTTCGGGTTCGTCCGATCGAGGCCCTGGCCTGCGGCGACGATCTCTACAAAGCGTTCATCCCCCAGGGCCCCGAACGCGAAGCGCTTGTCGAGACGATCTATCCAAACTACGGCGCTTTCGTTCTGGGCGGCTTTCTGAGCCACGTACAGGGCAAGCTGTTCGTGCGCGCGGGGATGGAGAACCTCAATTATCGCATCCACAATCTGTTTCAGAACAAGGTCATCTTGCCCTGTAAGACCGAGATGCCGCAGATCGACCTGTGCCACCGCCACGCCCCGGATTGGGAGCATTGGTGGTCACACTATCGGTTTCGACTGGAACGCGGCTCGTACCAGCCCGGCATGGCTCCGAACGTACATCGCGATCGGGGCGGGTTGAACATGAACGAACTGCTCAGTTGGATCGAGGCCGAAGAAGGCGAGAAAGGTCTGCGCAAGTTCTTTGACGAACTCAGCGCCACCGACCCGCAGGTTCGCGCGCGCCTGCAGGAACGGGGCCTCATCAAGCACCGACCGCTTGATCTTGAGGAAAAGCTGCAGAAACACTTTCCCGGAAGCTGCTGAATTGTTGCACGAAATCGCCAGTGACGCGATGTAGCGGTATAGATGAAACTGTCTTCATTTGACCCTGCCACACCTTTTTGTTATGTCCGCATCCAAGCCGAAACGCGCATGGTGCGCATGGCCATCCGGGCCCGGCATTTTTCATACGCGCGGGCCAGGTCAGTGTCCGCATGAACCGGACATACATGACGAAATTCAACGATCTGAACCTGAACCCCAAGGTCCTCAAAGCTATTGAGGAAGCCGGCTACGAAACCCCGACCCCGATCCAGGAAGGCGCCATCCCACCGGCGCTGGAAGGGCGAGACGTTCTGGGCATCGCCCAGACCGGCACTGGCAAGACCGCCAGCTTTACCCTGCCGATGATCACTCTGCTGGCGCGCGGCCGCGCCCGGGCACGGATGCCGCGTTCGCTGGTGTTGTGCCCGACGCGGGAACTGGCGGCGCAAGTGGCGGAAAACTTCGACACCTACACTAAGCATCTGAAGCTGACCAAAGCGCTGCTGATCGGCGGCGTCAGCTTCAAGGAACAAGAGGCCCTGATCGACCGCGGCGTCGACGTGCTGATCGCCACGCCCGGCCGTCTGCTGGACCATTTCGAACGTGGCAAGCTGCTGCTGACCGGCGTACAGATCATGGTCGTGGACGAGGCTGACCGGATGCTGGACATGGGGTTCATTCCCGATATCGAACGCATCTTCTCGCTGACGCCCTTTACCCGGCAGACGCTGTTTTTCTCGGCCACCATGGCGCCCGAGATCGAGCGGATCACCGACACGTTCCTGTCGGCCCCGGCCCGGATCGAAGTGGCCCGTCAGGCCACCGCGTCCGAGACCATCGAACAGGGTGTCGTGATGGTCAAAGGCGGTCGCCGCGACCGTGAGGGCAGCACCAAGCGCAAGGTCCTGCGCGCGCTGATCGATGCCGAAGGTGACAAATGCACCAACGCCATCATCTTCTGCAACCGCAAGACCGATGTGGACATCACCGCGAAATCGCTCAAGAAATACGGCTATAACGCCGCGCCGATCCACGGCGATCTGGACCAGTCGCAGCGGATGAAGACGCTGGACGGGTTCCGCGACGGCTCGGTACGTTTGCTGGTGGCGTCTGACGTGGCCGCGCGCGGGCTCGACATTCCGTCGGTCAGCCATGTGTTCAACTTCGACGTGCCCAGCCACCCCGAGGACTATGTGCACCGCATCGGCCGCACCGGCCGCGCCGGGCGCGAGGGCAAGGCGATCACCATCTGCTCGGCCCGCGATGAAAAGGCGCTGGATGCGATCGAGAAGCTGATCCAGAAGGAAATCCCGCGTCTGGACAACCCGGTTCAGGCCGAACCGGCCGAGGCCGAGGACAAAAAGCCCGAAAAGAAATCGCGCGCCTCGACCCGCAAGGACGAGGTCAAGAAGGACAAGCCCGCCAAGGACGTCGCGTCGAACGACAAACCTGCCAAGGAAAAGCGTGGCAAAGGCCGTGGACGTCGCGACGATGGCGGTCCGGCCGTCGTCGGCATGGGCGATCACCTGCCCAGCTTCATCGCACTCAGCTTTGACGAACGCCGCGCGGGCTGACCCGCCTGCATGGCAAAAAGTTCAGAAGGCGCACGGACCTCCGCGCGCCTTTTTTTGCATCTCAGATCGCGGCGACCAGGATCAGGATCGAAAGGCCTAGCAGGACCATCCCCGCAATCTCGCGCCGGGTCACCGTCTCGCGGAACACCAGGACCGAGGCCATGAGGCTGAAAATCAGCTCCACCTGCCCCAGCGCTTTGACGTAGGCTGCGTTCTGCAGGCTGAAGGCCCAGAACCAGCAGAACGACCCGCCCAGGCTGGTCAGCCCGACAAAGATACCGGTGCGCCGCGTGTCCCACACCGCGCGCAGCTCGGCCCGGTCGCGCCAAACCAGCCACAGCGCCATAGACAGGAACTGGATCGAGACCACGACCGCCAGCGTCACCAGCGCCCGAAACCAGGCCTCGCCATCGCCCAGTTGCAGCGACGCGCCGCGATAGCTGACCGCGGAAAAGGCGAACAAGACGCCCGATCCCAGCCCCAGTTGCGAGGCGCGGTTGGTCAGGTGACGCCACCACGCCCCACTGCCGCCCGGCGTCTTCGACAACAGCAGAACCGCCAGCAGCCCCAGCAGGATGGCCGCGAACGCACCGGTTGAAACCCGGTCACCCAGCACGACGAAACCGACGATTGCGGTCTGGATCACCTCGGTTTTCTTGAAGGTGATGCCGACGGCAAAGTTGCGCTGTTTGAACAGCGCCACGACGCAGATCGTGGCAAGGATCTGGGACAGCCCGCCGATGGCGGCATAAAGCCAAAACAGAGGCGGCAGCGCCGGCAGCGGCAGACCGCTGAGCCGGATCGCTCCTGCCAGACCCAGCAGCACCAGAGGCATCGAGTAGGCAAAGCGCGCAAAGGTCGCGCCAGTCGCCGACAGCTTCACGCTGCTCAGCGACTTCTGCAGCATGAAGCGCACCGTCTGAAAGGTGGCGGCGGCCAAGGTTACGGGAATCCACAAACTCATGGATCCCCTTCTGTCGTCAAATCAGAGTTTTGGCCAGAGCGGATGCGCCACAGGATCCTTGGCACGCCAGAAATATTGCCGGAAAACCTGACCGTACGAGCGATAGACATAGGCCTCGTTGCAGGCCAGATAGCGCTCTTTTCCTCGGCGATAGAGCGCGGGCAACCGATACCATGGCGCCGCCGGGTTCATGTGATGAACGACGTGCAGGTTGTTGTTCAGAAACAGAAAGGCAAGCGGCCCGCGGTCTTCGACGATCACCGTGCGGGCGCGCGACTTTTCGTGCGCGCGGTGTTCCAGAAAGGTGCGGATCTTGACCAACGCCAGCCCCAGATAGGCCGCCAGGACAAAGGCCCAGACCGGCATCGCGGATTGCGCCACGATCCACAGAACCAACGCCACACCCGGCAGGTGCAAGGCCCAGGCCAGCCAGATGTCGCGGTCCCCGCGCACCGCACCGCGCCAGTCGTCGCGCAGAAAAGCCAACTGGCCGATGATCGGACCCAGCGCCATGCGCCCCAACAGCGTGTTGTTCGCCTTATAGACCCACCGCTGCCACCGCGGCAGCCTGACCCAGACCGCCGGGTCCAGATAGTTGGATTCCGGATCGTCATAGGGGTCGGTCAGGTTGGCATCCTGATGGTGCGCCAGATGCAGATCGCGGAAGCGGTTGTAGGGGATGAACAGGGTCAGCGGCAGCGCCATCAGCGCCTCGTTCAACCACTTTGCACGGAACGGGTGGCCGTGCAGCGCTTCATGCGTCAGCGAAGAATGCAGCGCCGCGACGACACCCATCATCGGCACCGCCAGCCACAGCGACCACGCCGCCACGCCGAAAATCGCAATCAGCCAAAGGGCATAGCAGGCTACGATCAGGGCAAAGGTCGGCCATTCGGGGGATTTTGGGGTGGTCGCCTCAGCCATGTCGCCCCCAGGAGATTCCGGCCCAGATGCGTTCGTAAATCACGTAGAGCGTCAGCCCGATGGCCGTGTTCACCACCGCCAATGCGCCTCCGATAGCGGCCGAGCCGGTGGCGACCAGCCCCACCACGGTCATGACCGCAAGGCCCATCGCATTCCAAATGATTGCCTTCACGACAGATCTTCGCCGCGTTTCCATTCCGGTCCCCAGTCTTTTTTGGTTTTCCCATAAGCGTTACCTGCCGCCGGCCCTGTCGAGAATTCCGAATATGATTAACAAATCTCAGCGACCGTGATATTTATCATCACATGCAGGAAAATTTCGACAAACGAGACCGCGCCGCGCAGTTCCGCCTGCGCCTGGCCCGTGCGATGGACCAACGGAAGATGAGCCAAAGCGCACTGGCGCGCACCATCGGGGTCGATCGCTCGACCGTGTCCCAGTTGCTGACCGATACGGGCGCGCGCCTGCCCAACGCCCATGTCGTGGGCAGCTGCGCCTCGGCTCTGGGGGTGTCGGCGGATTGGCTGCTCAGCCTCTCGAACCGACCCGAGAGCGCGGCCGAGCTGCTGGCCAGTTCTCTGACCATGACCGAGGCACCCCGCGCCCTGGTCGACGAGCGCATCTTTGAATGGCATCAGGAGGCCGCCGGCTACAAAATCCGCTATGTTCCGGCCACCCTGCCCGACATGCTGAAAACCCGCGCCGTGCTGGAATGGGAATATGCGCCGCATCTGGGCCGAACCGCCGACCAGGCCATCGGCGCCTCCGAGGACCGCCTGACCTGGATGCGCGGGGCCCAGTCTGACTATGAAATCGCCATGCCGCTGTATGAGATTCACAGCTTTGCCCACGGCACCGGCTATTATGACGGGCTGCCCTTGAATGTGCGGCTGGACCAGATCGACCACATGCTGGAGCTGTGCGAGCAGCTGTACCCGCGCATGCGCATCTACCTGTTCGATGCCAAGCGGCTCTACTCCGCGCCGGTCACCATCTTTGGTCCGCTGCTCTGCGTGTTCTATGCCGGCAGCCATTACATGGCCTTCCGCGACCGGGACCGGATCGAGGTTTTTACGCGCCATTTCGATACCTTGGTCCGCGAAGCTGATCTAACCGCCCGGCATTTTCCGACTCATCTGCGCCAACTGCGCGCGGTCATTTCGGCAGGGTGACGCCAGTCCACAGGTGCAATTTCCCACCTGATCCTCTATATTGAGGTGCGCGAAAATCCGAACGATCCGACCCAAAGGAGGATATCAGGAATGGACGCTCTCAAAACCGCTCAATACGCACGCGCCCTCTACTCGGCGCATGGCGACAAGGCCGAGGCCGAAGCCGCCCAGAAAGCCCGCGAATTCGAAGCCGCCGGAAACGTGGAAGAGGCGCAGAACTGGCAGGCCGTCCGCGCCTCGATCCGCCAGATGCGCGGCCCCAACCAAGGCTAAAGCTTGGGGTCGGGGTTCACGGTGTGCCCATCGACGGCGATGACCTGCCCCGACACCAGCCGCGCCGCATCCGAGGCCAGGAACACCGCCATGGCGGCAATGTCACGCGCTTCGACGAAGCGGCCCATCGAAGTACCCGCCGCATAGCCCCGATAGACCTGATCCCGGGTCATGCCCTTGGCGGCCGCTTCGCGCTGCAGCACGCCCTCCATCCGCGGGCCCTCCACCGCGCCGGGGCAGATGACGTTGCAGCGCACGCCGTGCGGCCCCAGCTCCATCGCCAGGGTCTTGCCCAGCCCGATCACCGCCCATTTCGCCGCTGCATAGGGCGCACGGTTGGGATAGCCGTACTGCCCGGCGGTCGAGGATGTGATCAGCACCACGCCGTTCCCCTGCCGTTTGAGCATCGGCGCGGCGTATTTCGCGCACAGAAACGCCCCATCCAGATTGACAGAAATACATTTTTGCCAATCGCTTAGCGCCACATCCTCGATCAATGCGGTCGGCCCCGCGACACCCGCATTCGCGCACAGAACGTCCAAACCGCCCCACTTCGCCGCGATCTGGCCGAACAGCGCAGCGACGGCGCCCTCATCCGACACATCGACCTGCGACCGCCCCCAGTGATCCGGGCAGGCCTGAAGCGCAGCCGCGTCCACATCGGCCACCCAGACCTGCGCGCCGGCGGCGTCGAACGCTTCGGCCATCGCGCGCCCCACGCCCGAGGCCCCGGCGGTGATCAGAACCCGACCGGTCATGACGGTTTGCGGATCGCCGCCCCTGCGCCCTCGGGATAGGGCAACCCGGCCTGCGCTTCGGCGATGCGGGCCATTTCGGCTTCGATCTGCGGCGACGGCGCACAGGGCCGACGGGTTTCCAGGCTGACATGCAGCAGAAAGCTCTCGCCCGTGGCCAGCAGTTTGTCGCCCTCGTACATGCTGTGGAACAGGTGCAGCTTCTTGCCCTGCCCCAACAGCATCTGCGTGCGCACCTCGATTTTCGCCCCGGCATGGGCCTCGTCCAGATACCGGATGTGATTTTCAGCCGTGAAATAGCTGCCGCCCGAGGCGATGTAGTCGGCATCGCAGCCGATGATCTCCATGAAACGGTCGGTCGCTGCGGCAAAGGCCTCGAGATACCGCGCCTCGTTCATGTGACCGTTGTAATCGGTCCAGTCCAGCGGCACCGCGCGGGCCAGCGTCAGGATCGGCTGGCTCAGATCGGCCTGATCCAGCGCCGGCAGGGCACCCGGCTTCAGCAGCGCGTCATGCCGGTTCAGCACCGACCCCGCGCCCCAGTCGCGCGCCTTCAAGGCCCGCATCATACCCACCAGATTGTTGTCGCGAATGCGCTCCAACTCGCGGATCGAGTGCATCCCCGATTGCGCGTCCGACTGATCGGCGATCATGTCAACCAAATCGTCGGTGAACTCGGGCACGTCCATCAGTTTGGTCCAGGGCCATTTCAACGCCGGGCCGAACTGTGCCATGAAATGCCGCATCCCGGCCTCGCCCCCGGCCACGCGATAGGTCTCGAACAGGCCCATCTGCGCCCAGCGGATGCCAAAACCCATGCGGATCGCCTCGTCCACCTCCTCGGTCGTGGCCACGCCGTCCTTGACCAGCCACAGCGCCTCGCGCCACACGGCTTCGAGGAACCGGTCGGCGATATGCGCGTCGATTTCCTTGCGGACCTGCAGCGGGAAAAAGCCGACCGAGCGCAACACATCCTTGGCCTGCCCGACCAGTTCGGGCGGGTTGGCGGCCGAGGGCACCAGTTCGACCAGCGGCAGAAGGTAGACCGGGTTGAACGGGTGCGTCACCACGATCTGTTCGGGCCTTAGCGCACCTTCCTGCAACTCGGAGGGTTTGAACCCGCTGGTCGAGGACCCGATGATCACCCCCGGATCACAGGCCTCCTGCAGCCCCTTGTAAACCTTCAGCTTCAGGTCCAGCCGCTCGGGCACGCTTTCCTGTATCCAAGTGGCCCCCTGCACCGCGTCGGCCATGTCGGCATGAAAGCTTAACGCGCCTTCGGGCGGCAGCGGCACATCGCTCAGCCCGGGCAATGACCGCCGCGCGTTGTCCAGGACCTCGCCGATTTTTCGCTCGGCCTCGGGGTCCGGGTCGAACACCCGCACGTTCCAGCCATTCAGCAGAAACCGCGCGGCCCATCCGCCGCCGATCACGCCACCACCGATGATCGCTGCCGTCTTCATCTTCTCTCCTTCGCCCCGAACGTCCAAGCCGCACCGGGGGCCATCGTTGTTCGACAGATTTTGTGAGGGTCGCCCGCCGTCAGGACGCCACAGGCGCCCGTTTGACCAATCCCAGCTTCTCGCGCACCTCGGCCGGGCCGATCACCCGCGCGCCCATGTTCTCGATGATCGTTCCGGCGCGCTCGACCAGTTGCCAGTTTTCGGCCAGCACCCCCTTGTCCAGCCACAGGTTGTCCTCGAGCCCCACGCGCACGTTGCCGCCCGCAAGAACCGAGGCCGCCACATAGGCCATCTGATGCCGCCCCAGCGAGAACGCGCTGAAGGTCCAGTCGTCGGGCACATTGTTCACCATCGCCATGAAGGTGTTCAGGTCATCCGGCGCGCCCCACGGCACGCCCATGCACAGTTGCACCAGCGCGTTCGGGGCCAGAACGCCCTCTTTCACCAGTTGCTTGGCAAACCACAGATGGCCAGTGTCAAAGGCCTCGATCTCGGGCTTCACGCCCAGATCAGTCATCATCTGCCCCATCGCCCGCAACGCGCCCGGCGTGTTGGTCATCACATAGTCGGCCTCGGCAAAGTTCATGGTGCCGCAATCCAGCGTGCAGATCTCGGGCAGACATTCGGCCACATGGGCCACGCGTTCCGACGCACCGATCATGTCGGTCCCCTCGGCCACGGGAAACGGAGCTTCGACCCCACCGAACACGATGTCACCGCCCATGCCGGCGGTCAGGTTCAGAACCACGTCCACCTCGGCGTCGCGGATGCGGTCGGTCACCTCGCGATACAGGTCCAGACGGCGGCTGGGCGCGCCGGTTTCGGGGTCGCGCACATGGCAATGCACCACTGCCGCCCCGGCCTTGGCCGCCGCGATGGCGCTCTCGGCGATCTGCTTGGGTGAACGCGGCACATGTGGGCTGCGATCCTGCGTTCCACCCGAGCCGGTCACGGCACAAGTGATGAAGACTTCGCGGTTCATTTCCAAAGGCATGGTGTTATCCCCAAGTTATACCCGGCTTCGCCATGGGTTTTCCCCAGGCTTGTCCCCGGATTCCGATTTGCGTCTGGCCCCGACTCTGGCGCAGCCTTGACCAGACAACTTGCCAGAATGCGAATCAGACTTGATGAAATCCGCAAAAAACATCCTCCAGCCGGAGCACCGCGCGCTGAAAACCGCAGTACTGGTGCTGGACGAGTGCAACACGCTCAGCTTCGCCTCGGCGGTGGACCCGATGCGCGCCGCCAACCGGCTGGCCGACCGCCCGGCCTTCGACTGGGACTACGTGACCGCCACGCCCGAGCCGGCGATGCTGACCAGCGCGCTGCAAGTGCCGGGCATCCCGCTGGCGCGTCTCGACCACTGCGACCTGATGATCGTGATCGCGGGGTTCAATCTGGTGCGCCACGCCACCCCCAGCCTGCTGGCCGGACTGCGCCGCATCGCCAATACCGGCGCCACTATGGCGGGCATCGACGGAGGCCCCTGGCTGCTGGCCGAGGCGGGGCTGCTTGACGGCCACGCCGCCACCACCCACTGGGAGGATCTCGAGACCTTCGCCACCCGTTTCCCCGAAGTCGACGTGCGCCCCGACCGGTACACCGTGTCCGGCAACCGCCTGACCTCGGGCGGTGCGATCCCCGCGGTCGAGATGATGCTGCACATCATCGCGGCACGCCACGGCGCCGGCTTCGCGGCCCGTGTGTCGGGCCTGTTCCTCTACGAAGGCGCCCCCGAACCCGGCAGACCACAGAGCCGTACCGGGGCGCCACACCGCCACAACGCCCTGACCGCCCGCGCCAACGCGATCATGCAGGCCGCGCTGGACGACCCGCTGCCCCTGGCCGAGATCGCAAGGGCCCTGGGAACCAGCCCGCGCACCCTGCAGCAGCAATTCCGCCTGCGTCTGAACACCACGCCACAGGACCACTACCTGCAACTGCGCCTGGCCGAGGCCCGCCGACTGGTCACCGACACCGACATGGCGCTGATGGATGTGGCACTGGCCACGGGGTTCACGTCACAATCCAGCTTTGCGCGCGCTTTCCGCACGGCGCATGGACTATCCGCCCGCGACCTCAGGCAGGACCGCACCCAGCCCACCCATCACTGACGGGCGAGCTTCATCTGGTCATAGATTTGGGGGGAGTTGGCCACGGCGACGGGGGCAGCGCCCCCATCCCTCAGTACGGCATCGGATGCGCGCGATGGGCCGCGTTGATCTCGGCCATAACCTCATCGGACAGCACGACATCCCGCCCCTCCAGGATCCGTTCCAGCTGCGCCTGCGTGGTCGCGCCGAAGATGACCGAGGTCATGAACGGCCGCGCCTGGCACCAGGCCAGCGCCATGTGCACCGGGTCCAGCCCGTGTTTCGCGGCAATCGCCAGATAGGCTTCGACCGCGTCGAACACCCGGTCGCCCTTGCGCCCGCCCATCTGCGGCACGATCGACATGCGCGATCCCTCGGGCACCGCCCCGCTCTGATACTTGCCGGTCAGAAATCCGGCGGCCAGCGGCGAGAAAGCCAGAAGACCCACATCCTCATAGGCGCTCAGCTCGGCCATGTCGGTGTCATAAAGGCGGCACAGCAGCGAATACTCGTTCTGGACCGACGCCACCCGTGGTGCCCCCATCTCGTCCGACAGGCGCAGCCACTGAGCGGTGCCCCAGGCGCTTTCGTTCGACAGGCCGAAGGCGCGGATATTGCCCTGGTCCACCTGCGACTGCAGCGCCTCGAGGCATTCGCGCATATTGTCCAGAACCGCCTGCCTGTCGCCGCCCGAGGGGTCATAGTCCCAGTTCTGCCGGAACATGTAACTGCCGCGGTTGGGCCAATGGAATTGGTACAGGTCGATGTAGTCGGTCTGCAGACGCCGCAACGATCCCTCGATGGCCCCGGGGATCGTGCTGGCCGAGATCGGTGCTCCGTCCCGCGCATGCGCGAAGCCCGCGCCCGAATGCTTGGTAGCCAGTACATAACTGCCGCGGCGGGCCGGATGTGCCGCATTCCAGTTGCCGATAATCTGCTCGGTCTTGCCCACGGTCTCCTTGGTGATCGGGTTGACCGGGTACATCTCGGCGGCATCAAGGAAATTGATCCCGGCCGCCAGCGCCGTGTCGATCTGACGATGCGCATCCGCCTCGGGGGTCTGCGTGCCGAATGTCATGGTTCCGAGGCACAGGTCCGAGACCTGGATGCCCGTGCGGCCCAACGGTTTCATTTTCATCAATCAATCTCCTGTCGCGCGGATCGCCACGCCTGCAATCTGATTTCGGTCCCGAGTCAGCCGGATTCGGCCTTTTTCTCCCAGCGGCCGGATTCCTCCGACCAATACTGCGCCGCGCAACCCGCCGCGGTCAGCGTCTTCCATTGACCACGCGCATGGTCCACCGCGCTTGGATCGTTGCCGTCGAACAGGATGCAAACCCGCTCCGAGGCGGTCACCTCATCCGGCGTCACCTCGGCCCCGTCCACCGCCATCAGGCAAGACGGGTTGTTGGCAGCGTCCGCCTCGGTAGTCAGCAGAATCGGCTGAACCGCGTCATACGGCCCACCTGCCTGCCCATGCGGCAGAAACGCGTCTTCGGGGCCCAGCCAAAGCCTTTCGTCCAGCCAGTCCATCCGCGCAGGGTCAGTACCTCGCACCGCAATCCGCCACCCGGCCTGTCGTGCCTTGTCCAGCAATACCGGCAAGGTCTGCTCAAGTGGATGGCGGGTCAGGTGGTAGAAGTAGACGGCGCCCATCGACCTACTCGAAATTGTCCTGCACGAAACGGCTGAGCGCACGGACGCCCCAACCCGTGGCGCCCTTGGGCGCATAGGACGTTTCCGCCGCGACCGAGGCCACGCCCGCGATATCCAAATGGATCCAGGGTGTTTCTTCCTTGACGAAACGCTGCAGAAACTGCGCTGCGGTGATCGAACCGGCCGGCCGGCCGCCCACGTTCTTCATGTCCGCGATGCGCGACTTCAGCAGATCGTCATAAGCCTGCCCCAGCGGCATACGCCACGCGCCTTCATCCTCGGCCCGGGCCGCCTTCAGGAACGCGTCGCAGAAGGTGTCGTTGTTGGAAAACACGCCTGCGTTTTCATGCCCCAGCCCGATGATGATGGCTCCGGTCAAGGTGGCCAGATCGATCATGCCGACCGGATTGAACCGCTCCTGCGCGTACCACATGACGTCACACAGCACCAAACGCCCCTCGGCGTCGGTGTTGATGATCTCGACCGTATCGCCCTTCATCGACTTGACGACGTCGCCCGGCCGCGTGGCACTGCCCGAGGGCATGTTCTCGACCAGCCCGACCAGGCCCACGACATTGGCCTTGGCCTTACGCTTGGCCAATGCGCGCATGGTGCCCGCAACGACGCCTGCGCCGCCCATGTCCATGGTCATATCTTCCATACCAGCGGCCGGTTTGATCGAAATACCGCCGGTGTCGAAAACGACCCCCTTGCCGACCAGAGCCAGCGGCGCGTCATCGGCATCGCCGCCATTCCACTGCATCACGACGACTTTCGAGGGGCTGTCCGACCCTTGCCCGACGCTCAGCAGGGTCCTCATGCCCAACTCGGCCAGTTTGTCTTCGTCCAGCACCTCGACCTTCAGGCCCAACTCCTCCATCTCTTTCAGACGGTTGGCAAATTCGGTCGTTGTCAGGATGTTGGCCGGTTCGTTCGTCAGGTCGCGGGTCATGCGCACACCATCAGCAACCGCATAGAGCGGTGCGAAGGCGGCCTTGGCGTCGTCGGGCTTGGCGTGGCAGATGGTCACCGCGCCTTTTGCGTCATCGTCCGTGGTTTTGTGCGCGTCGAAATCATAGCTGCGCAAAGCAATGCCCAAGGCCAGTTCCTCGGTCCGTACTTGGTTGCCCGCCATGACCAGCAGCTCCTTGCCACCTGCCAGCTTGGCCAGCGCGGCTCCGCCCTTGCGGGCTTCGTCCGGCTCGGGGCGGCGTGGCAGGACGAGAATGTCCAATGCCTCGGCCTCCATCCCGCCGGGCCAAGCCAACGAGATCACGTCGCCAGTCTTGACCTTGGCGAAACGGTCGCTTTCCACCAGCCGGGCCACGGCACCACGTGTCAAACGGTTTGCGCGGCGCGCGGCGGGGTTCATCTTGCCATCGGCCGGTATGAGAATGGCCACCCGGCCTTGGGCCTGTGCCATCAGGTCCAGTTCGAAGGCTTGAAAACGGATCGGTACCAGACTGCTCATTTCTTGCTCCTGAAAAACTCTGCCCACAGACCTAGCCCGCGCTGCCGCCATTGACCAGATAGCAGTTTTCCCCGCCCGCCAATTGCATTAAGGTCGCGCCAAAATGACCGGCAGGCTCGGGGGAGAAAATTTGGCATCATTCGGCAGGCATAGGCCGTCGCGCATGTTTTTGTGCCTTGGCGATTCTGGCAACAGGCCTGCTGGACGCCCCGTGCCGGGGATGCGGCCGTGATTCTGGACCGGTACTTCGCCCGCCGCTTTTTGCAGAGCTTTCTGGTGATTGGGGCCATCTTCCTGACACTGATGATCCTGATCGACCTGATCGAACAGGCCCGTCGGTTCAATGACGCCGACCTGTCCTTTGGCCAGGTTCTGCAGCTGACGCTGTTGAACACGCCCGCTGCGATCAGCGAGATGCTGCCGCTGTTGATGATCCTGTCGACCATTGCCCTGTTTGTCGGCCTCGCCCGCAGCTCGGAGTTGGTGGTGACCCGGGCGATCGGCCGCTCGGGTATCCGCGCGCTGGTGGCACCGGTCCTTCTGGCGCTGCTAATCGGAACGCTGGCGGTGGCCCTGCTGAACCCGATTGCGGCGGCCACGTCCGAGCAGTACCGGCATTTCTCGGATCTATACAAAAACGGTGGCAGTTCCGCCCTCTCGATCAGCCGCGACGGGCTTTGGCTGCGTCAGGGCTCGCCGCAGGGCCAATCGGTGATCCATGCCCGCGCATCGACCAACGACGCCGAGCTTGAATTGATCGACGTGACCATCATCACGTTTTCGCCCGAAGGTCTTCCGACCCGTCAAATCATCGCCAACGGCGCTCGCCTCGAGGACGGGGCCTGGATCCTGCGCAACACCAAGGAATGGCCCCTGTCCAACGACACCAACCCCGAGACCCATGCCGTCACGCATGAGACCCTGCGGCTGCCCACTTCGCTGACCCGTCAGCGCATCCTTGAAACCTTGGGCCAACAGGACAGCGTCTCGGTCTATGACCTGCCCCAACTGATCCGTGACCTGCGCGAGGCGGGCTTTTCGACCAAGCAATACGAGGTTTGGCTGCAGGTGCAGCTGGCGCGCCCATTCTTCCTGATTTCGATGGTGTTGATCGGCGCGGCTTTCACCATGCGGCACGTGCGGTTCGGCGGCACCGGCGTCGCCGTGCTGACGGCTGTTCTTCTGGGGTTCGGCGTATACTTCGTGCGCAATTTCGCTCAGATTTTGGGAGAGAACGGCCAATTGCCAATTGTGATTGCGGCCTGGGCACCGCCGTTTGCGGCCATATTGCTGTCGCTCGGCCTTCTGCTGCACGCGGAGGACGGCTGATGCGGCGCCTTCTGCCCCTTCTTTTGTCCAGTGCTGTGTACTTTTCCGGTCCGGGGCTGGCATTGGCCCAAACCTCGGAGACCAGTACGCCCGCGTCTGACACGGCACAACAACAGGATCAGCCTGCCTTGCTGGTGGCTGACAGGATCTTCATCACCCCGGATCGCAAACTGGTGGCCGAGGGCAATGTCGAAGCCTTTCAGGGCGACGTCAAACTGTCCGCACAGCGCGTGGTGTTCGACCGCGAGTCGGGCGAGCTGACGCTGGAAGGTCCGATCCGGATCGATCAGGGCGGACGCTCGACCGTCCTTGCGGACTCAGCGCAACTGGATGACGGCATCCAGAACGGGTTGCTGACCGGCGCACGGCTGGTGTTCGACCAGCAGGTGCAGATCGCGTCGGTTCAGGCGACCCGCGCGGCAGGACGATACACGCAGTTCAGCAAGGTCTCGGCCACGTCCTGCCATGTCTGCGCCGACGGTCGGCCGCCCCTCTGGCAAATCCGGGCCCGCAAGGTCACGCATGATCAGCTCGAACGGCAGTTGTATTTCGAGGGCGCCCAGTTCCGCATTCTGGATGTGCCGGTTTTCTACTTTCCAACCCTGCGGCTGCCGGACCCGACACTGGACCGGGCAACCGGATTTCTGGTGCCGTCAATCCGCACGACCTCGCAGTTGGGTACCGGCGTCAAGACGCCGTATTTCTTCAAACTGGGCGATCACAGGGATCTGACGCTGACCCCCTACCTGTCGTCCAAGACCACGACGCTTGGCTATCGCTACCGGCAGGCCTTCAAGAACGGCCGCATCCAGTTTGAAGGGGCCTATACCCGCGACGATGTCCAGCAGGAGCAGGATCGGGGCTATTTCTTTGCGAATGGCTGGTTCAATCTTCCGAACGACTTCCGGCTCACCTTTGACGTCCAGACCGCATCGGACGACTCATACCTGGCGGACTATGGGCTGCCTGACTATGACCGCCTGCGCAGCGAGATCGCGCTTGAGCGCATCAAACGAGACACGGCGTTTCGGACCAGCTTCATTCACTACAAGACCCTGCGCGACAGCGAGGAACAGGATGAGATCCCGTCGCAGGTCTTCGATCTGTTCTACCAGAAACGCTATTTCCCCGCGTCCGCTGTCGGCGGTGAGGTGCGGTTGGGCTTCGTCACCCACACCC
This sequence comes from Ruegeria arenilitoris, assembly GCF_013032855.1. Lineage (GTDB taxonomy): Bacteria > Pseudomonadota > Alphaproteobacteria > Rhodobacterales > Rhodobacteraceae > Ruegeria > Ruegeria arenilitoris. Next base: position 98,627 of record NZ_WQDA01000002.1, read on the forward strand.
ACACCCGGACCAGCGACGAGGATATCATCGGGCGCGATGTGGCGCGCGCGACATTCGACGCCCAGTGGCTGCGCAGCTGGACCTTTGCCTCCGGGCTGCGCGCGGATGCGGAACTGGGGGCTTCGGTAGACACGTTCGACATTCGCAACGACAGCGCCTACCCCGACCAGATCACCCGGTCGACCCCGCGTGCGGCTCTGACACTGCGCTATCCGATGACCCGGCGCGAAGCCTCTGGCGCGACCCAGTTTCTGGAGCCGATCGCGCAGTTTGGCTGGACTCATGTTTCGGACACCGATGTGCCCGATGACGAAAGCACCTTCCAGGAATTTGACCAGGGCAACCTGTTGTCCCTGTCGCGCTTTCCGGCCGAGGATCGACGCGAAGACGGCACGACCGCGGTCGTGGGCGTGAACTGGGCGCGGTATGCCCCGGGCGGTTGGCGGGCATTGGCCACGGTCGGCCAGGTCTTCCGCTCGACCGCCGATCCGAACTTCACGGCTACGTCCGGCCTGCAGGGAACTTCGTCCGACCTGCTGCTGGCAGGGCAAATCAAAACGAACAATGGCCTGACGCTGGCCGCACGTGGATTGATGGATGGCGATTTCAGCTTTACCAAGGCTGAATTGCGCGGAACCTGGGCCAACGAGGGGACCCAACTGGGCGGAAGCTATATCTGGCAGCAGCCGGACCCGGCCGAAAACCTTGACATGGAAACATCCGAGATACGGTTGACCGCACGTCAACGACTGGATGAAAACTGGAGAGCCAACGCCCTGGCCCGCTATGATCTGGCAGAATCCGAACCGCTGCGGCTGGGCTTGGGTGTGACGTATGAAAATGAATGTGTGCAGGTTAACATGTCCGTCAGCCGGCGATATACTTCGACATCAAGTATTGAGCCTTCGACGGAATTCGGCTTTACCGTTGCACTGACAGGATACGCCGTTGAAGGCGGGGGCAAGAAGTATAGAAGAAAATGCAGCTGATTTCAGGTTTTTCCAGGTTCTTTCGTTCCCGTTGGCTGACGGTATTTGCGCCCGGCCTCGCGGTCGCCATGCTGACAGTTGCGCCTCAGCAAGCCCCCGCGCAAAGCTTGTTTTCACCGGCTATCCGCGTGAATCAGGATATCGTCACCTGGTACGAACTGGATCAGCGCCAGCGGTTTCTCGAAATTCTGGGTATCCCGGGCAGCTCGGAGGCCGAAGTCCGCAAGGCGCTGATCGACGAGCGCCTGCGCAAACAGGCCATGCGCGAAGCCGGCATCCAGCCCACACCCGAAGACATTCAGGTTGCGATCGACGAATTCGCCTCGCGTGGTCAGCTGACCCCGGATCAGTTCCTGAAGGCACTGGCTGATGCGGGCATCGACCGCGAAACCGTGCGGGATTACGTATCCAGTCAGCTGGCATGGCGCGACTATGTCAGCGCCCGCTTTATCTCTCAGGCCCGTCCGACGGACGACGAAATTGACCGTGCAATGGGTCAGACCGGCGGTGGCGGTCTTCAGGTTTTGCTGTCCGAAATCATCATCCCCGTGAATGCGCAAACCTTGGCACAGGCCGAAGCCTTGGCCGACGAGATCGCCCGTGTCGAAACCATCGATGCATTTTCGGCCGCCGCCACGCAGTACTCGGCAGCGCCGACACGCGAAAATGGCGGACGCCTGGACTGGTTGAACGTCAGCAACCTGCCTCCGGCGCTGCAACCGGTTATCCTTGGCCTGAAGAATGGCGAGGTCACGGCCCCGCTGAGCCTGCCCAACGCCGTAGCCCTGTTCCAGATGCGCGGCCTGCGAGAAGTGGCCGCCAGCACGCCGCGGTTCTCCAAGATCGACTATGCGGCCTATTACCTGCCTGGCGGACTCAGCCCCGAAACACTGCAAAGAGCCGCCGAACTGAAGGAAACGGTGGATACCTGCGACGACCTGTACGGCATCGCCAAGGGGCAACCGCCCGAGGTACTCGACCGGGTCTCGGCAAGTCCGTCCGAAATCCCGCGCGACATCGCGCTGGAACTCGCCAAGCTGGACCCAAACGAGGTGTCGACCTCTCTGACCCGAAACAACGGCCAGACGCTGGTGTTCCTCATGCTGTGCAATCGGACGCGCGATCTGGGTGAGGACACGTCGCGCGAGGACGTGGCCAACGCGCTGACGCAGCAACGCCTGCAGGCATTCGCCAACAGCCTCGTCGAACAACTGCGCGCCGACGCCACCATCATCGAGCAATGACCGCGCCCATCGCGCTCAGCTGCGGAGAACCTTCGGGCATCGGTCCGGAGATCGCCGCCAAGGCTTGGACCGCATTGCGCGACAGCTGCCCATTCTTTTACATCGGCGACGCCGGTCACCTGCCCGACGACATCCCCACGACCGAGATCGTAGACCCGGCCCAAGTGGCTGACATCTGCGCAGAGGCGCTGCCGGTGTTGCCGTTGACCTTTCCGGCCCCGAACCTGCCCGGCCACCCCGACCCAGCCAATGCGCCCTCGGTGATCGACGCCATCGAAACCGGCGTGTCGCTGGTGCGATCCGGCGCGGCCTCGGCCCTCTGCACGGCCCCGATCCACAAGAAGGCCCTGATCGACGGCGCCGATTTCGCCTATCCAGGCCATACCGAGTTTCTGGCGGCGCTGGCAGGTCGCTCCCTCGTGGTGATGATGTTGGCCAGCGAGCAACTCCGCGTGGTACCCGCCACGATCCACATCCCGCTGTCGCAGGTGTCCTCGCGGCTCACGCCTGACCTGCTGCGCGACACGATCGCGATCACCGCTGACGGCCTGCGCCGCCAATTCGGCATCCCGCATCCTCGCATCGCGGTGGCCGGGCTCAACCCCCATGCCGGCGAGGGTGGCAAGATGGGCCGCGAGGAACTGGACTGGATCGCCCCTCTGCTGGCCGATCTCACCCCCGAGGGCTACACCGTCACCGGCCCGCATCCGGCAGACACGATGTTCCACGCCGCCGCACGCGCCCGCTATGACGCCGCCATCGCCATGTATCACGATCAGGCGCTGATCCCGATCAAGACCCTCGACTTCGACCGTGGCGTGAACGTGACCCTGGGCCTGCCCTTCATCCGCACCTCGCCCGACCATGGCACCGCGCTCGATATCGCCGGACAGGGCATCGCAAACCCCACCAGCCTGATCGAGGCGCTGAAACTCGCCCAACGCATGGCACAAAGCACTTGATCCTTCATCTGGCGCCAAATATCCCCGCCGGAGGCAAAAATTCTCTGGCGCACCGCCTGCCCCTCGCGCCACGGTAACCGGATCATGAGCGCAATCGACACCCTCCCCCCGCTGCGCGAGGTCATCGCCAAGCACCAGCTCTCGGCGCGCAAGTCGCTGGGTCAGAACTTCCTGCTCGATCTCAACCTGACGGCCAAGATCGCCCGGCAGGCCGGCGACCTGAGCCAATGCGACGTGCTGGAGATCGGCCCCGGCCCCGGAGGCCTGACCCGCGGTTTGCTGGCCGAAGGTGCGCGCAAGGTGGTGGCGGTGGAAAAAGATATCCGCTGCATCGCCGCGCTTCAGGAAATCGCCGCTGCCTATCCCGGGCGGCTCGAGGTCATCAATGGCGACGCTCTTGAAATCGATCCGCTTGAACATCTGAACCCGCCCATCCGCGTGGCGGCCAATCTGCCCTACAATGTGGGCACGGAACTGCTGGTGCGCTGGCTGACCCCGCCGGAATGGCCACCCTTCTGGCAGAGCCTGACCCTGATGTTCCAGCGCGAGGTGGCCGAGCGCATCGTGGCGCAGCCCGGCACCAAGGCTTATGGGCGGCTGGCGATCCTGGCCCAGTGGCGGGCCGAGGCGCGCATCGCCATGTCCCTGCCCCCCGGTGCGTTCACGCCGCCGCCCAAGGTCAGCAGCGCCGTGGTCCACCTGACCGCCCTGCCCGAACCCCGCTTTCCGGCCGATGCCGGTATTCTGTCACGTGTCGTGGCCGCTGCGTTCAATCAACGCCGCAAGATGCTGCGCGCGTCGCTCAAGGGGATGGCCCCCGATATCGAGGACCGCCTGAACGCCGCCGGCATCAAGCCCACCGACCGTGCCGAGCAGATATCTCTCGAAGCGTTCTGCGCGCTGGCGCGCGAGATACAAAAAACCTGATCCCGAACGAAAACGGCCCCGGACATCTCTGACCGGGGCCTTTGAACTCTGTGCGCAACCGCTATGGCTTATTCGGCAGCCTCTGGTGCATCACCGCCGCCTTGGGGGGCCTGCTCTTCTACGGCCTTAGGCTTGCGTGCGCGCGGTCTCCGGGCAGGTTTGTCCTTGCGCTCGGCCGCTTCGGCCTTGGCGCCCGCGCTTTCGGGCGTCTCGACAAGCCCGGATTCAGGAGTATCCGAATCGGCGTTCAGATCAACGATGTCCGGCTGCGGAGCCTCGGCCGGGTCCGCCTGGCGTGCGGCTTCACGTTCCTGCCGTTCCGCCCGCTCCCGATCGCGCTCGGCCTGACGCTCGCGGTTCTGGCGTTCCTGCTCTTCCCGACGCGCTTCCATTTCGCGTTGCGCCTCGCTCAGCAGGCGCAGGTAATGCTCGGCATGTTGCTGAAAGTTTTCGGCAGCGACGCGGTCATTGGCCAGCTGTGCATCGCGCGCCAGCTGGTTGTACTTGTCAATGATCTGCTGCGGCGTGCCGCGCACCTTGCCCTCGGGCCCCGAGCTGTCGAAAACCCGGTTAACGACGTTTCCACCAGAGGGACGATTGCGGTTGTTCTTTGCCCGCGAGCGGGATTTGGAGGATCTCATCTTACTGTACGTCAGCCTTGTCTTGCACTGTCGATCCACCCGTATTCTGCGCTGCTCTGTGGCCTGTGCCGTCACGGGATGTCGACTTTTTTGGGCTTGGCGTCAGGGGTGCGCCGAAGGGGCGTCAACCGCGCTGACTACTCTGAGTAAGCATGTCCTGACGGCGCAGACAAGGGGTTAATACACCAAATGCCGGGTTTTTTACCCCGACCGGCGTAAATCGGCCTCAGAATCCGCGGCTAGCCCGGCATTCTGGCGCCCACCACCCGGTCCCGCCCGTCCAGATCAGGAACCACACGGATATCCGCCAGCCCCGCCGCGTCGAACAACGCGCCGACCGCCTGCGCCTGTGTCGGGCCGATTTCCACCAGAAGCCGTCCGCCGGGCACAAGGTGATCAGGGGCGCCGGCCGCAATCCGGCGATAGGCGTCCAGCCCGTCCGCTTCATCCGTCAAGGCCAGGCGCGGCTCGTGCTCGCGCACTTCGGGCGACAAGTCATCCATTTCGTCGAGCGCGATATAGGGCGGATTGGAAACGATCAGGTCGAAATGGCCACCAATGTTTTCGAACCAGTCCGAGCGCTGGATTTCCGCCCGATCCTGCACCCCGTGGGCCACCGCATTCGCACTTGCCTGCAGACAGGCTGCCTCGCTCAGATCGACGCCCAGCCCGGTTGCGCTGGTGCGTTCTGCCAGCAGGGTGATCAGGATGCAGCCTGAGCCGACGCCCAGGTCGAGCACCCGGTCAAACGGCTGGCTCAGGGCCGCTTCGATCAGCGCTTCAGTTTCGGGGCGCGGGTCCAGCACGTCGCGGCTGACGCGGAAGCGTCGGCCGTAGAATTCGCGCTCGCCCAGAAGATGGGAAACCGGCACCCGGATCGCGCGCAGCGACACCAGTTGCTCATACCGTTCGGCGATCTCGGGCGAGAGCTCTTCGGGCGCGATCAGGGTCACGCGGCTGGCCTCGATCCGGGCGGCATGGGCCAGCAGAACCCGGGCGTCCCGCGCCGGGTCGTCCACACCTGCGGCCCGCAGGCGCGCGGTGGCGGCCACCATGGCCTGTGCCGCTGTCAGCGCCGCGATCATTGCGCCATCTCCGCCAACAGGCGCGCCTGATCATCGGCGGTCAGCGCATCGATCACCTCGTCTAGGTCGCCCTGCATGATCTGGTCGAGCTTGTAGAGCGTCAAGTTGATCCGGTGATCTGTCATCCGGCCCTGCGGGAAATTATAGGTACGGATGCGCTCGGAGCGGTCGCCCGACCCCACCTGGCTGGCCCGGTCGGCCGAGCGTTCGCTGTCGATCCGCTGACGTTCGAGGTCATAGAGACGCGTCTTGAGCACCTGCATCGCGATCTCGCGGTTGCGGTGCTGCGACTTCTCGGAACTGGTCACCACGATCCCTGTCGGCAGGTGGGTGATCCGTACCGCCGAGTCGGTGGTGTTCACATGCTGCCCGCCTGCACCCGAGCTGCGCATCGTGTCGATGCGAATGTCATTCGGGTCGATCTGGATATCCACGTCCTCGGCCTCGGGCAGAACCGCCACAGTCGCCGCCGAGGTGTGGATGCGCCCGCCGCTCTCGGTTTCGGGTACACGCTGTACGCGGTGCACGCCGGATTCGTATTTCAGCCGGGCAAAGACGTTGTCGCCCTTGATATGGGCCACCACTTCCTTGATGCCGCCCAGTTCGGTCTGCTGTTCTTCGATGATCTCTAGCTGCCAGCCGCGCGCCTCGGCATAGCGCTGATACATCCGCAGCAGGTCGCCCGCGAACAAAGCCGCCTCGTCGCCGCCGGTGCCGGGGCGGATCTCCAGCATCGCCGGCCGCGCATCGGCCGCGTCCTTGGGCAGCAGCGCCAGTTGCAGCGCATGCTCGACCTCGGGGATGCGCGCCTTGAGCTGCGGGATCTCCTCCTCGGCCAGCTCTTTCATTTCGGGGTCGCCCAGCATCGCTTCGGCCTCGGCCAGATCGGCCCGCAGCTGGCGCCAGGCTGCGATCTGTTCGACCACCGGTTTGAGGTCGGAATATTCCTTGGCCAAAGCCGCGATATCCCCGCCCGAGGCGCCATCGGACATGGCCGCTTCGAGGTACTGGAATCGCTGGGTGATCTGTTCAAGACGTTCTTCGGGGATCATTGGGGCGGTGTCTATCATCCGACGGCTTTGGTCAAGGCCCCGGCTTGTGCTAAGCTATGCCCATGAAACGGATCATGGCCCTGCTGATCGTCTGCGCAACGCCCGGTCTGGCCGATGTCATCGGCCCCGGTGGCAAGGTGCAGGATTGCTATTGCACCGACACCTCCGGCGCGCGGGTGGAACTGGGTGAGATGGTCTGCCTGCAGGTCGATGGCCGCATGTTCATGGCTCAGTGCCAGATGTCGCTGAACGTGCCGATGTGGCGCGAGGTGTCCGAGGGGTGCCTGTCTTCAGGACTGCAGAGCCGCCAGCCAACCGTCGACCCGGGTGCGGTTGACGTCGAAATCCCGTCGGCCAAATCGTAACCGTCCATAGATGCGCAACGTGTCGCCGTCCTGCTGGGCGGTAGTGTAGTCGGGAAAGCCGAACACCCGGCTGCGGGACACATAGGTGATCAGGCCCTCATCCACCGATCCGGCCAGCACCGTCGTACGCGGCGTCGACCGCGCCATCTTGTCCAGCCGCGCGAGGCCGTCCGGCCCGGTCTGCACCACGCGGATCACGCCTCCGGGCAGGTCACGATCTGCCTCGGCCACGACTGGCACATGCCAGCGCGCGGGATCGGCCGGTGCCAGCCGCACATAGAGGCCAAGCCCGACAACCGCGGCGACGATCAACCAAAGAACCATGCGTTTCATTCCAATCAGACCTTCCGGCAGAACCCTAGCCGCCCGCCGGTACCTGGCAAGACCTGCCGGCCCCGCTTACCGTGACGTCACACCGGGCAGGATGCACAGCAGCTCGAACAGCAGGTTGGCCGCCGTCAGCGCAGTGTTGCCCGACGGATCATAGGGCGGTGAGACCTCGACCAGGTCGCAGCCGACCACGTTCATGCCCCCCAGCGCGTGGATCAGCTGCAGCGCCTGCGGCGTGGTCAGCCCGCCGATCTCGGGCGTGCCGGTGCCGGGGGCATAGGCCGGGTCCAGGCTGTCGATGTCGTAGGTGACATAAACCGGATGCTCGCCGATTTCCTTGCGGATCAACGCTCCGATTTGAGTCAGGTTTTGTTGCCACAACTCCCACGCAGGAAACTGCCGGAACCCCCAGCCCTTGGCCTCGGTGAAATCGCTGGCCGCATAGCCCGACCCGCGGATACCGACCTGAAAGGTCTTGTCGGGCACGATCAGCCCCTCTTCATACGCGCGGCGGAAGACGGTTCCGTGGGTCTCGCGCTCACCGAACATCTCATCATTGACGTCGGCATGGGCGTCCACATGCACCAAGGCAACGGGCCCGTGTTTCGCGGCAACGGCCCGCAGGATCGGCAAGGTGATCGAATGGTCGCCCCCCATCGCCACCGGGATCACGCCCTGTGCCAGGATCGCGTCATAGCTTTCCTTGATGATCCGAAGGCTGTCGGCCAGCGAGAAGGTGTTGATCGCCAGATCTCCGATATCGGCGATCTGGAGGCTGTCGAAAGGCGCGGCGAAGGTAGCCATGTTGTAGGGCCGGATCATCGCGCTTTCGGCGCGGATCTGTTTGGGGCCGAATCGGGTGCCCGACCGCCATGAGGTTCCGATATCCATCGGCACGCCCAGCACCGCCACGTCCAGCCCCGCCAGCGTATCGGCCGCGGGCAACCGCATGAAGGTGTTCGGCCCGGAAAACCGCGCCAGATCATTGCCGCTGATGGGTTGGTTGAATTGGCTCATGGCGTGCGCGCCCCCTGTCCCGTTGGTTCACCTGATACCGGCCATAGCAAAACCAAGGCTAACCAAAGGTTAAAGCCGCCCGTCTTTCGCCAGCTTGGTCCATCCCAGCAGGCAGATGATCTGGGTCGCCACATGCGCCCCCGCGATCGCCGTTGCACCGGACGTATCATACGGCGGAGACACCTCGACCACGTCGCCGCCCTTGATGTTGATCCCGGCGATGTCGCGCAGAATGATCTGCGCCTGAATCGAGCTGAGCCCACCCCAGACCGGCGTGCCGGTGCCAGGCGCAAAGGCCGGGTCCAGCCCGTCGATGTCAAAGCTCAGATAGACCGGACTGTCGCCCAGGATGCCTTTGATCTTCTGCGCCACGGCGGCGGGTCCAGATTCATAGACCTCGCGCGCGTCGATGATGTTGACGCCCAGCGTGTCCTCGTTGGTGGTGCGGATCCCCACCTGGACCGAGCGTTTCGGGTCCACGATTCCCGACTTCACCGCCTTGTAGAACATGGTGCCGTGGTCCACCCGGCTCATGTCGTCATCGGCCCAGGTGTCGGTATGGGCGTCGAACTGCAACAGGGACATCGGGCCGTATTTCTCGGCATAGGCCTTGAGGATCGGAAAGCTGATATAGTGGTCGCCCCCCAGCGTGACCGAGGCCACATCCGCCGCCAGAATGGTACGGATATGATTGGTCAGCGTGTCGGGAAAGGCCGGGATGTTGGCATAGTCATAGGCCATGTCGCCATAGTCGATGATCGCCAGCTCGCTGAGCGCATCGAAGGGCCAGCCATAGGGCGCATCGGGCGATTGCAGGGCGCTGGCCTCGCGGATCGCGCGCGGACCCAGACGGGTACCGGGGCGGTTGGTCACCGCCTGATCGAACGGCACGCCGGTCACCGCGATATCGGCGCCGGTCAGATCCTTGGTGTACAGCCGCCGCAGAAAGGACGTCGCCCCGCCAAAGGTGTTTTCATAGCTCAACCCCTTCAGGTCGGGGTTGGTAAAGGCCTCATCGACCTGATTTTTTGCGTCTTCCAATGCCATTTTGGCCCGTTTCCTTCCTGATATCGACCGGACCGTCAGGTCAACGGCTGCGCCTTTTCGACGATGCGCGCAAAGAACGAGGCACCCACCGGTGCGATCTCGTCGTTGAAATTGTACTTGGGGTGGTGCAACCCGGGCCCGTCGCCCTGCCCCAGGAACAGATAGGCACCCGGACGTTCCTGCAGCATGTACGAGAAATCTTCGGCCCCCATCTCGCGCCCGGCTTCGGCGATCACCCGATCGGCTCCCGAGACCTCGCGCGCAACTTCGGCGGCGAAACCGGTCTTGTCCGCATCGTTGACCGTGGCCGGATAGCCGACGACATAATCCAGCGTCGCCGTGACCCCGTAGGACGCCGCCTGCCCCTGCACGATTTCTTCAAGACGGTTCATCACCATCTGCTGCACCGCCGGATCGAAAGTGCGGACGGTGCCGTTCAGATAGGCGGTGTCGGGGATCACATTGTTCACGGTCCCGGTGTGGATCTGGGTGACCGAGATCACCAGATCGTCCAGCGCATAGTGGTTGCGGCTGACGATGGTCTGGATCGCCTGGGCGATTCCGCAGGCGGCCATGACCGGGTCGCGCGTCTCGTGCGGCATGGCACCGTGGCCACCCACGCCCTGAATGTGGATGTCGAACGTATCGACCGCCGCCATGATCGGCCCAGGCGTGGTATAGAACGCGCCCTCGGCAAAGCCCGGCGCGTTGTGCAGGGCATAGACCTGAGCGATGTCGAACCGGTCCATCACACCCTCTTTGACCATGATATCGGCACCACCGCCCTCTTCCTCGGCGGGTTGGAACAGCAACGCCACCCGGCCCCGGAAATTCCGCGTCTCGGCCAGGTACCGCGCCGCGCCCAGCAGCATAGTGGTGTGCCCGTCATGCCCGCAAGCATGCATCATGCCCGGTGTCTTCGAGGCATAGTCCACACCCGTTTCCTCAGCGATCGGCAGCGCATCCATGTCGGCGCGCAGCCCGATCGTGGGGCCATCGCCCTGCCCGGTGATGATCGCCACGATCCCTGTCTGCGCGATCCCTTCGTGCAATTCGTCCACGCCGAATTCACGCAGCCGCTCGGCCACGAAAGCGGCGGTCTGGTGGCAGTCGAACTCCAGTTCCGGGATCGTGTGCAGGTGCTGGCGCCATTCGGCCATGTCGGCGGCGTAATCGGCAATGCGGTTGACGACGGGCATCGGGGGTGGACTCCTGATCCAAGCTGCGGGATGGATGCATCTGACACCGGAACAAGGGGCTTCGCAATGGCTGAAAATCCACTGATCCACGATACCGACGCCGGAATCGAGCGGCTGCTGGAGATCATGCGCCGCCTGCGCGACCCGGAAACCGGCTGCCCGTGGGACATCGAACAGGATTTCGCCACCATCGCCCCCTACACGATCGAAGAGGCTTACGAGGTCGCCGACGCCATCGAGCGACAAGCCTGGGACGAGCTCAAGGGCGAGCTGGGCGACCTGCTGTTCCAGTCGGTCTTTCACGCGCAGATGGCCGAAGAGGCGGGGCATTTCACCTTTCAGGACGTGGTGCGCACCATGTCCGACAAGATGGTGGCCCGCCATCCGCATGTCTTCGGCGACGAATCCCGCGACAAGTCCGCCGAACAGCAGACCCGCGACTGGGAGGCGATCAAGGCCGCCGAGCGCGCGGGCAAGGAACAGAAAGGCGCTCTGGACGGGGTGGCCGCCAACCTGCCCGCCCTGCTGCGCGCCTACAAGCTGCAGAAACGCGCCGCGCGGGTGGGTTTCGACTGGCCCGATGTCAGCCATGTGCTGGCCAAGATCACCGAAGAGGCCGCCGAACTGACAGAGGCGCGCGACCAGATGGACGCGGACGCGCTCGAGGACGAGTTCGGCGACCTGCTGTTCGTGATCGTCAATCTCGGCCGCCATATGGGCATCGAGCCCGAGGCCGCGCTGCGCCGCACCAACGCCAAGTTCACCCGCCGGTTCGAACAGGTCGAAGCCCGGCTGGCCGCACGTGGCAAGACGCCGTCAGACAGCACGCTGGAAGAGATGGACGCCCTGTGGGACGCGGTGAAAACCGAAGAACACCGGGCAAATGGCAAACTCCCGCCGGTGGCCACCGGAACAGGGGCCTGAAACCGCTGGACAAGCGGCGCGCGGATTGACAGTCTCCGCCCTTCAAGACCCCGGAGGCCCCATGACCGCGCGCAAGATCATCATCGACACCGACCCCGGACAGGACGACGCCGTCGCCATCCTGCTGGCGCTGGCCAGCCCAGACGAGATCGAGGTTCTGGGCATCACCGCCGTCGCCGGCAACGTGCCGCTGGAGCTGACCGCAAAGAATGCGCGCATCGTCTGCGAACTGGCCGGGCGCACCGACATTCCGGTCTTTGCCGGGTGCGACCGCCCTTTGAAACGTCCTCTGATCACCGCCGAGCACGTGCATGGCAAAACCGGGCTGGACGGCCCCGTCCTGCCTGACCCGCAGATACCGTTGGCCGAGGGGCATGGCGTCGATTTCATCATCGACACGCTGCGCGCACAGGATTCCGGCACCGTCACCCTCTGCCCGCTGGGGCCGCTGACAAACATCGCCACGGCTTTTCAGAAGGCGCCCGACATTGTTGAGCGCGTGCAGGAAATCGTGCTGATGGGTGGCGCTTACTTCGAAGTCGGAAACATCACACCCACCGCCGAATTCAACATTCATGTCGACCCCGAGGCCGCTGATATCGTGTTCAAATCCGGCGTTCCGATCGTGGTGATGCCGCTGGACGTGACGCACAAGGCGCTGGTTACCAAACCGCGCAACGACGCCTTCCGCGCCCTTGGCACCAAGGTTGGAATCGCAGTGGCCGAGATGACCGATTTCTTCGAACGTTTCGACAAGGAAAAATACGGAAGCGAGGGCGCGCCCCTGCACGATCCCTGCGTGACCGCCTATCTGATCCGCCCCGAGCTGTTCTCGGGCCGCCATGTGAACGTCGAGATCGAAACCCAGTCGGACCTCACGCTCGGCATGACCGTCGCCGACTGGTGGGGCGTCACCGACCGCAAGCCCAACGCGCTGTTCATCGGCGACGTGGACGCCGACGGGTTCTTTGCCTTGCTGACCGAACGGCTGGCGCGGCTATGAGTGCCGCTCTGCGCCTTGCCCGTCCCGAGGACCTTGATCGCCTGATGGGCCTGGTCGCCGCCTTTCACGCTGAGGCCGGGATCGAACAGGACCCCGACCAAAGGCGCGATGCGCTGACGCCGCTGCTGGAAGGCATCCCGCATGGCTGTATTTATCTGATCGGCCCGTCGCGCGCACCGTTGGGCTACATCATCCTGACCTTCGGTTGGTCGGTCGAGTTCGGGGGGATGGACGGGTTCGTCGATGAAATCTACATCCGGCCCGCCATTCGCGGCCGCGGAATCGCCACCGAGGTTCTATTGGACTTGCCCAAAGCGCTGGCGGGTGCCGGCCTGACGGCCCTGCATCTGGAAGTGGATCGAACCAACGAAGCCGCGCAGAAACTCTACCTTAGGACCGGTTTCAAACCGCGCGACCGTTACATGTTGATGAGCAAAAAGCTCTAGCGTGACTCGCCGCGGAAGATCAGCCCGGGATTGTAGTACATCTCTTGCACCGGATCGTTCTGCGACACCGGCTCGCCGGTGATCGGGTAGGTGTCAGGCCCTGCGCAGGCCGCCAGAACCCCGACGGAAAGCACGGAAATAACGAGAAGGATTCTTGAAGCGGACATCACGTTCTCCTTTTCTGCTGTACCGTCAAGCTACGCCCGACAACCTCGCACTTGTAGGAACAAGTTCACACATAATCACATTTATGTTTGCATTTTTTCTCCCTGCCTGCCCCAAACTCGGGCGTAAAGGGAGATTACCCTGCAATTCCATCGGGTTCGGCAGAGTCGTCCGCCAGTGACATTTCGAAGAACAACAGCTGGCCTTGGGCGATCTTGGGTATATCCGAATAGGCATCGCGCAGCTTGAACCCCAGCGACAGATACAGCCGAGTCGCCGCTTCCAGCGGTTTTCCGGTGTCCATCCGGATCATCTCAAACCCGTCCTTGCGGCACTGGGCAATCAGCGCCTGCATGATCGCACACCCCGCGCCAGTGCCCCGAGCGTCATCGGTCACGAACACGCGCTTGATCTCGGCGATACCCGGACCGATCGTCTGGAACATCCCGCAGCCCACCGCCTGCCCGTCCAGCATCGCCAGCCGGGTCCCGCCCTTGGGTGGCATATGCTCGACTTCGATGGCGGACAGAACAGCCGCATATTTCTCGGGTGGATAGAACGTGTTCACGACCTGCCGCGATCGTTCATCCAACGTCAGCAGATAGGCGTGATAATCCCAACACAAACGCCGGACAGCATCGAACTGGTCCGGCGCTCTTGGTTCAACGATACTAAGCATGACGGACCCCCGGCCAATGTCGGGGGTCAGCCTAGCAGCTTGAGCGTTACTTGCGAAGGATCGAACGCCCCGCGTATTCCGCGACCTCGCCCAGCGTTTCCTCGATGCGGATCAGCTGGTTGTACTTGGCCAGCCGGTCCGACCGCGCTAGCGAGCCGGTCTTGATCTGACCGCAGTTGGTCGCCACGGCCAGATCGGCGATGGTAGCGTCCTCGGTCTCGCCCGAGCGGTGCGACATCACGTTGGTATAGCGGGCGCGGTGCGCCATATCCACGGCACGCAGGGTCTCGGTCAGCGAACCGATCTGGTTCACCTTGACCAGCATCGAGTTGGCGCAGCCCTTCTCGATCCCTTCGGCCAGACGCGCGGGGTTGGTCACGAACAGGTCGTCACCTACCAGCTGCACCTTGCCGTCCAGCTCGTCGGTCAGCGCCTTCCAGCCGTCCCAGTCATCCTCGGACATGCCATCCTCGATCGAGATGATCGGATAGTCGTTCACCAGGGCTGCCAGATAGGCCACGTTCTCGTCGCTGCTGAGGGTCTTGCCCTCGCCCGACAGGACGTATTTGCCGTCCTTGTAATACTCGGTGGCGGCGCAATCGAGCGCCAGGTAGATCTCGTCACCCGGCTTGTAGCCCGCCTTCTCGATCGACTTGAGGATGAAATCCAGTGCCTCGCGGGTCGAGGCGATGTTGGGGGCAAACCCGCCCTCGTCGCCGACACCGGTGGCCAGCCCGGCGGCCGATAGTTCCTTTTTCAGAGTGTGGAACACTTCCGAACCCATGCGCACCGCTTCGCGGATGTTGCTGGCGGCCACGGGCATGATCATGAATTCCTGGATGTCGATCGGGTTGTCGGCATGTTCGCCGCCATTGATGATGTTCATCATCGGCACCGGCAGAACCCGCGCCGAGGTGCCCCCCACGTAGCGATAGAGCGGCTGGGTGGTGAAATCCGCCGCCGCCTTGGCCACGGCCAGCGACACGCCCAGAATGGCGTTGGCGCCCAGGCGGCCCTTGTTCGGGGTGCCGTCCAGCTCGATCATGGCGGCGTCGATCGCCACCTGCTCGGTCGCGTCAAAGCCCACCAGCTCTTCGGCGATCTCGCCGTTCACGGCGGCCACGGCTTCGAGCACGCCCTTGCCCATGTAACGGGACTTGTCGCCATCGCGCTTTTCCACCGCCTCATAGGCGCCGGTCGATGCGCCCGAAGGCACGGCGGCCCGGCCCATGGTGCCGTCTTCCAGAACCACGTCCACCTCGACGGTGGGGTTGCCCCGGCTGTCCAGGATTTCGCGTGCGTGGATGTCGATGATGGTGCTCATGATACCGGTCCCTGAAAATGCGTTCGGTTGCATGCCTCATACCAGCACGCGGGGAAAAGTAAACCGGGTCCGTTATCGCTAACACGCATATTTTCCGGCCTTTAGCGCCAACAGCGGCGTGTTTGCGCCAACAGGTCAGCAGACCGCCGGAGCCATGGCCCGCGCAATGCGCCGTTCGCGGATGAACGTGTACATGCCCGACCCGATGATCAGCGACGCGCCGATCATGGTCATCAGGTCCGGCCGCTCGCCGAACATCCACATCCCTGCCAGGATCGAGAACAGCAAACGCGTATAGCGGAACGGGGTCAGGGCCGAGGCCTCGCCCACGCGCATTGCGGTCACGATCCCCAGATAGCCTAGAACACCGAATCCAACGGCACCGAGATAGGGTCCGATCTGCCCCATCTGCAGCGGCGCCAGAGGCTGCGCCGAGGTCAGCATCAGCACGCCGCCGGCAATCGCGACTGCCGCATAGGCCTGCAGCGCCACCACGGCCGAGGCCACGCGCGCGTCCAGCCGGCGGGTGATCAGGTCCCGCGCGGCAATGGCGATGACGCTGGCCACCACGAACAGAGCCTCGGGCCGAAACCCGTCCAGACCGGGGCGGATGATCATCAGAACGCCGATAAACCCGACACCGATTGCGCTCCAACGGCGCCAGCCGACCTGTTCGCGCAGGAAGAGTGCGGCCCCCATCGTGACCACCAGCGGCATCGCCTGGAACACGGCCGCAACGGTCGACAGGTCGACCAGGAACAAGGCGGTGACAAAGCTCAGCGCCCCGACCGCCTCGGTGCACGCGCGGATCACGAACAGCGGTTGCCAGGCGGCCGAGTCAAAGATCGGTTTGCGTGTCACGATGGCCATGGCGGCAAAGACTAGCGCGCAGAACAGCCCCAACACGATCATGACCTGACCGGTCGGCACGGTGACCGACAAATGCTTGATGAACATGTCCTCAAGCGTGAAGGCGGCCATAGCGCCGATGACCAGCAGGATGCCGTTCGCGTTGTTCATGTCATTGCCTATTGAATTCGGACGGCTTAATTGCCGCGTCGCAACGCAGAAGACCCGGATCGCGCGCCCGTGGCAAGCGCGAAGAGGGCTTGGAATCATGAATAGATTTTAGATGACCAATCGCTTTTGGTGATGTGTCCCGGCCGGATCAGTCCTTGTCCAGCGGAACTCCGTACAACTCCAGCCGATGACCTTTCAGGCGATAGCCCAGCTTCGAGGCGATCTTTTCCTGCAGGGCTTCGATCTCGGGGTCCACGAATTCAATCACCTCGCCCGAGTTCATGTCGATCAGGTGATCGTGGTGGTCGCGCTCGGCGTCCTCATAGCGCGCACGCCCGTCGCCGAATTCCAGCCGTTCGAGAATGCCGGCCTCTTCGAAAAGTTTGACGGTGCGATAGACGGTTGCGATCGAAATGCCCGCATCCAGCGCCGAGGCGCGTGCGTACAGTTCCTCGACATCGGGATGATCATCACTGTCCTGCAGTACGTGCGCGATGGTTCGACGCTGGCCGGTCATGCGCAGGCCTTTAGCTTCGCAACGCGCGATGATCGTGTCCGCCATGTCATCCCCCAGAATCCGTTCGGGTTTCTGTCTTAGTACGTCCGCGCAGATTTCGCCACTGTGATTTGCGCCCGCTGCGCCTTAGCCCGCCAGCCGCAGATCGGCCCAGACCGGCAGGTGGTCCGAGGCGATATGCGCGGGCCGTTCCCCGTGCACGCCGTGGGCCAGCGCCTCGAGCCCACCGCCCAGCGCGATCCGGTCCAGCGCGCCCAGAGGCTGCGCGGCGGGAAAGCTGGGCACAGGCGGCAGGAACCGCATGTCGGGAGCCAGACGGTCAAGAATCGGTTGGCGTGACCATTCGTTGAAATCCCCTGCCCAGACGGTGGGCATCCGGTCCAGCGCGCGGCCGTCCTGCCGCAGGTGGATGATCTGCTGACGGCGCCACGCCGAGAACAGCCCCAGATGCATCCCCATCACCCGCAAAGGCCCGATATGGGTGTCGAACTCGACCCGGACCGCCCCGCGCGGCTCCAGCCCCGGCAGATCGTGATGCGCGGCGCAGCGCACCCGGATGTGGTCTCCCCGCCAGATCACCGCGTTGCCATGCCAGCCCAGACTGCCCGCACCGCCCAGATCGACGATCTTCCACCCGGCCTCGTCCAGCATGAAATGCGGCAGCGCCGCCGGGCGCGGCGGCAGGCGTTTGTCGGCCTCTTGAAGCACTACGATATCGGCGCCCAGCCGGTCCAGCACCTGCACGATGCGCTGCGGCTGGCGTCGCAGGTCCAGTCCGACGCATTTCTGGATGTTGTAGCTGGCAAGGCGCAGCTTGGGCAAAGTGGTCATCGGTTTTCTACGGTTGTACCCCGTCAGGATTCGCAGGATCGCGCCCGGACGCAAGCCGATAGTTCAGCACAGATGCCGAAACCCGCTCAGGTGCCGCAAAAGGTGGCATGCACCACCTCGTCCTGCGTGGGCGGGCGCCTCAGGTCGGCGGCGTCGGGCTGGTCGTCATAAGGCCGGGCCAGCACTGCGTTCAGCCGGTGGAACGGGGCATAGTCGCCCTGAACGGCGGCCTGGATCATCTGTTCGACCCGGTGGTTGCGCGGGATGAAGGCCGGGTTGGCCGCGTGCATCACCGCGGCCGGGTCCGCCTCGCGCGTCAGTCGCGCGCGCCACCCCTCGGCCCAGCCGTCAAAAGCCGCCGGATCGGTGAACTGGTCCCGCGCCGCATCGCTGCCCAGCGCGCGGAAGGTGTTGGTGAAATCGGCCTGGTTCTGCGCCATCCGCGTCAGCAGGTCCGAGATCAGCGCAAGGTCGCCGTCCTCCTCGGTGGTCAGGCCGATCTTGGCCCGGAATCGGCGCAGCCAGTGCTGCTGCATCAATTCGGGCATGGCATGGACGATCTCGGTCGCCTCTTCCACGGCGGCCTGCTTGTCCTCGATCTGCTGGATCAGCGCCGTCGCCAGCTGCGCCAGGTTCCACACCGCGATTTCGGGCTGGTTGGAATAGGCATAGCGCCCCATCCGGTCGATCGAACTGTAGACGGTGTTGGGGTGATAGCTGTCCATGAAGGCGCAGGGGCCATAGTCGATGGTTTCGCCCGAGATGGCGCAGTTGTCGGTGTTCATCACCCCGTGGATGAAGCCCACCGCCATCCATTGCGCGATCAGCGCGGCCTGCGCGTCACGCACGGCGCGCAACAGGCCCATCGGCCCGATGGCGTCCGGATAGTGGCGTTCAATGGCATAATCGGTCAGCCGCCGCAGGTCGGCGATCTGGCCGCGTGCGGCGAACACCTGGAACGTGCCCACCCGCAGATGGCTTTGCGCCACGCGGGTCAGTACCGCTCCGGGCATCGGGCCCTCGCGCAGCACGACCTCACCGGTTTCCACTGCCGCCAAGGCGCGCGTGGTGGGAATGCCCAGCGCATGCATCGCCTCGGACACGACATATTCGCGCAGAACCGGCCCCAGCCAGGCCCGCCCGTCCCCCTGCCGTGAGAACGGCGTGCGCCCCGAGCCCTTGAGCTGAATGTCGCGGCGGATCCCGTCCGCGCCCACCACCTCGCCCAGCAGCACCGCGCGCCCGTCTCCCAGCTGCGGGTTGTAGTTGCCGAACTGATGACCGGAATACAGCTGCGCCAGCGGCTCGGCCCCGTTCGGCAGAGCGTTGCCCGCAAACACCTGGGCCATGTCCTGCGCGTCACCGGGCGAGATGCCCAGCACCTGCGCCAGATCGTCATTGAAAGCCACCAGCCGCGGCGCGCGCACGGGCTCGGGCGACTGGAGCGCATAAAAGGCGCCGGGCAGCCGGGCATAGGAATTGTCGAAGGGGATCGTCAGGGTCATGGCGCAAACATATGATCTGTGCGCAGTATTGCCAGCACCAAATCCCATCGCCGTGAAAGGCCCATCATGACCGCCGACCAGATCATCGACCACCTGCAACTGCAGCCCCACCCCGAAGGCGGCTGGTATGCCGAGACATGGCGCGCGGGCAACAGCGGCCGCCCCACCGCGACCTGCATCTATTTCCTGCTGAAACAGGGCGAGGTCAGCCACTGGCACCGGGTTGATGCGACCGAGATCTGGCTGTTTCACGCCGGCGCACCGCTGATCCTGTCGATCAGCGAAACCGACACCGGACCGGCAACCGACCACATGCTGTCCCCCGATCTGAGCGAGGGCGCGCCGCAGGTCATCGTACCTGCCGGGCATTGGCAGGCCGCCCGCAGCACCGGAGACTGCACGCTGGTCAGCTGTGTCGTCTCGCCGGGGTTTCAGTTCGACGGGTTCGAATTGGCGCCGGCGGAGTTCGACATTCCCCGGGGTTAAACCTCAAGCCCCTGCCGAACCATGCTTGAACTTGCCCTGCCCGATGCGGCAAGGTTCGCGTGTGTATGATTGGGCAAAGACGAGGGCGCGATGCGGCTGATCAAGACTTTGGTGACCGTGGCTGTGATCCTCGGCCTGGGCGTGCTTGGGCTGCGGTTGGCCTTTCCGCTGCCCGAGACCAATTTCTCGGAGCGGACATACCGCCAGCCCACGGATTGGACTGGTCCGCTGGGCCAAGCCATCGAGCCGGCGATGCAGCGCAACCCCGGACTGGACGGCGTCCGCCCCCTCGGTCAGGGGCATACCGCATTTGCTGCCCGCGCCATTCTCGCGCGTGAGGCGGTCTCGTCCATAGATGCCCAATACTACATCTGGCAGGATGACGTGACCGGCCTGATGCTGCTGGACGAATTGCGTGCGGCGGCGGAACGGGGCGTGCGCGTGCGCCTTCTGGTCGATGACAACGGCATCTCGGGGCTGGACCCTCTTCTGGCTGAACTGGATGCCATGCCAACCGCCCGTGTCCGCATCTTCAACCCGTTCACGCTGCGCAATCCCAAGCTGCTGTCCTATGTGTTCGATTTCGGCCGCTTGAACCGCCGCATGCACAACAAGTCCATGACGGTGGACGGTGTGGCCACGATTGTCGGTGGCCGAAACATCGGCGACATCTATTTCGACTACGGGGCCGGGACACACTATCTGGATGTCGATACCATCGCGATCGGTCCGATCGTGGACGAGGTGGCCGAGTCGTTCGATGCCTACTGGAACAGCGGCTCGGCCTATGATGCCGCGTTGTTCCTGCCCGCTGCGACCGACCCAAGCCTGAAAGCACTGGCCGAGGCCGCGCGCCAGACCGCGGCCGGGGCCGGATACCAAAAGGCGATCCGCGACAATGAACTGGCCGACCGCATCGCCGCCCGCGATCTGCCGTTCGAATGGAGCGCGGTCGAACTTTTTGTCGATGACCCGGCAAAGGGGCTTGGAGAGGTCGAGGACGAGAACCTCATGGTCGAGCGTCTCATCGCCTTTGCCGAAAGCTCGGAGACTTCGCTCGATCTGGTCTCGGCCTATTTCATTCCCGGTCCCCGCGGGGCCGAGCTGCTCGAACGGTTGGCGTCATCCGGGGTCAAAGTCCGGGTCCTGACCAACTCACTGGATGCGACCGATGTAATGCCGGTTCATGCGGCCTACATGGCCTACCGCGACGACCTGCTGGCAAGCGGGGTTCAGTTGCTGGAGCTGCGCGCGTTGCGCGACGAGCACAAGGAACGCAGCCTGCCCGAAATTCTCGCAGGCTCTGCGTCGGGCCTGCATGCAAAGGTGTTTGGCTCGGATGGCAAACGGATCTTTATCGGCTCATACAATCTGGACCCGCGTTCGGCCCGGCTGAACACCGAGATGGGGCTGCTGATCGAGAGCCCCACGATCGCGACAGATCTGGCCCGGCAACTGGACAAGCCGGAATTTGCCTATCGCGTCGAGATGGACGATGACGGTGGGCTGGTCTGGGTTCAGCAGAACAAGGACGGGACGACCACGACCTTTGAGACCGACCCGAACACCTCGCGTTTCCAGCGCGGCCTTGCCGCCGTCGTCAGATGGCTGCCGGTCGAGTGGATGCTCTGACCACCGCTGGCGTCAGTTCAGGACCGCGATCGACAGGTTCAGAACAGTCGCAAACGCCACCCATGCCAGATAGGGCACGAACGCCCATGCCGAAACGCGGTCCACCGGGCGGACACGCGCGATGAACAGCACGATCACCACCAGCAGCGACAGGATCACTACCAATGCCAGCCACGGCTGGTGCAGCACGAAGAATGCGGGCGACCACAGGAAGTTCAGGCCCAGCTGCGCCCACCACAGGCGCATTGCGGGCGATCCCCGGTCGCGTTCGAACTGCCGCCATCCCGCCATCGCGATCAGGACGTACAGAACCGTCCAGACCGGGCCGAACACCCAGCCCGGCGGGTTGAAGACCGGTTTGTTCAGGTTTGCATACCACTCCCCCGGCCCCGTCAGAGTGCCGATCAGTATGCCGCCTCCCATTACCAGAACCAGAAATGCGATACGTGTCAGGGTCTTGGTCATGCCGGTTCCATCCGCAGGTGCACTGCCGCTCAGCAGGTCCCGACCGGTATAGCCGCGCGGGCCGCCGAGGAAAAGACGCCACGCGGCGGGCTCTGCGCGCCTTCCAGAGAGACCGTCGCGCCCTGAATCTCGGCCCCCGACACGGTGATCTCTCGTCCGCCGCCCGTGTCATCCACGTCGATCGTAAAGGCGATTTCCGCACCGGGCGGCATGGCACGGATGTCCAGATCGACCATTGACTGCCCGTCCTGAACCTGAGGCAACCCGTTCAGAAACTCGGACCCCGAAACCATTTCAAAGGGCTGAAATACTTCAACCCCTGCCCCCGCACCGGTGACATCAAAGATCAGCCCGCCCTGCGACGAGGACAAATCCAGACGCACCGTTGCAGCAGACAGGCTGCAATCGCTGGCGTTGCGAAGAACGAAGCGGTCCTTTGGCGCTCCCTCGACGAACTCAACCTGCACGTCGGCCATGGCAGGCACTGCGAGCATGAACGCGGCGGCACAACCGGCCGCATTTTTGACAAGGGAACCGATCATCTTCATCTCCGGCGTTGTTGTGGCTACTGCTACAATTACGCCCGAGCGCATTGGCAGGATCATTTTTCGCTGCGTTTCAGCGCGGTGCGCCCTGCGACACCCGGCTGACCGTCCCCCCGCCAACCAACGCCTTTACCCCGGTGGTGCCGGGGCAAGAGGTCGGCATCCCCCGCGCCACGCGCACCGCCAGATAGGCAAAGGCCTGCGCCTCGAGCATGTCGCCATCCAGACCTACGGCCTCGACCGGATCGACCGGGCAGTCCATCGCCACGCGCAGCATCTCCATCAAGACCGGGTTCCTGCGCCCGCCGCCGGTGACCAGCACCCGCGCGGGCGGTCTGGGGCAATGCTCCATCCCCTGCACCACCGCCGCCGCACTCATGCCTGTCAGGGTGGCGACGGCGTCAGCGTCGCTCAATTCCCTCACCAGGCCGATCATCTCGGCGAAATCGTTGCGGTCCAGAGATTTGGGCGGCAGACGGTTGAAATAGGGCTCGGCCAGAAACAGCTCCAGCGCTCCGGTCTCGACCGTGCCCTGCCGGGCCAGCGCGCCGTCGCGGTCCATCGGCAGACCCAGGCGCGCCTGCACCAGATCGTCGATCGGCGCATTGGCCGGGCCGGTGTCAAAGGCCAGCAGCGCACCGAGCGCCTCGGGCCCGTCAAAGGACGGGTCCACATAGGTCAGGTTGCCGACACCACCCAGATTCAGAAAGCACACGGGCGCCGTGGCCCCGACGTATTTTGCGCAGGCAAAGTGGAAGAACGGCGCTAGCGGCGCGCCCTCGCCGCCCATGGCCACGTCATCGCTGCGGAAATCCCAAACCACTGGCACACCCAGCGCGACCGCCAGCCCCTCGCCATCGCCCACCTGCAACGTGCCCTTTCCGCGCGGCTCATGCGCAAGGGTCTGGCCGTGAAAGCCGATCAGCTCCACGTCTTCGAATTCCGACAGTAGCTCGGCATGGGCGCGGGTCACCAGATCTTCGGCGGCGTGCACCTCGGGGCCACTCCATTTGCCCAACGCGGCGCGCAGCAGCTTGCGCTCGTCCTCGGTATAGGGCCGGTAGGCACTGTCGCCGAACCGCAAGATCTGCCGCCCGTCGGTTTCCACCACCGCCGCGTCGACCCCATCGAGCGAGGTGCCCGACATGGCCCCCAGTGCCCGCACTGCCCCAACTTTGCCTCGGGCCTTATTCATGGCCTTTTCCTTCCCTCGTTCGCCGCCTATAACGTGCCCCGCAATTCAACCCCGAGGCAAGACATGACGTATCACCCCAAATCGGATTTCATCGCCACGATGATCGAGCGCGGCTTTCTGGCCGATTGCACCGATTATCAGGGCCTTGACGATGCTCTGACAAGCGGGGTGCAGACAGCCTATATCGGGTATGACGCCACCGCCCAGTCCCTGCATGTCGGGCACCTTATGAACATCATGGTTCTGCGCTGGTTCCAGAAGCTGGGGCACAAGCCGATCACCCTGATGGGTGGCGGCACCACCAAGGTGGGCGATCCCTCGTTCCGCTCGGACGAACGCCCCCTGTTGGGCCCCGAGCAGATCGACGCCAACATCGCCGGCATGCAGAAGGTGTTCGACAAGTACCTGTCCTATGACGACAGCGACACCGGCGCGCTGATGCTGAACAATGCCGAATGGCTGGACGACCTGAACTATCTCGATTTCCTGCGGGACATCGGGCGGCATTTTTCGGTCAACCGGATGCTGTCCTTTGAATCGGTGAAATCGCGGCTGGACCGGGAACAATCCCTGTCGTTCCTCGAGTTCAACTACATGATCCTGCAGGCCTATGACTTTCTGGAGCTGAACCGTCGTTACAGCTGCATCCTGCAGATGGGTGGATCGGACCAGTGGGGCAACATCGTCAACGGCATCGACCTGACCCGACGCGTGCTGGATCATGAGATCTATGGCCTGACCACGCCCCTGCTGACCACCAGCGACGGGCGCAAGATGGGCAAAAGCCAGGGCGGCGCCATCTGGCTGAACGGCGACATGCTGTCGCCTTACGAGTTCTGGCAGTTCTGGCGCAACACCACCGACGCCGACGTGGGCCGCTTCCTGAAGATCTTCACCGAGCTTCCCGTGGACGAATGCGACCGCATGGGCGCGCTGCAGGGGTCCGAGATCAACGAGGCCAAGATCCGTCTGGCCAACGAAGTCACGACCCTTCTGCACGGGGCCGAGGCCGCGGCCAAGGCCGAGGCCACCGCGCGCGAGGTGTTCGAGAAGGGCGGCGTGGGCGGCGACCTGCCCACCCTGACCCTGACAGCCGAGGATCTGGGCGACGGCATCTCGGTCGTGCAGCTGATCGTGAAGTCGGGCCTGGCGAAATCGGGCAAGGAGGCCAAGCGCTTGATTTCCGAAAACGGCGCCCGTCTGGACGACGCACCGCTGACCGATGCCGGGCTGATGATCGACGCAGCGGCCCTTTCCTCGCCCATCAAGCTGAGCGCGGGCAAGAAGCGGCACGCGCTGGTGCAACTGGGCTGAACCGGCCTGACCCTGAACACAACGGCCGCCCTGGGGCGGCCGTTTTTCTATCCGCGCTCGACCGAGCCCAGCGGAAGGTCCAGACCGGCCGGCGTCACGAACAGCTCGATCTGATCGCGCGACAGCGCCCAGTGATCGGCCGCCAGCTGCCCCGCCGCCGCCTCGTCGCGCGCCTCGATCGCGGCGATGATGGCGTCATGCTGGGCGCAGGCCAGATCGAGGCTTTCGCCCATCCCGCCTTGACCCGGGCGGTAGAAGGTCATGCCGATGCGCGCATGGTCGATCAGCAGCCGCTGAAACGACGGCAGCAGGTAGACATTCGCCGCCATCTCGCCGGTGATCTCGTGGAACTGGTTGTTGGCCAGCGCGCGATCTTCGGCCGAGCTCGCCCGCAACGTTTCCCGAAACGCCGCCTGCGCCGCCTTCAACCGATCGATCTGGTCACCTGTCGCGTTCTGCGCCGCCAGCCGAAGCACCGCGCCATAGATCATCGGCGCCACCAGGAAGAAATCGCGCAGCGTGGCATAGGACATCTGCGACACCCGCGCGCCCCGGTTTTCACGCAGTTCAAGATAGCCCAGCCCGGCCAGATGCCGGAACACTTCGCGCAGTGGCGTGCGCGACAGGCCGAACGCCTCGGACAGCTGCGCCTCGTCCAGATCATCGCCAGGGCGCAGTTTCAGCGTCATCACCGCCGCCTTCAGATGCGCGGCCAGCGCCGCCTTGCGGCTTTTCGTGTCGTCTTTCATCCCCAACCTTCGCTTTGGTCGAATCGCGACACCCAGGATGTCGCCTCTGCTCTTGCCCGATAAAATGCAACTTGTACACAATCAGTCTGACCGCCCGTGATAGACTGAGCGCATGACCCGCCCGCAACATTTCTGTTTCATCCTCGTTCCCGAGTTCTCGCACCTGGCCTTCTCCTGCGCGGTCGAGCCGCTGCGGATCGCCAACTGGGTCAGCGGCGAGGAACTGTACCGCTGGTCCTTCGCCTCGGAGGACGGCGCGCAGGCGGTGTGTTCGAACGGGTCCGTGACACTGGTGCATGGCGGGTTGGCGGACCTGCCGAAATGCGACCAGATCTTTGTTTTGTCGGGCATTCACATGCGCGATCACGTCAGCCGACCCCTGCTGGCCGCGCTGCGCCGCGAACGGGCGCGCGGCACGGCCATCGGGGCGCTGTGTTCGGGTGCGTGGCTGCTGGCCGAGGCCGGGTTCCTGAACGGGATGCAGGCGGCGATCCATTGGGAATATCACGACGCCTTCATGGAGGCTTTCCCGGACGTGAATCTGGTGCGCAGCGTCTTCGTGGCCGATGAAAAGCACATGACCGCCTCGGGCGGCACCGCAACGGCCGACCTGATGCTGCACCTGATCGAGCGCGACCACGGGCAGGACCTGTCGATCGCGGTGGCCGACCAGATGGTCTACAACGCCGTGCGCAACGCGACCGCCGATCAGCGTGTGTCGCTGCAATCGCGCAACGGCATGCGCAACGCGCATCTGGCCAAGGCGATCCAGATCATGGCCGACCGCATCAACGACCCGATCTCGCCGGCGGTGATCGCCGAACAGATCGGCATCTCGACCCGCCAGCTGGAACGGTTGTTCGGCAAATACCTCAACGCCTCGCCCAAGAAATACTTCATGGAGCTGCGGCTGGACCGCGCGCGAAACCTGCTGTTGCAGACCGAATCTTCGGTCACCGACGTGGCCTTTGCCTGCGGCTTTGAAAGCCCGGGCCATTTTTCACGCGTGTACCGCGCCGCCTTCGGCGTCACCCCGATGCAGCAGCGCAGCCGGCTGGACTGAGTCACTGCCGACTGGACAGGACGTGCCATCTCGGATTATTTGAACAAACGTTCAGATCACTGGGGAGGAGCCCGCCATGCAATTGTCCACCACCGCTGCCGTCATCACCGGCGGCGCCTCGGGCCTCGGAGAGGCCACCGCCCGTTACTTTGCCGAGAACGGCGCGCAGGTCACCATCCTCGACCGCGATGCCGAGCATGGCGCGCAGGTCGCGACCGAGATCGGCGGACATTTCGCCCAGACCGACGTGACGGACGGGAACTCGGTGGCCGCGGCCATTGCGCTGGCGATGGAGAAGATGGGCAAGATCACCGCCTGCGTGAACTGTGCCGGCATCGCCTATGGCATCAAAACCGTCGGCAAGGACGGCCCGCATCCGCTGGACGCCTTTCAGCGCACCATCGACATCAACCTGGTGGGCACCTTCAACGTGTCGCGTCTGGCCGCCGCCGAGATGGCCAAGAACGCGCCCGAGTCGGATGGCGCGCGTGGCGTGATCATCAACACCGCCTCGATTGCCGCGTTTGACGGACAGAAAGGTCAGGCGGCCTATGCGGCGTCCAAGGGCGGTGTCGTGGGCATGACCCTGCCGATGGCGCGCGACCTGGCCTCGACCGGGATCCGGGTCATGACCATCGCGCCCGGCATCTTCATGACGCCGATGCTGGCCGGCCTGCCCGAAGAGGTGCAGCAGCAGTTGGCCGCCGACGTGCCCAACCCCGCCCGCCTGGGCGACCCGCGCGAATATGGCCGGCTGGCCGGATTCATCGTCGAGATGGGCTATCTGAACGGCGAAGTCATCCGCATCGACGGCGCCCTGCGGATGCGCTGACCCTCACTGACGATTTCCGGCCCGGTCGATCTTCGTCCGGGCCGGCCATTTTCGTTTCGTACAAAACGGAAGACCTCCGTCCCGGGGCCGGTACAAAACAGACGAATTGGCTCAGCCCGCCTCGGCCTTTTCTTCCAGTTCCAGCCATTCCTCCTCGGCGGCGGCCAGCTTCTCCTGCCGCTCGACAAGGGCTTCGGTCGCCTTCTGGAATTTCACCGGCTCGCGGGTGAATAGCTCGGGGTCCGACATCAGTTCCTCCAGCTTGGCGATCTCGGCTTCCAGCCGCGCGATCTCGGCGGGCAGTTTCTCGAGCCGGTGCTTTTCGGAAAAGGACAGGCCGGTTTTCGGCTTGGATTCTTGCTTGACCTTCGGCTTGTTCTCTTTTGTTTTCTCAGGCTTTTTCTCGACCAGATCGCCGCGCTGTGCGACATAGTCCGACCAGCCGCCCGCATAGACGGTCGCGCGGCCGTTGCCCTCCATCGCGATCGTGGTGGTCGCCACGCGATCCAGGAAATCCCGGTCGTGACTGACCAGCAGCACGGTGCCGTCATAGTCGTCCAGCAACTCCTGCAACAGGTCCAGCGTCTCGATATCTAGGTCGTTGGTCGGTTCGTCCAACACCAGCAGGTTCGACGGTTTCGCCATCAGCTTGGCCAGCAGCAACCGCGCTTTTTCGCCGCCCGACAAGGACTTGACGGCCGCTCTTGCCTGCCGTTCGTCGAACAGGAACTCCTTGAGGTAGCCGACCACATGCTTGGGCTGGCCGCGCACCATCACCTGATCGGCCTTGCCCGAGACGCGCATCTCGGGGTCGCCGGTCAGGCTGTCCCACAGGGTCATCTCGGGGTCCAGCTGCGCGCGGGTCTGGTCGAAAACCGCGATTTCGAGGTTGGTGCCCAGCGTCACCGCCCCCTCGTCCGGCTCCACCTCGCCCAGCAGCATCTTCAGAACGGTGGTCTTGCCCACGCCATTCGGCCCGACAAAGGCCACCCGATCGCCGCGCTGCACCAGCAGGTCTAGGTTACGCACGATAGGCTTGCCGTCGAACGCCTTGCTGATGCCGCGCGCCTCGATCACCTTGCGCCCGGATTTCGGACCGGTCTCCAAGGACATGGCCGCCGAGCCCTGACGCTTGATCTGCGCCGCGCGTTCGGCCCGCAGGGCCTGCAACGCCCGCACCCGGCCCTGGTTGCGCTTGCGGCGGGCGCTGATCCCCTCGACCGCCCAACGCGCCTCGGACTTGATCAGCCGGTCCAGCTTGTGGCGTTGCTGATCTTCCTCCTCCCAGATCTTTTCACGCCACGCCTCGAAGGCCTCGAACCCCTGCTCCTGCCGGCGCACCAAACCGCGGTCAATCCACAGTGTTGCCCGGGTCAGTGCTCGCAGGAATGCGCGGTCATGCGAGATCAGGACAAAGGCCGCTCGCGTCGCACCCAGTTCACGTTCGAGCCAACCGATGGCCTCGATGTCCAGATGGTTGGTCGGCTCGTCCAGCAGCATCAAATCGGGGGCCTCGGCCATCAGCTTGGCCAGCGCCGCGCGGCGCCGTTCCCCGCCCGAGGCAGTCTGAACCGCGCGCGAGGGGTCGAATTTCAACCCTTCCCCGGCCCGTTCCACCTTGTACAGCTCGCCGGGTTCCAGCCCGCTGGCCGCATAATCGCCCAGCGTGGCAAAGCCCTCCATCGTCGGGTCCTGCTCCATGTAACCCACGGATTTGCCGGGCGGCACCACAATGTCGCCCCGGTCCGGTTCGACCAGACCGGCCATGACCTTCATCAGGGTGGATTTGCCCGAGCCGTTCCGCCCGACCAGCGCAACGCGGTCGCCGGGCTGAACCACCAGGTCCAGATCGGAAAACACCGGCTCGCCCCCGAAGGTCAGCGAGATACCGGACATCTGCAACAAAGGAATACGTGCCATAAGCGCCAGCTAAACCGGCAGGCATTGGGCGTCAACGCCCCAACCTCACCTTTTGCCAGCAGCGCGGCTTCAGCCCGCGATCATCCGCAAGAGGCGTTTCCGCGCCGCGGGAATCGCGCCGATCTCGACGCCGGTGAAGACATGCAGCGTGTTCAGTTGGCGGTCCACCACCGCATGATCGCTGACCCAGCCACCCATCATAAGATAAGTACGCAGCAACGGCGGCATTCGCAGCATGGCCTTTCTGGCATCCGGGCGCCGCCGCAGCCGCGCGGCAAAGCGGAACACGTCCGGCGCCTTGACCCGCGGTAACCAGCGCTTGGGCGCAAGGTGGCGATGCTTGAGGATCGCGAAGGCATCCAGGTATTCCGCAGTCTCAGTTCCTGCGAAGGACGAGCATCCGAACAGCAACTGGACCCCGTTGCGGTCGACGAAGGCCGTCATCGCGCCCCAGGCCACCCTCAGGATATCGGGGTCAGTCCAATCGGGATGGATGCAGAACCGCCCCATTTCCACCATGCGCCCATCAAAGCTCTGCAAAGCGGAAAGGTCATAGAACTGGGCCGAATAACTCCGGCTGATGTCGCTGCCGCTGTCCATGACCAGCATCCGGAAACAGCAGACCAACTGGCCACCTGCCTGCGAATCCTCGACCAGAACATGGGCGCAGGTAACGTCGAATTTGTCCTGATCCGTCTCGGCTGTTCGGAATGCAAGAGTACGAAGATTCTGGGCTGCCCGCACGTCCTCGGGACACCGCGCCAGGCGCGCGCGGAAGCGGCCTTTGTCCAACAAAATATCATCGGCCATGGTCGCATCCTCCACGGTTTCTCACCGATTGCGATCTGCCTGATCCCATGCACCAATAGTGTGACCGCCGTGTGAAGCTTTCAACCGGCGGCCGGAAATTAGCTGGCCCCCGGGATGTTCGACGGGCTGAATTGGCCGATGTTGCCCAGCAGCTGCCGCAGGAAGCCTTTGTCCTGAACACTGGAGTCCGTCACACGGCGATCCAGCACGATGACATAGCCGTCTTCGAGACCGAATTTCTCGATATTGCGGACGACGCCACGCTGGTCAAAGCTGATCGCCACCAATTCGCGCGAGACGACCTCGGGGCGTTTGGGGCCATAGTGGCGAACGCGCGACGCCACATAGTAGAAACCCGAATCCTTCAACACACCTGACGAGCTGGGCGCGCCAGCCTTTTCCAGAACCGTGTCGCGGGTATCGACGCCAACCTTGATCTCGGCCAGCTCTTCCGGGGTGGGGATATAGCCGTGTTTCTTGTAGACCGGGGTACAGGCAACAGCGGTGGCCAGAACAAGCGTGCAGGCAACCGCCCTGGACGCCGGTTTCAGCCTGTTCAGTACTTTCAACATGTTCACCCTCTTGCCTTGGTCCCTTGCGGCTTCTATCCGATTACAGAAACCCATGCCCCGGTTCAACACAGGAAAGGGTCACAATGACCGACCTCTCAACATTGCGCGTCGCCGATCTGCCTCAAAACAGCCCGACCGCGTTCGAATTGCGCCCCTCTGCCCGGCAACTCGAGGAAATTCGTGATGCGTTGGGCCTGCTCGGGCTGCGCAAGCTGAGTTTTGTCGGCGAGCTGCGCGCGCAGGGTAAGCGTGATTGGGTGTTGACCGCCAAGCTGGGCGCGACCGTCATTCAGCCCTGCGTGGTGACGCTGGACCCGGTCACGACCCGGATCGAGGCCCCGGTGCGGCGCATTTTCCTGGCCAATTGGACCGAACCGGACGAACCCGAGTTCGAAATGCCCGAAGATGACGAGACCGAAGCCTTGGGCCCGGAGATCGATCTGGACCAGGTGATGCGCGAGGCACTGTCCCTTGCGTTGCCCCAATACCCCCGGAAAGACGGCGCACATCTGGGCGACGCGAACTATACCGAACCGGGCAAACAGGCGATGACCGACGAGGATGCCAAACCCTTTGCCGGGCTGGCGTCCCTGCGTGACGCGCTAAAAAAAGACGAGTGACAGGGGATCGATTTCCTGTCATAGCAGGCGCTCAGAAAAATCGCTTGAACATGTCGAGAATCGCAGTATTTTCGCGCGCTCATCGGAATTTGGGTTGGACATCGCGGGGCTTGTTCCCTAAACGCACGTCACACCACGAGAAAACGAAGAATGAAACCCGGCCTGCAGCGAATCTGCTGGCCCTTAGTAGACAAAGGTTGAGACCATGGCCGTCCAACAGAACAAAGTTTCCAAGTCGCGTCGCAACAACCGCCGCGCACACGACGCTCTGGTTGCTGCAAACCCGAACGAATGCGCGAACTGCGGCGAGCTGAAGCGCCCGCACCACGTTTGCGCAGCCTGCGGCCACTATGACGATCGTGAAGTCGTCGCTCAGGCCGACGACATCGACCTGGACGAAGACGCGGCCTAAGCCTGATTGAACGCAGGTTCTGGCATGACAGCGCAGCCCACGCAGACCGGAAAGATCATCATCTCGGTTGACGCAATGGGCGGGGATTCAGGTCCCGGCGTGGTCGTGGCTGGAATCGCGAAGTCAGCAAAGAAGAACCC
The DNA here is from genome assembly GCF_013032855.1 of Ruegeria arenilitoris. Lineage (GTDB taxonomy): Bacteria > Pseudomonadota > Alphaproteobacteria > Rhodobacterales > Rhodobacteraceae > Ruegeria > Ruegeria arenilitoris. Next base: position 130,654 of record NZ_WQDA01000002.1, read on the forward strand.
CGAGGTCGGATTTCTTCTGCACGGCCCGAAAGATGTGCTGAGCAAGCTTGTATCGAAACGGCGTGTCCTCGACGGACGCGTCGTTTTTCGTGATTGCCCGGACGTGGTCACGATGCAGGACAAGCCCAGCCAGGTGGTGCGCAGCGGCAAGAACACCTCGATGTGGTCGGCGCTGGAATCGGTGCGTCAGGGCGAGGCCCATGGTGCCGTCTCCTGCGGCAATACCGGCGCGCTGATGGCGCTGTCGATGATGCGGCTGCGCAAACTGCCCGGGGTGAACCGCCCCGCCATCGCGATTCTGTGGCCATCCCGCAACCCTCAGGGCTTCAACGTCATGCTGGACGTGGGCGCGGATGTGCGGGCCGACGCCAAGGATCTGCTGCAGTTCGCGTTGATGGGCGCTTCTTATGCGCGCAACGGCATGGAACTGACCCGCCCGCGTATCGGGCTGCTGAACGTCGGCACCGAAGAGCACAAAGGCCGCGCCGAACTCAAGGAAGCCCATGCCCTGATCACCGAATTCGCGGATCAGGCAAACTTTGATTTCGTGGGCTTCGTGGAAGGCAGCGACATTCCAGGCGACAAGGCGGATGTCATTGTTACGGATGGGTTTACCGGAAACGTCGCCATCAAGACCGGAGAAGGCACGGCCAGCCTGATCGGTGACCTGCTCCGCGAGGCCTTCAAGTATTCGCCCCTATCTCGCCTGGCCTCGGTTCTGGCCATCACCTCTCTGCAGCGATTGAAGAAACGCATCGACCCGCGCCGCGTCAACGGCGGGGTCTTTCTTGGCCTGAACGGCACTGTCATCAAATCCCACGGAGGCGCCGACGCCACCGGCGTGTCTGCCGCGATCAAGCTGGCTTTCACCCTGGCCAAGTCCGGCTTTGCGGAAAAATTGGCAGCACGGGTTGCATCCACGGCTGAGCTTGAACAAGATGCAGCGCAATCTGCGCTGCAGACCAAATAAGAACAAAGAAGGCAGTACCCCAGATGGCAGGCCGTTCAGTCGTTGTAGGTGTCGGGCATTACCTGCCCAAGCGGGTGGTTCCGAACTCCGAATTCGAAAAGACGCTTGATACGACCGATGAATGGATTCGCACCCGTTCCGGTATCGAACGTCGGCACTTTGCGGCCGAAGATGAAACCACGTCCGATCTGGCAACCTATGCGGCCAAAGCCGCTTTGCAGGACGCCGGCCTTACAGCTGATGACATTGACGCAATCGTACTGGCGACCTCGACCGCGGATCTGACGTTCCCGTCGGCCGCAACCATGGTTCAAGCCAATCTGGGCATGACCCGGGGGTTTGCCTTTGATGTTCAGGCCGTCTGCGCCGGTTTCGTGTTTGCGCTGAGCAACGCCAACGCCCTGATCCTTTCGGGTCAGGCCAAGCGGGTGCTGGTGATCGGCGCCGAAACTTTTTCGCGGATCATGGACTGGACCGACAGATCGACTTGCGTGTTGTTCGGGGATGGGGCCGGTGCTCTCGTGCTCGAGGCGCAGGACGGTGCCGGAACAAGCGATGATCGAGGTATCCTGTCCACGGATCTGCATTCGGATGGACGTTACAAGGACCTTCTGTACGTGGACGGCGGGGTGTCGACGCAATCGACGGGCCATCTTCGGATGCAGGGCAACCAGGTGTTCCGCCATGCGGTCGAAAAGCTCACCGCCACGGCAGAAACTGCCCTGGAACGCGCCGGACTGAACAGCCAGGACGTCGACTGGATCGTGCCGCATCAGGCCAATATCCGCATCATTCAGGGCACCGCAAAGAAGATGGGCCTGCCCATGGATCACGTTGTGGTGACCGTTCAGGACCACGGAAACACATCGGCCGCCTCGATTCCCCTGGCCCTGTCGGTGGGCAAGGAACGGGGCCAGATCAAGCAAGGTGATTTGATCGTGACCGAGGCGATTGGCGGCGGTTTGGCATGGGGCTCGGTGGTCCTGCGCTGGTAACCGGCGCAATCCGGCTTACACAGCCGCCCGCAATTCATTGATATTGACAGCGAATTTGCGCTACCCCTATGCTCGAAAATCAATAGGGGAAATGTCATGGGCGATAATACACTGACGCGAATGGATCTGAGCGAAGCCGTGTTTCGCGAAGTTGGGCTGTCACGCAACGAAAGTGCACAGCTTGTCGAAAGCATTCTGAACCACATGTCGGACGCGCTGGTGCGTGGCGAACAGGTCAAGATTTCGTCCTTCGGCACTTTCAGCGTTCGTGACAAATCAGCCCGTATTGGACGCAACCCGAAAACCGGTGAAGAGGTTCCGATCCAGCCGCGCCGCGTGCTGACTTTCCGCCCGTCGCATCTGATGAAGGATCGCGTCGCCGCCGGGAATCGCAAGTAAACCCGGGGCCAGGAGGATATGAGCAAGTCACCCGACGCGTTTCGCACCATCAGTGAAGTTGCGGATTGGCTCGGTGTTCAGGCCCATGTCCTGCGATTCTGGGAAAGCCGGTTTGCACAGGTCAAACCGGTTAAACGGGCTGGCGGTCGCCGTTACTACCGCCCCAACGACATGCGCCTGCTGGGCGGCATCAAGAAGCTGCTGCACGAGGACGGCATCACGATAAAAGGCGTTCAACGCATCCTGAGGGAACAGGGCGTGGCCCATGTGGCGGCGCTGTCACCCGACATCGATGTCAGCGCAGAATCACCACAGACGCCACAGGACGTGGTGGTGTCCTTTCCGCCCAAATCGACCGGTCAGCAAATCGACCTCGATCTGCAGGCCGGCACTGATGGTCCCGGATCGCCAGAGCCTCAGGAAACACCCAGTTCCCCAGACCCCGAGCCGGCGCCCGCGCCCACTGCGGTCAACGGGGACGATGGCATCAGCCCTGCCCCGCTGTTCGGCGGCATCGCCTCCAAAGCTTGGCAGACTACGGATTTTGACGCTGAGGCGCTGCGCCAGATCGCCCCGATCGCGAGGGACCTCAGGGCATGGCTCAGCCGGGTCGAAGGTCAAAAGGCGGGATAAGAAGAAAGGCAATGTTTTCCTCTTGCCCCTGCCGGGAAAATCATTATGAACAGCCCAACGTCGGGCTATGGCGCAGCCTGGTAGCGCGTCCGTCTGGGGGACGGAAGGTCGCAGGTTCGAGTCCTGCTAGCCCGACCAAATCACACCGACGTTTATGGCAGACAGGCCAGATCCCGCTCTGGCACCAGGGGGGATCGGAATGACAGGTGTATGCCCGAACCAGCAAATCGAGGCGATGATCGCGCGCGGTGAGATCTCCGCCGAGCCGGCCATTCTGCCCGCTCAGATCCAGCCCGCCAGCCTTGATCTTCGTTTGGGAACAGTTGCTTACCGCGTCCGTGCGTCATTTCTGGCGGGCGAAGGGCGTTCGGTGTCCGAACGGCTGGCCGAGTTCGAAATGCACCGGATCGACATCACCGACGGCGCCGTTCTCGAAAAAGGTTGCGTCTACCTTGTGCCCCTGATGGAAGCGTTGTCCCTGCCCGGTGACGTGACTGCTGTCGCCAACGCCAAAAGCTCGACCGGGCGTCTGGACCTTCTGACCCGTACCATCACCGACGGCGGAACCGAGTTCGACCGGGTGCCCGCAGGCTATTCGGGGCCCCTCTACGCCGAAATCTGCCCGCGGTCCTTTTCTGTTCTGGTGCGTCCGGGGATGCGGCTGAACCAGATCCGTTTCCGGCAAGGCCAGGCAGTTTTGTCCGATGCGGACCTGACCGCTCTGCATGCGGAATCACCATTGGTCGATGGTCCGGCCGTCATTCAGGACGGTCTGGGGTTTTCGGTCGACCTGCGCCTGCCCAACACCGACCTTGTTGGCTATCGCGCGAAACCGCATACCGGCGTGATCGACCTTGACCGGATCGGCGAATACGACCCGCAGGAATACTGGGAAGAAGTGCGCACCAAGGACGGGCGGATCATTCTGGATCCGGGCGCATTCTATATCCTGGTCAGCCGAGAGGCAGTTCACATCCCACCGATGTACGCGGCCGAAATGGCGCCCTATCTGGCGATGGTGGGCGAATTCCGGGTGCACTACGCGGGCTTTTTCGATCCGGGCTTCGGTCATGCCGAAGCCGGAGGCGCCGGGTCACGTGGAGTTCTGGAAGTTCGCTGTCACGAAGCGCCCTTCGTGCTGGAGCATGGACAGGTCGTCGGGCGGCTGGTCTATGAGCGTATGGCCGAGATGCCGACACAGCTGTACGGCGCAGGAATTGCTTCGAACTATCAGGGCCAGGGCCTGAAATTATCGAAGCATTTCAAGTCCGCACAGTAAACCTCAGAACCGCATGAACCGCCGCATCTGGCGGGTCAGCTGCTTGGCCTGTTTCATGCTCGGGCTCTGTCCGCCTGCACTTTGCGCCATGCGCCGGTCGGTTTGAGGATCGCGCGCCTGGCTCTGTTGGCCCGGCTTGCGGGTCGCACGATCGGCAAGGTCAAAACCTTTGTCGACACCACGCGTGACCAGCCTGCGCATGACTTGCCGAACGATCATGTCGATGATGCGGTTTGCGTTCATTTCGGTCTCCGTTCCTCTGCGCCGAACCTAACGGCGATATGCGCCGACAAATGGGCGACGCAATCAATCTTCCTCGAACAGTTCGGACTGATCTTCGTCACCCGTTTCATCTTCGTTGGCCTCGCCGATCGGCATCGCCCCCGGCGGCGGCCGGTTTTCCAGCAAGCCAGCAGCGCGCAGTTCCTTAAGGCCCGGCAAGTCACGCGCGCTTTCCAGACCGAAATGGTCCAGGAATTGAGGCGTTACGACAAAGGTCACCGGACGGCCCGGCGTCATGCGGCGACGGCCCAGCCGGATCCACTCCATCTCCAGCAGCTGGTCGATGGTTCCCCGCGACACGGACACGCCGCGGATTTCTTCGATCTCGGCGCGGGTGCAGGGCTGATGATAGGCCACGATCGCCAGGGTCTCGATGGCGGCTCGGCTCAGCTTGCGGGTCTCGACCGTTTCCTTCTGCATCAGGAATCCTAGATCGGGGGCCGTGCGAATGGCCCACGCCTCGCCCACTTTGACCACGCGGACCCCGCGCCCTTCATAACGTTTCTGCAGCAGTTCCAGCGCTTGCGCTGCGTCGCAACCATGCGGCATCCGCGCTTCAAGATCGGCAACTGTCACTGGCTCAGCGCTGGCGAACAGTACCGCCTCGACCATACGCTCCTGCTCAGCCAGCGGAGGCGCTTCGAACAGGGTGCCGGTGCCGTCGTCTTCGGGGGCGTCAGTCACGTTTGTCAGTCCTTCTGCGCAGTTGGATCGGAGCAAAGGTCTCGCTTTGCTTGATCTCCATATGTCCTTCCTTGACCAGCTCCAGCGAGGCCGCAAACGTCGCCGCCGTGGCCGAGCGCCGCCGCACCGGGTCAACGTCCCATCCGTCGGGCAGGTAGGTTTCCATGTCGGTCCAGGTTCCGGCAAATCCGATCAGCGGGCGCATCCGTTCCAGCGCCTGCTCCATCGTGAAAACGGCGTCGCGGTCCATCACGAAGGGCCGGAACTCGTCGCGGGTGCGTATGCGGGCATAGCCCTGCATCAGGTCCAGCAAGGTGGCGGAATAGGTGACCGTGCGGATGCGGGTGACATCCTCGCCCTGCCCGCGCCTGAAGAAATCGCGCCCCAACTGGTCGCGCGCCATCAGGCGGGCGGCCGCGTCGCGCATCGCCTGCAGGCGTTCCAGCTGAAAGGCCAGGTGCGCGGCCAGTTCCTCGCCCGTCGGCCCCTCTTCGTCGGGGTCGGGCGGCAGCAACAGCCGGGATTTCAGAAAGGCCAGCCATGCGGCCATCACCAGGTAATCGGCGGCCAATTCGATCCGCAGGGCGCGGGCGCGTTCGACAAAGGCCAGATATTGCTGCGCCAGCGCCAGAACCGAGATCTTGCGCAGATCGACCTTTTGCGTCCGCGATAGGGTCAGCAGCACGTCCAGCGGGCCTTCAAACCCGTCGACGTCCACGATCAGCGCCTCGGCGGCCAGCCGATCGGCGACCGAAACCGGGTCTTCGCTGAAAAGGTTATCCGTCATATACCTGCCCGCCCATCAGACGGGATAGTTCCGTCTCGGCGGCACGGATGTCAAGTTCCTCGGGCGATTGCCGCTGTGCCAGCGCCTTGTCTGCGCGGGCTTGTGCCGCCTCGAACATCTCGCCCGCAGCTTCCATGACCGCCGCCCTGTCGGCAAGCGAGCCGTTGCAGTGCAGCACAACATCGCATCCTGCGGCCAGGGCCTGACGTGACAGGTCGGCCAAAGACCCGCTGAGCGCCTTCATCGAGATGTCGTCGGTCATGATCAGGCCGTCAAACCCGATCTGATCTCGGATCACAGCCATCATCTGCGGAGAGATCGTTGCCGGTCGTTCATCCAGCTGCTCAAAGACCAAATGGGCCGTCATGCCCATCGGCAGATCGTTCAAGGCGCGAAACGGGGCAAAATCGGTCTGCAACAGATCGTCCAACGGCGCATCGACATGCGGCAGATCGAAATGGCTGTCCAAAGTCGCCCGCCCGTGGCCGGGAATATGCTTGACGATGGGCAACACGCCACCGTCCAGATGACCCTGCGCAACAGCCCGGCCGATTTTCGCGACCGTAGCAGCATCGCTACCGTAGCACCGGTTGCGCAAAAATGCGTGGGTGTCCGGACGCGCCAGATCCACCATCGGTGCGCAGTTGCTGTCGATCCCCATGGAATACAGTTCATGCGCGATCAGGCGGTACCGCAGGTACATGGCCCGCTCGGCATGTTCGCCGGCACGCTCCGCATGATCCAATGGGGGCATCCATTGCCGCGCAAGTGGCGCGCGCAAACGTTGGACTCGTCCGCCCTCTTGGTCGATGGTGATCGGACAGTTTCGACCGACGGCCTCGCGAAAGTCGTCACACAAGGCGCGGACCTGATCTGCGGTTTCGATATTGCGGGCGAACAGAATGAACCCGAACGGGTTCATCTGTCGAAACAACGCCTTCTCTTCGGGTGTCAATCGCAGCCCGGCCGCATCGGTGATCGTGGCGCCAAACCTCACCGCACGGCAACCGGGATACAGTCAGCGTCCTGTGCGACCAGGGCGGCGCAGAACTGGCGCGAGTCGCTCAGGTCATCGAACCCCAGGACCCGCAGACGGTAAAACGTGCGGCCTCCGCTTGAGGTTTTCTGGATAACCCTCTGCTTCCCATCCATATATTCACCAAACCGACGATACAGCCTGTCCCATTCCGCCTGCGCGACCTCGGGGCTTTCAAACGCACCCAGCTGCGCCAGCCGGGTACCTTTGGTCAAGGTGTTCGGGTCGACATCCAACCCTACAGCAGCTTTGACCGCGGCGTTGATCGCGTCTTCACTGACTGCAGGCTGTACAGCCGAAGCTGCGCGCGCCGGGCGGCGGAGCGGACGCAGAGACCGGCGCACGCCCGGCAGGGCCGCGATTTCGGGATCGGGCAGCTGAGCGGCGAGATCGGCCGGATCAATGGCTGGCTCGTCATCGTCCAAGTTCAGGGATGCAAGCTGCACGCCCTCTTCGGTCTGCGGTGTCTCAACGGCAGGCGCGCCGGACAGTTCGGCCACCACGGCGTCAACCGCGCCTTGGCGCAGTTCGGCGGCTTCCTGGTTCGAGATTTCCTGTTCGACGACATGCACGGCGGGGGTCGGCTTCAGCTCACCCATCGCCACGTCTTCATCCGTCAGGGAAACGGGGCGCGGCGCAAGGATCAGCCGGTCGGCCGGAGGCGCCGCGGTTCCAACCGCCGCAACTGCATTGACCGCAAGACCCTGGTGATCGGCGGGTGTGCCCCCGGGAGTTTCCGGCTGCACCCGCATCGGCCCCTCGGCCGCGCGTACGACCGGTACGCCGCTCACATCGCGCATGACCAGCTTGTACCCCCAGATCGCGACGCCAGCGACAAGCGCCAGAGACGCGGCAGCACCCAGCAGGTTGACGACCCGCCCGAGGGCCGCGTCCGCCGGCACACCCTCAGCCTGGTTCATCATGTTGTCGGGATATTCATACCCATCTTCGGGGTGGAACTGATTCGAGTAATGCGCGTGCTCGGGGCTGGTCTGCCCCGAGAAATCGTAACTGGTCATATCCGCCTCACTGCCCGTTTCGCGCCTGAAATTGGGGCGCGCGGGTCATTTCTTGCCTACCTCGGGCCGGCGGTTCGGGCAGTGTTGGTTACCGCATCTCCTTCGCCGGCGTGACACCAAGAATACCCAAGCCTGCTGAAATCACAACAGAAACGGCCCGGGCCAGCGCGATTTTTGCCTGGCTTGTTGCCGCGTCACCATCTTGCAGGAAGCGCAGCGACATTTCTTCGTTGCCCTTGTTCCACAACGCATGAAAATCCCCTGCAAGTTCATACAGATAGAAGGCAACCCGATGCGGTTCGTTGGTACGCGCAGCGATCTCGACCAGCCGTGGCCATTCGGCCAGCTTTTTGGCAACAACCAACTCGGACGCGTGGTCGATCTTGCTCAGATCAGCAGCTTTGAGAGTTGCATCGTCCGCGGCAACGCCCGCTTCGGCGGCCCGGCGCAGCACGCTCCTGACCCGGGCATGGGCGTATTGCACGTAGAACACGGGGTTCTCGCGGCTTTGCTCAAGCACCTTGTCGAAATCGAAGTCCAACGGCGCATCGTTCTTGCGGGTCAGCATCACGAACCGGGTCACGTCCGGGCCGACCTGGTCGACCACATCGCGCAGTGTGACGAAATTGCCGGCCCGCTTGGACATCTTGAACGGCTCGCCGTTTTTCCACAGCTTCACCAACTGGGTCAGCTTGATGTCCAGCGGCACCTTGCCGTCTGACAAAGCCGAAACAGCGGCCTTCATCCGCTTGACGTAGCCGCCGTGATCTGCGCCGAACACGTCGATCAGCGCGTCGAACCCGCGGCTCACCTTGTCGTAGTGATAAGCGATGTCCGGAGCAAAATAGGTCCAGCTGCCGTCGGATTTCTTGACAGGGCGATCCACATCGTCGCCATGCGAGGTGGACTTGAACAGGGTCTGCTCGCGCGGCTCCCAGTCTTCGGGGGTTTTGCCCTTGGGCGGCTCAAGAACGCCTTCATAGATAAGCCCCTTGTCGCTGAGCGACTTCAGAGCGGCCTCGATCTTGCCGGTTCCGTACAGCGACTTCTCCGAGAAGAACACGTCCATCTCGACGCCCAGCGCCTTCAGATCGGCGCGGATCAGATCCATCATCGCGTCGGTTGCAAAAACGCGGACCTCGGCCAGCCACTCGCTTTCAGGCTTGTCCAGCAAGCTGTCGCCGTATTTTTCCTTCAGCGCCTCACCGATCGGGATCAGGTAGTCGCCCGGGTAAAGGCCTTCGGCGATCTCCGGGCTCAGGCCGTTGGCCTCGCGGTACCGCTCGAACGCGGACCGGGCCAATACATCCACCTGCGCACCGCCATCGTTGATGTAGTATTCACGGGTCACGTCGTGGCCGGAATAGGCCAACAGGCTGGCCAGCGCGTCGCCGAACACCGCGCCACGCGTGTGGCCCACATGCAGCGGTCCCGTGGGGTTGGCCGAGACGTATTCCACGTTCACCTTCAACCCCTGCCCCATGTTCGAGCGACCATAGTCCGTGCCCTGTTCCAACACCGCACCCAGAACGCCCTGCCAGACCGACGGAGCGAGCCGCAGGTTGAGAAAGCCCGGACCTGCAACCTCGGCACTCGTGATCCGCTCATCGGCGGCCAGTTTCGCGGCCAGCGCATCGGCAATGTCACGCGGCTTCATCTTGGCCGGCTTGGCCAACACCATCGCGGCATTGGTCGCCATGTCTCCATGGGCGGCGTCGCGCGGGGGTTCGACCGCAACGTTGTCAAAGCTCAGCCCCTCGGGCAGCGCGCCTTCGGACTGCATCTGCGTCAGCGCGTCCAGAACAAGGCCGCGGATCTCGGAGAACAGGTTCATTTCGGATGTCCTTTTGCTTGCGCAGCGGTTTACCACGCAAGGCGGCAAGGTCAATGCAGGCGAGCGGTCCAATCCAGCTTTCGCAGCATGCAGCCCTAGACCTGCGGGGGCTGCGCGCCGGTCAGGCGCGCATGATCCTGCAATGCAAAGCGATCGGTCATGCCCGCAATATAGTCTGATACGATCCGGGCCAACGCAGTCTCGTCCGGCGCCGCTTCGATATCCGAATGCCAATGCCGAGGCATCTGGCGCGGGTCGCTCAGATAGATCGGGAACAGCTCCTCGACTACGCGACTGACCTTGGCGCGCACCTCCATGACGCTGGGCGCCCGGTACATGCGGGTGAACAGAAACGCCCGGATATCGTTGAGCTGCGCCCAAAGATCATCCGAAAAGCGGATGACAGGCGCCCCGAGGTGACGAACATCCTCGACTGTTTGCGCACCCGATCTCTCCAGAACCTCGCGCGAGGTGTCGATTACATCCGAAACCATCACGCCGAACACCCGCCTCAGCGCCTCGTGACGACGCCGGTAGAAATCCAACCCGGGATACTTGCGATCCACCTCGGCATAACACTCCCGGACAATCGGCAATTGGGCGATCTCGTCGTCGGTAAAAAGTCCGGCCCGCAGGCCGTCGAACAGGTCATGATTGTTGTAGGCGATGTCGTCGGACAGTGCCGCAACCTGCGCCTCTGCGCTGGCATGGGTGTGCAGTTCAAGGTCAAAATCGGCATTGCACTCGGCCAGCGCCCAGGGCAGCACGCCCGTAACCGGGCCGTTGTGCTTGGCGATGCCCTCAAGGCATTCCCATGTCAGGTTGCACCCGTCGAAATCCGCGTAATGCTGTTCCAGCTTGGTGACGATGCGGATCGCCTGGGCGTTGTGGTCGAAGCCCCCGTAGGGCGCCATCAGCGCATGCAGAGCGTCCTCGCCGGTATGGCCAAACGGCGTGTGGCCCAGATCATGCGCCAGGGCCACGGCCTCGGTCAGTTCGGGGTTCAGCCCCAATGCCCCCGAGATCGTGCGCGCGACCTGCGCCACCTCGATCGAATGGGTCAGGCGCGTGCGATAGCTGTCGCCCTCATGCTCGACAAAAACCTGTGTCTTGTGCTTAAGACGTCGGAACGCGCTGGCGTGTATGATCCTGTCCCGGTCCCGTTGAAAGCACGACCGGAAACTGCTTTCTTCCTCTGGCACCAGCCGCCCGCGCGCCCGGCCCGGATCGGCAGCAAATCCTGCTCGCTCCAATGGTCTTGTCCTTGTCGCCTGTCTCCGGGGTTTCTATATTGTAGACCAACGAGGAAATAAACCTTTGGAGCATGGCATGAATCTGCCTCCGAGAGTCACAGAACGCGCCTTCGAGAGGCTTGCCGAGATCGGCGCCGCCGACAACGGCAAGGCCCTGCGCATCGCCGTTGAAGGCGGAGGGTGTTCAGGCTTTCAGTACGAAATCGCATTGGACGAGCCCAAGGACGATGATCTGGTACTGGAAGGCAAAGGCCAGAAGGTTGTCGTCGACGAAATATCTTTGCCGTTCCTGGAAAATGCGACGATAGATTTCACGCAGGAACTGATCGGCGCCCGGTTCGTGATCGACAACCCCAACGCAACCTCTTCCTGTGGGTGCGGCACGTCTTTTTCGATGTGATCAATCGTGGGGGCGTTGCGCCCCCGTCCTCTGAATATCTCTATGATCTGCAGGAGCGCCCGCTGTCCCGCGATCAGGCCTTAGGGCGCGGGTTGACCGTGTTTGGCCCCACGCCCACTGGGCCAGTTCGTCGTCGCGTCATCCGTCCCCAAACGCCCCCGGTGCCCGCGGCAGGCCTGACTGACACCTTGTGATGGCCTCCGTTCTGGGCGATAGGTTTCGGCAGAGCTTCGGAGGGACCGGGATGAAAATCGCAACATTCAACATCAACGGCATCAAGGCGCGGGCCGAGGCTCTGCCCCGCTGGTTGGACGAAGCCCAGCCCGATGTAGTCCTGCTGCAGGAAATCAAATCCGTCGACGAAAACTTTCCCCGCGAGATCTTTGAGGAACGCGGCTACAACGTCGAAACCCATGGCCAGAAAAGCTTCAACGGCGTGGCGATACTTTCGAAATATCCGCTGGAAGACGTCTCGCGCGGGCTGCCCGGGGATGAAGAGGACGAGCAGGCGCGATGGATCGAGGCAACCGTCATCGGCAAGCGGGCGCTGCGGATTTGCGGGCTTTATCTTCCCAACGGGAACCCTGCTCCGGGGCCGAAATTCGACTACAAGCTTGCGTGGATGGAGCGGCTGTACGAGCGCGCCCGTGATCTTCTAGCCACGGAAGAGCCGGCCCTCATGGCCGGGGACTACAACATCATTCCGCAAGCCGAGGACGCGAAACGCCCGGAGGCCTGGCGCGAAGACGCCCTGTTTCGGCCGGAAAGCCGCGCGGCGTTTCGCAAGGTGCTGAACCTTGGCTTCACCGAAGCGTTCCGCGCGCGGACACAAGGCCCGGGCCACTATTCGTTCTGGGATTATCAGGCCGGCGCGTGGAACCGGAATGACGGCATTCGCATTGACCATTTCCTTCTGACACCACAAGCGGCGGACCTGATGCGCGATTGCCAGATCGACGCCGCAGTGCGCGGACATGAAAAACCGTCCGATCACGTCCCTGTCTGGGTGGACCTCGACATCTGACCCGTCAGGCCGTCGGATCGTAGTCGTAGATCCAGTCGTATCGACGCGTCAGGCGAGGACCAATCAGGGCCAAGGCCGCCTGCGCCGCCAGTCGTGCGGGACCGCGCAAATGAAAGTTCCGCGCGTTGGCACCGGCAGCTGCGACCACCTTGCGCGCGCGGGGTTTCCTCGTGCTTTCATAGGCTTCGAGTGCGCGGCGGACACCCGACTGTTCGTCAAAAGATCGGGCCAGGATCCAAGCATCCTCAAGCGCGAGGCACGCCCCTTGAGCCATAAACGGCAATGTCGGATGCGCGGCGTCCCCCAGAAGGACAACGCGACCATTCTGCCATTTCTGTGCCACCGGGCGCAGAAACAAAGCCCACAGATGGACATCCTGCACCTGCGCAAGCGCGGCGCCGGCCGGACCGCCGAAATCGGAAAAACGCGCCCGCAGGTCCTCGGGGTCACCGCGCAGGCGCCAGTCCTCTTCCCGCCAGTCGGACCGCTCTTCTACCGCCACGATGTTCAACATGGACTGCTTTCGCAGCGGATAGGTCACGACATGACGCCCGGGGCCCATCGTCAGCGATGCCATGGGCTCGGCTTCGTGGTCGGTCCAGGGCACAGTTGACCGCCAGGCCACCTGATGCGTGAACGCGGGCGCTTCGGTTCCGTTCAGGATGGGCCGGATACCGCTGCGCCCGCCATCCGCTGCAACGGCGAATTCAGCGCGCAGCCGGGTGCCATCCTGCAGCGCAATCTCGGCTTCGGCTGGATGCTTCCGAACATTGGTGACGCGGGCATTCAGTCTGATCGACACCCCTGCGCGCTCGGCCGCCTTTTGCAACACGTCCAGAAGGTCAGCGCGATGGAAATACCACGTGGGTCCGGCCGAAGGTGCCGGAAGACGGCTGACGACGCGGCCCCGCCGATAATCGCGCAGAAGAGTGCCGTGAGAGAGTTGTGCGACCCGACCGGGATCATCCACGACACCCAGCGCACGCAGGACCGCCATGCCGTTGGCGCTGATTTGCAGGCCGGCCCCGACCTCGGTCAAGGCCTCGGCCTGCTCGAGCACGGTCACCCGTGCACCGCGTTGCTGCAAGGCCAACGCAGCGGCCATGCCGCCGATCCCGCCGCCGATGACACAGATTTGCAAACCGTCGATCTTCATGACACTGGTCTAACGCAAAAAGGCCGGAGCCATAGGCCCCGGCGCATGTCTTTTTTGAAAGAACCCAGCGATCAATCGTCGCGGTGAACTTTTTCGCGACGCTCGTGACGCTCTTGTGCTTCCAGCGTCATGGTCGCGATCGGACGCGCATCCAGACGCTTGAGCGAGATCGGGTCACCGGTCTTTTCGCAGTAACCGTATTCGCCCTCGTCGATCCGGCGCAGAGCGGCGTCGATCTTGGCAACCAGTTTGCGCTGTCGGTCCCGGGTGCGCAGCTCCAGCGCACGGTCGGTTTCCTCGCTGGCGCGGTCTGCAACGTCGGGAATGTTACGGGTGCTGTCCTGCAGCCCCTCGATCGTGTCCCGGCTGCCTGCCAAAAGTTCGTTTTTCCAGTTCAGCAGCTTGCGGCGGAAATACTCAAGCTGGCGTTCATTCATGAAAGGTTCATCTTCGGCCGGACGATAGTCCTCCGGCAGAAAAACTTCCTGCTTCATATTGGCTCCCTCGGTATGGCCAGAAACGTCTTTTGCGGTCGTGTCGCCTGACATTTGGCACCCCCTTCTGCGCAGCGTTTAACTGACGGGACGGGGAATGTCACTATCCAAACGCAACCCCGACGCGCCGTTATGAGAACCGGTATAAATATGAGACTTTGGACACCAAATCGTTGCCATTCTGTGAAAGCGAAAGGACTATTTTGCGGCAGAACACCCGCGAGCGGATGATGGAATCGGTGCGATTCGTCCCTCGCGCGCGCCGTTGGCAGCCCGCGACGCTGCGGCCCGGCTTGTCATTCGGCCCCGCCCTAGGTAACCCGGTTCCCGTCTCCTGTTGCTGCGACCATCATACGAGGGCCCCATGACCGCACGTTTCAAAGGCACAGCCGAATACGTTGCCACCGACGACCTGACCATTGCCGTAAACGCAGCCGTCACGCTGGAACGACCGCTGCTGGTCAAGGGTGAACCCGGCACGGGCAAAACCGAACTGGCCAAACAGGTCGCCGGCGCGCTGGGTCTCAGGATGATCGAGTGGAACGTCAAGTCGACCACCCGCGCGCAACAGGGTCTCTACGAATATGACGCCGTCAGCCGTCTTCGCGACAGCCAGCTGGGCGACGAACGTGTGCACGACGTGTCGAACTATATTCGCAAAGGCAAGCTGTGGCAGGCCTTCGACGCCGATGAAAAGGTCGTGCTGCTGATCGACGAGATCGACAAAGCCGATATCGAGTTCCCCAACGACCTGCTGCAGGAACTCGACAAGATGGAGTTCCACGTCTACGAGACCGGCGAAACGATCCGGGCCAAACACCGACCCATCGTGATCATCACCTCGAACAATGAAAAGGAACTGCCAGACGCCTTCCTGCGCCGCTGTTTCTTCCACTATATCCGTTTCCCCGACGAAGCCACGATGCGCCGCATCGTCGAAGTGCATCACCCCGGCATCAAAGAGGCGTTGCTGACCACCGCCCTGACCCAGTTCTACGAGATCCGCGAAACGCAGGGGCTGAAGAAAAAGCCCTCGACCTCCGAGGTGCTGGACTGGCTCAAGCTGCTCCTGGCCGAGGATCTGGATGCCGAAGACCTGAAGCGCGATGGCGTCAATGCCCTGCCCAAGCTGCACGGCGCCCTGCTGAAGAACGAGCAGGACGTGCATCTGTTCGAACGGCTGGCCTTCATGGCGCGCGCCAAGCGCTGAAGCCCGCCCATTCATGAATACTTGGTGATCACGGCTTGCCTTGCGGCAAGCCTGATGCCAGCATTGCTGCAACAAAGATCAAAGACCACGACACCGAGCACGCTGTAGAGCAGGACCACCCGAATTGACCCAAGCGCCGCGCATTCGTCCCCTCAAGCCCGAAGACCGGCCGAGCTGGGACTTGTTGTGGCGGGCGTATCTTGAATTCTACGAAACGGTATTGCCCGACGAGGTCTACGACAGCACGTTTGCGCGCCTGCTGGGGGATGATCCGCAGGACTTTTCATGCCTAGTGGCCGAGTTGGACGGCGAATTGATCGGGCTGACCCACTTCCTGTTTCATCGCCATGCCTGGAAGATCGAAAACGTCTGCTATCTGCAGGATCTCTATGCCAGCCCGCATGTGCGCGGCACCGGTGTCGGTCGGGCGTTGATCGAGGCCGTCTATGCCGAAGCCGACCGAAAAGGCGCGCCCGATGTCTATTGGCTGACGCAGGAGTTCAACCACACGGCGCGCCAGCTTTATGACCGCGTCGGCCAACTGACGCCTTTCCTCAAGTATCGGCGTCCATGAAACGTCTGGCCGGCATATTTCTTGGCTTTGTCCTTGCCGGATGCAGTTCGGTCGACCGGATTGAGTTGCCCGATGAAATCAAGGTGACCGAGGCCGCGGCACCGGTGTCTCAGGCTTTCGGCACGCCACGTCCTTTCCCGCCGGCCCGGTCAAATACGAACATCGCGGCAGATTTTGTGGACCTGCATTTCTCGCTGGAAAGCGGCACCGCCCTGCCCGTGTTTACGCGGTTCGAGGGTCCGATCACAGTTCGGCTGACGGGCGCCCCTGCCCCCACGATGCAATCCGACCTGACGCGTCTGCTGACCAGACTGCAGCGCGAAGCCCGGATCGACATCCGCCAGGTCAACGATGGGCCAGCCAACATCACGATCGAAGCAGTGACCCAGCGCCAGATCCAGCGGCTGCTGCCGCAAGCCGCATGTTTCGTTGTACCCAACGCGTCCAGCCTCGAGGAATACAACCGAGACAAGCGCAAGACCAAAAGCAGTTGGCGCGCGCTGCGCAGCCGCGAGCGGTTGGCGATCTTCATTCCCAACGATGTCAGCCCCCAGGAAATGCGGGATTGCCTTCACGAAGAACTTGCACAGGCGATCGGGCCTCTGAACGACATGTACCGCCTGCCGGATTCGGTCTTCAACGACGATAATTTCCACACTGTCCTGACCGGGTTCGACATGCTGATCCTGCGCGCGACCTATGTGCCGGAACTACAGACCGGAATGACCCGGGAACAGGTGGCGCAGGTCATACCCGGGGTCATCGCCCGCCTGAACCCGCGCGGTGCCAATTTGCCCGTCCAGCCAATCTCGGAGACCCCGCGCGAATGGATCGACGCCGTGCAACTGGCGGTCGGCAAGGGCCGGGCCTCGCCGCGGCAAATGCGGGCCATCGACCGCGCGATGCGGATCGGCCGAGAGCAAGGTTGGACCGATCACCGCCGGGCGTACCCCCATTATCTGAAGGCCCGTTTGGGTGAATTCGGCGCCCCCGAGGAAGCGCAGCGCGAATATGCCATCGCCCTGCAATACCTGCGCGCGACCCCCGGAACCGAGCTTCAGCGCGCGCATATCTCGGTTCAGACGGCGGCCTATGCCTTGACCCAGGGGCGCGGCCCCGAAGCCCTGCCGGACCTCGACCGGGCCATCGCGACGATGACGCGGGCCGAAAACGCCTCGATGTTGGCGACGCTGCTGCTGCTGAAGGCCGAGGCCCTGAAGCAGGCCGGCAAACCCGAACAGGCACGCTCCGTCAGGCTGGACAGTCTGGGGTGGGCGCGCTACGGGTTTGGCTCGGAATTGGTGGTCAGCACGTTGATGCAGGACGTCGCGCTGGGGGCCCCGTAACATCGCAAAAGGCGGGTGACTAACACATGCTAGTGGTTGTGGGAATGGCGGTCCTGGGGGCGGCTCTGGGCGCGCTGACGGCACGAAAACGCAAAGGCAGCGGCGCGGATATCGCCCAGTATGCGGCCGGCTACGGCATTGCATTTGCATTGGCGGGACTGGCCATTTCGCTTGTTCTAGTGCGGGTGATAGGCTGAGCCGATGTTCATCCCCTTTTTCGAAAACCTCAGAAAAGCAGGCATCCCCGTCTCGTTGCGGGAATACCTGACTTTTCTGGAGGGGATGAAAAAGGGGCTGGCCACCTACGACATCGAGGCGTTCTACTACCTCGCCCGTGTCTCGATGGTGAAGGACGAGCGCAACATCGACAAGTTCGATCGCGCCTTTGCCGCCAGCTTCGAAGGGCTGTCCGAGATCACCTTCGATCAGGTGCTCGAGGCCGTGGACATCCCGGCCGAGTGGCTGGCCAAGATGGCCGAGAAGCACCTGTCAGACGAGGAAAAGGCTGAGATCGAAGCGCTTGGCGGTTTCGACAAGCTGATGGAGACGCTGCGCGAGCGGCTGAAGGATCAGCAAGGCCGCCACCAGGGCGGCAACAAGTGGATCGGAACGGCGGGCACCTCGCCCTTCGGCGCTTACGGCTACAATCCCGAGGGCGTGCGCATCGGCCAGAAAGAAAGCCGCCACCAGCGTGCGGTCAAGGTCTGGGATAAGCGCGAGTTCCGCAATCTGGACGACACGGTCGAACTTGGCACCCGCAACATCAAGGTCGCGCTGAAACGCCTGCGCCGCTGGGCCCGTGAGGGCGCCGCCGAAGAACTGGACCTCGACGGCACCATCCGCGCCACGGCCGAGCACGGATACCTGGACGTCAAGACCCGGCCCGAACGGCACAATGCGGTCAAGGTGCTGCTGTTTCTCGATGTGGGCGGCTCGATGGACCCGCATATCAAGGTGGTCGAGGAATTGTTCTCGGCCGCGCGGTCCGAGTTCAAGCACCTGGAATATTTCTATTTCCACAACTGCCTGTACGAAGGCGTCTGGTGCGACAATCGCCGCCGGTGGGATGCGCAGACCCCCACGCATGAGGTGCTGCGGACCTACGGCCCCGACTACAAGTGCATCTTCGTGGGTGATGCGTCGATGTCGCCTTACGAGATCGCCTATCCCGGCGGCGCCAACGAGCACTGGAACGCCGAGGCCGGGCAGGTCTGGCTGCAGCGCGCGCGCGAACAGTGGACGTCGAACCTGTGGATCAACCCGGTGCCCGAGAAATACTGGGAATACACCCATTCCATCGGCATGATCCGCGAGATCTTCGAAGACCGGATGGTGCCGATGACGCTGGCCGGGCTGGAACGCGGCATGCGCGAGCTGACGCGATAGCGCCAGCCCGGCTTTGCTTTTATCCGGCGATTGCCTGAATTCCCAGGAACAGCAGACCTGACAGCAGGGCCGCCGCGGGCACGGTGATCACCCAGGCCGCGATGATCGTCAGGAAATGCGACCGGCGCACCAGCTTGCGGCGGCGGCGCTCTTCGGGGGCCAGCACCGGGCGTTCCGGCACAGCGCCGCGCGCCTTGATCAGGCGCCGCTCGGCGTCCCATTCCCGGAAGAACCCGACACCGAACACTGCGCCCACGGCGATGTGGGTCGAACTGACCGGCAGGCCAAGCCAGCTGGCCACGATCACGGTGATCGCCGCCGACAGCGCCACACAATAGGCGCGCATCGGGTTCAGCTTGGTGATCTGGCTGCCGACTACCCGGATCAGCTTGGGCCCGAACAAGAACAGACCGAACGAAATGCCGAAGGCGCCGATGATCATGACCCAGGGCGGAATGTTCACCGCATGGGTGAAATCACCCACCGCCGAAGCCTGAACGATGGCGGCCAGAGGTCCGACGGCATTTGCCACGTCATTGGCCCCATGCGCAAAGCTGAGCAGCGCCGCCGAAATGATCAGCGGGATGCCGAACAGGATCTTCAGCGACTTGTTGCGGTTCTCCAGCCCTTCGGCCTGACGGCGAATGACAGGAATCGTCACCATCCAGATCAGCACTCCGCTGACCAGACCGATCACCAGGGCCGTCTGCAGGTTGATCTTGAACAGGTGTTTCAGGCCTTTCAGCGCAAGGTACGAGGCAAACGCCCCGGCCATGATGCCGACCAGAACTGGAACCCATTTGCGCGCAGCGGCGATCTTGTCGTCCTGGTAGATGATCCGCGCCTTGATGAACCACAGGAATCCGGCGGCGATGATGCCGCCCAGAAGCGGCGAGATGACCCAGCTTGCAGCGATCTGGCTCATCTTGACCCAGCTGACCGCGCCGAACCCCGCCGCCGCGATCCCTGCCCCCATGACGCCCCCCACGACCGAATGCGTGGTCGAGACCGGAGCGCCAACCCAGGTGGCCAGGTTGATCCAAAGCGCAGCAGACAACAGCGCGGCCATCATGGCCCAGATGAAGACGGTTGCCGTTCCCATGCTTTCGGTATTGATGATGCCCTTGGCGATGGTCGAGACCACGTCTCCACCCGCGATCAGGGCGCCGGCGCTTTCGAAAACTGCGGCAATCGCGATGGCGCCGCCCATGGTCAGGGTGTTCGCGCCCACCGCCGGGGCCATGTTGTTGGCCACATCGTTCGCCCCGATGTTGAGCGCCATGTAGGCTCCGAACATGGCCGCAATCACGACGATCATCGTGTTGCTGGCCTGTCCGAACAACAAAGCAGCCGTGATCCCGGCGATCACGATGAACACGAAGGCGATGCCCGATCCGACGAACGGCCGCCCGACCTGCGCCGTTGCAACCTCAAGGCGGGAAAACCGCCGCAGGTCACGATCCAGTGTTTCAAGGTGCCGGGCTTCTAAATCATTGTTGGCCATTTGTCCCTCTTGCATAGCGCGCGCTCGCAAAGCGTGCGCCGTGCCCTAGAAGGCTTTTGCCTTCATTTCAACCTTTGAAATATGGAAACTGCGATCTGACGCCGCGCGATTTCCGTCTCACGAACTGCCCCTGGTCGCCCATGTTGCCCGAAAGTGATGAGGAACGACTTGCCCCCGCATCCCGATCCGCCCATATCTGAGATATGTTGCGTCTGACCCCAATTCTGCTGGCGATCGCCTATGCCATTGTGATGTATCGGATTTCCGTCTGGCGCACCCATCGCGAGCTGGATGCGAAGTCGACCGAACTGGCTGATCCCGAGTTGAAGCGTATGACCGACCGCCTGGCCGCCGCCTTGGATGTGGCGCGCGTGCCGGTCTATATCTATGAAATCGACCCGGTGAACGGGCTGGCCGCACCGGACGGGCGCATTTTCATCACCCGAGGCTTCTATCGCAAGTTCCGCAATGGCGAGGTCTCAGCCGAGGAGATGGCCAGCGTCATCGCGCACGAGCTGGGACATGTTGCGCTGGGCCACGCCCGGCGGCGGATGATCGATTTTTCCGGTCAGAACGCGATGCGGGCGGCGCTGATGATGCTGCTCAACCGGTTCATTCCCTTCATCGGCGCGTGGATCGCAAATGCGCTGACCGCGCTGCTGGCCTCGCGCCTGTCGCGGGCGGACGAATACGAGGCGGACGAATACGCAGCCGCCCTGCTGACCAAGGCCGGAATCGGGATCGGGCCGCAGAAATCCCTGTTTCACAAGCTTGAGGATCTGACCCAGCAGCGGGCGGGCGTGGTTCCGGCCTGGCTGATGAGCCATCCCAAGACGGCCGAGCGGATTGCCGCGCTGGAGGCCCTTGAACAACGTTGGGAGCGTGGCTGAGGGTCAGAGTGCGAGAGGCCACACTCTCGCGATATTTGAAGCCAGGGGAAGAGGTCAGGCCGCCAAAGCCTTGCCGAGACGCGGCAGGCGGGCTTTTTTCATCAATGCGCGCAGAGTCCATCTGTCGCCCGACAGACGGTTGGCTTCGGTCAGGACCGATTGAGCCACCTCTTCGACACTGCTCGGGTCACTCTGCCAGATGCCGTGAAGGAAGCTGTCGGGGTCGATACGCGCAAGGCCCTCTTCCGCCAGAATATTCCTTGGAAAGTCTTTGGCATTCAAGGTGATGATCGTGTCGGCCGAAGCGGCGACCGCGGTGGCCAGCACATGGGTGTCGGCCGGATCGGGCAGCCAGAGTCGCTGTTCGAGGCCGGGTGCCTCGGGGCGTTCGGCCTGCGGCCAATGTGCCTGCACCAGCGCGATTTCGGCCCGGGCCTGCGCCTCGCCCTCGGGTCCGAGTTTGCGGGCGGCGCGGGCCCATTCCTCGAGGATGCGAGCCGACCAGAGCGGGGTGAAATGGCCCCGCGTGGCCACGCCCAGCAGCATCTCGCGCATCACCGTCGGATAGATGACGCAGGTGTCAAGAACCGCCTTCACAGCCGGTAGAACACGGATTTCAGATAGCCGCTCTCGGCCAGCTGCGGCAGTTGCGGATGGTCGGGTCCGGCAAAGCCGGTGTGGATCATCTGCGCCTGACGCCCGGCCCGACCGATACCGCGGGCACAGGCCTCGCGAAAGCGGGTCAGGTCGGCGGCATGCGAGCAGGAACACAGGCCCAGATACCCCCCCGGTTTGACAAGCGGCGCGGCCAGGCGGGCGATCCGCTCATAGGCCCGCAGCCCGGCATCCAGCGCCTGTTTCGACGGCGCAAAGGCCGGCGGATCGCAGATGACCACGTCGAACTGCGCACCGTCCTCACCCAGCTGGGTTAGAACGTCGAAGGCATCGCCCTGTCGGGTTTCAAAGCGGTCACCGAAGTCCGATGCGGCGGCGCCCTGCTCGGCCAGAGTCAACGCGGCGGCCGAGCCATCGACCGACAGCGCATGATCTGCCCCACCGGCCAGCATGGCCAGGCCAAATCCGCCCACGTGGCTGAACACGTCCAGCACATGCGCGCCGGGGCCCGCCAGCCGGGCGGCAAGAGCGTGGTTGGGGCGCTGGTCGTAGAACAGCCCGGTTTTCTGGCCCCCGGTCAGGTCGGCCATGTAGGTCGCGCCATTCATCGGGACGGGCAACGGAGCATCGGGCGCGGTGCCGCGCAGTGTCTGGTTCACGTCATCCAGACCTTCCAGCCCGCGGGTGCGGCCCGAGGCGTTCTTGAGCACGGTCGTCACCCCCGTCACCGAGACCAGCGCGTCGGTCAGAAGGTCCAGATGCGCCTCGGCCCAGGCGGCGTTGGGCTGGATCACGCAGGCATCGCCAAAGCGGTCGATGATGACACCGGGAAAACCGTCGGCCTCGGCATGGACCAGCCGGTAGAAGGGCGCATCGAACAGCCGTTCGCGCAGGTCGAGCGCGCGGCGCAGGCGGGTTTCGAACCACCCGGCGTCCAGCTGTGCCGACAGGTCACGATCCAACACCCGGCACATGATCTTGGAATCCGGGTTCACTGCCACCAACGCGATCGGGGCGCGTTTGTCATCCTCTAGCACGGCCAGCGCACCAGGCGCGATCTTGCGGGTGCGCCGGTCGGTAACGATGTCATTGGCATAGACCCAAGGAAAGCCGTGGCGCAGACCGCGCGCATTGGCTTTGGGTTTCAAACGGATTCTGGGGCGGTCGGGCATGTCGGCATGGGTCATGGCGCCCTCATAGTCGCGATTGCGCGGGCAGAAAAGCCCCTCTGGCTATCCGTCAGCGTTGGCGCGCCCGCCAGCCGCCGCGCCGGCGCGGAGCCTGCGCGGTGTCCAGCCCTTCGCGCAGAACCTGTGTCATGGGATGGTCGGCATCCTGTGCGGTATAGACAGCATGCAACTCGGTCAGCGCCTGCTTCTGGTCGCGCCCGTCCGGCAGGCTGAGCGCCCAGTCCAAAAAGATGCTGCGACACTCGGGCAGCGTGATTCCGTCGATGCGATAGGCCTCGCGAATCAGGCCCTTGGGGTCGTTCGGGTCGTCACTGCGCGCCATCCGCACTCTCCTCGATCACCGCGCCGATCACTTCGGCTGCGGCAGCATAGCTGTCCTGCAAGGCGGACTGTAACTGCTCGACCTGCTCGAACCCGGTCGCCCGGCACAGAAAGGCCGTGCCCCCCTGCCCGATCTTGTCGGCCTCGATCACCTTGCCAGACAGTAGCCGCGCCGCGCATTGCACCGACCAGCATAGGTCATATGCGTCCTGCAACACCTGCGCCTGAGCGACATCCAAAAGGC
This sequence comes from Ruegeria arenilitoris, assembly GCF_013032855.1. Lineage (GTDB taxonomy): Bacteria > Pseudomonadota > Alphaproteobacteria > Rhodobacterales > Rhodobacteraceae > Ruegeria > Ruegeria arenilitoris. The sequence continues at coordinate 154,179 of NZ_WQDA01000002.1, forward strand.
CCGCAGCGACCGCTCCGTCCAGACCCGAGTCGACGTCGCGCTGTGGCGCTCCGGACAACAGTGCGCCGGTTTCGGCCATCAGCTCGATATCCAGCAGACGGCCGGGGCCGTTCTTGACATCCCAGACACCAGCGGGAGATTTCGCGGCCGCGAGGCGTGCGCGCATGTCGGACACTTCGCGCAGGGCTTGATCCTTGTCGCGCGGGCGAGACAGGAACTGCGTTCGGAAAGCTTCGAAATCGTCTGCCAGATCCGTGTTGCCTGCAACTGCGCGCGCGCGGGTCAAGGCCAGATGCTCCCAAACCCAGGCTTCCTCTTGTTGGTAATGAGTGAAGCTGGCCCAGCTTGTGGCGACTGGCCCCTGATTGCCGGACGGCCGCAGTCGCATGTCGACCTCGTACAACCGTCCTTGCGCCATCGGTGCCGACAGGGCGGTAATCAGCGCCTGTGTAAAGCGCGCATAGTAGGTGCGCGTGGCCAGTGGCTTGGGGCCGTCGGACATGTCCACCGCTTGCGGGTCGTAGATCACGATCATGTCCAGATCGGATTGCGAATTCAGCCGAGCGGCCCCCAACGACCCCATGCCCAGCACCACAGCGCCACGCCCTGGGGGGGAGCCGTGCTTCTGCGCAAACTGCCGCTCTACGCAGGGTAAGATCGCGGCGATGACAACCTGCGCGAGGTCCGCGTATTGCCGCCCCGCCTGCAACCCGTCGATCAGACCGCGCAGGTGGTGCACACCGATACGGAAATGCCATTCCTTGCACCAGCGTCGGGCCAGATCCAACTGCGTTTCATAGTCAGATTCAGCTGCCAGCGCGTTGGACAGTTCAGCCTGCAAGGCGGACTGACCGGGCCAATCGGCAAAGAAGCTGCCACCGATCACCGCGTCGAACACCTGCGCATTGCGCGACAGGTGCGCGGCCAGTGCATGCGAGGTTCCGACGATGTCGACCAGCAGGTCGATCAGATGCGGGTTGGCTTCGAACAGCGAAAACAGCTGCACACCGGCGGGCAATCCGGCCAGAAACCCATCCAGCGCCAGCAGCGCCTCGTCGGGGCGGGCGGTCTTGGCCAGCCGGGCCAGCAATTCGGGCTTGAGCCGCTCGAAAATGCGCGCGCCTCGTAGCGAGCGCAGCGCAGGATAGGTTGTCCACCGGGCCAGAACGCCGGCGTCGAACTCGACCGCGGGCGCTGCGGTCGGTGCGGGGCCGGCACCGGGTGCAAAAAAGCCCTCGGTCAGCTCGTGCACCTCGGTCAGGCGGCGGGTCAGATCGGCTGTCAGGTCGGCGCTGGTGGTGCCCATCAAGCAGGCGATGCGCTCGATCCCGTCGGGCGATTGCGGCACCTTGTGGGTCTGCGCGTCATGCACCATCTGAATGCGGTGTTCGACCTCGCGATGGGCGCGGTAATGGTCGGTTAGCTTGTCGGACACGTCCTGCGGCACCCAGTCCTTGGCTGCCAGCGCGGCCAGTCCCGGCACCGTGCCGCGCACGCGCAGGTCGGGGTCGCGGCCCCCGGCAATCAACTGCCGCGTCTGGGTAAAGAACTCGATTTCGCGAATGCCGCCCTGCCCCAGCTTCATGTCATGGCCGGGGATCGTCAGAGCCCCCCCGGTGCCCTTGTTCTCGCGGATGCGCAGGCGCATGTCGTGAGCGTCCTGGATGGCGGCGAAATCCAGATGGCGGCGCCAGACAAAGGGCCGCAGGGTCTCCAGAAACCGCTGCCCGGCGGCGATGTCACCGGCGCAAGGGCGGGCCTTGATATAGGCTGCACGCTCCCATGTGCGGCCCAGGCTTTCGTAATAGCGCTCGGCCGCCTCGGTCGCCATGCAGACGGGGGTGACCGCAGGATCGGGGCGCAGGCGCAGATCGGTGCGGAACACATAGCCATCTGCCGTCTTGTCGCTGAGCGTAGCGCAGAAATTGCGCGTGGCCCGCACCATGCCCTGCCGCGCCTCATAGAAATCGTCGGGATCGTACCGGGTTTCGTCGAACAGCACGATCAGGTCGATATCCGAGCTGTAGTTCAACTCGTGCGCACCCATCTTGCCCATCGCCAGGATCACCATCCCCGCGGCGGTTTCCACGTCGTCTTCGGTCATGCCCGGCAGCCTATTGCGCCGGATCAGCGCCGCGATCTCGGCCTTGGCCGCGATGTCCACGGCAAGCGCGGCGAAATCGGTCAGTGCCGTCGTGACCTGCTCGAGGTTCAAAGCTCCGGACAGGTCGGCGAGGGCCGTCAGCAAGGCAAGCCGATGCTTGGCCTGCCTCAGGCCCGGTTTCAACTGGTCAGGAGCCAGCGCGCGCGCGTCGTCCATGATCTGAGCAAGAGCGTGCTGCGGCCGATCCAGCGCCGGGGCCAACCAATTGCGTTCACGGTCGATCAAGCTCTTGAGGTACGGGCTGCTGCCTGCGGCACCGGTCACCAGTTCGGACTGATCAGCGGTCAGATCCGGCACTGCGGCGCAGGCTTCTCGCCCCAATTCGGGGTCGTAGGGACGCGGGACGCGTTGGATGGTAAGACTGTCGGTCATGGGCGCATTCCGGTCAGGTAACGTCGACCGGAGTGTCCTGGCTGAAGCTATTGATCCAGCCATCATCCCGGCGTTCCCACAACGATGAGATCAGCATCGCCTCGCGCGCGGACGCACCCGGCCGCTGATAGTCCGCCCGGTAGGACAACAGGACGATATCCGCGGTCAAAACGCGCAATTGCGCCGCACTCAACTCATATGACTCCATGGTCGGGCTGTCTGCGAACTGACCCACATGATCGTCACGATTGGCGAAACCGGATGGGTAGACGCCCAGAAAATCGGCGCTCAGCAAAGCCCGGTCCGCCTGCGCATCACCCTCGACCAAAGCGGTCCAGACCTGTTGCTCCAGGTTCAGGATTTCTTCAAGCGTCGGGGCGGGCTTGTCGTCGTGCGTGTTCATGCCCGCACGTTGCGCAGGATCGGAACTGTCGTCAACCGGGGCACTAAATGTAAATCTTTTTCACATCGCCCCTTGCATCCGGGCCGGGCCACCCCATCTAGATCAATGTGAACACAATTTACATCAACCTGGAGAGCCCAAATGACCGCATTGTCCGAACACGCCGTCCCCCGCAACCCGGGATGGTTGCACCGTGCAGAGGCCTGGCTAGACGACAAGGGCAAAGGCGCCTGGATCGCTGCCATGGTCCTTGGTTTCATCTTCTTTTGGCCCGTCGGCCTGGCCCTTCTGGCCTATATGATCTGGAGCAAACGCATGTTCAGCAAATCCTGCAGCCGCCGCCATTCCTGGCACAGCCACATGAGCGCGATGAAGCCCTCGGGCAACAGCGCATTCGACGCCTACAAGGCCGACACGCTGGCCCGCCTGGAACGGGAACAACAGGATTTCGAAGCCTTCCTGCACCGCCTGCGTGAAGCCAAGGACAAGGCCGAGTTCGACCAGTTCATGAATGAACGCGCTCAGGAGAATACGGCGGACGACAAGGACGAAACCGCCTGATACCCTACCGCCCTGCCCCTCTCTGTGGGACAGGGCAAACCTCAACAACCGACCGGAAATTCCTTCATGTCTCATCTGCCCGACCCGGATCGTCAGCCGGACTTCTACAAATCCGTGGCGATCAAACGTTTCTTCGCGTGGCTGTTTGATATCGCCTTCATTTCGCTGCTGTGCACGGTTGCCATTCTGCTGACCTTCGGCATGGGCCTGTTCGTCATCGCGCTGATCTATGCGGTCGTCAGTTTCATCTACCGTGTCGTCACCATCGCAAACGGGTCTGCCACGCTGGGCATGCGCTTTATGGGAATCGAGCTGCGCGACGCATTTGGCGAACGCATGGATACCGGCAAGGCCGTCGCGCATACAGCCGGTTACTTTGTCAGCATGGCGTTTCCGATCCTGCAGATCATCTCGGTCATCATGATGCTGACCAGTGCCCGCAACCAGGGCCTGACCGATGCCTTCCTCGGCACCGTAATGCTGAACCAGCGCGCCTGACACGGCCCGTTTCTGGGACTTGGCGACCCCAGAAACGGTTGCTATCATCGGCCCCGAGGAAACACGGGGCCTTCATGCGACACACGCTGCCGATTGCGCCGCAGTTCTATGTGACTGCACCACAGCCCTGCCCTTATCTCGAGGGCAGGATCGAGCGTAAGCTGTTCACCGCCCTGCAGGGCGAAGGCGCGGATCAGCTGAACAACTCTCTGTCGCAGCAGGGTTTTCGCCGGTCTCAAAACGTTCTGTACCGGCCCTCTTGCACCGATTGTGCGGCCTGCCTGTCGGCCCGGATCGACGTCTCGGCCTTTTCTCCGACCAAAAGCCAGAAACGCGCGGCGCGGCGCAATGCGCACCTTCAGCGACGCGCGACCTCACCTTGGGCCACCGACGACCAGTACGAGCTGTTTCGGCGGTACCTGGACACACGGCACGCTGATGGCGGCATGGCAGATATGGACGTGTTCGAATTCGCCGCGATGATCGAAGAGACCCCGATCCGCAGCCGCGTCGTTGAATACGCCGACCCCAAAACCGGAAACCTGATCGCCGTCAGCCTGACCGATGTTCTGGATGACGGGTTGAGCATGGTCTATTCGTTCTATGACCCGAACCAGCCGCAAAGCTCGCTGGGAACCTATATGATCCTCGATCATATCGACATCGCGCGCGAGGCCGGGCTGCCATATGTATATCTGGGCTATTGGGTCCCCGGCAGCCCCAAGATGGGCTACAAGGTGAAATTCGCCGGGCTCGAGGTCTATGTGAAAGGCGGGTGGCAGCGTGTGGACGACCCGGAGGCATTCACCGACTCAACGCATCACCCACTTTCGACTGCTCCGATTGCCGAGCAGGTCGCGAATATCCAACTTCCCGATCGCCACCCTACCAAAGGTTGAATTCTGATGCAGCAAGGTTTGCACGCCGTCACCCTGGTGGTGCCGGACTATGATGACGCGATCGCGTTCTACACCAAGACGCTTCGGTTCCGGCTGACCCAGGACATCGATCTTGGCGAAGGCAAACGATGGGTTTTGGTTACGCCCCCTGGCAGCGATGGGGCTGCTCTGCTGTTGGCCAAGGCTGACGGAGGCAGCCAACGGGCCGCAATCGGTAATCAGACCGGAGGTCGTGTCGGGTTTTTCCTCAGAACCGGTGATTTCGCCCGCGATCACGCAGACATGCTGGCCAACGGGGTCCGGTTCGAGGAAGAGCCCCGCCATGAACCCTATGGCATCGTTGCCGTCTGGCAGGATCCGTTCGGGAACCGTTGGGACCTGATCCAGTTCACCTGACAACCGGCGTCAGCCGGGACCAAAGCAAAGGGGGCCTCGCGGCCCCCTTTTCAGTTGGATAACGCCATCACCGATCAGTTCGGGATCAGGTCCGGCACGATCGTCACAATCGACGGGAAGAACCACAGAATTCCGATGCCCACCACCTGGATCAGCACGAAGGGGATGATCCCGCGGTAGATATGGCCCGTCGTTACCTCTTTCGGCGCCACGCCGCGCAGATAGAACAGCGCAAAGCCAAATGGCGGCGTCAGGAACGAGGTCTGCAGGTTCACCGCCACCATGATCGTCACCCATTTCGGGTCGAACGACCCGCCATAGATCACCGGACCCACGATCGGGATCACGATGTAGATGATCTCGAGGAAGTCCAGCACGAAGCCAAGGATGAACAGCACCAGCATCACGATCAGGAAGACCGTGAACTCGTTGTCAAAGCTCTTCAGGAACTGCTGGATGTAGTGTTCCCCGCCGAACGAGATCACCACCAGGTTCAGCAGCTGCGAGCCGATCAGGATGGTGAACACCATCGAAGTCACCTTGGCGGTTTCCCGCACCACCGGTGTCAGAACACCGCTGGCATACAGCACCCAGCAAGCGAACAGCAGGCCGAACAGCGCATAGAGGTAGGTGGCATAGGCCAGGATGAACGCAATCCAGGTCTCGACGCTTACATCGCCTTGGTTCACGCGGAGGTCAAAGTTGACACCCAGCAGAAGGCAGATGATGACGGCGAAGGTGGACCAAATGATCACCTTGCCGGATCGCCCCTGATCCTGCAGTTTGCGATAGGCCGCCAGCATGATGGCCCCGCCTGCCCCCAGCGCTGCTGCCGGAGTCGGGTTGGTCACACCACCCAGGATCGACCCAAGTACCGCGATGATCAGAACCAACGGCGGGAATACCACGCGGATCAGATCATTGGTCGCACAGCGCGCCGCCGCTTCCTTGCAGCCATACATGGCAAGCCCGAAAGGCAGCGCCAGCAGCAGGAAGGTGGCCCCCGACGAGGTGGTCGGCGCAATCAGCAGCACATCGACCAGCAGCATCAGGATCAGCCCGATTGCACCCACGATCAGCGGCTGCGGCGATTGCGAAGGCGCAATGCCGCGACCCAGAACCAGCGTCAGACCCAGCAGTACGACCATGACCGCGACACCGGTGCCGATCGGGGCGGCAGCCGCAATCTTGGCTTCACGGGCCGAAGCCAGTTCTTCTTCGCTCAGTCGTTGCGCTTCGGTTGCGCCGCCGGCAGCATCGATGGCTTCCTGCTCGGCCACGGCCTTGTCCCAGGCCGCCTGACCATGCAGGTCGATCATCGAGGCCTTGCACTCCTCGGATACGTTGGTGCGCAACGAGGCTGCCTCACCGATATCCGAGAAGCCGGAAACCGTGATGTTCTGGCTGCCGATGACACCGGCGCTTCCCAGCAGAACCGCGCCCACGATCAGTGCGACCGGGGCACCCAGCAGCCAGGTCAGCCCTTCCGAGCGGGTGATGGTCTCGCCGCTGCCCCCTGACAGTTCGACCGCAGGTGCCTTGTGCGGGTTGAGCAGCGCGTATCCAAAGGCATAAAGCGCATAGAGCAGCGCCAGCATGATCCCCGGCAGCAGCGCCGCCTGGAACAGCGTCCCCACCGAAACCACGGCAGGCTCGCCCAGATAGGTCAGCGCGTCGGTACATCCAGCTTCGACTGCGCGGGTCTCCTGCGCCGTCGAATACAGGTCACCCGCCAGCGTGCCCAGCAGAACAATCACGATCGAGGGCGGAATGATCTGCCCCAGCGTGCCCGAGGCCGCGATCACGCCCGTCGCCAGCTCTGGCGAGTAGTTGTTGCGCAGCATGGTCGGCAGGGCCAGCAGGCCCATCGTCACCACGGTCGCGCCCACAATACCGGTCGAGGCCGCAAGGAATGCCCCCACAACCACGATCGACACCGCCAGACCACCCGGCAGCGGGCCAAAGACGCGCGCCATTGTGGTCAGCAGATCGTTGGCGATTTTCGAGCGTTCCAGCGTGATGCCCATCAGCACGAACATCAGCACCGCCAGCAGAGTCTCGATCGACTGACCGGCCAGAACTCGTTCGTTGATACGGTTCACGATGAAGGATACGTTGCGGTCCAACGCGGTTTCCCAACCCTGAACAAAGACCGGCTCGGCGATCCTTGGCAGGTCCGGGTATCGGAACACGGATATCACATCGGGTTTCACACCCGAATTCACGATGTCCCGATAGGCTTGCGAGCTTGTGTCGATCGCCTGGTGGATCAGCAACCCGGCGCTGTCCAGCGCGGCGATGATCCCGAAGGAGATGATACCGGCCCCGCCGATGGCAAACGCCACCGGAAAGCCGCTGAGAATCCCGCCAAACAGGCAGAGGAATACGATAATGAGGCCTATCTCGACGCCATCAAGTCCGAATAGCATTGTCTTGGTCTCCGTCCTTAATGTGTGCCTTCGTAGGCTTCTTCACCCTCGCCAAGGCTGTCCTTGTCGAGGTATTTTCCAGTGCTTTCCGGGCCTTCGACATATTCGAGATAGGACCGGTAGAAGAACGCGATCGCGTGCAGGAACACCATCGCGGCAAAGGCCACAAGCAGGATCTTGAACAGGAAGTAGGCATTGAAACCGTTGGGGCTGAAGCCGATGGTTTCTACGTTCCAGCGCAGCGCGCGAGATTTCATCACCAGCCGGTCCAGCGTGTCGCTGGCCGAGGGCTTCGGCACGATCAGGTGACGCCACATGAAGTACCAGCCATACATCCAGGTCAGCACGGCGATGGGCATCATGAAAAGGATCGAGCCCAGCATGTCGACCACACGCTTGGCCCGGTGTGAAATGCCGGCATAAACGAGGTCCACGCGGACGTGGCCGCCCTGCACGAAGGTGTAGGTGCAGCACAGGCAGACGACGAGCGCGTTGTACAGCTTCAGCTCTTCGGCATACCAGCTGATATCCATCTGGAACGGGATACCCAGACCAAACGCCATGTCAGGCCGCGCGAACACGCGCTGCATGAATACGATGACGATTTGCTGGATCACCATCAGCAGGCCCGCCCAGGCAAAGAAACGCCCGGTCGTGTTGGCGAACCCTTCCAAAACGCGCACCATGCCCCACATGAAGCCACGGAAGTAAAGCCCGATCGCGGTCAGCACGAGGAAGATCGTGAAGACCACGAAAAAGAACTCGACCGACCCGCCGTAGTAGACAAAGCGCATGATTGCTTCTTTGTCCGACCAGTTCAGCCACAGCTGCGGATGCGTGATGGCGTATCCGAAATTATAGAAGGCTTCGGCGATGCTCTGAACGAACCAAACCAGTCCGTTCCACAGGGCGCCGAAGAACGAGATACCGTTTTCGTCCTGCATAATGTCCCCAGGTCCCGTTGGTTGCGACGCTGATTATAGCGGAAAACCGTGCGATCCGCGCATCTGCAACAGGAAAGGTTTCCCCGCACGTGGCGGGGAAACCGTTTGATTGCCAGACGGCCAGTTAGCCCAGAACGCGGTCGCGCTGCGCGGTGTAGACGCCCGAAGACATGTTCAGCCACGACGACGAGGCTTTCATCGATGCCATCGCGCTGTCGTGGATCTTCTTGAACAGCTCGTCGCTCATGTTCTCGGCCAGAACTTCCTGGCTGGCTTGTCCGAAGGCATCCCAGACACTGTCGGGGAATTCCATGACCTTTACGCCACCGGCCTGCAGACGCTGCAGCGCCGCGCCGTTGTTGGCCAGGAACTGTGCCAGGTTCCACTGGTGCGCTTCGCCGGCAGCGATCTCGATGATCTTCTGGTGCGCCGGCGAGAGGCTTTCGAACACGTCGCGGTTGGTGGCCAGCGACAGGCCTGCGCCCGGCTCGTGGAAACCGGCGGTGTAGTAGATCTTGGTGATCTCCTGGAAACCGGCCTTTTCGTCGGCCCAGGGACCGATCCACTCGGTGCCGTCGATGGCACCCGAGGACAGCGCCTGGTACACTTCCGAACCCGGAATGTTCTGAACCGATGCGCCCAGTTTGCCCAGAGCCTTGCCGCCCAGACCCGGCATACGGAACTTCAGGCCGTTGAAGTCTTCGGGGCTGTTGATCTCTTTCGAGTACCAGCCGCCGGCCTGCGCACCGGTGTTGCCTGCCAGGAACGATTTCAGGCCGAAGATCTGGCCCAGTTCGTCATGCAGCTCCATGCCGCCATCGAAATAGTACCAGTTCACCAGTTCCTGCGCGGTCATTCCGAACGGAACGGCGGTGAAGAACGCATAGCCCGGGTGCTGACCGACAAAGTAATAGTCAGCGGCGTGATACATGTCAGCCTGACCCGACGAGACCGCGTCGAACACTTCGAACGCGCCCACCAGTTCGCCCGCGGCCTTGATGTCAACGGTTAGGTTGCCGTCGGACATTGCGGTGATGCTGTCGGCGCAACGCTGCGCGCTGTCGAACACGCCAGCCAGACCGCGGCCCCACGAGGTAACCATGGTCAGCGTGCGCTTGCCCTGCGCATAGGCAGGTGCCGCCAGTGCGGTTGCCGCTGCGGCCGAGCCGCCCAGTGCCGACGTCTTTAGAAACTTACGACGATCCATAAGAGTATTCCTCCCCTTCATAGTCACGACTCGGGCAGCGCCCGAGCCAGTCGTTTACGGTAGCGTCACCCTAATGATGGCCGGTTGAAAAGGAATACCTATTACTACGTAGATCAGATGGTTTTTTCTGCAGAACGCGCAATTCCCGGGCTCATTTCTACCCGCAAACCGCGAGTTCCGGGCGTTCCGAGCGCCGGAATGCCCAATCTCTTTGCAATTTCACCCCCGCTTGCGTATCGATTCGACCATGGGGAAATTCCGCGCTCTGCTTTCACTGACCTATGCTCAGAAGCTGTCGCTGGTTGCGGCCATTCCGCTGGTCGTGGCCGTGGCCGCGATCGCGGTCATGGTGGCCTACGAATCCCGCGCGACGGCTGAACGCGAGATCAAGGCGTTGGAGCGTCGGCTGATCGAGGCCAAGAAGGAAGAGCTGCGCAATTACGTGACACAGGCCCGAAACGGGTTCGCATACATCTACGGACGCGCGTCTCCGGATGACAAGGTCGCCCAGAATCTGGTGACCCAGATCCTGTCGGCGATGATCTACGGAAAGGACGGGTTCTTCTTCGTGTATGATTATGACGGCAACAACCTTGTCAGCCCGCGCCAGACCGAGTTCATCAATCAGAACTGGGAAGGCCTGACGGACAGCGAGGGTGTTCCGGTCGTCGACGAGTTCATCCGCCTGGCCCGGCAGGGTGCCGGATGGCACAGTTTCATGTGGCAGAAGCCCTCGACCGGGGAAGAGGCGATGATGATCGCTTATGTCGTCGGCCTGCAGGATTGGCGTTGGGCCGTGGGAACCGGTGTATTCATCGACGACATCGTGGCCACCGTTGCAAATGCCCGCGCCGAGGTCGAAGCGCGGGTGCAACGCACGTTCCTGTATATAGGCGGTATCGTTCTGGCGGCGGTTCTGATCGTCTTCGCCTCGGGGATGCTGTTGAACATCCGCGAACGCCGGCTTGCGGATGCCAAGCTGAAGGAACTGACCAAGCGGGTCATCGACGCGCAGGAGGAAGAGCGCGGCCGGGTGGCGCGTGAGCTGCATGACGGGATCAGCCAGATCCTGGTCGGGGTGCGCTATGCGCTGGACAATGCCCGGCGGCGCCTGTCCAAGGGCGATCATGACGGCGCACGTGCGCCGCTGGACAAGGGCATCGACAACCTGGGAACCGCGATAACCGAAGTGCGCCGCATCAGTCGCGACCTGCGGCCAGGCGTCTTGGATGACTTGGGCCTTGGCCCGGCCCTGAAGGCGCTGACCGACGATTTCCGCGAACGGACCGGGATCGAGACCGAGTTTTCGACCGTCGTGTTCCGCAATCGTCTGGACCAGGACAGCAAGATCGCCCTCTACCGTATCGCGCAAGAGGCGCTGACGAATATCGAACGCCATTCTGGCGCAACCCGCGTCACGATCGACCTGCGCGGCCACAAGAAGGGCGCGACCATGCGCATCACCGACAACGGGCGTGGCCTTCGGTCACGACCGGGCCGGGTCAGCACCGGGATCGGGCTGCGCAACATGCAAGAGCGCATAGAACAGCTTGACGGGTCCCTGCGTATCCTGTCATCACGCGGCGCACAAAGTGGTACAGTGATCGAAGTCAGCCTGCCGCTGAGCCACCTGTTGCCGCCGCAGGAAGACGCGACACCCAAAGGAAAGGCCGGTTCCTGATGACCGAAACGATCCGAGTCCTTATCGTCGACGATCACCCCATGGTCGCCGAGGGCATCCAGTCGATCCTCGAGAGTTTTGACGACATCAAGGTCGTCGGCACGTTGGGCAATGGCCGTGACGCGGTTGATCAGGCCGCGCGCCTGCAGCCCGATGTCATCCTGATGGATCTGAACATGCCGGGGCTCGGGGGGCTCAGCGCCACTGAACTGATCCTCGAACGGTTGCCCGACACCCGCATTCTCATTCTGTCGATGCATGACAGCCCGGAATACATCTCGACCGCATTGAGCCACGGGGCCAAGGGCTATGTTCTCAAGGATGTGCCGACTGACGAAATCAAGCAGGCCATAGACGCGGTCATGCGTGGAGAGCGCTATCTGTGCACCGGGGCGATCGGATCGCTGGAACCGAAAGAGGATGCGGCGCGCGAAGCACTCACCGGACGCGAGCAGACGATCCTTCTGGAATTGGCGCAAGGCAAGTCGAACAAGGAAGTCGCGCTGGCGCTGGATATTTCGGTTCGCACGGTCGAAACCCATCGCAAAAACATCAAGCGCAAGCTGGGCATCTCATCGACTGCCGGCCTGACCCGATATGCGCTGGAACATGGCGTTCTGCAAGGAACCGGCGTGGCCTTCTGACGGCCGCACCATCAGCGCAGCTTCCGCGCTTCAACGGATTCCTTCGCCGAAAAAGATCAGCGTGCCGTCCTCATCCAGAACGTGAAACTCTCGCTGTTGATATGGCTGATCAAATGGCGCACGAACCCGCCCTTCGGGCAGGTCTTCGAGTTTGGGACTCAGGCTTTCGTACAAATCGTCTATATCCTCGACATCGATATAAAAGGATTGCTCGTGGCCCAGCGGCAGGCCATCTGCGCGCGGCGGGCATTCCAGCAGGCGAATTGCAACCGGGCCAAGCCTGAGAAAAGCATAGTTGTCTTGCGTGAACCCACACGCGAAACCCAGGCGATCGCAGTAGAATGCAATTTGCCGGCTCAGCGAGGAACACAGGACAAAGGGGGTCAGCTGAAGAATACGTGGCACCTTGCACTCCCTGGCAGGATCTGACTGCTCCACCCTAGCACGGGTCAGTCCAGAAGCTCATCGTTTCGCACCCCCTCCCTGTCGCGATGACACGGCAGCACACGGCCGTAGAGCTGCCGAGTACGCTCGACCCCGCCACACATGCCTTCGGCCTCGACAAAGGAGAATATCCCCACGTAGCGCGGCCGTGCACCCGACACTGGCGCCACGCGATGCAAGGAATAGCGCCCCCGAAAGATTTGCAGATCACCGGGATTGAGCTCCAACTGGCGCACCATTCCCATATTGCCGTCTAGAACCGAGGCCACCTTGTCAAAGTTCTCCTCCTCAGCGGTGCGCAGGTTCGGCGCGTATTCAAAGGCGCCGCCTTGCTCGCCATTCTGGATCGCCAGAGTAACCGTGTAGTTGTTCGTGTCGAAATGCCACGGAAAGCCCTGCCCCTCTTCGACCACGTTGATGATCACATCCGCCAATGGATCATCGTAGCGAAAGAACCGATCCGCGGGTTCATTCAACGCGTCGCGGATGAAGGGCAGAAATCCTTCGAACTCGTAGATTCTGCGCAGGGGGCCGGTAGACGGGAAATTGTCGGCCGGAACAAAGGCGTTCGACCGGTCATAGAACCGACGGATCGGGTGGGCGATACCAAAGCGGGGATCGTCCTTGGTGAAATAGGCGTTGGTCCGGTTGAAACTGCGATGCGCACTCGGCGCGACGGCTTCGGCTTCGGTCAGCAACTGACTCAACCCGTCTTCGTGGACAAATCCGGGTAAAACTGCGCAACCATCCTTGTCGAGGTCACGACGAATGTCATCGATCAACCGATCATAGGCCGCCGAATTCGGACGATCGATCGGATAGCGCCCTAGGTCCACCAGATCCACCAGCATGCCGTCCTCCCTGACTTGTTCGCAGCCCCAGCCTGACCCAGCCCGGACCCCGCATCATGCCCGTTTCAGACATCGCTCTGACGCATTCTGACCTCGACCACCGCTGGGAACTCGGCAAAACTCGGCCAGTATTTCCGGAAATTTCCCCACATGCGGCAATCTGCGCAACAAAATGTCGCAAAATTCGACATCAGAGTCAGGAAATTGGCCAGATTGCCTGTTGACGCCCCTTCGCGCCGCCCATAATGTCTGCCCCACGCAAAAAGGAGCCTCTGGCGATGAGAACGCTAGTCGTAATCGTAGGAACCACGCGCATGGGCCGGTAACGGTAAGCCATAATCGAACCCATGCGCCTCCGAAACTTCGGGGGCTTTTTTTTGTCAAACGCAAGACACATGTCGCGAACGGAGCAAAGCAGATGACACGTGAGATGACCGGCGCAAAGATGGTGGTCCAGGCCCTCAAGGATCAGGGCGTGGACACGGTATTCGGATACCCCGGCGGCGCCGTGCTACCGATCTATGACGAGATCTTTCTGCAAAATGACATCCGTCACATCCTGGTGCGGCATGAACAGGGCGCGATACATGCCGCCGAGGGCTATGCCCGTTCAACCGGCAAACCCGGTGTCGCACTGGTGACCTCGGGGCCCGGCGCGACCAACGCGGTGACCGGCCTGACCGACGCGCTTCTGGATTCGATCCCGATCGTGGTTCTGACCGGTCAGGTGCCGACGTTCATGATCGGCTCGGATGCGTTCCAAGAGGCGGACACGGTGGGCATCACCCGGCCCTGCACCAAGCACAATTGGCTGGTCAAAGACACCAACTCGTTGGCGGAAACCATGCACGAGGCTTTTCATGTCGCCACCGCGGGCCGTCCCGGTCCTGTGTTGATCGACATTCCCAAAGACGTCCAGTTTGCCACCGGAAAATACACCGCGCCGAAACCATCGACCTCGCATTATCAACCGGCGCTCAAGGGCGACATCGAAGAGATCACCGAACTGGTCGCCGCCATCGAAACCGCCAAGCGGCCCGTGTTCTACACCGGCGGCGGCGTGATCAACTCAGGCCCCGCTGCCAGCCAACTGCTGCGCGAGCTGGTCGACGCGACCGGGTTCCCCATCACCTCGACCCTGATGGGCCTGGGCGCCTACCCGGCATCGGGCAAGAACTGGGTCGGGATGCTGGGCATGCACGGTCTGTACGAGGCGAACATGGCCATGCATGACTGTGATCTGATGATCAATGTCGGCGCCCGTTTCGACGATCGGATCACGGGGCGTATCGACGCGTTCTCGCCCAAGTCGAAAAAGGCGCATATCGACATCGACCCGTCCTCGATCAACAAGGTGATCCGGGTGGACATCCCCATCGTGGGGGACGTGGCGCATGTTCTGGAAGACGTGCTGAAGGTCTGGAAGGCGCGTGGTCGCAAAACCAACACCGAAGCGATCGCCAAGTGGCAGGCCCAGATCTCGGACTGGCGCAAGGTCAACTGCCTTGCCTACACCAACAGCGAAAAGTCGATAAAACCCCAATACGCGCTGGAACGGCTCGAGGCGCTGACCAAGGACCACGATCGCTATGTCTGTACCGAGGTGGGCCAGCACCAGATGTGGGCCGCGCAATTCCTTGGGTTCGAAGACCCCAACCGCTGGATGACCTCGGGCGGGCTGGGCACCATGGGCTATGGCTTCCCGGCTTCGATCGGGGTGCAGATGGCACACCCGGACGCGCTGGTGATCAACGTCGCGGGCGAGGCCAGTTGGCTGATGAACATGCAGGAGATGGGCACCGCCGTCCAATACCGCCTGCCGGTGAAACAGTTTATCCTGAACAACGAACGCCTGGGCATGGTGCGCCAGTGGCAGGAACTGCTGCACGGCGAACGCTACTCGCATTCGTGGTCCGAGGCCCTGCCCGATTTCGTCAAGCTGGCCGAGGCCTTCGGGGCCAAGGGGATCATCTGCAAAGACCCCGCCGATCTGGATGACGCGATCATGGAGATGATCAATTACGACGGTCCGGTGATCTTTGACTGTCTGGTGGAAAAGCACGAGAACTGCTTCCCCATGATCCCGTCGGGCAAGGCCCATAACGAGATGCTGCTGGGCGAGGCCGAAACGAAGGGTGTCATTCAAGCTGGCGGCGCGGTGCTGGTTTGATATTGCTTGCGGACACAGGGCCACGCTGTTGGCCCTGATGGACGCTCACAGGACAGGACGGAACATGCCCGGCATCCCCACTCAGACATCTCCACGCGAGAACCTGCAGATTTTTGCGGGGCGTCGCGGCTGGCAGTTGGGCATTCTTGTCCCGGCGCTGGTGCTAGGGGTCTTTGTCATCTGGCTCGGCCTCAGCTGGAGCGAGATCGCGGCCAATGGCAGCGCCGGCTTTCCGATCGACTTTCGGGTCTTCTGGGCCGCCGGACGTCTGGCCCATCTGGGTGAGCCTCTGTCGGCCTTCAGTGTCGACAGCCTGACCGCCATGCACAACGTCATCAAGGAAGATGACTGGATGCCCTGGTCTTACCCGCCGGCGTTTCTTGCAACGCTGCAACCCTTGGGCGCCCTTCCCTTCCCCATTGCCTGGCTGGTCTTCTCGATCGCGTCGATCGTCGCGATGATATTCGCCGCCCGGCCGTTCGCGGAAGGCATCACACCGGTCTGGCTCGCATTCGCGCTGCCGCCCGCGATATTGCCGACCCTGTTCATGGGGCAGACCGCAGCCCTGTGGATGGCCGGTTTGCTGGCGGCACTTGCAGCGCTCAAGAACCAACGTTTGGTTCTTGCCGGATTCTTTATCGGCCTTCTGACGCTCAAACCTCAGCTGGGCATCCTGATCCCCTTTGCTTTGCTGGCGTGCCGGGCGTGGCCGGCCATCATTTCGGCCGGCGTCACGACCCTGGTCATCTCGGGGTTGGCGACCGCGCTCTACGGTCCGGAATACTGGCTGGAAATGCGCAACATGATGGCGGTCCACTTTTCGGTGGTGCGTGAAACCATCGTCGAAAACAATCTGATGCTTAGCCCCTATTCGACGCTCGCCAGCTTTGGGCTGCCCGAGCCTGTCGCCTTGGCCGTTCAGTGGACGATCACAGCCTGCGCGGCCATCATGGTCACGATCACCTGGCGCAGCCCCCGCATCGGTTTTGACCTGCGCGCCGCTGTGCTTGCGCTGGCGGTCATGCTGTCCACCCCATACCTGTGGTTCTACGAATCTGCACTGATCGCCGCTGCGGGACTATTCCTTTTGCGCGCAGGTGTATTGACGAACAGCCCATGGGGCCTGGCGCTGGCCGGAGCGATGTGGCTGGGTGCCGCCCCCGCTTTCTTCGCCTTTCTGTTCCGCGGCGAAGCCGACATCTCGATCCGCCTGCTTTTTGCACCGCTTTTGTATCTTTCCTGTCTGGTCTGTATCGGCGCCGTTGTTCAACGGCTGCGGGCGCCAGACTATTCCTCTGCCAACGATGAGGTCTTCCAATGACTGCACTCAAGATCCGAAAAGGTTCCACCCGCCACTCGGCCTACAACCTGCGCCCGACCTTCTCCGACGTGCAGGAACGCCACACGATTGCTGTTTTGGTCGAAAACGAACCGGGGGTTCTAGCCCGGGTCATCGGGCTGTTCTCGGGGCGCGGCTACAACATCGAAAGCCTGACCGTGGCCGAGGTCGACCATACCGGACACCTCAGCCGCATCACGATCGTCACCACCGGTACACCGCAGGTGATCGAACAGATCAAGGCTCAGCTGGGCCGTATCGTCCCGGTGCATGACGTACATGACCTGACAGTCGAAGGCCCTTCGGTCGAACGGGAACTGGCGATCATCAAGGTCGTTGGCGAAGGCGACAAGCGGGTCGAGGCGTTGCGCCTTGCCGACATTTTCCGGGCCAATGTCGTGGACAGCACGTTGAATTCGTTCATCTTCGAAATCACCGGCGCGCCGGACAAGATCGATGCATTTGCCGATCTGATGCGCCCGCTGGGCTCTGTCGAGGTTGCACGGACAGGCGTCGCGGCCCTGCTGCGCGGCAACTGATTTTTCGCGAACCCATCAAAACGCCCCGTCGCCCTCGTTGACGGGGCGTTTTGCGTTGTCGGATCGTTTCCTGCAGGTGCACAACTGAGCACTGACAGGAAAAAGACCATACAAATAGGCTTAATGCCTATTGCGTTCGCGCCTGAGCGCGTTACGCTTGGACCAGAATACGCAAACTGCGTGTTCCATGGGGTCAATTTTGCGATTTCTTGACTGGCGACCGGCCTTTCTGGCCGATCCGGTCGTGTTTCCCGAACCGTTGCAAACCAGAGTGAGACATGGCCGTAGACACTCGCACGCCCGCCGAGCTGCGCAACATGCTGGGGGCGAATCTCAGGCAACTTGCCGACCGCTATCCTTCGGTCGCCGAACTGTGCAGACAGCTGGGCGTCAACCGAACGCAGTTCAACCGGTATCTTTCTGGCGAGAGTTTTCCACGCCCGGACGTTCTGGACCGCATCTGCCGGTTCTTTGACGTGGACGCCCGCATTCTGCTGAAACCGCTTGAGGAAATCCCCGCGCCCCGGCGCTGTGACCTGCCCGAAAGCGTGGTCCAGTTCCTTCGGCCCGGACTGGCAGCCTTGACCGAGGACACGTTTCCAAGCGGCGTCTATCTTGTGACGCAACATGGCGGCGAAGCCGATCCACGCGCCCATCATTGGCTGGTTCAAACCCGGCACCTGCATCAGTGTGCTGTCCTGCGCGGCTTCCTGCCGCCGGCCATGGCCGGTACGCGTTCCGCCACGGGCCGTGAACTTCGTGGCTTCGCCGCCTGCGCCGGACCAAATATCTACGCAGTCTTGTCGCGCGAGGCTGGTCGTGACAGCAAGACGATGGTGATCCGCAAGGACATGACCGATGGCAACGGCGTCTGGATCGGTTCGTGCATGGAGCACTCTGCGGCTACTCCGCACATCTACAGATTGGAAATCCGCCATCTGGGCCACGATTTCCGGGCAACGCTGGAGGCGGCAAGACTGGCGCGCCGGACATAGGAAACCGCCCAAACTCCCGTGCATGTCGTTGTGAGAAAAGCCGGAGTCGCAGAAGTGTAAGCGAGGGCTGGCCCCGGATGCCTAGGCTGGTGGAGAAGCGAGGAGAACCAGATGGCCAGCACCCCAACCGAACTGTCGGCTGTTCGTCAGAGCATTGAAACCGCTCTGGGCCTGCCCAACGCACATTATACGGACCCTGCCCTGCACGCCGAAGAAACTCGCGCCCTGCTGCTGGATGGCTGGGCCGGTCTCGCGGTCACCGCCGATGTCCCCGAGCCCGGTGACGCGGTTCCGCTGGAGTTCATGGGTATTCCGCTCCTGTTGCTGCGTGACCGTTCCGGTACGGTCCGTGTGTTTCAGAATATCTGCCGTCACCGCGGCATGATCCTGGTCGAAGAGCCCCGCAAGATCGAAGGCGCCATTCGCTGCCCCTATCACAGCTGGTGCTATTCCACCGAAGGCCGGCTGGTTGCCACGCCGCATGTGGGCGGCCCGGGCCAGAACGCACATGACGCGGTCAGCAAATCGGAACTCGGCCTGATCGAGGTGCGTAGCCATATATGGCGCGACGTGGTTTGGATCAACGTCTCGGGCGACGCGCCGACGTTCGAGGATGCCAACGCCAGGCTGATCGAGCGTTGGGCCGAGTTCGACAAGCCGCTGTACCACGGCGGCCCGGAAAGTTCCTTTCGGTTGGACGTCAATTGCAACTGGAAACTGGCGGTCGAGAACTACTGTGAAAGCTATCACCTGCCGTGGGTGCATCCCGGGTTGAACAGTTACTCGCGGCTTGAGGATCACTATCACATCCAGGAGCCCGGCCTTTATTCCGGTCAGGGAACCTTGGTCTATCGGCAACTGAAAACTGAGGACGGTCGGGTTTTTCCCGATTTCGAAGGTCTCAGCGAGAAATGGGACACCGCAGCCGAATACATTGCCGCCTTCCCCAACGTGCTGCTGGGCGTGCACCGGGACCACGCCTTCGCCATCATTCTGCGGCCCGAGGCCCAGAACCGGACCTCGGAGCACATCCACCTGTTCTATTCGGCGCCGGATACCGATGCGGATCTGCGCGCCCGCAATGCCGAGCAGTGGAAAGTGGTCTTTGAAGAGGATGTGTTCGTCGTAGAAGGGATGCAGCGTGGCCGCGCGGCGCCGGGGTTTGACGGCGGACATTTCTCGCCGGCGATGGACGGGCCGACCCATCTGTTCCACGACTGGGTGGCGCAGCGTCTGATGGCACATCGCAACGAACTGGCCGCTGAATGACCGACCTGCACACCCGCCTTCTGCAGGCACATGCGGCGGGTGACATCACGGCTTTGGCTGAATTGTACGAATTGGCCGCCGCCAGCCAGCAGGACGACGACGCCCGGAGCTTTTTTCTGACCCACGCCTATGTCCATGCGCTTGAAGCCAACCTGCCCGGCGCGGGACGTCTGCGTCAGATGCTGGTCGACATGGGCCGCGAAGTGCCCGATTCCTGACCCCGAGAACCTAGGCTTGGGCCGGCTCGGCGACCGGCCCCGCCGCTGCATCGTCTTCGGTGATCTGCCGATACAGGTGCCAGCTGGCATGACCGAACAGAGGCAACACGATCAGCAATCCCAAAAACCAGGGCACCATGGCGACAAAGGTCATGACCGCAATGAAGGCACCCCAGCCCAACATGACCCGCTTGTTCACGCTGACATAGGCATAGCTCGAGATCATGGCAGTGACGAAGTCGAGTTCCCGGTCCAGCAGCATCGGGATCGACAACACGGTGATCATGTAAAGCAGGATGGCAAAGAACGCGCCTACAGCAGTGCCGACAGCCAGCATGGCCAGACCGTTGGGTGTCAGAAATACCTCAAGCGATGACGACACGTTTGTCATTGTCGACAGCCCCATGAACAGCGCAAAGATCATGTGGCCGAGAAAGAACCAGAACAGAAACATCACGACGATGATCGCGCAGATCGACGGCAACTGACGGCGGCTCTGCTGGATCACGACACCGAAGATGGCGCCATAGTCCAAAGGCTCATTCCGCTCGAGCCGGTGCGATACCTCGTACAAACCCACGGCGGCGAATGGCCCGATCAGAGGAAAGCCGATGGCAGCCAGCACCAGCCAGAACGAGGTGCCCGTTTGCACGGTTACCCAGGCCATCAACCACCCGACCAGAACGTAGAAGCCGCCGAACAGCAGGCCAAAGACCGGTGCGCGGCGATAATCCTGCCAGGCGCGATGCAGCGCCGTGCGCAACATGCCGATATCCGCCGGTTTCAGCGTTGGCACTCCGAATGGCTTTTCCATGTTACGTTTCTCCTCCCCTTGCCCTCAGGCCATGGCCGGGCGTTTTTGCGGCCAATGCGTCACGGCGTGATAGGCGGCCCCCAAAGCCAGCAGTTGCGCGTCGCTGCCGCGCGGCCCGAACAGTTGCATTCCCATCGGCAGTCCTCCGGGGCCAAACCCCGCCGGTATCGAAAGGCAGGGCAGACCAATCAGGCTGACCGGTGTGACCACCTGCATCCAACGATGATAGGTGTCCATCGCGACCCCACCAATGCTGCGCGGATACGGCTGATCCACAGGGAACGGCCACACCTGAGCCGCCGGCAACACCAGCGCATCATACTCGGCAAACAGTTCGACCGCCCGACGGTACCAATCCGAACGGGTGACGCTGGCTGCATGGACCTCCATCGCCGTCAGGGCCAGACCTCGCTCCAGCTCCCATTGCGCGGTGTCCTTAAGGGCGTCTTTTCGGTCGGCCAAAGGCAGCAGACTTGCTGCTACGCTCCACGACCGCAGGGTGATCCAGCTGTTCCACAGGCGTTCGGCATCGAAGGGCGGCGGTACGTCCTCGACGGTTGCGCCAAGTCCCTCAAAAATCGCCAACTCGTTGCTGCATTGGGTCAGAATCCCTTCCTCGGTCGGGAATGCGCCGCCCCAATCTCCCAGCCATCCGATCCGCATCCCGTCCAGGCTTTCGACGGACAATGGGGTGACGGGTTCGCAGGGAACGCTCAAAGGCTGCCTCGGATCGGGGCCAGAGATCACATCCAGCAATAGTCCGATATCCTGCGGGCTGCGGGCCATCGGACCCAAGGTCGAGAGCTGGTGCAGGAACAAATCACCCTGTGGTTCCGAGGGAACCCGGCCCCAGCTGGGCCTGAAGCCGTACACGTTGTTCCACGCGGCCGGATTGCGCAGGCTGCCCATCATGTCCGACCCATCCGCCAGCGCGACCATCCCAGTGGCCAAGGCCACCGCTGCGCCACCCGACGACCCACCGCAGGACCGGGCCGGATCGTATGGATTCCGGGTTGCGCCATAGACCGGATTGAAGGTGTGCGAGCCCAACCCGAACTCCGGTGTGTTCGTCTTTCCGATCAGAATAGCTCCGGCGGCCCGCAACCGTGCTGCGATCAGGTCGTCGACGGCTGGGACGTGATCGCGAAAAACCGGCGACCCCTGGGTCGACGCGATGCCAGCCACATTAACCAGGTCTTTGACGGCAATCGGAAGCCCATGAAGCGGCCCGCGGCCCGACTTGTCGTCGGCGTCCCGGGCTTGTGCCATAAGCACATCCTCGTCCTGCAGCGCGACGATAGCATTGACCTGCCCGTTCACCTGGGCAATCCGGTCGAGCGTCGCGCGCATCAACTCGACGGCTGACAAATGCCCTGTCGCGAGTTTCTCGAGAAGATCAGCGGCTGAAGTATCGCTTAGGTTCATGGGGTTACGTCCGAGCTTTGCTTGCGCTCAGCCTAGCGACCCCATGTGTGCATTTAAACCCGGTGTTTTGGATATATCTTTTCCACGCAGATCAACCGCGCGGCATCAGTCGTCCGACTGCGCCTCGGCCCGGCTTTTACCCGAGACCTTGAGAGCCAGAGTGGCCGCCATGAATGCATCCAGATCACCGTCCAGAACCCCTTTTGTGTCCGACGTCTCGTAGCTGGTGCGCAAGTCTTTGACCATCTGATAGGGCTGCAGAACATAGGACCGGATCTGGTTGCCCCAGCCGGCATCGCCCTTGGCTTCGTGCGCGGCGTTGATCTCGGCGTTGCGGCGGTCCAGTTCCATCTGGTACAGGCGCGATTTCAGCGCCTTCATGGCGATGTCGCGGTTCTGGTGCTGCGATTTTTCCGAACTGGTCACCACGATGCCGGTCGGGATGTGGGTGATCCGCACCGCCGAGTCTGTGGTGTTTACGTGCTGACCGCCCGCCCCCGAGGACCGGTAGGTGTCGACGCGGATATCGGCCGGGTTCACTTCGATCTCGATATTGTCGTCCACCACCGGATAGACCCAGACCGAGCTGAACGACGTGTGCCGCTTGGCCGCCGAGTCATAGGGCGAGATGCGGACCAGCCGGTGCACGCCGCTTTCGGACTTCAGCCAGCCATAGGCGTTATGGCCCGAGATCTTGTAAGCCGCCGACTTGATCCCCGCCTCTTCGCCCGGAGTTTCCGACTGCAGCTCGACCTTGTAGCCCTTTTTCTCGGCCCAGCGGACATACATCCGCGCCAGCATCGAGGCCCAGTCGCAGCTTTCGGTGCCCCCGGCGCCCGCGTTGATTTCAAGGAAGGTGTCGTTGGCGTCGGCCTCGCCGTCCAGAAGCGCCTCGAGCTCTTTTTCGGCCGCCTTGTCGCGCAGTTTCTTTAGGGCCTCTTCGGCATCCTTGACGACCTCTTCGTCGCCCTCCATCTCGCCCAGTTCGATCAGTTCGATGTTGTCGTTCAGATCAGTCTTGATCGACTCGTAGGTCTCGATCGCATCGACCAGAACCTGCCGTTCGCGCATCAGCTTCTGCGCGTTTTCGGGGTTGTCCCACAGGTTGGGGTCTTCGACGCGGGCGTTGAATTCCTCCAGCCGGTGCGGCGCGGTTTCATAGTCCATACGCTGGGCCAGCAGCTCCAGCGATTTTTGGATCTCGGCCACGATGTTCTGGATTTCGGCGCGCATGGTCAGGTCCCAACTTGCTCAATCAGGCCTGCGTGATAGCAAGAGGTTCAGGCCACCACAAGATGACCCGAAAGGCAAATGCAGCACGGACCGGAGCAGTTCCTGAAGAAATGGCATCTGGCCGACCCGCGGCTGGCGGCGGATACCGGCGCGGCGCGTGTCTGGCGGGCCAAACGTGAGGACGGGTCTGAAGTCGCGCTCAAACTCTATCGCCGCGCCGATCGCGGCAACGAGGCGCCGGGATGCCGCCTGCTGGCTGCCTGGCGCGACCGGGGCGCCGTCGCGATCCTGGCCGAAGACCGCCGGGCGGTCATGATGGAGTGGCTCGAGGGTCCGACCCTCGGCGATCATGCACGGGCGGGCAACGTGGCCGACGCCCTGACACTACTGGCTGAAACGGCGCGGAACCTGCATGCTGATCCGATTGTCGAAGTGAGCGGGCTGAGGCCTTTGGAGCAAGTGTTTGCACCGCTTTTCGACGTCGGATTTACCGATCAATGTACGCGGCCCCTGCAAACCGATATGCGGCGCGCCATAGCTTTGGCTCAGGATCTGCTGCAGACGCAACCCGTGCATCTCCCCCTGCATGGAGACCTGCACCCCGACAATGTCATCCTGACTGCGTCCGGCCCGCGCGTGATCGATGCCAAGGGTTATGTCGGGGATCCGGCGTTCGAACTGGCAAATGCGCTGCGGCACCCAAAAGGCATGCCGGACCTTGTGCGCGAAGTCGGGCAGACTTCCGCGTGTCTGGATCTGTACGCCGCGGCGATGAATGTTTCGCGGGCGCGTCTGGCCCGGTGGGCGGCGGCCAAATGCGCCCTGTCCATATGCTGGCGGTCCGGCGGATCGGTCGAGAGTGACCCGGAGGCCGATCTGCTGCGCCTGTTTCTAAGCGCTGCAGATCAGTAAAGTCCGCCGCCCTGAAGATCGCCCTGGCTGGCCTTGGGCCCCACGATGATGGTCTGCCCGGTCGAGGTCTGGACCTGGCGCCCGCCATTGGTCACTTCTTCGAACAACGGCAGATCGGACCCCATCGCAAAACCACCGTCATAGACACGGTCGATGAACCCGTCGACGCCATCACGGAAATACTCGGCCACCACATAGTCACCCGATGCGTCATCCGGCAGACGGGCACCGCTGAAACGGTCGATCTTGATGAAGTGCCCACCCGGCGGCACTTCGAACGGTCCGCCGCCGTATTTCTCGACGGCCTTTTCCATAAAGCTCTGGAAGACCGGACCGCACAGCGTGCCGCCGTAAGCACCCCGCCCCATCGGGCGCGGGCGATCATACCCGATGTAGCACCCGGCAACGATGTTCGAGGTGAAGCCGATGAACCAGGCGTCCTTGGATTCGTTGGTCGTACCGGTCTTGCCAGCCGTCGGAACCGGCAGATTGACCACACGTGACGCGGTGCCGCGATCAACCACGCCCTTCATCATCGACGTCAGCTGATAAGCCGTGATTGCATCCATCACCTGCTCTCGGTCGGTCACGATCGTAGGTGAGGCGTCGGGCTCCAGCCAGCTGGAGTTGCAATCCAGGCACTGTCGGTCATCATGCCGATAGATCGTTTTGCCGAACCGGTCCTGAATCCGGTCGACCAAGGTCGGTTCGACGCGCTCGCCGCCGTTGGCGAACATCGCATAGGCCGCCACCATCTTGTAGAGCGTCGTCTCCTCGGCCCCCAGGGCATTGGCCAGGTAGGGACCCATGTTGTCATACACACCGAACCGCTCCGCGTATCCCGCAACCACCGGCATCGAAACCTCTTGGGCCAGTCGGATGGTCATCAGGTTCCGCGACTGCTCGATCCCGGTGCGCAGGGGCGTCGGCCCGTAGAATTTGTTGGTCGAGTTCTTTGGGGTCCACAGGCCCTGCGGTGTGTTCACTTCGATCGGGGCGTCCACGACGATGGTCGCGGGGCTGTAGCCACTGTCCAGTGCTGCCGCATAAACGAAAGGCTTGAAGGCCGATCCCGGTTGGCGCTGCGCCTGCGTGGCCCGATTGAACACCGAGTCCTGGTACGAGAACCCGCCCTGCATCGCCAGAACGCGGCCCGAGTTCACATCCATCGCCACGAAGCCGCCTTGGACCTCGGGAACTTGACGGGCGGACCACTGGCCCTCTTCCCCGGCAACGACCAGGATCACGTCGCCGCGTTTGAAGTTTGCCTTGAAGTCACCCTGCATCCATTTGATGTCGCTGCGCGGGATGATGCCGTCAGCCGGACCGTTCTCGATCCCTACCGTCAACTGCTGATCGGCCACATCCAGCACCACCGCGGGGTACCATTGCGTGGGCAGCACCACGTCCCGCGGAATTTCCATGATCGCCAGAGCTTCGCGCCACTGCGCTTCGTCTGCCAGTTTTTCCTCGGGGATGGTTTCACCCGTTCCGCGCCACTTGCCGCGCGACTGGTCATATTTCTGAAGCGCCTCGCGCAGGGCGCGTGCGGCTTCGACCTGCATCTCCTCGTCAACCGAGGCCCGGACGGTGAAACCACCGGTAAAGAACTCACCCTCGCCGAAGTCCTCGCTCAGCTGGCGGCGGATTTCGTCGGTGAAATAGTCGCGCGGTGGCAGTGCGGTGCGGAAGCTTTCGAAATCACCGTTCTGAACCGAACGCAGCGGTTGCGCCACTTCAGTCTCATAGGTTGCCTGATCGATATATCCGTTCTGATACATCTCGCGCAGCACGTAGTTGCGGCGATCCAACAGACGCTGTTTCTGGCGCACCGGGTGATAGTCCGAAGGCGCCTTGGGCATCGCAGCCAGCGTCGCGGCCTCATGCGGGGCCAGTTCCTGCAAAGTCTTGTTGAAATACGTCTGCGCAGCGGCGGTCACGCCGTAGGAGTTTTGGCCAAGGAAGATCTCGTTGAGATACAGCTCAAGGATCTGTTCCTTGTTCAGCGTTTTTTCCAACCTGGTCGCGAGGATGATTTCCTGAATCTTGCGTTCGACCCGCCGGTCGCCGGACAGCAGGAAGTTCTTCATCACCTGCTGGGTGATGGTCGACGCGCCGCGCAGCGTCTCGCCCTTGGATTGGACCGCCTCGATCCCGGCTGCGATGATCCCGCGTGGGTCGTACCCCTGATGCGAATAGAAGTTCTTGTCTTCCGCCGAGATAAACGCGTGCTTCACGAGGTCCGGGATTTCTTCGGACGGGGTGAACAGACGGCGCTCCTGCGCGAATTCGTCGATCAGTTGACCCTTGCCCGAATAGATACGGCTGATGGTGGGCGGCTTGTACTGGGCCAGCGACTCGTGGCTGGGCAGGTCGCGGCCATACATCCAGAAGACCGCGCCAATCACCAGCGCGACCATGAAAATACCCAAGGTGACGAGGCTGAAAACCGCCCCGAAAATCGAAAGAATGAACCGGATCACGTTGCTGCCTTTTGTTCGCGGTGACGCCTATATAGTGTCGCTGCACCCAAGGGTCAAAACACACGGGCGCATTCTAGCCACTTTGCGCCGCAGGGTCACTGCCCAATCAAGCCGCGGCGGATCTGATCCTGCTGGCGCCAGGCTTCAAGACCTTGGTGAATTCCTTGCGCCATTCCGATGCGCCACTCGGGATTTACGAGGTTTTTCAAGTCTCTGGGGCTGGAGATGAATCCGATCTCGACCAGAACCGAGGGAATGTCGGCAGCCTTGAGGACGGAAAACGACGCACTGCGGATCGGGCGCCGATTCATGGGGCCGCCCTGCTGCCCCATGCCGTGCGCCAGCGCATGGGCCAAAGCTTCCGAGCGCGGCTGGGTCTCCTGCCGTGCCATGTCCAGCAAAACGTCAGCGATCTGGTCGTCCGAGCCGCTCAGGTCGATACCCGCGATCAGGTCGCTGCGATCGTGCCGTTCGGCCAGTTTCTGGCTGGCCACGTCCGAGGCCTCATCGGAGAGGAAATAGACAGTGGCCCCATGAGCCTGCCCCTCGGACAATGCATCCGCGTGCAACGAAATGAACACATCGGCGCTGGCCCGATGGGCCAGAGAAATGCGGCGTTCGAGCGACACGAAGTGATCGTCCACCCGGGTCATCACGACCTCGTATCCGCCGGCGCGCAGCAAGAGTTCCCGAAGTTCGCGCGCAAACGTGAGCATCAGGGTTTTTTCGTTAACGCCACCCGATTCCGCGCCGGGGTCGATGCCACCATGCCCCGGGTCCAGCATCACGCGCAGCGGTCGTTCGCCATCTCGCGGCACAACCGGGGGCAAGACAGCAGGCGCAGGCAAATCCCAGCCCGGATTGCGCGGCGCACCCGCGCTGGCGGCAAAACTGTCGAAATCCGTACCTTTCAGGTTCAGCGTCAGAACCGCGGCCCCGCTGTCGGGGTCCACGCGCATAGCCGCCGTATCGACGGCCAAGGGCGCCCCCAGATCCAGCACCATCCGGGACCAACCGGGCACATAGGCGCCGAACTGGACCCCGCTGATCCGACGGGTCTGCAACAGCTTGGCCCGGTCAAGACCGCTCCAGTCGACCTCCTGGAAATCGATGACCATACGGTACGGGTCTTGAAGTGTGAAAACGCGATACGGGACGCCCTGACTGAGCCCCAGCTCAAGCGTCACCCCCGCCCCCTTGCCGTCTGTGATCCGGCTCTGCTCGGGCAGTACCCGCGCCAAGGCGT
The DNA here is from genome assembly GCF_013032855.1 of Ruegeria arenilitoris. Classification (GTDB taxonomy): domain Bacteria; phylum Pseudomonadota; class Alphaproteobacteria; order Rhodobacterales; family Rhodobacteraceae; genus Ruegeria; species Ruegeria arenilitoris. The sequence continues at coordinate 182,315 of NZ_WQDA01000002.1, forward strand.
TGAATTCCTGCGCCAAAACGGCACCGGCCAGCGCCCAAATCAGCGCACATACGAAAAATATCCTGCTCATGGCCTCAAGTTTTTTCGAGATCGTTTGGCAGGAGCCTATCGCAGCGTGGCCGGTTTGTGAACGCCTCAGGTCGACTTCTGCGCGGTCCGGCGATCCGCCATGAAGCTGAGCAGCCGTTCAAGGCCCTGCTCGATGTCTTCGGTCGACCGCGCGTAGGAAAAGCGCAGGGTCGTATGGCCGCGCACCGGGTCGAAATCCTGCCCCGGCGTCACGGCGACGCCGGCCTTGTCCAGTATCTCGGTGGCAAAGGCGCGGCTGTCATCGGTCAGGTCCGAGACATCGGCATAGACATAGAACGCCCCGTCGGGTGGCGCGATGTTGGCGAACCCGGCCTCGGGCAGGCCCTTCAGCATCAGGTCGCGGTTGCGGCGATAGACGGCCAGGTTGCCCTGCAGTTCGTCCTCGCAATCCATCGCGGCCAGCGCGGCGACTTGGCTGGCATGGGGCGCGCAGATGAACATGTTCTGGGCGATGCGCTCGACCACGCGCACCTGATCTTCGGGCACCACCATCCAGCCGACCCGCCAGCCGGTCATCGAGAAATACTTGGAAAAAGAGTTGATGACATAGCACTCGTCGGTCAATTCCAGCGCAGTGACCGCCTTAGCCTCGTATTCCAACCCGTGATAGATTTCGTCGCTGATGAACGAGGCCCCCTGCCCCTGTGCGGCCTCGATCAGCGCGCCCATGGCGGCGTGGTCCAGCATGGTTCCGGTCGGGTTCGCGGGCGAGGCCACCATCAGCCCCCGGAGGTCGAGCCCGGCAAAGTCCTGTGGCACCGGTTGCAGGCGGTTTTCCGGCGCGGTCGGCAGATCGACCGGCACCAGACCCAGCGCCCGCAGAATCTGCCGATAGGACGGATAGCCTGGCGCGCCGATCCCCACCCGGTCGCCGCTGTCGAACAGCGCAGTGAAGGCCAGCAGGAATCCGCCCGAGGATCCGGGAGTGATGACCACCCGCTCGGGGTTCAGGTCGACGTCGTACCACTCGCCGTACATCCGTGCGATGCGTTGCCGCAGCGCCGGCAGGCCCAGCGCGACGGTATAGCCCAGCGGGCCTTGCCGCATCGCGTTGGCCAGCGCCTCCAGCGCGCCTTGCGGGGCGCCGGTTCCGGGTTGGCCGACCTCCATGTGGATGATGTGGCGCCCGGCCTCTTCGGCGCGGCGCGCAGCCTCCATCACGTCCATCACGATGAAGGGATCAACGCCCGACCGGGTTGAGTTTCGCATGCCCATCTCCCATGTTGCGACCATGGCTTTTGAACGCGGATCCCGGCTGGCGTCAATCCCGGCAATTCTGCTGGCGGTGGCGCTGTGGATGGCGTCGACCGCGCAAAGCCACGCGCAAAGCCTGATCCGCGACCCCGATATAGAACACGGGCTGCGCGAACTTGCCTTTCCGATCTTGCGCGCCGCCGGCTTGAACACCAACCGCGTGCGGGTGATGGTCGTCAAGGACGGCACGTTCAACGCGTTCGTCATCGACTACAACACGATCTACCTGAACCACGGACTGATCCTGACGGTCGACAGCCCCGAGATGCTGCAGGCCGTGATCGCGCATGAGGCGGCCCATATCGCCAACGGGCACCTCGCCCGCCGGGCCGAGAACCTTCGGGCGGCTCAACGCGCGGCCGGTTTCGGTACCGCGCTGGCTCTGATTGCCGCCGCTGCGGGCGGCGGAGAGGCCGCCGCGGGCATTGCCGCCGGCACCCAAGGGGCCGCAATCCGCAGTTTTCTGGGCCACACGCGGGCCGAAGAATCCTCGGCGGATCGCAGCGCCGCCAGCTACCTGCGTTGGGCCGAGATTTCTCCCATCGGCATGGTCGAACTGCACCGCAAGTTCGCCGGCCAGGAATTGCTGAGCGAGATCAATCAGGATCCCTATATGCGCTCGCACCCGACCAGCCGTGAACGTCTGCGCGCCGCCGAGGAATTTCTGTACCAATTCGGGGATCGGGCGAAATCTAACCCCAATGCCGACTACTGGTTTGCGCGGGTCAAGGGCAAGCTGTCCGCGTTTCTGCGCTCTCCCGGCTGGACCCTGCGGCGGGCCAAGGAAGAAACGGCGCAGGATATTCGCCTGATGCGCGAAGCCGCCGCCCATCATCAGAACCGCAACCTTTCGGCTGCGCGGGCAGCCATTGATGGTGCGCTGGCCATCCGCCCTGACGATCCGTTCTATCACGAACTGAAGGGGCAGATCCTTTTGGAGAACCTTCGGGTCTCGGAGGCGGTCACGGCCTATGCCAGGGCGTCCGAGCTGGCTCCGACCGACGCATTGATCATGGCTGGCTACGGGCGCGCCCTGCTTGCTGACGGACAGACGAAAAAGGCGCTGCAGGTGTTGGAAAGCGCACGCGCCCGCGACTACCGGAACGGCCGCCTGATGCAGGATCTGGGAATGGCCTATTCCAAGGTCGGCAACAACGGTATGGCATCCGCCGTCACTGCCGAGCGGTTCGCCTTGGAGGGGCGTCTGCTGGATGCCGGAATTCACGCAAGACGAGCCATCGGTCAGTTGCCCGAAGGCTCGACGGGTTGGCAACGGGCACAGGATGTGCTGATTGCCGCAGAACAAGCTGAGAAATCGAAAAGGAACCGGAAATGATCCTCAGACACGCAGCACCTGCCCTTCTGGGGCTTTCCCTGATTGCCGGTCCGGCCAATGCGCTGGATCTGTCCTCGATGACCGAATCCGAAAGAGCAGAGTTCGGCGCGCAAGTGCGGGAATACCTCCTGGAAAATCCCGAAGTCATTCTCGAGGCGATCAACATCCTTGAGCAACGCAACGCCGCAGCCGAAGCACAGGCCGACCAGCAATTGATCGCTGAAAACGCCGACGAGCTGTTCAATGACGGCTATAGCTGGGTCGGTGGCAACCCGGACGGCGACATCACCCTCGTCGAGTTCATGGATTACCGTTGCGGATACTGTCGCCGCGCGGTCCCCGAAGTGGACGCGCTGCTGGCCGAGGATGGCAACATCCGCCTGATCATCAAGGAGTTCCCAATTCTGGGCGATGCGTCGGTTCTTTCGTCGCGCTTTGCCATCGCCACCAAGCAGGTCGCCGGGGATGACGCGTACAAGCAAGTCCATGACGCCCTGCTGGAATTCACGGGCGAGCCTTCGGAAGTGACGCTGCGCCGGATCTCGGACGGGCTGGGACTGGACAGTGACGCCATCCTTGCGGCGATGGACAGCGACGAAGTGACCGAAGAAATTGCCAAGACGCGGGCACTGGCGCAGCGCATGCGGATTTCGGGCACCCCATCCTTTGTTCTGGGCACCGAGATGCTGCGGGGCTTCCTGCCCGCAGATCAGATGAAACAGATCGCTGACGGTGTGCGGGCTGAACGCGGCTGAAGAAGCTGGGGCGGCTTGATCGCCGCCCCGTTGAAACGACGCCCTAGTCGTTTGGATACGGGGCGTCGCATTTCATCGACACGACCCATGTCGGAGTTCCAGTTTTTCTAAATTGGGTCGCGGGTACGGATTTGCCCCGAATTCCCGATGGAATGACGTCACGCCCCTGCCGTTTGCTTTCAGCCAGAATTGCCTGCAGGTCCTGGGGATTGTCGTACTTGCGAATACCGGTGTTTTCAGAAATTGGGCCGGTTGGGCAGTAGGTCGCCCTGGCGATCTGTTTCGCCAAAGCATAGGCCGCCTGGGCATCCTGACCGGTTTTGAACGATACCGCGACCCGAGACGCCAGCTGCGGGTCGACATTCATGATCGGGGTCAAACGGCCCCGCGGTTTGCCGGTCCCGCCCGGGCTGAGCCGGACGTCTGCGCGCGTTGTCACTCCGTCATTTCCGAAACCGGACACATGCACCGACATATACCCAAGTTGCGTCCCCGGTGCAGACTGCGGAACTGGAACACTGAAGAAACCGGGGCGTTTGTCCGACCCGGTAGAGGGGCTGCTGCACGCAGAAAGAAGGACGACGGCAAGGGCCGTCACGAAAGGCATTGGTTTCAAAGAATCGAACTCCGGTCCAGACAGTCGATATCGCGATTGATACCGCAAAAATGGTCCTAAAAATGGCTTATGATGAATTAGTTCCGGATCGAAGTTAAAGTACTACTCCGCCGACTCGGCCGCGGCTTCCAGCTCGGCCGCCTTCTTTTCCACCTGCTCGACGATGTGGTCGATCATCTGTTCGTTCGACATCTTGTGGCTGGCCTTGCCCGCCAGATACACCATGCCCGAGCCTGCGCCGCCGCCGGTAAAACCGACATCGGTCATCAACGCCTCGCCCGGGCCGTTGACGACGCAGCCGATGATCGACAGGCTCATCGGCGTCTTGATATGCTCCAGCCGATGTTCCAGCGACTCGACGGTTTTGATCACGTCGAACCCCTGCCGCGCGCAGGACGGGCACGAGATGATGTTCACGCCCCGATGGCGCAGGCCAAGAGACTTGAGGATCTCGAACCCGACCTTCACCTCTTCGACCGGATCGGCGGACAGGCTGACGCGGATCGTGTCGCCGATGCCCATCCACAGCAGGTTGCCCAGCCCGATGGCCGACTTGATCGTGCCGCTGACCAGCCCACCGGCCTCGGTGATGCCCAGATGGATCGGGGCGTCGGTGGCCTCGGCGATGCCCTGATAGGCCGCGGCCGACAGGAACACGTCGCTGGCCTTCACGCTGATCTTGAATTCGTGGAAATCGTTATCCTGCAGAATACGGATATGCTCCAACCCGCTTTCCACCATCGCTTCAGGGCACGGCTCGCCATATTTCTCCAGCAGGTGCTTTTCCAGGCTGCCCGCGTTCACGCCGATGCGGATCGAGCAATTGTGGTCGCGTGCGGCCTTGATGACCTCTTTCACCCGCGCCTCGTCACCGATATTGCCCGGATTGATGCGCAGGCAGGCGGCACCGGCCTCGGCGGCCTCGATCCCGCGGCGATAGTGGAAATGGATATCCGCCACGATCGGCACCGGGCTTTCGCGCACGATCTCCTTCAACGCTTTCGACGACGCCTCGTCCGGGACCGAAACGCGCACGATATCGGCCCCCGCCTCTGCCGCAGCTTGTACCTGCGCCACGGTCGCGGCGACATCGGTCGTCAGCGTGTTGGTCATGGTCTGAACGGCAATCGGCGCGTCGCCACCTACCGGGACATTGCCCACCATGATCTGGCGGGATTTGCGGCGATAGATGTCGCGCCAAGGGCGCACATGGTTCAGAGACATGAAAACGGATCCGCGTCAGCCTGGGGTCTGGCCTTTAGATAGTCCGGGGGCAAGCCCGCCGCAATGGCAAGATCACTCTGCCGGCGCCTCGGCGGATTGTGTCTGAAGCTCGGCCACCAGTTGTTTGAGCGCAATGTTTTGCTCAGCCTCAAGATCCGCCACGGCATAGGTCTCGGCCACAGCGTCCTTGGACAGAACCACACCCTTGGCGACGGTTCCCGGTGCACCGGCCGGCCCATAGAGCTCGCCGTTCATCGAGAAATACACGTTGCCCGACGCACCGGCCCGCAGTTGCGGCGGCTCTTCCGTCAGGGGAACCTCAAAGCTCTTGCCGTTTTCGACGGTTCCCAACGTGCCTTCGAAGATCACGCTGCCATCCGCTGCGGTGACCCGCATCCAGGCCGGTTCGACCGCGACGATTTTCAGCGACGTGTCGACCTTTTCAACCACCTGTGGAAGGGTCGCGGCAGTTCTTTCGACGGTATGAATTTCAGCCAGCGCGATTTCCGGGACTTCCGGCGGACGGAACGTGCCTACGGTCCGAGGATCGAGTGTGGAAATCGGGGCATCCCGCGCAACCATCACCGGTACATCCAGTGCTTGGGGGCGGTAGAGACGGTCCAGCGCTTCGGGGCTGGGAATTTCTGCGGCCGCAACCTCGGTCGTTCCGGACTCGGTCCGGATGGCCGACAGCGGGTCAAGATCGGACAGCACGACCGGGGCCTGTTCGACGGGCGAGACCTGAACCTGCTGGATCTTGTTCAGAACCGACCAGCCGCCATATCCGATCCCGGCAATCAGCGCGAGGAGGACAAGCGACGAGCCTACGGCACGCGGCTCGATCTGGCTGAACACGGACTCGCGGCCGGGAATGTAGGGCGTGTTCGGCGAAATGAACGGATCGCGCCCCATCGGGCCACGGTTCGGAAGGTCCCCGACCGATTTTTTGACGACCGATGCCTGTGCGGACATTCCATGTGCCACTTCGAACCCGCTTTCCTTGCAGAACGCGGCAAAAGTGTCGTCAGGGTTCATCCCCAGATAACGGGCGTAAGAACGCACATACCCGGCGATGAAGCCGGGTGTGTCGAATGCGTCGGGATCGGCATTCTCGATGGCAGCGATGTAGTTGGCCTTGATCCGCAGTTCGCGCTGTACGTCGAGAAGAGACTTGCCCATCGTTGCGCGCTCACCGCGCATCACGTCGCCAAGCCGTACTTCGTAGTCGTCGAACCCCTTGGGCCTGACGTCCACGTCTTCTTCGGAATTGCGCTGTGTCCTGCGCCCAATCATTCCTGCTGCCCCATTCTGCCCATCGCGTGTTTCACGCTAACGGCGAATCATCCCCATAACGATTCGTCCGCTACTTTTGTTAGCGTAAGCTTAACACGCGGCAAACAAGTTGCACATGTCGGCGTTAGGTTAACCAGCAAGTTCGGCGCGATTTAGCGCACAATGTGACCAAAGTTCGTCCATGGCCTGGACCAGACGGTTCATCTCGTTGGGTCCATGAACCGGCGAAGGCGTAAAGCGCAGACGCTCCGTCCCCCGCGGAACGGTCGGGAAATTGATCGGTTGCACGTAGATCCCGTAGTCGTCCAGCAGCATGTCGCTGAGCTTTTTGGTGTGCACCGGGTTGCCAACGATCACCGGAACGATGTGGCTGCCGTGATCGATCAGCGGCAAGCCCAGACCCTTCAGTCGCAGCTTGAGGATCTTGGCTTGGGTCTGATGCTGCTCACGCAGTTCGGGCGCTGTCTTGAGATACGCCACCGAGGCCGCAGCACCGGCCGCGACCGATGGTGGCAGCGAGGTGGTGAAGATGAAGCCCGGGGCATATGAACGGACCGCATCGCACATCTTCGCGCTTGCTGCGATATACCCACCCATCACGCCGTAGGCTTTGGCCAAAGTGCCATTGATGATGTCAATCCGGTGCGCCAGGCGGTCCCTCTCGGTCACACCGCCACCGCGCGGGCCATACATGCCAACCGCGTGCACTTCGTCGATATAGGTCAGCGCGCCGAATTCGTCGGCCAAGTCGCAGATCTGTTCGATCGGACCAAAGTCGCCATCCATCGAGTAGACCGACTCGAACGCGATCAGCTTCGGCGCCGCCGGATCGTCGGCCTGCAGCAGCTCGCGCAGGTGCTCAACGTCGTTGTGACGGAAGATCCGCTTGGCCCCGCCATTGCGGCGCACGCCTTCGATCATCGACGCGTGGTTCAGTTCGTCGGAATAGATGATCAGCCCGGGAAACAGCTTGGGCAGCGTGCTGAGCGTGGCGTCATTGGCGATGTAGGCGCTGGTGAACAGCAGGGCCGCTTCCTTGCCGTGCAGATCGGCCAGCTCGGCCTCGAGCCGCTTGTGGTAGACGGTCGTACCCGAGATGTTGCGCGTCCCGCCAGAACCCGCTCCGGCTGCGTCGATCGCCTCGTGCATCGCCGCCAGCACGACGGGGTGCTGCCCCATGCCAAGGTAGTCGTTGCCGCACCAGACGGTGATGTTCTGCTGTGACCCGTCCGGACGCGTACGCACGGCAAGGGGAAAATGTCCGTTGCGGCGTTCGATGTCGATGAAGGTCCGGTAACGGCCTTCGTCGTGCAGCCTTGCAATCGCTGAGTCGAGCTGAGCAGTGTAGTCCAAAGGACCCTCCTTCGTGACCCCGCCGCAGGGTGATTGCACGGCAAGGCTGTGTTCCGATGCGTATCATAACCGATTTTTCGGCCGCATCCGCGCCTATTTTCAGGTTTCCTGCCTAACGCCCAGACAGGGGTCGCAACTTTGATTTGCATCAATTATCGCCTTGAACCCGCAGCGACAAGTAAAGTTGAGACCATAAGGCGCGAGGAAACGACGCAGGTTACGTCCCGTTTCGCGCAGAATGTTTCCGATCAGACGCGCGTTTTCCCGCCGCTACGGGCTGGACGGCGCTGCCAGCGCTGTTAGGGTCCGCCGCAATATCTCATCCATTCAGGAGTACACCCATGTCGCTTGACGCCACTCTGAGCAAAATCGACTCTGACCTCTCAGCCTCCATCGAGCGGCTGATGGAGTTTCTGCGAATCCCGTCGATTTCCACCGATCCGGCCTTCAAGAAAGACGTGGACAAGGCGGCCGACTGGTTGGTCGACGACCTCAAAAGCATCGGGATTGATGCGAAAAAGCACCCGACCCCGGGCCACCCGATGGTCGTGGGCCATGTCGGCGACGACGCGGACGCCCCGCACGTGTTGTTCTACGGCCATTATGATGTGCAGCCCGTTGATCCCTTGGACCTGTGGAACCGTGACCCGTTCGACCCGGCGCTGGAAGAGACAGAACACGGTCAGGTCATCCGCGGACGGGGCTCTTCGGATGACAAGGGTCAGCTAATGACATTTGTCGAAGCCTGCCGCGCCTGGAAGGCGGTCAACGGCAAGCTGCCTTGCCGCATCACGTTTTTCTTCGAAGGCGAAGAGGAGTCCGGTTCACCTTCGCTGGTCCCATTTCTCGAGGCCAACAAGGAAGAGTTGAAGGCCGATCTGGCGCTGGTCTGCGACACCTCGATGGTATCACGCGGGGTGCCCTCGATCGCATCGCAACTGCGCGGCATGCTCAAGGACGAATTCACCATCATCGGTCCGCGCATCGACCTGCATTCCGGCCATTACGGCGGCCCCGGCTTAAACCCGCTGCGGGAAATCTCGCGGATCGTTGCCTCGTTCTACGATGAGGAAACCGGACGGGTCGCTGTGGAAGGTTTCTACGAAGGAGTCCACGAAGTCCCCGCCGAACAGCTGCGCCAGTGGGAGAACTGTGGTTTTGACGAGGCCGAGTACCTCAACTCGGTAGGCTACACGCGACCTCATGGTGAGAAAGGGTACTCGACCCTGGAACAGCAGTGGGCGCGCCCGACGCTGGAGATCAACGGGCTGTGGGGCGGCTACAATGGCGCCGGTTCGAAAACGGTGATCCCCAGCCAGGCGCACTGCAAGATCACCTGTCGCCTGGTCGGTGAAATGGACCCGGACAAACTGCGCGACAAGATCCGGAAGCATGTTGAAGACCGGCTCTCGCCTGACGCCAAAGTCGTCTGGGACAATGATCTCGAAGGCTCCCCCGCATCCGTGATGAACCTGGATCGCCCGGAATTCGAAGCGGCACGCGCCGCACTGTCCGACGAATGGGGGCGCGAAGCCGTTTTCACCGGCATGGGAGGATCGATCCCGGTGGTGGGGTATTTCAATACGGTCCTGGGTCTGGATTCAATGTTGGTCGGCTATGCCAACGACGATGACGCAATCCATTCGCCCAATGAAAAATACGACGTGAAGAGCTTTCACAAAGGGATCCGCTCGTGGGCCCGAATTCTGGACGCTCTGAGCCGATAGCCGCGAATATCGCAAGGCGCTGCCTTGCGCTCCGGGATACTCCGAGCCGGGTGAAGCGCGGATGCGAACTTCATCTGGCCGGCAGTATCCCGGGGGTGTCGCGGGCAACGCGGCCGGGGGCACCGCCCCCATAAGCCGCAGCCCGCGGACAGACCGTTTTACATGTGGATCACGCGCCCGTAGGCGTCCAAAACCGATTCATGCATCATTTCCGACAAGGTCGGGTGCGGGAAGACTGTATTCATCAGGTCTTCTTCGGTAGTCTCCAACTGGCGACCGACGACATAGCCCTGAATCAGTTCGGTCACTTCCGCACCAACCATATGGGCGCCCAGCAACTCGCCGGTTTTCGCGTCGAATACGGTTTTTATCATGCCTTCCGGCTCGCCCAATGCAATTGCCTTGCCATTGCCGATGAACGGGAAGCGGCCCACCTTGACATCAAAGCCAAGCTCCTTGGCCTTGGCCTCGGTATAGCCAACCGACGCGACCTGGGGATGACAATAGGTACATCCAGCGATGCTCTCCGGTTTCACGGGATGGGCATGTTTGCCAGCGATGAGTTCTGCGACCATCACGCCTTCGTGGCTGGCCTTGTGCGCAAGCCAAGGCGCCCCGGCGATGTCGCCGATTGCATAGAGGCCATCGACCCCGGTCCGGCAGTATGCATCCGTCACCACATGGGTGCGGTCAATTTTGACGCCCAGCGCCTCAAGCCCGAGGTTCTCGACATTTCCGACGATCCCAACGGCAGAGATGACAGTATCGAAATCGTGCTTTTCGACCTTGCCGCCGGTTTCGATATGAGCCGTCACCTTGCCTTTGCCGCGATCCAGCTGCTTGACCATGGATTTCTCCATGATCTTCATGCCCTGTTTGACAAACGATTTCTTGGCGAACGCGCTGATCTCGGCATCTTCGACCGGCAAGACCCGATCCATCACTTCGACCACGGTCGTGTCTGCGCCCAACGTATTGTAGAAGCTGGCAAACTCGATCCCGATCGCTCCGGACCCGATAACAAGCAGCTTTTTCGGCATCCGGGCCGGTTGCAGCGCATGTTTGTAGGTCCAGACCAGATCGCCATCTGCTTCCAGGCCCGGCAACTCGCGCGCACGGGCACCGGTGGCCAAGATGATGTTCTTCGCCGTCAGATCCTCGGTGCCCTTGTCGGTCTTGACCGTCACTTTGCCTTTCGACGGGATTGTCGCCTCGCCCATCACGACGGTGACTTTGTTCTTCTTCAGCAGATGACCGACGCCGCTGGTCAGTTGCTTGGCAACCCCGCGCGAGCGTTTGACGACCGCGTCCAGATCGTAACCGATCTTGTCGGCACTCAGACCGAAGTCCTTTGCGCGCTCCATCAGGTGGAACACTTCGGCCGACCGCAGCAAGGCCTTGGTCGGGATGCAGCCCCAGTTCAGGCAGATGCCGCCCAGATGCTCGCGCTCGACCACGGCGGTCTTGAGGCCCAGTTGGGCCGCACGAATGGCAGCCACATAGCCGCCGGGGCCCGCACCGATTACGATCAGATCAAAGGATTGTGCAGCCATGTTTACCTCTCGGCGCAGGTCGATTGAAAACTAGTTTACCGTTAAACTATTTTTTTGAACGCATCAATATGCTGCCCCGCGACATATGTGACGCAGGGTCATCAAAACAAGAGCGCGCGGTATTCAGCCTATACCCCGCGTCCCTTGAAGGCTAGAAAAGACCTGCAATCATGTTCGAATTTCGGATCTGCAGATTTTAGGGAAACCAATCATGGCCAGGACTCTCAAAGATTTGTTGCTTGCCCTTTTGAACGCCACACTGATCCTTGTGGCTCTGTGTCTGTTCCTTGGTTGGAAGCTGGCGCGAAGCGTCGAGAATATTCAGGACAACTTCAGAGAAAGCCTGCAAATGGTTCAGCCGCTGCGTGAACAGGCGCAGGGCGTCCGAGAGGATCTTGCAAGTCTGCGCGCTGATCTGTCCGGTATTCGCATCCTGGGAGATGATGAGCCGGAGTTGAAGCAGAAGCTTCAGCAGGCGCTGGTGCGATTGGACGAGGTCCAGGCCAAGCTGGAAACCACGCAGGCCCGCCTCAACGAACTGGTCGAAAACCCTCAGCTACTGATTGATTACGCAATCACCACGGCCGTCGATGCCACAACGGCCAGGCTGATCGAATTGCGCGGATGTGGGAAGGCGGCCTAACCCGCCGCCTGCAACTCACGCACCGTTGTGCCGTATCCGCCGCCGCTGACATATGCGGCTTCGGGTGCCGTCGTCTCACGGGCAAGCGCCGCGTTGCGGTACGGGAAACGCCCGAATTTCCGGATCACCTCACGATGGGCGCGGGCATGCAGCAGGTTGCTTGCACCATGTTCCGGCATGCGCTGGCACATCAGGCGCACACAGCGCTCCTGATCGCACAGGTTCTCTGAATGCATCATCGGAAGGTAGAAGAACTGTCGGGCGGGCTCGTCGATCTTCAGATCCCATTCCTTGTCGACGGCACATTTCGCCGCTGCCAGTGCCGCCTTGTCGGACGAGAAGGCTTTGCCGCTGCCCCGGAACATGTTGCGCGGAAACTGGTCCATGAGGATGATGTAGGCCAGCGATCCGCTGGGATATGTCAACCACAGAGAGAACTTACCCTCGCACGCGGCTTGCCATGTCTCAAGGAAGCGGTCCCGTATCTGCGCATCCAGCGCTTCATCTTCGCGGTACCACCCCTCGGGGCCCACTTCATCCAACCAGAAACTCAGTACTTCTTCAGGACCAACCATTGCCCTTGACTCCGTCTGTTCCCCCCCGAGGGACGTAACGTCATATAAGTCGGTTTTACAGACTTGTTACAGTAACATATTGCAACATTGACGACATAAATCCGGCGGTCAGGCAGGTTGGTGTTCTTCCTCTTCGTCCTGCGCCGCTTCGATCGCGACTTCTTGCGCAACTTCCAGTGCGACCGGCGATGCCGTCGGGTACAGCGGCGACATGGTGCCGGTTTCGTCCACGGGCACCGAGGCCCGCTGGGTCATCCGGTAGACCGCATAGACCGCCATGGCAAACAGTAGTGCGGCAATGAACAGGAAGAAGCCGGACGGCCCGAACACGGCATCCCCCATCAACCAGCCGGTGATCAGCGGACCGGCAATTGCGCCAAGCCCGTTGATGAAAATCAGCCCGCCGGACGCGGCCGCCATATCTTCGTGCTCGAGGTAGTCGTTGGTGTAGGCGATCAGCAGGGAATACAGTGGATTGGACATGCCGCCGATGACAAAGGCCGCAGCCAGCAAAACCGGGAAGTCGACCCCGAAAACCATGCCCACCGCCGCACTGATGCCGCCAACGACCGACACCAGCAGGATCAACAGGCGCCGGTCCATACGGTCCGAAAACCAGCCCAACGGGTACTGCAGAACCAATGCGCCGATGTAGAATGACGCCACAAAGGTTGAAATCTCGACCAGTGTCAGCCCGGCCCGCGCGCCGTAAACCGCGGCCATGCCGAACTGAGCCGAGAAGATGCCGCCCAACAGGAACATGCCGACACAGCCCAAGGGCGACGTGTCCATGAGCTGCCTGAGCGTCATCGGCTTGGTCGTATCAAACGCCGGCGTCGGTGAAATCGACAAAAGGATCGGCGCAAAGGAAACGGAAACCAGGATCGAGGCAATCACAAAGGTTTCGTACCCGGCCGGGTCACCGACAAGCATCAGTGCCTGCGCGCTGACAATACCGATCATCTGGACGATCATGTAAAGCGACAAAGCCTGGCCACGGTTTTCGTTGCTCGCGGCGTTGTTCAGCCAGCTTTCGGCGGTCACGTACACGCCGGAAAAGCAGAACCCGATCACAACACGGCCCAGCGACCACGCGATCGGATCGGTCAGCATCGGATAGCTGATCATCACGGCAGAGATGAAGGACGCCAGCGCCGCGAAGACCCGCACGTGCCCGACCCGCCGTATCATCTCGGGTGCAAGACGGGATCCGCCCAGAAAGCCCACGAAATACGCGGACATGACAAATGACATCTGCAGGGTCGAAAACCCTTCGATCTCGCCCCGGACACCCAACAGCGTGCCCTGCAGGCCGTTGCCGATCATCAGCAGACCCATTCCGAGTAGAAGCGCCCACGCGCTGGCAAGTACCTGAAGCATGTTTGCACTCCAAATCCGCTGAACAATGGCTTTCGTTAAAGGATCAAACGATGTCCCGGTCGCGCTTGTCTACGACATTCGCCAGATTCGATCCCGCGATCCCGCCCTCTAAGGGATCAAAAGCGACGCGTCACCATAGGAAAAAAAGCGATAGCCACTTTTGATCGCATGATCATAGACCCGCAGCATCCTGTCCGGTCCCATCAGCGCCGAAACCAGCATCAGAAGCGTCGATTTCGGCAGATGGAAATTGGTCATCAGCGCGTCGGTGACCTGAAACTGGAAGCCGGGGTAGATGAAGATGTCGGTCTCCCCCTCCCAAGGCTGGATCGATCCATCGCGCGCGGCACTTTCGATCAGTCGCAAGGCGGTGGTGCCGACCGGGATGACGCGACCACCCGAGGCTTTGGTCGCCTGAATCTCGGCTGCGGCCTGCGGGCTGACCTGTCCCCATTCGGCGTGCATCTTGTGGGTCGTCACATCCTCGACCTTGACCGGCAGGAACGTTCCGGCCCCGACGTGCAGGGTAACATGGGTGAACTCGACACCTCGATCCGCAAGGGCTTGCAACAATGGCTCGTCAAAGTGCAGAGAGGCGGTCGGTGCCGCCACGGCCCCGGCCTGCCGCGCCCAAACGGTCTGGTAATCGGTCTTGTCACGCTCGTCCGCCGACCGTTTGGCCGCGATGTAGGGGGGCAAAGGCATTGCTCCGGCCTGCTCGAGCGCCCGGTCGAAATCATCGCCCTTCAGATTGAAGCGCAGATGGGCCTGGCCGTCGGCGACCCCTTCCAGAACCGCGCTGAGGTCGACGGAGAACACGATCTCTTCGCCCACCCGGATCTTCTTGAGCGGTTTCAGCAATGCGCCCCAGGTGCCGTCCGCGCGGGGCTCAAGCAAGGTGGCCTCGATCGCGGCCGAGACCGGACCCTGGGCGCTGTCACGGTGACGCCGGCCGCTCAGCCGGGCCGGGATGACGCGCGTGTCGTTCAGCACCAGCCGATCACCGGGGCGAAGCCAGTCGGGCAGGTTGAACACCCGATCATCCGAGATCGCGTCACCCTGTGCCACCAGCAGGCGCGCCGAAGACCGCGGGCTGGCGGGCCGCGTGGCAATCAGATCATCAGGCAGGTCGAAATCGAAATCACTCAGCTTCATGGCGGCGCCATACATCGCCCGAACAGATTCGGCCACACTCTGCGTCAGCGGTCCTCGCCCCGGCTACCCACCGACGGGCTGGGTCCGTCCGGTGCGACAGGCGTTGCTTTGGGGCCGTCGGAAACGGTTGGGGCAGGTTCTCGTAGCAAGTTGCGCAGAAACAGTGGCGCCAGACCGGACAGCGGGTTCACGGACACTTGCGGGGCCGAGATCGGGCCCACCAGCGTATAGTTGAACGCGAATACGCCCTCGCCCTTCTTGGTCAGGACGCTGCCAATCGCGTTCACCATATAGATCGGAGAGATCGCGCCGCGCAGGTTCAGGAACTTTCGTTCGGTATCCACAGTCCCGTCGAAGGACAGCCCCATCGACGGCCCGACCGCACTGCCGCTGAGAATCTTGACCTCGGTCGGCGTGATCCGCATCTCGCTGTCGATTGATGAGAAGTAGATCCCCTGCCCGGCCATCTCGGTCAGCAAACCCACAAGGCTGATGGCATTCAGCAACGCCGCCATGGCCGGAGCATCCTGGATCCGCGTGTCCGTGATTTTCAGTGTCAGATCGTAGTTGCCCGGGCCAGCCACCGGATTCAACCGGAGTTGCAGCTTTCCCCCTCTGGCCTGGGTCAACAAACCGGCAGACCGCAGCACCGCACCGGCGTCCACGGACTGCAGGCTAACCGCACTGCGTGATCCGCTGGGCACGACCTGACCCTGGACCGGGGCGCCTCCGTTGACCTGAGCGGAAAATCCACCCTTCAAACCTCCGGTCGTTTCGAAATTGCCCTTCAAACCGGTCAGGGCTACTTCCTCGGTCACCTGCAGCCGGTCCAGCGCCACGTCAAGGTTCGGGCCTCGACCGGATGACGCGCCGCCGCCGCTGCTACTGCCGAACGTCGCTTTGCCCAGGTTTAGAACGCCCCCCAGAACGCGGATATCCGGCGCCGCGGCGCCACGGCCGATCAACTCGGCCGGAACAGCCAACCAATCGCCCAGTTCAAAAGAACTGAACTGAACCCGATCCAAAGCGCCATTCGCGATCGAGATCGAAGCCACCGCGCGCAATCCGGCGGCATCAATCCGCAGGCTGTCCACTCGCAGTTGATCGCCCAGCGTCGCCTCGGTGGCCAACGTGCCGGCAGTGGCTGCGGATTTTTGCCAACCCAGTTCGGGAATTCCCATTCCGACGCCGACCAGATCAGAGGTCGCGGTCAGCTTTGTCGGCTCTCCCCCTCCAATTCCAAGACTGATCTCCGCCACGCCTTGCCCGGTCAGCATACCGGACGGCAATCCGGCCTTCAGTTCATCCATCAGCCGCGGGGACAGTTCGATCTGCCCGCTGAGCGTGCTGCGTTGCGCTGTCTTGCCGCCGATCGGCTGTCGCCAAGTCGCCTGTATCGGCACCTCTCCGAACAGACCGTCTCCGTCTATGGCCACCTGGGTCTGATCCCCGCTCAGGCGCAGTTTGGCGGCGCTGATGCGAAAGCCCGGAACCAGTTTTTCCGTATCCAGATCAATCAATTCACCCAGAACGTGAAATTGCGTGTCCTCGAATTTCAGCCCCTTGATCAAGGGCAGAGACAGAGTGCCGCCCAGTCGCACGCTGCCCGAAGCCAGATCGACCGGAAGGTTTGCCTTGGTCAGCAATTGCAGCGGCGCCCGGTCAAGCAACGACAAGGCCGAGGTCACACTGCCACTGGCCTGAACACGCACGATGCCCGGTGTGTTCTTTTTGATGTCGGTATCTGGGATGATGAACGACGTCCCAGAGGCATCAACCGCGCCACCGTCATCGGCGATCACGACGCCCTTGCGGGCGGTTACCGTGAACCGACGGCCAATCAGCGTGGCCTGCCCACGCCCGCCTTGGATCGGCGGCAAGGTCTTGGCAAACCGAACCAGCGCATCATCGAAATCGAAATCAAGATACAGTTCGGGCTTGGAGTCTCCGGGCCGCAACCTCAGAACAAAGTCCATGTCCGACAGATTGCCTTCGTACAGGTTTTCGGTCACCCATTTGCGCGGCTTCGGGGCCAATCGGGGCGGCCAGTAATGCAGCAGCTTGTCCGATGCCATGTGCCCCAGCCGCGCGTTCAGATCCACGCTCCACCCCTCCGGCAGGCCCACAAGCTCGCCCGAAGCGCGCAACAGGTCTTCGCCATCTTCGACCACGACCTGCCCCAGTTGCAGCCGGAAGGGGTTCAGGCGCACTTGGAAGTCCAGATCGGCCTGCTTGACCTCAAGCGCATCAACGAACAGGTCGGCCGGGTTCACCCGGATACCGTTCAGACGGAACTGCACCGCCATGCTTTCCAGCGTGCCGGCCTCTACACCCTTCAGATAAGCTTTGCCCTCGCCCTGTACGCTACCCCAGCCCGACACCACGGAAACCTCGTTGAAATCCAGAACCTGCTGCGCCGGATCATAGGTGAAATACGTGCGGGCGGAGTCGAACGGAACCGGTCGGGTCTCGGGGTTGGGCTGAACAGCCCCTGCCCCAAGGTTCAAGGTTGCAAATACAGGCCCGAGCGCCCCCGCCCCGTCGATACTGCCGCGCAATGCGCCCGAGATCGGCGTGTCCAACACCTGCAACCAGGCCAGCGCAGGCGATTGCGCCGCGACGTCGGTCGCTGGAAGATCGGTGATCGAAATCCCGAACTGCGCCTCGGGTGAGCCGAGCGTGCTGGTGTAGTTCGCTTCGATCATGCTGACATAGTCACGGCCCGCCAGCACCGAGAACCCGGTCGCCAGGCGCAGGGCGCCTTCGCTCCTCGTCGCCAGAATATGCCCGCCGTCCAGAACCCAGGACCGCCCAAGGCGCAGGTCCCGATAATCCAGCGTAATGGCGTCAAGCTCGACCGAGGTCAGGGACGACAGGACCGGTGACAGGAACACCTGATCGGACTGTTCGATCAATTCGGCCAAGGTTGGCGCATTCTGCACGGGCGCGCTGCCGGAGCCGACGGTCAGCGAGAGCGATCCGTCCTCGGCTCGGGTCAATGCGATCTGCGCGCCGTTGAGGGTGATCCGCTTGGGCCGGACATGGCCGCGCAGCAGCGGACGCATCGCCAGGCTGGCCTGCATGCTTGAGACCTGAGCGATCTGGCGCCCCTCGGCGTCGCTGATCGAAACATCGCTGAGCCGCAGACGCGGGCGCCATTCCTTGTTGATGATAAAGCTGACATCGCCGAACCGGATCTGCAGGCCGCCCAAAGCGTTTTCCAGCCGCGTTTCGACCCGGTCGCGCAGCCATTCCGGCGCGTGGATCCGATGGCCAAACACCATGACCCCGGACAGGACGGCCAGAAACACCAGCAGGAACACCCCGCGCAAGGCCCACAGCCCGGCTGTCCGCCGACGGGATCGGGGGCGCGGCGGTTTCCCGCCCTTCTCAGCCTCGTCCTGTTCGTCTTGCGCCAATTTGCCGTCCACGTCTTTCAACCTGCCCGAGCCGCCCTATGATACGCGGCATCACCTACAAATCCTGACCGGAGTTCAAAATGCCTGACGTTGCAGACATCGCCCCCGATTTCACCTTGCCCCGCGATGGCGGCGGCACGGTTACTCTGTCGGACCTGCGCGGTGGTCCCGTTGTTTTGTTCTTTTATCCCCGCGATGATACGCCGGGCTGCACCAAGGAATCCATCGGTTTCTCGGAGCAGCTTCAATCCTTTGCCGACGCCGGCGCACAGGTTTTCGGCATCTCTCGCGACAGCGTCGCCAAGCACGACAAGTTCGTCGCCAAGCACGGGCTGACCACTCCGCTGCTGTCCGACGAAGGTTCGACCGTGTGCGAGGATTACGGCGTCTGGGTCGAAAAAAACATGTATGGCAAGAAGTCGATGGGGATCGAGCGCTCGACCTTCCTGATCGACGCCGACGGAAAGATCGCCCGCGTCTGGCGCAAGGTCAAAGTTCCCGGCCATGTGGATGAGGTGCTGGAGGCCGTACGCGCGCTTTGACGCTGCGGGCCATCCGGTCTAAGAGGCGGCAGTTTTCATCCAACCCGAGGATTACCGTGGCCAAAACCCTGACCCAGATGGCAACCGAGGTTCTGACCACTGCGGATGGGCGGTCCAAGACCGCCCTTTCCAAACGCTATGCCGCCAAATGGTTTGCGGCGCGCAACAGCGACGCCCCCGCGATCGAAGTCGGGACAGCCACGCCACCGTTGCATCCGTCGCGTCCTGACAAGCCCGAGCTGCTGTCGCCGCGCGACGTGCCGCGCCGTCGCCCCGGCTCGGAGGCTGGACGCATCGCGCTGCTGCACGCTGTGGCCCATATCGAGTTGAATGCCGTGGACCTGCACTGGGACATCATCGCCCGGTTCGGGCATGTGCCGATGCCGGTCGGTTTCTACGACGACTGGGTAAAATGCGCCGAGGAGGAATCGCGCCATTTCGAAATGGTCTGCGACTGCCTGGAAGCGATGGGCAGCCACTACGGCGCCCTCCCGGCCCATGCCGGGATGTGGCGTGCGGCCGAGGACACCGCCGAAGACCTGATGGGCCGGCTGGCGGTGGTGCCGATGGTGCTCGAGGCGCGCGGTCTCGACGTGACACCGGGCATGATCGACATCTTCCGCAAGGCCAAGGCCGATCAGGCCGTGGCCGCGCTTGAAGTGATCTATGCCGAAGAAGTCGGGCATGTAGCCTATGGCTCGAAATGGTTCCACTTTCTGTGCGGCCGCGAGAATGCCGACCCCAAGGACGTGTTCCACCAACTGGTCCGGCGCTATTTCCATGGCGCGCTCAAGCCGCCCTTCAACGAGGAAAAGCGGGCCGAAGCCGGCCTGCCGCCCGATTTCTACTGGCCTTTGACCGAGGATCTGCCGCCCCCGGGAGACGCGAAACGCTGACGGAATCGCGCCGCTTTCGGCAATTTTCTGCCGATGACGTGCGGGAAAACACCGTAATTGTCGACCAATCGGTTAACAAACTTGCCCAACCGGGACCGGCCCTTTAAGCAATCGGCCCAAGGGGCGGCGATCCACTCACGACCGGTCCCGACATTGGGGATGAGAGGTAAGGCGCGTGAGAACCCGTCTGGCAATCAAACTACACTCACTGCTCGAACGGCACTTCCCGGAACGCCGGGTCTTCCTGAAATCCGACAATGACACACGCTTCATCCGGCTCAGCTCGGAGACGCAGATCGTGGCAGCGCTTGGCGTTTCGATCATGGTCGGCTGGACGGCGGTCGCCACGGCGATCCTGCTGATGGACAGCATCGGGTCGGGCAACTTCCGTGAACAGGCCAAGCGCGATCAGGCGACCTATCAGGAACGGCTGAACATCCTGTCGCAGGAACGCGACGCGCGGGCCAAGGAAGCACTGGCCGCGCACGCCCGGTTCAACTCGGCGCTTCAGCAGATCTCGGCGATGCAGTCGGAACTGCTGGAATCCGAAAACCGTCGACGCGAGCTGGAAACCGGCATCGAGGTCATTCAGACCACCCTGCGGTCGACCATGAAGCAGCGTGAGGAAGCCCGGGCGCAGCTCGCCGAGCTTCAGGAGAAATCCGATGGCGCATCGGTTGCGATGTTCGTCTCTGCCGCTCCGGCACAGATCGAATTCATGGCCGACGCCCTGACCCGGACAGCAAAGCAGCGGGACCAGATCGCCACGGATGCACAGGCGGCACTGGACCAGCGCGATGAGCTTGAGCTGGAAATCCTGCTGATGCAGGAACGCAATGACGAGATCTTCCGCCAGTTGGAAGAAGCCATGGTGATCTCGGTTGAACCGCTGGACAAGATGTTCCGCGAGGCCGGAATGCCCACCGACCGGATGCTTGACGAAGTGCGGCGCGGCTACAGCGGCATGGGCGGCCCGCTGACGCCGATTTCCTTCAGCACCCGCGGCGAAGAGCTTTCGGCAGATGAGGTGCGCGCAAATCAGCTTCTGCAGCAGATGGACCAGCTGAATCTGTATCGCATAGCGGCCGAAAAGGCCCCGTTTGCCACACCGGTCAAATCGGCGTTCCGGTTCACCAGCGGATATGGTTATCGCCGCGACCCCAAAACCGGCGGGCGCCGGATGCACAAGGGCACCGACTTTGCGGCCCCGACGGGCACGGATATCTTCGCCACCGCCGACGGTGTCGTGACCCATGCGGGCTGGCAATCCGGCTATGGCCGTCTGATCAAGATAAAGCACGCCTTCGGGGTTGAGACACTTTATGCCCATAACTCGAAGATCCGCGTGAAGGTCGGCCAAAGGGTCTCGCGCGGGGATCACATTGCTGATATGGGTAATTCCGGACGGTCGACCGGAACGCATCTGCACTACGAGGTGCGCGTGAACGGAAAACCTGTAAACCCAATGGACTTCATCAAGGCTGCGAACAATGTTTTCTAAAAGCAAAATCAACGAGCCCGCACCCAAGGCATCCGAAACGGCCAAGCCGGCAGCCCCGGCGCCTCAGGCGACCCCTGCCCCGACCGAACAGAAGGCCGCAAGCACCGCGCCCAAGCCCAAGCCGCCGGCATCGGTTCTGTCGTCGGACCTGCACATCACCGGCAATATCAAGACCACCGGTGACATCCAGGTCGAAGGAACCGTCGAAGGCGACATCCGTGCGCATCTTCTGACTATCGGCGAAACCGCGACCATCAAAGGCGAAGTGACCGCAGACGACGTCGTGGTGAATGGCCGCATCGTGGGTCGTGTACGGGGCCTGAAAGTACGTCTGACCTCGACCGCCCGGGTTGAGGGCGACATCATTCACAAGACCATCGCCATCGAAAGCGGCGCGCATTTCGAAGGCTCGGTTCAGCGTCAGGACGATCCGCTGAACCCGGGACGCAGCGGCAAAACCGGAGCCAATCCGGCGGCTGAAGTCAGCCAGTAAACCGCTCCGAGTACCGAGTTCCAAGAACGCCGCGGCCACTGTCCGCGGCGTTTTTCTATGCCCATCAGGCAACAATCCGGACCCCTATCAGGGCCGCAAAGCCCTGCACGCGCGATACATTTTCACAAAAGGTGTTTTTTGAATTAAACTTCACCTCGTTGAAATTGGGAGGTTTTATCATGCGAGCAAAACTGATGGCCGAATTCTTCGGCACGTTCTGGCTGGTTCTCGGCGGTTGTGGCAGCGCGGTGCTGGCTGCCGGGGTCGCCGATGTGGGCATCGGATGGCTGGGCGTGTCGTTCGCCTTCGGCCTGACGGTCCTGACCATGGCCTTTGCGGTCGGCCACATATCGGGCGGTCACTTCAACCCCGCCGTCAGCCTCGGACTGATGATCGGTGGGCGTTTCCCGTCCAAAGATCTGCTGCCCTACTGGGCTGCGCAGGTGCTTGGAGCGATACTGGCCGCAGCCGTTCTGTACTTGATCGTGAGCGGCGCACCCGGCTTCGAAGGCGTTGGCAGTTTTGCCTCGAACGGGTATGGCGAGGCCTCGCCCGAAGGGTATTCGATGATGTCGGCGCTGGTGATCGAGATCGTTTTGACCGCCTTCTTCCTTATCATCATTCTGGGCGCCACGTCGGAAAAAGCACCGGCCGGCTTCGCCCCTATCGCCATCGGCCTTGGGCTGACGCTGATCCACCTGATTTCGATCCCGGTCACCAATACGTCGGTGAACCCGGCCCGCTCGACCGGGGTGGCGCTGTTTGCCGATGGCCCCGCCTTGGCGCAGCTGTGGCTGTTCTGGGTCGCCCCGCTGATCGGTGGCGCTTTGGGGGCCGCGATCTGGAAGATGATGGCCTCGGACGAATAGGAACCCGTCCTACTAATGAAAAACCCCTCCCGGCCCACGCCGGGAGGGGAACCTGTTTTCCGGTTGTGTGGGCCACACCCGCGGCAAGAATTCGACCGGTCGGGTCAGGGTGGTTGAATTTCCGGAACGAACCGCCAGAATTCGCAGAACTCTGTGAAAGACCTGATCATGATTTCCTGGCCAAAGTTCCGGCGCCCCGCTTCCGCAATTCCCGCATCCACCGCATGGATTGCGATGGCCAGTATTCCGCTGGTTCATTATTTCTGGCCAGACCTCGGCGCGGTCTCTGATCGGGATCAGACTGTTCTGTTCGCTCTGACGATCTTTGCCATTCTGGCCCTATCCGAGATTTTCATAGCACGAATTCATCGCAAGCCGGGCAGCGGCTTGGTCTACAACCCGGAAAACTTCAAAGACCCGGCGTATCTGGCTGATTTCTGGATCAAACTTATTGGTCTGGCGGCCAGTCTTGTGCTGCTTGCGCTGTTCTACTCCACCGCCGACCTCTACCGGGATGAATGGTATCAGCCGTTCTTTTCGCTGTTCGGCGACTACTGGCCGCTGATCCTTGCGATTGTCCTTTCCGTTGTCACGGCGGTTCATTTCTCGATGCGGCATCCTCGCGACGGCATGTGGCATCTGGGACGTGTGGTTTTGTCTTTTGGTCGCCAATCCACCGGGGCCCGCGAGTTGAAATCCTTCCTTCTTGGGCTGGGCGTCAAAGGGTTCTTTCTGCCACTGATGTTCTGCTATCTGGTTTATGACTGGAGCTTTCTGCAGACCCGTTCGCTGTGGGATGCGCAGGACTTTCAGCAGGTCTATGCATATCTCTACCGCTTTGCCTTCTTTCTGGACCTGACAATCGTCACCATCGGCTATGCCACCGCCACCCGGCTTCTGACCTCTCATATTCGCTGGACCGAGACGACGGTGAGCGGATGGCTGGTCTGCGTGATCTGCTATGCCCCGTTCTGGCAACTGCTGTCGCGCAGCTATTTCAACTATGTCGAGGATGGTTTCGCCTGGGGTGTCTGGCTGTGGGATTACCCTGTCCTCTACGGATTGTGGGGCGGCACCATCCTGTTCTTCCTGGCGGTCTATTGTCTGACCGCCGCGCGCATGGGTCTGCGGTTCTCGAACCTGACCTATCGCGGGCTGGCCTGCGACTTTCCCTACAACATCAGCAAACACCCGTCCTACATCAGCAAGAACATCACCTGGTGGATGATTTCGATCCCGTTCATCGCGGTCGACTTCTGGGCAGGCCTGGCCAACTGTCTGGCCCTGCTGGGTGTGAACCTGATCTATTTCGCACGGGCCTGGCACGAAGAGCGCTGCCTGTCACGCGCGCCGTCCTACCGAGCCTACAAAAAGCACGTGAACGAATACGGTCTTCTGGTCCGCATCCGGCGCGGCCTGAGCGGCTGGACCCGGAGCGTTGCCAGACAGGTGAATTGATCGCGCGGCGTGCGGGTCAACGCCCTGTCATCCAGATGCCGTCGGGCCAGAAGGCGTGGAAGGCAAACGCGAACATCACATCATGCACGACATCCCGTCCGGCACCATCCGTGACGCGGATCGATCCTATGTCGCGTCCCTTGTCGACGCGCCCGGCGTCCAGAGCCGAAGACTGCCCCGCCGACCAAACGATGACAACGCCTGCTTCTGACAATCGCCCAGCCGCACGCAATCGCGTCAGAGGCCAGGCCCGCTCACCGACACGCACCACCCGTTCGAGCGGTTGAATACCATGCGGAGGCAGCGCGCCGTCATACAGGAACGGTCTGCGCGCGCTGTCATACCCGCGATAAGGGTTGCGCCCGTAGTCCCGCGCAAAATTCGGCTCGGCCATCACCAGACCGTCGGGATTGCGCTTGCGGAACTGATCCCACCCTTCCATCCACGCTGGCAGCGCTGTCAACTGAGCACCGGTCAACTGGCCCACGATCGCCTCGCCGGTGGCTTGCTGCCACCAGCTTTCGGTTTCGCGGTCATACATGATCATGTCCGAATTTCGCAGCTTGCCAGACACGCCAAAACTGAGCACCCGTCCCGGGATACGCCGATCAAAAACCAGCCCCGAATTGCACAGTGGACAATAGGTAACCGCGACTGGACGGTTGCCGATCCGATCATTCACGATTTCATGCCAGATCAAGTAACGCAGGGGATAGGCGCGCGGACGCGTACCGGGCAGTTCCACCGTGATCACGGCCTCGGTCAGCCCCAGCCCGGTTTCCGCCGAAGCTGGGACAAACTCGGGTTTGTCGATGGCAGGGATGCCGTCTTTCGGCGGTCCGCCGGACCGGACCTCAGACCAGTCACCGATCGAGGTGACCGCAAAATCGGTTCTGGGCCATTCGTCGCGCCACAGGTTCGGGTCCGCGGACACCGCGGTTGCGCAGAACAGCAGAAGGGCAAACAGACGGCATCGCATGAGGCACCTTTGGATACATGCCATCGTGCGTCAGGCCGCGCGGCCGGGCCAAGCCCCTTACACAGGGACGTGAAGCGCCGTGCGCGGACAACCCGGCGCGCAATCCGCGCCGGGTCTAGGGATCATTCGGTGACGGTCACCTTGGTCATGACGTCCGGTTGACCGACCACAGCGCCGTTCGGGCCTGTGCCGCGTTTGATCGCATCAACAACGTCCATGCCATCGGTCACCTTGCCCACCACCGTGTACTGGCCATTCAAGGTTGGGGCCGGTTCGAACATGATGAAAAACTGCGAATTTGCGCTGTTTGGATCGCTGGCGCGAGCCATTCCGACGATGCCGCGCTCGTACGGAACTTCGGAAAACTCGGCTGGCAGGTCCGGACGGTTTGAACCGCCGGTACCGGCGCGACGCATGTCGCTGCCCAGTTTACCGTATTCCACGTCCCCGGTCTGTGCCATGAACCCCTCGATCACGCGGTGGAACACCACCCCGTCATACTTGCCTTCGGCCGCCAGAGCGGTGATCTGCTCGACATGCTTGGGCGCGACGTCTTCGAACAGGTCGATCGTGATCGTGCCGTTGGCCTCGCCCTCGACTTCAATCTGCAGGCCTGCGGCCAGCGCGGGGCTGGCCAACAACGTAAAAACGGCGGCCAGCTTATACATCGGCGGCCACCTTGACGCTGATCATGCGGTCGGGGTTCGCGGGCGGCTCGCCGCGGGTGATGGCGTCGACATGCTCCATCCCCTCGATCACGCGGCCATAGACGGTGTATTGGCCGTTCAGGAAATGGTTGTCCTTGAAGTTGATGAAGAACTGCGAGTTGGCCGAGTTCGGGTTGGCCGAACGAGCGGCACCCACGGTGCCCCGGTCATGCGGCAGCTTGGAAAACTCGGCTGGAAGGTTCGGCAAGGACGACCCGCCAGTGCCAGCCATACGGATATTGAAGCCGTCTTCCATGTCGCCGTGCTGCACGTCGCCGGTCTGCGCCATGAAGCCGTCGATCACCCGGTGAAAGGCCACGTTGTCATACTCGCCCGCGCGCGCCAGTTCCTTCATGCGCTCGCTGTGTTGAGGCGCGACGTCGGGAAGCAGTTCGATGACGACGTTACCGTCCTTCAGCTCGATGATGATGGTGTTTTCGGGATCCTTGATCTCGGCCATGGGGCCCTCCTGTGGAATTGATTTGCGCAAATACCTATGCGCCGGACGCGCGAAAGCCAAGTGACGCATTGACCTGAGGGCAAAATGCAGGAAAAGAACCGCTTACGCGTGGTGACAACGGCGAGGATGACACGATGGGCTGGAAAACTCTGGACGACATGGATTTGCAGGGCAAACGCGTTCTTGTGCGCGTGGACATCAACGTCCCGGTTTTGGATGGCGCCGTGACCGATGACACCCGGATCCAGCGGATCGTGCCCACGGTGCGCGACATTCTGGCCGCTGGCGGCAAACCCATCCTGCTGGCCCATTTCGGCCGGCCCGGCGGTGAGCGTCGACAGAACCTGTCGCTGAAACAGCTGGTGCCCGCGCTGGAAGCCGCCTTTGGAACCAAGGTCCGTTTCGGAGAGGATTGCGTCGGATACGAGGCTGAAATCGCTGCCGCAAACCAGGGTGACGGCGAGGTCTTGCTGCTGGAGAACACCCGCTTTCACGCCGAAGAGACCCAGAACAGCATGACCTTGGCCGAAGGTATGGCCAAGATGGGCGACATCTACTGCAATGACGCTTTCTCGGCGGCTCATCGGGCGCACAGTTCGACCGAGGCACTGGCGCGCCTTTTGCCCTCCTGCGCCGGGCGTCTGATGCAGGCAGAGCTCAGCGCACTCGAAGCCGCTCTGGGCAACCCTCAGCGTCCGGTGACCTCCGTGGTCGGTGGGGCCAAGGTATCAACCAAGCTAGATCTGCTGGGCAACCTGATCGAGAAGGTCGACAACCTGATCATCGGCGGCGGCATGGCCAACACCTTTCTGCTGGC
This sequence comes from Ruegeria arenilitoris, assembly GCF_013032855.1. GTDB lineage: Bacteria > Pseudomonadota > Alphaproteobacteria > Rhodobacterales > Rhodobacteraceae > Ruegeria > Ruegeria arenilitoris. The sequence goes on from NZ_WQDA01000002.1 coordinate 209,410, forward strand.
CAAAGGGCTGGACGTTGGTAAATCGTTGGCCGAGCACGCGATGACCGATACCGCAGCCGAAATCATGGCAAAAGCAGACAAGGCAGGCTGCCGGATCGTCCTGCCCAGCGATGTTGTCGTTGCAGAGAAATTCGAAGCACACGCCCCACACAAGGTCGTCCCAGCGAACAAGTGCCCCGCAGATTCGATGATCCTGGACGCCGGGCCGGACAGCGTCGCCGCAATCTGCACCATCTTCGAACAGAGCAAGACTCTGATCTGGAACGGCCCATTGGGGGCATTCGAACTGGAACCCTTCGACGCGGCGACAAATGCCGCTGCATTGAAAGCCGCAGAACTGACGCGGGCGGGCAAACTTGTGTCGGTCGCCGGTGGCGGCGATACGGTTGCAGCCCTCAACGCCTCGGGTGCCGCGCAGGACTTCACCTACATCTCGACCGCCGGCGGTGCGTTCCTGGAATGGATGGAGGGCAAAACTCTGCCCGGTGTGGCAGCGCTGGCCCAATAACGCCATTCTAGTTGGCGATCGGCATTCGTGGTATTCTCTCACAGACCGGGAGATGGGCCATGAAAGCCGTTGCCACGTTTGCTGTTATCCTCTTGCCCAGTGTTTCTGGCGCGCAGTCCCATTGCGCCGGTCAAACTCAGATCGACGCCACTTTCTGTGCCAAAGAGAAATGGGAAATCGCTGATAAAGAACTGAACCGCCTCTGGAAAGAGGTCAAATCAGCGGCGGACAGGCGCGGAAACGGTGAGGCTTTGTTGAACGAACAGCGCGCTTGGTTGAAACGCAGGGACGCAACTTGTGACCCCGAACTCAAAAGCGATGGCAGTGCCGCGCAAATGTTCTATTGGTCTTGCATGGAAGAACAGACCCGGAATCGAAATCAGGAACTGTCCGCTTTGCGTTGAGCGGATACCTACGCGGTCATGGCTCTTCGAGCATCACTTTTTTCGTCGAATTGCAAAAAGTGCGAATCGGGGGATTCACAACCCGAATCACCTGTGACATAGTGCCGACAGATGCCCGCAAAGGGCACGTTTTTGAGGCAGTATTCATACGGCGGTTAACAGAGTGTCCCGTTCCAATCGGCCCGGTCTGGGCGCAGTCGCATTCTTTTCGGTGGCCTTCATGCTGGGTGTCTATTTCACCTTTGCTGCCGTTCAGGGCGACTACGGCCTGTTCCGACGGATCGAGATTTCAGCGGAGCGGGACGCTCTGTCACGCGACCTTGCGGCGCTGAACGCCGACATAGCTCGGATGGAAAACCTGACCCGACGCCTTTCGGACACCTACCTGGATCTCGACCTGCTGGATCAACAGGCCCGAACCGTTTTGGGAATGATCCGGGCTGATGAAATCGTCATCCGCTAACTAGCTGTTTGCCTGACCGCCCCGGGTTCCTCTGTAGTTGGCAACTGATATCCGAAAGCGTCGATTTCCCGTCGGAACAGGTCAGCCACCAGGTCCACGGCTTCGCCGTCCCAGTTTTCGCCGTAGAAAACATCGAACTGCGTTGATTTCCGAATGCCGGAATTCAAACGCTTGTCGCCGAGACTGACATCGCCAAGGCCGAAGTCATCGAGCACCTGCGCCAGATCGCTGTCCAGGCTTTCGTATCGCAACACCCGATCAACCGCGATCTCCCCGCCCTCAGAATAAAGATGGAAGTCAGAGAAGAACTTCAGGCGAGTCCGGCAAAAGCTCAGGAACAGTGCGTTTGCGTCGTTGATCTGTGTTCCGCGTTGATGCATCCAGAAATAGAACGCTGAGACAGCCTTGTCCCAGGGATTTCTCTCGACGCAAATGCTGCTGCAGCCCTCCGCAATATCGGACAGATACCGATTGACCACGCCGATCCCATTGTGGGGATACCGGGCCTGCACTTCGCCTTTGGCTCTGTCCCGCAAAAGCTTAACCAACCGGCGGACGATGTATTGCTTCCCCGGACGTTGAAGTTCGGCTTCCTTGCCGAACGGTGTTGCGAAATCTCCGTCCTGCAGCTTCGCGCTGAGTGCAATTTCGATGGATGATCCGGCGGTTTTCTTCGTTTTTAAGAAAACCAGCTTCGGCTCTCTGAGGATCATCATGCTAATCTGTCTCCGACGCCCGTTCAAAATTGCCTGCCAGTGGAAGCATACTAACCGTGCATAGGGCGAACCAAAAGGCGAAAACCTGCCGGATTTCGGGTGGAAACAGATACTCCCATCCGGTCCAGGACGCTGCGTCACATTTCCGCTCGCCAGAAAGCACGAAATGCTTTATGAGATAGTTTAACGCTAAACTATCTTGCCGGAAGGGAGAGGTCGCCACGATGGCTGCGCGAAAAACCACAAAGAAACCAAATGTTTCTGCGGAAGAACTCAAAACCTACTACCGCGAGATGCTGTTGATCCGCCGATTCGAGGAAAAGGCCGGTCAACTGTACGGCATGGGTCTGATCGGCGGTTTCTGCCACCTCTACATCGGTCAGGAAGCCGTCGTCGTGGGGCTCGAAGCTGCGGCCGAGGATGGCGACAAGCGCATCACCTCCTACCGCGACCACGGCCATATGCTGGCCTGCGGCATGGATCCGGGCGGCGTCATGGCTGAATTGACCGGACGCGAAGGCGGCTTGTCCAAGGGCAAGGGCGGCTCGATGCACATGTTCTCAAAAGAAAAGCATTTCTACGGTGGCCATGGAATCGTCGGCGCACAGGTTCCGCTGGGTGCGGGCCTTGCCTTTGCAGACAAGTACAAAGACAACGGCCGCGTGACCTTTACCTATTTCGGTGACGGTGCAGCGAACCAGGGTCAAGTCTATGAAACCTTCAACATGGCGGCCATTTGGCAATTGCCGGTGGTCTTCGTGATCGAGAACAACCAGTACGCGATGGGCACGGCGCAATCGCGCTCAACCTCGACCAAGGACATCTATCACCGCGGTGAGGCGTTCGGCATCCCGGGCGAAATCGTCAACGGAATGGACGTGCTGGCAGTGAAAGAGGCCGGCGAAAAGGCCGTGGCGCACTGCCGGGCTGGGAAGGGCCCTTACATCCTCGAGGTCAAGACCTACCGTTACCGCGGACACTCGATGTCGGATCCCGCCAAGTACCGCACCCGCGAAGAGGTGCAGAAGGTGCGCGAGCAGAGCGACCCGATCGAACACGTGCGCGAGCTGCTGCTGACCGGCAAGCACGCCACCGAGGATGACCTGAAGGCGATCGACAAGGAAATCAAGGAGGTCGTCAACCAGGCCGCCGAGTTCGCCAAGGAAAGCCCCGAGCCGTCGCTGGACGAGCTCTGGACCGACATTTACGCCTGAGAGGACGAATAAGACATGGCAACCGAAATTCTCATGCCCGCCCTTTCGCCGACCATGGAGGAAGGCACACTGGCCAAGTGGCTGGTCAAGGAAGGCGACACCGTAAGCTCTGGCGACATTCTGGCCGAGATCGAAACCGACAAGGCCACGATGGAGTTCGAAGCCGTCGATGAAGGCATCGTCGGCAAAATCCTGATTGCCGAGGGCACCGAAGGCGTGAAGGTCAACACGCCGATCGCGATCCTGGTCGAAGAGGGCGAAGACGCCTCGACCGTGACCGCGACTGCCCCCGCAGCCGCAGCGGAGGCCGAAGCCGCCCCGGCGGCGGTTGAGGCCCCCGCTCCTGCCCCTGCTGCACCGGCCGTGCCAACCGTGGACCTGTCGCCGGACTGGCCAGCAGATGCCGAGATGAAATCGATGACGGTCCGCGAGGCTCTGCGCGACGCGATGGCCGAGGAAATGCGCTCGGACGAAGACGTCTACCTGATGGGCGAAGAAGTCGGTGAATACCAAGGCGCCTACAAGGTGAGCCAGGGCCTGCTGGACGAATTCGGCGCAAAACGCGTGATCGACACGCCGATCACCGAGCATGGTTTTACCGGCATTGCCGTGGGTTCCGCCTTTGGAGGCCTGAAGCCGATCGTCGAGTTCATGACATTCAACTTCGCCATGCAGGCGATCGACCAGATCATCAACTCTGCTGCCAAGACGCTGTATATGTCCGGCGGTCAGATGGGCTGTCCGATCGTGTTCCGCGGCCCCAACGGCGCTGCCGCGCGCGTGGCCGCACAACACAGCCAGGATTATGCCGCCTGGTACATGCAGATCCCGGGCCTGAAGGTGGTGATGCCCTATTCGGCAGCCGATGCCAAAGGTCTGCTGAAATCGGCCATCCGCGATCCCAACCCGGTCGTGTTCCTCGAAAACGAAATCCTCTATGGCCGCTCGTTCGACGTGCCGCAGGTCGATGATCTGACCGTGCCGCTGGGCAAGGCCCGCATCTGGCGCGAAGGCACCGATGTGACCATCGTCAGTTTTGGGATCGGTATGCAATACGCATTGGAAGCCGCCGACAAGCTGGCTGAGGATGGCATCAGCGCCGAGGTGATCGACCTGCGCACCATCCGCCCGATGGACACCGGTGCGATCATCAACTCGGTGATGAAAACCAACCGGCTGGTCACCGTGGAAGAAGGCTGGCCGCAAGGCTCGGTCGGCAGCTACATCAGTTCCGTGGTTATGCAGGAAGCGTTCGACTATCTCGACGCGCCCGTCATCACGCTGACCGGCAAGGACGTGCCCATGCCCTATGCGGCGAACCTGGAAAAGCTGGCGCTGATTACCACCGACGAGGTGATCGCCGCCGTCAAACAAGTGACCTATCGGTAAGGAGCGACTGACAGATGCCCACCGAAATTCTGATGCCCGCCCTTTCGCCGACCATGGAGGAAGGCACGCTCGCCAAATGGCTGGTCAAGGAAGGCGACACTGTCTCCTCCGGCGACCTGCTGGCCGAGATCGAAACCGACAAGGCCACGATGGAGTTCGAAGCCGTTGACGAAGGCGTCGTCGGCAAGATCCTGGTTCCTGAAGGCACCGAGGGGGTCAAGGTGAACACCCCCATCGCCGTGCTGCTGGAAGAAGGCGAAAGCGCCGATGACATCGCCGCGGCCCCGACCAAGGCACCCGAGGCTGCGCCCGCAGCCGACGCGGGCAACGAGGCTGCCGCCCCTGCGGCATCCGAGGCGCCCGCTGCTGCTCCGGCTCCGGCGGCTCCGGTCAAGGCCGATGGCGGTCGCATCTTTGCCTCGCCGCTGGCCCGTCGCATTGCCGCCCAAAAGGGTCTGGACCTGGCGCAGATCAAGGGCTCGGGCCCGCATGGCCGCATCGTCAAAGCGGATGTCGAAGGCGCAACCGCTTCGGCAGCGGCACCGGCTGCTTCGGCAAGCGCGGCGCCGGCCCCTGCCGCTGCTCCTGCAGGCCCCTCGGCCGACATGGTGGCCCGCATGTACGAAGGGCGCGAGTACGAGGAGGTCAAGTTGGACGGCATGCGCAAGACCATCGCCGCCCGCCTGGCCGAGGCCAAGCAGACCATCCCGCATTTCTACCTGCGCCGCGACATCAAGCTGGACGCGCTGCTGAAATTCCGCAGCCAGCTGAACAAGCAGTTGGAAGCCCGCGGCGTGAAACTGAGCGTCAACGACTTCATCATCAAGGCCGTCGCCAACGCGCTGCAGCAGGTGCCCGAGTGCAACGCCGTATGGGCGGGCGACCGGGTTCTGCAGTTGAAACCTTCGGACGTTGCCGTGGCCGTGGCGATCGAAGGCGGGCTGTTCACCCCGGTCCTGCAGGACGCCGACACCAAATCTTTGTCGGCCCTTTCGACCGAAATGAAGGACCTGGCCGCGCGCGCCCGAGAACGCAAGCTGGCCCCGCATGAGTATCAGGGCGGCACCTTCGCGGTTTCGAACCTGGGCATGTTTGGCATCGACAATTTCGACGCCATCGTGAACCCGCCGCACGCAGGCATCCTGGCCGTCGGTACCGGCGCCAAGAAGCCGGTCGTGGGCGAAGATGGCGAGCTGACAGTGGCGACCGTGATGTCGGTTACCATGTCGGTCGATCACCGGGTGATCGACGGCGCGCTTGGAGCACAGCTCCTGCAGGCCATCGTGGACAACCTGGAAAACCCCATGGTCATGCTGGCCTGATCCAAGTCAAAAAAAATCAAAAAAGCCGCCTCGGACCCCGAGGCGGCTTTTTTCGTACCTGAGAACAGGTTTACTGATCCTTGCCCAGCATGTGATCCATCGAGATCGAGGGCTGGTCACATCCCGCCTCACCCACGATCTTGGCGGGGATACCCGCCACGGTCTTGCAGGGCGGCACGTCCTGCAGCACCACCGAACCGGCGGCGATGCGGCTGCAATGACCCACGCGGATGTTGCCCAGAACCTTGGCCCCGGCCCCGATCAGAACGCCATCCTCGATTTTAGGATGGCGGTCCTCTTCTTCCTTGCCGGTCCCGCCCAGGGTCACCGAATGCAGCATCGAGACGTTGTCACCCACAACCGCAGTTTCACCGATCACGATAGAATGCGCGTGGTCGATCATGATGCCCTTGCCGATCTTCGCGGCGGGGTGAATGTCGATCCCGAAGATTTCCGAACTGCGCATCTGGAAGAAATAGGCCAGATCGTGCCGGCCCTTCTGCCACAGCCAGTGGGCCACGCGATAGGCCTGCATGGCTTGGTAGCCTTTGAAATACAGAATCGGCTGCAGCAGACGGTGGCAGGCCGGGTCGCGCTCGTACACGGCCATCAGGTCCGCGCGGGCTGCATTCATCAGCGCCTTGTCATCGGCATAGGCCTCTTCGACGATTTCACGCAGAACCATCATCGACATCTCGTTCGAGCACAGCTTGGCCGAGATCCTGTAGGACAACGCACGTTCCAGAGACTTGTGGTGCAGGATACAGGCATGCACCAGTCCGCCCATCAAAGGCTCTTTTTCGACGGCGGCCTGTGCTTCGGCCGTGATCCGGTCCCAGACGGGGTCAACTGACGTTACTTGGGTGCGCGTTTCAAACATGGCTTTTGATCCTCTGCTGCGCCTAGAATAGCCATCTAGGCCCAAAAAGGCCAAACGCAAACCCTTGATGTGCAACACAACAGAAAATGAAGCGGTCCGAACTCAGGGAATTTGAAACACTTATCCTGTCCCGGCTGGAGGAATTGGAACGCAATTCCCTCGCCGGTCAGGACGCTCAATCCGTGGTCGAGCTTGACCAGCAGGCGGTCGGGCGGCTCAGCCGAATGGATGCGTTGCAGAATCAGGCCATGGCCAAGGCGCAACAAACGCGACGAGATCTCGAAGCCCGACGGCTGAGAGCCGCCCTCGACCGGATGGCCGAGGGCGAATTCGGGTATTGCGAGGATTGCGGTGACGACATTCCGCGCAGACGGCTGGACCTGGACCCGGCCGCCAGCAAGTGCGTCAGCTGCGCGGCCGGTTGAGTTGAAACCGGATAAGATGGCGCAGTACCGTCTCGAAACACCGGCAATACTCGGTGTCGCTAAAGCTCGGCTCGTCTGCCAGCGGGCGACTGCGTGCCGCTGCCATCAATGCTCCGTTCCCGTAAACAGGATGCAAACGACCCGTCGCGGCCACGTGACGGTCAGCCAACTCGGCCTCGGCGATCATGCGCGCGCACAGCCGCTCACGCTGGGCTTGCGGCACGGTCAGCAAAACCCGCGCCGCAGAACTGACATCGCCGTGCAAAACAGGGCGCATGATCCCTCTACCCCACACTCAGACTCGCGACCGCGCCCGGCCCGTAGCTGGCCGAAACCTGCGCCACCTCGACCTCGTAGAGGCCCGCGACGCCGTCCGAAGACTGTGCCGCCGCGGAATAGGTCCAAATTGGCGTCGTGGCGATCTCTTCCCGAACAAGGGCGCCACCTGACCGAATCCGGATCAGATAAGTTTCGGACTCCTCGCCCAGCGGCACGTCCAGCACGTCCCAATCGTCGCCGTCGATCCGGGTTCGGCGTACCCAGGTGAACAGGTCATCGCCCCCGTGTCTTTTGACCTTCAGATGAACTGGCGCGTAGGGGCGCAGACCGTTTCCATCAAACGCCTCGACCTTATGGACAAAAGAATCGTCGTCGTATCCGCGGGTTGCAGGCCCGATCCGGTAGTGCCGGGCAATTCGGCGTTCGGTCCGCAGCAGACTGGTCTGAAGAACCCTCTCGTCAAGCAACACGAACACGGAACCCTCCGGCCAGATTTCGGGCAAGACTGCGTCCGTACCCAATTGGCCACGCAGGCGGCCAGACAGGGCATAGACCCCGGGTTCCTGCAAGACGGCATCCGCGAATTGAAACACTTCCCAATTTCCGGGCGTGCCGTCTCCGATCGCGGCCAAGTTGGCGCCGGTCAGAAGTGAGTCACGCGACCGCGACTGCAAGACGCCATCGACAAGGCGCACGCGCAACGGCTCACCTTCATCCCAAACCCCTGCGCTCGCGGAAGGCAAGGCGGATTCGGTAAACCCGATCACAGCCTGACCAGTCACCAGATCGCGCAACGCGTAGCCCTCGTCGCTGTCCGAGGAATAGACGGCGACGCTGCCTTGCCAGGGATCGGCCGTGACGGCCAGATAAGGGGCGTGCGGCTCTTCGGCGCCTGTAATGAGTGGCAGATCAAGAAAAATCGGAAGAACCGGGACTGGGGCCACAAAGGGTTGTGACACAAACCCATCATCCGCCATATCGGACGGCGAATAGACCCCGGGCTCGATCCGCACGGCATCTGCCAGCTGGATGTCAGCCTGTTCCAACCTGTCTATGCGATACAGCGCACCGGCTCCCCCATTCCAGGATGGAAGTCGAACAATGTCGCCGGCGCCCAGATTCATCTGCGACGGCGGCAGCGCAAAGCGAGCGGTATTGCGCGCGACGCGGGCCTCGGCCAGCCAGCGTTCGACCGTCTGCCGTCCTTCGGAGCGGGTCATCGACAGAGGCATTTCGTTCACGGCTACAGAATGGGTCCGATCATCGGGCAGCACGGCCTCCTCCGCTACCACATCATGGTCCGCATCCGACTGAACAAAACGCAGACGCACGCGGCCGGCCATTTCGGCCTCGGCTTCGCGCTGGTACTGGACCCTGCCATCGACCTCGGGGCTTTCCGCGACCTGATCCAGCGACAGATCGAATGCCCGGCGCCCGGCCCTCATGCGGAATGTCAGAACACCGTCCCGCTCGATCGCATCAAATCCGTAGCGCAGCATCAGTGGCTGCAGGGCCGCCCGCGCGTCCGAAACATCTTCGATCACGTATCCACGGACGACTCCGTCCAGCGCAGACACATCAAAATCGGAGACGTCTGCAGCCTGACAAATCTCGGCCACCACCGAGGCCAATGTCCTGGCACCAGAACGTCCGTTCAACCAATGACCACGGGCGTAGTTTTCGCCGTCGCTCCACTGTGAACGCAGGTTCGGGAATTTCGGGTAAGGTCTCGCGTCCCACGCCCATACATAGGCGTTCGAAACGTCCACCATCGGACCATCGTAGATGTCCGAAACCGGGTTGATCTGCGGATCGGCCCAATATCCAAGAACTGCCTTCAAATACTGAACCTGAATGAAATCGTCGCGTTGACCGTTCGAGTATTTGGGCAGATCGGATTCCGAGGATTTCGGATCCAAAAACTTGTTGGGCTGGTTCGTTCCCTTGTCTATGGCAGCACAGCCCAATTCCGTGAACCAGATCGGCTTTGATCCCGGAATCCAATCGGTCGGGTCAGCTTGGCGCACTCCTCCGATCCGTTCGTGGTGCAAGTTCGCCCACCAGTTGCGGATATCTTTGTATCGCCACACCCATGGCTCTGCATGTTCGCCGTCCTCGATCGGATACCTTATCTGCGCGTCCTGTTCTTCGGGCGTTGGATAGTACCAGTCGTATCCTTCACCGCCTTCGATGTTGCCGCGCAAATAATCCAGGTCGTAGATTGACCGGGCACCATCCAGCGCATCCAGATGCTCGTCACCATCCCGCCAGTCCGAGACCGGCATGTAGTTGTCGATCCCGACGAAATCGATGTTTTCGTCTGCCCACAGAGGGTCCAGGTGGAAGTATCGGTCACCGCTGCCATCGGCAGGCTGGTACCCGAAATACTCTGTCCAATCCGCGGCGTAGCCTATTTTGGTGTCTGGCCCCAGTATCTGCCGCGCTTCTGCCGCCAATGCCTTCAGCTGAGCAACGGCCGCGAACCCGGACGCGCCGCGTATCTGGGTAAGGCCACGCATTTCCGAGCCGATGCAGAACGCCTCGACCCCGCCTGCGGCCTTGCACAACGCCGCGTAGTGAAGAATGAAACGGCGCATGCTCCATTCTTCCGGGCCGGTATAGGTCACGCTGCCATTACCGATGATGAAATCCGAGGCTTGGGCTGCACCAAAGAAACTTGACACCTGAGCGTCCGCACCTGCGGTTCCGTCCACCGACACCGGACGCCCGGGAGCCACGTCCAGCGTGATCCGGCCGCGCCACGGCAGATGCGGCTGATCGCCGGCTTCCGACCATGGGTCGGGAAGACCATTACCCTGCATCTGATCCATCAGGATGAAAGGATAGAACATCACCCGGCTGCCGGATTCCTTGAGGTGTTGAATGGCCTGAACCACCGACGCATCGGCCGGGGTACCGCCATAGACCGGTCGCCCGTCCACATGTTGCACGACCTGGGCCGATTTGCGCTTCAGCCCAGAGACTTTCCACGGCATGTTGGCGCCGTCCACGTCGTCGCGGATCACCTTGGGTCGAACGCTGCAAGCGCCGCAACGCAAGTCATCTCCGAACCAAGAGACCACCAGTGACGCAGCCTTGCAGCCCGGAAGTTCTTTGTTCAGGGCACGCACCGAGGCCACCAGATCGGGCTCGCCCGAGGGCGAATTGACGTTGGCGGCCCAGCTTTGGCCCGACCCTTTGGAATAGTTTACCTGCGTGCTGGCCAGCGTGTATTCCCCGGTGCCAGGCATCAGGGCCACGGCCCGGACAATCTGTTGCAATTCGGATTCGTAGTCTGGTGCGGATTTCTGATCAGGCCGAACAACCTCGAAAGAGAACTGGGGAACGCGATTGCCAAATTGCGCCAGCGGCAGGTCTTCAATCACAACATACGCAGTGCCGCGATAGGCCGGAACCGTTCCGGCACCTTCGATCGTTTCGATCAGTGGATCCGGCAGCTGATCCTGGCTACCGGTATAAACCCGCATGTTCAGACTGTTGCGCTCAAGCTCTTCCCCATCGGCCCATATCCGCGCGATGTCCGCGATCTCTCCGACGCCGACAGCAATCGCCAGTGATATCGAGTAGCTGTAGCTATGGGTGGTCGTGGTGACTTCGGCTGGTTTTGGCGTTCCTTTGCCGCCAGCAGACTGCGTAGACGTCGTGGTTTTGCGGGTCTCAAGGAAATCCGACGCCCAGATCACCTGCCCACCGACCCGCATTCGGCCGAACACGGTGGACAACGGCGCGCCCTCGCCTGTTTCCGTAAGTCTGAACCGGTCCAGCCGGCCAGACTCGACCACCTCGCTTCCGGCACCCATGACCGACTGGCTCATCAATCGCTGGTCGATAACCCGCCCGAGCGTCGCGCCGACTGCCCGGCCCACGATGGCCGTTGACAGCCCAGCAACGGTTCCACCGATGGATCCGCCCAGCGCAGCCCCCGCCGCAGATAAAACTATCGTCGCCATCAGTTGCCCTCCAAAGGAAATTCAAAGCAGGCGACCACCCGGCGGCGCCAGGGGTCGCTCAGTGCGTTTTCGACAACGCCATGTCCGGAATAGGCATGGATGAAGCGTGGCACGGCGCCCGCTTCACTCACGATACCAAGGTGTTTGGCCACACCGGCATCGCGCATCCGGAACAGCAGCACGCATCCAGGGGCCAGAAAGTTGTGCGGACGTTCGACCAGATTGCGCCGCGCAGCCGCCCACATGCGCTCTTCGCCCTGCGGTTCGGACCAGTCCATGCTGTAGGTAGGCACCGCCTCGGGCTCGCGGCCGATGACGGATCGCCAGACACCGCGCAGCAATCCCAAGCAATCGGTTCCCGCTCCCTTGACCGAGGCCTGATGCACATAGGGCGTTCCCAGCCAGCCTCGCGCTTCGTCCACGATATCCTGCGCCGTCACCATGACCGCCTGCTGCCTCCATTGTTCGCGTTGCCCTGTTTCGGCACGGCCATCACCCAGTCTTCGCTCGGCAGATCCGGAAAACCCTGGAAATTTATGATGTTGTTGAATTTCAACCGACAGGTCTCCATCCGCTTGTCGCAGCCCGCCAGCACCCGCACACGGTCACCGGCGGCCAGACCCGAGCCCAGAGCGATCCAAAGGTGCAATTCCCGCCCGATCTTGATGCTTCGGTCCGTCTTCACCGAAGCCCAAAGACCCTGAGAGCGGCCGGTCAGCACATCGACGCGGCCACGTTCGAACCAGCCGTCCTCAAACGCCTCCGCCCCCTGCAGTCTGAGGATCGGACCCTCGTCGATCTCGGCAATCTCGGCCTCGGCCCAGTAGCCGGGCGTCAACCTGTCGAAGCCGCAGGCTTTGTCACCCAAAACGGCCGTACAGGGTTTTTGGTAGATCCGCCCCAAGGGTCGGTTCAGCAGATCGGTCAGCCCGCGCAATTCGGCGTGAAACGCGCCCCCTGCGCGGCGCAGCTCGCCGATTGAGCCACGGAACTGCAACATGCGCTGTTCCGGCGCGGCCCAGTTGACCAGCCATGCTCGGACAACGGCACCGTCAAAGCGGCCGTCTTCGATATCCTCGTCGCGCACGGCCGCATCAGACAGCGCCCCCATGGCCTCGGAATTGTCGATCGACAGGCCCGTCGCCTGTTCGATGGCCGAGGCTGTGAGACCGGTGCTTGCCTTGAAAACCAGCCCGTCAAAGGCCAGTTCGCGGTCATGGTCGGTGAACCCGAAGGACATGCCATCGGTTCGGGTGATCGCCCAACAGCGGCAGACCGTAGTCATGCCGGACTGAAGATGGGTCAGCAATGCCTGCTTGTCGCCGCTCATCAGACCCGCACCTCCACCACCGGAACATTGGGTACGTCGCCTGCCTGAAAGCTGGCCACGCTGACTTGGATCCTGTCGGTGTCAAACCGCACCGGCACATCGAATTCAAACCCGGCGGTCACGTCGACCCCCTCGGATGGCGGGACGACGAATTGGATCAGACCGCTATTCAGGTCCACCTCGAAATCGACGCCTTCTCGGGCCTCATCCTGATCCAGCCCAATCTTGACCGTACCCAGTACCGGCTTGACGATGGGCCTGACATAGCTGACCCCGCCCGAGGCATAGATCTTGACCAACTGGAACTCGGTCGTGACCCCGTCGCCTTGCCCGATCACCTGGTCGCCCTTGTCGAATTCGGCAGTGGCGGCGCAGGACTTGTAGTCCGACCAGTCCTTCCAGCGGAACCCGTACATCTGACCCTGACGCGCTTCGAAAAAGGCGATCAGCGTCTGGATGTCGTCCAGCGACCGCATCCCCAAACCGGCGTCATAACGCCGCCGCGAATGCGCCCAGGGCGTGTTGCGTTCTTCGAACCCGTTGGCCAGCGTCACGATATCCGTGCGCCGCTCGGGGCCGCCGACCGAGCCGAAACTCAGGCTGGCGGGAAATCTGACTTCGTGGAAATTCATGTCCTGCTCCCTAAACTACCGGTTGCGATTTCCGCGCCCCAGGGCACGGCTCATCTGGGCTGCGATCTGGCCCTGGCTGCGGCGAAAGCCCTGAACGTCGGGTGTGGTGATGTTCATCACCACGTTCACCGCCCGTCCGCCGCCCGAGTTGCGCACCCCCAGTTTGCCGTCGGGTCCGCGCGCCAGCGGCATGATCGCCTCGGGGCCGGCCTCGCCCATCAACCCGGTCGCACCGCGCATCGGAAAGGTGGTCGGCCCGGTGACCACTCCGCCATTGGCAAAAGGCATGACGCGTCCTTGGGCGAAACTGCCGCCGTCGGCAAAGGGCAGCAGCCCCTGCACCAGGCCACCGACCGTATTGGCCAGCATGCCGCCGAAATGATCCGTCACCGGCTTGATCGCCGCCGAATAGGCCGTGCGGATCATGGAGTTCTTCAGCACGTCCAGCGCGTCCGACAGGTTCATTCCGTCCAGAACCACGCCGTCGAAGGCCTTGCGCAGCCCGCTCGACATGCCCCGCTCCAGGGTGGCGACATCCTTCCCGGTCTCTTCGAAAGCGGCGCTGATCCGCTTCATCTGGGCATCGAAGGCCGCCGCCATCGTGGCGGCATCGCCCAGGGCATCGCCCAGCGCCTCGCCGCGCTCCTGCAGGTCGTCAAACCCGTCCCGATCCGTCATCACGCTCTCCTTGTATCTTGTCGGGCCAGGCGGCCAGCAACCTGTCCAGCCGCGCCCGGTTCATCGCCGGCATCCCGCGGCCCTGCCCCAGCATCAGCCGCAGTTCGGCCGGGGTCAGACGCCAGAACTGATCCGGCGTCAGCCGCAGCTCGTGCAGCCCGGCACGCATCAGGCCGGGCCAGTCAAAGCCGCTCATGACTCACCCGGCACCATGAAGGCCCGCGCCAGCAGCTCGGCCGCCGCCCGCGCCGCCGCCATCGGGCCGCCCTCTATCTCGGCCCGCAACATGTCGGCGCGGGTCACATCCATCCCGCCACCGCGCAACCCCGCCAAGATCAGCGCCAGCACGTCACCGCTGGAATAGGCGCCGCTCTCGAACCGCTGCACCAGTTCCACCAAAGACCCTGCGCCCAGCTCCTGCTCCAGCTCGGCCAACGCGCCCAGCGTCAGCTTCAGCACCCGGCGCTGGCCATCGACCACCAGCGCCACTTCTCCCGCCCACGGATTGACCATCACAACGCCACGAAGGTCAGAGCACCGGCGCTGGCCAGGCTCATCTCATAGGTCGCTTCGCCATTATGCGAGCCGGCATACTCGATCCCGGTCACTTGGAACGGTCCTTCGACGATGCCGAAATCGGGGATGATCACCTGAAAGGCGGGCGTTTCACCTTCAAAGAACAACTGCCGCGCGCGCTCATCCGTGCCGGCGTCCTTGAACACGCCCGATCCGGAAATCGAGGCCGACTTGCCCCCCGCCCCCGACAGCAGCTCGCGCCAGCCGCCTTGGCTCTCCAACGAGGTGACATCCACGCTTTCCGCGTTGAAACTGATCCGCGTGGCCCGCAGCCCCGCGATTGTTTCGAACAGACCCGTGCCGTTCATGTCCACCTTGACCAGCAGGTCCTTACCGTTCTGGGCACCCATATGCTCTCTCCATTGATTGTTTAGTTGTCTTCCACGCGGGCGCGGAATCTCAGGTCGATCTGCCGGATCGAGCCGCCGGTCCCGGTGCGCCGGGCCGAGGCCCGCTCGAACCACAGCCCCACCAGCCGCCCCCGATCCAGCGTCAGCGCGGCCCCGTCCAGCGCGTCGCACACCGCCCCGGCCAAGGTCTTGGCCGCGCCGAAGCCGGCAGCCTCCGAGACCACCGATACGGTGAACCGATGCAAAGTGCCCTGCCCCGTCTTGTCCGAGGCGTCGCGCACCTCTTCCGGACCCAGGGTGACGTAGGTCTGCGGCAATGTCCCCGAAGGCACCGCGTCATAAACCGCGTCGCCGACCTGGGCCAAAATGCCCCTGTCGTTGACAAGTTGCTGGAACACAGCCGCCTGCAGCGCGGCCGAAACGCCATAGCTCATGCCGCCACCTCCTCATCCGCGAAACAGGTCAGATAGCGACCGGCCGGGTCGTATTCGGCCACGGCGCGGATCACGAAGCGCCGCTCGCCCTCGCGAAACCTCTGATCGGGTGCCGGGCGCATCGACGACCCCTCGGGCGCGCCACGCACAACGATGCGGTAACTCACGCGCGACACCGGCACATTCGCGACCGCGCGCTCGGTGCCGGTCCGGGCGGTCACCTCAGCCCACAGCGTGCCCAGAGGCGCCCACGTCTCGGCATAGCCGCCCGCGCCATCGGCTACCCGCACCGGGGCCTCCAGCACCAGCTGCCGGATCAGGCGGGGCGCGCTCATTGCATCACCCCCGCGCCGAAACGCACCATGCGATAGCGCTGGATCAGGCTGGTCACGCCGAAGGGCATGCAGCCGTCACTCAGGCTGGTCTCGTCGCGATACTCATAGTAATGCGCCGCCAGCAGCAGCACCGCCTGCCCCAGATCCGCCGGCAGCCCGCCCCAATCCGCCGCCATCCCAGCCGTCAGCGCGATGGTCACCTCTCCACCGGTGGGAATGGCGGGCAGGCAAGCCCCCATTGGGCGCAGGCAAGGGCGCTGGTTGTCGCGCTCCAGGCGGTAGGTCCCGGGCGCCACCACCTGCTGAGTGCCTTGCGCGTCGGTCAGCGTCACCGCGTCGATACTCGTCACCGGCGCGACCGGCAGAACCTCGCCCGCGTCGTTGCGCCAGCGGCTCAGGGTCCAGGTGAAACTGCGCGATATCAGCACTTTGCCCGTGCGCGCCTCGATCGCGGCCATCGCCGCCCTCAGGAACCCCTTCAACACGTCGTCCTGCAGGCTGATCTCGGCAAATCCCGTGCCCAGCCGCAGATGCGCTTTGAACTGATCCACCGGCAGCGCCGCATCCGCGATGGCGGTTTCTTCGATCAACATCATCCATTCACTCCGCAATCTCGGACCCCTCCGGGGGCCGCATCCTTGGAAAATGGCGGGCACGTGCCGCCCCACGTTGCTCGGACGGAGGGGAGCAGCTAGACAACGCGGGGGATCTCACCCCGGCCCGCGCCCGCCGCCCGAGGGACCGGTCCACCGGCCCCCCGGATCCGTCACCGCTTAGGCGGTGCCGAATTTCACCAGCTTGATCGCGGCAAAGTCGCTGATGTCGCCGCCCACGCGCTTGGTGGCATAGAACAGGACATGCGGCTTGGCGCTGAACGGGTCGCGAAGCACGCGCAGGTCGGGGCGCTCGGCGATGGTGTAGCCGGCCGAGAAGTCACCGAAGGCGATCGAGAAGCTGTCGGTGCCCGGATCGGGCATATCCTCGGCGATCAGCACCGGATAACCCATCAGGCGCGCGGGCTCACCCGCAGCCAGGCCATCGGACCACAGGAAGCGGCCGTCGGCATCCTTCAGCTTGCGGATCACGCCCGCGGTTTTCGAGTTCATCACGAAGGTGCCGTTCACGCGGTACTGCGCGCCCAGCGCATAGACCACGTCAACGATCGCATCCGCGTCGATGCCGCCCGAAACACCCGTGGGCACATAGCCCAGGTTGCCCCAGGTCCAGACGTCGTTGTCCACCGCCGGATGGCTCAGGATGCCCTTCGGCTTGTCGATGCCGTCGCCGTTGATGAAAGCCGCCGCCTCGGCGCGGGCGAACTTGTCGGCGATACGGCCAGCCAGCCAGCCCTCGACGTCGAATGCGCTGTCATCCAGCAGCCGCTGCGAGGCCTTGGGCAGCGCGCTCAGCTCGTGCAGCGGGATCGAGATGCGGTCGATCGACGGGGTGCCGGTCTCGGTGGCGGCCGCGGTTTCATCGGCCCAGCCCGCGCCCACATCGGTGTGGTCGATCAGCACGTCGAACGAATTCGCCTCTACATTCACGACCGACGCAATCGAGCGGATCGACGAGGTGGATTTCAGCACCGACTTGATCATCTCGGCGGTCTGCGGATCGACCAAATAGCCGCCATCGCTGTTGACGGCCGCCGACAGCGACTTGGCCTCGATTTCCAGCCCGCGCAGGGCATCGTCATCGCCCGAGCGCACATAGGCGTCAAAGGCCTTCTGGTGCGGCGCTTCCTCCAGGGTCGAGGCCGCAAGATGCGGGCGCGCCGCGATGGTTGATTTACGATCCAGCATGGTCAGTCGCTCTTCTGTCTGTTGCAGTTTGTGTTGAACTTCAGCCTTCAGGCCCTTGAATTCACTAACGAAGCCAGCCATCGCCTGCTTCACCTCCTGAACCAGGGGCACACCCTCTCCGGTCAAGGCCGCGGTCTCGGTCTTGCTCATCAGCACTTCCTTTCTGGGTGGGGGTTGAGGCGCGCTAGGGTCGCGCCAGCTCCTGCCGGGCGCTCTGGAACACCTCGGCAATACTGCGCCAGGTGTCCTCGGCATCGGGGTCCGTCCCCTTTGCCGCCACCCGCGCACTGGGCAGCATCGGGAAGGTCACCAGCGACACCTCCCACAGCTCCAGTTCCGTCAAGAGCCGCCGGCCCTTGTCATCCTTCACGGCCCGCTTGGTGCGATAGCCGATCGACAGCCCGTCCAGCGCACCCGCGCGGATCAGCTCGGCCGCTTCGCGCCCCTTCTGGGTGCTTTCCAGCAACCGCCCCTTGACCCACAGGCCGCGCTCGTCCTCGCGCACCTCGTCCCACACGCCGATGGGCTGGGCCGGATCGTGCTGCCACAGCATCTTGACCCGCTGACCGGCCGCCTTCAGCCCGGCCAGCGATGCGGCATAGGCACCTTTCTGCACCACATCGCGGCCCTGATCGACCTGGCCGAACAGGCTGGCATAGCCCTCGATCACCGCATCCTCGGTCACCGACAACCCATCGCCGAACCGCGCGAACTTGCGCTCCAAATCCATGAACAACTCCTCGTAAGCCACTGAATTCATGGCGCCACCGTCAGGAAAGACTGGAACGCCTGCGCCAGGATCACCGCCGCCACGCCATAGACGGTCAGCCACAACCGCCGCTCCAGCCGTTCCATCATTTCCTCGATCTGATCCAGCCGCCTGCACAGATGCGCATGCTGGATCTCGGCCACCCTCTCATGCGCGGCCAGACGCAGGCCCGGCGCGCAGTCAAAGGGCGGGTACCCCGGCGTGTCAGCCATCCGCCGTCTCCGCCAGCGCCGGCAGGCCCAGCAGAGCACGCTTTTCGGCATCCGTCAGGAAATCGGCATTGGCCACCCGCGCCCATTGCGCGTCACGCTCCGTCGCCAGCGCCGGCACCTGGTCCAGATCGGGCTTCAGCACCAGATCTTCGCCGGTAAAGCCCGACAACCAGTCCGACAACGCCGCCGCCACCCGCGTCACCAGGGGCAGAACGGTCAGGCGATAGAACGCCCGGTTGGCCTCCTGATAGTTCGAATAGGTCGCGTCCCCCTGGATCCCCAGCAGCATCGGCGGGACACCGAAGGCCAGCGCGATCTCGCGGGCGGCGGCTTCCTTGGTCTTCTGAAACTCCATGTCCGAGGGGGAAAAGCCCATCGGCTTCCAATCCAGCCCCCCTTCCAGAACCATCGGACGCCCGGCGTTGCGCGCCCCGCGATAGTTCGCCTCGATCTCGTCGCTCAGGCGGCGGAACTGTTCCTCGGCCATCCCGCCCTGCCCGTCGCCGCCCTTCCACACCAGCGCGCCCGAAGGCCGCGCGGCATTGTCCAACAGCGATTTCGACCAGCGCGAGGCGCTGTTGTGCACGTCGATCGCCATCGCCGCCGCCTGCATGGGCGAAAAGCCGTAATGGTCATCCTGCGGATGGAACGACTTGATATGGCAGATGGCCTCGGCCGGGAACCGGTGCGTCTTGCCCCCGGCGGTGTAGTCATAGGCTCTGGGCCAGCCATCCGCCCCCGGCACCACGCTCATCCTGTCGGATCGCAGCACATGCAGCTCGACCGGCAGTCCGCCCTCGGCCTGCACCGCCTCGACATAGGCGTTGCCCGACAGCAGCAGCTGCCCGAACAGCGCCTCCAGCAGCTCGGCCTTGCCCTGCGCCGCGTTCGGCCGGCGCATCAGGCGCAGAACCGGGTGGGTCTCGTACCGCTGCGCGTCGTCCTGCAGAACCAGGGGCAGCGCCGCCGCGGCCTCGGCAATCAGCTTGACCGACCGGAACCCCACCGGGTTGCCCGAAAACCCCGTGCGCGTCAGAGAGGCGGTGTCGCGCGGGCTCCAGGCGACTCGCCCGCCGGTCTGCCAGGCCACCACCGGCCCGGCTGCGCTTGCTTTTGCCTCGGGGGCTTTCCCAGCCGATCCACGACGCAAGAAATCGAATACCATGTCCAGATGCTCCTTTCTGCCGCCGCTCTGCCCGGCTTGTTGAAAGGAGTTATGACGGAAAGATCTTTAAGCCTCGGGAATGGGGCGTACGGCCGTTGTGCAACGGCTGGGGAACATGTGCCCGCAGGATAAACCTCGGCATCCGACAGAAATGCGCTACCCTCAGCATCTGAGCATCACGAGGGACCAGCCATGTATGAAAGCGCAGTGAAAACCGGCGGGATCGCCGTCGTGACCGGCGCCGCCAGCGGTGTCGGGCGCGTCGCGGCACAGCGTTTTGCCCAAGCCGGGCTGGACGTCATACTGGCCGATCTTCCGGGACAGGCGCTGGACGAAACGACGCAAGACCTGAAGGCAGGCTTTGACGCGGCAAACATCACCGCGGTGCCGACGGATGTCACCTCTCAAGCCGACATGGAAAATCTGGCCGACACAGCTTTCGCCGCCGGGCAGGTCGCCGTCTTGATGAACAATGCAGGGATCAGCCTGCCGACGAAAACATGGGAGTCATTCGACAACTGGCGGAAAATTCTCGACGTGAACTTTCTGGGGGTGCTGCGCGGCGTCCAAGCCTTTTTGCCCCGCATGATCGAGGCTGACCGCCCGGCCGTCGTCATCAACACCGGGTCAAAGCAGGGGATAACATCTCCGCCAGGCAACCCCGGCTACAACGTGTCCAAGGCCGCCGTCAAAACGCTGACCGAACAGCTCGCGCACGAGCTGCGCGAGGCCGGCGCACCGATCACCGCGCATCTCTTCGTTCCGGGCTTTACCTATACCGGCATGGTCGCGTCATTCCTGCCCGAAAAACCGGCCGCCGCCTGGACCAGCGAGCAGACCGTCGACTATTTCCTCGACCGCATGGCCCAAGGCGATTTCTACATCCTCTGCCCTGACAACGACGTCGATGCCGAACGCGACCGCCGTCGCGTTCAATGGGCCGCCGAGGACATCATCCACAACCGCCCCGCCCTTTCACGCTGGCATCCCGACTACGCCGAGGCCTTCGCAAAGTTCGAAAAACCCAAGGGCTGATCACAAAACCCGCACCCGCGGCCGCCGGTAGACCGCCGCCGGCCCCACCACCAGCTCATGCAGTCCCCAGACCAGCGCATCGACCCGGTCGGGCGAGCCCTGCCCCTCGAACCCCCGCGCGGTCATCTGGCACATCTGTTCCTCCAACGCGTCCAACCCGGCCACATGGACCACCCGCCCCTGCTCATAGAGCGCCGCCACCGGCTCGGCCCGCGCCACCTTCCCGCGCGAGGCCCGCACGGCCCGGAACGGAACCAGAGGGTCCACCTGCCGCACCACCTCTTCCACCAACTGCCCGCCCTGGTTGACCTCGGCCACCAACCGTTCGGCCCCGAACTCGTCCATCGCGTCGATC
Organism: Ruegeria arenilitoris; assembly: GCF_013032855.1. Classification (GTDB taxonomy): domain Bacteria; phylum Pseudomonadota; class Alphaproteobacteria; order Rhodobacterales; family Rhodobacteraceae; genus Ruegeria; species Ruegeria arenilitoris. Next base: position 230,654 of record NZ_WQDA01000002.1, read on the forward strand.
GCCGCGCGCGCCCAGCCCGCCGGGCCAGCGCCCTGCACCGTCCGGTCGGCCAGCACATAGGCGCGCCAGTCCTCGGGCGGCCCCTGCACCTGCGCGCCGACCACCACGATCCCGCAGGCATCCGCGCCCGATCCGCTCGTCACCGCCGGGTCCAGCGCCACCACCACGCGGTCCAGCTCGGGCACCGCCTTGACCCGCGCCGCATCCAGCATCGAGCCAGTCCACAACGCCCCCTCGGCATCGGCCAGCAGCACCCCGTCCAACTCCTGCCGCCCCAGCCGGGTGCCCGCATAACGCGCGCGCACCTCCTGCAAAAAGGACTCCGCCAGGTTGGCCCGGTTCGCCTCGGTCGGCGCATGGGTCATCACCGTCGACGGTGCCGCCAACAGGTCCTTCAGCACCTTCACGTTGCGCGGCGTCGTGGTCACGCAGACCCGCGGCCGCTCGCCCAGTCGCAGCGCGAATTGCAGCATGTCCCAGGTCTCGCCTGCCTTTTTCCACTTGGCCAGCTCATCCACCCAAGCCGCATCGAACTGCGGCCCCCGCAGCCCCTCGGGGTCATGAGCCGAAAAGGCCTGTGCCTCGGCACCGTTGGGCCAGACCAGCTTGCGTTCCGACGCCTTCCACTGCGGTCGCCGGTCAGGCGGAGAGCACTGCATGATTCCGCTGTCGCCAAAGATCATCACGTCCCGCACCTGGTCAAAGGTCTCACCCACCAGCGCCACGCGCCGGGCCTCACCCTCATCAAACGGCTTGGCCCCCTCGACCACGGATCGCACCCACTCTGCCCCGGCCCGCGTCTTGCCCGCGCCACGCCCGCCCATGATAACCCAAGACCGCCAGTCGCCCTCGGGCGGCAGTTGATGCGGCAGCGCCCAGAACTCGAACAGGAAAGGGAGGGCACATAGCCCTCCCTCCCCGATCTCACTCAGAAACCTGTCCCGCACCGCAGCAGGCGCGGAGGCGAGCCAATCGGCACCCGATCTCAGATCGGGCCCGCTCCAGGTCGAGCGCATAGCCCCCTTGGGCAATTCCCGCTTGTCTGTGACATTGTTCGACAAAGCTTGTCTCCACTTTCTGGCAACTTCGGATCAGCCCCTCTAGCTGCCCGAGTTGTCTGGCTGAACTCGCCAGGTCTGCATCCTCCCCGGTCTCGATCCGCTTGCGCAGGTCTTCCGCCGCTTGCCGCAAACCGCGAATGGACACCTCCAACGACTGCAACAGCTCGGCCGTCCGGGACATCCGCTCTTCCGGGGTAATCAAAGTCATGTTTGCCTGTGACCTCATGCGTGAGTGATCTCCGCACGAGAGAAATGAAAAACGGCCGCCGGGTCGCCCCGGGGCCGTTGCCCACTTCTTCTAGCATGACACAACTTATACGCGAAATCGGGCGCTCAGTCAAGCTCCGACGCAACAGCGCGCAACAAGTAACGCACTGCCAGTGTTAACAAAATCCTAATCCAGATCAGGGACCGCAACCAATTCTGTGATCGGCAAGATTTCCGCGACGGAGTAATTTCCGTCGTGCGTTTCAAAAACGGATTGCACACGCAATCTGCATAAACACCAAGAACCGCAAGCATACGAAAAATTTCTGAAGGACAAAAAATGTACCATCCCCTCAGCTATGTCTCGGTAATCTGTCTGGGAGGCCTGTTGCTCTTCGGCACAGTGGCGCAGGCTCAGACAGGGCACCGCGGACCTGATCTTGGCAAGATCGCCAGCGAGATTGGCATTCCGCAATCTGCGCTCCAAAACTGCCTGGGCGATCGTCCCAAGCCCGGCAAGCGCCCCGAGCGCCTTGACGCGGGTTTAATTGCTTCGTGCCTGTCCAAGGCCGGTCACCCCTCCACCGCACAGGCAGTCGAAAAAGCGCTGGCGGCCGCCGCCCCGACGCCCCGTGGTTGACCATCCATTTGCAACGGATAGGACACCGGCAGCCTTGACTGCCGGTGTCGGCTTGACATTCGCCTCAGCAGCGCTCATCTACGCCACAGCGCTGCCGCGTGAGCACGCGGACCGAACCTAGGTCCGAGATAGCGCCCAATTTTCCCAGTTCCCATTCACGCAGGGTTCTTGACGCAAAAGCCGGATGTTGCGGGACTCGCCCGCAAATCCTGAGGCTGCGCACACTCCCTGCCGGTCGTGCAATCCGCACGGCCAGCTACTCTTGTTCGCGCACGGCCAATGCCGGCGCGGATTACAAAGGAAGACGACTTGTTCGATTTCGACATGCTCGGCCTCGCGCCGGCACTGAACGACGCGCTCGAGCGCGCAAATTTCACTCAACCCACACCGATCCAGAACCAGGCCATCCCGTTGGCCTTGGAAGGACATGACATTCTGGGCCTTGCACAGACCGGCACCGGCAAGACGCTGGCCTTTGGCCTGCCGCTGATCGACCACCTTCTGGCGCAGCCCGGCAAACCGGCACCCAAAACCGCCAAGGCGCTGATCCTCGCCCCAACCCGCGAACTGGTGAACCAGATCGCTGAAAGCCTCCGCACGCTTACCAAAAAGACGAAACTGCGCGTGGCCACAGTTGTCGGCGGACAGTCGATCAACAAACAGATCATGTTTCTTTCGCGTGGGACCGATATTCTTGTCGCGACCCCCGGTCGTTTGATCGACCTGATGGAACGTGGCGCGGTCGATCTCGGCTCGGTTCGGCACCTAGTTCTGGATGAGGCCGACCAGATGCTGGACCTCGGCTTCATCCACGCTCTGCGCAAAATCGCGCCGCAACTGGGCACTCCGCGCCAGACCATGCTGTTCTCGGCCACCATGCCGAAGCAGATGGAGGAACTCAGCCGCGCCTACCTGACCAACCCGCAACGGGTGCAGGTCTCGCCTCCGGGCAAGGCGGCCGACAAGATCACCCAGTCGGTGCATTTCGTTGAAAAGCCGGGAAAGCCCGCCAAGCTGCGCGAGATCCTTTCGCGTGATACCGACGCCCTGACGCTTGTGTTCTCCCGGACCAAGCATGGTGCGGAAAAGCTGATGAAAGGGTTGGTGGCCGACGGCTACAACGCAGCATCGATCCATGGCAACAAGAGCCAGGGCCAGCGGGATCGCGCCATCAAGGCCTTCCGCGCCGGCGAGATCACAGTTCTGGTTGCCACCGACGTGGCAGCCCGTGGCATCGACATTCCAGGGGTGGCCTATGTCATCAACTATGACCTGCCGGACGTTCCTGACAACTATGTGCACCGCATTGGCCGCACCGCTCGGGCCGGCCGCGAAGGCGAAGCCATCGCCTTCTGCGCACCGGATGAATTTGATCTGCTGCGTCAGATTCAGAAATTGATGAAGATCGAGATCCCGGTCGCCAGCGGAGCGGCACCCGAAGCCGCGGAGGCCGCCAAGCCCGGCAATCGCCAGCGCAATCGACGCCGTGGCCCGAAACCGCAGGGCACAAATGGCCTCGCCAACCGTCGGCGCCGTCCGCGCCGCAAATCGGCCGCATAAAAAAACTGCGCGCATGTCTCCTTGCGCGCAGTCTTTTTCCAGGATTTTGACTTTTCATTTCTCAGGCGGGTTGTCCGCCTGATTTATGCTGGCCCTGCTCTCGACCAACGAGCGGATCAGTTACCCGAATTGTTCCGCTCGGCTTCGATCTCACGCCATTTGGCAACGTTTCGGTTGTGTTCCTGCAGCGTCTTGGCGAAGGCATGGCCGCCAGTTCCATCTGCGACGAAGAACACGAAGTCGGTTTCGTCTGGAGCCACGGCAGCTTGCAAGCTGGCCAGTCCCGGGTTGGCAATCGGCGTGGGCGGCAAACCGTCTATCAAATAGGTGTTCCAGGGCGTGTTCCGCCGAAGCTCGCTGCGGCGAAGGCCTCGGCCCAGCGTACCCTGACCCTTGGTCACGCCGTAGATCACTGTGGGATCCGTCTGCAGCTTCATGCCTTGCTTCAGGCGGTTCACAAAGACACTGGCAACCTGACCGCGCTCTTCCGGAATGCCTGTCTCCTTCTCGATGATCGAGGCGAGGATCAGCATTTCTTCGGGGCTGGACAGGGGCAACCCGTCTTGACGCGTCTCCCAAACCCGCGCAATCCGCTCTTGCTGCCGGTCCTGCATCTTTTGCAGCAAAGCCGTTCGCTCATCTCCGGGTGAGATTTCGTAGCTGTCCGGGGCCAACATGCCTTCAGGCGGAATTTCCGAGACCTCTCCGGTCAGGGCATCCACCGCCTTCAGCCCCTCAACGACCTGCCAACTGGTGACACCTTCTGCCAGGGAAACGCGGTATCGCGTATCGGCTTGGTTCCGCTTTTCCTGATAGACTTCAGGGACTTCGTCCTCACCAACGACAAAAGATGCGACCTCGACGAAATTCAGTGTTGCAGGGTCCAGCTCGCGAACCCGTGTCTGAGTGCGGGTCACACCGATGCGGTACTCGACCTCGGTTCCGCATGTGCTGGCGCCGCTGCGGGTGACTTCGTCGATGATTTCCGCCATCGAAGCGCCTTCGGGGATCAGGAAACTACCCGCTTTCAGCTGCTGCGACTTGTCGGTGTAGTCTGCCGCCATACGGAAGATCGTTGCGCTGCTGATCGCGCCCTGATCCTCCAGGTCACGGCTGACCTTGTTCATGTTCGAACCACCCTTCACCCGAAGGCAAATGGCGGTGTCGAGCGGGCCCTCGGCCTTGTACTGCGACTGCCCCCAAAGGATCAGACCGCCAAGAAGAAACATGGCGACCACAAGAAAGGTCAGCGCATTGGATGCCAGAGCCCGCCACATTTACGATGCTTTCCCGAAAATCACGCTGGCATTGGTGCCACCGAAGCCGAATGAATTCGACAGCGCCACGTTGATTTCCCGCTCGCGCTTGGCATTCGGCGCAAGGTCGATCGGCGTTTCCACCGCCGGGTTGTCCAGATTGATCGTCGGCGGGGCGACCTGATCGCGGATCGCAAGGATCGAGAAGATCGCCTCGATCGCGCCCGCGGCCCCCAGCAAGTGCCCGGTGGCCGATTTAGTCGAACTCATCGTCGCCTTGCTGGCATGTTCGCCCAGCAGCCGTTCAACGGCCCCCAGTTCGATCGTGTCGGCCATGGTCGAGGTGCCATGCGCGTTGATATAGTCCAGATCCTTCGGCTCGAGCCCTGCGCTGCGCAGTGCCGCCTTCATCGAGCGTTCCGCCCCGTCGCCATCCTCGGCCGGCGCCGTGATGTGATAGGCATCGCCCGACATCCCATAGCCCAGAACCTCGGCATAGATCTTGGCGCCGCGGGCCACGGCATGCTCGTATTCTTCCAGAACAACGATACCGGCGCCCTCGCCCATCACGAAACCGTCGCGGTCGACGTCATAGGGGCGGCTGGCGGCCTTGGGGTTGTCGGCATATTTGGTCGAAAGCGCCTTGCATGCGTTGAAACCGGCAATCCCGATCTCGCAGATGCAGCCCTCGCCGCCGCCGGCGATCATAACGTCGGCATCGCCCGACCGGATGATACGGCTGGCATCGCCAATCGCGTGGGCACCGGTCGAACAGGCGGTCACCACCGAGTGGTTCGGCCCTTTGAAGCCAAAGCGGATCGAGACCTGACCCGACGCGAGGTTGATCAGCGCGCCCGGGATGAAGAACGGCGACACACGGCGCGGACCCTTGTCACGGATCAGGTTGGCGGTTTCAGCGATCGAGCCCAGACCACCGATGCCCGACCCGATCAGAACGCCGGTGCGCAGACGCTCTTCCTCGTCCTCGGGCAACCAGTTCGCGTCCTTGCAGGCCATCTCGGCAGCAGCGATCGAATACAGGATGAAATCCTCGATCTTGCGCTGTTCCTTGGGCGGCATCCAGTCATCGGGGTTGAAGGTCCCGTTGGTCCCGTCACCGCGGGGCACCTCGCAGGCATAGGTCGTGGTGACCCCTGCGGCTTCGGCATCGAACAAGGTGATCGGGCCGGCACCTGACTCTCCGGCCAGCAGCCGCGACCAGGTTTCCTCGACCCCGCTGGCCAGTGGAGTGACCAATCCCAGACCGGTTACAACGACTCTGCGCATGAAATGCCTCTTGCCTGCTTCCTGTTTGAGAAACGCTCATACCCCGGCCCGGGGTCCGGGGGCAAGAGCAACAGCGTATTCCGCACCGGCAGCTTGCCGCCTGCCCCCGCGCCATACGCCGCGCCCGGCCAGAGGAGAACTACTCGGGTCGCCCCCGACGACCTGTCAGGGGCGGCTCGGATGGATTAGGCTGCGTTACTGGAACTGTGCCACTGGTTCATGGGCGGTTTTGGCCACTGCCAATGCCTCGGACAGGTCGACCGTCTTACGGAACAGCGCCCGCCCGACCAACGCGCCCGAGATATTGGGAATGTAGGCCAGACGCGAGATGTCGTCGCTGCTGCGCACGACGCCGCTGGCGATCACCGGTGTGCGCGAATGCGCGGCCAGCCCCGAAATCAGGCCCAGCTGCGCCTCGACATCCACCATGTCGCTGTCGATATCGGTGACGAGAATGGCAGCCAGCGGAGCATCGGCAAAAGCTTCGATGAAAGCCTCCGGGGTGAACGCGCTTTGGGTGCGCCAGCCGTCGGTCATCACGTAGCCCTGCCACACGTCCACGGCCAACACGATCTGGTCTGGGTATAGTTTGGCCAACTCTTTGAACAGATGAGGATCACGAGCCGCCAGGGTGCCGATCACGATGCGGCCTGCCCCTTTGTCGATCCAACGCTCGACCTGCTCGCGCGAGCGGAACCCGCCCGCCAGTTGAACAGGCAGCTCGGCGCTGCGGATGATCTGTTCGACCAGCGCAGAGTTCGTGTCCCGCCCCTCGATCGCATCGAAATCGGTCAGGTGCATCCACTCGGCACCTGCGGCGGCCCAGCCTTGGGCCGTTTCCACCGGATCGACATGCCAGATCATTGGTTCGTCCAGACGGCCCTTGTCCAGCGTGACACAGCGGCCGCTCTGCAATTCCATTGTAGGATAAACCCTCATGAGCACACTCCTCCGCTCAATCGTTCCGGATATCCATGATAGCATACTGGTCGCGCGCAGGTTCGCGTTTCTCAGTTTCGGCAAACGACGATCCGTTTGCGGCACCGCAAAAAAAGAAGCGTTTCAGTTCCGGGCCGGAGGGCCGTCGCGTCGAAACAGTTTCACCGGGCTGTCCCGATACTCTGTCTCGCGCAGCAATTTATATCCAAGCTTGGCCGCCAGCTTTTGCGAGGCCTTATGATCCGTGTCAATCATCGACACCAAGGGCCCGGGCATGATCCGGTCGAACCAGTCATGCGCGGCCTGAACGGCCTCGTGCCCGTATCCCAGGCCATGCGCCTCGGGCGCCAACACCCAACCGGCCTCGGGGAAGGTGTCGAAATCCTCTCCCAGACAGCGGTTGCCGTAAAAGAACCCGGCCTGACCTATCAATTTGCGATTCGCCTGCAAGAACACGGCCCATTGCCCGAACCCAGCCATCTGCCAGTGTCCCGCATTGCGCAGGAACGCGTCCCACGCCTCGCCACGGGTACGGGGTTTGCCGCCGATATGGCGCACCACGCAGGGGTCGCGCCAAATCTCCGCGAACCTTTCAAAGTCCTCGGGACGCATTGCGCACATCATCAGGCGCGCGGTGTTGATCATCGGGGCGGATCTTTTCATGCCCTTACCCGGTGTTTTGTTGCCTCATCGCAAACAGTGCAAACCGATTTTCCACGAGGCAAGCGGGAATTCGAGCGGGCAAAAAAAAACGGCGCTTCCGTTGCCCGGAAGCGCCGTTTTCGGTCAAATTCAAAGCGATCAGGAAGCTTCGCTGATGAACTTCACGGCGTCGCCGAAGGTTTGGATGGTCTCGGCTGCATCATCGGGGATCTCGATGCCGAACTCTTCTTCGAAAGCCATGACCAGCTCAACGGTGTCCAGGCTGTCCGCGCCCAGATCGTCGATGAAGGACGCGTTCTCGGTGACTTTGTCCTCTTCAACACCCAGGTGCTCAACAACGATCTTTTTAACGCGATCTGCGACGTCGCTCATGTCTATTCCTCATTCCATTTCAGGGCGGTCTGCCCGGTTCTGCCCTTGCCCGCTCGGGGTGGCCTTGGTTTGCCCGATCCGGGCGGTTTGGGTCCCGGGTCTCCGGGAAAGTAGAAGGCCGACCTGAACGACCGGCCCCTGATTACGTGCGCCGCCTATAGCACAGACGACGCAAGAGGCAAACGCTTTCGCATCTGCCCCTGGCTGCGCCTACAACATGGCCATGCCGCCGTTCACATGCAAGGTGGTTCCGGTAACATAGCCCGCTTCGGGGCTTGCAAGGTACAGAACGGCCGCCGCAATTTCAGATGGCTCGCCCATCCTACCGGCGGGAACTTGCGTCAGGATGCCGGATTTCTGCTCATCGGTCAGCTTGTCGGTCATCGCGGTCGTAATGAAACCCGGCGCGACGGCATTGGCGGTGATGCCACGGCTCGCGACCTCGTAGGCCAGCGACTTGGTCATGCCGACCATGCCCGCCTTGGACGCGGCATAGTTCACCTGACCCGGGTTGCCGGTTGCACCAACAACGGACGAGATGTTGATGATGCGGCCCCAGCGCGCCTTCATCATGCCCCGCAGCACACCCTTGCACAGCTTGGCGGTAGCGGTCAGGTTCACGTCGATCACGCTCTGCCATTCCTCGTCGGACATGCGCATGAAGATGTTGTCGCGGGTGATGCCTGCATTGTTGACCAGAATATCAACGGACCCCATGGCATCGGCGGCCTGTTTCGGCAACGCGGCCACGGCCTCGGGATCACCCAGATTGCACGGCAGGACATGAGCGCGCTCGCCCAGTTCATCCGCCAGCTTCTGCAGCGGTTCGACGCGCGTGCCGGACAGACCAACAGTAGCCCCTGCGGCGTGCAAGGTGCGTGCAATTTCGCCCCCGATCCCGCCCGAAGCCCCAGTGATAAGGGCGCATTTTCCAGTCAAATCAAACATACCGGTATCCTTTTCAAGTGTCCTGTCGGACCAGCTTTGAGTTAGTCGCCTGCCTGCAGCGCTTTTTGAACGTCTTCCGGCGTACCAACGGCGGAGCAGGCCACGGCTCGGTCGATCTTGCGGATCATGCCCGACAGAGCCTTGCCCGCACCGATCTCCCACGCTTCGGTCACACCCTGCGCCACCATGTACTGAACGGATTCGCGCCACCGGACCGAACCGGTGACCTGTTCGACCAGCAATTGCCGGATCAGGTCGGGATCGGTCACCGCCTCGGCGCGGACATTGGCAACCAGTGGAACCGCCGGCGCCTTGATTTCGACACCCGCCAGAGCTTCGGCCATCACGTCGGCGGCAGGCTGCATCAGGGCACAATGGAACGGAGCGCTGACCGGCAGCATCACGGCGCGCTTCGCGCCCTTTTCCTTGGCGATTTCAGCGGCGCGTTCAACGGCGGCTTTGGAACCCGAAACCACGACCTGCGTAGGGTCATTGTCATTGGCAGCCTGGCACACCTCGCCCTGTGCGGCCTCTTCGGCCACGGCGCGAACGGCGTCGAGGTCCAGTCCCAGGATCGCGGCCATCGCGCCCTCGCCCACCGGAACGGCGCTCTGCATGGCTTGACCGCGGGTGCGCAGCAGGCGAGCAGTGTCCGCGACACTCAGCGCGCCGGCTGCGGCAAGGGCCGAGTATTCGCCCAGCGAATGACCGGCCACGAAGGCGGCCCTTGTCACATCGACCCCTTCGGCCTCAAGCGCGCGCATCGCCGCCATCGATGTGGCCATCAACGCCGGCTGCGCGTTCTGCGTCAGAGTCAGGGTCTCGATGTCGCCATCCCAGATCAGGCTGCTGAGGCTTTCGCCCAGCGCTTCGTCCACCTCGTCAAACACGGCCTTGGCGGCCGGATAAGCGTCGGCCAGCGCCTTGCCCATGCCGATGGTCTGGGCGCCCTGCCCCGGAAAAACGAACGCAAGTGTCATTGCAACCTCTTGGATGACGTTAGGTTGCGCCGGGGTGTAAACCGAGTGAGGGTCCGGCACAAGCACTGCCTGCACTCTGCGTGACGGCACCGGGTCTGTGCGCCACACGCTATTGTCTATGTGCGTCACACGGTTACCTTGGCCACAGCAGAAAACCCGGAGCGCAAGATCAATGTCCCTAACCAACACCAATGTCAGCTATGGCAGCGTGACCAAGACATTCCACTGGCTGACCGCATTGTTGATCTTCACCGCCTTGCCCTTGGGGTGGTTCGCCAACAACCTGGCCCATGCAATCTATGACCCGACCATCCCCACCACCGAGGCCGATCTTGCCCAAGCCGCCCGGCTGTTTTCCCTGCACAAAACCGTAGGGATCACTGTCTTCTTCGTTGCGCTGACACGCATTCTCTGGGCGGTCACCCAAACCAAGCCCGGACTGTTGAACGCCGACAACAAGCCCGAGGCCTTTGCGGCCGAGACGGTCCATTGGCTGCTGTACGGGTCCTTGGTTTCGGTTCCGCTGTCTGGTTGGATCGACCACGCTGCTACCGAAGGCTTCGCGCCCATCCTTTGGCCATTTGGGCAGAACCTGCCACTGGTGCCGAAGTCCGAGCATCTGGCCGAGGTGATGGCAACGCTGCACTGGCTTTTCATGCTGGTTCTCGTCGCAGCTTTGACCCTGCACATCGCCGGAGCACTGAAACACCACGTCATCGACAAGGACAGTACTTTGCGGCGAATGTTGCCCGGGGCGTCCGCTGCGCCGGTTCCGCCGGAACAGAAGCACTCGATGGTTCCCGCCGCGGCTGCTGGGCTTGTCTGGGTTGGCGTTCTGTCAGCCGGCCTGCTGACCGGCAGTTTTTCAGACAAGCCAGATGCCGAGGTTGAAACGGCCGAGTTGGCGGCGGTTCAATCGGATTGGCAGGTGGAAGAAGGCGCGCTTGCCATCACGATCACACAACTGGGCAACCCTGTAACCGGTCAGTTTTCAGACTGGACCGCCGCAATCACGTTTGACGACCCTGTCGAACCCGGTCCGGCCGGGTCGGCAGAGGTCACGGTCTCCATCGGCTCTTTGAGCCTGGGTACCGTGACCGATCAGGCCATGGGGGCTGATTTCTTCGACAAGGCGCAATTCCCGACGGCGCAGTTCGAAGCCGAGATCTACAAAACCGAAACGGGGTATGAAGCAAGGGGTCCGCTGACCATCCGCGATCAAACACTGGACGTTGTATTGCCCTTCTCTCTGGACATCCAAGGCGAGACTGCCAAAATGTCTGGCACGATGGATCTCAACCGCCTCGACTTCGGGGTTGGCCAATCGATGCCGAAAGAGGATTCGCTGGCCTTCGCCGTCACCGTGTCGGTCGAGTTGACGGCAACACGCAACGCTCAGTAATCCGACAACACGAAAAAACCGCCGGGGCATTGGCCGCCGGCGGTTTCCCTAGTTCTTAAGCCCGGCTCAGTCGGCCTTCTGCGCCTCGATCGAAATCGCGATGGCAACTTCGTCTCCGACGAAAGGCGCGAACTTGCCCAGTTCGAAATCGCTGCGCACCAGGGTGGTGGTGGCATCGAACCCGGCCCAAGGCTTGCCCGCCATCGGATGCTCGCCGACCTGGTTTAGCTTGGCGTCCAGCACCACTGGCTTGGTCACACCATTCAAGGTCAGATCCCCGGTGATCTTTGCGGTGTTCTCACCCGTCACCTCGATCGAGGTCGAGGTAAATGTCACCATTTCCTCGGCAGTCGCCGCGAAGAAATCTTCGGACATGAAATGATCTTCACGGGGTTTCCAGCCGGTGATCATCTCGACCACGGGCATCGAAACCGTCACGCTCGACGCTGCTGGATCTTCCTGATCAAACATGATTTCGCCCTCGAAACCCGAGAACATGCCGGTGGTGGTCGAAAAGCCAAGATGGTTGTAGCTGAAAACAACCTGGCTGTGGCTCGGGTCCAGAACGTATTTTTCCGGGGCCGCGATGGCCGAGGTCGCCGCCGTGGCAATTGCTGCTGCAATAAGGGTGGATTTCATGACAATCTCCGAAAGTTTTCAAAGCGCAAACCGGTTGGGTTGCTCCAAAACAAAGATGTGCCGCCCATGGGCGGCACACAACCTTCATTCTCTCACAAATTCTGTTCCTCAATGAACAGAATAAAATTCAGGCGAAAATTGTTACGCTTCCGCTGAGTTGCCCTTTCAGCGCTCGGCTGACATCCGCCGATTCCAGCGGCAGCTTCATCAGAAGGCTGCCATCGACTTCAAAGAGTTCAACCTGATCGTCCACGAACCGCGCTCCGCCCAACGTATCGTAGCTGCGGCGCAGTACGGTCTGCGGACGCCCGTTTTCGTTCTTCTGCAGCACCCGAACCTCGCGGCGGATCGGGTCGAAATATGCGTCGGGGCGCGGATCCAGAACCTCGATGGTCAGCAGGCTCACCCCGAGGATCAGGAACATCAGCGACGCGACCAGCTTGATGGTCCAGACATCGGCCCCGATGACCGAACCCGGCATCAGCCACATCGAAAAGGCCGATACGATCAGAAATGCACCCAGCACACGGAACAGGACCAACCGGGCCTTCCAGTTCGGTGCAAAGGAAATAAGCACGGGCACGGATTTGTCGTATGCTGCGCCGGCTGCGGACTGTTGAAATGTGTTCGTGTTCATGACGGCCATCGCTTTTGCCCTGTCCAAGTTTCTTGAGACCCCCCGGGTAACGCCGGGCTTGCAAACAACCTCAAGCCGAAAAGCGTCAGGATTTGGGCAGCCCAAAGGTAATTGGGCGGCGTGAGAAAGGCATTCATGGCAGGGCTTGCCCCCCATCCAGAAACGTGTATACGGGGCCATCCTTCGCAATACGCATGAACCGCGCAGCCTCTCGTGGCAGGGTCGCGAAGGGTTGCTGGCCCCGCCTATGAAATGCGCCTTGATATAAACAGGAGTGAACATGCCACTGTATGAGCATGTAATGATCGCGCGTCAGGATCTGTCCAACGCGCAGGCCGAGGGCCTGATCGAACACTTTGGCACCGTATTGGCTGACAACGGCGGCAAGATCGTCGACAGCGAGTACTGGGGCGTCAAAACGATGGCCTACAAGATCAACAAAAACCGCAAGGGCCACTATGCCTTCCTGAAGACCGACGCTCCGTCGGGCGCCGTTCAGGAAATGGAGCGCCTGATGCGCCTGCATGAAGACGTGATGCGCGTTCTGACCATCAAGGTCGACGAACATCCCGAGGGCCCCTCGGTCCAGATGCAGAAGCGCGATGAGCGCGATGGCCGCCGCGAGCGCCGTTGATCAACGCCTGAGGAAAGGACACCAAACCATGGCCGCAAAACCGTTTTTCCGCCGCCGCAAGGTCTGCCCGTTCTCGGGCGAGAACGCGCCGAAGATCGACTACAAAGACACCCGTCTGCTGCAGCGCTACATTTCCGAGCGCGGCAAGATCGTGCCTTCGCGCATCACCGCCGTTTCGGCAAAGAAGCAGCGTGAACTGGCCCGCGCCATCAAGCGCGCCCGCTTCCTCGCCCTGCTGCCCTACGCCGTGAAGTAAGGAGAGACTGATATGCAAGTTATCCTTCTGGAACGCGTTGCGAAACTGGGTCAGATGGGCGATGTCGTCGACGTCAAGCCCGGCTACGCCCGCAACTTCCTGCTGCCGCAAGGCAAAGCGCTGAGCGCGTCCGAGGCCAACATCGCCTCGTTCGAAGCCCAGAAAGCGCAGCTGGAAGCCCGCAACCTGGAAACCAAGAAAGAAGCTGAAGCTCTGGCTGAAAAGCTGGACGGTCAGCAGTTCATCGTGATTCGCTCGGCATCGGACGCCGGTGCGCTGTACGGCTCGGTCACCCCGCGTGACGCAGCCGATGCCGCGACCGCTGCTGGCTTCACTGTTGACAAGAAGCAGGTCGTTCTGGTCTCGCCGATCAAAGAGCTGGGTCTGCACACGGTTTCCGTCAAGCTGCACCCCGAAGTCGAAGTCGAAATAAAACTGAACGTTGCCCGCTCGGAAGAAGAAGCCGAACTTCAGGCATCGGGCAAGTCGATCCAGGAACTGGCCGCTGAAGAAGAGGCCGCCGCAGATTTTGAAATCGCGGAACTGTTCGACGACATCGGCTCGGCCGCTTCGGAAGACGAAGAACTAGTTGCCGCCGATGCTTCGACCGAGGAAGACGAACCCAAAGCCTGATCCGATCAGGTCGGTTTATCTTAAAGGCCGCGCTGCATTGCGCGGCCTTTTTCTTTTCTACTGGCAATTTTTGGCCGCCGCAGCGCGCCAGACTTGCGACCCGGGGCCACTTTCGTATCATCCAGCCGCGTAACAACCCGGAGAAGTTGCATGGCAAAGGTCCTGCGTCGAATATTGCTTTCAGTGCTTCTGGCTGCCCCGATTGCCGCCTGCAGCGACCCATCTGGCAAAGCGACGAAGGAACAGGCATTCGAGCCGCCGCTCCACCCCAACGAAACGCCCGAATTGCGCGAATCGATCAACAAATGGGCTGATCACTATGAACTGCCGCGGGAACTGGTCCATAAGCTGGCGATCCGCGAAAGCACGCATCGCCCCTGGGCGACGAACCGGCCATATTACGGCCTGCTGCAGATCCTTCCCGCCACCGCTCGTTCGATGGGCTACAAGGGCGACGCCAAGGGGCTTCTGGATGCGGACACCAATCTGGAATACGCGGGCAAGTATCTTCGCGGGGCCTGGATGCTGGCCGACGGCGACCAGCAGCGCGCGATCTTCCTCTATGCAAAGGGGTACTACCCCGAAGCCAAGGCTCGCGGAATGCTGGTTGAAACCGGCTTGCGGTCCGAATAGCGTGAAAGGGGCAATCGACACCTGTTCATACAGCGCTCAATTTGACCGAGAATACCTCACAGGATGAAATAATCCGGAGGTTGTCTGTTGCCATTAGCACTCAATAACTCCATGTGATATGTACAAATGGGTTGCGCAATCTGTTCAGATTGACGCAACGTAGGCTGTGATACGGACAGATACGGCATTTTTCGGGGGAAATGCCGATGGGACAAAGGTTGGACGAGTGAAACTTATTGACTTGGCCACAATTGATCATGATGAACGGTCGGCTTACGACATCATCAATTCTGTCTGCAACGAACTTGGGTTCGACTATGCATCCTATGCGACGACCCATCCCGTGAATGGTGACGTCCAAGGTTACGCAAACTACCCGGATGAGTGGAAGATCCACTACGCCACGCAAGGCTACCATCACCTTGATCCCACCCTGTATCAGTCGGCGCTCAGCATCGCGCCGGTGGACTGGGGCCGTTTCAATCACGACGACAAGTTCAACGCGGTGTTCCGCGACGCTCATGATTTCGGGATCACCGACCGCGGCCTGACGGTTCCGGTTCGGGGACCTTATGGCGAAACTGGCTTGCTCAGCGTGACCAAGGATTGCACGGACGAGGAATGGAAAAAGCTTAAGAAGCACGTGATGGGTGACCTGCAGATGGCCGCGGTTCACGCACATGACACCGTCATGCAATCGGGCCTTTTGGCCAAGGCTCTATACCTTCCGACCCTATCCTCGCGCGAAAAAGAAATCCTGCAATGGGTCGCCGAGGGCAAGTCCCAGCAGGATATCGGAGATATTCTGTGCATTTCGCACCGGACGGTCGAGGTGCACATGCGTTCCGGACGAGAGAAACTGGGCGCACTTACGACCGCCCAGGCGATCGGCCGTGCCATTGGTCTGGGGTTAATTTACCCCGGTTAACAATTAAGGCAGAAAAATACGGGATATCCCCAATAGTCTTGTTTCGAAACTTGGTTAATCTGCTCCTTACGGTAACCAAACTGTAGGGGGATGGAATGATCATCGTTATTGATGGCATCAACCAGCATAAGTTCAAAGACGTCTTGGATGAGATGTTCAAGCTGCGAGCACGCGTGTTCGGGGATCGCTTGGGCTGGGAAGTGAACATCCAGGACGGGCGCGAATTCGATCAGTTCGACTCGCTCAATCCTGCACACGTGGTCAGCATCAACGACGAGGGGGACGTCGTTGGGTGCATGCGCCTCTTGCAGACGACCGGCCCGCACATGCTGGCCGATGTGTTCAGCTCGATCCTTGATGGCGAGCCGCCAATCCGCAGCGCCCAAGTCTGGGAAGCTACGCGGTTCTGTGTCGACACGAAACGGCTCGGCCGGGGACGTGGCAAGAATTCCGTATCCTACGTGACCAGTGAAGTCATGATTGGGTCATTCGAATACGCCCAGGAAGCTGGCGTGCTCGACTCGGTCGCGGTCATTGATCCGGTTATGAACCGGGTGCTGCAACGGTCCGGAAATGCTCCGTACGACTATGTCGGAACGGCCAAGCCGATGGGCAAAGTGGTCGCAATGGCCGCCCTTATGGATTGTTCGGACGAGCGTATCCAATCGATCCGCGAGTATTCGAGCATCGACTACGACGTGTTCCTGACCGACGATCAGGCGCTCGAACTGTTCAATTCGGGTCAGCAAGCCAAGCTTGCACAGGCCGGTGCCGCCAATCTTGACCACCAGCCACTGACCGATCTTGAGAAATACTTCGTCGAGCAGATGCACGCTGCGACGACGAAAGAAGAAGTCCAGGCCGTACTCAAATTGATCGAGAGCCTGTCGGACCGATTCACCCCAGAGCAGAAAACCGCTCTGTTGCAAACCCCCCGTGCTTTTGCTCATGAGGCCTGACCCCCTCACCTCATAAGTCCAAAAGCCACCCATGCGGAGCCGTCCCATTACAGGCGGCTCCGCTCTAATTTATTCAACCGATCCGCCGCTGACGCCATACGTTCCGGTTCTCGGCAGCAACAAAGAAGGCCCTCCGAAGAGGGCCTGTTTTCATTTCATTCTGTCCGGACAATCGCCGTTTGACCGGCCGGGTGCAGCGGCACCCGGACCGACCAGTAAACGCGGCTTATTCCTCTTCGAGGGCTTCGATTGCCTTCTGCAGCTCTTCCTTGCTGACTTCCTTTTCGGTCACTTTGGCCAGCTCGACCACGTAGTCCACAACCTTGTCCTCAAAGATCGGCGCGCGCAGTTGCTGCTGCATCTGAGCGTTCTGCTGAACGAACTCGAAGAACTGACGTTCCTGACCCGGGTACTGACGAGCCTGGTTCATGATCGCCTGGGTCATCTCGGCGTCGGTGACTTCGACTTCAGCCTTCTGGCCCAGCTCGGCCAGCAACAGGCCCAGACGCACGCGGCGCTCAGCCAGTTTGTTGTGCTCTTCGGTCGGCTCGATCTCATCGTGGTTGTGATCGGTCACCTCGGGGTTTTCTTCGTGCCACAGCTGATGTGCGATCTGCTTGGCTTCGGCTTCGACCAGGGTCGGCGGCAGGTCGAACGACACTTTCTCGTCCAGCGCGTCCAGCAGAGCGCGCTTCATCACCGCGCGCGACGCACCCGCGTATTCGGCTTCCAGACGTTCGGCAATCTGTGCCTTCAACGCAGCCAGATCCTCAGCACCAAACTTCTGTGCCAGTTCGTCGTTGATCTCGGCGGCAACAGGTTCCTTCACCTCTTTGATGGTGCAGGTAAACACGGCCTCTTTGCCGGCCAGGTGCTCGGCACCGTATTCTTCGGGGAAGGTAACGGTGACGTCTTTGACTTCCTCGGCCTTCACGCCAACCAGCTGGTCCTCGAAACCAGGGATGAAGCTGTTCGAGCCCAGCACCAGCGGGTAATCCTCGGCCGAACCGCCTTCGAAAGCTTCGCCGTCAACCTTGCCGACGAAATCGATGACGACCTGATCGCCCTCTTTCGCCTTTGATCCCTTGCGGCGGGCTTTGAAATCCTGAGCGGTTTCAGCCAGGTTCTGCAGGGCTTCTTCCACGGCTGCGTCGTCCGCCTTGACGACCAGCTTCTCGAGCTCGACCGATTTCAGATCAACTTCGGGGATTTCCGGCAGGGCTTCATAGGACATTTCGACGTGAACGTCGTCGCCTTCTTTCCAGTCTTCGTTGGTCATTTTGACCTGAGGCTGAAGCGCCGGACGATCACCACTGTCTTCGAAGTGCTTGTTCATCGCACCATCGATGGTTTCCTGCATTGCTTCGCCCAACAGGCGCTGGCCAAACTGCTTTTTCAGCAGTGCCATGGGAACCTTGCCCTTGCGGAAGCCTTTCATCTCGATTTCCGGCTGAGCTTCGATCAGTTTCTCATTGACCTTCTCGTCCAGCTCGGCGGCGGTGACAACGATGTTGTAGCCGCGTTTCAGACCCTCGTTCAGCGTCTCGGTAACCTGCATTCTGGTAGTCCCCATAGGATTCGGGGCGCGCAAAACGGGCGCGCCGGGCAAATTTGACGCCTTCTATTTGCCTAGCCGCCGAAGGGCAAGGGGCAAGGTGCCAGATTGGCCTTGTTTTGCCACCCTGCCCTACAAAAAACGCCCCGGACAGAGCCGGGGCGCCATGAATTCACAACAACATCCGGATCAGAACTTCCAGCGGGCCCCCAGGACCCAAGCTTCGTTCTTGTCAAACGACGTCCCGTCGTTGAAGTCGTGGTTGCGATACTTCAGGTAGGCATCGGTGTTGATGCTGTCGATGCGCTGCACCACTGCGATACCCCAGGACTCGGTGCTGGACCCGTCCGTGTTGAAATCGGAACCATCATAGTAGTCGATGCCGATACCGGTCTTGCCCCAGGACACCCAATTATCCTCGTAGGCGATCTTGGTGTACCAGAAGTTGGGATCGCTTTCGCCCGACACGTTGTTTCGAGTACCGGCAGCAGCGGTGAAGCTGAAGCCGCTGGGCAGCAGTACCGATGCCGAGCCGATCGTGTCTTCACGGTCGCCCGAACCATCGTCGAAATCACGCACCGCATAGGCCACGCTTGCCGCGAACTCGACGCCACCGGCAAAGGTGTTGTTGTAGTTCAGAGCAACGTCGTAATAGTCGTCGTCATCACTGCTGGACAGGATGTTCTGACCATAGGCGAAGCTTGCCGAAAAGCCGCTGAAATCCGGCGTGTCATACCGCACGCGGCCACGACGCGCGCCGTCAAAGTTGCTGCTGGAGTCGCCGACGGTGATGTCGCTGAGGGTTCCGTCGGTTCCGCGGTAGAAGAAGCCCGAGTTTTCATCGTTGGTGAACGAATACAGCGCGGTGCCGACATAAGACAGGTCAGTTTCCGCTGCACCGTCAGACGCCATGCTGCCCTGACCGGCCGAGAATTTACCCCAGCCACCTTTCAGCGCAAAATCCACGTGACGAATGTCTTCCCGGGTCCAGCCGCTGAAATCGGTGCCCAGCTGGTTCCACTCACTGGAGTTCGGCAGACCCAGCGCGGTTTCAAAGCGGAACGTGAACTCGTTCTGGCCAAACGGCTGCATCAGGCTCAGGCCGACGCGGCTGTTGGACAGGTCGTTGTCCAGCAGGCGGGTATCGGTCTCTTGGCCGTCGTCAACCGAGATGATTGCCGGGTTGAACTGCCCATATAGCAGAACATAGCCACCGCTGTTGTTCTCGTATTTCAGCTCTGCCGCGGCGGGGATGGCCGTGGTGGCCGCAAGAACAGCGGCGACTGAGGAGAGTTTGATATTCAATGTCATAGCACTCACCATGAAAGGTTCGGGTTTCAGGTACTGCCCAGATGTTCAGTGGAACTGTCCGGTTCCAGAGGCCCCTACGCCATTCAGCTCGATCATTGCAAATCCGCCACAAAGACAGAGTGACAGCAAAGCAAAATGTCCGTGTTATCAATATTTTAACAACAAACGCATGCAGGCTTCAGACGGCCCGCAAGAGAATTCTGCCATCCGGCCATGCGTTTGGCAAACACTCGCTATGCATTTGCGCAGTCTTGACAGCAAAATCCTGCCGATATTCTAGCCTTGCGCCTTGGGAACACGCAAGAACTTCATATCTGAAGACGCTTGAGCACTCCGGGCAGTTGCTCGGGAAGGTCTTCCGCGATCAATCCCGGGCCAAAAGCGCGCGCGCATTCCACGTGAAGCCAGACGGCGGTTTCGGCGGCATTCAGCGGGTGCAATCCACGTGCCAGCAGCCCGGTCAAAAAACCCGCCAACACGTCGCCCGCTCCTGCGGTCGCCAGCCACGGCGCGGCCCGATCATAGTGGGCTGAATGGATCGAGCACCGACCGTCCGGACCCGCAATCACAGTGTCCGGTCCCTTGAAAAGAACCACGCACCCTGCCCTGCCGGCCGCCTCGCGCACGGCATCAACCTTTGAGAAAGCTGGTCCATCCTTGGGATGTAAGGAAAGCTTGGCCGAGATGTCGGGGAACAGACGGGCGAATTCACCGCCGTGCGGTGTCAGGACGCAGTTTTTATTCAGGATCGCCATCAGTAACGCTGGATTTTCAGCAAACGCCGAAAGAGCGTCGGCATCCAGCACGGTTGGTCTTCCGGACTCTAGCGCCACAGGGACCAGCGATCGGGCCTTGTCCAGGCCCAATCCGGGCCCCAGGCACAGCGCGTTCAGGCGTTGGTCCCGCAATGCAATGGCCAGCCCATCCGCGCCTGCGATCTGCTCAATCATGACCGCGGTGACTTGGCTGGCGACTTCCTGCAATGCGGCGGGAGGGACACCCAGTGTGACAAGACCGGCGCCCACGCGCAACGCTCCGCGGGCAGCCAATCGCGCGGCACCTGTTCTACCTGTGTCGCCTGTCAGGATCAGCGCATGACCGTGGCCGTATTTGTGATGGAAAGCCGATTTCCGCAGATCAGGCAGATTTTCGGGGCCCAACAACACGCTCGGCCGTTGATCTGGCGTTTCTTCAACTGACAGAGCCGGCAGACCGATATCGACAACGGAGATCCTGCCACAGCACTCTGGTCCCTCGGCCAGATAATGGCCCGGCTTTACGGTATGAAACGTCACCGTCAGGTTGGCTGAAACGGCGCAGTCATCGGGGGCAAATCCCTCGGACACCAGACGCCGACCACTGTCCGCGCATAGGCCGCTGGGAATGTCCACACAAACGACACGTGGGTAACCACCTTCCGACTGTGACGCTTTCCACTGGCCCAATTTACGCATTGTGCGGGGCAGCCCTGCTACCGGTCTCGTCAGCCCGGTTCCGAACAAGGCATCAACCGCCAGAACAGTATCCGAACAGGCCGCTGCGTAGGCATCGAGCGCGTCATCAGACAGCCCATGGCACGAACCCATCGCGCACCAGCGCTCATAATTCGCCCGCGCGTCTGCAGGCAACTTCTCGGGGTCGCCCAACAGGAAGAGGTCCACGACCCACCCCCACTCTTTCAGAATGCGCGCAACTACAAAACCGTCGCCGCCATTGTTGCCCGGCCCGCAGAACACAACGGCCCGGCCGGACCCGACCGCGAGGTCAGGCCAGGTTTCAAAGACGGCCTCGACCACACCGCGACCTGCGCGCTCCATCAGTTCCAGGCCGGTGACAAGGCCGGATTCAATTGCGGCGCGTTCAGCCGCCCTCATCTGGGACGAACTCAACAGTTTTGGCATCCGAAACCCTCGCGCGATTCAAATCTGATTACTTTTTGTGCAACTTGCCTAAAAATTGGCCCGCCGCCCAGAATCCCTTCACCAGCAGACGGTCAATTCGGCAATCGCATTGCCGCCCGATCTTAGACGTGATCACTGCCATTCTGACAACCATGCGAGGTGAGCCCGGATGAAAAAGATCGAAGCGATCATCAAGCCGTTCAAATTGGACGAAGTGAAAGAGGCCCTGCAGGACGTTGGTGTCCAGGGCCTCAGCGTGATCGAAGTCAAGGGCTTCGGACGCCAGAAAGGACACACCGAACTGTACCGCGGCGCGGAATATGTGGTGGACTTTCTGCCCAAGGTCAAAGTGGAGGTCGTTCTGGATGCCGATCAGGTCGATGCGGCCATCGAAGCCATCGTGTCGGCCGCCAAGACCGACAAGATCGGGGACGGCAAGATCTTTGTCTCGTCCGTTGAACAAGCCATTCGCATCCGGACCGGCGAGACCGGCTCGGACGCGCTGTAAAACCAATTCTGCAATCTAGAGGAACATAGTAATGAGCAAGGACGCAGTTCTTCAGCTGATCAAAGACGAGGGTGCCGAGTATGTCGACATCCGCTTCACCGATCCGCGTGGCAAGCTTCAGCACGTGACCGTCATGGCCGACCAGGTCGACGAAGACTTCCTTGAGGAAGGCTTCATGTTCGACGGTTCGTCCATCGCCGGCTGGAAGTCGATCGAAGCATCGGACATGAAACTGATGCCCGATACCGAAAGCGCGTATGTCGATCCCTTCTATGCGGAAAAGACTATCTGCCTGCACTGCTCGGTCGTGGAACCCGATACCGGCGAAGCCTATGAGCGTGACCCCCGCGGCACCGCGCAGAAGGCCGAAGCCTACCTGAAGTCTTCGGGCGTTGGCGACGTGGCTTACATGGGCCCCGAGGCCGAGTTCTTCCTGTTCGACGACGTGCGCTTCTCGAACAGCATCAACAAGGTATCCTACGAAGTTGATGCAACCGATGCGTCCTGGAACACCGACACCGAATACGAGATGGGCAACATGGGCCATCGTCCGGGCGTCAAGGGCGGCTACTTCCCGGTCAACCCGATCGACGAGGCACAGGACCTGCGTTCGGAAATGCTGTCGACCATGAAGCGTCTGGGCATGAAGGTCGACAAGCACCACCACGAAGTGGCCTCGTGCCAGCACGAGCTGGGCCTGATCTTCGACAGCCTGACCAAGCAGGCCGACGAGCTGCAGAAATACAAGTACGTCATCCACAACGTCGCGCACGCCTACGGCAAGTCGGCCACTTTCATGCCGAAGCCGATCGCAGGCGACAATGGCACCGGTATGCACGTCAACATGTCGATCTGGAAGGACGGCAAGCCGCTGTTTGCAGGCGACAAATATGCCGATCTGTCGGACGAAGCCCTGTGGTTCATTGGCGGTATCCTCAAGCACGCCAAGACCCTGAACGCTTTCACCAACCCGTCGACCAACAGCTACAAGCGCCTGATCCCGGGCTTCGAAGCCCCCGTTCTGCGCGCCTACTCGGCCCGCAACCGTTCGGGTTGCGTCCGTATCCCGTGGACTGAATCGCCGAAGGCCAAGCGCGTCGAGGCCCGCTTCCCCGATCCGTCGGCAAACCCCTACCTGGCGTTTGCGGCACTGCTGATGGCCGGCCTGGACGGCATCAAGAACAAGATCGATCCGGGCGAAGCCATGGACAAGAACCTGTACGATCTGCCCGCCGAAGAACTGGCCGGTATCCCGACCGTCTGCGGCAGCCTGCGCGAGGCGCTGGAATGTCTGGCGGCCGATCACGACTTCCTGCTGCAGGGCGACGTGTTCACCAAAGACCAGATCGACGGCTACATCGCACTGAAGATGGAAGAGGTCGAAACCTACGAGCACACTCCGCACCCGGTCGAATACGGCATGTACTACAGCTGCTGACCCCGGTCGGAAGTCCAATGAAAAGACCTTGGGGGGCGTCCTGTCGGGCGCCCCTTTTCAGTGGTGCAAGGCCCCGATATTTCCCTTTGTGACAGGCGCCTTTGCCGCTAGGCTGAAGATCAATTCAATTATCAGGATTTTTCATGCGCCTTCTCGCCCTGACCCTCTCTGCAGCACTTCTTGTTTCAGGCGCTGCTGCGCAGACGATCGACCGGATCAAAGAAACACGCGAAATCCGGTTTGGGTTTCGTACAGATGCTGCCCCGCTTTCGTTCATCAACGACAAGGAGCGACCCGACGGGTTGTCCGTGATGGTCTGCGACCAAGTTGCCCGAGCCATCGCCAGCCGACTGGGTGCGGACGACCTCACCGCACAATTCATTCCGGTGCAGTCGGATACACGCTTTGACATGGTCGCCTCTGGCCAGATCGACCTGTTGTGCGGCGCGGCGACAATAACCTTGTCGCGGCGGGAAACCGTTGATTTCTCGATCCCGATCTTCGTAGACGGAACATCCGTTTTGCTGCCGATAGATGCGGAAGTCACGATGGCGTCGCTTTCCGGCAAGAAAGTCGGCATGCGCAGCAGCACGACCACCGAAGAAGCCGTGTTCAACTCGTTCGGATCAGCGGGGATCGAGGCAAAGCTCGTTCGGTTCGCCTCGCATCCCGACGGGATCAAGGCTTTGCGGGACGGAGAGATCGACGCCTATTTCGCCGACCAATCCATCCTTTTGGTGAATTATCTGGCAGCTGGATTGAAGGACGACTTCAAAATCTCGCAGGAGATTCTGACGATTGAAAAACAGGGCCTGGCCCTTGCACGCGGCGATGATGACTTTCGCCTGATGGTCGATGAGATCCTGTCGCAGATGTATGCACAAGGCACGATGGAAGAGATATTTCGCGCCGCACTCCCCGGGATTGAACCCAGCGAGGCCCTGAAAGCCCTGTACGTTATCGCACCCACCCTGCCCTGATTTCCAGGAGGTCTCCATGCGCCTTACGGTCCTGTCCGTTTTCATTGCACTGAGTGCACCCATTGCGGCGCAGTCCGCTCCCTGCGGGAACACAGGCGCTGGTTTTGAAGCCTGGAAGGCCGATTTTGCCAAGCAGGCGCGCAAAGCCGGAGTAAAGAAAAAAGGGCTGCAGGCTCTGGCGCAAACCCAATACGCCACGCGAACCATCGCCGCGGATCGGGGGCAAAAAAGCTTCAAATACTCCCTCGACAAGTTCATGAAGGTTCGAGGGGCGGATACGATCGTGGCCCAGGGCCGCAAGCGAAAGGCCCGAAACCCGGAATTCTACGCGGCGCTGGAGCGTCAGTACGGTGTCCCGGCCGGCGTTCTGATTGCCATTCACGGCATGGAAACCGGGTTCGGAAACTTCATGGGCGACAGCCAGGTTGTTTCCGCAATCACAACATTGGCCTACGATTGTCGCCGGTCCGACTTCTTTGTTCCCCATGCCATCGGAGCGCTGAAACTGGTCGATCAGGGGGCGATCACGGTGGCAACAAAAGGGGCAAAACATGGCGAGTTGGGCCACACCCAGTTTCTGCCCGGCAATGCTCTGACCTATGGCGTGGACGCCACGGGTGACGGGCGCGTGGACTTCTACAACATGACGGATGCGTTGGCCTCAACCGCAAATTTTCTTCGGCAGAAAGGGTGGAAACCCGGCCGGGGCTATCAACCCGGCGAACCGAATTTTGCGGTGATCCAGCAATGGAATGCCGCATCGGTTTACCAAAAATCAATTGCGATCATGGCCGCTCGAATCGACAACTGAGGCTTTGTCAGCAACCTGACCGCCGCACTCAATTCCGCCACATTGCTGCCACAGTGTCGGGCGGAAAGCTCTAATTTCTTGGTTTCCAAAGCGTAATCAATCGTCGCAAAAATTCATTTTTTTGCAATATGGTCAAAATTTGACCCTCATCACCAACTAGAGTGTTGGTTCAGTATTCGTACGGCAGAGGGCAAGACTGTGACCACGAAGCACAGATACCACGGTGGCCTGCAATTCAACGGCGACACGAACGGCGCGTTGGAGCGGTTCGGCCATATCGTGGTGGCAACTCTTGAGGACTACGGGCATCTTGTGGAACGCAAGACCCTGCTGAGCCAGACCGAGGCAACCATCGTGTCCAGCCAGTACCTTGTCCGTTTGACCCTCGAGTCCGAACCCCGGGAGACCAGCGACCGCTATGGGCGTCTGGACCGTACGGTTGGCCTGAAGACCATGGTGCGCCCATCGGCGGCACGACCGCGCAACCGATTGGTGATCTCGGTCTCGCCTGTTTCCGGCCTGGTGGATGACCCCGAGATTTCCGAATTGATGCTTGTCGTCATGCTGTATCGGATGGTCGACATCTGCTCGACGCAACGAGTGGAATGGCTGTCGCCGAAAACCGTTTTGACGATCGAACAGTTCATGGGCGCGTTTGACTCGTTGATGCCACGCAAGCAGCGGAACCGCCGCGAGGCGTTCGAGGCGGTCAGCGGACCTTTCGCCGGCCTTGAGCCCGCTGCAACTGATGACCACGAAGCCGTCAAATCGCCGGCAAAGCCGCCGCGCCCGATTCAATTGACCGATGAGCAATTGCTCAGCATCGCCTTCCGTTCCGACGAGGCCGACGCACCCGTTTCCGATGCACCGGCCGCGACGGATGGCGATGAAGACCGGCCCAGTGACGCGTTGCGACTGACCAGCTGGGCCCTGACCGGTGCCGTTGCCAGCCTGTCGGCGCCGATCGCTCTGTCGATGGCCGCTGTGAACCTCATTCGGGGCGAAGACTTTCGCCTGAACACTCAGGTCCTGGCCTATACGGTCGCCATCGTATCGCTGAACTCAAGTGGTGCGTTTGCCGATGTCGCCAATGCGATCGGACTGTAACTGAATTACCAGAAGACCCTCCTTGGAGGCCCCGCCATCAGGCGGGGTTTTCCATTTCTGGCAGGTGCTCGACCGGCACGACATAGGTGTGGATCGAGAACACCACGGCCCGTGTCTCGGGCAACCGCAAAAGCGTTTGCCGCTCGCTGCGCAGATACCGGGTGGTACCACGGTCACGGATCTCGCGCGGGGCGCTGGCGCTGCGGGGCTGGTGCAACTCGGGGTCGTCATACCACAGCGCGTTGAACCGCCACAAAGGCCGGCCGACCTGAATCCCGTCGAACAGGCGCTGTACCCGGCGCGCGATGTTGAGATCGTAGCTGTCGACCGGCGCGTGAATGTCGATCAGTGGTCGCATGAATTTCTCGGACAGTCGCCAGCTGGCGGGAAAGCACAGGATGGCCCCGGTCAGCACATGCTCGTCGCCCTGTTTCTGCAGGATGCAGAAATCCTCCTGCGCCAGCAGGCAAAGCGTATCCAAAGGATTGTCGCGATCAATCGGCACGGCGGCCCCATCCGGGCGCTGCGCGGTGTCGGCCGCCTCGGGATAGACCTGCGCCAGAACTAGGTCCAGCAGCTCGACGGCGGCCGGGTGCGCCTGCGCGTCCAGCGCCAGAACGTCGTCCCGGCGGGTTTCAAGCAGGTGCTGGCGGTGGCGCATCTGCGCGGCGAAGGCATCATCGCGATGCAACCAGTCGTCCATCGTGGTCGGCGCGATTCCCGGCAGCGGTCGCTGTTGGGTCGGATCGTAGGGCAGAGTCTGTTGCAGAATGGCTGTCATGGCCTTGGGTTAGCACTCGAAACAGGCCTTGTCGGTCAAAAAGCGACTGGCAAATCGTCGCAATTCACCCAGACGGCGCCGCCCTGCCCCGTCAGGCTGAACCGGCATGCAGGGAGGCGCGCCGTGAACCACCACTACAGAGACACCCGCAAGATCGACCCAAGCCGCGGCGCGACGCTGGGCGACGGCACGCCGAACGACAATGACCGGATCGAGATCGGCCCCACCCAACTTGCATTCAGCGAATGGGCCGCCGCCGGGTTGCAACTGCCCAACCTGGACCGGATGCGCGAATATCGCTGGAAACGGCTGACCCAGGCGATCGTCAACCGGGGCTATGGCGGGCTGTTGATGTTCGACCCGCTCAACATCCGATACGCCACCGACAGCACCAACATGCAGCTTTGGAACACCCACAACCCGTTCCGGGCGGTGCTGCTGTGCGCCGATGGCTACATGGTGATCTGGGACTACAAGAACTCGCCCTTCCTGTCCAAATTCAACCCTCTGGTGCGCGAGCAGCGCTCCGGCGCGGACCTGTTCTATTTCGACCGGGGCGACAAGGTGGACGTGCAGGCGGACGTGTTCGCCAACGAGGTGCGCGTGCTGATGCAGGACCACGCCCCCGGCCACACCCGGCTGGCGGTGGACAAGATCATGCTGCACGGCCTCCGCGCGCTCGAGGCGCAGGGTTTCGAGATCATGGAAGGCGAAGAGGTCACCGAAAAGACCCGCGCCATCAAGGGCCCTGACGAGATACTGGCCATGCTCTGCGCCAGCCACGCCTGCGAAACCGCCGTGGCCGAGATGGAGAAGTTCGCCCGCACCCATGTGGGCGACGGCAAGACCTCCGAGGATGACATCTGGGCGGTTCTGCACGCCGAGAACATCAAGCGCGGTGGCGAGTGGATCGAAACCCGCTTGCTGGCCTCAGGGCCACGTACCAACCCGTGGTTTCAGGAATGCGGGCCGCGGATTACTCAGAAGAATGAAATCATCGCCTTTGATACCGATCTGATCGGCAGCTACGGCATTTGCGTCGACATCTCGCGCACCTGGTGGATCGGGGATGAAAAACCCCGCCCCGACATGATCTATGCCATGCAGCACGCGCACGAGCACATCATGACCAACATGGAGATGCTGAAGCCCGGCGTGATGATCCCCGACCTGACCGCCAACTGCCACAGGCTGGACGACAAGTTCCAAGCACAGAAGTACGGCTGCCTGATGCATGGCGTGGGCCTGTGCGACGAATGGCCGTTGGTGGCTTATCCCGACAAGGCAGTGCCAGGCTCATATGATTATCCGCTGGAACCGGGCATGGTGCTGTGCGTCGAGGCCGCCGTGGGCGAAGTCGGCGGCGATTTCTCGATTAAGCTGGAAGATCAGGTTCTGATCACCGAAGATGGCTACGAGAACCTGACCCGCTACCCGTTCGATTCCGCGCTTATGGGGCTCGACTAGGCCTCAATCCGCCCAGTGAGAGCGACGCACATTTCCGTGCCAATCCTCAAGCACCGGCTCTGCCGATGCGCCTGGCGAAAACGTGTCTTGGGGCCAGTGCAGTCCGGCGGCAAATCCGATGGCCGTGGCCAGAAAGACGGCAACCGCCGTACCGACCTGTGCAACTTCGAAATGCGCCACGTTTGTCGAATGTGTCATCTCCGCGCTCCTTGATCCTTTGTTTCGGTTAGGCCGAACATGGGAGCTTCTGAATCATTATTAAAACGAATTGTTGTTCGCTTAGACTTCACAGATTGTGATCAACGCCCTGACAAAGGGCGCCTCACGATCATCGCCTGCGCCCTCACCTTCCCGTGACGGTCCTGTCACAAGGGTTGAGACTGCACTGCCTTGTTCACAGTATTGCGCCCAGCATCACAGCCTGAGGACTCGACATGCCCACAGAACGCGTCACATTTTCCGGTCACGATGGTGGCCGACTGGCTGCTCGGCTGGATCTCCCCGATGGGCCGGTGCTGGCAACTGCGCTTTTTGCTCATTGCTTTACCTGCTCCAAGGACATACCTGCGGCCCGGCGCATCAGCGCGCGGCTGGCCGCGATGGGATTTGCCGTTCTCCGGTTCGACTTCACGGGCCTTGGCCATTCCGACGGCGAGTTCGCCAACACGACTTTCACTTCGAACGTTGAGGATCTGATCGCCGCTGCGCAGTTTCTTGCGGGCCGGAACATGGCGCCCGACCTGCTTGTCGGGCATTCTTTGGGCGGGGCCGCGGTCTTGCGGGCGCGGGCCGGTATACCCTCGGTAAAGGCGGTGGTCACGATCGGCGCCCCGGCCGATCCCGGCCATGTGGCTCATCACTTTGAAGACGCACGGGGCCAGATCGAACAGGATGGCAGCGCCGAAGTTCTGCTGGGTGGGCGCCCCATCCGCATCGGCCGAGAGTTTGTGCGCGATATCTCTGAATCCGAACTGACGCCCTCGATTGCCGAGTTGAAGGCCGCGCTGCTGATCCTGCATGCGCCGCGCGACGAAACAGTCAGCATCGACAATGCCAGCACGATCTTTCTGGCCGCCAAGCACCCAAAAAGCTTTGTTACGCTGGACGATGCAGACCACCTGATCACCCGTCCGAAGGATGCAGAATACGCCGCCGACGTCATCGCGGCCTGGGTATCGCGCTATGTCCCGCTGTCGCCGCCCGCCCCGCCGCCGGGCGCGCCCGAAGGCGTGGTGCGCGTGACCGAAGTGGACCCGGGCGGTTTTCTTCAGGACATTCAATCAGGTCCCAGCCATCATGCCGTGGCGGATGAGCCGGCCTCTTACGGCGGGACCGATCGCGGCATGTCGCCTTATGGCTTCGTTTCTGCCGGGCTTGGGGCGTGCACTTCGATGACCATCCGCATGTATGCGCGACGCAAGCAATGGCCCCTGACCGGGATCAGCGTGGATGTCTGTCACAACAAGGTGCACGCGCAGGACGCGGGGTTGGCCGGGGATGGAAAGGTCGACCAGTTCCGCCGCAAGATCCGACTGGACGGACCGCTGGACAATGACCAGCGGACCAAGCTTCTTGAGATCGCCGACAAATGCCCAGTGCACCGCACGCTTGAAAATTCAGCGCATATCACCACCGAACTGCTGCCGCCGGAACCTGTTGCGGCTCCGGCGTGAACCGATACCCGTTCCGGATGACCTATCGCCGAGGCGCAGGCCTGTGGATCGGGGGCCGTGCCGCTGGTGGGCGGGCCACGGGCGGTCGAGGACGCGCCGGCGGCTTGGCGATCGGAGGTTTCGGCCGCGCGGGCGGTTTCGCAATTGGCGGCTTGGGTTTGGGCGGCGGTTTCCCACCCGGCGGTTTACCCGGCGGCGGTGGGCGGTCCACGTCAATGTCGACATTCACGTTGCGGTAATAGTCGTTCCACAGCATCGAGTCATAGAACGGGTCATATCCGTATCCTACACCGACCGTGACGCCTTCACAGCCCGAGAGGGTGAATCCCCCGGCCCCAAGCCCCAGAACGATGACGGATCGCTTCAAAAAGGTTCCTGCCATTTTCACGCCCTCACTGCACTGACCGGAATGACGCGAAGATGGCATTCAGATCCTCGACATAGCCAGGATCTGCACCGTCGCGCAGGATGGTCACCACAACCGCAACACGGTTTCGCGGCAGGTCGATCACCGTCGCGGTGAAGTTGATCCCGCGCCCGTCACGGGTGCCGGTGCCGCGAATGACCCGGGCCGGCAAACCGCCGATGCGCATGTTCGCATCACTTGTCACCTCTGGGTTTTTCACCAGAAACTTGTCGACATCCTGCAAGTAACGGACCCCGTCCTCGATGCTGGCAACGCCGAACGGCGAAACGAACCCGATCCAGACCGAGTCATCTGTGACCGGGCGCGCAGCCATCACCCGGCTTACGGACCGGGTATCGCCCAGTTGTGTATCCTCAAGATCGCGTGGGCCGCCCGTGCGCAGCATCCAGAAATCCGGGACATCGAACTGAAACAGCGCACGCCCCCCTTCGGTGTAGGTGACTGGCGTATCGCTCAGCCCCGCACCCGTCATGCCGACCCAAAAAGCCGCGCCGATGGCAAAAAGGTTTTTCTTAAACAAGCTGATATCTCTATTTGTTGGTGTCATCGTCCCGAGGATGAGCGATGCAACCCGCGCTTGTCCAGTTTTTAAAGAGTTTTGCTCAGGGGGCCCGCCCGACCTGCGTTGCCGCCTAGTCTGCATATACGCCGACTGTCGCATCGCCGGCCTCTCCCACAAATCGTATCCGCGTACCGTCCGACTGAACATCGTAACAGGCCCAAAAGTCAGACGGTGGCCAGATCGAACAGTATCTGTCATCCCGCACCGCCCAGCGCCCCGAGCTGGGTCGACCCGAGAAATACTGCGTGGCCATAGACGGCTCGAAGACCTGTGTGGCTCCGTTGTCATAAGCCAGCGTCCGGCGCGACAGGGCGTCGAGAATCTGCGCGCCCGTCAGCGGTCGGAACGTGTCGGCCGCCAGAATTCCGGGCCAAACCAACAAAATCAGGGCAAACCGTCTCATCCCGCGTCTCCTGCCTTGTCCCAACGGTCCGGCGAGTCTATCACCCGCGCCAACACCCATTGCCAACCGAAAAAGGTGCCGCCGCCCATGATTCCCCGCTATTCCCGCCCCGAAATGGTTGCCGTCTGGTCGCCCGAGACCAAGTTCCGCATCTGGTACGAGATCGAGGCCCATGCCTGCGACGCGATGGCCGATCTGGGCGTCATCCCGCGCGAAAACGCCGAGGCCGTCTGGAAGGCCAAGGACGTGGAATTCGACGTGGCCCGCATCGACGAGATCGAGGCCGTGACCAAGCATGACGTCATCGCCTTTCTGACCCATCTGGCCGAGCATGTCGGCAGCGATGAGGCCCGCTTTGTCCACCAGGGCATGACCAGCTCGGACGTGCTGGATACCTGCTTCAACGTGCAACTGACCCGCGCCGCCGACATCCTGATCGCCGATCTCGAAGGTCTGCTGGCCGCTCTCAAGCGCCGCGCCTACGAGCACAAGGACACTGTCCGCATCGGCCGCAGCCACGGCATTCATGCCGAACCCACCACCATGGGCCTGACCTTCGCGCGCTTCTACGCCGAGATGGACCGCAACCTGTCGCGGATGCGCGACGCCCGCGCCGAGATCGCCACCGGCGCCATCAGCGGCGCGGTCGGCACCTTCGCCAATATCGACCCGCGCGTCGAAGAGCATGTCTGCGAAAAACTGGGCCTGGTGCCCGAGCCGATCAGCACGCAGGTCATCCCGCGCGACCGCCACGCGGCCTTCTTTGCCACGCTGGGCGTGATCGCCAGCAGCATCGAGAACATCGCCATCGAAATCCGCCACATGCAGCGCACCGAAGTTCTGGAGGCCGAGGAGTTCTTTTCCAAAGGCCAGAAGGGCTCGTCGGCGATGCCGCACAAGCGCAACCCGGTGCTGACCGAGAACCTGACCGGCCTGGCCCGGTTGGTGCGCATGACCGTGATCCCGGCGATGGAGAACGTGGCCCTGTGGCACGAGCGCGACATCAGCCACAGCTCGGTCGAGCGCAACATAGGCCCCGACGCCACCGTGACCCTGGATTTTGCCCTGTCGCGCCTGACCGGGGTGATCGACAAGCTGGTGGTCTATCCGGACAACATGCTGGCCAACATGAACAAGTTCCGCGGTCTGGTCATGAGCCAGCGCGTGCTGCTGGCCCTGACTCAAGCCGGCGTCAGCCGCGAAGACGCCTATCGCCTGGTGCAGCGCAACGCGATGAAGGTCTGGGAAGAAGGCAAGGACTTCAAAACCGAACTGCTGGCCGACCCGGATGTGACCGCAGCGCTGAGCAAGGAAGAGATCGAAGAAAAATTCGACCTTGGTTATCACACCAAACATGTCGACACGATCTTCGAGCGGGTGTTCGGCGAGTAACCCTCGACGCAGGAACGGCTTTTGCCGGGGCCCGGGTCGCGCTGCGCGATCCGGGCCCCTGTCTTTTGCGGAAACGTCCGAAATCGGCTATGCTGAATGGGCAATTTCCGTTCAAGGAGAGTCCATCATGATCCGCACGACACTCTGCGCACTGGCCCTTGCCCTGTCCGCCTCGTCCGCATTCGCCTGCCAAGGCCACAGCAAGCAATCGCAATCCTGTGCGCCTGGTACGACTTGGGATTCGGCCTCGGAAAGCTGCGTGAAAAACGCCAGCAGCTGAATTCTTGTCCTACTTGTGAATAAAAGCGAGCCATTGGCTGTTAGCTTTTTTGAAGAACGCACTATGCTTCTTGCGAGCAGCCCTTGGAACGGAGTAGGACAATGCGCCTTTTGATGGCCACGGCACTAGCCCTTCAGACCTTTGCCTTTGCCCCCGCGGTCAGTGCCGCCGGCGGTGACAGCAGCCCCCCAAAACCGACGAATACCACCAAGAAATGCCTGTTCGGCCGCGTCTATGACGAAGCAGCCGGCCGGTGCGTCAAACCGAACAAGACCAATTTCAGCGAAGAGCAATTGTATCAGGCCGTGCGCGAGCTTGCTTATGACGGCCAGTTCGAAAATGCGCAGAACGTGTTGCGGGTCATGGATCAAGACGATGATCGCGTTTTGACGTATTGGGGCTTCACCTACCGCAAAATGGGCGAAGCCGAGCTGGCCAACACCTACTACCAACGCGCAATCAAAACCAATCCTGACAACATTCTGGCCCGCAGCTACATGGGTCAGGGATATGTCACCGAAGGGAAAACCGAATTGGCCATCGCGCAATGGCGCGAGATCAAGGCACGCGGAGGAGAAGGCACCTGGGCCGAAGCGTCTCTGCGCGAGGCGATCCGCACGGGGCTGACTTACAGCTACTAGGTTCAGTCTTTCTTTACTCGACTCTCGCTAGTCTGCCTGCGGAACAAAAATTGACACCGCAGGCAGATGCAAGATTCACATGCTTTGGTACAGACCGCGCCGGGCAATTCTGCTCCGGCCGAGAAACAGACGGATGACGCCCCTCGCGTCATACCTCGCCAACTCACGCCCGGTCAGAAGGCCGCCATCATCGTACGCCTGCTGTTGAACGAGGGGGCCGATCTTCCGTTGGAGGAGTTGCCCGACGAACTGCAGGAACGGCTGACCCTCCAACTGGGCCGGATGGGGCTGGTTGACCGTGTAACCCTCGCTGCGGTCGCGCAAGAATTCGCAGATGCGCTGGACAGCGTCGGACTTGCCTTCCCGCACGGCTTGGCTGGGGCGCTTGACGCAGTAAATGGCAAGATTGCCCCGGCGACCGCCGCCCGGCTGCGCAAGGTCGCGGGTGTGCGCCAGGTCGGCGATCCATGGCTGCGCCTGCGTGACACCCCTGCCGAAGACCTTGCGCGTATGGCTCAGGCCGAAAGCACCGAAGTTGCAGCCGTCATGCTATCCAAGCTCGATACGGCGAAGGCAGCACAGTTGTTGGCGCAATTGCCCGGACCGGTGGCCAGACGGATTACCTATGCCGTGTCAAAAACCGCCAACGTGACGCCCGAGGCGGTGGAGCGGATCGGCTGGTCCCTGGCCGCGCAATTGGATCAACGCCCGGTTCCGGCCTTCAACGATTCACCCGACACGCGCGTCGGGGCGATCTTGAACCAATCCCCCCCCTCCACGCGTGACGGGCTGCTGGACGCGCTCGATGAGGAGGATTCTGAGTTCGCCAGCGCTGTTCGAAAGTCCATCTTAACCTTTGCGCACATCGCCACGCGCATTGCTGCACGGGATGTGCCTGCCATCCTGCGCGAAGTCGATCAGCCAATTCTGATAGCCGCTCTGGCTGGCGCCAGAACCGAGGATGACAAGGCCTCGGTCGACCATCTGCTGTCCAACATATCCGCACGGATGGCCGACAACCTGCGCGAAGAAATTGCTGAACGCGGCAAGGTCAAGCAGGCCGAAGCAGAGGAGGCCATGACCCAGATTGTCAGTGCGATCCGCACACTCGTGGACGCCGGCACAATTGCCCTTGTCGAAGCGGATGCCGACGGCAACGACGACTAAGGGCTGCCCGCCGCTGGCTCGGATGCCGCGGAACCCGGGCTCGGGACAATGCTTGTGGTTGTTGCGCGCCGGCTGTATGTCTGAGTCCGCAATTCACAACACCCGGTGAGATCCCCCGATGCCCGTCGAAAAGTCGGAACTGAGCCGCTTTGAGCTTGGTCAATACTATGTCGCCAACCTGTTCCTGAAAGGCATGATCGTCGCAATGCGTCTTTTGCCCTATGAACGGCGCATTTCGACGATGGGGGCGATCGTGCGCGGGTTGGCCCCGGCGGTTGGGTTCACCAAACGTGTGCGCAGCAACCTGAAACTGACCTGCCCTGACCTGCCTGAAGCCGAAGTCAAACGCATTTGCCGTGCAGTGCCCGACAACGCAGGCCGCGCGATCATGGAACACTTCTCGCCCGAGGATTTCACTGAACGGCAGAAGAACGCAAAAGTATCTGGTTCAGGAATCGCCGCCTTTGAACAAGCGGTGGCCGAAGGTCGGCCGGTGATGATGATCACCGCACATTTCGGTCACTACCTTGCTGCGCGGATCGCATTGCAGGCGCGCAGCGGCAAGCCGATTGGTTGCCTGTACCGTCGCATGGCCAATCCGTATTTCAACCAGATGTATGTCGACGCCTTCCACAAAACCGGCGAGCCGATGTTCGAACAAGGCCGGCGCGGCATGGTGGAAATGGTTCGGTCCCTCAAGAAGGGCGGCATCATCGCCATCGTATCGGACCTGCACGCCCATGGCGGTGAAGAATTGACGTTTTTTGGCAAACCCGCTGTCACGTCTGTTTTGAACGCGGAATTGGCAATGAAATACGATGCCGTTCTCATTCCTTGTTATGCGGTGCGCCAAGCCAACGGTATCGATTTCGAGATCGTTTTGCATGATCCGGTGCCGCATACGGACCCCAAGACCATGACCCAATTCATCAACGATGACCTCGAAGGCATGGTGCGGAAACACATGGGCCAATGGTTCTGGATTCACCGACGGTGGAAAGCCTGGAATGGGCTGGGTGTGCAGCCTCAGGACATGCCCTGAGCCGCCCTCTACTTCACCCTTGTTGAGGCGATGATCGGGCCATTGCCAGTGCCCTGAATCAGAACCACCGCGGGCAGGTCCGAAGACAGTTCGATCTGAAAATCCTGTTCAGCCGACCCGTTCCATCGGCCCGCTTCGTGCCATTCCTCAACGACATTCGCGTAGTCCAGATCGTGTCCGGCCAATTCGCCCCGTCGAATCGATGCGTGGCGCAACGGCGTGTATTGTACGACCACCACGTCATAGTTTTCCGCGGCGGCGAGATCGACCGGGGCAACGCGGACCGTAACCGTGTTCCCGGACCTCTGCGCCGAAACCGACGCGGTGGGCGCAGCGGTCAAATGCGCGTCGATCAATCGGTTCAAATCGCGGGTTTTGGCACCGACGACATCCTGTTGTCCGTTTATCACCATCTGTGGGGTATAGATCATCGAACGGCCGCCGCGCCGTGCATAGGCGCGCTGACGGTCCGTATGCGCCGGATCGGCATACTCGTCCTTCCAACCGATGTAGTCCCAATAGTCCACGTGCAGCGCCAAGCCGATCACGTCGTCGCGCATGGCGAGATCGTGCATGATCGCATCTGCCGGCGGACAGGACGAACACCCCTGCGAGGTAAACAATTCGACCACTACCGGGCCGTCCGCCCAGGCCGAAGACGCCGACAGGAACACGGACGCAAGAAATGTGGTCAGGGCTGATCTTTTCATTTCACTCTCTGTTTGAGGAGCCTGCAAGCACCGGTGTACTCCGCCACCGGATCAAGCGCCAATCAAGGTTTCTTGAGACAGGTTTCGGCGGCAATCCGCAAAAATGTGTGCAATGGTATACAAAAATTGCCGCACCCGCCCTGTTGGACCTTGAACCGCAGGCCTTGGTGATGCAGATACCGCTCAGCGAATCCCAATTCCACGTCATTTGAGAGGGAGGCCACAGATGCCCATCAAAGTCGGACAGGATACCGCCAAGACACGCAGCAGCCTGAGCGTGAATGGCAAGTCCATCTCGTATTACTCGATCCCCGCCGCGCAAGAGGCCGGCCTGGGCGATTTCTCCAAGCTTCCCGCCGCGCTGAAAGTGGTGCTGGAAAACATGCTGCGGTTCGAGGACGGCGGCTTCTCGGTCTCGGTCGATGACATCAAGGCTTTTGCCGAATGGGGTGCCAACAACGGGAAGAACCCGCGCGAGATCGCTTACCGCCCTGCCCGCGTGCTGATGCAGGACTTCACCGGCGTTCCGGCCGTTGTCGACCTGGCCGCGATGCGCGACGGCATCAAGGCGCTGGGGGGCGACGCCCAGAAGATCAACCCGCTGAACCCCGTTGACCTGGTCATCGACCACTCGGTCATGATCGATGAATTCGGCAACCCGCGCGCCTTCCAGATGAACGTGGACCGCGAATATGAGCGCAACATGGAGCGCTACCAGTTCCTGAAATGGGGCCAGAGCGCGTTCAACAACTTCCGCGTGGTACCGCCGGGCACCGGCATCTGCCACCAGGTGAACCTGGAATACCTGGCCCAGACCGTCTGGACCGACACCGACCAGAACGGCGAAGAAGTCGCATATCCCGACACGCTGGTCGGCACCGACAGCCACACCACTATGGTCAACGGCATGGCCGTTCTGGGCTGGGGCGTTGGCGGGATCGAGGCCGAGGCCGCGATGCTGGGTCAGCCGATCTCGATGCTGATCCCCGAAGTGATCGGGTTCGAACTGACCGGCGAGATGGTCGAAGGCACCACCGGCACCGACCTGGTTCTGAAGGTCGTGGAGATGCTGCGCGCCAAGGGCGTGGTGGGCAAGTTCGTTGAATTCTACGGCGAAGGCCTGGACCGTCTGCCGCTGGCCGACCGTGCAACCATCGCCAACATGGCGCCCGAATACGGCGCGACCTGCGGCTTCTTCCCGATCGACAACGAAACCCTGCGCTACCTGCGCAACACCGGCCGTGACGAGGACCGCATCGCGCTGGTCGAAGCCTACGCCAAGGAAAACGGTTTCTGGCGCGACGAGAACTATGCCCCGGTCTACACCGACACCCTGACGCTGGACATGAGCACCATCGTTCCGGCGATCTCGGGTCCCAAGCGTCCGCAGGACTATGTGCCCCTGACCAACGCCAAGGCTGCCTTCCGCCAGGAAATGGAAAACACTTTCAAGCGCCCGATGGGCAAGGAAGTGCCGGTCAAAGGCGAAGACTACACCATGGAATCGGGCAAGGTCGTGATCGCTTCGATCACGTCGTGCACCAACACTTCGAACCCCTATGTGATGATCGGTGCGGGCCTTGTCGCACGCAAGGCGGCGGCTTTGGGCCTGAACCGCCAACCGTGGGTCAAAACCTCTCTGGCCCCGGGATCGCAGGTCGTATCCGCATATCTTGAGGCCGCTGGCCTGCAGGAAGATCTGGACAAGATCGGCTTCAACCTCGTTGGTTATGGCTGCACCACCTGCATCGGCAACTCGGGCCCGATCCAGAAAGAGATCTCGGAAGCCATCGCCGAGGGCGACCTTGTGGCGACCTCGGTCCTGTCGGGCAACCGCAACTTCGAAGGCCGGATCTCGCCCGACGTGCGCGCCAACTACCTGGCTTCGCCGCCGCTGGTGGTTGTCTATGCGCTGGCCGGCACGCTGGACATCGACCTGACCTCGGAACCGATCGGTCAGGACAAGGACGGCAACGACGTCTACATGAAAGACATCTGGCCGACCCAGAAAGAGATCGCCGAACTGGTCGAGGCAACCGTAACCCGCGAGGCATTCCAGTCGAAATACGCTGATGTCTTCAAGGGCGACGAGAAATGGCAATCGGTCGAAACCACCGATGCCGAGACCTATGACTGGCCGCCGACGTCGACCTACATCCAGAACCCGCCCTACTTCCAGGGTATGGGGGCACAGCCGGGCACCATCTCGAACATCGAAGGCGCCAAGGTTCTGGCCATTCTGGGCGACATGGTGACCACCGACCACATCTCGCCGGCTGGTTCGTTTGCAACCACCAGCCCCGCGGGCAAATACCTGCTGGAGCGCCAGGTGCAACCGCGCGAGTTCAACTCGTACGGGTCGCGTCGTGGCAACCACGAGGTCATGATGCGCGGCACCTTCGCCAACATCCGCATCAAGAACGAGATGCTGGACGGTGTCGAGGGTGGTTACACCAAAGGCCCCGATGGGCAGCAGACCTCGATCTATGACGCATCGATGGCCTATCAGGCAGAAGGCACTCCGCTGGTCGTGATCGGCGGCGAGCAGTATGGCGCCGGTTCCTCGCGGGACTGGGCGGCCAAGGGCACCGCGCTGCTGGGTGTCAAGGCCGTGATCGCAGAAAGCTTCGAGCGTATCCACCGCTCGAACCTGGTGGGCATGGGCGTCATCCCGTTCGAGTTCACCGCCGGCGACAACCGCAAGACGCTGGGCTTGAAAGGCGACGAGACCTTCTCGATCCACGGTCTGGACACGATCCAGCCGCTGCAAGAGGTGCCCTGCACCATCACCTATGCGGACGGAACCGAGAAGATCATCACGCTCAAGTGCCGCATCGATACCGCGCCCGAGATCGAATACATCGAAAACGGCGGCGTGCTGCACTATGTGCTGCGGAACCTGGCCAAGGCCAGCTAAGCCGGCACAAAGCCAAGAACGCAAGGGCGCCCCGACCGGGCGCCCTTTTTCGTTTCAGGTCTGGCCATTATCGCGTTGTGTTCCTTGCAGATAAGCGGTCTGCTAAGGGCATGGAAAAAGTTGCCTTGATAACTGGTGGTGCTCGCGGAATTGGCCGGGCCATCGCGGTTGATCTGGCCGTGGATCATCAGGTCGCCCTGACGTGGCACAGGACCGAACCGCAGCCCTTGCCCGATGACCGACCGGCCCTGACCCTGCAAAGCGATCTGACCCAAGAAGGTCAGCCCGAAGACGTGGTGCGCCGCGTCATCGACAGGTTCGGGCGGCTGGATGTGATCATCAACAATGCCGGGCTGGTTCAGGCCACACCAAAGGACCGGTTCAGCCGAAAGGACCACAGGGCCATTCTTGATCTAAACCTGCTGGTTCCGGCCGCGCTGATGGCTGCCGCGTTGCCTCACCTGCAGCCGGGAGCGTCGGTCGTCAGTATCTCGTCAGTCAACGCCGAGCTTCCCCCGCGCGACGCCGCGACCTATGGGGCCAGCAAAGCCGCGCTGAACTTGTGGACCCGCGCCATGGCGAAAGAACTGGGCCCAGACGGCATTCGCGTCAACGCGGTGGCACCCGGAGCGATCAACATCCCCGAAGCCCCAAGACCCGACGATCTGACCGACCTGTTCGTTCAGAACACGGCGCTGGGGCGTGTTGGGATACCCGAGGACATAGCGCGCGCAGTTCGCTTTCTAGCATCCGAAGACGCGTCCTTCATCACCGGAGAGGTGCTGACCGTCTCTGGCGGGTATCGCCTTTAACCCCGGCGTTACTGCGCGGCGGCTTTTTCCAATGCGGGTCGGATAGTGCTCTCGATCACGCGCTGGGTGATCGGGCCGGCAAACCGCAGGATGATCGTGCCGTCACCATCGATCACGTAGGTCTCGGGCACGCCGTAGACGCCCCAGTCCAACCCCATGCGGCCATTTTCATCGCGCCCGATGGCGGCATAAGGATCACCCAGTTCGCTTAGGAAAGCGTCGGCGTTGGCCAGTTTGTCTTTGTAGTTGATGCCGTAGACCGGAATATCTTCCTGCGCCAGCTTCTCGAGGTTCGGATGCTCGGCGCGGCAGGGAGCACACCAGCTGGCCCAATAGTTCACCAGCTTGACCTGGCCGTCGCGCAGGGTTGCATCGTCGAACCCCTGTTTCCCCGGAAACTCGGCCAGAACAACGGGCGGCGCTGGCTGGCCTTCGCGGGCCGAGGGCAGCGCGTTGGGATCTTCGCGGAACATGCCAATGGCCGCCAGCACTGCAAAGGCTCCGAAAATCAGTGGTGGAGCAATCATCAACGGCGAGATCTTAGCCATTGCGCGACATCCTCTGTTCGATCTTTTCCATCTCGGCCCGGACCTTGCGACCACGCAGGATGCTGAAAACCACCAGTGCCACCAGCAAAACGATCGAGGCCGCGTAGGAGGACAGAACCGTTTCGGCGTATTTTCCCAGATCAGGCATCATCCGTTTACCCTTTCCCGTGCCAGCAGCGCTTTGATGCGCCGCGCGCGGATTTCGGTTCCGGTCCGGTACAGGACCAGCGCGATGAACAGCAGCACGAAGCCGATGATGCAGGTCAGCAGCGGGTAGAAGAACACGTTGCTGACCTTCTCGGTGGTGTCCGTGCCGGTGATCGCCCCTGCGCGCATCACCGATGCGCCCTGATGCAGACCCTGGTTCCAGAAATTCACCGCATAGCGGCTGAGGATTGCAAAGACCGACCCCACGATGCACAGGACCGAGGTCAGGTCCGCCGCCGTGTCGGGGTCTTCGATCGCCTCCCAAAGGGCGATGTAGCCCAGATAGAACAGGAACAGGATCAGGAACGAGGTCAGGCGCGGATCCCAGGCCCACCAGGTGCCCCACATCGGCTGCCCCCAGATGGCGCCGGTGGCCAGCGCGATCAGGGTCATCACGATGCCGATCGGCGCTGCGGCGCGTGCGGCAAGGGCACTGACATGGTGCCTGCGCACCAGCCAGACCAGCGAGGTGACCAGCATCATCAGCCAGCAATTGATGGCCATCAGCGCCGATGGCACATGCAAGTAGATGATTTTGACGGTCGACCCCTGCTTGTAGTCATCCGGCGTGAAGAAGAACCCCCACACCAGCCCGACGACCAGAAACAGGGCCGAGCTGATCCAGAAGAACGGCAGGACCCGCTCGCTGGTGGCGAGGAACTTGCGCGGGTTGGCGTATTCCCACAGGGCGTTGGCTTTGGCTGCTATCGACATGGGCCTTATCTAGTCCGAGTCGGGGGCGTTCTCAATTGACATCGGTCAACGTGCCCCAATCATCTGAGGTTGATGCGCAGCACCGCCGCGCTGGCAAAAGGCAGAAGGGCGACCGTGGCGGCAGTGATCCCGGCCAACATCAGCAGCGAGGTCTGGACCTCCATCCCGGTGGCACCACGGCGCGCGACCTCGGCCCCGAAGATCAGCGTTGGCACGTATAGCGGCAGCACCAGCAGCGACAGCAGCAGGCCTCCGCGTTTGAGCCCAACGGTCAGGGCTGCGCCGAAAGTGCCGATCACGCTGAGCGCGGGCGTGCCGATCAACAGCGAGACGACCAGCCATCCGAAACCGGGGCCGGGCAGGTTCAGCAGCACCCCAAGCACCGGCGCGGCCAGCACCAGCGGCAGGCCGGTGGTAATCCAATGTGCCAGCGCCTTGATCGTGACCACCGATTCCAGCGGCAGCGGCGCGGTGGCCAGCAGGTCGAGCGACCCGTCCTCCCAGTCCAGTGCCAGCAGACGATCCAGAGACAGCAGACAGGCCAGCAATGCGCCCAGCCACAGCACCCCCGGCGCGATGGTCGCCAACAGCGAGGATTGCGGACCCACAGAAAACGGCACCAGAACGGTGACGATCAGGAAAAAGGCCAGACCCAGGCCGAACCCGCCCCCCGCGCGGAAGGCCAGTTTCAGGTCACGCAGCAGCAGGGCGATCACAGGAAGCCTCCGTCGAAGTCATCCAGCGCCTTTGGGCGCGCCTTGTTTGGGCCGACATCCAGGACCTCACCATCGAGGCCCAGGTCGATATGGGTGGCAATCAGGGCCGAGCCGCCCTGCCCCAGATGCGCCCGCACTGCATCGGCGAACATTGCCACGGCGGTCTTGTCCAGTGACACGGTGGGTTCGTCCAGCATCCAGATCGGGCGGCTGGTCACCAGCATCCGCGCCAGACCCAGTCGGCGTTTCTGACCCGCGGACAGGTTGCCTGCGTGACGATCGGCCAGTTCGTTCAGGGCAAAGGCCTCCAGCGCGGGCTGGATGTCGCGCGTGCCAAAGACCGAGGCCCAGAAGGTCAGGTTCTCGGTCACGGTCAGGGTGGGTTTGAGTCCGTCGGAATGGGCGGCATAGGCGATCCGGTCCTCGGCCCCCTCGATCCGGCCCGAGAGCGGTGGTTGCAGCCCGGCCAGCGTGCGCAGAAGGGTGGTCTTGCCGATCCCGTTCGGGCCGCGCAGGATCAGCGCCTTGCCCGGGGGCAGCGCGAAACTGAGGCCTTCAAGCACGGGCACACCCCCTCGGGCGATGGCAAGGTCGGTCACGGTCAGTGTCATGAGACCCGCTTATCCGATTGGTTGCGGGGGAAAAAGGACGGATTTGCCGCAGGGCCTGTTGGCGGGGCGGGATGTGAGGGGCCAGATGAAGCGGTCAGACCGGCAACAGGGCCAGAGCGATACGGCGCCCCTCGGACAAGAGCACGTTGTAGGTGCGGCAGGCGGCGGGCGAGTTCATGATCTCGACCCCGATGCCGGCGTCTTCGAGGGTCGACCGCAGATCAGATGGTATGTGAGACAGATCAGCGCCGGTGCCGATGAACAGAACGTCAACCTGATTGGCCAGCCCTAGAAGGCTCTCGC
Organism: Ruegeria arenilitoris; assembly: GCF_013032855.1. GTDB lineage: Bacteria > Pseudomonadota > Alphaproteobacteria > Rhodobacterales > Rhodobacteraceae > Ruegeria > Ruegeria arenilitoris. Next base: position 274,272 of record NZ_WQDA01000002.1, read on the forward strand.
TGTCCGCAAAACCGCCCCACGGTCCGGTCCCTCCGGCGCCTGTCAGAACACTGCCTTCGTAAACCTCGCCGCCTATGCGGAAGAATCCCGGCCCATAGCCATCGATCGGAACTGCGTTGGTATATGTGATCTCGTTCAGGCGCATGTGATCTTCTATCCCCAAAGCGGCAAGCCCGACAAGGCCGCAGCAGCGATGACTGCATACGCGATCACGCGGTAGACCCGCTCCCTGGCAGGCTGAAACATCCAGCCGCCCAGCCAATTTCCTGCCAGATTCGGAACGGCAAGCGCCAGCCCCAACCCAACCGTGGACCAGGTCAGTTGCCCGAACACAGCGAGATACCCGAAGATCAGAAAATCAAAGGCCAGAAGGAACAGCAGGATGGTGGCCCGAACAACTGCCACAGGCAACGGGCGAGACATGTAGAACAGGATTACCGCTGGACCCGGAATGCCTGCAACGCCCCCCAAAAAGCCGGCCGCAGCGCCGATGGCAGTTACCATGTTGCGCCGGACTGCGCCGTTGTACCGCAGCCCCGAAATCAGCACGACCAGCATGAACAGGGTCACGAGGCTGACAGCGTAGCGAAAAACCTCAGGCTGGACTCGGGTCAATATCGACAGTCCGACCGGCAGCAGAAGTGCACAGCCGACGACAAGTCGCACGAGATCGCGTTTGTCGACATCAACCCAGGCGCGGCGCAGATTGGGAAGTGGCCCGAAGACGTCCATGCAGGTCAACGCGATCAAAGCCCCGAACGGACCAAGATACGGTGTCGCCAGCGGCAGAAAGATCAGCGCGGTGCCAAACCCGGAAAACCCTCGAACGATTCCACCCGCGAGGGCTGCAAAAATGATGACGGCCAATCCCGTTGGGGATTGGCCGAACACATCAGGCATCGATATTGGCAAACTGGTTGCCGGCCGTGTTTGATGGCTTGGACCAATCGCGTTTGACCCCCAGCCACAGCAGGATGGTCGAGGCCACGAAAACCGACGAATAGGTCCCTACGATCACGCCCCAGATCATCGCGAAGACGAACCCGCGGATCACGTCACCGCCGAGCACATACAGCGAGACAAGCGCCAGCAACGTGGTGACCGAGGTCATGACGGTTCGGCTGAGCGTTTCATTGATCGAGAGGTTCAGCACCTCTTTCAGGTCCTTCTTCTTGTATTTACGCAGGTTCTCACGCACCCGGTCGAATACGACCACGGTATCGTTCAGCGAGTAACCGACGATTGTCAGAAGCGCGGCGATAATCGCGAGGTCGAAGCGGATCTGCAGCTCGGAAAAAATACCGATCGTCAGCAACACGTCATGCACCAGCGCGGCGACCGCCCCCAGCGCGAACTGCCATTCGAACCGCAGCCAGATGTAGACCAGCACCGCTCCGATCGCCAGAACCACAGCAATCACGGCTGTTTGGATCAGCTCGCCCGATACTTTCGGGCCCACGGATTCCACCGAAACGAACTGGATATCTGGGACTACCGCCTGCAAGGCGCCTTCGACTGCCGCGATGGTTTCGGCCGTGACAGATTCGGCACCGTCCTGCGCTTGAATGCGGATCATGGCCACGTTCTCATCAGGCCCGAATGTCGGGTCGAAGATTTCGGTGATGGTGACATCCCCGAGGCCCAGCGGCGCAATGGCGTCGCGGTAAACACCGACATCCAATTCCTGCGTGCTCTGGGTCCGGATCGTGGTACCGCCCCGGAAGTCGATCCCGAAGTTCAAACCCTGGAGCATGAACGAAGCGAATGCGATGACCATCATCAGGCCCGAAATGCCCAGCCAGACCTTCCAGCGGCTGAAGAAATCGAACGAGGTGTTTTCGGGTACGAGTTTCAGTCTCATGTCAAACCTCGATCGTTTTCGGGCGGCGCCGTTCGAACCACATGATGATCATCAGTCGCGTCACGAAGATCGCGGTGAAGACCGACGTCAAAATGCCCAGGCCAAGCGTGATGGCAAAGCCGCGAACCGGGCCGCTGCCGATGGCAAACAGAATAACGGCGGTGATGAAAGTCGTGATGTTGGCATCCAGAATGGCCGACAGGGCCTTTTCATAGCCCAGATCGATTGCCCGAGCGGGGCCTTTGGCCGATTTCAGCTCTTCTCGGATACGTTCGAAGATCAGCACATTGGCATCCACCGCCATACCGACCGTCAACACGATCCCGGCAATGCCCGGCAACGTCAATGTCGCGCCAATCAGTGACAACAGTCCAAAGATCAGCCCGACGTTAATCAGCAAAGCGATGTTGGCGAAGATGCCAAAAAGACCATAGCTGAGCGCCATGAAGATCAAGACTGCCGCAAAAGCGACCGTGGTGGCGACCTTACCCGCGTCGATGCTGTCTTGGCCCAGTTCGGGGCCGATCGTACGTTCTTCGAGGAACTCAAGACCCGCCGGCAGCGCGCCTGCACGCAGCAGAACTGCAAGGTTCGTGCTTTCTTCGACGGTGAAGTTGCCGGTGATGATGCCGGAACCGCCGGGGATATGGCTTTGGATCACCGGAGCCGAGATCACCTCGTCATCCAGCACGATCGCAAACGGAGCACCGATATTGTCACGGGTGTAATCGCCGAATTTGCGGGCGCCGGATGTGTTGAACCGGAAGCTGACCGCCGGGCGTCCGTTCTGATCGAATGAAGGCTGGGCGTCGACCAATTCCTCGCCCGTCACGACGGGTGCGGATTCGATGGTGTAGTACACGCCGTTTTCGTCGATCGACGGCACGACCTCTTCACCGACGCCGGGCACGACGTCCGGATCGGTGCCGCGAGCCACGACCGGATTGAAGGTCAGTTGTGCCGTGGTACCGATGATGTCCTTCAACTCGCTGGCACTGCCGATCCCGGGCACCTGAATCAGGATCCTGTCGGTGCCCTGACGCTGGATGGTCGGCTCACGAGTGCCAACCTCGTCGATCCGGCGGCGCACGATTTCAAGTGCCTGACGCACCGTTCGATCATCCGAGGCCAGTTTCTCCGCCTCGGACAGTTTTACGATCAGGGTGTCGCCGTCGGCGCTGACTTCGATATCCGTGGCGCCGACCCCGGTCAGCGTCTGCACCTGACGGGCCAGCCCGCGCACCGCTTCCAGAGCGCTTGGCATTCCGTCCGGCTGGCTGATACGAACGCGAATCTCATCCGGGGCCGAGGGTTGACGGCGGATCGTTCCGACCGTCGCCCGTTCGTCCCGCAGGGCATCACGAACTTCGGGCCACATGGCCTCCATCCGCGTCTCGTAGACATCGCCAACCTGAACTTCGGCCAACAGATGCGCCCCACCGCGAAGATCAAGCCCCAGGTTGACCAATGACGACGGCAGCCAATCGGGCCATTGCCCCGCTTGCGCCTGCATCTCGGGCGTGTCGATGCCCAGTTCGATGGCGGCCTTGGCGTCGTTCGATTGTTCGACCCGCGTGTAAAACGCGTTCGGCAGGGCCATCAGCAGGCCAACCACGCAGACCAGCCAGATCAGGACCCGTTTCCAGGTATCAATTTGCAGCATTACCCTGCCTTTTCAGGAAGTTGCGACGCGAAGTTACTTCGCCGGTTCGGTCTTGTTCAGCACCTGAGCGATGGTCGACTTGACCACACGAACCCGGACGCCGTCCGCGATCTCGACCTCAATCTCGTTTTCGCCTTCCTTGACCTTCGACACTTTGCCGATGAGGCCACCCTGAGTGACGACCTGATCGCCGCGGCGCACTGCCTCGACCATGGCCTGATGTTCCTTCATCTTCTTCTGCTGCGGACGGATCAGCAGGAAGTACATGATCGCGAAGATCAGGATGAGCGGGAGAAACTGGGCGATTGCGCCACCTTCCATGGGACATTCCTTTTTTCTTGAGGTCGCAGAGTGAGCACCGCGAATTTGCCGGGAAACTATGCCTTGAAATCAACCTTTGCAAGCGATGGCCGACTTGGCATGCCGTGCAACAGTGTCACGATCCCCGAAGATGATGAATTACACCGCAGATATCCACTAGGATGGTGCGGGGCTTTGGGTATAGTCAAAGTCAGGGAGGACCCATGCGGAGTTTCGTCAAGTCCCCATTTCCATTGGGTGTTTTGCTGTCCATGCTGTTTGCGGCTTGGGCCTTTTCGGTGCCTGCCATGGCTCAGGATGCCCCGCAGGACGTACCCGAAGCCGACAGCGCCGCCGCCGAGACTTTCATGGCTCCGGTCATCGTTGACGGCGACACCTTGTTCCACATTCGAGGCTCCAGCGCCCTGCCCGCGCCGGAAAGGGCCGAGAACATTCAGGACGCGATCATCAAGGTCGCCGAATCCTCGGATGCCACGGATGTCGACATCACCTATCAGGACACCGAGATAGGCACCCGCATTCTGGCGGACGGTCAGATGGTCACCATCGTCACCGAGGCCGATGCCGAGCTGGAGCAAATGGAACTGAGCGTCCTGACGGTCTTGCATGGCGACGCCATCCGGGACGCGATCATGGCTTACCGGGCAAACCGCACGGACGAGGCACGTGTGTCCGGTGCGATCGAAGCGGCGGCGTGGACGTTGGGGTTCATCGTCTTCGTCCTGGTGATCCTGTGGCTGCACAGGCGCATTCGGCGACGCACGCTGATCTTTGTCCGGCGATACCTTAGGGACGTGGAGGAAGCCACCGCGAAAAGTGTACAGGCCGAGGCGATTGCCGCACTGATCCGATACGGGCTGAATTTTGGCCTGCTGATCATCTTCTTTCTGGGTTTCTATTACTATCTGTCGTTCGTCCTGCTGGCATTTGCCGAGTCGCGGTACTTTGCGCAGCTGCTACTGACCTACCTGACCGAACCGGTTCTGCTGATCTTCCGGGGTATCCTCAGCTACATCCCGAACATGATCATGCTGGCGTTGATCGCCTGGGTGACGATGTACATCATCAAAGGCATGCGGGTGTTCTTCGACGCGGTCGAGGCCGGCACTTTCGACATGGGCGATTTCGAGAAACACTGGGTCAATCCCACGTTCAATATCGCGCGTGTCGTGGTGATCCTGATCGCCCTTGTCTTTGCGGTTCCCTACATTCCGGGCTCGGATTCGGCGGCCTTTCAGGGTCTGACCATCCTGGTTGGCGCAATGCTCTCTCTTGGCGCGAACTCGGTTGTCAGCAACATGCTGGCTGGACTGTTCGTAATCTATCGCCGGTCGACCTCGATCGGTGACCGCATCCAAATCGGTGAACACATCGGTGATGTGGTGCAGATCAAACTTATGGAAACCCACCTGAAGTCCATCAAGAACGAGCTGATCTCGATCCCCAACGCCCAATTGATGAACTCGGATGTGGTCAATTTTTCCAAGCAGACCGACGGCAAGGGCCTGCTTTTGCACACGACCGTTGGGATCGGCTATGAAGAGCCCCCCGAAAAGGTCGAAGCGATGCTGATCGAGGCAGCCCGTCGCACCGATGGGCTTCGCGCCCGCCCCGAGCCCTTTGTCCTGTGGACCGCGCTGGCCGATTACGCGATCAATTACCAGATCAACGCCTACACGACCCGTGGCAACTCGATCCCGCGGATCAAGTCCGACCTGCACCGCAACATCGTTGACGTGTTCAACGAGAACGGTGTTCAGATCATGACGCCGTCCTACGTTGCCGACCCTCCCGAGCCGAAGATCCCGACCCATCCATGGGACGGTCGACTGGCACATGACACGGTTGAAGACACGGACAACTAGGCCGTTTTTCCAACCCGGTGCTACACCCTGCCCGTCAGATGGTGCATAAGCGGCCCTAGTGATTCATTTGCCAAGGATCTGACCTATGCACGACATCCGCGCAATTCGCGAAAACCCAGCAGCTTTCGACGCCGCGCTCGCGCGCCGGGGGGAAGCTCCGGTATCGTCAGACCTGCTGCGCCTGGATGAAAGCCGTCGGGCCAAGATCCTGGCAGCCGAAACGGCGCAGGCCGAACAGAACAAGGCCAGCAAGGAAGTCGGCGCAGCCAAGGCGCGCGGCGACGAAGCCGAGTTCCAGCGTCTTCGGGCACTTGTGGCCGAGAAAAAGGCCGAAATCGCCCGTATGCAGACCGAGGCCAAGGATATCGACGCCCTTCTGACTGACCAGTTGGTTCGCATCCCGAACTTGCCGGCCGAGGACGTACCCGACGGCAAAGACGAGAATGACAATGTCGAAGTCAAACGCTGGGGCACGCCGCGGGACTATGACTTTGAACCGAAGGAACACTTCGAGATCGCCTCGGTACAGAACGGCATGGATTTCGAGACTGCCGCCAAGCTGGCAGGATCTCGTTTCGTGCTGCTGTCGGGCGGTGTGGCGCGCATTCATCGGGCGCTCGCGCAGTTCATGCTGGATACGCACACCAACGAGAACGGTCTGACCGAAGTGAATGGTCCGGTTCTGGTGCTCTCCGAGATGATGCAGGGCACCGGCCAGCTGCCGAAGTTCGGCGAGGACAGCTACCAAACCCGCGAGGGGTGGTGGCTGATCCCGACCTCCGAGGTGTCGCTGACCAACATCGTCAACAGTTGCGTCATCGAGGAAAGCTATCTGCCGCGCCGCTACACGGCACATTCGCTGTGCTTCCGCTCCGAGGCGGGCTCGGCCGGCAAGGACACGCGCGGCATGCTGCGCCAGCACCAGTTCGAAAAGGTCGAGATGGTCTCGGTCACGCATCCCGACAAATCGGACGACGAACAGCAGCGCATGCTGCGCTGTGCCGAAGGCATCCTGGAAAAGCTGGGCATTCCCTACCGTACCGTCGTCTTGTGCACCGGCGACATGGGGTTTGGCGCGCGCCGGACTTTCGACATCGAGGCTTGGCTGCCCGGCCAGAACACCTATCGCGAGATCAGCTCGGTTTCGACCTGCGGAGATTTCCAGGCCCGTCGCATGAATGCGCGCTTCCGGCCTGAGGGCGGTGGCAAACCTGAATTCGTGCACACGCTGAACGGATCGGGCCTGGCTGTGGGTCGCTGTTTGATTGCGGTTCTGGAAAACGGCCAGAACGCCGATGGCACCGTGACCTTGCCCGAGGTTCTTTCGCCGTATCTTGGCGGCAAGCTGACCCTGCAGGCTGACGGCACGCTGGCGTAACTTTCAGCGGTCACCCCAGCCGCGACCGCATTGCTTCAGATCAAGGCAAGGAAGTGACTAATTCTTTGCCTTTTTCTTGGCCTTCTTGTCCTTTTTGTCTTTCTTGGACTTACCGTCGGCCTTCTCTTTTGCCTTCTTGGACTTCTTGTCTTTTTTCGACTTGGCCTTGGATTTTATCTTTTCCTTCGCCTTCGAGATCGCCGCTTCCATCTCTTTCTTTTTCTTTGCTGCCTTTTCGGCCTTGGCTTTGGCCTTGGCCTTCTTCCGGGCCTTGGCCTCTGCTTCGGCTTTCTCGGCTGCCACCTTGGCTTCTGCCTCGGCCTTGCGCGCAGCAGCTGAGGTCCGAGATTGCGCCGTCTTGCGCGTTGGGGCCTTCGGTGGGCGGGTCTTGGCCACGAGTGCAGCGCCGGAGGTGGCCTGTTTGGCGGCGGCGATCAATCCGGGCCCCCGGCGCGCTCCGATACCGGGAACGGCGACCAGCGCAGCCGGCTTGGCCTTGGCCAGGTCCTCGGCCGTCTTGAAGCCATTGTCGTTGAGAGCGCGGCCAAGTGCTTCTCCGATGCCGCGAACCTTGGTCACCGCTGTCATTCCAAAACTCCTAAACGATCCAACTTAAAAACTACGTCCGACAGGCCGCAAGACAAGGCTTTGGTCCGCACAACCTTTGGAAAACCGTCCTTAACTGCCCCGGGCCAGCTCACCGGTTTCACCCTGCCGCGGAAAGGGAACCAGCCGCTTGGCATCTTCATCCCACAGCTTCAGGTTCAGCGCGGCCACCGCCTCGGGAAACTTGATCCGGCGGGGTGTGTATTCGGGTGGCAGGTTGTAGTGACAGGCGCGCAGCCGGTAGGACGGGATGCGCGCATTGAAATGGTGGATGTCATGCAGCGTGATGCAGGCGACCGCATTGTCAAACCACCATCCGAAATCCAGCGCTGACGAACCCTGAAGCGCCGCCAGTTGCGGGTCCAGATCCGGGCGGCGATCCCAGTAGGTGTCCTCGAAATTGTGCTGAAGATACACCAGAAACACACCCAGCATTCCGCCGAGAAACGAGAAGGCCAGCCAGACGAGTATGCCTGTCATGCCAGCAATCCAATACAACAGCCCGAGGAAAACCACGATGGACAAGTTGTGCAGCACGACCCCACGGACGCCGAACCGCACCGTGTTTTTGGGCCAGCGATAGCGGATGAAGTACGTGAACAGGGCCCCGACCGGCACCAGGATGAAGGGATTGCGGTAAAGCCTGTAGAACAGACGGGTTTTCCAATCCGCTTCATTCCATTCCCGCAAGGTCATCGTGTTGATTTCCCCGGTCTCCCGATGCTCGAGATTGCCAATGCCCGCGTGATGCAGGTTGTGGTTCTGTTTCATCACTTCGAACGGAGCGAAGGTGAACGGCGACAGCACGTGGCCAGCCCATTCATTCTGCCGTCGGGTTTCGAACAGAGAATGATGACCGCAATCATGCTGCAGAACATAGAGACGCACTGCCGAAAAGGCGAACACGATCCCGGCCGGGATCATGATGAACCACTGATCCACATAGACGATCGCCAGCGTCAGCGATGCGAAATACATCACGAACGTCCCGAAATAGCTGAGCGCGGCCAGCCGATTGTCCTGCACCGCGTACTGTCTCGTATATTCTCTCAGGTCCATCCAGCCAGCTCCCCACGATGGTCCGGTTCAATAGTCCTTGCGAAATTTTGCACGTCACAGGTACGCGCAAATCGCGCGCGAAATGAATGCACGCATGCGAATGCTAGCGCGATGCTTGGGGGCTGTCACGCCCCAAGCCCGAAAATGCTGAAAATTGGCGCAGTTACGCCTTGCCCTTGAGATGTTTGGCCAGCGCACCCGCGTTTTTCTTTCGGCGCCCCTTGTAGGGGTTCTTGTCCCCCTGGCCGCGCAGCGTCAGCCGGATCGGTGTTCCGGGCATGTTGAAATCCTCGCGCAGACCGTTGACTAGATACCGCGAGTAGCTTTCCGGCATCTTGTCCGGGTGCGAGCACATGACGACAAAGCCCGGCGGGCGCGTCTTTGCCTGGGTCATATAGCGCAGCTTGATCCTGCGCCCCTGGGGGGCTGGCGGTGGGTGCTGCTCCAACATGGCGGTCAGCCAGCGGTTCAAGGCCGCGGTGGGAACCCGACGGTTCCACACATCGTGGGCGCGCAGGATCGCATCACGCAGCCGCTCCAACCCCCTGCCCGTCTTGGCCGACACGGTCACAAGAGGCGCGCCGCGCAGTTGGGGAAGCAGGCGTTCGAACGAGGTTTTGAGCTCGCGCAACTTCTCCTGCTTGTTATCCTCGACATCCCACTTGTTCACCGCGATCACCACAGCACGTCCTTCACGCTCGGCCAGATCGGCAATGCGCAGGTCCTGCTGCTCGAACGGGATCGCCGCATCCAGCAGGACAACCACGACTTCGGCGAACTTGACGGCGCGCAGGCCGTCCGACACCGAGAGTTTCTCGAGCTTTTCCTGTACCTTGGCCTTCTTGCGCATACCGGCGGTGTCAAAGATGCGCATGGGGGTGCCACCCCAGTCCAACTTCAGACTGATGGCGTCACGGGTAATGCCGGCCTCGGGACCGGTCAGAAGTCGATCTTCACCCAGGATCTTGTTGATCAGTGTGGACTTGCCCGCATTCGGACGCCCAACAACGGCCACCTGCAACGGCTTGTCCGGCGTAATTGCAGGGGTTTCGCCCTCGGTTTCCCCATCCTCGTCCAGATCGATATCCGTTTGCGGAACGTCCTCTGGCTGCTTTTCTTCCATGGCGTCAGCCAAAGGCATCAACGCCGCGTAAAGGTCGGTCATGCCTTCGCCATGCTCGCCCGACAGACGGATCGGCTCGCCCAGACCCAGGTTGTAGGCCTCGAGAACACCGGCATCCGCCGCCGCCCCCTCGGCCTTGTTGGCCGCCAGGATCACATGCTTGGAGCGCTTGCGCAGAATCTCGGCAAACATCTCGTCGGTCGGGGTCAGGCCCACACGGGCGTCGATCATGAACAGGCAGACATCGGCCATGTCTACGGCACGCTCGGTCAGGCGCCGCATCCGGCCCTGCAGGCTGTCGTCGGTGGCATCCTCCAGCCCGGCCGTGTCGATCACGGTAAAGCGCAGGTCACCCAGCCGCCCTTCGCCCTCACGCAGATCGCGGGTAACGCCGGGCTGGTCGTCCACCAGCGCAAGGCGCTTGCCCACAAGGCGATTGAACAGGGTGGATTTGCCCACATTGGGGCGCCCCACGATGGCGAGGGTCAAAGACATGATACTCAACTTTCAAGACTCAGACGCGCCCTTTAACGCATCTTGTCGTCAACGGAAAGCGTGCAGTTGCCCTTTGGTCGAAACCACGTAGAGGGTCTGGTTCGCAACCACCGGTGCCGTTGTCGCCCCGCCCGGAACCTCGACCTGATGCACCAGCGTGCCGTCGACAGGGTTATAGAACCGCAGATAACCGTCGTTCGAGCCGATGACGATGCGTCCACCCGCCATGATGGGGCCGTAATGCGCAAAGATCGGTCCGCGACGGTTGGGCTTGTCCTTGACGAAGCCCGGCAGGTCGATGGCCCAGACCACAGACCCGTTTGACACGTCCAACCGCACCAACTGGCTGCGGTCGCTGATCAGGAATACGCTGTTGCCGACCGGCCAGACGGTATCGACCGCGCCTTCGAAAGCGGTCCAGATCCGTTCGCCCGAGCTGGCGTCGAAGGCGACCGTGCGTCCCGAGTGGTTGCCGATGTAGATCGAATTTCCGGATACGATCGGGCCGCCCGTCACATCCACGATCTGCGCTGCGGCCCGCCCCCTGCGGCCGCCGGCGACCGACGCGTTCCAGCGACGGATACCGCCTTTGCGGAAAGCGGCCGCCACATCACCGGACCCAAACGCAAAGACTGCAAACTCGTTCGCCAATACCGGCGCCGGAGCTCCCAGGACATTGCCGACGCTGGGCGTGCCCTCGATCTGCCAGGCAATGCGCCCGTCCTTTGCATCAACCGCCCAGCCAGTCTGATCCCCCGCCACAAGGTAAAGCAGGCCGCCAGATACCAGCGGCGCTCCGCTACCGGTCGCGTTCAGCTTCTTTTGCCAGCGAATTCCGCCGGTGCGCGCATCCAGAGCGGTCAGACGCCCGAAACCGGACGAAACGTACAGCGTGTTGTCTGCATAGGCGATGCCGCCCCCGGTTGCCTGCTCTTCGCCATCCGTGGCGGGGACGAGGTTTGTGCTCCAGACCAGTTGCCCCTGGGGAGAGACAGCGGAAACGGTTGCCGCCGCGTCCAGGGTGTAGATCAGGCCACCTGCGACGACCGGATCAGCGGTGATCCTTTGTTTGCGCCCGTCGCCGGCCCCGATCGAGGTTGACCAGATGCGCTGCGGCGCGGGGCTGAGCGCCGCGTTGGTGGTACGGAAAGCCGCGGTTCCCGGGCTCTGCGCCCATTCGGCGTTGCGCTTTGCGGCCGGCAGGCTGATCGGTTTGGCACCGGTCGTCTGAACGGTTTCCAGATCCTGGGCCGGGCGGATGTCTTCACGCTCGCCCGGCAGGATCACTTCGGGTTCCTCGCAGGCGCTCAGCGCCGTCAGCGCCAGGGCTGCGACCGGCAAACCAAATCGGGAAAATAGTCTTTTTGCCATGAAACTCCGAACTCGCCTGTCTTGGTTCACTGAAATGGGCCGCGTATCAACCCTGCTGTGCGGTGATCGGTTCGGGCGTTCCGCCCAGCGCGACGATCAATTGGGTTGCACGCTGCTGGATGTCGGCACTGACCTCTGCATCCTGACGGATGGCCTGCAGACGTTCCAGCGCGGCCTGAGTGTCACCATCGGTGAGGTCGATCAGGGCCAGTTGTTCTTCTGCCAGCAGACGCAGCGGCGCGCCCGGAGCGGCCAGCGCCTCGAACTGTTGCCGGCGTTCGGCGGCGGGCATGGTTTCGGACTGCAACAACAGGGCCTTGAAGGCAGCGATCGAGCGGTAGATTTCCGGCAGATCACCCTGAACCGCAATCGCGTTCAGCTGTTCAACGGCCTGTTCGACCGATCCCGACTCGGACAATGCGCCCGAGAGGAGAAAGCCCAAAACAGCCTGTTCGCCGGCCGAATTGGCCGTGACCTGCGCCAACGCATCCGCACGTTCGGCAGCGTCGTTAAGCTGCATCGCGGCCAGAATATCGTCGCCCAGCTTCTGGGCCTGAGTGGCATCGCGCGCCTTGCGGTATTCATTGAAAGCGGCGCCTCCCACGATCAGAACAACGGCCAGAACACCGACCCAGCCCCATCGACGCAGCTGCAGGTAGAGCCGGTCGCGGCGCACCTCTTCGGTGACCTCATCAATGAAACTGTCGACGTCGCTCATTCCTGCCCCCGGGCGTTGCATTCAGCTTTCTGGCGCCATGTCATACCCCGGCGCCATCAGCAAGCCAAGTACCCGAAATGCACAATTGCTCAGCGTCAGGGCGCTCTTGCGAAAAAAAATAAACCGAACTATTCAGTTCAGTATGGACTTCGCGCACGCACGCCCCCATGTCATTGCGTGCTCACCGGCATTTGTGCGGACATAATATTTTAAGGAGAATGACGGCATGCGATTGATATCCCTCGTCAACGCCGCATTGGTTATCGTTGCATTGTATTTCGTGGTTTTCGAGCGCGATGCCCTGTTTGCATTTGCCGGTCGCGAAGATGCTGCGAGCCAGTCTGACGCTGGCGCTGAGGCAAACGACGCCTCGGCCGTGCAGGCCGTTGGGGTTGTTGCGTTGCGCTCCACTGCGCGCGAAATCGACAGCGCCGTTTTGCTGCGCGGTGAAACCAAAGCAATCCGTCAGGTCGAAGTTTTGGCGGAAACCACGTCAACCGTCATTTCGGAACCCAAGCGTAAGGGCACCTTCGTCGAGGCCGGCGATCTGCTGTGCGAATTGGATCCCGGCTCACGCCCGGCACAGCTTGCCCAAGCCAAGGCGGCCAAGCTAGAGGCGGAAAGCCGTGTGCCCGAAGCCGAAGCACGGCTGGAAGAAGCGCATGCGCGCGTTGCCGAGGCCGAAATAAACCTGATTGCAGCCCGCAAACTTTCGGAAACTGGCTTCGGCTCCGAAACCCGGCGGATCGCGGCCGAGGCCGAGATGAGTACCGCAAAGGCCGGTATCAAGGCGGCCGAGGCCGAGTTGAAGGCTACGGAGGCGGGCATCGAGGCGGCGGAGGCGGCGGTTGCGGCTGCCGAACTGGAATTGGACCGCATCACCATCGAGGCCCCGTTTCAGGGCCTTCTGGAAAGCGATGCCGCCGAACTGGGTAGTCTGATGCAGCCCGGATCGTTGTGCGCGACCGTGATCCAGCTTGATCCGATCAAGCTGGTTGGCTTTGTTCCCGAAACCGAAGTGAACCGTGTCACCGTCGGCGCTCCGGCGCAGGCACAATTGGTGACCGGATTGCAGGTCGAGGGCCGCGTGACCTTCCTCAGCCGTTCGGCGGACGAAACCACACGCACGTTCGAGGTGGAAGTCACCGTCCCGAACCCCGAGCTTCTGATCCGGGACGGGCAGACCGCAAGCATCCGCATCGCGGCCGAAGGCGCCAAGGCTCACCTGCTGCCGCAATCGGCGTTGACGCTGAACAACGAAGGCCAGCTAGGCGTTCGGACGGTCGGAGCCGGTAATATCGTCGATTTCGTACCCATCCGCCTGTTGCGCGATACGGCCGACGGTGTTTGGGTCGGCGGTCTTGCGGAAACCGTAGACATCATCGTGGTCGGACAAGAGTTCGTGACTGCGGGTGTGGTCGTAGCGCCCACCTATAAGGACGTTTCCCAATGACGGGCTTAGTCAGCTGGGCCGCCGACAGGGCCCGAATGGTTCTGGCATTCATAGCCATCTCGCTGATCATCGGCGGGTTTGCCTATGTCAGCTTGCCCAAAGAAGGCGAACCGGACATCGAGATTCCGGCCCTGTTCGTGTCGGTTCAGTTTCCGGGCATTTCGGCCGAAGACAGTGAAAACCTGCTGATCAAGCCGATGGAAACCGAGCTTGCGGATCTGGACGGCCTGAAGGAGATGACCGCCACCGCCGCCGAGGGCTATGCCGGGATCGCGCTTGAGTTCGACTTTGGCTGGGACAAGACAGCCATTACCGCTGACGTGCGCGACGCGATGAACAGCGCGCAGGCCGACTTCCCCGAAGGCGCCGAGCAATACACGCTGACCGAGATCAACTTCTCGGAATTCCCGATCGTCATCGTGAACCTTTCGGGTGCCGTGCCCGAACGCACGATGGCGCGGGTCGCCAAGGACCTCCAGGATGAGCTAGAGGCGCTGGATTCGGTCCTTGAGGCCGGGATCGCCGGCAATCGCGATGAAATGCTGGAAGTGGTCATCGATCCGCTGCGGCTTGAGGCGTACAACGTCACCGCGGCCGAGCTGATCAACGTCGTGCAGAACAACAACCAGCTGATCGCCGCCGGTGAGGTCGAGACCGAACAGGGTGCGTTTTCGGTCAAGATTCCTTCGTCCTTCAAGACCGCACAGGATGTCTACGGACTGCCGATCAAGGTCAATGGCGACCGGGTCGTGACCTTGGGCGAACTGGCCGAGATCAACTACACCTTCGAAGACCGCGAAGGGACCGCCCGGTTCAACGGCGAACCGACCGTGGCGCTGCAGGTCGTCAAACGCAAGGGTTTCAACCTGATCGACACCGTGGCGCAGGTTAAAGAGACCGTTGCCAAGGCCGAGACCAAGTGGCCGGCCGAGCTGCAGGCTGCCGTGAATGTCGGCACGTCGAATGACCAGAGCCGCATCGTCGGCTCGATGGTCAGCCAGCTGGAAGGTTCGGTCCTGACAGCCATCGCGCTTGTGATGATCGTGGTACTGGCTTCGCTGGGTACACGTGCGGCACTCCTGGTGGGCTTCGCGATTCCGACCTCGTTCCTGCTGTGTTTCGCATTCCTGGCCATCATGGGGGTCAGCATCTCGAACATCGTCATGTTCGGCCTGATCCTGGCCGTGGGGATGCTGGTCGATGGCGCCATCGTGGTCGTGGAGTATGCCGACAAACGCATCAAGGAAGGCGTCGGCCCGATGCACGCCTATGTCGAGGCAGCCCAGCGGATGTTCTGGCCCATCGTCTCGTCAACCGCTACGACGCTGTGCGCCTTTCTGCCCATGCTGTTCTGGCCGGGCATTCCGGGTGAATTCATGGGGATGCTGCCGGTCACGCTGATCTTCGTTCTGTCGGCCTCGCTGATCGTGGCGCTGATCTACCTGCCGGTGATGGGCGGTGTCTCGGGCCGGTTGAGCCGCGTGTTCGACCGCAGCTCGGATTGGTTGCGCGTGCGGACACCGTGGTGGGTGCGTGCCGTTATGGTTCCACCCTCGGTCTACATGATCTTCCTGGGCGCAATGCAGCTGCTCAACCCCACGTATCTGCTGCCGGAAGGCGCAGGCGGTGGGTTCTTGCTGGGCGCGGTTCTGTTCCTGTTCGGCGCCTTCGCCGGATCGGTCACGCTGAGCGCAGCCCGGATCGAGCGCAAGCCGGACGAACGTGTCCACACGGCCAAGGAACATACGCCCTTCGGCTATGTCATCAAATTCCTCGTCGGCAATCCGATCATGCCGATCGTCTCGATCGTGGCAGTAGGCTTTGCGGTGATGACGGTGATGACCATGTACGGTCAGAACAACCGCGGTGTTGAATTCTTCGTCGAAAGCGAGCCGGAACAGGCCACCGCCTATGTCCGCGCACGGGGCAACCTGTCGCTGGCCGAAAAGGACGCGCTGGTTTTCGAGGCCGAACAGGTGATCAGCCAGCATCCGGCAGTGATCAACGTGTTCTCGTTCGCCGGTGAAGGCGGCCTGAACCAGAACAACGGTGGGGCGCAGGCTCCGGCGGACACGGTGGGCCGCGTGCAGTTCGAGATCATCCCGTGGGAGGATCGCCCGAACGTGTCAGAACCTGTCGCTGGCGGATTGTTCGATAAGCACACCGTCGCGCCCGAGTATGACGGCGATTTCGTGATCGAGCAGTTGAACGCCGAGCTTGCCAAGCTGCCGGGTTTCGTTGTCGAGATCCTGCCGCTGGAACAAGGTCCGGCCTCGGCTAAGCCCGTGCACCTGCGGATCAAGGGCGACAACTGGGATGACCTGACCCGCGCCACACTGACCGCGCGCGAGGTGTTTGAAAACACCCCGGGCCTGATCAAGATCGAGGACACCCTGCCCTTGCCCGGTATCGACTGGCAGATCGACGTCGACGTGGCCAAGGCAGGACGGTTCGGGGCCGACGTGGCAACCGTGGGCGCGATGGTGCAGTTGGTGACCCGTGGCATCCTGCTGGGCGAAATGCGCCCCGAAAGCGTGGATGAAGAAATCGAGATCCGCGTCCGCCTGCCCGATCAGGATCGGGTCCTGTCCACGTTGGATACGCTCAAGGTGCGTACTCCGGACGGGCTGGTGCCCTTGTCGAACTTCATCACCCGCAAACCGGTGGCAAAGCTGGCCGAAATCAACCGCGTGGATCAAGAGCGCTATTACGACGTCAAGGCCGACGTGGAGTCCGGCCTGAGCAAAGTGGTGATCGACACCCCGGACGGAGAACAGCGGCTGGCCGTGGTGCGCGAAGTGACCGAAGGCTCGGAACCTGAAGGTGCGACGATCAACGGCGCGGATGGTACGGCCTATACTCTGGTTCAGTTGACCGGTGAGGACAGCTTGCAGGAGGTGCAGGCCGCCATTGATGACGGCGACGCCCGCCTGACGCTGATCAACCCGAACGAGCGGATCGCGGTACTGACCGAGTGGCTGGACACTCAGCCCTTTGCCAACACGATCACCTGGGAATGGACCGGAGACCAGGAAGACCAAGCCGAGAGCCAGGCCTTCCTCTCCAGCGCCTTTCTGGCCGCGCTGGGTCTGATGTTCGTGATCCTGTTGGCGCAGTTCAACTCGTTCTACAACTCGGTGCTGGTGCTGCTGGCGGTGGTTCTGTCCACCACCGGGGTGCTGATCGGGATGATGGTGATGCAACAGCCCTTCTCGATCATCATGACCGGCACCGGCATCGTGGCGCTGGCGGGGATCGTGGTGAACAACAACATCGTTCTGATCGACACCTATCAGGAATACAGCCGCTACATGCCCCGGATCGACGCCATCGTGCGCACGGCCGAGGCGCGGATCCGTCCGGTTCTGCTGACCACGCTGACCACGATGGCGGGCCTGACGCCGATGATGTTCGGCCTGTCACTGGACTTCATCAACGGCGGCTATTCGATCAATAGCCCCACCGCGCTGTGGTGGAAACAGCTGGCGACGGCGGTGGTGTTCGGCCTGGGCATCGCCACGGTTCTGACCCTGATCGTGACGCCCTCGTTCCTGGCGTTGCGGGTGTGGGTGACCACTTATGCCATATGGCTGGGCCGGCTTCTGGCGCGGGTCACCGCGGGCAAGTCGAGCCAGATCGCCCGCGACATGGCCATTGGTAGCACCGCCCGCCAGATGCAGGCAACCGAGATCATCTGGACCGAAGAACCGGACCGCCCGGATGGGACCGCTGCCGAGGGCCAGGACGAAACGCCGCCGGGCGCGCCCTTGAAAGCGGCAGAGTAAAACGACGAAGGGCCGGCAATCGCCGGCCCAATTTCTTTGTCCGCAACCCAATATCCGTCAGGCCGCCTGCGTATCCGATTGCTGGCGGTTCCACAGCTGGGCATAACGCCCTTCACGGCGCAGCAACTCGTCGTGGGTGCCCCGCTCGATGATCTCGCCCTTTTCCAGAACGACGATCTGGTCGGCCTCGGCGATCGTGCTCAGGCGGTGGGCGATGGTGATCACCGTGCGCCCCTCGCCTGCGCGGGCCAGGGCATCCTTGATGTCCTGCTCGGTGTCGGTATCCAGCGCGCTGGTGGCCTCGTCCAACAGCAGGATCGGCGGGTTCTTCAACAGCGTCCGCGCAATGCCC
The DNA here is from genome assembly GCF_013032855.1 of Ruegeria arenilitoris. Taxonomy (GTDB): domain Bacteria; phylum Pseudomonadota; class Alphaproteobacteria; order Rhodobacterales; family Rhodobacteraceae; genus Ruegeria; species Ruegeria arenilitoris. The sequence goes on from NZ_WQDA01000002.1 coordinate 292,322, forward strand.
ACGCGCTGCTTCTCGCCGCCTGACAGCTTCAGGCCACGCTCACCCACCTTGGTCTCGTACCCCTCGGGCAGAGAGGTGATAAAGTCGTGGATCTGGGCGGCCTTTGCGGCGGCTTCGACATCGGACTGCGAGGCCCCCTCGCGGCCATAGGCGATGTTGTACCGGATCGTATCGTTGAACAGCACCGTATCCTGCGGCACCACGCCGATGGCGGCGTGCAGGCTTTCCTGCGTCACGTCGCGCACATCCTGCCCGTCGATCCGCAACGCGCCCTGGGTCACGTCGTAGAACCGGAACAGCAACCGCCCGATGGTGGATTTGCCCGAGCCGGTCGCGCCCACGATGGCAACGGTCTGCCCCCCCGGCACCACCAGAGAGACGCCGCGCAGGATCTCGCGGTCCGGGTCATAGCCGAAATGCACATCGTCCAGTTCGACCCGGCCTTCGGTAATCTGCAGCGGTTTGGCGTCTGGCTTGTCCACTACCTCGGCCGGCTGCTCCAGCAGCTGGAACATCTGGCCCATATCAACCAAGGCCTGCCGGATCTCGCGATAGACGGTGCCCAGAAAGTTCAACGGCACGGTGATCTGGATCATGTAGGCGTTGACCATCACGAAATCGCCCACCGTCAACTGCCCGTTCTGAACGCCGATCGCGGCCAGAACCATCACTCCGATCAGGCCACAAGTGATCAGGAAGGACTGACCAAAATTCAGGAAGGCCAGCGAGTATGCCGTTTTCAACGCGGCCTGCGCATAGGCCTTCATCGACACGTCATATCGTTCAGCTTCGCGCCGTTCGGCGTTGAAATACTTGACGGTTTCGAAATTCAGCAGGCTGTCGATGGCGCGCTGGTTGGCCTCGGTATCCTGGTCATTCATCTCGCGCCGCAGCTTCACGCGCCATTCGGTGACCGTGAAGGTGAACCAGATGTACAGCGCGATGGTGACGGCCACCACGACCAGGTACCAGACGTCGAACAGCCACATCAGAACCACCGCCACCAGCAGCAGTTCAAGGATCAGAGGGCCGATCGAAAACAGGAGAAAGCGCAGCAGGAACTCCACGCCCTTGACCCCGCGCTCGATGATCCGGCTGAGGCCGCCCGTCCGGCGGGTCACATGATAGCGCATCGAGAGCTGGTGGATGTGCTGGAAGGTTTCCAGCGCCAGCGCCCGCAGCGCGCGTTGCCCCACCGGCGCGAACAGCGCATCGCGCAACTGCTGGAACCCCACCGTCATCATCCGCGCCACGCCATAGGCCACGGTCAGCCCTACGGCGCCCAGCGCCAAAGGCGGCACGCCCTCGCCCGCCAACGCGTCAACCGCGCCTTTGTACAGGATCGGCGTATAGACCGCGATCAACTTCGCCAGAACCAGCATGGCCATCGCGAAGACCACCCGCCGTTTGACCCACGGCTCATCTTCGGGCCACAGGTACGGAGCCACTTTTCGGATAGTCAGCCAACCCGACTTGCGTTCGTCCATCTGTGGCATGTCTGCGGAATGCATAGGCGCAAGTCTTCTCATGTCTGACCCGGAAAGCTTCGAGGCCGGGCGAAAACCCGGCCCCGCAAGACCTAAGCCTTTATTCCGGGATGGTGAAGACCTGGCCCGGATAAATCAGGTCGGGGTCGCGGATCAGGTCGCGGTTCGCATCGAACAAGCGGACATACAGAACACCGTCGCCAAAACGCTCTCGCGAGATCGCCCACAGGGTATCGCCCTTTTGCACGGTAACGGACCGGATCGGCGTGCTCTGGTCGGCGCCCGGCACCGCATCCTGCGCCTCGGCCGCCTGCAGAACTTCAACCGGCTCGCGCTTGAACGGCGTTTCCAGACGGCTCAGCACCGTTCCGTCCGTGTCGACTTCGTCAACGCGCAGCGTATAGACACCGGGATCGACTTCTTGGATTTCCCCGCGCCAATCACCGTCCTGCCCTGGCGTGATATCGGCCACCAGCTTGTTGTTCAGATAGAGCCGAACCGCAGCACCCTCGGACACACGGCCGGACAATTGGACATCGCCAGCGTCGGAATAGCCGATCGTATCAAGCGCAACCTGCTCGGGCGACGCGTCTTCGGACGACGGCGACTGGACAAGCTCAACCCCTTCCTCACCGGACCGCAAAACGGCCACCTGCTGGCTTTCGCTGGATTGAGTCTCGGTCGTGGCCTCGGGTGAGGTTGCTTCTTCGTCCTGCGCCCCGGAAACGGTCTCGTCCGCTTGCGCGACCTCGGTGTCCTCTGCGACTGCGGCCGCAGACGGCTGTTCCGCCGTTTCGTCCTGCGCTTCGGTGTCCGTGCTGGCGACTTGCTCGTCCTTAGCGGGTGGCGCAGGCGGCTTGGGCAACGCGGCAATCAGATAGTCATCCGATTGCGCAGACCGGGTACCGTCACCGGCTTCAAGAACCAGACCTCGCGCGGCCTCGCTGAAGGGGATGGTGACGAACTCGGCGAACTGGCCGCTGCCATCGACCGTGAAGCTGTGGATCGGCTCGCCATCCAGCAGGATACGAATTTGACTGCCCGGGTCGCCTTTGCCGGACAGCAGCGCATTGCCGTCGGGCTCCACGAATATCTGGTCGAGCGTCGGAGCAGTTGCGGCCGCGTTAGCCTCGGGTGTGGGAGCAGCCTCTGCCGGCTGTTCTTCAACCGTCGCGTCCTGCGCAGTCTGCTCGTCGGTCGCAGTTTTCTCTTCGGCTTCCGACGCGGTTGCTTCTTCGGTCTCGGTCGAGGTCTGAACCTCGTCCGCGTTGTCAGTTTCCGCAACGACCTGCGAGTCCTCTGCATCCGGGCTTGGTGCCGGTGCAGCGGCTGGCTCAGTCGTCTCTTCGCTGGCGCTTTCGGCGACGGCCTCTTCCGTAGTGGACTGTTCAGACTGCGGCGCAGGACCGAAGACACCCGAAAGATACAAGCCCCCGGCGCCAATCACAGCCAAGATACCCGCAAGGATACCCCAGACGAATGCACCCGACCTACCGCTTCCCGATTTGGCGTCCATGTTTTTTCCTTCACTCCGCAGCGCAAATGCCTTGACTCAAAAGCTTTCCGCCGAACGGTTGAGCCAATTTACCAATCCCGCTATCACGGGTCAAAACCTCTGACACAACCCCGGAGTCGCTGTTTGATGTCCCAGAAATCGATCTGTGTGTATTGCGGGTCACGCAATGGCGCGAATTCGGCCTACACAAAGGCCGCAGGCACCTTTGGACGGCTGCTGGCCGCCGAGGGCTGGCGGCTGGTCTACGGTGCGGGTGACGTGGGCCTGATGGGTGAAGTCGCCCGGGCCACGCAAGCGGCCGGAGGCGAAACCTTCGGCGTGATACCGGTTCATCTGCTCCGGCGGGAAGTGGGAAAAACAGATCTGACGCGTTTTGTGGTCACCGAAACGATGCACGAGCGCAAGAAAGTCATGATCATGAATGCGGATGCCGTGGTCGTGCTGCCCGGCGGACCCGGGTCGTTGGACGAGTTGTTCGAGGCACTGACCTGGCGCCAGTTGGGCCTGCATGACAAACCCATTCTGGTGATGAATGTGGACGGATACTGGGACGCGCTTCACACGCTTTTGGATCAGGTGATCGACGCAGGTTTTGCGGATGCCTCCTTGGCCCGTTTCATTACCTGGGTCGACGACGCCGAGTCCGCGATGGACGAATTGCGCAAGTTATTGAAATAATAGGCGTCACGGGCGGCTTCCCCGCCCGTGAGTCCCGAACTAGCTAGATCAGGCGGTCGAGGTGCGCAGTTGGCGTTGCAGCACCTTTTCGACCTTGTGCAGTGGATGATTGGTCAGGGTCTTGTCGACTTCGGCTACGACTTTGGCCAGAACTTCGCTGTGAAGGCGCCGGCGCAGCAGGCCCAGGACCTGTGGGCTGGCAACCAGAACAAGCCGCTTGTACGCGCCCTTCAGCCCTTTTTTGTTGAGCAGGTTGGCCACATCCTGGACGAACAGGGATTTGGCGTGAGTGCGCCAGGTGTCTTCTTCCACCGCAGATTTCTGGTTCGGCCCGGTATCATTTCGCCGTCCCGCCCGATCCGAGGGCTTGCTCCGCGCGGCGAGATGATCATGTTCCTCAACTGATACGACCACCAGATTGGGGTTCTCGGCATCCGTCACGTTTTCAGTGAACAGTGCTTTTTCCCCGTCGGCGATGATGACCCAAGTACCCTGTGCAAGTGCGACCATTGCGATCTCCCGTTGTGGTTTTCGTGGCCGTCCCCCGCCCGAACAAGAACAGCCAACATCTTGCACCCACGGCACAATTTGGCAGCTATTCCCTCATTGTTTTGGTTTTGGCGGTTCTCTCCTCCCGCAACTAACAGCTAATCACTCTTTGGCGTCTTGCAACGGCGCATGCGCGCAAAAGTTGACGTATCGGCAAGTTTCCACCCGAAGCGCAGATCAGGCCGAAATTTCGACAAGCGTAATCTCGGGTGTAACACCAAACCGGACCGGAAGGATCGAGCACCCAATGCCGCCGGAAACTACCAGATCCTTTCCACCTTCGCGCACCGGGCCGTAGGCATAGCGATTGCCAAACAGCGAGGGCACCACGGGCGACCACCCAAACAGTCTGATTTGACCACCATGCGTGTGACCGGACAGTGTCAAGGCAACGCGATCTGGCACTTGGGGAAATATGTCCGGTTCATGCGCCATCAGGATGACGGGCGCGTCATCGGTAATCTGCCGCAACGTGCCGGACAGATCGTCCAGGCCGCGGTATCGCCCATTGCCCTCCACGATGGCCAGTTGGTCTTCGAGGCCCGCCAGCCAGATTCCCGGACCATCCAGTTTCTGCGCAGAATTGGATAGGACCGGGATGCCACTCGCGGCCAACGCATCGGCATATAAGTTGGGCCCACCGCCCCGGCGTTGAGCGGCCGTATCATCCCACCAGTCATGGTTTCCCAGCACCGCGAAAACCCCATGGCGCGCGGTCAGTCCGGCAAGAACCGGGGTGATGTCCGCCATCGCGACAGGTTTCGAAACCATCCTGTGGCTGGCGGTGAAATCCCCCAGCAGCAAGACCAGATCGGCATCCAGCGCATTTGTGCGCCTTACGACCTGCTTGATACGCTTTACGGTAACGAATGGCTCGCCGGCATGAAGGTCGGCGATGACCGCGATCCGCAGCGGAGGCGCCGTCCAGTCCGCGCGCTTGAGCTTCCATTTGCGAACCCGCAGCCGCATAGCCGGTTCGATAAAGAACCCGTACAGCGAAACAACAAGGCCTGCCAGCGTCACCGCCAGCAGGCCCTTGATGAACCCTCGTCGGGTCAAGAGTTACATCCGCGATGCAACGTTTTCCCAGTTCACCAGGTTGTCGAGGAAGTTCGACAGGTAGGCCGGACGCTTGTTGCGGAAGTCAATGTAGTAGGAGTGCTCCCACACGTCGCAACCCAGAAGCGCCGTCTGGCCGAAGCACAGCGGGTTCACACCGTTTTCGGTTTTGGTAACCGCCAGCGAACCGTCGGCATTCTTGACCAGCCACGCCCAGCCCGAACCGAACTGACCGGCTCCCGCCGCGCTGAACTGCGATTTGAACTCCTCGACCGAACCGAAGCTTTCAACCAACGCCTTTTCCAGCTCGCCCGGCATCTTCGACTCGCCCGGACCCATCATTTCCCAAAACTGGTTGTGGTTCCAAAGCTGGCTGATGTTGTTGAAGATACCGTTCTGTGCGACGGCCGACTTGTCATAGGTGCCGACGATGATCTCTTCCAGCGACTTGCCGTCCCACTCGGTCCCGGCGATCAGCTTGTTGCCGTTGTCGACATAGGCCTTGTGGTGCAGATCATGGTGATATTCCAGCGTTTCCGCCGACATGCCCTTGGCTGCCAGCGCGTCATGTGCATAAGGAAGATCAGGAAGTTCAAAAGCCATCTCGGCCCCCTGTAAATTTGTGTTGCGTTCCCAAGGTTAAATGCTTTGGCAACCGCCGCAGGTCAAGGCCCGAGCGCAGAAAACCCGGAGGTCCGCGATGCTGACGCAGGCGCGCAAGATGTTCTACCGCGCCCGCGGTCATTATGCAGGCAACCTGAATGGCGAGCCGTTCCGGCTGGACCCCTACCATTCGAAATTCTGGCGCAAGGCCTCGGCCGGCGACTGGGAGCCCGAGACATTCGCGGTGCTGGACCAGCACCTGTCGCCCGACCGCGACTATCTGGACATCGGCGCGTGGATCGGCCCGACAGTTCTGTATGGCGCGCGCAAAGCCCGGCATGTCTGGTGTTTCGAACCCGACCCCACCGCCTTTCGCCATCTGGCTTGGAACCTCGACCTGAACGACATCCGCAATGTCTCGGCCTTCGGTGTCGCGCTATCCGACCGGTTTGGCGTGGCGCGCATGGCTTCAGTCCGGGGCGAGCGCGGCGACTCGACCAGCTCGCTGCTGCATGACGGCGCGCATGGAACCGATGCCCTGACCATCGCCTGGGACCAGTTCGCCACAGCGACGGACCTGACAGGCATTTCGCTGGTCAAAATGGATATCGAAGGGGCGGAGTTTGCGGTTCTGCCGACGCTCGCCGACTGGCTGCAGGATCAGAAGCCAGCCCTGTATCTGTCTCTGCACGCGCCCCTGCTGGACGAAAACAACCGCGCCGAACGGGTCGAAGCCCTGCTTGCGACGTTGTCTTTCTACTCGAACATGCACGATGAAGCCGGGCGCCCAATCTCGGCCCAGGACTTGCTGGGCCCGAGCGCCTTGACCCAGTACCGCAGCGTCCTGTTCACGGAATAGAGTTCCGTAACCGAAACTCTACCCAAACGAAAGTTTGGCTTTGCACACCCAGCGACGCGGTGTTCATTTTCCTGTATTGACCACTGAAGTCACAGGAAAATTGACTCGCGACTTATTCTATTCCTCGCCGCGGCCCTGACGGCACAGGCGGCTGCCGCATCCCCCATGGCTTACAAGTGCACGATAACAAAGAAGTATAGCCACGGCTGGGTCGCACCTGAATATGCCTTTCAAATCGACCCCGAGGCCGGCACCGCGCAAGCCGACAGCAACTACCATGACTGGACCTACGCGCAGCTTCGGGATCGTGGGGCCAAGGGCTATCAGATGATCTGGAACGTGACGCTCAAAAGTACCGAAGGTCAGGCCATTCGAATGCGCTATCAGGCGAATCTTGCAACAGACGGTGGGCTAAAGGTGAGCGGCAGTTTCGTGAATTTCGGGGCATCGAACAAACCCTACGGAACCGGCAGATGCGAGGTCGTCAAAAAATGAAAAGCCCCGGTGATGTCCGGGGCTTGTTCTTTCTGCCAAGGTGGAGTCGGGTTCAGTAGTATCCGACCTCGCTGCCGGGCTGCGCCGCAACCTTCAACAGCTTGAACACGTAATCCGCCACCGATCGGAAGCACACCACGCGAAAGGATTCCGCGTCGTCCATCCAGAACGCCCCCGCAACCTGCGCCAGGCGCGTGCGCCGGATCTGACCGGGCTGGAAGACATCGGACGAGAAATCGACGGGCGCAACCTTGCCCAGCACCTCACGCGCGGTCGGCCCCGAGACCCGAAACACCGCCCGCGCGTCCGAGACATTGACCGCCAATGCATGCACACCGCTCAGCGCGTCCTGCATGGCGGCCAGTTTGGCCTCGACCTCGGCGTAAGGAACCAGCACCAGCAGCTCGTCCGGCGACATCCAGCAGACGCCGGTCTCGCCATTGACGAAAGCCTCGCGCTGGCCGGGCATCTTCTGGCCGGTGGCATCCTTGACCGCCTTGGTCACCAGCTTGTCGGACAGATCGCCGCGCAGGGTGATCATCCCCTGCAAGCCGCATTCCTCGATCCGGGCGATGCCGTCAAAGCTGGCGTGGTTCAGTGCGCTGATGGGTTCAGACATTCTGCTTCTCCCCGTCCTTGTCGTAGAACACAGGGTCCACGATCTTGGCCTTGTAGATTTTGTCGTCGGTGCCCGGGAATTCGATCACCTCTCCCATGCGGTTCGGCCCGTTTTTGACCAGCCCCATGGCGATGCCCCGGCTCAGGTTGGAGGAGTAGTAGGTCGAGGTCACGCGCCCGATCACGTTGCGCTGGCCGTTGGCATTCACGCCTTCGCCCACCGCATAGGCGCCGTCGGGCAGAACGGAACCATCCACAGTTTCCAGACCCACCAGTTTCCAGCGATCCGGGTCGGTCATGTGCGACCGTTCCTGCGCGCGCTTGCCCAGGAAATCCTCTTTCTTTTTCGAGATCGCCCAGTGCAGCCCCAGGTCCTGCGGGATCACGGTGCCGTCGGTCTCGTCCCCGATCATGATGAAGCCCTTCTCGGCCCGCAGAATGTGAAGACATTCCGTGCCATAAGGCTTCACGCCGAACTCTTTACCGGCCTCCATCAGGGCATCCCAGAAGGCCTGACCCTGGCTGGCAGGCACCGCGATTTCATAGGACAGCTCGCCCGAGAACGAGATGCGGTAGGCGCGGCAATCAAAGCCGCCGATCTGGCCGTCGCGCCACTCCATGAAGGGCAGCGCCTCGCGGCTGACATCCATGCCGCCGAGCTTCTCCAGCACCTTGCGGGCATTGGGGCCGACCACGGCGACCTGGGCGTATTGTTCGGTCACGTTGGCGACATAGACCTTCCAGTCCCACCACTCGGTCTGCAGCCATTCCTCCATGTGGGCATGGATGCGCTCAGCCCCGCCGGTGGTGGTGTGGCACAGCCAGGTGTCCTCGTCGATGCGGGCCACGACGCCGTCGTCGATCAGGAAGCCGTTTTCCGAGCACATCAGGCCATAGCGGCATTTGCCGACCTTCAGCGTGGACATCATGTTGGTGTACATCATGTCCAGAAACTTGCCCGAGTCCGGGCCCTTGACGATCAGCTTGCCCAGGGTCGAGGCATCCAACAGCCCGAGGTTTTCACGGGTGTTCTTGACCTCGCGGTTCACCGCGTCATGCACGGATTCCCCGGCTCGGACATAGGCGTAAGGGCGACGCCAGTGGCCCACCGGCTCCCAATCGGCACCATTCCGGTCATGCCAGTCATGCATGGGCGTGCGGCGGATCGGCTGGAACACCTCGCCGCGCGCCTCGCCCGCGATGGCTCCCATCGAGATGGGCGTATAAGGCGGGCGGAACGTGGTGGTGCCGACCTTGGGAATCTCGGATTCCAGCGCATCAGCAAGGATCGCCAGGCCGTTGATATTGCTCAGCTTACCCTGATCCGTCGCCATGCCCAGCGTGGTATATCGCTTGGTGTGCTCGACGCTTTCATAGCCTTCGCGCGCGGCCAGTTGCACATCCGAGACCTTCACGTCGTTCTGGAAGTCCAGCCACGACTTCATGCGCAGCTGCACTTCGGCCTTGGCTGGCATCAGCCAGACGGCCTGCATGGGCGCTTCGGTCTCGGCCTCGCCCTGCGGTGCCTTGGTGTTCTTCGGCTTGAACCCGGCGGCCTTGGCCGCGGCCTTGCCTGCGGCGTGGGCGTCGGCCAGAACCTCGCCCAGCGCCAGCGGCCCGCTTGTCGAGCCTGCGGCCACGACAAAGCCTTCGCCATTCGCGCCCAGCGGCGGACGGTCGGGGTCGGGGCGGAAATGGGCGTTGGCCTCGTCCCAGATCAGCTTGCCACCGCAATGGGACCACAGGTGCACCACCGGAGACCAGCCGCCCGACATGGCGACCGCATCACATTCGACCTCTTCGCGAGCGCCGCCGATGCCTTCCTGGTTACAGATCGCGACCTTCTTGACCCGCTTGACGCCCTTGACCTTGGCGATCGCCTTGCCGGGATCGACCCGGATGCCGAGGCTGCGCGCCTCGTCCGCCAGCGGCCCGGCCGAGGGGCGGGCATCGACGACGCGCAGCACATCCACGCCCGCCTGTTTCAGGATGATCGCGGTGCGGTAGGCGTCGTCATTGTTGGTGGCGACGATCACGCGCTCGCCCGGGGTCACGCCCCAGTTCACGACATAGTCGCGCATGGCCGAGGCCAGCATCACCCCCGGCACGTCATTTCCGGCGAAAGACAGCGGGCGCTCGATCGCGCCGGTGGCCGTGACGACCTGTTTGGCGCGGATGCGCCACAGGCGGTGGCGCGGACCTTGTGTACCGGGTTTGTGGTCTGTCAGACGCTCGTATCCCAGCACGTATCCGTGGTCATAGACCCCGGCCCCCATGCAGCGCGACCGCAGGGTGACGTTGTCCATTGTTTCGAGTTCGGAAACCAATTGTTCCACGAACTTATCCACAGGCTCGTCGTTGACGGTGCCGCCGTCGACAGGCGCGCGACCACCCCAATGGGCGGTCTGTTCGATCAGCATGACCTTGGCGCCCGATTGCGCCGCGGCCTTGGCCGCCTGCAGGCCCGCAACACCGCCGCCGATCACCAATACGTCGGTGAAGGCATAGAAGTGTTCATAGGTATCCGCGTCGCGGCTGTCCTTGTCGGGCGCCTTGCCCAGACCGGCGGACTGGCGGATGAACGGCTCGTACACATGTTTCCAGAACGGCTTGGGGTGGATGAACGTCTTGTAGTAGAAACCCGCCGGCAGGAACCGCGCCAGCGCCGTGTTCACCGCACCGATGTCGTATTCCAGGCTGGGCCAGTGGTTCTGCGAGATCGCGGTCAGGCCGTTGAACAGCTCGGTCGTAGTGGCGCGCTGGTTCGGCTCGAACCGGTTGCCCTGCCCCAGCCCCACCAGTGCGTTGGGCTCCTCGGCGCCGCTGGCCACGACGCCGCGCGGACGGTGGTATTTGAACGACCGGCCGACCATCATCTGATCGTTGGCCAACAGGGCCGAGGCCAGCGTATCGCCCTGATAGCCCTGCATCGAAGTACCGTTGAATGAAAACGTGACCGGTTTCGACCTGTCGATCAGGCGACCTTGATTTGCGAGACGGGTGCTCATGTTGCGGACCTTTCGCAGGTGGAGGCACCAAGGCCTCCGGCAGATGTATTCATGAGAAGACGAAGCATCAGGAGAACTCTCTCCACGTCCAACCCGGCCGTTTGGCCGAAATCGCATCGCGGATCTCCTTCGGCGGCTCGGTGACCTGGGCCGAATAGGTGCCGAACACCTCGAGCGTGGCGGTGCAGCGCGCGGCATGGAACCACTTGCCACAGCCGTTGCTGTGGCGCCAGCGTTCGAAATGCACGCCCTTGGGGTTTTCGCGCATGAACAGATAGTCATGGAAATCGTCGTCCGACGCCCCGGGACCGAAGCGTTTCAGATGCGCTTCGCCACCGGCGGTCAGTTCGGTCTCTTCGGCGTCGACGCCGCAATAGGGGCATTTCAGGATCAGCATGTGGCTACTCCTTGCTTGAAATCTTTCGACCACACGCCCAAGTCTAGGGTATGGATATTTTGACGATAATTCTGACCGTTGTAGGCACGCTTGCCGTCATTGGGCTGATCGCGTTTTTCATTTTCCGGTCTGAGGAAAAGAAGGCCATCAAGCCAAAATCCGACAGCCCGAAAAGTTCTGAGACCATTCACGGAGCACATTGGGGCGACTGACATCAGTGCGCGACCCCGGCGGCGACGCTTTCGTCGATGAAGCGGCCCTCTTTGAACCGGTCCAGCGAGAACGCCTCGGTCAGCGGGGAATGTCCGGTGGCCATCAGCTGCGCCATGCCCCAGCCCGAACCCGGGATGGCCTTGAACCCGCCGGTGCCCCAACCGCAATTGATGAAGCAACCACCCAGCGGCGTCTTGGACAGGATGGGCGAGCGGTCGCCGGTCATGTCCACGATGCCACCCCACTGGCGCAGCATCTTGAGGCGCGAGATCATCGGGAAGGTCTCGACCAGGGCGCGGACGGTTTCTTCGATATGATGGAACGAACCGCGCTGGGTGAAGTTGTTGAACCCGTCAGTGCCGCCGCCGATCACCATTTCGCCCTTGTCGGATTGCGACATGTAGCCGTGCACGGTGTTGGCCATCACCACCACGTCCATGCAGGGTTTGATCGGCTCGGACACCAGCGCCTGCAGGGCCAGCGCCTCGACCGGAAGACGGAAGCCCGCCATCTCGGCAAGTTGGCCCGAATGGCCCGCGACCACGATGCCCAGCTTGTCACATTCGATGGCGCCCTTGGTCGTCTCGACCCCTGTGACGCGACCGTTTTCAGACCGGACGCCCGTAACCTCACACTGCTGGATGATGTCCATACCCATATTCGAACAGGCACGCGCATAACCCCAGGCCACCGCATCGTGGCGTGCGGTACCTCCGCGCTCTTGCCACAGCGCGCCAAGGACCGGATAGCGCGGGCCGTCGATGTTGATGATCGGGACCAGCTGCTTTACGCGCTCGGGCTCGATCCATTCGGTCTTGACCCCCTGCAGCGCGTTGGCATGCGCCGTACGCTGATAGCCGCGCACCTCGTGCTGGGTTTGCGCCAGCATCATCACGCCGCGCGGGCTGAACATCACGTTGTAGTTCAGATCCTGGCTCAGATCCTCGTACAGGCCGCGGGATTTTTCGTAGATCGCCGCCGACGGGTCCTGCAGATAGTTCGAGCGGATGATGGTCGTGTTCCGCCCGGTATTGCCGCCGCCCAGCCAGCCTTTTTCGATCACTGCGACGTTCTGGATACCGTAATTCTTGCCCAGATAATATGCCGTCGCCAAACCGTGCCCGCCGGCACCGACGATGATCACGTCATACCGTTTCTTGGGTTCTGGCGAACGCCAGGCGCGCTCCCATCCGGTGTGATAGCGCAGCGCCTCTCGCGCTACGGCAAAGGCTGAATAGTGTTTCATGAGCGAATCCGTCCGGTTCGTGATTGGCCGAAGATATGCCGTGCGGCGACAGATTACCCCTGCCGTACAGCGCCGCAATATCGCACTATTGCGACATGTAGGCCATTCGCGGCCATTTGTCCCTTTTTTCCGGGCGCGCGCAGGTCTAAGTGAGGGCAACAATTCCGGAGAGATCATGACATTCTGGGTTCTGCTTCTGCTCTTTGCGCTGTCGATCACCGCATTCCTGGCCTTTGGCCTGACCCGAACCCGCCGGCGACAGGAACATCCGGCTGCCTACGATTTGCGGGTCTACAAGGAACAGCTGGCCAGCGTTGATCGCGATCTGGCCCGCGGAGTGATCGCCAAAGCCGACGCCGAGCGGGTTCGGACCGAGATTTCGCGCCGTATCCTGGCCGCCGACGCGCAAATCCGTACCGGTGACGCGACGACCGGGCCGTCGACCACTGTTCGGTTGGCCGCCATCGGGTTCGTTGCCCTGGTTCTGATCGGCGGAGCGTTTGCTTTGTACCGCCAACTGGGCGCTGCCGGATACCCTGATCAGCCGCTTTCAGCGCGCATGGAGATGGCCGCCGAACTGCGTGAGAACAGACCCGGCCAGGAAGAGGCCGAGCAGATGGCCCCGCCCGTCGAAGCGCCTCAGCTTGAAGACAGCTATGCCAACCTTCTGAACCAGCTGCGCACGACCGTGGCCGACCGACCGGACGATCTTCAGGGTCACATTCTATTGGCGCAGCACGAAACCAACGCGGGCAATTTTCAGGCCGGTTATGAAGCCCAGCGCCGTGCAATCGAGTTGATGGGGAATGAGGCCCCGGCGGACGCCTATTCTAACCTGGCAGAAATGCTGATCCTGGCGGCAGGGGGCTATGTCTCGCCCGAAGCCGAAGCGGCCTTGCGTCAGGCACTGGAACGCGACCCGCAATCGGGACCGGCGCGCTATTACTGGGGACAGATGCTGCTGCAGATCGGACGGCCGGACCAGGCCTATCGCGTCTGGATGGACACGCTGCGCACGTCGCCACCGGGGGCGCCTTGGGCCAACGCCATTCGCGCCCAGATCGACGAACTTGCCTGGCGCGCCGGCGTGTTCAACGCGCCCGAAATGGCAGATGCTCCGGCAGGTCCGGGCCCCAGCCAGTCGGATATGGAAGCCGCGGCGGAAATGACGCCCGAGGAGCGTCAAGAGATGATCCGTGGCATGGTTGACGGCTTGTCGGACCGGCTGGCGACCGAAGGTGGTTCTCCGCAGGAATGGGCTCGACTGATCTCGGCGCTTGGGGTGCTGGGAGAAACCGAGCAGGCCGCCGCGATCCGCGATGAAGCCGCGACCAAGTTTGCCGAAGACCCTGCCGCGCTTGAACTGATCAACTCGGCCGCGCAGCAGGCCGGCCTGTCGCAATGATCCTGGACGTGTTCGAGGATTTCGCAGCCGCACTGCCCCCGATGCAGGCGCTGATGGGTCTGGACCTGGGCGAAAAGACGATCGGCGTGGCTGTTTCCGACCGCATGCGCGGTGTGGCCAGCCCACTTGAGACCGTGCGCCGCAAGAAATTCAAGCTGGACTCTGCCCGCCTGCTGGAAATCGCTGCCGACCGCGAGATCGGAGGGATCGTTCTTGGCCTGCCCATGAATATGGACGGATCCGAGGGTCCAAGGTGCCAATCAACCCGCGCGTTTGCCCGCAACTTGTCCGAACTGACCGACATCCCGATCGGGTTCTGGGACGAGCGTCTGAGCACAGTTGCGGCAGAAAAGGCACTTTTGGAGGCGGATACGACACGAAAACGTCGCGGACAGGTTATCGACCACGTCGCGGCGGGTTATATCCTGCAAGGAGCGCTGGACAGGCTGCGCTTTCTCTAACGAGCCCGGAGACCGGCGATGACGAACATGATTTGGAAAAGGAACGAGGTCGAAAGCCCCTGTGTCCAGATCTGCGTCGTGCATCCGACCGAGCGTATCTGCACCGGCTGCTATCGCACCATCGATGAAATCACGCGCTGGTCGAAAATGGACAGCTCGGAACGCGCCGAAATCATGAATGACCTGCCTGCCCGCAAGCCTCGCTTGGCCAAGAGACGGGGTGGTCGCGCGGCCCGTCTGGACAAATCCTGACTTTCAAAGGGCTTTGTCGGTCTTCCGACCGTCTTTTTCATCTTTCGCAGTGTCTGCGCATGTCTTCACACCGGACCGTTTCCCGGCCTTCAATTCACTGCGGAACAAACGGGTGATTTCCGACTTGCTGGTCTGCGCGCGTCGAAGAGTAGAATCGTGGAAATCAACTTCGACAGCCGCACTGGTCATGGATTTTCTTTTCAAAAACTTGATCAGCCGCATACGAGCCTTCCTGAATAAATCTGCGTCGCTGCGGGCCGGTCGAGAGCTCGGGAAAAGGGGGATCGAGCCGTATGACTATGCGTGAGTGAGTGGCGGCCCGCAGCGACGATTTGCGCATACCGGAGTCAGGCTTTTGAGAAAGGGGGAAAACCTGCCGTCGCGCTTCAATTTTTTTACCAATTAGACAAATTAGCCGGAGAGACTCAACAGTTACAATGCTTTCGCGCCCCGCGGCTGGGCGAAAAGGACGTAACGTAACAAGTTGGACCGGCCCGCGACAGCGTCAGGTGTCAATCCAGGATTTACCCCCGGACGCGCAGCGCGGCCCAATCATTCGGGCCGCGCGCCACCGTCATCCGGCAGCCAGCCACGCTTTGGCGTTTTCAATCTCTTCGGACGGAAAAAACTGGGTACGTGTACCCAGAATGTGGCCACCCACGCGCTGTGCGATGTTCTGCCATGCCTTGTCGCCGACGATGGCTGCCCGATCCAGCATTCCCACGTGACCGCGGGCCAGACGGAAATGCGCGGCCAGAGCGGTCAGCCCTTGCCAGCCATCGAACTCCCTCAGATCGATCAGCAACCGGAACGCATCCCTGTCACCCAGGATGGCATCCAAATCGGCTTCGGCCTTTTCGTATTCTTCGGGGTCCAGCTTACCCATAAGGCTGACCTGCACGCATGGCCCGCCCAAATCCACAATGTGGATCGCGCCCAGGGATTCACGGATCCAGCGGCGCGCTTCTTCCAGCTCGGCCAGCTCGAACACCTGCACCGGACAGGGCATCAGCGGCGCAGCCAGGCGCACGCTGGTCTGGACCCAGCCCTTGTCTGCGACGACCGCGGCGCGATCGAACCCGCGCCAATGGCTTAGGCCCAGCTTGGTATCTTCCCAAGCAGCGCCCAGATCATAGCCTTTGAACTCGGGGCCGACGATAACCAGCAGGCGGACGGCGTCATGTTCCGCCAGCGCAGCCTCGATTGCGGGAACCAGAGTGTTTGTGTAATCGGCGCTTGTTACTTCGCCGGACAATTCGATTTCGATCAATGCGCCGTCGGAATTCTTGTGGACCGTAATCATTTTGAGCCTCCAAAGCCAAAGAATGGCAGAAGGTTACGGGGATTCGATCCATTCGGCCACACCGCCCGGCAGCTCGGGCCGGAAATAGGCAATCATCCGTCCGTCCGGCCCCGCCGTTGCCCCCGCCCCCCAAGGCGCGACCCCATGCAGACAATGGCGATGCAACACGTAGGTTTCGCCGGGCGAGGCCGACACTTCGATACGCGGGCAGGTTTCGAACACTTCGCGGCGAGCCGCCTGATAGGCCTCGGTGATATCGGTCTGCGCCCACTGAGCGCGAGGAACACCGGCCAACGCAGCCCGGAATGCCGCGCCCATGATCTTGTGGCTGCCATCCCAAACGACCAAAGGCGCGGCATCTGCGCTCGCCTGTGTCAGTGGAATACCCAGGACCCATGCGTGAGGTTCGTCGATCTTGCGCCGACGGTCCGGGCCGCCGGGTTTCAGGCCATCCACATGCGCCGCGTCGCGCTTGGCCCGGTATCGGGCCGCCGCCTCGTTTTCGCCCCTGCGCGGGCGCGGATAGCCGGGATAGACGACCGAGACCTGCCCCTTGTGCAATTCGATCGAACCATAGTGTTCAACCAGAAACGCGACAGCCTGCCCGCTCAACGGGGCTGAGGCGCCGACACACCCTGCCCCGTCATTGGGCAGAGCATCGACGCCGATGAACCAGGTGCCTTCGCAATCCAACCACTGCCGGTGGGCTGGGTCACTGGCGGCCTGCTGCGCCAGTGGTAGGGCGTGGGCCACCCAGTCTGCTATGGGCTGGTCGTAGGGGAATACTTCCCAACCCCGCGACCGGAAAGACCTTACCACCCCACTGCCTTGCGCAGCATATTCAGCGCCACCAGCGTGAGGAACACGGCAAACACCCGTTTGAGCGGCTTGGGGTCCATCGCATGGGCCAGTTTCACCCCCCAGGGCGCGGTGATCATCGTCATCGCAATAACCACACCAAAGGCCACAAGATTGACGGCGCCGATGGTCAGCGGCGGACGATGTTCAGCTGCGATCGGCAGAAACAGAAAGCCCAGTACCGAGGGTACGGCGATGATCACGCCAAAGCCCGCGGCGGTCGCAACGGCCCGATGGATCGGTGTGTTGTAGAGGCTCATCAGCGGCACCCCAAAGCTGCCACCGCCAATGCCCATCAGCACCGACAGAAACCCGACCAAAGGCGAAATCACCAACCGCTTCAGCCCGCCGGGCATGGCATCACCCAATCGCCATTCGGACTTGCCAAGTCCCAGATAGGCGCCAATCACCATCCCAAGGATACCGAACAGCGCCTGCAACGCTTCGGTGCGCAAGGCCGAGGCGACCAGTACGCCAACAATGGCACCGACAGCGATACCCGGACCCCAACCGCGTAGAATATCCCAATCGACGGCGCCTTTCTTGTTGTGACTCAGCACCGAACGAACCGAAGTCACGATGATCGTGGCCAGTGACGTCGCAAGACACAGCTGCATCAGCTGCGGGCCACCATATCCCAGCGTTTGAAACGCGTAGAAAAAGGCCGGCACCAGAACAATCCCGCCACCGACTCCCAAAAGGCCAGCCAAAACACCGGCCAGCGCGCCGATCACAAGCAAAAGGCCCAGCATCTGGGCCAGCAACATCGTATCGGGCATCCGTCCCCCTTGGTCCCCGGCCCTTGAGCCGTCTTAAATTACCTGCGCCGCCTCGGCATCCGGTGCCACGCGGGACAGCGCGCCCAGAACCACGTCGGGTCCGGCATGGTCTTTGACCGCGCCTTCGGACAAAGCACGCCTCCAACCACGAGCGCCCGGGCGTCCTGTGAACAATCCCAGCATATGTCGGGTGATCTGGTGCAACCGCCCCCCGCCGGCAAGATGCCGATCGATATAGGGCAGCATTTTCATCACGACTTCAACCGGATCCGCCTTTTGCCCCGACCCGTAGATCAGCGGGTCGGCATCGGCCAGAATATCGGTCGGCTGATGATAAGCAGCCCGGCCGATCATCACTCCGTCCAGTCCGGCGTCCAGATGCACCTGGGCTTCGGCCAGTGTCGTGATGCCTCCGTTGATCGAGATGTGGAGATCCGGAAAACCGGCTTTCATCCGGTGAACCAGATCGTAGTCCAGCGGCGGTATGTCCCTGTTTTCTTTCGGGCTAAGCCCCTGAAGCCAAGCCTTGCGGGCGTGGATCGTCACGCGCCAACAGCCGGCAGCGCGAATCCGATCCAGAAAGTCGGGCAATACGTCCTCGGGGTTTTGGTCATCCACGCCGATCCGACATTTGACCGTGACATCGACATCAACAACTTCCCGCATGGAGGCCACGCAATCGGCGACCCGGCCCGCCTCTTTCATCAAGACGGCTCCAAACGTTCCTGATTGAACCCGATCCGACGGGCAGCCGCAGTTCAGGTTGATCTCGTCATATCCGGCCTCAGCCCCCAATGCGGCCGCCTGAGCCAGCTCCCGCGGGTCAGAACCACCCAATTGCAGAGCAACGGGATGTTCTTCGGGGCTATGGTCCAGAAGATGCAGCGCGCCACCCCGTACCAGAGCAGGGGCCGTCACCATTTCCGTGTACAAAAGCGTTTCAGCACTGAGCAAACGGTGCAGATACCGACAGTGCCGATCGGTCCAATCCATCATCGGCGCAACCGACAAGCGCGCAGCGCGAGTGGCTTCGCTGCGATCAGCAAGTGCCCGAGATTGAGACCCCGCCATCAGTGCACGTTCCTTCTTGTGGCCCAGACAAAAGTGCGGCGCCCGGCCAGGCCGGGTCCGCGCTAGGCGTCTACCACTGTTTGACGCCGGATTTCCACCGTCGGATTGCTAGGCCCGGACGTCCTTTGGAGATTGTTCCGAGCGCTCGGCAAAACTGCCGCGCGTCCGGTTGGCGAAAGCCACCAGCGACAGCATCACCGGCACCTCGACCAGAACACCCACCACCGTGGCCAGAGCCGCCCCCGAATTCAGGCCGAACAGGCTGATGGCGACGGCCACCGCCAGTTCAAAGAAGTTCGACGTGCCGATCAGTGCGCAGGGCGCTGCGATCCGGTGAGGTACGCGCAGGGCAAAAGCTGCCGCATAAGCCACCGCAAAGATCCCGTAGGACTGGATCAGGATCGGCACGGCGATCAGCGCTATAACCATCGGGCGGTCCAGGATCACCTGCCCCTGCAGGCCGAACAGGATGACGACGGTCGCGATCAGGCCAACAACGCCCCATGGTTTGGTCCGGTCGCGGAACGCCTCGATCCGCTCGGCCGAGCCCAGCCGGTTGCGCGTCCAGACACCTGCCGCCAGGGGCAGCGCCACGAACAGGACAACCGACAGGACCAGCGTCTGCCACGGAACCGAAATGTCGGTCACACCCAGCAGGAAGGCCACGATCGGGGCGAAGGCAAAGACCATGACGATGTCATTCACCGACACCTGCAGCAGGGTATAGTTCTCGTCCCCCTTGGTCAGATGCGACCAGACGAACACCATTGCCGTGCAGGGCGCCGCACCCAGCAGGATCAGCCCCGCGATATATTGCTGGGCATCGGCGGGCGCGATCAGGTCGGCGAAGACGTATTCGAAGAACAGCACGCCCAGCGCCGCCATGGTAAAGGGTTTGATCAGCCAGTTGACCACCAGCGTGATCGCCAGCCCCTTGGGCTGTTTTACCACGTCGCGCAGGCTGCTTGGGTCCACCCCCACCATCATCGGATAGACCATGGCCCAGATCAGCACCGCCACCACCAGGTTGACATTGGCCACCTCGGCCGCCGCGATGGCCTGGACCAAACCCGGCGCGAATGAGCCGATGGCGATCCCGGCGGCCATTGCCAGCGCGATCCACAGGGACAGATACCGTTCAAATACGCTCATGCAGAGATCTCCGAAGTTGTGTGGGGCTGCAAGCGCCCCGCAGCCAAGGCGGAAAGCGCGACCATGGCGGCCGCCGTCCCGAGCATCAAGGGCAACCCGCCCCATTGATAGGTCAGGCCGGACAGCAGCGTACCCAACAGCCGCCCGCCCGCATTGGCCATGTAGTAGAAGCCCACATCCATCGTCACCCGCTCGGCCCGGGTGAAGGCCAGGATCAGATAGGAATGCAGCGAGGAATTCACCGCAAAGACCGCGCCAAAGGCCAGCAGTCCACCCACCAGCGTCAGCGTCAGCCACGGCGCGGGCCCAGAGGACATCAGCGCAGCCACCGTCAGGACGGCCGGCACGCAGGCCAGCCCCCAGGCCCAGCTGCGCGCTGCTGCGACCAGATCGGCCTCATCCCGCGCCCCTGCCCGCAGCAGACGCGGGGCGGCAGCCTGAACAATGCCGTACAGAATGATCCACAAGGCCATGAACCCGCCGACCAGAAAAAAGGCCGAGCGGTTGCCGGCTTCGCTGCCATCCGACAGCACGGCGTAGAAATAGATCGGGATGCCGACGACGAACCAGACGTCGCGCGCCCCGAACAGGAAGACCCGCGCCGCGGACAGCCAGTTCACATTGGCCGATTTCGAAAAGACCTCGGAAAATTTAGCGCCCTTGCGGCCCTTGGGCAGCCCCGGCGGCATCGCCAGCAGCACCGCCACCAGGATCAGGAACAAGACCCCCGCCATGCCCACCACGGCACCCGTGAAGCCGAACCCGGCCAACAAGGCCGCTCCCAGCAGGAAGCCCACCCCTTTGACCGCGTTCTTCGACCCGGTCAGCACCGCGACCCAGCGGAACAACCCGCCACCTTCGGTGGGGGCCAACAGCTTGACCGCCGATTTCGACGACATCTTGGTCAGGTCCTTGGCCACGCCGCTGGCACCCTGCACGACCATCACGAAGGCGACGGACATACCGATGGTCCAGCCCGGATCCAACTGCGCTAGCGCCAGCAAGGCCAGCACCTGTATCGTCAGCCCCGCGTACAGGGTCGCGGTCAGACCGAACCGCGCGGCGATCCACCCGGCGGCCAAGTTGGTGGCCATCCCGGCGATCTCGTACAGCACGAACAGATAGGCCAGCTGAACCGGCGAAAAGCCCAGCGTGTGAAAATGCAGCAGCACCAGCATCCGCAGGGCGCCGTCGGTCAGCATGAAGGCCCAATAGGCTGCCGTGACGGAGATATAGGCCGACAGCCCGTCCGGACGTTGGGAAGCGCTGGTCAAAGCGATGCCCCGACCATCATCGCGACATCCACCAGACGGTGCGCATAGCCCATCTCGTTGTCGTACCAGGCATAGACCTTTACCTGCGTTCCATTCACCACCATGGTCGACGGTGCATCCACGATGCTGGACCGGGTGTCATTGGTATAGTCGGTCGAGACCAGCGGACGCTCCTCATAGCCCAGAATGCCGGCCAGAGGCCCTTCGGCCGCGGCCTTGAACAGGGCGTTCACCTCTTCGGCCGTGGTTTCGCGCTCAACCTCGAACACGCAATCGGTCAGCGAGGCATTCAGCAGCGGCACCCGCACCGCATGCCCGTTCAGCCGCCCCTTCAGTTCGGGATAGATCAGGGTGATCGCCGTGGCACTGCCAGTGGTCGTGGGGATCAGCGAATTCAGCGCCGACCGGGCACGGCGCAGGTCCTTGGCCGGACGGTCCACGATCGTCTGCGTGTTGGTCACGTCATGAATCGTGGTGATCGAGCCGTGCCGGATGCCCAGGCTCTCGTGGATGACCTTGACCACCGGGGCCAGGCAATTCGTGGTGCAGCTGGCCGCGGTCACGATGCGGTGGCGCGCCGGGTCATAAGTGCCTTCGTTCACGCCAAAGACGATATTGGCCGCATCACCATCCTTTACCGGAGCCGAGACCACCACCTTCTTCACACCGGCGTCAAAGTAAGGGGCCAGCTTTGCCTCGGTCTTGAAGACCCCGGTGCAGTCGATTACGACGTCGACGCCCTCAAGCGGCAGATCCGACAGGTTGCGGGTTCCGATGAAGGGCAACCGCACGCCGTCGATGGTGACCGAGTTTTCATCATGACTGAAATCGGCGGCCCAGCGGCCATGCACGGTGTCGAACTCCAGCAGATGCGCGTGCATCGCGGGGTCCCCAACCGCATCATTGATCCAGGCGATCTGCGCCCCTTTCTCAAGCAGGGGTTTCAAGACCAGCTTGCCGATGCGGCCAAGGCCGTTGAGAGCATAAACGGTCATGCGGTTTCTCCGGTATGGATCTGGCCGATGTCATCCACGGCCTTCTGAAGGGACATGCGGTCAAGGGTTTCGAACGGCAGCGACGAAAAGGTCAGGATCCGGTTGCGCAACGCGCCGTAGGCCTGCTGGAAGGCAAGGCTTTTTTGGGCCTCTGTCCCCTCGGCCTTCACCGGATCGGGCATACCCCAATGCGCGCTGACCGGCTGCCCGGGCCAGGCGGGGCAATCTTCGTTCGCAGCCTGATTGCATACGGTGAACACGAAATCGAACTTCGGCGCGCCCGGGGCTTGGAACTCGCCCACATTCTTGGCGCGCAGTTCCGAGATGTCGTGCCCATTCTGCCGCAGCACCTCAAGCGCCGCTGGGTTCAATTGGGATTGCGGACGGGTACCGGCGGAAAACACGTTGAACCGGTCGCCGCCAAGCTGCTTCAACAGGGCCTCGGCGAAAATCGAGCGCGCGGAATTCCCGGTGCATATGAACAACACGTTGTAGGTACGCGGGGCCTTGGCCGCATGCGCGTCAACGCCGTTGAGTGGACTGGGCGCGCAGAGTTCCGGACGCCCACGGCAGCAATCCAGCAGAAGGTAATCGAACGTCTGCCGCGCGGCGTCCATATCCACCGAGTAGCGCAAGGACGTCCCGACCCTTTCCTGCGTCACAAGGCCGGCCTGCATCAGCGCGTTTACGTAGTTGGAGAGCGTATTCGGCTTGAGGTCCAACGCCATGGCAATCTCGGTCGCGGGTATGCGATCGGGATACCGGCGCATCAACAGCCGGAAAACGGCCAACCGAGCCGGATGACCCAAGGTGGACAGGCGGTCGGGAATCACTTTTTCCATTATTCATGGATATTCGAATTAATGGTGAAATCAAGTGCCCGTTTTTTGGCGCGTTGAAACCGCAGGCAAGATTTCGCGATTGGCCACAAAGCTGCCCCTCGCCCAAAACGAAACGACAGGTGAATTGACAATGGAGTAAATGGTGCGGCCGAGAAGACTCGAACTTCCACGGGTGTTACCCCACAGCGACCTCAACGCTGCGCGTCTACCAATTCCGCCACGGCCGCACTGCCTGTGACTTGGTAGGCGGCGTATAGACGCTTGGCAAAAGGATGTGAAGAGGCAAAAGCAACCGCATTGGAATTCCCGGCCTGCAACCATATCTGTGGGGTCATGAAACCCGATGCCACATCGCAGCAGGAGCATCCGATGACCACACCCGATCCCCGCCCCGTCATCCAAGTCGACATCGTATCCGATGTCGTATGCCCGTGGTGCATCGTCGGGTTTCGCCAGCTTGATCTGGCGCTGGAGCAGGAGAACGTGCTGGCGCAGCTCCGGTGGCACCCGTTCGAGTTGAACCCCGCAATGGGGCCAGATGGCCAGAACCTGCGAGAGCACATCATGGAGAAGTACGGCTCGACCGCCGAGCAGAGCCAGCAAGCCCGAGACCGGCTGACCGCGCTGGGTGCGGATTTGGGTTTCACGTTCAATTTCAATGACGACAGCCGCATAGTGAACACCTTCACTGCACATCAACTTCTGGACTGGGCCGAAACGCAAGGCAGGCAACACCCTCTGAAGCTGGCCTTGTTCAAGGCCTATTTCACAGATCAGCGGGATGTTTCGAAAGTTGAGGTATTGCTGGATGCCGCTCAGACCGCCGGCCTCGACCCAGACGCCGCCCGCGCGGCATTGGAATCGGGCGCGCATGCAGGCCCGGTAAGGCAAAAGCAACAATTCTGGACCAGCCGAGGCATCACCGGAGTTCCGGCAATGGTTTTTGGCGGCAAGTACCTGCTGGCGGGTGCGCAGGGCACCGAGACCTACGCTCAGGTCCTGCAGCGATGCCGGGCCGAGGCCGCCTAACCTCTTTCGCTTGGACAGCAGGACGGCTATGAGGCGCGCATGGAATGGAAGATCACCGACGGACTGACCGACTATGACACCGCCGTCGCCTTCATGGAGGCGCGGGTGGCCGAGATTGCGGCCGGAACCGCGGACGAGTGCATCTGGTTCTTGGAGCATCCGCCGCTCTATACGGCCGGAACATCAGCCAAACCCCAAGACCTGACCGACCCGGATCGATTCCCGGTCTATGCCAGCAAGCGCGGGGGCGAATACACCTATCACGGACCTGGCCAGCGGGTCGTCTATGTCATGCTGGATGTCGGAAAGCGCGGCCATGATGTCCGCCGCTTTGTCAAACAGCTGGAAACCTGGGTGATCTCGGCACTGGCCGAGTTCAACGTCCACGGAGAAATCCGCGAAGGCCGTGTCGGTGTGTGGGTGCCGCGCAAGGACAAGCCGCTGACCGTCAGTGGCGAACCGGCCGAGGACAAGATCGCTGCGATCGGCATCCGCTTGCGGAAATGGATCAGCTTCCACGGCATCTCGATAAACGTGGAACCGGACCTGGAGCATTTTTCGGGCATCGTTCCCTGCGGCATCCGGGAGTTCGGCGTGACCTCGTTGGTGGATCTGGGATTGCCGGTGACAATGGCCGATGTCGATGTGGCGCTGCGCAAAACCTTTACTGAGGCTTTTGGCCCCGAGGCGGCCTGACCCCCTCGCATCGACCATGTTCTCGAATCGCAGAATCTGACCCTGCGGAACGACAATCCTCGATGCAGGGTTCTTCTGTTTCTCAATCCGGTCGCAAATTTCCGAAGATTGCCGCGAATTGCCTTAAAATTTAGGGAATCTCCTTCTTCCTTCCACACAACAGCCGCAGTTTGAGGTATCATGAATATACCGTTCAAGAGTGAGTGGTATGTTAACCGGTGATCGCGGCCAGCCCGCGAAAATCGATCAAGTGTTTGGTTACGAGTCTGCCGTTCCGACCCCATATCGGAACGGCAATTCTCGTTTTTGGGGCCTCAGTTTTCGCCTGATTGGTTCGTGGCATGGCCGAACCGCATGGTCTGTGGGCAGGCCCGACCAGCCATTTCCACCTCAAGCGTCAGGTGGCCGATCCCAAAACTGTCGCGCATTGCCTGTTTTACCAGACCGCGCACCTCTTCAGCCTGCGACCAGGCCCAGTCTTCGACCACCAGATGCGCGGTAAGAGCGGGCTGGTTTTCCTGCATGCTCCACAAGTGGACATGGTGAACTTCGCGCACGCCGTCCATTGCCTCAATGGCCGAGGCGACCTCCTCGGGGTCCAGATCGGGCGGCGCGCCAAGCATGAGAACCCGGATCGTTTCTCCGATCTCGCTCTGGACATGCCACAGGATGTAGAGCGAAATCAGAATGGTGACGGCCGGGTCGACCCAGGTCCAGTTGAATAGGATCACAGCCACCCCGGCCACGATCACTGCAACCGATCCCAGCGCGTCAGCAACGTTGTGGATAAAAGCCGCGCGGATATTCATGCTGGTTTTGGCCATGCTATAGGTCAAAAGCGCGGTGATCAGATCCACCACCAACGCCAGCATGGCTATCCAGACCACAAGCCAGCCGTCAATCGGCTCGGGCTGAAAGAACCGGGTCACACCTTCGTACATCAGGTACACGGCGATGACGATCAGTGTGGTATAGTTGACCAGCGCCGCGACCACTTCGACCCGA
Source organism: Ruegeria arenilitoris (assembly GCF_013032855.1). GTDB lineage: Bacteria > Pseudomonadota > Alphaproteobacteria > Rhodobacterales > Rhodobacteraceae > Ruegeria > Ruegeria arenilitoris. The sequence continues at coordinate 318,172 of NZ_WQDA01000002.1, forward strand.
CCGTATCCGAAGCTCATGCGCGGGTCGGCTGGGCGTCGCGCGATCTTGCGGGCAAAGAACGCGATGATCAGTGCAATCGCGTCGGAAAAATTGTGCAGAGCGTCAGCGATGAGCGCCAGCGACCCCGAAAAGATCCCGCCGACCACCTGTGCCAGCGTCAAAAACATATTGACCGCGATGGCCCATGCCACCCGCGCGTCTCCGGCATCGGCGTCGATTTGGGCGTGGTGTTTGTGTCCGGCGTGGGAATGATCATGCGCCATGATGTCGTGTCCTTGTCTGGGTCATGGTCCATACCTAATTCCTCTAGTGACTAGAGGTTCAAGGGGGATTGCAGAAAATGTTCTCGATCGGGGATTTGTCCCGGCGCACAGGCGTCAAAGTCGCCACGATCCGGTTTTACGAAGAAAGGGGCCTGCTGCAACCGCCGGAACGGACCGCCGGCAACCAAAGGCGTTATGACCGCGCCGCGCTCGAGCGGCTGCACTTTGTCAAACACACGCGCGATCTCGGACTGCCATTGGCCGATGTCGAGGCCCTGCTGTCATTGGAAGGCGCCCAGGGCGCCGATCTGAACCGGGCACACGAAATCGCCGAGCGGCAACTGGCGGACCTGCAGGATCGGATTGCAAAGCTGCGCCGGCTCGAGACCGAGCTTGCCCGGATCGCGGCCGCCTGCGACGGGCAGCACGACCACGTCTGCTCAGTCTTGCAGGCGTTTGGGGATCACGATGCCTGTTCAGGGACGCATCAGGCGCCCCCACCCGTCACGCCAGCGCAGCCCTGATGCGCTCGGCGTGTTTGGCGATCTCGTCGAAATCGCCCATCTTTCCGGGCGGGCGCAGAGAGACGCCCTCGTGCCGGGGCAGGACATGGAAATGCAGGTGAAACACCTCCTGCCCTCCGGCCGCCTCGTTGAACTGCTGGATGGTCACCCCTTCGGCGTCAAAGGCGCGCATGACCGCACGCGCCAGTTTCTGAACCGTGGTCATGACTGCGGCCAGTTGCTCGGGTGTGGCATCCAGCACGTTGCGGCAAGGCGTTTTCGGGATCACCAGAAGGTGCCCGTCCGCACGCGGCATGATATCCATGAAAGCCAGCGTGTCCGCATCCTCGTAGACGCGGGTCGAGGGGATCTCGCCCCGCAGGATCTTGGCAAAGATGTTTTCGGGATCATAAGCGGTCATGGTGGGTCTCCGACAAAGGGGCTGCGTGTTGTTCTGCGGCCAAGCCAGCAGCGGGTCAAGGCGTGATTCCGCCCTTGGACAGCCCCTGTCCTTGCAATTCGCCCGATCATCCCCAGATACCGGTCATCCAAGGCCGATATCGCGTGGGTGACCTCCTGCCCCGCGACAATTAATCTTGATCCAGATCAAACTCGGCCATTGAAGGCCGCCCCCTTGCATTCTAAAACCAGCAGGAATCCCGCGCGCCGGAGAGGTCCGGCTGCGCGGTCTATTTGCAACAGGAGGCACCTAAATGGCAGACGCAGCCATTCATGGTCACGATCATGAAGACCAGCGCGGATTCTTTACCCGGTGGTTCATGTCGACCAACCACAAGGATATCGGGATCCTTTACCTGATCTTCTCGGCCTTTGCCGGGTTCATCTCGGTCGCGATGACCATCTACATGCGGCTTGAACTGATGCATCCGGGCGTTCAGTACATGTGCCTGGAAGGCTTCATGGCCGACCCCTGCACGCCCAACGGACACCTTTGGAACGTGATGATCACCTATCACGGTGTCCTGATGATGTTCTTTGTGGTCATTCCCGCCCTGTTCGGCGGTTTTGGCAACTATTTCATGCCGTTGCAGATCGGTGCACCGGACATGGCGTTCCCGCGGATGAACAACCTGTCCTTCTGGCTGTATGTCGCCGGCACCTCGCTGGGCATCGCGTCGCTGCTGGCCCCCGGCGGCAACGACCAGGCCGGCTCGGGCGTGGGCTGGGTTCTTTACCCGCCGCTGTCGACGACCGAAGGCGGCATGTCCATGGACCTGGCGATCTTTGCCGTGCACGTATCGGGCGCCTCCTCGATCCTCGGCGCGATCAACATGATCACTACCTTCCTGAACATGCGTGCCCCGGGCATGACCCTGTTCAAGGTTCCGCTGTTCAGCTGGTCGATCTTCGTCACCTCGTGGCTGATTCTGCTGTCGCTGCCGGTTCTGGCGGGCGCGATCACCATGCTGCTGATGGACCGCAACTTCGGCTTCACCTTCTTTGATCCGGCCGGTGGCGGTGACCCGATCCTGTACCAGCACATCCTGTGGTTCTTCGGTCACCCCGAAGTGTACATCGTGATCCTGCCAGGCTTTGGCATCATCAGCCACGTAATCGCCACCTTCTCGCGCAAGCCGATCTTTGGCTATCTGCCGATGGTCTGGGCGATCATCGCAATCGGCGCACTGGGCTTCGTCGTGTGGGCACACCACATGTACACCGTGGGCATGTCGCTGCGCCAGCAGGCGTACTTCATGCTGGCCACGATGGTCATCGCGGTTCCGACGGGGGTCAAGGTGTTCTCGTGGATCGCCACCATGTGGGGCGGCTCGATCGAGTTCAAGACGCCGATGCTGTTCGCCTTCGGCTTCCTGTTCCTGTTCACCGTCGGCGGTGTGACCGGTGTGGTTCTGTCGCAGGCCGGTATCGACCGTGCCTACCACGACACCTACTATGTCGTCGCGCACTTCCACTACGTGATGAGCCTGGGTGCAGTCTTCGCCATCTTTGCCGGGGTGTACTTCTACTTCTCGAAGATGACGGGCCGTCAGTACTCGGAGTTCTGGGGCAAGGTGCACTTCTGGATGTTCTTCATCGGTGCAAACCTAACCTTCTTCCCGCAGCACTTTCTGGGCCGTCAGGGCATGCCGCGCCGGTATATCGACTATCCCGAAGCCTTCGCTCAGTGGAACTTCGTCTCGTCGATCGGTGCGTTCGTCTCGTTCGCTTCGTTCCTGCTGTTCTTCGGGATCGTGTTCTACGCCCTGTTCCGGGGCGCCAAGGAAACACGCCCGAACCCGTGGAACGAATACGCGGATACGCTGGAATGGACCCTGCCCTCGCCGCCGCCCGAGCACACGTTCGAGCAGCTGCCCAAACAGGAAGACTGGGACAAAGGCCACGCGCACTGATCCCTTCCCGAAAACAGGAAACCCCGCCTTCACGGCGGGGTTTTTCTTTTTCTGTTCGCGCTCTATCGGCCATCGCATTCCGCGGGCGGTCGCAATATCGTTGAAAATCGGGTATCCTTGGGGCGCCGCATGTCCGGCCAATCTCCGAGGTCACCATGCCCGATATTGATTTCTGGTACTCCATCGGCAGCACTTACAGTTTCCTGACCATCATGCGTCTGGACGATTGGTGCGCAGAACACCAGGCGCAGGTTAACTGGCGCCCTTTCGACGTGCGCGCGGTCATGTCTGAACAGAAGAACATTCCGTTTGCGGGCAAACCCGTCAAGTCGGCCTATATGTGGCGCGACATCGAACGCCGGGCAGCCAAGTACCATATCCACGCCAAGCTGCCGGCCCCCTATCCGATTTCGAACCTCGAATTGGCCAACCAGGTCGCGCTGCTGGGTTTCCGGGAAGGATGGGGCAAGAGCTTTACCCAAAACCTTTACAGGATCTGGTTTGAGGACGGTATCGAAGCCGGCAGTGAAAACGCCATGTCCGAGGCTCTGTTCCGTTGCCAGCTGGACCCGCTGCCCGTCCTGGCCCGCGCGCGCAGCCCTGAAATCGAAACCGCGTTGAAAGCTGAAACCGAAACGGCGGTGGGCCTGGGCGTATTCGGCGCGCCCAGCTTTGTCACGCGGGGCGAAGTGTTCTGGGGCGACGACCGGCTTGAGGATGCGCTGTCCTGGGCGAGGGTCGGACACGTCGTTTGAAATTGGCAATCGACACCGGATCAGCAGGCGCTATTTTTGCAATATGCCCTACCATTGGAACGACAGCTCGAACTCGGAACAGGAATTGCGCCTTTGGCCGCACAATTCCCTGCCGCCGCGCGGCGCGATGGCCGTCGTGCTATCGGTTTTCCTGTTTGGACTGATTCCCCTGCTTGCAGTTCTGGGATCGGTTCTGCTGTGGGGGCTATTGCCGTTCCTTTTGTTGACGGTGGCGGGCCTATGGCTTGCGATCCAGGCGAACTATCGGTCCCGTAACGTGTTTGAGGTACTGACCCTTACCGGAACCCAAGCACGCCTGATCCATCACAGCGCCCGGACCGGCCAGCAGGAATGGACTTGCAATCGATACTGGGCCCGTCCGGAAATGCACAAGGCCGGCGGACCCGTCCCGAACTATGTGACCCTGTCGGGTGAAGGACGGGTGGTCGAGATTGGCGCGTTCCTCTCAGAGGAGGAACGCATTGCCTTGTATGATGATCTGGTAATACGGCTGCGCGAACCGGCGCTTGAATAAAGCGCGTCAGCAGTCGCCGTTCGACGCTGCGCACAGGTGGTCTTTGACCAGCGGCCCCACCTTTCCAAAGTCCATCTGGCCTGTGTAGTTGGCCTTGAGCTCGCCCATGACCTTGCCCATGTCCCGGATCGACCCGGCACCGGTCGCCGTGATCGCCGTCTGGATGGCCTTTGCGACCTCATCATCATCCAACTGCTTGGGCAGGAATTCCTCGATGATCTTCACCTCGCGCAGTTCGCGCTCGGCCAGGTCCAAACGACCGCCTTCCTCATAGGCCCGAGCGCTTTCCTTGCGCTGCTTGCTCATTTTCCCAAGAATCTCAAGAACATCCGCGTCATCGCAGCCCTTGGCCTCTTCGTTTCCGGCCGCGCGCAGCGCGATGTCCCGATCCTTGATCGCGGCATTGACCAGCCGCAGCGTCGACAAACGCTCGGCATCCTTGTCCTTCATTGCTTGCTTCAGGGCAGTGGTCACCCGAGTTCGCATATCCATCTGTTCTGTCCATCCCCATGGCAACGGAACCCCGAACATATCTAAACAAAATCCGAGGCACAACAGCAGACAGATAAGGCTAAATCATTGAAAAACAACAATAGCCCAAAATTTGAACAGGGTTGACCCGAGGCACCAACCCCCTTACTTATGCGCCGATTTACCCGATAGGAGAGTCGCGCCATGGCCCATCAAGCCACGTCCAAGCCCACCGCATGTCTGGCTCTGGCCGACGGAACGCTCTTCTTCGGAACCGGGTTCGGCGCCACGGGGCAAACCGAGGCCGAGCTGTGTTTCAACACCGCGATGACCGGGTATCAGGAAATCATGACCGACCCGTCCTATGCCGGGCAGATCGTGACTTTCACCTTCCCACATATCGGAAATGTCGGCGTCAATCCCGACGATGACGAAACCGCCGATCCGGTTGCCGCGGGCATGGTCGTGAAATGGGATCCGACCGAGCCGTCGAACTGGCGCTCGGCCGAGCGGCTGACCGACTGGCTGGCACGCCGTGGCCGGATCGCCATCGGTGGGGTCGATACCCGCCGGCTGACCCGTGCGATCCGCCAGCAAGGCGCTCCGCATGTCGCGTTGGCCCATGATCCGCAGGGCAACTTCGATATCGAAGCCCTGGTTGCAGCGGCGCGTGGATTCGCCGGGCTGGAGGGCATGGATCTGGCCAAGGATGTGACCTGCGCTCAAAGCTACCGCTGGGACGAGATGCGCTGGGCCTGGCCGGACGGCTACCAGCGTCAGGAAGCGCCCGTGCACAAGGTCGTCGCGCTGGACTACGGCGCAAAACGGAACATCCTGCGCTGCCTGGCCTCGGCCGGTTGCGACGTGACGGTCCTGCCCGCAACCGCAACCACGGCTGAGGTGCTGGCGCACGACCCTGATGGCGTATTCTTGTCAAACGGCCCGGGAGACCCGGCGGCCACCGGCACTTATGCTGTGCCGATGATCAAGGAAATACTCGAAACCACAGATCTGCCGATTTTCGGGATCTGCCTTGGTCACCAGATGCTGGCACTGGCGTTGGGCGGCAAGACCATCAAGATGAACCACGGACACCACGGCGCCAACCACCCGGTCAAGGACCTGGAAACCGGCAAGGTCGAGATCACCTCGATGAACCATGGCTTTGCGGTCGACGCCCAATCGTTGCCTGCCGGGGTGGTTGAAACCCACCGGTCGCTGTTCGATGGTTCGAACTGCGGCATCCGCATGTCCGATCGCCCGGTGTATTCGGTTCAGTATCACCCCGAAGCCTCGCCCGGCCCGCAAGACAGCTTTTACCTGTTTGAACGGTTTGCCGCGGCCATGGCAGACCGAAAAGTGCGCGCTTAATCCCGCAGGTTTGCGGACCGCGTCAACGTTAACCCGGAATTAACCTTGATTGAGCAACTCTAACCCGACACTTCGGGCAGGGTTCTATGATGGTTGAATTGAATTTTCTGGGTCACGGGCCTGCGACCCCGGTTTCCGGCATTGGCCCCCGCAAACCTTTGGGCACTTGCCTGATCGACTTGGGGGTGATTACCCCCGCTCAACTGGATCACGCCCTGAAACTGCAGGAGCGGCAGAACGCTCTTCTAGGCGAAATTCTAGTTGGCGAGCATATAGCCTCGCGCAGCGATGTGTTGTTAGCGCTGGGCCAACAACATGGGCTGCAGATCGCCGATCTGGAAAACACGCCGCCACCCGCTGACCTTTGCGCGCTGCGCCCGATGCAGTTCTGGCTGACGCACAACGCCATTCCGTGGCTGCGAGTCGGGCCCGTGCTTTTGGTCGCGACGGCCTACCCAGACCGCTTTGATGAAATAAGGTCCGGGTTGGCGGATTGCGCCCAGACAGTCCTTCCGGTGCTGGCCGCACCCGATGACATCGACCAAGCTATTGCCCGACATTACGCAAAACCTTTGGCTGAGGCGGCGGAAACGCGGGCGCCGCTATCGCAAAGCTGCCGCTCATGGACTGCGAGTTCGCGTCTCCTGCCGACCCTCTTGGCGCTGGCTGCGCTTGTGGGCCTGGGTCTGCAACCGAATGCCGGGCTATCCCTGCTGTTCTGGGCAGCAGTTTCAACGCTGATCCTTTTCCTGATTCTTCGGCTGGCCGGGTTGATATCGTATCTCTTCCCCCAAAAGGCCAAAAACCCAGACGGTCTGCTTGCGCAACAGCGCCTGCCGTGCGTGTCCATCCTGGTGCCGTTGCACAAGGAACGGGAAATCGCTGGTGCGCTGATCCAAAGGCTGAAACGCCTGACCTATCCAAAGGCGCTGTTGGACGTGATCCTGGTCTTGGAAGAACATGATGACGTCACCCGGTCAGCGCTTGCGCAGACCACCCTGCCCAGCTGGATCCGAACGCTGGAGGTGCCCGATCTTGGCAACCTGACCACCAAACCACGGGCGATGAACTATGCGCTGGATTTCTGCCGAGGAGAGATTTTGGGCGTCTGGGACGCCGAGGATGCGCCTCTGCCAGACCAAATCGAGACCGTGGTAGAGCAATTCGCCCGCGCGCCCGATGATGTCGTCTGCCTGCAGGGTGTTCTGGACTACTACAACCCGCGCACCAACTGGCGCTCGCGTTGCTTCACCATCGAGTACAGCGGTTGGTTCCGCGTAATCCTGCCCGGAATCGCACGGTTGGGTCTTGTGGTGCCACTGGGCGGAACGACGTTCTTCTTCCGCAGGGACAAGCTGTTGGAATTGGGGGGCTGGGACGCTCACAATGTGACCGAGGACGCGGATTTGGGGGTTCGGCTCAGTCGCGCGGGCTATCGCACCGAAATCGTGAATACCGCCACGTATGAAGAGGCCAATTTCCGCGCCTGGCCTTGGGTGAAGCAACGCTCGCGCTGGCTCAAAGGGTTCATGGTCACGTACCTTGTCCACATGCGCTCGCCCCTGGCATTGATGCGCGATCTGGGGATGTGGCGCTTTCTGGGTGTCCAAGCCTTTTTCCTGGGGACGGTCGGACAATTCCTGCTCGCCCCGGTGCTTTGGGTCTTCTGGCTGACCTTTTTGGGGCTGACGAACCCTTTCGAAGCTGTATTGGCACCGCAAATCTTGAACGCCTGTGTCTACCTGTTCCTGACCGCCGAGGCCGCGAACATCCTAGTTGGAGGCTTGGGCGTGGTGGCCGGCGGTCGCCGTTTCCTGCTGCCGTGGGTCCCGACCATGGCACTCTACTACCCCTTGGGCGTGGCAGCAGCATACAAGGCGCTGTGGGAACTGGCGGTCAGACCATTCTTCTGGGACAAGACCCAGCACGGACAGGCCAGCGAAGAAGTGCAGCCAGACGACCAAGCTATTTCTCGCGCCGGATTGCATCCTGCTTCAGCCGGGTCATGAACGCGACCGAGATATGTTCCTTCAGAGCTCGGTCGGCGGCTTCTTCGTCATGAGCCGCGATTGCCTCGACGATCCCCTTATGCTCACTCTGAGCGATCTCACCGCGGCCCTGCGCGGCCAATGAAGTCGTTGCCATCAGAGCCATGGTGCGATGGACAAGGTCCAATTGCTGAACAAGGTAGCGGTTGTGCGACGCAAGGTGGATCTGCTCGTGGAACCGCCGGTTGGCCCGGGAAAGAGCCACTGGATCATCCACAAGCGCGTCATCGGCTTCGACCATATCCTGCAGGACTTTGATTTCCTCATCCGTGGCGTGGCGCGCGGCCAGTCGGGCCGCCAGCCCTTCCAACTCACGCCGCACGACATACAGCTCGGCCATCTGGTTGTGGTCCAGCGAGGCCACGATGAGCGACCGCCCGTCACGTTCCAGCAGCGACTGCGTCTCGAGCCGCTGCAGCGCCTCGCGGATCGGGGTGCGCGACACGCCGAACCGCTCGGCCAGTTCGCTTTCCACCAGCCGGTCGCCGGGTTTGTACACACCCACGTCGATCGCTTCGAGGATCAGGCTGTAGGCATCGGTCTGGGGCTGTCGGGACTGGTTCATTGGGTCGGGTCTCTCCTCGTTCGGACCTGTCTATCCGGGCCATGGGCCTGCAATCAAGTGCGCCATTGAAAACCCGATGGCCGCGGCCTAAACCCAAGCCTATGGTCAAGCCCGCATTTTCACATGTCACACAATGGGTGTTCGATCTGGACAACACCCTGTATCCGCCTCACATGCGCCTGTTCGATCAGATCGAGGTGCTGATGACGGAATACGTGGTCGAAGCCCTGCGCGTCGACCGGGCCGAGGCTGACCGGCTGCGCCAGCACTATTGGCGCGAACACGGCACCACGCTGGCCGGGCTAATGGCCGAACATGATCTGGACCCCGAGCCCTATCTGCACGCGGTTCATCAGGTCGACCTGAGCCACATGGAACCCGACCCTGCGCTGGCCGCGCATATCCGGGCCCTGCCCGGGCGGCGCATCGTCTACACCAACGGCAGCGCGCCCTATGCCGAGCGGGTTCTGGCCTCGCGCGGGTTGGATGGGCTGTTCGACGCGATCTATGGGGTCGAACATGCGGGATATCGGCCCAAACCGGACAAGGCCGCGTTTGAAACGGTCTTTGCCCGCGACGGCATCCGCCCCGACCGCGCCGCCATGTTCGAGGACGAGCCGCGCAACCTGAAGGCCCCGCATGACATGGGCATGCGTACCGTGCATGTCGCGCCCGATCCGCATGACGCGGATCACATCCACCACCACACCGATGATCTGACCGCCTTTCTCGCGCGCCTGATCTGAATCACCCGAAACTGCGACGAAATGCGCCTGCGCGCAGCCCGAAACTGCGACGATCCGCGCATTCTGCAGCTGCAAAGTCGTTCCTACATCAGGCTCAGCGACGAACAGAACTGGAGATTCCGATGACCGCGATCGAGATGCCCGGCCGCCTGCCTTTTTGGCAGCGCCTGCTTTTTGCAATTCCCCTGTTTGGCTGGCTGGCCCGCGATGCGGCCAATGGCAAGCCCGAGGATCTCGGCTATACCGTTGCGGCGCTGGTCAGCATGTGGGGCTGTTCGGCCCTGTTGTTCGGCCTGCCGGGCCTGTATCTGCCGGCCGTGGCGATGGTGCCGGTGATGTTCCTGATTCTGGTCCTGATTTCACGCGGCTAGACCACGGGACAGGATGTCACTTGGCGCAGGCCCTAGAACCGCACTAGGGTCCGCTGGCAACGGAGAGTGACGCGATGACCGACAGTTGTGACATCCTGATTTCCGGCGGCGGCATCGCCGGGTTGACCGCGGCGGCCGTATTCGGCGCCGCAGGGTTCGACGTGATCTGCGTGGACCCGACCCCGCCCGTCACCGACCGCGACGCCGACGGGTCCGACCTGCGCACCACTGCGTTTCTGCAACCGGCGCACGGCCTACTGCAGCACTGCGGGTTGTGGGACCGGCTGGAACCCCATGCCGCGCCGCTGCAGATCATGCGCATCGTGGACGCTGGCGGCGATACCCCCGAGCCGCGCGTGGTGCGCGATTTCAACGCCGCCGATATCTCGGATCAACCCTTTGGCTGGAACCTGCCCAATTGGCTGCTGCGGCGCGAGATGGTCGCCCGGCTGCACGAACTGCCGAATGTCGATTTCCGCCCCGGCACCGGCACCGTCAGCCTGTTCACCCGCACCGCCGAGGCGCGTGTGGGCCTGTCGGACGGCACGCGCATCCGCACCAAGCTGGTGATCGCCGCCGACGGCCGCAACTCGCCCATGCGCGAGGCTGCGGGGATCAAGGTCCACACCACACGATACGGGCAAAAGGCACTGGCCTTTGCGGTGACGCATCCGATCGCCCATGAAAACGTCTCGACCGAGATCCACCGGTCCGGCGGGCCGTTCACTCTGGTCCCCCTGCCCGACTGGCAGGGCCAGCCCTCGTCGGCGATCGTGTGGATGGAGCGCGGCCCGCGCGCGGTCGAATTGCTGAACCTGCCCGAGGCCGAGTTCGAGGCCGCGATGACCGAGCGGTCCTGCGGCCTGTTCGGACCGCTGAATCTGGCCTCGCGCCGGACAATCTGGCCGATCATCAGCCAATCGGCCGAGCGCCTGTCGGCCCAGCGCGTGGCCCTGATGGCCGAGGCCGCCCATGTGGTGCCCCCGATCGGCGCGCAGGGGCTGAACATGTCACTGGGGGATCTGCGCAGCCTTCTGGACCTGGCCCAGACCCGGCCCGACGGTCTGGGAGATGCCCAGATGCTCGAGGCCTATCACAAGGCCCGCCATGCCGAGATCGAACTGCGCGTCAAGGGGATCGACCTGCTGAACCGCGCCTCGATGGTCGAGGCACGGCCGTTGCGCGATGCGCGCGCTGCCGGGCTGAACGCGCTTTATTCGATGCCGGTGGTGCGCAAGACGTTGATGCAGATGGGCCTCGGCGTGCGCTGAGGCCCGTACCGGCCTACAGCACCTGATCCAGAACCCGCTTCAGCCGGGCCACCGTTCCGTCGACATCATACAGCTTGTCCAACCCGAACAGGCCCAGGCGAAAGGTGCTGAACCCTTCGGGCTCGTCACATTGCAGCGGCACGCCGGCGGCAATCTGCATGCCTAGCGCGGCGAATTTCTTGCCGTTCTGCACCTCGGGGTCGTCGATATAGCTGACCACAACCCCCGGCGCGCCAAAGCCTTCGGCCGCGACCGAAACGACCCCCTTGTCGCGCAGCATCGCCCGCACCGCATTTCCCAGCCGCCATTGCGCATCGCGCAACTTTTCGAACCCATAGTCCCGGGTCTCCTGCATCGTATCGCGGAACGCCCGCAGCGCATCGGTGGGCATGGTGGCGTGATAGGCATGGCCGCCGCCCTCATAGGCCTGCATGATCTGGCGCCATTTCTTCAAGTCCAGCGCGAAACTGTCCGAGGTGGTCTCGGCCAGCCGCGCTTCGGCGCGGTCGGACAGCATGACCAGGCCGGCGCAGGGCGAGGCGCTCCAACCCTTTTGCGGGGCCGAGATCAGAACGTCCACGCCGGTGGCCTTCATGTCGATCCAGGCACAGCCCGAGGCGATGCAGTCGAGCACCATCAACGCGCCGACCTCGTGCGCGGCAGCGGCCATCGCGGTGACATAGTCATCCGGCAGAATGACCCCGGCCGAGGTTTCCACATGCGGCGCAAACACCACGCTGGGTCGCTGGCTGCGAATGGTTTCGACCACCTCGTCGATCGGCGCCGGCGCAAAGGGCGACGGGCTGGAATTCCCCGTTTGACGAGCCTTCAAAACGGTGGCCGAGGCCGTCAGCCCCCCGGTTTCGATGATCTGGCTCCAACGATACGAAAACCAGCCGTTGCGTACCACCAGCACGTTGGCGCCGCGGGCGAACTGTCGGGCCACGGCCTCCATCGCATAAGTTCCGCCGCCCGGCACCACGGCCACGCCGTCCGCACCATAGACCTCACGCAGCATCCCTGAGATGTCGCGCATCACCCGCTGGAACGCTTGCGACATGTGATTGAGCGAGCGGTCGGTGAACACGACCGAGAATTCTTCGAGCCCGTCCGGATCGACTGTAGTCAACAATGCAGGCATGTTGTCTCCTTTTCTGGGTTGCTCACTTTCTGAAGGCTTTGCATCTGTTGGTAAAGTGCTCATTGACCCTCATGCGCTCCCCCTAAGTCAACGGTCAGAAGCTCGGCTGCACACCCGTCTCAGCAGCCTGATAGGCCGAATTGACGCCAATTAGTGTCACCTCTCTCTTTACACCTTGACGTGTTTCTGAACAGATACGCACATCTTGAGCTTGAAAGGATATTTTAGACCGTGAACGTTCAAAAGCGGATCAGTTTTCAATTCGTTCGGGACGAAGTGAAGCGGCGGATCGAGACACGGGTCTGGCCCCAAGGTTCCTTGCTGCCGACCGAAACCCAGCTTGCCGAAGAGTTCAACTGCGCGCGCGCAACCGTCAACCGTGCGCTGCGCGAACTGGCAGAGCAAGGGTTCGTCGAGCGCAAGCGCAAGAGCGGAACGCGGGTCAAGAAATCACCCAGCAAACAGGCCAAGCTGGAACTGTCGCTGGCCCGTCAGATCGTCGAAGACCAGAACCAGACCTACCGCTATGCCCTGGTCGAGCGCAGCATCGACAAGAGCCCGGGCTGGCTCAGCTCGCAACTGGGTCTGCCGCCGCAATCGCAGATCCTGCATCTGGTGTGCATGCACTATGCCGACAACCGCCCGTTTCAGCACGAAGAACGCTGGATCAACATTTCGACCGTCCCCGAGGTTGAAGATGCCAATCTGGAAGAAGTCGGGCCGCATGAATGGCTGTTGAATGCGAACCCCTTCATTGACGCCGAGCTTGCACTCTACGCCATTTCCGCCGACAGCCACTTGGCAGATTATATGGGAACGACGACCGGGGCCGCGATGATTCAGCTTGAGCGCACGACATGGAAAGACGGACAGCCGGTTTCGTTTGCCCGCCTGACCCACCATCCTGGCTATTGCATCCGTACCCGCTACTGACCGCTAGCCTATCGGCCCGGGCAGGCGTTCTTCGCTCAGCAGTACATTTGCTTCGACGTCCCCGGCCCCCGGCAGGGTCATGATACGCCGACGCAGAACACGCTCGAAATCTGCCAGATCGCGTGCCACCACCCGCAGTCGGTAGTCATACAGGCCCAGTACGTGTTCCACGGTTTGGACTTCGGGAATGGCGCTAACGGCGCGTTCGAAATCCTCGAGGCTGACCTGGCCTTTGCGCGCCAGCTTGACGCCCAGAAATACTGTGACACCGAACCCCAGTGCCTCGGCGTTCAAGCGCAGCCTGCGCCCCTTGATGATGCCCGCCTGCTCCAGCCGCCGGATCCGGCGCCAGGTGGCAGGCTGCGACAGACCGAAACGCCGCCCCAGCGCACCTGCACTCTGCGTCGCGTCCTGAGCCAAAGCGCGCAGCAGTTTGCGGTCCAGTTCATCCAGTTCGATCATACCGGCAGCACCTCGTCCCGCTTGACCCGCGCGATGTGCATCAGGGCCTCGATATCGGCGATATGCGGCAGGGTCAGGATACGATCGCGATAGACCTGCTGATAATGCGCCATGTCCCGCGCGATGACGGACAGGCGGACATCCACCCGCCCCAGAAAGGTCTGGATCTCGATCACCTCGGGCACTTTGCGGGCGGCTTCGGTGAATTCGTCGAATGCGCGCGGCTGGGTTTTGTCCAGCGTCACCCGCAGCGACACCTCGACCGCATAGCCCATGGCGGACCAGTCGATCACGGCCTCCTGTCCCTGAATAATCCCGGCGGCCTGCATCTTCTCGATCCGGCGCCAGCACACGCCATTGCTGATCCGGCACCGCTCGGCCAGCTCGGCGGTGCTCAGGCTTGGGTCAGCCTGAAAATGGCGCAGGATACGGCGGTCGATGTCGTCAAGCATGACTTTTTCAAGTTTTCCGGTTTCTAAGAATTATTCTTCGCTTCTGTCGTCAATATCCAATGCCATCGCTCTCGCCAATAGCAATCACTGCAGATAGAACCGCAGCAATCGAAACAGAAAGGACCGGCAAAATGCGCGTCTATTACGATCGCGATTGCGACATCAACCTGATCAAGGACAAGAAAGTGGCCATTCTGGGCTATGGCTCCCAAGGCCACGCCCACGCGCTGAACCTGCGCGACTCGGGCGCCAAGAACCTGGTCGTCGCCCTGCGCGAAGGCTCGCCCTCGGCCAAGAAAGCGGAAGCCGAAGGCCTGCAGGTAATGGGCATCGCCGAGGCCGCGGCCTGGTGCGACGTCATCATGTTCACCATGCCCGACGAGCTTCAGGCCGAGACCTACAAGAAATATGTGCATGACAACATCAAGCCCGGCGCGGCCATCGCCTTTGCCCACGGCCTGAACGTGCATTTCGGCCTGATCGAGCCGAAAGAGGGCGTGGACGTCATCATGATGGCCCCCAAAGGCCCCGGCCACACCGTGCGCGGCGAATATGTCAAAGGCGGCGGCGTGCCGTGCCTGGTGGCCGTTCACACCGACGCGACCGGCAAGGCGCTGGAAATCGGCCTGTCCTACTGCTCGGCCATCGGCGGCGGCCGTTCGGGCATCATCGAGACCAACTTCCGCGAGGAATGCGAAACCGACCTGTTCGGCGAGCAGGCTGTTCTTTGCGGCGGTCTGGTCGAACTGATCCGCTGCGGCTTTGAAACCCTGGTCGAGGCCGGCTATGCGCCCGAGATGGCCTATTTCGAGTGTCTGCACGAGGTGAAGCTGATCGTGGACCTGATCTATGAAGGCGGCATCGCCAACATGGACTACTCGATCTCGAACACCGCGGAATACGGTCAATACGTCACCGGCCCCCGCATCCTGCCCTATGAGCAGACCAAGAAGGCGATGAAAGAGGTTCTGAACGACATCCAGCAAGGCAAGTTCGTGCGCGACTTCATGCTGGAAAACCAGGTCGGTCAGCCCACGATAAAGGCTTCGCGCCGGGCCAACGACGAACACCAGATCGAAGAAGTCGGCAAAAAGCTGCGGGGCATGATGCCCTGGATTTCGGCCGGCAAGTTGGTCGATCAGGAAAAGAACTAAGCCTTAACGGCTTGGACCCAAGGGCGGCCCCGGTGGCCGCCCTTTTCATACAGAATGGATGAACGGCCAGCGATGGTGCCTCAACCCAACATAAGCGACTGGAGCGGCGTCATTGCCCTCGGCCTGATCTGGGGCGGGACCTTCATGGTCGTCGCGATGGCGTTGGAAGGCTATGGCCCGATCACGGTGGCCACGGCGCGGACGACGCTGGGCGCGGTGATGCTGCTGGCCTTGATGGGGCTGTCCGGGCGGCGCATCCCCAGCCTGACACCAAGTCTGGCTTGGTCGGTAATCCTGATCGGTATCCTGTCCACCGCACTGCCTTTCGTACTGCTCAGCTGGGGGCAGCAATATGTACCCTCGGCCTTTGCCGGGTTGTCCATGGCCGCAATTCCGCTGATGGTGCTGCCGCTGGCGCATTTCTTTTCGGATGAACCGCTGAATGCACGCCGCTTCGTCGGGGTATCGCTGGGCTTTGCCGGCGCGCTGGTTCTGATCGGTCCGGGGCTGGCGCAACTGGGCAGCGGGGCCGAGCCGCTGGCACAGCTGGCCTGCATCGGGGCGGCGTTCTGCTATTCGGTGGCGTCGATCCTGACCCGGCGCTGCCCGCCGATCGACCCGGTGGTACTGGCCGCACTGACATTGGTGGTGGGCGCGGTGATCCTGCTGCCGATCATGTTGACGACCGAGGGCGTGCCCGCCCCGCAGGGTCTGCGCCCAACCCTTGCCTTGATCGTGCTGGGACTTGTGCCAACGGCCTTTGCGACGTTGCTGCGGGTGTCGATCATTCGCAGCGCCGGGTCGGTCTTCATGACGCTGGTGAACTATCAGGTGCCGGTCTGGTCGATGATCTTCGGCGCATGGATCCTGTCCGAGGCGCTGCCGCTGCGGTTCTACATCGCGCTGGCGCTGATCCTGACCGGAATGGCGATTAGCCAATGGTTCAGTTTGCGCAGGATGCTGTTGGGCTACTGACGCGCGGCGGCTTCGACCTCGGCCACGATCCCATCGACGACCTGTGCCAAAAGGGCGTCGTCCTCGCATTCCGCCATCACACGGATCAGGGGCTCGGTCCCCGACTTGCGGATCAGCAGCCGCCCCTGCCCGTTCAGCCGCGCCTCGGCATCGGCGATCGCGGCCTTGACCGTCTCCGCTTCCAGCGGGGCCTGACCTTCGCCGTATCGTACGTTCTTCAGCAGTTGCGGCACCGTCTCGAACTGTTGCGCCAGATCCGAGGCTTTGCGCCCCGAATTCACCATCTCGGCCAGGAAATGCAGCCCCGCCATCAGGCCATCACCCGTGGTGGCATAGTCGCTCATGACGATATGGCCGGATTGCTCACCGCCAAGGTTGAACCCGCCTTCCCGCATACGCTCGACCACATAGCGGTCACCGACCGCCGTCCGTTCCAGCCGCAGCCCGCGCGCGCCCAGAAACCGTTCCAGACCCAGGTTCGACATGACGGTCGCAACAAGCGCGCCGCCTTTCAGCCGTTCGGAAGTGGCCCAGGCGGTAGCCAGAAGGGCCATGAGTTGATCACCATCGGCGACCTGCCCGGTCTCATCCACGATCACCACCCGGTCGGCATCGCCGTCGAGGCAGATGCCCACATCCGCCCCATGCGCCACGACGGCCTCGGCCGCCACGCGCGGCTGGGTCGAGCCGCAACCCAGGTTGATGTTCTTGCCGTTGGGTGCCGTTCCCACCGGGATCACCTCGGCCCCCAGCTCCCACAGGACCTCGGGCGCGGTGCGGTGCGCGGCGCCGTTGGCGCAGTCGATCACCACCTTGAGGCCATCCAGACGCAGCTCGCGCGGCAGAGATGACTTGACCCGCTCGCCATAGCGGAACCGCGCGTCATCGACGCGCCGGGCGCGCCCGATATTCTGCGCCTGCGCGGGTTTGACCCCCTCTTCGATCAGCTGTTCGATTTCAAGTTCGGCCTGATCGGACAGTTTGAACCCATCGGGGCCAAAGAACTTGATCCCGTTGTCCTCGGCCGGGTTGTGGCTGGCCGAGATCATTACACCCAGATCGGCCCGCATCGACCGGGTCATCAGCCCGACTGCCGGTGTCGGCACCGGCCCCAGCAGCAGCACGTTCATGCCGGTCGACGTCAGACCCGCCGTCAGCGCGTTCTCCAGCATATAGCCCGACAGGCGCGTATCCTTGCCGATCACCACCCGGTGAACGCCCGAGCCATCCCGGCGGAAGTACCGCCCCACCGCCGCGCCGATCCGCAACGCCATCTCGGCCGTCATCGGATAGGTGTTGGCGGTGCCCCGCACCCCGTCGGTTCCGAACAGCTTGCGCATACCTGCTACTCCACAAAGTCCTGCCTGCGACCCGATTACCGGACAGCGGCCCACAGGCGCAAGGCCTGAGAGGTCTCGGCCACGTCATGCACCCGGATGATCTGCACACCTTGCGACAATCCTGCCAACGCAACGGCGATTGATCCCGGCGCGCGGGCATCCTTGCGCGGTTCCGCGCCGATCCGGCCGATGAAGCCCTTGCGTGACACACCCAGCAGGATCGGGCAACCCAACCCGTGAAACAGGCTGAGATTGCGCAGCAAGGTCAGGTTGTGGTCCTCGGTCTTGCCGAAACCGATGCCTGGATCAACGATGATCCGGCCCCGATCCAGCCCGAGGCCTTCCAGCCGGGCCACCTGCCCGGACAGGAAATCGTAGACGTCCAGCAGAACGTCGTTATAGGTCGGGTTGTCCTGCATCGTGGCCGGGTCGCCCTGCATGTGCATAACGCAGACCGGCGCATTGATTTCAGCGCAGAAAGCCCCAAGCGCGGGATCGAAGGTAAAGCCTGAAACATCGTTGATCAGCCCTGCCCCGGCCTCGACTGCGGCCCTGGCCACGGCGGATTTGCGCGTGTCGATCGAGATCAGCGCCGGTGTCTCAGCCCGGATCGCGCGGATCAAGGGCTGGGTGCGGGCGATCTCTTCGTCCTCGGGCACAAAATCCGCACCGGGGCGAGTGGATTCACCACCGATGTCCAGAATGGTCGCACCGTGCGCGACCATTTCCCGGGCTTCTTCACACGCGGCGTCGGGGGTGTTGTGCTTGCCACCGTCGGAAAAGCTGTCGGGCGTGGCGTTCAGAATGCCCATGATCTGCGGCTGCGCCATATCCAGTCCGGCAATCGCGGCGCGCGGTTGCGTCAGGCGGTCCAGCCACGTTTCAGGGATATCGGCAGCCGCAACAATCCGGGGTGCCGCGTCACGCTGCAGACATTCGGCATGGGTGAACCACAGGTCCTGCCCCGCCAGCAGCAAGGCCCCGTCCGGGCGCGCAGGCCCGTGTTGCACCAATGGGCGATAGTAGCTGGTCACAGTTGCGCCTGCTCCACCGGAACCGCCCGAAGCGGCGTTTTGGGCGACTCGGGCAGTTCCCCGCCAATGACCAGCATTTCGCTGGCCTCAAAGGTGGCGGCGAACCAGGCGGCCAAGGCCACCGCATCGGACGGCGCCGCCGAAGGCCCATCGACCGCATCCAGCACGATCTTGGACGGTGCCCAGACACAGATCTGACCGTTCTTCATGGCCCAGTCCAGTTCGGTCCGGGTCGAGACGACGACGCAGCGATGATCACGCGCGGCCAGCACCCAAGCGTTCTGCTCGATCGCTAGCAGGTCGATCCGGCGCTGGGTCATGGCATGGCCGGTCTGCGGCACCGGCAGATCGGAGGCGCCCACGCAAAGAATCAGCGGTCGCTGCCGGTTTTCCAACTGGTCGATCCAGCCCGACAAATTTTTGGACTCAATCGCTGCGTTCGACAGAAAGACCAGCCGGGGATGTGGGCGCTCTTCTTCGATGACATCGTGATGGACGGCATCCTTGCCACGAACGATTTCGACGCCCAAAGCACCCGGACCGCGATCCAGTTTTTCAATGCGTACAAAAGCTCTTACCGCCTGAGGTTCAAGCAAGATCCGCTCAGCTATTCGATCCGCCAGCGTTTCGAGCAAGTTCAGACGCTCGGCTGCCAGTTCATAGGCGATGGCCTCGGTCACCCGGTCATAGGACAGGATGCGATCGACATCATCGTCGATGTTTTCGGTCAGCGGACGCACTTCGACCACAATGTTGAAACAGATGCGCTGGGTGGTGCCCCGTTCGGCCTGAAAGGCGCCGATCTCGACCTCGACAATGTGGTCGCGCAACGAGATACGATCCAGCGGCCCGCGTGGCGCAGTCGCCTCGGACCGTTCGGACGGGTGCGCAAAGGCAAGGCGGATTTCAGTACTCATGGCACGGGCCTTTTCGGGCAGCTTGGACAGGTTTGCCCAATTTAGTGGTTCCGCGCGGCTATAGCATTCAAGCAAACGCCATTCCAGCCGCCGAATGCGGCGTCAGGTGACGCGGTACCAACTCATCATACCCGATGCGGCGTGTCCAAGCATATGGCAATGCAGCAGCCAGTTGCCCGGGTTATCGGTGACCAGCGCGATCTCGCGGGTTTCGCCACGTTCGACCAGAACCGTATCGCGCCATGGCCCAAGACTTCCGTCCGGCAAGATGAGCCGAAAGTGGTGACCATGCAGGTGCATCGCGTGCGGGAATACCGTTTCGTTCACGAAGGCGATCCGGTGAACGCTTCCCAAGGGCGCGTCAAGAAACGGGTCATCGGGTCGCTCGGCGTAGCCATTCAGCGCCCAGAACCGCCCCAGCTGAGCCAGTTCCCGGCCCGAGAGCTCGGTCTCGCCAATCCGCGCGCTTTCAAGCCAGCGCATGGCACCGCCCTGCAGCCTCATCTCATGCCGCGGTACGTTGTTGAGATCCGTCAATTTCGGAAGCGGGTTCGGCGGCAATGGCCGAACTCCCGACCGGGGAGCGGAAGCCGCCTGCCCTGCCACAGAAAATCGGGCCAAACCAAAGGCGCCGTCACGTTCCTGACTGAACAGGCTGGCCGTTTCCGCATCCGCAGCCAGCACATCCACCAACAAATCCGCACGTTGTGCCGGCGCCAGCGGGAACGTGTCCTCAATCGGGATCGGCTCGGCCAAAGGCATTCCATCCAGCGCGACGATCCATCCGGACATTCCGTCGAGGCCCACGGTGAAGACACGCGCATTCGCGGCGTTGACCAACCTCAGACGCAGGCGTTGGTTTTGTTGAACAGGAAAGGATGGGTCGAATGCTCCATTGACGGTAGTGAGGTTTCCCAGCCGACCAGCATGGCTGAGGTCATGACCGTTGTCGAAGTCTTGGGTAATCTGGGCCGTTTCCGGATCAAGTCGCCAGTCATCGAGCATCAGCACCAGATCCTGCTCCACATCCGGCGCTTCGGACTCGTGCACGATCAAAGGGCCATACAGGCCACGGGCCACCTGTTCGACTGACTTGTTATGCGCATGATACCAATAGGTTCCGGCGTCCGGCACGATGAAATCATAGTCGAAGGTCGCGCCGCTTGGAACCGCATCCTGAGTAAGCCCCGGCACGCCATCCATAACGTTGTCGATGCGGATACCGTGCCAATGAACCGAGGTGGCTTGCGGTAATTCGTTCACCAAGCGGCGTTGAACCCGCTCGCCTTGCTGCAGATGGATTTGGCTGCCTGGCACCGACCCATCAAAGCCCCAGATTTCGGTTTCCGGAAACCCCGGAGGGGCGATCAACTGAGCGCCCTCGCGCGCAGTCAGGGTCAGCGGCGCGGAGCGCGCTAGCGTTGGAAACACCGCAAGCGCGGCGGCAGATTTCAAAAGGCTTCGGCGGCTCAGATTCATTGCGGATCTCCTTGCCCGCAATATAGCCCTTGGTTTCACCCGCGCCATCAACGTTCCAGCGCGGGTGCGTCAATGCGCGCTAGTTGCTCGCAGTGCGGTAGTTGTGGCGATAGAAGATATGCACACCGATACGCGCAGTTTCCTTGTAAACGCGCGACCACGACGGGCGCACCGCCTTGGTGTGGTAATGCGTGGCCCCCGACGTCAGCGGGTCGCTGACCCCCTCGATCGCCGCCTTGGCAACTTTGGCCACCCGCTCATAGGCTTTCTTCTCGTGAATGACTTCCTTGCGGCCGTCACAGGTATAGGTGAACTGGCACTGGTATTTCTTGCCTGTTCCCTGACGGATCACGCCGCAGACGGTGTTCGGGAAACGGGTGCTTTCCACCCGGTTCAAAATCACCTCGGCAACCGCGAATTGGCCGCGCACGCTCTCTCCGCGCGCTTCGAAATACAGGGCCTCGGCCAAGCATTTCAGATCTTCGCCACCGCTGGCTTTGGGCTGTTGGTCCAGCCAGGCCTTGGTGTAGGAAATCTCAACCGGTTGGACCTCTTTCCTAGGTTGGAACAGCTTCAGATAGTCGCGAAAGCTTTGTCCCGGCACCTCGTTGCGCGACACCAGTTCGCGCTTGGCAGTTTCGGTGGCTTCCCTCTCGGCAACGGACGCACTCGGCATCACGGTTGCCGCCGCAATGGCAACAGCCAGTATATATCGTAGCATCAGATAACCTCGCACAGGCACTTCACGCGCCATACCCTCCCCCGGCGGGCGCGACGGGGTCATAACGCAGAAGGCGCGAAAGGTCCAGTTCTGAGGAAAAAGCAAGAAAAATCTTGCCCGCGGGGCCAAAATTAATCAGCCACAGGTCCATCCCGAAACCACTATTCCTAGGGCTTTGACGGCCTGTCAACCCCCAAGTTTTGACGAAATCGCCAACTGAGCGGCAGCCAGCCGAGCGACCGGGACTCGGAAGGGTGAACAGGACACATAATCGAACCTCAAATCCCGACAAAGGGCGATTGATTCGGGGTTGCCGCCATGTTCACCACAGACCGAAAGCGTGACATCGGGCCGAGCTGTACGCCCCCGCTCCGAGCCCAGCTTGAGCAGTTCGCCGACCCCATCGGCGTCCAGAACATGGAACGGATCCTCGGTGAACACCCCCTGCCGGACATAGGCTGACATGAAGCGTCCCGCGTCGTCGCGCGATAGGCCATAGGTCATCTGTGTCAGGTCGTTGGTGCCGAAGCTCAGGAACGAGGCATGAGGAGCGATTTCCTCGGCGCGCAAACAGGCCCGGGGCGTTTCGACCATCACACCCAACCGGTATTCAAACTCCTGACCACGCTCGGTCGCGACGGCTGCGGCAACCGTGTCCACCCGCGCCTTGATCAGTTCGACCTCGCGCTTGGCCGAAACCAGCGGGATCATGACCTCGGGCACCACCGGCGCGCCATTTTTGCTGGCTTCGAGCGTCGCCTCGAAGATCGCGCGGGCTTGCATGTCATAGATCTCGGGCACCGTGATACCAAGGCGCACGCCCCGCAACCCCAGCATGGGGTTGTACTCGCTCATTTCGTCCACCCGACGCTCCACATCCGAAACCGGAAGGTCCAGCGCTTCGGCCAGTTCGCGCTGCCCGCTGCGCGTGGTCGGCAGAAACTCGTGCAGAGGCGGATCGAACAGTCGGATGCAGACGGGCTGCCCTTCCATGATCCGGAAAAGCTGCACAAAATCATCGCGTTGCATCGGAAGCAACCGCTCGAGAACCGCCGCGCGTCCCGATGAAGTCTGAGCGAAAATCATCTCGCGCATCACGATCAGACGACCGGGGTCGAAAAACATATGCTCGGTTCGGCACAACCCAATCCCCTGCGCCTGGAAGTTTCGCGCAGCCTGCGCGTCGGCAGGAGTGTCGGCATTGGCACGAATTGATATGTCTCGCTCGGCGTCGGCCCAGCTCATCAAGGTTTGAAAACAGTCATCCAGTGCAGCTTCGAGCATCGCCGGCTCGCCCGCCAACACCTGGCCCGAGCTTCCGTCAATCGTCAGAATGTCGCCTGTGGTGAAAACGCGGCCGTCCGGAACGGTAAGCTGCTTTTTCTTGGTCTGGAACCGCATCTCGGACGCGCCGACGATACAGGGCAGCCCCAGCCCGCGCCCGATCACGGCCGCATGGCTGGTCATGCCACCCTTTTCGGTCAGTACGGCGACCGCGGCGTGCATGCCGCGCACATCCTCGGGCGAGGTTTCACGGCGCACCAGAATGCAGGGCTCGCCGCGCGCGGCGCTGGCCTGTGCCTCGGCCGAAGTGAACACGATCCGGCCGGTGGCCGCCCCGGGACTGGCCCCGATACCCGTGGTCAGCACGTCACGCTTGGCCTCGGGATGCACCTGACGGTGCAGTAACTCATTCAGAGAATGCGGGTCGATCCGCATGACGGCTTCCTGCGGGGTGATGATGCCATCCTCGGCCAATCGAACAGCGATCCGCATGGCGGCGCGGGCGCTGCGCTGAACGCGGACCCCGTCCAGAATATGCACCTTGCCGTTTTCGATCACGAATTCGACCTGCATCTCTTCGCGCAATTTGCGCCGCATCAACGCCGCATGGGCCTTGAGGTCGGCAAAGGCCTGAGGCGCAACATCCTCGAGCGCTTGCCCGCGCGGGTCCTTTTCAAGGTAGAGGGCCGCAACCCCCTCGCCCAGCGCATCGCGCCCTTGGCTTTGGCTCAGGTAGCGGCCTGTGATCTGCGGCATGCCGGTCGAGGTATTCACCAGCTGCAGCACACCCGATCCGCATTCGCCCTGACCGACGCCCGGGATCATCTCCTGAATGACAAGGCCCAGTCCGGCATCCGCCGGAGCGCCCTTGGCCTGCCGCAGCAGACGGGCGGACGTACCATCCCACGCCCGCGCCATCGAGCGCAGGACCGCCAGCAACTGCTCGCCCCGGTCCTGGGGGAACGCTTCGTCCGTTTCGTCCTCATAGGCGCGCAGGGTCTGGCGCAGGCCTTCGCGACCATCGGCTTCGATGTCGTCGAAAACGTCCGCGTCCAGTCGCGCAACGTGGATCGCATAACTTTGGACGAACCGCAGATACAGTGCGGCAGCGGCCTCGGGACCCATCTTGTCGGACAATTCCACGAAACGGGCATCGTTCATCCCGATGTTCAGAACCGCGCCGGGGCCACCCCAGTCAGGGTCCTCGGAACTGGGGCGAACGCACAGCAAGGCCGATGCGTCGAACTGTTCAAGTATGGCTTCGATTGCCGGGATATCGCCGTCAGCGATCCGCCGCACCTGATCGAAGGACAGAGCCACCGTACGCGGTACGGGAAGGTCCAACCGCACAAGGCGCTGCAGACATTTCGCCCGGCCGCCATGCGTGTCGGCGGCGACAGGAGCATCAGGAGTGATGAGCGTGGTATGCGGATTATTCTGCACTGCGGCACCTTTTGGTTTCACCGCAGCATAAGCGCCCTAGCCTTCCGCGCAAGGGCCTTGTGGGCGCGCCAGAGCGCGCCCACAAGGTCAGCCTTCGATCTTGGTCAGGTCCGCGACGCTGGAGCAGATCTGGCGGATCTGGCTCAGCAGATTCAGGCGGTTGCGGCGCAGCACGGCATTGTCGGAATTGACCTGGACGTCCTCGAAGAACGCGTCGATCGGCCCGCGCAGCGCGGCCATGGCCGCCATCGCCGCCGGGAAATCCTCAGCCTTGAGTGCCGGTGCAATCTTGGCCTGAGCTTGATCCAGCGCGGCGAACAGGGCCTTTTCGCTGTCGGTCTCGGCGAATTTCAGATCGGCACCGAACGAGTATTCGACCCCGTCCTTCTCCTCGGCCTGGGTCAGGATGTTGTTGGCGCGCTTGAAGCCCTGCACCAGGTTTTCGCCATCTTCGGTCGCGATCACCACATTCAACGCGCGGGCGCGCTTGACCAGCAGGTTGAGGTCGTCATTGCCGTCCATCGCGATGCAGGCGTCTATCACGTCGTGGCGAATGCCCTCGTCACGTAGGAAGACCTTGAGGCGGTCGTGGAAGAAGGTCAGAAGATCCTCGGACGTATCGGGCACCTTCCGTTCAAGATGCAGAAAATCCGTCACTTGGTGTTTCCCGGCCTCGTCGCCCGCAAGCTTCTCCATCACCGCGCGGAACGCTGCTCCGAAAACACCGTGATCGGCGATCTCATCCAACAGCTCTGCGACATGCTCGTCGTGCAAGGCCTCGTTCGAAGCCGCTTCGGCCCGAACCAGTTGCGCGTCGAAGAAACGGTTGAGATTCATTCGCAGATCATTGTTCAGGATCAATCGGGTCACCCCCAACGCCGCGCGGCGCAGCGCAAACGGGTCTTTCGACCCGGTCGGCTTTTCATCAATCGCCCAGAACCCGGTCAGCGTGTCCAGCTTGTCGGCAAGCGCCACGGTCACCGAGAGCGGCGCGGTTGGCACGTCATCCGACGGGCCCAGCGGCGAGTAGTGCTCCTGCGCCACGGCGGCCACGGCGGCGTCTTCTCCAGCGGCCTCAATGTAATACCGCCCCATAAGCCCCTGAAGTTCGGGGAATTCATAGACCATCTCCGAACTCAGATCGGCCTTGGCCAGCCGCGCGGCCTTCTCGGCCTGGTCCGGGTCGGCGCCCGTGACCGTGGCCAGTTCGCGGGCCAGCGCGGCAATGCGGTCGATCCGCTGCGCCTGGGTGCCCAGCTTGTTGTGGAAGGTCACGTTTTCAAGTGCACGGGTCCATTGCGTGATGTCTGCCTTGGCAACGCGCAGGTCGTTCTCCCAAAAGAACTTCGCATCGGCCAGACGCGCCGACAGCACCTTCTGGTTTCCAGCCAGGATGGTCGCGCCATTGTCGGTGGTCTCGCGGTTGGCCACGGTGATGAACCGTTCAATCCGCCCCGTTGCGGGGTTGCGGACCGAGAAGAATTTCTGGTGCTCTTTCATCGAGGTCTGCAGTACCTCGGGCGGCAGGTCGAGGAATTCATCGTCGATCTGCCCCATCAGCACCACCGGCCATTCGACCAGCCCGGCCACCTCGGCCAGCAGGCCCTTGTCCTCGACCACCTCCAGACCGGCGGCAAAGGCCATGTTCTGTGCGTCGTTCCAGATGTGCTCGGCCCGTTCCTCGGGCGACAGCACGACGAAGGCGCGCTTCAGCTTGGCGGCGTAATCCTCGAACCCGGTCACGGCAAACCGGCCCGGCGCCATGAAGCGATGGCCCTCGGTGGTGTCACCGGCGGTGATCCCGTCGATCTCCATCGGCACGACCTGCGCGCCGGCTTCATCGCTGAGGATGCACAGGATCGAATGCAGAGGGCGCACCCAGCGCAGGGAGGAGCTGCCCCAGCGCATGGATTTCGGCCAGGGGAAGTTGCGGATCGTGTCGGCCAGAACCTCGGCCACGATCTCGGCCGCCGGGCGGCCCGGTTTCTCGATGGTGGCGAAATAGACCGCACCTTTGGGCGTGTCCCGTTCCTCGAGCTGGTCGCGGCTGATCCCTGCGCCCCGCAGGAAGCCTTCGATGGCTTTTTCGGGCGCGCCAACCTTGGGTCCCTTGCGCTCCTCGCGGATGGTGGGGCTTTCCGCCAGCAGCCCCTCGACCGCCAGCGTCAGGCGGCGCGGCGTGGTCAGGGCGTGCGCATGGGCATAGGTCAGACCGGCCTCGACCAGACCGTCGGTGATCCGTTTTTTCAGATCCTCGCCGGCGCGGGTCTGCATGCGCGCGGGGATTTCCTCGGAAAACAGTTCGATCAGCAGGTCGGGCATTTTCGATCCTTAGAAATTGACGATCGTCTGGATGACGATGGCATTGGCGATATCCACGAAGAATGCGGATACAAGGGGGAGCACGATAAAGGCAATAGGCGAAGGCCCGTATCGCTTGGTTACGGCGGTCATATTGGCAATTGCGGTCGGTGTCGCGCCCAGCGCGAAGCCGCCGAACCCCGCAGCCAGCACGGCCGCACGGTAGTTGGCGCCCATGACCGGAAACAGAACCCAGATCACGAAGGCCACCGCAAACAACGTCTGCGCCGTCATGATCACCACGATGGACAGGCCCAGATCGGCGATGGTCCACAGTTGCAGGCTCATCAGCGACATGGCCAGAAACGCGCCCAGCGCGAATTCCGAGATCAGCGCCAGCGACGGCGTGCGCGACACCGGCGCGGCGCGCGGGGCCAGCAGCGGGCGCATGTTGCCGATCACGATACCCATGATCAGGCAGGGCACGAACAGCGGCAGTTTCAAACCCGCGGCCAGGATCACCTCGGACAGAGCATAGCCCGCGATGATGGCCATGTTCAGGTACAGCAGCACCCGCATCACCGTCAGGTGGTCGATCTTCGCGGCCGCGTCTGACGGCTCGTCGGGCACGCCGATCGTGTGTTCTTCGTCCGGCCGGTTTGGCGACAGGTCGCGCCCTTCGATCAACAGGCGCGCGATAGGGCCACCAACCAGCGCGGCCAGAACCAGGCCCAGGGTCGCCACGGCCACCCCCAGTTCAGTCGCTCCCTCAAGCCCGGTGACCTGCGCAACCTCGGGCGCCCAGGCGATGGCGGTGCCGTGGCCGCCGATCAGGGCGGCCGACCCGAACAGAACGCCGGACTGCGCCGGATAGCCGAAGGCCGCCGCCCCCGCCGCGCCGATCAGGTTCTGCGCCACGATCGTCAGCAACGTCAGGATCAGCAGCAGCACCAGAGGCTTTCCGCCCGCGATCAGATCGGACAGCCGGGCATTCAGGCCGATCCCGACAAAGAACAGCACCAGCAGGAAATCCCGCGCGGTCAGGTCGAACTCCAGCTCCATACCGAACAGCAGATACAGCGTCAGAACCACCAACGAGGCCAACAGACCTCCGGTTACGGGTTCGGGAATGTTGAATCGGCGCAGAACCTCTGTGCGGGCGTTGATCTCGGCGCCCATCAGGTAGACGGCAAAGCCCAGCGTTGCCGTCAGAAATCCGGGGATTTCAACGATGAACCCCATCCCGCCCACTCAGTTTTCCGGTCGGGGCGGGCACTCTTCGCCGACAACCGTTCCGTCATAGGCCTTTTCGCCGCAGTTGTTCAGGGCATGCCAGGCAAAGCCCGAGCCGTCCTGCGTCACCGCGACGATCCGATCAACGCCGTAGTGGATATTCTTGACCCCTATGAAAGCGCGGGCGGATCCGTTCGCCAACGCCTCGGCCAGAGTAGCCGCATCATAGCAGTCGAACCAACCTGGGGCCGTCAGCGGCTCGGCCTTTTCGCCGCTCATGTAGCGGACGGCCAGCTGTTCCGGCTTCAGATCTGTCTGGAAACAAGCCCGATACCGGATCGGAGAGCTGTCGGCGTCGATCGCCTGAAACGCGCTGTAGGCAATTGGCACCGGTTGGCCGGTCGCGGTTTCGGTCAGAACAACATCCTGACCGGGTGAGGGTTCGACCTCGTAGTAGTAGCCGTAGACCTGCAGGTAATACATGCTGACGCCAGCAATGACGGCGCAAGCGACCAACAGAATTGCCAGCATTTTCCCGGTCATGCGCGATCCTCCTGTGGGGTGCGACGAGCCATCAGGCCTCAAAACCTGCGGCCTCGGTCTGCACGAAGGCATCGGCGCATTGCTTCGCTAGCGCGCGCACCCGCCCGATATAGGCCTGCCGCTCGGTCACCGAAATCACGCCGCGCGCGTCCAGGAGGTTGAAGATATGGCTGGCCTTGATGCACTGGTCATAAGCAGGATGCGCCATGATGATCCGCTTGCCCGTTTTGGGGTCAACGTTTTCCTGGCTCAGGATCGCGGCGCATTCTTCCTCGGCCTCTTCGAAGTGGCGCAGCAAAACCTCGGTGTTGGCCACATCAAAGTTCCAACGGGCGTATTCCTCTTCGGTTTGCTTGAAGATGTCGCCATATGTCAGCGGGCTGGGCGATTGCGGGTCGTTGAAGGGCATGTCCATTACGTGGTCGATGCCCAGAACATACATCGCCAGCCGTTCCAGACCATATGTCAGCTCGCCCGAGACCGGCGCGCAGTCATGGCCGCCGACCTGCTGGAAATAGGTAAACTGGCTGACTTCCATGCCGTCGCACCAGACCTCCCAGCCCAGGCCCCATGCGCCCAGGGTGGGGCTTTCCCAGTCATCCTCGACGAAACGGATGTCGTGCAGGTCCATGTCGATGCCGATGGCCTGAAGGCTGCCCAGATACAGCTCTTGCAGGTCCGGAGGGCTGGGTTTGATCAGCACCTGGTACTGATAGTAATGCTGCAAGCGGTTGGGGTTCTCGCCATAGCGCCCATCGGTCGGACGGCGCGACGGTTGAACGTAGGCCGCAGCCCAGGGTTTGGACCCCAAAGCCCGCAGGGTGGTTGCAGGGTGGAACGTACCGGCACCGACCTCCATGTCGTATGGCTGCAGGATGGCACAGCCCTTCGAGGCCCAGTAGTTCTGAAGCCGCAGGATGATTTCCTGAAATGAACGTGGTGCGCTGGACGGTTCGGTCATGACATTCCCTTTGGGCGCGGATTTGCCCGGTTCCGGTCGGTTTTGCCCTTCCTATGCAAGGGGCAAAGGGGCGTCAACGGGCCAATGTCCACCTGCTGTCACTGTGCCGCCACACCAGAAATTCCCCGTATCGTGGGCATAGCGTTTTCACCCCTGAATCGCGTAAGTTGAGGCAAAGCCAAAACACCGCATAAAACGGGCAGAAAATGACACGCATATTCGTTGCAATTCTTTTACTGATTACAGTCGGCATGCGCGCTGCGTATGCTCAACAGGGGGCTGACGCAGGCGTCTGGGTTCAGGTCGAAGCGCAGCCATCGCTGCGCGAGGCACAGGACCGGGCGCAAGTCTATGCCAATGCCCTGCCCGACGTGAACGGGTTCCGCCTGAACAGCGGCTGGTACGCCATAGTGATCGGCCCCTATCTGCGGGCCGACGCCGAGCAGGTGCTGCGCGTCTACCGGGCCGAACGGCAGATCCCCTCAGACAGTTTCATCACATTTTCAGGCGCCCTCGGGCAGCAGTTCTGGCCAATCGGCGCCAATGTCCTGAACCGCGGGGCAATCACAGCGCCCGTTCAGCCCGAGCCGCAGCCAGAGCAGCCTCAGGCCGGTCTGACACCGCAACCTTCGGACGAGACGAGATCACAGGCCCTGCAGTCCGAGCGGCTGCTGAGCGGACAGGAACGAAAAGACCTGCAAACCGCATTGCAGGCTGCCGGGTTCTACAGTTCGACCATTGACGGGGCATTCGGCCAAGGTACACGCCGGTCGATGGCGGAATGGCAGCGGTTCAACGGCTTTGAACCGACCGGTGTCCTGACGACGGCACAGCGCAAGGCTTTGATGGATGACTACAATGCCCCGCTGATCAGCGTCGGCATGGCCCGCCACGTCGATGATCGCGCCGGGATTTCCGTCGATCTGCCGCTTGGAGTGATTTCCTTCGACCGATACGAGGCGCCGTTCGCGCATTTCAATTCCAGCGGAGATCTAGACGCACGGGTCGTATTGATTAGCCAAGAGGGCAGCAAAACCACTTTGCGCGCGCTGTTCGAGGCGATGCAATCGCTTGAGATCGTGCCGCTGAACGGCCCGCGTGAGCTGCGTGGCGACAGGTTTACCATCGAAGGCCGTGGCAACGGGATCGTATCCTATACACAAGCCAATCTGAGCGACGGCAAGATCAAAGGCTTCACCCTTGTCTGGCCCGAAGGCGATGACGCACGCCGCGTCCGGGTTCTGGCGGCAATGACCGCCAGCTTTGAAACCACCGATGGTGTTCTTGATGCTGGGGCTGGCGCCAATGCCGAGCAAAGCATCGACTTGATGTCCGGTCTCCAACTCAGAAAACCACGGTTGTCTCGGTCAGGCTTTTTTGCCGATCCCAACGGTCTGGTCCTGACCGTGGCCGAGGCTGTGCAGAACTGCACCCGCGTCACCCTTGAGGACGGTCAGGAACTGCAAACCGCGTGGAGCGATCCCGAACTGGGCGTGGCAGTCCTGCGCCCCAACAAGACGCTGGCACCGATGGCCGTTGCGGCCTTGAACGAAGCCCAGCCTCGCCTGCAATCTGAAGTGGCCGTCGCGGGATACTCATATGGGGGCGCTTTGGGGGCTCCGACCCTGACCTACGGCAAGATCGCCGATATCCGCGGGCTGAACGGAGAGGCCGGTGTGACCCGCCTGAGCCTGACCGCACAACCCGGAGACGCCGGCGGCCCGGTATTCGATGATCACGGCAACGTGGTCGGAATGCTGCTGCCTGCGCGGACCGAGGGGCGCACCCTGCCCCGCGATGTCAGCCTGGCTGCCGCGGCCGACCGCCTTCACGAGATCCTGTCAAAGGCCGGGGCAACGGCTCAGACAGCGCAGGAAACCGGCCAGGTTTCGCCCGACGAGTTGAACCGCCGCGCGACTGGCATGACCGTGCTGGTGAACTGCTGGGGTTGACCGAAAGTCACGAACAGAATTTGAAGGCGCCGCAGGACATTGCGGCGCCTTTTTTCATCCCTTCAAGATATCGGGCGTGACGTGCACAAGGGTCGGCACGGGCGCGTCAAAGGCCGCGCGAACGGCAGCCTGCATTTCAGGTAGCGAGTTTGGAGCGGCCGACCGCGCACCGAAAGCCTCGGCCAGCTTGCAGAAATCAGGGTTGCGCGCGACAACCGCGTTCGGAGCAATTTGGCTGCCGACCATGCTGTCCTCGATCTCTTTCAGCTTGCCGTTGTCCCAAAGGATGATGGGCAGCGACAACCCCAGCTCGACCGCCGCACCCAGTTCCTGCATCGTATAGTGGAACCCGTAGTCACCCGCGATCACGGCAGTTGGCTTTCCGCGCCGCGCAACCGCGCCGCCGATCCCGGCCGGCAGTGCATAGCCCAGAGTGCCGAACCCGGTCGGGTGGTGCCAGTGGTATGGGCGCGCCATGTCCCAGACTTCTTTCGCGACATATGCGAACTGGGTCATGTCGGAATAGATCATGGTGTCGGCGGGCATCGCTGCACGCAAGGCGTCGGCAACCGGCACGATACCCGGTCTTTCCGCGTCGACCTCGGCGCGCCAGCGCGCTCGGGCTTCGGCCACCTCTTCCGGCGACCAGCCGGTGGCCGGCTTGCAGTCTTGGGTCGCGGACCACAGTGAATGGGCAAAACTTTCGCCGTCGGCCTGCAGCTTGACCGCCGCCCGGTGCCGGTCGGCCAGAACCTCGGGGTCGAGGTCAACCCGCACCAAGGTCGCCTTGTGGCCCAACCGGTCGCGCCAAAGGTCGACCTCACCCAATTCGGTACCGACCGCGATGACCAGATCGGCCGACCCAATCACCTCGGCACTGCCGGGTCGCGGCAAGGTCGCGCCGAAATCCAGGGTATAGCCGGTGCCGACCAACCCACGCCCCGCATAAGTGGTGAAACAGGCCGCACCGAGCTGAGACAGAATCTGGCGCCACAGGTTAGACCTCGACCCACCACCAAATATGAACAGCGGCCGCCGTGCGATGTTCAGCAGCGACAGAACCGGCGCAATGTCCGGCGCCAGAGCCTTGACCCGCACCGCGTCCTGGTTCGGAAAAGGAGCGGGGTCGGCCTCGGCCTCCAACTGCGCGATCGGGACCTGAATATGCTTGGGGCGCGGACGTTTCAGCGCGAACTCCTCAAAGGCGCGTTCGATCAGGCCATAGGCTGATTGCGCGTCGTTTGCCTGGCAGGACCAGTCGGTCACGCATTCAGCGGCCGCGCGCTGGTCTTTCATCTGGTGCAACTGGCCGCGCTGTGCCTGCGTTTCGCTCAGACAGGAGGACAGAACCAGCATCGGAACCGAGTCGGTATAGCCCTGCCCCATCGGCGTCATGACGTTGCACAGGCCAGGACCGGTGATCACGTAGGCCACGCCGGGCTTGCCCGTCGCCCGTGCATAACCGTCAGCCATGAAGCCCGCGCCCTGCTCATGCCGCGCCAGCACATGAGTAATGCCCGCTTCTTCGATTCCACGGTACATTTCCTGATTGTGCACACCGGGAATGCCGAAAATGACTTCGACCCCCCGATCCTTGAGCATGTGCGAGATTTGGGCGCCCAATGGTCTTTTCATCAGCCTCTCCAGAACCGAATGGTGAACAGGACATACACGGCCATCAGCTCCAGCCGGCCGGTCAGCATTCCGAAGGTCAACAACCACTTGGCCGTGTCGTTCAGCCCGGCAAAATTCCCTGCGGGGCCGATCTGATCACCCAAACCGGGGCCGACATTTGCAAGCGCCGTCGCTGCACCGGATACCGCTGTGATGAAATCCAGACCAGTCAGCGCCAGCGCCCAGGACAGCGCCCCCAGCGACAGCGCGAAGAACATGAAAAAGCTCATGACCGATGTCAGGACATCGCGGCTGATGGCGCGGCCATCATATTTGGGCACGAACACTCCGTGCGGCGACCGGATCCGACTGATCTGAGCCTTGATGGAAGCAATCAGCAATTGATAGCGGAAGATCTTGATGGAGCAGGCCGTAGAACCGGCGCAACCGCCGATCAGGCCGATCATGAAGAACATCATGATCGGAAAACTGCCCCAGGTCATGTAATCGACACTGGCGTAGCCGGTGCCGGAAATGATCGAGGTGATGTTGAACAACGACTCGCGCACCGCCTGTTCCCAGTGGTGCGGAAAGACCGATGTAAGAAAGACAGCCATGATCGCCACCAGAACGGCGATCGTGGCCAGAAAGGCCCTGATCTGGCTGTCTTCCAGGATCGAGCCTGTCCGGCCGTTGACGAATTGCACATACCGCACGAACGGCAGCGCAGCCAGGATCATGAATATGGACGCGGCGTATTCCGCGGGCCCCGAGAACGTACCGAACGAGGCGTCATAGTTCGAGAACCCTCCGGTGGACATGGTTGTGAACGCATGAACGACCGCGTCGAAAAAGTTCATTCCCAAGCCGGCATAAACCAGGGCGCAGGCTACGGTCAGGAATACATAGATCAGCGAAATCTGGCCCGCGATCTCTTGCGCGCGAGGAAGGATTTTCCCCATGGTTTCAAACCCTTCCGAGCGGAAGATCTGCATTCCGCCGACCTTGAGCTCGGGCAGGAAAACCATGGCCACGACAATGATGCCGATCCCGCCCAGCCATTGCAGCAAACCGCGCCACAAAAGCAGGCCACGCGGCAGATCATCCAACCCGGAGATTACGGTCGACCCGGTGGTGGTCAGCCCGGACATGGCTTCGAAATAGGCATCGACAAATCGAAGCTCGGTCTCACCGAACACGAAGGGGATTGCCCCGAACAGCGGCAGCGCGACCCAGACGCCAGTGGTCAGCAAAAAGGTCTGACGGATGGTCAGCCCCTCGCCCACACCGTTCGAGCAGCTCATGGCCAGAACCACGCCGGTCAGGATCGTGATGACACCGCTTTCAAAGAAAACGTTCCACTCGCCCCGACTCTCGATGATGTCCGCAAGCATCGGCAACAGCATGGTCGCCCCAAGTATGGCGACCAGCAAGCCAATCACATATCCGACCGGGCGAAGATCCATCATGACGGGCAGCGTTGGCGCGCCGGCCCGAAAGTGTCAAGCAGATGATCTGTGATCAGTCGTCCATTTTTTCAGCCACGGGCGGCATGGCCGGTGGCTTGGACGGCGCACGCGTGCGGCGCGTGGCCGGTTTCGGTGCCTCGGCGGGTTTGGTTGTTGCAGCCGCTACGGGCTTTTTGGCCTTGGCTTCTTCGGTTGAAGCCGCAGGTTTTGCCTCGGTGGGCTTGGCCTTGGGCGTCACGGCCGTTGCGGGTTTCTCCGATGCGACCGGAGTGACGCGCTGTGCAGGAGTGGCCGTTGCGACGGGCTGCGGCGGTTTTTGAGCCGTTGCAGGCGGCGTTTTGGGCTTGGCTGTGGCCTTCGTGACCGGTTTCGGTGCGGCTTTTGCGGGTGCCTTCGGCTTCGGAGCCGGCTTTGCGACCGTCTTGGCCTTGGCCCGGACCACAGGTTTCGCCTTCTTCGCGGCGGGTTTGGCCGTGGTTCGCGCCACCGGTTTCTTGGCCGACTTCACGGCCGGCTTCGTTGGTTCGGTGACCGACGCAACCGGCATGGGGAACACGGTTTGAGCAAATGCCTGCATCATTTTCATCTGGCTGGTCACGGCATAGCCGGCCAGACGCACGGCGGCGGCCTGCAGCTCAAGCTGTTGGGCAATGGGATTCATTCCAAGTCTCTCCTGTAGCAATGAAGCAGCCCGATTTCCGAGGTAGAAAAGCCCTTGCCGTTCCGATCGCGCGGACGGACGAAGGTGTATTGCAGTCCAAGGCGTAACACGTCCCGGCTTCCTTTCGGGGTGGTGCGCCACAACTGACATGGCGCGCCACAGCTGCATTCATCTTCAATGTATGCAAATAATCGCGCGCATGCAGCATTTTCCGCTGCATTGCGGCAAAAAGGCGCCTACCGCCCAATATACGCCGGTTTTCGCGGCGTTTTTTGGGTCAGCCGACGTGGAACAGCGTCGTGAACAGGCGCGGGTCCAAGCTGGTGGATGCAAATGTCGGCCCCTCGGTCAGAATCGACACCGCATCGTGGCTGTGCAGACTTTCCTGATGGCTGGCGATGACGCGGAAGTCACCGACGTGATGATCGGCCAGCAGCTCGGCACAGAACAGACGCGCGGCGTCTTCGACAAAGATGGGGTTGGCGGCGTTCAGCTCAGCAAAGGCCTGTTCGTCTTCGCGCTTGACCATCACCTGGGTTTCGGTGGGGACGGCGCGGCGGCACAGGGCGATCAGATCCTCGAACCACAGGCAATCGGCGTCACAATCGACCACGACCGAAATGCGCGCCACGGAACGCTGCGAATGCGGCGTCGCAAGCTGTCCGCGCACCGACCGGGCGTGTTCGCTGAGTTCCAGCGAGCATGGGCAAGTCGAAGAATAGACATAGTCGAGATGCATGATCTTCTGACGCACGCCGCCCTGTTCGACCAGTTCAAGCGCGATGTCGTAATACTGATATCCCTCAAGACCCGAACGCAGGCTTTTGACCCGATCGGGATAGGAGAAGCGCATCTGAAGCCTTGCATCGAAACTGTCGAGGTCGGTTAGATAATCGCTCAGCGCAGATTCCATCACCTCGAAACTGAACGTACGCTCGGCATGCTTGTAGAAGGACCGCATGATCCGGGACATGTTGATGCCCTTTTTCTCGGCTTCGAGGCTGACGGTGCCCGTAACCGAGGTTTCCAGCGTCAGGTCCGGACCGTTCTTGCTGTGAAATCGGATCGGCAGGCGGAAATTCGAGATGCCCACATGCTGGATCTGCTGTTTCGCACCGCGGATCAGGCTGGACGGGCCGTTCTGGAGATCGGGCAACGCAGATTTGTAGGCTTCGTCGACTTTGAAGTCTTCGGGGTATTCACGTGACATCGAAGGGTAGTTGTCCGGAATCAACCCGGGCACCAGGCGGGCCACCGCCGGATCAAGCTGGCTGATCTCGGCCTCGCTGGCGCCCTTTGCCCATTTCCGCAGAACCTTGAGAGCCTCAGCGGCCTCGTTCCGATCTGGTTTTTCGTCAATGTCGCGCGAATGAATGTTCATTGGCTGCGTATCCTCGGTGTGTCGTCAGGCTATCTCTGACTGCGGCGGAAACCGCAGTGTAACCCAATACGGGTCAGATAGCAGCCCGGATCGAAAAAACCATCGCAAAACCGCCATTTCCGAACGGATTGCGCCCTTTTACCCGGGCGACATTGCGCGGTTGCCGATGTGTTCAACGGCGCGTGTCCGCCGTCACACCGCAGCAGCCGACAATGCCTGCCGGATATCCTCCAGCAGATCGTCGGCATCTTCGAGTCCGACAGAAAAGCGGATCAAACCGAGCGTGATGCCCAATTCGTCTTTCTGCGCATCGCTCAACCGCTGGTGCGTGGTCGTTGCCGGATGGGTTGCGATGGACTTGGCATCGCCCAGATTGTTCGAAATTACCGGGATCGTCAGCGCGTTAAGGAACCGGAAGGCCGCGTCCTTACCCCCCTTGATGTCCAGCGACAGGACCGTACCGCCCTTGCCCCCCAGTTGGCTCTGCACCAGAGCGTTCTGAGCATGAGATTTCAGGCCCGGATACATGATCCGCTCCAGCGTCTCATGGCCTTCCAGCGCGTCGGCCAGTTTCTGCGCCGTCTCGGCCTGGGCATTGACTCGCAGGGCCAACGTTTCCAGCCCCTTGAGCATGATCCAGGCGTTGAACGGGCTGAGTGCGCCGCCCGTGTGTTTGAGGTACGGCTCGACCGTTCCGCGAATGAACTCCTTGGCGCCCAGGATCACGCCGCCCAGCGCGCGTCCCTGCCCGTCGATATGCTTGGTGGCCGAGTAAACCACCACATCCGCGCCCTGCGCGATCGCTTGCGAGAACACCGGGGTCGAGAACACGTTGTCGACGATCACTGTGGCCCCCACCGCATGGGCCAGTTCTGCCACCGCGCGAATGTCGATGACTTCGAGCGTGGGGTTCGACATGGATTCGAAGAACACGGCCTTGGTGTCGGGCCGGATCGCGGCCTTCCATTGGTCCATGTCCGTACCGTCGACAAAGGTCACCTCGACACCATAGCGGGTCAGGATATTCTCCAGAATGTACAGGCACGACCCGAACAGGGCCTTGGCCGAAACCACGTGATCGCCCGCCTTCAGCATCGAGGTCAGCGCCCCGTTCACGGCCGCCATACCGGACGCCGTCGCAAAACCATCCTCGGCCCCCTCAAGCGCAGCGATGCGCTGTTCGAACATCGCAACCGTCGGGTTGCCATAACGGGCATAGATGAACTCGTCCGGGCCAGTCTCGATGAACCGAGCTTCGGCCTGCTCGGCGGTGTCGTAGACGAACCCCTGCGTCAGGAAAATCGCCTCGCTGACTTCGTTGTACTGGCTGCGACGGATACCGCCGTGGACGGCTTGGGTGCGTTTGTTCCAGCTTTCGCTCATGTCTTTACCTTTCGGCCCCGAAACCCGAGGGCAAATCAAAAAAACCCCAGACGCGGTCAAGCGAAAGGGGTCTTTCATCCTGACCTTTTAGCGGTGTTGTTTAGCGTGGCCCGCAATCCGGTAACAAATCGCCACGTGGTTTCTGGATTTCGCATACGCCTCGGGCGCGCGGGCGTCAAGCCGCGACATCCACCGCGCACTTGCCCTTTGCGGCGAATGGCTCATGATCGTCCCGCAACACGGAGGCCCCATGACACACCCGATCGACCTGTATTTCTGGCCCACGCCAAATGGCTGGAAAGTATCCATTGCCCTTGAGGAGATGGGGCTGCCCTACCAGACCCACCTCATAAACATCGGCAAAGGCGATCAGTTCGCGCCCGAGTTTCTGAAAATCTCGCCCAACAACCGGATGCCTGCGATCGTCGACCCAGACGGCCCGGATGGCGCACCGATCTCGGTTTTCGAAAGCGGCGCGATCCTGATGTATCTGGCCCGCAAGACCGGCCGGTTCTATGGGTCGACCGAGCGTGACCGGATCGCGGTCGAGGAATGGCTGATGTGGCAGATGGGTGGCGTCGGACCGATGGCGGGACAGGCGCACCACTTTCTGAAATATGCCCCCCAATTGGAGCCACCGCAGGACCTGCCCTATGCCAAGGACCGCTATCGCACCGAGGTTGCGCGCCTGTACGGCGTTCTGGACCGGCGCCTTGCCGACAACGAGTATGTTGCCGGCGACTTCTATTCGATCGCCGATATGTCGATTTGGGGCTGGGCCAGCCTGTGGGAGGGTCAACAGCAGACGCTGGAGGACAAGCCCCACTTTGCCCGGTGGCTGGAAACCGTGGGAGCCCGCCCCGGAGTTCAGGCGGGACGTGCCCTGCATGCCGAGCTGCGCGGAGACCATCGCAGCAAAGACGCGCAGAACGTTCTGTTCAAACGGTAGCGTTCACCAAATGCTGAAATTTCAGGCAACTTGGAGCGTATCGCACCTCTTTCTGCATCAAGACCCTGACGACAGTTGAATTGCGCGTTGGCCGTTCTGTAACTACAAGCGGTAACAAGGAGTTAAGGTTTAGCGACATTCAATTTCACGGTTCCGATTTACGGGTTCGACCAATGGACCGGCGCATCGACGAACAACACTGTCGGCTATCCTGTCGGAACGACCTTTTCCCTGAATGCTGGTGCAGCGCTGACCGTCATCAACGTCGAGGATGACGACGGCACGGCCAGCCAGCTGTTTTCGGACGGTTACATCGACACGCCCGGCGACGGGTCGTCGCCCAGTACGGCCAACAACGACCAGGTATTGAGCCAGGCGGTGACGATCAACGGACAGACCTTTCAGCCCGGCGATCAGGTCGAGCTTGAGTTCGGTTTTACGACAACCTCCGGCGACACGTTCTGGGTCATTCGCATCGATGGCGTGAATGTCGGCATCAGCGGCCCCGTCCTGCCAACGCCCGGTACGACCTATGAGGTTGCCGGCAGCAGTGATGGTCAGGCATCGCCGATTTCGAATGTCCCATGCTTTACCGCCGGCACACTGATCACCACCAAGGACGGGACAACAAGGATCGAAGACTTGTCGGTCGGAGATCTGGTTCTGACCTACGCCGGCAGCTATGAACCGATCCGCTGGATCGGGCGCCGTGAGCTGGACAGCGTCGACTTCTCCGCCAATCCGAAACTGGTTCCAATCCGGATTTCCGCCGGCGCGCTCTGCGCAGGGCT
The DNA here is from genome assembly GCF_013032855.1 of Ruegeria arenilitoris. GTDB lineage: Bacteria > Pseudomonadota > Alphaproteobacteria > Rhodobacterales > Rhodobacteraceae > Ruegeria > Ruegeria arenilitoris. The sequence continues at coordinate 358,016 of NZ_WQDA01000002.1, forward strand.
GCCAACACAGGACCTGATCGTTTCACCCCAGCACCGCATTCTGGTGCGGTCAAAGATCGCGCAGCGCATGTTCAACACCAACGAGGTGCTGGTTTCGGCCAAGTCGCTGCTGCCGCTGGACGGCATTGACCGGGTCTGTGCCACGGAGTCCGTTTGCTATTTCCACCTTCTTTTCGACACGCATCAGGTCATCTTTGCCAACGACACCCCAAGCGAAAGCCTGTTCGCCGGTCCCGAAGCGCTGAAATCCATCCCCGAGGCGGCTCGCGCCGAGATATTGGCCCTGTTCCCCGAGCTTGAGGACCCCGGCTTTGAACCGCGGCCAGCCGCCCTGATTCCAAAAGGTCACAAGCAGCGCGGTCTGATTTCGCGTCACCTCAAGAACGGTCAGGCGCTGTTGGCCTGATCGTCATTGGGTTTTTTCTGACCCGGGTCGGATTGTGCGCGAGCTACCGTCAGGTCTTTCGGCAGACGAACGTGGTCGCTGACAGTGGCATCGTCATGCCCTGCGGACCAAAGACGCGCTTCAATTCAGAGAACATCCGCGCGGCCACGTCCGTGGGATCCACGCCGCCGCGCTCTCGTATTTCATCGACCAACGGGTTTCCAAAAACCAGAGCGTGGGCAAAGGCTTCCGGGTTGACGATGGTCTTCGTCAACCGGATCGTTTCGTGTTCCATATCCGTCCAGCCTGCGGCCCTCAGATCGGCCCGGACGGCCTCGGGGTCACCATAGTGAAACGGTACCTTGTAGAATCCCGGCGGATCCTGCGGAAAGAAATGCGCCCCCACATCGTGCGCGACCTGCGAGAACGGGTTTTCGGACATCGGGCTCCACACGTTGAAAACATAGCGCCCACCCGGTCTGAGCACCCGCGCCGCCTCATGGAACGAAGCGGGTTTGTCGGGAAAGAACATGACCCCGAACTGGCAGGTAATCAGGTCGAACGCGCCGTCTTCGAACGGTAGATCCATCGCGTTGACGACCGCGAACTCGACGTTGTCCGCCGCCGAGAATTTGGCCTTTGCAACCTCCAGCATGGGCGCGTTCAGGTCCGAGATCAGAACTTGGGCCTCGCTCGGCAGCACATCGCACAGCTTGCGGCTCAGGATCCCCGTACCCGCGGCCAGTTCAATGGCCTTGGCCACCGGCTCTTCGGCGCAACGGGCGGCAAGTCTGTCTGCGTAGTCAGTGAAGATATTCGGGCCCAACCCCGCGTCGTAATGACTTGGAATATTGCCCACGAAACCAGCCGAATTTGTTGACATCTGCGCTCCCCCCCCCCGGCAACCGCATGATGCAAAAGACTAGCCGAAATTGCGCGTTTTGGCGAACTCATTGTGCTCTGCAGTCGGCTGGGGCCGGTAGGCATCCGCCCCGTCACCCCGCACCAGCAGGTCCAGCATGCCCGATATGTCCTCGATCTCTTCCGCGATCACATGGGTCACCGCATGGGCCCGCTGCATCCGCCCGGTTACCCGCAGCAACCGCCCCGAGATCACCGCTCGGCGGAACCGCTCATAGATCTTGCGCCAGACAATCACGTTCACGATGCCGGTCTCGTCTTCGAGCGTGATGAAGATCACCCCTTTGGCCGTACCAGGCCGCTGCCGCAGGATCACCAATCCCGCCACAGCAACCCGCGCACCCTCGGGCGGGTCGTCCAGTCGGTCGGCTGGAAGGCAAGCCGGTGGTCTGGGCCATGGGCGGCCCGAACTGGGCTGTGGTGTCGATGCGATACGCATAAGAACAAAAATAGAACAAATGCCCTGAATGTCCAGATGCAGGGGACCGAAACCACAGCCAGAAAGGTCATGCGCTACGCGCGACCGCAGCGCAGACAAGGGTCACTTGGCGTCATGCGCGTTGAACGTGGCCAAACCTTCCCGCAGAACCGCCTTGGCCTTGGCCAGGTCATCCCCGTCCAACGCATCCAGCGCCCGCAAAACGTCACTGCGCAACCGCAGAGCCTTGGGGCCCGGTGCTCCGACCGGATGAAGCTCATCGTCATTCGCTGCTGCCAATGCACCATGGCTGATCCCGTCGATCACCTCCACGATTTTCGCCTGGCTTTCGCCAAACCACGCGGCAATGTCATGCTCGGCATCGCCCCGCTCGTTCATCCCAACCACAATCTTTGCGTCCTGAACCGTCAACGGCATCTGCTCACTCCCTTATCAAATCACGGTCACACGACCAGAACACAAATCCATGCACGCAACAATCGAAACCGCTATCCGAGCCTCAACCTTTGATGGAATAAACCGGTCAAACCACTCGGTTGCGGCGCGAACGCGTGGAATTTGGGCGACAATGACGGACCGTTTGCCCGATCACGCCCCGATTGGTCGCAAATGGCACTGGAAAGACCTAAATCCCTTGACTAATGAGGAACCTGAACACCGCAGAAGGAAGACGCGAGCAATGGCAAAGATCACCTATGTCGAGCATGGCGGCACCGAACACACTGTCGAGGTCGCCAACGGCCTGACCGTCATGGAAGGCGCCCGTGACAACAACATTCCCGGCATCGAGGCCGATTGCGGCGGCGCCTGCGCCTGCTCGACCTGTCACGTCTACATCCATCCCGATTGGGTCGAGAAACTGCCTGCCAAGGACGACATGGAAGAAGACATGCTGGATTTCGCCTACGAGCCCGACCCGGCCCGTTCGCGTCTGACGTGCCAGATCAAGGTGACTGACGAACTGGACGGGCTGGTCGTCCAGATGCCGGAAAAGCAGATCTGATGCGACGACGCATGCCCCGCTCGTCCGGCGGCATGCGCTGCGGCTTCAAAGCGCCGCGTCCGGCGGTGCGCTTTTGGCCGTGCCACGTACGCGGCGCGCTGATGGCTGTGTGCCTGTGGCTGGCGGGTCCTGCCTTGGCCGCCGAAACCATAGCGACCGCCCGCTACACGGATCCGACCACCCGCTATCCCCACGGCGTCTTGGGTGACCAGATCGAATGGGGTTCGATTGAACTCACGCTTTCAGATGGCAAGCGCCGCAGCTTTACGCTGCCCGATCATCTGGTGTTCGAAGACCTCGCGCCCCGCGTGATCGACGTCACGGGCGACGGTCTTCCAGAAGTCATCGCGGTGGAGAGTGACGCACGACAGGGCGCTCGGCTTGCCATCTACGGCCCACAGGGCCGCATGGCGGCGACACCGCATATCGGCACTCGTTTCCGCTGGCTAGCTCCGGTCGGAGCGGCAGACCTAGACGGCGACGGAAATATCGAAATTGCCTATGTCGATCGTCCCCACCTGGCCAAGACCCTGCGCATTTGGCGCATTTCAGACGGCCGACTGACGGAAATCGCCGCGCTCCCCGGCCTGACCAACCACCGGATCGGAGAGGATTTCATTTCAGGCGGGCTTCGCTCCTGCGACGGCAAACCTGAATTGATCGTCGCCAGCGGCGATTGGCGCCGGATCAATGCCGTCCGCTACGATGGCGGCTGGCAAACCCAGGATCTTGGCCCGTTGAAAAACCGACAAGCCCTTATGAGCGCTCTGAACTGCTGATCCGGGGATTCATCTGGTCAAGAAATCCCAAGGTGCGGCCGCCGGCCGAGCCCCCATTTACCAGCGGGCCCTCAAACCGTCAAAGCGCCCGCCACCCGATATCGCGGCGATGGAAGCCGCCCGGCCAATCGATGGCCTCGACCATCGCATAAGCGTTGTCACGCGCCTCCTGCAGTGTTGCTCCGCGCGCCGTCACGTTCAGAACCCGGCCCCCTGAGGCCACAATCTGCCCGTCCTGCGCTTTGGTGCCTGCGTGAAAAACCATATAGCTGCTGTCCTCGGGCAAGTCATCCAGCCCCCGGATCACGCTGCCTTTTTCATATGCCCCGGGATAGCCCTGCGCGGCCATCACCACGGTCAAGGCGTGATCGTCGGCCCAGTTGACCCGCGCCTCGTCCAACCGTCCCTCGGCCGCAGCATGCATCAGGTCCAGCGCCTGCGCCCCCAACCGCATCATCAGCACCTGACACTCCGGGTCGCCAAAGCGCACGTTGTATTCCACCAGCCGCGGTTGCCCATCCTTAATCATCAGCCCCGCATACAGCACCCCCTGAAACGGCGTGCCGCGCCGGGCCATCTCGGCCATCGTCGGGCGCACGATCTCGCCCATCGCGCGGGCCTCGACCTCGGGGCTCAGAACCGGAGCCGGAGAATAGGCCCCCATGCCGCCGGTGTTCAGACCGGTATCACCTTCGCCCACGCGCTTGTGGTCCTGCGCGGTGCCGACCGACAGTATGTTCTCGCCGTCACACAGTACGAACAGCGAGGCTTCTTCGCCGTCCATGAACTCCTCGATCACCACCTCGGCCCCGGCTCCGCCGAAAGCGCCGCCGAACATGTCGTCCACGGCCTCCAGCGCGGTCGCCTCATCCATCGCCACGATCACGCCCTTGCCCGCGGCCAGACCGTCGGCCTTGACCACGATCGGCGCGCCCTGCTGACGGATATAGGCCTTGGCGGGCTCGGCCTCGGTGAACCGGGCATAGGCCGCAGTGGGCGCACCGGCCGCATCGCAGATTTCTTTGGTGAAACTCTTCGAGGCCTCCAGCCGCGCCGCCTCGGCCGAGGGGCCGAACACCAGAATGCCCGCCTCGCGCAGCCGGTCGGCCACCCCGGCGGCCAAGGGCGCCTCGGGGCCGATGATCACGAAATCAATCGCGTTTTCCTCGGCGAAACTGACCACAGCGCCGCCATTCTCGATATCCAGTGCCGCGCAATCGGCGATCTGCGCGATCCCGGCATTGCCCGGCGCCACGATCAGGCGGTCGCATTTGGGGTTTTGCATCACCGCCCAAGCCAGGCTGTGTTCGCGCCCGCCGCTGCCGAGAATGAGGATGTTCATGAAAGTCTCCGATCTGCTTGGCCTTGCCTGCGCGGCGTTCTAAGCTGCGCGGGCAATCGAAACAAGGCGCTGAAATGTCCGACCTGCTTGACGATCCGATTCCCGGCCAGAATACCCCCGAATACTCCGTGTCCGAGATCTCGGGCGAGGTGAAACGCACGCTGGAAGGCACATTTGGCCGAATCCGCGTGCGGGGCGAGGTCGGGCGCGTGTTTAAGGCGCGCTCGGGGCATTTGTACTATGACATCAAGGACGACCGGAACGTGCTGGCCTGCACCACCTGGAAAGGCCAGATCGCGGGCCTGTCGGTGGTGCCCGAAGAGGGGCTCGAAGTCGTCGTCACGGGCCGCCTGACCGCTTTCGGCGCGCAGTCGAAATACAACCTGAACGTCGACGAGGTGGCCGTAGCCGGGCAAGGCGCGCTGATGGCGCTGCTAGAAAAACGCAAGAAACAGCTCGAGTCTGAGGGCCTTTTCGCGCCCGAGCGCAAGAAACCCCTGCCCTTCCTGCCGCAGATCATCGGCGTCGTCACCTCGCCCTCGGGCGCGGTGATCCGCGACATCCTGCACCGGCTGCGCGACCGCTTCCCGCGCAAGGTGCTGATCTGGCCCGTGGCCGTGCAGGGCGCCAATTGCGCGGCCGAGGTCGCCAACGCCATCCAGGGTTTCAACCGCCTGACACCCGGCGGCGCACTGCCCCGCCCCGACCTGATCATCGTCGCCCGTGGCGGTGGCTCGATCGAGGATCTGTGGGGTTTCAACGAGGAAATCGTGGCCCGCGCGGCCGCCGCGTCCGAGATCCCGCTGATCTCGGCGGTGGGACATGAAACTGACACCACGTTGATCGACTATGTCTCGGACCGCCGCGCGCCGACCCCCACAGCCGCCGCCGAACTGGCGGTGCCGGTGCGGATGGAGCTGCTGGCCTGGACCGGCGAACAGGGCGCGCGTCTGTCCCGCGCGGCCACCGACGCAGTACAACGCCGGGCGCAACGCCTGCGCGATCTGTCGCGCGCCCTGCCGCGCCCCGAGACCCTGCTGGACGGTCCGCGCCAGCGACTGGACCTGATTGCAGATCGTCTGGCCCCTGCGTTGCAACGCGGTGTGCAGAACCGCCGCTTGCAGGTGGTGGAACTGTCGGGGCACCTGCGCCCGTCAACGTTGCGCAACCTCGTGGCCGCGCGGCGCGACACGCTGCGCAACCTGTCCTCGCGCCTGTCGATCCGCCCGATCCAACGCGACATCCAGCAGCAGCGCGACCGAGTCAACCAACTGGCCCAGCGCATGACGGCCGCGCAGACTCTGCGGGTGGACCGGCTCCGCCAGCAACTGGATGCGACTGACCGGTTGCGCGAGACGCTCAGCTACAAAGCCACGCTTCAACGCGGCTACGCCGTGGTGCATTCCGAAAGCGGCGTGGTCACCACAAAGGCGCAAGCCAGCAAGCACGCTGCTCTGACCATCAAGTTTGCCGATGGAGAACTGAAGACCGTACCGCTGTCCGGGACGACCCCGACCGCCAAGAAACCGTCCAAGCCACCAGCCCCGGATCAAGGATCTCTGTTCTGACGAAGGCCAATGTTCAGACGCCGATCTCGGGCCCGTAACAGATCATATCTTCGTCGACGTCGGCTGCTTCGTACAGTTCGGTGGCTTCGGGGTTGCCCTCGAATTGCGCGATTAGTCCCTGGGACGAGCGGGTAAAGACCCAGCATTGCGGATCGGGGCGGTCTTCGTAAACAAAGCAAATCTGGCCGTTCTGTTCGTACCAGATGCCCTCCTTGCAGTCGCCATCCAAAAACGACCAGACCACGCGCCGGTTGGGCAAATACCGTTCGACGCCATAGGTCGTTCCACCGAAGCCGTAGAACAGGGTTTTGCCGCGTGTATAGGCATCGAATTCTGCCCCTGACAAAGACTGCGCGACGACCGGCTGAGCCAGCAAAGTTCCGAGAATCAACGAACGTATCCACATCGTTTCATTCTGGCAGATGCCACGGCCGCGCGCCAATCTTGGAACGCCCTGCCCCAACGTTATGGGTTGAGCGTAAACTCAGTTCGCGGCGACACTGCATTGCATCGGTGCCATCGGAAGGCAGGACATGACGATACTCGTACTCGCAGCGCTGGCCTTTGCCCTGGCCTACCTGGCCCTGACGACCCGTCCGGCCAGCCTGCTACGCACGGCGCTGAAAACCGCCAGCGTCGCCCTGCTGGCGGTCGAGGCAGCGGTGCAGTCCGGCCCTCTGCTTCTGATCCTCGCGCTGTCACTCTGCGCCTTGGGCGACGCCCTTCTGTCGCGCGAAACCGACCGCACCTTCATGGCAGGCATCGGGGTGTTCGCCTCCGGACATCTGGTTTACATCGCACTGTTCCTGACCCATCCGTCAAGCGACACCGACCTGATCCTGAACAAACCCGGATACGCCTGGACGCTGGTCATTCTGGGCATCGTGATGGCCACGCTGCTGGCCCCTCGGGCCGGTGATCTGCGCGGACCGGTCCTGGCCTATGTCCCGATCATTCTGGGCATGGGCATCACCGTTTTGGCCCTGCCCGAGGCCGGAGCGCTGCGATGGGCGCTGCCGGCCGCGATGGCCTTCATCGCCTCGGACCTGATCCTGGCAACCGAAAGGTTCCTGCTGCCGCCTGGCCACCCGGCCCTGCGACTGGCGCCCTATCTGGTCTGGCCGCTCTACTGGGGTGCGCAGTTCGGCTTTTTCCTCGCCTTCACCTGACCCTTTGCAACTGCCGCCATTCCGCATTAGGTGAAGGGAATACCTGCGGAGACCAAGATGGCGTTTTTTACCAAGCTCAAGGACCGGCTGTTCAAATCCTCGTCCCGCCTCGAACAGGGGCTTGAGGCAATCGTCGAGGACGGCGGCGAAGAAACTACCGCCCCTGACCCGGTGATCCCCCAGCCTGAGCCCGAGCCGCAACCCGTCCCGGAAATCCCCGAACCCGCGCCCACGCCGCAACCGGTCGAGACACCCTCGCCCGAGCCGACCGATCCGACGCCCGCCCCGCCGCCGCCGGAATTGCCGGAACAGGCGCAATCCAAGGGCCTGATCGGGCGTCTCTTCGGTCGCGGCGATGCCGGGCCGGTGGTGCGCCGCACGCTGGACGACGACATGCTCGAACAGCTCGAAGAACTGCTGATCGCGTCGGACATGGGTGTCGACACCGCCCTGCGCGTCACCGCCAACATGGCCGAGGGGCGCTATGGCCGCAAACTCTCGACCCAGGAAATCAAGCAACTGCTGGCGCAGGAAATCGCCCGCGTGATGGAGCCGGTCGCAAAACCGATGCCCCTCTACCCCAAGCGCCCTCAGGTGGTTTTGGTGGTGGGCGTCAACGGCTCGGGCAAGACCACGACGATCGGCAAGCTGGCCAGCCAATTCAAGGCCGCCGGCAAAAAGGTGGTCATCGCCGCAGGCGATACTTTCCGCGCCGCCGCGGTGGAACAGCTGCAGGTCTGGGGCGACCGCGCCGGAGTTCCCGTCCTCACCGCGCCCGAAGGCTCCGACCCTGCCTCGCTGGCCTTCGACGCCCTGACCAAGGCGCAGGCCGACGGCGCCGACCTGCTGATGATCGACACTGCCGGCCGCCTGCAGAACCGCGCCGACCTGATGGAGGAGCTGGCCAAGATCGTCCGCGTCATTCGCAAGATCGACGAAACCGCGCCCCACAACACCCTGCTGGTGCTCGACGCCACCACCGGCCAGAACGCGCTCAGCCAGGTGGAAACCTTCCGCAAGCTGGCCGATGTCTCGGGCCTGGTGATGACCAAGCTCGACGGCACGGCCAAGGGCGGCGTGCTTGTGGCGCTGGCCGACAAGTTCGGCCTGCCGATCCACGCCATCGGCGTCGGCGAACAGATCGACGATCTGGCCCCCTTCGACCCCGAGGAATTCGCCGCCGCCCTGACCGGGCTCGACAGCAACTGACCTTCATCGGGCCCCAAATATCCTCAGGGGTCTGGGGGTGGAAAACCCCCAGCTTCTCCACCAGCGAAAGACCCGCAGCGTGAGCGACTGGCTGATCTCCCTCGAAGGCACCGAGGCCGGGCACAGGCTGGCCCTTGGCCTCGCCCTGATGGCGGCCTTTCTGCATGCGGTGTTCGGCGCGCTGCAGAAGGGTCGGCACGACCCCTGGCTGTCGCGCGGCGCGATCGACGCCTGCTATTGCCTGATGGCCGCACCCTTTGCGTTCTTCGTCGTGCCCTGGCCCGAACCTTTCATGTGGCCGATATTCGCCGTGGTCTGGCTGATCCATGTCGCCTACAAGACGCTGCAGGCGATGGCCTATACCAAGGGGTCCTACACCGTGGTCTACCCGGTGGTGCGTGGCACCGGCCCGCTGTTCACCGTCATCGGCGCCTATCTTCTGTTCAACGAAACCTTCTCGCCCACCCAATGGCTGGGCGTTGCCGTGCTGCTGACCGGCATCTTCGGGCTGGCCGCCTACAATTTCCGCTTCCTGGAAACCAACCGCGAGACTTTAGGCATCGCATTGGCCCTTGCGGTTGCAACCGGCCTCTTCGTGGCGCTCTACACCACGTATGACGCCTACGGCATCCGCGCCACGGCCGATCCGTTCACCTTTCTGGCCTGGTTCTTCATGATCGACGGGGCGACAATGCCGATCTACGCCTTCCTGCGCTGGCGGGCGATGATTCACCGTCCGGCAATCGGGCCGTTGATGCTGCGGGGGCTTGCAGGCGGGCTGATCGCCCCCATGTCTTTCGGAGCGATCATGCTGGCCACCCGGCTGGACAAGGTCGGCGAAGCCGCGGTGCTGCGCGAAACCTCGACCGTCTTTGCCGCCCTGATCGGCTGGCTGGCCCTGAAAGAGACCGTGGGGCCTCGGCGCATAATCCTGATGGCATTGATTGCATTGGGCGCGGTAATAGTTGAAATGGGCGGGTGAACAGCAGGACGACAGGCATGGCAGACAAGAAAGAGATCAATCCGTTTCTGAAACAGGTGCTGGAACTGGGACCACCGCTGGCCTTCTTCTTCATCTACCTGCGCCTGCGCGACGACAGCTTTCTGATCGGCGGCACCGAATATTCCGGCTTCATCGTGGCCACCATCATTTTCGTTCCGCTGATGCTGGGGGCGATGGGCGTCCTGTGGTATCTGACCGGCAAACTCAGCCGGATGCAGATCTTCACCGCCATCATGGTCATCTTCTTCGGCGGCCTGACCGCCTGGTTCAACGACGAGCGGTTCTTCAAGATGAAAACCACGCTGGTCTACGGGTTCTTCTCGCTGATGCTGGGCATCGGCCTGCTGCAAGGCAAATCCTACCTCGCCTATGTGCTGGACGAAATGCTGCCCATGCGCCACGAGGGCTGGATGATCCTGACCCGCCGCCTGTGCGCCTGTTTCGCCGTTCTGGCCGTGGCCAATGAACTGGTCTGGCGCACCCTGTCCACCGATCTGTGGGTCAAGATCGAAACCTTTGGGTTCCCGATCGCTTTGATGGGGTTCCTGATGCTGCAATTCAGCATCCTGCAAAGCTATATGGACGATCCGGACAAGCAGTAACGCGTCCCTGACACGGGCCGGCGAACCTTGGGGAAACCTTCGGAAAACCGGATAAAATCCTTGGCTTAGCTCCAAAGCTGTGGAAAGCTGGGAAACCACCCACACCACTCATCCGGAGAACCGTGTCTTCCATGACCGCCTTTCCGAACAGCGGGTTCCTGTCCGAAGCTTCAGACCGGCTTCGTGATATGCTCTCTGCGCTAGCCACTTCTGTCTCGCTGGACCGCGGCGAGGTCTTGTTCGAACAAGGCGACGAGGGGGACGCCCTCTACGCTTTGCTGGAAGGCGCTTTGGAGGTGTCCTTCCTGGCCATGAGCGGGCGCAAGTTGGCGCTCAGCCTGATGCGCCCGGGCGAAGTGTTCGGTGAAATCGCCCTCTTCGACAGCGGCCCGCGCACCGCCACCATCACCGCAGCCGAGCCGTCGCGTGTACTGCGCGTGCGCCGCAAGGATCTGATGGAACAAATCCGCAAGCACCCCGAACTGGCCGAGGACATGATCCGGCTGGCCGGACTGCGCATGCGCTGGATGGGGGCGCAGTTGAACGAGCAGGTGTTCCTGCCGATGCCTGTGCGACTTGCGCGAAAGCTTCTGCTTCTGGCCAACCAGCAGGACGCGCCGTCCGAACGCATCGCCCTGTCGCAGAGCGAGCTAGCGGAATTCGTCGGCGCGACGCGCGAGGCGGTATCCAAGACGATCTCGACGTGGAAACGCTCGAACGTGGTTGAGGCTTCACGCGGTGGGCTGCAGATCCACGACTTTGACGCCCTGCGCCAACTCGCCGAATCCGATCTGATCTGACCTGCTGCCCGGAAAATGACCCGGATGTGATCCGCTTCACATACAACGGGATTCGCTTCTATTAGGTAATGAATTGTTACCGTAGGGTGCCAGAGTATCATCCCCGATATCTGTCCACTGGCATCTCCCTGCACCAGAGCCACGCGCCTCCCCGGCGTGTGGCTCTTTTTTGATTCATGCAGCCAAAACGAAAATCGGCCGGAGCATCTGCCCCGGCCGATCATGTTGACCAAACTGGCTGTCCTACTCTTCGAGGCTCAGCGCGACGAAGCGCGGATCGCCACCGCGGCGCACCAGCAGCAGCAGCGACTTGCGCCCAGCCTCCCGAGCCTCGTCCATCCGATCCTCGAGATCGGAGATCGACGACACTTTCTGCTGACCAGCCTCGGTGATCAGGTCGCCTGCCCGCAGGCCCTTGGCGTAGGCTTCGGAGGCCTCATCCACATCCGTCACAACCAGACCATCTGCGTCCGCGTCCAGACCCAGATCTTCGCGCAACGTGTCGGTCAGCGGCGAAATCGTCAGGCCAAGGATGTCTGCATTCTCGTCCAGCGGCGCCTCTTCCGCACCATCATCATCGCCGGTTTCCGCACGCTCGGCATCCTCGCGACGCCCCAGAGTGACAAGCACGGTCTGAGTGCTGCCGTCCCGCTGAACGACCACGCGCACGGACTTGCCGACCGGCGTCTCACCGACCTGCCGCACCAATCCACGCGTGTCCTTCACTTCGACACCATCAAAGCTGAGAATCACATCCCCTGCGAGCAGACCCGCTTCTTTGGCAGGGCCGTCCGGCACATCGCTGATCAGCGCGCCGCCCGGCTTGTCCAGGCCCATCGCCTCGGCCATATCCTCGGTCACGTCCTGAATACGGACACCCAGCCAGCCGCGGCGGGTTTCGCCGAATTCCCGCAACTGATCGACAACCTTGGACACCACGTTCGACGCCATCGAGAACCCGATACCGATCGACCCGCCATTCGGCGACAAGATCGCGGTGTTCACACCGATGACCTGACCGTCCATGTTGAACAGAGGACCGCCCGAGTTGCCCCGGTTGATGGCCGCATCCGTCTGGATATAGTCGTCATAGGAACCGCTGAGCTCGCGATTGCGCGCCGACACGATCCCGGCAGATACCGAAAACCCCTGCCCCAGCGGGTTGCCCATGGCAACCACCCAGTCCCCTACAAGCGCTGTGTCGCTGTCGCCGAAAGTGACGTATTTCAGCGGACCCGACGCCTCGACCTTGAGCAACGCAATGTCCGTTTTCTCATCCGTTCCGATGACCTTGGCCGGCAGCTCTTTTACCGGCTGACCATCGCCGGGGAAGAACTCGATCAGAATTTCATCCGCCTCTGCGATGACGTGATTGTTGGTGACGATGTAGCCATCCTCGGAAATCACGAACCCCGATCCCAAGGCATTGCTGCGGCGCGGGCGATTGTCCTGGTCGCCATTGCGGTCCTGGAACTCGCGGAAAAAGTCCTCGAAGGGGGACCCTTCGGGAACGATCCCCTGCGCGCCCGACTGCCCCTCGATCAGGGTCGTCGTGGTGATGTTGACCACGGCCGGGCTGATCCGGTTGACCAGCGGCGCCAGGCTTTCCTGACGGGCCTGTGCAGCCAACGTCTGGAGCAACAAAAGGGAAACCGCGGCAAAGGCCAGCCACAAAAGCCGCGCCATCGTCACCACATCGTCCCGGCGGACGGATACACTGCGTGCTACTGCCTGCACTTGGTCTCTCCTTGTCGACATTGTTATGTTGGTGGCTGCCTGAGCAGCTTGCTGGGAAACAATGTAGTCAGTTTGTGACCGCCCGCAACTCGGGAAGTCGAGGAATTCACTGCCAGTTTACTCCAACCGATCAAAACCCCAGCCGATTGGCCGTCCACAACAGGACGAAGCCACTGACCACACACAGAAGTCCGACCAGTCTGCGGGCCGGTTCGGGGATGCTGCGCAACGCCTCAAGCATCCGCTCGACAAGCGAAGGGGCCAGCGCATAGGCCAGCCCCTCGACAATCAACACCAGCCCGAAGGCCAGCAGGATCATACCCATTATTGGGAGGCCGGCGCGGCGGGCGCCGAACGGCCTTGCGGAGATCCGAGGTAGTTGAAGAACTCGGAATCCGGGCTGAGCACCAGCGAGCTGTTGCCGCCTTTCAGAGCGTTCTCATAGGCCGAAAGCGAGCGGTAGAACTCGAAGAACTCCGGGTCCTTGCCATAGGCTTCGGCAAAGATCGCGTTCCGTTCGGCATCAGCCTCACCGCGAACGATCTCCGCCTCACGGCGGGCCTCGGAGACCAGTTCGACCACGGTCCGGTCAGCCTGGGCACGGATCCGCTGTGCAGCTTCTTCACCGCGCGCCACTTCGTCGGCCGCCTCGCGTTCCCGCTCGGCGCGCATCCGGGCAAAGGTCGCTTCGAGGTTGGCCTGCGGCAGGTCGGTACGTTTCAGGCGAACGTCGATCACCTCAAGGCCCAGATCGCGGGCCTCGGCGATCGCGCCGTTGCGAATGCGCAGCATCAGCGCCGCCCGGTCCGAGCTGAGAATGTCATTCGAGCTTACCGAACCCAGAACCTCGCGGGTTTTGGCGCGCAGGATCGAATCCAGACGCTGCTCCGCTGTGTCGATGCCACCGGCACCCACGGCCTCACGGAACTGCCGCACATCGGTGATCCGATAGCGCGCGAAGGCGTCGACCACCAGGCGGCGGTCATCCAGCGGCGTGACTTCCAGCGGCCCGACCTCGCGGCTTAGAATACGGTCATCGTAGCGCACGACCTCCTGAATGACCGGAATCTTGAAGGCCAGGCCCGGGTCTTCCTTGACGTCGATCACGCGACCGAATTGCAGAACCAGCGCTTTTTCACGCTCGTCCACGATGAAGATCGCTGAGAGGGCGATCACAATAACCACGAAAATGGCAGGTAGGAGAAAGGTTGATTTACGCATGTCTTAGTTCCCCTCACCCGAGTTGCGGCGCAGTTCGTTCAGCGGCAGATAAGGCACGACGCCCTGCCCCTGGCCTGTTGCGCTGTCATCCAAGATGATCTTGTCCACGTCGCCCAGAACCTGCTCCATCCGTTCAAGGTACAGACGTTTGCGGGTCACATCCGGAGCTTTCGAGTATTCTTCGAGAACCGCGCCAAACCGGCTGGCCTCACCCTGAGCTTCGTTCACGACCTGTGCCCGATAGCCTTCGGCCTCTTCCAGCACCTGCGCGGCTTCACCACGCGCGCCGGCCAAAACCCGGTTCGCATAGGCATCGGCCTGCTTCTCCAGCCGGTCGCGTTCCTGTCCAGCCGACTGAACCTCGCGGAAGGCATCCTTTACCGGTTCCGGTGGGTCGGCGCCGTCAAAGTTCACACGGACGATGTTGATACCCGAGTTGTAGCTGTCCAGAGTCGACTGGATCAGTTCCTCAAGCCGTTCGGCGATGATAGCACGGTCGCGGTTCAGGATCGGCGCGAGGTCCGACTGCGCGATGATCTCGCGCATGGCCGACTCAGACACGGCCTGGATAGTTTGTTTCGGGTCGCGCAGGTTGAACAGGTAGTCCGCAGGATTCGAGATATTCCAGACCACCTGGAAATCGATATCGACGATATTTTCGTCGCCCGTCAGCATCAGACCGGCGTCCGAACCGCGACCGCCAGATCCGATGGTTTCGGTCTGTTCGACCTTCACCGGGATGACTTCGGCCGTGACAACAGGCCACGGGGCAAAGTTCAGACCTTCGGTGCCGATTCCGGTAAAGCGACCGAATAGCAGTTCAACCGACTGCTCTTCGGGCTTGACCGTATAGGCGCTGGCAAAGCCCCACAGAACCAAGGCGGCAACCCCGCCCAACAGGATGGTGCCTTTGGTGATCGCCGGGCCGCCACCGCCGCCCTGGCCGGATCCGTTGCTGCCTCGTCCACCGCCGCCGCGCCCGCCCATCAGCACGCGCAGCTGCTCCTGGCCTTTTTTCATCAACTCGTCGATCTCGGGGATCTGCGGCCCGTCGCCTTCGGGCGGGCGTCGCCCGTCCCCATTGTTTCCCCGGTTTCCTCCGCCACCGGATGAGCCTCCGCCCCCCCAGGGGCCTCCGCTGTTGCCCGCCATGTGTTTCATTTCCCTTGTTTTGGCCCGTGTGCTTACGGGATCACTTGTAACCTGTGTGCGCGCGCTTGCAAATCAAGCGGTACGCACGGGTTGCCGCATGGTTACCAGTTCTTCGGCCATCACCGGATGAACCGCAACCGTGCGATCGAAATCTTCCTTTGTCGCGCCCATTTTGACCGCGATGCCCGCCAACTGGATCATTTCGCCCGCGCCGGGGGCGACAATGTGACAGCCCAGCACCTTGCGGGTGGCCTGGCTGACGATCAGCTTCATCAACACTCGTTGCGTGCCGCCTGCGAACGCCTTCTGCATCGGCTTGAACGAGGTCGCGTAAACCTCGATCGGCTCCTGCTCGGCGGCCTGCTCTTCGCTCAGGCCCACGGTGCCCATCTCGGGCTGGGTGAAGATCGCGGTCGGGATCAGCTCATGATCCACCGGGGTGGGGTTGCCCTTGAATACGGTCTCGACAAAGGCCATGCCCTCGCGGATGGCGACCGGCGTCAGGTTTACCCGGTCGGTCACGTCCCCGATGGCATAGATCGAGGGCACCGCGGTCTGGCTGTATTCGTCCACGACAATCTGCCCTTTGCGGCCACGTTCGACGCCCAGCGCCTCAAGGCCAAGATCATCGGCATTCGGCGCCCGGCCCGTGGCATACATAACCACATCGAACAGCTGTTCAGACCCGTTGGTCGCCTTGACCCAGATCTTGTCGCCCTGCTTTTTCATTTCGAGCACATTGGTGCCCAGATGCACATCGATCCCGTTTTGGCACATCTCTTCGCAGATCAGGCCGCGCGCCTCGTCGTCGAAACCCCGCAGGATTTGCGCGCCGCGATAGAACTGCGTGGTCTTGACGCCCATGCCGTTCATGATCCCGGCGAATTCGCAGGCGATATAGCCGCCACCGACGATCAGCATGGTCTCGGGCAGTTTCTCAAGGTGGAAGATATCATTCGAGGTGATGGCCAGATCTGAGCCGGGGAATTCGGGCACCACGGGGCGCCCGCCGGTGGCGATCAGAATGTGCTTGGCGGTCTTTCGAGTTCCGTCAGCCAGCTCGACCGTATGCGGATCGAGCAGTTTCGCGCGCTGGTCAAAGGTTTCGACGCCGTTGTTCTTGAGGATATTGCGATAGATGCCTTCCAGCCGGTCGAGTTCGGCATGCAGCTTGCCGCGGAACTGCGGCCAGTCGAAAGCGCCCGGCCGAATATCCCAACCATAGGCACGAGCGTCCTCGACCATTCCCGCGTATTCGCTGGCGAACACCATCAGCTTTTTGGGAACGCAGCCGCGGATCACGCAGGTTCCGCCATAGCGGTCCTCTTCGGCCAGCGCGACCTTGGCGCCGTTTTCGCCCGCCGCCACACGCGCCGCGCGGACACCGCCCGAGCCGCCTCCAATGACGAAAAGATCATAGTCAAAGCTCATGCCGCGTTCCTTTTGTCAGCCTGCCTGAAATTGCCCTGAGTATTTGGGGGCGTGAATGATCGTGCCAACCCCTTGGCCCGGAAATCGCACACCGCTGTGAAGCCGGGTGCGCTGTTGGCTCAGTCGGCCAGGTCCGAAAACAGGTTGTCGTGTTCGTCGCCCAACCGATCCAGCTCGATCGTTCCGCTGTTGAAATCGCGCAGCTCGACCCGGCTGTCGCCGTGGCCGATCACGACCTTGTCGCAGATGTCGATGAACAGCCCGTTTTCGACCACCCCCGGTATCTGGTTCAGCACCAGTGCAAGTTGCCTCGGGTTGCCGATGCGTTGCAGGTGCAAGTCGAGTATGTGATTGCCCTCATCCGTCACGGTCGGCGCCTCGCTGTTCATCCGCAGGGTCGCCGACGTGCCCAGCACGTCCATCGTGTCCAGCAACTCCTCGATCAGCGTGCGCGTGGTCTGCCAGCCAAAGGGAATGACCTCGACCGGCAGCGGGAACGCGCCCAGCGCCTCGACCTCTTTCCCTGCATCGGCGATCACGATCATCTGGTCGCTAGCCGTGGCCACGATCTTTTCCTGCAGCAACGCCGCGCCGCCGCCCTTGATCAGGTTCAGCTCGCCGTCGAACTCGTCGGCGCCATCGATCGTCACGTCCAGCCAACCCGCCTGATCCAGCGAAACAACCTCGATCCCGACCTCGCGCGCAAGCTGCGCCGTAGCCGTCGACGTCGGAACGCCTTTTATCCGCAGACCTTCGTCCCGCACCCGCTCTCCCAGACGACGCACCAACCATGCCGCGGTCGATCCGGTACCCAGACCCACGCGCATCCCGTCTTCGACCATCTCGGCCGCGCGATAGGCGGCGACACTCTTGGCCCGGTCGATGGGTGACAACTCTGCTGTCATTGCGGCTTCCCCTCAGTTCTTTGGGGAACTTATACGGAAAGCCCTGCCCGACTGCGAGGCCCAAAATCCGCGGGACCGGCGCAATAATCGATACACGAATACGCGTTTCCCATCGGAAACGTCGCAATCAAATCTTCAGTGCTCGGCTCGGTTGTGTAAATAAAGCGCATACAGTTTCCCAGCGGTTCGGGCAGTTCAAAACGACCCGGCCGCCAACTCGCCACAAGGCTCAGCGACCAGACATGTTTCTATCCGTCTTCGATATGTTCAAAGTGGGCGTTGGCCCATCCTCGTCCCACACGATGGGGCCGATGGTGGCGGCCGCGCGGTTCCTCGGTCTGATGCGCGCTTCGCCATTCGAATTCGCTGGCTTGCGCGCGTCTCTACATGGATCTTTGGCCTTCACCGGCGTCGGCCACGCCACGGACCGCGCCACGATCCTGGGGCTGGCTGGGTTTGTCCCCGACAGCTATGACCACGACCGTGCCGAAGCGGCACTGGCCGCAATTGCCGAAACCGGCACTGTCACACCCGAGGGTCTGCCGACCCTTCAGTTCGACCCAAAGAGCGATCTGATCTTCGACTACGACAATACCCTGCCCGGCCATGCCAACGGCATGATCCTGATGGCCACCGACGCGCAGGGCGACGTGATCTTGCGGCAGGTTTATTACTCAGTCGGCGGCGGCTTTGTCCTGACCGAAGAGGAACTGGCCGAAGGCAAGGACACCAATGACGGCCCGCCCGTGCCCTTCCCGTTCAAGACCGCCGCCGAAATGCTGGAAATGGCGCGCAGCAGCGGCAAGACCATCGCCGAAATGAAACGCGCCAACGAGATCGCGCGCGGCTGCGCCGACAGTTTCGCGAAAGGCACGGCCCGCCTGTGGGAGGTTATGAACGCCTGCATCGAGCGCGGGCTGAGCACCGAAGGCATCCTGCCCGGCGGCCTCAAGGTGCGGCGCCGGGCAAAGGCGATACACGACGCGCTGATGGCCGAGCGCGGCATGAACCTGAACGCGCCGCACACGATCAACGACTGGATGAGCGTCTATGCGATGGCGGTGAATGAGGAAAACGCCGCCGGGGGCCAGGTCGTCACCGCCCCCACCAATGGCGCTGCGGGCGTGCTGCCGGCGGTGCTGCGCTATTACCTCGACCACGTTCCAGGCGCGTCAGAAAGCCATATCGAGGATTTCCTGCTGACCGCCGCCGCCATCGGCGGGCTGGTGAAGTACAACGCTTCGATCTCGGGTGCCGAGGCCGGGTGTCAGGCCGAGGTCGGCAGCGCGGCCGCAATGGCCGCGGCGGGTCTTTGTGCAGTGATGGGCGGCACACCGGAACAAGTGGAAAACGCCGCCGAGATCGCGCTGGAGCATCACTTGGGCATGACCTGCGACCCGGTCGCCGGGCTGGTGCAGGTTCCCTGCATCGAGCGCAACGGGCTGGGCGCGATCAAGGCGGTTTCGGCGGCGTCGCTGGCCCTGCGCGGAGACGGGCAGCATTTCGTGCCGCTGGATGCGGTGATCGAGACCATGCGCCAGACCGGCCATGACATGCACGAAAAGTACAAGGAAACCTCGCTGGGTGGTCTGGCCGTCAACGTGCCAAACTGCTGAGGGATCAAACCGGGAGGGCAACTCAATGCGTGGACATTGCCTGTGCGGCAGAATCGGGTTCGAGGTCGACCCTCCGGTCCTGTCTTGTGTTTCCTGCCATTGTGACAGCTGCCGCCGCCAGTGTGCCGCGCCGATGACCACATATTTTGGGGTGCACGACGGTCAGTGGCGTTGGACCGGAGAGGAACCGAAGCGGTTCAACTCTTCCCCCGGTGTCGAGCGCAGCTTTTGCCCGCATTGCGGAACACCGATCTCGTTCCGATCCACTACGATGTCCGACGTTTTGCACCTTTATGTAGCGACACTGGAGAACCCCGAAGCCCTGCGGCCAACGCTTCATGTCGCCTATGAAGAGAAACTGACGTGGCTCGAACTGGGTGACGGGCTGCCCACTTGCATCGGCCCGGACTACACAAAGGTGCAGCCCTTGCCCGAGAACTGACGACGGGCCTTTCCCATTCTTCGGGAAACGTCTAGCGTCGCGGCCATGACACAGGATCGTCCCGTCTTCGGCATCGTTTTGATGCTTGGTTTCTGCGTGCTTGCACCGCTTGGCGATGCCTTGGCCAAGCTGTTGGGAGAAACCACTCCGCTTGGCGTTCTTGTGCTGGTGCGTTTTGCGGTGCAGGCGGCCATCCTGATCCCGCTGGTGGCGCTGACGGGTCGAACCTGGCGAATGCGCGGGCGCGTCCTGCGGCTGACCGTGCTGCGCACTCTGCTGCACATTGTCGGAATAGCCGCGATGTTCAGTGCGCTGCAGTATCTGCCGTTGGCCGATGCCGTCGCCATCGCCTTTGTCATGCCATTCATCATGCTGCTGCTGGGCAAGTATGTGCTGGGTGAAGAAGTCGGGCATCGTCGTCTGATCGCCTGCATTGTCGGCTTTGCTGGCACGTTGCTGGTCATCCAGCCCAGCTTTGCCGAGGTTGGTGCTCCTGCCCTTTTGCCGCTGATCGTGGCTGTCGTCTTTGCCCTGTTCATGCTGGTGACCCGGCAGATTGCCAAAGAAACCGATCCAATTGCCCTGCAGGCCGTGTCAGGGCTGCTGGCCACCGCGGTCCTGGCTCCAGTGCTTGCGATCGGGGCTCTGACAGGTCTTCCGGATCTGGCACTGACCCTGCCGCAAGACAACGCTCATTGGTTGCTGTTGGCGATCGGAGTTCTGGGAACCGTGGCACATCTGCTGATGACATGGGCGCTGCGGTTCGCGCCTTCGGCAACGCTGGCGCCGATGCAGTATCTGGAAATTCCGGTGGCGACGTTGATCGGCTGGCTCATCTTTCACGATCTGCCAAACGGCCTGGCGTCCCTGGGGATCGCCATCACGATCGCGGCCGGGCTTTATGTCATCCTGCGGGAGCGGGCCAGCGCCCGGTCTGCTCCGACGCAAACGCCCGCATGACAGCATCAAGAGCGTCGCGCGGCACCATGACCAGCAACCCGGGTCCGTCGACCTCGAGGGTAACCTGAGCCAGCGCACGGTTCGATGTTCCGACCCGTCCGTCCGGCTCAAGTACCAGACCGTCGATCGGCCACTCCAACCCCGAACTGCGTCCGGTTACCCGCTGAAATGGAAACAATGACACTGTGTCGCCCGGCGTGAGCGACAGTGATATGCTGGGCGGGGCGTGAAAGACCACTTCGCGTGCGCCCAGCAGGACGCACGGCCTGTCTTGGTGGCAAACCAGCGTATTGAGCACCGCCAGTTGGTGGTCCAGCCGACCTCCGAGAAACCCGACGCCCAAGACCAGCGGCGCGCGGATATTGCGTAAGGCCTTGTCGAAATCAGTGCTGTCCTGTTCCCGGATCGGAAACAAACGGTCCTCTGGTATCCGTGCAAGATAGGCGCGTTCCAACGAATCGAAGTCGCCTATTACCGCATCCGGAACGCGCCCCGAATCGATCAACGCGGCGGCCCCGCCATCCGCAGCAACAGCGCCGTTGACGCGATTCAGCGCCAGATTCAGGTCATCGGGGCCGATTTCCCCTCCTCCGAACAGGGCAATTGGTCTTTTGGAATGAACAATTTCGCCGTTTTTTCCAAGATTGACCATTTTTCCCGCTTTTGGACACATTGAGACCACAAAATGATAGGTTCTTTAGAACAGGTTCGAGCTGACAGACGCGCCCAGCGTCGCGCGGGTTGGCTCTGTGTAGTTTGTAGAGGACGTGCGTCTGATGGTACAGAACAACAAGGTATTGACCGTTTCCTACGGAACCTTCTCATGCACTTTGGAAGGCTTTGACGATTCCTTTGAGACGATGAAGGCGATTGCCGAATACTTCCGCGATCTTGCTGCGGATGACAGGTATTTCGGCTCCGAGCCTCCGCAACCAGACGCAGAAATGTTGACCCGTATCGCTCAGCGTGACGCTTCGCGCCGTGTGGAAGCCAAGCAGAACGACACCGGACTGCTGCTGCGCGCCACGGATGAAGCCCATGATGCGGCCCCGCAACAACCCGCACCCGCAGCCAGCACACCGGCGCCCGCCAGCCCGGACCTGAGCGTGGTCGACACAGCACCGGCGGCTGGTGCTGCCGCATTCTTTGCCGATGCCGAGCCAGTCGAATCCGCAGCCCCCCAAGGCGCCGACAGCATCGCCGCCAAGCTGCAGCGCATCCGCGCGGTCGTCTCGCATAATGACCAGACGCCCCCCGCCTACAGCGAAGACGAAGACAGCGGTTTTCTAGCCTCGCCCGAGCCCCAGATTGACGCCATCTCGGCCGCATTCGAAGCCGGAGCGCTCAGCCCCGAAGATCTGGATGCAACTGAAGAGGTGATGCAGGAAGATGCTCCGGTAGAAGCCACACAACAGCCCACGGACCCGTTTGTCGACCTGGCCGAGGAAGAACCTCAGGCCGCGGTCGAATTCGAAGCGGAAGAAGAATTCTCGGCAGCATCGGAAGTCGAAGCGGAGGCTGATGAAGGCGCCGAGGATGCTCCGGAAGTTGAAGCTGATCTGGAAGAGGCTGAGGAAGCCGCGGCGGAAGAAACGTCCGAAGACGACCAGGCCGCCAGTGATGAAGAAGCCTCGTCCGAGATTCTCTTTGCTGATCTTGAAGAGGACACCGACTCGGAGCCCGAGGCTGACGATATCCTCAACATTCTGGGTGATCAGCCCGAAGATGCCGATGAGGAAGTCTCTGAACTCGCGGAAGACGGCGTCCTGACTGCCGAAGACGAAGAGAGCATCCTGGGTGAGATCTCGGAAATCGAAGCGGAAATGGATGCGCGCTCGAAACGCGACGCAAACAAGCCTCAGGACGTGGACTCGGACGTGTTGCGCCTGATGGAGAAGGCCGACGCCCAAATGGACGACCCGGCCACTTCGGACAAGCGGGAAACTTATTCCCACCTGCGCACAGCTGTAGCAGCCACCGAAGCTGAAGGCGGCAAGGCCCGCGATGCGGATGAGGACGAAAACCAGAAATATCGTGGAGACCTGGCCTCGGTCGTCAGCCCCCGTCGTCCCGAAATCCAAGTCACCAGCATGCGCCCCGAGTCGGATACGGCCGCGCCGCTCAAGCTGGTGGCCGAGCAGCGCATCGATACGCAGGACGCGGACGCCGGTCCGGTTACCCCGCGCCGCGTGATCGCAGCACAAGACGACGACGCATCCGAAGAAGGCGGCTTTGCCCATTTCGCTCAGGAGCAGGGCGCACAATCCCTGCCCGACCTGCTGGAGGCGGCGGCGGCCTACCTGTCTTTCATCGAAGGTCAGGAGCAGTTCTCGCGTCCGCAGCTGATGAACAAGGTGCGTTCACTCAAGCAGGATGAGTTCAACCGCGAAGAAAGCTTGCGTTCGTTCGGCCAGCTTCTGCGCGATGGAAAGATCGAAAAAGCCGGCGGAGGGCGCTTTGCCGCCTCGAACCAGATCGGCTTCCGCCCCGACGACAAGCGCGCCGCGGGCTGACAAGACCCCCCAACTGCCCAAGACAGGCCGGAGATCCTCTCCGGCCTTTTTTGCATTTTGCGTAAAAGCTCAGAACTTGAACGCCAACGCGACGTATGGGCCGGTCAGTATAAGATCGACAACGTTGCGGCCGTCCTCAAAATCAACGCTCAGATGACGGTAGCCGGCTGCAACATCGATGGTCTCGGTCCAGCTCCAATTGGCTTGAACGAGGGCTTCCCACTGGAATTTCGACCCATAGCCAAAACCACCGATGTTGCCCATGGCCGCAAGTTTCCAACGCTCATTCAGCGCGCGAGAGTATCGTGCCCCAATGATTGGATCCGTCCAGCTTTGGTCAGTGCTTGCCGTGAACCCGGCCACGGTTGTCGAGAGATCAAGATCCCAATGGCGCAGCCCGCCCAGCACCTCAATTCGGGACTGGCTGTCCTCTGCCACCGCGTAGCTGCCCGCGAGCGAGGTCATGATCCCGTCCAGCTCCCAGCTCGCGGCGTTGCTGAATGGTCCGATGGAAACGGTGTCACCCAGATTCAGATAGTTGAACTCGCCTCCGATCGTCCAACGCCCTTTCCGGGCCTCGCCCGCGATCAGGAATGCACTGTTTAGAATGTCGAAGATGGATTTGCTGCCATCAACCGGAGGGTTCGGCCCAATGTCCAGAGAGGTTCTGAAATCCGGCCCCCAGAGGTAAGGGGCAATGACGAATTCCCAATCATCAGCCCAGACGGCACCCGAACTCAGGGTTGAGAGGCTGGTCAATGTGACCAAAACAGCATTTTTCATCAAGGATCCACCTGCCGACTTGTGCTTTTCGAAACTGTTTTTCGGACAAGCCTGTCACGTCGGCAGGTTTCTTACAACGGTCTGGTCTATTGCTGATCTTGATCCGGGTCTTCTTTGCCAACGCCACGAAATACAAATTTGAATGGCAGTGCCCACAGAACACCCAAAACCACATAGACCAGTAGTTCGACCAGGATTGATGGTCGATCCAGCCAGTTCACGATGGTGACCACCGCCACAATGTACAACGGCAGCCCCACCAGCAATAGAACCAGCGACCACCGTCTGCGGGCCTTGTAGCTGAGGCCGGGTTTGTCCGCGCCTGCCATCAGTCGGCAAACGGGTCGGTCACCAGGATGGTGTCGTCCCGCTCCGGGCTGGTAGACAGCAGCGCCACCGGGCATTCGATCAGTTCTTCCACCCGGCGGACATATTTGATCGCGTTTGCCGGCAAGTCTGCCCAGCTGCGCGCGCCTTCGGTGGACTCGCTCCAGCCCGGCATTTCTTCATAGATCGGTGTGCACCGCGCCTGCTGATCCGCAGCCGTCGGCAAATAGTCCAAACGTTTGCCGTCCAGTTCGTAAGCGACACAGATTTTCAGTGTCTCGAACCCGTCCAGAACATCGAGCTTGGTCAGAGAGATTCCGTTGACGCCGCTTGTGGCGCAGGTTTGCCGCACGAGGCAGGCGTCAAACCAGCCGCAGCGCCGCTTGCGGCCTGTCGTGGTGCCGAATTCATGTCCGCGCTCTCCCAGTCGCTGCCCGTCGGCGTCGTGCAGTTCGGTCGGGAACGGTCCTTCGCCAACACGGGTAGTGTAGGCCTTCACGATACCCAGAACGAAGTCGATCGACCCCGGACCAATCCCCACGCCCGTCGCCGCTTGCCCTGCAATCACGTTCGACGAGGTCACAAACGGATACGTACCGAAATCGATATCCAGCAGTGCACCCTGAGCGCCTTCGAACAGGATGCGCTTGCCCGCTTTGCGCTTTTCATTCAGCACTTTCCAGACGGGGGCCGCAAAAGGCAGGATCTGCGGCGCGATTTCCTTCAATTGGGCGATCAGCGCGTCACGATCCACGGCGTCGATACCCAAACCCTTGCGCAGCGGGTCGTGGTGTTGCAACGCCCTATCGACCCGAGCCTCGAGAGTCGCCTCATCCGCAAGATCGGCCACACGCACCGAGCGGCGACCAACCTTGTCTTCATAGGCCGGGCCGATCCCGCGTCCAGTCGTGCCAATCTTGGTGCCCTTGCTCGCTGCTTCCTCGCGCGCGCGGTCCAGCTCGCCGTGGATCGGCAGGATCAAGGGTGTGTTTTCCGCAATCATCAGCGTTTCAGGTGTGATCTCGACGCCTTGCGCGCGGATCGTTTCGATCTCTTTCAGCAGATGCCAGGGATCCAGGACAACCCCGTTGCCGATGACGCTCAGCTTGCCACCACGCACCACACCAGACGGCAGTGCATGCAGCTTGTAGACCTCACCATCGATGACCAGCGTATGCCCGGCGTTGTGCCCGCCCTGAAAACGCGCGATCACGTCTGCCCGCTCGCTGAGCCAGTCGACGATCTTGCCTTTTCCTTCGTCACCCCATTGGGCGCCGACAACAACCACATTGGCCATATCCGGTCCTTTTTGCGCTGAATTACCAAACCCGGCCCATATAGCGGGGCGCAGGCAACAGGGAAACCGGTAATTCGCCGCAGCGACCAATCGCGCCGACGCGCAATGCTCTTGTCGGGGATCATGGCCACCGGACGGAGTCCGCGCCGTTGTTCATCTGGCCGGGAACACACGTGGAAAAGGCCCTGAACGGGCAACACCTTGAAAGCCAACTTGCGCTACAGGCGTACCGGCATTCCGTGAGGCGTCTTCAGATACGCCTCCTCCCAAGCTGCGCGCATTTCGTGGATTTCTTCGGGCAATGCCGTTTCCTGCTCGGCCAAAACGGACTCGAGCGTTTCGAGCCATGCCATGAAATAATCGTCGCCCCCGTCCAGCTCGCGGTTCAGCCCGTGGCGCCGCAAAGTCTCGGAGAACCGAGCGGCCCAATCGCTCCAGGAAATCCGGCCGGCCTCATTCAACGCCACCGTCACCGCAAACACCTGAGCGTGCCAGGGGCTCTCAAAAACCGGACTTGGGGCGTTGTGATCGGGACAGATGCTCATGCGGGTTCCAGATAGCTTTGCCAGAGATCCAGAATCACCTCGTCGTCCGGGTGTTCGGGATTGGCCCACAGTTCCGACGCGGGAAAAGCAACGGCATAAAGCGGCTCGGGCGCTTCACCCAGACCATGCGCGCTGGAGTCCGGCAAGACATGTGTGCCGTGAAACCGCAAAATGCGTCCGGTCGCGCCGGCTCCGTATGCGGGCAGCCGCGTGTGTCCCCCTTCAACAAGACGATTGGCAGAAGGGCGCAACGTGCGAACGGTCTGGCCGACCTCAAAAGCGGCAGGGATGTTCGACGGGCGATCGGCCGGTCCACCTTTGGCCAGAACTCTGGCCACCGCATCTGCCGGCAGTTTTCGCGGAGCAAGCGGATGTGGCTCGTCAACGCCCTGCCCGCGCAGATCCTCGATCCGCAAAACCCCGGTCTCGATCAACAGGTTGGCCAGGGCCGAAATCCATTTCTCGTAATAGCTGAACCGGGCATAGTCCTTGGGGGACAGCCTTTCCCGCGCATGGCGCGAAGTGTCGATGTTCCATTGGCCCAACGCGCCGGCAGCCAGCGTCACTGCAAGGGCCCGCGCGTGCCAGTCTTCGGCAAAAACCGGCGCGTCCTCAGGCTCGGGGCGTACCGGCCCGTCACCGAACCGCCCGCCCATGTCGTGGACACGGGTCATGCCGACACCTTCGGCAAACCCGTGCCGATCATGCTGTCGCGCGTGACCAGCGCGGCCAAGTCCTCTTCGCTCAAACCGTCAGTGCCTTCTGGGCGCATGGGCAAGACCAGATACCGTACTTCGGCAGTCGAATCCCAGACACGAACCGTGGTACCTTCGGGCAGTTCAACTCCGAACTCAGCCAGGACGCGGCGCGGCTCGCGCACGGCTCGGGCGCGGTAAGCGTCAGATTTGTACCAGCCCGGGGGGATACCCAACAGCGGCCATGGGTAACAGCTGCACAAGGTGCAGACGACCATGTTGTGTGTCTGGGGAGTATTCTCGACCACGACCATATGTTCGCCCTGCCGGCCATAAAACCCCATCTCAGAGAGCACAGGCGTAGCGTCGTCCAGCAGGGCGCGTTTGAACTCCGGGTCAGACCAAGCTTTGGCGACAACCTTCGCACCGTTTTGCGGGCCGATCCGGTTCTGATAGGTGTCGATGATCTCGTCCAGAGCGGCCGGATCGATCAAACCCTTGCGGGTCAGGATCGTCTCGAGCGCTTTGACGCGCAAAGCGGGGTCCGGGGGCAGCAAAGCGTGCGGGTGGTCGTGGTCGTCATGTGGCATGGCCGCAGCCTGAGCCAGGCACCGCCGGGTGTCCAGCCCCATTTGGCCTGTTCGGCACAATCCCCTGCGGTGATGGCAACTCGTGGCTTGCCCCCGGCCTCAAACTTGCTTAAGTACCCGGCGATACACGCCACGCCGCACAGGAACACCATGGAAAACGTCGTTCTCATAATCCACCTTCTTTTGGCTTTGGGCCTGATCGCCGTTGTTCTGCTGCAGCGGTCCGAAGGCGGTGGCCTGGGCATGGGTGGCGGCGGTGGTGGCGCCATTGCAGGACGTTCGGCAACGACGGCACTGGCAAAGGTGACCTGGATCCTTGCAGCCTGCTTCATCGTCACCTCGATCACCCTGACGATTCTTGCCGCGGAAAAATCGGCTGGAAGCTCGGTCATCGACCGACTTGGCGTTCCGGCTCAGGACGCGACCGAAGAGAGCACACCTGCTGTTCCCTCGGCCGAGGACCTGCTGCCGCCGGCGCAGGGCGACAACGCGCCGCTGATCCCACAGGCCGACTGATCCACAAAACCTAGAAATCTGAAAGAGAACCACAACAGCATCTTGCGGTTCTCTTGCGCTTTTTGCGCGAATCCTTTATACGTGAAGTCCCGTGATGCTGCGGTTTTTTCGAACCGCCGGGCAGTTGATGTTGACGTCTCACGGGGGCAGCCGAAGAAACATGGCACGATTTATTTTCATCACTGGTGGTGTTGTTTCATCCTTGGGCAAAGGGCTGGCGTCCGCTGCTCTGGGTTCGCTTCTGCAGGCTCGGGGATACTCGGTTCGGCTGCGCAAGCTGGATCCCTACCTGAATGTCGATCCCGGCACGATGTCGCCGTTCGAACATGGTGAGGTTTTCGTCACCGACGACGGGGCCGAGACCGACCTGGACCTGGGTCACTACGAACGCTTCACGGGTGTTGCCGCACGAAAGACCGACTCGGTCAGTTCGGGGCGGATCTATTCAAACGTTCTGGAAAAGGAACGCCGCGGCGACTATCTGGGCAAGACCATTCAGGTGATCCCGCACGTGACCAACGAGATCAAGGACTTCATCGCCATCGGCGAGGATGAGGTCGATTTCATGCTGTGCGAGATCGGCGGCACCGTGGGCGACATCGAAGGCCTGCCCTTCTTTGAAGCCATCCGCCAGTTCAGCCAGGACAAACCGCGCGGCCAGTGCATTTTCATGCACCTGACCCTGTTGCCTTACATCAAGGCCTCTGGCGAGCTGAAGACCAAGCCCACCCAGCACTCGGTCAAGGAACTGCGCTCAATCGGCCTGGCGCCCGACATTCTGGTCTGCCGTTCCGAAGGACCGATCCCGCAGAAAGAGCGCGAAAAGCTGGCCCTGTTCTGCAACGTGCGCCCCGACGCGGTGATCGCCGCGCAGGATCTCTCGACCATTTACGACGCGCCGCTGGCCTATCACCGCGAAGGTCTCGATCAGGCCGTGCTCGACGCATTCCAGATCAGCCCGGCGCCCAAGCCCGACCTGTCGAAGTGGGAAGACGTCAGCGACCGCATCCACAACGCCGAGGGCGAAGTGAAGGTCGCGATCGTCGGAAAGTACACCCAGTTGGAAGACGCCTATAAATCCATCGCCGAGGCGCTGACCCATGGCGGCATGGCCAATCGCGTCCGGGTCAAGGTTGAGTGGGTCGATGCCGAGATCTTCGACACCGAAGACCCCGGCCCGCATCTGGAAGGGTTCCACGCCATTCTGGTGCCCGGCGGCTTTGGCGAGCGCGGCACCGAAGGCAAGATCAAGGCTGCGCAATATGCCCGCGAACACAAGGTGCCGTATCTGGGCATCTGTCTGGGCATGCAGATGGCAGTGATCGAGGCCGCCCGCAACGTGGCCGGTATCTCCGGCGCGGGGTCCGAGGAATTCGACCACGAGGCCGGCAAAAAACGCTTTGAACCGGTGGTCTATCACCTCAAGGAGTGGGTTCAGGGCAACGCCAAGATCGAACGCAAGGTTGGTGACGACAAGGGCGGCACCATGCGTCTGGGTGCCTACAACGCGGTTCTGACCGAAGGCTCGAAAGTGGCCGAGGTCTATGGCAGCACCCAGATCGAAGAACGACACCGCCACCGCTATGAGGTGGACACCAAGTATCGCGAACAACTTGAGAAAGCCGGTTTGAACTTCTCGGGGATGTCACCCGATGGACGCCTGCCCGAGATCGTCGAATGGTCAGACCACCCGTGGTTCATCGGTGTGCAGTACCACCCGGAACTGAAATCCAAACCTTTCGATCCGCACCCTCTGTTCCGCGACTTCGTGCGCGCGGCCAAGGACACGTCGCGTCTGGTCTGAGGCGGACTGTACGGCTTGGTCTTGCTTTGCAAAGCGTTCCGGTTCAGTTTGAGCCGGAACGGGCAGAAGGAGCAGACCGCGTGAGCAAAGGATATTGGGTGGCCCATGTCGATGTAGACGACATGGAGACCTACAAGACCTACATCGCTGCCAATGGCGAAGCTTTTGCCGAATACGGTGCCCGTTTTCTGGTGCGCGGTGGAGATCGTCAGGTGCGGGAAGGCGCAGCGCGAGCGCGAACCGTCGTTATCGAATTTCCCAGCTACGAGGCCGCCCTGGCCTGCTATGACAGCGACCTGTACCAAAAGGCAAAAGCCTTGCGCGATCCAGTTTCATCCGGTGATCTGGTGATCATCGAAGGGTATGACGCCTAGCACGGACACGGTGACAGAAATACGGATTCCCCAATGCCACTGCTAAAGAACTTCCTGCAGGCTTTGCGCCCTCCTCAGCAGACCACGCTGCCGGACCCTGATGCGGAACTGGCGCTTGGCGCTTTGCTGGTGCGTGTCGCGCAGGCCGACCGCGACTACAAGATCGAGGAAATCAGCCTGATCGACCGCATCCTGGCTCGGCTCTATCAGCACAACGCGATCGAGGCCGCCAAGGTCCGCGCCACGTGTGAGAAGTTGCACGCCGCAGCCCCCGACACGGATACCTTCGGCAAACTGATCCGCGAAACGACGGATTTGCATGAACGTCTGGCCGCGATGGAGGCCCTTTGGGAGGTTGTGCTGGCCGACGGGAATTCGGACGAGGGCGAGATCAAGATCGTCGAAGAAGCGCGTATCGCCATGGGCCTCAGCTACAATGACAGCCAGGCCGCGCGCGAACGGGTGCAAAGCCGCTTGGACGCGGGCTGAGTGACGGCTATATCTAGGCCATGTTCAACGCCTTCCTGTCCCGGCTGACCCAGCCGCAACCCGACCCACTGACCGATGACGACGCCCGGCTGGCCTTGGCCGCCCTGCTGGTTCGCCTTGCCCGGTCCGATGATGACTATGCCGATACCGAGATGTCGCGCATCGACAAGGTTCTGGCCGAGCGCTACGGCCTGTCCCCGTTCGAGGCCGCAGGGCTGCGCGCCCAGGCCGAAGATCTGGAGGCCGAGGCCCCTGATACCGTCCGCTTTACCCGTGCGATCAAGGATGCGGTGCCGTACGACCATCGCCTCGGCGTGGTTCAGGCGCTGTGGTCGGTGGCGCTGGCTGACGGTCAGCGCTCGCAGGACGAGGACTCGCTGCTGCGGCTGGTCGTCAGCCTCCTGGGCGTCAGCGACGTGGATTCAGCTCTAGCCCGGCAGAAGGCCGCCAAATCGTGACGGCGATGCTGGGCATGTACGACATGCCCGCTTTGCAACCGGCCAACGATCGCTTTTGGAGTTTGATTCGCGCACATTTGGGCGAAGGTCCGAACCATCTGACCCGTGATCGCGATTTCTGGGAGATCTGGCAGGACCCTGACCTTGTCTTTGCCCAGACCTGCGGCATGCCTTATCGCACGCGCCTGCACGGCAAGGTGCATCTGGTCGGCACTCCAGATTATGACCTGCCGGGCTGTCCGCGGGGACACTACTGCTCGGTTTTCGTGGCCCGCGCTGAAGACGCGCGCGATCTGCCTGAACTGGCGGCCGGTTTTTTTGCTTTTAACGAGGCGCTATCCCAATCGGGTTGGGCCGCCCCGGTCACGCATCTGTCCGAACTGGGCCTTGCTCCGGCGCGCCTGCTGGAAACCGGTGGACACGCTTTGTCGGCGCAGGCCGTGGCCGATGGACATGCCGATTTCGCATCGCTGGACGCGCTGACATGGGTGCTGCTGCAAGAGCATACCGATCTGGGCAAGCGCCTGCGCCCGGTGGAAAGCACGCGCCCCACCCCGGCGTTGCCCTACATCACCGCGATCACGCGCGATCCGGTCCCGGTCGCCACCGCGGTTCGCGCCGCGATTTCAGACCTTTCCCCGGCTGATCGGGCAGCGCTGCACATCCGCGGGTTGATCGACATTGCAGCCGATCTCTACCTGGCCGTTCCCAACCCGCCATCGCCTGCGGCTTTGCTGCCTGAAAGCTGACCAATTTGACCACTGACCGTGGCCGAATCGGAGGTTTCGGGACTTGAACTTGTCATTTGCGCATTGCATTGCTCTTGTTTTTCGGCCCTAGTACCGCACCAACGCAATCAACAACACCAGGACGACCCGTGACAGACAGCACTCCCGTCATCGAGATCAAGAACCTGCACAAAAGCTTTGGCAATCTCGAAGTCCTCAAAGGAGTGGACATCACCGCCCATCGCGGCGACGTGGTGTCGCTGATCGGATCATCCGGGTCGGGCAAGTCCACCCTGCTGCGCTGTTGCAACCTGCTGGAAGACAGCCAGGAGGGCGAGATCCTGTTCAAAGGTGAGCCGGTGCGTTGGACCGGAACCCGCGATCACCGCCGCCCCGCCGATCCCAAACAGGTGCTGCGCATCCGTACCAACCTGTCGATGGTGTTCCAGCAGTTCAACCTTTGGGCCCACATGACCATCTTGCAGAACGTGATGGAAGCCCCGATCACCGTGCTGGGCCGTGACCGGCACGAGGTCGAGGACAGCGCCCGCAAATACCTGGACAAGGTTGGCATCGGCGACAAATGCGACGCCTATCCCGCGCAACTGTCGGGCGGCCAGCAACAACGCGCCGCGATCGCGCGGGGACTGTGCATGGAGCCCGAGGCGCTGCTGTTCGACGAGCCGACCTCGGCACTCGATCCCGAGCTGGAACAGGAAGTGATCAAGGTGATCAAGGATCTGGCCGCCGAAGGCCGCACCATGATCATCGTCACGCACGACATGCAGATGGCGGCCGACATCTCTAGCCACGTGGTGTTTCTGCACCAGGGCTTGATTGAAGAAGAAGGCTCGCCCGAAGATATTTTCACTGCTGCCGAATCCGAAAGGCTTCGGGGCTTTCTCTCCGCCACAAAGGCGGCGTAAAATCAGGACAGAACCAAACAGGGGAGTTACCAATGAAAAACCTGATTCTGACCACTGCAGCGCTGGCGCTTGGCGCTGGTATGGCCATGGCCGACACGGTCCGCATGGGCACCGAGGGCGCCTATCCTCCGTACAACTTCATCAACGACGCCGGCGAGATCGACGGCTTCGAGCGTGAGGTCGGCGACGAGCTGTGCAAACGCGCCCAGCTGGAATGCGAATGGGTCAAGAACGACTGGGATTCGATCATTCCGAACCTGGTCTCGGGCAACTACGACACCATCATCGCGGGCATGTCGATCACGGCCGAGCGTGATGAGGTCATCGACTTCACCCAGGACTACTATCCGCCGACCGCTTCGGCCTATGTCGCAACCTCGGCGGATGCTGACGTGACCGGCGGCGTCGTCGCCGCACAGACCGCCACCATCCAGGCCGGCCACGTGGCCGAGTCGGGCGCAACTCTGGTTGAGTTCGCGACGCCCGAGGAAACCATCGCCGCCGTGCGCAACGGTGAGGCTGATGCCGTTCTGGCCGACCGCGACTACCTGGTGCCGCTGGTCGAGGAATCGAATGGCGAACTGGTCTTTGTCGGCGATCCGGTTCCGCTGGGCGGTGGCGTCGGCATGGGCCTGCGCGAAAGCGATGCCGAACTGCGCGGCAAGTTCGATGCCGCCATCACCTCGATGAAAGAGGACGGCACCCTGAACGAGATGCTGAAAAAGTGGTTTGGTGAAGACACCGCCACCTACGCACCTGACGGCTCGGTCGTCACCAACTAAGCATCCGGTCCTGCGGTTCGGCGCCACGCGCGCCGAACCCACCCCGGCCCGCGCCGGACCCGACGTTCGAAAGACGCCCCATGTTTTCCTACTGCGCTGATCCCGACACGCTCGGCACGTTCCGCTGGTTTTCATGCTATCTGACCAACGGCGTGCACTGGTCGTTCTACCTGTCGT
Organism: Ruegeria arenilitoris; assembly: GCF_013032855.1. GTDB lineage: Bacteria > Pseudomonadota > Alphaproteobacteria > Rhodobacterales > Rhodobacteraceae > Ruegeria > Ruegeria arenilitoris. Next base: position 391,704 of record NZ_WQDA01000002.1, read on the forward strand.
TCATCAAGGTTCTGGCCTTGCTGGCGGTGACGGCCCCGGTGGCGTTGGCTTTCGGCTTTGCGGGGGCCATGGCGGCGCGGTCGCATGTCCCGCCACTCGGTTGGCTGGGCAAGGGCTATATCGCCATCGTGCGCGGTGTGCCCGACATTGCGTTTTTCCTGTTTTTCGTGATAGCCCTGGACCAGGGGTTCGAGTGGATGCGACATCAGGTGCTGTGTCCCGACTGGACCGATCCGATCCGCCAGGGCAACGATTTCCTCGTCTGCCCCCAGGCCAAGCTGCCGCTGGGCACCGCACCGGAATGGGTGCACGAAACCTACGGCTTTTTCCTGGCCGTCATCACCTTCTCGATCGTGTTTGGTGCCTTCGCCGCCAACGTGCTGTTCGGCGGCATGCGCGCCGTGCCGCTGGCGCAGCTTGAAACCGCCGAGGCCTATGGCATGACGCGCCGCCAGACCTTCTGGCGCATTCTCGTGCCGCAGATGTGGGTCTATGCCCTGCCCGGCCTGTCGAACCTGTGGATGGTGCTGATCAAGGCCACGCCGCTGCTGTTCCTGCTGGGGGTCGAAGACATCGTCTATTGGGCGCGCGAGCTGGGCGGCACCAAGACCTCGAAATTCACCGCCTATCCGCATGGCGACTGGCGCATGTGGTACTTCCTGTTCCTGCTGGTTTTCTACCTTGGCATGACCCGCGTTTCCGAGATCGGCCTCGAACGGCTGATGCGCCGGCTATCTCACGGTCAGGCCACATCGGGCGGAGAGCTGCTGCGCAAGGAGACCACCGCATGAGCTGCCTGCAGACCATCCAGGATTACGGCCTGCGTTCGATCGGGTTTGGCGAGCGCCTGCTGCCGCGCAGCGATTTCACCCTGTGCGAACAGTTCACCCTGATCGGTTCAGGGATGATCTGGAACATCTATTTCGGCGTGATGGCGCTGGCCACCGGGTTCTTCCTGGCCACGGCCGTGGCCCTGGGCAAGGCGTCCAGCCGCAAGTGGCTGCGCAAACCCTCCGAATGGTTCATCTTCATCTTCCGCGGCTCACCACTGTTCATCCAGTTCTTCTTTGCCTACTTCCTGTTCCTGTCGCTCAAGAAGACCTACCCGATGTTCGACGCCTTCACCTCGGCCTGGCTGGGGGCGCTGATCGTGCTGTTCCTGAACACTGCCGCCTATTCGGGCGAGATCTTCTATGGCGCGCTGCGGTCGATCCCCAAGGGAGATATCGAGGCCGCCGATGCCTATGGCATGTCCGGCTGGTCGCGCTTCCGCCGGATCGTGTGGCCCACCATGCTGCGACTGGCCTGGCCCGCCTACACGAACGAGGCGATTTTCCTGTTCCATGCCACCACGCTGGTCTTCTTCTCGGCCTTTCCGGCCTGGCAGCAACGCGGGGACGCGCTTTACTATGCCAGCTATTTCGCCGACAAGACGTTCAACCCGTTCGTCCCCTACCCGATCCTGGCGTTCTATTTCATCCTGCTGACGCTGGTGATCGTGGGCGTGTTCGGCCTGATCAACAAGCGGCTGAACCGGCACCTGCCGGTGGCGCGCAAGGCCAAGATTCGGTTTCGCCTGAACCTGGCGCGCTGAGGCGCCGGGACTCAGGCCATCCGCAACCGGCCCAGCATCGGGCAATCCACCGAGCCTTCGGCGCAATTTGCCGTCAGCTCGCCCAGGGCGGCCTCCAGCCGTTGCAGTTCGGCGATCTTGCGGCGGACGCTGTCCATGTGACCTTTGGCCAATGCGCTGACCTCGGCACAATCGGCCGCGCCGCCCTCGGACAGGTCCAGCAGGGCCTTTGCATCGCCCAGCGAAAACCCAAGGTCACGGCAGCGTTTCAGAAACCGCAACCGCCCCACATCCTGCGCGGAATACAGCCGCCGATTGTTGGCCGCCCGCGCCGGGCGCGGCACGATGCCTTCACGCTCGTAATACCGGATGGTTTCGATTCCTACGCCGCTTTGACGGGCCGCTTCACCGATCGCAATCATGTGACCTCGTTTCGCTTGATCCTGTAGTGGCTACAGGATTTATACCTCTGCCCACACGCTGCGGCAATGCTGCGGCCCCTGAATGACGGAGGAACAAAATGCGCGGATTTCTCGGCCTCAGCTTTGCCGGATCCCTGTCGGCCTTGGGTGTGGGCGCATGCTGCGTGCTGCCGATGACGATGATGTTGCTGGGCCTTGGCGGCAGTTGGCTGGCTGTCTTTGGCCAGATCGCGGCGCTCAGCTACTATGTTCTGGCGGCCTCGACGGCGCTGGTCGCGGTGGCTTGGCTGGTGGCCTATCGGCGCAATGCCGTGCGCCATCTGAAATGGGGCTTGGCGGCCAGCACCGCGATGACCGCCCTCGCCTGGGTCGTCGTGTTCAACGAGGCCCGCATCAACGAATTTCTGATCCAACAGATGTGAGACCATGACAGACACGACCGTAACGCTTGAAAGCACCCTGACCTGCCCCGCCTGCGGCCACGCGCAGACCGAGACCATGCCCACCGACGCCTGCCAGTGGTTCTATGAATGCAGCGCCTGTCACACGGTACTGAAACCCAAGCCGGGTGATTGCTGTGTCTATTGCTCGTACGGAACCGTAGCCTGCCCGCCCATTCAGCAAGGCGACAGCTGCTGCGGATAATTTGATCAAATATCGTGACAAGGGCATAAAGCTCGACTAGGTTTGCCGCAGCACAGCTACGGAGCCCCAGATGGACCTTGCCGCCCTGCATACATTTCGCGTCGCCGCCTGTGACTTGAACGGCCAGATGCGCGGCAAACGCGTGCCCCCGTCTTACGCCGACAAGCTGGACAGCGGCGCGGTGCGCATGCCGTTTTCGGCGCTGAACGTCGATCTGTGGGGCGCCGATATCGAGGGCAGCCCGCTGGTGTTCGAAACCGGCGACGCCGATGGCGTACTGCGCCCGACCGAGCGCGGCCCGGTGCCGATGCCCTGGCTGACCACACCCACGGCGCTGGTGCCGATGTGCCTGTACGACGATCACGGCACACCCTTTGCCGGCGATCCCCGCCACGCGCTGGGCGCAGTCCTGTCGCGCTATGCCCAGCGCGGATGGAAAGTTGTTGCCGCGACCGAGTTGGAATTCACCCTGCTTGACTCCTCGGACGCGCAACCAAAGCCCCCGCACAACCCGGTCACCGGCCGTCGGCTGCGCGGCGAGGCGGTGCTGTCGATGGCCGAAATGGACGCCTTCGACGCCTTTTTCACCGAACTTTATGACGGGTGCGCCGAAATGGGGATTCCCGCCCAAACGGCAATCTCAGAGAGCGGTATCGGCCAGTTCGAAATCAATCTGAACCATCAGGATGCCATGCGCTGCGCCGATGATACGTGGCTTTTCAAGGCATTGACCCGTGGGTTGGCCCGCAAGCACGGCTTTACCGCGACCTTCATGGCCAAACCCTATGCCGATGATGCTGGGAACGGAATGCATGTGCATTTTTCCGTGCTGGATGACCAGGGACGCAACGTGTTTGACAATGGCGGGCGTGAAGGGACCGAAATCCTGCGCTCTGCCGTCGCCGGCTGTCTGGCCGCCATGCCCGGCAGCACGCTGATCTTTGCTCCGCATGGCAATTCTTACACGCGGCTCGTGCCCGGAGCCCATGCCCCCACAGGCGCGGCCTGGGCCTATGAGAACCGGACCGCGGCAATCCGCATTCCGGGCGGTGCGCCCGCTGCCCGCCGGATCGAGCACCGCGTGGCCGGCGGCGACATCAACCCTTATCTGATGCTGGCCGCGGTTCTGGGCGCGGCTCTGATCGGCATCGAGGACGGCCTTCAACCCCCGCCCCCGATCACGGGAAATGCCTACGAGATCGAAGGGCTTCCGCAATTGGCAGGGGACTGGGATTCGGCCATTTCGGCATTCGAGACGGACCCGATCATCGCGCGCATCTTCTCCGAGGATCTGATCCGAAACATGGTGATGACCAAAAGGCAGGAATCCGCACGCTTTGCCGACATGGACCCCGACAGTCACTGGCTGAGCTATCTGGAGTCCGTATGATCCTCTTGCCCGTGGATCGAGACTCGGGTAGATTGAATTTGATCAAATTTGGTGACACATGAAAATCGGCATACTGCAGACTGGCCACGCGCCCGAACCGCTGGAACGATCGTTCGGCGACTACGACCTGATGTTTCAACAGCTTCTGGACGGCAACGATTTCGAGTTCGTGACCTATGCGGTGGTGGATGATGTGTTCCCCGACAGCGCAAGCGATTGCGATGGATGGGTGATCACCGGCTCGCGGCATGGCGCCTACGAAGATCATCCCTGGATCCCCAAGCTCGAGCAACTGATCCGCGAGATCCAAGCGGCACGAAAACCGCTGGTCGGCGTCTGTTTCGGCCATCAGATCATCGCTCAGGCGTTGGGTGGCAAGGTTGAAAAGTTCGACAAGGGTTGGGCGATCGGACGCACCGAGTATGACTATGACGGGCGCAAGGTTTCGTTGAACGCATGGCACCAGGATCAGGTGACGGCCTTGCCCGACGGCGCCCAGCTATTGGGTAGCAACGCGTTCTGCAAGAACGCGATGGTTGCATACGGGGACACGATTTGGACGGTGCAGGCACATCCCGAATACTCCAACGATTTCATTCAGGGCCTCATGGAGTCACGTGGTAAAGGCCTGGTACCCGACGCCCTGATGGACGACGCAAAAACCCGATGGAACGCTCCGGATGACAACGCCAATATCGGGCGTTTCATGGCAGAGTTCCTGAAGAAAGAGAGGGCCTGATGGCCGACTGGACAGACCAACTTCCACAAGCAGCTCGGGATTACATCGAAGGGCACCGGCTGGACGAGGTCGAGTGCATCATCTCGGACCTGCCGGGGATTGCCCGCGGCAAGGCGGTTCCGGCATCGAAATTCGCCAAGCAGGCCTATTTCCATCTACCCGACAGCATTTTCTACCAAACCATCACTGGTGACTGGGGCGAGGCCGCGGGCGAGGATGGGTTCATCGAACGCGACATGATCCTCAAGCCCGATTTCAGCACGGCCTCGGCGGCACCGTGGACCGGTGACTGGACCCTTCAGGTGATCCATGACGCCTATGACCGCGACGGCGATCCGATTCCGTTCAGCCCGCGCAACGTGCTGAAACGCGTGGTCCAGCTGTACAAGGACAAAGGGTGGAAACCAGTTGTCGCGCCCGAGATGGAGTTCTTTCTGGTTGCCCGCAACGTGGACCCGGCCAAGGGGATCGAGCCGATGATGGGCCGCTCGGGCCGTCCGGCTGCCGCACGGCAGGCCTATTCCATGACCGCCGTGGATGAATTCGGCCCCGTGATCGACGACATCTACGATTTCGCCGAGGCGCAAGGGTTCGAGATCGACGGCATCACCCAGGAGGGCGGCGCCGGTCAGCTTGAGATCAACCTGCGCCATGGCGACCCGGTCAAGCTGGCCGACGAGGTGTTTTATTTCAAACGCCTGATCCGCGAGGCTGCGCTGCGCCACAACTGCTTTGCTACCTTCATGGCCAAACCGATCGAGGATGAACCGGGATCGGCCATGCACATCCATCACTCGATCATCGACATGGAGACGGGCAAGAACCTGTTCTCAGGGCCTCAGGGCGGCGAGACGGACGCGTTCTACAACTTCATCGCCGGTCTGCAACTGCACCTGCCCGCCGGGCTGGCGGTGATGGCGCCCTACGTCAACTCGTACCGGCGCTACGTCAAGGACCACGCCGCCCCGATCAACCTGGAATGGGCGCGCGACAACCGCACCACGGGCATCCGCGTGCCACTGTCAGGCCCCGACAGCCGCCGGGTGGAAAACCGCATCGCCGGGATGGATTGCAACCCCTATCTGGGCATCGCCGTGTCGCTGGCCTGCGGCTATCTTGGCCTGGTCAATCAGGACCGGCCGCGCCGTCAGTTCTATGGCGACGCCTACGAAGGTGACGGCGACATCCCGCAGGTCATGGGCAACGCGCTGGATCTGTTCGACGAGGCCGAAGCCTTGCATCAGGTTCTGGGCGCCGAGTTCGCCCGCGTCTACAGCATCGTCAAACGCGCCGAGTACGAGGAGTTCCTGCAGGTGATATCGCCGTGGGAGCGTGAACACCTGCTGCTGAACGTCTGAGCCATGTGCGCCATGAACCTGCTGTACAGCAATGACAAACGCGGCACCTACCCGCCCAGCTGGTATGCCGCCACCGCGCACCCGCGAACCTCGACCGAGCCGCTGCGCGGCGATGTCACCGCTGACGTTTGCGTCGTGGGTGGAGGGTATACGGGTCTTTCGACCGCGCTGCACCTGGCCGAGGCCGGGTTCAAGGTGGTCCTGCTTGAAGCGCATCGCGTGGGTTTCGGCGCCTCGGGGCGCAATGGTGGCCAATTGGGCAGCGCCCAGCGCATGGATCAGGAAGACCTGGAAAAGCTGGTCGGACGCGACGACGCGGCCAAGCTGTGGGATCTGGCCGAAGACGCCAAGACGCTGGTCAAATCGCTGATCGAACGCCACGGCATCGATTGCGACTTGAAACCGGGCATCGCCACGTTGGGCTTCAGCGACGGCGAACGCGCCGAATTGCACGCTCACGCCGATCACCTGAAAACCGCCTATGGCTATGACCAGATCGAGCAGCTGGATGCCGAAGCCGGGCGCGTGCTTTGTCCCTCGCCGGCCTATGCGGGCGGATATCTGGACATGGGCGCGGCCCATCTGCACCCGTTGAACTATGCGCTGGGTCTGGCCGAGGCCGCCTTGGCCGCCGGCCTGACGCTGCACGAAAACACCGAGGTTCTGGGCATCGAGGAAGGCCCGCGCGTCACCGTTCGCACCGAACAGGGTTCGGTCACGGCCGACCATCTGGTTCTGGCTTGCAATGGCTATCTGGGCAAATTGAACCGCAAGGTCGCCGCGCGGGTCATGCCGATCAACAATTTCATCGCCGCGACCGAGCCGCTGGGCGCCGAGGCCGCAAAGGTTCTGACGCAGGACGTGGCCGTTGCCGACACGAAATTCGTGGTGAACTATTTCCGCCTCAGCGCCGATGGGCGACTGCTGTTCGGCGGTGGCGAGAGCTATGGCTATCGCTTTCCATCCGACATCGCCGCCAAGGTCCGCAAACCGATGACCGAGATATTTCCGCATCTGCGCGACGTTCGGATCGACTATGCCTGGGGCGGCACGCTGGCCATAACCATGCGGCGGATGCCCTACCTGACGCGTCTGGCGCCCAACATCCTGTCGGCCTCGGGCTATTCCGGTCATGGGGTCGGCACCGCAACCCATGCCGGTCAGTTGATGGCGCTGGCCATCCAGGGCCAGTCCGAAGGGTTCGACACGATGGCCCGCGTGCCCGCTCTGCCTTTTCCCGGAGGCTCGGCCCTGCGCAGCCCTCTGCTGGTGCTGGCGATGACTTGGTATGCCCTGCGTGATCGGCTGGGCCTTTGACCCACCACTTGTGACGGTTCGGTGAAATTTCGCCCAGCAGGCGAATGAAGGCTTGGTTTACGCGGGCTTTCATTTTATCTTTTCCAAACATAGAATTTGGGATTATCAAATATGACGCTGCCACCCAACGTCCACGACGCCGAACCCATCCCCGCCGCTGCCAGAGACGCGATCGAAGCCCTGATGCAATCCGGGGACCTGTTCCGCTATACCGCGCCGCAGGACGCGCCGGTTGCTTTGCTTGAGGCCGAATTCGCCGAGTTGCTGGGCAGCAAATACGCGCTGGCGGTGTCGTCCTGTTCGGCGGCGTTGTTCTTGTCGCTCAAGGCGCTGGGGCTGCCGCGGGACGCGCGGGTGCTGATCCCGGGCTTTACCTTTGCGGCGGTGCCCTCGTCGGTGGTTCATGCCGACTGCGTTCCGGTCCTGTGCGAGGTGGGCGACAATTACCGCATCGACATCGACGATTTCGCGGCCAAGCTCGACGACGCTCAAGCGGTGATCATCAGCCACATGCGCGGCCATACCTCGGACATGGACGCGATCATGGCGCTGTGCGACGCGCGCGACATCCCGGTGATCGAGGACGCGGCTCATTCGCTGGGCACCACTTGGCATGGCCGCAACATCGGCACCATCGGCAAGGTGGGCTGTTTCTCGTTCCAGTCCTACAAGATGATCAACGCGGGCGAAGGAGGCATCCTTGTCACCGACGACGCCGACCTGGTCGCCCGCGCCGTGATCATGTCGGGCGCTTATGAGCACAATTGGAAGAAGCACAAAGGACCGCACGGCCAGAATACGCCCGATCTGGAGCAGGCCTTTGCCCGATGGCAGAACAAGCTGCCGCTCTACAATCTGCGCATGAGCAACCTCAGTGCCGCGGTGATCCGCCCCCAACTGCCCGAATTGGCGCGGCGGGTGCGGGACGGGCTGGCCAACCACGATTATGTCGCGCAGCGCCTGAACAGCTCACCGCACGTCCACGTACCCGACCCGCTGACACCGGAACGGCGTGCGCCGGATTCGATCCAGTTCAACCTGGTCGATCTGAACAAAGATCAGATCAAGGCATTTGCCGCCGCCGCCGAGGGCCGTGGCGTCAAGGTGCAGGTCTTTGGTCTGAGCGAGGACAACGCCCGCGCCTTCTGGAACTGGCAGTTTCTGCCAGAGCAGGTCGAGTTGCCTCGAACACGAGCAATGCTGATGTCGGCCTGTGACGTGCGCCTGCCGGTGCGCCTGACCCGCGCGGAACTGGATGTAATAGCCGACATCATCCTGGCCTCGGTCGGCGAGGTTACCGCGCCCGAAGTGGCCTTCGGCACCTGACCCCAACACAGGAAAGAAAAGGCTCGGGTTGTCCGGGTCTGTCCGACATCAGCTGAGCTTGGAAAGCTTCTGCTGCAACTCGGCCAGTTGTTTCTTGATGTCGTCCAAGTCTTCTTTGGACTCGGACTTGCCTTCTTCGTCCTTGTCCGGCCCGGACCAATTACCCGACAGCCCGCCTGTCATGGCCTTCAGGAACGCCTGCTGCTGCGCCTGCATTGCTTCGAACCCGGGCATGCTGCTCATGGGGTTCATCGCATTCATGTTTTCCATCATCTTGGCCTGGCTTTCGCGCAGCATCTCAAAGCTGGATTGCAGGAATTGAGGCATCATGCCCCCGCCCGGCACCATGTAGCTGCGCACCAGGTCATTCAGAACGTTCACAGGCAGAACGTTCTCACCCCGGCTTTCATGTTCGGCAATGATTTGAAGTAGATACTGTCGTGTCAGGTCGTCGCCGGTTTTCAGGTCGATGATCTGAACCTCGCGCCCGTCGCGGATGAACCCAGCGATGTCCTCGAGCGTGACGTAGTCGCTGGTCTCGGTGTTATACAGCCGACGGCTGGCATACCGCTTGATCAGCAGAGGTTTATCTTTGTCCGACACCGTTTACCCTCCCCAAGGATGATGCGTTGCAGCAGAGGTTATGCGACTGCAGAACAAAAAGAAAGGGCAGGTCAATGGACCTGCCCTTAGCGATTGCACCAATTTGGGAGGGATGGGTGCGTTTCGCGGATCTTGCTTACTTGGCAGCCGTAGCTTTCTTGGCAGCAGCGGTCACTTCGTTGGTGGCTTTCTTGACGGCCGCGGTGGTTTCTTCCGCAGCTTCTTTGCCAGCAGCCATCAGCAGCTCGACAGTTTCCGACTGAACTTTCTTGGCGATTTCAGCGAAAGCAGCCAGGTTCTCGGCAGCAACTTCAGCCGAAGCGCTGGCGAAATCGGTTGCTGCTTTGGCGTAGTCGGCCGGCTCTGCTTTGGCTTTCGACATCTCGCTCAGCTTGGCCAGAGTTTCCTTGGTCCATTTGTTCGAGATTTCAGCCGATTTCTCGGCAGCTTCCAGAGCAACACCCGACAGCTTTTCGTTCAGCGAAGCGGTCGATTTGAATGCATTTTCAACGGCGGAGGTGTCCACCGGGAACGCGCCCATCATGTCTTTCATGATCGCGGTAAAGTCTTGGGTCTTTGCCATTGTCCTAATCCTTTCAGCCGGTCCGGGCCCACCCCGGGTTTCATCAGCTTGAGGACAATATGATTGCTGCGCCGCAGCATTTCAAGTTTTTTGTTGCTGCACCGCAGAATTTTTTAGTTTCAATGTGAAATCAAGACTTTGGTTTGGCGACTACATAGGTTCCCGGCGCCGGAGCCAACGGTGGGTGGCTCGAATCACCCGGTTCGCGTGCCGGAACCTGCTTGCCAGACCGCTTCTTCAACCAAGCCTCCCAGCGGGGCCACCACGAGCCTTCGTGGAAGCTTGCCTCTTTCATCCAGGTATCGGCACCCGCCTTGAGATCGGGGTTGGTATAGTGACCGTATTTCTTTTTGCTGGGCGGATTGACGATGCCTGCAATATGTCCCGATTCCGAAACGATGAAGGTTTTGCTGCGCGACCCCATTTTCTGCACGCCGCGATAGCAGTCTTTCCAAGCGGCGATATGGTCCGTCTCGCAGGTGATCGCCATCAACGGCACATCCACATCGCGGACATGCAGCTTGTGGCCCATCAATTCGAACCCGTCCGAGGCGAACTCGTTGCGCTGACACAAGCCACGTAGATACTGCACGGCCATTTTCGCGGGCAGGTTCGCGCCGTCCCCATTCCAGTACAAAAGGTCAAAGGCGGGTGGCGTCTCGCCCAGCATGTAGCTGCGGATCGCCGGTCCATAAACCAGGTCGCGAGACCGAAGGAACGACATCGTGCGCGCCATGATCCATGACCGCAGCACACCTTCCTTGTTCACCTCTTCCTCGATCCCGTCGATGAAATCATTCTGCAGGAAGGGGGTAAACTCGCCCTGATCCGAAAAATCGGTCAGCGCCGTGAAGAACGTGGCGGATTTGATCGACTTGTCACCGCGCTGTTTCAAAAGCGACAGAGTGAGGCTCAAGGTCGTTCCGGCAATGCAGTACCCGACCGCATTGACCTGTTTGACCTTGCAGATCTTCTTGGCCTCTTCGACCGCCGTCAGGAATCCGTCCTGAACGTAGTCTTCCATTCCCGTTTCGGCATAGCTGGAATCCGGATTGACCCAGCTGACGACGAACAAGGTATAGCCCTGATCGGTGATCCACTTGATCAGACTGTTTTGTGCCTTCAGATCCAGAATGTAGAACTTGTTGATCCAGGGCGGGAACAGAACGACGGGGGTTTCATAAACCGTCTCAGTCGCAGGACTGTACTGGATCAGTTCCATCATCCGATTTCGATAGACGACTTCGCCGGGCGTTGTGGCCAGGTTGCCGCCCACCTTGAACGCGTTTTCGTCCGCCAGCTTGACGATCAACTCGCCATCATTCGCTTCGAGATCGGCAACAAGATTCTCCAGCCCCTGGATCAGCGACTGGCCATCGGTTTCGATCGCCTTCTGCAGAGCGTCCGGGTTGGTCGGCAGGAAATTCGTCGGCGACATCATGTCGACAATCTGCTGCGAGAAGTATTTCAGCCGCCGCTTGTCCTTGGCGTCCAAGTCCTCGACCGACTCCACCGCGTTCGCGATGGCTTCGGCATTGGTCAGGTATTGCTGACGGACGAGACGGAAATAGGGGTTCGTATCCCACAGCGGGTTCGAGAAGCGTTTATCCTTGCTCGGAGCCTCGTCCGCTTCGCCTTCGCCGGCCAGCAGGGCCTGCTGCGCCGCAGCAAAGTTCAGGACGGACTTTCCCCAGTATTCCAGCTGTTGTTCCAACAACTTGGCCGGGTTCTGCAGGGCCTCGGCCCAATAAGCTGTTGCTGCTCTTGCAAAAAGTTCCTGATTCGGGCCGTCCAGCGCGGGAGTATGAGCTTTTTTTGACGCCATCACCTCGATCAGCCGCTTGGACAGGTCTTCGACTTTCAGCATGTTTTCCTTAAGGCGTTCAACGTGTTCGTCGCTTAAGTCGGGCATGTGGCCTTCACTTGTTGTCATTTTAACAAATCCCCCCTAACCTCGCTGCTGTGCAGAATATCGTCGTGGGCACCGGGGGGCAAAGCGACGAATGGTCCGAACTCTCAGGCTGACATTTAGGAGGCCATTCCCGTGCGTTACATGATGACCTACGACCTGATGGAAACCATGCGCAACACCAACCAATGGCTTGGTGCAACCGCAAGCGCGATGGCGTCCTACCCCCAGTTTTCCATGATCCCCAACCCGGCATTCAACTGGATGGCCGCGTGGGGCGAAGTAACCGAACGCACGTTTCAACGCATGGTCGTGAAACCCGATTGGGGTATCCGAACGTTTACCTGCGAAGACGGCAAAGATCATCTGGTGGATGTCACCTCCGTGCTTGAACGCCCGTTTGGCGATCTGGTCCACTTTCGCGTGAATGGCCGCAAAGAGCAACCGCGCAAGGTGCTGTTGGTTGCGCCGATGTCCGGACACTACGCCACCCTGCTGCGCTCGACCGTCAAGAGCCTGCTGGTCAATTGCGAAGTCTACGTGACCGATTGGCATAACGCGCGCGACATCCCCGTGTCCGAAGGCAAGTTCGATGTCGAGGACTACACCCTGTACCTTGTCGATTTCATGAAGGAGCTGGGGCCGGACACGCATGTCGTCGCTGTCTGCCAGCCCGCGCCCCTGACCCTTGCGGCGACGGCGTACCTTGCCGAAACCGACCCCAAGGCGCAGCCCAGCACGCTGACGCTGATCGGTGGCCCGGTTGACCCTGACGCAACCCCGACCGAAGTCACCGATTTCGGCCGCCGGGTGACCATGGGCCAGCTTGAGGAAACGATGATCCAGCGGGTGGGCTTCAAATACAAGGGCGTGGGACGCATGGTTTATCCCGGGCTTCTTCAATTGGCATCCTTCATGTCGATGAATGCCGAGCGCCATGGCAAGGCGTTCTCCGACCAGATCCAGCGCGTCATGCGGGGTGAGGCGTCGGATCATGACGCCCACAACCGTTTCTACGATGAATATCTGGCCGTGATGGACATGACGGCAGAGTTCTACCTCTCGACGGTCGAGCGGGTGTTCAAGAACCGTGAGATCGCCCGGAATGAGTTCATCGTGGCTGGCCACAAAGTCGACATCGGCAAAATCACGGATGTGGCGGTCAAGACGGTCGAAGGCGCCAATGACGACATCTCGGCCCCCGGTCAGTGTATCGCGGCGCTGGACTTGTGCACCGGCCTGCCCGACAGCAAGAAGGCCAGCCATGTCGAACCCGGCGCGGGCCATTACGGTATCTTCGCCGGACGCAGTTGGCGTGACAATATCCGCCCGCTGGTCATAGACTTCATGAACGAAAACAGCCGCAAACCGCGCCGCCGCGCGGCCAACAGCAACAAGGTTGCTTGATGTCCGCAGACCCGGCGCCTGCCCTTCCGTTCGCCTGCAACTGCGGTGAGCTTAGCGGCGAGATCACGGCCAAAGGGGTGTCCAGTGGCACCCATGTCGTCTGTTTCTGCCCAGATTGCCGCGCCGGACAGCTGTATTTCGGTCAACCTGACCCCGCACCGGGGCCGGTAGACATTTTTCAGATGTCGCCCGAATATATCCGCATCACCAAAGGCGCCGAGAACCTGGCCGTGATGCGGCTGGGACCCAAAGGTCTGTTTCGATGGTACGCCAAATGCTGCAACGCGCCTTTGGCGACCACCACCAGCAGCATGAAATTCCCCTTTGCCGGATTTGATGTCGCCAGGTTTTCCGATCCATCCCCTCTGGGGCCTGTGAAGACCCGCGCCCATGTCCCGCAGGCGAATGGCAAATGGAAGCACGAGAATGTGGCTCCTGCTGTTCTCGGCATGATCCGCAGAGTCATTGCGGCGCGCCTTTCCGGTCGTTGGAAGCAAACTCCGTTCTTCGACGTCGTAACCGGCGATCCGGTCGTGGCTCCGCATGTCATCAGCCTTGAAGAACGCAAGGCGCTGTACGACTAGAAAGCCCGCACGGGTATGTTCAACCAGTCGGACAGCGCGTCGGTGGTTTCACCCGGCGCTTCAAGCGTCGGAAGATGCCCCGCCATGTCCACCACATGCAAGGCTGCACCGGGGATCAACTCGGCCATGAAACTGTGTTTTCTGACCGGCGTCAGAGTGTCGTGTGCCCCGCACAGAACCAATGTCGGCACCTTTATTCGCCGCAATGTGCCCTGCTGATCCGGGCGGCGCTGCAGAGCGCGCATTTGGCGCACGAACAGTTCCGGTCCCAGCTCCAGCGCCATTTCCAGCATGTCGTTCAATATCGGGATCCGCTGCGGTCCGGGGGCCAGCGTGTCCGAACCCAGAACCTTGCGCATGACATCCTCAAGACGGCCAGCCTGTGCCGCAACGATCAGCTCTTCGCGGTCAGCGGCGATCTGGGGGGTATCGGCCTGCGCATCCGTCGCCATGAGGCAAAGGCGGGTCACGCGTTCCGGGGCCCGGCGCACCAGTTCCAGCGCGACAATGCCCCCCATGCTCAGACCAGCCAACGCAAAGCGGTGGGGCAACTGGTCCAAAAGCGACGAGGCAATCTCTTCGATCCGATCACCGCCGCCGATCGGCGCGACCATCACCGGCCTGGTCTGAGACAGCCGGGTTGTTTGCGGCTGAAACAGCCGTGCATCGCACATCAATCCTGGCAACAAGACCAGCGGCTCGATCACGCAGGGCCTCCTTGTACTGGCCGATCGGCTCGGCCGTTTTGTTGATCAGGATGAGAGTTTCGGCGCAGACGGGCAAGAAAAACTTTAGGGATAGCGGATTGCGCGAAATTCGGGAAAGTCCGCATAGCGCCGACGGCGTTCACGCAGGGCCTCATCCGGATCGGTACCGGCCCTGAGCAGACTGCCCCGCGGCGCAATGTAGCTGTCGATCCGGCGCAGTGGGGTGGGCCGCCACACCAGATTGAAGGCGCAGAGTTTGGGAAAGAACCAGATCTCGGAATAATCCAGATGATCGTGCATCCACCAGGCCAGATCGCGCCAGTCCCTGCCTTGTGCGTACCGGTCGGCAAACCATGGGATCACGATCGAGGCTCCGGCAATTCGCGCCTCGCCTGTTCCCCGGTCCCAGATGTGGCATTCAAGTGGATGATCGTTGCGGGCGCAGTTCAACTTGTTCTCGTTTCCAAACCGGTTCAGCGCGGGTGACCGGTATCCAGACCGGACGGCAACACGCCCGAATGTTTCCTCCAACGGATCCAGAAGGGTTTCGCAAAATGCACGGCCGGTTTCGATGGCCAGATCCGGGTTGTCCGGCAGGTTCTGTTTTTTGTGAAAGTTCCCGATCTCGGAATACAGGAAATCGCGCATGAAGAAATGGCGCGACAGGCGCACGCGGCCCAGGGTCTCGAGGCTCCACATGCTGCCCGGTCTGCGCATATTCAATACCCGTTCCAACGAAAGGCCCCATCCGGCGCGAGGGCCGAGTACGGGTTGAACGCAACTTCCCAGATCGTGCCATCCGGTGCCCGAAAGTACCCATGGTGCCCGCCCCAGAACACGTCCGAGGCCGGCTTCAGGATTTCGGCCCCCGCTGCCTCGGCAGCTTGCAACAGTTCGGCGACACCCTCCTTGGATCGGCAATTGTGGCTGAGCGTCATCGCGCCGCGCCCCAGGGTTTCAACGCCAACCCCGATTTCTTCGGCCAGCGCGGTCAATGAATACAGACCCAGCGTCTGGCCGATCAGGTCAAAAACGATCACCCCGTCCGGGCTGTCGGTGCGGCGCCAGCCCAGCGCCTCGTAAAAGCGGGCTGCGGCTTCGGGATCTTCGGCCCCGATCGTGATCAGGCTGACGCGTTGCTCCATCACTCCACCCCCAAACCGTTCAGCCATTGCAGAATACCGGCCACCGTCGCATCGGTCTGCCCCGGCGACATCAGCCGTCCGGCAATGACGTGCGATTGCGGGTCGTCACCCGACCCCATAGTTACGGTCCGAACGGTCGCAGGTGCCCCCCAGTCTTCTGCAACTTTGTGAGTCAGGTCGGGCCGAACCACCTGATCGTCATCCGCGAACCAGAACAGAGCCGGCACCAGTGCGCCCGAAAAATCCAGCTCGTAGACGGTATCGACCAGAACAGACATCGGAACCACCGCCTCCCACGGATAAGAGGACGACCAATACAGGTTCTTTTCCGGATCAGGGCCCGACACCTCGCGGGTTTCCCCCATCAGCAACGGCAGCCAGCTGCGCGCCCAAGGCAGTGACGGTATCCAGGATCCGGCCGCCTGCACCCCGAAATTGGGCGAGATGAACACCATCCCGACCACGTCCTTGCTCAGTTCGGGGTCCAACGCCGCGGCTGCCGCCAGGGTTCCCCCGGTCGAGGTCGAGATCACGATAACCTTGTCGCCCACGGCGCGGGCGGCGGCCAGGCCTTCGGCCATGTCCCGCATCCAGCCCGAGGCCGTCCCTTCGGCCATTGCCAGCCCGTCGCGCCCGTGCCCCTGCAGGCGCGTATAGACCAGATTGGCCCCCAGCGCCTCAGCGATCCTGTCGGGCACCGGGCGGATTTCCTCGGACGAGGCCGAGAACCCGTGCACATAAAGCACCGAATAGGGCGCGCGCCGTTCTTTGAATCCGTCCTGCCAGATCACCCGCTTTTCGACGCCCGGTACGATATCGTCATAGGCGGACTCGATGCTTTCGAAATAGACCTGAACCCCCTCGCCGAACTTGCGCGGATCGAACCGCGGGTGCAGATCCACCTCTTCGCGCGGGCCGAACCAGTAGATCAGCCCGCCGACCACCATCAACGCCAGCAAGGCCCGTCCGAGAAACCGCCCCAGCCGCCGCATCAATTTGCCCCCATCACGTCGCGAACCGCATCCTCGATCAGCCCCAGGCATGGCCCGTCCGAGAACCGGTGATCCGCATCCTTGACCAGCAACAGCCGCATGTCCGGACCGCTGGCATGGTCGAGCAGCCGTACCGCCGTCTCGGTGGAAACCGCCGTATCCGCCGTGCCTTGCAGAAACCGTACCGGGAACGGCAGGTTCAACGGCGACCGCAAGACTAACAGCGTCCGGCCATCCTCGATCATCCGCTTGGTGATGATGTAAGGCTCCATGTAGTCCGAAGGCAGTTCAACATGCCCCACCGTCTCCAGCGCCTGTTTCTGTTCGTCGGTGAACGAGGCCCAATAGCCGTCCTCGGTGAAATCCGGCGCCGCAGCGATGGTGACCATCCCCGCGATCCGCTCGGGCATGGCCCGCGCCAGCAACAGCGCCTGCCAGCCGCCCATGGACGAACCCACCACAATCAGCGGCCCTTCGGTCAGCGCTGAAACCGCCGCAACCGTGTCCTCATGCCAATCCCCGATGCACCCTTCCTCGAACCGGCCGGAACTTTCGCCATGCCCGGAATAGTCGAACCGCAGATAGGCCTGCCCACGTGCCCGGGCCCAGTCCTCGAGATGCACCGCCTTGGTGCCCTCCATGTCCGACTTGAGGCCACCCAGAAAAACGACCGTGGGCCCCGCCCCATCGCTCTTGTGATAGGCCAGCCGCCGCCTCTGTGGCGTTTCCAGAAATGTCGTCGCTGCCATGAAACCCTCACTTGCTTTTCCAGCATCATGCACGCACCGCGCCCAAGTGCAATTCCCGCCCCTCCGTCATCTGGAGGCAGATATCCCGCGGCACGCTTGGAGCAGAGCCCTCTGCCCGCCAACGCTTGACACAGCCACCACCACCTGCCAAACGGACCCGACACCATAACCCGCAACCGGGCGTTCAGTGGGCGCCAAACCGACGAGGAGAGCCAGACCATGGCCCTGGATTCAAAATCCGTCTCTCTTACCTTCCCCGATGGCAATTCCCGATCCTACGCGGCAGGCGTCACGCCGGCCGAGGTCGCTGCCGACATCTCCACCTCGCTGGCGAAAAAGGCCATCTCGGCCACCGTCAACGGCCAGCATTGGGACCTGCAGTGGCCCATCGAACAGGATGCCGAAATCGCTCTCCATACGATGAAGGACGAGGCCCAGGCCAACGAGTTGATCCGCCACGACTTCGCCCACGTGATGGCCCGCGCGGTGCAGGAAATCTGGCCCGACACCAAGGTCACCATCGGCCCGGTCATCGAAAACGGCTGGTATTACGACTTTGACCGCGCAGAGCCCTTCACGCCCGAAGATCTCGGCCTCATCGAGAAAAAGATGAAAGAGATCATCAACAAGCGCGATCCCGTCACCACCGAGATCTGGGACCGCGAACGTGCCATCGCGTTCTACAAGGCCAACAACGAGCCCTACAAGGTCGAGCTGATCGAGGCGATTCCGGGTGACGAGCCGGTGCGCATGTATTGGCACGGCCATTGGCAGGACCTGTGCCGCGGCCCGCACCTGCAGCATACCGGCCAACTACCCGGCGACGCGTTCAAGCTGATGTCCATCGCCGGCGCCTACTGGCGTGGCGACAGCAACCGCCCGATGCTGCAGCGTATCTATGGCGTTGCCTTCACCGGCAAGGAAAAGCTCAAGGCGCACCTGCACATGCTGGAAGAGGCCGCCAAGCGCGACCACCGCAAGCTGGGCCGCGAGATGGACCTGTTCCACATGCAGGAAGAGGCCCCGGGCCAGATCTTCTGGCACCCCAACGGCTGGACCATCTACACCCAGCTTCAGGACTATATGCGGCGTGCCCAGCACCGCGGCGGCTATGTCGAGGTCAACACCCCTCAGGTGGTCGACCGCAAGCTGTGGGAACGCTCGGGCCACTGGGACAAGTACCAGGAAAACATGTTCATCGTCGAAGTCGACGAGGAACACGCCCGCGAAAAGGCCGTGAACGCGCTCAAACCGATGAACTGCCCCTGCCACGTGGAAATCTTCAAGCAGGGCCTGAAATCCTACCGCGACCTGCCGCTGCGCATGGCCGAATTCGGATCCTGCGCGCGCTACGAACCCTCGGGCGCGCTGCATGGCATCATGCGGGTCCGCGGCTTTGCTCAGGACGACGCGCATATTTTCTCGACCGAGGACCAGATCGGCGATGAATGTGCCCGCTTCATCGGGTTTCTGACCGATGTCTACAAGGATCTGGGTTTTGACAGTTTCAAGGTCAAATTCTCGGATCGCCCCGAACAGCGCGCCGGCTCGGATGAGGTCTGGGACAAGGCCGAAGAAGCCCTGCTGACCGCCACCCGCGCTGCGGGGGTCGAGCCGGAACTGAACCCCGGCGAAGGTGCTTTCTATGGGCCGAAGCTGGAATTCGTCCTGACCGACGCAATCGGGCGTGACTGGCAATGCGGCACATTCCAGGTGGATTTCGTCCTGCCCGAACGGCTGGACGCCACCTATATCGGCGCCGATGGGGCCAAACACCGTCCGGTGATGCTGCACCGCGCCTGCCTGGGGTCGTTCGAACGGTTCATCGGCATCCTGATCGAAGAACACGCCGGCAAACTGCCGTTCTGGCTGGCGCCGCGCCAGGTCGTCGTGGCCTCGATAACCTCCGAGGCCGATGACTATGTTCTGGAAGTGGTCGAAACGCTCAAGGCTGCCGGTGTCCGGGCCGAGGCCGACATCCGCAACGAGAAGATCAACTACAAGGTCCGTGAACATTCCGTCGGCAAGGTGCCGGTGATCCTGGCCGTCGGCCACCGCGAGGTCGAAGAGCGCACAGTCAGCGTCCGCCGCCTGGGCGAGAAGCAGACCCAGGTCCAGCCGCTTGACGCTGTAACAAAAGAGCTGGCGCACGCGGCAACGCCCCCCGATCTTCTGTAACAATCGGCACAGTCTTGCCGCCAATCCGGCCCCCAGCACGGGGCCGGATTGAAACATTTCTGGATTTCCTAATTTATTACAGTGTGTTAACTTGCAAGGGGCATTAACGCTCCCTGACACAGCCGTGAGACACGGGCTCGTGAATTCAACAGAGCAGTGTCAGCCGTTACCTTTGTCACTGTCACAAGCAGACATACGCAATCACGAAAAGGATTACCTGAGATGTCGAACACCGCCAAAACCCTCGTAATCGCAAGCGCCGTTGCCGCAGCCGTTGCGGGCTCTGCAACCACCGCCGCCGCTCAGGCCAAAGAAAAATGCTATGGCGTATCGCTGGCAGGCCAGAACGACTGCGCCGCCGGACCGGGCACCACATGTGCCGGCACCTCGACCGTGGATTACCAAGGCAACGCCTGGACGTTGGTCGATGCGGGCACCTGCGCCGACATCGAGCTGCCCAAATCCGCGGACGGAACGCCCCGCAAAGGCTCGCTCGAGCCGCTGGAACGCGATCTGCCGGCATAAGGCACGGGAAGGAATGTCAGGGGCGGGCTAAACCAAACAGCCCGCCCTGTTTCTTGCTGAGAAGGATCACGCGATGTTGGATGACGCCCGCAGAATGCAACGGCTGCCCGCCGCGCCCGGGGTCGGCTACAAGCCGCAGCACTATGCCGAGATCCTTGACCAGCCCGGCCCGGTCGGCTGGCTGGAAATTCACGCCGAAAACTACATGGGCGACGGCGGCCGACCGCTGGCGCAGCTACGCCACCTGTCCGAACGGTTTCCCATTTCCGTGCACGGCGTGGGCCTGTCCATCGGTGGCGAAGGCCCGCTGGACGCCGAGCACCTGGCCCGCCTGAAGCATCTTGTGGGCTGGCTGAACCCGGCCAGCTTTTCGGAGCATCTGGCATGGTCCACCCATGACAGCCAGTTCCTGAACGATCTGCTGCCCCTGCCCTATACCGACGCCACACTGGCCCGCATCTGCGATCATATCGACCAGGTACAGCAGACGGTGGGCCGGCAGATGTTGCTGGAAAATCCCTCCAGCTATCTCGCTTTTACCGAAAGCACGTGGTCCGAACCCGACTTCTTGCGCGAGGTTGCGCGCCGGACCGGATGTGGCCTGCTGTTGGACGTCAACAACGTCTTCGTCTCGGCCACCAATCTGAATTACAGCCCGCGGGCCTATATTGACGCCTACCCTCTGGACCAGGTTGGCGAGATCCACCTGGGTGGCCATGACGAGGATCAGGACGATCACGGCCAACCCCTGCTGATCGACAGCCATGGCCGCGCCGTCGTCGATCCGGTCTGGGCGTTGCTGGATTATGTGCTCGACCAGTCGGGCCCCAAACCCGTGCTGATCGAATGGGACAATGACGTGCCCGACTGGCCCACCCTGCGCGCCGAGGCAGAACGCGCGCAATCCGCGCTGGACCGGATCCCGGCATGAGCGTCTCGCAATCAGAATTCCGGGCGGCCCTGCTGGATCCGACGGCTCCCGTGCCCGAGGGGTTGCTGGACGATCAGGCCCGCCCCGCCGGACGCCGCTTCAGCGTCTACCGCAACAACGTGGCCGTGTCGCTGACCGAGGCCATGCACCAGGCATTTCCGGTCATAACCAAGCTGCTGGGTCCGCAGAATATGGACGGTCTGGCCGGGATCTATCTGCGTCGGAACCCGCCTAGCTCTCCGCTGATGATGTTCTATGGCGAGAACTTCCCCGAATTCCTCGCCGACACCGAGCAACTGGCGCATCTTGGCTATCTGCCCGACGTGGCACGGCTGGAGTTGGCATTGCGCCGGTCCTACCACGCCGCCGACAGCCAACCGATCGCGCCCGACGCGCTGGCCGCCCTGCCGCCCGAAGACCTGATGCAGGCCCGGCTGGGCTTTGCCCCGGCCATGCAGTTGATCCGATCCGACTGGCCCATCCACTCCATCTGGCGGTTCAACACCGAAGACGGCGCGCCAAAGCCTCAGCCCGGTGCGCAGGACGTGCTGATCACGCGCCCCGAATTCGACCCGTCGCCACACCTGCTGCCGCCCGGCGGGGTCGACTGGATCACCGCCATGCAGGCCGGCCAGACCATTGGTCAGGCCTTCGAGGCAACCACCACTCGGACGCCCGCGTTCGACCTGGGTGCCACCCTGGCACTGCTGTTGCAGGGCAGTGCAATTACTTCAGTGACTATCGAAAGGCCGGAAACATGACTGCCCTGATCTCTATGCACAATTCCGCACTTGGAAAGCTGGACCACACCTCGAACTGGCTGACACCGACCGTGGCGCGGCTGACTTTCATAGCGGTTCTTCTGGTCTATTACTGGAACTCGGCCATGACCAAGCTGGGCAGCGGCTTTTTCGGGTTCCTGTTCCCCTCGGATGGGGCCTATGTCCAGATCTTCCCCAAGGCCATGGAGGCCGTCGGCTACGACAGCTCGCAGCTAGGGTTCTTTACCTGGCCCGTTGCCGTCGCCGGAACCTGGGCCGAATTCATCCTGCCTGCATTGCTTCTGGTGGGGCTGCTGACCCGCCTTGCCGCCCTGGGCATGATCGGGTTCGTCTGGGTCCAGACCTTCACCGATGTCACCGGGCACGGGGTCAAACTGGGCGGTCTGTTCGACAACACCATCACCCTGATGGATCAGCGGGTCATGTGGACCTTCCTCTTCGTTGTGATCGTGATCAACGGCGCGGGCCCGCTCTCGCTCGATCGGGTTCTGCGCCTGAAATGATCTAGAAATGCGCCTTGGGTTCGTCCGGCTTGCCCGCGGCGATCCCAAGCAGCCCCGCGACGCCGGCGAAGGCAATCGGGAACATGGTGAACACGCCGAAGCCAAAGGCATAGTACATCCCCGCCGCGGAAATCAGCAGAAGCACTCCCGCCACCAGCGCACGCGCATGCGCCATGGCCCCCCCGGCAATCGCCAGCAACGGCGCCAAAAGCGATGCTGTCTTGATAAGCTGGGGGTTTTCCACCTGCTCTGCCAACCCCTCGATCTCGCCGTAACGATCCACAAGCTCGACAAACCCGTACCCAAAAAAACCGACGATCATTCCGACCAGACCGGCAATGACACCCAATATCATGGCTGCGTTTCGCATGAAGTATTCCTGATTGTTGCGCCGGTTCAGATAGTCACCCGTTCAAGCAATGCCAAGGGCTGTGCGGGTTTGCGGGGTCCAGCCCAGGAACAAGTGCCCGTCACGTTCGATCAGCGGACGCTTCATCAGGGCAGGATGATCCGCCAGTAGTTCCAGCGGTGGTCGCGAGCGTTGATCGTCGTCCAATCCACGCCAAGTTGTCGAGCGGGTGTTGAGCAAGGCTTCGCCGAACTGGTCAAACGCTTTGGCCAACATCTTCGAAGGAACACCCGCACCTCGGACATCGATGAATTCGGCATCAGGCAGTGATTTCAGTGCCTTACGGCAGGTATCGCAGGTCTTCAGGCCAAAAAGGCGCATGATGTATCCACTCCGGTCGTTGCAGCAATTTCGGGCAAAACGAATAGGTTAACCCAGTATTCCTTGATTTTTTACTTCACCGTGCAATGTTGAAAAAGGCGAAACACACAATTTACGCCGTCTCGTTCGTTCGGAACTGCGTGGGTTTGTGGTCGCTTTGACTATGCCCTGCCGATTTGCTGGGTGACGCGCAAGGAGAAGGAGACACGGGAAATGCCAACCGGCACCGTGAAGTGGTTCAATACGACCAAAGGCTATGGTTTTATTGCCCCCGATGAAGGGGGTAAGGATGTGTTTGTGCATATCTCGGCCGTAGAACGATCCGGCCTGACCGGACTCGCCGACAATCAGAAAGTCTCGTACGAGTTGCAGGACGGACGTGACGGCCGCCAAATGGCGGCTGATTTGAAGCCATTGTAAAAGGGCCCGCCAACTGGCGGGTGCGACGAAACAAGGTCAACGGCCAATTGACAGGCCGTTGTCCACCCTCTTCCCGGATAGTCTAACCTCGCGTCGGGTCGGCCTCGGTGCGGTTTGTCCAGTTATCGCCCATGGCCACAATGCAGGACGTCCCGGTCGCATAGGTTACGACAAGGGTCCAGTCACCGCGACGGCTGGTCCACACCTCCATGATCTGCTCGGGTCCCCGAACACCGGAGGCGGTCTGCTGCGCCCCGAATTGGTGGCGCAGTTTGTCATGCATCCGCGCCGTGGGCTCACAGATCACCTCAGCGATTGGCGACTTTGCGTAGGCCGGCTGGCCCAGCAACAAAGCGATCGCCGCAGTTCTAAACATCAAGCTGAACGTCATGCCCAAAGTGTAACAGGATCATGACAATCCGAACAGGTGGCGATCAGCCTTCGCGGATCACCGCTTCGAACTCGCGCCATTCGCGCGCGGTCATGCCCGAGTTTTCCTGCGTCACCTGCTCGCCCTTCAGCATCCGACGCAGCGCTTCGACCATCTGTGCCGACAGGTTGACCGCACCCAGGCGATAGTCTTCGAACGCCTTGTACGCGAACGGTACCCAGTCGGCCACGATCTTGCACATGGTTTCGGCATAGACGCGGATCTCGTATTGCGCATGCGGATCTGCCCGCAGGCGCAGGAAGTGGAACAGATTGTGCAGGTCCACCTTCCAATACCACTGCGTGTAGATGTTTGCCGGCAGGTTCATCCGCGCCAGTTCGCGCGCCAGACCCTGCTGGCCATCCTGGCCGATCATCGCTTCGTAATTGTCGTAGCAGCGGGCGCTGTCGGCCTTGAGAATGTCCAGCACGCGCGCAGCCTCTTCGCCCTGCAGCGCCTCGCCCCGCCCCTGATTGTTGATCGCTGATTGCGCAGCCAATTGATCCGGCGCGGGAATGTAGAATTCCCGGTCAAGGATCGAATAACGGGCCGAGTATTCGTTCACGTTCGCCGTGCGGTGGCGGATCCACTGACGAGCCACGAAGACCGGCAGTTTCACGTGCAGTTTCACTTCGCACATCTCGAACGGGGTCGAGTGCCAGTGGCGCATCAGATAGCGGATCAACCCCTCGTCATTCTGTACGGACTTCGTACCTTTGCCATAGGACACGCGGGCCGCCTGGCAGATCGCAGCATCATCGCCCATATAGTCGATGACCCGAACGAATCCGTGGTCCAGAACAGGATGCGCAGTGTAGAGGTGCTGTTCCATACCCGGAGCCACAACACGGCGGGTCGACTGCGTTTGTGCGCGTTGCTCTTCGATCTCGGCCAGTTGTTCGGCGGACAGCGGCATGGACATACCTCGTTTTTGAAATGAGTCGCCGACCACTATATATCGGCAACATCGGCACTGAAACCGCCATATGTGTGCTACGTCGCGCATTTTTCGGTTTCTCTGCGACCGCCCCCTCGACACGCCCCTGCAGCGCGCTAAGCTGCACACAATCATCAACACCGAAAGGATCACCGAGATGGGGCTGAGATACCTCCACACCATGGTGCGCGTGAAGGATTTGGAAAAATCCATGGCCTTCTACAAGCTGCTGGGACTCCAGGAAACCCGCCGCTACGACAGCGAGGAAGGGCGGTTTTCGCTGATCTTCATGGCTCCTCCGGGTCAGGATGACAGGCCGATCGAGCTGACATGGAACTGGGATGGCGATGAGGGGTTGCCAAGCGACAGCCGCCATTTCGGCCACCTAGCCTATGGGGTCGACAACATTTACGAGACCTGTCAGCACCTTGCCGACAATGGCGTCGTCATCAACCGCCCTCCCCGCGATGGGCGTATGGCGTTCGTGCGCTCGCCTGACAACATTTCGGTTGAACTGCTGCAGAATGGCGATGCCTTGCCCCCGGCCGAACCTTGGGCCAGCATGGAAAGCACCGGCCACTGGTGATCCGCTGGCTGACAGGATTGGGGCTGGCCGTTCTGGCCAGCTCTGCTGAGGCCCAAAACTGCCGGCTGGCCTTGGCGCTTGCTTTGGACATATCCGTTTCGGTCGACGCCAAAGAAGACGCCCTGCAGCGGCAGGGCCTAGCTTCAGCCTTGATCGCTCCCGAAGTCCGGAAAGCGTTCTTTTCCTCGCCGCTGCCCGTAGCCCTGACGGTTTATGAGTGGAGCGGTCGCGACGCCCAGTACATCGTCCTTCCCTGGCGCTTGATCGAGACCGAGGCTGATCTGCTTGTTGCAGCGACACAGGTGAGCGAGTCCCAAAGATCTGACAGCGGCTCGGCCACCGCCATGGGATATGCCCTGGCTTTTGGGGCCTCGCTGATGGAGCAGGCTCCGCAATGCCTGTTTCAAACGATTGACCTGTCCGGGGACGGCTCGAACAATGACGGCTACGGTCCGCAGATCGCCTATCGCCACTTTCCCTTCGACCGCATAACCGTGAATGGGTTGGTCATAAATGCGGCGGATTTCGAAGGGGAGCTGTTCCTCATCCCGTTTTTTGAGAACAACGTCTTGCATGGGCCAAACGCCTTTCTGGAAATCGCGCAAGGGTTCGAAGATTTTGAACGCGCCATGCGACGCAAGCTGGAACGGGAATTGACCAGCCTTCAGGTCGGCGCGTTGGGGCGCAGCGCAAAATGATTACCCGTGCGCTGGCTCTGTGTTGTTTGGCCTTGGGCAGCCCGGCCGCCGCTCAATGCCGGCAAGCCCTGGCGCTTGGGTTGGATGTTTCCGGCTCAGTCGACAGCAACGAATACCGACTTCAATTGGACGGCTTGGCCGCTGCATTGCAACGGCCGGAGGTGGAACGGCTGATCCTGTCAAATCCCGAAGCCCCCGTTCGCATCGCCGTTTTCGAATGGAGCGAAGCCGGTTTCCAGCGGCTGTTGGTCGGCT
The DNA here is from genome assembly GCF_013032855.1 of Ruegeria arenilitoris. GTDB lineage: Bacteria > Pseudomonadota > Alphaproteobacteria > Rhodobacterales > Rhodobacteraceae > Ruegeria > Ruegeria arenilitoris. Next base: position 418,128 of record NZ_WQDA01000002.1, read on the forward strand.
GGACCGACATTCGATCCCCGACCGATTTGTCCGGGATTGCGCAACGTCTGCAATCCACGCGTCGGTCATCGGCACCACAGGGCACAGCGGTGGGGTCTGCCATGCAGTACGGGGCTGATTTGTTGGATACCCAAGCCGATTGCTGGAAGCGGACGCTGGACCTCTCAGGAGATGGCAAGCACAATGTCGGCCTCCATCCCCGAGAAGCCAAAGCCCAACTGCAGGCAACCGGCATCACGATCAATGGGCTTGTGATCGGAGCCGATGATCCCAGCACCGGGGACAAGCGGTATGTGCAAATCGGAGAGTTGTCGGCCTATTACAACGCTTGGGTCATTCTGGGGCCCGGAGCCTTCGTCGAAACCGCTTTGGGATTTGAAGCCTACGAAGACGCGATGACGCGCAAGCTGATCAGAGAGCTGGATTCGCTGACCCTGTCCCAAGTTTTGCCATTGAACGGCGGTAGTCAGTAGATGTACCGGATCTGATCCGTCCAATACCGTTCAACCCGGCGCAAAGCGCTGGTAATCTCTTCGATCCCTTCGGTGCCAAGGACACCTTTGGCCTGCAGCCCTTCGGCGTGCCGCGAGAAGAGATCGGCCACGATGTCACGGATTTCCCGCCCCCGAGGTGTCAGACGCACCCGCACCGAACGTCGGTCAATCTCGCATCTCTGGTGATGCATGAACCCCATCTCGACCAGTTTCTTGAGGTTGTAACTGACATTGCTGCCTTGATAATAGCCGCGGCTTTTGAGTTCACCGGCAGTCACCTCGTGGTCACCGATGTTGAACAGCAGCAGCGCCTGCACCGCGTTGATTTCCAGAACGCCGACCCGCTCGAACTCGTCCTTTATGACGTCCAGAAGCAACCGATGCAGACGTTCAACCAATGCCAGCGCCTCAAGATAGCTGGACATGAACCCTTTGGTTCCGGGTGCGGAGACCTGCAATTCCAAACTCATCCGATACTCCGATTCAATTGCGTCGCTCAGGAAACTTTGACGCGAAATCCCGAAGAATCTGTTAAGTCTGTTTTGCCATTATTTTTGAAATACTTGCGAGATATCGAAGATCATGCTCGCGTAGTGTTCAGGGGCGGCGACCTGCCCGGTTACCCATTGGTAGAGGTCCTGATCGTTTTCGTGCAACAAAGCTTCGTACAGGTCCAATTCGGCCGCAGACATCCGCTCAAGCCGCTGGTCGGCATAGGCGGACAGAATGATGTCCATTTCCTTGATGCCGCGCCGCATCGACCGCATCTTCAGCCGCTTGATCCGGATGTCGTTCATTCGCCTTTCTCCAGCTTCAGCCGCAGCGTTTTCTCGACCCGCGCAAGGCGCTCGGAACTGGCCCGCATCTCGCCCCGGATGGCGCGCAACTCCGCGACCAGCGGTGCCAGCTCCATATCCGCGGCTTCCGCGACGTCCGGAGCATCCATGCCCTCGCCTTCACCTGTCAGCAGCCACATGATCGACACGTTCAACATACCTGCCATCATCGACAGCTTGTTGGCGCGCGGTTCTGACAGGTCATTCTCCCAGGCCACCACAGTGGACTTCTTGACACCCAGCCGGCGGGCCAGTTGGGTCTGGGTCATACCGGCGGCTTCGCGCGCGCCGGCCACGCGGTCTCCGAATGTCGCGGCCTCGGGTCCGAACCAGTCGGTTTCGTCGCTCATCAAACTCTCCAGTTCTTCAAAAGCATATCGCTTGATCGTGTTTCGGCGGCACCCTATGACAGTCCTGAGCAACATACAAACCGGGGCCCACCATGAGCTTTCTGTCTGCGACACTGTCGCGCGTCAAACCTTCGCCGACCATTGCCATGACGGCCAAAGCCGCCGAGTTGAAGGCCGCCGGACGGGACGTCATCGGCCTCAGCGCAGGTGAGCCCGATTTCGACACGCCGCAGAACATCAAGGACGCAGCCGTTGCCGCAATCGCCGCCGGTAAAACGAAATACACCGCGCCTGACGGCATTCCCGAGCTGAAACAGGCCGCTTGCGCCAAGATGAAACGTGACCACGGGCTGGACTACACGCCCGCACAGATCTCGGTCGGAACAGGTGGCAAGCAGACGCTGTACAATGCGCTGATGGCGACGATGAATCCGGGCGACGAAGTTATCATTCCCGCCCCCTACTGGGTCAGCTATCCGGACATGGTGCTGCTTGCGGGCGGTTCGCCTGTCGTGGTTGAGACCACACTGGAAAACAGCTTTAAGCTGACCCCAGACCAGTTGGAAGCCGCAATCACGCCAAACACCAAATGGTTCATCTTCAACTCGCCGTCGAACCCGACCGGCGCAGGGTACAGCCGCGCCGAGCTCAAGGCTCTGACCGATGTTCTGATGCAGCATCCTCATGTCTGGATCATGTCGGACGACATGTATGAACACCTCGCCTATGACGGGTTTGAGTTCTGCACGCCAGCCGAAGTCGAACCCGGGCTGTATGATCGCACGCTCACGTGCAACGGTGTCTCCAAGGCCTATGCCATGACCGGCTGGCGTATCGGCTATGCCGCAGGCCCCGTCGAGCTGATCGCGGCCATGCGCAAGATCCAGTCGCAATCCACGTCGAACCCTTGCTCGATCAGCCAGTGGGCCGCGGTCGAGGCCCTGAACGGCACCCAAGACTTCCTTGCCCCGAACAATGAAACTTTCAAACGCCGACGCGATCTTGTGGTCGGGATGCTGAACCAGATTGACGGCATCACCTGCCCCACTCCCGAGGGCGCATTCTACGTCTATCCGTCCATCGCCGGGTTGATCGGCAAGACCACGCCGGCCGGCACGGTCATCGACACCGACGAGGCCTTCGCGACTGCCCTATTGGAGGAAGCCGACGTAGCCGTAGTTTTTGGAGCGGCGTTCGGCCTCAGCCCCAATTTCCGCGTCAGCTACGCGACTTCAGACGAAGCCTTGACCGAGGCCTGCACCCGCATCCAGCGGTTCTGCGCGTCCCTGAGCTAAGACCGAGGTTCAACATGTCCGCAGCACTGCCCGAATATTACTTTCGCGTCCGCGAGAACGGCGCGGTCGTGTTCAAGATCGACACGGAGAACCGGCAGCGCCGGATCGAAATGGACCAGATCGCGGTGATCAACATCCGCAACGGCGAGGTCAAGCCGCATGGTCAGGGCACCCTGACCGAAGCGGACAAAACCGAAATCGCCCGTTGGATGGACGAACGCAAAGCCCTTCTGGCGCGGCGCGACGTCGACGACATCCACCGCACGATCGATCACCTGAACCTGACCACGCAATGGGCCCAGTCCAAGGCGACCGATACCCAATTGGAAGACATCACGGACCGGTTGCTGCTGGCGATGCACGACTTGCGCACGGTACTGGTGCGCAAGAAGGCCGACCGGCTGGAGAAGGGTTGAGCCTGGCGGTTGTCGCTACGCGGCGGGCGCACCTACCACGCGGACGGATCGCAGCCAGAACCGTCCCATCAGCATGACCGCCGCGCAGGCAAGGCCCAGAACAAGGCCAAGCCAGACTCCGATCCCGGCCATGCCTTGCACGAAACCAAAGTAGTAGGATGCGGGGATCCCCACGACCCAATAGCTGAGGCCCGCCATAACCATGGGCACCTTGGCGTCTTGCAATCCGCGCAGAAGGCCCAGAGCGATTACCTGCGCGCCGTCCACCAACTGGAACAGGGCCGCCATGGCCAGCAGACCGGTCCCGATGGCCAGAATCTGGGGACGCTGCGGATCGTCCGGTTCGACAAAAACCGAGATGAGCGGCTCGGCGCAGGTCAGGAACAGGATGATTGTCAGCACGGACACGACAAGGGACATGCCCGTGACCGCGATTGCGCCTTTCTCGAGATGCGGTCGATCCTTGCGCCCCAACGCGTTGCCGGCCCGGATCGTTGCTGCATTCGACAGGCCCAGATGCACCATGAACGTCGCCGAGGCCAGGTTCAGCGCAATCCCGTGCGCCGCCAGCGGCACCTGTCCGATCCATCCCATCATGAAGGCGGACATGGCGAACAGAGACACTTCGGCCAACAAGGTCAAACCGATGGGCACACCCAGCTTCAGGACGCTCAGCAACATTTCCCAATCCGGGCGCCAGAACCGCTGGAACAGGTTATGCTCCGGCAGGACTTTCACCGCGTATATGATCACCGCCACCAGCGACACGGTCTGCGTGACCACCGACGCAATCGCGGCACCCATCACGCCCAGTTCCGGCGCGCCCCAGTTGCCGAAGATCAGCGCATAGTTCGTAAGTCCATTGACCACTGCCGCCGCGACGGTAATCCACAGCACGATCTGTGTGCGCTCCAGAGCGGCCAGATAGGATTTAAGAACCATCACCACCAGCGCCGGGAACAGGCCCCAGCCCGCAACCCGCAGGTACTCGGACGCGGTTTGCGCCACTTGTGGATCCTGATCCGTGGCGATCAGAATCGGGTAGGACCACCACAGCAGCGGCATGATCAGCATGCCATACAGCAGCGACAGCCACAGGCCCATTCGGGTGCTGCGCCGAATGCTGGTTTCATCCTCCTCGGCGGCCGCGGTCGCGACCATAGGCATGACGGCCAGGCCAAACCCGCCTCCGAAAAGAAACAGAACAAAGTAAAAGCTGCTGGCCAGCGTCACCGCGGCCAGTGCCTCGACGCCATACCAGCCCAGCATGATCGTATCCGTCAGGCCAATGGCGAATTGCGCCAGATGACCACCGATCAACGGCAGCCCCAGCACAGCAATGGCCCGGAAATGGGCGGGATATGTCATGACCTTTCTCATCCCGCCAGCCATATGCGCGGCCCCGAGCCGGGGCAAGGGGAGATCTCTGAAATTTCACTTCGAGACCTCGATGACGCCCGTCGGGCCAATCAGGTGACGCGCGCCTCAGGATGGATCGCCGTACCAAGGATGTGATCCGACCGGTGGACCACATGATGTGCCTGCCCCACGATCAACGGATCGGGCTGGCCCACGATGTCATGATCCTTGTCCGGATAATCCAGCGTCGACAGGAAATGCCGCATGCAGTTCAGCCGGGCGCGCTTCTTGTCGTTCGACTTGACGATGGTCCAAGGCGCGTCGGCGGTGTCGGTATAGAAGAACATCGCCTCTTTCGCCTCGGTGTAGTCATCCCATTTGTCCAAGCTGGCCTTGTCGATGGGCGACAGTTTCCACTGCTTCAGCGGGTCGGTCTCGCGGCTCTTGAAGCGGCGCAGCTGCTCATCCCGCGTCACCGAGAACCAGTATTTATAAAGCTGGATTCCCGACCGAACCATCATGCGCTCCAACTCGGGCGTCTGGCGCATGAACTCGAGATATTCGTTCGGGGTGCAGAACCCCATCACCCGCTCGACCCCGGCGCGGTTGTACCAGGACCGGTCATAAAAAACCATTTCGCCGACGGTGGGCAATTCCTGGATATAGCGCTGGTAATACCACTGGCCCTTCTCCTCCCAGGTCGGTTTGTTCAGCGCCACCACCCGGGCTTGACGCGGGTTCAGATGCTCCATGAACCGCTTGATGGTGCCGCCCTTGCCGGCGGCGTCGCGACCCTCGAACAGCAGCACGAACTTCTGCCCGGTCTCCTGCGCCCACAATTGCACCTTCAACAATTCGGCCTGCAACTGGGCTTTCTGCTTTTCATAGGCCGCCCGCGACAGTTTCGAGCGATACGGATACTCCCCGCTTTCAAAGGCTTGCCGGATCTTTTCGCGAGTGGGCGCTTCGGTGTCCGCGTTCGGTTTGGCCATGACGGCCACGGGAGCTGCGTTCGTCTTTTTTCGGGTCACTGCGTCCATATGCTCTCTCCTGTGTCACTGTCCGCCGAAACGCCTAGCAAATTTGCATCTTTTCCGCGTTGATCCGTATCAAGTTGACTTCGGCGACGGCTTCGAAAACTCTACAGGTGTGAACTCAGTCAGGGGCATCACGCATGAACAGCGAATTTTTCGACCTCAACGGCCACCCGTTCTTCGTCCGCCGCTGGGGCGATCCCAACCTGCCTACGCTTCTGATGTTGCACGGTTTCCCGGAGTATGGCGGCGCGTGGTCCGACTTGGCCCCGCACCTGTCGGACCGCTTTCACTGCATCGCACCGGACCAGCGTGGCTATGGTCAAAGCTGGGCGCCCGAGGGTATTTCGAACTATGCGCTGTCCAAGCTGGTGTCGGACATGGCCGCGCTGATCGAGCAGTTCGGCGGCCCTGTCACTGTGCTGGGACATGATTGGGGCGCCTCGGTGGCTTACGGTCTTGCCATGTTCCACCCCAAGTTGGTCAGCCGCCTGATCATCGCCAACGGTGTTCACCCTGTCCCGTTCCAACGCGAATTGGCGGCAGGTGGCAAACAGTCTGAGGCCTCGCAATACATGAACCGCCTGCGCGCGCCCGATGCAGCCGAATTTCTTTCGGCCGACAACTTCGCCAAGCTCGAACAATTCTTTCGGCACGGCATGGGGCTGGACTGGATGAGCGACGCGCGCATGGGCGACTATCGCACCGAATGGGCCCGCCCGGGACGGCTCGACGCCATGCTGAACTGGTACCGGGCCTCACCCCTTGTGGTGGCTGAGCCGGGCGTGCCCTGCACGGACCTGCCGGAACTGCCCGTTGACAGATTGAGAGTCCGCTGCCCGCATTTGCTTCTGTGGGGGCCGCGGGACAAAGCCTTGCTTCCCGAATGCACCGATGGGCTGGAGGAGTTCGCTCCCAACCTGACCCGCATGCAGATCGACGGTACAGACCATTGGCTGCATCACCAGAAACCTCAGGCGGTGGCCGACGCTATTCTCGATTGGGTTCAGGACAACTAAGCCAACTCTTCGCCCGACACTAAAGGACGCAAGAGGCAGCGCCCGTCACCGATGGCCCCAGTCATCCGGATTGTCCGAATTGTTCGGAGACAACCCCAGAATGTCGCCCTTGGTCGAACAGCCAAGCCCCAGAACGGTGCGGTTGGCATAGGAGAAATAGGCGCAAACCTGATTGATCTCCAGGATCTCACCATCATCCCAGCCAACAGATCGCAACGCGTCGATATCCGCCGCCGCCAGGCCAGCCGGGTTCTCGGTCAGTTTTCGGGCATATTCCATCGCCGCCATCTGTGCGGGGTCCAACGGCGCCGTCTCGGGTGTTTCCGCCTCGACCGCCGCGCGGATGGCCAAACCGCGCTGCTCGTCGCCCAAGAGTCGCTGCAACCCGCTGAAATGATGCTCGACACAATAGCCGCAGCGATTCAACGAGCTGACCCAGACCCCGAGCACTTCCAGAAACCACTTGGGAACCGAGTTTCCCGAATGGTGCAACACGTTCTTGTAGAGCGCCATGTGACCTTCCATCGAATGTGGACGCAGGGAATGCACCATCATGATGTTGTCCACATTGTTCCCAGGCCCCGTGACCCGGTCATACAGCGTCTTCAACCGACCGCGTGCCTCGTCGAATGGTATCGTCTTGATCCAGCTCATCACCTGCTCCTCCACGATTTCCGCAACTCAGCGGGAAAACCACCCGTTTTGCAACCCGCCACCGCCCGCAAGTTTGATACAACACCTCGCGTCCCTCTTCCCCCGACCCACATCACCTGCCATAATGGGCCAAACCCAAAAACAAGAGCAGCACCCATGCCCGACGACCTTTTGACGCCCGAATCCGCCACCACCTACGACGCCTCCTCGATCGAGGTCCTCGAAGGTCTGGAGCCCGTGCGCAAACGCCCCGGCATGTATATCGGCGGCACCGACGAACGGGCATTGCACCACATGGTGGCCGAAATCCTCGACAACTCGATGGACGAGGCCGTTGCAGGCCATGCCAACCGTATCGAGGTGGAACTGCACGACGATTACGCCCTGACCGTGCGGGACAACGGCCGCGGTATTCCGATCGACCCGCACCCGAAGTTCCCCGACAAATCCGCGCTTGAGGTGATCCTGTGCACCCTGCACGCGGGCGGCAAGTTCTCGGGCAAGGCCTACCAGACCTCGGGCGGTCTGCACGGCGTGGGCGCCTCGGTGGTCAACGCGCTGTCGGATTCGATGGTCGTGCAGGTGGCCCGCAACAAGGAACTGTACGAACAGCGCTTCTCGCGCGGCATCCCGCTGGGTCCGGTCGAAAAGGTGGGCTCGGCTCCCAACCGGCGCGGCACCACCGTCACCTTCCACGCCGACCCCGAAATCTTCGGCCACCACCGGTTCAAACCCGCCCGCCTGTTCAAGTCGATCCGCTCCAAGGCCTACCTGTTCTCGGGCGTTGAAATCCGCTGGAAAACCGCAATCGACGACGGCGAGACGCCCACCGAGGCCACCTTCCACTTCCCCGGCGGCCTGTCGGACTACCTCAAGGAGACGATGAACGGCTCCTCGACCTATTCCGAACAGCCCTTCGCTGGAACCGTCGATTTCAACGAGAAATTCGGCACCCCCGGCAAGGTGGAATGGGCCATCAACTGGACGCCGTCGCGCGATGGCTTCATCCAGTCCTACTGTAACACCGTTCCGACGCCCGAGGGCGGCACCCACGTGGCGGGCTTCTGGGCCGCGATCCTCAAGGGCATCAAGGCCTACGGTGAACTGATCAACAACAAGAAGGCCGCCCAGATCACCCGCGATGACCTGATCACCGGGGGCTGCGCGCTGGTCTCGTGCTTCATCCGTGAACCCGAATTCGTCGGCCAGACCAAGGACCGCCTCGCCACGGTCGAGGCGCAGCGGCTGGTCGAAAATTCGGTCCGCGACCATTTCGACAACTGGCTGGCCGCCGACACCAAATCCGCCGGCGCCATTCTGGATTTCCTCATCCTGCGGGCCGAGGAACGCCAGCGCCGACGGGCCGAGAAGGAAACACAACGCAAGTCCGCCACTAAGAAACTCCGTCTTCCCGGCAAGTTGGTGGACTGTAGTAGTTCAACACGCGACGGCACCGAATTATTCATCGTCGAGGGCGACTCGGCTGGCGGTTCGGCCAAGATGGCCCGCGACCGCAAGACACAGGCCCTGCTGCCCCTGCGCGGCAAGATCCTGAACGTCCTTGGCGCGGCCAGCTCGAAACTGGGCACCAACGCCGAGATCAATGACCTGACGCAGGCGCTTGGCGTAGGGCTGGGCACCAAGTTCAACATCGACGACCTGCGCTATGACAAGGTCATCATCATGACCGACGCCGACGTGGACGGCGCGCATATCGCCTCGCTGCTGATGACCTTCTTCTTCACCCAGATGCGCCCGATGATCGACGCGGGCCACCTGTACCTGGCCTGCCCGCCACTCTATCGCCTGACCCAAGGGGCCAAGCGCGTTTATTGCCTGGACGAAGCCGAGCGCGACGAGTGGCTGGAAAAAGGTCTGGGCGGCAAAGGCAAGATCGACGTCAGCCGCTTCAAGGGTCTGGGCGAGATGGACGCCAAGGACCTGAAAGAAACCACGATGGACCCCAAGTCGCGGAAATTGATCCGTGTCACCATCGACGAGGACGAACCTGGCGAGACCGGCGACCTGGTCGAGCGTCTGATGGGCAAGAAACCCGAACTGCGGTTCCAGTACATTCAGGAGAACGCGCGTTTTGTGGAGGAGTTGGATGTTTGAGAAAAGGGCTCAGCTAATTGCCGAGCCCCCGAAAAGCCTGAAAGTTGGTTCAAGCCGCTTTTTGATCTACTGTCTCGTCACGATCCACGTTTCGGATGAACAAAGTCGTTTTTTTGAAGCTTTCTAACCCAGCGGATCTTATTGACTGAAGGAACGCACAATACAGTTGCGCTTTCCGTTGATTAGCACTCATCGCAGCCTCTCCAGTGTTGACAAGCATACCTATACAGAAGACAGGTTACGCTTTGCTTACAAATAGCCATGACCCTATCATTTTAACAGAGGAAAAATGGCTCAGCTTGTCCAATTTTGTGGCGAACTCGCGAAAAATCGCCACGTCAGCTGGGCTTCGGAAGTGAATTTTCACATGAGGGCACTGGAGTTCCGAATCAGAGAGTTGCAAGACGCTTTCGAAAACATTTGCCAACAAGCGTGCATATTCATCTTCGCTATAGTCACCAAAATCATACTTTGGCGCGAGAATCAGGTGCCGAACACGCAGAACCCTACCCGTAAACTTAGGAATAAAAGCACCATTCAGGAAACAAACGGCTTCGTATTCGCCTTCACCATTACAAACAGCAAAAACGCCGCTCCATTTGTCCGAAGTGCACGCTTCTATTTGCTCGGCGAGCATGGGCATAGTTGTTGGCACGTAGGAAACAAAGTCTTCATCGAACTCGTGGCACTGCCGAGACCACTTATCCTGCAGGTCACTCCAGCTTCCGTCGTGGTGCGACAATCTTTTCATATCACCCTCATTGCAACTTATGATTGTCTGCCTATCGACTAACTTCAGACCCTGCAAGAGTGCACTAATCTGATTATCCCTAAAAAAGGACAGGTTGGATGCGTCTGCCCTCAAACAATTATTTCTTTGGCGCGGCTAGACCCACGCCATGAATCGCGCCGGGCCAATGCATGATTCCTGCACCCGCAGCCGGGCGAACAAACCACCCAAAACCACCCCTCCCTTCATCTTCGTGAGTCCGCTCGCCTGCCCACCCTGTGAGACAGGTCGGACTCGAGCTTGGTGCCTGCATCAAGTATGGGTCGGATAACCACGGACATCACGACACCCCATGGGACGGGCTTCCGCCCAACGCTTGCCAAGCCCCTTGCCTAACCCGTTGATCCCGTTCACACTTACCCTCAATCCGTCATCCAAGAACGAGCTTCGAGGTACCGAGCGTCCAAGACCCAATTTGAAACACGGATATCCGAACGGGAGGACGACATGAAAACTTTGACCCTCGGGCTGGCCTTGACCCTGATGGCCTCGGCAGCCCCCGCGCAGCAGATGCTCAGCACCGCATCCCCCATCCCCGACGGCGCCGAGACCCGGTTCTGCTATTACGAAGGCATGGCCTATTCCGAGGATGCCTTTGTGCTGATGGTCGGTGACAACACCGTCACCAGCACGGTGAGCACGGTGCAGGAACGCCTGTTGCGTTGTTACCGCGAAAGCGACGGCGTGCTGCGTTGGCGGCCTCAGAGCACGTTTCAGGTCAGCAAGTAACGCCTGAACGGCCCCTAGCCCAGCTTCTGGTCCAGCCAGTCCGCGATTTGTGCGGCCGGCTTTTCCCAACCGGGCTCCATGAACAGAAAATGCGCGTGACCTTCTGCGGACAGAAAGGTCGCGCGGTCGCCATAGAGTTTCGCCAAGGCACGGCAGGTGTTGGGGTTCACCGCCCTGTCCTCCGAGCCTGAAACGATCAGAACCGGGCAGTCGACCTTGTCGATATCAACCTTCATTGCGTGGTGATCGTCGAACATCCAGAAAAACATCTCGAACATCACCCGCCCGCTTTCCGGGCCGAGCTGATCGAACACCGCATGTTGCTGGGCTTTTGGCATTTTGTTCAATGCGAATGGGGCCATCAGGTCGAAATCGACGCGCATGGGCTGCTTCCAGAACGCCCCGCCCTCCATCAAGGCGCGCGGCACGGCGCGTTCGTCATCGGTTTCCGGCAGGGTGCCCCAGGCCGCGTTCGGGTTGATCAACACGATAGCGCTGGCCAGCCCGCGAGACGCAACCTGCTGGGCAACGACGCCCGCAATGGCATGCCCGAGGATCACGGGTTTGCTGCCCAACCCCTGAATGAATTCGGCAATGTCGTTGGCATAATCCAGCACGCTGGTGTCGGTCAGACCCGCATCGGGCTCGGCTGCGGGATCGCCGCCATGGAATCTCAGCGCCGGGGTGTGCGCCGTCCATCCACGGGCGCGGAAGAACTCCGCATAGTCCGCCATGCACCACGGCCCGGCAAACGCCCCGTGGATCAGCACAATCTCTTTGCTCATCACGTTCTCCCTCCGGCTCCTGACCCGAGTATGGGCATCCTGACACGCGTTACAACTGCACGTGATCGCTGTTGCGTGGGAAGACTGACTACTTAAACTCGGGTGCATGAGCTTCATCACCGACTATCAGCTGCCCCTGCTGTTGCTGTTCTTTCTGGCCGGATCGATTGGCACCGCGTTCCTGTTTCGCAAACCAGCGGGTCACCGGGCATGGAAGCTGGCCGACCTCGTGTGGGTCGTGTTGGGTGGGCTGGGCGCGCTGGTGGCGGTCATGGCGGGGCTCTACAAATCCGACAGCTCAAGGTTGGACAGGCAGATCGACGTTGCCTATGCGGCGACACTGGCCTTCGATCGCGACGCCGCGCGGTTCCGGCTGCGGTTCTGCGATCCGGCCTACGATCCGGACACGGCGGTTTTGTGCGACAAGGTCGAGTTCCTGTCGGCCTCGACCGCCAGCAACGCCGACCTGCCGCTGTTCATCGCCGTCACCAACGAAGTTGCGCCGCTGCAGGGCCTGAACTTCATCTTCGGCGCACGGTCCCGAGGCCAGATGGATGACATTCAGGACATGGCCGCCAAGGCCGATGCCTTCGACATCGAGCAATTCCTGGTATTCACCACGCTGGACGAAGAAACGCAGACCGCGATCGACAACATGCGGCGGAAAGTGCCGGCAATCGCCGGAGACTATATGATCCTCGCGCAAAGCTATGATGACCTGATCGCTCAGGTCGCCAAACTGAAGGGAGAGTGGGAGTATCTTCAGGAAAACGCCCACATTCTCGTGCTACAGATCATCGCGCTGTGTCTTGTCAGCTTTGCGGCACCATTCCGGTTGGGCAAATCTGTTGTCGAGTTGCGGTCCAACCTCATCGCCGAGCCGACGGCGCGGCAGCCACCCCCTGAAGCATCTGGGACCGGGGTTACTGAGGTGGCGCCTCAGGACGCGTCCGACCACGGCGCCCGGCACCTGTAATGGCACGCGCCCGCAACAGAGTCGCGCGCGGCAGAGAGCGCATGAACGCCTCCTCCTTCCCCGGTTGATCCGGATATCCGCCGGCGGCCTTGTACAATTGCGCCGGCAGCAGCAGACCCTGATCACCAGACGCCAGTCCAAAGACCCAGCTGCGCAGATTGGCCCAACCTGCCGTCAAACTCGGCATCAGGCCTGAGGACCGGAACCCAAGGAGGAACACACCCGGACGCCGCGTTACAAGGTGCTCGGCCACCGCGTCGGTCCATCCGGGCTCAAGCTCGGTCCCTGGACGGATGATCAGCAACCAGTCGCCCACCGCGGCGTCGCATCCCACGCGCAGCTGCGCGGTACGGGACCCGGTCCCGGCAACGATCCGGGCACCTGCTTCATCGGCAATACGCAACGTATGATCGGTCGACCCGCCATCGGCGATGACAAGTTCACGGATCAGACCGGCGTGCAGACCTTCCATCAGGGTCATCAGCGAGCGCGCGAGTTCGGTTTGGGAATCGAATGTCGGAATCACGATACTGATCGGGGCGGACACGTTCGAAACCTCTGGTCTTGGCAACGGGTTCGCTTATATCACCGCTCTCAGGGCAATGACGAGGACCCAAAGATGAGCACCCGCCGCATTTTGCGCCTGACCGGCACGGATACCGACAGCTTCTTGCAAGGTCTGGTCACCAATGACACCCGCAAGCTGGATGATGGTCTTGTCTACGCGGCCATCCTGACCCCGCAGGGCAAGTACCTGGCCGATTTCTTTCTGAAACGCGATGGCGACTCGGTACTGCTGGACGTGGTTGAGGGGATGGCGGATGCACTGATCAAGCGGCTGAACATGTACAAGCTGCGGGCGGACGTGCGTATCGAGGAAACCAACTTGCACCTGCAACGCGGAACCGGGCCCGCACCCGAAGGCGTCCTGCCCGATCCTCGTCACCCCGATATGGGCTGGCGCGCATATTCTGACGCTCCCGAAGCCGATGATGGAACGGATTGGGACGCAATTCGGGTGCGTTATTGCATCCCGGAAACCGGGATCGAGCTGACACCGGACACTTATATCCTCGAGGCCGGTTTCGAGCCGCTCAACGGCGTTGATTTCAAAAAGGGTTGCTATGTCGGGCAAGAGGTAACAGCTCGCATGAAGCACAAGACCCAGTTGCGCAAGGGGCTGCGGGTTGTCGCCATCGACGGCGCGGCTCCGGTCGGCTCCGAAATCCTTTCGGCGGGAAAGCCAGCTGGTACGCTGTTCACGCAATCGAACGGACAGGCCATCGCCTATCTGCGCCTTGATCGGGCGGGCGACGACATGCAGGCCGGAGACGCCCGGCTGCGTCTGCTGGAGTGAGCCTGTTGCCCAACCGGCACGACTACTAACCGGGCTGCTTTGCAAACGTTTTATCCGGCCCGGCCACACGGTAAGACTTGAGGCACTTGGCTGATCGGGTGCCTGCATGCTCCAACTGTATTCAGCCATCTGGCGCGCCAGCGCCGGACGGCAAGTCATACTGATCCTGTTGTCCTTGTCGGTCGCTGCTCTTGCCGCGGCCCCGTTGGAATTTCAACGGGACATCATCAACCATCTGACCTCGGACAATATCGAGGCGCCTCATCTCCTGCTGCTGGGTGCCGGCATGATGGGGGTGATCCTGCTGAGCCTCGCCCTGAAGTGGGTGCTGGGATATCGCGCGGGGACATTGGGCGAAGACATGATCCGTCGGATCCGTCAGCTTTTGCTCGCCCGCACCGTGGACGTGGACGAGTCGGGCGAGAATGTCCGCAAGGGAACCATGACGACGGCCATTTCTGCCGAAGCCGAAGAACTGGGCAAATTCGCAGGCGGCGCGTTCTCGGACCCGGTCGTACAAATCGGAACCTTGGTCAGCGTGATTGGCTACATCTCGTCGACGCAACCCTGGCTGGGACTGATTGCCCTTTCGATGATCGCACCGCAGATCCTTATCGTTCTCGTCTCGCAGAGAAAGGTGAACGTGTTCGTGGCGGACCGCGTCCGCATATTGCGTAGCGCGACCGACCATCTGACGATCGAAAACATCGAGGCCGTGACTCAAGAAGTGCACGACCAGTTCGACGCGATCTACGACACCCGGCGGCGGATGTTCCTGTGGAAATTGTCGGCCAAGTTTCTGCTGAGCGTGATCAACGGTGCAGGCACCGTCGGTGTTCTGATGCTGGGCGGATGGCTGGTTCTGCAGGGAGAAACCGACGTGGGAACCGTGGTCGCCGCGACCAGCGGTCTGGCCCGGATCCAGGGGCCGACCGGGTTTCTCATCGCTTTTTACCGGCAGGTCAGCGCCAATCGCATCAAGTTCGAGCTGTTGCTGGAACTGTTCGGCCCGGACCGCGCCCGCTACCGCCGGGGCGGGGCCGCCTCGCAAGAAAAAAACCGCGCCGAATAGCGGCGCGGTTTCTTGGTCTTTCTCCGAGTATGACGCGACGTTACGCGCGCTCGGAATATTCCATGGTCTCGGTGTTCACGACGATCATCTCGTCCTGCGCGATGAACGGCGGCACCATGACTTTGACCCCGTTGTCCAGAACCGCCGGCTTGAACGAGTTCGCCGCAGTCTGACCTTTGACGACCGGTTCAGTCTCGACGACCTTGCAGACGACTTTCTGAGGCAGCGTCGCGTTCAGCGCCTCGCTTTCATAGAATTCGACCACGATGGTCATCCCGTCCTGAAGGAACGGACGACGGTCACCCAGCAAATCTGCAGGCAATTCAATCTGTTCATAGGTCTCGGCATCCATGAATACCAGCATCCCGTCGCTTTCATACAGGAACTGCTGGTCTTTCTGCTCCAACCGAACACGCTCGACCTTGTCCGCTGAACGGAACCGCTCGTTCAGTTTCGAACCGTTGCGCAGGTTCCGCAATTCCACCTGTGCAAAGGCACCGCCTTTGCCCGGTTTGACGTGATCGACCTTGACCGCCGCCCACAGACCGCCGTTATGCTCAAGCACATTGCCCGGGCGAATTTCGTTCCCATTGATCTTGGGCATGACATATTTCCTTCACACATGGTTGATGCGTCAGTTGTGGTCCCTATATCTGGCGGGACCGATCCATGCAATACAACGAAACCTAGTGCTGCACCTGCAGAGAGCCATGCAAATGACGCAACGCAACTATGCAAATTAGGTGTATCCGAATCGCACTAAATAGGTCATAAGGACCGCCACGCCGAAAATTACAAGAGCAAGAACAACAAGGAAAACGAGATGAGAGATTTCGTTGACGGCACCGCCTTTAACAATGAGCAAGGCAACCGTGCCCGCAAACTTTTCGCGGCCGTTGTGCTGGCTGCACTCGATGATGCCATCGCCGATGACAAGAAATACGGCAATGGCCCGGAACAAATCGCCCGCTGGGCACGCTCGCGCGATGGTCGCGAAGTGCTGTCTTGCGCTGGCATCGACCCGAACGAACGGGTTGTCCACGGACTGATGGAGTTCGTTGGCCGTGGCGTGCGTACCTCCGTCGCCCTGTCGCGCGAAGAAAGCGAACGCCGCAACGCTGCACAGCAGGCCGAAGCCGCCTAAGGCTTCGTCCGACCCAAAAACGCGCGCCGTTACTTTCGGCGCGCTTTTTTTTGCCCTGTACGCAGCGGAATGGTCGCATTCGTCGTGCAAATGGCCCGATCCGCGCTTTCGTCGGCTGAATAAATGCGGTCATCTGCCAACATCCGCAGGAGGCTCAGATGGTTCGCGCGATCATGATTCAGGGGACCGGCAGCAACGTCGGCAAGTCGATGCTTGTGGCCGGGCTGGCCCGGGCCTTTGCGCGGCGTGGTTTGAAGGTTGCCCCCTTCAAACCGCAGAACATGTCCAACAACGCCGCAGTGGCGACAAACGGAGGCGAGATTGGCCGCGCCCAGGCGCTGCAGGCCCGGGCGGCGGGGCGCCCGCCGCATACGGACATGAATCCAATCCTTCTGAAGCCGGAAACCGATACCGGTGCGCAAGTGATCGTTCAGGGCAAGCGGGCGGGAACGATGCGGGCCAAGGACTATCGCAAGGACAAATCCAAGCTTCTGAACGCCGCGCTCGAGAGCTTTGCCAGACTTTGCCAAGATGCCGACCTTGTGCTGGTCGAGGGCGCCGGCAGTCCGGCCGAGACCAACCTGCGGGCAGGCGACATCGCCAACATGGGCTTTGCCTGCGCCGCAAATGTGCCCGTCATACTGGTGGGAGACATTCACCGGGGCGGTGTCATAGCGCAGATCGTCGGCACCCATGCAGTGCTAGAGAACGCTGACCTTGCAATGATCCGCGGCTTTGCGGTCAATCGTTTCAAGGGAGACGTCAGCCTGTTTGATGACGGGCGCGACGGCATTGCGGCACGCACCGGATGGCCTTGTCTGGGCGTCGTTCCCTGGTTTGACGATGCTTGGAAACTACCGGCCGAAGACATGATGGATATCCGCTCGCACGCCGGCGGCACCTGCAAAGTTGCGGTGCCGCAGTTGGAGCGCATGGCGAATTTCGACGATTTGGACCCGCTGTCTGCCGAGCCGGGTGTTTCGGTCGAGATCATTCCGGCTGGCCGCCCCCTTCCCGGTGACGCGGATCTGGTGATTCTGCCGGGCAGCAAATCAACGATCGGAGATTTGGCCTTTTTCCGCAAACAGGGTTGGGACATCGACCTGTATGCCCATGTACGGCGGGGCGGCCATGTTCTTGGCCTCTGCGGCGGGTATCAGATGCTGGGCCGGGTGATCGCTGACCCCGACGGAGTGGACGGCAGACCCGGCGGCGTCGATGGGCTGGGTTTGCTGGACGTGGAAACGGTTATGTCCGGGGAAAAACGGGTCGAACTGCAATCAGCGCAGGCCTTGCCCGGCGGCGAGCCTGTCACCGGCTACGAAATCCACATGGGGCGCACCCAAGGTCCGGATACTGCCCGCGCGTGGTTGCAGGTGGAAGGGCGCCCGGAAGGCGCCGCATCGAGAGACGGGCGCGTTCTGGGAAGCTATTTGCACGGCATTTTCGCGTCAGACGCCTTCCGCGCGTCGTTTCTGCAGCGGTTTGGAGCCAGGTCGGAACTGGCATACGAAGTCAGTGTTGAGCAAACGTTGGAGTCTTTGGCCGATCACCTTGAACAGCATATGGACCTTGATGCCCTGCTGTCACTGGCAGCCGAGCCTCGGTTCGGCTGAGCGTCAATCCAAATTCTGAGCGGCCAAAGCGCGGTTGATCTCGCGCCGCACCAGCTTGCGAATGTTGCGGGTGATACGTTCACCCAGCGCGCCCTGCAGTTCCTGACGGACGATGTCTGCGATCAACTCGCGCAATTCGTCTTCATCCATCGTGCCGGTCGCCATCGCCGGCGTTTCCTGATCCAGCTTTACTTCGGCCTCTGAGGCATCCCGGTTGTCGCGGATAAACGTGGCAGGCGTTGTTTCCTCGTC
Source organism: Ruegeria arenilitoris (assembly GCF_013032855.1). Lineage (GTDB taxonomy): Bacteria > Pseudomonadota > Alphaproteobacteria > Rhodobacterales > Rhodobacteraceae > Ruegeria > Ruegeria arenilitoris. The sequence continues at coordinate 436,421 of NZ_WQDA01000002.1, forward strand.
GCTGTCAGCGTCCATCTCAGCTTCGGACGCAGCCGCATCCTTCGACGTCGAAAACCCGGCGTCCGAGGCCCAACTGACCGTGTCGGTGCGCGTGCCGGAATAAGCGTCGTCGCTTTCACCGTCAGGCTCCCACTGATCTTCGGTCCGCGCAATCGCAGCCTCAAGAGCCGCGATCTTGGCGCTCAGACTTCCGGCCAGATCCCTGCGGCCTTCGCGATCATCCGAAGACTCACCGCCAATGTCATTGATTGCCGGCGTTCCGGGACGAACGATATCGCAAGACCGCAACCGCATAGGTTGTGACAGGTCGTTGGCCGGGCGCACCGCCTCGACATTCGCAGCATGCTGCGAGGCCGCCTCAGCCGAGATCTTTTGGGCCAGTTTCAAAGGTGCTTTTGGATCCTCGGCCGGTGTGCCAACCCGCAGGGCATCCGTCAAAACCAGGCGTCCCGGCTTGCGAGCCGCAGTCGCTTTGATCAGGTTCGGGACCTTGCGCCCTTCTTCGCTGACCAAACGCTTGATCGACGACAATACGTCTTCGACACCTGCTTTGACACTGCTATCCGTCATTGTTCTCTACCGCTCTGACCTTTTGGACCAGTGTATCCAATCCGGTCGAACCTAACAACAGATAGTGTGGCTGATCACTCGCGCCGCAAAGCTTTGAGAACTCGATCCAGGTCGCGGCTTTGCTTGCTGATCTGTGCTGGCGCTTTTTTGACCAGGTTGTAGTAGAGCGTCGGGTCGTAAATCTGTACCGCCAATCCAAGACGCTCGGCAGTCAACAGACCTTGTGCCTGCAACAACTGATAGGCAGCCAAAGACCGCTCCGTCCGCGAGGCAACTTCGGCCAATTGTGCGTCCAGCAAATCCTGCTGAGCGGTCAGAACGTCCAGCGTGGTCCGAGCCCCCAGCGTGGCCTCTTCGCGAATCCCGTCAAAGGCGACCTGCGATGCGCGTACCCGTTCGACGGATGCCCGCAGGCTGGCCGTGGCCGTTTCAAAGCGCACATAGGCGTCCGTCACACCCTGAGTGATGTCTTTCTGCACATTCAGAAGGTTGGCGCGCGATGCATCCCGCTGAGCCATTGCGCGGCGCACGTTGGCCGCCAGTCGACCACCGGCATAGATGGGCTGATTGAAATTCAACGAGATGGACGCATCGTTGGTATAGTCGTCGTTGTCATAGCTTTCGGTGATCCCCGCGTCTGCGTTCAGGCTGACATTCGGACCAAGGCCCGCGCGCTGCTGCTGCACGGTCAGATCCAAGGCACGCACCTGATGCTGCGCCGAAAGGATTGCCGGATGGTTTCTTTGTGCCAGGCTGATGGCCTCGGCCAATGAACCGGGTAGCTTCGGCAGACGCGGCTGGCCCGCTGTACGGCCAGGCTGTTTGCCGACGGCATTCACGTATTCCGCTTGAGCGGTGCTCAGGTCGCCTCGCGCATCGGCCAAATCAGCCTGCGAGCTTGCCAACTGCGCTTCGGACAGCGCGACGTCGGTCCGGGTGACCTCACCGACTTCAAAACGGTCCTGCGTGGCCCGCAGTTCCTCGCCCGAGAGATTGACGTTGTTCTGGCGAATTTGAACCGTTTCTTCCTGCAGCAGAACACTCAGATAAGCCGTCGTTGCGCGGAACAGTACCTGTTGCTCAATATCGATCAATGCCTGGCGGGTTGCCAGAACTGTTTCCTGTGCCGACTGTTTCCCGAGAATCGATGCACCGCCGTCATAGACCAGCTGGCTCAGCGTTAACCCCGAGAAGAAGCGCGATGGTTCGACCGTCGACACCACAGTTCCGGCGCGGGTCTTGGCGTAATCCTGGCTGACACGGACGGTCCAGTTGATGATCGGGCGCAGGGCCGACAACGCGATTGCAACGTCTTCGTCGGCTGCGCGCAGCAAGGCGCGGTTCTGTTCCAACAGCCCGCTTGTGTTGTATGCACCGATGAACGCGTCGGTCAGATTGTCCGCCAAAACCGAGCGCCCCGGCATCACGCTCAGCGCGATTCCCGCCGTCAGAGCGACTGCCTTGACCAGCTTCCCTCCAGCCGTTCCAAGCATACCCAAATCCTCTCAAATCAAAATAACGCAAGCCCGCAGGCAGTTTGCGCCTTTGTTTTCAACTAATCAAGGGACCGCGGAAAACCGCTGATCGACTATAGCGAAAATGCACACTCGGCCGAAAACGCCGGCAGTACCGGGGCGTTTGCGTTGAAGCCATGACGCCAAGTCACCCGCCCATCGGACTTTCGACCAATGCGAACGGTGCCCAGATTGCCTTCGACGAACAGGCAGGCGATGCGGCCATGATCTTTCAGTTGATCGAGTAGGGCATCGGGCAGACGTTCCACACCGCCTTGGATGATAATGACATCATAGGGGCCATGCTCGGCCGCCCCCTGCTCCAAAGGTCCGACATGAATGATCGCGTTGTCGATATCCGCCTCCATCAGGCGGGACTGCGCGTCGGCTGCGTTGGCCTCGTCATCCTCGACGCCCACCACAAGCTGCGCCATGTTCGCGGCCACGGCGGTCGAGTATCCGAACGCTGGGGCGATATCCAGAACCACCTCGTCATTCGAAATATTCAATGCATCCAGCATCTTCGCCAGAGTCCTCGGCTCCGGCAGGCAGCGCCCGTTTCCCAGGTCGATCAGGTCGCCAGCATAGGCCACTTCGCGACTGGCATCCGGCACGAAGTTCTCACGCTGGACCTTCAGCATTGAATCGATGATCGGGAATTTGGTGACATCAGAGGGCCTGATCTGAGTGTCTACCATCGTGTGGCGTCGGGCTGCGAAATCCGTCATGTGACCGCTCGTATATTTCCCATGGTTGCTCGGCTTTTGCCACATCCGATCCCGCCCGGCAACGGCCAGCCCGGCAAAAATTGCAGGCCGCGACAAAAGTTGCCACTGCGCTGACCGACCATCCAACGCCGTGGTCGGCGGAATTTTCAGCAACCCTCTGGACGTTGTTCGGGAAAGCTGCTAGAACCGCGTCTGCACCACGTCAAGTAATTGAAATTGCTTGAAAAGGCGAGTTGGCGGAGTGGTGACGCAGCGGATTGCAAATCCGTGTACACCGGTTCGATTCCGGTACTCGCCTCCAACTTTCCAGCCTCGCATTGCATCACTGTTCTCTGGTCCTGTGATTGTCGCCTGGACCAGTTTGTTGATACGAAACGCCAAAATACGCGCGGAGATGGTTAGCGCAGCCGAGCTAACCAGTAATTTCCGAGCAAGGATTTAGTCCGCGCTGGGTCACCAGCGACGCGGTCGGTACATGCGAGAACCCCGCGGAAAGGGCGTGCCTTGCGCTGACCGTCGGCTCAAACCGTGCTTCGGCCTTGAGGAATCACCTCATACCCCGGCTCTTCCGGTTCATCGTCCTGCATCTCGGCCGGAAAACCGGGCGCGGTAATGCTCAGCCCGGTTGCATCCTCGAGCCGTCGAATGACGTTGGGCGACAGCTCGCGCGCGCCATAGCGGGCGATGGCGTCGTCGAAGATCTTAATCATCAACGGGTTCATCTCCAACGGCACGCCGGCGCGGTCGGCGACCTCCTGGAACAGGCCGATATCCTTTTTCACCAGGTCCATGGTGAAGGAAATATCGCGCGAGCCGTTCAGGATCACCTGGCTTTCGGTCTCATGTACGAAGGAGGTACCGGACGAAATCTTGATCGCCTCGTAGGTGGTGTTCAGGTCCATCCCGGCGGCCTTGGCGGTCACCAGCGCCTCGGCGCAGGTGATCAGGTTGGCAGTTGCCAGATAGTTGGTCAGCACCTTCAGAACCGAGGCCGTGCCCAGATCGCCGGTATGCAGAATGCGCCGGCCCATGGTCGTAAGGAACGGCAGGATACGCTCGAACGTGGCCCGGTCGCAGCCCGCGAAGATCGAGATATTGCCCGTGGCCGCCCGGTGGCACCCGCCCGAAACCGGGCAGTCCACCGCCGCCCCGCCGCGTTCGATCACCATGGCCCCCAGGCGTTTGACCTCGGCCTCGTCGGTGGTGGACATCTCCATCCAGATCTTACCGTGGGTAACCTCGGGCAGCATCTGCTGCATCACTGCGTCCGAGGCAGCGGGCGACGGCAGGCAGGTGATGACCGCATCGCAATCGCGCATCATCTGGGCCGGGCTTTCACCGGCTTTTGCTCCCTTGGCGGCGAACTCCGCCACAAGATCGGGGTTCAGGTCGTGTACCGTCAGGTCGATACCGTTGCGCAGCAGCGACCCCGACAGCTTGCCCCCCACATTGCCCAAACCGATGAAACCGACCTTCATGTTCTGCCCTCCCGCAGGCGCAATTTCGTTGGCACGAGTATTTCCGTTGCCCATCGACAAAAGAAACGAATAATAAGTCAATCTAAATGCAAAATATTTTGGTGCTGAATGGACCGCCTGCCCAATCCGGCCTGGTTGCGCAGCTTTGAGGCTGCCGCCCGCCATCTGAATTTCACAACCGCCGCGCAGGAACTGGGCCTGACCCAGACGGCGGTGTCGCTGCATATCCGCTCGCTCGAGGCGGATCTCGGCCAGCCGCTTTTTGTACGCAACGCCCGACACCTGTCGCTGACCGAGCTGGGCCAGTCCTATGCGCTGACCGTGCGTCGGGCGTTGTCAGATATCGCACTGACCACCAACAGCCTGTTCGGCCCCGCCTCGCGGCAAGCGTTAACCATCCGGGCGGCGATATCGACGATGACCTACTGGATCGCGGCCGAGCTGCCCGCGTTCAGCGCCCAGCACCCCGAGGTCCCGGTGCGGCTGGTGTCGCATATCTGGAACGACTCGGCCGCGCCTGCGGATGTGGACGTGGAAATACGGCTGGGCCATGGCGACTGGCCCGGTGTTGCGGCCGAACAGCTGTGCTCGGAACGGCTGGTGCCCGTCTGCCGGGCGCAGGACCCGGCGCCAGACCTGCAAAACGGCCCGTTGATTCACATTCTGGGGTATGAGGACAACTGGGCGCGGTACTTCGAGGCCACGGGCACCGACCTGCCCGACCGCCCCGCGCGTAATTCGGCGGATACGACCGTCACGGCGCTGCAACTGGTGATGGCCGGCGCTGGCTATGCCACCGTTCTGGAGCGGTTCGCGCGCAACGCCATCGCCCAGGGCGCGCCGATCCGGGTTGCGGGGCCGGCGATTCCCTTTGCCCAGTCGCATTATCTGATCCGCAGCGTCAGCGCGGCGCCTCCGTCCATCCCTGCCCAGTTGTTCCTGGCCTGGCTGCGCGACCGGCTGGCCGGCGATGCCGCGGATTGATCCCGGCAAGTCGCTTTTTCGATCCGACGCGAGGCACTTGGCCCCGCGCGCTTGACAACCCCCCTGCCCGTGCCGCATGTCGCTTGCGTTGGTGTCTGTGCAAGCAGATGAAAAGGGAATGCGTCAGCGGTTTTCCGTCAAACGCAGCCGCCCCCGCGACCGTGACCGGAGAGGGTGCCCAAATGCCACTGGCTGCTGGCCGGGAAGGCGGGACATCCGACAGAGCGCCGCTCTGACATCCGCAAGCCGGGAGACCTGCCAACGCCCGAAGACAAACCGGACGGGGTGTTCCGGTGTCGGGCCCATGTCCGCAACGTGGCCCGCGCATACCCCGTCCCCCGACAACCGAGTGAGGGGGGATGAGAGACGTGACCGAGACCACACCAGTTGAACTGCTGGTCTGCACCACCTGCCGACGCGGGCTGCCCATCGAGGATGACGCCCAACGCCCCGGCACGCTGCTGCACAAGGCGCTGGCTGCTGCCGACCTGCCCGAGGGCATCACCCTGAAGCCGGTCGAATGCCTGTCGAACTGCGATCAGGGCTGCTCGATCGTTCTGCGCGGCGGGCCGTCGCGCTGGACCTTCGTCTATGAAAACCTGAACGAATCCGACCATGTCGAGATCATCGTCGAAGGCGCCACCAAATATCTGGCCGCCGATGATGGCCTTGTGAAATGGCGCGACCGCCCTGAACATTTCCGCAAGAACTGCGCCGCCCGCATTCCCCCGATTGGAGCCTGAGCATGAGCACCCTCGAAAAACTTCCCGTCACCGTCATCACCGGCTTTCTCGGCTCGGGCAAGACCACGCTGATCCGCCATCTGATGCAAAACCCGCAGGGCAAGCGGCTGGCCGTGGTGGTCAACGAATTCGGCGACGTGGGCGTCGATGGCGAAATCCTGAAAAGCTGCGCGATCCCCGACTGCCCGGCGGAAAACATCATGGAACTGGCCAATGGCTGCATCTGCTGCACCGTGGCCGATGACTTCATCCCCACGATCGAGGCGCTGATGGCGCTCGACCCGCGCCCCGATCACATCCTGATCGAAACCAGCGGTCTGGCCCTGCCGAAACCGCTGCTCAAGGCGTTCGACTGGCCCGACATCCGTTCCAAGATCACCGTGGACGGCGTGATCGCTCTGGCCGATGCCGAGGCCGTGGCCGCAGGCCGCTTCGCCCCGAATGTCGCGGCGGTGGATGCCCAGCGCATGGCCGATGACTCGATCGACCACGAAACGCCCCTGTCCGAGGTGTTCGAGGATCAGATCTCGTGCGCCGACATCATCCTGCTGACCAAGCCTGACCTGGCCGGCCCCGAAGGCGTGGCCAAGGCGCGCGAGATCATCGCCGCCGAGGCGCCCCGCCCCCTGCCCGTGGTCGAAGTGGCCGAGGGTGCGGTGGACGTGCGCGTGGTGCTGGGGCTGGAGGCCGCAGCCGAGGACGACATGGACGCCCGCCCCTCGCATCACGATGGCCATGACGACCACGAACATGACGATTTCGAAAGCATTGTGGTCGAGCTGCCAGAACAGACCGACCCGGCGCAGCTGGTCGCCAATATCGAGCGTCTGGCGAACGAGCTGAACATCCTGCGGGTCAAGGGCTATGCCGCCGTTCAGGGCAAGCCGATGCGCCTGCTGGTCCAGGCGGTCGGCGCGCGGGTGCGGCACCAGTATGACCGCCCGTGGAAACCCGAGGAAGAGCGCCGCTCGCGCCTTGTGGTCATCGCCGAGCATGACGACATCGACGAGGCCGCGATCCGCGGCATCCTGACGGGCGTCACCGAGGCCGCCGAGTAAGCACCGATGCACGTCGTCTTCCGCGAAAGCCACGGGCTCGAAGAAACCGAGACCCCGACCGATCTGGGCCAGAGCCCGGCGGATCTGGTGGTGCTGTCCTTTTCGGACAGCGATCTGGGTGCTTTCGCGGCCGGCTGGCATCGCGGCGGCGGGCCCGAGGGGCGGATGCCCTCGTTGCGGCTGGCCAACCTGACGGCGCTGAAGCACCCGTTGTCGGTCGACACCTATGTTGAGCAGACGCTGGAGGGCGCCAAGGGCATCCTGATCCGGCTGATCGGCGGCGTGCCCTATTGGTCCTACGGGTTGCAGCAGGTGCTGGCGCTGGCGCAGGCCAAAGGCATCGCGCTGGCGGTGCTGCCCGCCGACGGGCGCGAGGATACGCGGTTGGACGATTATTCCACCCTGCCGGTCTCGACCCTGCGGCGGCTGGCGCATCTGTGCGACACCGGTGGCGAGGTCGCGGCCCAGGCGGCGCTGGCGCAGATGGCGCTGGCGGCGGGGCTGTATGCCGGGCCGGTGATGGGGGCCAAGACCCTGCCCGACTGCGGCGCATGGTGCCCGAATCGCGGCGTGATCGCCCCCGAGGACGCATTCGCGGGCGAAGGCCGACGCATCATCGTGACCTTCTACCGCGCCTACCTGACCTCGGCCGATACCGCACCGGTCGCGGCCCTGATCCGGGAAATCCGCGCGCGGGGTCATCAAGCGGTGGGGCTGTTTGCGCCCTCGCTCAAGGCGCCTGCGGCGGCGGAATGGCTGGCCGAGATTATCCCCGAGATGACGCCCTCGGCGATCATCAATGCCACCTCGTTTTCGGGCAAGGGCGCGTCGGGCACATCGCCCTTGGACGTGGCGGGCGTGCCGGTATTTCAGGTCGCGCTGGCCACTTCGCGCCGCAAGGCCTGGGCCGAGGCCGAACGCGGCCTGTCGCCTGCCGATCTGGCCATGCATGTGGTCCTGCCCGAGGTGGACGGGCGTATCACGGCCGGCGTTGCCTCGTTCAAGGAACCGGGCAAGCGCGATCCGCATCTGGAATATTCCCGCTTCGCCCACCGCCCCGAGCCCGACCGGATCACCGCCATCGTCGACCGGGCGATGGCCTGGGTGGACCTGGCCGAAAAACCGAAGGCGCAACAGGTCCCCGCGCTGGTCCTTTCCACCTATCCGGGCAAAGACTGGCAGATGGCCCATGCGGTGGGGCTGGACGCGCTGGCCTCGGCCGAGGCGATCCTGTCCGACCTGCAAGGCGCGGGCTATGACACCGCCCCCGCCGAACCGATGTCCGACACGCTGCTGGGCGCCCGGATTTCATGGCCGGTCTCGGCCTACCGCGCGGCGCTGGCGCACCTGCCCGAGGCATTGCGCACCGATCTGGACACCGTCTGGGGCGCGCCCGAGAGCGACCCGGCCTGCGCCGATGGGGCCTTCCACTTCACCGCGCTTCGGCGCGGCAAGGCGCTGGTGGCGCTGCAGCCCGAACGCGGCACGCCCGAGTTGCGCGACGACGAATATCACGACCTGTCGCGCACGCCCCGGCACGGCTATGTGGCCTTCTACCTGTGGCTGCGGCACCAGTTGGGGGCGGATGCGCTGATCCATGTCGGCGCGCACGGCACGCTGGAATGGCTGCCGGGCAAATCGGTGGCCCTGTCGGCCGAGTGCTGGCCCGAGGCGCTGATTGGCGATCTGCCTGTGATCTACCCGTTCATCGTGAACGACCCGGGCGAGGCCGCGCAGGCCAAGCGCCGGATCGGGGCCGTCACGCTGGGCCACATCCCGCCACCGATGAAACAGAGCAGCACGCCCGACCGCATGGTGCGGCTGGAATCGCTGCTGGACGAGTTCTCGAACGCCGACGGGTTGGACCCCAGGCGGCGCGACCGGCTGCAGGCCGATATCCGCGACGAGGCGCAGGCCATCGGGCTCGAGGCCGATCTGGGGCTGGATCAGGCCACCAGCACCGCTGAGGCGATCACCCGCATCGACCGCTTCGTCTGCGACATCAAGGAAAGCCAGTTCGGCGACGGGCTGCACGTCTTTGGCCGCGCGCCTCAGGGTGCGGGCAATTTCGACGCCGCTGCCTCAGCACAGGCCGAACGGCAGGCCCTGCTGGATGCACTGGCCGGAAAGCGGATCGAGGCCGGGCCGTCCGGCTCGCCCTATCGCGGGCGCACCGACGTGCTGCCCACGGGGCGCAACCTGTTCACCACAGATCCGCGCTCGGTCCCCACCCGCGCCTCCTATGCGCAGGGGGTGAAGCTGGCCGAAGAACTGGTGCGCCGCCATCTGCAAGAGGAAGGCGATTATCCCAAGGGCCTGATCGTCGATCTGTGGGGCTCGGCCACGATGCGGACGGCGGGCGAGGAATTCGCAATGGCATTGCACCTGCTGGGCGTCAAACCGGTCTGGGATCCGGGGTCCGAGCGCGTGAGCGGGATCGAGGTTCTGCCGATCACCGATCTGGAGCGCCCGCGGCTGGACGTGACCCTGCGCGTCTCGGGCTTGTTCCGCGACGTGTTCCCGACCCTTTCGGCGCTGTTCGGTCAGGCGGTCCGGGCGCTGTCCGAGCGCGACGAGGCGCCGGACTGGAACCCTTATGCGGGCCAGCCGCCCGCCGCCCGCGTCTATGGCCCGGCGCCGGGCAGCTATGGGCTGAACATGACCCACCTGTCCGAGACCTATACCGACGAGGCGCGCGCGCAGGCCGGTCAGGCCTGGCTGGACGCCAGCGCCTTTGCCTTCGAGGGCGAGCACATCGCCCATGACCCCGACGGGATCACCCAGCGCGTGGCGCAGGCCGACAGCTTCGTACACCTGCAGGACCTGACCGAGACTGACCTTCTGCTGGCCAATGACTATGCCACGCATGAGGCCGGATTTGCCGCTGCCAAAAAGCTGACCGGCGGGCAGGCGCAGCTGTACCACCTGGACAATACCCGCCCCGAAACGCCCCTTGCCCGCACCCTGCCCGAGGAAATCAGCCGCGTGGTCCATGCGCGCGCGGCCAATCCCGACTGGATCGCCGGGATGCAGCGCCACGGCTTCCGCGGTGCGGCCGAGATCGCGGCGACGCTGGATCACATGGCCTCGTTCGCGCATTTGTCAGGCAGCGTCGCCCCGCATCTGTTCGACCTCTATCACGACGCGACCCTCGGAAACCCCGAGGTGGACGCCTTTTTGCAGGAAGCCAACCCGCAGGCCCATCAGGCCATGCAGGACAGGTTCCGCGCACTTTACGAGGCCGGGTTGTGGAACACCCGCCGCAACTCGATCCGCGCCGATCTGGAGGGGTTGGGTTGAGCGCCCCGGTAGTTCAGGGCTGGTGCCCCGGCGCGCATCGCCCGATGATGTCGGGCGATGGGCTGGTCGTACGGGTGCGCCCGCGTCTGGCCCGGCTCAGCGCCGCGCAAACGCTGGGGCTGTGCGATCTGGCCTTGCGGTTCGGCAACGGCACCATCGACCTGACCAACCGCGCCAACCTGCAACTGCGCGGCGTGGCCGATGCCGACCATCAGGCGCTGCTGGCAGAGCTGTCGGCGCTGAACCTGCTGGATGCCGAACCGGGCATTGAAACCCGGCGCAACATCCTTGTGTCGCCGCTGTACCAATTCGGCGACCTGACTGCGCGCCTGACGCAGGCATTGATCGACCGGCTGGGCGATCTGCCCGCCCTGCCCGCCAAGTTCGGATTTGCGGTGGATACCGGTGAGGCACGGCTGCTGGCCGGGGACTCGGCCGATATTCGGCTAGAGCGGGGACTTTCGGGCCTGATCCTGCGCGCCGACGGGGTCGAGACCGGCCGTTTGGTGACCGAGGACGCTGCGATCGACTGCGTGATCGAACTGGCCCAGTGGTTCTCCGAGCGCTTCACTTCTGACATCCGCCGCATGGCCCGCCTGATCGCGGTGCAGGCTCTGCCCGACGAATGGCAGGGCCACGCCCCCGGCCCCACGGCACCGGCGCTGCACCCCGGCAACAGCGCAATCGGCCCGATCTATGGCGCGGCCTTCGGGCAACTGCCCTCCGCCGAGTTGCGCGCACTAGTCGAGGCCTCGGGCGCCACCGCCCTGCGCGTCACGCCCTGGCGGCTGTTCCTGCTGGAAGGCGGGGCGGCGATCCCGGCCCCGGCCTTCGTGACCGACGGCGCCGACCCCCTGTTGACCACCGACGCCTGCTCCGGCGCGCCATTCTGCCCGCAGGCGCAGGCTGAGACCCGCGCCATCGCCCGCGCGCTGGCCCCGCGCGTGTCCGGCAGTCTGCATGTCTCGGGCTGCGCCAAGGGCTGCGCACGCATGGGCGCGGCCGATCTGACGCTGGTGGGCCGCGATGGGCGATTTGATCTTGTAAAACACGGCCGCGCGGGGGATGAGCCCGTCCAGCGCGGGCTGGACCCCGAAACACTGAAGACCATGGACCTGACCTGATGCCCTATGAATACGAAACCGACGGCGCGGCGATCTACAAGCAATCCTTCGCCACGATCCGGTCCGAGGCCGATCTGGCCCGCTTTGATCCGGACGAAGAGCAGGTCGCCGTCCGCATGATCCATGCCGCCGGGATGGTCGGGCTGGAAGAATTCATCCATTTCTCGGACGGCTTCGTGCGCACCGCCCGCGCCGCGCTGGAAAACGGCGCGCCGATCCTGTGCGACGCGCGGATGGTGTCCGAAGGCGTCACACGCTTTCGACTGCCCGCTGACAACCAGGTCATCTGCACCCTGCATGACGAGCGCGTGCGCGCGCTGGCCGAGAAGATGGGCAACACCCGATCCGCCGCCGCGCTGGAACTGTGGCGCCCGCATCTGGAGGGTGCGCTGGTGGCCATCGGCAACGCGCCCACGGCGCTGTTTCACCTGTTGAACATGCTCGAGGACCCCGACTGCCCCCGCCCCGCCGCAATCATCGGCTGCCCCGTGGGCTTTGTCGGCGCGGTCGAATCCAAGGACGCCCTGTGGGAGGCCCAGCCGGTGCCCAGCTGCATCGTCAAGGGCCGCTTGGGCGGCAGCGCCATCACCGTTGCCGCGATCAACGCCATCGCAAGCCGGGCGGAATGAGCATGGGCACGATCTATGGCGTGGGCCTCGGCCCAGGCGACCCCGATTTGATGAGCGTCCGGGCCGACCGCCTGTTGCGCGGCGCGAAACACGTGGCCTATTTCCGCAAGCCCGGCCGCACCGGGCAGGCGCGCAAGATCGTGAACGGGATGATCCGCGACGATGCGGTCGAGTTTCCCATGGAATACCCGGTCACGACCGAGATCCCGGTAACCGATCCGCGCTACAACGCACTGCTGGCCGAGTTCTACGAACGCTGCACCGCGCGCTTGAAAGAGCTGGCCGATCAGGGCGAGGACGTGGTGGTGCTGTGCGAGGGAGACCCGTTCTTCTACGGCTCGTTCATGCATCTCTACAGCCGCCTGCGCGACGTCGTGCCCGTCGAGGTGGTGCCGGCGATCACCGGCATGTCGGGCGCATGGACGGCCTCGGGCGATCCGATCACCTGGGGCGATGACATCCTCACGGTGCTGATGGGAACCCTTCCCGAAGATGTTCTGGCAGACCGCATGGCGCGCACCGACGCGCTGGTGGTGATGAAGATCGGCCGCAACATCGACAAGGTGAAACGCGCGCTGAAAACGGCGGGCCTGTTCGACCGGGCCTGGATCGTGGAATACGCGCAGATGCCCAACCAGACCGTTCGCAAGCTGAGCGACGCCTGCACCGAGGTCACGCCCTATTTCTCGATCATCATCGTGCACGGACAGGGGCGGCGGCCATGAGCGGCTGGGTCAAGATCGCCGGGCTTGGCCCCGGAAACGAGGCGCTGGTGACCTCCGAGGTGACCGCCGCCTTGGCCGAGGCGACTGATGTGGTGGGCTATATTCCCTACGTCGCGCGGGTGGCCAAACGGCCGGGCCTGACCCTGCACGCCAGCGACAACCGAGTCGAGATCGACCGCTCGCAGCACGCGCTGCGCATGGCGGCCGAGGGCAAGCGGGTGGTCGTGGTCTCGTCGGGCGATCCGGGCGTGTTTGCCATGGCCGCCGCCGTGTTCGAGGCGCTGGAAACCGGCCCGGACACCTGGCGTGAAATCCCTGTCGAGGTTCTGCCCGGCATCACCGCCATGCTGGCCGCGGCAGCCCGGGCGGGCGCGCCGCTGGGCCATGATTTCTGCGCCATCAACCTCAGCGACAACCTCAAGCCATGGGCCGTGATCGAGAAACGCCTGCGGCTGGCCGCGCAGGCCGATTTCGCAATGGCCTTTTACAATCCACGCTCGAAGTCGCGGCCCGAAGGCTTTGTGAAGACACTGGAAATCCTGCGGCAGGAATGCGAACCCGAGCGTCTGATCCTGTTCGCCCGCGCCGTGTCACGCCCAGACGAGGCGATCTGCATCGCGACCCTGGCCGAGGCAACGCCCGACATGGCCGACATGCAGACGGTGGTGATCGTCGGCTCATCCCTGACCCGCGTCATCGAGCGGCCCATCGGCCCCATCGTCTATACGCCAAGGTCCACGCCGGAATGAGCCAGCCAGTCCAGAACCTGCGGCACGCTTGTCAACTCGACCCGGCGGGGCAGCCTGGGCCGGTCGATCATCAGCACCGGGATGTCCAACGCTCGCGCGGCGTCCAGCTTGGCGCGCGCGCCGGTGCCGCCGGCGTTCTTGGACACCACCAGTTCGGTCCGGTGCCGGCGCATCAGCGCCGTATCGTCTTCAACCGTAAAAGGCCCGCGCGACACGACCACGTCGCAATCGGCGAAGGGCAGCGGGCCGGGCTCATCGACCAGCCGCAGAAGATAGTGGTGCTGGGGCTGCGCCGCGAAATCCTCGAGATGCATGCGCCCCACCGCAAGGAACACCCGACGCGGCGGACCGGCCAGCGCGTCGACGGCGCTGGCGATGTCGGGCACGTGTTGCCACCGGTCGCCGGGCACGGCTGTCCATTCTGCGCGGGTCAGCGCGGCCAACGGCGTCTGCGTCTGTTGGCAGGCAGCGATGGCATTGCGGCTCATCTGCGCGGCAAAGGGATGGGTGGCGTCGATCACATGGGTCACGCCGGTGTCTCGGATGTAACCCGCCAAACCCTCGGCCCCGCCAAAGCCACCCACGCGCGTCGGCAGCGGTTGCGGCCGCGGGTTGTCGACCCGGCCCGCATAGGAATAGGTTGCCGCCACACCCAAATCCGCCACGGCGCGGGCCAATGCGTTGGCCTCGGTCGTGCCGCCAAGGATCAGGAGGTTGGGCATGTCTGAAACTCCGTGGCTGACCATTCTGGGCCTGGGCGAGGATGGACTGGATGGCCTCTCGGCCGCAAGCCGTCAAGAGCTGGAGCGCGCCGAGGTCATCATGGGCCCGCCGCGGCACCTGTCGCTGGTTCCCGAAACCGGAGCCGAACGCATCGAATGGCCGGTGCCGTTCGCCGACGGGCTACCCATCCTGCAAGGGCTGAAGGGCCAGCGCACGGTGGTTCTGGCCTCGGGTGATCCGTTCTGGTTTGGCGCCGGGTCGGTGATCGCGCGCAATTTCGCCCCTTGGGAGTGGGCGGCACGACCGGGCCAGTCGACCTTCTCGCTGGCAGCCGCGCGGTTGGGCTGGCCTTTGGAAAGCACTGCCACCTTCGGCCTGCACGCTGCCCCTCTGACCCGCCTGCGTCCGCATCTGTCACGCGGCCTGCGCGCCATCATCCTGCTGCGCGACGGGGCCGCGGTGGCCGAGCTGGCCCGCTATCTGACCGAGACCGGGTTCGGCGACACGACCCTGCACGTGATGGAGGCCCTCGGCGGCCCTCGGGAACGCGCGCGCAGCATGTCCCTGACCGAAGCCTTGCTGGGCGCGTTCGAGCATCCGGTCTGCGTCGCGCTCGAGGTTTCGGGCGACGGGCGTGCGTTGCCGTTGGCCTCGGGAAAACCCGACGAGATTTTCGAGACCGACGGGCAGATCACCAAACGGCCGGTGCGCGCGCTGACCCTGTCGGCGCTGGCGCCCACGCGGGGCGAACATCTGTGGGACATCGGCGGCGGCAGCGGATCGGTCGGCATCGAATGGCTGATGTGCGACCCGTCCCTGACGGCCACCACGATCGAGCCGCGCGCAGACCGCGCCGCGCGAATCCGCGCCAATGCCGACGCGCTGGGACAGGATCGGTTGCAGGTCATCCACGGCCGGGCACCCGATGCGCTGGACGGCCTGCCCTTGCCTGACGTGGTGTTCATCGGCGGTGGGCTGAGCGACGCGCTGCTGGGCTGGCTTGCGGCCAACCTGCCCTCGGGCACCCGGCTGGTCGCCAACGCCGTGACGCTGGAAAGCGAAGCGGTGCTGAGCCAATGGCACGCCAAGCTGGGCGGAGACTTGCTGCGGATCGAGCTGGCGCAAGCCGGCGACCTCGGCCCCCGGCGCGGTTGGAAATCGGCCTATCCGGTCGTTCAGTGGAGCGTGACCCTATGATCGTGGCCGGGCTTGGATTTTCGTCCACCGCGACCTGCGCCAGCCTGCGGGCCGCGTTCGACCGCGCCACCGCCGGGCACGCGGTGGACGCGCTGGCCACCGCCGCCGACAAGGCCGGCCATCCGGCGCTGGCCGAATTTGCCGCCGCCTCGGCCCTGCCCCTGCATTTCGCGGACCCGGCCGATCTGGCCGGGCAACGCACGCTCACCTGCTCGCCCCGCAGCCGCGCCACCCATGGCACCGGCAGCGTGGCCGAAGCTTCCGCCCTCGCCGCCGCCGGACCGGGCGCGCGGCTGCTTTCACCCCGACAGATCTCGGACGACCGGCTTGCCACCTGCGCGGTCGCCATCGGAGGACAGACATGACCGTTCATTTCATAGGCGCCGGACCGGGCGCCGCCGACCTTCTGACCCTGCGCGGACGCGACATCATCGCCGCTTGCCCGGTGTGCCTGTATGCCGGGTCGCTGGTGCCCGAGGAGATCCTGGCCCACTGCCCCGAAGGCGCCCGGATCGTGAATACCGCGCCGATGGATCTGGATCAGATCATGGCCGAAATTCAAGCCGCCCATGACGCCGGTCAGGACGTGGCCCGGCTGCATTCGGGCGACCTGTCGGTCTGGTCGGCGATGGGCGAACAGATCCGGCGCCTGAAACAGATGGGCATTCCAGTCAACGTGACCCCCGGCGTTCCGTCCTTTGCCGCCGCGGCAGCCGCTTTGGGCACCGAACTGACCCTGCCCGGGCTGGCGCAATCGGTGGTGCTGACGCGGACGCCGGGGCGCGCCTCGTCCATGCCCGCGGGCGAAACGCTGGAAAACTTCGCCCGCACCGGCGCCACGCTGGCCATCCACCTGTCGATCGGCAATCTGGACAAGGTGGTGGCCGACCTGACTCCCGCCTATGGCGACGATTGCCCCGTGGCTGTTGTGTACCGCGCGAGCTGGCCGGATGAGCGGATCATCCGCGCCACGCTGGGCACGTTGAAGGACTCGCTGGACGAAAGCATCTCGCGCACCGCGCTGATCCTGGTCGGGCCGGCACTGGCCGGTGATGGATTCGACGAAAGCTGTCTGTATTCAAAGACCTATGACCGTCGCTATCGTCCGCAAAGCGCCGACAGCCCGTGGTCGAGCTGGAGTCACGGCGATGACTAACCCGCCCGGACTGCTGATCTCGGCCCCATCCTCGGGCACGGGCAAGACCACGGTGATGCTGGGCCTGCTGCGCGCGCTGGCCGAGGACGGGCTGACGGTGCAGCCCTTCAAGAGCGGTCCCGACTACATCGACCCGGCCTTTCACCGGGCGGCGGCGGGGCGGGCCTCGTTCAACCTGGACAGCTGGGCGATGGGCGCGCCGTTACTGGGCGCGATTGCGGCGCAGGCCGAAGGCGCCGACATCGTGGTGGCCGAAGGGTCGATGGGCCTGTTCGACGGGGTCGCAAAGCCGGGCGAGCTGGGCCACGGGTCCAGCGCCGAGACCGCGCTGCGCATGGGTTGGCCGGTGGTTCTTGTGCTGGATGTGGGCGGTCAGGCGCAATCGGCCGCCGCTACGGCGCTGGGGTTCCGGATGTACAACCCCGACCTGCCCTTTGCCGGTGTGATTCTGAACCGCTGCGCCAGCCCGCGCCACGAACGCCTGACCCGTCTGGGGATGGAGCGCGCGGGCCTGCCGGTTCTGGGCGTATTGCCCCGGCGCGGCGACCTAACCCTGCCCGAGCGGCATCTGGGCCTGATCCAAGCGGTCGAGCACCCCGATCTGGAAAGCGCGATTGCCGGCTACGCGGCCTTTCTGCGCGCGCATGTGGATCTGGAGGCGATCAAGAGGGCGGTCTCCTCGGGCCCCGCGGGGCCGTCGTCGGCCGCGCTGCCGCGCCCTCCGGCGCAACGGATCGCACTGGCCCGGGACGCGGCGTTTTCCTTTACCTATCCGCATCTTCTGGAAGGCTGGCGGGCGGCCGGGGCCGAGATTCTGCAGTTCTCTCCGCTGGCGGACGAGGCGCCGGCCCCTGATGCCGATCTGGTCTGGTTGCCCGGCGGGTACCCCGAACTGCACGCCGGAACCCTGGCTGCGGCAGACCGGTTCCTGACCGGCTTGCGCAATCATGCCGAAACGCGGCCCGTGCATGGCGAATGCGGCGGCTACATGGCCCTGGGCGAAGGGCTGATCGACAAGGATGGCACCCGCCACCGGATGGCCGGGCTGCTGGGTCTGGTCACCTCGTACGAGAAGCGCAAGTTCAACCTGGGCTATCGCCGGGCCGAGTTGCTGGCCGACATGCCCGGGTTCTCGGCCGGGACCGCGCTGCGGGGGCACGAGTTCCACTATTCCTCGATCGTCGAGCAGCCCGACGTGCCCTTGGCACGGGTTTTTGACGCCGAAGGCGCTGAAGGTCCGCAGACCGGATCGCGCCGCGGACATGTCACCGGTACGTTCTTCCATCTGATCGCAGAGGCCAGCGCATGAGCGGTTTCGTTTCCTTCATCGGGTCCGGTCCCGGCGACCCGGAATTGTTGACCCTCAAGGCCGTGGACCGGCTGCAAAAGGCCGATGCGGTACTGTTCGACGATCTCAGCAGCGGGCCGATCCTGAGCCATGCGCGCAAGGAGGCCGACCTTGTGGGCGTGGGCAAGCGCGCCGGGCGGCCCTCGCCCAAGCAGGACCATGTCAGCCGCCTGCTGGTCGAGTACGCCCAGACCGGCCAGCGGATCGTGCGGCTGAAATCGGGCGATGGCGGCCTGTTCGGACGGCTAGAGGAGGAACTGGTGGCCCTGCGCGCTGCCGGGGTCGCCTACGAGATCATTCCGGGCATCCCCTCAGCCATTGCCGCGGCTGCCGCGGCAGGCATCCCGCTGACCCGGCGGCTGACTGCGCGGCGGGTGCAATTCGTCACCGGCCACGATGTCAGCGGCAAGCTGCCCGAGGATCTGAACCTGCCCGCGCTGGCCGACCCGGGTGCGACGACGGTGGTGTTCATGGGCAAGCGCACCTTTCCCCTGCTGGCGCAGGCGCTGCACGCGCATGGGCTGCCGCTGGACACCCTAGCGCTGATGGCCGAGTCGGTCTCGACGCCTGAGCAATCGCTGCACCGGTCCACCGTCGGCGCCCTGGCCGAGCGCCTGGGCTCCGAGGTCGGCACTGCACCTGCGCTGATCCTTTATGGTCCGCTGGCGGAGTTCGACGATGATTGATCTGGTCTTGATCGGAATCGGCACCGGCAACCCAGACCACGTGACCTTTCAGGGCGCTCAGGCGATCCGCGCGGCCGATCTGATCCTGATCCCCCGCAAGGGCGCCAACAAGGCCGATCTGGCCGGCGTGCGCGAGGAAATCATCCGCAAGGTCACTGACACACCGCCCCAAATCGCCTATTTCGACATTCCCGAACGCCGGTCGCAGGATGGCTATCTGCGCGGCGTGGATGAATGGCACGACGCGATCGCCCTGCGCTGGCAGGAGGCGATGGCCCGGCACCCCGACGCGCGCACCGTCGCCCTGCTGATCTGGGGCGACCCGTCGCTCTATGACAGTTCGCTGCGAATCGCGGCGCGGCTGGACCCGCAGCCGAACACCACGGTGATCCCCGGCATCACGGCGCTGCAGGCGCTGACGGCGGCCCATGCCATGCCAATCAACGAGATCGGCGCGCCTTATCTGGTCACCACCGGCCGGCGCATCCGCGACGAGGGCTGGCCCAGCGACGCCGATACGGTTGCGGTGATGCTGGATGGCGAATGTTCGTTCCAGATGCTGGACATGGCCGATTTTGACATCTGGTGGGGGGCTTACGTGGGTATGCCCGAGCAGATCCTGATCAAAGGCCCGCTGGCCGATGTGGCCGATGAGATCCTGCGCACCCGCACCGAGGCCCGCGCCTGGCACGGGTGGATCATGGATATCTATGTTCTGAAAAAGCGCGGGAATTGACGCGAAAGGTCGCAAATGGCGATTGCGCCACAGCGGCATTCACGTCTAAATGGACTGGTCTGGTCCTGCCGGAGACATCCGGATGCTAAGAGGGAATTTGGTGCGGCCTGCGCGCAGGTCAAATCCGAAGCCGCCCCCGCGACTGTAAGCGGTGAGCCCTGTTCAACCAGCCACTCCCGATCCGTTCGGGGGGAAGGCGAACAGAGGCGCTGACCCGCAAGCCAGGAGACCTGCCAGGCGAACAATGAAACACCGGCCGTCGGGTGCGGCGGCACAGGAGGACAGAAAATGACGACACAAACGCAAACCGCATCAACGGCACGCGCTGGCATTCTTTCGGCAGTGTTCGCGGCAGCCCTGGGCCTGGGGATCATCACCCTGGCTGGTCACGTTCAGGCATCGGCGCTGCATGACGCCGCGCATGACGTGCGCCACGCAACCGGCTTCCCCTGCCACTAAACCAATGTTCAGTCGCATTCTGACCAGCGCGTTGTTCGCTGGTGCTGCAGCCGGGTTGATCGTCGCCCTGCTGCAGTTGGTATTCGTGCAGCCCGTGTTGCTGCATGCTGAACTCTATGAATCCGGAGAGCTGGTGCATTTCGGAGCCGAAGCCGTCTCGGCCCATCCCGAACTGCCGGGCATGTTCTCGGACCTGACCCGCGACGGGCTGAGCGTGGTGTTCACCATGCTGACCTATACCGGCTATGCGCTGGTTCTGGTCGCCCTGATGTCGCTGGCCGAAGCGCAAGGCCACCCTGTTGACGGGCGCACGGGCGTGCTGTGGGGCCTGGCCGGTTTCATCGCCTTTCACCTGGCGCCGGGCTTCACCCTGGCCCCCGAGGTTCCGGGTGTTGCCGCAGCCGACGTGTTCGCGCGGCAGATCTGGTGGTGGGCAACCGTCGCGGCTGCTGGTGTGGCCATGTGGCTGATCGCCTTTGGTGGCAACATCGTCAGCTATCTGGTTGCGGCCGTGCTGTTGATGGCCCCGCACCTGATCGGCGCGCCGGAACCCGACGTGTTCACCGGGCCGGTTCCGACCGAGATCGGGGCCCTGTTCGCAGCACGCGCCTTTGGCGTCGGCCTTGTGGCCTGGGTGCTGCTGGGTTCGTTTGCCGGGTATTTCTGGCAAAGCGAGGGCAAGCGCGTCGAAGCCGCGGCCTGATCCCCGAAATCCCACGACCCGCCGGCGCCCAACCGGCGGGTCATTTGCTTTTCAAGGAAACATGATGACACGCTCGCTTGCTCTTTTCGCGATCGGTCTGGTCTTTGGTGGGGGTGCCGGGTTCGTGCTGGCCGCGGCCAACGGCGTCACCTTCGATGGCCACGACCATTCCGACCCCGCCCAACATGGCGGCCATCACGCCGAGGCCATGGCCCATGACCACAGCGCCGCCATCAACCTGCCCGCCGGACCGGACGCGCCGGGGCTGGAGATCGCCGTCTCCCCCGACCCGATGGCGGGTTGGAACCTGCATGTGATGCCAAAAAACTTCCGCTTCTCGCCGGAGAACGCCTCGCTGGACAACAAGCCCGGCGAAGGCCATGCGCATGTCTATGTAAACGGCGTCAAGCTGGCCCGGCTTTATGGCAACTGGATGCACATTTCGGACCTGCCCAAGGGCGACACTACCATCGAGGTCTCGCTGAACGCCAACAGCCACAGCCCGCTGGCCGTGGATGGGGTGCCGGTCAGCGCGTCCGTCACGGTTCAGGTGGACTGAAGCGCAGGGATCCGCGCCCGCAAACACAAGCGAAGCCGCCCGCACGGCCGGGCGTCTTCGATCCAGCCATTCGGGCCGTTCAGAATGGTCCGACAGGTCGCCGCAATGTCATCGGCATCGGCAACCGGATCGATCCCCGAAAACACGTAGGACGCCAGGCTTTCCCCCTGCATCGCCACCACGGTCGGCTCGTCGCAGCCGCTGAAACAGGCGTGCTCGGCAATCTCGACCCGCCCGTCCAGTCCCGCAGCGCGCAGGGCGTCCGATACGGCCTGACGCTCGGCCAGCAAGTCGCGCTCGCCCGCGCAGCTGCTGCAGATCAAAACACGCATGCCACTCGCCTGCCTTTTCCGTTTCACACTGTCGCTTGTGCGGGTTTCGCACCCCCGGCGCAAGCCCGCCACCCACGATATTGTGACTGTACGCAGCCGGGAATTCGGGAAGACTCGGGTAAACCATGACCTGGAGAGCCCGTGATGAAACATCTTGTGTTTTTTCTCGGCCTGCTGGCGCTTCCCGCGCTGGCGGCCGATATCGAACCCAGGCCGGGTTGGGCCGTCCACCCGACGACCAAGACCCATGACGCGCTGGTGGCCGACACGATCGCGGCGGTCAAGGCAAACGGTCTGATCGTGGTCACGCAGGCCGGGCCGACCAAGGCCGCCGCCGCGCGCGGCATCACCATTCCGGGCAATCGGGTGATCGGGGTCTTCAACAACGACTATGCGGTGCGGATTCTGGAACAATCGGTGCCCGCGATGATCGAGGCGCCGATCCGCCTGTACGTCACGGAAAACGAGGACGGGACCGCGACGCTGTCCTACAAGACGCCCAGCCTAGTCTTTGCCCCCTACACCGGCGGCTCCGACGCCTTGCCCGCGATTGCCGAAGAGTTGGACGCCAAATTCGCCGCCATCGCCGATTTGGCTGTCAAATAGTCACACTGGCGTGATGCGGCTTGCGCCGGCCCGGAACCTCCGCAATCTGCTGCGCAACGGAACTTACGGAGCTTGTTCGATGCAGGACCTGTCCCCCCGCGCTGCGGACCTTTTGGCGCAACGGCTGTACGAGGCCGGGTGCCGCCACGCCTTCGGCATGCCCGGGGGCGAGGTATTGACCCTGGTCGATGCGCTGGAACAGGCCGGGATCACCTTTCACCTGACCAAACACGAAAACTCGGCCGGTTTCATGGCCGAGGCGGTGCATCACCGCGATGGCGCGCCGGCGATTCTGGTGGCGACTCTGGGTCCGGGGGCCATGAACGGCATCAATGTCGTGGCCAACGCGCTGCAGGACCGGGTGCCGATGATCGTGCTGACCGGCTGCGTCGATGCCGACGAAGCGCTGACCTACACTCATCAGATCATGGATCACGCGCAGGTCTATCGCTCGATTACAAAGGGTACGTTCACCCTGACGGCCAAGGGCGCCGACATCATCGCCGACAAAGCGGTGTCGCTGGCCACGCAGGCGCGACCGGGGCCGGTGCATATCGACGTACCGATCTCGGTCGCCGATACCCGGGTGTCTATCGCCAAGCGCCGACGGCTGACCCGGGCCGCCCGCGTCGCGCCCGAGGGCACATGCCTGGAGAAGGCCCGCCGCTGGGTGGCCGAGGCCGAGCGTCCGCTGGCGATCATCGGGCTGGACGTGCTGTATGACGACTCGCGCAGCGTGGTGCGGGCGTTTCTGGAACATTTCGGCATCCCGTTCGTCACGACCTACAAGGCCAAGGGCGTGGTGCCCGAGGATCACCCGCTGTGCCTGGGGGGCGCGGGGCTGTCGCCCTTGGCCGACACGCAGCTTGTGCCGCTGGTCGAACAGGCCGACCTGATCCTGTGCCTGGGCTATGACCCCATCGAAATGCGCCCCGGCTGGCGCGAGATCTGGGACCCGGACGAGAAACGCGTGATCGACATCTCGGCCGTGGTGAATGACCACTACATGCATCAGGCGGGGCTGAACCTGGTGGCCGATACCGGCGCCACCCTTGAAGCGATCGCCAAGGGCAACCCTGCGCGACCGACGTGGCCCCAAGGCCAACCGGCGCAGGTCAAGGCCGCCTTGGCCGCGGCCTTTCCCACCGACGACGACTGGGGCCCCGCCGCCGTGATCGCCGAGGCTCGCGATACCCTGCCCCCCGAAACCTTGGCCACCGCAGACAGCGGCGCGCACCGCATCCTTCTCAGCCAGATGTGGCAATGCTCCGAGGCGCGCGGCCTGATCCAGTCTTCGGCGCTGTGCACGATGGGCTGCGCCGTTCCGATGGCGATCGGCCTGAAACTGGCCGAACCCGACCGCCCGGTCATCAGCTTTTCCGGCGATGCCGGGTTCCTGATGGTGGCCGGTGAGTTGTCGACCGCCGCGGAAATGGGAGGAAACCCGATCTTTCTGGTCTTTGTCGATGCCAGCCTGGCACTGATCGAACTGAAGCAGCGCCAGCGCCAGATGGGCAACCGGGGCGTCGATTTCGACCGGCATGACTATGCCGCGATGGGCCGGGCGTTCGGCGGCAACGGCCACACCGTGCGCAACCGTGCCGAACTGCGCGCTGCGCTGAAGGCCGCGATGGCCGCCGACACGTTAACCGTGATCGCCGCCGAGATCGACCGCGGAGGCTATGATGGCCGCATCTGACGGGCCGCTGAAGGGCGTCAAGGTTCTGGATCTGTCACGCATTCTGGCCGGGCCGACCTGCACGCAGCTGCTTGGCGATCTGGGCGCCAGCGTGATCAAGGTGGAAAACCCGGCCACCGGTGGCGACGATACCCGCCAGTGGGGGCCGCCCTATGTCACCGATGCGGATGGCAACCCGACCGATCAGAGCGCCTATTTCATGGCCGCGAACCGCAACAAGAAGTCCGTCGCCATCGATATCGCCACGCCAGAGGGGCAGGCACAGATCCGGCGGCTGGCCTCTCATGCTGACATCCTCATCGAGAATTTCAAACCCGGCGGGCTGGCCAAATACGGGCTGGACCATGAAACCCTCTCGCGGGACTTTCCGGGGCTGATCTACTGTTCGATCTCGGGCTACGGCCAGACCGGCCCGAACGCGGCCAAGCCGGGCTATGACCTGATGGCGCAGGGCTATGGCGGGATCATGTCGCTGACGGGCGAACCGGACGGAGCCCCTATGAAAGTGGGCGTTGGCATCGCCGACGTGATGTGTGGCATGTACGCGACCGTCGGCATACTGGCGGCGCTGCGCCACCGGGATCAGACCGGCGAAGGCCAGCAGATCGACATCGCACTAGTCGACAGCCAGATCGCATGGCTGATCAACGAGGGCGTGAACTATCTGACCTCGAGCCAGGTTCCACAGCGGCGCGGGAATGGGCACCCCAACATCGTGCCCTACGATGTTTATGAAACCGCCGATGGACACGTCATTCTGGCCGTGGGAAATGACAGCCAGTTCCGGCGTTTCTGCGGCTTTCTGAAGCTGGGTCACCTGCCCGACGATACGCGGTTCGCCACCAACCCGGCCCGGCTGGAACACCGCGACGCATTGAACGCCGTTCTGCGGCCCGCGCTACAGCGGCTGGAGACCAAGGCCGTCATCGATGGCCTGGAGGCGCTGAAAGTGCCGGTCGGGCCGGTTCAGACGCTGGATCAGGTCTTTGCCTCGGATCAGGTGGCGGCGCGGGGGATGCAAGTGGATATGCCAGCCCGGCCCGGCCCGGTGCGGCTGATCGGGAATCCATTGAAGTTGTCCCGCAGCCCGGTGACCTATCGCTCTGCTCCGCCCGAGTTCGGCGCTGACACGCAAGCGGTTCTGAACGCGGAAAACCCCTTCGAGGATTGAAACACTCTGCCTTTTTCGGCGGCAAGTCGCTGAAACATGTCATTGAATCGGCGATTTTTTTCGCTTTTTGCGAACACAAGCTTTCACCAATTCGAGAGCAGGCCCGATACTGTTACGTCCCGTCTGCACACTCTGCTAAGTCCAAGAGTGTGAGTTTTTGCAACCAGATTGGACCCAAGCATGCAGCAAGATGTTTTCGGACAGATGAACACCCTGACCCACCCGGACAGCGCCGAAGCGTGGAATGGTGTTCTGCTTGGCTTCATGGCTCACGCAGCGGTCACACCTCAGCATCTGGGCAAGGTGCTTGAGCTTGAACCGGGCTTTGCGCTTGGGCATGCCATCAAGGGGCTGTTCATGGTTCTGTTGGGGCGCAGGGAAATGATGGAGGTCGCCCATCAGGCCGCCGCTGCCGCAAAGAGTGCGGCCGCTGAGCAGCCGATTTCGGCCCGCGAGACACTGTATCTTGAGGCCCTGGATCACTGGCTGGCAGGCCAGCCCACCCGCGCCGTGCAAACCTTCGAGGCAATTCTGCGCAGCCACCCCGATGACACGCTGGCCATGAAACTCAGCCACGCGACCCGTTTCGTGTTGGGCGACTCCGCAGGGATGCGACGCTCGATCGAACGGGTTCTGCCAGCTTATGCGCCTGATCACCCCGGTCGTGGATACCTGCTTGGGTGCCATTCCTTTGCGTTGGAAGAAACCGGTGCCTACGAAAAGGCCGAAATCGCAGGGCGGCAGGCTCTGTGGATGGTTTCCGACGACGCGTGGGGCCTGCACGCAGTCGCCCACGTGCACGAAATGACGGGCAATGCGCAATCCGGTCTGGACTGGCTGGCCGGGCGCGAGGCTGCCTGGTCCCACTGCAACAACTTCCGGTATCACGTGTGGTGGCACAAAGCGTTGATGCATTTGGATCTGGGTCAGATCGACCAGGTGCTTGATCTGTACGACCACGAGATTCGCCAGGACAAGACAGATGACTATCGCGATATTTCGAATGCGACCTCGCTGTTGTCGAGGCTCGAGCTTGAAGGCGTGGACATTGGCAACCGATGGGAAGAACTGGCCGACCTGAGCGCCACCCGCACCGAAGACGGCTGTCTGATCTTCGCCGATCTGCATTACCTTCTGGCACTGACTGGTGACAACAGGCCCGACTCGACTGCCAAGTTGCTAGCCCGCATTCACAAGGACTCGCAACAGCCCGCAACCGACACGGCACGTCGCATGGCCGACCCGGGCTTGGCCGCCGCCATTGGCCTCGAGGCATTTGGAAAAGGCGATTATCTCCAAGCCTTCGAGCATCTTGCAAATGCGCGAAATTCGATGCAATTGGCCGGCGGCAGTCACGCCCAGAGGGATGTTTTTGAACGCATTACAATCGATTCCGGCCTGCGTGCCGGACGCCTCGATGATGTCGAGCGCATTTTGGACG
Organism: Ruegeria arenilitoris; assembly: GCF_013032855.1. Lineage (GTDB taxonomy): Bacteria > Pseudomonadota > Alphaproteobacteria > Rhodobacterales > Rhodobacteraceae > Ruegeria > Ruegeria arenilitoris. The sequence goes on from NZ_WQDA01000002.1 coordinate 462,839, forward strand.
ACCGCAAGGCCAAACGGTCCGGTACCGAAGACAATTACGCCCTCGCGCGCCGCGCTCTGATCAGTTCGGCCCGCGACCAATCCGGTGTGCAAAGCGTACCGGCTGAATAACAAGACGACCACAAAGGACAGAGAGACGAATGGCGACCGCATCGCCCGCTTCTGATTTTGCACCGGTGGCGGCATCCTCCGCCCCTGCTGCCGCAACCCGCGACCCGCGGCTGGATTTCTATCGCGGTATTGCGATGTTCATCATCCTGATCGCGCACATCCCGAACGACCCTTGGGCCAGATGGATCCCGGCCCGGTTTGGATTCTCGGACGCGACTGAAATCTTTGTTTTCTGCTCGGGCATGGCTTCGGCGATCGCCTTTGGCGGCGCGTTTGAGCGCAAGGGCTGGTGGATGGGGACCGCCCGGGTCAGCTTCCGCATCTGGCAGGTCTACTGGGCCCATATTTGCCTGTTTTTCTTTGTCGCAATGTCCATGGCAACGCTGGATCTGTCGGGAGCCTTCGACAAAAGCTATGTCTCGGGATTGAACCTGCAGCATTTCTTCAACGACCCGATGCCACAGATGGTAGGGCTGTTCACCCTGACCTATGTGCCGAACTATTTCGACATCCTGCCGATGTACTTGGTCGTTCTGGCAATGATGCCGATGTTCATGGGCCTGTCGCGCCTCAGCATCTGGGCAGTCGGGTTGGTCTCGGTCGCGATCTGGCTGGTGGCGCAGACCGGTATGTTGGCGCTTCCGGCCGAACCGTGGTCGGACCGCCAGTGGTTCTTCAACCCGTTTGGATGGCAGTTGCTGTTTTTCACCGGCTTTGCATTCATGCGGGGCTGGATTCCTGCACCGCCGGTTTCCAAGACGCTGATCTGGGCCGCGGCATTGTTCCTTGTCCTCTCAGCCCCGTTCGGATCGTGGAAAGTGTTCTTGTGGGTCCAGGCGGCCGCGCCGGATCTTGCCGAGAACATCCGAAAGGTCTGGCCTCTGACAAGCGAGCTGCGCGAAAAAACCGATTTCGGCCTGTTCCGGTACATGCACTTCCTGTCGCTGGCCTACCTGGGATGGGTGGCTGCTGGGCAACATGGGCATCGCCTGATCGCCACCGGCAACACGATCGGCGCGCAGCTGTGGCGATGGATCCTGAAGCAGATCACCAAAGTGGGCCAGCAGTCCTTGGCGGTTTTTGTATTTTCCATGGCAGCGGCGCGACTTATCGGCGTTTTCCTCGACGAATTTGGGCGGGATTTCGCCACCGTTCTGGCCGCAAACCTAATTGGATTTGCGTTGATCATCGGCGTGGCTTATCTGGCCGCTTGGTTCAAATCACACCCATGGAAATCGAAGTCATGAAGTTCACGCGTCGTGCATTCCTTGCGTCGACTACGGCGCTGGCCTTCGCCCCGGCCACCTTTGCCACCGGTGGCGAGGTGCCATTCGACCGGGCCGATATCATCGCCCTTGCCCGCGATCTGGCCAACCGCCCCTACGAGGCGCGCGAAACCGTTCCGCAGGCGTGGCAGGACCTCACCTACGAACAGTACCGCTCCATCCGTTTCCGGCTGGACCGTGCGCTTTGGTACGGGACCGATACGCCGTTCAACGTCGATTTCTTCACTCCCGGCCTCTACTTCCCGCGAACCGTTCAGGTCTCGACAGTTGAGAACGCGATGACCGCGCCGGTTGCCTTCGACCTCGAGATGTTCGACCGGGCCGAGGATGTCCCCGATCTGCCCGTAGACGAAACGCTGGGTTTTTCGGGTTTCCGGCTGCGCACCGAGATGCATCGCCCTGGCAAGACGGACGAGTTCTGCGTCTTTCAGGGAGCCAGCTATTTCCGTGCCATCGGCCTACACGAGGTTTATGGGCTGTCAGCCCGAGGTCTTGCACTGAAAACCGGGGATCCCGAGGGCGAAGAATTTCCGGATTTCATCCGGTTTTGGCTGGAGCGCCCAAAGCCCGGCCAACGCAACATGATCGTTCACGCCCTGATGGACAGCCCCAGTGTAACCGGCGCCTACCGGTTCGATATCACCGCCGGCGCCGACTGCATCATGGAGGTGCAGGCGACCCTGTTTGCTCGGGAAGAGCTTCCCCACGTCGGGATCGCACCGGGGACGTCGATGTTCCTGTTCGATCAGACCAATCACAACCGGTTCGACGATTTCCGTCCGGCCGTGCATGACAGCGACGGTCTGATGATCCGAAACGGGGCCGGAGAAGTGATTTGGCGCCCGCTCGCCAATCCCAAGCGATTGCAGGTGTCCTCATTCGTCGACATGAATCCGCGCGGGTTCGGACTGATGCAGCGCAAACGCGCGTTTTCCGACTATGCCGACCTCGAGGCGCAATACCACAAGCGCCCCGGCCTTTGGGTCGAGCCGATGGGCGATTGGGGCAAAGGTACGGTCACTCTGGTCGAAATTCCGGCCGATCAGGAGATCTACGACAACATTGTCGCCTATTGGCGCCCCGCTGAACCAATTGCTGCCGGTGCTCAGCTCGACTTGTCGTACCGCCTGACATGGGGCGAAGAACCGCAGCGGACCGCCATGCCACGGGTGATCAAAACCGCAATGGGCGAGAACACGTTTGGCGAAGGGCGGCTTGCGGTGATCGACTTCGAAGCCAGCGAGTTGTTCGACGATCCGGACGCCCTCAGCGTGTTCGTGCAGTCGCCTCATGCGGAAACTTCGGACGGGGTTCTGCAACGCAACCCGGATACGGGCGGTTTGCGTCTGGCCTTTTCGTTTCAACCCGGCGACCGCGACCACGTCGAATTGCGCGCGCAACTGAGGCTGGGTGACGAGCCCGCTTCGGAAGTCTGGATGTACAGATGGACAGCATGAACCCGGACCTGAAAATCATGCCGCCCGAGGCACCGCTGGCAATGCCGGAGCAGGACTTTGGCGCCGGGTTTCGGGACGCCCAAGCGCCTGCGGATGCCCGCCGGTCGTCGGCGGGCCTTTGGCGCGCATTGGCGTTTTCCCCGGCCATGGCCGCCTCGGTTGCTTTGCTGTGGGTCATGGCGGACTGGTTCGACGCCGAAGGGATAAACGTGGTCGAAGCCATCCTGTTGGCATTGATTTCGTTCAATTTCTTCTGGATTTCCTTCACGGTCTGCACCGTCCTGCTGGGAATGGTCTCTCTAGCCCGGCAAGAGCGTCCGGTACGGCAGGGTCGCGCGCAACCACTGCGGGTCGCTTTGCTGATGCCCGTCTACAACGAAGTGCCGTGGAACGTGTTGGGCAATGCCCGCACGATGCTGGAAGAATTGCGCGCCCGAGGGGGCAAGCATCACTATGCGATGTTCATCCTGTCAGACACCCGCGATCCGGAAATCGCGGCCCAGGAACAGGCCAGCATCGAGGCGCTGCGTACCACGCTGGCCCCGGGTCTTGAGCTGTATTACCGACGCAGGGAACAGAATACGGACCGCAAGGTCGGCAATATTGCTGATTGGGTCAGCCGCTGGGGTGGCGCTTGGGATGCAATGCTGGTTCTGGACGCCGACAGCTTGATGACCGGGCGCGCGATCGCGCGGCTGACCGACGCGCTGGCCCGCGATCCCGGCGCCGGCCTGATCCAAAGCTATCCGCAACTGATCGGTGCCCAATCCGTCTTTGCCCGGATGCAGCAATTCGCCAATGGTGTTTATGGCATCGCATTTGCCGAGGGCCTGTCCCGTTGGTGCGGCCAGGAAGGCAACTATTGGGGCCACAACGCCATTATCCGCACCAAGGCCTTTGCGACCTGTGCGGGTCTGCCCAAGCTGCGCTCGCTCTCGGGCCAGGAACAATTGATCATGAGCCACGACTTCGTCGAGGCCGGGTTGCTGCGCCGCGCCGGTTGGGGCGTTCGCTTTCTGCCGCGCATCCGAGGCTCGTACGAGGAAACACCGCCGACATTGATCGACCACGCCCTACGCGACCGCCGCTGGTGCCAGGGCAACCTGCAGCATCTGCGTCTGCTCGGCTCGACCGGGTTTCGGGCCGTGTCGCGGTTTCATCTGTTCCACGGCGCCGTCGGATACCTGATGTCACCCTTGTGGTTCGCACTGCTGGTCATGTGGGCGTTGATCGGTCAGGGCAAGGATGCTTCGGTGCTGCACTATTTCAGCCCGGACAATCCGATGTTCCCCCAGTGGCCGGAAATGACCGAAACGCGGCATGTTCTGATCATCCTTGTCATGTACGCGATGCTGCTGGCCCCCAAGATTCTGGGTGCACTGGCATTGCCCCTCAGCGGTGTTCGCTATGAAGATTTCGGCGGCCGGACCCGGTTTCTTGCGTCATTCCTGTTCGAGGTCGTGCTGTCGATCCTGTACGCACCGATCCTGATGGTGCAGCAGATGATCGCCGTGTTCCGCACTGTTCTCGGTGTACAAAAAGGCTGGACCCCGCAGGCACGGGATGGCGGCACTTATGGGCTGCGGACGCTGATCGTGTGTCACGCGCTCGAAACCATCAGCGGCTTCGCGCTGAGCGCGGGTATCCTGGCCGGGTTGGTCTCGGTCTGGTTGGCTCCGATCGCCATCAGCCTGACCTTTGCGGTACCGCTCTCCGCACTCAGCGGCGTATCTGCGGCAGCAGCGCGTCGCATGGTCGGCATGCCCGAGGATTTCCACGAGCCCGCCATCACGCGGGCGGCACGTTCGCATCGCAACGAGTTGAAACGCCTGATCGAGGGCAAAGGAACCATGACCCCGGCGGAATGATCACCCGCCGGGCAACCCTTCGTACCAATCCAGCATCATGTCGGCCCAGCCCCGCGGAACTGTATGACCGCCGGGAAACAGAGCGAACTCCAATGCGCTGCCGTCAGCACAGGCGGTCCACTTGCGGCGCATGAATTGGCCTGTCGTTGAATACCCGTCCGGACGGTTGTCGGCGCATTCGTTGGCCTGCCGCCAGATTTCAAGCCCGGCGAAGATGTCGCCCTGAAGGAACCGACCGCCGCCCAGTGCGCGCCCCTCCAGCGGCACCACGTTGTCGGTCCAGCCATGTGTGTGGAACAGGCGCGCGGGCCCCGCACAACTTTCGGGATGCGGGCGCCAGAATCCGCCTGAGACCGGCACGTAGGCCGAGAATGCCTCGGGATCGGCGCAGGCCAGATAGTTCACCATGAAGCCGCCGGCCGAAAATCCCCCCAGCACCACGCGATGGTCATCGATCCCGAACCGTTGGACCGCATCCGCAACAACCTCCTTCAGGAACGCGGCTTCGTCTCGCCCGTCCCACCCCGGATAGAAGTTCCAGCTCTTTCGCCCGTTGCGCTCGGCCCCCTCGGGTGCCATGACCGCATATCCCCGTGCCAGCAAGGGTTCGACCATGCCGCGGTTTTTCATGGTTCCCTGCGCGCTACCGCCATACCCGTGCAGGAACACGACCAATGGCGGGTTGCTTTCTTCCGGCAGCTCGATGCGATAGCTTCCGGTTTTAGTCTCGCAAACACCCTGATCCTGCCCACACGCGGCCAATGCCGGAGTTGCGGCGGTTGCGATCAACACAGCCAACAGATCCCTGAGCCTCATCACGCCCCCTCCGAATACGCCTGCACCGGCAGCCCGGCCCGCACCCAGCCCGGACCTGCGGCTGACCCCAGCATCCCTTCGGGCACGTCAAGTATGTTGCCGTAGCCTGCCTCGGTCAACATGTTGCCCAGCCGCGCTGACCGCACACCACGGGCGCAGATCACGGCAATCGGCCGCCCCTTGTCACCGCCCGACAGGCGATCCAACGCATCCAGAAAGTCTTCACGGCGCATGTCCAGCGGTTGGGCGCCCTGCCCGATGCCTGAGGCACGCCATTCGCGCGGGGTCCGAATGTCGAGCAACAGGATTTCCCCTGCAACAGCCTTTTCGTGCGCCTGAGCGACGGTCAACGTACCGCCAGAAAAGTCTTCTGGGATCAGACGGTATTCACGGATCGCAAAACCCGCGAGAACAGCGGCTGCGCCCCCAAGGAACACGCCTCTGCGGCTGAGCTTGGTTGTGATCGCCAATGTGCACCCTCCGGTTTTTCCAAGCCGGTTTTATCACGGGTCCGCCTCTGACGCTGCGCCGAAAAGCCGGGCGCATATCAAGTTCGCGTCATTTTCGCGCAGGCTTTGGCCAAAAATCCGAGCGGTGTAGTGCAAGGTGAAAAACTTGCAATAGCTAGACAGTCAATAAATTATCCTTACAAAATCAACAGCACCCTGACCGCTCAGCCCGGAGTATCGCAGTTGTCCCTATTCCTTATCGCGGCCCTTCCCTTCCTCGGAGCTGTCTTTCCCGCCCTGCTGATCCGCGCCGGGCGCAACGCAGCCGCATCGGCAGCGGGATTGACCACGTTTCTGGCCTTGATGGGGCTGCTGATTCACATCCCGGACGTCATGAACGGTACGGTGGTCACCGCGCGGTTCGACTGGATTCCAGGGCTGGGGTTGAATGCCAATTTCATGCTGGACGGGCTGGGATTTCTGTTCGCGCTGCTGATCCTTGGCATTGGTCTGCTGATCATCCTGTACGCGCGGTTCTACCTGTCGCGTGAAGACCCAATGGGGCAATTCTATACCTATCTCCTGCTGTTCCAGGGCGCGATGGTCGGTATCGTTCTGTCCGACAACATACTGCTTTTGCTGGTTTTCTGGGAATTGACTTCGCTCAGTTCGTTCTTGCTCATCGGCTATTGGAAACACCTGCCCGAAGGCCGCCAGGGCGCGCGGATGGCGCTGGCGGTCACCGGGTCCGGCGGGCTGGCGATGATTGCGGGGATGCTGATCCTCGGCAATATCGTGGGGTCCTATGACCTGAGCGTGATCCTCCAGAACCGCGAACTGATCCAGTCTTCGCCCTACTACCTGCCGGCGTTGATACTGATCCTGCTGGGATGTTTCACCAAGTCGGCCCAGTTCCCGTTCCATTTCTGGCTGCCGCATGCAATGGCCGCTCCAACGCCGGTTTCGGCCTATCTGCACTCGGCCACGATGGTGAAGGCTGGCCTGTTTCTGATGGCGCGCATGTGGCCGGTTCTGGCCGGAACCGAGGCGTGGTTCTACATCGTCGCCACCACAGGCCTGGTGACCATGCTGATCGGCGCGGTGATCGCGCTGTTCAAGGATGACCTCAAGGCGTTGCTGGCCTTTTCGACGGTGTCGCATCTGGGGCTGGTCACGATGCTGCTGGGCTTTGGCACCAAGATCGCGGTCGTGGCCGCCATCTTTCACATCATCAACCACGCCACCTTCAAGGCCGCCCTGTTCATGACCGCCGGGATCGTGGACCACGAAACCGGCACCCGGGACATCAAGCGCCTGGGCGGCCTGCGCCATTTGATGCCGATCACCTTTTCGATTGGAACAATCGCCGCATTGTCCATGGCAGGGATTCCACCTTTGAACGGATTCCTGTCGAAGGAAATGATGCTGGAAGAAACCGTGCACACGGTCTGGCGAAACTCGCACTATCTGGTGCCAGCCCTTGCCCTGGTAGCCGCGATCTTCTCTGCCGCATATTCCTTCCGGTTCGTGTCCCACGTCTTCCTGGGCCCTGAACGCGAGGATTACCCTGCGCACCCGCATGACCCGCCGGTGGGGCTGTGGCTGGCTCCGGCATTCCTGGTCGTGCTGGTCGTGCTGATCGGCCTGAACTCGGCCGCCATCGTCGGCCCCTTGGTTGCAGTTGTGTCTTCCGCAGTGATCGGCGGCGAGAAGCTGCCCTATTACTCACTGAAGCTGTGGCACGGGTTCACGCCTGCCTTGTACATGTCGATCGTCGCAACTTTTGGCGGCCTCTTACTGTTGGCTTTGCACCGCCGCGGCGAGCAGGTCTGGAATATCCTGCCCCGCCCCGAGGCCAAGACCATCTTCGACGCCGTGATCGGCGGATTGACCGCCGCCAGCCGGTGGATCACGGACGAGCTGCACAACGGTGTCATCAGCCGCTATGCGATCATCCTGATCGCCTTTACGGTCGGCCTTGGATACTATGGTTATTCGACCGGCACGATTGGCGTGGAAACGCGGGTTCCGCTGCCGGCTCCGATCATTCCGATCATCGGCTGGCTGTGCCTGATCGTGGCGACGATGGGCATCATGTGGTTCCACCGGAACCGTTTGCTGTCGCTTGTTTTGATCGGTGTCGTCGGCCTGATCGTGTCGATGGCCTTCAACTATCTGTCCGCGCCTGATCTAGCCCTGACGCAGATCTCGGTCGAAGTCGTCACGATGATACTGCTGCTGCTGTCGCTGAATTTCCTGCCGACCGAGACCCCATGGGACAGCAGCGCGGCACGGCGTTGGCGTGATGCCGCCATTTCGGTAGTGGCCGGTATCGGCGCCGGGGGCTTGATCTATGCGCTCATGCTGCGCGATTTCGCCTTCCCGACGATTTCGGAGTTCCACCTGACCAATTCCTACAAGGGTGGCGGAGGCACCAACGTGGTCAACGTGATCCTGGTGGACTTCCGGGGATTTGATACCTTCGGCGAGATCATCGTGCTGGGGATCGCGGCCTTGATCATCTTTGCCCTGACCGAGGCCGTGCTGGGCACCAGTGTCCGCGCCTACCTGCTGAACCGCAAACCGCACTGGCCCCAGTCAGGTGACTCACACCCGCTGATGATGGTTGTTGCCACACGTGTGATGATGCCGATCGCCCTTATGGTGGGCGCCTACATCTTCTTCCGGGGGCACAACCAGCCCGGAGGCGGGTTCATCGCCGGTCTGGTGGTCGCGATCGCCTTCCTGATGCAGTACATGGCCAGCGGCTATACCTGGGCGATCGAGCGGCAGCGGTTCTACTACCATGGCACAATCGGCTGGGGCGTTTTGATCGCTGCAGCCACGGGTTTGGGCGCCTGGTTCAACGAGCGGCCCTTCCTGACCAGCGATTTCGGCTATCTGCATTGGCCACCGCTGGAAGAGTTCGAATGGGCCACGGCCATGCTGTTCGACACAGGCGTGTTCCTGGCCGTTCTGGGCGCCGTAATGCTGGCTCTTGACAGCCTGTCGCGGTTCGCGTGGCGGCCGGGCATGGCGCAGGAATTCCCGATGGACATCAACCCGTTGCGGGATGATCTGGCCGAAGAACAAGAAAAAGCGAAGGAGCAGGGCTGATGGAAGCACTCGTCGCATCGGCCGTTGGCGTTCTGACCGCCGCAGGGATCTTTCTGATCCTGCGCCGTCGGACCTTTCCGGTCATCCTGGGCCTGTCTCTGCTGACCTATGCGGTCAACGTGTTCCTGTTCGCCACGGGACGGCTGGCCGTGAACGCGCCTGCAGTTCTGAACAAATACGAAGAGGTTCCCTATACCGATCCATTGCCGCAGGCCCTTGTTCTGACGGCGATTGTGATCTCGTTCGGGATGACAGCTGTGATCGTGATGATCGCTCTGGGCGCCTACCTGTCTTCGAAGGATGACCATATAGACATGGCCGCGCAGGACAGCGTGGATGACGCAGGAGAAGACGCATGAACCACTGGATCGTTGCGCCGATCGTCCTGCCCGCGATCCTGGCCCCCTTCATCATCATGGTTCTGCGGTACCATCTGGACCTGCAGCGTATCTTTTCAGTCGCCGGTGTGGTGGGCTTGCTCGGCATCGCGCTGACCATCACTGCGCAGGCGGCGGGCGGCGAGATTCATGTCTACGAACTGGGCGATTGGCCGGCTCCGTTTGGCATTGTTCTGGTCCTTGACCGGTTGTCCGCGATGATGGTGTTGCTGACGGCGTTGCTGGCCTTGCCTGTCGTGCTGTACGCCATCGCGTCCGGGTGGGACGAACGCGGCAACCACTTTCACCCGTTGTTCCAATTCCAGCTGATGGGTGTCTGCGGCGCCTTCCTGACCGGGGACGCTTTCAACCTGTTCGTATTTTTTGAGGTGTTGCTGATCGCCTCCTACGGCCTGATGACCCATGGCGGCGGCGCGGTACGTCTGAAGGCCGGGGTGCAATACGTCACCTACAACCTCTTGGGGTCAACTCTGTTCCTGTTTGCATTGGGCACGATCTATTCGGTGACCGGTACCCTGAACATGGCCGACCTCGCCGTGCGCGTCGCGGAAATTCCGGCCGAAGACACCGCCCTGTTGCGCGTGGGTGCGGTTCTTCTGCTGCTGGTCTTCTGCATCAAGGCCGCTGTCCTGCCGCTGCATTTCTGGCTGCCGGCCAGCTATGCCAACGCGCCACTGCCAGTGGCTGCGCTGTTTGCGATCATGACCAAGGTGGGGGCTTATTCGATCCTGCGGGTCTATACTTTGGCATTCGGCCCGGATGTTGCCGTCACCGAAGGACTGGTTGGTGATTGGCTACAACCTGCCGCGCTTTTGACCCTTGCCATCGGCTCGATCGGTATTCTGGGCACGCGGCACATCGCGCGCATGGTTGCGTTTTGCGCCATCGCCTCGATGGGAACGCTGCTGGTGGCTATTTCCTTGTTCACCGAGACGGCCACAGCCGCCGCTCTGTACTACGTCTACCATTCAACACTTGCGACCGCGCTGCTGTTCCTGGTGGCCGATCTTGTGATGGAACGTCGTGGAGGGGCCATTGCGCCCCGCCCGCCGATGCCGCAAAGCGGGCTGATCTCGGCGCTGTTCTTCGTTGGAGCCATAGCGATGGCGGGCATGCCGCCGTTGTCGGGGTTCATCGGCAAGCTTCTGGTGCTGGATGCGTCTTGGTATGCGCCGGATGCCACTGCGGTCTGGGCGGTCGTTCTGATTGGATCCTTTGTCACCATCGTGGGTCTGGCTCGCGCCGGGTCCCTGATCTTCTGGAAAAGCTATGACGCCAGCACCCAGATCGACCCGGAACCCGAAACCGAGGCCACCAACGATGATGAACCGCCGCACCGGCCCGCGCCTGAACCGCAGCCGGGGCTGGCGTTCACCTCGGTGTTCGGAGTGGTTCTGGGCCTCGTCCTGCTGACCCTGTTCGCCGGACCCTCGCTGGACTACACTCGCAAGACCGCCGCGCAACTGTTCGCGCCGGAACAGTACATCTCGGCCGTATTGGGAAGGGAAGACTGATGAAACTGCTGCGCCGGATATTCCCCCACCCGCATCTGAGCTTCCTGCTGACTCTGGTCTGGGTGCTGTTGGCCAACGCGCCCTCGCTGAACTCGTTGGTGTTTGGATTGCTTCTGGGGATCATCATTCCCTTCATCACCCAACCCTACTGGCCCGACCGGCCCGTCCTGCGGAACTGGCCCATGGTCGTTGAGTACATGATCGTGGTTCTGTGGGATATCGTGGTGGCCAACGTGACCGTGGCACGCATCATCCTGTTCAAACGCGACGCGGACAGACAGCCGAACTGGATCTCAATCCCGCTGGAACTGCGCACACCCGAAGCGATCACGGTTCTGGCTGGAACCATCACCATGACGCCGGGCACCGTCAGTTGCGACCTCTCGGCCCAAGGGCATTGTCTGCTGGTCCATTGCCTGGACGCTCCGGATCCGGGCGCGGTACGAGACCAGATCAAGCAGCGTTACGAGCGCCGCCTGAAGGAGATTTTCGAATGATCGAATATGCAATCTATTTTGCCTTTGCCTGCTTTGGGGCCGCGATCATGATGTGCCTGTGGCGGATCATCACCGCCGACGGTGTGGGAACGCGAGTGCTCGCCCTTGATACGATGGTGATCAACACCATCGCCCTGATGATCCTGTACGGCCTGCATCTGGGCACCGAGATCTTTTTCGAAGCCGCTATGATCATTGCCATGCTGGGCTTTGTTTCGACCGTGGCCTATGCGCGCTTTATGCTGCGCGGCAACATCATCGAGTGAGGCCGCCATGGAATTCATCTTCGAGCTTCTGATTGCATTTTTCCTGATCGTTTCAGGGGTTTTCGGCTTTGTCGGGTCTTTTGGCATGATCAAGCTGAAGGATCCGATGTCGCGGCTGCACGCCCCGACCAAAGCCACCACGCTGGGCGTGGGCGGTGTGTTGCTGGCCTCGATCTTTCATTCGATCCTGATCGAACAGCGCCTTTCCATGCATGAACTGCTGATCACGCTGTTCCTGTTTCTGACGGCTCCGATCACGGCTCTGTTCATTGCCAAGTGGCACATTCACCGCCATGAAGCCCCCGAGGATCTGCCGGACGCGGGCGAAGACAAGCTTTGGGCCACCCACGCGGTCGAGCAGGTCGAAGACGTCCCGGATCACAGCGCGAACTGACTTCATGAAGACACCTTCGTTGCCACTTACCCGCGATCTGGTTCTGGTGGGCGGAGGTCATACGCACGCGCTTTTCCTTCGGAAATGGGGGATGAACCCCCTACCCGGCGCGCGGTTGACCGTGATCAATCCTGGCCCGACCGCGCCCTATTCCGGGATGTTGCCCGGATATGTCGCGGGGCACTATGCCCGCCGCGACCTGGACATCGATCTGATCCGGCTGGCACGGTTTGCAGGGGCCCGGATCATTCTGGGTGCCGCGATCGGCCTGGACCTGAACCGGCGGCTGGTGAATGTGGCGGTTCACCCGGATGTCGCTTTCGATGTCGCCTCGATCAATGTCGGAATAACATCGAACATGCCGTCTTTGCCCGGGTTCACGGAACATGCCATCCCGGCAAAACCTCTTGGTCCCTTTGCCTCAAAATGGGCTCAGTACCTGGAGACAACCGACCCTGCTTCGGCGGCGGTCATTGGCGGCGGCGTCGCGGGCGTTGAACTGGCGATGGCCATGGCTCATGCCCTGCGCGCCAAGGGTAGGCAATCAACGGTCACTCTGATCGACAAGGCGCAAATCTTGACCGCGATAAACCCCAAAGCCGCCCAGACCATTCGGCGGACGATGGAACAGCTTGGCATCGACTGCATCGAACAGGCCGAAATTGCGCAGATCACACCAAAAGGCGTGCAACTGACCGATGGGCGTCACATCACGGCTGATTTCACAACCGGCGCGGCGGGCGCCCGTCCCTATGACTGGATCGGCCAGACCGGACTGGACCTGCACGACGGCTTTATCCGAGTGAACGGGTATTTGCAGTCCAGCGATCCATCGGTCTTCGCAGTCGGCGACTGCGCTCATCTGGATGACACGCCGCGCCCCAAGGCCGGTGTCTTTGCCGTGCGAGAGGCTCCTGTTCTCTTCAACAACCTGCGCGCAGCTCTCGGCGCTGGAACCATGCGCCGGTACAAGCCGCAGAAGGATTACCTGAAGCTGGTCTCGCTGGGGGAACGCTCGGCACTGGCCGAGCGCTTTGGGACGTCATTCAGCGGACCTGTGATGTGGCGGTGGAAAAACCATATCGACCAGAAGTTCATGCGTCGCTTTCGTGAGCTGCCCCAGATGCCAGGCCCCGCGCTTCCCCGTCATCATGCGGATGGCCTGCGCGATGCTCTGGGCGACAAGCCCATGTGCGGCGGTTGCGGCGCCAAGGTAGGTCGCGGCGCCTTGCAGGCCGCGCTATCCGCGGTACAGAGATCCGATCGTCCGGATATCACGCCCCTGTCCGGGGATGATGCCGCAATGCTGACCTTTGGAGGCGTCCGGCAGGTGCTGACGTCAGATCATTTGCGCAGCTTCGTTCCGGACCCTGTTCTGATGACCCGCATCGCGGCCATTCACGCACTGGGGGACATCTGGGCGATGGGTGCGACCCCACAGGCCGCGACGGCCACTCTGATCCTGCCGCGCATGTCCTCCCAGCTGCAACACCGCACCATGGCTGAAATCATGGCAACCGCGACCGAAGTCATGCGCAGCGCCGGCGCTGAGATCGTCGGCGGCCATAGCTCGATGGGCGATGAGCTTACCATCGGTTTCACCATCACGGGTTTGTGCCAGTCTGATCCGATCACCCTTTCGGGTGGGCGGCCCGGTGATGTGTTGATCCTGACCAAACTTATTGGCAGCGGAGTCCTGATGGCCGCAGAAATGGCAGGGCAAGCCAACGGCGAGTGGGTAGTGTCCGCCTATGACCACATGACGCGGCCGCAGGGTGACGCCGCACGCATTCTGGCCCAAGCCCATGCCATGACCGACGTCACCGGATTTGGACTGGCCGGGCATCTCGTTGGACTGTGCGAGACATCCAACTGCGGCGCAGTCCTGAATCTCGACGCAGTCCCGGTCATGGAGGGGGCGCTCGAGCTCAGCCAGCAAGGTGTCCGGTCCAGCTTGTTCAACGACAATCGTTCCATCGCGCCCGAAGTTCCAATTGACGGCAAAGCCGATCTGCTGTTCGATCCTCAGACCGCGGGTGGGTTGCTGGCTGCCGTTTCGGCCGACGACGCACTAAATATCTGCGACCATTTACGTGCCGCTGGTTACCCGGCTGCAGTCATCGGTGTATTGAGCGACACACCCGGCCTGCGCCTTCAGAGCTGAGCCACAATCCCTTCAATTTCCGACGCGACCTGATCCAGCCCGTCTGTAGTCAAGGACGTGGCATGCACGCACGCGATCACATCAAACCGATAATTTTTCCGCGACTTTTCGTAAGCCGGGTCATAGTGCTGCTCCATCAAGGCGCGCGTCAGAGCTTTCTTGTTGCCCTCGGCAATCTGAGCCATCCACGCATCCACGACATCATGCCCCCGGTGAAACCGCAGCGGCGACAGGCGGTCCTGCAAACGCTCGGCATCGGACAGAATGTCGTCATAGGCAGCGACCAGATAGTCCGTTCGCGCCTCGATATCTGCCGTGACAAGGATTCGCGGCGCTTGGCACAGGTTCTGCCAGACCGCAGGGGGCAAAATCAACGAACCGATTTTTGACGACTCGGCCTCGACCAACACAGGCCGTGCCGGATCAAGCGCGCACATGGCCGACGCCAAGGCAGATTCGAACGCTTTCTGGCTGGGTTGTCCGCCGGGTTGCTCGCCCAGCAGCGAACCGCGGTGATTGGCCAACGCTTCGAGATCCAGAACCTGCACCCCGCGCGTTTGCAACTGGGCCAGAAGTTCCGTTTTTGCAGTACCGGTGTAGCCATCCAACGCCACCAGCTTGAACGGCAGCGGGTCATCGTAGAGGTATTGCTTCACCAGACGCCGATAGCTGCGGTATCCGCCCTCGATCACCTCGGCTCGCCAGCCGATCTGCTGCAGCATCCAGGTGAAGGATCCTGACCGCTGACCGCCACGCCAGCAATAGACCAAAGGGCGCCAACCGCCCTCGTGGTGGCTGAGTTGCGTCTCGATATGGGTGGCGGCGTTGCGAAACACCAACGCGGCCCCCAGTTTGCGCGCCAGAAACGGGCTCTGCTGAACGTAAATCGTGCCGACACGTGCGCGTTCCTCATTGTCCAGAACCGGGAGGTTGATGGCGCCGGGCAGATGGTCTTCGGCAAACTCTGCCGGGCTGCGCACATCGATGATCGTATCGAACGGATGCGCGTACAGCTGCGACAGGTTTGAGAATTTCAGGGCCATGACAGGGGTTTAGCGCGCAGGATGGCAAAAGAAAAGAAGGCCCCGCTGATGTCAGTCATCGGCTTCGGGCGCGATCAGATCCGGCCCACTGGCCCGGTTGGAGTTTACGGCCGTGCCGACCCTGTGAAACTGCAACACATCCTCGGCGCCGGGTTTCATCAGGCGGGCTGCCCCCTTGCCGACCTCGCCCAGCCACAAGGCCCAATCCGCCTGTTCGATGATCAACGGCATCCGGTGATGAACCTCACGCACATTGTCGTTGGCTGCGGTCGTGACGATCGCGCAGGTCGCCTGCCGCGCCTCACCCTCGCCCCAGTTCTGCCAGATGCCGGCAAAGGCGATGGGCGCACCATCGCTGCCGTGGAAGTACCAAGGCAGCCGCGCACCGTCTTGGGTCTTGGTCCATTCGTAGAAACCCGTGGCCACGATCAGACAGCGCCGATCGCGGCAGGCTGCGCGAAAGGCCGGTTTCTGGGCCAGGGTTTCGGCGCGGGCGTTGATCAGCAGCGGACCGTCGTTTTGGGTTTTGTACCAATGTGGCAAGAAACCCCATCGCAGCGGGTCCAACTGCCGCCCTCCCTCTCCGGCGCGCACGACATGCACCTGATTTGTCGGGCAGATGTTGTAGTTGGGCACCGCCGGCAACGCGTTTGAAGGCCGCGCAGCAAACAGCTGCGCCATGGCATCGTTGGGAAGAGTTATTGCAAACCGTCCGCACATGGGTAATGAACCAACAACAAAAGTTTCAATCAGGCACAGGGTCTCGCGCAGTCAGATGACAAATCAAGCACCAAATTCCCTCAAGGCCAAGGCGGTGGCGGATCTGGACGCCGGCAAGCTTCCTCAGGCTCTGAAGAAAGCTACCCTCGGCATCAAGAAATTCCCGAAAGACGCGGACTACCACGCGATTGCCGGGTTCGTTCTGACCGAGATGAAGCAGTACAAGAAATCGCTGCCGCATTTCCAGGAAGCCGCCCGCCTGAAACCGGACGACCCGCAATTCGTCGAAAACATCGCGAATGCCCTGATGCAGACCGGCCAGATCGCGCGAGCGTTGGCCTATGCCGAAAAGATGGCCGAAAAGATTCCCGGCAACCGCGAGATCGTCCGGGTGATCGATGAAATCACGCTCAAGGGCAAGAACTGGCGCAGCATCATCGAGAACGCCACCAAGCGACTGATGACCGATCCGGACAACCCCAAGCTGCTGTCCACCCGCAGCAGGGCCTATGGGCGCGTCGGCTTCGTGGATGCGGCCTCGGCCGATATTGCGCGCGCATACGAACTGGATCCCGACAACATCGAAATCGCCTTCCGCCGAGCGGTGGACCTGCACCAAGCCGGCGACAAGAAGGGCTGTACTGACCTTTTGTGGCGTGTTTTGGACAAGGATCCGTATCACGCATCGGCGTTGTTCCAATTGTCGTCGATGGTAGACGCCGAACAGGCCGAAGCATTGCTGCCCCGGGTCGAGGCCGCGATCGCAAAGCGGAAACACCCCAATTCGACTCTGGAATTCACGCTGGCACAGCTTCAATCGAAGATCGGTGGGCTGGAGGCCGCCCTTGCGCAGTTTGCAGTCGCAAACAGGGTGCAGCACGACGAAAACCCATACGATTTCGAAGAAGAAGAGCGCAAACTACGCCGCATCTGTGGCTTGTTCCCTGACAGCGCGTCGGTCCCAAGTTCCGGGATCGAGGAAATGCCCTTGCCGATTTTCGTGATCGGACAGCCTCGCTCGGGCACCACCTTGATGGAAATGATGCTGAGTTCCGCCCCCGATATCGCGGGATGTGGAGAGCTGACCCTCGCAACGGACCTTTCGGCGCCATACTCGAACGAAAAGAAGGCATTCTCGGACGCAGAAGCCGCGGAGTTCGCCAAGCATTTCCGCGAGTTGATGCCCCCGATGCCCGAGGGCTCGATCGCTTTCGTCGACAAGATGCCACACAACTACCAGCGGGTTGGTTTTCTTTTGGCAGCCTTCCCCAACGCAAAGATCATCAACATGCTGCGGGACCCTCGGGACGTCGGCCTATCGAAATGGATCCGGCGTTTTCCAGCGGCCGGTATGCGGTACGCATCGAACCTGAACTCGATCGCGCACTCGGCCAACATGTATCGCCGCTACATGCAGCATTGGGATGCCATCTTCGGTGATCGCATCCTTACGGTGCCCTACGAAAAACTGGTGGCCGACCCTGAGACCTACAGCAAGCAGGTTGCAGAATTCTGCGGGATCGAATGGCGCGAAAGCATGATGCACCCGGAAGAAAACAAGAAACAGGTGCGTACGGCCAGTATCGACCAGGTGCGCAAGAAAATCTCGACCAAATCGGTTGGCGGCTGGCGTCAGGTTGCGGATTATATCCGGCCCATGTTGGACGGTTTCGACCCCGAGTTGTGGCCCGAATACGAATTCGATTAAGCCGAACCCCAACAAAAAAGGCCGCATCCAAGGATGCGGCCATTTCTTTCTTTGTGTCAGCAATCACTTCTGCTGGATACGTCCATCCAGATAGGGCGTGTAGGGAGCATTGGCCGCAAGGTATTCCGCGGTCACATCCGCAAGATCGGGACCGAAGTCGTAGGCATTCTTGTCCTCGCCAGAGAACATCTTGTACCCGTCGCCACCGTTGCGGACATAGTTGTTGGTCACCACCAGATAGGTCTTGGCCGGATCGATCGGCACATAGCCATCACCTTCGGCCACCATAACCTCGGTCACGCGGCCTTCGTTGGGGGCCACGGACGGATCCCAGGTGAATTTCAGCCCAGCCACCTGCGGGAAGCGGCCCTTGACCTCTTCCACTTGGCTGACGCCGTTTTCCAGCGCATCGATGATGCCCTGACCGCTGATCTCAAAGGTCGAGAGCGTGTTCTGGAAGGGAAGAACGGTCAGCACCTCGCCCATGGTCACGTCGCCCGCGTCGATCGAGGCGCGCAGGCCACCTGAGTTGGCGATGGCGATCTGAACGCCCTGATCGGCGACCCGCGCCAGCATGGCATCGGCCACCAGGTTACCCATCTCGCATTCCTGCACGCGGCAGATCGACCGGTCGCCTTCGATCGGAGCTGCAGCATTGGCCACAACCTTGTTGCGGATCTCGTCCAGCGGTTTGGCCAGTTCTGCGATGCGGTCCAGGGCAGCCTGATCCTCGGTCACGGTGTTGTCCATGATCAGCGGTTCACCCACCGCCTCGACCACGTTGCCGTCGTCATCAAAGGTCACGTTCAACTCGCCGAGGAACTTGCCGTAGGCATAGGCCTGAACGATCTGCACCCCGTTCACTACGGTCGGGTACGGCCCGGCGGCCTTGTCTGAAGTATTCGACAGGTAAGTGTTCGAGTGTCCGCCCACGATCACGTCAACACCCGTGGTTTCCTGCGCGACCCGCTGGTCGACGCCATAGCCCGAGTGGCTGAGCACGATGATCTTGTTGATGCCTTCCGCCGTCAGCTTGTCCACCTCGGCCTGAACCGCCGGAACAGGATCAGAGAACACGACATTCGGCCCGGGTGAAGCCAACTCGTCGGTGTCTTCGGGGGTCAGGCCGATCAGGCCAATCTTCTCTCCCCCCACTTCGATCACGGTCGATTTCTTGATCCGGTCGGTCAGAAGCTCCTCGTTCTCGATGTTCGCATTCGACATCAGAATCGGAAATTCGACCGCATCGACGAAACCGGCCAGAACCTCGGGACCATCATCGAATTCGTGGTTGCCCACGGTCATCGCGTCATAGCCCAGCTTGTTCATGAACTCGGCCGCGACCTTGCCCTTGTAATAGGTATAAAACAACGACCCCTGGAACTGGTCGCCGCCGTCCACGAGGATCGAGTTCTCGGCCCGCGCACGCGCATCGTTGACCGCGGTCACCAGACGCGCCGAACCGCCAAAGCATTTGCCCTCGGCATTGTCCTCGGCGCCACAGCCGCTGTCATATTTGTTGATCGGCTCGAACCGGGAATGGAAGTCGTTGGTGTGCAGAATGGTCAGCTTGTAGTCGGCCGCCGCCATGCCTGCAGTCAGGCCAAGGGCCGCCACGGATGTCAGGAAACGGGTAATCATTTGAAACTCCCTGTAATTGATTGTCAGGATCGTGCGCCGAGGGCGGCAAAGAGTCAAAGGGGGAAATGCGGCTTGATTCTACCCCGCGCGCGGGGCATCACGGCGCCATGCTGATCTACAAGATATTCCGGGCCGAGGAATGGGCGGCCCTGCAGGCACAGGGCGAAACCCGGGGCGCGCCCATCGATGTGGCGGATGGGTTTGTGCATTTCTCCACCGCAGAACAGGCGGCCGAGACCGCGGCCAAACACTTTGCCGGGGTCGAAAACCTGACCCTCGTGGCCTGCGATGCCCAGAAAATGGGCGATGATCTGAGATGGGAGGTCTCGCGCGGCGGGGCCTTGTTCCCGCATCTCTATCGCAACATGCGCGTGGCGGATGTGGTCTGGGCCAAGCCGCTGTCGCTGGAAAACGGCGCGCACCGCTTCCCCAAGGAGATGCAATGACCGGCCATATCGACCCCGACCGCGCCGAGTTCGAGGCGTTCAAAGCGCTGGACCGCGATCACCCGATCGAGATGCTGAACCTTGTGCAGTTCCGCGCCAAGGCCGTCTATCCCGCAGGCCACGACCTGGCCGGCGCGGGGCTGAGCGGCGCAGAAGCCTATCGCCGGTATGGTGCCGAAACCGCCCCGATCATCGCGCGGCTGGGGGCCTCGATCATCTGGCGCGGCACGTTCCAGACAACGCTGATCGGCCCGAAGGGCGAAGCGTGGGACGAGATGTTCATCGCCCGTTACCCCTCGGCCCATGCGTTTCTGGAGATGGTGACCGACCCGGCTTATCGCGCGGCGGTCATTCACCGGCAGGCGGCGGTGGCCGACTCGCGCCTGATCCGCACCGCCCCTACCCCAACCGGAGCGTCCTTCGGATGAAACTGACCGAGAAACTGGCCCTGGCCGCGCTACATCGCCTGGACCCAGAAACCGCGCACGGCCTGTCGATCAAGGCGCTGAAAACGGGTTTGACCCCGGCGCCCGGTCCCGTCACCTCGACGCGCTTGCGCACGCAACTTGCCGGGCTGGACCTGCCCAACCCGGTGGGGCTGGCCGCCGGGTTCGACAAGAATGGCGAGGTTCTGGGCCCGCTGTCGCGCGCGGGCTTCGGATTCATTGAGGTGGGCGCCGTGACCCCGCGCCCGCAGCCGGGCAACCCCAAGCCGCGACTGTTCCGCCTGACCGAGGACCGCGCCGCCATCAACCGGTTCGGCTTCAACAACGAAGGGATGGAGGCGATGGCCCGGCGTCTGGCGCACCGCCCCAAGGACGCGGTGATCGGCCTGAACCTGGGCGCCAACAAAGACAGCACCGACCGGGCGCGGGATTTTGCGCATGTGCTGGCCCATTGCGGGCAATGGCTGGATTTCGCCACGGTGAATGTCTCGTCACCCAACACCGAAAAGCTGCGCGACCTGCAGGGGAAAGAAGCGCTGAGCGCCCTGCTGGCAGGTGTGCTGGACACCCGCGATGCCTTGGCGCGGCGGGTCCCGGTGTTTCTGAAGATCGCCCCCGACCTGGCGGATGACGAACTGCGGGACATCGCCGATGTCGCCCGTGACACGGGCATCGACGGTGTCATCGCCACCAACACGACCTTGTCGCGCGAAGGGCTGCGCAGCCTGCACAAGGATCAGGCCGGCGGATTGTCGGGCGCGCCCCTGTTCGAGAAATCGACCCGCGTTCTGGCTCGGCTGAGCCAGTTGACCGACGGGCAGATCCCGCTGATCGGCGTGGGTGGCATCGGCACGGCCGAACAGGCCTATGCCAAAATCTGCGCCGGGGCCTCGGCCGTGCAGTTCTATACCGCGATGGTCTATGGCGGCCTGTCGCTGGCGGCCGAGATCGCGCGGGGGCTGGACGCCCTGCTGGCGCGGGACGGGTTCAAGTCGGTGGCCGACGCCGTCGGCAGCAAACGAGAGGATTGGCTGTGATCGAATACTGGCACAACCCACGCTGTTCAAAATCGCGCGCCGGGCTGGCCCTGCTGCAGGACCGCGGCGCCGAAGTCACCGTTCGCAGATACCTCGAGGACGCGCCCAGCGCGGATGAGCTGCGCGCGGTGCTGTCCCGGTTGGGCATCCCGGCGATCGAGATGATGCGCAGGGGCGAGGCGCGGTTCAAGGAACTGGGGCTGAGTAGGGAAACACCCGAAGAGGCCTTGGTTCACGCCATGGCCGAGAACCCGATCCTCATCGAACGCCCCATCGGGATCACCACCGACAAGGCCGCAATCGGTCGCCCGCCCGAGACCCTGCTGACCCTGCTCTAGGCCACCTGCGCCTCGAGCCGGGGATAGCGCAGGCCCAGCGTCACCGCGCGGGCGGTGTTCAGCACCATCAGCGCGGCCCACAGCCCGTGATTGCCCATGGTCGGCACCAGCAGGAACAGCGCCACCACATAGATTGCCACCGACTGGATCATGGCGATGCGCATGGCGCGGGTCCAGGTGGCGCCGATGTAGATGCCGTCGAACATCCAGCTGGCAACGCCGACCACCGGGGCCAGCGCCGCCCAGATCAGGTATTCGCGCGCCGTGATCCGCACCTCGGGCGCGGTGGCCATCAGGTCGATCAATGCGGGCCCTGCCACAAAAAACGTGGCCCCCAGCACCAGAGCCCCACCGACGCCCCATTGCGACGCCATGACCGAGGCGCGCCGGACCTGGTATCGGTCCTTGGCTCCGACGGCGCTGCCTACCAATGCCTCGGCAGAAAAGGCGAACCCGTCCAACGCAAAGGCGGTGATTTCCAGGAACTGCAGCAGCACCTGGTTGGCGGCCAGCGTCACGTCGCCCAGATCGGCGCCCACGAACAGAAAGGTGGTGAAGGACCCGGTCAGCAGGACCGACCGGATCATGATGTCGCCATTGACCTGCATCATCCGGCGCAGGCGGGCGGGGTCGAAGATCCGCGCCCAATCGCGCCATTGATTACCCCCGAACGCATCGCGGCACAGCCACAGACCCAGCGCCAGACCCGTCCATTCGGCAATCAGCGTGGCCACCGCCACCCCTTCGACGCCCCAGCCCAGCCCCAGCACGAACCACAGATCCAGCAGGATGTTCAGCCCGTTCATCCAAACCTGCAGGACGAACACGCCGCGCGTGCGCTCGACCGCGATCAGCCAGCCGGTCACGGCATAAAGCGCAATGGTCGCGGGCGCGCCCCAGATCCGAATCTCGAGGTATTTGCGCGTCAACGCCTCGACCTCGGGGCTGGCGGGCGACAGCGCGAAGGCTCCTGCGAATACCGCCACCTGCGCCACGATGAAGAACAGCCCCGCCGCACCGCCCAAGAGCAGGCCGCGCATAAGCAGAGCACCGGTTTCGGCCCTGTCCCCCGCGCCTCGGGCCTGTGCGGCCAGGCCGGTCGTGCCCATGCGCAGAAAGCCGAACACCCAGTAGATCGTGGCCAGAATGACCGCGCCAATGCCAACCGCGCCGATCGGGGCGGCCTGCCCCATCTGGCCGACCACGCCGGTATCTACCGCGCCCAGAATCGGCACCGTCGCGTTGGACAGCACGATCGGCACTGCGATCTTCAGCACCCGTCTGTGCGTAATGGGTGCCGAGGCGTCCCGCATTTTGCTCAACTCTTGGCCGAAGGCTCTTGCGGCATCAGGAAATGCCCTGTGGCCTGCGCGAACAGCTTGGCGTGGTTGTCCTGCCAAGCCTCGACGCGCACCGAGGCATACCGCCGACCCGCCCGGCTGATGAAGGCGCGTGCATAGGCATCGCGCGGCAGGCCCGAGCGCAGGTAATCCACCGTGAAATCGATGGTCTTGGGAAAGCGGATACTGTGATCCGAGATGATGTCTTCGGCGTCGATCTCACCGCTTTCAATGCGTGGAAACAGGTGTTCCCAGCTGAGCGTGATCACCGCCGTCACCTCGAGAAAGGCCGCCGTGACGCCCCCATGAATCGCCGGCAGGAACGGGTTGCCGATCAACTTTTCGTCGAAATTCAGAACACCGGTCAGTTCGTCTCCGCGCCGGTCAAAGCTGATATTGAGGAACCGGATATACGGGACCCCCTCGACCAGCGCCTTGAGGGCCGCGTCGCGGCGCCGTTTCACCACCTGCATCGGTTCGGGACGGGGTCTTGCCATCTCACTTCCCCTCGACTGTGAAGGCGCCCGAGGCGGTGGCCACCGGGCGATCCTGATCGTCGTCCATGGCAGTTGCGCGCACGAAGGCCACATTGCGCGTGATGTGATAGCAGGTCGCGCGGGTGGTGATCGTCTGGCCGGGCGTTGCGGCGCGCATGTAGTCGATGCGCAGATCGATGGTTGCTGTGCCGCCCGGCGCCGCCGGGTGGCTCATGACCGCAGCCCCGCAGCAAGTATCCAGGCTGGCCGACACAGCCCCGCCGTGAATCACGCCAGTGCGGGGATCGCCGATCAGATCCTCGTTGTAAGGCATGGTGATCTCGGCCTCACCCTCGCCGATATGGGTCAGCGTCAGGCCCAGGGCCCGCGCATGGGGGATCGCCTCGATGAACTGGCGGGCGAGTACTGTCTTGTCGACCATGAGGTTCAGTCCTGTTGTCCTGCCCCTTTATGATCTGCTCTGCGCGCAAAGGGCAAGCCCGCCTGTTGCGCTTGTCCGCACAACGCCCTAGGTTGCAACCGAGGAGAACAGGAATGTCCGACAAGCGTTTGTCATTCAAAGAGATGTGCGCCGAGTTCGACGTGACTCCGCGCACCCTGCGCTACTACGAGTATATCGAGCTGCTGCAGCCAGACCGGGAAGGACGGTCCCGGTTTTACGGTCCGCGCGAGCGCGCGCGGATGAAGCTGATCATGCGTGGCCGCAAGTTCGGGTTTCCACTTGAGGAAATCCGGCAGTGGTTGTTGATCTACGAAGATCAAGGCAACAAGGCCCAGATGGCTACCTTTATCGAAATGGCCGACCGCCAGATGGAAGAGCTGCGTCAGCAGCGTCAGCAACTGGACGAAGCTATGGACGAGTTGCAGCGCCTTCGCGATCAAACGGCCAACTCCCTGACCTAAATCGGCCAGTTCGAGCCCCCAAATCCATCCTTCATTACACCGGAAATCTGCATTTTTCGGCTGGCGCCCTGCCGCCTGCCCGTCGGCTTCGAACCGCACCGGTACAGTGGATTTGGCTGACCCAACGGAAAGAAAATTGCCAACCCGCCGCTTTACGCGACCGGAAGTTACGTCAATTTCTTTGTGACGCAGCGTCTGGATTACGTAAACGTCAATCTCATGTTGTAAAGCGGCCATCGACTGCGCAACTTTCTCATGACGCCAGCGACGAGAGGGTGACCAATGACCGAAGATCTTATGACCATCCGCGAGATGTGCGAGACCTATGACGTCACGCCGCGGACCTTGCGGTTCTACGAAGCCAAAGAGCTTCTGTTTCCGATCCGTGAGGGCCAGAAACGGCTGTTCACCAAACGTGACAGGGCGCGGCTCAAGCTGATCTTGCGCGGCAAACGCTTTGGTTTCAGCCTGGAAGAGATTCGACAGCTTCTGGATCTGTACCATGTCGGCGACCAGCAACTGACCCAGATGACCCGCACCTATGAAATCGCGTGCGAGCGTCTGGCGGACATGGAAGCCCGCCGCGAGGAACTGACTCAGGCCATTGACGATCTGAAAGAGCAGTTGCGCTGGGGCGAGAAGGTCATCGCCTCGATGAAACAGGAAAAGAAGGCGGCCGAGTAACTCCGCGCCGCCTGCCACCCGGACATCTGAATTAAGGGAGCTTCAAATGCCCGTTTACAACGCGACTACCAAAGACACGCAATTCGTTCTGCATGACGTTCTGAAAATCTCGGCCTCGGATATTCCGGGCTATGATGAGCTGGAGCCCGAGTTCACGGGCGCCGTTCTGGAGGAGGCCGGCAAGGTCGCCGTCAACCTGCTGCACCCGCTGAACGTGGTCGGCGACACCGAAGGCTGCCGGCTGGAAAACGGCGTCGTCTACACCCCGACCGGGTTCAAGGACGCGTTCGAGCAGGTCAAGGAAGGCGGCTGGACCGGTCTGGATATGCCCGAGGAATATGGCGGCCAGAACATGCCTTATGTTCTTGGCACGGCCGTGGGCGAGATGTTCTCGGCCGCAAACCAGGCCTTCACCATGTATCAGGGCCTGACCCACGGCGCGGCCTCGGCCATCCTGGCGCACGGCACCGATGCGCAGAAAGACACATATCTGCCCAAGATGGTCAGCTGTGAATGGACCGGCACCATGAACCTGACCGAGCCGCATTGCGGCACCGATCTGGGCCTGATGCGCACCAAGGCCGAGCCGCAGGGCGATGGCAGCTACAAGATCACCGGCCAAAAGATCTTTATCTCGTCCGGCGATCACGACATGGCCGACAACATCATCCACCTGGTGCTGGCCAAGATCCCCGGCGGCCCCGAGGGCATCAAGGGAGTGTCGCTGTTCATCGTGCCCAAGTTCCTGGTGAACGAAGACGGCAGCCTGGGCGAGCGCAATGGTGTTTCGGTCGGCAAGATCGAAGAAAAGATGGGCATCCACGGCAACTCGACCTGCGTAATGAACTATGACGGCGCAACCGGTTACCTGCTGGGTCAGGAACACAAGGGCATGCGCGCCATGTTCACCATGATGAACGAAGCGCGTCTGGGTGTCGGCATGCAAGGTCTGGCTCAAGCCGAGGCCGCCTATCAGAACGCGCTGGAATACGCCAAGGACCGTCTGCAAGGCCGCGACGTGACCGGCGTCAAGAATCCCGACGGCCCGGCCGATCCGCTGATCGTACATCCCGACATCCGCCGCAGCCTGATGGACCAGAAAAGCTTTGTGGAAGGCGCGCGGGCCTTCATCCTGTGGGGCGCGACCCTGATCGACAAGGCGCACCGCGCAGGCGACAAGGACGCCGACGGGCTGATCTCGCTGATGACCCCGGTCATCAAGGGTTTCCTGACCGACGAGGGCTATGACATGACCGTTCAGGCCCAGCAGGTCTATGGCGGCCATGGCTACATCGAGGAATGGGGCATGTCGCAATACACCCGCGACGCCCGCATCGCCATGATCTACGAAGGAGCCAACGGCGTTCAGGCGCTGGACCTGGTCGGCCGCAAGCTGGCGCAGGACGGCGGCAAGCATGTCATGGCCTTCTTCGACATGGTCAAAACCTTCTGCAAGGAAAACAGCGGCAAGGACGAAGCCTATGACAAGGCCTTCATCGAACCGCTGAAGGCCGCCTCGAAAGACCTGCAGGCCGCCGGCATGTATTTCATGCAGAACGGCATGACCAACCCGAACAACGCTCTGTCGGGCTCGTATGACTTCATGCACATGTTCGGTCATGTCTGCCTGGGCCTGATGTGGGCGCAGATGGCCAAGGCCGCGCAGGAAGCACTGGATGCCGGTGCGTCCGACAAGGACTTCTACGAGACCAAGATCGCCACCGGCCGCTACTACATGGCGCGCCGTCTGCCGGCCACGGGCATGCACCTGGCGCGGATCCAGACCGGCGCCGACACGGTGATGGCACTGGACGCGGCGAACTTCTGATCCCAGTCTGGTTCCGGGCGACCCCGCCCGGAACCAGCGCTCATGGAGGAGATGACATGCCCAAACGCTTTCGCCTGACCCGCCGCTTTCCCGTCGCCATGACTGAGGACGGGTATCGAAAACTCAAGGGGTTTGCCCGCGAGGCCGGGCTGGACGAAGGAGAGGCGCTGTCATTCCTGTTCGAGAACTTCAACAGCGTGATCGACGAGGAGAACCTGACCCACCGGCTGCGCATCTTCAATTCCGAGCTTGAGGCGCGCAAACGCTAGACGACCCCAATGCCTGGCCCAGGCCCGGCGTGTTTTCAGCAAGACAAGTCCGAACGCAGCTGCGGCCCGCGGTCAGGTCTTTCTCGAAACACGTGCGTGACGAAACCGTACAAACCGCCTTGGGAGGGGTGAGTGCATGACGATAAAACTGCATTGCTTCGGAGAAAGCGGAAACTCGTACAAGGCCGCCCTTGCGCTCGAGATGTCGGGGTTGGAGTGGGAGCCGGTCTTTGTCGATTTCTTCAACGGCCAGACCCGAACCCCCGAATACCGCGCCGAAGTCAACGAAATGGGCGAAGCGCCGGTTCTGGTCGACGGAGATTTCCGGACCAGTCAGTCGGGCGCGATCCAGGCCTATGTCACCGAAAAGTCAGGTAAATTCGGCGGAAATACTCGGGAAGAGAACTATGACATCCTGCGCTGGGTGCTGTGGGACAACCACAAGTTCAGCTCGATGGCTGGCATGACCCGGTTCCTGATCAACTTTCTGCCTGAACAGCACCGCAACTCGGATGTGATCGCCTTCAACCAAGGCCGCCTGAAAGCCGCCTATCAGGTGCTGAACGCGCATCTTGAGGGCCGCGACTGGATCGTCGGCGACAGCGTGACCAACGCCGATCTCAGCTGCTGCGGCTACCTGTATTACCCCGAACCCTTCGGCTTTGACCGCGCCGAATGGCCCAATATCGACGCCTGGCTGACCCGCCTGTCCGAGCAGCCCGGATGGAAACACCCCTATGACCTGATGCCCGGCAATCCGTCGGATCGAGCTTGAGGAGAGAAGTATGACCGAAGCTTACATTTATGATGCCCTGCGCACCCCGCGCGGCAAGGGCCGCAAGGACGGCAGCCTGCACGAGGTGACCTCGGTGCGCCTGTCGGCGGTGGCCCTGAACGCCATCAAGGAACGCAACAACTTGGAAGGCCACGCCGTCGAGGACGTGATCTGGGGCAACGTCACCCAGGTGATGGAACAGGGTGGCTGCCTGGCGCGGTCCGCGGTTCTGGCCTCGGACTTGGATGAATCGATCCCCGGTCTAGCCATCAACCGGTTCTGCGCATCCGGCATGGAGGCCGTGAACCTGGCCGCCAACCAGGTCAAGGGCGGCGCGGGCGAGGCCTATATCGCCGGTGGCGTCGAGATGATGGGCCGCGTGCCCATGGGCAGCGACGGCGCCGCCATCGCCGTCGATCCGTCGCTGGCGATGGAGACCTATTTCGTCCCGCAGGGCATCTCGGCCGACATCATCGCCACCGAATACGGTTTCAGCCGTGACGATGCCGACGCGCTGGCCGTCGAGTCTCAGAAACGCGCGGCCAAGGCGTGGGAAGAGAACCGCTTTGCCAAGTCGGTGATCACCGTCAAGGACCGCAACGGCCTGACCATTCTGGACCGCGACGAATACATGCGCCCCGGCACCGACATGCAGAGCCTCGGCGCGCTGAACCCGTCCTTCCAGATGATGGGCGAGCAGATGCCCGGTTTCGACAAGGTGGCGATGCTGAAATACCCGCACCTGGAAAAGATCAACCACATCCACCACGCCGGCAACAGCTCGGGCATCGTGGATGGCGCGGCGGCCGTTCTGATCGGCAACAAGGAATTCGGCGAGAAATACGGCCTGAAGCCGCGCGCCCGCATCAAGGCCACCGCCAAGATCGGGACCGATCCGACCATCATGCTGACTGGCCCGGTTCCGGTGACCGAAAAGATCCTGGCCGAAACCGGCATGAAGATCAGCGATCTGGACCTGTTCGAGGTCAACGAGGCCTTCGCCTCGGTCGTGCTGCGGTTCCAGCAGGCGTTTGACGTCGATCCGGCGCTGGTCAACGTCAATGGTGGTTCGATCGCCATGGGCCACCCGCTGGGCGCCACCGGCGCGATCATCATCGGCACCCTGTTGGACGAGCTGGAGCGCCAGGACAAGGAAACCGGTCTGGCCACCTTGTGCATCGCATCCGGCATGGGCGCGGCAACCATCATCGAACGTGTGTAACGGCGGGGTTCAGGAGAAGAAAAATGGCTGATTTTACACTGACCAAAGACGCCGACGGCGTTGGCATCATCACCTGGGACGTCCCCGGCAAGACCATGAACGTGATGTCGTTCGACGGCCTGTCCGAACTGAACGACTGCATTGATCAGGCCCTGGCCGATGACGAGATCAAAGGCATCGTGATCACCAGCGGCAAGGTAGGCTCGTTCGCCGGCGGCATGGACCTGAATCTGCTGGCGGTTATGAAGGAACAGGCGGGCGACGACCCGGCCAAGGGCCTGTTCGAAGGCACGATGAAGATGCACGCCCTGCTGCGCAAGATCGAGCTGGCCGGCATGGACCCCAAGACCAAGAAAGGTGGCAAACCGATCGCGGCCGCCCTGCCCGGCACGGCCGCCGGCATCGGCATGGAGCTGCCGCTGGCGACCCATCGCATCGTTGCCGCCGAGAACCCCAAGGCCAAATACGGCCTGCCGGAAATCATGGTCGGCATCTTCCCCGGCGCGGGCGGCACCACCCGGATGGTCCGCAAGGTGGGCGCCATCGCGGCGGCTCCGCTGCTGCTGGAAGGCAAGATGCTGGACGTGAAAAAGGCCAAGGGCGCAGGCTACATCGACGAGATCGCAGCCGATCCGCTGGCCGCGGCCAAGGAATGGGTGCTGAACGCCAAGGAGGCCGATCTGGTCAAGCCGTGGGACGCGAAGGGCTACAAGATGCCCGGCGGCGCGCCCTATCACCCGGCGGGCTTCATGAACTTCGTGGGTGCCTCGGCCATGGTGAACGGCAAGACCCAAGGCGCCTTCCCGGCAGCCAAAGCCCTGCTGAGCGCGGTCTATGAGGGCGCACTGGTCGATTTCGACACCGCGCTGAAGATCGAGGCGCGCTGGTTCACCTCGGTACTGATGAACCCGTCCTCGGGCGCGATGATCCGTTCGCTGTTCCTGAACAAGGAAGCGCTGGAAAAAGGCGCTGTGCGTCCGCGAGGCATTCCGGATCAGTCGGTCAAGAAAATCGGCGTTCTGGGTGCGGGCATGATGGGCGCGGGCATCTCGTTGGTCTCGGCGCAGGCCGGGATGGAGGTTGTGCTGATCGACCGCGATCAGGCCGCCGCGGACAAAGGCAAGGCCTATACCGAAGCCTATCTGGACAAGGGCATGAAGCGTGGCAAGGTCACGGCCGAGAAGAAAGAGGCCATGCTGGCCCGCATCACCGCCACGCCGGACCTTGAAAAGCTGGCGGGCTGCGATCTGATCATCGAAGCCGTGTTCGAGGATCCCAAGGTCAAGGCCGAGATGACCCAGAAGGTCGAGGCGATCATCCCCGAGGACTGCATCTTTGCCTCGAACACCTCGACCCTGCCGATCACCGAACTGGCCAAGGCCAGCAAGCGGCCCGACCAGTTCATCGGCATCCACTTCTTCTCGCCGGTCGAGAAGATGTTCCTGGTCGAGATCATCAAGGGCAAAGAAACCGGTGACCGGGCGGTGGCCAAGGCGCTGGACTATGTCCGCCAGATCCGCAAGACGCCGATCGTGGTCAATGACGCACGGTTCTTCTACTGCAACCGCTGCATCATCCCCTACATCAACGAAGGGGCGCGGATGATCACCGAAGGCGTCAGCCCGGTTCTGGTCGACAACGCCGCCCGTCAACTGGGCTTCCCCGTGGGTCCGGTTCAGCTGACCGACGAAACTTCGATCGACCTGGGCGCCAAGATCGCACGCGCGACCAAGGCCGCGATGGGCGACGCCTATCCCGAAAGCCCGGCGGACGATCTGATCTTCTGGATGGAAGAACAGGGTCGCCTTGGCCGCAAGTCCAAGGCCGGGTTCTTCGATTATGACGAAAACGGCAAGCGCATCGGCTACTGGAAAGGTCTGCAGGACAAGTATCCGCTGGCCGAGCAGCAGCCCGACCTGATCGAGGTGCAGGAGCGCCTGATGTTCGCACAGGTTCTTGAAGCCGTGCGCGCGCTTGAAGAAGGGGTTCTGGAAGACATCCGCGAAGGCGATGTCGGCGCCATCCTGGCCTGGGGCTTTGCGCCCTGGTCGGGTGGTCCGTTCAGCTGGCTTGATATCATCGGTGCGCCCTACGCGGCCGAGCGTTGTGACCAGCTGTCGGAGAAGTACGGTGAC
Source organism: Ruegeria arenilitoris (assembly GCF_013032855.1). Classification (GTDB taxonomy): domain Bacteria; phylum Pseudomonadota; class Alphaproteobacteria; order Rhodobacterales; family Rhodobacteraceae; genus Ruegeria; species Ruegeria arenilitoris. Next base: position 494,207 of record NZ_WQDA01000002.1, read on the forward strand.
CGCTTCGCCTGCCCGCCGCTGCTGCGCGAGATGGCCGAAAAAGGTCAGACCTTCTACGGCCGCTTCGACCCCGAAGCCAAGGCTGCCTGAACAAGTGATGCTGGCGCATGATCCCATGCGCCAGCATCTTTCTTAGAGTGTTTGGTCAGGTCTGCCATTCAGGCCGCAGAAACAAGGCCGGCACGTTGGGCCGCCCCGGACGTCCCGGACGCCGCACCCCCGATGGGGGACGGATCGGAAAGATCGGTTCCTGCGGGATGGGTGCAGGCAGTGCACCCAATTGGTTTGCAAGGGCCGACAGTTCGCCGGCCTCTGCGATAGATGTAACGAGGCTCCGCGCCTCGGATTCTTCCAGCACCGCGTAGGATCGTCGGGACGGGCCAGACAGCGAACGGATGCGGCACGAGGAACAGAAGGCTTGAAAGCCACCCTCGATAAAGACCACTTCGTCCTGCTCAAAAAACAGCGATGTGACCTGGAATTCCTCTGCCGGTGTCCGAGAGGAAAAGCTGAAGTGCCCGCTCAGCAGACGCGCCGGAATGATCGCCAGCCCCTCGTCGATGCTGCCATCAGAAGACAAGGCTACGGCCATTCCCTGCTCGGGCATCAGCCAGACCGCGCGACCGTTATATGCCGCGCGGGACGGCACGCGCACGGGCAAAAAGTCAGGTCGAACCTCGCCAGCCGGTACGGCTATTCTGTCGTGGGACACGCGTTTCACTTCCTGGAACCCGTTGTCCATCGTTCTGACCAGATCCCCGGCGACCAATGCCTCGGCCAGTTTCCAGCCACTGGTGGTGGCAACCTTCGTCCCATGCAGCAATCCGCCACGCCTGACCGAAACGGCGTCACCCGGTACGGTCTGGATATTATTTTCGGAAAACCCCGAAACACTCACTACTTCCAACACGTGCCGACCCCCTTTTGGCACTTTCAAACTATCCCATTGTGCTAGCACGAAGTTTTCGGGAGTGACTTAGTTTTGCCATATTTAGGGCCAATTTGGGCCTTTTTCGCCCCATTAGTCGCGTTTTTTATAAACAAAAGCCTGTATTTGTCAGCGTTTCGCGCAATTCGGGAAATAATCGACCAGCCTTATTCGAACCGATATTCGAATCTCTCTATGTCTTCGCGACAGGCGTCAAACACAGCCTTTTTTGCCTGGACCGAGTAGTAGTTGGCGTATTCCGCCCCCCGGGCTGACCGGTTTTCATGCGGAAGGTCCAGACGAAACCCCAGATGATCGAACAGTGGGGCCGCATCCCGCTGAAAGCTTTCGATCCGAATGTATGCGCGACAAAGATCGGTTCCGGTGGCGTCTCTGACATAGGATGGGAACGGGTTTTCCCGAAAGGACTGCTGGATTTTAGGGTGCAGAACAAAGGCCTCAAAATCCAGCCGCCCGGCCAGATGGACTGCTGGGTGATCAAAGGACTGATCCCTCAGCCAGTGGTAATAGCTGACCATCCGGTCCCACGGGTTCCGGATCAGCGTGAACACGAACATCTCTTTCATCTGCTGGGCGGGCAAAAGCCCCCGCAAATCGGTCAGCCGGGAGTGTTTCCACAGCCTTCCCGCCGTCTTCAGTGACCTGTTGCGTTTGTTTCTGCGCTGCGCCTTGGGGGTGTCGCCCACCAGGATATCGTCCTTCATGGCCCGCTGCTCGAGCGCCAGCGCCAGCGATGTTCCCCCGGTCTTGGGAATATGTATGAAGATGTAGGACCGCCCTGTTGATAGAATCATTGCGCCGGTTCCCGTTGGGGAACCACGCTCGCCCGCCACGCCAGAACTGCACCGGCCGCGGCGATCAGGGCGATGCCCGCAATCTGAAGCGGTCCGATCCCCTGCCCCATCACCACCCAGGCAAAAAGCGGCCCGAAGATCATGACCGAATACTCGAACACCGCGACATATGACGGCTCGCCCAGTTGGTAGGCCTTGATCAGCATGAATACCGCAGCCGTGGACCCAACCGCCTGCAATGCGACCCAAGGCAGAGCGGCCTCCATCGGCCAGACCCAGCCCCGGGTCACAAAACCAGCCGGGCCGTCAGACCCGACCACCGGCAAAACCGAAAACACGGCGAGGCCAAGAGCGCCGGCCAGCCCAAGCGTGACAATCATCGCGGCCAGCAAGGCGACGGTGCTTTCGTTTGCACAATGCGTTCGGGTCAGAATCGCACTGAGCGCATAGAAAAAGCCGCCAGCCACCGGCAATAGGCTGGTCGCATCAAAGGCATTGGGGTCAGGCTGCAATACACAGAGGATTCCGACAAACCCGATAAGCACAGCCAGGACCCGCCAGGGGCCGATCTTCTGGTCCAGCAACAGCGCGGAAATCAACAGAACGAAGATCGGTGATGTGAACAGCCCCGCAAGGGCCTGAGCAATTGGCATCAAAGCCAGTGAGCTGAAATAGAACAACATCGCCAGGGTGATCAGAACACTGCGCAGCAGGACCGCCCAAAACCTCTGAGGTCGCAGCCCTCCAAACCCAAGAAACGACAGTCCAACGATAAGAGGCAGCATCATCACGGCCCGGCTTAGGTGGAATTGCCACAGACCGATCGTTTCGGCCAGCCGAATGACGAAATTGTCCACGACGCCGATGATTGCCATGGCCGAGACCATCAGAACCGATGCAAGAACCGGTGAAGAAGGATGTGCTGTCTGCATGTGGCCTTGGCCTCCGGGCCCTTTGGCCGAAACTACGCGTCCCGGTTATCGAGCACATTTCCAAATCACCACGCAACAGGTTTGCGCGGATTAATCTCTCCGTGCTAGGAATCGACAAAAGAAAAAACGAGCAGACCTCATCGAAATGACGGCACTGAAACAATACCAGCGGATCGAGGCTACCGGTCTGTGGCGCCCGTCGCCCGACGAGCAGCGGCGCGAAGTGGTTGTTTCGATCGGCGAGGCGACGTTGACCATCACCGATTTCAACGATCGCGCGCTGACGCACTGGTCGCTTGCCGCACTTGAAAGGCAGAACCCGGGCAAGTTCCCCGCGATATTCAACCCCGATGGCGACCCGGATGAGACACTGGAGCTGGAGCAGTCCGAAACCACCATGATCGAGGCAATCGACCGCTTGCAACGCGCCATCGAACGGGCGCGCCCGCATCCCGGGCGGTTGCGGTGGGCCAGTGTCGGCGGAGTGGTTGCGGCTGTCGCGGCGGTCTTGCTGTTCTGGTTGCCCGGCGCCCTGCAAAGCCATGTCGAAAAGGTCGTGCCCGAGATCAAACGGCAGGACATCGGGAACACGATTCTGCAACGGATTGAACGGGTCTCGGGCCGGGCCTGCGCCTCGGCGGACGCGCAGCCGGCGCTGCAGAAGCTGGCCCAGAGAACAGGTGTGCGACGGATCGTTGTGTTGCCGGCCGGGGTGCAGGAAAACCTGTCACTTCCCGGAGGGATCGTGCTGCTGAACCGAGCGCTGGTTGAAGACAGTGAAGATCCCGCGGTTGCCGCCGGTTACGTGATAGCTGAACGCACGCGGGCCAGGCTGCATGATCCGTTGGACGATCTCCTGGACAAAACTGGGCCCACTGCAGCGTTTCGCCTGCTGACGACGGGCGAACTGACACCCCAGATCGTGGACACCTATACCGAACAGGTTCTGGCCGAACCCCGCCCCGCAGTTCCGGAAGACGACTTGCTGGAGGCGTTTGCGTCCGCCAATTTGCCCTCAACCCCATATGCCTATGCGGTTGATATCACGGGCGAAACGGTTCTGGGTTTGATCGAGGCCGACCCGATGGCGGGTCAGCCTTTGGATCAGGTTATGCCCGACCGCGATTGGGTACGGCTGCAGAACATCTGCAGCGACTAGGCGCGCCTATTTGGTGCCGAACATCCGGTCTCCGGCATCGCCCAGACCAGGCATGATGTAGCCTTTGGAATTCAGCTCGCGATCCAGTGCAGCAGTCACGATCTTGACGTCGGGATGCGCCTCTTTCATGCGCGCCACACCTTCGGGGGCGGCCAGCAGGCACAGGAACCGGATGTCGGTGGCACCGGCCTGTTTCAGAAGGTCGATCGCAGCGGCCGAGCTGTTGCCGGTGGCCAGCATCGGGTCAACCGCAATCACCAGCCGATCTTTAAGGCCTTCGGGGGCCTTGAAGTAGTACTGCACCGGCTGCAGCGTTTCTTCATCGCGATACAGGCCCACGAATCCGACCCGGGCGGAGGGCACCAGTTCCAGAACGCCGTCCAGCATCCCGTTGCCCGCACGCAGGATCGACACCAGCGCCAGTTTCTTGCCCGCCAGGATCGGCGCATCCATCTCCTCCATCGGAGTCTCGATATGGCGCGTGGTCAGGGGCATCTCGCGCGTGACTTCATAGGCCAGCAGCAGCGTGATCTCGCGCAGCAATTGCCGGAACGAGGCGGTCGAGGTGCCCTTGTCCCTCATGAGCGTCAGTTTGTGCTGAACCAGCGGGTGGTCGACGACGGTCAGATGTTCGCTCATGTGTTCTCCAGTCTTTTCCTGACCCTTTCGCGGGTCTCTTCATCGCAGAATGCGGCGTTCAGGGCGGTGTCGTTCAGCGCGGCGAAATCCTTGGCGTCCCAGCCGAAGGCCTGGGCCAGCATGTCATATTCGCGGCGCATGGTGGTATGAAAAAACGGCGGGTCATCGGTGGATACTGTGACCTTCACACCCGCCGCGCGCAGCCGCGCGATCGGGTGGGCCGCAAAATCGGGGTACAGTCCCAGCACCACGTTCGAGCCCGGGCAGACCTCGAGCGTGACGCCCCGGTCGGCCAGCTCATGCACCAGATCGGGGTCTTCGATGGCTCGCACGCCATGGCCCACACGTTCGACCCCCAGCGCGCGCACCGCATCGCGCACGCTTTCGGGGCCGCCGAATTCGCCGGCATGGGTGGTCAGGCGCAATCCGGCCTCGCGCGCGCAGTCGAAGGCCCATTTGAAATCGGCCTGCTGGCCCATGGCCTCGTTCCCGCCCATACCGAACCCGGTGATCCAGTCACCCGCGGTTTCAGCGGCGCAGCGCGCGCTGCGCTTGGCCTTGTCGGGTCCGAAATGGCGCACGCAGGTCACCACGCCGCGCAGGGTGATGTCGAACTTGTGCTCGGCCTCGTCAGCGGCGTCCTGAATGGCGGCCAGATAGTCGCGCCAGGCGTGCAGATCGCCCCCGCCGCAGAAATCGGGGCTGAGGAAGGTTTCGGAATAGACCACCCCGTTCGCCGCGCTTTCTTCCAGGATCGCCAGCGTCAGGCGGCGGAAATCCTCGGGCGTTTTCAACACCTCGCAAGCGGCCTCGTAGACGCTGAGGAAATGCGCGAAATCGCGGAAGTCATAGCTGCCGTCGGGCTTGAAGATGCCGCTCAGGTCAACCTTCTTTTCATGCGCCAGCTGGCGGATGAAGGCGGGCGGGGCCGCACCTTCGTGATGCAGGTGCAGTTCGATCTTGGGCAGGTCTGCGACGGTCATAGAAAGGTCCTTCCCGGCCCTTGCGCCGGAATGTTCAGGTGATGGGCGATGCTGGCGGCCACGTCGGCGAAATTGACTTGCCCGATCTGTCCGGCCCCCAGGCCGGCGGTCAGCACCGGCACCTGCTCGCGCGTGTGGTCGGTGCCGATCCAGCTTGGGTCGTTGCCGTGATCCGCGGTCAGAAGAAACAGGTCGCCCGGACGCAGCCGGGGCAGGATACGGCCGATCTCGGTGTCGAACCACTCCAGCGCGCGGGCATAGCCCGAGATGTCGCGCCGGTGGCCGTACTGGCTGTCAAACTCGACGAAATTTGCGAATGTCAAGCTGCCGTCCTCGGCGCTGTCCACAAGGCGCGAGAGGTGACCCATCAGTTCGGCGTCCGAGCCCTTGTCCAGCGTGTCGATCCCCTGCATCGAGAAGATGTCGCCGATCTTGCCCACGCCATGCACCTTGCGTCCGGCATCCTGCGCCCAGTTGGTCAGCACCGGCGCGGGCGGCGTGATGGCGAAATCCTTGCGATTTGTGGTGCGGACAAACCCCTGTTCGGGCGATCCCACGAAGGGGCGCGCGATCACCCGGCCCACCTTCATCTCGTGCAGCATGGGGGCCAGGCTCCGGCACATCTGGTACAGGCGCTCCAGCCCGAACGTCTCCTCGTGCGCGGCAATCTGGAACACGCTGTCGGCCGAGGTATAGCAGATCGGCCAACCCGTGCTCATGTGTTCAGCACCCAGTTCGGCAATGATCGTGGTGCCCGAGGCATGGCAATTGCCCAAAATGCCCTCGGTTCCGGCCGCCTGCGCGGCGGCGCGGGTCAGATCATCAGGGAAGGCGGGGACCGTGTCGGGGAAATAGTGCCAGTCCCACGGCACCGGCAGACCGGCCAGTTCCCAATGGCCTGAAGGCGTGTCCTTGCCCGGCGAACGCTCGCGCGCGCAGCCCCACAGGCCGGTCGGGTCGGCCTCCAACCCCGGCACAACCGCGCCCGAGGCCAGCCGCACCGCCGCCCCCAGCCCCAGCGCATCGAGGTTAGGCAGGCGCAACGGCCCGGACCGGCCATCCTCGGCCCGCCCTTCAGCGCAGGCCTGCGCGATATGGGCCACCGTGTTGGCACCCGTGTCCGGCACGTCGCCGTTGAAAAACCGGTCGGCATCCGGCGCACCGCCGATACCCACCGAATCCATCACCACAAGGAACGCGCGGCTCATGCGAGGATCCTTTCGTGTACCAGCTCCGGCACCGGAACGGGCGCGGGGCCGATGGTGATCGCGGCACGCACGGCTTGCGCGGCCCGCTGCGCGGCGTCCTCGCGCGCGGCATGGACCACGGCCACCGGCGTTCCGGCCGAGACCTTGTCGCCCAGCCGCACCAGCCCCGACAGCCCCACCGCCGGGTCGATCACATCGCTTTCCACCTGTCGGCCACCGCCCAGCGCCACGACGGCAAGGCCCAGCGCCTCGCCGTCCATCGCGGAGACATAGCCTTCATCCTGCGCCGTGACCTCAAGGATCACGCTGGCCTCGGGCAGATAGCGCGCCCAGTCCTCGACCAGACCCAGCGGACCGCCCACCGCGGCCATCATCCGTCCGAACCGTTCGGCCGCACGGCCGTCGCGGATCACCTCGGCGATCATGTCCCGCCCGGCCTGTGCGTCACCGACCATACCGGCGTCAGACAGCAGAACACCGCCCAGCTCGGCCGAAATCTCGGCCAGGGGCGAGGGCTGACCACCGGTCAGCACTTTCATCACCTCGGCGATTTCCAGGGCGTTGCCCAAGGCCGGCGCCAGCGGCTGGTTCATGTCGGTGATCAGGGCCGAGGTCCGGCACCCGGCCGTATTGGCCGTTTCCGTCAGGGCCTGCGCCAGCTTGCGCGCCTCGTCCAGCGTTTTCATGAAGGCCCCGCTGCCCACCTTGACGTCCAGCACCAGCGCATCGGGGCTGGCCGCCAGTTTCTTGGACAGGATCGAGGCCGTGATCAGGTCGAGGCTTTCGACCGTGGCGGTCACGTCGCGGATCGCATAGAGCCGCTTGTCCGCCGGAGCGATCTGTGCCGTCGCGCCAACGATGGCGGCGCCGGTCTCGGCCAAAATCTGGGCCAGCCGGTCCTGGCTGATCTGGGTCGACACGCCAGGGATCGCCTCGAGCTTGTCGAGTGTCCCGCCGGTATGGCCCAGACCGCGCCCCGAGATCATCGGTACATAGGCCCCGCATTCCGCCAGCGCCGGGGCCAGCACAAGGCTTACGCAATCCCCCACCCCGCCGGTCGAATGCTTGTCGATCACCGGACCGTCCAGATCCCAGGTCAAAACCTCACCGCTGTCGCGCATGGCCAGCGTCAGCGCGGCGCGGCCTTCGGGACCCAGCCCGCCCATGCAGACGGCCATGGCAAAGGCTCCGGCCTGGGCGTCGCTGACGCTGCCATCGGCCAGACCTTGGGCGAACCACGCCAGCTCGCTGGCATCCGGCACTTCGCGGCGGCGCAGTTTCGCGATAATCGAACGGGCGTCCATGGGCGCGGCCCTTACATGAACGAGGCGTCGAAGGCGCCGGGCAGCAGCTCGCCGATGGTCGTGCGGGTTTCAACCCCGTCCACCGTCGCCATGGTGACCACCACGTCCTTGTCCCCGAACTCGGCCAGTTTCTGCCGGCACCCGCCGCAGGGCGGCACCGGTTGCGGGCTGGAGGCGACGACATAGACCTCAGCCAGCTTGTTTTCTCCGGCGGCGACCATCGCGGCGATCGCACCGGCCTCAGCGCAGGTGCCTTCGGGATAGGCCACGTTTTCCACGTTGCAGCCCGCGAACATCGCGCCCGACGGGGTGCGGACCGCGGCGCCTACCTTGAAATTCGAATAGGGCGCATAGGCGTTTTCACGCACCTTGAGGGCTGCTTCTTTCAACGACATGGCGATTCCCCGATTTTTGATCATCTGGTCAGAATGCCATACCCTACTGGAAATCCGCGGGGGAATTGAAGCCCCCTCTGCACGGGAATCGCAGCGCGCCCGCGCGTCAGCCCAGATCGGTCTTGAAATACCCCGGCAGCGTGACCTCGAGCAGTTCGACATCGTAGCTGGGGTCGGCCAGTCGCGTGCGCATTCCGGGTGGAATGACAAAGGCGTCGCCCTGCTCCAGGCGAAACGGATCACGGCCTTCACCTTCCAGGGTGACTGCCCCGTTCATCACGAAGGTAAAGTGGATATCGGCATCATGGCTGGCCCAGACCGGATCGCCCTGCCCCCGGCGCACCACCTGTACGCCCGCCACGCCCTTGGTGTTTTCGGCAATCGTCGTGTCACGGCATTGATAGCCCGGCAGGCGGAACGGCTGCCACTCTGCCCCTTCGGCCCGGTTGTAGACAAACCGCTGGCCCTGCCATTCCCGCTCGGGGCGGTAATGCGGCGTGGGAAGTTGCATATTGTGGTCGATCTCGGTGACATGTTCGGCCGGAACGCCGATTTCGATCACCTGCACGTTGTCCGACGCTTCGAGCACGCGGTGCCGGATTTCGGGCGGCTGAATGAAACAGTCGCCAGCGGTCAGGCGCATCTTGTCGCCCTGATCCTCATAGACCACATCCACCCAGCCGTGGATGCAGAAGATCAGCTGGAACCCGACCTTGTGAAAATGCACCATGTCCGGGACCGGACCGCCGTCGGGAATGCGGATATGGCTGGCGATGATCGACCCGCCCAGTCGGTCCGGCACCAGGTCGCGGTAATGCATGCCCGCGCGCCCGATGATCCAGGGCGCCTGATCCTTGAGCCTGCGGACGACGAAGGAATGAACCGTCTCGGGCATCACCAGGGGCGGGTTGCGCTCTTCGATCTTGATGCGGGTGCCGTTGGGGGCGACCAGGCTGCGCTGACCGCCGGCAAACCCGTCCGGATCATCAGTGAGGATGCGCAAGGTGCCCGGCGCCTCGGGCGCGTCCTTTTCCACCCGCAGGCGCAGGCCGTGCCCGGAAAACACCGCGACCCGAGGGTCATCCGCCGGATAGATCATGTCCATCCGCATGCCCAGAACCTTGGTGTAGAACGGAATGTCGTCGCGCAACTCTTGGGTCGGAATGCGGAATTCGGCTATGGTGTCGGTCATGCTGGTCTCCTCTGCGCGGGACTGTGAGGGGCCGCTGGGGGATTTGCAAGTCGGGGTCGGATCCGCCTTCATGCGATTTCGAGGTTTCCCCTGCGTCAGAAATAGTTTAGCACTAAACTAAATTCCAAACGGGAAGTTTTGACATGTCCGACACACCCAGCCTGCGCCAGGCCGCACTTGATTACCACGCGCATCCGAAGCCTGGGAAACTGGAGATCAAGGCGACCAAACCCATGGCCAACGGGCGCGACCTTGCGCGCGCCTATTCGCCCGGCGTGGCCGAGGCGAGCCTTGAGATCAAGGCCGACCCGGCGACCGCCGAGATGTATACCGCGCGCGGAAATCTGGTGGCCGTGGTTTCGAATGGCACCGCGGTGCTGGGGCTGGGCAATATCGGCGCGCTGGCCTCCAAGCCGGTGATGGAGGGCAAGGCCGTCCTGTTCAAGAAATTCGCCGGCATCGACTGTTTCGACATCGAGGTGAACGAACCCGATCCCGAGAAGCTGGCCGATATCGTCTGCGCGCTGGAACCCACCTTCGGCGCGATCAACCTCGAGGACATCAAGGCACCCGATTGCTTTGTCGTCGAGAAACTGTGCCGCGAGCGGATGAACATCCCGGTGTTCCACGACGACCAGCACGGCACCGCCATCGTGGTGGGGGCCGCTGCACGCAACGCGCTGCACGTGGCCGGCAAACGGTTCGAGGACATCAAGGTCGTGTCCACCGGCGGCGGTGCGGCGGGGATCGCCTGCCTGAACATGCTGGTCAAGCTGGGCGTCAAGCGCGAGAACATCTGGCTGTGCGACATTCACGGGCTGGTCTATGAGGGTCGCGTCGAAGACATGAACCCGCACAAGGACCAATTCGCCCAGAAAACCGACCTGCGCACGCTGGATCAGGTGATCGACGGGGCCGACCTGTTTCTGGGCCTCAGCGGGCCGAACGTTCTCAAGCCCGAGATGGTCGCGCGCATGGCCAAACAGCCGATCATCTTTGCGCTGGCGAATCCGACCCCGGAGATCCTGCCCGACGCCGCGCGCGAAGTGGCCCCCGACGCCATCATCGCCACCGGGCGCAGCGACTTCCCGAACCAGGTGAACAACGTCCTGTGTTTCCCGTTCATCTTCCGCGGAGCGCTGGATGTGGGCGCGACCGAGATCAACGATGCCATGCAGATCGCCTGTGTCGAAGGCATCGCCGAGATGGCCCGCGCCACCACCAGCGCCGAGGCCGCAGCCGCCTACAAGGGCGAACAGCTGACCTTCGGCCCCGATTACCTGATCCCGAAACCGTTCGACCCACGGCTGGTGGGTGTGGTGTCTTCGGCCGTGGCCCGGGCCGCGATGGAAAGCGGCGTGGCCAGACGCCCCATCGAGGACATCGAAGCCTACAAGGAAAAGCTGAACCAGACGGTCTTCAAGTCCGCCCTTCTGATGCGCCCCGTCTTCGAGGCCGCCTCCGCTGCATCGCGCCGCATCGTTTTTGCCGAGGGCGAAGACGAGCGCGTGCTGCGCGCCGCTCAGGCGATTCTTGAGGAAACGACCGAAACCCCGATCCTGATCGGCCGTCCCGAGGTGATCGAGGCGCGCTGCGAACGTCTGGGCCTGTCGGTCCGCCCTGGGCAGGACTTCCAGATCGTAAACCCGGAAAACGACCCGCGGTACTATGACTACTGGAACTCGTACCACCAGATCATGCAGCGCCGCGGCGTGACGCCAGACCTGGCCAAGGCCATCATGCGCACCAACACCACCGCCATCGGCGCCATCATGGTGCATCGCGGCGAAGCCGACAGCATGATCTGCGGCACCTTCGGCGAGTATCGGTGGCACCTGAACTATGTCGAACAGGTTCTGAATGACGGCGACCTGCGCCCGCATGGCGCATTGTCCCTCATGATCCTAGAAGACGGCCCGCTGTTCATCGCCGACACTCATGTCCGGCAATTGCCCAGCCCGGAAGAACTGGCTGAGATCACCGTGGGCGCCGCGCGCCATGTCCGGCGTTTCGGGCTGGAGCCGAAAATCGCGTTCTGCTCGCAATCGCAATTCGGCAACCAGGCCGAGGGGTCCGGCAAACGCCTGCGCGAAGCCATTGCCATTTTGGACAGCAAGCCCCGAGATTTTATCTATGAAGGCGAAATGAACTTGGATGTGGCCCTCGACCCCGAACTGCGCGAGCGGATTTTCCCAAATTCGCGCCTGGAGGGGGCGGCCAACGTGCTGATCTTTGCCCATGCGGACGCGGCCAGCGGTGTGCGCAACATACTGAAGATGAAGGCCGACGGCATCGAGGTCGGCCCCATCCTGATGGGCATGGGCAACAAGGCGCATATCGTGACACCCTCGATCACGGCGCGCGGGCTGCTGAATATGGCGGCAATTGCTGGAACGCCTGTCGCGCATTACGGTTGACCGCGGCGGCCTGGCCGGTCTGGCCGCCCTGCCGAGGGAGGTCATCATGAAAGGTCACTGCCACTGTGGCGCCGTGCGATGGGCCAGCGATGCCGAGATCGCCTGGAGCTGTTACTGCCACTGCGCGGATTGCAGGCGCAATTGCGCCGCCCCAGTCACGGCGTTCATCGGGCTGCCGCACGGCTCGGTGACATGGTCAGGGGATGCGCCACGCGTGTACAACTCGTCTGAGGATGTTGAACGTTTGTTCTGCGGGACCTGCGGCACGCCGATGGCATATCGCAATGCCCGCGACCGGGTGAACATTCATCTCTACACCGCCACGTTGGACAACCCCGAGGATGCCGCGCCCCGGTTTCACGTTTATCACGCCGAGCATCTGCACTGGCTGAACATCGAGGACAGCCTGCCCCGATATGCCGGAACGGCGACCTGATCCGAATCTGACGAAGCCGCGTTTGCACCAGACGCTTCGCAGATTTGCAAGTTCTGCAATAATTTCCTGCTCAGGCGCGAAAACAAGGATCATTTGCAAAACTTTGCAAGACAAATGGGGCAGTTCTGCAAATATTTCGCGATAAACTGACGCGCCGTCACGCGCGCCGCTTGCCCGGGTGAACCCAGCCGCCTAACACAAAGATGACAGTTTTCGGGAGGAGGACCCATGGCGTACCAGGACGTGTATGACAGCTGGAAAAATGACCCAGAGGCTTTCTGGATGGAAGCCGCCAAAGGCATCGACTGGATCCGACCACCATCGAAAGCACTGTTTGACGACAACGCTCCTCTGTACGAATGGTTCTGCGATGCCAAGGTGAACACCTGCTGGAACGCCGTGGACCGCCATGTGGAAAACGGCCGGGGCGAGCAGACCGCCATCATCTATGACAGCCCGATCACCCACACCAAGCGCGAGATCTCCTACATGGAACTGCGCAATCGCGTGGCGACCCTGGCCGGTGCGCTGCGGGCCAAGGGGATCGAACAGGGCGACCGCGTCATCATCTACATGCCGATGATCCCCGAGGCGCTCGAGGCGATGCTGGCCTGCGCGCGGCTGGGTGCGGTGCATTCGGTGGTCTTTGGCGGGTTTGCCAGCAACGAGCTGGCCGTTCGGATCGACGACGCCAAACCCAAGGCGATCATCGCGGCGTCCTGCGGGCTGGAGCCCGGTCGTGTGGTACATTACAAGCCACTGCTGGACGGCGCCATCGACATGGCCAGCCACAAGCCCGAGTTCTGCGTGATCTTCCAGCGCGAACAGGAAGTGGCCAAGCTGATCGAAGGGCGCGACTTCAACTGGCACGGCTTCCAATACGGTGTCGAGCCGGCCGAGTGTGTGCCGGTCGCAGGCAATGATCCCGCCTACATCCTTTACACCTCGGGCACCACGGGGGCGCCCAAAGGCGTCGTGCGGCCCACGGCGGGGCACCTTGTGGCGCTGAACTGGACGATGAAGAACATCTACAACGTCGATCCCGGCGATGTGTTCTGGGCGGCCTCGGACGTGGGCTGGGTCGTGGGTCACTCCTACATCTGCTATGGCCCGCTGATCCACGGCAACACCACCATCGTGTTCGAGGGCAAGCCCGTCGGCACACCCGATTCCGGCACCTTCTGGCGGGTGATTTCCGAGCACAAGGTCAAAAGCTTTTTTACCGCCCCAACGGCGATCCGCGCGGTCAAGCGCGAGGACCCCAAGGGCGAGATGCTGGCGAAATACGACCTGTCCTGCCTCAAGGCCCTGTTCCTGGCCGGTGAACGCGCCGACCCGGACACGATCACTTGGGCGCAGGACGCGCTGAAGGTTCCGGTCGTCGACCACTGGTGGCAGACCGAAACCGGCTGGACCATCGCCGGCAACCCGCTGGGGATCGAGGAACTGCCGATCAAGCTGGGCTCGCCCGCCAAGCCGATGCCCGGCTATGACGTGCAGATCCTGGACGAAGGCGGCCACCCGATGAAACCGGGCGAGCTGGGCGCGATCGCGGTCAAGCTGCCCCTGCCGCCGGGAACGCTGCCGACCCTGTGGAATGCCGAGGAGCGGTTCAAGAAATCCTATCTCGAGCATTTCCCGGGCTACTATGAAACCGGCGATGCCGGGATGATCGACGAAGACGGTTACCTGTATATCATGGCCCGCACCGATGACGTGATCAACGTGGCCGGCCACCGCCTGTCCACCGGCGCGATGGAGGAGGTTCTGGCAGCCCATCCCGATGTGGCCGAATGCGCAGTCATCGGTGTATCGGACCAGTTGAAGGGTCAGGCCCCGGTTGGCTTCCTGTGCCTGAACGCAGGCTGCAATCGTGACCATGCCGAGATCGCGAAAGAGGTCGTGCAGATGGTGCGCGACAAAATCGGGCCCGTTGCGGCATTCAAACTGGCCGTCGTAGTGGATCGTCTGCCAAAGACACGGTCTGGCAAGATCCTGCGTGGAACGATGGTATCGATCGCCGATGGCAAAGATTACAAAATGCCCGCCACGATCGACGATCCGGCCATTCTGGACGAAATTACCGAAGCCCTGAAATCAATCGGTTACGCCCAGTAACCGGGCATCGGGCGGCCCCGGGCCGCCCGCCCTGCCCTGCGGGGTTGCAACCATTGGCAGACCGCCTACTGTGCCCTTGACGGAGGGCACATGGCAAATGACGACATCTGGCGCCTGAGCGCCACAGTACTCGCAAAACTGACCCGCTCCGGCGAATTGAGCGCGACCGAAGCCGTCCAAAGCGCAATCGACCGGATGCACGCGCTGAACCCGGCGCTGAATGCCGTCGTCGAAGACCTCAGCGCCGAGGCGCGGGAGCGCGCCCGCGCCCTCGATGCCCAGCGGGCCCGCGGCGAACCGACCGGCCCGCTGCACGGCGTTCCCGTCACGATCAAAGTCAATGTCGACCAGAAGGGCCATGCCACGACCAACGGTGTGACCGCTCTGAAAGACGTAATTGCCCCCGACGATGCGCCCGTCGTGTCGAACCTGCTGAAGGCTGGGGCGGTGGTGATTGGCCGGACCAACACGCCCGAGTTCTCATTCCGTGCCGACACCGACAACCCGCTTTATGGACGCACCCACAACCCTTGGGGCCGACATATTTCTCCCGGGGGCTCCTCGGGCGGGGCCGGTGTGGCGGTGATGACGGGCATGGGGGCGCTGGCGCATGGAAACGACATCGGCGGCAGCCTGCGGTTTCCGGCCGCGGCCCTTGGCGCGGTGACCGTGAAGCCGGGCTTGGGGCGCGTTCCCGCATGGAACCCCAGCCAAACCGCCGAACGTGGACTGCTTGCGCAATCCATGTCGGTGCAAGGCCTGATCACCCGCAGCGCGGCTGACCTGCACCTGGCCATGCCCAGCCTGATCGCGCCGGATCCGCGCGATCCGTTTCACGTTCCGCTGCCCTGGCGCGTGACCGAGCCTGACCAGCAGCCGCGGGCAGCTTTCACCAAGAACACTTTCGGTTACGATCTCCACCCCGAGGTCGACAAGGCGCTGGACACGGCCCGTGATGCACTGGTTGATGCCGGGTACACCGTTGACGAGATCGACCCTCCGAACGTTTTTGAATGTGGACGGCTGGGTTATCGCGCATTGATGGGCGAGGTTCTGACCCTGATGAAAGCCGATGTCGAGGCGGCCGGGTCCGAGACAATCCAGCGCATCTTTGCCACTTACTTCCAGGAATTTCCCCCGATCACCGGCCCGGACCTGATCCGAGCACTGGCGCAGCGCAGCCACTATGCGCGGGAATGGTCCCTGTTCTTGGAGGACTACCCGCTGGTGCTGTCGCCTTTCCTGCCGCAGCCCTTTTTCAGACCCGACCGTGATACAGAAGGCTCGGAAGGCGTACACGAAGTGCTGGGCTGCGCGGTCTATTCCTATGCGATGAACTTTCTGGGCCTGCCCGCCGCCTGCGTTCCGGCGCGTTTGGCCGAATTGCCGAGTGGGCGCCAGCCAATCAACGTTCAGATCGCAGCGCAGCGCTGGCGCGAGGACCTGGCGTTGGACGCCGCCATCGCGATTGAAGCCCGGGTTGGTCGTATGGCTGATCACCTGTGGGCCGATCTGGCACGCACGGGCTGAAACACCAACCGCTTTCAACTGCCCAAAATAATTGACCCCGGGACTGAGAGCCCGGGGTCCACGTGCTAAAATATGCCCGGATTGTGATGACGAGCGTAGCACCACCCACCCTCGCCAGCGCGAAAACTGCGCAATCATCCGAAAACACCATTTGGTGGCCACTCACTCCCACCGCGGCGTGTTCTCCGGGCAAGATCAGCATAGCTGAGAGGTGGTCAGCTTCCTGTGAACTGCTTCACATAAGTCCGAGAATCTCGGGAATTTATGTAAATTGTTCAATCGTTAGACGCTCTTCCAGGCCATGCCCGGGGTCAAACAGGATCCTGTGACGGATCTTGGGTTCCGACCGAATCTCGACCCAATCGATATCCGGAAAGGATATGGAATCAGCGTCCGCCATCACCGGACGCTTGTCGGCCTCAAGCACGTCAAAGCGCACATGCGCCGTACTGGGCAGCAACGCACCGCGCCACCGCCGAGGACGAAAGGCCGCAATGGCCGTCAGCGCCAGAACATCCGACCCAATGGGCAGAATCGGGCCATGTGCCGAATAGTTGTAGGCGGTCGACCCGGCGGGCGTGGACAACAGCGCCCCGTCACAGACCAGTTCGGCCAACCGCACCCGGCCATTCACGCTGATCTTCAGGCGCGCGGCTTGCGGACCGGCGCGCAGCAACGAAACCTCGTTAATCGCAAGGGCTTCGTGCACCTGTCCCGATTGGTCCATGGCCTTCATCATCAAGGGGTTGATGACTTCTTCTTCGGCGGCTCTCAGACGCTCCATCAGATCGGCTTCGTGGAACTCGTTCATCAGAAACCCGATGGTCCCGCGATTCATGCCGTAGACCGGCACATCCAGATGCTGCGTGTTGTGCAGCGTCCGCAACATGAACCCGTCGCCGCCCAGCGCCACGATGACATCCGCATCTCGGGGCGCCGCATTGCCATAGCGTGCCACCAGTTTGTTGCGGGCCGACTGCGCGACATCCACGTCGCTGGCGAGAAAAGCGATTCTCTTGGTCATGTTTTCCGGTTTCCGGTGCTGCGCATTTGGTTCCGAAACAAACATACCTTTCCCCATTAGGCCAGACGTGACGCCGCAGCTGGCCATTTCGTCGCTTTAAAGTCTTTTTCATCCGTACAGTTTCCTATAGGAAATCCGCCAAACCAACCTCAGCCATGCGGAGCGCCCATGAACGCCAACCTTCGTGATACCGGTTTCTTCACCCAGTCCCTCGCGGATCGTGACCCTGAACTTTTTGGGGCAATCACCTCCGAACTGGGACGTCAGCGCGACGAGATCGAGCTGATCGCTTCGGAAAACATCGTCAGCGCAGCTGTCATGGAGGCGCAGGGCTCGGTCATGACCAACAAATACGCCGAAGGCTATCCCGGCCGGCGTTACTATGGCGGCTGCCAGTTCGTCGACATCGCCGAGAACCTGGCCATCGACCGCGCCAAGCAACTGTTCGGTTGCGAATTCGCCAACGTGCAGCCGAATTCGGGATCACAAGCTAACCAGGGCGTGTTCCAGGCGCTGATCCAGCCGGGCGACACCATTCTGGGCATGAGCCTGGATGCTGGCGGTCACCTGACCCATGGCGCCAAGCCCAACCAGTCGGGCAAGTGGTTCAATGCGGTTCAGTACGGCGTGCGCAAGCAGGACAACATGCTGGACTACGATCAGGTCGAGGCGCTGGCCAAAGAACACCAGCCCAAGCTGATCATCGCCGGCGGCTCGGCCATTCCGCGCCAGATCGACTTTGCCCGCATGCGCGAGATCGCCGACATGGTGGGGGCTTATCTGCACGTAGACATGGCGCATTTCGCCGGTCTGGTCGCCGCGGGCGAGCATCCCAGCCCCTTCCCGCACGCGCATGTAGCCACGACCACCACGCACAAAACCCTGCGCGGCCCGCGTGGCGGCATGATCCTGACCAATGACGAGACGATAGCCAAAAAGGTGAACTCAGCCATCTTCCCGGGCATCCAGGGCGGCCCACTAATGCATGTGATCGCGGCAAAGGCCGTGGCATTTGGCGAGGCGTTGCAGCCTTCGTTCAAAGACTACATCAAACAGGTCGTCGTCAACGCTCAGGCGTTGTCGGATCAGCTGATCAAGGGCGGCCTGGACACGGTGACCCACGGCACCGACACCCATGTTGTTCTGGTCGACCTGCGCCCCAAAGGCGTCAAGGGCAACGCGACCGAAAAGGCGCTGGGCCGTGCGCACATCACCTGCAACAAGAACGGCGTGCCGTTCGATCCTGAAAAGCCGACCGTGACCAGCGGCATCCGTCTGGGCTCGCCCGCAGGCACGACCCGAGGCTTTGGAGAGCCCGAGTTCCGCCAGATTGCGGACTGGATCATCGAAGTGGTCGATGGGCTGGCCGCCAATGGTGAAGACAACAACGGTGAGGTCGAGGCGCGGGTCAAAGCGCAGGTCGCGGATCTGTGCGCCAAGTTCCCGATCTACCCGAACCTCTGACGCCACAAAGTCAGAAACAACAAAATGGCGCCTTTAGCGGGCGCCATTTTTCTTTAATGTCAGATGCCCTGATCAGATCAGATCGCGCCACCAAAGCACGACCAGAAACAGTGCGGCCAAGGCCAGAATGTTGAAGGCTAGCCCCCCGAGCATGCCCAGAAACCAACCCCAGCGGCGATCCGCCAGATTGATGGCGCGCAGATGCGACTGAACATCCTTCGCCGCCTTTTCCAGGGTCGGCGAGTCCAGGGTCAGCCGGAGCTTGGGATGCTCGACCAACGGCTCGGCACGGGCGAGTTCCATTGCCTGTTTGTAGACCTTGCGCGGCAAGCGACGCTTGGCACGGCGCACCGACTCGGCCAGGGTCTTGCCCTTTGCGCCCAGTTTTTTGCGCAACAGGATTATCGTCTGCGCGATCTGGGTCTGAATTTCTGTTTCCTGAGCCATGCGCCCCTCCTGACGGGGCAATCTAACGGTCTGCGCAGGCGGTCACAATGGGGCTGGTTGTCCGGAGCGCCGGACGGTATCAGAAAGACATGCTGAACACGATCACACATGGCGAACCGACGTCCCGCACACCGCTGTTGATTGCCCATGGGCTATACGGATCGGCCCGAAACTGGGGGGTGATTGCGCGTCGGCTGTCAGATGAACGTCAGGTGGTGGCGGTCGACATGCGCAACCACGCCCACAGCTTCTGGGACGACCGGCACGATTATCCGGCATTGGCGGATGATTTGGCTGAGGTCATCGAAAGCATGGGCGGCGTGGCAGACGTGATCGGGCATTCGATGGGCGGCAAGTCGGCAATGACATTGGCGCTCGAGCATGGCGAAATGGTCCACAGGCTGGTCGTGGCGGACATCGCTCCGGTTCGGTACAGCCACACGCAAATGCCATATATCGAGGCCATGCGCGCCGTGGACATGACACAGGTCGCGCGCCGCTCGGACGTGGAACAGCAACTGGCCGATCTTGGAGTCGAGAAGGCATTGCAGAGCTTCTTCACTCAGTCGCTGGACGTTCCCGGCAAACGCTGGCGGCTGAACCTGGACGTATTGGCCAAAGAGATGCCGAATATCATGGGTTTTCCGGACTTTACCTCACACTGGGACGGCCCGGCGCTGTTTCTCGCCGGTGCGGAGTCGGACTATGTTCAGGCAAGTCACCGCGAAATCATCAAATCCTTGTTCCCGAACGCCCGTTTCGCCAAGATTCCGGGCGCAGGCCATTGGCTGCACGCCGAAAAACCGCGTGAGTTCGAAGCTGCTGTCCGGACATTTCTGAACGCCACCTAAGCTCTCTATTGGTACAGGCGCTTGGCGACCAGCCAGGATGCGGGCAAAGCCGCGACCGCTCCGACGGCTGCGGCACCCACGATGGCCAGGGTCGAAACCATTCCCGCGGTCAGCACGGCGATAACGGCCGTACCCGCGAGGGCGGTCGCGATCAGGGAATACAGTAGCGCTGCAAGTCTCATCATTGCCAGTCGTCCTTGTTGATGGCGTCTGACGCGCAGATTGCCGAAGCGTAATACAATCGGCTTTGATGCAGATCAGGCTGGGTCCCTACATCCCGGAATCAACCGGGCCGACGTAGTCGCCCCCGCCGTTTACCCAGTCCGAGAACCCACCCAGGTTGTAGACATGCTGATACCCCATGTCCTTGAGCAACTTGCCCGCAAGTGCCGCCCGTCCGCCCGAAGCGCAATGCAGAATGATCGGGCGATCCTTCCGCAGCTCGGGGTCATGCGATTGCAGCGCAGGATCGGCACGAAACTCGAGCATACCGCGTGAGATATGGTGAGATCCGACGGCGCGACCGGTCTTTTCCAGTTCAGGCGCATCGCGAATGTCCAGCAGCAGCGCACCCTGCTGCAATAGCTCCCTGGCTTGCGCGGCGCTGATACGTTGAACAACGGAATTCGCGGTCTCAAGCATCTCTTGAACGGTCAATGGCATTCGTGCGGTCCCTCCCGGATTTTCACGAATGCTAGCACGGGGCCTTTTGTATTTGTAAGCGTTATGGTGGTCGCCTATTGCTCGCGAAAGGCCCGAGACATGCTGTCGACGATCGGCTTGGCGATATAGGCGGCAAAGGTGCGTTCCTCGGTCTGGATCATGATCTCGGCCGGCATGCCGGGGGTCGGAATGAAACCCCGTACCCGGTCCATCTCGTCAGGCTCCAACGACACCCGGGCCAGATAGACCTCTTGAGGTATTCCGCTGGCTTCTTCCAGAACCGCGTCCGCCGAGACGTAAAAGACTTCGCCCGTCAGAACCGGTGTCGTGCGCTGATTCAAAGCTACCAACCGCACGGTCGCGGTCTGGCCGGTCACAACGCTGTCGATATCGGTGCGCGGGATCTGGGCCTCGATGATCAGCGGGGCATCAGCTGGCAGGATTTCGGCAATCGGCTTGCCGGTCTCGATGACGCCGCCCGGCGTGTAATAGTGCAGTCGCACAACCGTGCCATCGACCGGGGCGCGAACCACCGCGCGGGCAAGAACACTGCTGGCCTGGCGCGATTTTTCCCGCACGCTTTCCAGATCCGCCTCGATTACACCCAGTTCGTCCAGCGCTGCTTCGCGATAGGCAGACCGGGTCCGGGTGATCTGCTCTTCGTATTTCAGCAGCATCTGGCTGGTTTCCGAAGCCTCGGCCGCCAGTCGGGCCAACTGCCCGTCCGCTTCGGCCTGGACCCGCCGGATGGTGTTCAACTCACCCTTTCGGACAAGCCCTTTTTCGAACAACGCGTTCTTGGTTTCGTATTCTTCCTGAAGGATCGCCTTGCGGCGCTCCATGCTTTCCAATTGCGCCTCGAAGCCGCTGGCCCTGATCTTCAGCGCCTCGATATTACGTTCGAGAAGAGCAATGTCATTCAGCAGTGTCTTCCGCGAGACTTCGAAACTGAGCCGCTGGTTGTCGAGAATGGTCATCACTTCAACGTCGTCGGACGCTTCGATCAGGGCGGGTGAAAACTCCAAAGTGTCCTTTTCGGCGTATTCCGCCAGCAAGCGCTCGACCATCGCCTGAAGGCGGATCTTGCGGATGAACAATTCACGCTCATTTGCCTCGGCCGAGGTCTGGTCGAGTGTCATCAAGACCTGCCCCTCCTGCACGGTCTGGCCTTCGGTGACCAGGATCTGTTCGATGATCCCTCCTTCAAGATGCTGAACGATCTTGTTGCGCCCGGTGGCCACAAAGCTGCCTTGAGCAATCACTGCGGCCGCGAGAGGCGCCTGAAACGACCACAGGCCGAACCCGCCGAAACAGGCGACCAGCAGCACGGTGCCCACGACCATGAACTTGGTTATCGATCTCGGAACCTCGGCGTACCAAAGGGCGGGATCGTCTACTTGGACCAATTCGTTCATCTTTACCCCCGTCTACCCTTTCAACTCGGGCTGCTGACGCGGCCCGTTCAGTTGCTGCAGTACCTGCTCACGCTGACCGAACAGGGCGACCCGCCCATCCGTCAGCAGCATGATCTTGTCCACCACGTTCAAAAGCGTCGGTTTCTGGGTGATCACGACCACGGTAATCTTGTTTTCCCTCGCCTGCTCGATTGCCCGGGCCAGCGCCTTGTCGCCCGCGACATCCAGGTTCGAGTTCGGCTCGTCCAGAACCACCATCCGCGGATTGCCAAAGAAGGCGCGCGCCAGCGCGATCCGCTGTTTCTGACCGCCAGACAGGGGCGAGCCATCGGCAGCGACCACGGTCTCATACCCCTGTGGCAAGGTGGCGATCATGTTGTGCACGTCGGCCAGAACTGCAGCATCATGAATTTGCTCATCGGTGGCATCGGCGCGCATTCGGCCGATATTGTCCTTGATCGTGCCCGGAAACAGCTGAACGTCCTGCGGCAGGTACCCGATGCTTTCGCCGAACTGGCGCGGATCCCAGTTTCGGATATCCATCAGGTCGAGCCGCACGCTGCCCGAGGTCGGCAGAATCGATCCTACCAGCGTTTTGCCCAGCGTGGTCTTGCCCGCGCCCGAGTTGCCGATGATCGCCAGCGTCTCGCCCGGGTTGAGCGAAAAACTGATGCCGTTGAGAACCACGCGTTTGGTACCCCCGGGTACAAACAGAAGGCGTTCAACATCCACTCGTCCCTCGGGGCGGGGCAAGCGCAGCTTCTCATACTGAAGCGCCGAATTGGACAGCAATGCCTTGATGCGGCTGTAGGCACCGCGGGTCAGCAGGAATGTATTCCAGCCCTCGATTGACCCTTCGATTGGCGCAAAAGCCCGCCCAGCGATGATCGAGGCCGCGATCACCATGCCGCCCGTGATTTCGCCTTGCAGGGCCAGATAGGCCCCCCATCCCAGAATGCCGACCTGCGTCAGCAGGCGTACGGTGCGCGAGATCGCCGCGAACACCACGTTTCGGTCCTGCGCCCGGACCTGCCAGGTCAGGGAGTTGGCGGTGTCGCGTCCCCAGATCCGAACCGCCTCGGGGATCATAGCTAGTGCGTTGATGATCTGGCTGTTCCGCGACATCGAATCCAGATGCTGGTTGGCTAGTGACTGGGCCATGTTGGCCTCGGCAAACGGTTTGGCCGTCATCCGCTGGTTGATCAGCGCGATAACCATCAGGATCACGGCCGTCACCACCACGATCATGCCCAACTCTGGGTGAACCAGAAAAATCATAAGGATGAACAACGGCGCAAAAGGAACATCCAAAAAGGAGAGAAGGGTGCTTGAAACGAGAAAGCCGCGGATTTGCTGCAGATCACCCAGCGTCTGATACTCGCGTCCCGTCCCGTGCAACGAGGCATGCGCTGCGGCACTGAGGGTCGGAGCACCCAGTCGCGCCGCCACTTCGACCCCGGTGCGCATCAACATGAAGCGCCGCACCGCATCGAAAGCCGATTGAAAGATGATTGCCCCGGCCACGATCGCGGTCAGCATGATCAGCGTGTCCAGCGAGCGGCTGGTCAGCACCCGGTCACTGATCTGGAACAGGTAGATCGGGATCGCCAGGATCAACAGATTGGTCGCGCAGGTCAGTACCAGAACAAAGGCAAGGTTTCGCCATATCGCTCGCATCGAGGTCCGAAGGGTGCGTTGAAAGTCTTCGGGCGGCGTGCGCTTGTGAAAAGTTTGGGGTGGCCCTTTGCCGCCGCCATCGCCTGAACCAGTACGCAGCAGCGGCTTGTTCGCTTCGGCCTCGATAGTGGTGCCCATGCGATCCGTCCCACCCGACCGGGACGAGGGGGTCATGCGCGCGGTCGGGCTTTCGACGGTTTGCGGTTCCGAGTCCTCGGCATTGGCCACCCCTTCGCCGTCACCCGCACGCCCTTCCACAGCGACGGTCTCCGGCGTTTCGCGCCGTCGGGGAGAGGCGGCGCTGAATGTTGTTTCTAGTGTGTTGTCGTCTGTTATTTTCTGATCGGTTTCGTCCCGGGCTTCCGGTGCCGGAGCCGCTGCATTGCGAGCAACCTCTTGCTCCTTCTGCGCCGTGGCCGGGCCCTCCTGCGCTGCCTTGTTCTGGCTCTGCTCGGTCACGGGCACGCGCATCTCCTTGGTCAGCCTTAGCCGTGCGGTCAGCCGTTCCGTTGCAAATGACGAGCCAGACACCATGTCGCTGGGTCGCGAAGTCAGAGGCTGTCCGCTTCCCGACCGGTCCAGCGGGCTGGCATATCGGGTGCGGCGCGACGAAAAAACGATCGACATAAACAAACCTTCCGGTCACTCGTAAAAAAGGGAAAATCAGGTCAGGATGGATTGCATTCCTACATTGGCGTCCAAGTCTTCGGGCGTCAGGACAGGAGCGGTCGGGCCGCTGACTGGTTGCCCGGCGGTCATTGCCTCTTCCATCAGGATTGCGATGGCTTCATTGGCAAATTCCGGGCTGATCTCGTTCTCGGGCAAGTCGATGAGACTGGCCTGGTGCAGCAAAAGCTCGGAATATGCGCCCTGCCCGGCCATGACAACGGAGTCCACGCCCAGCTTGTTGATGTTGGCCGCATTCAGCATCGCGTTGCTGCCGGCCACGACTTCGGTACTGGCCCCATGCGGACCGGACAGGAAAATGTCATCCTGATCGGCAAGCATGGTGACCTGCTCAAGAATATTCACCTGCAGCAGGTTTCCGTCGATCTTCAGAACGCGCATCTGCTCCATACCCGCGAACATCGGATCGTTCAGCAATGCGTCCTCGAGCGCCGCCATGTTCATTTCATTCAGAGTCATGGCCTCGGCCATGTTCTCCTCAAGCGCCTCCTGCAGGTCCAGGCCGTTGATCATCACCGAGGCCTGGTTCATCAGCAGGTTTTCGTTCGCACCTCCGGCAGGTCCGGCTAGGCCACCTGACACCAGGTCGTCATCCATCAGGACAAGCGTCTGGAACAACATGTCGACCGAGATCATGTCGCCGCCGATCATGATCAGGTCATAATAGTTGCCGAGTTGAACAATATCGGCCACGTTGACCATCTGGTTGCCACCCATCGCATACATGGTCGAAGACGCGGAAATCTCGGTCTGGATATGGTCGATATCGGTGGCGTTGATGACCTGCTTGAGGAAGTTGGCAACCACCAGATCGCCATGGATCCAATCGACGGTCAAAAAGGACGGCTGCCCGGCCCCACCAGCGACGGCCGAGGTTCCGGCAAGCCACGGCGCAGGATTCGCCTCTGTTTCAATCTGGGCGGATTGGACGACGTTGGTGCCCGCGCCGCTGCCGGTGTTTCCGACATCAACATCTGATACCAGCGCGACCTGGCTGATCATCGTCAGGCTGATCGCTTGTCCACCCACGGCGATGAAGGGGGCATCCACCCAACCGACGTTCAGTGCGACTTCGTTGATCGCAAGATTGCCGCCGGTGACAACGGTATGACCCTCGTGTGACTCCGGCCCCTCGGACTGGCTCCACTCGGCCGGATAGGACTGTGACACCAGATTTTCCTCAGCCTCCTCGGGCTGGTGGTAGGCCGGCAGAAGATCGCTCCAGACCGGAGCCTCCGACACGTGTTGACCGTTTACGATGATGCCTTCCGCGTCTTCACCTTGGAATTGGTGAACCGTGACACCTTGGACCGATCCGTTCATCGGTGTCGTTATCTGTTCGACCAGCGTATCCAGGTATTCTGGCGTCATGTAGTCCGGTATCGCCAGTGAAGGCGCCGCCATCGCATGAAGCGACTGCGCCACGTCCAGCGCGGCCTCGGCCTGCGCTGTCAGCATCGCCGCATCGCGGAAGTCGCCCGCGCCGACGGTATCATTGTCGCGCAGGACCAATGTCTGGAATGTGTAAGTGACGGCAGACCCTATCAGGTCGCTGACGACCTGCGGCTGCAACATCAAGAATTGCGGCCCGACCGAGATAGGCAATTCGGACTGCGGAACGAATCCGCCCGGCGCCAACGGGTCACCGATCTGGATGCTCGACTCGAGCATCGGACCGGCGGGTGGCAGCGGCAACTGCGGGTCCGCGGGCGGTTCGGGGAAACGGTAGGGAAGCGGGTCGTAGTCCTTGGGCTTCAGATCCAGATCGGCCTTGACGACAATCCTGATCGGATCCTCCAGGCCTTCAACTTCGGCCAGCCGTCGGAGCGCCGTAAACTCCTCGTATTGCTGCCGCAGGATGGCCTGTTCCATCGTGAGCTGAAAAGTACCAATAAAATGCGCGATCGTTTCCGTAATGCTGTCAAGTGACATCTGGACTATCCCTGTCACCCTTTCCGGCAGAAAATTTCCGGGTCTGGGTTAAGTTGGACCGAGGCCATGAAACACGGCCCCGGTGTTTTCATCAAAGACCGGAGGCCGAAATCGCGGCCTCCGGGGTCAGGCATTATGCCTCGGTGTCGTCGCTCGCGTAGGTCGAGCTCATCGAACCGCCAACCATCGTGGTATCGACCGAGTTGCCAAGCACGTTGGCGCCCATGACGATTGTCTGGTTGAAGGCCGAGGTATCGACCACTGCTGCTGCCGACGCGTAGGATTCACCGGTGACGATACCGTCGCCACCATTGTTGGAACCCCAAGTGCCGCCATTGCCGCCGGCTCCGCCGTCACCTGAATAGGCGCCGGCCGCGCTGCCACCGGTGACTGCGCCACCCGTGGTATCGCCGGACATGGCGCTACCCATGGCGTAGCCGCTGGTACCACCATTGGCCGCAGACGCACCGCCTGCACCACCGGCTCCCGAGCTGGCCGCGCCAGTCGCGCTACCGGATCCGGTCGAGGTGGCATCGTTGTCGGTGTACGACGCGCCGCCGTATCCCGCGATGGCTTCGGCCAGACTGTCGGCGGAACCGTTTGTGTCAGCGTCAGCAAAGACTTCTGCCGCACCACCGGTACCGGCCGTGTTGACCGCATCCGCAGAACCCGCACCGTTACCGGACGAGGTGGACGTTGGCGTCGTGGTCCCACCGGCTCCGCCAGCGCCTTCTGCACTGGACGAACCCGAACCGGTTCCGTTTGCCGCGCCATTGGCCGCGTTCGAACCGCCGGCTCCGCCGGTTCCGGTCGACGTCTGCGGGTTGCTGGCTGCACCGTTCACGTCACCGGGCGACTGGCTGATATTCGGACCGCTTGCGGCCAGATCGCCGACGCCCTGTGCGCCAGAGTTGGCTGCCGAGCTGCCGCCCGTGCCGGCTCCGCCGGACCCTGGGCCACCGGTTCCGGCACCGCCGGTTCCTGCGCCGCCGGTTCCAGCACCACCGGTGCCCGCTCCGCCGGCACCCGGGTTGTTGCCCGTGGTTCCGCCGCCACCGGTCGCAGCGTCGGTATCAGCCGCATTCAAGGCCGGACCACCATCCGCGATTTCCTGGTTCAGCGCTGCAATGGCTGCTTCGACCATGGCCGAGAATCCGCCGGATCCCTCGCCACCAGAGCCTTCGCCACCAGCACCTTCACCACCCGAGCCCGAGCCGCCGGAACCCGTGCCACCGGAACCAGACCCGCCGGTGCCATTGGCGCCACTTTGCGCGCCGCTGCCAGCCATGCCCGCACCCGTGTTGCTTCCGGCCGTCGCTTCATTCGCTTCGGTCGTACCGGTGCTATTGTTCGATGCAGAACCCGAGTTCGATGACTCGCCGTTGCCGCCATTGGCGCCGTTCGCACCCGACTCGTTTCCGGCCAGGCCAAGGCCCGCGCCGATCGAACCGGTCGCGTTTTCACCACCGTTGGCATTGCCTTCCGAGTTGGCGCCGGACAGTCCCAGACCAAGGCCAAGACCGATCGAGCCGGCATTACCGCCTTCACCGCCAGTTCCCTGGCCGTTGGCATTCGAACTGCCGGTGTTGTTGGCGCTGGAGGTGCTGTTGGCGTTGCCGCCATTGCCAGCCGTGCTTTCGCCACTGGCTTCGGCGCCCGACAGACCAAGACCCAGGCTCGTGTTGTTGGCGCCGCCCGAGGCCGCACCGTTGCCGCCTTGCGAAGCCGCGCCGGCATTGCCGGTGTGGCCGCCCAGCGCGAATGCGTGGCTGCCATTGGTCTCGCCGCTTGCTGCACCGCCGTAGCTGGTTCCGCCGGAACCCGAGTTACCGCCGCCGGAGGATGAACCGATACCTTCTTCGGCATAGGCCGAACCGCCCGTCGCGCTTCCGTTCTGATAGAACGATCCGTCATTCGACAGGCTGGGCGAATCCAGCGTGTCATCGTCACTCAGGTTGGCCAACTGGTTGTTGATCGACGACATATCATTGCCGTCACCATTCATCGAGATGGACAGGTTCAGATCATCGCCGGGATCATAATTCACGTCGTTCCCGGCCGTGATGACATCACCGATGGATGCCGAGTCACCGATATCCAGATCGACCTGGTCATCGTCGCGCGGGATCCACTCGCCTTCACCGAAATCGATGTTGATCGAGTTCGCGATGCTGTTGCTGTCATCGCCGCCATTGACGTTCGATTGCTGCTGACCTTGCTGTTGGCCCTGCTGCTGAGCCTGGCCCTGATCCTGACCCTGGCCCTGTTCGTTCGCAACTTCAGTCGCCTGAGCCTGAGCCTGGTTCTGTTCGTCTTCGTTATTTGCAGCGTTTTGAACTTCCTGACCCTGCTGCTGTTGCTGCGCGGTCAGTTCGGCCTCGATATTTGCTTCTTCGACGGGAATTTCCACCGAGATCGGAGCTTCGAGATTTTCAACATTAACTTCGTCAACGGTCGTGACATTGGTATTGTTCACATTGCGTCGCATAACAATCTTCCATTTTTGAAGCGCCAGACCGCCATTCATCTACAAAGCGATATTCGGCGCGGTTGAAAAATATTATTGAGCATCCATTCGCGAAACTGCGCATGTCTGCGGCCTTGTCTTTCGAATGATGTGTTGTCACCCCCCTTTCTCGGCCAAGCCGATTCCGTGACTGCTCAAAATCACGCGAAAATACGCGGGCCGCAGACACGCCAGGTACAAGTACACTTCGCAAATTGAAGCACGACACAGGGTACAGATGCTGTTCGGTCTGCCTAGCTGGCAGAAAGTATTAACATCACTAAAGCGATGATTTGCTTACCGTATTACTCGAACACGCGTTTCAGGGTCGAGTTCGAAGCCGAATTGGCCTGCCACAAAAGCCGGAAAAATTTAGTTATTTGAATCCCGATATTTAAGCGGCCTGACCGTCAAACGACCTTAATCGAAAGTTCTAAAACCCGGTGATTCTCAAAGCCGTACAGTTGTCGAAAACTGAACTTTCTGGTATACTCAATACATATTTTTAATTGTTTTTATTCAGTTTCACCCCGGCCAATAACGGCCAATTCAGGACGTAATCTGGGGTATTTAGGGGGGCGCAAATATGAGCATTTCTGAATTAAGTAACAGTTCCAGCACGATCGACAAAAGTGAAGATTTCATGATTGTTTTTGTTGGGAAAGAGCTCTTCTACTCCAACCAGACCCTGCGAAGCGTTCAGCACGAATTCGGCGTGGCAGCCCATCGGTTTGAATCCCTCGCGGCATTCTTGTCCGAGGCGAGCAATGCTGAGGGTTCCGGCAAGATTGTTGTCGTGGATCAGATCATGATGGAGGATCTGCTGGCCCATCCCTCCGATTATGTTCGATCGTCCATGCCGGGATGCCTTGCCTTCGCATACCGCAAAGAGGACGCAGCCCGTTTCGTTTTCGAGCGATGGGACCGATCCCGGTACGGACCAATCGGGTATCTTCCGATGAACGTCGCCCCGGACGCATGGCGCGCGATCCTGCGGCTGCTGATGCATGAAGAGTTGTACCTGCCGGGATTTGTAGCCAATTGCGTTGCATCGAAGCCGTGCGCGAAAACCCCAACTGCAGCCCGGGAAACTCCGAAATCCCCTGCGGCTGGCCCTCTGTTGTCTAAACTGACCAGGCGCGAGAAGCAGGTTCTGCAGCTTGTCTCCGAAGGCAAAAGCAACAAGGCTATCGCTGCCCAGTTGGGTATCACCGAACACACGGTCAAGCTGCACATGCACAACGTGTCGGGCAAGATCGGTGTCAGCAACAGAACGGCAGCGGCGCATTTCTTCTTTGAGGCGGCGGCGCAAGACGCGCACCGAACTTCGGTTGACTGACGACTTCGAAGCCAGGTTCGATCGGTTGATCCTTTTGGTCGGCCGCCTGAACTATGTCTGGACGAACACCGAAAGCCTGCTGATACATCTGATTGCCGGCCTCTCGGGGACCAACAAAGACGTAGCCGTCATCATTTTCCTGACCCTGAACACGACCCGCGCCCGAATTGATCTGGTCGAGCGTCTGGCAAAGATGGACGGAAGGCCGGCCTCGGTTCGTGATCCGATCCTAGAGCACACGCAGCGGCTCAGCCGTCTGTCTGGCATCCGCAACAAGTTCAACCACTGCATCTATTCCTTCGACCAGGAAACCGGGAACCCCAAAACGATCCTGATGCGCATTGCCGATCGAAAAACCGACATCAAGCTGGGACGCGAAGATACGGTCGACGAACAGGCGATGCAGGAAATCGAGGATGTCGTCGCGCAGCTGTCGGCGGCGAACCAGGACATCTGGCGGCTGATCTCCAAGCTGGGTTATCCGGTCTGACGATCGCCCTCGGCCAAGTCGACCAGTGTGTTTGGTGCGGGCGGTGGGACTCGAACCCACACGGCGCTAGGGCCTTCGGATTTTAAGTCCGATATGTCTACCATTCCATCACGCCCGCATCCGGCCGGTCTGCTGCACCGGCGCCGGATCACGTGCCGAACACTTACACGCACCCATACCGATTGCAAAGACCGCAAGCGGTTAATTCGCCAGCCAGATCAACGCCGTTTGGTTCAGGGCAGGTAGCCACTTTTCCCAGGGAACAGGAAGTGTGCATTTCTCGCATTTCACCCCTATGCCTTGACAGATTGACTGCATTTCTATGACGTCTGCCGGATCGTTGAGGGAGGCCGCGATGAAGTCCGTCACCAACCCGTATCGAGGCGAAGGCAAACTGTTTTCACAGGCCCCCTTCCCTTCAACCAATTCCAGCCGGTTGGCGCAGCTTTTGTCGCTGTGCCCGGCCTCCGGCGTGACACCACTGGCCGAAGCGCAGGGTTTGGCGCCCGTTTCCCGCCTTTGGATCAAAGATGAACGGACGCGGATGAATCTCGGGTCGTTCAAGGCATTGGGCGCGGCCTATGTCATCGCCTACCAAGCGAGCGAAGCCACCGAGACACCCGACAACACATCCCTTGCTGGCCGTACTTATGTAACGGCCAGCGCCGGGAACCACGGCCTAAGCATGGCTGCGGGTGCGCGCGTTTTTGGTGCGAATGCCGTAGTGTTCATTTCTGAAACCGTGCCCGAGAGCTTTGCTCAGCGCCTTTCGGCGCAAGGTGCGCGAGTGGTGCGCGAAGGCGTCGATTACGCCGCAAGCATGAGCGCCGCAAGCCGCGCGGCGAACGACAACGACTGGACGCTTCTGTCAGACAGCTCTTGGGAAGGGTATTATGACCTGCCCCATCTCTTGATGGAGGGGTACGTTCAAATGGCTGTCGAGGCGGTTGATCAGTGTCCCGAACCTCCGACATTGATCCTGCTGCAGGCCGGAGTAGGAGGCATGGCGGGCGCCGTTGCCGCATGTTTCCGAAAGGCTTGGGGAGACGACCCCAAGATCATCGTGGTCGAACCGGCCGCAGCCCCGGCGCTGATGGCCAGCATCCAAGCCGGCGCGCCGGTTTTTGCAGACGGTCCGGACAGCATCATGGGACGGCTGGATTGCAAGGAGCCATCGCTGATTGCACTGAATGGACTGGCGCGGGATGCCGATCAGTTTCTGACGCTGGAGGATGACACCGTGGCCGCTCAGCTTCCGGTCATGGCAGAGGCCGGGTTCGAAACGACTGCGTCAGGCGGCGCCGGACTGGCCGCCGTTCTGGATGCCGATAGCCGCAACTTGCTCAATATCGGACCACGGGACCGCGTTTTGTGCATCGTGACCGAGCAAGCCTCGTGAGAGGGTTCGAACAAGCCGAGTTCGCGGACAGAACTGCGCGTGCACAGGATCTCATGCGAGAGCATGGGCTGGACGCCCTGCTGCTGACGACCGAGCCCGACATCCGGTATTTCAGCGGCTTTCTGACCCGGTTCTGGGAAAGCCCGACGCGCCCCTGGTTCCTTGTCGTTCCCGCGACCGGCAAACCTGTCGCGGTGATCCCGTCGATTGGCTCGGCTTTGATGGCGCAGACCTGGATCGAAGACATCCGCACTTGGACCGCCCCGGATCTGGCAGACGACGGAGTATCGTTGCTGGCCGAAACCCTGCGCGAACTTGTTCCGGACGGCGGTTTGATCGGATGCCCCGACGGGCATGAAACGCACCTGCGGATGCCGCTTGCGGATTTCGGGCGTCTGAAATCCGAAATCGACCGCCGCAGGATCACCGGCGACCTTGGCATTCTGCGCGACCTGCGCATGGTCAAATCTCAAGCCGAAATCAAAAAGATCGAAACCGCCTGCCTGATCGCGGGACAGGCTTTTGAGCGGGTTCCTGAGATTGCAGCGGCCGGTGTTCCTCTGGATCAGGTCTTTCGACGGTTCCAGATGTTGTGTCTCGACGCAGGCGCCGATTGGGTGCCTTATCTTGCCGGCGCGGCCGACCAAGGCGGATATGGCGACGTGATCTCACCGGCAACCCAACGACCGTTGAAGCCGGGCGACGTGCTTATGTTGGATACCGGGCTGGTCTGGGATGGGTATCTTTGCGATTTCGACCGCAACTGGTCCGTCGGCCCGGCCAGTCCCGCCGTGCGCGCGGCGCACCACGCGCTGATCGATGCGACTGAGGCGGCGTTCGAGCAGGCCAGACCGGGCGCGACGGCCTCGGACCTGTATCACACGATGAGCTCGGTCCTGTCCCGTGGCGGCGGCGGGACCGAAGCCGGGCGCCTGGGCCACGGATTGGGCATGTCATTGACCGAGTGGCCTTCGCTCATCCCAACGGATCAAACGGTTCTGAAACCCGGAATGGTGTTGACGCTGGAGCCAGGTATTGAGGTCGGTGGCAAAATACTTGTCCACGAGGAAAATGTGCTGGTCACCGAAAGCGCACCTCGGTTCCTGAGCCCCAAGGCACGACGGGAGATTCCCGAGCTATGACAACACTGCCATTTTCTCTGGACACGGATGACCCGGACATATCTCCGCTTGGCCTGATCGTTCTGCAGACAGACGAGACGATCGAAGGCGATTTCCGCAGGCTTTTTGCCGGCGACCCTTCACCCATTTATGTCTCGCGCATAACCAGCGACCCGCAGGTCACGACCAAGACGTTGACCCGCATGAAGCATGCGCTTCCAGCGGCGGCAGATTTACTGCCCAAGGCGCACCCCTTCCGGGCTGTGGGTTACGCCTGCACCTCGGCAAGCTCGGTCATCGGATCGGAAAAGGTCGAAGAACTGGTAAAGCAGACTTGTGACGTGCAAACGGTGACCAACCCTCTGCGCGCCGCGGTTGCTCAGGCGCGCGAACTGGGTGTGTCACGCTTTGCACTGCTGTCCCCTTATGAGGAGCAGGTCAACACGGCGCTTCGCGCGGCCTTCGCCGATCAAGGGATCCTCATGGATGTGTTCGGCACCTTTGGGATTTCCGAAGAAGCAAAGGTCGTCCGGATATCAACGCAATCCATCGTTGACGCCGCGGTGAGGCTGGGTTCGGACAGAGCGGTCGAAGCTGTTTTTCTCAGCTGCACCAACCTTCGCACGTTGGACGCCATCCCGCAGATCCATGAACAGATTGGCAAACCGGTCTTGTCCAGCAATCAGACCCTTGCGTGGCACATGCGGCGCCTCAACACTGCGCAAAATCCTTGAATCCCACCCAATGAGGATTGGTTTTTGTCATTGAGTCTTGCCAGCCGGACATTGCTGCGTCTTTAATGTGCTCAGGGATCAATGAAATCCGGACCAACCGGATCAAGAATTGACGCAACAGGGGGTCTTGTGACCGGCACTTCTAGCGACGCCGCGTTTGTCGAATTTCAACGCGTTCAAAAATCGTATGACGGCGAAAATCTTGTCGTCAAAGACCTTAACCTCGCGATGCCAAAGGGCGAGTTTCTGACAATGTTGGGCCCATCGGGATCTGGCAAAACCACTTGCCTGATGATGCTGGCCGGGTTCGAAACTGCGACGCATGGCGAAATTCTGTTGGATGGGCGACCGATCAACAACATTCCGCCGCACAAGCGTGGCATCGGGATGGTGTTTCAGAACTATGCCCTGTTCCCGCACATGACTGTGGCCGAGAACCTCGCCTTTCCGCTGGAAGTCCGAAAAATCGGCAAGTCCGAGCGCGAAGAAAAGGTCCAGCGCGCCCTCGACATGGTGCAGATGGGTGCCTTCGGCAGCCGCCGACCCGCGCAGCTGTCAGGCGGACAACAACAGCGTATCGCCTTGGCCCGCGCGCTGGTCTTCGAACCCGAATTGGTTCTGATGGACGAACCGCTGGGCGCATTGGACAAACAGCTGCGCGAGCACATGCAGTTTGAAATCACGCGTCTGGCCCATGAATTGGGGATCACGACCGTCTATGTGACCCACGACCAGACCGAAGCGCTGACCATGTCGGATCGCGTAGCGGTCTTTGACGATGGGCGGATCCAGCAGCTTGCACCGCCGGACCAGCTTTATGAAGAACCGGAGAACAGTTTCGTTGCGCAGTTCATCGGTGAGAACAACACGCTGGAAGGCGTTCTGAAATCCGTCGATGGCGGGAATTGCGTCGTCACGCTGGACGATGGATCCGAGATCGACGCGGTTCCGATCAACGTGAGCCAACCGGGGGAACGGACCAAGGTCTCGATCCGGCCCGAGCGCGTGGAATTCAACAAGGATCGCCTCAGCCCCGAAGCGCATACGCTCAAGGCTGTGGTGAAGGAATTCATCTACATGGGCGATGTATTCAGGTTCCGCATGTCGGTGGCCGGCAATGATGAATTCATCGTCAAGACCCGGAATGCCCCTGACGCCGTCAGGCTGACACCGGGTCAGGAGATCGAGATCGGATGGCTGGCGCAGGATTGCCGCGCTCTGGACGCCTAGGCGCGCCGGGCTTCGCAATCCGCCCCCAAGCCGAAAGAACCGACCGACGAAAACCCGTGCGTTGGTCGACCAAGCATAAAACGGGAAAAACTGGGAGCTACATATGAAACGTACCACCACAATGCTGACAGCTGTTGCTCTGGCAACTGCAGCAGGCGGAGTTTCCGCCGAAGAAATGACGATCGTGTCCTGGGGCGGCGCCTATTCCAAGTCGCAGCTCAAGGCCTATCACGAGCCCTATTCGGAAAAGACCGGCGTCACCATCCTGAACGATGACAGCTCGGCCGAGGCCGTGGCCAAACTGCGCGCCATGAACGAGGCGGGCAACATCACATGGGATGTGGTCGACGTGGTTGCCGCGGACGCGATCCGTCTGTGTGACGAAGGTCTGGCGATGGAAATCGACCCGGACACCCAGCTGGCGCCTGCGCCGGACGGCACCCCGGCTTCGGAAGACTTCGGCGATCTGCTGGTCAGCGAATGCTTCATCCCTCAGATCGTGTATTCGACCACCTTTGGGTATCGGACCGACATGGTCGGGGACAACCCGCCGACCGACATCTGCGCGGTCTTCGACCTGGAGACCTATCCCGGCAAGCGGTCGCTGGAAAAGCGCCCGATCAACAACATGGAATGGGCCCTGCTGTGCGACGGCGTCCCGAAGGACGAAGTGTATGACGTTCTGGCAACCGACGAAGGCCAGGACCGTGCTCTGAAGAAGCTGGACACCATCAAGGACAGCGTCGTCTGGTGGTCCGCCGGTGCCGATACGCCTCAGCTGCTGGCTGACGGCGAAGTCGTCATGGGCTCGACCTACAATGGCCGCCTGTTCAGCGTCATCGAAGAGCAGAAGCAGCCCGTCGCCATGCTGTGGGACGCGCAGGTCTTCGATCTGGACGGCTGGATCATTCCCGCCGGTCTGAGCGAAGAGCGCAAGCAACGCGCGCTGGACTACATCATGTTCGCGACCGACACCCAGCGCCTGGCGGATCAGGCCAAGTACATCTCGTACGGCCCGGCTCGCGCTTCGTCTGCTCCGCTGGTCGGCAAGCATGCCGAACTGGGAATCGACATGGCTCCGCACATGCCGACCGATCCGGAAAATGCCAAGAACACGTTCCTCTACAACTACGAGTTCTGGGCTGACTACCGCGATGACATCGACGCCAAATTCCAGGCGTGGTTGGCGCAATAAGCGCTTGAATCTCTGAAGAAACGTCAGGTGGCGGTGCGCCGCCATCTGACCCGGGCACAACCAAGAGGCACTGATGACTGACGCAAGCCAAACCGCAGGACCCATGCTGGCAGCGGACGGAACGCCGCTCAAGCAATCGCTGGCGCGTTCATTGCGACGTCAGAAACTGCGCGCGCTTATGCTGATCGCGCCTTTGCTTCTGTTCGTGCTGTTTTCCTTCCTCGTACCGATCGCATCGATGCTGTTTCGGTCAGTCGAAAACGGAATTGTCTCGGAAACCCTGCCCCTGACGGTCGAAGCGCTGGACAACTGGGATGAAACCAGCGGCGAATTGCCGGGCGAGGACGTCTATGATGCCTTCGTACGTGACATGGTGGTCGCGATCGAAAACAAGGAACACACCCGGCTTGGCACGCGTCTGAACTACGAAGAAACCGGCATGTCTTCGCTGTTCCGCCAGTCAGGCCGCAAGATCAAACGGCTGGACCCCGAAACCGACGGTCCGTTCAAGGAAAAGCTGATCGAGATCCATGACGGCTGGGGGGATCCGCAGACGTGGCGCGTGATCAAGACCCATGCGGTTCCGATCACCAACGGTTACTTCCTGAACGCAATCGACATGCGGCGCACCCCGGAAGGTGCTCAGGCACAGCCGGAAGACAAACAGATTCTCATCAAGCTGTTCGGGCGTACGTTGTTCATGTCGCTGGTTATTACCGGGGCCTGCATCCTGCTCGCCTATCCGGTCAGCTACCTGCTGGCGACCCTGCCAATGCGCGTGTCGAACCTGCTGATGATTCTGGTTCTGCTGCCCTTCTGGACATCGCTTCTGGTGAGGACATCCGCGTGGAAGGTCATGCTGCAGCAGCAGGGCGTCATAAACGATACCCTCGTCTGGCTCGGGCTGGTCGCAGATGACGCCCGGCTGATCATCATCAACAACCAGATCGGCACGATCATTGCCATGACGCATATCCTGCTGCCGTTCATGATCCTGCCGATGTATTCGGTGATGCAGACGATTCCGCCATCCTACACTCGCGCGGCCAAATCCATGGGCGCCACGAACTGGACCACGTTCTGGCGGATCTACTTCCCGCAATCCATCCCGGGCATCGGAGCAGGATCGATCCTCGTGTTCATTCTGGCCATCGGCTACTACATCACGCCCGAAATCGTGGGCGGCACCAAGGGTGTCTTCATCTCGAACCGGATTGCCTATCACATATCGTCGTCGTTGAACTGGGGCCTGGCTGCAGCATTGGGGACGATCCTGCTGGCGGTGGTTCTGATCCTCTACTGGGTCTACGACAAGATCGTGGGCATCGATAACGTGAAGCTGGGGTAACCGACATGGCCGCACTGACACCAATTTCGCGCAAGCCCCTATCCATGGTCCTGCCCAGCGTCGCACTGGCCGGCGCGTTTGCCGGCATGTTTGTCGGCGCAGGAAACGGCTCGGTCCCCCTTGGAATGATCGGCGGCGCGGCGCTGACGGCCCTTTTGGCCTGGATCTACATCTCGTTCCTCAAGAACGAGAGACTTGCCTACTGGATCAACATCATCGGCTTTGCGGCCGTCGGCTTCGCGGTTTCCGGGCCGATGGGCGGTGTGCTCGGCTTCTTGGGCGGCTGGTTTTTCGCATGGTTCACATTCTGGCTGTACGAGGGCCGATACCGCCGCAAGCTGCTCCCTTATCTGACGGCGCAGCAGGTGTTCTATCACTACCTGTTCCGGGTGATCTGCGGCGCGATCTTCGTTTTCCTGATCACGCCAATTCTGGTGGTTCTTCCGCTGTCTTTCAACGCGCAGGACTTCTTTACCTTTACACCCGAGATGCTGCGGCTGGACCCCAAAGGGTATTCGCTGAAGCATTACCAGGATTTCTTCACCAACAACGAATGGCAGCGCAGCTTCAAGAACTCGCTGATCATTGCGCCCATCGCCACGATCATATCGGTAACGCTGGGAACGCTGGCGGCCATCGGTCTCAGCCAATCGCATGTGCCGGGGCGGCGCGCCATCATGGGGATCCTGATTTCTCCGATGATCGTGCCGCTGATCATCTCGGCGACGGGCATGTTCTTCTTCTACAGCGACATCGGGCGCTTCCTTGAAGGCACTTTGGGCATGAACAAGACCTTTGTGGGCTACCTCAAGGTAATCCTGGCCCACGCCGTTCTGGGCATTCCCTTCGTCATCATCACCGTGACCGCCACGCTGGTCGGCTTTGACCGCTCGCTGACGCGGGCCGCTGCGAATATGGGCGCTGGTCCGGTTCGGACCTTCTTCAAGATCCAGATGCCCCTGATCCTGCCCGGCGTGATCTCGGGCGGGCTGTTCGCCTTCATCACCTCGTTCGATGAGGTGGTCGTGGTGCTTTTCGTCGGATCGGCCAGCCAAAAGACGCTGCCGTGGCAGATGTTCACCGGCCTGCGCGAGCAGATCAGCCCGACCATCCTGGCCGTGGCCACGATCCTCGTCGTCATCTCGATCGCCCTGCTGACCACGGTCGAGCTGCTGCGGCGGCGGTCGGAACGTCTGCGCGGGCTGACACCGGCTTGACCGGCGGCGTGGCCTGATCTAACGATTTCCTTGTTCGCCCCCTGCTGCGATGGCGTCGCAGCACCCAAGGAGGTGATCGGCTCTCGGACCCCGAGACCGCCTGTCCTGTACGCCGGGACATGTGGCCGGGCTTTGCACGTCCGGCAAAGAAACGAGAGAGCACATGACAGACCTTTCAAATCGCCCCGAATTCTTCACCTGCCACAACGGTGACAAGGCGCCCCTGCCCTTCAGCCGGGCCGAGTACGACCGGCGGCTGGCCAAACTGCGCGCCATCATGGCGCAACGGGACATACCCGTCGTTCTGCTGACCTCAATGCAGAACATCGCCTACTACTCGGGCTTTCTGTACTGCGCCTTCGGACGGCCCTATGGCTGCGTGGTGACTCAGGACAATTGCACCACCGTGTCGGCCAATATCGACGCGGGCCAGCCCTGGCGCCGGTCGGTCGAGGACAACGTGATCTACACCGACTGGAAG
This sequence comes from Ruegeria arenilitoris, assembly GCF_013032855.1. Classification (GTDB taxonomy): domain Bacteria; phylum Pseudomonadota; class Alphaproteobacteria; order Rhodobacterales; family Rhodobacteraceae; genus Ruegeria; species Ruegeria arenilitoris. The sequence continues at coordinate 533,483 of NZ_WQDA01000002.1, forward strand.
CGCGACAACTACTGGCGCGCCGTAGCCAGCCTGATCGGGACTGCCCGCCGGATCGGCATCGAAAGCGACCACATGACGCTGGCCGCGCGCGACACGGCCCTGTCCATGCTGAACCAGCCTGAGCTTGTGGACATCGCCCCCGACACGATGGCCGCGCGGATGGTGAAATCGGCCGAAGAGATCGAGTTGATCAAAGGCGGCGCACGTACGGCGGACGTGGGCGGCGCGGCCATCCATGCCGCGATTCGTGAAGGCGCCACCGAGATCGAGATCGCCATGGCCGGCCGCGATGCGATGGAGATCGAGATCGCCCGCGCCTATCCCGACGCCGAGTACCGCGACACCTGGGTCTGGTTCCAGTCGGGCCTGAACACCGACGGCGCACACAACCCGGTCACCAAGCGGGCCTTGCAGAATGGCGATATCCTGTCACTCAACACATTCCCGATGATCTCGGGCTATTACACCGCGCTGGAACGTACCCTGTTCTTGGGCGAGCCCGACGCCGACAGCCTGCGCCTGTGGCAGGCCAATGTAGCCGCGCACGAGCTGGGGTTGAGCCTGATCAAACCCGGCGCGACCTGTTCCGGCATCACAGCCGAGATCAACCGGTTCTTCGCCGATCAGGGCCTGCTGCAATACCGCTCGTTCGGATATGGGCATTCCTTCGGCATCCTCAGCCACTACTACGGTCGTGAAGCGGGCCTGGAACTGCGCGAAGACATCGACACGGTGCTCGAGCCGGGCATGGTCGTGTCCATCGAGCCGATGCTGTGGATTCCCGAAGGTCAACCCGGCGCGGGCGGCTATCGCGAGCACGACATTCTGGTCGTAGGCGAGGATGGGGCCGAAAATATCACCGGCTTTCCGTACGGACCGGAACACAACATCATCAATGCGTGATGCAGAGGGGGCGAGGCATCGGCCTTGCCCCTGTTTCCGCCTGAAACGGGTGTCAGGCCAGGATGGCGTGGATTTTGTCCAGCGTCGCGACGCTGACACCAACCCCGTCTTGGTTGGCCTGCAGGCGCTTGGCGCGCCGACCATCGCCGGGCAGACGCGCTCCTTCCTGATACCGGATCGCCTCGACAAGTTCCGCGATACTGGCAGCAAACTCCGACCCGGCCGTAGCGCCGGGGTCGATGGCAATGAAGAACTGACCGGTCTTTGGCGGACCGCCCACAGTTCCGGAAAAGGGTGAAGCATGGATGCCCAAAGTGGCCCCGGTCAATGCGGCGGCCATCACTTCTGTCAGAAGTGCGACACCCACGCCCTTGTAGCCGCCCGAAGGCGCCATCGAGCCCTTGAGGCCCACGGCGGGGTCAGTTGTCGGGTTGCCATCAGGGTCCAGCGCCCAACCGACTGGAATCGGCTTTCCCTCGCGGGCGTGCTTCATGACCTCGCTTTTTGCGATCGTGCTGGCGCTTTGGTCGATCAAGACGGCAGGTTGCCCATCAGCACCCGGAACGGCCAGCGAAAACGGGTTTGTTCCCACGACGGGCCGTGAACCACCCGACGGCGCAATAGATGCAGGTGCATTGGTGAACCCCAGACCAACAAGGCCCGCCTGAGCCAAGCGATAGGTGTGATACCCCAGCACACCACAGTTGTAACTGTTGCGGATGGCCAGCGCAGCTATTCCCTGCTCGCGTGCGGCCGGGATCAACGCGTCGAACCCCAAGTCGATCGCCGGGTGCGCGAAACCGGTGGCCGCATCAACGACCACCACGCCCGGTTTTGGGGCGGATATCACCGGCTGTGCTCGCCCGTCTACCTTGCCACACTGTACGTGCTCGCAATAGATCGGGATGTAGGCCAGCCCGTGACTGGCCACCCCATCCGCCTCGGTCGCGGCGGTCGCAACCGCCAATGGCCGGGCATTGTCCTCGGACGTGCCGGCCGCCATCAGAGCGCGCAGCGACAGATCCTCGATTTCGGCAAGGGACAACGTTCGGGTTTCTGGCATCTCGGCCTCCTCAGTCATTATCGGACAAACCAGCGCCGGCGCCCAAGCGGCGAGATTCCTCGGTTGCGGGGGCATAGGTGCGTTGAGCCAGAGTGTTCAAAAAAGCCAGAGCCGCGGGCGCCGGCAGGGCGCGCGTCTGCTTGGCGCGCAGTTTTCCAGGTGTACCGCCGATCCTTACGATGACCTTTGTGGCGCTTTCCGGCCAAAGATCCGGAGCGTCCACGACCTCCCCATCCGTCGTGGCGCTGAGTTCATCACAGACGACGGTCACATTGGTTTGCAATCGGCGTGCAGCGTTGCCAGCGAACGGCAAGAGCAACAGTGGAACCGCCACGTCATACAGAACGATCGGCCCGCGGCCCAGATGATCCGAACAATCTGACAGCAGCATCCCCGCCCCCAACGGGCACATCTGCCCATGCGCCCGCCAAGGCGCCCCGAGGTCCCGCGGCGTGTGCGCATCAAACCGAAGGGCAAATTCCTGGCGCAGGACCGCTGACAAGGCGGCTGCACCGTCAAAACCTTGCAGACACAGCCAGCGGGTCGCCTTGGCGGCGTCCTCGGCCGGCCCCCAGTGATGACCCGCCCCACGTGCCGCGCGTTTTGCCAGTCCTTCGACCTCGTTTAGCGACAGGTTCATTCCGGCACCTCCGGATAAACCCAGAAATCGGCATTTTCGGGCGAAAGATCCTCGGGGTACGGCGCGCCTGAATACATGCAGATACGGACCCAACGGTCCGAGCGGGGATCGAAATGCGTCGCGCCGAAAAAGGACAGTTTGGCGCGGAGCATGTCGATCGGCAGAACTGATGCACCAATCGTGTTGTCTCGTATCTCGCTGTAGGGGGCCTTACGGCTGATCTGCGCCCGGCGGATCGTGTGGCGATGTTCAGGATGGCGCAGAAGAAATTCCGCGGTGGTCGCGGCGGTATCCCAATCGGCCATTGCCGAATATGCCGCTGCCGCATCCCGTGCCGGGGCAAGCGGTTGTTCGTACTCGGCTACCGGCTCATCAAAGCGCTCACCCAGTCTGGGTTCCAGCTTTTCTTCCGATACATACCAGACCCTTGCGCAGGCTTCCCGGGCGCCCCAGTCCAGATCCAACACCCAACCGAAACTGTCGCGGATCGCTTGCCGCACATCGGCCAGCGGCATGGCACCGTCAATCTCGTACAGATGCGGGCTTGAATCCGCCGTGCATCCTGACAAACCGTCCACCAAGTCTGAATAGGGTTCGAGGATCAGGGAAAGAAGCAACTCCTGCCCCTCCTCGCTCAGCACAGTCTCCGACCACTCCACCAGACGGTTCCAAGGTCTTCGGCCCGTAAGATCGTCATGGCGGAGAAAGTCCGCGATCACCCCGAGGTCCGCTTTCAGAGCAGACAGTTTCCGCTCTTGTATCGGATGTTCCGAATGCCATTGGCCAATCGACACTTGGCTGCGATCAAACACCGACCGGAATACACTGATTTCTTCTTGGGTCGCGGTTTGCACGGATCGAACCCGGGCGATTGCCTCTTCGCGCGCCATGATCCAGTTGTTCAGCAGGACCGGATGATTGATCAGGAAGGGCGCCATGCCCAGTCCCGTGGAATTCCCGATGCCAAGGCGGCGCGCGATATCAGGGGCCATCTTGACGGCCTTGCTTCCCCCATTGGCGCGCGCCATGTGTTCGACCAGGTCCCGCACGAAGGCGCGGGTAAGGAATACCGACAGCATCTCGGCCTGAAACGGCCCCTCGGTTTCCGGACGGTTTGCAGTGTTTTCCCGGTCCGCGGCCCCGAATTTTCCCGATCCGTACACGGCCGTGGTTCGCATCAGGTAGCCAACCTTTTGGATCTGCTCCAGATCCGGCTGTCGACCATCGGCCAGGGCTTCGACGACATGCGTCCACAATCGGACCGAACGATTGGCCCGGGATAGCGACAGTTCGGTTTCGCTGATCCGGCCGGCCTCCTGCAGCGGTACATTGCAGGAAAGCCGGTCAAGGTCGGCTTCGGAAGGGATTCCGTCAAATAGGGTGAAGGTCGCGTCCCAAGCATCCGCGATCACCCGGTCCGACCGTTTTTCTGGTGGAAGATCATGGGCGAAGGCCACCAGAGAATACGCGCGTTCGGGTCCCTGTGCGACATAGACGGCCCGTCCGACACCCGCCTCGTCAATCTCGAACACCGGCGTGGAAAACCGCCAGTTGTCGCGTGCCAGGCGGCGGGTCAGAACGCGCATGAAGCTGAGCCTGCACTGGTGCAAAGACCCGAGCCTGCTGAGCCGCATAACGGTTGCCGGATCCCGGCGCGCGATATGCGGCCCCGGTCCGGTCAATTCTGGACCGGTCCGAAGTTATCCGCAAAGAAGCGGTACCAGTTCTGCCCCATGATCCCGGCGACTTCGGTCGAGGTCATCCCAACCGCGAGAAGGCCGGCCTCGATCTTGTCAAAGTCACGATTGTCCCGGAACCATTTTGGCATCGGCGGAAAACCCGGGTTCGCAGACGATCCTTCGCCGTAATCGATTTCCTTGGTCCAGCGACCCACACGCATCCACTCGACAACGCTGTCGGGTTGGTCCTGGCACAGGTCGGTTCCGATCCCGAGATGTTGTGTTCCGTATTTTTCGGCCGTTCGGGCAATCATGGTGCAAAAGCTTTCCAGCGTACAGTCGGACTTGTCCGTCAGGTGATGAGGGTAGACCGAAAACCCGAGCATCCCACCTCTTTCCGTCACGGCGCGGATGACGGGGTCACGCTTGTTGCGCAGGGCGGGCGCCCAGTCATGCGGATTGGCGTGGGTGATGGCGATCGGACGCGCGGAAAGGTCGGCTGCCTCAATCGTGGAGCGGTCGGCCGAATGGCTCATGTCGATGACCAATCCCACGCGGTTCATCTCCTTGATCACCTGCCGCCCCATCCGGGTGATACCGGTGTCTTCAGCCTCGTAGCAGCCGGTCGCTAGCAGGGATTGGTTGTTGTAGGTCAACTGCATGAACCGGGCACCGAGATCGTACAGAATTTCAATCAGCCCAATGTCGTCTTCCATGGGTGATGGGTTCTGGAAACCAAAGAAAACGGCCGTACGCCTGGTGTCACGCGCGGTGTCGATGTCGCTGGCCGATCGTCCCTTCATGATCAGGTCCGGGAACAACTCGAACCATCGGTTCCATTTCTCGAGGTTCTGAACCGTTTCACGAAAATTCTCGTGGTAGGCGACGGTGACGTGGATGGCATCCACGCCCCCTTCCCGCAATTGCCGGAAGATCTTTTCCGACCAATTGGCGTATTGCAGGCCGTCAATCCGCATCAGATCGGGGTCCCAGCGCTGATATAGGCGGTTTTGACAGTGGTGTAGAACTCGGCGGCCGCTTTGCCCTGTTCGCGCGGTCCATACGAGCTCTCGCCCCGGCCACCGAAAGGAACGTGATAATCAGTGCCTGCCGTGGGCAAATTGACGGTCACGACACCGGTTCTTGCATGACGCCGGAAATGCGTCGCGCGCGCAAGATTCTGGGTCACGATGCCCGATGTCAGGCCGAAATTCGTGTCATTCACGATCGCCAAAGCCTCATCATAGCTGTTGACCTTGATCACACTGGTCAGCGGGGCAAACATCTCTTCCCGGTTGATCCGCATGGTGTTGTTAGTGTTCACGAACACGCCGGGCGACATGTAATACCCGTCATGCTGCAGCTCCAGCCGTTGCCCGCCGCACGCCAGCTCGGCGCCTTCGGATTGGCCAAGTTCGACATAGGCCAGGTTCTCTTGCAGTTGCTGCTCGCTGACGACGGGTCCCATCTGCGTGCCTTCCTCCAGGGCATGCCCGACCTTCAGTGCCTTGGCGCCGGCGACAAGCTTCTCGACAAAGGCGTCGTGGATCGCGGCATGGACCACCAACCGCGAAGAGGCGGTGCATTTCTGCCCGGTGCCGCCAAAAGCGCCGCCCAGCGCAAGTGACACCGCCAGATCCAGATCCGCGTCATCCATCACGGCCAACGCGTTCTTGGAACCCATCTCCATCTGCACCTTGGTCAGGTTTTGGATGGCTGCTGCGGCAATGCCCTTGCCGACAGGCACCGACCCGGTGAACGAGATCGCATCCACCTGCGGGCTCTCAACCAGTCTTTGTCCGATTGCGCCGCCTGACCCCATGACCAAACTGAAAAGACCCTTGGGAATGTCCTGACGCGCGATGATCTCGGTCAACGCCACGGCTGAGGCGGGGGTCAGGTTGGCTGGCTTCCACACCACGGCGTTTCCATAACACAAGGCAGGTGCAATCTTCCATGCGGCCGTAGCTGTCGGGAAATTCCAAGGAGAGATAACCGCGACAACCCCGACCGGTTCGCGGCGCACGTCGATTTCGACGCCCTCACGTACGCTGTCCGCGTTTTCACCAATCTGGCGCAGGCATTCCGCCGCATAATACGTAAAGAACTGCCCCGCGCGGTAAACCTCGCCCTTACCCTCGGCAAACGGCTTCCCCTCTTCTCGCGACAACAACCGCCCCAACTCTTCGGCGCGGGACATCAACTCGGTCCCGATACTCATCAGAACCGCCTGCTTGCGTTCCAAGCCATAGGCCGCCCATTCCAGCTGCGCGTTACGTGCCCGGTCGAGGGTCGCGGACAGCTGATCGGCGCTTGCCTGGGCGAACAGGCCAATCACATCCGTCAGATCAGAGGGGTTGCGGTTCTCGATCGCGGTGTCGCCGGCCATCCACTCGCCGGCTATCAGGTTCAATTCTGTCACAGGGGGCCTCGGATCCGGTACGTTTCACGAACAGAATAGACCTCTGCCCGGACATCAGGCAAACTCAAACAAATTAAATTAACTTTAGGAAATCTGAAATTTGTCACTGAAACTGGAAATGCTCCGCTGCTATTGCACAGTCGCCCAGTCCGGAAATCTTGCCGAAGCCGCAAGCCGTCTGGGTCGCACTCAGTCTGCGGTCTCGATGACCCTGAAACAGTTTGAAGAACATCTCGGCAAACGCTTGTTTCTGGGTGAGCGAAAGAACCAGCTGTCACCTCTGGGGGCGGAAGTCTTTGCCCTCGCCCAAAATCAGGTGCGCCAATTTGACGACACGGTCCAAAGCATCGAAGCCCTGGCCAAGGCGTCCCAAGGGCTGATCCGGATCGTGTCCGTCCCGTCGGTGGCAGCACTGCTGTTTCCATCGCTGCTTGACCACCTGTCCAGCGCCTTTCCCGGCCTGAAGATCGAGCTGAGGGACACCGACACCCGACAGGTTTTGGACAGCCTCACCGAAGGGCGGGCGGATGTGGGGATTGCCTCGGGCCATCACCCGTTGAACGGAATACGGGCCGAGCCGCTGTTTCAAGACAGGTTTGGGCTTGTGGCCGCCGCTGATCACGCCCTGATCACTGCGCACGAGCCACCAACGCTGAACCAGGTCGCGGCCAAGGGATTCGTGCACAACTCGCTTTGCCAACTCATTGAAAATCAGGGTTGCGAAGACGTAATCGCAGGGTCTGCGATCACGGTGCACAACACTCACTCGTTGATCGCCATGGTCGCAACCGGGCGGTGGGTGACCATACTGCCCGAAACGGTCGCACGGTTTCTGCCGGAAAACACTGCCTTCCGTCCGATCGAGGATTTGCCGGACGTTCGTGATGTCTATCTGTACACCCGCGAGCGAACACAGTTCCCAAAAGTGGCAGAGGAATGTCGCAGCCATATCCTGAATTGGCCTCGCGATTGAGACCCCAGAGAACAACCCTGCCAAGCGCATCCAAGCGAGCGGGATGCGTTAAATAAATACGATGGATAGAAAACAACGTACCGCACCGCCGGAAAGCCGTTCAGACAAGTACAAACTTTCTTGAGTTTTCGGAGAAGATGGTGCCCCCACACGGACTCGAACCGCGGACCTACTGATTACAAATTAGCTGACCCTTCAGATGATAGGTTCTCTGCACTGAAACTTCAGCCTTTGTTTATTGGCTCTGAATGCTTACCTGCTATAATGGGTGTTAATGAGGTAAGCGTCAGAGGTAGCACGGTGGTAGCACAAAAGCTGAATGCGCGTGGCTTGCGCAATCTCCCGGTTGGCGATCATGCAGATGGCGGAGGCTTGTGGTTCAGGCAGCTTCCCAGCGGTGGCAACAGCTGGGTATTTCAATACGCGCTGGGCAAGAGAAGGCTGAAGCTGAAGATCGGAGACTTGTCTACGCTCTCCCTGTCTGAAGCCAGGTCAAAGGCAGTAGAGCTTAAGAGCCTGGTCGCGCAGGGCGTAGACCCGCGAAACCCAAAGGGCCTGAGGGAAGATCAGAGGCTGAGTGTAGCTGAGGCCATAGAGTTATTCCTGGCTGAGCATACGCGCGTACACCTGAAGCCTGCCTCAGCGCGGGAGCAAGAGCGCCTGCTCAAAACTGAGTTCTTGCCTCGGGCTGGTTCGCTGCAACTAGCTGAGCTTAGGCCACAGCACATAAGCCAGATGATTGACGAGATAGAGCGCAGCGGCAGAGGCCCGACTGCACTGGCTGCTTACCGCCAGACAAGCAAGTTCCTGTCATGGTGCCTGAGGAGGAAACATTGGCTTGAGGTTAATCCTATCTTGGCTGTCGAACCGCCGAAGCCTCCCAAGGCCAGAAGCCGGGTACTCAGCGACACTGAACTTGCTTCCCTCCTCCGTCATGTGACAGGACAACGACGCGCCTCAGCTGTCATGGTGCAGCTGCTGCTGCTCACAGCGCAAAGGCTCAACGATGTATGCCACATGCGCTGGGATGATCTGGACCTTGAGCGCGGCGTTTGGACAATCCAAGACCCCAAGTCTGGTGTGCCTCACCTTGTTCCCCTTTCCAGCACCGCCCTCACCATACTGCGCAGCCAACCCAAGGTTGGCGCATACGTGGTCTCAGGTACGCATGGAGAGAAGCCATTCAGTGGCCACAGCAAGGCCAAGGCCAATCTGGATAAAGCAACAGGCATACCTGATTGGAGGTTCCATGACCTGCGCAGAACAGCGGCAACGCTGATGCGCCGGGAGGGAATAGGTCGTGATGTGGTGTCCGCAGTGCTGGGTCATACCAGCCAATCAGTCACTATGATTTACGACCGATATAACCTGCACAAAGAGAAGGCTGAGGCACTACATATTCTCTCCTCTGTATACCACGGAATACTAAATCAAGGTTTAGATAAGCAATTACGCACCACCGCCGTGAGTAACTGATGCTCATTTCTGTAACCAAGTGGTTTATTATCCCCCTTCTAAGAAGGGGGGATAAAATGAAACGGTTGCTTCACAAATTTCAAACCCATTTTGACCCCACTTGGGTCAAGCAATATCAAGGACTTAGAGGCAACACCCCCTCTGAAACACTAAGTAGGGTCAAAGTCATTTTGACCCCACTTGCGTCAAAACCGATTTGACCCCACTTGGACCCCTTTTGACCCCACTTAATCCAGCCATTCTGAGCCAGCAGAAGAGACGCGGTATTGCCTGAACTGGCCGCTTTTTTCCTGCTCAATCCATTCCTGATCCTTCATGTATTTCAGTTCGCGGCCAGCAGTGCTTTCTGAGCATTCACAGACTTCGGAGAGTTCGCGCGCGGCTTGGTTATGTCCGAGACGTTTGCCGACAAGGTACTTCAGCATTTCCACTTGGCGCTTGGTTGGGCCGCGCTGATCTGGCTTCATGACGGGCAGTTCGAGCTTTTGCCCATCATCATCTCTCAGGCTGTCATGCTTTGCGTATTCCAGTTTGAAATAGAGGTCATGCCTGAAAGTTCCGCGCAGCTTTCCAACCTTGCTCAGCACCACCCTGTCATTGCCGGAGGAGGTAAAGCAAAAGTTTCCGTCGATCTGATTGAGGATTGAGCCAGCCCCGAACGGGATCATCTTACCCTTTTCTGTTGCGCCTTTTGTTGGATGGGCGGGCATGAAAACCGTTGGGTTGCCATCCTTTCGAAACTCAACACGGCAGGCATTAAGGAAGCCCAACACATCTGAGTTGCTGTTCAATTCCATGCCTTCAGTCAGGCCCATGAAAACTGACAGCGTGTCGATGATTAGAAGATCAAAGCCACCGCCATATTGCCGCATAGCGTTGGCAATAGCCTCGGGTTTGTAGACCCCCTGAACGATGTGCAGATTGTCTTCTACCTCCTCCAATGGAACGCCGTAAGACAGCGCCGCGCACCAAAGCTTTTCCAGTGTTTCATCTGGATTTTCGCCAAGGCAAAGCATGACCTTCCCCGGCTTATCTATTCCGATGTTCAACAGGTCCTGACCAGCAGCAACGCTTAGCGCAAGCACCAAGGCAAACGCTGTTTTGCCCGTGCCTGTGGGTGCCGTGAGGGTGTAAATACCCCCACGCCATGTGCCCAAAAAGCCAAGCTTTGGAGGCTTGCGAGAGTTCCACAGCTCAAGCGGCTTTTGCACGTAAGCCGTACCTTCTGGTTTCAGAGGTTCGATCTTAACCTCCTCCATGTTCTTAGGCAGATCGGGCATTGGCCATTTCCTTTTTCAGTCGGACGGCCAACTCATCCGGGTCTTCCCCTTCGTTGCGGGATTTGTAGATTTTGACTTCGATGCCCTGTTCAGTCAGGCGCTCACCGCAGGCTCTGGCCGCAGCAATCCCCGGCTCATCTGCGTCTGCGATGATGGTGACAGCATCCAAGTAAGGAGGCGGTTCGAAGTTCTTCATGAACATGGTGCCGGTGACCGCCCACACGGGTCTGTGCTGCCAGTAGTCAGCAACAGCCAGAGCAGCCTCCACACCCTCGGCAATCGTCAGGCCGTGGGTTACATGCTCAAACGGATCCAGCATGATGGCTGTTTCCGCCGTTGATATGCCCGCCTGTGAGAGCTTTGGCACCTTTTTGGAGGGGTTACCCTTCCAACCGCGCAAACGGCATCCCTGAGCGTCCATGAACGTCCTCTGGACGGAGATTGGCTCATTGGTGCGGGTATCGCGAAGCCGCGCGTACATGACGTGCCGCACAGCACCAGCAAACCATTCCCGCCCATATCTCAGGGCATTGGTTTCAGCAGCCAGCTCACCCCAGACACCACGCCTCTCAAGATAGAGCTGTACCGGGGTGCCATGGATGGGAACCAAGTCAGGATATGCCATTCAGCACCTCCCACGCTTCCCTCAGGCTGGACACACAGCCAGCAGCCACCATCATGTCTGCCAAATCACGGGTTTCACCTTCCCTCCGGCAAAAGTACCGAATGCGGCCATCTCGCCCCATGAACCAGTTGAACCGATCATCTCCACCGCAGACAGGGCATGGCCCGCCTTGGCCCGCCTTCTCAGGTATGGCGAGGCCATAACGATCACGCAGGAAAGCATTCGCCATTCCGTTCATCTTGAACACGAGAGTGCGAAGGCTTGGCTTTCCCTCTTTGTTGGGACCACCATATCTGGTAGGTTCGGAGTGTTTACCGGCAATCTGACACTGATCCCCTGTGCCTTGCTTTACCTCGGGTGCAGGGGTTCGCTTTTCTGGGGCCTGAGCCGCAGAAGCAGCGGCCAGTGCAGCCGCGCTTGGCTTATGCACTTTCCGCATCTCATGCCACCTCCTGCTGAACCAGGCTGGCGTTCATAATCATGGCATTCATCGCAGCCACGCGAAGATCACTGTGCGCGACCCGTCCCGGCTGGATTGGAATTGCCTTGGGGAAAGTGCCACTACGCTCAGCCCAGATGAGGCCAGCACTCGACTTGCCAATCACGGCGCAAACATCCTTGCGCGACGTGAAGGTGACGCCATACCTGCTGGCGTAATCAATCGTGTTGTCGATGATGCTGTGAACCCGAGGATCAAGCTCAGATTTGAGCTGAGAGAGTTCGGACGGTGAATAGATGGTTTCGGCTTTCTTGGTAAAGCCGCGCAACATGTCATCAGTGATCATGTTTCTTCCTCTGGCATGCCCCAGTGGGGCAACTTCAGTATCTGCCAGCGAGCCATTCTTAGCGTGATGACTGTCTACGCCTTACGGTCTGGGCCGTACCCCCTCTTGGGTCGCGACGAGGCTGCCAAGCCAGTTGTCCCGTCGATCATATGCAATGCTGATAGCTTTCAACTCCGGCTCAGTATCAGCTCTGAGTCATTCCGCAATCTGACACAAACAGATTACAGCTTATTGAAACTCAATCAAGTAAAACTTGTTTAAATTCTGATACTTAAGTCGAAAAGCATGGAAACCATTAATCCCACTTGATAATGTGAAACAGCATTACATGGGGGCTTTGATGGAAGAGAGACGCCAGAAGCTGGTTGATGGACTTGTCGCAGGTATGAGCCGCAAAGAGCTGCAAGAACTGATCGGCGTCAGCAATGCTTCGATCACCCGTTGGCTTCAGGAGGATGAAGTCAAAGAGGCGTACAGAGCGGCGCTTGTGACTCGCATGGGGCTTGTTCTCCCCGGTTTCATCACAGCAATGGAACAGAAGTCACAAGACCCCAAGACGGGCCTCATGGCGCTGGCCAAGGCGTTTGAAACGCTGGCCAACAAGTCGGGCTTTGAGGATGCAAACAAGATGCAGCAGCAACCCGCTGCGCTTGGCATTGAGATTAATCTGAACACTGGCGACGAAGGCATGATTGACGTGACGCCTGACGAAGAGAAGGTGAAGCTGATTGAGCGCATCAAGACTCTTGAAGCTCAGCTTTCCTCTCAGCCAATTCCCAAAGAGGACGATGCTGCATGAAGCGCCATGGTGTTCTTGATTTGTGGCAGGGCCGGAGAGAGAAGCCGCTGGTGGCTGGGAAACCCAGAACCAGAGGCGGCTTTAACGAACAAGCCATACACGAGATGAGAATGCGGGAGATGCGAGAAGCTGAGCAGCTCAGCAATCGGGATTCCCTCATGCCTCACCTGAGAAAGCCCCTGCATACTGAACCTGACCCGACACCGGTGAAGGCAGCAAAACCAAAGAATACAGTCTTCCAGCCGCTTAAACTGGAAGAGCCTTCCCCGCCGGTTGAAAAGGCCCCAAGTGCTGAGGACGGTTCGCCGGTGGGGAAGCGCAAAATGAGGAACGGGGGCGTCATGAGACACCATGAGCGCCCGAACCACATCGAGGCCGAGGCTCGTAAAGCAGAGGCCAAAAAGATGACCCGTGATGAGTTGAGTGAGCGCAAACGGCGCACCAAGAAAAAGAAGCTCACGCCGAGGATCAAGTGATGGCCCAGAAGCATGTCCCCATGGCCCCTGGGAAGCGCAAATCCTTGCTGGATAGTACCCCGGAACCAAAACGGGGTTTGGTGGCTTCAGCGCCGCAACCGACACAGCTGGAACTGCTGCGCCAGCAGGAGCTGAAGAACCTTTCCCGGTTCAGGAGGAAGAAATCATGGAAAGCCTGATCAATCGGCCAGTCGGCGAACCAGCTGGCACCCTGATGCCGCGTACCAATCAGGCTGGACAAGGCAGCACCCCAAAGAACCGAAAGGTGAAGAAGATGAACGACCTGTCTTTTGCGGATCTGGTGAAAGCCGGAGATCCGGAAGCTGTTGAAGTGGATCGGGTCATGCGCAGCCCAGCCTATTCCCAGATGAACGGCAACAATGCCGAGATGCATGCCTTTGTGTCGCGCTGGTTCCAGAAGCGGTTCGGCACCGGTCCTGCATCCGGCGCAACTCAGAACAACAACATCAGCAGAGGGGGATGGCGATAATGCCAAGCGAATATCAGAAACTCATCAGCAAGCGGGACAAGGCAGTGCAGGCGGTTGTCCAGGCAGAACTTCATCTGGTTGAAATCGAAGCCAAGCTTGCCACCGCTGAAGAGGGGGCAAAGCTCACCGCGATTGACCTCAATGACGTCGACAACGCCGCCCAGAAGCGCGCTGAGGACCTTCAGAGGGTGTTGGTCCTCAAGGACATGCGTGAGGCTGCTGTGCAGGCCCATGCAGACGCTCAGAAGGCTGCATCTGAGGCTTATGACGCCACCTGTGCCTTTGAATACCAGCGCGGCGAAGATGACATGATGATGTTGATCGACGAGCTGGAACCAGTCATTGAACAGGCGCACGCTCTGATCCGGGACGCGGCCACCGTGTATCACGGCATGCTGAATCGACAGCCTGTGGCGTCTGTTCAGTCCGGTCTGGATCAAATGCTGATGGACCTCTTTCAGATTGCCCTCAAAGGTTCGGGCTACAGAGGCTCAACCAGCCATCGCAACCTGAATACCATCACCAAGGTCCGCGACTTCTATCGCGGCAAGTTTGGCAATGAATACGGGCTGAAAGTACACACACACCTGACCAAACAGGGTCTCTGGCACCAACAGCCGCGTGACAGTGAAGCCTATCGAAGAGGTCTTGCCAAATACGAAGGCCAAAAGGCTAAGCGCACTAAAAAGGCGAGTTAAGTGGGATTCCAATCCTCAGCCCTCAAACCCCTCATCCGTAGGCATACACGGCCAAACCCAACAGAACGAAGGACACAATCAGCAAGGCCAACACTCTTAAGGGGCTTAGCGTCCAGAACTTCTGACGCGCATCCGACCAAACCCTCAAGGGCCAAATCAGGATCATTTTGCGCGCTTCCCGACGCCCCAACTTACGATATTGGTCAGCGCCTTGGTTCAGACTAAAGTCATCGGCATGCTCTGGACCGAGGTCCAATCCGACTTTCTCTTGTTGGAAAATGATACTGATGACGGAGAGACGAACCCAGTTTCCAAAGAGCAAATAGATTGAAAACACATCCAGAACCCAAATAGGTGTTTTCAGGATGACATCGGCCAACTTTTCCAACCCAAAGTACCGAACTGCGTTCGCGACAAACCGTATTACAGAAAGCAATAGTTCGCCGTAGTTTGTTATCAGCCAAAACAATACTCTCGGCCAATTCACGACGTCCGCGCCAGTTAGACGGGCCAACGACAAGACAACGAGAAATAGGGTCACAACGCCAGCCGCAGCAGCAACGGCGCATCTAATGCGCCAGGCCCAGACCAAATTGGTATGTTTAACTATTTGGATCGGAGTGGGCATGCTTGTCCCTTCCCTGGGAACGATTGTAGCACACGCGCCCAGAGCCACAAATTGGCCAAAACTCACTAAAAATTGGCCTTACGGCAAAGGCGCGGGCAAACCGCCGTACCCATCTAGTTTTCTGAAACGGGATGTATTCGAGGAGACTGTTCATATGAAAAGCTTGTTCGCTGTATTCAGCACCGCAACCCTGATCTTTGCTATGCCCGCCTACGCGAAGCAGCCAATCCAGCCAACTTTTTCCATTGCGACCGATGTGGCGCATGGAGGAGGCTGTCGAAAAGACAGCCCAAAAGGCAAATGCTGCCACGCTGGTAAGCAACCGTACCATTGCCACTAAGGCTTCTAATCGTTCCGCTGGGTGAGGGGTTCAGTTTGAGACATTGCTTCTGGATTGCGTTCGCTGCATTGATGACAGCGGCCAACGCAACGACTGCTGGACAAGTTATTCAAGGCAAAGCCCGGGTCATTGACGGCGACACAATCGTAGTGTCAGGCGTGAAGGTCCGTCTCAACGGAGTTGACGCAATGGAACTGGGCACTGAAGCGGGTCAGCAGGCCAAGGCGGCAATGTCGAAAATCGTACACCGCCAGACCGTCACATGTGAGCTTAATGGCGAAAGGTCTTACGACCGGATGATCGGTGTGTGCTACGCCAATGGCAACGACGTGGCAGCAGTTCTGATTGCCAATGGGTATGCGCTTGATTGTGCCCGATACTCTGGTGGTAGGTATAAGAGGTTTGAGACCACTGCGGCACGCAGACGGTTATCTCAAGCTGGGTATTGCAGATAAAAACAAACAGAAAAAGTAGTGTTCAATGTATCGATCAATCTTAGCAGCTTTGACCTTATTTGCCACAGTCGCCAGCAGCGCGTCTGCTGAAAATGATCTTTCCCCATTTCACGTCGCAGGCCTTTCTCCGGTTTGGGTGCAGGTTAGCGACAGTGCAACAGACGGTTGTTGGACAAATATCGGAGAGGTTAAAACCTACGCGGTCGACCAACTGAGTTTGATGGGTGTTGAGACTGTCGACAACGCGAATGCCAACTCGGTTCTTAGAATCATAGTAAATGGTTCACGGCGCGCAGACGGCTGTGCTGGAACCATTCGCTTTCAGGTTAGCGATTGGGTCAGATGGCGCGAGTTACCGGCATACGTAGTACTGCACTATGACTCTTGGATGCTGTCCGGGTACGACAAATTCAATGAAGACGCGCTCGACTTAACCAAGAAATACACAAACGAGTTCTTTGGAAACCTTCCAAAAGAGTAATCTTGTCAGAGATCCAAGTGTCCAACCAGCAAGTCGAGTAACCACTGGCGCTATTTGGAACGGATCGGTTGAGAACCAGAGAAAGTCACATGGGTATAGAGGATTATTCACAAACTTTCGATATTGGGTACGGCGAGCCTTTCCCCCCGATGGAACGCCTATACCTTGCCCGATGCTGGCGGGTGGACCAAGCGTTCCCAATACAGCGCAGCATTTATGACGAGTTGCTTCCAGTAGCACAGGAGTTGGAGCGAAAGAAACGCCAGCCAACCCCTGCACCCAAACCAACCGATTACCCACCAAATGAACCATGGGACAGCCTGAAGGCCGTGGCCGGACTGGCTGTGATCCTATTCCTCGGTTACCTTATGTTCTCGCCTATTAACCATGACTCGAAAGCAAGTCAGTCAGATTGGAATTCGGCGTTCGACGGAAGAAGGCGATAAGTTAGCCCGCACGAAAAACACCCCGAGGGGGGGGCAAGTACCCGAGCGCACATAACAAGTTTTGGACCCTGGGGAGTGCATAGTGGGGATGAGAAACCTCACCACGGGAGAGATTGCACCGGAAATGGGCTAGGCGCAGGGTAACTTAATTCCAGCGGTTCGAGCTTGTGAACGACACCGATGACTATCAGCCAATTTGGCCGGACAGAAGCAATAATGTGTCCGCTGGTGTTTACAGCGGGCGATAGACCAAGAATTTTAGGGGCGCCGTTGACGGCATGATCAACAGCTGCAATCAAAAGCGCCAAAACAGATTTTCAAAGGACAAGCGTGCAAGAAAAAATCAAGCTGCAACGCATACGCATGATCAGTGCCATTGGTGACTTCCAATTGGCACTAAGCGCCGCTGACTTTACCTAGGAAGCAGACGAGAATACACGTTACAGCAGCGCCCAGCTTCGTCGCTTCCGCTGTTACGAACACACTGCCATAATGTCTTACTCAAGACCGTTCGCTGAAGGCAAAAGTTCGGTGCCTCGCCTCTCGTTGAAACAAATCCGAGCAGAATTGACACCCGATCAAAAGGAGCTGCACAACAGGATCTTAAAACTCAGAAACACGTTGGTTGCGCATTCGGATCTTGCCATGATGAACTTTTCGGCGCAGGCCGAGCCAATTGAAGTAAACCATGACCAGCCCTTGTGGCTTGTCTTTGCCCAGCATGATGAAGGTTTGCAGTTTTATAAATGGAAGGATCAGATTGCGTTTATTGATTTGATCCAAACAGTCTTCTCTTGCTTGCTAACGACAATCACCCAGATCGCTCAGGCCGATCCCAAAGCGTTTGACATAAATATCCATTTTCCAGAAACCTAGTTTGCGAAGCAGCTTACATTGAGTGGGGCAAATCCCATGAATCAAAAATCCAAAGACGACAAGTTTGAACGTCCTCACACGATATATTCAATTAATGACCCTGAAACAGGCGATCCTTTGTACATCGGTCAAACTGTAAATTTCCAACGAAGAAAAAAGGAACACCTGAAACTGCGTCCAGGGAAAGCCTCCACCGAGTTCCTGGAACCAATGCTGGCAGCTGGTGTTGAACCCGAGTTCTCGATCATCGCGGTCGTTGAGAACCGTAAGTCTGCCGATGCACGTGAAGTGGAAGAAATTAGAAAAGCACAAGCTGCTGGGTATGAGTTGTTCAATCACATCAGCGAAAAGAACCGTGCGGCAAAGAGCATGAAGTAGCACCAGGGTGGCCCTTCCTATTTGCAACTCCACGAAAACATGAAGCCAGCAGATCGGTGTTGCCAGCACCCGAGCCTGACGTTTTTTACCCCTACTGCTGCCAGCTACCACAGAAAACTCCCACCCCGTGAGAGGTGAACGAACGAAAGCAAGATGTGTGTGCTGGACGGCTATGCTGTGAACTATGACAAACAAGGCAAAGCGAAGCTCTGTTTGCACCCAGCATGCACTCTGATTGAATTGGGAATCACTATGTAGCCTACGAATCCTGACAGGGTCCCAGCCAAGCTTTTCTATCTTTGTTTTTGGCTCTGCCAGATTGGAGAAACTGGGTTTTCAATGCGCGCGCAGTTTCTCCAATCTGGGTTTCACAACGCACATAGGTAGCACGAGGGTAGCACGGACCTGCATTCGCGCCGCGTCTCACCTTGTAACCCATTGAAAAGATGGTGCCCCCACACGGACTCGAACCGCGGACCTACTGATTACAAATCAGTTGCTCTACCAGCTGAGCTATAGGGGCAAGCATTACGCTTTCAGATACCTTTGCAGGCAAAGGCAAGAACGGGCAACCACTCCTACCTTTTCAACCCACTGTGATTACATGCCTATCGAAACACATGTAATCCCATTGAGCCGATGGCGCTGTGATTAGGTGAAAGCCTCAATAAAGGCAAGCGGGTTTGCGACGGAATTGTGCAACAACATGCGGAAAATCGGCGCCACATAAAATCGCCTCGATTATCTGCAACACAGACGCCACAGATGGTTACGCGGCAACGACGGTTGCGAAGCAATTCGACCCAGTCGTTTCTGGCGCCGTCCTGTTGACCACAATCAAGTTTCGACGTTCTCAGGCAATCTTTATCATGGCGAAAGAATGGCAGGTTTGACTGTCTATCGTTCAACCTGTAACCCCGAAACGTATTCAATCGAAGAGCAAGGACAGCGGTCGGCATGCATGTGGCCATTCACTCCGGTGTGGTTTTTTCAGACGGGGGGCTCCTGCTCAAATCGCTTCAGGCGAATGCCAGTGTATTGCACGAAAACGGCATTGTGCTGTTTGGTCCGCGTCGGTTCCGGAAGGCATTCAAGACGCCGCTGAATGCGCTGGACGAAGGCAAGCTGACCCCAGATGCCTTCGAGCGTTTGAGAGCCCAAATTCCTGATGATCCGGAAACCGGCCGAGTGGTCATGAGCACTGTGGACTTCATCGGCGAACTGAACAGCGCCATTAAGGACGGCCAATTCTATCCCCATGCAGGTCGTCGGCTGGCCTTGCTGGATCAGGCTTTCGAAGGACACGAGGTCGAATTGTTTATCGGGCTGCAAAATCCGGGCAGCTTCATACCCAAGGTATTGATGGCATTGCCGGACGAAACCCGCGAGAGCATTCTGGCGTCAACGGACCTGAGCTGCCTGAGTTGGCTGACCCTTATCGAGGATATTCACGATCTTGCCCCCGCCGTTTCCATTACGGTCTGGGCCAATGAGGAGTGCCCGCTGATCTGGGGGGACATTATCCGCAGCCTGTGCGGTCTGAGCGCCGACATACCGCTGACCGAGGAGTTCTCGCTGCTATCCTCGCTGGTTGACGCAGACGGCAAGCGGGAGATTGAAGCGATCCAACAGCAAGTCGGGCACACGGACCCGGCCCTCCTGCACGACCGCCTCGCTGCCGTTTTTTCGCAGCACGCCTTGCCGGACAGAATCGAGGAGGAACTGGACTTCCCCGGGTGGAGCGCCGAAATCCACGCGGCGTTTTCCGAGCTTTACACACAGGATCTGGAACGACTCAAGAAGTTGCCGGGAGTGCGGTTTCTGGGTCGCTGACCGAAGCCTCCGAAGGCCCGAGGCTTACATGCCTAGGGCTTCCTTGTACATTTCCAACACCGCTTCTTCTTCGGCGATATCGTCTTTGTCACGCTTGCGCAGCGCGATAACCTTGCGCATCACCTTGGTGTCGTAGCCACGTGCCTTGGCCTCAGCCATCACTTCTTTCTGCTGGTCAGCGATGTCTTTCTTTTCGGCCTCCAGACGTTCGAACCGTTCGATGAACTGGCGCAGCTCGCCTGCGGTCACGCGGTAGTTCGCAGCGGCCTGGTCTTCGGTCATGTCTTCCATATGCGTCTCTCCCAAGTGGAATTCTCTTTAGCCGGGGTCACGGGCAACATGTCGGATACCGTGCCGGCGGGTCCGCCGCAAGCGAACAATGGGGCTGCTTGCCTTGTGCCGCCGGCAACGATCCGCTAAGCGCATCGGCAGCGAAACAGAACGATGCGGGGCGCAATGTTCGACGTGTTCATCTGGGGAGGCGCCAGCCTGTCATTGGCCGGGCTGGCAGGATTGGTCTGGTGCATTCTGCGCGTGATGAAGGCTCGTCGGTCAGACTTGACTGACGACGAATTGCGGGCTGCCGTTCAGCGGGTGCTGCCTTGGAACATGGGCGCGCTGTTTCTGTCCGTCATAGGACTGATGCTGGTTATCCTTGGCATATCGTTCGGCTGACCGCCGGTGTCAGATCGGCATATTGTCGAACTGGGCTTCAACCGCATCTTCGATCAACGCAGCGTCCAGCCGTCGGAAGCGCGATGGTACGCTCATGCCTTGAGCGCGCATGCGTTCAATTACCTTCGTGACGCTGGGCTGCAGTGCCAGCCGGGTCTCGAGATTTGCCCCGTGCAGTTTCCGCTCCAACCGCTCGGCTTCGAAATAAAGCTCGTTCGTGGTCATGGCCATCCTCCCAAATGCTGCCATCCTGCCTGATATAGGTAACAGGATTGAGACCAACACAGGACCCGCCCAAACCCAGCAAAAAATCGCCCGCGCGCTATCCAGCGGCCGGCGCTGGGCCGCGAGTCGATCGAATATTAACCTGATTTCGACCGAACTGCCTTGACAGACATCAATCCGCAAAAGCCGCAGCGCAAGAACGGTCACGCCGTGGAACTAGACAGGGCTGACTCTGCGACCTAAGAAATCGGCATGGAGATTCGACAGATCACGCCCCGCTATTTCGTCTCGCCGCAGATCACGGTCGAGGATGTGCCCGCCATCGTTGCCGCCGGCTTCGTCAAGGTAATCTGCAACCGTCCGAATGTTGAAGTGCCTGCCACCATGCAATCCGAGGTAATCGGCCAGGCCGTGCGGGATGCGGGTCTCGAGTTTGAGGTGCTTGAACTGACGCACCAAACCATGACGCCCGAGAACGTGGCACGGCAGCGCGACCTTGCCGAGTCTTGCGAAGGCCCGGTTCTTGCCTACTGTGCCTCGGGCACCCGCTGTTCTGTCGTTTGGGCCCTTGGGCAGTGCGACAAGATGAGCCCCGATGAAATTCTCGAAGCCACGGCAAAGGCGGGCTACGCGCTGGACGGTTTGCGCCCGGCATTGCTGCAGATGCGGGCGGCGAACACCTGATTTCATACGTCAGTCGTTGGGTCGTTCCGCAGGAGCAGGTAGACCCGCCAATTCGGATATTTCGGACGCGAGGCAGTCGGTGCTTGCTTGCGCGAAGTCTTCATCCACTGCGGATTGCGCATGCGATCGGTCTTGGGCAACGGCGTCCTGACGCGACAAATCAACATCTGCTGTTTCAGCCGGCGCGTCCCTTCGCTTGTGCTCGACAAAGCTCTGCGCTTCGGGTCGTGTTGGGGCGGGCGGCTGCAGAAACTCATTGATCCGCACTGCCCGTTGACCGCCACATTGGCCCAGACGTCCCGTAGTGGCCTGGGTCCGATCAATCGCGGCAATGTCGATCCGATCAAGTCGCGCTCCCGCAAGTGGCAGCAGATCCCCGATGCCCAGCTCCGACAGCGTTGTCAGCGGGAGATGCATCCGACAAATCACCGCGTTGAGTTCGGCCCGAACCACGCCTGCGGCTTGCGACAGCGTCTTCAGCGGTTCCAAATCTGCGTGCCCGTCCTGCCCCTCGGCCACTGAAATTTCCGGCAGCAGGATGAGGACCGTTCCCTGCCGTACACCGCCCTCGAGTTCAACCTTGAACTCGAACGCATCATACCCGTCCTCGACCACTGCCAAAGAAAGCGTCCGCCGATCGACCGCCCGTGAAGCGAACTCATATCCGTTCAGGCGGGCTGCATCGCTTTGATCATCGACCAGTTTCCGGGCCCGTTCCAGCATGTCCTCGACCAACGGGACCACCATTGCCGCATCGGTGTCGGTGAGGGCGCGAGGCTGGGGCAGGTCCGGGAATACTTCGCCCATTGTCTGCTTCTGGATGACCGCCGAGACCAAACCGACGTCCAAGACAACACTGGCTACCCTGCCCTCTTTGGTCGCGAACAGCAGAAACAACTGACCATCTTCCAGCCCGCTCGTGACGACTTCCTGGCATCTTCTGGCCTGTTTCGCGCCAATGACGGATGCTGATAGCTTGAAACGTTCGACCGCGGCGCGGGCAATCGCAAGGCGCAATGCCCGCAGCAGCGCCCGGGATTTGCTACCCGCCCCCTCTTGTCCCGCCGACAATTTGCGCGCCAAGGCCGCGCTGACAGTCTTTGACATCGCAACGGTCCGCCAGTTTCGATTCTGCTCGCTACTGGTCTAGCCCATTGTTCGTTACGAATACCTTTACTTGCCCGCTACTGAGCGGCCTGCCGGTGAGGCAATGGCAGGCTCACGCGGAACGCTGCGCCGCCCTGCCCGGGCAGATAGGTGATTTCTCCCCCAAGCCGGTGCATGATCTCACGGCAAATAGCCAGTCCAAGACCTGCACCGCCCGCCTTGTCAAATCCGACCCGCGCGAATTTCTCAAAGACCATCGACTGGGCGTCCGGCGGGATACCGCTGCCGTTGTCGACAAAGTCGATCACCGCCTGGCCGCCGACATCATGGGCTGAAATCGTCAGGACCGGCTCGGGCGCGTCACAGTACTTCTGTGCGTTCGAAATCAGATTGATGAAGACCTGCCCCAGGCGATCCAGATCGGAATGCAACGCGATGCGCTCGGCAGACAGATTGCGGAGAATGGTCAAAGGGCTGTCTGCCCCGGCCATAGTCGTTGACACGGCCCGATCCAGAACCGTCCGCAAGCTGGCATCACCCATATTCAAGCTGACCTGACCGTTTTCCAGAACGCTCAGGTCCAACAGGTCATCCAGCAGCCGCGTCA
Organism: Ruegeria arenilitoris; assembly: GCF_013032855.1. Classification (GTDB taxonomy): domain Bacteria; phylum Pseudomonadota; class Alphaproteobacteria; order Rhodobacterales; family Rhodobacteraceae; genus Ruegeria; species Ruegeria arenilitoris. Next base: position 556,527 of record NZ_WQDA01000002.1, read on the forward strand.
GGCGCAGCGCTTCGTCATGGATGATTGTCGCATAACGCCGAGATTCCTCAGCGCTCAGCCCGTCAGTGTCCCGCATGATCTCCGAAAAGGCACGAATGGACGTCATCGGAGTGCGCAACTCGTGGCTGACCTGCCCCAGGAAGGCATCTTTCTGACGCGAGATCTGGGTCAGTTTTTCGTTGGCCTCGCGCAGTTTGCGGGCCGTACGGCTCAGTTCGGCCGACTTCGCCTCAAGCTGGCTGGAGTATTCCAGCAATTGCGCGGATTCGTCGGCCACCGCCAACAGATCCTCGACCGAAACGGACGAACCTCCGACGATCTGCCCGATCATGGCATGAGCCGTGGCCGCACCGACCGAGCCGCTCAATTCGCGTTCCAGCCGTTCCAGAAAACCCGGCGTAGGTTCTGGCCAGCGCCCGCGCACGCCCTGCTTTTCCGCCTCGGCCTGAAAGAAATCCTGAGCGGGACCGGCCCCGAGGATCCGTTGGGTCATGATCATCAGGTCTTCACTCTGGGCAACGGATCCCGTCCACCCCCCGGGCGCGACAGAATGATCAAAGACGTTGACGAACTGCGCCCCCTGCAACCGTTCAAGCGGGCTGGGAAAGCTCAGAAGTGACGCTAGGCAAAAGGCCAACGTGTTCAGTGACAGCGACCAAAGCACCGTGTGGGTCATCGGGTCCAATCCATCGAGGCCGAACAACGCCTGCGGACGCAGCCACCCCAGACCGAAAGGACCGTTTTCAATGACCGAGGCGGACATGACATTACCGCCCATTCCCGGCAGTAACAGCGTGTAGATCCAAAGGAAGAACCCCACGCTCAGCCCAACAAGGGCACCTGTCCGTGTCGCCCCGCGCCAAAACAGGCCGCCAACCAGAGCCGGCAGAATCTGCGACACACCTGCAAACGCCACCAGGCCGATCGAGGCCAGCGCGGCGCCGCCACCGGACATACGATAGTAGAAGAACCCCAAGGCCATGATGGCGGCAATCGAAACCCGGCGCGCCATCAGCACCACGTTTCGCACATCGCCTGACATGGAACTGGCGTTCTCGCGCGTATTCAGCCAGATCGGCATCACGACGTGGTTCGAGACCATGGTCGACAGGGCCATCGCCGTCACAATGACCATCGACGTGGCCGACGAAAAACCGCCGATGAAGGACAGCATCGCCAGCCAGTCATTCCCCTGTGACAGAGGAACCGTCAGCACGAAAAGGTCCGGATTTGACCCGGCCGGCAGCAGATCCAGCCCGACAACCGCAATGGGAACCACGAAAAGGCTCATCAAAAGAAGATAGAGCGGGAACGCCCAGGCCGCCGTTCTCAGGTGGCTTTCGTCGTCGTTCTCGACGACCATGACCTGAAACATCCTCGGCAAGCAGACAAAAGCAGCCGCCGACAGGAAGGTAATGGCCATCCAGCGTCCGGTATCGACGTTCCAACGCCCGATTTCCGACGCGTCGATCCGCTCCATCATGGGCGTGACGCCTCCGGCCACCCCCCAGACGACAAAGATGCCCACCGCCAACAAAGCGAACAGTTTGACGACGGATTCCAACGCGATGGCGGTCACCACGCCATGGTGCCGTTCATTGGCATCCAGGTTCCGGGTGCCGAACAGAATGGCAAACACGGCAAGACCCGCGGCCACCCAGAATACGCTGGCGCCCTCGCGGTAAAGGCCCGAAGGGTCGGCTTCGGCGAAAATCGAGAACGACAGCGTTATCGACTGGAGTTGCAGCGCGATATAGGGTGTGCCCCCCAGCACGGCGAGGATCGTAACACAGATGGCCAAGGTGTTCGACTTGCCATAGCGCGATGAGATCAAGTCGGCGACCGAAGTCACCCTCTGGCTACGGCCCACACGCACTAGCTTGCGCAGCCCCCACCACCAGCTGATCATCACCAAGGTCGGCCCGAGGTAGATCGTCACGAATTCCAGACCGGACCGGGCCGCATTGCCAACCGCGCCATAGAAGGTCCAGGCGGTGCAGTAGATCGACAAAGACAGCGTGTAGATCAACGGTGACCGCAGCCATTTGCCTCTCCCCGCGGCGGCCATTCGATCGGCTGCAAACGCAACGCCGAACAAAAGCACGACGTAGCCCAGGCAAACAAGGATCAGGACGTTCAGCGTGGCCATTGCTCACTCTCTGCCGCGGACCCCTCCGAGGACGACATCCGCCGGGCGGCAAAGCCGAACAGGAGGCTGACCACAATCAGGGCGGCCCAGCATGAAAAGACATAAAGAATGGCCGACGACAACGGGACGCCAGAGTTTTCCGGCCCCGGATCCGGCCACAGCAGCGGGATGCAGATCAGACCCGCGCCGACAAAGGGCAGCATTCGGGCCGCATCGGCCAGCCTGCGGCGGCGGTAACTCTGCCGTTCCAAAAACACCGACGGACGCGGGCCTGTCGGGCGGGCTGGCTCGTTTTCCGGTGTGGTCATGACTGTGACGCCTGCGCGTGCAAATCACGCACAGCCGTCAGCACTTCGGTATTCGAGAACGGTTTCGTCATGAACCGGCTGACGCCTGCCTTTTCAGCCATCTCGCGGTCTCGCGACTGACCGCGAGCGGTCAGCATCAGAACAGGCAAGGCGCGCATCTCCTCGTGCTCGCGCAATTCGCGCAGAACATCCATACCGCTCTTGCCGGGCAGCATCACATCCAGAATGACCAGATCAGGCTGCGCAGACAATATCGTTTGAACCGCGTTTTCACCTTCGGCATGGGTTTCGACCTGCCACCCTTCGCGGGTCAGCAGAAACCTGATTGCCTCCGTGATGTTCGGTTCATCCTCGATCAACAGAACCTTGCGGCTCATATGTTCACTTCCTCCCCAAGACCGGTCGCACCTCCAGCCACCTGCCAAGTGCAGATTAATCGCTGTGTCAGGAAACTGTCAAAAACCTTCACTCAAAATCGACGGCTCCCGCCGCGAGTCGCACGGCTTTCGGGGACAGATCCTGCAGCTCGTGCCGACCTGTAGCGGCAAGTCGGTGGCCACGCCGGGCTCTTCGACCGGCAGCACCAGCATCGCCGATCTGTACACAGGTTCCTGACCGAAGGCGCTGACGGGTTGAGGCCAGGCGATTGCAAAGCAGTCGAAATCCGCCGGCGTCCGGCCCAACAGGGTCACGCGTTTTCGGATCGGCACAAGGGGCCGGTTCAGCGCGCTGAAGACCGGCCACAAAGGACAGGCTTCGCCGTGGCGCGGCATTGCGAAACCGGGGACCGGCTTGAACAGCAAAATGCTTCCTGATGAATCGCATATGACCAAACCAGCCGGGCGCGGCATGACATCCTCGGGCAGAAACGCAAGCCGTCGCAGGACTGTCGGCACGTCAACAGAAAACCGCGCGGCAAGACGCAGAGGATCAACGCCTTCGACCTCCAGTGCCTCCGAAACCGCTTCCAGCGGCATGGCCCGGGCATCCGCCGCATAGGCGTCGAGCACCTGACGCGCGACAGATCTTGAGGCGGAAGAGGCCATCTCGGCCTGCGCTAGGGATACCGGGTCCTGTCCTGACTCAAGTTCCGGCAAATGAAACCCGCGCTTCTCCAGAAATGCCTCGACCTCCTCCATCGGCAACCCACGCCTTTCGCCGGTGTCCTCGCTTTCGTCCAGAAAGGCGACCAAAGCCTTTGAGCTTTCGGCCAGACGTTCGGCATCCTGGTGCAAGTTGCGGTGGAATCTGTCGCGCCACTCGGCCTCGATCTCGCCCGGTTCGGCCAGGATGGCGGCTGTCGACCGAATCGCTGCCGCTGCAGACAGGACTTCGTGCATGGATGCCGCAAGGTGCGGGTCATGGGTCAGCCGGTCTGACAGGGTTTCCACGGTACGTTCCAGCGAAACCACCCGACGATGCATCTGTGCCAGTACAGCGGCCCAGCCGGGAAACCGGCCAGCGAATTCATCTAGCGCCTCAACCTCGGCCTTTTGGCCGACCGCATCCGCCGCCGCCTCACGAAGGGCCGCGATCAGCGTCGCCTCGACCCCCTGCGTCAAAACCGAAGGCTCAACGGACAAAGCCGAAGCGATATCGACCAGAAGTTTGCCCCCGATGCGCCGCCGATTGTGCTCGATCAAGTTCAGATACGACGCCGAAATGCCGACCTGTCGCGCCAGCTGGGCCTGACGTAAGCCCGAGATTTGCCGCCTTTCGCGGATACGGCTGCCCGTCAATGAATCACGCATGGTGCCCCCGCCGAAACGTGTTCGAGTTACTCTCGAAACGATCCCGTATTTTCTGAATACTTCATGAATTTATATGGTTTACGCTGCCCTTTTCAAAGCAGTTTTACAACCTTGACAATGTCGTGGCTTTCGCCGGGCCCTGATCGCTTTCGGACGCCAAATCAATCCTGCGCTGCAATGCCCTCTTCTATTCCGGCCGAATTGGCGGCACGATAGGCAAATGAGTGATCCGGCCTTCGAATACGCACCTATCGGGCTTGTCGAGCTTGAAAACCGCATCATCCGGCGGTGCAATTTGCAGTTTGCCCGGACATTCGGGGGCAACGAATCCGACTACCGCAACCTGCCTTTGCTGCACCTGTACCCATCCGTTGCCGATTGGGAGAGAATTGGCGCACGCAGTCTTCAGGTCATGCGGGACACCGGCTATTACACGGACGAGCGGGTCATGCGCCGCCGCAACGGCGACTTGTTCTGGTGTCGCGCCCGCGGCCGGTCGCTGACACCCGATGACCCATTCCGCCATGGAATCTGGAGCTTCTCCGACATTTCCGAGGAGCGCCCACTGGTCGAATTGACCAAACGCGAACGTGAAGTCGCGATCCTGTCCTGTCGCGGCCTGTCGGCCAAGGAAATAGGTGTCGAACTGGGGCTCAGCTACCGGACCATCGAAGCCTACCGCGCCCGGCTGCTCGAGAAATTCGGCGCGCGCAAGCTGCCGGAACTGGTCGCCAAACTGTCCGGCACGCCGCTCTGACCGTCGTGGACCCTGCCGATAAGGCAGAAACCGGGGCAGAACGGCCCCAGTCGGCGCTTTTCATGGCCGCGCGGTTGCCTTATAACGCAGCGTAATTGACCAGAGCCCGCGCAGACAGACGGGCCAAAGGGGAACCTTCGAGGACACTCATGACAGACAACAGACACGAAGCGGATGTGACGTTCATCAAGGCACTGGCCGAACTCTTGCGCGAAAACGACTTGACCGAGTTGCAGGTGAAACGAGAATATGGCGAAGAAGACAGCCTGAACGTCCGGGTCAGCCGAGTGAGCCCGACCGCCGCGCCTGTGCAAGTTGCCGTTCCGGCACCCGCTGCCGCGCCGGCACCTGTCGCAGCCCCCGCTGCTGCCCCCGCCGAAGCACCCGCTGCCGTCGAGGACCCGGCGAGCCACCCCGGCGCGGTGACCTCGCCCATGGTTGGTACCGTATATATGCAGCCGGAACCCGGCGCGTCCCCGTTCATTGCCGTCGGCGCATCTGTTTCCGAAGGCGACACGCTGCTGATCGTCGAAGCGATGAAGACCATGAACCACATCCACGCCCCCAAATCCGGGACCGTCAAGCGGATCCTGGTCGGGGATGGCGACGCTGTCGAATTCGGCACTCCTCTGGTCATCATCGAGTAAGGCGGGCCCATGTTCGACAAGATCCTGATTGCCAACCGAGGCGAGATCGCCCTGCGTGTGATCCGCGCCGCGCGCGAGATGGGGATTGCGACGGTTGCCGTGCACTCGACCGCCGACAGTGACGCCATGCACGTGCGCATGGCTGACGAGTCCGTATGTATCGGACCGGCACCCGGCCCCCAAAGCTATCTCTCGATGCCCGCGATCATCTCGGCCTGTGAAATCACCGGCGCCCAGGCGATCCACCCTGGCTATGGCTTTCTATCCGAAAATGCCGAGTTCGTTCAGATCGTCGAGGACCACGGCATCACGTTTATCGGCCCCACCGCCGAGCACATCCGAATCATGGGCGACAAGATCACCGCCAAGGACACCATGAAAGATCTGGGCGTTCCCTGCGTACCGGGATCGGACGGTGGCGTTCCGGATCTTGAGGCCGCCAAGCGCATCGGTGAAGAGATCGGCTATCCGGTCATCATCAAGGCCACCGCCGGTGGCGGTGGACGCGGCATGAAAGTCGCGCAGACCGCGGCCGAAATGGAAAGCGCCTTCATGACCGCGCGGGCCGAGGGCAAAGCCGCGTTCGGCAATGACGAAGTCTATATCGAGAAATACCTGACCACGCCCCGCCATATCGAGATTCAGGTCTTCGGCGACGGCAAGGGCAATGCGGTCCATCTGGGCGAGCGCGACTGTTCGCTGCAGCGCCGTCACCAGAAAGTATTCGAAGAGGCCCCGGGCCCCTGCATCACTCCTGAGGAGCGCGCCCAAATCGGCAAGGTCTGCGCGGATGCGGTCGCCAAGATCAACTATATCGGCGCGGGTACGATCGAGTTCCTGTATGAAAATGGCGAGTTCTATTTCATTGAAATGAACACCCGCCTGCAGGTCGAACACCCGGTGACCGAAGGCATTTTCGGTGTCGACCTTGTTCGCGAGCAGATCCTTGTTGCGGCCGGAGAACCGATGTCGTTCGGCCAGGACGATCTGAAGATCAATGGCCACGCGATCGAAGTGCGTATCAACGCCGAAAAGCTGCCGAACTTCGCGCCTTGCCCCGGCAAGATCACGGCGTATCACGCGCCGGGCGGCCTGGGTGTCCGGATGGATTCGGCGCTGTACAACGGGTATTCGATCCCACCCTACTACGACTCGTTGATCGGCAAGCTGATCGTGCACGGGCGCGACCGCCCCGAAGCGCTGGCACGGTTGAACCGGGCCTTGGGTGAGTTGATCGTGGACGGTGTGGACACGACGGTTCCACTGTTTCACGCACTTCTGCAGGAACCCGACATCCACAGCGGCGATTACAACATCCACTGGCTGGAGCACTGGCTTGCGGAGAACATGGCCTAGTATCGACCAAGCCGCGAGAGCACGCGCTCTCGGGCTTGTCGCCGCGGTGTGAGCCATGGGCCTGACGCCTGACCTGCTGTTGCACGGCTATTCCATCGGCATCTTCCCGATGGCCGAACACAGGAACGACCCGGATCTTTTCTGGGTCGATCCAAAGCTGCGGGGTGTATTCCCGTTGGACGGGTTTCACATCTCCCGCAGCCTTGCGCGACGCATCCGGAACTGCGGGTTCTCCGTGACCATAAACCGGGATTTTGCAGCCGTCGTGGACGGATGCGCGGACCGGGCGGACACCTGGATCAATGACGAACTGCGCAGACTCTATGCCCAACTGCACCACTCGGGCCGCGCCCATTCACTTGAGGTTTGGGAGGGCGAGGAGCTTGTCGGTGGCGTCTATGGAGTTGCCTTGGGTGCGGCATTTTTCGGGGAAAGCATGTTTTCGCGCCGTACCGATGCGTCAAAAATTGCGCTCGCCTATCTGGTCGACCTATTGCGCCAGACAGGTTTTCAACTGTTCGACACACAATTTCTGACGGCACATTTGGCTTCGTTGGGGGCGATCGAAATCCCCAGACAGCAATACCGCCAACTTCTGGATCAGGCCACTGCTGCCAGCGCAGATTTCACCGCCGAGGTGTGTCAGACCCCTCAGGGGGTGATACAACGGATTACCCAGACATCGTAGCGCGAGTGATCCAGGGCGTTGAGCGCCGGGGACGTGGCGATCATCCAGCCGTCGAACAGCTGGTCGGCCTTTCCCTTTTCCCAAATCGTAAGATAGGCAAACGCGTCACCGGTCGGGTTTTCAGACGGATACCGGCAATCACCCAAGGCGACATCCAAGCCGAAAACTTCGACCGTATCACCGGTCGGCACCTGCACGTCCACCGTCTGACCGCTGACCTTGTCCAGCCCGCGCAGCATGGCCCCCGGTCCCGAGGAAACCTTCTGCTGCGCGCCGGCCGTCGTCGCGGCCAACAGCAGCGCCATCAGGGCGGCACGCATCATTCGCTGCCATCCCCGGCCACAAACTTGACCAGCAACGAGATCAGGCTGACGGCTCCTTGCGTGTCTTCAATCTGATCGCCCGGCTCAAAATAGAACGGAGAGCCGCCGGGCATGACCTCGACGAAGTTGCCCCCCAGAAGGCCTTCGGACGAGATCACGATCGCGCTGTCATCCGGAATCTGGATGTTTTCGGCAACCGAAATCGTCGTATCGGCACGGTAGGTTTCAGGGTTCAACTCGACATCGGTCACGGTGCCGATCTTTACACCCGCGAGGCGCACATCCGTGCCCACCGCCACACCCTCAAGCGACCGAAAGGACGCCTCAAGGTGATAGCCCCCGTTTTCGCGCGACCAGCCCGTGGACTGGCTGGCATACACGCCAAACGCCAATGCACTGGCCAGCACGACACCGCCGACAAGAACTTCGGTCATGTTGTGGGTCGACATGTGGATCTCGCTTATTCCGGGCTCCAGGCTTCGTAGTCCTTGCGCTCGATCGGATCGGGACGGCGCAGGGACCCCGCTGGCACATAGGCCATCGCGGTGCCCGTCAGATTTTCCTGATGCGGCTTTTCCCACGCCTTGTGTGGCAGTGGCTTGTCGGTCGGAGGCTCATCCCAGGTGCGGTGCAACCAGCCGTGCCATTCCGGGTCGATCCGGCTAGCCTCGGCCTCTCCATTGAAAATTACCCACCGTTTGCTGTCATCGGCGTTGCGATAAAACACGTTGCCCTGATCGTCCTCGCTCACCTTGATACCTTTGCGCGCAGTGTAAATCTGCGTGTTCAGAGTGGCCCCGTTCCACCAGGTCACGGCCCGCAAAAGAGTGTTCAGGATTCCCATCGGCTGCCTCCGGCATTTCTGTCCATGCAGATATGGACCAAAGCCGAGCAGAGGTCCAGAGCCACAAAGAGCGCACCCATTACTTGGGCAAGAATGCGGTGACCTCGATTTCGATTCGGTATTTTGGATCAATCAACCCGCATTCGATCATCGTCGCAACAGGCGGGTTGGCACCGAACGTCTCAGCCAGGACCGGCCAGCACGCTTCAAATTCGCGGCGATCGGGCAGCATGTAAGTCACGCGCACCACGTCGGCAAAAGAGGCGCCCGCCTCTGCCAAAGCGTTGCCTATGATCGTCAGCGCCGAGCGGCATTGGTCGACGACGCCTTCGCCCTGCCCGACCGTTCCGGCAACATGGACCCAGCCACCCGCGACAGCGGCCCGGCAGTAGCCGACCTTTGCTTCGAACTCACCCCCCGAGGAAATACGTTGGATCGTCATGGCACCCTCATATGAAAACGGCGCGGACTATGCCGCGCCGTATCTGCATTAAATTTCAAACAGTTCAGCCGGCAGATGCCGATTCCGGCGCAGCATCCGCATAGATGATCAGCGGCTGCGCTTCCGACGTCACGGCCTCTTCGTTCACGACCACTTTGGTCACGTTTTTCATGCCCGGCAGTTCGAACATCGTATCCAATAGAATGTCTTCCAGGATGGAACGCAGGCCGCGGGCACCAGTCTTGCGTTCGATCGCCTTTTTGGCAATCGCGGCAAGCGCGTCGTCGGTAAAGTCCAGTTCGACGTTCTCCAGTTCGAACAAACGCTGATACTGCTTGACCAGCGCGTTCTTGGGCTTGGTCAGGATAGTGACAAGCGCGTCCTCATCCAGGTCCTCAAGCGTTGCCAGCACCGGCAGACGTCCAACGAATTCCGGAATCAACCCGAATTTCAGCAGATCCTCGGGCTCGAGATCCTGAAAGATCTCGCCCACACCGCGTTCGTCATTGTCGCGCACATCGGCGCCAAATCCCATAGCCGAGCCCTTGCCGCGCTGCGCGATGATCTTGTCCAGACCTGCAAAAGCGCCGCCGCAGATGAACAGGATGTTGGTGGTGTCCACCTGCAGGAATTCCTGCTGTGGGTGCTTGCGCCCGCCCTGCGGCGGAACGCTGGCCACGGTGCCTTCCATCAGCTTCAGCAGGGCCTGCTGCACACCCTCGCCCGACACGTCGCGGGTGATCGAGGGGTTTTCGGATTTACGGGTGATCTTGTCGACCTCGTCGATATAGACGATGCCGCGCTGCGCGCGTTCGACATTGTATTCGCTGGCCTGCAGCAACTTGAGGATGATGTTCTCGACATCCTCGCCCACATAACCGGCTTCGGTCAGTGTGGTCGCGTCTGCCATGGTGAACGGCACGTCCAGAATCCGCGCCAGCGTCTGCGCCAGCAAGGTTTTGCCGCAACCGGTGGGACCAATCAGCAGAATGTTCGACTTGGCCAGCTCGATGTCACCACCGGCCTTCTGCGCGTGGTTCAGACGTTTGTAGTGGTTGTGCACCGCAACCGACAGGACACGCTTGGCCCGAGCCTGACCGATGACATAGTCGTCCAGCACCTCGCAGATATCTTTGGGGGTGGGCACACCGTCCGAGGATTTCAGCCCGCTGGCTTTGGTTTCCTCACGGATGATGTCCATGCACAGTTCGACGCATTCATCACAGATGAACACGGTCGGTCCAGCAATAAGCTTACGCACCTCATGCTGGCTTTTTCCACAGAAGCTGCAGTAGAGCGTGTTCTTGCTGTCGCCGCCTGAATTCGTCGCCATGTTCTACCTTTCGGGCTCCATCCCTGCGGCCCGGATCCGGACCGCGCTTGCCGCCTGTCCGTGCAGCTTAGGCCAGCACCGGGGCAGCTACAATGTCAAAATCGCACCCCGCACCCGTGGGTGCGGGGTTTCCGCATCACGCTTCGGTCGGTTCGGATTTGGAGCGGCTTTCGACAATCTCGTCGATATGGCCCCACTCTTTTGCTTCTTCCGGGCTCATGAAATTGTCACGGTCCAAAGCCTTTTCAATGGCCTTTTTCGACTGTCCGGTATGCTTGGCATAGATATCGTACAAACGATCCTTCAGCTTCTGCGTTTCGGCCGCGTGAATCATGATGTCGCTGGCTTGACCCTGGTAACCGCCGCTGGGCTGGTGCACCATGATGCGGCTGTTCGGCAGCGAGAAGCGCATCCCCTTCTCTCCACCCGCCAGCAGGACCGACCCCATCGAGGCCGCCTGGCCGATCACCAATGTCGAACATTTTGGCTTGATGTACTGCATTGTGTCGTAGATCGACAGACCGCTGGTCACGACACCGCCGGGCGAGTTGATGTAGATCGAGATTTCCTTGTTGGGATTCTCGGCTTCCAGATGCAGAAGCTGCGCTACGATCAGGTGGCTCATCCCGTCATGGATCGGGCCATTGATGAAGATGATCCGCTCCTTCAGCAGGCGAGAGAAGATGTCATAGGCCCTTTCGCCGCGGCTGGTCTGCTCAACGACCATCGGGACGAGCGTATTCATGTAGGTGTCAACTGGATCGAACATTCGGAACCTGCCTGCTTTGGTGTGAACCGGGACCATACCCGATGAGAAGTTACATGAGTCTTAGTGTTGCCTTCGGGGGCCTGCAAGGGGCAGCGGACACGCGACGCCGATTGAGAAATACGGATCAGTCCGCATCGTCGGGATCCCGCAAAACAGAGCGAACGACCGCGCAGAACGCAAATACCCGGCTGTTTTTTGGCCTCGCCGCCATTCACAGCGCTTTCATCACGCCATTTTGATCCATGCATATGGAAATATCTGATCATTCTATATAGAGACCCAATTCGCTCAGGCGAAACTAACAAAGGGAACACCTGCCCCACACTCACCAAGGGGCCAACAAGGACAAGAAGATGGCACTTCCCCAACTTTCCGAAGACATCTCGCGCGACGACATGGACCGGATGGCCGCTAACGCAACCCGCGCTTCGAATTTTCTGAAAGCGATCAGCCACGAGGGCCGGTTGATGATCCTCTGTCATTTGGTATCCGGCGAAAAATCGGTGACCGAACTCGAGTCACTGCTGTCCGCCCGACAGGCCGCCGTTTCACAGCAACTGTCGCGGCTGCGCCTTGAGGGGCTGGTCACGCCCCGGCGCGAAGGCAAGGCGATCTACTATCGCCTTGCAGACGACCGACCTCGCAAAATGCTGGAAACGGTGTACGAGTTGTTCTGCGACGAGGAATAAGTCAGAACACCCATTGAATGGCGAAGGGCGCAACAGATCGTTGCGCCCTTCTTTGTTCACGAATTGCCGCTGCAGGCCTGGAAACTTGCGGCCATTGCGCGCAACAGGTCCGGATACAGGGTCGGACCCGGCTCGAGCGCAACCCCGATCGGGTCAAGCACGATGATTTGTGCATCCACCCCCTCGGTCGCGGCAGAGATCAGGCGAGTGTCAAATTGCGGCTCGGAAAAAGCGCAATCAATGCCCTCTTCTTCAATCCGGGCCTTGAGCTCGGCCAGACGAGCCGGTCCGGGTGCGGCCGCGTCGCCCAAGCTCACGGTGCCCGACGATGCCAGATCGAACCGGTGTTCGAAATACTGGTAGGCGTCGTGAAAGGTGACAAACCGCGGTTCTGACTGCGCCAGATCCGCCCGGATCTCGGCCTCCAAAGCACTCAGGCCTTCAACTGCCTTGTCCGCATTGGCTTGGTACCGCGCAGCGTTATCCGGGTCCTTCTCTGACAGAGTTTCGGCAATTGCCTGCACCCAGACGCGCGCGTTTTCCGGGTCCAGCCAGGCATGCGGGTCTACACCGTCGTGGTCATGCCCGTGGTCATGGTCATGTGCATCGTGATCGGCGTGCTCTTCATGTTTCTCATGTTCATCGTGATCCGCATGGTCGTCGTGACCTGCATGATCCTCGTGGTCATCGTGGTCCGCATGGTCATCATGGTCCGAATGATCATCGTGATCGTCGTGGTCTGCATGCTCCTCTTCGCCCTCATGATGATTGGCCAAGTCGCGGAAGTCGTGCCGCACGGTCCCCGCTACCTCCAGCAACTCAACCTGCGTCGCTCCCTCGGAAAGGGCGCCGAGTGGTCCCGTCATCCACGGGGTCAGTTCCGGGCCTACCCAAAAAACCACGTCCGCAGATTGCAACGCGCGCGCCTCGGACGGGCGCATGGCGTGGTCATGAGGTGAGGCTCCGGGCGGGATGATCAGGGAAGGCTCGGCAACACCGTCCATGACTTGGGCAACCAACGCGTGAACCGGTGCGATATCGACGGCAACATTGGGCGCATCGGCCGCCGCCTTTCCGGCCAGCACGACGCCGGCCAGCAACAAGAATTTTCGGGACATGTCACCTCCTCGAATGATATGTTATTACATTGCTGGTCGGCTTGATATTGCCCACGTTATAACATATCAAGCCAAAAATTTCGGAGCGCACATGAGCACAGTAGGCTTCAGGCACCACAATCATAACCACTGCATGAAAACCGCGCTGAGCAAGGCCGAGGAAAAATGCGCCAACCAGAAGCTTCAGTTCACGCCGGTGCGCCGCCGCGTGTTGGAGATCTTGTTGGAGCAGCACAAGGCAATGGGAGCTTATGACATTCTGGCTGTTCTATCCGCCGAAGGCATGGGGTCGCAGCCCCCGGTGGCTTATCGTGCGCTGGACTTTCTGGTGCAGCATGGGTTCGTGCACCGTATCGAGCAGATGAACGCCTATGCGGCCTGCGCCCACCCCACGCACGACCACGTGCCTGCGTTTCTGATTTGCCGGGCGTGCAAGGCCGTGGCCGAAACCGAAACCGAGCTGACCCAGGGCCGGCTTGGTGCTGCCGCCGACACATCAGGTTTCACCATTGAAAGGATCGTGGTCGAGGCCGAAGGTCTTTGCCCGGACTGCATTGGAACGCAGCCATGACGACCCCTCTCATTTCCCTAAACAACCTATCCGTTCGCTTGGATGGAAGGCTCATTCTGGACAACGTATCCGCCCAGATCGCCGCTGGTGAAATCGTCACCATTGTCGGCCCGAACGGTTCGGGAAAATCGACGCTGCTGCGCGCCATGATCGGAGCTGTTCCCGCGGCTCAGGGCACTGTTCGGCGCGCTCCGGGTTTGCGGATCGGCTACGTCCCCCAGAAACTCGCGCTGGACGCCGCCCTGCCGATGACCGTGCAACGATTCCTTGGGCTGCCGAAACGGGTTTCGGCCAGCAAGGCCAAAACCGCGCTTGAACTGGCCGGCGTGCCGGACTTGCGTGACAGACAGATGACCCGACTATCCGGCGGTCAGTTTCAACGGGTCCTTCTGGCCCGCGCATTGCTGGAAGAGCCTCAGGTGCTGCTGCTGGACGAAGCAACCCAGGGGCTTGATCAGCCCGGCGCAGCTGCCTTCTATGAGCGCATTGAACAGGTTCGCACGGACCTCGGCTGCGCCATAGTCATGGTCAGCCATGACTTGCACGTCGTCATGGCCGCGTCCGACCGGGTTCTGTGCCTGAACGGGCATGTCTGCTGTGAAGGGGCACCCCAAATGGTCGCGGACGCGCCCGAATATCGGGCGTTGTTCGGCAGCGGAACGCGGGGCACGATGGCCTTGTACCAACACAAGCACAGTCATACCCACGATCACAATCACGCGCAGGATACGTCACACTGATGCTGGACGATTTCATGGTTCGCGCCGCCCTGGCAGGGCTCGGTGTTTCGATCGCCGCGGCGCCGCTGGGGTGCTTTGTCGTCTGGCGGCGCATGGCCTATCTCGGAGAGGCCACCGCACATGCCGCCGTATTGGGTGTGGCGCTGGCGCTCAGCTTTTCTCTGCCGCTGCTACCCGCAATCATTTCCGCTGCACTTGCCATGGGCTTGTCGGTCAGCCTGCTGCGCGGTCGCGGTTACGCCATGGACACGCTTCTGGGTGTGATTGCGCACACCGCACTGGCCGCCGGCTTGGTAACCGTGGCGTTGCTGTCCGATGTCCGACTCGACCTGAATGCTTTTTTGTTCGGCGATATCCTTGCCGTCACAAAGTCCGATCTGGCCACGATCTGGATCGGTGGCGCCACGATTCTGGCGCTGATGGTCTGGCGCTGGTCAGCCCTTTTGGTTTCGACGCTCAACCCGGACTTGGCTCAGGCATCCGGGATCGATCCTAAACGAGAAGAACTATGGCTGACTCTGGCGATGGCACTGGCCGTTGCGGTCGCCATCAAAGTTGTCGGAATTCTTCTGATCGCAGCCCTGCTGGTCATTCCAGCGGCCGGAGCCCGCCCTTTGGCCCGCACCCCAGAAAGCATGGCTTTCACCGCTGCGATTATAGGCTCGACGGCGGCGTTGGGCGGGCTGGGCGGTGCATATTGGGCGGATACACCCGCCGGACCAAGCATCGTTTGCGCGGCCGCGTTGATCTTTGTCGCGACGGCCATCCTTGGCCCCATCTTCCGCAAAGGCTGATCACCCAAAAAGGTTTGTCTGCGTTGCCTGAATGGTGCTACCGATTGGTAGTCGACCAACCAAGGAGATATCGATGATCCGCACTATTCTGATCGGGCTGAGCCTTTTGGCCCTGACGGCTTGTGAAACCGCAAAAGGCGCGGGCAAAGACATCGAAAAAGCCGGCGACGCCATCCAGGGCGCGGCGACGGACGTTCAGGAAAGCCTCTGACAACCGTCAGCATCTAGCGGACAGCGGCACCACGCCACCAACATATGGTTGAAAGTTCCGGGCGACCGGATTATTGTCCCTGCCACAGGTGCATAGACGCGGTAATGCATTACTGACACGACTGCGGGGTTCTTGTGCAATTGCGCAAGAACCCCGTTCCCGTTCTTACGGGCGGTGAGTGGAAGCCTGTACGAAACCGAAATCGGCAAAAGGAAAAGGCGCCAGGTGCGCAGACGCGGTCTTTGCATGTGCCCTTGCGGACACCCCTGACGCCTTGCCGGGTCGACACGCCCGAGGGACGCCCCGATCCAGTTGCTTCAGCCCCCGAGGGGACCTCGCTGCCGCAAAGCACCTGATGGCGCTTTGCCGCCCGCTCTGGCCTTCTGAGAAGCTGACCGCTCAAGCCGGGCTTGCGCCCCTCCTGACTGGTCACCTACCGGTAAGCCCTTGCAACCCGACGAAAATCCTAAGATCTGCCTGCGGTGCCAGGACCCCCTGACCTTTGCGTCCCGCCTTGGATCGTGATGAACCTTGGCGATGTCTGAACCTTGGCACTCACCCTCACATCCGGCAAGAAAATAGCACTGCAGCATGAAAATTAGCCGGGGATAAAGTGTTGATATCCGACTGGAAGACGATGTGGATAAGTCGGGAAATGATGAAATCGGGCTGGGTTGCACTGGGAAAAGCCGAAGGCCGATTTCTCTCCGCTCAATTGGGCGATTTCTGCGGGTGCGAAGGGAAAACCCCAGCCCTCATGGCCGACCTGACGTGACAGATACGGGCATATCGCTCGAATCGACATCAAAAAGTCGCCACACGCAACGGTGAACGAACGTGCAGCCCACGAATTGAGAAGCGTTCCGACCCGGACGAGGCAACCTACTACTCTCCGTCTCCCGCAAAATCGGGCAACGGCAACTACCCCCTACAACCGCCTGGGCCGGAAACGCTTCAGTTCACCTGTCGTTCCAGAACCGTGCTGTAGGTGGTTCCAGTGCGCAGGCTACGGAAATCCGCATAGATCTTGCCGTCCTCGTACCGCGCATCGATCAGCGCGTTGACGCCCGAGGTCGGATCAGCAGCGGTTTCGACAATGCCGATCTTGCCCGAGCCATCCTGGCTGATCGAGCCGGTGGCCTCGTACATCGTCCAGTCATCCATGGCGTTGCGCCGCCACATGCTAGGCCCCCAGAACACGTTTTCGTGCTGCGCCTGGATCTCGAGCACCCATTCCGAGGTGTTGAACCGCGGCGCGGTGGCGGTGTTGGCGTTCGAGGGCGACACCGTTGTCTGGCTGGCCGTCCACGTGCCGCGCAGGTCGGGCATGGCATCGGCGAGGGCGGCAGAGCCCATGGTCAATGTCGCGGCCACGGCGGCGGCGCTGGCGGTCATGTATCTGGTCATGGGCTCTCTCCCTGTGATCGGCGGGCCTTGCTGGCCTGCTGAACAGATTGGGAGGGCGCGCGGCCGTTACAACTTACCTAAGGGAAACTTCATGAAGGGTTCATGCGGCGCTCACCGACGGGCTCAGGCCCATGCCAGCGCAGTGCCCGCGATGACAAGGGCGATGCCCAGTCCCTCGCGGTAGGAAAAGGACTCGCCGAACAGGAAGAACGAGGCGATGGCGATCAGCACGACCTCGGCCCCCAGAATGCCGGTGTAGATGATGCCCAGCCGTTCGTCGCGCAGCGCGGCGAGTTCCAGCGTGGCGGCGGCCAGCAAAGTGGCGACGATCAGCAACCCCAGCCCAAGGCCGGGGAGTTTCCACCAGAACTTCATCGAGATCATGGCCACGGAATAGAGACCCGCTGATCCAAGCGCGATGATGGGGATCATGGACATATAGGCCTCCGCCGCTGGTTTCCGTTGGGTCAACCTTAGCAGGTGCGGGTCGGCGGGGCTGTGAAGTGGGTTACATTGCGGAGAGGCCCCTCTCGGAAGCGGTCCGGCGGACCGTTTCAGGGCCGAACGGGCGAAGCCCCGGGGCGCAAACGCGCCGCCCGTTTTGCCGGAGGCAAACCTTCGGTTTGACAAGTATGGGTCATGCCGGGAACTTGATCCGAGGTTAAAGCGGGCCGACGGCGCCGCCGGTCGTAAACAACACCACTAGGGCAACAAGCTATTCCATCGGGTTTTAGGATTGTGAGGGTGGTCCGTATGTCCGGTCATAGCGAGCCTGAATCAACTCTCCGTCTTTGTGAAAAGCGCCTGAGGCAGGCAGCTCAGGAAAACGCCGACGAATAATAATTCGTGCTTGGCTTAGAGACATTAATTCACCGCGGTAGCTGACCGTTCTGCCATCAACAATGGTGACAAACTCGCCGGTTTCACCAGCGAAAAACTTGTCGCCGACAGAGTACCCCATTTCCAACCAATTTTGGACTGGGCGTCGAAATGCGGCCTGGTTTGCCAATTCAAGCTTATTCTGTACCTCATGCGTTATGTCGCGCAGGCCAAAAGATCTCAGAACCTCAGTCGCTCTTTCTGCCGAGACTTTGAAAAACTCTCTTGATGGATTTACACGAGCGCTCGAAAATTTGGCGTGCATTTTGGATTCGATTTCGATCGCGTCCCGGACCTCCCATGCCGCTTCACATCTAAAAGGTTCCGGAACACCAGTGGAAAACAGTTCTGCCATTCGCGAAATCGGGTCGTCTCTCCTAGTCAGGCCAATTTTCACCAAACCTGGCATTGACGGGTTTGTCAGCACATAGACAATTTCTGCCATATTTAACCTATGGTTTAAATCGGGACTTTCCTTCAACCGTCGCCAGCTTGATACAGTAGGTTTCGGGTCAATAGCAGCCTCGCGGTGTGGTCACGCGCATGGCTGGATCAAGAATCCATCTTCAATGCCGAAATAAACGCCTCCTGCGGGATATCCACCTTCCCGAACTGGCGCATCTTTTTCTTACCCGCCTTCTGCTTTTCCAGCAGTTTCCGTTTCCGCGTGGCATCCCCGCCGTAACATTTCGCGGTCACGTCCTTGCGCAGCGCGGATAGGGTCTCGCGCGCGATGACCTTGCCGCCGATGGCCGCCTGGATCGGGATCTTGAACATGTGGCGCGGGATCAGCTCTTTCAGCTTTTCGCACATGGCGCGGCCGCGGGTCTCGGCGCGGTCGCGGTGGACCATGACCGACAGCGCGTCCACCGGCTCGTCATTCACAAGGATCGACATCTTGACCAGGCTGTCCTCGCGGTAGCCGGTCATCTGGTAGTCGAAGCTGGCATAGCCCTTGGTCACCGATTTCAGGCGGTCGTAGAAGTCGAAGACGACCTCGTTCAGCGGCAGGTCATAGACGACCATCGCGCGGCTGCCCGCATAGGTCAGGTCCATCTGGATTCCGCGGCGGTCCTGACAGAGTTTCAGCACGTCGCCCAGGTATTCATCCGGCACCAGGATGGTGGCCTTGATGCGCGGCTCTTCCAGGTGGTCGACCTTGGACATGTCGGGCATGTCGGCGGGGTTGTGCAGCTCGATCATCTCGCCGTCTTTCATGTAGACGTGATAGATCACCGACGGCGCGGTGGTGATGAGCTCGATATCGTATTCGCGTTCGATGCGGTCGCGGATGACCTCGAGGTGCAGAAGGCCCAGGAAGCCGCAGCGGAAGCCAAAGCCCAGCGCGGCCGAGGTTTCCATCTCGAAAGAGAAGCTGGCGTCGTTCAGGGCCAGTTTCTCGATCGCGTCGCGCAGGTCTTCAAATTCGGCGCTGTCCACGGGGAAGAGGCCGCAGAACACCACCGGCTGCGCGGGTTTGAATCCCGGCAGAGCGGTTTCGGCACCGTTGCGGTCATTGGTGATGGTGTCGCCCACACGGGTGTCGCGCACCTGCTTGATGGATGCGGTGAGGAAGCCGATCTCACCCGGACCCAGCTGGTCGACCATCTGCATCTCGGGGCGGAACACGCCCACGCGGTCGACATGGTGCAGGGTGCCGTTCGACATGAACTTGACCCGCATGCCCTTTTTCAGAACGCCGTCCATGATGCGGACCAGAACGATCACGCCCAGATAGGCGTCGTACCAGCTGTCGACCAGCATCGCCTTGAGCGGCGCGTCGCGCTGGCCCTTGGGCGCGGGCAGCTTGTGCACGATCGCCTCGAGCGTTTCGTGTATCCCCTCTCCCGTCTTGGCCGAGACGCGGATGGCGTCGGTGGCGTCGATACCGATCACGTCCTCGATCTGTTCGGCCACGCGGTCGCAGTCGGAGGCCGGCAGGTCGATCTTGTTCAGCACCGGCACGATCTCATGGTCGGCGTCGATGGCCTGATAGACGTTGGCCAGGGTCTGCGCCTCGACCCCTTGTGTTGAGTCCACCACCAACAGCGAGCCTTCGACCGCGCGCATGGACCGCGAGACTTCATAGGCAAAGTCCACGTGGCCGGGAGTGTCGATCAGGTTCAGCACGTACTGCTCGCCATTGTCGGCGGTATAGTCGATGCGGACCGTGTTGGCCTTGATGGTGATGCCGCGTTCGCGCTCGATATCCATGCTGTCGAGCAGCTGTTCCTTCATGTCGCGATCCTGCACCGTTCCGGTCTCTTGGATGAGCCGGTCGGCAAGGGTGGATTTGCCATGGTCGATGTGCGCGACGATGGAGAAATTGCGGATATGAGCGAGGTCTGTCATAGCGTCGGGATATGGTTCGAAATCGGGCGCTGGTCAAGGTGAGACAGCACGGCGGACGCCCCCTATTTCAGCGTTATGAGGCCACGACGCTGCGGATGGCTTCGTTCCAAGCCCTCAGCTGCATTCAGGCGACCGTACGTAGACAGAACTCGGCCGTGTTGCACCGTCCAAAACGGGGTTCGAAGGGCATGCCACGGCCGACCATAGTGCCAACCGCGGCACTTTCGACTCAGGTACGGAGTTTCTGAAAGCAAATTGTTGAACGGCAGGAAAACTTGGACGATACTGCGCCGCAAGCCGAGAGGGACACAAGACTCCTCCGGGCAGGCAAAACGAGGCATGAGCATGAAACAGTTCCTCATTATCGCGCTATGCGCCACGTCGCTGACCACTTTGGCCCCGGCCACGACCGAAGCGGCGCAGATCAAACGTGCATGTTTGGCGTCCGACCGTTCGGCTGCGACACGCGATAGATGCAAGTGCATCCAGCGGGTGGCCGATCAGGCTTTGACCAACAAAGACCAGAAAACCGTGGCCAAATGGTTCACGGACCCGCATCAGGCCCAAGAGCTGAAGATGTCGAAATCCGCCCGCGATGACGCGCTGTGGGAGCGGTATCAGAACTTTGGCCGCATGGCACAGGCGATCTGCAGCTGACGCTGACCGCGATCCTTGACCTGACCCGCCCTGCGCCTCAGTAATGGCGCAGTGAAAGGGAAATCATATGGTGACGAAAGGGTTGACCCTGCGCGGTCTCGAAGTGTTCGAGGCCTTGGCGCGGACCGGTTCGGTGGCACAGGCTGCCGAGATTACCGGACTCAGCCAGCCATCGGTCAGCCAGCAGTTGCGCAATCTCGAGAATGCTCTGGGCACGGACCTGGTGGATCACGGGCGCAGACCCATGCGCCTGACCCAAGCCGGGCGCAGCTTTCTGGCACGGGCCGAGTCCGTTCTGGCCGAGTTGCAGATGGCCCAAAGCGAGCTGTCTGTCATGGACCTGGGTCATCTGAGCACGCTTTCGATCGGCCTGATCGACGATTTCGACAATGACCTGACCCCGCGTCTTGCCACGTTGCTGGCCGACAGCCTGACCCGTTCCAAGTTCAAACTCATAACCCTCCCCAGCCTCGAAATCTTTGAGGCGCTGGCTTCGCAACGTCTGCATCTGGCGGTTTCGGCCCATAGCGGCGAGGTGCTGGAAGGCGTGGTGGAGTACCCTTTGGTACAGGATCCTTTCATTCTGGTCGCGCCGAAGGGCGGTGTGGCCAATGGGAGCGTAGAGGCCGCTTTGCAGACCCTGCCCTTTCTGCGCTATGCGCGGGAACAGTTGATCAGCCGGCAAATCGAAAGCCACCTGGCGCGGCAACAGCTTCAGTTCGAAGAGCGGTTCGAGATCGGGTCGCACTTGGCCCTGATGGCGATGGTCGCGCGCGGCCTTGGCTGGGCAATCACCACGCCGTTGGGATACATGCGGGCAGCCCGCTTCCACGAAGGCATGGATGTCTACCCGGCTCCGTTCGGAGAGTTCTCGCGCACTATTTCCCTCTTCACGCGGTCTGACTGGTCAGATCAGGTTCCGCGCGAAGTCGCGGGCATGACGCGCCGTTTGATGCAAAGCCAGATGATCGAACCAGCCCTTTCCCGCCTGCCCTGGTTGTCCGGACAGTTGAAGGTGATCGGCGGCTAGCCGTCCAGATATGCCACCAAACCATCCACGGCGGCTTCGATGAGGTCCAGCGCCCCGTCGAAATCACGGGTATAGTAGGGGTCGGGCACATGATCGGCGCCGGTGTGGGGCGCAAATTCGGTCAGCATGCGTACAGGTGTAGGATTATCGGCCGGGCGCAAAGCCTCGATCTTGGCGAGATTTTCGCTGTCCATACCGATGATCAGGTCAAACCTGTCGAAATCAGACACCGCAAACTGGCGCGCGCGCAGATCGCTCAGCTCCAGCCCTCGGTTGCGAGCCGCGTGTTGCATCGGCGCATAGGGTGGATCCCCGAAATGCCAGTCGGACGTTCCGGCACTGTCGCAGGCATGATGAGGCGCCCTGACACGAAAAACGCCTTCGGCAGCAGGGGAACGGCAGATGTTGCCGAGGCAGACAAACAGGATACGCTGTGACATGGCTCGGGTTTAACGTGTGGAGGGCGAATGGAAAAGATCGTGATTTTGACCGGAGCCGGGATTTCGGCGGAAAGCGGATTGGGCACCTTTCGCGATGAAGGCGGATTGTGGGCACAGCACCGGATCGAAGACGTGGCGACACCCGAAGGTTTTGCCCGAAACCCTGCCCTTGTTCATGGCTTCTACAACGCGCGCCGGGTGCAGGCGGGTGGCGCCGACCCAAATGCAGCTCACACAGCACTGGCCCGGCTTCAGCGCGACTGGCCGGGAGAAGTGGTGATCGTAACGCAGAACGTGGACAGCCTGCACGAAGCCGGAGGTGCGACCAGGGTTATCCACATGCACGGCATCCTGTCCGGCGCGCTTTGCGCCTCTTGCGGGCATCGCTGGACTGCGCCAGCGGAATTGTCCGTGGGCGAACCGTGCCCCGCCTGCCGCGCGGCAACCGCCCGACCCGACATCGTGTGGTTCGGCGAAATGCCTTACCACATGGATCAGATTTACGACCATCTGGCACAGGCCGGGATATTCGCCGCCATCGGAACCTCTGGCCAAGTCTACCCGGCTGCGGCCTTCGTGCACGAAGCCATAGCTGCGGGCGCACGGACGGTCGAATTGAACCTCGAGCCTTCGGTTGGTGCATCCAGCTTCGATCAGACGCTGCTTGGCCCCGCCACCCAGATCGTGCCACGCTGGGTCGATGACTTGCTGGGCCGCAGGTGACTCGGGTCATCCCGCTGGTCTAAGCTAAAGGAACCTGAACCAGGAGAAACAGATGACCGAGCCTGAAGCCCCCCGTGGCGAAATCGTTGACGACGAAGGCATCGACAGCCGCGAAGCGCTGGGCGACACCCTTGCGGATCTGTGGTGGACGTTCCTGCTGCGCGGATTGCTTGCGGGGGCCGTTGGCATCGCCGCGCTGTTCTGGCCAACCGGCAGCATCGCACTGCTGCTGCGGCTGGTAGGGGTGCTGCTGATCCTCGATGGCGGCCTGACCCTGCTTGGCTTCGGGCGGCGGGGACTGATCGGAGGCGCGGGTATCGGGGCGGTCTTGATTGGGCTGGTCCTTTTGATCTGGCCAGAAGGCACAGCACGTCTGACGTTCTTCCTGCTGGGCGCCTGGGCACTGATCATCGGGATCGGCTCGCTGATTTCGCTGGGCCAGATGCATCAGCTTGACCCAGAACGCGCGACCGTTCGGAACTCGGGCATCGTGGCCCTTATCATCGGGCTGGTGCTGATCTTCTGGCCCGGAAGCGGCGTCGTCGCACTGGGCTGGGCAATCGCGTTCTCCGCCTTGGCCTTTGCCGGCGTCATGCTATTCATGGCCGCGCGTTTCAAACGGGCCGGAGAACGGGTTTCGATGCGCGTGGTCAACAAGTGAAGAACAATGCTCATCGGCAGGTGAAACGCGAACAGGCCGGGGCTTGACCCGGCCTGACGCATGGATGACGGCCGCATCGCGGCCCGAAGACAGGCGTGCTGTCAGTTCGAGTGCTTCATTTGCCCGTGGCCGTCTTTCCGTTCCAGGTCCACGGGAATCTCGACAATGACCTCACCGGCCTGCTCAAAAACCAAAGTGACGGGTATGGTTGCGCCCTGCTCAAACGGCTGTTTGAGCCCCATGAACATCACATGGTCTCCGCCCCGCTGCAGCATATGCGCCTCGCCGGCGGGGATCGCAAAACCCTCCTCGACTTCCATCATCTTGGCCACGCCGTTGTCGTCGATCTTGTGCGTATGCAGCTCGACCCGTGCTGCGATATCGGATTTGACAGCGACGAGTTGATCATCGGTGTCGCCTGAATTGCGGATCATCATGAAGGCCGCACCAGCCTTGGCATTGGCCCCCGAGGATCGGGCATAGGCATCCTCGACCGAGATCACACTTTCCGCATGGGCGGCGGTGGACATGATTGCAGCGACGAAAATAGCGGGCAGGATTGATTTGAAGGGCATCTCGCCTCTCCTTTTTGACTGTCTGATTGTGTTGCGAACGGTTTCAGACAGGGGCCGGCGGCGCGCGCGCCGGTCGCTGCGGGATCGGAGCCGCAACAAGGCTGTCGGAACGCAGCGGTATGTCAGACTTTGCCCGCTCGGGCCCTTTCGGTGCCGGCAAAGGGGTATCCAGAACCGCACCCAGCAAGTTGAGCGCATAGTCGGGACAGAAATGAGGTGGTTTGGTGGGCTGGCCGTGCTCGTCCATATAGACAACCACAGGACCGTTCCCGGTGCAAAGCACCATTTGACCGACCGCCGCATTCAATCCCCGTGACGCCGCAAAACCCTGGCCTGTCAGAACCAGCATCAGCGACAGTAGCAACGGCAACACGAGGCGATAGGATCGGGTCATCTTGGCAGAGGTTTAGGCCCGATCGGAAACGGACTTCAAGTGCCTTCGTGAACGCTGAGACAGTTTGGCGCGAACCAAGAAAAAGGGCCGGCCTGACTGGCCGGCCCCTGAATTTGTCTTGATCGAGACCTTCAAAGAATTCCGCGATCATCCGGACCGGTGTTGAGACCGGTATGCAGCCGGTTCACCCGCCGCTGCATCCGCGCACAGCTGGAAAATGAGCCAACCAGAAGAGTCGAAAGGAAGGAAATAATAATTGAAGTATTCGCAGACATTACCACACTCCGCCGTAGAATAACCGCATACATAAAACAGATTCAAAACCCTGTATGTGAACAATGTCACGTAGTCGCGCCCTTCTGCCTTCCGCACCGACGCCGCGTGCGGCACGCGCCCAACGGCAAAGTGATCCGGACGGTCTGGTTTGGGCGGAAATTCAGGCGTAGATCGTGGTCATGCCACTCAAAGCGCACACAGAAATCCAGTTCCTCAGGCTGCCGCAGATTGAGCCGGCTGAAATCGCACGGCACATGTCTGATCCCCGCGTCGCTCGGCATCTGCCTTTGCTGACGGGGCCCTGGGACATCGCGATGGCGCGGGCCTTCATAGACGCAAAAGAGGCCTGCTGGGAATGCGACGGGCTTGGGCACTGGGCGATCACGTCCGGCGGTTGCTATGTCGGCTGGGGCGGCTTCCAGCGTGAAGGCAGGGAATGGGATTTCGGCCTGGTCCTGACGGCGGATGCCTTCGGTCTGGGCACGCGCATCACCCGCAAGGCCATCGCATTCGCCCGAGCCGATGAACGCATTCCATATGTCACTTTTCTGCTTCCACCGTCCCGCCGCAATCTCTCTGCGCTACGGCGTATCGGCGCGCATTATGTCGGTCCGGAAACCTATTCCGGCGCGCAGTTCCTGAAATACAGGCTTGAGACTGGTTGAAGATCCAAAGACAAACGAAAAGCCCCTGCACCAACGGGTACAGGGGCCACGAAACAGTCTTTGGGAAAATCAGGCCGAGGCTTGCGCCTTGGCGATTTCCTTTTTCACTTTCAGCGCGTTGGCGGACAGCTCTTCGTCCTTGGCTTTTGCCAGGAACGCGTCCAGACCACCACGGTGATCGACCGAGCGCAGCGCGGCGGCCGAGATGCGCAGCTTGACGCCACGACCCAGGGTTTCCGACTGCAGGGTCACGTCGTTCAGGTTGGGCAGAAAACGACGACGAGTTCTGTTTTTGGCGTGGCTGACATTGTTGCCAGTCATCGGGCCTTTTCCGGTCAGTTCGCAACGGCGCGACATGGTTTCTTCCTTTGTTTCTGGAGGCCGGGCATCAATCCGCAGCCAAATCACAAGGGGCACAACCCGAAGTCGCGCCCGAAAACTGGTTGGATGCGTTTAGTGGGAATCGCCGGAAGGGTCAAGACAGCAGCTGCGAAATCTTTCCTTGCCAATAAATGGCCCTGAAACGGCTCAGGCATCAACAAGCAAAGGCCTGTGATTTTTGAGGTGACGAGCAATCAGACGGGTCTGTTGTTGGCTTATCGGGATCAACCTAGCGGGTTCGGATTCGTGGGTCTCATCAGCCAGTTCCGGAAAAATCGCAAGGATTTCAATCCTTGCCGCGGGTCCCAGAGATTTCAGCGCCTCAGGGCCGGTATACAGGCTTTCGGTCGGCGCGGATTCGGCAAACAGGATCTCGTGCCGGTCGAACAGCAGATGGAAGTACTCGATGCTGTCGACCGTACAATCTACGAAGATCCCCGGCAGCGCCGTCAGCTTGATCGCGGGAATCAGAACTTGATACTGACCGAACATGCGTTGCGCGATGCGAGAACCGACCATCATGCGGTGCTGGCGGGAAACCATCAGGTCCCGCGTGGGCAGCCCTGCCCCCAAAGCCCCGGCGCAAATACGGACGGGGCGCAGTTTCGGATTGGCCCTCAGATCAACCGCATCAAACCTGCGCCGACCGATCCAGCGGATGGATTGGTTGCCGCTCTCGGCCGTACAGATCAGGTCACCGGTGCGCAGGTCTTGCACCTGTACCGGGCCGCGGTCAGTCAGAATGCTCGTGCCAGCGGTAAAACACGGAACGCCGGATCCGTTTTCAAATGCGGAATAGGTGACCGTGATGCCCGACGGCAGGGTGAAACTGCCGCTGGTCAACGAATAGCTGGTGCCGGCAGACACGGTGAATGTCCCGAATAAGCTGTCGTTAACCACAGTTCCTGCAGGCAGATTCAGCGTGTCGGTACCACTGCCACCGCGCACATCGCCGGACACGCTGGTGCTGCGGAAGTTCAGAACATCATTTCCGCCGCCCAGGCGGATATTGCCAATGACCGAGCCTTGCAGCGTGACCGTGTCGTCGTCTGATCCGGCCCTTACCTGACCGCCGATCGTGCTGCCGATCACCGTGATCGTATCGATCCCGGCATTTCCACGGACACTGCCAGAGATGGTACTGTTGGTGACAGTGATGATGTCGTTGCCTCCGCGCGCGCGGATATCATCAATCGGCGTACCCTGAGGGGTGCCATTCAGCGTACCGTTGTCATTGGTGACATCGATATCGTCGTCGCCGTTTGTCCCAAAGATATCGGGCATAAGAGGCGGGTCCTGTCTCTCCGCTTGGTCACGGCAAGTCAGCTGCGCTCCGGTTTTTCTATGTGCTGGGCGCCACAACCAAGGATTTCACCTGCACTCAGGCTACAGAACTCCTCGGCGTTGCGCCAAGTTTTCCTGTCCGCGCGGGCAATGGTGTTACCCGGATGCAAGAGTCCTCAGCATCCGCTCGGCCGCCACCGAGGGGCTGAGTTGCCCCGACCCGACCTCGGCGCCCAGCCGATCCATCTCGGACCGGGCCAGCGGGGTCTCCAGCTTGGCGAGCAGCGCGTGGCGCACCTCCTGGTCGAACCAGTAGCGGGCCTGTTCGGCGCGGTTGGCCTCCCAATGGCCGTTCTTTTTGCGCCAATCGGCCAGGGCCTGCATCTCGGCCCAGGCCTGGTCCAGGCCGTGTTCCTCGACCGCCGAGACTGTCATCGCCTTGGGAAAGCCCTCGGGGTCCTGCGGGCGTTTGCGCAGCAGGCGCAGCGCCCCGGCGTAGTCGGCGCAGGTGCGGGTGGCGGTGGCTTTCAGGTCGCCGTCGGCCTTGTTGATCAGGATGAGGTCGGCCATTTCCATGATGCCGCGCTTGACGCCCTGCAATTCGTCCCCGCCGGCCGGAGCCAGCAACAGCAGGAACAGGTCGGACATTTCCGATACAACGGTTTCCGACTGGCCCACGCCCACGGTTTCGATCAGCACCACGTCGAACCCGGCCGCCTCGCACAGGGCAATGGCCTCGCGGGTGCGGCGGGCGACGCCGCCCAGATGGCTCTGGCTGGGCGAGGGGCGGATGAAGGCGTTCGGCTCTCGGCTGAGGCGTTCCATCCGGGTCTTGTCGCCCAGGATCGAGCCGCCCGAGCGGGCCGAGCTGGGATCGACCGCCAGAACCGCCACCCGCAGCCTCTGCCCGATCAGCATCATGCCGAAGCTTTCGATGAAGGTGGATTTGCCCACCCCCGGCGTTCCCGACAGGCCGATGCGCAGCGCCTGCCGCCCGACGCCCGAAAGCGCCTCGAGCAGCTGCGCCGTCTGGACGCGGTGATCGGCGCGGGTGCTTTCGACAAGGGTGATCGCGCGAGCCAGCGCCCGGCGATCGCCTTTGAGAATCCTGTCGGCAAGCTCGGCTGTGGTCATGGGCGGGGTCCTTCGTCGAAATCTGCCCTAGATGACGGGGATGGGCCGGGTTTGTCCAGTACCGCCGCGCGCGGGATTTGACGCAGGCGTTCTGGACCTTGGCCGCGGCTTTGGCGATAAGGCGGCATGACCCGTCTACCGATCGACAATGCCCTGCCCGACCTGATCGCCGCGCTGCGCGCGGGCGGCCGCGCAGTGCTGCAGGCTCCGCCCGGGGCCGGCAAGACCACGCGCGTGCCGCTGGCTATGCGCGACGCCGGCCTGTGCGACGGGCGGATCGTGATGCTGGAACCGCGGCGGCTGGCCGCCCGCGCCGCTGCCGAACGCATGGCCGAGACACTGGGCGAACGTGCGGGCGAGACCGTCGGCTATCGCGTGCGGGGCGAGGCGAAGGTATCGAAAGCCACCCGGATCGAGGTGGTGACCGAAGGCATCCTGACCCGGATGCTGCAATCCGAACCCGACCTGCCCGGCGTTGGGGCGGTGATCTTCGACGAATTCCACGAACGCTCTCTGAACGCCGATCTGGGGCTGGCCCTGTGCCTTGAGGTCGCCGGCGCGCTGCGCGACGACCTGATCCTGCTGGCGATGTCGGCCACGCTGGATGCCGATCCGGTGGCGCGGTTGATGGACGCGCCGTTGGTGACATCCGAGGGGCGCAGTTTTCCGGTTCAGACCCGCTGGCTGGACCGCCCGCTGGGCCCGCAGGCGCGGCGGCTGGACGCGTTGGTCGATCTGGTGGTTCAGGCCGAGCGCGAGACCCGTACCACCGGCGGCGGCATTCTGGTGTTCCTGCCGGGCGAGGGCGAGATCCGCCGGGCCGAGGCCGCGCTGGCCGGCCGGCTGCCCGGCGATTGCGCGATCCGGCCGCTGTTCGGCGCCCTGCCCTTCGCCGCCCAGCGCGCCGCCCTTGCGCCGGCCGAGGCCGGGCGCAAGGTGGTGCTGGCCACCGCGATCGCCGAGACCTCGCTGACCATTCCGGACATCCGGGTGGTGGTGGACATGGGCCAGGCCCGCCGCACACGGTTCGATCCGGGCTCGGGCATGTCGCGGCTGGTGACCGAGCGCGTCACCCGCGCCGAGGCGACCCAGCGCGCCGGCCGCGCGGGCCGCGTGGCCGAAGGGCTGTGCTATCGCCTGTGGTCGAAGGGTGAGGAAGGCGCCTTGCCCGCCTTTCCACCCGCCGAGATCGAGGCCGCCGACCTGACCGGCCTTGCGCTGGAACTGGCCCTGTGGGGGGCCGAGCCGCAGGATCTGGCCTTTCTGACACCACCGCCCGAGGGGGCGCTGGCCGAGGCGCGCGCGCTGATGCGGATGCTGGGCGCGCTGGACGGCAAGGGCCGGATCACCGACCATGGCCGCGCGTTGGCTGGCTTGCCGCTGCATCCGCGGCTGGGGCACATGCTGGTCACGGCCGGTGCGCAGGCCGCCCCGCTTGCCGCGCTGATGGCCGAGCGCGACCCGTTGAAGGGCGCGCCGGTGGACCTGTCGCTGCGGCTCGAGGCGCTGCGCGATCCGCGCGCCTATCAGCGCAACCGGGTCTGGCCCGCCAATCCCGGCGTTCTGGACCGAATCCGGTCCGAGGCGAAACGGCTGCGCGGCCAGATCAAGACCGAAGGCGGCCCGCTGAGCCCGGCGGCGATGGCCGCGTTGGCCTATCCCGACCGGGTCGGACAGCGGCGAAAGGGCGACGCGCCGCGCTATGTGCTGTCGGGCGGCAAGGGTGTGGTGATGGACCCCGGCGACCCGCTGGCCGCGGCGCCGTATCTGGTGGCCATCGACACCGACGGCAACCCGCGCGAGGCCCGGCTGCGCATGGCCGCGCAGATCTCAGAGGCCGAGATACGCGCGTTGTTCGCCGACCAGATCGAATGGGTCGAGACCTGCGCCTGGTCGAAACGGGACCGTCGGGTGGTGGCCCGGCGGCAGGAACGGTTCGGGGCGCTGGTGCTGGATGACCGCATCTGGAAGGACGTGCCCGACGAGTCCGTGGCCCGCGCGATGCTGGACGGCGTGCGCGATCTGGGCCTGCGGCTGGAGGGCAAGGACGCGCGACTGGCCGCGCGGGTCGAGCTGGTGCGGGCGGCGGGTGTCGACCTGCCCGATTTCTCGGAAAACGGGCTGATGGACACGCTTGAGGACTGGCTGCTGCCGATGCTGACCGGCGTGCGCAGTGCCGAGGATCGGAAGCGGTTCGACCTGCTGCCCGCCCTTCAGGCGCGGCTGAGTTGGGACCAGATGCAGGAACTGGACCGACGCGCGCCCCCGGCCTTCGTCACGCCGCTGGGGCGCAAGGTTCCGATCGACTATGGCAAGGCGGTGCCCGAGATCGCGGTTCGCCTGCAGGAGATGTTCGGGGTCACCCAGCACCCTATTGTGGGCGGCGAGCCGCTGAAGATCACCCTTCTGTCCCCCGCGCAACGCCCGATCCAGATCACCCGCGACCTGCCGGGGTTCTGGGCCGGGTCCTATGCCGATGTGCGCAAGGACATGCGCGCGCAATACCCCAAGCACCCCTGGCCCGAGGACCCGACCCAGGCCGACCCGACCCTGCGGGCCAAACGCAGGGGTGCTTGAATACCGTCTGTCAGATTGATATCTCTCGCCGTCTGGAAGGCAGAACAACAAAAAAACGGCAGGCACCCGCAATGACATGGCTGCACAAATTCTGGGAGGGGGTTCTGAAACCCCTGTTTCAGCGTCCGCGCCTCGTGCAGTTCGCGGCGCTGTGTACCCGTGGCGATGACCCCGATACGCAGGTGCTGCTGGTTACCAGCCGCGACACCGGGCGGTGGATCATCCCCAAGGGCTGGCCGATTGACGGGCTGAACGGGGCCCAAGCCGCAGCGCAGGAGGCCTGGGAAGAGGCCGGCGTGCGCACCGCCGAGGTCGATCCAGAGCCGGTCGGCAGCTACTGCTACGGCAAGGTCCGCAAAAGTGGCGTGATCGATCCGGTCTGCACCACGGTCTATCGGCTGCGGGTCACCGAACTGGCCGATGAATTTCCCGAAATGCACGAACGCACCCGCGAGTGGGTCTCGCCGCAAGAGGCGTCCGAACGGGTCCATGAACCAGAGCTGAAAAAGCTGCTGTTGCGGATCTAACCGCCGGCACCGCTCAGCCCGGCACGGATCTGATCGGGGGTCAGCGGACCCGTCTCGCCCCGCGTGATCAGCGCTGCCAACCGGTCGCAGATCGGGGTCGGCGTGCCGGTTTCGCGGCCCAGGCGAATGATCTCACCCTGCAGGCTGTCAATTTCGGTCGGACGACCGGCATCCAGATCATAGGCCATCGAGGTGCGCGCGGCGGGGTCGATCGTCAGCATCCGCGCCGCGATGCGCGAAAACAGCGGCGTGGGCAGGCGCAGGATATGCGGCGTCATCCAGGCCGGCAGCGGCGTGGTCGAGGCCACGGGATGCCCGGAGGCGGCCAGAACCGCCAGCGCCTCGGCCATCTGATCGGCCATCAGGCGGCGCCAGTCGCGGTTCAATAGCTGTTCGCGCAGGGTCAGGCCCGACAGCGCGTTCAGAGCATTGTTGAGGTTGATGACCAGCTTGCCCCATTGCACCGCCTCGATCCCGTCGGTTTCGGTGACGGGCAGATCGGGCGAGGACAAGCGGCGGGCCAGCGCGCCGGGGCCGGACTGGATCACGATGTCGCCGGATGTCGCGCGATGCCAGGTGGCCGGACCGGCAGGCACCACGTTGAACGGCACCATCCCGGCGCGTACGTCCCGCCCAGGCAGCGCGGTGCGCAGGGTGCGCGCGTTTTCCATACCGTTCTGCCACGAAATGACCGGGGCCGCGGCCGGGGCGAGCGCGGCGATCAGGCGGGCCATCTCGGCGGTGGCGCCGGTTTTCACCGTGACCAGAACCAGATCGGCGTCGGACAGGCAGGCAGGGTCATCGGACAGGGTCAGACGGTCGGCGGGGATCGTTTTGCGCAGGCCCGAATAGTCGGTCGCGGTCAGCCCGTTCTGCCGGATCGGGTCCAGCACCCGCGCCCGGCCCAGCAGCGTGACGTGGTGGCCGGCATAGGCCAGCAGCCCCCCGCAATAGCATCCGATGCTGCCCGCGCCCGCGATCACCAGTTTCATGCCGTCCCCTTCCCGTTTGCCGTCAAGGATCGCCGGGATCGCGCGGGCGGGCAAGCCGGGCGGGCGCTGACGTCGCGTTCAGCGCGCGCGCCGGGGTTTGGTGCGTTCCAGTTCGGGAGTGATCGGAATGAAATCGTCTTCGTCCCCCGGCGGCAGGTGGAAGGCGCCGTTGGCCCAATCGGCGGATTTCCATTCGCGGATCGCCGTTTCGATCTTGTCCTTCGAAGACGAGACGAAGTTCCACCAGATATACCGATCCTCATTCATCGTGGCCCCGCCCAGCAGCATCAGCCGCGCCCCCGCCGGCCCGGCAGTCACCGACAGGCGGTCACCTGGGCGGAAGACCATCATGCGGCCTTCCTCGAACCGGTCACCCGCGATCTCGACCGAGCCCTGGGTGACGTAGACGCCCCGATCCTCATGATCGTCGGGCAGCGGAAACGCGGCGCCGGGATCCAGTTGCACGTCCAGATAGAAGATTTCAGACAGCATCGTGACCGGGCTGGTTTCCCCATAGGCCGAGCCGAGGATCAGCCGGGCGCTGACACCGGCATCCTGGATATGCGGCAACGCGCCCTGCTTGTGATGTTCGAAATCGGGGGCCATGTCTTCGTGCGCTTCGGGCAGCGCGATCCAGGTCTGGATGCCGAACAGGCTGTGCCGCTTGGCGCGGGTTTCGGCGCTGGTGCGTTCGGAATGGGTGACGCCGCGGCCCGCGACCATCCAGTTGACCTCGCCGGGATAGATCATCTGATGGGTGCCAAGGCTGTCGCGATGTTCAAACTCGCCCTGGTACAGGTAGGTGACCGTGCCCAGCCCGATATGCGGATGCGGGCGTACGTCGATGCCGCCATCGGTGATGAACTCGGCCGGTCCCATCTGATCGAAGAAGATAAAGGGCCCCACCAACTGACGCTTGACCGAGGGCAGCGCGCGGCGCACCTCGAACCCGCCCAGATCGCGGGCGCGCGGGATGATCAGGGTCTCCAGCGCCGAACCTTCGCTGACGCATTCGGGGCTGTGGGTGGGGTTCCAGCTCATGTCGGTCTCCAATCCGGTGCGGCAGGATGTTCACCCTTGCCAATCTAGCGCAAAATACCAGCGGACAAAGTGCATCTACGCACAGACAAGCTGCGCCCCGGATCAGTCCTGTGCGCGGGGCCAGAGTTGCGGAAAAAACGGGCCGGCGATCCGGTCGCCCTCGGCATAGCCGGCGGCCTCAAACTGCGCCCGCTCCTCCTTGGCCCAATCGCCGCGATACCGGATCACCCCGTCCGGCCCGGTCATGCGCAGGGTGAAGCGGCGCACGGTTTCCGTGGGCGTGACCGAGGACAGCCCCCCGTGCAGCGTGCGCATGTCGAAATAGATGCAATCGCCCAGATCCAGGTCCCATTGCAGCAGGTCATAAGCGCCGGGATCGGCATTCACGTCCGGTGGCGGGTGATAGGTGCGGCCTGCAACCTGCGTGGGTTCATAGCTGGGGTGCCCGTCGGCGAAACGCACCCGCATGAACAGCTTGTCCCACAGGTGCGAGCCGCGCACGAAGGCGATCCCGTTGTCCTTACTGACCGGTTCAAGCGGCAGCCACAGCACGCACATCGAGCCTTCGAAATCGAAATAGGACAGGTCCTGATGGAATGGCGGGCGCGAGGTCGATCCGGCCTCGCGCAGGAACCAGTTGTCCATCACCAGATTGATCGGCACGGCGCCCAGCAACTCGGACGCGATTGACGCACAGGGCGAGTTGCGGACGAATTCCTCGAACTGGGGGATCTTGCTCCAGGCCCAGTAATCCTCGAGATAGGCGGGCGCGTCCGGGTCCTTGGTGTGGCGGGTGAAGTTCTCGGTCGGGGTCTGCAGATCGGCGTCGATGCCCGCGCGCAGCAACTCCAGCCAGTCCGCGCTGAATTTCTGGCGCAGCACCACCGCGCCATCGCGGCGGAAGGCGGTGATTTCATCCTTGGTCAGCAGGTTGGCATCTGTCATCGGCTTCCCCCTTGGTGACGCAAGGAAAAGGATCGCACCCGAATGGCGCAGGCGTCAAAGGTTATTGCCGTCTCGGTCCATTCCACGCGCTTTTGTCTGCAGGTCGGCCGGATTTTGCCCGGAACGCTCGGAATGAGTCGTGATCGTGCTATTCTTCCACTGTGGCGGTTGGAACAGCTGCCGGGTCAGCACAGGAGAGGTTTCGATGCCCGGAGATTCACTGAACCGAAGAACCATGCTAGTGGCCGGCACGGCGTTGGTTGCCACGGCCGGCAGCGGGCTGATTCTGCCTGCGCGGGCCAGTGGGTTGGCGCCGACCCCGTCGATGCGAGGCGGATCGAACAACTACCGCCCGGGCGCGCCGATCGTCGACCGGATCGGCGGCGGCGGCTTCTGGATGACCGGCACCGTTCGGCAGGCCGGCGACGGCGCACCCCTGCCAGGTCAGCGCATCCAGATCTGGGCGCATACCACAGAAGGCCACGAGCGCGACCCGCAAAGCCACGGTGCCACCCTGACCGATGCGAACGGAGAATTCCGGCTGGAGATGCCGCAGATCGTGCCGGCCTTTGGTCAGCCGCATGGACATCTGGCCTATGACAGCGGCGAATTCGAGACCGTCTTCCTGCGCCCGATCATGTCCAGTGCGCGCGACAAGACCCTCGCCGCGCATTTCGTTCTGCAACCGGTCTGAACCACGGTGCCGCGCCCGGGCGTCCTTGCGGTCTGGCTGGCGTTGATCGCGGCCGTTGCGGTGCCCGTGGTGGTGGCGGGGTTCAGCCCGTATCTGGCCTGGCGCAGCCCGATCTACATCGCTGCGGGCTTTGCCGGAGTCATCGGGTTGGGATTGCTGCTGGTACAGCCGCTGCTGGCCGCGCGCATGTTGCCGGGGCTGACCGCGATGAACAGCCGAATGGTGCACCGCTGGGTCGGCATCGCCCTGATCGCCATGATTGCCCTGCATGTGGGCGGGTTGTGGATCACCAGCCCCCCGGACGTGGTGGATGCCCTGCTGTTCCGGTCCCCCACCCCGTTCTCGGCTTGGGGCGTGGCGGCCATGTGGGCAGCGTTCGCCGCCGTTGTGTTGGCCGCGTTGCGCAGCCGGCTGGGATGGCGGTTCCGCCTTTGGCGGTTGGCCCATGCCAGTCTTGCGCTTGTGACCATCCTAGGCACGGTCGTTCATGCCCTGCTGATCGAGGGCGCAATGGAAACCGTCACCAAGGCCACATTGTGCGGGCTTGTATTATTCGCCTGCGTCCGAGCGTTGATCAGATTGCAGGTCTGGGACGTGAAACCGCGGGGTTAAGCGACGGGCGCACGTCAGGTCGCCAGGCGCTTGGCATAGGTTGCGCGGTTCATCTCTACATCCCGTACGGTAATGTTGCCGACCTTCGGCGCCGCGGCGGCCAGAACATCCAGAATGATCGCGTTCAGCTCGGCTCGCGTCCGTTCATCCCGTCCCTGCATCAGCAACAGAGAGGCATGGATGAAGGTCTGCGGCTCGGTCCCGATGAAGGAATATGGGATCGGCATCGCGCGGATTTTGAGCGTTGGTGCGTCAAACTCCTCATGCGCGGCGAGGACCCTATAGAGTTCTTCGCATATGGCTTGAAAATCATGCGATTGCTCAAGTCCGGCTGAAAATTCCAAGACGACGTGCGGCATGGGAGCCTCCAAGAACGAAAGAGAACCAGTGGCTCCCATTGAATGTCTGAGGGGGCTTCAGACCCCCAAACACCAGCGCATTACCGCCTTCTGCGCATGCAGGCGGTTTTCGGCCTCGTCAAAGATCACCGAGTTCGGCCCATCCATCACCTCGGAGGTCGCTTCCTCCTCGCGGTGGGCGGGCAGGCAGTGCATGAACAGGGCGTCGGGTTTGGCATGGGACATGAGCTCCGCGTTGACCTGATAGGGCCGCAGCAGGTTGTGCCGGCGTTCCTTCGCGGATTGGGAATCGTGCATCGAAACCCAGGTGTCGGCCACAACCAGATCAGCGCCATCGACGGCCTTGTACGGGTCGCGTTCGATCACCACCTTCGAGCCCTTCTGGCGGGCGAAACCCATGAACTCTTCCTCGGGATCGAACTGGGCGGGGCCGGTGAAGGTCAGGTCAAAGCCGAACTGGCCCGCCGCGTGCAGGAACGAGGCGCAGACATTGTTGCCGTCACCCGTCCAGACCACCTTTTTCCCGTCGATGGGGCCGCGGTGTTCTTCATAGGTCAGCACGTCGGCCATGATCTGGCAGGGATGGGTGCGGTCGGTCAGGCCGTTGATCACCGGCACGTCCGAGTATTCGGCCATCTCGGTCAGGATGGTTTCGTCAAAGGTGCGGATCATGATCATGTCGACATAGCGCGACAGCACGCGGGCGGTGTCGGCAATGGTCTCGCCATGGCCCAGCTGCATGTCCTTGCCCGACAGCACCATGGTCTGACCGCCCATCTGGCGTACGCCCACATCGAAAGAAACGCGGGTCCGGGTCGAAGGTTTTTCGAAGATCAGCGCCACCATGCGGCCGGCCAGCGGCTGTTCGTCGTCGGGCGCGGCCTTGGGACGGCCCAACCGGGCCTGCTTCATCGCGCCGGCCTGGTCGATCATCGACCGCAGCGCGGCGGCGTCGGTTTTGTGGATATCAAGGAAATGGTTCATGTCGGTTCGCTTTTTCACTGTCGGTTGCCGGGGGGCACCGCCCCCGGCGTATTCGGGAATAGGGGGCGTCAGGCCTAGGCGAGTTGGCCTTGAACCTGCCGGGCGGCTTTCTCGAGGCGGATCTGGGCCTGGGCAATGTCATCCTCGGTCAGGGTCAGCGGCGGCAGCAGGCGGATCACGTTGTCGGCCGCGGGCACGGTGATGACTTCGTTTTCATAACCGGCCGCGACAACATCGGTGTTGGGCGCTTTGCATTTCAGGCCCAGCATCAGGCCGGATCCGCGGACCTCTTCGAACACGTCGGGGTGATCGGCGACTAGGCCCTCGAGCTTTTGGCGTAGCAGACCCGCCTTTCGGTTGACGCCGTCCAGGAAGGCCGGGGTTGCCACGTGGTCCAGAACCGCGCAGCCCACCGCGCAGCCCAGCGGGTTGCCGCCATAGGTCGACCCATGGGTGCCCGCGGTCATGCCGCTGGCGGCCGCTTCGGTAGCCAGCACCGCACCTAACGGGAAGCCGCCACCGATACCCTTGGCCGCCATCATGATGTCGGGCGTGATGCCCGCCCATTCATGGGCAAAGAGTTTCCCGGTCCGGCCGACGCCGCACTGCACCTCGTCGAGGATCAGCAGCAAGCCGTTGTCGTCGCAGATCTGGCGCAGGGCCTTGAGCTCGACATCGGGGACGGGGCGGATGCCGCCCTCGCCCTGGATCGGCTCGATCATGATCGCGGCGGTCTTGTCGCTGATCGCGTTGGTCACACCGTCCAGATCGCCGAAGGCGACATGCACGAACCCCGGCAGCAGCGGGCCGAACCCCTTGGTCATTTTCTCGGACCCGGCAGCGGCGATGCCCGCTGAAGAACGCCCATGGAAAGACCCATCAAACGTGATGATCTCCACCCGCTCGGGTTGCCCCTGATCGTAGAAGTATTTGCGGGCCATCTTGACCGCCAACTCGCATGACTCGGTGCCCGAATTGGTGAAAAACACCGTGTCGGCAAAGGTCAGATCCACCAGCTTGTCGGCCAGCGCCTGCTGCTGCGGAATATGGTACAGGTTCGACACGTGCCACAGCGCGTGCGCCTGGTCGGTCAGGGCATTGACCAGTGCCGGGTGGGCATGGCCCAGCGCATTCACCGCGATCCCCGCGCCCAGATCAAGGAAACGTCGGCCGTCCGCCTCGGTCAGCCAGGCGCCTTCGCCCTTCACGAAGGTCAGCGGAGCACGATTGTAGGTCGGCAGAACGGACG
The DNA here is from genome assembly GCF_013032855.1 of Ruegeria arenilitoris. Lineage (GTDB taxonomy): Bacteria > Pseudomonadota > Alphaproteobacteria > Rhodobacterales > Rhodobacteraceae > Ruegeria > Ruegeria arenilitoris. The sequence goes on from NZ_WQDA01000002.1 coordinate 594,855, forward strand.
GGATCATCGGATCATCCTTTTTGGAAAACTTGAACCCAGTGACTGAAACACTGAGACCGGGTTCGTCAACAGATTTGGTGAGAGATGCGCGGATTTGGTTCGCGCGCGCAGGATCAAACGGGCCGGTTACGCAATGATGCGTCGACGTCGGAGCGGCAGGATATGCACGAGTTTGATCATGGGCGCCGGTATAGCGGGGCCAGCCCAGTGTGGAAAGGCAAAATGTATCCGCCCATGGATTTTTTGCAGGCGCGGGTCGAGCGCCTTGCAATTCGGGCTTGTCATTTCTCTTACCCTGGCGCACCGATGGCCCATGTTCTCACCACAAGCCCACAACCCTGCCCTGGCAGCCGTACTTATCTTCTGCGCCAGCGCTTTCATCGCGGGCACGACATTGCTGGCCAAAGCACTGGGCACCGAGACACTGGGCCCGCCCCTGCACCCGATGCAGATCAGCCATGGCCGGTTCCTGTTCGCATTTGTGGTCATCGTGGCAGCGGTTGGCGTTCTGCGTCCCCAACTACGGCGTCCCCACTGGGGCCTGCATGTCGGACGCACCAGCTTCGGGTGGACTGGCATTACTCTGATGTTCGCGTCGGTCGCCTATATCCCCATAGCCGATGCCACGGCGATATCGTTTCTGAACCCTGTTTTCGCGATGGTTCTGGCCATTCCTCTGCTGAAAGAGACCGTGGGGCCTTGGCGCTGGTTGGCGGCGGCGGTGGCTTTGACGGGGGCCATCATCCTGCTGCGCCCGACCCCCGACAGCTTTCAACCCGCGGCTCTGCTGGCCTTGGCGGCGGCGGCAGTGATCGGGATGGAACTGATCTTCATCAAAAAGCTGTCTGGCCGCGAGAGCCCCATCCAGATCCTGCTCATCAACAATGCCATGGGCTTGACGATTGCCAGCATCGCGGTCGCAACCGTCTGGCAGCCACCATCGCCCGCTCAGTGGGCGGCTTTGGCCGGCATTGGTTTTCTGATGGCTTGCGCGCAGGCCTGCTTCGTCAATGGAATGGCCCGGGCAGATGCCTCGTTCGTAGCGCCAATCAGCTATGCAACGCTGATATTCGCCGCGCTTTATGACTTTGCGGTGTTCCGGGTCGTTCCGGATTGGGTCAGTTTGCTGGGCTCAGGGGTCATTCTGACCGGAGCGCTGATCCTTGTCTGGCGCGAGGCGCGAGCCAGACGCCGCTAGAATTTTTTTCTACGGCCTTGTCCGCAGGCGACCCCGATGTCGCAAACTCTCATGAAACCGACACCGCATGACGCACCCTGAATGCCGTTGGTTAGAGAGATTGCCCGATGCACGAACGCCGAATCCCGGAATGGGTCCGTCATGCGCCCGCGCCCTCCGTTCGCAAGTTCGGCATACTTGCCGGGTTCGAGGCCGTGGTTCGCGGCATCCTGATTTCCGTATTCCCCTTGGTGATGTACCGGGCCATGGGCGACGCCGGGTTCGTCTCGCTCGTTTACTTTCTGGTCGGCCTCGTTTCGTTATTGGCCGGACTGATGGTGCCGTTCCTGATCCGCTATGTCCCCCGCCGATGGGCCTACACAGCCGGCTGCGTTATGTTCATCACCGGCGCTCTGCTGGCCATCGACGGCAGCCCCGAGGCCGTGATCGGCGCGCTTGCGCTGAACACCGTTGCCGCGGTGGTTACTTTCATCTGCTTCAACGCCTACGTTTTGGACTACATCAGCAAGATCGAGCTCGGCCGCTGCGAAACAAGCCGGATGTTCTACAGCGCGCTGGGTTGGACAGCGGGGCCGATGGCAGGCGTGATGCTGATGGAATTATGGGCGCCGGCCCCTTTCATCATCAGCGCGACCGCCGCCACCGGGATGCTGATCATGTTCTGGGCCATGCGTCTGGGCAACGGCAAACTGATTACCAAGGCCAGGAGGGCAACGAAAAATCCGCTGTCTTTTCTACCACGGTTCTTTGCCCAACCACGGCTGGTGGCCGGGTATCTGTTTGCCATGATCCGGTCCTGTGGCTGGTGGATCTATGTGGTCTACCTTCCGATTTTCGCCATCGAAAACGGGTTGGGTGAGCAATTGGGCGGCACGCTTTTATCAGCCACGAACGCCATGCTGTTTGCTGCCCCCCTGATTCTGCGCTGGGTCCAGAACCGGTCTCTGCGCAGCGCCGTACGAACGGGCTTTGCCGCCTGCGCCACATGTTTTCTGTTGGCTGCAATTCTCTCGGGCTGGCCGGTGGCATCGGTCGTCGCACTGGTCATGGGGTCAATCTGGTTGATCGTGCTGGACATTTGTGCCGGTCTGCCATTCTTGATGGCGGTGAAGCCGTCCGAGCGGACAGAGATGTCCGCAATCTATTCCAGCTATCGCGACGTTTCGGGAATTCTGACACCGGGCGTTGCCGCCTTGGTGTTGCTGGCGACACCGGTGGCTGGTGTTTTTGCAGCAGGTGGGTTTGCACTGCTGGGCGCCTGGTCCGTGGCCGCGCGACTGCATCCGCGGCTGGGACGCCCCCGCGTGCCGCTACAGCCCGGTTCGTTGTCCGAAGCCGCCTAGGCCTTCAAACGGTAACCGGTCCGCAGCATTTGCCAGATGACGGCGCAGATCAGCAGGGTGGACAGCAAACAGACGGCCATCCCCAACATCGGGTTGCTGTCCGACACTCCGATCATGCCATATCGCAATCCGTCGATCAGGTAGAAAACGGGGTTCACGTGGCTGATCCTGTTCAGCAACGGCGGCAACGCGTCGACCGAGTAGAAGGTGCCGGACAGAAACGCCAACGGAGTAACGATGAAGTTGGTGATGGCGGCCATCTGATCGAACTTGTTGGCGAAGACCCCTGCCAGTAGGCCCAGCGCGCCCATGAACGCACCCCCAAGAATGACGAAAACCAAGGCCAGCGCGGGATGCTGCGGCATCAGCCCCAAGCCAAGCGCCAGCGCAGCGGCCAGCATCAACGCGATCAGCACACCCCGTGCGATGCCGCCCGCCAGATAGCCCAGCAAAATCTCGAGCGGGGACAGCGGCGGCATCAGGGTATCGACGATGTTGCCCTGCACTTTCGAGATCACCATCGAGGACGAAGTGTTGGCAAAGGCGTTCTGAATCACTGTCATCATCATGATCCCGGGCGCCAGGAATGTCAGGAAGGGCACGCCCATGACATCCGGCCGCCCCGGGCCGACGGCGATGTTGAAGATCAGCAGGAACAGCCCCGCTGTGACCAGAGGCGCCAGCAGGGTCTGCGTCCAGACCGCCAGGAAGCGCAGGGTTTCGCGCTGGGCCAGTGTCCACAACCCCATCCAGTTGACCGCTCCGAAACGGCGCATGTCCTGATCCGCGAGATTCTGCATTCCTGCCCCCAATCTGATTCGATGACCGCTTGTAACTCGGCCCGCAGTGATTAGAATAGGGCGCTGAGACGAATTCCGAAGGCGGCCCGTGACCGAGGCCGCTTTCCCGCTTTTGAAAGGCTACCCATGTCCTGGACAGACGAGCGCGTTGAACTGCTCAAGAAAATGTGGGGCGAAGGCCAGTCGGCCAGCCAGATCGCCAAGGAACTGGGCGGGGTCACCCGCAATGCGGTGATCGGCAAGGTCCATCGCCTGGGCCTGTCGAACCGGACCGCCGGCGCCGCACCGGCCAAGGCCGAGCCCAAGGAAAAACCGGCCCCCGCACCCAAGGCCGAGGCCAAGCCCAAACCCGCCCCCAAGACCGAACCGGCCCGCCCTGCAGCAGCCGCGCCGGCCGCCGAGGCAAAGCCGGCCACGCCGCCGCGCCGCCAGATCATTCCGGCCGGCCAGCCGCTGCCGCCGCAGCCTTCGGCCAATGAAATCAGCCCCGAGGCACTGGCCAAGGTCAACGAGGTCGAGAAGAAGGCCAAGAAGCTGACCCTGATGGAACTGACCGAAAAGACCTGCAAATGGCCCGTGGGCGATCCGGCCACGGATGATTTCTGGTTCTGCGGTCTGCCGGCCGAGCCGGGCAAACCCTATTGCGAGGCACATGTGGGCGTCGCCTTCCAACCCATGAGCTCGCGCCGCGACCGGCGGCGCTGAGGCCCATGCGCCAGGATCCGACAGCGATGGAGGATACCTGGCTGGCCCGGGCCAAACGGCTTTTGGCGCTGGCCGAAACCGGCCAGCATTTCACCACCGATCCGTTCGACCGCGAACGTTATGACGAGATCGCCGGAATGGCCCACGCGATGCTGGCCGACCTGGGTCGGGTGCCTTTGTCACAGATCGAAATGGCGATGCCTGCCCACTCGGGCGGATACTCAACACCCAGCATCGACATCCGCGCCGCCGTAATTCGCAACGGCGGTATCCTGCTGGTACGGGAACGCAGCGACGGGTTGTGGGCGATGCCTGGCGGTTTTGCCGATATCGGCAGCTCTCCGTCGGAGAACATCGAACGCGAAGTCTTGGAGGAAGCCGGTCTGCGTGTCGCGGCGCAGACACTCTATGCCGTACGCCACAAGGCACGGCATCCCTACCCGGCAGATCCACGGGATTTCTACAAACTGTTCTTCCTGTGTAGCCCTTTCGATGCCGCCACCCCGATACCGGGCCCCGAAACCAGCGAAGCGGCGTTTTTCGCCCCGGATGCGTTGCCGGACCTGTCCCTGACACGCAATCTGGAAAAAGACATCCACGATGCGTTTCAAGCGAACGGCAAGTCATCCAGCCCGGCGATGTTTGACTGACCGTTACTGCGCCGGGTGCGAATGTGGTCCTGCCGGCAGGTGCACCCATTTGGGCAGTTCGTCGGGCGAAACCGAGACATGCAGGCGTTCGGACGGGTCCTGACCTACGGTGCGATGCTTGCGCAGCAGGAAGATCTTGCCCCACCCCCGCCACGTCCCGACCGACGGTGCATGGGGATCAGTGGGAAAGCGGGTGCGCCAATCTTCTGGCAGCGGCAGACCATGCAACTCGGCCTTGTCGAGCATCCACACCAGCGAAATGTTGGCCAGCGGACGCGCGGGCTCGAACCCGCTGAGTTGCCCCCCGACGTCACCATGCGTGCCGCGGAACCAGACCTGTTCGCAGTGGCCGCGGAAATCCGGCGCGGTCGCCCAAAGAACTGGCGTGAAGACCTCTCGCGTTTCATCCAACGCCAGCGCATGATACCCGTGCCGGGTGGACGGCCCGAGGTGGTGGTTGTGAAATGAATGCCGCTCTTCGGCCATGCGCCACAGCAGCGGCAGGCGCAGTCCCAATGCCTTGACCGTGTCCCAGACGCCGATCATCTCAATTTCGACGCCGTCGTGGCAGAAATTCCGGCGAAAGTCCTGCGCGGCCTGCCCGCCCGGGTTGCACTCATAATGCCGGTAGGCCTGCTTGATGTTGCGCTCGGTCGCATGCTCGGCCTGCAGCAGCCCGATCATATCGATGACGCCGGCAAGGCTGCGCACACCATAGGCGCCGCGGGAATAGCCGATGAAGTAGATCCGATCGCCGGGCTTGTACCGCGAGGCAAGATAGCCGTAGGCCCTGCGGATCTGGCGATTGATCCCCCGCCCCATCATCACGTCCAGCGTGGACTTCCAGCTCTCCCATTGCACGCCCGCTTCATAGAAGACCGAGACCTGATTGCCCATTTCACGGCACAGCCGAAAGGTCTGGCCGGCATGGGTCTCGAAGCCGGGCTCCAGGGTAGACATCGTTCCGTCCAGGATGATGACATGACTGATGGGTTCGCGGTGTCGCGTTTCGGCAGAATGCTCGGACCGCAGGGGGCGGCCGAGCCATCCAAGTATCTTCTTACCGAACCGCGACAGTACCATTCGACAACAATTCCCAAACCTTGACCGGAGTGAACGGCATGTCCGCCTGCCGCACCCCATGATCCCAGAGCGCATCCTGCACCGCATTTGCAACCGCGGCCAATGCGCCAACGGTGCCTGCCTCGCCGCATCCTTTCATTCCCATGGGGTTGGCGGTCGACGGAACCGGCGCCGAGGTAAACCTAATCATGGGTATGTCAGCGGCGCGCGGCAAGGCGTAATCCATGAACGTTGCCGTGAGCAACTGCCCCTCACCATCATGCACCACGTGCTCGCACAGCGCCTGGCCGATACCCTGAGCCACCCCGCCATGCACCTGCCCTTCGGCCAGCATGGGGTTGATGAGATTGCCGAAATCATCGACGACCGTATAGCGGTCGACCGTCGTCGTGCCGGTTTCCGGGTCGATCACGATCTCGGCAACATGGGCGCCGTTGGGATAGCTGCGCGCCTCAAGCCGCGTGCGGGCCTCGTGCTGCAGCAGGTCGGTGCGGCCATCCGCGCGGGCCATCTCGGCCGCTTCGATCAGCGTGGGCGTCAGGTTCGACCCCGGCGCGCGAAAGGTTTCATGGTCGAAGGTCACATTACTTTCCTCGACCCCCATTTTATCCGCCAGATAGGGCGTGAATGCGGCAATCATCTGGTCAATCGTGACCAGCGTCGCCGCGCTTTGGACCGTGACCGAGCGCGACCCGCCGGTGCCTCCGCCCTGCGCCATGCGGTCGCTGTCGCCCTGCACGACCCGGATTCGGTCGGCCGGAATCCCCGTCTGATCCGACAGGAACTGGGCATAGACCGTCTCATGCCCCTGCCCGTTCGATTGCGTCCCGACATAAAGATTCACGGTTCCGTCCTGACAGAATTCGACTTTTGCGCCTTCGGAAGGGTCACCCAGAATGCTTTCGATATAGTAACAAAGCCCCTGCCCCCGGATCAGGCCGCGTTCGGCGTCGGCGGCCTTGCGCGCGGCGAAACCATCGGTCTGTTCGGCGGCGCGGGACAGGACCATTCCGAAATCGCCCACGTCATAGGTTTCACCGGTGGCCGAGACATAGGGAAAGTTGTCGGGTCGGATGAAGTTGCGGCGGCGCAGCTCCCACGGGTCGACGCCCAGTTCCCGCGCGGCGCGGTCCATCGCGCGTTCCAGCACATAGATCGCCTCGGGTCGGCCGGCACCGCGATAGGCATCGACCTGAGTGGTGTTGGTATAAAACCCCTCGACCCGCAGATAGGTTTTCTGCACGTCATAGACGCCGGGCAGCACGCATTTGAACAGGTTGGTCTGGATCGCCTGACCGAAATGGCTGTTGTAGGCGCCCAGGTTGCAGCGGCTGTGGACCCGGTAGGCGGTGATCCGAAGATCCTCGTCAAAGGCCAGCTCGGCCAGCGAGGTCAGGTCGCGCCCGTGGTGGTCGGACAGCATCGCCTCGGTCCGGTCCGACATCCAGTGCACGGGCTGGCCCAGCTGCATCGCCGCCACCGCGACCGAGAAATACTCGGGATACGGCATCGCCTTCATGCCGAACCCGCCGCCCACATCGGGCGTGGTGACGTGGACGGCCTGCGGGTCCAGCCGCAGCTTGTCGGCCAGCTGCGCCTTCATCCCCCAGACACCCTGCCCGCCATAGCTGAAATGCAGCCGCCCGTCGGACCAGACCGCGTTGCAGCCGCGCGGCTCGATCGAGTTCACGATCACCCGGTTGTCGGCCACCTGCAGCGACACGACATGGGCGGCGGCGTCAAAGGCGTCCTGGGTCGCGGCCTCGTCGCCCACGGCCCAGTCAAAGGCGCGGTTGTCGGGCGCCTCGGGGTGCAGCGGCTCACCGCCCGGCGCAAGGTCCAGCTTGGCGGGGCGGTCGGCTGTGTCCATCCAGATCAGCTCGGCGGCGTCGCGGGCCTGCGCCAGCGTTTCGGCCACGACCATCGCCACCGGCTCGCCGACGAAGCGCACCCGGTCGCGGGCCAGCATGTGGCGCGGGGGATTGGCGGCGCGGGTGCCGTCGCGGTTGACAAGGATCGTGGCGCTCAGCACCGGGTCGATCCCGGCGGCGATCAAGTCATCGATGGTCAGCACCAGCCGCACGCCGGGCGCGGCGCGGGCAGCGTTGAGGTCCAGCCCGGTGATGTCGCCATGCGCCACCGGGCTGCGAAAGAACACCGCGTGCAGCGCGCCGGGTGGCACCGTATCGTCCATGTAGCGCCCCTGCCCGGTCAGGAACCGCTGATCCTCGGTCCGGGTGACCGGTTGGCTCTTGCCGAACTTTTCCATGACGCGCCCCTTTCACTGCCTCAGACCGCGACCCTAGCTTTGATGCGACGGATGTCCAGTGCGCGGGGTGCTTGGCCCTTTCCCTTCCCTCCGCCATTCGCTATTGCAGGCGCTGACCCAAGATCGATGACGCAGGACGCACCCGATGGCGATGGACAAGACATTCAACGCGGCCGAGGCCGAGGCCCGGATCTACAAGGCCTGGGAACAGGCCGGAGCCTTTAAGGCAGGCGCGAACAAGTCGCGCGACGAAAGCTTTTGCATCATGATCCCGCCGCCGAACGTGACCGGTGCGCTGCATGTGGGCCATGCGTTCAACAACACCCTGCAGGACATCCTGATCCGCTGGCACCGGATGCGCGGGTTCGACACGTTGTGGCAGCCTGGGCAGGACCATGCCGGCATCGCCACGCAGATGCAGGTCGAGAAGATGCTCGCCGCCACGCAACAACCCAGCCGGAACGAACTGGGCCGTGAGAAGTTTCTCGAGAAGGTCTGGGAGTGGAAGGGCGAATACGGCGGCACCATCATCGAGCAGCTGAAACGCCTCGGCTCTTCGTGCGACTGGTCGCGCAACGCCTTCACCATGGCCGGCGCGGCCGGCGACCCGCGCACGGGCCACGAAAACAGCCCCAACTTCCATGACGCGGTCATCAAGGTCTTTGTCGACATGTACGACAAGGGCCTGATCTACCGCGGCAAGCGGCTGGTCAACTGGGACCCGCATTTCGAGACCGCGATCTCGGACCTCGAGGTCGAGAATATCGAGGTCGCCGGCCATATGTGGCACTTCAAGTACCCGCTGGCCGGGGGCGAGACCTACACCTACGTCGAAAAGGACGAGGACGGGAACATCGTTCTTGAGGAAGAGCGCGACTATATCTCGATCGCCACGACCCGCCCCGAGACCATGCTGGGCGACGGCGCGGTTGCGGTGCACCCGTCGGACGAACGCTATGCGCCCATCGTCGGCAAGCTGTGCGAAATCCCTGTGGGCCCGAAAGAGCATCGCCGCCAGATCCCGATCATCACCGACGAATACCCCGACCCGAATTTCGGCTCGGGCGCGGTGAAAATCACCGGCGCGCATGACTTCAACGACTATCAGGTGGCCAAGCGCGGCAAGATCCCGATGTACCGCCTGATGGACACGCGCGGCCACATGCGGGCCGACGGCGCGCCCTACGCGGACGAAGCCGCCAAGGCCCAGGAATATGCCCGCGGGCGCGAATTCACCGAGAACGAGATCGACGCGATCAACCTGGTGCCCGACCATCTGCGCGGCCTCGACCGTTTCGAGGCGCGCGCCAAGGTGGTCGAAGAGATCACCGCCGAAGGCCTGGCCGTGATGACCCGCGCGGATGATCCGCGCCTGGGATCGACCGCGCTGAAACCCGATGCCGAGGGCGCCGACGCGCTGGTGCCGCTGGTCGAGAGCAAACCGATCATGCAGCCCTTCGGCGACCGCTCGAAGGTGGTGATCGAGCCGATGCTGACCGACCAGTGGTTCGTCGAGACGTCAAAGATCGTGGGCCCCGCGCTGGACGCGGTGCGCGACGGCCGGGTCAAGATCATCCCGGAATCGGGCGAAAAGACCTATTACCACTGGCTCGAGAACATCGAACCCTGGTGCATCAGCCGCCAGCTGTGGTGGGGACACCAGATACCGGTTTGGTATGGGCTGGACCTGTCGGCCGAGGATTTCAAGGATGACGAAAACGACGGCGAGCTGGACCTGGTCGAACTGGGCCGGCTGCTGAACGAAGGCGGCATGCTGCACCGGGGCGCGGTCATGGAGTGCGCCGCCAGCTTCGAGGACGTCACCGGGAAATTCCTGGATGACAATGCCGACATTCCCAGCCCGCTCAGCCACGCCACGGTGATCGAGGTGGCCGACAAGCACGAGGCGATCCACCGGTTCGCCGAAAGCCTGGCGCAATACGCGATCGACCGCGATCCGACCAAGCTGGTCTATCCGGTCTGGCGTGACCCGGATGTGCTGGACACCTGGTTCTCGTCCGGCCTGTGGCCCATCGGCACGCTGGGCTGGCCCGAACAAACCGAGGAGTTGCAGCGCTACTTCCCCACCGATGTCCTGATCACCGGGTTCGACATCCTGTTCTTCTGGGTCGCCCGGATGATGATGATGCAGCTAGCCGTGGTGAACGAAATCCCGTTCCACACCGTCTATCTGCACCAGCTCGTCCGCGACGAGAAGGGCAAGAAGATGTCCAAGACCACCGGCAACGTCATCGACCCGCTGGAAATCGTGGACGAGTTCGGCGCCGACGCGCTGCGCTTTACCAACGCCTCGATGGCGGCGATCGGCGGCGTGCTGAAACTGTCGCGCGAGCGGATCACCGGTTATCGTAACTTTGGCACCAAGCTGTGGAACGCCGTCCGCTTTGCCGAGATGAACGAGGTCTTCACCGACGCCGTCCCGCAACTGGACGTGGCCGACCTGCAGCCCAAGGCCGCCGTGAACCGCTGGATCATCGGCGAAACCGCCCGCGTGCGGGAAGAGGTCGACGCGGCGCTGGAGAGCTATCGCTTCAATGACGCGGCCAATGCGCTTTATGCCTTTGTCTGGGGCAAGGTCTGTGACTGGTACGTGGAACTGTCCAAACCGCTGCTGCAGGGCGACGATGCCGAGGCCCAGGCCGAGACCCGCGCCACCATGCGCTGGGTTCTGGATCAGTGCCTGGTCCTGCTGCACCCGATCATGCCCTTCATCACCGAAGAGCTGTGGGGCCTGACCGGCACCCGTGCCAAGATGCTGGTGCATGCCGACTGGCCCAGCTATGCCGCCGCCGATCTGGTCGATGCCGACGCGGATCGCGAGATGAACTGGGTGATCTCGGTGATCGAGAACACCCGCTCGGCCCGCGCCCAGATGCGCGTTCCGGCGGGCCTGTACGTGCCGATGCTGGTGACCGAGATCGACGCCCACGGCCAGGCCGCCTGGGACCGGAACGAGGCGCTGATCAAACGGCTGGCCCGGATCGACAGCCTGACCAAGGCCGACACGTTGCCCAAGGGCACGATCTCGATCGCGGCGCCCGGCGCGTCCTTTGGCCTGCCGCTGGCCGACATCATCGACATCGGCGCCGAGAAGGAACGGCTGGAAAAAGCCAAGGGCAAACTGGCCAAGGAACTGGGCGGTCTGCGCGGGCGTCTCAACAACCCCAAATTCGTGGCCTCGGCCCCGGAAGAGGTGGTGGAAGAGGCCAAGGCCAACCTCGCCGCCCGCGAAGAGGAAGAGGCCCGCATAAACGAGGCGCTGGCCCGACTGGCCGAGATCGCCTGATCCGTCAGCCCCTCGCATAAGCTTGACGAAACCCCGCCGCGCACGCCCGGCGGGGTTTTTTGCACCCGGCCCTGTTCACCGGGCCAAACGGTTGCTAGCAATCTCGGGACCAATCCACCGAGGCCTCCATGTCCAGACCCTTTCCGCCGATGCAGACCGTTTCTACCGGGCTGGTCGTGGCCGTAGTCGGCTTTTTCAGTTCCTTTCCGATTGTCCTGCAGGGGCTGGATGCCATGGGCGCCTCGGGGCCGCAGGCGGCATCGGGGCTGATGATGGCCGCCCTTGCCATGGGGCTGGCGGCGATCGTGCTCAGCCTGTGGTACCGCCAACCGATCAGCGTGGCCTGGTCCACGCCCGGTGCGGCGCTGCTGGCGGTTTCGGCCGCGCCGGCCGCGGGTTTCTCGGGTGCCATCGGCGCATTCCTGTTTGCGGGTGCGCTGACCGTGCTGGCCGGGATGTGGCACCCGCTGGGACGGTTGGCAGCGGCTATTCCCACCTCCTTGGCGCAGGCAATGCTGGGAGGGGTGCTGCTGCCGCTGTGCATCGTCCCGTTCCAGGCCGCGGTCGAGATCCCCTGGCAGGCCCTGCCGGTGATCCTGACCTGGTTCATCGCCGGACGTGTGCACAGACTGCTGGCGGTTCCCGCCGCCGTACTGGCCGCCGCGCTGGTCGTAGTTCTGTTCTCTGACGGACCGTCGGTCCGCCCCGACCACCTGCTGGCTGCGCCGGTCTGGATCACGCCCACCTTCTCGGTGGCGTCGATGATCGGCATCGGGGTGCCGCTGTTCGTGGTCACGATGGCCACGCAGAACATCCCCGGCATCGCGGTCGTGCGCAGCTTTGGCTATGCCCCGGTCGCAGGGCGGCTGTTCTCGGCGGTGGGCGGGGCCAGCATCCTGTCGGCCCCCTTCGGCGCGCCGGCGACTTGCCTCGCGGCCATCACCGCCGCCATGTGCTCGAACGAGGACAGCCACCCCGACCGGGATCAGCGCTATTGGTCTGCGGTCATGGCCGGGGTGTTCTATTGCCTGTTCGGGGTATTCGCCGTGGCCATCACCGGGTTTGCCGCCCATGCCGATCCGATGCTGATGGGCACGTTGACCGGCGTGGCGCTGATCGGGGTCATGGCCAACGCCACCTTCGCCGCGCTCGAGGTTCCGGCCGAGCGCGAAGCCGCGATCCTGACCTTTGCCATCACCGCCTCGGGCATCACCGTGTTTGGCCTGGGCGCGGCGGTCTGGGGTCTGCTGGCAGGCGGCATCGCCTATGGGGTGACGACGCGCCTGCGGGGCTGAGGCCCACCTGGCCGCGGCCCGCGAGTTTACTTGAACTCGGGCTTGCGGCCCTGCATCTGGGCCATCACCACTTCCATCTGGTCGGGTTTGCCGATCAGCTCGACCTGTTCGGCGGATTCGGCCAGCAGAACCTCGGCGCGCGACTTGGTTTCGGCCACCTCGATCAGGCGTTTCGCGGCGCGGATGGCCGAGGGGCTCCTGCCCGCAATATCCTCGGCCAGCGCGATGGCTTCGGTCAGCGGATCATCCGACAGGCTGGTGACCAACCCCCAGTCGGCGGCCTGGGCGGCACCGATGGGCCGCGCGGTATAGGTCAGCAGGCGCAGCACGTCGGACCGTACCAGTTTCGGCAACAGGACCATGCCGCCCATGTCGGGGATGATGCCCCATTTCATCTCCATCACGGCCAGCTTGGCATCGGGATGGGCGATCCGGATATCGGCGCCCAGCGCGATCTGCAGGCCACCGCCATAGGCCACGCCCTGAATGGCGCAGATCACCGGCACCGGCACGCGGCGCCAGATCAGCGCCAGTTCCTGCATCTCATTCGCGTCGTCATGGCTGCGGGTCATCAGCCACTCGGTCGGGTCCTTGTGCGCCATGGCCGCGAAACTGGCCATGTCGAGCCCAGCGCAGAAGCTTTTGCCCTCGCCCGACAGGACCACGGCCCGGGCGTCCGAGGCGGCGACCTCTTGCCCCGCTGCCAGGATCGCCTTGACCGTCGCATCATCCAGCGCGTTCATCTTGTCGCCGCGGGTCAGGGTGACATGGGCGATGTGGTTCCTGTATTCGACTGATACGCGCGCCATCTGGGCCTCCGGGTTTGATGTTCCGGGCAAACAATGCCCCGAAACCCGCAGCCGACGCCAGCCCGACGTGAGGGCAGACCGGTGCGGACGCCCCGGCCTCATGCAAGGCTTGCCCCGGCCATGCCCTTGGGATTATCTGCGCCCATGACCGGACCCAGATACACCCCGCTTGCACAATCCCTGCCCGCAACCGTGCCCTTCGTCGGCCCCGAGACGCAGGAGCGCCAGCGCGGCGCGCCCTTCGTGGCCCGGCTGGGCGCGAACGAGAACGTGTTCGGCCCCTCGCCCCGCGCGATCGAGGCGATGCGGCAGGCCGCTGACGGCATCTGGATGTATGGCGACCCCGAAAACCACGATCTGCGCCATGCACTGGCCGATCATCACGGGATCAGCCCCGACAACATCGTGGTCGGAGAAGGCATCGACGGGCTTTTGGGCTATTTGGTGCGTCTGATGGTCGGTCCGGGCGATGCGGTCGTGACCTCGGACGGGGCCTATCCCACCTTCAACTACCACGTCGCGGGCTATGGCGGGGCGATCCACAAGGTGCCTTATGCCAATGATCACGAAGACCTGGCCGCCCTGTTCGCCAAGGCGGCCGAGGTCGAGGCCAAGCTGGTCTATCTGGCCAATCCTGACAACCCGATGGGCAGCTGGCATCGCGGCGCTGACATCGTCGCGGCGATGGACGCCCTGCCGGACGGCTGTCTGCTGGTTTTGGACGAGGCTTACGTGGAATGCGCGCCCGATGGCACCGCCGCGCCGGTCACGGCGGATGATCCGCGCGTGATCCGGATGCGCACCTTTTCCAAGGTCTACGGCATGGCCGGCGCGCGGGTCGGCTATGCGATCGGAGCGCCCGAGTTGATCTCGGCCTTCAACAAGGTGCGCAACCATTTCGGCATGAACCGCATGGCGCAGGCCGGTGCGCTGGCCGCCCTGCACGATCAGGACTGGCTGGCGCAGGTACAGGCACGGATCGCCTCGGCCCGCGACCGGATCGGTGCGATTGCGCGTGACAACGGGTTGACCCCGCTGCCCTCGGCCACCAATTTCGTGGCGATCGACTGTGGGCGCGACGGAGCATTTGCCAAGGCGGTGCTGGAGGTGCTGGTGGCGCAAGGGATCTTCGTGCGGATGCCATTTGCAGCCCCGCAGAACCGCTGCATCCGCGTCAGTTGCGGCACCGAAGCCGAGCTGAACGCCTTTGCCGCCGCCCTGCCGCAGGCGCTGGCGGCAGCGCGCAACGCCTAGCCCGCCAGAACCGCCGCCGCAGCCTCGAGCGCGCCGGACCCGCGCGGGATCTCCAACGCGGCCATGGCGGTTTCGATGCCGCCCAGCAGGCCCATGACCATGTGCCCGTTCAGATGGCCCATGTGGCCCAGCCGGAAACACGAGTCCTCGTCCGCCATGCCCAGCCCTATGCCAAGGGTAAGGCCCAGATGCCGCTCGGTATAGCTGCGCAGGGGCGTGCCGCGACCCTCGGTCAAGCGCAAGGCGGTGACGGCATGGCTGCGATGCGCACGATCGCAGACGTTCAGGTGCAGCGCCCCGCCTTCGGCCCAGACCTCGCAGGCAGCCCAGACGGCTTGTGCCAGCCGCGCATGGCGGGCCCAGACATGCTCAAGCCCCTCGGCATGGATCAGATCCAGGGCGGCGCGCAGACCATACAGGTGGTGCGTCGGCGCGGTGCCGCCGAAATACTGATAGAACCAGTCGGGCTCTGCTCGCGGCTGCCAGTCCCAATAGCCCGAAACCCGCGGCATCGCGGCCCGTTTGGCCTTGGCCCGGTCGTTGAAGAACACGAAGGACATGCCCGCCGGGGTCATCAGCCCCTTCTGGCAGGCGGTGACCATGACATCGACGCCCCAGTCATCCATCTCGAACCGGTCGCAGCCCAGCGAGGCGATGCAGTCCGCCATCAGCAATGCCGGGTGGTTCAGATCGTCCAACAGCGCCCGCAGCGCCGGAATGTCGTTGCGGATCGAGCTTGACGTGTCCACATGCACCGCAAGAACCGCCTTGATCCGGTGGTCGGCATCAGCCCGCAGGGTCTGTGCAATCCGGTCCATGTACCACGGGTCGGACGGACCGAAATCGATCAACTCGACCTTGACGCCCAGACGCTCGGCCATTTCCGCCCAGCCATGGGTGAACCGCCCCGAAGCCGGAGCCAGCACGGTTTCCCCCGGCGCCAGAACGTTGAATAGCGCCGCCTCCCACGCGCCGTGGCCGTTGGCGATGTAGATCGCCACCTCGTGCCGGGTACGGGCCACGCGGCGCAGGTCGGCCGTCAGGTCGGGCATCATCTCGACCAGTTCACCGGCATAGATATTGGGCGACGGGCGGTGCATCGCCTGCAGCACCGCGTCCGGAATCACGGAAGGGCCCGGAATGGCCAGATAATTTCGCCCTTGGGCGAAGGAAATACTGTCTGTCATGTGGATCAACCTGCCTGTAATGGCGCCCACCCTAGCGCCCGGCCCGGCAAGGTCAATCCATCAGGGCGGCCGCCTCACGCGCAAGGGCTTCGATCCCCGCCCAGTCGCCCTGCGCCACCATCTGTTTCGGCGCAACCCAGCTGCCGCCCGCGCAGATCACGTTGGGCAGGGACAGGTAGTCGCGCGCGTTGGCGGGCGACACGCCGCCCGTCGGGCAGAAGGTGATCTGCGGCAGCGGCGCGCCGATCGCCTTGAGCGCAGGCGCCCCGCCCGAGGCTTCGGCCGGGAAGAACTTCAGCATGTCATAGCCCTGCTCGAGCAGGCGCATCGCCTCGGTCGCGGTGGCCGCGCCGGGCAGCAGCGGCAGGTCCTCGGCCTCGCAGGCGGCGATCAGGGCATCGGTGGCCCCGGGCGATACGCCGAACTGCGCGCCCGCCTCTTTTGCGGCGCGGACATCGTCGGGCGTGACCAGCGTGCCGGCCCCCACGACCCCGCCGGGCACCTGCGCCATGGCGCGGATCGCGTCCAGCGCCGCGGGCGTGCGCAAGGTCACCTCGAGCGCGGGCAGGCCACCGGCCACCAGTGCCTCGGCCAGCGGGCGGGCATGCGCGGCGTCATCGACGACCAGAACCGGGATGATGGGCGCCAATGCGCAGATCTCGCGGGTACGTTGGGTTTTTGCGGACATAGGCTCAGGCTCCGAAAATGCTGGCACCGGCATCGGCCGAGCCGACGGCGTTGCGGAACGTGGTGAACAGGTCGCGGCCGACCCCGTATTGATGCGCCGAAAGATCGGCGGTGGCGACGGGGCGCTCCAGCACGCCGGGGGTCAGGATTTCAAGCTGGCCCCGCACCGCATCGACCCGCAGCAGGTCGCCATCGCGCAGCTTGGCGACCGGGCCACCATCCAGCGCCTCGGGGCAGACATGGATCGCCGCGGGCACTTTGCCCGAGGCCCCAGACATGCGGCCATCGGTCACCAGCGCCACCTTCTGCCCGCGCCCCTGCAGGATCGACAGGATCGGGGTCAGCGAGTGCAGTTCGGGCATACCATTGGCCTTGGGCCCCTGAAAGCGGACCACGACGATGACATCATCGGTGAACTCGCCCGCCTTGAACGCGGCCTTGACCTCGTCCTGGTCGTGGAAGACGCGAACCGGGGCCTCGACCACCTGGTGTTCGGGGGCCACGGCCGAGACCTTCATCACTCCGGTGCCCAGATTTCCGCTCAGGCGCGACAGGCCGCCGGTGGGCTGGAACGGGTCATTGGCCGGGCGCAGAATCTTTTCGTTCAGGCTGTGGCCTGCGCCGTCCTCCCAGATCAGCGCGCCATCGATCAGCTTGGGTTCTTGCGTGTAATGATGCAGCCCCTGCCCCGCCACGGTCAGCGTGTCGGGATGCAGCAGGCCTTCATCCAGCAACGTGCCGATGGTGTAGCCCAGTCCTCCCGCCGCATGGAAATGGTTCACGTCGGCCAGACCGTTGGGATAGACCCGCGCGACCAGGGGCACGACGCCCGAGATATCCGAGAAATCCTGCCAGTCCAGCACAATGCCCCCGGCACGGGCCATGGCGATCAGGTGGATCAGCAGGTTGGTCGACCCGCCCGTGGCCATCAGCCCCACGATACCGTTCACGAAAGCCCGTTCGTCGAGGATCTGGCACACCGGCGTGTAATTGTTGCCCAACGCACTGAGCGACAGGGCGCGGCGGGCGCCTTCCTCGGTCAACGCATCGCGCAGCGGCGTGTTGGGGTTGACGAAGCTGGAGCCCGGCAGGTGCAGGCCCATGAACTCCATCAACATCTGGTTGGTGTTGGCGGTGCCGTAGAATGTGCAGGTGCCCGGCCCATGATAGGCGGCCATCTCGGCGGCCATCAGCTCTTCGCGCGTGGCTTCGCCGGCGGCAAATTTCTGGCGCACCTTGGCCTTTTCGTCGTTGGGCAGGCCGCTGGTCATCGGGCCGGCGGGCAGGAACACCGCCGGCAGGTGGCCAAAGCTCTGCGCCGCGATCACCAGCCCCGGCACGATCTTGTCGCAGACCCCCAGAAACACCGCCGCGTCAAAGGTATTGTGGCTGAGCGCCACCGTCGCCGCCAGCGCGATCACGTCGCGCGAGAACAGCGACAGCTCCATCCCGGCCTCGCCTTGCGTGACCCCGTCGCACATGGCCGGAACCCCGCCCGCGACCTGCGCGGTGCCGCCCGCGGCACGGGCCGCGCGGCGGATCAGTTCGGGATAGCGCTCGAACGGCTGATGCGCCGACAGCATGTCGTTATAGGCGGTGACGATGCCGAGATTGCCCACGCTGGTCGTGGCCATCGTCTGCTGATCGGCCCCTGCCCCGGCATAGGCATGGGCCTGTCCGCTGCACGACAAGTGCGCGCGCGCCGGCCCTTCGGACCGGGCCTGCTCCATCCGCTGCAGATAGGTACGGCGGGGATCGGCGCTGCGCTCGATTATTCTTTGGGTGACGTCGATGATGACGTTGTGAACCATCTCATCCTCCGATCTGGCGCCAGCGGCGCCCGTCGCGATGCATCAGCATCAATGCGTCTTCCGGGCCGGAACTGCCCTGATCATAGCGCGAGGGACGGTCGCCGCGCTCTTCCCAGCCCTTGATGATGGGATCGACCCAGGCCCAGGCGGCCTCGACCTCGTCGCCGCGCATGAACAGGGTCTGGTCGCCGCGGATCACGTCCATCACCAGCCGCTCATAGGCGTCCTGCGCGCGCACATCGGCACCCAGCGCCTCGGCAAAGCTCATGTCCAGCGCCACGTCCGTCAGGCGGAAGCCGCCCGGGCCGGGATCCTTGATCGTGGTGCGCAGGGTGATGCCCTCGTCAGGCTGCAGGCGGATCACCAGAACGTTGCCGTGCAGCGGGCCGACATTGGGAAAGATCGTGTGCGGCGGGTCGCGGAAAAACACCGCGATTTCGGATTCCCGCGCGCGCAGACGCTTGCCCGTACGCAGATAGAACGGAACCCCCGACCAGCGCCAGTTGCCCACGCGCACCTTCAGCGCGATGTAGCTTTCGGTCAGGCTGTCGGGGTTGCCCACATGATCGACATAGCCGTCGCCGCCCTTGTCCGCCCGGTACTGGCCGCGGGCGATGTCGGTCGGGGCGACAGGTTCCAGTGCCTCGATCACCTTGACCTTTTCACTGCGCACCGCGTTGGGCGAGAAGGTCGAGGGCGGCTCCATCGCAGTCAGGCACAAAAGTTGCACCAGGTGGTTCTGCACCATGTCCCGCATCGCGCCGGACTGGTCGTAATAGGCACCACGTCCTTCGACCCCGACGGTTTCGGCCACGGTGATCTGGACATGATCCACATGGGTCGCGTTCCACAGCGGTTCGAAAAGCGAGTTGGCAAAGCGCAGCGCCATCAGGTTCTGCACCGTTTCCTTGCCCAGGTAATGGTCGATCCGATAGATCTGATGTTCTTCGAAACAGGCGCCGAGACCTTCGTTCAGCGCCTTGGCCGAGGCCAGATCATGGCCGAAAGGTTTCTCGACCACGATGCGGCTGTCGGGCGTGGCCAGCCCGTGATCATGCAGGCGCTGCGCGATGCCGGGAAACAGTTTCGGACCGACCGACAGGTAATAGGCGCGCACCACGTCAGGGCGCAGCGACTTGGCCAGCTTGTCCCAGCCGTTTTCGCCAAGCGCATCGACCGGCACGTATTCGACCCGGGCCAGAAACCGATCCAGCACGTCCTTTTTGAACGACGGCGCGAATTCCTTCATCGACTTTCGCACCTGCGCGCGGAACCCGTCATTGTCCATATCCGACCGCGCGGTCCCGATGATGCGCGCATCTTCGGGCATCTGCCCCACTTCGAACCGATGGTAGAGGCCCGGCAGGATCTTGCGCTGGGCCAGATCTCCGGTCGCGCCGAACAGGACCAGATCGAACGGATCTACCGGGATTACGCGTGAAACCATGGCTGGCTCCCTTCTTCGGACAATCCGGCGCGGTCTGCAGCCAGACACCCTGTTACCGCTAACATTCGTGGCTTGGATAGAAAGACCAAGCCCAAAAAGCAAGCCCGGATTTCGGAATCGGGCCTTTTTTCGCGGTCATCATGGCCTCAGCCGTTGTCGCGCAGATACTCCATGATCGCCGGGCGCACCGATTGTTCGCCGCGATGGCGGGCGTCGGCGATGATCTTGCGGACATCCTGCAGGTTGGACCGCAACAACAGGCTTTTGACCGGGCCGATCGAGGCCGGGCGCATCGACAGGGTGCGGATACCCATCGCCGCCAGGCACAGTGCCTCGATCGGGCGGCCGGCATCCTCGCCGCAGAAACTCAGCGGCGTGTCGGAAATTCCGCACCGTTCGACGATGCGCTCGATCAGGCTGAGGAAGCTGACATTCAGCGTGTCATAGCGGCGGCGCACCAGCTCGTTTTCACGGTCGGCGGCGAAGAAGAACTGTTTCAGGTCGTTGCCGCCGATCGAGATGAAATCGACCTCGTCAAAGAACTTCTGGGGGGCGAAGGCCAATGATGGTGTTTCCAGCATCGCCCCAACTTCCAGCGTTTCCGGCAGCACATGACCCAAGCGCTTTTCGCGCTCCAGCGTCTTGTTCACTTCCCAACGGGCCTCGCGGTATTCGTCGGCCTGGGCGACAAACGGGAACATGACCGTCAGAGGACGGCCATCCGCCGCGCGCAACAGGGCCTGCAGCTGCATCCGCATCACGCCGCGCTTGTCCAGGCCCACGCGAATGGCGCGCCAACCCAGCGCCGGGTTGGGCTCGGCGACATGTTTCATGTAGGGCAGCACCTTGTCCGACCCGATATCCAGCGTGCGGAATACCACGCGCTTGCCATCGGCCGAATCCAGAACGCGCTTGTACTGCGCCACCAGTTCCGACCGTTTGGGCATCTGGTTGCGGATCAGGAACTGCAATTCGGTGCGGAACAGGCCTACGCCCTCGGCCCCGGACGTCTTGAGCGACGGCAAGTCGGCCATCAGGCCGGCATTCATCACCAGATTGATCCGCTCGCCATCCTTTGTCACGGTCGGGGTTTCGCGGATCGAGGCATAGCGTTTCTGCGCCTCGGCCTGCATGGCCATCTTGTCGCGGAAGGCGCTGACGACGGTATCCTCGGGGCGCAGATGCACGACGCCCTCATCCCCGTCGACCAGAATATGGTCGCCGTTCAAAGCCTCGGTCGTGATCCGGCCCACATGTACCACCAGCGGGATGGCCAGAGCGCGGGCGACGATGGTGGCATGACTACCGACCGAGCCCTCCTCGAGCACGACACCTTTCAGCGAACGGCCATATTCCAGCAGGTCACCCGGGCCGATATTCCTCGCCACCAGGATCGGATCGGGCGGCAGTTCTTTACCGTTCGACCCGCCCTGCCCTGTCAGAATGCGCAGCAGACGGTTGGACAGATCGTCCAGATCCGCCAGACGCTCGCGCAGATAAGGGTCGGTGACCTGGCTCATCCGGGCGCGGGCCTGCGACTGCTCCTTTTCCACCGCCGCCTCGGCGCTGAGACCGCGGGCGATGTCCTCTTCCATCCGGCGCATCCAGCCCTTGGAATTGGCGAACATCCGGTAGGCTTCCAGAACCTGCAGCTGTTCCGTGTCGCCGCCCCGCGAGATTTCAAGCATCTTGTCGACGCCCACGCGCAGCTCTTCGACCGCCTCGTTCAGCCGCTCCAGCTCGCGATGTGGATCGTCGGCGATCGGGTTGGTGACGACGACACGCGGCTCATGCAGCCAGACATGCCCCTCGGCCGAGCCCTCCTGTGCCGGGCCACCGCGCAGCAATATGGATTGCTGATGCAGTGGTGAAAGGGCGGCACCTTCGCCCACAAACGCACCCAATTCGGCCATTTCCGCAAGGACCATTGCCACGACTTCAAGCGCATAGACCTCATCCGCGGAAAACTCGCGTTGAGCGCGGGACTGGACCACAAGAACCCCAAGCTTCTGCCCCAGCCGCTGAATGGGCACGCCCAGGAACGACGAAAAACGCTCCTCGCCTGTTTCCGGCATGTACCGGAAACCTTTCTCGGAGGGCGCATCGGCGGCGTTGACGACCTTGCCGAACTTGGCCACCCGGCCAACGAGACCTTCCCCCAGACGCATGCGGGTCTGGTGTACGGCCTCGGGGGCAAGACCTTCGGTGGCACACAGCTCCAGGGTTTCGTCGTCGCGGAACAGATAGATCGAGCACACCTCGCACCGCATGCTGTCGGCGATCAGGTGAGTGATCCGGTCAAGACGCTCCTGACCGGCAGCCTCGCTTGCCATCTCCTCGCGCAGCCGCCCCAGCAGCTTGCGGGATTCTGTTTCCATTCCGTCTGCCATCGCCCGATCTACTCTGCGGTGTCAGGCGGGACCTTGGCCGAGATGCTCAGGCCGCCTTTTCCAGTTCAAAGGCATCATGCAGCGCCTGAACGGCAAGTTCCATGTATTTCCGGTCGACGAGGACGGAAATTTTGATCTCGGAGGTTGTAATGACCTTGATGTTGATCCCCTCATCCGAGAGTACCTTGAACATCTTGGCCGCCACGCCCGACTGCGAGCGCATGCCGATGCCCACCACCGAAACCTTGGCCACATCGGTGTCGGCGACCAGCTCGGCATAGTTCAACTCGCCACGCTCCTTGACTGCCAACAGCGCCTTTTCGGCGCGCGCCACCTGGTTGGTGGGGCAGGAAAAGGTCATGTCCGTGCGCCCCTCGTCCGAGATGTTCTGCACGATCATGTCGACGTTGATCCCCTCATCGCTGAGCGCGTTGAAGATGATCGCGGCGATGCCGGGGCGGTCGGCGACCGACACGACGGTCATCTTGGCCTCGTCCCGCGAATAGGCCACACCCGAGACTACATTGGATTCCATGATTTCCTCCTCGTCGACGACCAGGGTTCCGGCCTCGTCGGACTGTTCCTCGAAGCTTGAGAGAACACGCAGTTTCACCTTGTACCGCATCGCCAGCTCGACCGAGCGGGTCTGCAGCACCTTGGCCCCCAACGAGGCCAGTTCGAGCATTTCCTCGAACGAGATCTTGTCCAGCTTGCGCGCCTTCTCGCAGATGCGCGGATCGGTGGTATAGACGCCGTCCACATCCGTGTAGATGTCGCAGCGTTCGGCGTCGAAGGCGGCGGCAAAAGCCACGGCAGTGGTGTCCGAACCGCCCCGGCCCAACGTGGTGATCCGCCCCTCGGGGCTGAGACCCTGAAAGCCTGCCACCACCGCGACCTTCATGCCCTCGCCGAACTTCTGGTTGATGTTGTCGGTCGGAATATCAAGGATCCGCGCCGCCGAATGGGCGCCATCGGTCAGCAGCGGCACCTGCCAGCCCTGCCAGCTGCGGGCGGGGATCTCCATTTCCTGCAGCGTCAGCGCCATCAGACCGGCGGTGACATTCTCGCCCGAGGATACCACGGCATCATATTCGCGCGCGTCATACAGCGGCGAGATCTCGTCGACCCAGCCCACCAATTCGTTGGTCTTGCCCGACATGGCCGACACGATGACGATGACGTCATAGCCCTTGGCCACTTCGACGCCGATGCGCTTGGCAGCGCGGCGGATGCGGTCGAGGTTGGCGACGGATGTGCCGCCGAATTTCATCACGAGTACGGGCATGGGGGCAAATGTCTCCGCGCCTTGGATTTCCGGTCCCGAGCGTCTTATGCGAGGCAACACACAAGAGCAAGGGCACATAGAACGGCAGGACACTGC
This sequence comes from Ruegeria arenilitoris, assembly GCF_013032855.1. Classification (GTDB taxonomy): domain Bacteria; phylum Pseudomonadota; class Alphaproteobacteria; order Rhodobacterales; family Rhodobacteraceae; genus Ruegeria; species Ruegeria arenilitoris. The sequence continues at coordinate 618,471 of NZ_WQDA01000002.1, forward strand.
AGCGCAACGCTTTACAAGGACCGGCAGCAATGTCAGCGTATCGTCAAGGATTTAAACCGTGAGGAATACCATGCTGCGTTTTGTTTTCGCCTGTGCTCTGATGTCCAGCCCGGCTCTGGCCCAGGTGGCTTCACTGTCCGGAACGGACGGCCAGAACGCGTTGGGAACGGTCCCCTGCGCCGCGTTGGCGGGTCAGCCATTGAAAAATTGCCCTGCCGAGTTGCGGCGCAAGGATGATGGCACTGCAACCCTGGCGGTTCAGTTGGATACTGGGGAAGTACGCCGCATCTATTTCACCGATGGAAAGCCGGATTCCAGCAGCTCGACGTCGAAGATCACTTCGGAAACGCGGGGCGAAATTCTGGTGATCTTCATCGATCCCGGTGAAGTCTACGAGATCCCCAAGGCAGCGCTGGCCGCTCAGTAAGGATGTGCCTGCCCGTCCCAGGTTTCAAAGCAGCCGGTGGAGTCCAAACTCAGCGCATCGAAACGCTCGGTCAACCCGGCAACGGCCTGTGACACGGTAATGTCGGCGGCCTGACCGCCCATGTCCGTCTGCACCCATCCCGGGTGATAAATGCCGACGGCGATGCCATCGTCCTTGATATCCACCGCCAGGTTGCGCCCAAGGTTCAGCACAGCCGCCTTGGAGGCCCGATAGATATAGCTGCCCCCGGGCGCCCGCGTGTGCGAGGCCATCTGCGACGAGATGATCGCGATCTTGCCGCGCGCCGCACGCAAATTGGGCAACAAGGCCTGAATGGTCAGAAACACCCCGGTGACGTTGGCCGCAAAGGTCTGGTCCCACATCTCGGCCGGGTAGCCGTCGATTGTCTGGCCTTTGTCCAGATAGACACCTGCGTTGCAGATCAACAGATCTACAGGCTGGCCATCCAACTTGCGCGCCATCTGCGCCTGTTGTGCCGGGTCGGTAACGTCCAAACGAATATCGGCGGAATCGTCCCGTGTGGTGCCGGTGACAGTATCGCCGCGGCCACGATAGAATTCAGCAAGGGCGCGCCCAATGCCGCGATTGGCGCCGGTGATAACAAGATGCACGGTTCAGTTCGTCTTTCGGCTTGGAATGAACGGCAGAGGGGCCACCGGAACCCCATCTTCGATCAGGGCCTTGGCCTCTTCCGGCTTGGCCTCGCCATAGATGGCGCGCTCCGGGGCCTCGCCCAGATGTATCTTGCGGGCCTCGCGCGCAAATTCGCGGCCGACATAATCGGAATTCGCCTCGACCTTGGCGCGCAGGGCGTTGAGAACGCGCTCTATCTCGGCCTTGGTCGGTTGGTGCTGGGCTTCGGGTCGATCACTGTTCTCCGCGCGCGGCATTTCAGCAGATGAGCGCGCAGACTGGACCCGCGGCGTCATGATCGCCTTTTCGACCTGGGTGCTGCCGCAAGTCGCGCAAGAGACCATTCCAGCCTTGGACAGCTTGTCGTAAGCGTCCGCAGACTGGAACCAACTGTCAAACGCGTGACCATTGCAGCATTTCAGTGAATATTGAATCATCTGTCGCCCAAAATGTCGGTGGGCCAATAGATACTGACAGACATGGCAATATCAAGTCTTTACAGAGGCGGTTCAATGAGGATTGAGCGCATTTGACCGCAACAGCCCGGAAAGCCCGCCGATCGAAACCGCTTGTGCTGCTTTTTCCGGCAGCATCCATCTACGCCGCCGTTCTGCGACTTCGGGGAACCGATCCGCCGTCTTGGTAACAAGCAACGGGTAGACATCAACGACGCATGTCACCCGCCCCAGATCCCGGTGGTGTTTGTCGAAAGAGAACTGCCCGATACTGCGCGTCTCACAACGGCCTGTCACACCGGCCTCTTCCCAGGCCTCCTGCGCTGCGGTCTCAGCCCCGCTAAGGCCGTCGATCATGCGGCCTTTGGGGATGATCCACCGCCCCGACCCCCGGGTCGTGATCAACAATATCTCAGGCACCCCGCGCCGAAGCCGGTAGCATAGAGCCGCAGACTGCGGCAGAACCGGAAATGCCCCGGTTTCGGACAAAATATCTGGTGACAGCCCTGCGTTTTTCACGCTGCCCCGCCTCTTGTTTTGTTCTTCTTGCCTGTTTTCGGCCACTTATCTTGCGGACCGATTAGGTGCAGGATACCACATCCTGCGGTTCTGTCCAATTTTGAAACTGTGGGTCAGACCAACATGCGACGTTGCAGACGCTGCACAAGCTCGTCATGCGGAATATCGGCATCGATCGCCAGACGCCGCAGGCCAAAATGCACACGGGCAATCTGCTGATAGTACCGGGCGTAGAGGTAGTTCGCGCCGCCTCCGGCCAAAGCTCCCAGTACCGGAACGGTCTGTGCCGCCAGTTTCTGCCCCAAAACGACCGACAATCTCGGCGCGACGGCGGCAATGATCTTTTGCAGAGCGGGGCCCGTCACGGTCAGTCGGACCGAAAAGAACCCCATGTCTGCGCCGTCGTCATGCGCCAAGGGACCTGCCGCCGACAAAACGCGGATGCAATCGAACTGCACGTTCCTTGCCGAGGGGTCAAAACCTTCACGCGATGCGGCCCCTTGGATTGCGCGCAACAACATGGCCGTGGTCGCCGGAAGCTCGATCAACGCCGTCGTCAGGCCGCCAGCCCCACCCGCGGCGCCCATCGTGGTCGAGATGGCGGTATTGACCCACGGCTTCTGGTCGGGAACCGCGCGGCGCGATCCGTCAGCGGCACGGACTGCAAGCCACAAGGCCTGCTCGGTTGCACCGATCAGCCCATCGCGCACCGAACCGGGCAGCTGCTCCACCAGCGACTCGGCCGATCCACCCAGACGATTGAGCAACCGGATGCCGCTGCCGCCCGCACTGCGGTAGTGGCTTGCCAGCCGGTCCAACTCGGCATCGGGGTCAATTTCTCCGACGAGAACGACGTCATTCATTCGGTGTCCTCCTGACCCTGAAACATTGGCATTTCACAACGCCGTTTCAATAGATCAGCGCGTCCAGCGGGTCACCAAACCACTCACTCCGAGCCATGCGCCGGGGGTCAAATCCAGCCCGAGAACCCGATCCGGGTTGGTTGGCGGCGGCATCTCTACCCCCTCGAGCCGGGCAAACCCAAAGCGTGAATAATAGGGCGCATCACCAACCAGCATGACCCGGTCCCACCCTTTGGCCCGCCCGGCTTCGATACCTTCGTGGATCAGAAAACCACCCAACCCTTCCCCCTGGTGGGTCGGGTGAACCGCAACGGGCCCCAGCAAGAGCGCATCGTGTGCGCCAACATGAACCGGCCAAAATCGGATGGCCCCAGCCAAGATGCCCTGCCCGTCACGGGCAACCATCGACAGGCCTGATACCGGCGGAACATCGTCGCGCAAGCGGTAGGACGACAGCGCCTCGCGCCCCGGCGCAAAGCACAGGTCGTAGAGGGCTTCGACTTCCCACCAATCCTCTGGCTCTTCCGGCCTGATCCCGAACTGCTGCACCGCGGCCCTCTTTTCGACTCTGGAAATCGCCCTAGCACTTCGCTAGGCCTTGAGCAAACGCTTGGAGATCAGATGTTCTATCGCCCCGAAGACGGTCACGGATTGCCGCACAACCCGTTCAACGCCATCATCACGCCGCGCCCGATCGGATGGATCTCGACCCGCGGCGCGGATGGGATCAACAACCTGGCGCCCTATTCGTTCTTCAACGGGGTCGCCTATACGCCGCCGCAGGTGATGTTTGCCTCCACCGGGACAAAGCACGACCAGGACGGCGGAAAGGACAGCATCGCCAATATCGAGGCGACCGGCGTCTTTTGCGTCAACGTGGTGGCCCACGCCCATCGGGACGCGATGAACGCAAGCTCGGCCAGCCTTCCGAAAGAGGTGGACGAGTTCGCCCACGCCGGCCTGACATCGGTGGAATGCAAAACCATCCCATGCGCCCGCATCGAGGGCGCCCCTGCCGCGCTGGAATGTAAACTGACCCAGATCGTCACGCTGCCCGGCGAAGCCAACCGGGTGGTTTTCGGAGAAGTCGTCGGCGTGCACCTGCGCGATGATTGCCTGAAGGACGGCAAGTTCGACGTCACCACCTTTCAACCCTTGTCGCGGCTTGGGTATCGCGACTACTCGGTGGTGACGGAGTTGTTTTCCCTCAATCGTCCAGACGATTGAGCCGGGTTTGGGGGCTCTGCCCCCGCCGCGCGGTGCGAGGCACAGCCTCGCATTTCCTCAGTGGCCGCCCAGAATGCCGGTTCGAACAGAATAGTCGACCGCAAGGCCGTAGTCCGGGTCATCGTCGCTGTCGACCATCAGGTGACCCGCTTTCTTGAGCAGCTTGTGGCAATCCCGGCTGAGATGGCGCAGCATGACGCGCTTGCCTGCCGCCTCATATTTCGCAGCGATGTTTTCGATGGCCTGCAGGGCAGATTGGTCGACCACGCGGCTGTCGGCGAAGTCCACGATCACCGTTTCCGGGTCGTTCTGGACATCGAACAGTTCGACAAACCCCTCAGACGAGCCGAAGAACAGCGGCCCCTTGATCTCGTAGACCTTGGCGCCTTTCTCGGTTTCCGAGTCGCGGGTGACCGCGTGGATGCGCTTGGCGTTGTTCCAGGCATAGGCCAGCGCCGAAACGATCACGCCGACCACGACGGCCACAGCGAGGTCTTCCATCACGGTGACGACGGTGACCAGAACGATGACGAAGGCATCCGTCAGCGGCACCTTGCGCAGGATGTTGAACGAATTCCAGGCGAACGTGCCGATCACCACCATGAACATCACGCCAACCAGCGCGGCCAGCGGGATTTGTTCGATCAGGGGTGAGCCGACAAGGATAAACACCAGCAGGAACAGCGCGGCAGCGATCCCCGCGATGCGCGTACGGCCGCCGGATTTCACGTTGATCATCGACTGCCCGATCATCGCACAGCCGCCCATGCCGCCAAAGAACCCGGTCACGACGTTGGCGGTGCCCTGCGCGATGCATTCCTGCGACGCACCACCGCGCTTGCCGGTGATCTCGCCCACCAGGTTCAGCGTAAGCAGAGATTCGATCAGGCCGATGGCGGCCAGGATGACGGCGTAGGGCAGAATGATCTCAAACGTCTCCCAGGTCAGCGGAACCATGGGGATGTGGAATTTCGGCAGGCCGCCCTCGATCGAGGCCAGGTCTCCGACGCGCGGGACATCCAGCCCCATGCCGATCACCAGCGCAGCCACCACGACGATGCCCGCCAGCGGCGCTGGCACAATGCGCGTGATGCGCGGCATCACCCAGATCACCGCCATGGTCAGCGCGACCAGCCCCAGCATCGTATAGAGTTGCATCCCGGACAGCCATTCACCACCGCTCATGCCGTGGCCGGTGTTTTCCATGGTGCCCGGCACCTTGAACTGGCCCAGTTGCGCCAGAAAGATCACGATCGCCAGGCCGTTGACAAAGCCCAGCATCACCGGATGCGGCACCAGGCGGATGAACCGGCCCCAATGCATGGCCCCCGCGATAATCTGCAGGATGCCCATCAAAACCACTGTGGCGAACAGGTATTCGACCCCGTGCTGCGCCACCAGCGCCACCATGACGACCGCCAGCGCACCGGTTGCGCCCGAGATCATACCCGGACGACCCCCGATCAGCGCGGTGATCAGCCCCACGAGGAACGCCGCATACAGGCCTACCAGCGGGTGAACCCCGGCGACGAAGGCAAAGGCCACCGCTTCGGGCACCAGGGCCAGGGCGACGGTCAGGCCCGACAAAAGCTCGATCCGCAGGCGGGCGGGGGTCAGCTTTTCGTCCGGCATCCAGCTCAGATCGGGAATGGCGAGGCGATTGGCAAAGCTTGCCAGCAAGGCTCGGGGCATGAATTGGTCCTGTGGGTCAGAATGTTCGCGCGAAGGCGGTCGTATACCCGCCTTCGGCGCTGTCTGCTAGCCCATCGATGGCAGGCTGTCATGCAAAAACTGCAAGGCGACGCCCCTTGTGGCGCCTGTGCGGCGCAATAACACCGGCAAGCCTTGCCAAATGCCCGACAAGCCCGCAGAAATTCCCTCAGGCAGGTATCGCAGCGGAGAACGAACGTGGCCCAGACAAAAATTGCCGTCATCGGCGGATCGGGAATTTATGACATCGACGGGCTGGAAACGCCGCAATGGGTTACCGTGGAAACGCCTTGGGGCGCGCCGTCCGACCAGATCCTGACCGGGACACTGGACGGCATCGAGATGGCCTTTCTGCCCCGCCACGGGCGCGGGCATGTGCATTCGCCGACCGAGGTGCCCTATCGTGCCAATATCGACGCGCTGAAACGGCTGGGGGTGACCGATGTGATCTCGGTTTCGGCCTGCGGCTCCTTCCGCGAACACATGGCGCCGGGCGATTTCGTGGTCGTCGATCAGTTCATCGACCGCACCTTCGCCCGCGAGAAAAGCTTTTTCGGCACCGGCTGCGTCGCCCATGTCAGCGTGGCCCATCCGACCTGCCCGCGCGTGGGCGATGCCTGTGAATCCGCCGCCCGGGCGGCCGGCATCACCGTGCACCGTGGCGGCACCTATCTGGCGATGGAAGGGCCGCAATTCTCGACGCTGGCGGAATCGAAGATGTACCGCGAGCAGTGGGGCTGCGACGTGATCGGCATGACCAACATGCCCGAGGCCAAACTGGCCCGCGAGGCCGAGCTTTGCTATGCCTCGGTGGCGATGGTCACCGACTATGACAGCTGGCACCCCGATCACGGCGAAGTGGACGTGACCGCTATCATCGCGACGCTGACCGGCAACGCCGAGAAGGCGCGCGCCTTGGTCAAAGGCCTGCCCGCCATGCTGGGAGCGGACCGCGCGCCCTGCCCGCATGGCTGCGATCTTGCGCTGGACCACGCGATTTTGACGGCCCCGGAAAAGCGCGACCCGCAAGTGCTGGCCAAGCTGGATGCGGTGGCGGGCCGGGTATTGTAGGCGTCCTTGACGGCCTCGTGTTTTCTTAGGCTAGCTGCTGCGGATTTGACGGAGTTGGATGATGGATTTTGAACTTTGGCTGGCCTTTGTCGCAGCCTCGACCGCCCTTCTGCTGATCCCGGGACCGACGGTTCTGCTGGTGCTCAGCTATGCGCTGTCCAAAGGGCGCAGCGTGGCCGTGGCCTCGGCCACGGGGGTTGCGCTGGGGGACCTGATCGCTATGACCGCCTCGTTGCTGGGGCTTGGGGCGCTGGTGCTGGCGTCGGCCACGTTGTTTTCGGTGCTGAAATGGGTGGGCGCCGCCTATCTGGTTTGGCTGGGCATCAAGCTGCTGCGCAGTGCGCCGTCCGGCGGGATGCAGGCAGTTGCCACCGGGCGCGGCGTCACCGCGCGCGGCGTGTTCGGCCATGCGGCCGCTGTTACTGCGCTGAACCCGAAATCCATCGCCTTCTTCATCGCCTTCGTGCCGCAATTTCTGCGCCCGGCCGAGCCGCTGGGCCCGCAGTTCGCGATCCTGATTGCGACTTTCGTGGGATTGGCCGGGCTGAACGCGCTGGCCTATGCGCTGCTGGCCGACCGGCTGCGCCGCGTAATCGGCCGCCCCAGCATCATCACCGGCATGACCCGTTTCGGAGGGTTGACCCTGATCGGAATGGGCGTGGCCACGGCGGTACTGCGTCGCCCGGCCTGAAGGCAGTCAGGTCCCGGCGTTCTCAGCCATGAATGCGCGAATGAACTTGCGGATCTCGCGCGCGGCCGAGGTGTCGAGATCGCGGCACAGCGCAACGAACGCGTCGCGTTCGTCCTTGTCCAGGCGCAGAACCAGCTGGCTGTTCTTTTTGGTAGATCCCTTGAGGTCGGCCTTGGCCACGGCTGTCATCCTTGTTCTGGGCCTGCATCAGCGCGTGGCACCTTGTATAGACAAAGCGCATCGCTTGTCGATACCCGCAGCCCCCAAGGGCGGGTGGTCCGGGCGCATCTGTTCCGCAGCAAATACGCGCAGGAAGGCAGCCGTGGCTTGCATGACTGGCCGTGATACGCCAAACACCGCCGTGTTTTGACGCAAGAAGGGTTGCCCCATGTCCAGAAGCAAAACGGTCAAGGATTACATTCGGACCATCGTCGATTTTCCCCACGAAGGGATCATGTTCCGCGACGTGACGACCCTGTTTGCGGATCCCCGCGGGTTTCGCATGGCCATCGACCAGATGCTGCACCCCTATGCCGGCGAGCGCATCGACAAGGTCGTTGGGCTCGAGGCGCGCGGGTTCATCCTAGGCGGCGCGATCGCTCACCAGCTGAGCGTGGGCTTCGTTCCGATCCGCAAGAAGGGCAAGCTGCCGGGCACCACGATCAGCGAGGAGTACAAGCTGGAATACGGCGAGGCCATCGTCGAGATCCACGATGACGCGATCCAGCCCGGTGAAAAGGTTCTGGTCGTCGATGACCTGCTGGCCACCGGCGGCACTGCCGCGGCAGGCATCAAGCTGATCGAACGGCTGGGCGGCGAGATTGTCAGCTGCGCCTTCATCATCGACCTGCCCGAGCTGGGTGGCCGGAAGGTGCTGGAGGAGATGGGCATGGACGTCCATGTCTTGTGCGAATTCGAAGGGCTGTGAACAGACAGCGGTCACGATTTCGTGACTTGCCGCTGGAAACGCCGCGCGCTTAGCGCGGCGTCGTTCGTTTTCCAGTCGGTTTTTTGCCCCTGACGCCTGATCTCCTTTCGGCATGTCGCCGTATAGACCGTGATGTCGCCGATGACATCCTCAACAAGGGAAGTAGATCATGTTTCGCAAATTCGCTGTTGCCGGTGTCGCCAGTATCCTGTTTTCGACCGCTGCCATGGCCGACGGCCACGGCAAGGACATTGTGGACACCGCTGTCGGGGCTGGCAGCTTCAACACTCTGGTTGCAGCCGTGCAGGCCGCCGAGTTGGTTGACACGCTGAAGGGCGAAGGCCCATTCACCGTGTTCGCGCCTACCGATGAAGCCTTTGCCGCGTTGCCCGAAGGCACCGTGGAGACGCTGCTGAAGCCCGAGAACAAGGATCAGCTTGTGGCGATCCTCACCTATCACGTGGTTCCGGGCAAAGTGATGTCGGGTGATCTGTCCGACGACATGACTGCCGCCACCGTTCAGGGTGGAGAGATCACGATCGATCTCGACAACGGTGTCATGGTCAATGACGCAAACGTCGTTCAGGCAGATATCGAAACCAGCAATGGCGTGATCCACGTCATCGACAAGGTTATCCTGCCTGCGTCGTAAACGACGCGTAGCTGCGGCCCGGAGCGTCCGGGCCGCACTCAAACATGTGACAGGACAGCGCCCGGGTTCATGATCCCGAGCGGGTCTAAGGCGCCTTTGATGGCGCTCATGGCCGAAAGTTTCGCTGGATCACCATAGCGCTCCAGATCACCGGTCTTCAGGCGACCCACCCCGTGCTCGGCACTGACCGATCCTTCGAATTCATGCACCAAGTCATGAACCGCGCGCTTGATCGCGGTGCGCCGGTCGTCGAACTCGCCCCGGTCGTGGCCTTTGGGCGGAAATACGTTGTAGTGCAGGTTGCCATCCCCCAGATGACCAAAGCAGTTCACCCGAAACGGTCCGAAGGCCGCAATCGCCTCGCCGCCTTGGCGAATGAAGTCGGGGATCCGCGAAATCGGAACTGAGATATCGTGGCTGGACACCGAACCGATCAACCGGTTTGCCTCGGGGATGCGTTCGCGCACTGACCACAGCGCGTCGCGTTGCGCGGCGCTTTGGGCGATGACACCGTCCGACACCAGACCACGGGCCTCGGCAGCGACGAACAAGGACTCCAGCGCCGCCTCGGGCTCGTGCCCGGCCGGCAATCCCAGTTCGATCAGAACCGACCATTCCGGCGGTGTGTCAAAGGGTTGCCGCACGTCCGGCAAGACCTCGGCCAGAAAATCCAGCCCCTGCTTGTGGATCAGTTCGAACGCGCTGACGGTTTCGCCCAAATGGTCGCGGGCCAGGGCCAGCAGGTCGATCGCCGCTTCGGGGCTGGTGACCTGAAAGATCGCCGTGCCCAGCCCGGCAGGACGGGGGAACAGCTTGAGCGAGGCGGCGGTGATGACCCCCAGCGTGCCCTCGGACCCGATCAGCAGGTTGCGCAGATCATAGCCGGTATTGTCCTTGCGCAACCGCCCCAGCCCGTGCCAGATCTCCCCGTTGGGCAGAACCGCCTCAAGCCCCAGGCACAGATCCCGTGCATTGCCATAACGCAGGACGTTCACGCCCCCGGCATTGGTAGCGAGGTTCCCCCCGATCCGGCAGGACCCCTGCGCCGCGAGCGACAGCGGAAACAGCCGGTTGGCCGTCTCGGCCGAGGCCTGAATGTCGGCCAGCACAGCACCGGCCTCGGCGATCAGGATGTTTTCGGTCGGGTAGACGGCCCGGATCGCGCGCATCCGCTCGAGCGACAGGATCAGGGGCGCGGGGCCATTGGCCATGACCTGTCCGCCCACAAGACCGGTGCCGCCGCCGTATGGCACCACCGGCACACGGGCCTCGGACGCCAAACGCACCAAGGCTGCGACCTCCTCAACCGTGCGGGGCAAGGCCAGCAGACCCGCCTGACCGGCGAAGCGGCGGCGCGGCTCTTCCAGATAGCGCGGCTCGACCGGGCGCAGAACATCGTCACCCAGGCGGGCGCGGATGGTTTCGGCAAAGGTTTCGTCGGCAGCGTTCAAATGCATGCCCTCTGCATGCCCAAGCCCGCGGCGCACGGCAAGGCTTATTCCAATTCCATCAGGTATCGCGGCTCGAGCACTACCACCGTCGGGCGGTCCGGGAGGGTCCGCAGGGACACTTCGATCTCCGAAACCCCATCCCGGCGCACCGGGAAATCGGATCGGATATCGGCCAGGAACCGGTCCAGCGAATATCCCGAGAACCAATGCATCGGAATGATGACCGAACTTTTCAGCCGCTGCAGCACCGAGATCATCTCGGGCAAGGGCATGGTCGTGCCACCGTCCACCGCCGCCATGACCACGTCCAGCCGCCCAAGGGCCGCGAACTGCTCGTCGCTGGGGATGTGGTGCAGATGCCCCAGATGGCCGATGCAAAGACCTTCGACCTCGAACACGAAGATCGAGTTTCCGCGCTCTTCCACCCCGCCATAAGCGGACCGGATGTCGGTCGATACGTTGCGCACCAGCAATTCGCCCAGGTCGAGGTGGTGTTCGATGCCCTGCCCGAACTCGCCCCAACCCGGCAGCACATGCGGGATGGCCGGGTCGGGATAGGCGGTCCAATGGGTGTCATGGGCGTGGTTCATCGTCACGATGTCGGGAATCAGATCCGCGCCGCCGATGAAGCCGGTATAGTCGGTCACGGCATTCAGCCCGCCGGATGTCTGGATCAGAAAGGACGCATGCGCGACATAGCTGATCCGGACCGAGAATTCGGGCACCGGATCCTGCCACGCCGCCTTGTGCAGATACTGGATTCCAGGGGTGTTCTGGGCGATGGCGATGCAATGGCTCGGCCGACGCTCCTGCGCCGCCGCCGTCCCTGCCAGCAAGATCAGACCCGCCAAAACACTCCGCATGATCGGAAGTCTAGCGCATCGGCGCCTCGAGTCACGTCACTGGGCCCAAATTTCGGAAACAGTCCCGCCCACATCAGGTCCGAACGGGCGCCCTAGCCCGCGTCCGTCCGCCCGCGCCGGTCCGAGCGCAGCGACGCATAGAGCACATGCGTCCGCCACCGCCCGTTGATCTGCAGATAGGATTGCGCCACGCCCTCGTATTTGAACCCCGAGCTTTCCAACAGCCCGCGAGAGGCGGCGTTTTCCGGCAGGCAGGCGGCCTCGATCCGGCTCAGGTCCAGTCGGGTAAAGGCGTAATGCACCACGGCGCCGATGGCCTCGCGCATGTAACCCTGCCGGGCAAAGGCCTGCCCGGTCCAATAGCCCAGCGTTCCGGCCTGCGCCGGCCCCCGGCGGATGTTGTCCAGCGTAATGGCGCCCACCAGCATGTCATCCGTTCTGCGGAAGAGGAACAGCGGAACCGCCGTGCCATTGGCCACCGAGCGTTGCGCCCAGTAGACACGGTTGGTGAACGATTTGCGGGTCAGATGATCCTTGGCCCAGATCGGCTCCCACGGGGTCAGATACTCGCGCGAGGCCAGCCGCAGCGCGGCCCAGTCGTTGAAGTCGGAATGCACGGGCGGGCGCAAGCTCAACCGCTCGGTCTCGAGTTTCAGCCTGCGTCTGCCCAACAGCATCACGCCGCGCGCCTCTCCTGCAGCCTCTCCAGTGTCGGCGCACCACCCACAGGTCCGTAGAGCGCCAGTGCTGCCGGGGCCTGAACCGCCATCTTTTCGGCAAAGGCCCGGACGTCGGCGGTGCTGACCGCGTCGATCTTGGCCACGGTTTCCTCGAGCGGCGGAACACGGCCCCATATCTGCACCAGCCGGGCCAGACGTTCGGCCCGGTTCGAGGGGCTTTCCAGCCCCATCAGCATCCCGGCCTTCATCTGTGCGCGGGCGCGGGCAACCTCCTCCGGGCTCATGTCCTCGGCGGCGCGCTTCATCTCGTCGATGGTGATGGTGGCCAGCTCGCCCACCTGATCGGCCGAAGTGCCGGCATAGATCGTGGTCGTTCCCGTGTCGGCATAGGCGCCGGTCTGGGCAAAGATCGTATAGCACAGCCCGCGGGTCTCACGCACTTCCTGAAACAGGCGCGAGGACATGCCGCCGCCCAGCGCGGTCGAATAGATCTGCGCGGTATAGATCTCGTCATTGCGATAGCCCGGGCTTTCCAGCGCCAGGGCAAAATGCGCCTGCTCCAGCGCCTTGTCCCGCCGCGCCTCGCCGCCAGTGAACCGCGCGGGTTCCGGTAGCAGCCCCTTGCGGGGTTGCAGATGGCCGAACATCTCTTCGGCCAGTTTCATCAACTGGTCATGATCGACCGCGCCCGCCGCCGACAGGATCATCTGATCGGGCGCATAGTGCTCGGCCACGAAGGCCGACAGGTCGTCGCGCGAAAAGGCGCTGACCCGTTCGGTCGGCCCCAGAATGGTGCGGCCCAGCGGCTGGTCGCGATAGCTCTGTTCCTGCAGCCAGTCAAAGATCACATCGTCGGGCGTGTCATGCGCCTGTCCGATTTCCTGCAGGATCACGCCGCGCTCAACCTCGATCTCGCGCGGGTCGAAGACGGGGTTCAGGACAATGTCGCCGATCACGTCCATCGCCAGCGCCACGTCATCCTTCAGCACCCGGGCGTAATAGGCCGTCACCTCGCGCGAGGTATAGGCGTTGATATAGCCGCCCACATCCTCGATCGCCTCGGCGATCTGCAAAGCAGAGCGCCGCTCGGTGCCCTTGAAGGCCATATGCTCGAGGAAATGCGCGATGCCGTTCTGTTCGATCCGCTCGTGCCGCCCGCCGGCGGTCACCCAGATGCCGATGGCGGCCGATTGCAGCCCCGGCATCTGTTCGCTGACGATCCGAAAGCCGTTTGTTAGTTGGTCCAGTCTGACAGTCACTCAGCAATATGCCTTTTGATATGATCCTCGATGGCGCCCAGATCGTTGGCGATGCGGGTCACCCGTTCCGGACGTTCATACAGATCGGACATGCGCGAGGGAAGAGGCGGATGCACACCGCTGGCCTGCTCGACTGCGGCGGGGAATTTCGCCGGGTGCGCGGTGGCCAGAGTAACCATGGGCACATCGGCGGCGCGGGTGTCTTCGGCCACCTTGATGCCCACGGCGGTATGCGGGCAGACCAGCTCGGCGCTGTGTTCCAGCGTGGATTTGATCGTGGCCAGCGTTTCCTCTTCTGACACACGGCCCGAGTCGAAGCTTTCGCGCAGGGCCTCCATCGCGCCCTGGCTGACGTAGAAGCCGCCCTGTTTCAGCTCGTCCATCAACTGCGCCACGGCCCGCCCGTCCTCGCCATAGGCATAGTACAGCGCGCGCTCAAAGTTCGAGCTGACCTGAATATCCATCGATGGGCTTATCGAGGGGATGGTGTCGCCCTTGAAATAGCCCTGCCCCGACAGGCAGCGATGCAGGATGTCGTTCTGGTTGGTCGCCACCACCAGACGGTCGATGGGCAGACCCATCCTTTTGGCGATGTAGCCGGCGAAGATGTCGCCGAAATTGCCGGTGGGCACCGTGAAGCTGACCTTGCGATGCGGCGCGCCCAGGCTGGTCGCGGCCGAGAAATAATAAACCACTTGCGCCAGCACGCGGGCAAAGTTGATCGAGTTCACCCCTGCCAGCTTGACCCCGTCGCGGAAATCGAAATCGTTGAACATGTCCTTCACGGCGGCCTGACAGTCGTCGAAATCGCCATCGACGGCCAGCGCGTGCACGTTGCTGTCGGCGGGTGTGGTCATCTGACGGCGCTGCACCTCGGAGACGCGGCCATGCGGGAACAGGATGAACACATCGACCGCGTCCAGCCCCCGGAACGCCTCGATCGCGGCCGATCCTGTGTCGCCGCTGGTGGCGCCGACGATGGTAACACGTTCGCCCCGCCTCTTCAGCGCCACCTGGAACAGCTGGCCGATAAGCTGCATGGCGAAATCCTTGAAGGCCAGCGTGGGCCCGTGGAACAGCTCCAGCAGAAAGTGGTTCTCGTTCAGCTGCTTCAAAGGCGCGCGGGCATCATGGCCGAACCCGGCATAGGCGCGGGCGATGATCTCTTTGAATTCGTCCCCGGCGAACGAGCCGCTGACATACGGCCACATGACGAGGAACGCGATCTCTTCATAGGGCAGCCCGGCAAGTGCGGCGATCTCGTCCCGGCTCAGAACCGGGATCTCGGCAGGCAGGTACAGGCCGCCGTCGCGGGCCAGACCGGTCAGCATCGCCTCTTCAAAGCTCAGTTCGGGCGCCTGCCCGCGGGTCGAGATATATTTCATTGCGCGTCACTTTCTGATGGGGCGCGGCCGCGCCACAGGAAATATCCGGTCATTGCGGCCCAGACCAGCGCCAGGCCGAACCATGTCACCGCGTATTGCAGATGGTCGTTGGGAATACCCGCCGTATCCACCGGCAGCGGCGTGATGGCGGGATCGGTCTGGCTGCGGGCAACCAGTAGGATCGGTTCGGCCCCAAGTGCATCGGCCAGCGCGGGCACGTCGCGGGCAAACCAGATGTTGCCCGCCCGGTCCGGATCGGGGGTATAGCTGTCGATCTCATCGGGCCAATGCAGATTTCCGACAACCTGCATGGGCCCGATCTGGCGTTCGGCCTGCTTGGCCGTTGTGGGCACAAAGCCCCGGTCCACAAGGATCGTGCGATCACCAGTTCGGAAGGGCGCGATGATCCGATAGCCCGGGCCGACCTGTTTGACCGAAACCAGTACATGGATTTCGCCGGGCAGCATCTCGCCCGATACTTCGACGGGCAGATAACGGTCGGCTTCAGGGTCGACCGCCTCGGGCAGCGGCACTGGATCGGCGGCGATCCGGGCTTCGATGTCGGCCAGAATGCCCTCTTTCCAGGCCAGACGCTGAACCTGCCAAGTGCCCAGAGACACAAGAACCGCCAGCCCGGCGAGTCCAAAAATCAGCAGAAACAGGATGCGGCGCATGTCTGGCCCTTGTTGCGTATCATAGCGGCTCGGGGTCAAGCCGGCGTCTTGTTACGGTCTGTGCGCAAGGAAATGCAACCTTGCAATTGTACGGGGCGCAATCCCTTGCGCCCCTGATCGAGAAAAAGCCGCCCCGAGGGGCGGCTTTTGCAATTCGACAGCCTCGCGGGGCGTTACATCAGCGGTGCCTGACCCCAGATGTAGACTGCGAAGAACAGGAACAGCCAGACAACGTCGACAAAGTGCCAGTACCATGCGGCCGCCTCGAACCCGACGTGTTTCTCCGGGGTAAAGTCGCCACGAAGCGCGCGGATCAGACAGACAGTCAGGAAGATGGTGCCGATGATCACATGTGCGCCGTGGAAGCCGGTTGCCATGAAGAAGTTCGAGTAGAACTGATCGCCGCCGAACTCCCAGCCTTCGTGGGCCAGCAGTTCATAGTATTCGAAGGCCTGCAGGAAGGTGAAGGCGATACCCAGGACGATACCGATCGCGAGACCCTGAATCAGCGCCTTGCGGTCGTTGTCGTGGACCAGCGCGTGGTGCGCCCAAGTGATCGCACAGCCCGACAGCAACAGAACCAGAGTGTTGATCAGCGGCAGGTGGAACGGGTCCACCGCGTGGATGTCAGGCTGGATGTATTCGGTGCCGGCATAGTCGTACATCGGATACATGCGATGTTTGAAGAACGACCAGAACCAGGCGAAGAAGAACATCACCTCGGACATGACGAACAGGATGAACCCGTAGCGCAGCCCGATCCGGACGACCGGAGTGTGATCACCCGCGCGGCTTTCGGCCACGACCTCGGACCACCAGGCAAACATCGTGTAGAGAACTGCCACAAGACCACCCCAGAACACGAAGGAGGTCATGCCGTGCATCCACAAGACGGCTCCGAACAGCATGACGAAGCCACCGATCGCGCCGATCAGCGGCCAGATCGAAGGTGCCAGAATGTGGTAATCGTGGTTTTTTGCGTGTGCCATCAGCGTCCCTCACCTACAGGCGTTAGTTCGTGTTTGTTTCTGCCTGCGCATCCAGGGCGGCATAGCCCTCGGGCAGGTCTATTTCATAGAATGTATACGACAGCGTGATCGTATGAACATACTGTGCTTCGGGGTCTTCCACCATTTCGGGGTCGACGAAGAAAGTTACGGGCATCTCGACGCGTTCGCCGGGCTCCAGAACCTGCTCCTCAAAACAGAAACATGCGATCTTCTGGAAGTATCCGCCGGCGGAATAGGGCGTCACGTTGTACGATGCCTGTCCCGCAACCGGCTTGTCGGTCGGATTGTATGCTTCGTAAAAGGCCAGACCGGTCTCACCGATACGCACCTTCATCTCTCGCTCGACGGGTTTGAATTCCCACGGCATGTCCTTGGCCTTGGAGGCGTCGAAGCGAACGGTCACCACCCGGTCGAGGATATCGTCGGGCGTGGCCTCGGCAACGCCGGTGGTGCCCCCGAACCCGGTGACCCGACAGAACCAGTCGTAGAACGGCACGGCCGCCCAGGCCAGGCTGCCCATCAGAACAACCAGCCCAACGGTTTGTACAACGGTCTTCTGCGGTCCGCTCAAAGCCATCAGTTCTGAACCTCCTCGCTGGGCACGCCGAAATCGCTGCCCGAGACCTTTACGATGGTCAGGCCGAAAATGATCACGATGAACGCCGCCAGCGTCAGCCCAACACCCAGGTTGCGACCGAAGCGACGCTGGTGCAGCTCATGGCTTTTGCGCAGGCTCATGACCAGCCTCCCAACCCGTAGGGTTTCAGCAGCCCCTCGGCGAGGATCGCGCCGAAATGTAGGAACAGGTACAGAAGCGACAGCTTGAAAAAGCTGCGCTCGACCTTGAAATTGTCCGCCTCCGCGTCGTCTTCGGTGCGGCGCGATATGGCCCACGCCCCCCGGAAGAACAGAGCGTTCAACACCACGGCCACAGCCAGGTAAATCGGCCCACCAATGCCCGAGAACGCCGTGCCCACGGCCAGCAGAGCCAGCAATGCGGTATAGACCAAGATATGGCTCCGCGTGGCGCGGCGTCCATGCGTTACGGTCAGCATTGGCACGCCCGCGTCGTCATAATCCGAGCGCATGAACAGCGCCAGCGCCCAGAAATGCGGCGGGGTCCACATGAAGGTCAGGGCAAACATCAGCCACGGCTCAAGCGTCATCGAACCCGTGGCGGCAACCCATCCGATTACCGGCGGGAAGGCGCCCGCGGCGCCACCAATCACGATGTTCTGCGGCGTCAGGCGCTTGAGCCACATCGTGTAGATCACGACATAAAAAAAGATGGTAAAGGCCAGAAACGCGCCCGCGAACCAGTTGGTCGCCAAACCCAGCATGATCACCGACAGACCCGACAGGGCCAGGCCCAGCGCCATCGCCTCGCCGGGCTCGACCTTGCCCGACGGGATCGGACGGCCCTTGGTGCGCTTCATAACCTTGTCGATATCCGCATCCCACCACATGTTCAGCGCGCCCGAGGCGCCACCGCCGATGGCGATGAACAGGATGGCGCAGAAGCCGACGAACGGATGTACCGGCACAGGGGCGGCCAGCAGACCTACCAACGCGGTGAACACGACAAGCGACATCACCCGCGGCTTGAGCAGGGCGAAATAGTCGCCAAAGCCGGCCTCGTCCGCACGGGATTGTGCGGCAAGTGTGCTGGCATTGATGCTCGCGTCGGTCATGTCAGGTCCTTGTGGTGCGAAAGCTGCGCGAAACACGCGCAGCCTGTCCTTGGTTTCGAACGGGCCTCAGGCCCCGGGTTCGTCAGTTCGAGGCGATCTGGAACGACGCCGGCTGGCCGGCGTATTCGTCCAACGCGCCCTGCAGCCATTCCTGATAGGCTTCTTCGCTGACGACTTTGACGGTAATCGGCATGTAGGCGTGGTCCTTGCCGCACAGCTCGGAGCACTGGCCGAAGTAGATGCCTTCCTTGTCGGCCTGGAACCACAGCTCGGCCAGGCGGCCCGGAACGCCGTCCTGTTTGACGCCAAACGCCGGGATCGTCCATGAGTGGATCACGTCGGCCGCCGTGACCTGCATCACAACCACCTTGTTGACGGGAACCACGACTGCGGTGTCGGTGGCCAGCAGCCACTCATCCTCGCTGTAGCCGGCATCGGCCAGCTTGGCGCGCATCGCATCGTCCAGAACGAACGGGGTTACATCCGCATCGGCGGGGCGTGCACCTTCGTCCAGGGTGGCCGGGTGACCCAGCAGGTAGCTGTCGAACGCAAAGTCGTGATCGACATATTCATAGGTCCAGTACCACTGGTTGCCGGTCACCTTGATGACGACATCACCCTCGGGGATTTCCTGCTGCTTGAACAGCACCGGCAACGAGAACGCACCGATGAAGACCAGGATCAGGATCGGGCCGATGGTCCAGGCGATCTCGACCGGAGTGTAGTGCGAGAACCGCGCCGGGGTCGGGTTTACACGCTGGTTGTAGCGCACGATGCAGTATACCAGCAGGCCTGCGACCAGCAGACAGATCGCGGTGATGATAACCAGAATCATACCGTCAAGGCGGTGAATCCCTTCGGCCAGGCTGGTGGCCGCCGGCTGGAAGCCCATGCCGCCGTCGACCGGCTTGCCGATGATCTCAAGATCCTGAGCCATGGCGGGAAGGCTGGAGAGGGCTGCGAACACCCCCGAAAGCATCAAAGCATTCTTCATTTTCTGTCCTGATCGTTTGATCTTTGCGTCTCTGGCGAACAGGTGTGAATCGGTCACACCTCTCCCGTTGTCTTTGGCCGCGTTAAAAACCATATTCCGGGAGGTAGATAAAGCAAAATGCTTGCGTCAAACAGACGCTATTTTTGATCTGGATCAAACGCGAAAGGCCGCAACCCATGACTCAAGCCCCGTTTCGCCCGTTCGAGACCGCATTGCCGCATGACGAGGCACTGGCCGTACTGCGCTCGGCCACCGCCGGGGCCGAAGACGGCGAGCTGTTTGTAGAGCGTCGGAAATCCGAAACACTTGCCTTTGACGATGGGCGCCTGCGCACCGCATCCTACGATGCATCCGAGGGATTCGGGCTGCGTGCCGTGCAGGGTGATGTGGCCGGTTATGCCCACTCGACCGATGTATCAATGCCCTCGCTGAAACGTGCTGCGGAAACCGCCCGGCTGGCGGTTGGTGACGGTGGAGGCACTTTGGCCGACGCGCCAAGGCGCACAAACAAGCAGCTTTATACGGATGCGGACCCGATCGAATCCGCCAGCTTCCCGGTCAAGGTCGAGACTCTGCGCGAAATCGACGGATTTGCGCGCGATCTGGACCCCAGGGTGGTTCAAGTCAGCGCCGTGATCGCCGCGTCCGTGCAAGAGGTCGAGATCCTCCGCCCCGATGGCACCATGGTACGCGACGTTCGTCCGATGACCCGCCTGAACGTGTCGGTCATCGTCGAACAGAACGGCCGGCGCGAAAGCGGATCGGCCGGAGGTGGTGGCCGCGTTGGTCTGGACGGCCTGATTGACCCGTCCGATTGGCAGGACAAGGTCCGAGAGGCGCTGCGCATTGCTTTGGTCAACCTTGACGCCGTTGCCGCTCCGGCCGGCGTGATGGAAGTCGCATTGGGCCCCGGCTGGCCCGGCATCCTGCTGCACGAGGCCATCGGGCATGGGTTGGAAGGAGACTTTAACCGCAAGGGGAGTTCGGCCTTTGCCGGGCTGATGGGGCAGCGGATCGCCTCCAAGGGCGTGACCGTGGTGGATGACGGGACGATCCCGGATCGTCGCGGATCGATCACCGTGGATGACGAGGGGACACCGAGCTCGCGCACCGTGCTGATCGAAGACGGCATCCTGACTGGCTACATGCAGGACCGGCAGAATGCGCGCCTGATGGGCGTGTCCCCCACCGGCAACGGGCGCCGGCAAAGCTATGCGCACAAACCGATGCCACGCATGACCAACACGATCATGCTGGGCGGCGATGCCAACCCGGCGGATCTGGTGGCCGAGATCAAGGACGGCATCTGGGCCGTGGGTTTCGGCGGCGGCCAGGTCGACATCACCAACGGCAAATTCGTGTTCAGCTGTACCGAGGCCTACCGGGTCGTGAACGGCAAAATCGGCGCGCCGGTCAAGGGCGCAACGCTGATCGGCGACGGTCCTTCAGCGTTGAAACGTATCCGGGGTCTGGGCAACGACATGGCCCTGGATCCCGGCATGGGAACCTGCGGCAAGGACGGTCAGTGGGTGCCCGTGGGTGTGGGTCAACCCACAGTGCTGATGGAGGGGCTGACGGTCGGAGGATCGGCCGCCTGATGCGAATCGCGCGCCTTCGGCCGGCACCATGGTTAATCCGTGCTGCCGGCCACAAAAGGAATGAACCGTAGCGCATCGAAATAGGCGGCCTGAGAAAAGTTATTACTTTCAGATATTTGCGCACCCATTCCGCGAAACCCACACTGGAACACGCTAAAATTTTCTGCGATTCACAAGCTGTTAACCCGTCACGCCGTAAACCAGTTCTGCAATCAGGCGGAGCGACGGATGACCGAAGAGCAGCTTTCTTCCAATCACCCCCCACTCCCACCCACCACGGAAGAGGACCGGTTTTCCTGGCTTCGCCTGTTGCGCTCGCGCAAAGTTGGCCCGGCAACGTTCCGGCGCCTGATGCACGAACATGGCTCGGCGCAGAATGCGCTGGCCGCATTGCCGGAATTGGCACGCGCTGCCGGAATTGAAGGGTATGAAATATGCCCGCCCGGCGTCATCGAGGCGGAACTCAAGGCCGCAAAAACCGCCAAAGCGCGGCTTTTGTGCCTTGGGGCCGCCGACTATCCTATGGCACTGACCGATCTGAACGATGCCCCTCCTCTGCTTTGGGCAATAGGTGACGTTTCGGTGCTTCAGCGCCCGATGATCTCGCTTGTCGGCGCCCGCAACTGTTCGTCCTTGGGAACCAGGATGGCGCGGGCTCTGGCAGGTGGTCTGGGTGAGAGTGGCTATGTAGTCGTCTCCGGACTGGCCCGCGGCGCCGACACCGCCGCGCATCTGGCCACGCTGCAAACGGGAACCGTTGCGGTCATGGCAGGTGGCGTCGACATCATCTATCCGGCGGAAAACAAGGAACTGGCCTGCGACATCGCAACCAGCGGATTGCGCATCTCCGAACAACCAATGGGCGTGACCCCGCAGGCCCGCCACTTTCCTCGCCGCAACCGGATCATATCGGGGCTGTCTCAGGCCGTCGTCGTCGTCGAGGCTGCCGCCAAGTCCGGCAGCCTCATCACGGCGCGCGACGCACTGGACCAGGGACGCGAGGTTCTTGCCGTGCCCGGCCATCCGTTCGACGCCCGCGCCGCCGGCTGTAATTTTCTGATCCGCGAAGGCGCCACACTTGTGCGCTGCGTGCAGGATGTAATCGACGCCCTGCCCCCGCAGCCGCGCAGAGCGCCCGAACCTGTCCCCGACACGGCGCCCGTCGCGCAGACAATCACTCCTCCCGAGGCGCTCCACGCCCGAATCCTGGAACGGTTGGGGCCTTCGCCTTTGGCCGAGGACCAGTTAATCCGGGATGTCGATGCGCCCGCCAGCGTGATCGGCCCCGCTTTGACCGATCTGGAGCTGGATGGTTTGATCCGTCGCCAACCGGGCGGGTTGCTGAGCCTCGCCGTCTAATCTGCCGAGGTGGTTCCAACCCGGGCCGCCGGTCTCAATTAGGCCGGATTTCGGGCCTTTCAGACTGTGCATTGACAAATCCATCTTGCCCTACACATTTTGCACGGCCATAGAAGGCGCCCAATCCGTCGAGCGAGGTTTTTAACTAAATGCCTGTAGTTGTTGTAGAATCCCCGGCCAAAGCAAAAACGATCAATAAATACCTTGGCCCCGACTACACGGTCTTGGCCTCTTACGGCCACGTTCGCGACCTTCCTCCGAAGGATGGATCGGTGGATCCCGACCACGAGTTTTCGATGACTTGGGAGGTCGGCACGGACAGCCGCAAACACGTCAAGGCCATCGCCGACGCGCTCAAGGATGACAACGCGCTGATCCTGGCAACCGACCCCGACCGCGAGGGCGAGGCGATCAGTTGGCACCTGCAGGAGGCGCTGACCAAACGCCGCTCGATCAAGAAGGATACGGCCGTCAGCCGCGTGACGTTCAACGCCATCACCAAGGATGCGGTGACCAAGGCCATGCAGAACCCGCGCGAGGTGGACATGCCGCTGGTCGAGGCGTATCTGGCCCGGCGCGCATTGGATTACCTGGTCGGCTTCAACCTGTCGCCGGTTCTGTGGCGCAAGCTGCCCGGCGCGAAATCGGCCGGACGCGTGCAATCGGTCTGCCTGCGCCTGATCGTCGAGCGCGAGATGGAGATCGAGGCCTTCAAGCCCGTGGAATACTGGTCGGTCAAGGCGCTGTTCGAAACGCCGCGCGGCCAGACCTATGAGGCGCGGCTGGTCACGCTGGCCGGCAAGAAGCTGGACAAGCATGACATCGCCAACGCCACCCAGGCCGAACTGGCGGTGCAGGCCATCACCAGCCGCGCGCTGAGCGTGACCTCGGTCGAAGCGAAGCCAGCCGCGCGCAATCCCAGCGCCCCGTTCATGACCTCGACCCTGCAGCAAGAAGCCAGCCGCAAATTCGGCATGGGCGCCCGCCACGCGATGCAGGTGGCGCAGCGTTTGTACGAGGCCGGACACATTACCTATATGCGAACCGACGGCATCGACATGGCACCCGAGGCCGTCGCCGCCACGCGGGACGCGATCAAGGACCGGTTCGGTGCCGAATACGTGCCGGACAGCCCGCGCATGTACAAGAACAAGGCCAAGAACGCGCAGGAAGCGCACGAATGCATCCGGCCCACGGACATGACCAAGGATGCGGCCGCCCTGAAACTGTCGGATGACGATCAGCGCAAGCTGTACGATCTGATCTGGAAGCGCACGATCGCATGCCAGATGGCCGCCGCGCGGCTGGAACGCACGACCGTCGAAATAGGCAGCGATGACGGTCAGGTGGGCCTGCGCGCCACCGGTCAGGTTGTGCTGTTCGACGGTTTCATGCGCGTCTACGAGGAAGGCCGCGACGATGTCGAGGACGAAGATGACAAGCGCCTGCCCCAGATCATGCAGGGTGATCCGGCGCGCTTTGCCAAGACCACGCTGAAGGATCAGTTTGACAAGGCCATCGCCGACGGCGCGGACAAGAAGGCCATCCTGTCGGAAAACCAGGCGGTTCTGGCGCTGCAACACCACACCCAGCCGCCGCCGCGCTATACCGAGGCGACTCTGGTCAAACGGATGGAGGAACTGGGCATCGGGCGACCCTCGACCTATGCCTCGATCGTCACCACGATTCAGGACCGCGGTTACGTTCGCAAGGACAAGAATCGCCTGATCCCCGAGGAAAAGGGCCGGATCGTCACGATCTTCTTGCTGAATTTCTTCCGCCAGTATGTGGGATACGAATTCACTGCCAACCTCGAAGAGCAGCTGGACGAGGTGAGCGCCGGCGCCCGCGACTACAAGGACCTGCTTTCCAAGTTCTGGCGCGATTTCTCGGCCGCGATCGCCGAGACGTCAGAGCTGCGGATTTCGGAAGTGCTCGACAAACTGGACGAGGCACTGGCCCCGCAGTTGTACCCCCCGCGCGAGGATGGCTCGGATCCGCGCATCTGCCCCAAATGCGGGGTCGGACGGCTGCACCTGAAAACCTCGCGGACCGGCGGATTCGTGGGCTGCGGGAACTATCCCGAATGCACCTATACCCGCCCCATCGCCGGTGAAGGCGCCGAGGGCGAGGAACGCATGCTGGGCATGGATGGCGAGGATGAGATCTGGCTGAAATCCGGACGCTTCGGCCCCTATGTCCAGCGCGGCGAAGCCACGCCCGAGAACAAGAAACCGCCGCGCGCCTCTTTGCCCAAGGGCTGGAGCAAGGATGACATGGACCTTGAGAAGGCGCTGACCCTTCTGAGCCTGCCGCGCGAGATTGGCGAACACCCCGAGGGCGGTATGATCAGCGCCAATTTCGGGCGTTTCGGCCCCTATATCATGCACCAGCTGCCGGATGAGGCGAAGCCGGTCTATGCCAACCTCAAGGATCCCAACGACGTGTTCGAAATCGGCATGAACCGGGCCGTCGAACTGTTGGCGGAAAAGCGCGCCAATCCCGGGCGGCGCGGACGGGCTGCGGCCAAACCGCTGAAGGAGCTGGGCGAGCATCCCGATGGCGGCACGATCCAGGTTCTGGACGGGCGCTATGGGCCTTATGTGAAGTGGGAAAAGGTCAACGCGACCCTGCCCAAGGACATCAAGCCCGAGGACGTGACGCCCGAAATGGCGGTGGAACTTGTCAATGAGAAGGCGGCCAAGAAAGGCACCCGCAAAAAGGCCGCGCCCAAGAAGAAAGCCACCAAGAAGAAAGCCGGCTGATCCCGGCCCCCGCGGGCGGTTAGGTAGAAATACCACCCGCCCGCAGGTTTCATTGACTTCCCAATGACGTGGCGGCACAACCTGCCCATCACCATGTCATTGGGGGAGTTTTCCATGAAGAAAGTCTATGCCAATGCCACCGAGGCCCTCGATGGGATACTTCGGGATGGCATGCTGATCGCGGCCGGCGGGTTCGGCCTGTGCGGCATTCCCGAATTGCTGCTGCAGGCGATCAAGGAATCTGGCGTGAAGGATCTGACCTTTGCCTCGAACAACGCAGGCGTCGACGACTTCGGCATCGGCATCCTGCTGCAGACGCGGCAGGTCAAGAAGATGATCAGCTCGTATGTCGGCGAGAACGCCGAGTTCATGCGCCAGTACCTGTCGGGCGAGCTTGAGCTGGAATTCACCCCGCAAGGCACCCTGGCCGAGCGCATGCGCGCCGGCGGCGCGGGCATCCCGGGCTTCTACACCAAGACCGGCGTCGGCACCGTGATCGCCGAGGGCAAAGAGCACAAGGAGTTCAACGGCGAGACCTACATCCTCGAGGAAGGGATCTTTGCCGATCTGGCCATCGTCAAGGCATGGAAGGCCGACGACACCGGCAACCTGGTGTTCCGCAAGACCGCCCGCAACTTCAACGTGCCGGCCGCGACCTGCGGTAAGATCTGTGTGGCCGAGGTCGAAGAGATCGTGCCGCGCGGTTCGCTGGACCCCGACTGCATCCACCTGCCCGGCATCTATGTGCACCGGGTCATTCAAGGTCAGCACGAGAAGCGCATCGAACAGCGCACCACCCGCAAGAAGGAGGAAGCGTAATGCCCTGGGACCGCAATCAGATGGCCGCGCGTGCGGCCGAGGAACTGGAAGACGGCATGTATGTGAACCTCGGCATCGGGATTCCGACGCTGGTGGCGAACTATGTGGGCGACAAGGACATCACCCTGCAATCGGAAAACGGCATGCTGGGCATGGGCCCCTTCCCCTATGAGGGCGAAGAGGACCCCGACCTGATCAACGCCGGCAAGCAGACCATCACCGAACTGCCCCGCACCGCCTATTTCGACAGCGCCACGTCCTTTGCCATGATCCGCGGCGGCAAGATCGCGGCGGCGATCCTTGGCGCGATGGAGGTCGACGAGAAAGGCGATCTGGCCAACTGGATGATTCCGGGCAAGCTGGTCAAGGGCATGGGCGGCGCGATGGACCTGGTGGCCGGCGTCGGACGGGTCATCGTGGTGATGGACCACACCAACAAGCACGGCGACAGCAAGGTGCTGAAGGAATGCACCCTGCCGCTGACCGGCAAGGGCGTGGTTGACCGCATCATCACCAACCTGGGCGTGCTGGACGTGGTCGAAGGCGGGTTGAAGATCGTCGAACTGGCCGATGGCGTCAGCGAAGAAGAGATGCGCGCGGCGACTGAGGCGACCATCGCCGGCTGACTTCTGAGCAAACACAGAAACCGAAAGGCCCGCCAATCGGCGGGCCTTTTTTAATTCATGGACTGAAAGACGCACCCGTCGGAAATCAGCATAGGCGGAGTGGCACACAACGCTCGGGCCACCTGGAAGGCGGCAAGAACCTTGGGGACATAGTCGCGCGTTTCAGCATAAGGCGGAACGCCATTGTGTTTTCGCACCGCGCCTTCACCGGCGTTGTATCCCGCCAGGACGAGAATCGGGTCGTCGTTGAACTCACCCATCAGCCAGTCCAGGTATTTCACGCCGCCGGCGATATTCTGTTCCGGCAACATGCTGTCGGTCACGCCGAACCGCTTGGCCGTGGCAGGCATCAGTTGCATCAAACCCTGTGCTCCGGCCGAGCTGACGGCAGTGGGGCGACCACCTGATTCAACGGACATGACCGCAAGGACCAGCGCTGGCGACACTTTTGTTCCTACAGTCGTACGGAGAATATCGACCCCGCGCTGCTCGACGATCTTCTGAAGATTCTGCAGCCGCGGAGATGAAATCTGGGTCGCCGCCAAAGCCTGCAGGGCTTCGTCAAGGCGGCCTGGGCCGGCTCGGGTCATATCTGGCGATACCTTGTCCCAGAACGCCTTGTACGCGCCCTCGGGGGTCTTTTTCTTCATTATGTCCGGAAAGGCCGCCGGAGGGACTTTGGTCCGGGCTATGATATCGGGCACGACCAAATCGGGACCCGTGCTGGGCGCTGAAGGTGCTGATGCGTGTTCTTGCGGACTGATCTGTACCGTCACTCGCGGGCGTTCCCCCGCTTTGGGAGCCTTGATCCGTTTGTAAACGCCGCGTGGCTCGATGTCCGCAGCAGGTGCCGGAGCCGCCACGGCAACCAGCAACGCCAAAACGCCGGCGCATGTCAGTGCGTCCCGGAAAATCATTTCTGCCTGCCTCATCTGTTCTTTTGAGTTGATTTGATACGCGAATCTTCCCGCAAGGCCAGAAAAACAAAGCGAATTGGGGCGGTTTTGCCTCATTTGGCGCAATTTTGCACCGCCGAAACAGCGTGGCGGGTTAGTGTCAAAAATTTTTTGTTTTTTATTTCAATAGGTTACCAGATTGGTGACCAAAAAGTTAAGCCTGAGGCAAAAAATTCGTTGTTTGGCCCAATTCCTGCCACGCACGAGGGGCAAACATAGTGCCATACCGAGACGGTCATGAGCCGACTGAGAGATGAAGCTCTGAAAGACCCCGAGGTTTTATTGACTTTTTGATCCTTTAGGAGGGACGTAACATGATCAAGTTCATCAAGAACTTCCGCAAAGACGAAGACGGCGCCGTAACTGTTGACTGGGTCGTTCTGACCGCAGCCGTTGTTGGCCTGGCAGCCGTTGCTTACCAGCAGATCGAAGGCGGCGCGACCGGCCTGGCAACCGACGTTTCCAGCGCCCTGACCAGCGCAACGATCAGCACCGGTTCGAACTCGGCAGCTGGTGGTATCACCACCGCTGGCAGCAACTAAGCTGACTTCATCCCAATCGGGATACAAGGCCGCGCCCAAGGGCGCGGCCTTTTCCTTTTAAGCAAGACAGACGCTGCGCATCGGATTTCGGGCGCCGGGCCAAGCATGGCCCACGTTTGGCCCAATTTCCGCCACGGAGACCGCGTTTAAGTCTTTGATAACTAGTAATTAGGTGCCCGCGAGAATTCTGGTCGCCATCAGAAACCGGAACTGGGCGGAATCACTCTGTCAGGAGGGACGCGAAATGATCAAGTTCATCAGGAACTTCAAAAAAGATGATAGCGGTGCGATCACCGTCGACTGGGTGGTCCTGACCGCAGCCGTCACCGGCCTGGCAGCGATTGCCTACGCTTTGATCCAAGGTGGGACCGAGGGCTTGGCTGACGATGTTGAGGCGGCCCTTTCCGACTCGGCAATCAGCATCAGCACCGGCGACAGCAACACGGCCGTTGGTGGGATCATCACCGGTGGATCGAACGGATCCGGCGGCAACTGATTTTCGGGAACTTGGCCGACCGGCCACATGACAACCGCGCCAGCCGGGCGCGGTTGTTCACGTTTGCCCCCTGCCTTCTCCGCACCGCGCAACCCATGCTGGGATACAGCAGACGCCACGTCACGAGATGCTCGTTCGCAACGCTCTGTGCCAATAAAACAACGAAAAATATCCATTTGTCCCACATTTCGACACAATTCCGATTTAGGAAATATGCTGTTTCAATGTCCTGCCCGGACCGATACAGGTCCGGCCAGAGCAATAAAGAGGTATACGCATGCGAGCTGTATTTGGTCTTGTCCTGATCGTCGGGGTCGCCCTGGCTGGCGGTGCGGTCTATATGGCCCGCAACTATATTGCCGAGTATCAGAACGCCCTGGCGCGTGAACGGCAGATGGCCGAAGAGGCCCTTGCCAACGCCAAGGTCGACGTCGTTCCGACCGTCGGCGTGATCGTATCCGAACGTCCGCTGAAATACGGCGAGCGCCTGACCCAGGAAGATGTGCGCGTCGTGGAATGGCCTGAGAATGCGGTTCCGGAAGGGTCGTTCACCGATATGACGGTTCTGTTCCCGGAAACCGGCAACAATGAACGCTTTGTTCTGCGCACCATGGAAAAGGACGAGGCCATCATGGAGGTCAAGATCACCCGACCGGGTGAGCTGGCCGGCCTGACCTCGCGTCTTGAAAAAGGTATGCGCGCGTTCGCCATCAGTGTTGATGTTGCCTCGGGCGTTTCGGGCTTTCTTCGCCCCGGCGACGTTGTTGATGTGTACTGGACCGGATCGCTGCGCAGCGCGGTCGAGGGGGCAAACGGCGAAATCACCCGCTTGATCCAGACCAATATCGAGTTGATCGCCGTCGATCAGACGGCAGGATCGGATGTGACCGGCACGACCATTGCCCGGACCGTCACCGTTGCCGCCACGCCGGAACAGATCGCGGCCCTGGCGCAGGCGCAAAACACCGGACGCCTGTCTCTGGCCTTGGTCGGGGTTCAGGATGAAACCATCGCAAGTGCGATCGAAGTTGACCAACGCAAACTGTTGGGAATCGAAGAAGCAGCCCCCGCACCGAAGAAAGAGGCAGAGAAGGTCTGCACCATCCGGACTCGCCGCGGCGACCAGATCGTCGAGACCCCGATCCCCTGCACAAACTGACGCCCATTCAGAGCGTTACCATGCCCGAGCCGCGCATAATGCGCGGCTCGTTTCGTTTGGGTTGTTGCGCATTGTCCACATAAGGAAAATTCCAGAAACCCTTGATTATTGCAATAAATCCGGAATTCGCGCAGAGTTCGTCACCATAGGGCATAAGACCCAAAAAAATAGAGTGGTGATCGGAGAGGCAGGTCACATGACAATACGTTCCTTGATTGGTTCGACCCTTTTGGGGTTGGCCCTAGTTCTGAGCCCGGTCGGCGATTCCGCCTGGGCCCAAAATCTTCGCGTGGTCAAAAAAGGCACGGCGGAAACGCTGGATGTGCCCATGAACCGCGCCATCGTGGTTGAAAGCGAACAGCCGTTTGCAGAGCTCAGCATCGCGAATGCAGGCATTGCGGACATCTCATCGCTTTCGGACCGCACAATCTACGTCTTGGGCAAGGCACCAGGCATGACGACGCTGACATTGTTTGACGGCGCCGGAAACCTGATCACGAACGTCCGCGTTCGCGTTGCGCCCGATGTGACCGAATTCAAAGAGCGCCTGCGCCAGATTCTGCCAAATGAGCGAATCGAAGTGCGGACCGCCAATGACGGCATCGTTCTCTCGGGCACGGTTTCCAGCGCAGCCAAACTGGCACGTGCTCTGGAACTGGCCGAGCGCTATGCGCCCGAGCGTGTGTCGAACCTTATGAATGTCGGCGGCGTACAGCAGGTCATGCTGAAAGTCCGCTTTGCCGAGATGAACCGGTCGGTCGCCAAGAACCTGTCCGCCTCGCTTGGTTTTTCCGGCGGTGACGCGACCGGTGGTATCAACACGCTGAACAACCAGTTGTCCCTGAGCAACGCGTTGGCCAACAACATCCCGGCGGTTCAGTCGAATACTGGCGCGATTCTGTTCGGCTTTGGCGCAGGCTCCACCCAGGTCCGGCTGCTGCTGGAAGCGCTGGAAGCCAAGGGTCTGGCCCGTAGCCTGGCCGAGCCGAACCTGTCGGCACTGTCCGGGCAGGAGGCAACCTTCCTCGCCGGTGGTGAAGTGCCGATTCCGGTTCCTCAGGATGACGGTGTGGTTGCCATTGAATACAAGGCTTTCGGTGTCGAAATCGACTTCGTTCCGCGCGTCGTCGACGGTGACCTGATCAACCTTGAGATGGCGGCGGCGGTGTCCAGTATCGACACCAGCTCGAACTTCACCATCAACGGTGACACGGTCCCCAGCTTCATCACGCGCCAGACCAGCACAACGGTCGAACTGCGAGATGGTGAGAGCTTTGCGATCGCCGGCCTGATTCAGGACGACTTTACCGACCTGAGCAACCAAATCCCGTGGTTGGGTGACGTACCTGTTCTGGGTGCATTGTTCCGCAGCGCGGAATACCAGCGCGAGCAGAGCGAACTGGTGATCATCATCACCGCGCATCTGGTTTCCCCGACCCGGGGCGAAGCCCTGGCGCTGCCGACCGACCGCGTGAAGCCGCCCAGCGAATTCGACCTGTTCATGAACGGCAGAACTGCCCGGACGGAACGGGTTGGCAATGGAGCCGCATCGGAAGTCGCCAAGCAGGACTTTGGCAACTCCTACGGCTACGTCCTGGATTGATAGGGAGGACAGACCAATGCAGAAGTGGATCATCACACTGGGTCTTACAGTCGCTGTCGCCAGCTGTACCCGTGAGGCCGGCTATGAAGTGGACCAGGGCGCATTCGGCAACGCAACGCTGAACAACATCCAGGTCATGAACGGCGAGTTGACCTATGGCCAGATCCTGGCGCAGCGATTCGCTGCCGAGGTTCCGACCCAGATCAACTTTGCGTTCGACAGTGCGCAGCTGGATTCGGCAGCACGCCAGATTCTGCTGTATCAGGCGAACTGGATCAAACAGTTCCCCGAAGCACGTTTCCGCGTGTACGGCCACACCGACGCCGTCGGATCCCAGTCCTACAACAACAGTCTGGGTCTGCGCCGCGCGCAAGCGGTCGTCAACTTCTTCGCGCAACAGGGTATTTCCCGCTCGCGTCTGGAAGCCGTTGTTTCCTATGGCAAAACGCAGCCACTGGTGGCCACGCCCAATCGGGATCGCCGCAACCGCCGCACCGTTACCGAGGTGTCGGGTCTGGTCGATCGCCATCCGAACATCCTGGATGGCAAGTATGCTGACTTCGTTTATCGCGAGTACATCGAAAGCGCGACATTCAAGAGCCAGCTGCGCCGCGAAACGGCCATCGGCGACACCAGCGAACAATAATCAGAAATTGGGCGGCATCGTCGCCCAATTCCCTACAATTGGTTTTTTTGCGCCCAATTCTTGCCCCACTTCCACGCAACATTGTGAACAATTGGGTGACCTGCGGCCAGAATTGACCGCTTAGGGCGACAGCAAGCTGAAACACGGACTGGTATTGTATCGACGTTTGCTGCGCTCTCACGACGAGGATTGTGTTAATGACGAGCGCAACGCCGCAAAACGACGACACCGGCATTCTGGCCTGTACCATCAGCCGAGATGTCCAGAACTTCGACCTGTTGATCGAGGACATGGAAGCCGCTTTGGGCGAGCGCTGGGGTGACCTTGGCTTTGCCGAGGCTCTGGCCTTTTTCAGCCAGCCCGAAGCCGAGTCTCTTCAATTCGTGGCCCTCGCGATCGACGGTGAGGACGAGGACAATCTGACCTTGATGGGTGAGATCATCACCCAGGCCAAGGAAAAGAAGATCAAAGTTGTCCTGATTGCCGAGGACGTGACACCCGCCGCTCTTCATCAGTTGCTGCGCAAGGGGGCCGATGAATTCGTCCCCTACCCTCTTCCCGAGAACGAACTGCAGGAAGCGATCGACCGCATGAATGCGCCCGAGCCTGTCGTGACTCCGCAACAGGTTTCCGTCCCGCTGGCCTCAGGAGCTTCGAAAGAAGGCGCTTTGTTTGTTGTTCAGGGCTTGGCCGGTGGTGTCGGTGCAACGACTCTGGCCGTGAATCTGGCCTGGGAATTGGCGACCGTATCGCAAAAGGATGCACCCAAGGTCTGCCTGATCGACCTGGATTTGCAATACGGAACCATCTCGACCTATCTGGACCTGCCCCGCCGTGAAACCGTGTTCGAAATGCTGTCGGACACCGTGGCCATGGATGACGAAGTGTTTGGGCAGGCACTGCAGACATTCGACGAGAAGCTGGATGTTCTGACGGCCCCGACCGACATGGTGCCTCTGGATATTCTCACGCACGAAGACATCCAGCGGGTGATCGACATGGCCCGCAAGCACTACGACTATGTCGTGGTCGACATGCCGAAAACGCTGGTGCACTGGTCCGAGACCGTTTTGCAGGCTGCGCATGTCTATTTTGCTCTGATCGAACTGGATATGCGGTCCGCTCAGAATGCGTTGCGTCTGAAACGTGCCCTTCAAGCCGAGGAATTGCCGTTCAACAAGCTTCGCTTTGCCTTGAACCGCGCACCCAAGTTCACGGATCTGAGCGGTAAAAGCCGCGTCAAGCGCATGGGTGAAAGCCTGGGAATCTCGATCGATCTGCAACTGCCGGATGGCGGCAAGCCGGTCATGCAAAGCGGCGACCACGGTCTGCCTTTGGCCAGCTCGGCCGGCAAGAACCCTCTTCGCCGCGAAATCGCAAAGCTGGCGCAATCCTTGCACAGCCTCGGCAGCAACAGCGCCGAAGCGGCATAACAAAGGCTATCAGGGGGAGAAACCGCCGTGTTCTCACGTTACAAGAAACCATCAGGTGCGCAGCCGGTTGCGACCCCTTCACAAGCCCCCAAGGCCGCCGAAGCCCCAGCTGCTCCGGCAGCGGCACCGTCGCCGTCCACCGCGATTGCCCGCAAACCGGTGGCCAAAACCGCGGCGGAAGCCAAGGGCAACGACCGCGAACGCAAGCGCAAGGAACGGCTGAGCGAAATCAAGATCGAGCTGCATCGGGAGCTTCTGGAAAACCTGAACCTGGCTGCACTGGAAAATGCAGCCGAAGCCGAATTGCGCACCGAAATCAGCGCGATCGCGAGCGAGGTTCTGGAAGCCAAGAACATCGTTCTCAATCGCGAAGACCGGACCCAGTTGAACAAGGAATTGTACGACGAAGTCACCGGTCTGGGTCCGCTTGAAACACTGCTTCAAGACGACTCGGTCAGCGATATTCTGGTCAACGGTCCGCATCAGATCTTTGTCGAACGCTTCGGCAAGCTCGAACTGAGCGACGTGTCGTTCAAAGACGAAAAGCACCTGATGCGGATCATCGACAAGATCGTGTCCGCCGTTGGTCGCCGGGTCGATGAATCCAACCCCTATGTTGACGCCCGTCTGCGCGACGGGTCTCGTTTCAACGCTATGGTTCCACCGATCGCGGTGGACGGGTCCCTGGTTTCCATCCGGAAATTCAAGAAAGACAAGCTTGGCATCGACGACCTGGTCAATTTCGGCGCGTTTACCGAAGAAATGGCCGCGTATCTTCAGGCCGCCGTCTCCACTCGTCTGAACATCATCGTGTCTGGTGGTACGGGTTCGGGTAAGACGACCACGCTCAACGCGCTGTCCAGCTTCATCGATGACGCAGAACGCATTCTGACCATCGAGGATACGGCGGAACTGCAGCTGCAGCAGACCCATGTGGGCCGGATGGAAAGCCGCCCGCCCAACGTGGAAGGCAAAGGCGAAGTCAGCCCGCGCGACTGTCTGAAAAATGCTCTGCGGATGCGCCCTGACCGCATCATCGTGGGCGAAACGCGCGGCGCTGAGGTGATCGACATGCTGCAGGCCATGAACACTGGCCACGACGGCTCGATGACCACGATCCACGCCAACTCGGCCCGTGACGGTATCTCGCGTCTTGAAAACATGATCGCGATGGCCGGGATCGAAATGCCTATCAAGGCCGTGCGCAGCCAGATTGCAAGCGCTGTGAACCTGATCGTCCAGGCCAGCCGTCTGCAGGATGGCTCGCGCCGCATGACCTCGATCACCGAGATCACCGGGATGGAAGGCGACGTAATCTCGATGCAGGAAATCTTTAAATTCCAACGTGTTGGCCTGACGCCCGACAATAAGATCATTGGTCATTTCACGGCCACCGGCGTTCGCAGCCACTATTCCGAACGGTTCCGTCTGTGGGGGTATGACCTGCCCGCATCGATCTACGAACCGACGACAATGTAGGAGATCAGGGCATGCAACTGCCAACCGAGGCGCTCATCTATGTCGCGATCTTCGTCGGGGTTCTGGCGCTGGTCGAAGGTATCTATCTGGTGGCTTTCGGCAAATCCATCAGCCTGAACAGCCGCGTCAATCGCCGTCTGGACATGATCGACAAAGGCGTCGGGCGCGAACAGGTTCTGGAGCAGCTGCGCAAGGAAATGCAGCAGCACATGAAGTCGCAGAGCATTCCGCTCTACTCGCTGTTGGCCGACAAGGCCCAGAAGGCGGCGATTGCCTTCAGCCCGCGGCAACTGGTCATGATCATGGCACTGGTGTCCGTGGTCGCGTTCATGGGCCTGAGCATCGGCACCAGAACCGACACAATCCTACGTGCGGCTCTGTCGATCGCAATCGGTATCGGCGCTGTCTATGCCTGGGTCAATCACAAGGCCAAGAAGCGCATGGGCATGCTTGAAGAGCAGTTGCCCGATGCCGTGGAACTGATGGTGCGCTCACTTCGCGTCGGCAACCCGTTCGTGTCGACGATCCAGATCGTCGCGAACGAGGTGCAGGATCCGCTTGCGACCGAATTTGGCGTGATTGCCGACGAATGCGCCTATGGGCGTGACGTGGGCGAGGCGTTGAAGGACATGGCCGAACGTCTGGACATGCAGGATTTGCGCTTTCTCGCGGTCGCCGTTGGCATCCAGCAGCAGTCGGGCGGCAACCTGGCTGAGATCCTTGACGGGCTTGCCAAGGTGATCCGCGCACGGTTCCGTCTGTTCCGCAGGGTCAAGGCGATCACGGCCGAGGCGCAGTGGTCGGGCAAGTTCCTGTCGGGGTTCCCACTGTTTTGCCTGGTTTTCATTCTGGTCAAGGACCCCGGGTATTATGACTCGGTTCTGGACCACAAATGGTTCATTCCCGCCTGTTTTGTCGTGGGGATCATGCTGACGCTGAACCTGATCGTCATGCGCATTCTCACCAACATCAAGGTCTGAGGGCACGACCATGGAATTTCTGACCCAAATCAACGACATGCTGACGGATCAATTGGGCGAGTTCGGCCCGCTGATCGTCGTCGGAGTGCTGGGATTGTTCATGGTCCTGGTGACCATTCCGATCCTTTTGAACCAGCCGGAAGATCCCTTGAAAAAGCTGCAGCGTGCAAACGCTGCACCCAAAAAGGAAAAGCGCGGCAAGAAGGATCAGCTGCGCAACTCCGGCCGGAACGAACAGCTTGAAAAGTTCGCGACCTTCCTTGAGCCGAAAGATGAAGAAGAATACTCGGCCATGGAGCTCAAGCTGCGCCAGGCCGGTTACCGCTCGAAAGATTCCGTTCGGTTCTTCCACTTTGCGCAATTTGCGTTGGGGATCACCGGGATCGTTTTGGGTGTTCTCCTGGTGACCGTGTTTTCAAACGGGCAGGAATTCACCGGTCAGCAAATGATGATCCGCGTTCTGGTGCCGGGTGCCATCGGATACTACATTCCAAAATACTGGATCACGCGCCGGATCGAAGAGCGCAAAGAGAACATTATCGCGGGCTTTCCCGACACGCTTGACCTGATGCTGGTCTGCGTGGAAGCCGGTCAGTCTCTGGACCAGGCGATCGTGCGTGTGGCCGGCGAGATGAAGGCCTCCTACCCCGATATTGCGCAGGAATTCGAGATCGTCGCCTATGAGATGAAGGCCGGCAAAGAGAAAGATCAGGTTCTTCGCGATTTCGGGACGCGTTGCGGTGTCCAGGATGTGAGCTCTTTCGTGACGGTGATGATTCAATCGGCCACATTCGGTACGTCGATTGCCGACGCCCTGCGGGTTTATGCCGGCGAGATGCGCGACAAACGCGTCATGCGCGCCGAAGAAGCCGCGAACAAGTTGCCAACGAAAATGACCCTTGCCACAATGATGCTGACGGTGCCGCCGCTGCTGATCATTCTGGTCGGTCCCTCGGCAAAAGGCATCATGGAGTTCGGTAACAGAGGCCAATAAGCCCATGCCCTCACGCAACCGGTGCGCCCGCTTCGGGCTCCACCGCCTGATGATAGCCACCGCGGTTCTTGCCGTGGTGGCTTCGTGTACGGACCCAAGTCTTTCGAACGGGCCTTTTGCCCCCGGCGTCGACCCCAAAGGTGGGCCGATTGACGAAATTGCTGTCGGGAACCGTTTGATGGCCGCCGGAGAATACGAACTGGCCATGGAATCGTTCACCCGCGCGGCCCTGACAGAGGGGATGACCCCGGAAATCCTGACCTCGATCGGAACCGCCAATCTCGGCCTCAGGCGGCTTGGACAAGCCGAACCCCTCTTACGACAAGCAGTCGAAGAAGACCCGGATTGGTCGGTTGCGTGGAACAATCTCGGCGTTCTGCTGATGGAAAAAGGTGAGTATGCCGAGGC
The DNA here is from genome assembly GCF_013032855.1 of Ruegeria arenilitoris. Taxonomy (GTDB): domain Bacteria; phylum Pseudomonadota; class Alphaproteobacteria; order Rhodobacterales; family Rhodobacteraceae; genus Ruegeria; species Ruegeria arenilitoris. Next base: position 655,538 of record NZ_WQDA01000002.1, read on the forward strand.
CGCGCAGGTCTTCCAAAGGGCCTATGCGCTGGACAATGGCGAAAGTGACGCAATCCGTGACAATCTTCGCTTAGCGCTCGCAAAAATGGAAAATCCTGTTAATAATACACCACAAGAACAAGAATATACGCTGGAGCAGCAAGGGAACGGAGCTTTCCTGCTGCGTAAGAACCAGTAACAGAGGCAAGAGCAGTAAGGGACGCAAAAATGCGCCAAAAATTCCTGATTCCGACAGTCGTCGTGTGCGGGCTGATCCTGTCTGCATGCGCAAAAGAAACCGAAGAGGAAAAGGTCGAACGCACGTTCCAGGAAGTGAACGTCATCGACGAGACGAACCTCAACGACGTGATGCTCAATGCGGCTGACCCGAACGAGGCAGTGACCTATTTCCGTGGAGCAGCCGGCAAGAATCCAGATCGGATCGATTTGCAGCGCGGCCTTGCCATTTCGCTGACTCGCGCCAAGCGCAGCACCGAAGCATCGGCCGCCTGGAAGCGCGTGACCGCGATGTCCGGTGCAACGAACGCGGATCGCGTCGATTATGCGGACTCGTTGGTCCGCAGTGGTGACTGGAAGGCGGCAAAGGCAGCGCTGGACCAGATCCCCCCGACCTACGAGACGTTCAAACGCTATCGGCTTGAAGCCTTGGTGGCAGATGCCAGCAAGGATTGGAAGCGTGCGGACCAGTTCTATGAAACCGCAATCGGGCTGACCACACGGCCGGCCGGCGTGATGAACAACTGGGGGTATTCCAAGTTGACCCGCGGCCAATATTCCGAGGCCGAGCGCCTGTTCACCGAAGCCATCCGACAGGACAGTTCATTGTTCACAGCAAAGAACAATCTGGTTCTGGCCCGCTCGGCGCAGGGGAATTATTCCATGCCGGTGATCCAGATGTCCCAGACCGAACGTGCGGAACTCTTGAACACGATGGGCATCTCGGCCGTGAAGCGCGGTGACATCAACACTGCCAAGAACCTGTTCCGGGAAGCCATCGCCACCCATCCGCAGCATTTCGACGAAGCGGTTCGGTCGCTCCGCGCGCTCGAGGAAGCATAAAGCATGGCAATTCCTGCAGTGGCAGCCCTGTGGTTTCTACCATTTGTGCTGCCCATCTGTTTCTATGTCGCGTTCACCGACATGCGGGAAATGAAGATCAAGAACCATGCGGTCACAGCTCTGGCCTTGGTATTTGTGGTGGTCGGGCTGATTGTGCTGCCACCTTGGTCGGGCGAATGGGTTGGGGCCAGCATCGGGCCTTTGCAGTTTTCTCTGCCGGTCTATGCCTGGCAGCTGTTCCATCTGGTGGTCGTGCTGTTTTTTGGCATTCTTCTCAATGCCGCAGGCGCCATGGGTGCGGGCGACGCCAAGTTTTGCGCGGCTGCGGCTCCGTTCGTGTGGGTTGGTGATCTCTTGCTGGTGATGGTGATTCTGATGGTCACGACGCTGGCCGCGTTTGCCACACATCGACTGGCCAAATACTCCCGCCTGCGCCAGATCGCTCCGAACTGGGAAAGCTGGGATCAGGGCAAGAAATTCCCCATGGGGCTGGCCTTGGGTGCGAGTCTTGGCATCTATTTGATTTTGGGCGCAATTAACGGCTCGTAAACCATCATGTCTGCGCCTTGCCCGCGCCTTGGTCCTGCCACAAAGCTGCGCCAGATTTTCCGCAAGTGGTCCCTTTCGGGACACAAGGATTGACAACTGGATAGACGAGCCGCGCTCATGAACATGCAGACCTCATCCGTTATGGCTCCTCCTGCCCCGAAGGGTCTGGGGGAAATGCAGCTTCCGCTTGTTATGATGCGGGACATCCTTCTGAAGACCGTTTTTCGCAAGAATGTGGACACGGTGAGCGAGATCGCCGCCTCGATCTGTCTGCCGAGTTCGGTGACGCAGGAATTGGTCGACATCGCCCGCGAACAGAAGCTGCTTGAGGCGACGGGGACATTGAACGCCAACAGCGGCAACGAAATGGGCTATCAGCTGACCGACGCCGGCAAGGCACGGGCGCTGGACGCGCTGAGCCAATCCGAATACTTTGGCGCCATGCCCGTTCCGCTGGAGGTCTACCGCGAGCAGGTCAAACGACAGTCGATCCGGAACATCCAAGTCACGCGCGATCAGTTGACCGGCGCCATGGGGCACCTTGTTCTGCCGGACAGCCTGCTTGACCACCTGGGCCCTGCGGTCAGCGCCGGTCGCTCGATCCTGATGTACGGCCCGCCGGGCAACGGTAAGTCTTCGATTTCCAACGGAATTCGGGATGCGTTGGGTGACAACGTCTTTGTTCCGTATGCCATCGAATATGCCGGTCAGGTGATCACCGTGTACGACCCGATCGTGCACACAGCGATCGAGCAAGAGGCTGACGACCCGAACAGCCTGCGCCGCCGCAAGCGGTTCGACACGCGGTACGTCCAGTGTGAACGCCCCACTGTGGTCACGGGTGGTGAACTGTCGCTGAGCATGCTGGACCTTGTCTACAACCCCACGGCGCGCACCTATCAGGCGCCGCTGCAGCTGAAATCGACCGGCGGCATCTTCATCGTGGACGACCTTGGCCGCCAGGCCGAGCCGCCGCAGGCCCTGATCAACCGGTGGATTGTTCCGCTGGAAGAGGGCAAGGACATTCTGGGCCTTCAGTCGGGTGAAAAGTTCGAAGTTCCCTTCGACACGCTGGTCATCTTCTCGACCAACTTCCACCCGAACGAGATCTTCGACCAGGCCGCGCTTCGCCGGATCTTCTTCAAGATCAAGATCGACGGCCCGAACCAGGAAAACTTCCTGAAGATCTTCGCCATGGTGGCCCGCAAGCGCGGCATTCCGTTGGACGAAGCCGCACTGGTACATCTGTTGAAGGTCAAATACCCGACCATCAACAATGTCTATGCGAACTATCAGCCGATCTTCCTGATCGATCAGATGATCTCGATCTGCGAATTCGAGGGCATCCCCTATCAAATGAGCCCGGAATTGATCGACCGCGCCTGGGCGAACATGTTCGTCAAGGACGAGGAAATCGTTAAGTAAGACGGGCCCAAACCGCATTCCGCTTTGTCACCGGGCGGGCTAGTCTGCGCATATGACGCAGATTCCCGCCCGGATTGACACCTGGTTTACCGCCAGAGGTTGGTCCATCCACCCGCATCAACAGGCCATGATCGACCGGGCGCGGGCCCCGGCGACGCTGTTGATCGCGCCCACGGGCGGCGGCAAGACGATGGCCGGGTTCCTGCCCTCGCTGATCGAACTGGCCGAGGGGCGGCACGCGGGGCTGCACACGATCTATGTCTCGCCGCTCAAAGCGCTGGCCGCCGACATCAAGCGCAACCTGCGCGGCCCGGCCGACGAGATGGGCTTGCCGATCCGGATCGAGGATCGCACCGGCGACACCACCCCCACAAAGAAGAAACGCCAGCGCGTGGACCCGCCGCATATCCTGCTGACGACTCCGGAAAGCCTGGCGCTGCTGACGTCCTACGAAGATGCACCACGCATGTTTCACGGCGTCCAACGCGTGATCGTGGACGAGATACACGCGCTGGCCGAAAGCAAGCGGGGCGACCAGTTGATGCTGGCCCTTGCGCGCCTGCAGACCCTGTGCCCCGATCTGCGGCGCGTGGGCCTGTCGGCGACGGTCGAGGACCCGGACGTAATCGCGCGCTTTCTGGCCCGCCACCCCGACCCTTGCGACATCGTTCTGGCCGACCCCGGCCCCGACCCCGATATCGCCATGCTGCAAACGGCCGAAATGCCGCCCTGGGCCGGGGGCGGCGCGGCCTATGCCATCCCGGCGGTGCTGGAGCAGGTCCGGCGGCACAAGACGACGCTGATCTTCCACAACACCCGCGCCCAGGCCGAGATCTTCTTTCACAACCTGTGGCTGGCCAATGACGAAGGCCTGCCCATCGGCATCCACCATGGCAGCCTCGACCGGCAACAGCGCGAACGGGTCGAGGCCGCGATGGTCCGCGGCGACCTGCGCGCCATCGTCTGCACCGGCAGCCTCGATCTGGGGATCGATTGGGGTGACGTGGATCTTGTGATCCAGATCGGCGCCCCCAAGAACGTCAAGCGCCTGGTCCAGCGGATCGGGCGGGCCAACCACCGCTACAACGCGCCGTCCAAGGCTCTGCTGGTGCCTGCCAACAGGTTCGAGGTGGTCGAATGCGTCGCCGCGCTGGAGGCCGCGCGCGCGCACGATCTGGACGGCGAGCCGCGCGGCCCCGGCCCGCGTGACGTTTTGTGCCAACACATCCTGATCGCGGCCTGCGCCGGACCGTTCGATGCCGATGCCCTTTATGCCGAGGTCACCTCGGCCGGTCCCTATGCCGATCTGTCCCGCGCGGCCTTCGATGCCTGTCTGGAGTTCTGCGCAACCGGTGGCTATGCGCTGCGGGCCTATGACCGCTGGCAGCGCCTGCAACAGCGCCCCGACGGGTTGTGGCAGCTGCGTGACCCGCGCGCGGCGCAACGCATCCGCATGAACCTGGGCACGATCCAGGACAGCGATACCCTGAAGGTCCGGCTGAAACGCAACCGGGGCGGCAAACCCCTGGGCGAGGTCGAAGAGGCCTTTGCCGCATCGCTGACCCCCGGCGACACCTTCCTGATCGGCGGTCAGATCGTGCGCTATGAAGGGTTGCGCGAAACGGTTGTGGAGGTCACGCGCCGCGCGGACAAAAAGCCCAAGGTCGCCACCTTCTCGGGCACCAAATTCGCCACCTCGACCCAGCTGAGCGACCGCATCCTGAGGATGTTCGCACAGCCCGACTGGCCGCAGCTGCCCGAACATACGGGTGAATGGCTGGACCTGCAGCGTCGGATGTCGCGGCTGCCCGGGCGTGACCGACTGTTGATCGAGAGCTTTCCCAATGACGGCCGCGAAAACCTGTGCGTCTACGGCTTTGCCGGACGCAACGCACAACAGACGCTGGGTCTGCTGCTGACCAAACGGATGGAGGAAACCGGGCTGGCCCCGCTGGGCTTTGTCGCGACCGACTATGCTACGCTGATCTGGGGACTGGACGCGGTCACCGATCCCAGCCCCCTGTTCCAGATCGAGGCCTTGCGCGACGGGTTGGACAACTGGCTGGCGGGCAACGCGGTGATGAAACGGACCTTCCGCGCTTCGGCCACCATCGCCGGGCTGATCGAGCGCAACACAGGTGGCCAACGCAAAAGCGGGCGGCAGGCGACCTTTTCGTCGGACATCCTGTACGACACGCTGCAGAAATACGACCCCGACCACCTGCTGATGCAGATCACCCGCGAAGAAGCCATGCGCGGGCTGGTCGATTTCGGACGGATCGAGGCCATGATCGCGCGCATCGGCGACCGGATCGACCTGATCCGGCTGGACCGGGTGTCACCACTGGCGGCGCCCTTGCTGCTCGAGGTGGGAAAGGTTCCGGTCAAGGGCGCGGCCGAAGAGCGGCTGCTGGCGGAAGAAAGCGCCCGTCTGTTGCGCGACGCTGGCCTGGAACCCGCCTGAAGAAACGACTTGCAAATCACGGCCCGACAGGCAAAGAACGGACCATGAACAGCCTTGAATTTTCGTTTGCGGGTGCCCGGCTGCACGCCATGGGATCGGGCGCGCTTTGGTGGCCGGCGCACGATCTTCTTTGTGTTTCGGACCTGCACTTGGGCAAGTCATCTCGGATCGTTCGGCGGGGCGGACCGGCCCTTCCCCCTTATGACAATCGAGAGACACTGTCCCGGCTGGCCGCCGATCTGGACACGACCGGCGCCAAGACGGTGGTATGCTTGGGGGACAGTTTCGATGATCTCGAAGCCTCGGAAACGCTGAGCGACGCAGATCGGCTCGAGATTTCTGCGCTGCAGGCCGGGCGGCTGTGGATCTGGATAGAGGGCAACCATGATCCGGGTCCCGTCGCGCTGAGCGGCACCCATCTGGCCGAGTGGAGCCAGGACGTGCTGGTCTTCCGCCATATAGCGGAACCCGACGCGCAGGGCGAAGTTTCAGGGCATTTTCACCCCAAGGTCCGGCTCAATGCGCGGGGTCGCATGATTTCGCGCCCGGCCTTCTTGTTTGACGGGTGCCGGCTGATCATGCCGGCTTATGGAACATATACCGGAGGGCTGCGCAGCTCGGATACCGCGTTGTCTCGGCTGATGCAGCCGGACGCCCGCGCCATTCTGACGGGCCCACAGCCACAGCTGACGGCGATGCCGCGTTAGGCGACAGCTGGTTCAGATCACACCGTCTTCTTCCAGTTTGGGTTTGTACTTGCGGCTGACGGGAACCAGATCATCGTTCCGAAGGCGCAGGTAGGTTTTGCCGTTGTTTTTCTGGATTTCCAGAATGGCCGCGTCCGTAACCCAATGGGATCTGTGGGTACAATGGCCCGAAATCGGCTCCATCTCAGCAATCGCGTCAGTAAAGCGCGACCGGATCGTATAGGTTCCGCTGGTGGTCACCACATCAACGTAGTGATCCCGGACCGCTAGCCGCAAGATATCACCACGAAACCCATCCGGCAGACGACTCACCAGACGGGGTTGGGGTGCTTCGATGACCTCGTCGTTTTCAGGCGGGGCTTCGCCTTTGCTGACCAGTACCAGACCTGTGCTAAACAGCGCACCGTAGGTGCCGACTGCCAGCAAACCGGGGGCATCGTGGCCACTGGCAGCGCACAGGATCCACGTCAGGATCCACAACGCGGGCGTGAACAATACAAGGATCACTAAGGCAAACGCCACGTCCCGGACCGTCAGTCCGACATGGTCCAAACGATCCTTCACCAACTGCCGAGATCCCCACGTTGCCACAACCGCCAGGATCATCACTCCTGCCCAGAACGCCAGGCGTACGGAGAAGGGCAGATCCATTTCTCGGAACGGTGGAAAAGTATAGGCGAGCAACGGGATGAACAGAATACCGGCGACCACCCTCTGAGGCGTGCATTCTGCAATGAATGGGCTCAGTTTTGACAACATATCAAAATCAATGAGCAGCCTTTCGGGACCCAGCCCTTGTCCCTCAGACGCCCACTTATTCACTTCGTAACCGGCTGGAAACTCAAGCTTATCACGAAATGTCAGACAATCAAACACGTTTGCGGCGTGCTGGCAGGGGTCGTTTCATCCCCACGTTGGCCCCGGGGCGGACGCTCCGCCCCAAGACCGCCAGTAGTCAGGCCGTCAGGCCTTCGGGCTCGGGCAGGCCGTTCGACCGGCAACAGGCCGTCAGAGTGTTGGCCAACAGGCAGGCGATGGTCATCGGACCAACGCCACCGGGAACCGGTGTGATGGCGCCTGCGCGCTCGGCCGCGCTGGCATAATCCACGTCGCCGACCAACTTGGTTTTTCCATCGCGCTCGATCCGATTGATGCCAACGTCGATGACGGTGGCGCCCTCCTTGATCCAGTCGCCAGGCACCATCTCGGGGCGGCCCACGGCGGCCACAACGATATCGGCGCGACGCACGACATCGGGCAAGTCCTTGGTACGGCTGTGCGCGATGGTCACGGTGCAGCTGTCGCCCAGCAGCAATTGCGCCATCGGCTTGCCCACGATGTTCGACCGGCCAATCACCACCGCATCCATGCCGGACAACGAGCCATGATGATCGCGCAGCATCATTAGGCAGCCCAACGGCGTGCAGGGGACCATGGACTTCTGACCGGTGCCCAACAGACCAACGTTCGAGATGTGGAACCCGTCGACATCCTTGGCCGGGTCGATCGAGTTGATTACCAGGTCCTCATTCAGATGTTTGGGCAGCGGAAGCTGGACCAGAATGCCATGCACCGCGGGATCGTTGTTCAGCTTCTCGATCAAGGCCAGCAGATCTGCCTCGGACGTGTCGACATCCAGCTTGTGCTCGTATGAGTTCATGCCCACTTCGACAGTCATCTTGCCCTTGGAGCGGACATAGACCTGGCTGGCCGGATCTTCGCCGACCAGGACTACTGCCAGACCGGGGGTGATGCCGTTTTCTTCCTTGAGTTTTGCAACTTGGTCGGCGACTTGCGCGCGGACCTTGGCCGCAAAGGCCTTGCCGTCGATGACTTGAGCTACCATCCTTTGATCCCTTCTTTCAAAAAGCGGATCGGGCGCGAAGGGCGCCCGGTCATTCAGTCGGGGCCGAGCACGTTCTCCTCGCGCGCAATCGACCAATCAATCAAGATGCGCCAAAGCCTTTCGGTCAGATCGGGGTCCATGCCCACCTCAACCGAGTTTGAACGCACCTTTTGCACCACATCCTCGACACGCTCGGGTATACGGGCCGGCAGGCCCTCGCCCGGTTTCAATTCGGACGCGCGATCGATGTAGGTTGCGCGCGTCGCCAACAGTTCGATCAGTTGGCGGTCCAGCTTGTCGATCTGAACCCGCAATTCCTGCATGGAATGACAGTCCTGCGGCAGTGTCAGAGTGGGCATCGCAATCTCCTCATGGCCCGGGGATTCCCCGGACCACGAGATGTCTTATTCAGCGGCTCAGAACAAGCCCTCGATCTGGCCTGCGTCATTGAGTCGGATCGTCTCGGCCGCCGGTGTGCGGGGCAGACCGGGCATGGTCATGATCTCACCGCAGACCACCACGATAAAGCCAGCACCCGCCGACAGGCGCACCTCGCGCACCGGAACCGAGTGGCCGGTGGGCGCGCCGCGCAGCGACGGATCGGTCGAGAAGGAATACTGTGTCTTGGCCATGCAGACCGGCAGATTGCCGTATCCGGCGGCTTCCCATTCCTTCAGCTGGTTGCGGATCTTGGCATCGGCCAGAACCTCGTCGGCGCGGTAGATGCGCTTGGCGATGGTCTCGATCTTTTCGAACAGGGACATTTCGTCAGGGTAGATCGGCGCAAAATTCGCGGTACCGGCATCAGCCAGTTCAACGACTTTTTTTGCCAGATCTGCAGATCCTTCCGAGCCCAGTTCCCAATGCCGCGACAGAACCGCCTCAACCCCATGTTCGGCGCAGTAGTCCTTGACCGCCTGAACCTCGGCATCGGTATCGGTGACGAAGTGGTTGATCGCGACGACGACCGGCACGCCGAACGATTTCACGTTTTCGATGTGGCGGCCCAGGTTGGCACAGCCCGACTTTACCGCGTCGACGTTTTCCGCGCCCAGATCGGCCTTGGCCACGCCGCCATTCATCTTCATCGCGCGAACCGTTGCAACCAGAACCACGGCCGACGGCGCAATGCCGGCCTTGCGGCATTTGATGTTCATGAACTTCTCGGCGCCCAGATCGGCCCCGAAACCGGCCTCGGTCACGACATAGTCGGCCACCTTCAGCGCGGTCTTGGTCGCAATGACCGAGTTGCAGCCATGCGCGATGTTGGCGAACGGGCCGCCATGCACGAAGGCCGGGTTGTTTTCCAGCGTCTGGACCAAATTGGGCTGCATCGCGTCCTTCAGCAGAACGGTCATCGCGCCCTCGGCCTTGATGTCGCGGCAGTAAACCGGGGTCTTGTCGCGGCGGTAGGCCACGATGATGTCGCCCAGGCGCTTTTCAAGATCCTTCAAGTCGTTGGCCAGGCACAGGATCGCCATAACCTCGGACGCGACGGTGATGTCGAAACCTGCTTCACGCGGGAAACCGTTCGACACGCCCCCCAAAGAGGCCGTGATCTGGCGCAGGGCACGGTCGTTCATGTCAACGACCCGGCGCCAAACGACGCGGCGGGTATCGATTTCCAGCTCGTTGCCCCAATAAATGTGGTTGTCGATCATCGCCGACAGCAGCGAGTGGGCGGAGGTGATGGCGTGGAAGTCACCGGTGAAGTGCAGGTTCATCTCTTCCATCGGAACGACCTGCGCATAGCCACCGCCCGCGGCTCCCCCCTTCATGCCGAAGTTCGGACCAAGCGAGGCCTCGCGGATACAGATCATCGCATTCTTGCCGATCCGGTTCAGGCCATCACCCAAACCGACGGTTGTGGTGGTCTTGCCCTCGCCCGCGGGCGTCGGGTTGATTGCAGTCACAAGGATCAGCTTGCCATCTTCGCGGTCCTGGACCGAGTTGATGAAGTTCTGGCTTACCTTGGCCTTGTCATGGCCGTACGGCAGCAGGTCGTCGCTCGAGATGCCGATTTTTGCACCAATCTCCTGGATTGGCTTCTTGTTCGCCTCGCGAGCGATTTCAATGTCGGATTTGTAGCTCATTGGGCAAGATCCCTGATTGAATTCCGTGCAAAACCGACGCCGCGCGTCGGTGCTGTCAAATCCATACCGTTGTGTACGGTTTGAATGGATGTGGATTCCGACATTTTCAGGCCGCGAAACGGCGTAGGACTTGTTCGGACGTATCTAATCGGAAACCGCCGTCTGTTTTGGGTTCCATGCGCGCTGATCGGGGACGAACAGGGTCAGACTGTCTCCGAGCCTCAGAAGCCCCGGCCGTTCGATCCAAGCGGTCACCCCGCGCCGGCCCTGTGCGGCCGGTTTGAAGCGGGCGCCGTGCCCCGGTGACTCTGCTTCGATTTCACGTCCGGGCAGGACACAAGGGCGGTTCTCCATATCGACGGTCAGGGTCAATCCCGTATCCGCCTGCAGCCGAGACGAGGGCGGAACATGCGTGAAATCCGGAATGCCCTCGACAACGATACTTGCACCCAAAAGGGCCGGATCCAGCCGGTCCACGCCCATGTCAGAAGCAATGGCCGCCATTTCCTCGGCAGCCAGGATCGTCAGCTGTCGCACGTTACGGATTTCGGTGCCTTCCGGGTACAGGTTCTTGACCCGCACGCAGGATGGTCGATTGAGTCCTTCATGACGCGCGCCAATGTCGCCCGAGAACCCAAGGTCGAGCTGCGGCACCGGCTGAGCCCGCAGGGATTGCCCGGCGGGAACGTGGCCCAACCAGACGACCCGGGCCTTGAATTCGGTTTCACGCAGGGCAGGCATGCCATTTCCTTTCGACAGCGGATCAAAGTTCGCTGCAGCCTAACGCTCGCTGCCCTGATGAAAAGGCCGAAAAGAAAAGACCCGGCTCTGGGGCCGGGTCTCTTGCGTCATGCCGAAGGTTCAGGCTCCATCCCGCCCTCGGGCGGGGTCTTCTTGACCTTGGTCTTGGGAATCGCCGTCACGCTCGCGGCATTGCCGTGATCGGACTTGTCGCTTTCGTCGTCACTCTCATTCGGCGGTTCGCCATTCATGACGCGCTTGATTTCGTCACCCGTCAGAGTTTCGTATTCAAGCAGACCCTGAGCCAGACGCTCCCATTCTTCCTTGTGTTCGGTCAGGATCTGATGGGCGCGGTCATATCCCTGCTGGATCAGCCGTTTGACCTCTTCCTCGATCAGTTCCTTGGTATGGGCCGAAACCGAGAACCCGGCCGTGTTGCCCTGATAGCCTTCATGCGCCTCGGCATAGTCGATGTTGCCGACCTTGTCGGACATGCCCCAACGCATCACCATGGCCCGCGCCAATTGGCTGGCCTGCATGATGTCGCCGGCCGGGCCGTTCGAGACGTGGTCTTCACCGTATTTGATGACCTCGGCCGCCTTGCCCGCCATGGTCATGGCCAGCTTCTGCTCACATTCGTCCCTGTGATAGTTCAGCTGGTCCATTTCAGGCAGGCTTACCACCATGCCCAGCGCGCCGCCGCGCGGGATGATCGTGGCCTTGTAGACCGGATCGCACAACGGCAGGGTCATGCCGACCACGGCATGGCCGGCCTCGTGATAGGCGGTCTTTTCCTTCTGGTCCTGGGTCAGCACCATCGAGCGGCGCTCGGCCCCCATCATCACCTTGTCCTTGGCGTTCTCGAAGTCTTCCATGGTGACAAAGCGCCGACCGACACGTGCGGCCATCAGCGCGGCTTCGTTCACAAGGTTGGCAAGGTCAGCCCCCGAGAAGCCGGGTGTGCCGCGCGCGATGATGCGCAGATCGACATCCGGACCCAGAGGCGTCTTGCGGGCGTGAACGCCAAGAATCTTTTCGCGACCTTTGATGTCCGGGTTGCCGACGGTCACCTGACGGTCAAAGCGGCCCGGGCGCAGCAGCGCCGGGTCGAGCACGTCCTTGCGGTTGGTTGCCGCCAGGATGATGACGCCCTCGTTTGCCTCGAACCCGTCCATCTCGACCAGCAGCTGGTTCAGGGTCTGTTCGCGTTCGTCGTTGCCCCCGCCATATCCGGCACCACGATGGCGGCCAACGGCGTCGATCTCGTCGATGAACACGATGCAGGGCGCGTTCTTCTTGGCCTGTTCGAACATGTCGCGCACGCGGGACGCGCCCACACCCACGAACATTTCCACGAAGTCCGAACCGGAAATGGTGAAGAACGGAACGCCGGCCTCGCCTGCAATCGCACGGGCCAGCAGCGTCTTGCCGGTGCCCGGAGGGCCAACCAGCAGCGCACCTTTCGGGATCTTGCCGCCAAGGCGCGAGAATTTCTGCGGGTTGCGCAGGAATTCGACGATCTCTTCCAGCTCTTCCTTGGCCTCGTCGATGCCCGCCACGTCGTCAAAGGTCACGCGGCCGTGCTTTTCGGTCAGCATCTTGGCCTTGGACTTGCCAAAGCCCATGGCACCGCCTTTGCCACCGCCCTGCATCCGGTTCATGAAATAGACCCAGACACCGATCAGCAGCAGGAACGGCAGCAGCGTGATCAGGAAAGACTGGAAACCCGATTGCTGTTGCTTTTCCGCCCGCACGGGGATGTCTTTCTCGATCAGCAGCTTGGTGACTTCGGCATCACCGGGCTTGATCGTGACGAAATTCCCGCCGGAACTGGTTGTGTAACGGATCTGCTCACCATCCAGCGTCACGCCTTTTACATCGCCTGCTTCGACGGCGCTTACGAAATCCGAATAGGTTTTTTCATTGCTCTGGAGGGTTCCTCCCGGTCCGCTGAACAGATTGAACAGTGCAAGGATCAACAGGAAGAGAACGACCCAGAAGGCTATATTGCGAGCGTTGCCCAAGAAAATTCTCCCAAAAGACATCGGCAGATGAGGCGCTGCCGGGTTGCCTCTTAAAATAGAGATGATTGAAGCAGGTTCAATGCGATAAAAAAGAAGCCGAAAACTCGGGGAATTTCGGGTTCATTTCAAACGACCATCCGTTCAAAAAACCGGCAAATGGCGCGGACACGATTTGGTCGCCCAGCCAAACGGCGGGCGTGACCATCAGCACCATGCGCGGCACCCCTGTCGCGCGCCAGTCGGGTACTTGTGGCAACCCGGTCTCGCCAAGCGCACGGATCTGCGCTCCGGGCGTGTCCGGTCCTTTCGCGATCCAACGCCCGTCCCAGAGTTCGGCCGGTCGGGCCACGCATGCCGAAACGGCGGTCAGCTCTCTGCAAAACCACGAACTATTCCCGTCCGTCAGGATTTGACAACCGCTCAGCGTCGACGAACGTCCCGCAATAACGGCCTGTACGACCTGCTCGACTTTGGTTTGCCGCGGCGGGTATCCCGGACCCGAGATCCGCTGGAGGATACCGACTACAAGCCGACGCTGTATTTCCTCGGGTAGCGCGGCAAAACCGGCGCGATCCATACGCACCGCACAGGCTTTCTCTTTCGCAACACGGCGGGCGGATTCCTGCGCAAAATGCTCAAGCGCCCGGTTCGCACGCCCGAGGTTCGCGGCAACGCGGGACAAAGTTTCAGCCGTAATCCCCAAGCCGGACAGATGGCCCAACGCCTCGCGGGCCTTGATCCGGTCAAAGCGCAGGTCCTGATTCGAAGGGTCTTCAATCCATCGCACCCCCTCAGCCCGCAAGTAGTCCCGCAAAGCGGTGCGCGTTTCACCCAGCACAGGTCGCCATAGCGTGACCCCGTCCAGATCGCGCGCGAAAGACATGGCCGACAATCCGCGCACGCCAGCGGCGCGCCCAAGACGCATCAACACGGTTTCCGCCTGATCATCTGCGGTGTGGCCCAGAGCGACCACGGGAATGTCCTGCGACACCGCCCAGTCCCGCAGCAGGCCGTAGCGCGCCTGCCGTGCCTGATCCTGCAGGTTTCCCGATCGGTCCCATCCCGTCCATTTCAGAGTGACATGGGACACGCCCAAATGTGCACATGTCTCGGAAACACTGGCGGCCTCGGCGGCCGCATCCGGCCTCAGGCCGTGGTCGACAGTGGCCGCAAACAGCCGAACACCTTCATCCCGGGCGATCCGGACCAAAAGATGCAGCAATGCAAGCGAGTCGCTTCCACCGGACACGGCCACGCCCAGTCGCGACGGAAGCGTTTCGGGCAACAGTGCCCTGACGCGCTTCGGAAGGGTGCCGTCAGGTGAGCTCAAGAACAGCTCAGCGACGCCATTTCCTCGGTTGCCGTGGCCACAAAGGCCGACGACGGGAACCGGACGCCGACTTCTCCAAGCGTGATACAAGCCTGGTCAACCTGGCCCAACCGGCCCAATGCTGCCCCAAGTTCGTACAACGCCTCGGGGGCCACCGGCCCTTCGGAATCGCCAGTAAAGCTGGCAAGGAAAGCCCGGGCCGCTTCGCGGGTATCACCCAGCCCTTCCAGGGCCTGCCCTCGCCTCAGGTTGGCTTCGGGGGCCAGCGGGCTGCCGGGATACGCGCTGTCAAATTGCGCAAAAAGATCGGCCGCCGTCTGGAAATCTCCGTCCGCAAGGGCTTGCGACGCGGCATCAAAATCGGCTTGTTCACCTACGGCCAGTTCGACCTGATCGCCGTCGGCGGCATCGCCGGGCGTCGTCACCGGAGCGGTGATGGCCGCTGTGTCGCTATCTCCACCCAATGTCGGTGTGTCTTCGCCAGTGAACTCGCAACCGGGTTCCAGTTCGCAGAGACGGAACTCCAGATCTCCGATCCGGTTGGTTCCGTCCGTCACGACATTCTGAACACGCTGATTCAGCTGCTCGGTCTGCCGAGTCAGCCTCTGCAACTCGGCCTCGATGGCGTCAACGCGTTCCAGAATCGAACTGCCGGACAGGTTCGGCGCGGGCGAGCCTGTCGTGGAAAACTCGCGCTTGAGCCGTTGGATCTCGACATGCAGCACCGTCAGTTCCTGGCGAATATCGGCCAGAGTCTGCTGATCCTGCGCTTGCGCGCCGCTGGCAAGGGTCAAAGCCGCCGCCAGAACCAATCCCGCAATTCTCATCCTGTTACCCCGTTGTGGAACCGGTCAGCACGGTGACCGCGCGGCGGTTCTTGGAATAGCATTCCTCGGTGCTACAGATTTCGATCGGGCGCTCCTTGCCATAGCTGATCGTCTGCAGACGGTTTCCGGCCACACCGCGGGAAATCAGGTATTCCCGCGCGGCATTTGCCCTGCGGGCGCCCAGCGCAAGGTTGTATTCCCGCGTGCCCTGTTCATCCGCGTGACCTTCGATCGTGGCGACGTAGTCGGTATTGGCCAACAGCCACTGGGCCTGCCCCTGAAGGATCGTCTGCGCCTCGGGCGAGAGCGTGGACTGATCCACGGCAAACAGGACCCGGTCACCGATCGCCTGCTGGAAATAGGCGGGCGAACGTGGGTCGCTGGGAGAACCCGGGACGATTGCGCCGTTGCCGCCGGCACCACCGCCCAAAGCCGAGGGATCGTTGTTGGTACATGCGGCCACCAGCGCCAGCGCGCCCAGAGCCGCAAACTTGCTCAATACGTTCATTTCTGTTGCCTCTTGTCCCGTTTGTTTATTGACGTCTGTCTATCACAGCCAGCCTGCCTTGTGAACTTCGGCGCGACCGGCGGTCTCTTAATTCAACAGTGGCCCCCAGGACGGGTCACTGCCACCGTCCGGGGTGCGTACGGGGCGCAGGTTTCGGCCCGAAATGTCGACCGAGTACAGGGTCGAACGCCCGCTGGCGCCCTGGGTTTCCCGCGCAAACATTATGACCCGGCCATTGGGCGACCATGTGGGCCCCTCGTCCAGGAACGAGGCGGTCAACAGCCGCTCCTCGCTACCGTCCAGTCGCATCACGCCGATATGGAACCGGCCCTTGTTCTGCTTGGTAAAGGCCACCAGATCTCCGCGTGGTGACCAGACGGGCGTCCCATAGCGCCCTTGGCCAAAGCTGATGCGGGTTGCCTCACCGCCATTTGCCGGCATGATATACAACTGAGGGCTGCCTGACCGGTCGCTCTCGAACACGATCCGCGATCCGTCAGGCGAATAGCTGGGCGCGGTTTCAATTGCGGGCGTATTGGTCAGGCGCACGCTTTGCCCGGATGCCAGATCCATTTTCCACAGATCCGTATTGCCGCCCTGCGTCAGCGAGTAGACGATCGAGCGTCCATCAGGCGAAAAGCGCGGCGAGAAACTCATCGTACCTTCCTGAGTCTGCAATTCCTGCCGCTTGACCCGGCCAACAT
Organism: Ruegeria arenilitoris; assembly: GCF_013032855.1. GTDB lineage: Bacteria > Pseudomonadota > Alphaproteobacteria > Rhodobacterales > Rhodobacteraceae > Ruegeria > Ruegeria arenilitoris. The sequence continues at coordinate 671,815 of NZ_WQDA01000002.1, forward strand.
CCAGAACGTAAATCCGTGGCCGGCCGCTTTCATAGCTGGTGTAGAGCAGCCGATCGCCCGTTGGCGAAAAGCGCGGGGCCAGAACGATCGCGGCACTGTCGGTCAGGTACTGAACATTCGCCCCGTCATAGTCCATGATGGCCAGCCGCTTGCGGCGCTGATCCTTTGGGCCGGTTTCCGAGACAAAAGCCACGCGGCTGTCGAAATAGCCTCCCTCACCGGTAATGCGGCTGTAGACCTGATCAGCCACCTTGTGCGCCATTCGGCGCCAGCCCTCGGTTGTACCAGCAAATTGCAGGCCGTTGCCCAATTCCTGACCCGAGAATACATCCCAGACCCGGAACCGGACGGACAGGGTATTGCCCGAGACATTCACCGCGCCGGTGACCAGCGCATCGGCATTGATCGCCTTCCAATCCGCAAATTGGACCGGCGCTTCGAAACTGCTGACACGGCTGATGAATGCATCCGGCGAAATCTCACGGAACAGGCCGGTTCCGGTCAGGTCCTCGGCGATGACGCGGCTGATGTCAGCCGCAAACTGGCTGGCCGCCGGACTGTCCGGTACAAAGCTGGGCACCGCAAATGGCAAAGGTTCGATAATGCCTTCATCCAATTCCAGCCGAAGTGGGCCGGTTTGCGCAGACACGGGGGCCGACAGAAGGGTCAGGCCAACGAAGAGGCTGGTCAGAAGTTTCATCATTTGATCCGCATCCTCTCGGGATTGAAGGTGATCTCAATATCCTTCCAATGCTCGTATTTGTCAGCAGGAAGGTCATATCCTTTTGCTCCGCAGCGCAAAATCGCACGCCGGGCGGCCTCGTATGCCTGTTTTGCGGCCCCGTCCGAGCCGCCGGAGCTATCCAGAAGCTGCAGGCTGCCGGGAACGATCGAGCCGTCGCGGTTCAGTGAGAAACCGACCACCACAACGGTCTTGAGCGCATCGGTCGACAACGAGCCCACATTCCAGCACCGCGAAACAGCCAGACGCATCGCATCCTTTTCACCGCCGGTGAGAGGCGGGCCGGACGGCTCGGACGCACCGCCCAAGGCCTCGGCCAACGCGTCATTGATCGCGGCCTCGTCCGGTTCCGCAGCCTGTTCGGCCGGCTCAGCGGTCGCGGTCTGTTCGGTTTCCGCAGGCTTGGGCCGATTGGGCCGGACCCGGGGACGCGGCGAGCTTTGTGGCGACAGGTCCTTGGCTTCTTCCGCCTCGGTCACGATCTGGTCGGTGGCTTCCTCGGGCGCGGTCTGGTCTTGCTGCTCCTGCTGGATCTCAGCACCTTCATCCAGCGAAACCGCCGGTGTTTCGATATCGTCCGGCTTTGCGTCCAGTGGCGGAGGAGCGATGGGTTCGGGGGCGACCTTGTCCGCCGGGCGCGGCTGGGACTCGGGCAGCGCTGGCAAAACCGCAACCTCGGGTTCCGGTTCATCCAGTACCGGAGGCTGCTCGATCACTTCGGGTTCAGGTGGAGTCTCAACTGCCTCGGGTTGCGGCTCGGGCTCCGGTTCAGGTGGCGTGACCGGCTCGGGGCGCGGCTGTTCTTCGGCAGACGGCTCCGGCACTTCGGGCGCCGGGGGTTGTACGATCGGATCTTCCAATGCGTTGGGGGGCGTCGGAACTTCGGGCGCATCGCTTTGCGCCGTCAGGGCAGCGAATTGCTCAGCCGAAACCACCGACACCTCCTGCACAGCAAAAGGCAGCGGCTCGGACCGGAACGTGCCGCCGAACAGGGCCCATCCGATCAATGTCACATGGGCAATCGCCGAAATCTTGGTGCCGGTATCCACCGCGCAGCCTCACTCTCCGCCCGCGTCCAGCGCCGGCCCGCCAGTATCGGTGACAAGGCCCACATTCGAAAACCCGCCGGCATTCAACGCACCCATGACCTGCATGACCTGCGCATAAGGAATGGCGCCATCGGCCCGCAGGTAGACGCGGTCGCTGCTGCGCTCGGCAGCAATGGCGCGCAACTTGCCGATCAACTCGTCGCGGGTCACCTCGGTGGTCTGGATCTGAACCCGCCCGTCGGCTGTTAGCGTGACGGTCAACGGTTCCTCGTTGTCGCCCGGCAGAGCACTGGCGGCGGTTTTGGGCAGATCAACCTCGACCCCCACGGTCATCAGCGGGGCCGCGACCATGAAAATGATCAGCAGCACCAGCATCACGTCGACAAAGGGTGTGACGTTGATTTCACCCATCGGCTGCGCACGCCCACGCCGCCGTCCGCGGCGTCGTCCGTTGCCGCCAGACGATTGCTGGATCGCCGCACCCATGTCAGCTGTCCAACTGGCGAGACAGAATGGTTGCGAATTCGTCGGCAAAAGCCTCGTATCCGCCAACGATGCGATCGCTGTCCGCGCTAAGTTTGTTGTAGAAGATTACGGCCGGAATTGCGGCCAGCAGGCCAAGACCGGTCGCCAGCAAAGCTTCGGCGATGCCCGGTGCCACGACGGCCAGGTTTGTGTTCTGCTGTTCGGCGATTTCGATGAAGGCGTTCATGATGCCCCAAACCGTACCGAACAGGCCGATGAAGGGCGCAGTCGAACCCACGGTCGCAAGGATCGAAAGACCCTTTTGCAAACCCTCGGCCTCTTTGGCGATGGCCACATCCATAGAACGATCGATCCGGGCCTGCGCGCCGGCTATGAGTCCACCGTCGGCGCGGTGCGAGCGGCGCCACTCGATCATGCCGGCTGCGAAGATCTTTTCGGAACTGCCATCCGGCTGCGTTCCGATCTGTTCAAACAACTCGTCCAGCGGGTTGCCCGACCAGAACGCCTCGTCGAACACCTGCGCTTCGCGTCGCGCGCTGCGATAGGTGATGAGCTTTTGAATGATGATCGACCATGACCAGAAGGATGCGACCACAAGGATCAGCATCACCACTTTCACGATGAATGTCGCACGGGCGAACAGCCCCCACATGGAGAAATCGATCTCCTGCGCCAGCGCCAGCGTTTCAGCTTCCATGAACCTGCTCTTTGTTTTGCCTGACAGCCGTTGATTGGCCTTGTTTTGCCAAACGCTAGCGTAGTTAGGGGCAAATTGCCAACAGAACCACAGGGGCTGAGCAAATTGTTACAGCAATGCGCGAATCTCTGCCGGGAGCCGGATCGGCCGGCCATCCTGATTGACGCAAACGGCCGTCACGGTCGCGCGGAAGACTTCGGTCTCGCCGCGCCGGATGAGTTGAGCCATGGTCAGTCGCACGCCGGAGATCGCGACGACCTCGGTTTCGACCTGCAACTCGTCGTCGAACCGCGCAGACGCCAGATAGTCGGCCTCGACCCTCCGCACGACCCAGATGATACCAGCCTCGCGCATTGCGTTCTGGTCATTGCCCAGGTTGCGCACCCAATCCGACCGGGCGCGCTCGATATAGCGCAAATAGTTGGCGTGATAGACCACGCCTCCCATGTCGGTGTCCTCGTAATAGACGCGAATGGGAAAGACGTGTTTCATTGCGGACGCTCCATCCGGGCAAACAGGCGCAGAGCGTGCGACGGATCCTGCGCCACCGCCGGCAGAACCGGATCATAGGCGGCGCGGATCAGCCCGGCAATGTCAGGCCGAAGGATCGTTGTGTCGCCCGCCACGGCCAGGGGCGAGCGGTCGCGGAACGCCGTGTCGGACCACAGCAGAATGGTCTGAACGACCTGCGACAGGGCCAGGGTTTCAGCCGGCACCTTCGATAACTCGCGGTCCATCCGCAGAAGGACGAAGGCCGCCCGGATCGCGCCGTCTTCGTCGAAGCGGAAAATCCGGTACTGGTTCGCACCGGCGTCCTCCAGCCGTGCAACCAGCGGGACAAGGTCGGGAATCAGACGATCCAGGTCGGGAACCTCGGGCAACTCGCTCCACTCGCGAAAGAAGAACACCATGCAGTTGGCGCCCAGTTCGGGGTCGGTCTCGGCCATCTTGTGGTCGGCCAGCGCAACGACCGCCTCGAACGCGCCTTTGACCGTGGCCAGGGTTTCATCCGTGACCCCGAACACGATCGGCACGATGGGCCGTCCCCAACGTGCAAACAGGAACGCGCCATCGGATCGGGTAAACAACGCCTGGATCTCTTCGGGTGTCACGCCCTGCCCTTCGTCTTTGGAAAATTCTCTCGCCCCAGCCTTAAAGTCTGAGGCCGGCGGCTTCAACCAAACAGGTCGCTCTGTCCCTTGGGCGCGGGCATGCCGAGATGCGTCCAGGCCTTCTGCGCCAGCATCCGGCCGCGCGGCGTGCGTTGGATCAGGCCTTGTTGCAGCAGATATGGCTCGATCACTTCCTCCAGCGAGTCGCGGCTCTCGGACAAGGCGGCCGACAAGGTCTCGATCCCTACCGGGCCACCGCCATAATTTTCGGCGATCAGTTTCAGATAGCGGCGGTCGGCGCCGTCCAAGCCCAGATTATCGACGCCCAACCGCGTCAGCGCGCCATCGGCCAATTCGCGCGTGATGCGGCCGTCGCCCTCGACGATGGCGAAATCCACGACCCGCCGCAGCAGCCGCCCGGCGATACGGGGAGTGCCCCGCGACCGGCGCGCGATCTCGCGCGCACCGTCGTCATCGGCCGGCGCGCCCAGCTTGCGGGCATTGCGGGTGACGATCTCGTGCAATTCTTCCACGGTGTAGAATTGCAGCCGGGTGGGAATGCCGAACCGGTCGCGCAGAGGGGTGGTCAGCAGGCCCATCCGCGTGGTCGCCCCGACCAGGGTAAAGGGCTGCAGCTCGATCCGCACGGTGCGGGCCGCGGGGCCCTCGCCGATCACCAGATCCAGCTCGAAATCCTCCATCGCCGGGTACAGCACCTCTTCCACCGCCGGATTCAAGCGGTGAATCTCGTCGATGAACAGCACGTCGCGCTCTTCGAGGTTGGTCAGGATCGCCGCAAGGTCCCCGGCCTTGGCCAGAACCGGCCCAGAGGTCATGCGGAAGTTCACCCCAAGCTCGCGCGCCATGATCTGCGCCAGCGTCGTCTTGCCCAAGCCCGGAGGGCCGTGGAACAGCGTGTGGTCCATCGCCTCGTTCCGCTGGCGGGCCGACTGGATGAAGATGCGCAGATTGGCCCGCGCCTCGGCCTGGCCGATGAATTCGTCCAGCCCCTGCGGGCGCAAGGCGCGGTCGTTGTCCTCGGGCAGAGGCTGCGGGCGCAGGGTCGGGTCGGCATCAACCATTCATTCAGCCTTTCGGAGCCAGCAGTTTCAACGCCGCGCGGATCAATTCGGCCTCGCCGGCATCGGGCAGGTTGGCGGCGGCCTCTGCCACGGCCGAAGCGGCCTCGGACGGGCCATAGCCCAGGTTCGACAGCGCCGACAATGCACCGGCCGACGCCGCACCCGCACCGGGTTTCGGGGCCCGAATCGGGGCTGGCGCCGGGTCTGCGGGTTCAACCACCTCGGCCACGGGGCCGTCCATCGCCTCGGTCACCGTGCCGCCCATCGCCATGACGCCGGGCGCCTTGTCTTTCAGGTCCAGCACGATGCGCTGCGCGGTCTTGGGCCCGACGCCCTTGGCCGCCTTTACCGCGCCCCAATCGCCCAGCGCGATGGCCCGGCTGACCCCGTCCGGCCCCAGCGCGCCCAGAATGGCCAGCGACACCTTGGCCCCCACCCCCTGAACCGAGCAGAGCAGCCGGTGCCATTCTTTCTCGACCAGAGACAGAAAGCCATAAAGCTGCATCAGGTCCTCGCGCACCACCAGATCGGTGTACAGCGAGACCGCCTCGCCCACCCCAGGCAGGGCCGCCATGGTGCGGTCCGAGCAATAGACGATGTAGCCGACCCCGCGCACGTCGATCAGAAGGTGATCCGCCGCGCGGTAGTCGATGCGTCCGGTCAGTTTGCCGATCATGTGGCCACCTGCTTGATGCGCGCCTGCGGTGTCGCACCGTAGAACGCATGACAGATCGCGATCGCCAGCGCATCCGCGGCGTCGGCCCCCTTGGGCTGGCATCCCGGCAGTTGAAGTTTGACCATGTGCAGAATCTGTTCCTTCTCGGCGTGCCCCACGCCCACCACGGTTTTCTTGACCCGGTTGGGCGCGTATTCGCCCACCGGCAACCCAGCCTGAGCCAAGGTCAGCAACGCCACTCCGCGCGCCTGACCCAGCTTCAGCGTCCCGGCGCCGTCCTTGTTGACAAAGGTCTGTTCGATGGCTGCCTGGTCGGGCTGATGTTCGGCGATCACCTCGACGATCTGGTTGTGCAGCGACAAAAGCCGCTCGCCCAGATCATCCCCGTCGGATTTGCACAGGCCGTTGGCAACATGGCTCAGTCGGCTGCCATGTGATTCGATGACGCCCCACCCCAGGGTTCGCAGCCCCGGATCAATGCCCAGAATTCGCATGTTGTGCCTCGGCCTGCTCGGGTTTTCATTGTCTTTTCTCTCGATTAGCACGAAGCGTGAACATTTTCCAAGAAAATTGATCCGGCACCCAAATGCGACACGCCTGTTCCGTCCGCGACAACTCGGACGCATTGCGACCCTAGAAAGTCTGAAACCGACACATTCCCAAAGCAGTTTTCACCAATAATTTAAGGGACTTTCATCATTTTCGAAGCATTGCAAAAACTGCATAGGACACATGCAGTTTCAGCACTTGCAAGGTCAATCCGACATCACTAACTGGCCCGGGAATTCGACATTCAAACGTCAACACTGAACAGAAGGAAGCAGGATATGGCTGCAATTGACACAACCCGCGCCTCGATTGGCTCGTTTGGCCTTGTCGGCCGTATCGGCGCCTTTCTGGCATCCGTCGTGAACGCCGTTGTCGCCTGGAACGACGCACGCGTGACGCGCAATGCATTGAACGGTCTGAGCAACCGTGAACTGGAAGATATCGGCCTGTGCCGCGGTGACATCGACGAGGTCGCTGCTGGCCGCCGCCGTCTGTACTGAAACCACCCGCTCTCGCCCCTATCCTCCCTCGGGGCAGCACAGAAACACCGCGGACCGAGAGGTACGCGGTGTTTTTGTCTTTTGAAGGCTCTTTAGGAGAGAGAGTTCAGTAGAGAATCTTGTTCAGCTGTGTCGAAATGGCCTGCGACAATGGATCGATCTGCATGATCCACGCGCCCGCCTGTTCAACCGATGTCCCTTCGTTCAGGGCATCCACCCGATACTGGTATCCGGTCGGGCCGAGATTGGATAGCAGGAACGCTTTGAAAGCAAAAAATCCGCACAGGCACAGCAACAGAACCTTGGCCGGAACCGCCGAGCGTACCCGCTGGGGTTTCATGACGACCAGACCATCTTTGCGCATGGTCGCGCGATAGCCACGGCTCATCTTGTTGTGTTTCTTTGTCAGCCGATGAACGCGCTGATCGAATTCAAGTTGTTTTCCTGTCATGGCAGCCTCCAAAAACCGCCCCCCAAATTCATTGGATGACGGTAGAAAGAGAATGCGTCAAAACCGTGGCAAAAATCCACAAAACTCCTGCAAATGGTCTAATTTGCGCCCTGTTTGGTTAAGACTAGCGTCGTCCATTCACCAATCATTGACCGATCCATCGTATTGAACCCGTTTTGTGCATAAACCGATTCCACTTCGTCGGCCTGCTCGTTGAGGATTCCCGACAGGATCGCATGTCCGCCTCCGCGCAGATTCTGCGCGATCTCCGGCGCAAGGGCCACCAGCGGGCCCTTCAGAATGTTGGCAAAAATCAGATCGTAAGGCGCCACCGCCTGGAGGTCAGGATGGTCAAATCCGGCAGCCTCGACACAAAGGACGGCCCCGGCCATGCCGTTGGCCTTCAGGTTGGCCTCGGCTACGTCGACGGCGACCTGATCAATGTCGCTGGCCAGGATGTCACCTTCCCAGACCCGCGCCGCCGCCATCGCCAGCACCGCCGTACCGCAGCCGATATCGGCGACCTTGCTGGCCTCGAACCCAGTCTCAATCAGCTTGTCCAGCGCCTTCAGACATCCCAGCGTCGTTCCGTGGTGCCCAGTACCAAAGGCCATCGCCGCTTCGATCAGCAGCGGAATGCGCCCCTCGGGCAGCTTGTCGGCATCGTGGCTGCCATAGACGAAAAACCGCCCGGCCTCGACCGGGGCCAGCTCGCGCCGGACATGGGCGACCCAGTCGGTTTCCGGCAGTTCCGACACCACGAAGGGCTTGGCTTCGAAGGCCGCCGCCAGCAGGGCCAGGGCGGCCTCGTCGGGGCTTTCGGTGAAATAGCCGCCGACCTCCCACAGGCCCGAGCCGTCCTCGACCTCGAAGACGCCCACGCCGGTGGGTTCGGGATCCAGACGCTCCATCGCTTCGCCCAGGCTTTCGGCCGCGGCTTTGCCTTTCAGGGTGGTCAGGGCGGTGAATGTGGGCATGGGAACCTCCTGCAGAAACCGCCTTTGCGCCTAGGGCCGTCAGCCGCCGAGGTCAAGCGTCCCGGGTGTCATTCGGCCGGCGCGGGGGCGTATTTCGAAAAGATGGTCTCGTTCCCCGGCTCGGGGTGACGCGGGATCAGCAGCGACAGCGCCAGAGAGATCAGCGCCATGCCCGCCGCCAGGCCGAACACCGCCCCGGGCGACACGACCCACAGCAGCCCCAGAAGCGCCGGCAGGAACACCGCCGCGATGTGGTTGATGGTAAAGGCCACCGCCGCGGTCGGGGCAATATCCGCCGGATCGGCGATTTTCTGGAAATAGGTCTTGAGCGCCAGAGCCAGCGCGAACAGCACGTGGTCGATGACGTAGAGAATGGCCGCCAGCAGCACGCCCCAGCCAAACCAGTAGATGCCGCCATACGCCGCAAATACGATGGCAAGGCCCAGATACTCGAAGATCAGCGTACGCCGCTCGCCAAACACCGCGACGGCCTTGCCCAGCAAAGGGGCGGCGGCCATGTTGATGATCAGGTTGATGAGGTACAGGCTGGTCAAGTGATGCACTTCGAAGCCGAAGCGCTCGACCATCATGAACCCGGCGAACACGACAAAGATCTGCCGCCGCGCGCCCGCCATGAACTGCAGCGCGTAATACAGCCAGTAGCGGCGGCGCAGCACGATCTTCTTGGTCTGCGGTGTCGGCGCATCGAATTGCGGATAGGCGATCAGGCAGAACAGCGCCAGCACCGCGGTCAGCCCACCAGCCGCCATGAAGACCGTGTTGTAGGACAGATCGAACCGATCCCAGGTCAGCACGATCAGCCCATAGACCACCAGCGTCGAGGCCGACCCCATCGCCACCAGCCAGCCCAGCACCTGCGGGGCGCGGTCCTTGGGCAGCCATTGCAGCTGAAGCGACTGGTTCACCGTTTCGTAGTAATGAAACCCGATCGAGCTGAACAGGGTCACGAACAGCAGCCCGCCGAGGCTGGGAAACCAGGCCGTCACCGCCGTGGCGACGCCCAGCAGCATCAGCGAAATCATGGCCAGCACCTGCTCGCGCACGAAAATTATCACCGCGATCACGCCCACGGCCAGAAAGCCCGGGATTTCTCGCACCGTGTGTAGCAGGCCGATGTCTGCCCCGTCGAAATCCGCGACTTCGATCACGAAGTTGTTCAGCAGTGCGCTCCATGCGTTGAAGGCGATGGGCATGGTCAGCGCCATCACGAACAGCAACGTGACGGGGCGGCGCCAGAACGGCAGGCTCTGGGCCTGGGACAGGGGCATCGGTTTCAGCATGAGAGTTCTCTACGCCCAATCCGCCCGGCTGGCGAGAGGAAATCCCCCGTGCACATGGGGTCTGCGCTGATGCAGAGTCAGTAGAAGCTCTGCGGGTCGATATCGACGGTCAGGCGGATGTCTCCCTTCAGGCGCAGAGGTGCGATCCAGCGGGCGATGGCGTCCTGGATCGGTGCCCCCTTGGGCGCCTTGACCAGCAGCCTTACCCGGTGCCGCCCGCGGATACGGGCAATCGGTGCCGGGGCAGGCCCAAAGACCTGTGCCCCGATCTGCCGCAGCGGCGCGTCATTGCGCGCCAATACGTTGCCGATGTCAAAGACGGGCCCGACCTCGGGGCCGGACAGCACGATCCCCGCCATCCGGCCATAAGGCGGCACCCCGGCCGCCTGACGCCCGGCGGCCTCGGCACGCCAGAACCCTTCCTCATCCCCCGACAGGATCGCGCGGATCACCGGGTGTTCGGGCTGAAAAGTCTGCAGCAGCGCCGTCCCCGGCTTGTCGGCCCGCCCGGCCCGGCCCGCCACCTGCCGCATCAGTTGAAAGGTCCGCTCGGCAGCGCGCAGGTCGGACCCGTGCAGGCCCAGATCCGAGTCGATCACCCCGACCAGCGTCAGGTTCGGGAAATTGTGCCCCTTGGCCACCAGCTGCGTGCCGATGACGATATCTGCGTCACCCTCGGCAATCTCTTCGATCTTGGCCTTCAGCGCCCGGGCCGAGCCGAACAGGTCGGAACTGAGCATGGCGATGCGGGCGTCGGGAAAGGTCGCCTCGGCCTCTTCGGCCAGACGTTCGATGCCGGGGCCGACCGGGGCCAGCTTGCCCTCGACCCCGCAGGCGGGGCAGGCTTCGGGCATGGGCTTGGTCTCGCCGCACTGGTGGCACATCAGACGTTTGAGGAACCGGTGTTCGACCATGCGCGCATCGCAGTGGTCGCAGGCGATCTGTTCGCCGCAGGCCCGGCACAGCGTCACCGGCGCATATCCCCGGCGGTTGATGAACAGCAGCGACTGTTCGCCCTTCTCGATCCGCGCCTGCACCGCTTGGCGCAGACTGGGGGAAATCCAGGTGCCCGGCTGCATCTTCTCGGCACGCATGTCGATGGTCTTCATGTCCGGCAACACCGCCGCCCCAAAGCGCGAGGTCAGGTCCAACCGGTCGTACTTGCCGGCTTCGGCATTGGCCCAGCTTTCCAGCGAGGGCGTGGCGCTGGCCAAGATCACCCGCGACCCGCAGATCGCCGCCCGCAGAACCGCCATGTCGCGCGCATTGTAATGCACGCCGTCTTCCTGCTTGTACGAGGTGTCGTGTTCCTCATCCACCACGATCAGGCCCAGATCGCGGAACGGCAGAAACAGCGCCGACCGCGCGCCCACCACCATCTGCGCATCGCCCTGCCCGACCATGCGCCAGACACGGCGGCGTTCAGTCATCGTGGCACCGGAATGCCATTCGGCCGGGCGCGCGCCGAACCGCTCCTCGACCCGTGTCAGAAACTCGGCAGTCAGGGCAATCTCGGGCAGCAGCACCAACGCCTGCCGGCTCATGCGCAGCGCTTCGGCCACCGCTTCAAGGTAAACCTCGGTCTTGCCCGACCCGGTCACGCCCTTCAGCAGCGTTGTGCCATAGGTTCCGCTGCGCAGTGCGGCCCGCAACGTGTCGGCGGCAGCGGTCTGATCGGGGGTCAGCGCCTTGCCGGGCCGGTCCGGGTCCAGCGTCGGATAAGGCAGGTCGCGCGGGCTGTCCTCCTCGCGCACGGCGCCCTGCTTGACCAGACCTTTGACGACCGACGAGGTGACCCCGGCCATCTCGGCCAGTTCTTTCAGGGTAAAGGCCAGCCCGCCATAGTCACGCAGCACCTCCAGCACTCGGGCCCGGGCATCGGTCATGCGGTCAGGCGTGCCGCTGCCCAGCCGATAGATCTTGCGCATCGACAGCGGGTCGCCCAGCCCGGGCGCGCGGGTGGCCAGCCGCAGCATGGCCGGCATCGGCGTCAGCGTGTAGTCAGCCGCGCGCTGCAGGAACAGGCGCATCTCTTCGCGCATGGGCGCCACGTCCAGCACCCGGATGACCGAGCGGATCTTGCTGCGGTCGAAATCTCCGCGCCCCGCGCCCCAGACCACACCCAGAACCTTGCGCGGGCCCAGCGGCACCTCGACGAAGGCCCCCAGGAAACACCCCTCCTCGGGCGCCTTGTAATCCAACGTCCGGTCCAGCGGCTGGGTCGTCAGAACCGCCACCAGCTCACCTTGGTCGAAATGCACCGGGTCGCTCAATGCGCGCCTTTCTTCAGCAGGGGTTTCAGCACGGGTCTCTTTGAGGTAAAGGCATCCGCGAGCAAGGCCAACCCATCAAAGGACTGCCCCGATGAAATTCTTCGTAGACACAGCCGAAATCGACGCCATCGCCGAATTGAACGATCTGGGCATGGTGGACGGTGTCACCACCAACCCCTCGCTGATCCTGAAATCGGGTCGCGACATTCTGGAAGTGACCAAGGAAATCTGCGACCTGGTCGATGGCCCGGTTTCCGCCGAAGTCGTCGCCACCGAAGCCGAGGACATGATCGCCGAAGGCCGCAAGCTGGCGCAGATCGCACCGAACATCGCCGTCAAGGTGCCGCTGACCTGGGCCGGTCTGAAAACCTGCAAGACGCTCAGCGACGAAGGCCAGATGGTCAACGTCACCCTGTGCTTCTCGGTCAATCAGGCACTTCTGGCAGCCAAGGCCGGCGCGACCTTCATTTCGCCCTTCATCGGACGGCTGGACGACATCAACCTCGACGGTATGGACCTGATCGCCGACATCCGTCAGGTCTATGACAATTACGGGTTCGAAACCGAAATCCTCGCCGCCTCGATCCGCAGCGTGAACCATGTGGCCGACAGCGCCCGCATTGGCGCCGACGTGATCACCGCCCCGCCTGCCGTGATCAAGAAGCTGGCCGACCACCCGCTGACCGACAAGGGGCTCGAAGCCTTCCTGTCGGATTGGGCCAAGACCGGTCAGAAGATTCTGTGATCCGCTGATCCCAAGTACAACCGCGCGGCCCCGTCCGGGGCCGCGCCTGGCCCAACTGCAGGGGGCCTGATCTTTGATCAAATGCCTGCAGGCGGGAGCCCCGCCCCCACACACGGCGTCTAATCCACCTAAACGTGCATTTTTTCCAAGGCATTTCCGGGCACCCGTGCTATAACGCCCCCAACAAAAAAAGACCGGACAGGATATGAGCAGCAATCCCAAACTCGAGGACAACCTCCGCGCCGCGATTCTGGCCGAGCCGGACGCCGTGCTGGACGATAAGGATCTGATGCAGGCGCTGGTCGCCGCGAACGAACGCGCCCGCGGAGACAACATCATCGACCTGCGCGGAATCGCCATGCAACGGCTTGAGGCGCGGCTGGACCGGCTGGAGGATACACATCGCTCGGTCATCGCAGCCGCCTACGAGAACCTAGCCGGAACCAACCAGGTTCACCGCGCCATCCTGCGCCTACTCGAGCCAACGGAATTCGAGGATTTCCTGCGCGTGCTGGGTACGGAAGTTGCCGAAATCCTCCGCGTCGACCGCATCACGCTGGTCCTGGAAACGACGATGGTCCAGCAGGACCCAAGCATCGACCGGCTGGACGGTGTTCTGGCCGTGGCGGAACCGGGTTTCGTGCAATCCTACATGGACAACGCACCAAACCACCCCGCGCGCGAGGTTGTCCTGCGCGAAATTCGCCAGCCCAACCGCAGAGTGCACGGGGATCAGCTGGACCAGCTGCAATCTGAGGCATGTATGCAGCTGGATCTCGGCAAAGGACGTCTGCCGGGCATGATTGTCATGGGCGCGCGCGACCCAAGGCACTTCTCGCCTCAATTGGGCACTGACCTGCTGGCCTTTTTTGCAGGCGTATTCGAACGGTCGATGCGCCACTGGCTGTCGTGAGCCTGATCTCTCCAGCCTGCCGCGATGCGTTGCAGTTGTGGCTGGAGGGGTTGACCGCTTTGGCGGGCCGTTCGGAAAACACCATCAACGCCTATCGCGGGGATGTCTCGGATTTCCTGTCTTTCATGACTTTGCATCACAGCGAACGGCAGGGGCTGGCGGCGCTCGAGCGCATCACCGTTTCGGACATGCGGGCCTGGATGGCACAGCAACGCGAATCCGGCGTCGGGGCGCGGTCACTGGCGCGAAAACTGTCCGCCGTCAAAAGCTTCTATCGCTGGCTGGCCGAACGCGAGGGGTTCGAGCCCACCGCCGTACTGTCCACCCGCGCCCCGAAATACACCAAGAAACTGCCGCGCCCGCTGGCCGAAGACGCCGCCCGCGCCATGATCGAGACGGTCGAGCTGCAATCCGGATCAGATTGGGTTGCCGCCCGCGATGTTGCCGTCGTGACCCTGCTGTATGGCTGCGGCCTTCGCATTTCCGAAGCCCTGTCCCTGACCGGCGCGGATGCCCCCCTGCCCAACACGCTGAGAATTGTCGGCAAGGGTGACAAGGAAAGGATCGTTCCGGTCATCCCCGCCGCGCGCCAGGCGGTCGACCGATACCTTGAGTTGTGCCCACATCCCCAAAGCCCGACCGCACCATTGTTCCGCGGCGTACGAGGCAAAGCCCTGAGTCCGCGGGCAATTCAGGGCGTCATGGCCAAAGCGCGTATGCAATTGGGTCTTCCGGCAACGGCCACTCCACACGCGATGCGGCACAGCTTTGCCACCCATCTTCTGTCGGCCGGCGGAGACCTCCGGGCCATTCAGGAACTGCTGGGTCACGCGTCCCTTTCGACCACACAGGCCTATACCGCCGTCGAGACTGCGCGCCTCATGGAGGTGTACAACCGCGCGCACCCCAAAGCCTGAGACGCTGCGGAATTGCAGCAACCACATTTCGGCGCCGATACCGGGGGCTTTTTGCTTTGCATCTCGGGCGCGCATCGTACATGACACGGGTCATGACACTCAGATTCAAAGCCTTAGCCGTTCACCTGTTCACCGCGACCGGAGCCGTATTTGCGATGCTGGCCATGCTGGCCGCGGTCGAGGAAAAGTGGAGCCTGATGTTTCTGTGGCTGGTCGTTTCGTTCATCGTCGACGGAATCGACGGCCCCTTGGCCCGGCACTATCACGTCAAAAAGAACGCACCCGAGTTCGACGGTGTTCTGCTGGATCTGATCATCGACTATCTGACCTACGTCTTCATTCCGGCCTATGCGCTGTTCAAATCCGGGCTGATGGACGGCTGGACCGGCTGGTTCGCGATCATCGTCATCACATTCGCCAGCGCGATGTATTTCGCTGACACGCGGATGAAGACCAAGGACAATTCCTTTTCCGGTTTTCCGGGCTGCTGGAACATGGTCGTGGTGGTGATCTTTGCGCTGAAGCCCGACTTCTGGTTCAGCCTCGTCCTTGTGGCGTTGCTGGCCGTTGCAATGTTTCTGCCCCTGAAATTCATTCACCCCGTGCGCACCGAACGCTGGCGCAACCTGTCCCTGCCCATGGCCTTCGCCTGGACTTTTTTTGCCGGATGGGCCGCTTGGGTGGATTTTCACCCGCAAAGCTGGGCGCATTGGGGTCTGGTGGTGACCAGCCTGTATCTGGTCTCGGCGGGGATCGCCCAGCAAATCATGCCGCCGAGCCGCGATTGAGACGCGGCCCGAACGGGCGAAAATCACAGATCAGAGAATTTCCCGAATCTCGAACTCGGTGCCATTATGGGTGAAGACGTCGCCCTTGCGCATTCCGGCCATGGCCAGATAGATCGGGCTTTGGGTTGAAATCCCCATATATGTTTCGCCATCCACGTCGAACTTGGTGGTCGACACGCAGACGACGAAATGCCGATCGCCCAGCCAGACTACGGCGCCCGGCTGCACTGTATCCGTCAGGCTGAAATCGGTGTTTTCGATCACGTCAATCTTGGCATGATGCGCATGCACCGGCCCGTCAAACGCGGCGGCCAGATCTGCGCTTTCGCGCGATGCCGCGATATCATCCTTGTCGTGGCCTTCCCGGTCATCCAATTGGGACTCTTTCTGAAAGGCATCGTGGTGCGCCTGCGCCGTCGCCAACTCCTGTGCCTCCAACGCCATCAATTGGTCAATGATGGCCTTCTTCCGGGCGGCGGGGTCAATTTTCGCAGTCATGAATTGCAGTCCTTCGGGTTCGAAAACTGTCTCAGGTTGGGACGCTTTGCGAAAGATTGCAACCGGATTCCGGCGGTCAGATCAGCAGACTGGCAGCCCCCTCGTGACGCAACAGGGCAACCTTGCCCTCAACCCCGCCCTGCCCCGAGAACCCGCCAAGGCCGCTTGCCGCCAGAACGCGGTGACAGGGAATGATCACCGGAATCGGGTTGGCGCCACAGGCCTGCCCGACAGCTTGCGCCGGACATCCAAGATCCTGCGCGATATCACCGTAAGTCCGCGTGTCACCGAAAGGAATCGCGGACATCAAGCCGCAGACCTGTTTCTGGAATTCGGACCCAACGACACGCAGTGGCAAGTCGAACTTTTGCAACCGGCCCTCGGCATAGGCCCTGATCTGTGATGCCGCTTCGATCAGCAGCGGGGTCGTCTCACCCGTTGTGTGACCGTCCCACACCAGACTGGTGATGGCACCGTCCTCTTCTTCGATCCCGAGGCATCCGAACTGGGTTTCCACTGCAATCATCGGCATGGGCGCAGAGTTTCAGATCGGCGGGTGCGTCGCAAGCCGCAAGAAAAACCCCCGCGCGATGGCGGGGGTTTCAGGGATCATTTTCAGCTCAGCGCCGTATCGCATCGGCCACAGACGCCGGGGTGGGCGTGGCGTCCCACATCCGGCAGGATCTTCCAGCAGCGCTGGCACTTGGCCCCTTCGGCCTTTTCGAACACGACACCGACGCCCTCGATCTCGGGCAGGCGGAACGCCTCGGCCGGGGCGGGGTCGGCGGTGACGGTCAGGCCCGAGGTGATGCACAGGTCATCTACGTCGAAGGTCGCCAGCAGGTCGCGGGTTTCCGCATCCTCGACATGCACGATCGGCGCGGCTTCGAGGCTGGAGCCGATGACCTTGTCGCGGCGCTGCACTTCCAGCGCGGCGGTCACCGCACGGCGTACACGGCGGATCTTGGCCATGTTCGCCTCGAGCCCGGTGTCGCGCCAATCGGCAGGCGTGTCGGGGAAGTCGACCAGATGCACCGAGCCGTCCTCGCCCGGGAACCGCTCGAGCCAGACCTCTTCCATCGTGAAGACCAGAATCGGCGCCAGCCAGGTAGTCAGACGGTGGAACAGGATGTCCAGCACCGTGCGCGCGGCCCGGCGGCGCGGGGTGTCCCCGTCGCAATACAGCGCATCCTTGCGCACGTCGAAATAGAAGGCCGACAGGTCGACCGTGGCAAAGTTGAACACCGCGCTGAACACGCCCTGGAAGTCGAACGCGGCATAGCCCTTGCGGACCTGCTCGTCCAACTCGGCCAGGCGGCTGAGCACCCAGCGTTCCAGACGCGGCATCTCGGCCGGGTCGATCCGGTCGGCCTCGGTGAAGTCGGCCAGCGAACCCAGCATGAAGCGCATCGTATTGCGCAGCCGGCGATAGCTGTCGGCGACACCTTTCAGGATTTCCGGCCCGATCCGCTGGTCGGCGGTATAGTCGGTCTGAGCCACCCAAAGGCGCAGGATGTCGGCACCGTATTGCTTGACGACCTCTTCCGGTACGATGGTATTGCCGAGCGATTTGGACATCTTGTTGCCCTTCTCGTCCAGCGTGAACCCGTGCGTGACCACGTTGCGATACGGCGCGCGGCCGATCGTGCCGCAGGCCTGCAACATCGAGGAATGGAACCATCCACGGTGCTGGTCGGTGCCCTCCATGTAGACATCGGCAATGCCGTCGACGGTGCCATCTTCACGGTCGCGCAGAACGAACGCATGGGTCGAGCCCGAGTCGAACCACACGTCCAGAACGTCGAACACCTGGTCATAATCGTCGGGGTTCACGATGCCATCCAGCACCTGCTGTTTGAAGCCGTCGGTGTACCAGACATCGGCGCCGTATTCTTCGAACGCGGCCTTGATGCGGGTGTTCACGTCCGGGTTGCGCAGCAGATAGTCCTGGTCGGTGGGCAGAGCGCCCTTCTTGGTGAAGCACGTGAGTGGCACACCCCAGGCACGCTGGCGCGACAGAACCCAGTCGGGGCGCGCCTCGATCATCGAATACAGGCGGTTGCGGCCCGAGGGCGGCGTCCATTTTACCAACTCGTCGATCGAGCGCAGGGCGCGTTCGCGGATAGTGCCGCCCATTTCGTCCATGCCATCGTCCAGCTTGCGGTCGACGGACACGAACCATTGCGGTGTGTTGCGATAGATGATCGGCGCCTTGGACCGCCAAGAATGCGGATAGCTGTGCTTGATCTTGCCACGCGCCAGCAGCCCGCCGACCTCGGCCAGCTTGTCGATCACAGCCTTGTTCGCATCGCCCTCGCCGCCCTTGCGCGACAGGATGTACTTGCCGCCGAAGAACGGCATGTCAGCGCGGAAGCTGCCGTCGTCCATCACGTTGTAGGTGATGACCTGCTCGAGCATGCCCAGATCGCGGTACAGCTCGAATTCCTCCATCCCGTGCGAGGGCGCGCAATGAACGAAGCCGGTGCCTTCGGTATCGGTCACGAAATCGGCCGCGCGGAAATCGCGGATGTCATCCCATTCACCGTTGGACCCTTCGGCCCCTGCCAGCGGGTGCTGCAGCTGGATCTTGGCCAGATCGTCCTGCGTGACGTCGCACAGGCGGCGGTACATGGTGTCGTCCAGCCGCGCCCGCGCAAACACGTCGGCGGCCAGATTGTCGGCCAGCAGGTACCGGTCACCGATCCGGGCCCAGCAATCCTCGGGGCGGCCGGTCACTTCGTACAGCCCGTACGAGATGTCCTTGCCATACACCACGGCCTTGTTCGACGGCATGGTCCAGGGCGTCGTGGTCCAGATCACCACATAGGCGTTGTCCAGCGTGGTGTCGCCGGTGTTCACCACCTTGAACTTCACCCAGATGGTGAAGCTTTCCTTGTCGTGATACTCGACTTCGGCCTCGGCCAGGGCGGTCTTTTCGATCGGCGACCACATCACCGGTTTCGAGCCCTGATACAGCGTGCCGTTCATCAGGAACTTCATGAACTCGTCCGCGATCACCGCCTCGGCGTGATAGTCCATGGTGACGTAGGGATCGGCCCAGTTGCCGGTGATGCCCAGACGCTTGAACTCCTCGCGCTGGATGTCGATCCAGCCTTCGGCGAACTTGCGGCACTCCTGGCGGAAGTCGATGACCGGAACCTCGTCCTTGTTCTTGCCTTTCTTACGGTACTGTTCCTCGATCTTCCATTCGATCGGCAGGCCGTGACAGTCCCAGCCGGGCACATAGCGCGCGTCGAAGCCCATCATCTGATGCGACCTTACGATCATGTCCTTGATCGTCTTGTTCAGCGCGTGGCCGATATGCAGGTGCCCGTTGGCGTAGGGCGGGCCGTCATGCAGCGTGAAGGGCTTGCGACCCTGTTTGTCGCGCAGGCGGTCATAGACGCCGATCTTCTCCCAGCGGTCCAGCCATGCGGGCTCGCGCTTGGGCAGGCCGGCGCGCATGGGGAATTCGGTTCGGGGCAGGTTCAGCGTGTCTTTGTAGTCGGGTGTCTGGGTCGTGTCGGCGCACATGGAGAGGCGTCCCTTGGATGATCTTGGCTTGTTTGGATCGAAGCGGTCGGTGCGATGAACTCAAGCACCTTTGCCCGGCGTCTCGGAAACTCAGAGCGCCGGGGAAATAATTCGAATGATAATGGCCAAAACGTCTTGCATGGCCGGGCTTATAGGCCGGTTGCGCCTATTGGTCCAGAGCTTCCGGCCCCTGCGGCGAATGGCGCAGCTTGGCCCAGCGGTTCAGCCATGCCAGACCCGCCAGCGCCAGCCCCAAGGCCAGCAACGAAAACACACGGATCAGACCGCCCAGCCCCGAGATGTCGATCAGGAACACCTTGGCCACCGCCAGCCCGATCACCGCCAGCCCGGCCTTGCGCATCAGATTCGACCGACGCGCCAGCGACTGATAGAACAGCGCCGCGCCGATCACCAGCAGGACGAGCGTGTAAGTGTATAGCTCGGGCTGGGATACACCGTTGCCTTCAAACATCCCTGCCGCGCCCTGCCAGAAATGCCGGATGGTCAGGCCCAGCCACAAGGCGCCCAGCGCAATGGACACCCCCTGACAGGCCAGCCGCAACTGCGCCGACATCTTGGGGGTCCGCCACGCGGACAGGCCGATGACGAGGGCCGGCAGCAGATAGGCAATGGCAAGCGTGTTCAAGACTGGAGGCCCCAGAACAGGATCTGCCCCAAAACGCAAAACAGGGTTGGCCACTGTCGCAGCCAGCGCCAGCCACAACAGGCCATGCGCGGCGAAGAATACGCCCAATGCGACCCGCGCCCAGTTCAGTCGCCCGCCCAGCGCAAAGCGCTGCACCTGCGCAAAGGCCAGCAGCAGCCAAATGGCCGACAGCAGGCCCAGCCCCCAATGGCTGTCGTCGGCACCGCCCTCGCCGAGCCCTTCCAACCAGCGCAGCAGCAGCAGAGACAAAAGAACGCCGCCCGTCGCCCAAGCCGCGCTGTCCAACATGATATTGGCGACCGGGCGGTCCAGGGGGCGCAGCATCCACCATGCGGCAAGATAGCCTGCAACCGCAGCCCCATAGACCAGCGCCATTTCCGGAACCGGCGCGTGCAGCGCCCAGTCCAGACCCGGGTTCAGGATCAGCCGGAACGTGACGGTGACGACTCCGGCCCAGATGAACCAGCTCATCGGTGGCAGGTTGAACCGCCGGTCCAGCGCCGCCGCCGCGATGATCGTGACCACGAAAGCGATGGTCAGCGCCGCCGAGCTGAGCACGATCACGCAGCCGAAGGTCAGGCAGGACAAGGCCGACAGCGTGGCCAAAGCCGGACGCATCCGGGCCTCGCTGTCCACGCGCGCGAAGCGCTCGGCCAGTACCACCATCAGCGCCGCAAGCGCGACCGCATGCAGGGCCCAGGGGTAGGCTCCGATCACGCTGGCCGGGCGCCAGCCAAGCTCAAGCGCGATGGCCAGCGCCGGGGCGTACAGCGCGGCGGCACCGGCCCAGACCAGCGGGTACCGCCCACCCCGGAACGACCGCCATGCCGCCAGAAGAGAGATCACCGCGCCCAACGCAACCAGCCAGGTCACGGCCAACGGAAAAGCGGCCTCGGGCGTTTCGGAATAGGTCTGCCAGAACCCACGCGCCACCTCGCCACCGTCAAATCCATGCGTGAACACGAAACCACCCAGCCCCAGGGCAGGCAGCGCGGTCATGTCCTGTAGGGCCGGTGCGTCTTTGGCCCAGATCAGCAGGGCGAAAGTCAGGCCCGCCAGCAGGATCACAGCCAGCCAGAACTCACCGCTCGTATCCGCCCATTGCAGCGCCAGAATGGCCGAGCTTGCCAGAACCGCGCCAAAGGCCAGGCGCGTTGGAAATTCGGGCCACGGACCACTGGCTTTTCTGACTAGGAGTTCGCTGAACATCGCGCCGTCGTGATCGGGCCAGATCCGGCGCACGGGAATGGCAATGGCGATCACGGCAACGGCGGCCACGTAGACGAGGAAAGCCGGTTCCGTGATCGGCGAACCCGTCACCAGCAAAAGGCCCGCCAAATAGGCGCCCACCAGCGACAGCACCGACACCCAGGCCCAGCGCCGCACCGTGTCGATCCCAAGCCCCAGCCCGGTGATCACGAAGAAATATCCGTACAGCCAAGACGGGTCAGCCGAATCGCCACCCACGACGAAAGGTGCAGCAAAGGCTCCGATCAACCCGATCGCCGCCAGCAGCGGGCCGTGGAACCAGCCCAGAACCAGCCCGACAAGAGCGATGGCGATCATGCCCGCCAAGGCCGCCTCGGGGCCGATCAGGTCATAGAGCTGGCGCGCCGCCAGAACGCCGCCAAACAGCGTGACCAGCCCCGCGCCGGAAAACACCGAAGGCAGATAGGCAGTCGCCGAGGACTCGTCATCGCCGTATCGGCGCCGGACGACCTCGCCGGCCACGATCAGCAGCGCGCCGAAACCCAAGGCCGCCAACACGCGCGCGGTGGGCGGCAGCAACCCGTTTTCGACCCCGTATTGCACCAGAAAAATCCCCGCCAGCGCCAGCGACAGGGCGGATACGGCATAGAACCAGTTCTCGCGCAGCCACGCGCCCAGATCGTCGAACCGTTCGGCGCGGAACACAACCGCGGCCGGAGGCGAAGCACTCTCAGTAACAGTTGCCGATTCTTCAGCGTCAGGCCGTTGGTCCGGCGTCGGTGGGCTTTCCTGTTTCGGCGGGCCCCAAGGGGCCGGTCGCGGTTCAGGCGTCGGTGCTTCGATTGGCGCGGACTGCGTCTGTGGTGGCCGCTCCGCGTCCGGTTGCGGCCCGGCAACCAACCGACTCTCCAACTGCTCGACCCGCCGCCGCAGACGGGCATGGCCGACCAGCAAGACGACAATAGATACCGGCATCGCCAAAACGACCAGGCCAACAAGAACAAGCAGAGATTCCAAACCGCACCTCCGGGCAACTCTGCATTACAGGCTATCCTGTGCAGGCGCGGTAAGACAGTCGGGAAATCCCGAATGGTTTCAGCCTGTTGCGATCTGACGCCAGTGATCTAGGGATGGAACATGGACCCGACGAGATAGGCAATTGCCGCCGCCGCACCACCGATCGCCAGCGTCTCAAGCCCCGAGCGCCACCAGGGCGCCAGCGACCACCGGCTTTTCATCGCGCCGATGGCAAAGAACACGCCCAGTGTCATCAGGACCGAGGCTGGAAACGCGCCCTCGACACCCAACAGGAACGGCACGAGCGGAACCATGCCGGCCACGACAAAGGCCGCGAAGGTGGCCGCGGCGGCCTTGAGCGGATGCGGATCGACGCTGCCCAGCCCGTATTCGCCCTCGATCATCAGGTTGATCCAGGTATCCTGATCGGCGGTGATCGCATCGGTTGCCTGTTCCAACACCCGGCCCGACAAGCCCTTGCGGGACAGGATCTCCAGCACCTCGCCGCGCTCGCCGTCGGGGTAGAGGCGGATGTGGCGCTCTTCGATGGCGCGGATCCGTCGGATATTGTCCAGCTCGGCCTTGGTCCCCGAGTAGTTGCCCGCCGCCATCGAGAACCCGTCGGCCAGCACGTTGGCCAGGCCCAAGGCCACGATGACGAAGGGCGACAGCCCGGCCCCGGCCACGCCCGCCACGATGGCCAGCGTGGTCACCGAACCGTCGATCCCGCCATAGACCACGTCACGCAGGAACCCGCGCCCGGGTGGGGCGTCGATCCGGTCTGCGATTTCCTGTTGGCTGTGGCCGTGATCCGCCATGGCTGGTCTCCCTTCCGGGAGATTGTGCCCTGCGCAGCGGCCCGTTGGCTTTGCGGCAGATCAACCCTTGGAAAACAGCCCGCTCAGCGCGCGCGAGATCATGCCGCGGGTCGACGGCCTGTGGCGGTCTGAGAAGGGCAGCGGTCGGCAGACCTCCATCGCGGCCACGCCGACGCGGGCGCTGAGGGCGCCGTTGACCAGCCCTTCGCCAAAGCGGCGCGACAGCTTGCTGAGGACCGACCCGCCCAGAACCGGTTCGAGCAGGTCGTCACCCACGGCCACCGCGCCCGTGGCCACTAGGTGAACGAACACTGCTCGGGTCAATCGCCAGCCCCCCAGGAATCCGGCCCGCCCGCCATAGATTTCGGCAATCCGGCGGATCATCCGCAAAGAGGCCAGCAGCGCCGTCGCCACATCGGCCAGCGCCAACGGCACCAGCGCCGTCACCGTCGCGACCTGGCGCGCGGCGGCCTCGACCTCGCGGCTGGCGGCGGCGTCCAGCGGGGCCAGCAATTCGTCCTCGACCAGTCCTAGCAGCCCCGAGGCGTCGAACTGTTCCTCGATCCGGCCGCCCAGACGGCCGCGGCCCCAGCGCGTATCCTCGCGCCCGCGATAGAACGCGATCAGGCGCTGCGTCACGGCCCGGGCCTGCGCCAGATCGGCATCGGCCAGCGCTGCATCGGCAGCGCGGCGCATCCCGTCCACCCGCGACAGCCGGCCCAGCGCGGCCAGTTCGCGCAGCGCGATCAGCAGGGCCACCAGCACCAGCGCGCAGATCAGGCCGGTCACGATCCAGCCCAGCACGGGAACGCTGGCGATCAACGAGGCGGCAAAGTTCCATGCGGCGACAGAGACCGCCGCCCCCACGACGGCAACCGCCAGCCCCCAGAACCACCGGCCCAGAACCGACGGCTTGCGCGCGGCCAGCCGGGCCGCGGCCTGCATCGCCTGCCCCTGAGGTGGCGCGATATCCGGCACCGGCGCGGCCTTCGACACGTCGGCGGCAGGGGCATCCTCGTCAAGCTCGATCAGAACCGGACCCTTGGCCATGCGTCACTCCTTTTTCCGCCAGACGAACCGAATGTCCGGCAGCTGTTCATCATTGTCGGCGCCTTCGCTGCGGGCCACTTCGACAAAGCCGTGCCGTTCGTAGAACCGGCACGCGCCCGTGTTGGCCTGAAACGCATACAGCGCCAGTTCTCGGCGACCTGCCTTGGCGCTGTCCAGCAGTTCTGTGCCGATCCCCTGATTCCGCGCAGGGGGACTCAGGTACAGGCAATGAACCTCGGTTCCGTCCATGGCCAAAAAGCCTGCGACCTTGCCGCCCTGTTCGGCAACCGTGACCCATCCTTTGTCGATCATCTGCCCACAAAAAGCGATGGCTTCAGCCCCCGAATGCAGCTCGGGCATCCAGTCGTTTTCGCGTGCAAAGCCGTGCAGGATCTCTCCGACCGCCCCAGCGTCGAGGCTGCGCGCGGGCCTGAGGGTGACGGTCACAGCCGGTCTCCGATCAGAAACTGCGCGGCGCGGTCCAGCCGGATATGCGGCGGGCCGTCACCGGGGCGCAGCGAAAGATGCGCCGGGGCAAAGGTCATGAACCCGTACTCCTCGCCCAGCCAGGTGTCGGCCCCCTTACGCGCAGGATTAAGCAGATGGGCGGGGTCTTCGGGCAGCTCTCCGGGGTAGAAGGCCGCCTGTTTTCCATTCTCCAAACTACCGCGCACGCAGGGCAGTTCGACGCCGTTGTGATTGCGGATCTCTTCGGTCGTCACGCGCAGCGCGGCGATGGACATGGCGGCGGTTTCGGCCCCGGCGAACCTGGCGCGGTCGCGCGCCTCGCGGGTCAGGGCCTCCATGATCGCGGTCAGGCGCGGGTGCTGCAGGTGGTGCAGGTGATCGGCCTTGTTGGCCGCGAACAGGATGCGTTCGACCCGCTTGCCCAGCAACATCTGGCTGAGCCACGCATTGCGGCCGGGCCGGAAGGCCGACAGGATGTCGCCCATGGCGCGGCGCATGTCCTCGACCGCCTGCGGACCCTTGTGAATCGCGCCCAGCGCATCCACCAGCACCACCTGCCGGTCGATCCGGGCGAAATGATCCCGGAAAAAGGGCTTCACCACCTGCGATTTGTAGGCCTCGAACCGGCGCTCCATCTCGCGGTGCAGGCTGCGGCGGCGCGCGGCGCTCTCGACCGGCAACGGCGCAAAGGTCAGCACCGGCGACCCGGCCAGATCGCCCGGCAGCAGGAACCGGCCCGGCGTGCAGTCATAAAACCCCGCATCCCGCGCGGCAGTCAGATAGTCGGCAAAGCCCCGCGCCAGGGCCTGCGCGGTGGGTTCATCATGGGGGTCGGCCGGATCAACGGATTTGATCTGGGCCAGGAAATCGGCCGCGGCCGGACGCTGCGCGATCCGCTCCAACGTTTCGCGCGACCAGTCGTCATAGTTTTTTTCGAGCAGTGCCAGATCCAGCAGCCATTCGCCGGGATAGTCGACGATGTCCAGATGCACGGTGCGTGGCCCCTGCAGGCCAGCCAGCAGCCCGGCAGGGCGGACCTTGAACGACAGGCGCAGCTCGGACACGGCGCGGGTGCTGTCGGGCCAATGGGGCTGAGGCCCGGTCAGTGCCGACAGGTGCGATTCATAATCGAACCGGGGCACTGTGTCGTCGGGCTGCGGCTGCAGGTAGGCGGCGTTGATGCGCCCCTCCTGTTGGGCGACCAGGCCGGGCATCCGCCCCCGGTCCAGCAGGTTGGCCACCAGCGACGTGATGAACACCGTCTTGCCCGACCGCGCAAGACCGGTGACGCCCAGCCGCACGACCGGTTCGAAAAACGTCTCGGATACGCGGTCGCCGACGGATTCGACGCCGCGCACAAGACTGTCTGCCAGTGATGAGATGACCAAACCGCCGCCCCGCATTTCTTGTTTGTCCCAAGATAGGTAGCCGCTGCCCCGGTTGCCAGCGCTTTTGCCGCCTGCCCTTGCCCGGGCGCCTCCGGCAGGGTACCAGCAGCCCATGCCCAGATACGCGTTGAAAGTCGAATACCAAGGTGAGCCGTTTGCCGGATGGCAGCGGCAGAAGGATCTGCCCTCGGTCCAGGGCGCCATCGAGGCGGCGTTGTCGAAACTACAGCCCGGGTCACACACGATCGCGGCCGCCGGGCGCACGGATGCGGGCGTTCACGCGCTGGGGCAAGTGGCCCATTGCGACCTGGAAAAGGATTGGGACCCGTTCCGCCTGTCCGAGGCGCTGAACTATCACCTCAAGCCGTTGCCGGTGGCGATTCTCAAGGCCGCGCGGGTGGCGGATGACTGGCATGCGCGGTTCTCGGCCATCGAGCGGCAGTACCTGTTCCGCATACTGATCCGCCGTGCGCCCGCGACCCATGACAAGGGCCAGGTCTGGCAGATCGGGCATCCGCTGGATGTCGCCGCGATGCAAGCTGGGGCCGACATGTTGATCGGGCGGCACGATTTCACCACCTTCCGGTCCTCGATCTGCCAGGCGGCCAGCCCAGTCAAGACGCTGGACGAGCTGCGCGTCGAACAGGTTCCGGGCTTTTCCGGCCCCGAGGTGCATTTCCACGTCCGCGCCCGGTCCTTCCTGCACAACCAGGTGCGCAGTTTCGTCGGCACGCTCGAACGGGTCGGCGCGGGCGCCTGGACACCGCAGGACGTGCGCGATGCGCTCGAGGCCGCCGACCGCGCGGCCTGCGGGCCGGTCTGCCCTCCGCAAGGTTTGTACCTGGCGCGGGTGGGCTACCCCGATCCTGTTTTCGACTGACGTCAGAGCGCGCGCAGCAGCAATCCACCGGCGATCACCGCGATCAGCAGCCCGGCCACCAGTTCGATCGTGGGCGCCAGCACGGCCGCGAACCGCGTAGCCGAGGCCGAGGCCAAGAGCCCTCCCCGCAACCCGAACGACGTCCAGCCAACCAGGGTGGTGACGGTCGCGGTGCCCAGCGCCATGGCAAAGGCCCCGGCGATACCGACCATCGCGATGCCCATCTGCCAGGTCAGGATCAGCACGAACAAAGCTCCGGTACACGGTCGCGCGGCGATGCCGGCGATCAGGATCAGCGCCTCGCGCAGGCTGCCGACCTGGGCCACCTCTTCCGCGGTGGGGCCGTGACGATGCCCGCAATCGGAACAGACCTCACCGTCGTGGTGGTGATGCCCGTGATCATGATGATGGTGATGGTCATGCGGGGCACTGTCCGCACGACCGCGCCGGGCGAAACTGCGCAGCGACCGCAGAACCAGCCACAGCCCGATGGCCGCGATCGCGCCATAGCTGACCGGGGCCATGATCTGCTCGGTGGCGCCGACCAGGCTTTGCCGCGACATCTGGAACACCAGAACGCCTGCATAAACCAGAACGATGGCCGTCACGGCCTGCCCCAGCGAGGAAAGCACGCTGATCGCCGACAGGCGCAGAAATGCGACATTGCGGCCCAGCCCGTACCCTCCGATCAGCACCTTACCATGCCCCGGCCCCACCGCATGGAAGAACCCATAGGCAAAACAGACGGCCAGCAGCGTGGCCACGGCCTCGGGCTGTTCGGCCCGCGCGGCCCGAAGGGCTCGGGCGATCTGGTTCTGAAATTCCCGCTGCTCGCCCGCAGCCCAGGACGCTAGGCTGTCAAAACCTCCGCTGCCCCAGAACCACAGCAGCAGCGCAATCGCCAGACCAACCGGCAGGATCAGGTAGCGGGACATGAAACGCGGATCTCGGTGGCAAAACGTTCACCGACCAGGGGGATGTCGTTCTCCTCGAGGTCATAGTCGGCGTCCAGGGTCAGCAGAAAGGCCTGCATCTGGGCCAGCTCGCCGTCGATATCCGGCTCGAACCTGTCGATCCGGCAGGTGTCAGGCCCGGAAACAGTGACCGGGCGCGTCACCTCGTAGGCGGTATAGAATGTCTCGTCATAGGGTTTGGCAGACAGCGCAAGGGCGGGTACTGGCTCGCCCTCGACCTTGCGCAGATGGGTGGTCACGATGCGGCCATCCTCGGTCGTGGCGCGCGGTTCCAGCGGGCCGGACAAGACAACCGGCTGATCGGAGGCCACGATGACCAGATCGCCGTTGTATCCTTCGACCCACTGCGCGTCGAAACCGGCGAGGCGCTGCTCCTCCGCCTCGGACAACACGCCGTCGCCGTCCTGATCCAACCTCATGTCTTCAAGCACCAGCAGCGAGTAGAACTCGTCATAGGCCCAAGTGACGCGGACATGCGTCAGGTTGCCCGACGCGTCCACGATGAATTCCAACCCGGTGTCGATGAAGACATGCGGGTGCGCCACCGCGGAAAACGGCAGGCAACAGGCGAGCAAGGTGGGTATCCAACGCATGAACGCGAAGATAGGGTGCCCGACCGGCGCTGGCAACGCGGTTCGGCGGTAAGCACGGATTTTGCCGCTCATTTCGGCGGAAACAGGACCAGCGTCTGCAGCGCCGTGCCGATCGGGCCTTGGGTATCGTACAGAACCGACTGCGACATCCCGATGCCGCTGGGCTGCCAGTGTGACACGGACTCCGAGGCGAGCCAGTCGGACATCGGCTCGCGGTGGACCTGCACCGTCAGGTCGGTGTTCATGAACCCCATTTCCGAGGTCGGCGCATTCCACGAAATTCCGTTGCCGCAATCGGCCAGCGGGCACAGCGACTGGATCGGTGAGGGGGTTTCACCCTCGAGCAGAGGCGGGGTGCGCATCCAGATGGTTTTCGGCCCCGCCCCCTGGTTGCCGCCCCTGGGATAGGCCACCTCGGAATGATGGGCAAAGCCGGGCAGGTCATGCCGCATTTCGCCGATGGGAAACGGGCCGTCTTCGATCTGCGACAGGTCGGGGCCTTGGATCGCCACATTCGGCACCGGCCCCAGATCCCGGCGCGCCAGATGCATCGTGGTGGCGGTCGCGCACAGCGTATCGTCCAGGTCATGCACCGTGACGCGCGTGGTGGCCAGCGTCTTGGTGTGGCGCACGGTCTCGGCGGCCACGCGAAGACCGGACAGAGGCAGCGGGCGCAGCAGATCGACGGTCAGGCGGGTCAGCATCTTGTCGGGGCCGACCTCGATCTCGGCCGCGCGCACGATCAGGCCCGCAACCGGGCCGGCATGACAGTGGTCAGCCGACCACGGCCCGCGCGCCGGGTCATTGCCGACAAAGGCCCCATCGGGCGCGACCCGGAAATAGGCGGTCTCACCCACCACTGGCCGCATAGCCGCGTCCTGCATGTCAGATCTTTTCCTGGGTATGCTTTTTCAGTTCGGCCCGCGCCACCTGACGGCGATGCACCGCATCCGGGCCATCGGCCAGCCGCAGCGTGCGCACATGCGTCCAGGCGGTGGCCAGCGGCGTATCCTGGCTGACGCCCTGCCCGCCGAACATCTGCACTGCCTCGTCGATCACCTTCAGCGCAACGCGCGGCGCGACCACCTTGATCTGGCTGATCCACGGGGCCGCCGCGCGCGCATCGCCCTGATCCATGTACCACGCGGCCTTCAGACACAGCAGGCGGGCCATCTCGATCTCCATCCGGCACTCGGCGATGATGTCGAAATTGGCACCCAGTTGCGCCAGCTTCTTGCCGAAGGCTTCGCGCTGCAGGGCGCGTTTGCACATCTGCTCCAGCGCCATCTCGGCCTGGCCGATCGCGCGCATGCAGTGATGGATACGACCGGGCCCGAGGCGCCCCTGCGCGATTTCGAACCCGCGGCCCTCGCCCAGCAGGATGTTCTCGGCCGGCACCCGGACATCGGTAAACCGAATATGCATGTGCCCGTGCGGCGCGTCGTCATGGCCGTACACTTCCATCGGGCGCAGGATCTCGATCCCGGGCGTGTCGGCGGGCACCACGATCATCGACTGGCGCTTGTGCTTGGGCAGGTCGTCGCCGCCGGTCTTGACCATCACGATGTAGACCTTGCAGCGCGGATCGCCCGCGCCGGACGACCACCATTTCTCGCCATCCAGAACATAGTCATCCCCGTCCCGCACGCAGGACATCGAGATATTCGTGGCATCCGACGAGGCCACATCCGGCTCGGTCATCAGATAGGCCGAGCGGATCTCGCCCTCGAGCAGCGGCTTGAGCCATTGTTCTTTCATCTTATCGGTACCGTAGCGCTCGAACACCTCCATGTTGCCGGTGTCGGGGGCGGAACAGTTGAACACCTCGGCGCCCAACGGGGTCTTGCCCATCTCTTCGGCGAAATAGGCGTATTCGACCGTGGTCAGACCAAACCCCTTGTCGCTGTCGGTCAGCCAGAAATTCCACAGACCGGCCGCCTTGGCCTTGGCCTTCAACCCTTCCAGGATCTCGGCCTGGCGTTCGGTATACTGCCAGCGGTCACCTTTGTTGATCTCGGCTTGGTATTCGTCTTCCAGGGGCATGATCTCGTTGCGGATCATGTCGCGGACGCGCTCCAGCAGCGTCCGGTTCTCCTCGCGCAAGACGAATGACATGTTCATGAAGAATCCTCCGTAGATCCCGGAACCGGGCTTTACCTTTGCGCCGAGGATGGCTTAGCTGCGGCAACTGTGTCCAGCCGCGTGACGGCACGTCACTTGCAATCAATTTGAAACGGAAGAGGGGCGCAGATGGCGTTGTTGATCGATACCGGGCTGTCTGACTGGATGAGCGATGCCGAGATTGCCGAAGAAGTACGGCAACATGCACCAACGGCCGATGTGCGCACGCCAAGCACCATTGGTGACCCGGCCGAGGTCACCATGGTGGCGGTTGTCGGCCTGCGGGACGATCACGCGACCCGCCTACCCAATCTGCAGCTGGTGCAAAAGTTGGGCGCCGGAGTCGAGACAATCGTGTCGAACCCCGCCCTGCCCGCGCATGTCCGCGTGGCCCGCCTGAAACCGGACGCCCCGGCGCAAGGCATCGCAGAGTGGTTTCTGGCCTATATCCTGTACGCTCACCGGAACATGGGCTTTCACGCGGACGCTCAGCGGCGGGCCGAGTGGCGGCCGAAAGCGCCGGTGCTGACATCTGACACCGTAGTCGGAGTTCTGGGGCTGGGCCATATCGGCAGCCGTACCGCCCGCATGCTGCGCGATGTCGGGTTCCAGGTCATCGGCTGGAGCCGGTCGCCCAAGCAAATCGAAGATGTGACCTGTCTGCACGGGCAGGATGCTTTGCCGAGAATGCTGCGCGGTTGCGACCATGTCTGCGCGATCCTGCCCTCAACCCCCGAAACCATCGGCTTGTTTGACGCAGAAATGCTCGGCGCGATGAAGGACGGCAGACAGTTGTTGAATGCGGGACGTGGCGACCTGATCGACGAGGAAGCCTTGATCGAGGCACTTGACCGGGGTCGTCCTGGGCACGCGGTTCTCGATGTGACCGCACAAGAGCCGTTGCCCAAAGACAGCCCCTTATGGCGGCACCCGGCGGTCACGATCACACCGCATGTGTCGGGATGGCATCTGGGTGATGCGTTGGCGGATGTTGCCCAGAACTTTCTGCGGCTGAGCGCAGGTCAGCCCCTGCTGCACGAGGTTGACCGCAGCCGCGGTTACTGAGCCGCGATTACGGCGTCAGAATCCAATTGCCGCTGGCATCCTTGCACTGACGGGTGCGGATTTCCGGGTTGGGCGCCGCCCCGGACGACTGCACAAAGTGCTGGAAGTGAACGCAGTTGTCCTTCACGTCCCGTATCCTGACCGTGCCTTTGGTGCCCGTTTTCTCGTTGACCCAGTTGCGCTCCTGCCCGACGCTTGGGGTCCCGCCTGCCAGCATCGAAGACGTCGTCGCGTCCAGAACCTGATAGTCTTCCGGGCTCAGCCCCATTTCGGCGATGATCCGGGACAGAGGCTTGGCATCGACCGCCCCCACGACACCCGACAAAAACAGCGCAAACAGGGCAGCAGGCAACCGGACAGTCATGCGAAACTCGCTTTCGTGAAAATTGATCTGCACCAAGAATATACATCCATGCAATCAGGGCCAAGCCCCAGCGGCCGGACCTTCAAATAATGCCGAACAAACCTATCGGACTGCCGGCGCTATCGGCCCGCCGCTGATGCGACCATAGTAATCGCAAACCAAGCTTGAGGCACAGGAATGGCTCATCAAAATTACTACGCGCCCACCGGCGGGCTTC
Source organism: Ruegeria arenilitoris (assembly GCF_013032855.1). Classification (GTDB taxonomy): domain Bacteria; phylum Pseudomonadota; class Alphaproteobacteria; order Rhodobacterales; family Rhodobacteraceae; genus Ruegeria; species Ruegeria arenilitoris. Next base: position 703,936 of record NZ_WQDA01000002.1, read on the forward strand.
CGGACCAGACTCAGCTGCTGACCGACCGCGCCATGTTCACTGACGCCTATGCCGTCATCCCGAAAGGCACGATGCGCGACATCGTGACCAGCTTTCTGCCGTTTTGGGAACAGACCCGACTGTGGGTCCTTTCGCGCCCCCTCAGCGGGTTTGCCGAGACGTTTTCGCAATACATCATGGAGGTCCAGCCGGGCGGCGGCAGCGATACGCCCGAGACGGACCCGAAGGCTCAAGGCGTGGTCTTCGTCGTCGAAGGGTCGGTTACCCTGACCCTTGCGGGGCAGGTCCACGAGCTGGACACAGGGGGCTATGCCTACATTCCGCCCGGGTCCGATTGGACCTTGCACAACCGCTCTGACGCCGTGGCCCGGTTCCATTGGGTACGCAAGGCCTATGAGGCCGTACCCGGATTGCCGGCCCCCGATCCGATCATCACCAACGAACGCGACGTCGCCCCAACCCCAATGCCCGGCACCGAAGGTCGGTGGGCCACCACGCGCTTCGCGGATCCAAGTGATCTGCGCCATGACATGCATGTGAACATTGTCACGTTTGAACCAGGCGGGGTCATCCCCTTTGCCGAAACACATGTCATGGAGCACGGGCTTTATGTGCTTGAGGGCAAGGCCGTCTATCGACTGAACCAGGATTGGGTCGAGGTCGAGGCCGGTGACTACATGTGGTTGCGCGCGTTCTGTCCTCAAGCCTGCTACGCGGGCGGGCCGGGGCGATTCCGGTATCTGCTCTACAAGGACGTCAATCGGCACATGCCGTTGAAACTGTCCACACGATGACCAGCAAAAGGTTCTGAAAACGGGCTTTTGCGTCGGCAGGGGTTCACAGGGACGGCGGAATTTGCTGAAATCAGAGGTGATTTCGTTTTGTTCATTCGTGGAGATTGGTCGATGAAACTGCGCGCCCCTCTGACGGCACTGGCCATGATCGGCTTCATGGTCGCCGTCGACACCGCCCCGGTCGTGGCGAAGGAAGCGACCAAAACCGTATCCGTCATGAGCCGCACATGGGCTGTGACGCAGGTTGCGGATGCCCCTGTCGTGTATCGTGCGACCCGCGACAACAACAACCTCAACCCGTTCGGCCCGCCGCCGCGCCTGCGCACGGTTCAGGCCATTGCGGCCATCCAGCAGGCAACCGGGTGCAAGGTGATCCGGTCAAGCATGTACCAGAATATTTCGGGCCAGTTCTTCTCGCAGGTCAGCTGCGGATAGCGGCGACGCCATACGGGCATTGAGGTCGGTCAAACGGCCTGCCATAGCTTGCGCATGAAACTCGCAATCAACGGATTCGGCCGCATCGGCCGCACGATCCTGCGGCAGGTCATGGCCCTGCCAGCGGGTTCGGATGTTCAAGTGGTGCTGATCAACGACATCGCACCGCTTGAGACCTGTGCCTATCTGTTCAAGTACGACAGCACGTTCGGCCCCTATGCCGGTTCGGTCGAAACCAGCGCCGGGGCCTTGCAGGTAGATGGACATTCGATTCCACTGAGCCACAGCGACGACCTTGCCGATGTCGATCTGTCCGGCGTGGACGTGATGCTGGATTGCACGGGTATCGCGCGCAGTTCGGATGTCGCAATCCGGGGCCTGCAGGCAGGGGCTGGCAAGGTGCTGATTTCCGGCCCGTCCCCGGCCGCCGAAACAACGATCGTTCTGGGTGCCAACGAAGACATGCTGGGCAGTGCCCGGATTGTGTCGAACGCGTCCTGCACCACCAACGCGCTGGCGCCGCTGGCCAAGGTGATCGACGAGATCGGAGGCATCGCCTCAGCGCACATGACCACGATTCACTGCTACACAAACAGCCAGCCGATGGTGGACGCCCCGCGCGGCGACCTGGCGCGGTCGCGGGCCGGGGCCTTGTCGATGGTACCCACAACGTCAAGCGCGACCCATCTGATCGACGAGGTTCTGCCCCATCTGGCCGGACGTATTTCCGGTGCGGCGGTGCGGGTGCCCACTGCCAGCGTCTCGGCCATCGATCTGGTCGCGACCCTGCAAAATGGAATGGATCCGGAGCTGTTCTCTGCCGAATTGAGCCGCGCCGTCGAGGCATCAAAGGTGCTCGGCTGGACCGACTTGCCGCTGGTCTCGTCCGATCTGCGTGCGCGACCGGAATCGCTGGTGATTGCCGGACCGGAAACACGTGTTGTCGGGCAAAATCAGGTCCGGGTTTTCGGATGGTATGACAATGAGTGGGGTTTTTCGGCCCGTATGCTCGATGTCGCCGGTATGATGGCTCAGACGGAATAGCCCGCAGCGCGCTTGGCGCTGCAGGGCTGAGTTACAGGTTTCAGTCGTGCGGCAAACTGCCAGCGCCGTGACCGGCCATTCCGCCCGAGACCTCTTCGGTCGATTCCTCGGCCAGTTCATGCGGCAGAATGAGGTTCAGCACGATGGCGATCAGCGCTGCGGGCAGCAGTCCGCTTGTCATCAGGATTCGGATTGTGTCCGGCAAGTGCTGAACCGCGCCGGGCTCCAGCTGCAAGCCGAGCCCGATCGACAGCGAGATGGCGAAGATCACCATGTTGCGCCGGTTCCAGTCCACGTCGGACAACATCGAAATGCCGGCAGCCACCACCATGCCGAACATGACGATCACACCGCCCCCCAGAACTTCGATCGGAACAGTGCGTATGATGGCGCCGACCTTGGGAACAAGTCCGCATAGGATCAGGAACAGCGCACCAATCGTGACGACATGGCGGCTCATGACACCGGTCATCGCGATCAGGCCGACATTCTGACTGAACGAGGTATTCGGCAAACCGCCAAAGATACCAGCGACAGCCGTGCCAACACCATCTGCGTAGGTCGCTCCCGCGATCTCTTTGTCCGTGGCCTCGCGACCCGCGCCACCTTTGGTAATGCCCGAAACGTCACCGACGGTTTCGACCGCTGACACGAAAGCCATGAGGCAGAACCCGATCACCGCCGCCAGCGAGAATTCGAACCCATATTTGAAGGGCACCGGCAGCGCGAAACCAGCGGCCCGCGACCAGCTTGTTCCAATGGCTTCGAACGTCACCATTCCGACCATCAGGGCGTAGACATAGCCGACAGCCAATCCGACCAGAACCGCAGACACCGACAGCATTCCGCGGGCAAAGAACTTGAGGCCCAGCGTGACGATCACGACGACCAGTGCCGCAGACCAGTTGAGCAGCGATCCGTATTCCGGCGTACCGATCGCAGGGACACCACCCGCCGCATATTGGATGCCGACCTTGACCAGTGCCAATCCGATCATCGTCACAACAAGGCCGGTGACCAATGGCGGCAGAGCGAAGCGGATCTTGCCAATGAACATCCCAAGGCAGGCGTGAAAGATACCGCCGATCAGAACGCCTCCGAACAGCGCGGCAAGGGCTTCAACGCCCTTGCCAGCCACCAATGGGATCATGATGGGCAGGAACGCAAAGCTTGTTCCCTGAACGATGGGCAATGCCGCACCAACCGGGCCCAGCGTGATGGTCTGCAACAAGGTCGCCAGCCCTGCAAACAGCATCGACATCTGGATCAGATACAGCAGCTCGGGAAAATCGGGCGAGTTCGACCCGAAGCCAAACCCGGCCGCACCGGCCACGATGATGGCGGGGGTCACGTTTGACACAAACATTGCCAAAACGTGCTGAATGCCAAGTGGTATCGCCTTGTGCAGCGCGGGCGTGTAATTCGGATCCCGAAGCTGATCGGGTGTTCCTATCGAAGTTTCGGCCATGATCTCAACTGTCTCCCTGTTTTCTCATGGGGGTCTTGCCGCTTCTCCGACGGCTTCAAAATTGGGTTAGCGTTCAACCACCTCGTAAGGGGAGTCGAACCAGTGCTCCTCGAGGTTTGCACCCGAACCGATACGGTCGACTACAGCGAACAGGCCAGGCGCGTGCAGCGGCGTCAGCACGCCATGCCACGTGCCCCGATGGTAGTTCACGGCCTGTCCCGGCTGCGTCACGAAGGCCTGTGGCCGGCCCGGAACGCCATCCTCATCCGGCGCGACGATCACCAGGAACGGCTGGTGGGACATGGGAATGAAGGCCTGGCTGCCCTGAGGGTGACGTTCGACCATGTCCAGTTGATAGGGCAATGCCCGCGGATTGGCATCGAACAGGCTGATCCCCGCGCGCCCATCCGCGAAATCCAGAACCGCCCGGTCATGGTATCGCCCGCACTGACCCTGGTTGATGATCTTGTCCGGCGTGCCCGAAACCTCAAGCGCATCGCCGAACGGTGCAAAGGCTTGGGCCGTCAGCGGCGCGATAGGAATGATCCGCGTCATGAGGGCAGCACGTCGCGCAGCCGGAACTCGGCGATGCGCTCGACCTGACGGCAAGCCTCGGCGAGTTCGGTCTCGCGGTCATTCTCGATGCGCCGCTGGAACGCATGCAGGATCGAGGCCTTGTCGTGGTCGCGCACCGCGATGATGAAGGGAAAGCCGAATTTTTCGGTGTAACGCGTGTTCAAATCGGTGAAGGCGTCGCGCTCGGCGTCGGTCAAGGCGTCCAACCCGGCCGAGGCCTGTTCCGAGGTGCTTTCGGCCGTCAGGCGTTTGGCCTGCGCCAGCTTGCCCGCCAGATCCGGATGCGCGGTCAGAACGCCCAGGCGTTCCTCGGGCGAGGCCGAACGGAACACCCGTGCCAGCGCGTTGTGTAGCCCGCCCGCCGTATCATGAGCGGGGCCCAGTTCCAGCGCCCAGGCGCGCTCGGCGATCCAGGGTGAATGTTCGAAAATACCGCCATAGGCCGCCACGAAGGCGTCGCGGTCCATCTGCGAGGGGCGCGGGCGGTCCTGCGGCGGATGATGCGCGGCCCAGTGTTCGGCAATCTGCAACCGGGTCGCGAACCATACATCGGAGTAGCCGCGCGCATAGTCCAGGAACCGCTTCAGCGCCATCACTCGGCCCGGCCGGCCGATCAGGCGGCAATGCAGGCCGATCGACAACATCTTGGGCGCGCCCGCCTGCCCCTCGGCATAGAGCGCATCGAAGCTGTCGCGGAGATACGCAAAGAACTGATCGCCCGAGTTGAACCCCTGCGGCGTGGCAAAGCGCATGTCGTTGCAGTCCAACGTATAGGGCACGATCAGCTGGTCGCGCCCACCGGTATGCATCCAATAAGGCAGATCGTCGGCGTAGGTGTCGGCCACATAGGCAAACCCGCCTTCCTCGGCCACTAGCCGCACGGTGTTGTCCGAGCACCGCCCCGTGTACCAGCCGCGCGGACGGTCTCCGACCACCTCGGTATGCAGGCGGATCGCCTCGGCGATCTGGGCGCGCTCTTCGTCTTCGGGCATGTCCTTGTGTTCGACCCATTTCAGGCCGTGGCTGGCGATCTCCCACCCGGCGGATTTCATCGCCGCCACCTGATCGGGCGAGCGCGCCAGCGCGGTGGCCACGCCATAGACGGTCACCGGCAGGTCGGCCATCAGGCGATGCAGCCGCCAGAACCCGGCGCGGGCGCCGTATTCATAGATGGATTCCATGTTCCAATGACGCTGGCCGGGCCAAGGCGCGGCACCCACGATTTCGGACAGAAATGCCTCGGACTCAGCGTCGCCATGCAAAACGCAGTTTTCGCCGCCCTCTTCATAGTTCAGCACGATCTGCACTGCCAGCTTGGCCCCGCCCGGCCACTGGGCTTCTGGCGGGTTGGCTCCGTATCCAATCATGTCGCGGGGGTATCGGGGGGGCTGCATTCTGCTTTCCGTCTTCAATTTCAGGCTTCCATTCGGTTTATCCCATAAAACCGTGATGGATTATCAAATCAATCCGAACGCTGTTTCCGGTTGTTTCGGCGTTCCCTGCGCCATGGCCTTTGCCGCAAGGTGGGCAATGCAAACCGGATTGCCTAAAATGGCATCCGAAGACGAAACGTGCAGACAACAGCAGGAGCAACTCGTGGCAGGCTATCTGACGACCCATGTTCTGGACACGGCGCGGGGATGTCCGGCCGAGGGGCTGAAAATCGCGTTGTACCGCGTGTCCGGCAATTCGCACCGGAAACTGGTTGAGATGGAAACCAATGCGGACGGGCGCACCGACAGTCCGATCCTGCCGGAAAAGACTTTCAAGACCGGTATCTACGAGTTGATCTTCTTTGCGGGCGACTACCTGCGGGCCTCCGGGCAAGCCGTTGAAGACCCTCTTTTCCTTGATCAAATACCGATCCGGTTTGGCATGTCCGACCCCGAGGCGCATTACCATGTGCCGCTTTTGCTGTCGCCATTCGGGTATTCGACCTACCGCGGCAGCTGACCCCTCAGACCTGCGACGTCCGCACCACATCGCCGATCCGCGAGATCATGAAATCCATGAACAGTCGCGCTTTGGGGTCCTGATGACGCCGATGCGTGTAGAGACACGCCATCTGGACCGAAACCGGTGGCGTGTCGACGGCAACGGGCACCAATCGCCCGGCCTTGAGATGCTCGGCCACTTCAAAAACAGGTTTCATCGCGATCCCCTGCCCAGCCAGCGCCCAATCAGTCAGAACATCGCCATCGTCGCACTCGAACCGCCCGGACACCGCAAACCGTTTCGGTCCTTCGGCTGTCTGCAGTAGCCATTGGAACTCGGTCGCCCCGGGGAATCGCAGGTTCAGACATTCGTGCCGGTCCGAGATCAGGTCCGCCCCGGTCCGGGGCATGCCCCGGCGCGCAACATAGTCTGGCGCAGCACACAAGACGCGCTGGCAATCCGCGATTTTGCGGATCCGCAAAGTGCTGTCTTCGGGTTGACCGATGAAGAACGCCAGATCCAGCCCTTCGGTCGTGAGATCAACAGACCTGTCCGTCAGACGCAGCCGCACGTCAATCTCGGGGTAGTCGGCAAGAAATTCAGGGACTTGAGGCGCTAACAGCCGTCGCCCGACCCCCAGTGGAGCCGCAACAAAAAGCGATCCCCGGGGCGCTTCGGTCAGGTGCACGACCTGCGCCTCGGCCTCGTTCACGGCATCCAGAACCGCAACCGCACCGGGGTAGAACGCCCGGCCCTGCTCGGTCGGGCTGAGGTTTCGGGTGGTACGCTGGAACAATCGCACACCCAAATGATCTTCGAGCTGGGAAATCCGCGCCGAAGTCACCGCTGGCGAGATTCGCAGATCGCGTCCGGCCGCGGACATGCTGCCAAGATCATAGACCCGGACAAAGGTACGGATATTGTCGAGATAGGACATCTTTTCGTTTTTTTTGATACAGTTTGACAATATACGGGAATACCGAAGAAAACCCCGTTTGCCTAGTGTGTCGGCAAGCAATCGGAGAGCTTTGCATGTATGAATTCGCCGTGTTCTGGGACTGGATGGCATTTGCGGTGCGGTGGCTGCATGTCATCACGGCAATCGCCTGGATCGGATCGTCGTTCTATTTCATCGCGCTGGATCTTGGCCTGAACCGCGACATCCCCGGTCCTGCTGATGGCGAGGAATGGCAGGTGCATGGCGGCGGCTTCTACCATATCCAGAAATACCTCGTGGCGCCCGAGCGGATGCCCGACCACCTGACCTGGTTCAAATGGGAAAGCTATGCAACCTGGCTCAGCGGCGCGGCACTGCTGATGATCGTCTACTGGGTGGGCGGCGAGCTGTATCTGATCGACGCACAGAAGGCCGATCTGGCGCTGTGGCAGGGCATCCTGATCTCGGCGGCATCGCTGACCGTGGGCTGGCTGATCTATGATTTCCTGTGCAAATCGGGTCTGGGTGAGCGTCCGACCCTGTTGATGCTGCTGCTGTTCGTTCTGCTGGTGGCGATGGGCTGGGGATACAACCAGATCTTCACCGGCCGCGCGATGATGCTGCATCTGGGCGCCTTCACCGCCACGATCATGACGGCCAATGTGTTTTTCATCATCATGCCCAACCAACGGATCGTGGTGGATGACCTGAAAAATGGCCGCACCCCGGACCCAAAATACGGCAAGATCGCCAAGCTGCGCTCGACCCACAACAACTATCTGACTTTGCCGGTGGTCTTCCTGATGCTGTCGAACCATTACCCGCTGGCCTTTGCGACCGAATACAACTGGATCATCGCGGCGCTGGTGTTCCTGATGGGCGTCACCATCCGGCACTATTTCAACACACGCCACGCCCGGGCCGGCAACCCGACCTGGACCTGGCTTGTGACGGCCCTGCTGTTCATCGCCATCATGTGGCTGTCCACTGCGCCGATGTACAAACCGCTGGAAGAGGCCGAGGCGCAGCCCCTGACACAGTTCGAGGAGCGCTTTGTGCAGGCCAGCGGCTTTGAAGAAGCCCATGACGTAGTCTTGGGGCGCTGTTCGATGTGCCACGCGCGCGAGCCCGTCTGGGACGGAATCCTCTGGGCCCCCAAGGGTGTTCTTCTGGAGACCGAAGGTGACATCGCGCGCAATGCCGAGCAAATCTATCTGCAGGCTGGAGTCAGCCACGCGATGCCGCCGGCCAACGTCACCTATATGGAACCCGAAGACCGCGAGGCCATTATCCGCTGGTTCCGAAACGCGGGCCTGTAGCGGCAGCTTTTCCACAACTTCGCATGGGAACGGGAAATCCGCGTTTATTTCTTTGCCTGAGCGGTTTGAGATGGTCTAACTATTCTCCAAGGGATCGTGACGCCGCGACAAGCGGCGCAAATTAATGCGGCCCGGGACAGGTGGAGCCATTTGATGCAGGCGAGCAGGCGTAGGGGCGGTCTGAAGAACTGGTGCGCGGGTGTGTTTTTTGCCCTCGCCCCGACCTGTGCGATGGCACTGGAAACATCGCTTGCAGCGCCAGGTTTGTCGGACGACCTGAAAAAGCAGATTGAGGAAACGTCCTCGGTCATGACTGCCGACAACCGGGGTCTGGACACGCCGCTTGAAGTTCTGTCCGCCGCATTGTCGGATTACCGAACGATCGTGCAAATCCTCTATGATGCCGGATATTTCGGCCCGTCGGTCAGCATCAAACTGGACGGAAAGGAAGCGGCAGATCTCAGTTCGCTGAGCGTTCCTGCACAGATCAATCGGGCAACGATCACCATTCGCCCCGGCAAAGCGTACAATTTCGGAACCGCAGTCGTTCAGCCTCTGGCCCCCGATACCGAGTTGCCCGAAGAGTTTGCCTCCGGCAAGCTGGCCACGACCGGCGCCATTCAACAGGCGACTTCGGCCGGGATTCAGGCCTGGAAGGACGCGGGCCACGCCAAAGCGAAACTGCGCGATCAACAGATCATCGCCCGGCACGCACAGGCCCAGCTGGACGCCCGGATCGACCTGGACCAAGGACCGCGCCTGAAGTTCGGCAAGATGTATATCGAAGGCGGCACCGATGTCCGCCACAGTTCGATCGAGAAAATCGCCGGTTTCCCGTCGGGCGAGGTCTACTCGCCCGAAAAGCTGCAAAAGGTCGGCACACGGCTGCGGCGGACCGGTACGTTCAGCACCGTCTCGATCCAGGAACGGGACACGCCGAACCCGGACGGCACGCTGGATTTCGACGCCACCTTCGAGGACTTGCCCAAACGCCGCTTGACGTTTGGGGTCGAACTGGCCTCGCGCGATGGCTTGGACGTGACCGCGACCTGGACCCACCGCAACGTGTTCCGCCGCGCTCAACGGCTGCGCTTTGAGGCCGCCATCCGAAACATCGGCGGGTCTGAGGATATCGACGGGCGGTTGGGTCTGCGTCTGGATCAGCCCGACCGACTGGGCCCCGACGACAACACCTTCTGGAGCGCGCTGCTCGAGCGCCGAAATACCGACAATTACAGCGTGTCGGTTGCCTCGCTGACCTATGGTGCGCGGCGGACGTTCTCGGACGAGTTGTATGCCGAGGCGGCTGTGGGCTTTTCCATCTCAAACGCTGACGACGCCTATGGTGACGGCCGCAAGTTCCGATATTTCATCATTCCGTTCCGGTCCGAGTGGGACAAACGCGACAGCAAGGTCAGCGCCACCCGCGGGTATTACCTGGACAGCCAATTCATGCCCTTTGTCGGCATCTCGGGCACGGATACCGGGCTGCGCCTGTTTTTCGACGGTCGCGCCTATACCAGCCTGGGCACTGGCGGTCGGATCGTACTGGCTGGTCGGGTGCAACTTGGATCGATCCTCGGCCCCCCGGCAGATGGTGTCACACCGGATTTCCTGTTCTTCTCCGGCGGCGCGGGCACCGTTCGCGGTCAGCCCTATGAAAGCCTTGGTGTCCCCGTCGGCACGGGCATTGCCGGCGGCAAGTCCTTTCTTGGCCTGTCGGGCGAGGTGCGCGGCAAGGTCACTGAAAAGCTGTCTCTTGTTGGGTTTTACGACTACGGTATCGTGGACACGTCCTCGTTCATCGGCAGTGGCGCCGAGTACCACGCGGGCGCGGGCCTTGGCGTTCGGTACGATCTGGGCGGCTTCGGCCCGCTGAGGCTGGACCTGGCGGTGCCTGTGCAAGGTGACACGGGCAACGGGCTGCAGTTCTATATCGGGATCGGGCAAGCATTTTGAGGCGTTACCTTTCATATCCTCTGGCAGTCGGGGCAACCGCCTTTGCCCTTTCGGGCCCCGTGGCCGCGCAAGAAGAAGAGAGCGGCGGTCTGCTGACCGATTTCCTGCAGAACACGTTATCCGGGGACAACCGCAATATCCGGGTCATCGGGCTGGAGGGCGCGCTGAGCTCTCGCGCACGCATCCAGGAGATCACGGTGGCCGACGACGAAGGGGTCTGGCTGACCATCAAGAACGCCGAGCTGGATTGGAACCGGCTGGCCCTGATCCGCGGCCGGTTTTCCGTGAACGCCCTGACCGCCGAAGAAATCGACATCGCACGCGCGCCCGGCAAGACCACCACGGACGAACCGGCCGCCACCGCCGAGACCAAACCCTTTCAACTGCCCGAACTGCCCGTGGCGATCGAGATCGGTGAACTGCGCATTGACGAGTTGTCTCTGGGCGAACCGCTGATCGGCGTTGCAGCAGACCTTTCAGTGGACGGAAACCTGAATCTGGCCGATGGCGCGCTGGACACCAAGCTGGACATCAACCGGTTGGACCGGGCCGGCGATCAGATAAATCTTGTGGCCGGTTTCCAGAACGAAAGCCGGCAAATCGACCTGGACTTGACCGTCTCCGAGGCGTCAGGTGGGCTGATTTCGACCGCATTGAATATACCGGACAGCCCGCCCATCGGCCTGACGGCCAAAGGGTCCGGTCCGATCACCGACTTCACGGCGGATATCGGGCTGAGCAGTGACAATGTCGACCATGTCTCGGGCCAGGTGCGTCTGCGCGGGATCGAGAAGACCGAAGGGGCGGCAGACGAAGGCATTGCCTTTACCGCCGACCTGGGCGGCGACCTGACCCCATTTCTGGCCGCCAACATGGATACCTTCTTCGGTACGGATACACGCCTGTATGTCGATGGCCGTACCGGAGCCGAAGGTGCGCTGGAGATTACCGAGGCGGACATCACGTCCGAAGCTTTGAAACTGGAAGCGCAGCTCAGCCTTGGAACAGGCGGAGCGCTGCAACTGGCAGCCGTCCAGGCACGGATCTCGCCACCGGCTGGGGACGACGTGGTCCTGCCATTCGGTGGAGGAGACACATCCGTCAAGGCCGCACAGCTCTCTGCCCTGTTCGACCACGAGAACGGCAATCATTGGGACCTGAGCCTGACGACCGACAACGTTGTCACACCCCAAGTCCAGATTGCGCACACGCGGTTGACCGCACAGGGCACCCTGACTCAGATCGGCGGTCTGGACCTGACCGGAGACCTTCAAGCCTCTCTGGATGGTTTGGACTTGGCTGACCCTGCTCTGAACACAGCGGTGGGCGATCGCATTACCCTGGATGGCCTGTTCGAATACGGACGGGACAAATCGCTCCGACTATCGGGTTTCGAACTTGGGGGAACCGACTATTCAGCGACCGCCGATGCCGTCGTCAGCGGGCTTGAAAGCGGTCTGAAGATTGACGGATCGGCAACGGTGCAGGCGTCCGATCTGTCTCGTTTCTCTGAGGTCGCCAAATTGGATCTGGGCGGCCGGGCATCGGTCCGGGTCGAGGGGGCGGGCTCGCCGTTGGAGGGCAGTTTTGACGGCAAGCTGGCCGTTTCCGGACAAAACCTGTCCACTGGTCGGGACGACATCGACCCCATCATCGCGGGCGAGACGGACATCACGCTGGACGCCAAGCGGGATGCAAACGGCATCCTGATCCGCGCTTTCACCATCGACGGCGAAACGCTGAACGCACAGGCGGATGGCGCGGTCACCACTCCGAACGGCAATCTGACCATCGACGGCCAGGCCCGGGTGAATGCCTCGGACCTCTCTGTATTCTCCGGCCTCGCCAAGCGCGACCTTGCGGGGGCCGTTCAGGCCCAGGTGGATGGCAAAGGCACCGTGCAGACCCTTGAGTTTGATGGCACTGCGCAGGTGACGACTACAGACCTGCAAACCGGGCTGGATCAGGTGGATCCGCTTGTGACCGGCCGCGTTGTCCTGAACTTCGACGGGGCCCGCACCGGTGACCGGATCGAAATCCGCAAGGCGACCGTTGACGCAGCCACGCTGAGTGCCCAAGTCGCGGCAACCATCGACGATCCGACCGGAAACCTGGCCTTTGACGGTCAGGCGCAGGTCAATGCCCCCGACCTGTCCGTCTTTTCCGGACTGGCAGGCCGTACGTTGGCGGGCGCGGTCACGGCGGATGTGACCGGTCGAGGGGCCCGTGGCAGCAAAGTCTTCGACGTGCAGGGCAAAATCAATGCAGAGGACATCTTGACCGGAATCGATGCCGTGGATGCGCTGATCCCCGGACAGACGACGCTGACAGTCGACGCATCGAACGGCGACGAAGGGTTGAACATTCGCAACTTCCGGCTTGCAGGGACCGCCTTGTCCGCCAACGCATCCGGCATCTTGAGCCGCGAAAGCGGCGGGCTGAGCTTCTCCGCCGCGTTGGACGACCTCGCCCGGGTTTCACAGACCCTGACAGGACCGCTGAAGGTGAACGGGAATGTGGCCCCCACATCCAGCGGGGTCGAGGGCACGGTCAGAGTGACCGGCCCGGAGACGTCCTACGCCAATCTGGTAGGCAGCGTGAATACGGATGGCTCGGCCGACCTGGACTTTGACGCCAAGTTCGATCGGGTCGAACGTTTTGCGCCCGAATTTCCGGGCAGCTTGACGGCGAAAGGCAATGCAACGCGCCAGAACGGCGTGTGGACCATTGATGCCAATGCCGCCGGACCGGCCGAGATCAGCAGTGCCGTCAAAGGAACCTACGACGAAGCCTCGGGCAATGCCGACATTTCTGCACAGGGCGGCGTCAATCTGGGCATTGCAAACATCTTCATCACGCCCAACAAGATCGACGGATCGGCCCGGTTCGACCTGGCGTTGAAGGGCAAGCCGGCGCTGGATTCGCTGAGTGGTCAGATCACCACCTCAGGGACGTCGATGGCGATCCCCAGCGTTGGGCAGACCATCACCGATATCGGTGGAACGGTAGACCTTGCCAACAGCCGCGCAACGATTTCGATGCGCGGCGGCATGCGCGCCGGAGGCGGATTTACGGTCAGTGGCCCGGTCGACCTGACACCGCCGTTCAACGCGCAGATCACAACTGCAATCAACAATCTCGTCCTGACCGACAATCTTCTGTACGAGACCACGTTGAACGGCCAAGTCGCTATGACGGGCGCCCTGGCAGGGAACAGTTCGCTGGCCGGGCAGATCACGTTTGGCGAGACCAATATCAACCTGGCCGCGGCATCTGGCGCGGTGGGGGCCGCGCCGATCCCCAAGATCGAACACGTGAACGAAAGCAATGCCAGCTACGTCACTCGGGAACGGGCGCAGCTGGTAGAAAACGAGAAAACGTCACAATCGGACTCTCGCATCTCTCTCGACATCAGCCTGTTGGCCCCCAAGGCGGTTTTCGTACGGGGCCGCGGTGTGAATGCTGAATTGGGCGGTGCGATCTTCATCAAGGGCACCACCAAATCCGTCATCCCATCGGGCCAGATCGAACTGATCCGCGGTAATCTGGACATCCTTGGCCGGAGGCTGGCGCTGACCAAGGGCGTGGTCAGCCTGCAGGGCGACCTGACGCCGTATATCGAGTTCGAATCCTCGGCCAGCACTTCGGATGGAACCGCAACGTTGGAAATCGCGGGCCCTCTGGATTCTCCGACAGTCGATGTGTTCTCGGACCCCGAACGCCCCGCCGAAGAGGCGCTGGCCATGCTGCTGTTCGGCAACCGCTTTTCCGAACTGTCCCCGTTTGTCATCGCCCAGATGGCCGCGTCGCTGGCCCAACTGAGCGGTGCCGGTGGCGATGCCACCAAGGGCGTTCGGGACGCCACGGGCGTAGATACCGTCGACGTCGGCGCGACCGAGGGCGGCGGCGGGCGTCTGGGCGCCGGCGCTTATCTGAGCGACAACCTGTACACCGATTTCACCGTGAACACCGAAGGCGACACCGAGGTGAACCTGAACCTGGACGTCAGCGACAGCGTGACGGTGCGCGGCACCGTAGATGGGCGCGGCGATACCGGCATCGGGATTTTCTTCGAGCGTGACTACTAGGGTTGGGCGGGACCGCCACCCTAGACCTCTTCGACGGACAAGACCCCATCCAGTGATTTGATGGCACCCTTGATCTGGGGATTGATCGGGAATTCCTGCCCCAGGTCCATCTCGACCTCTCCCGGCAAGCCCGGATCCAGCAGACACAAATGGATCGGCCCTTTCGAGGCGTTTTTGGCCGCCCCCGCAGCATCCGCAAGAACGCTGGCGACCGTCGACAGCGCCTGTGATTGGTCCAAAAAGATACGAAGCCCGGTCGCGCCGGCCTCGGCCACGACTGAATCCGCCGGCCCGACCGAGCGCGCCAGCAGCTTCAGCTGGTCAGCCTCCATCGTGGCTTCGGCCGTCAGCACGACCTGCGCGCCGGTTTCCAGATATTCGCGTGATTTCTCTAGGGTTTCCGAGAACAGCGTCACCTCGTACGCCCCCGTCGGGTCGGACAGCTGTGCAAAGGCGAACCGGTTGCCTTTGGCCGATTTCCGTTCCTGTCGCCCGGCGACCACACCGGCCATCTTGGCGATCAACGGACCCGAGCGTGCCTTTTCGGTAACCTCGTCCAGCGTCATCACCTGCTTGCGCTTGAGCGCGGGCATATAGTCGTCCAGCGGGTGCCCGGAGAGGTAGAAGCCGATCGCCTTGAATTCCTCGCTCAGCCGTTCGGCGGGCAGCCAGTCGGGCGATTTCGACAGGCGCGGTTCGGGCAGGTCGTCGCCCGCCTCGCCGAAAAGCGACACCTGGTTCGAGTTCTTCTGTTCGTGGATCGCCGCCGAATATTGCACCAGCTGTTCGAGGCTTTCAAAAACCCGGCGACGGTTCTTGTCCAACTGGTCGAAGGCCCCCGCGCGCGCCAACATCTCGAGCGGGCGCTTGCCGACCTTCTTCAGTTCGACCCTGCGGGCGAAGTCAAAGAGGTTGACGAAAGGCTTGTCGCCCCTGCCCTGCACCACGAGGTTCATCGCCTCGACGCCCACGTTCTTGAGCGCGCCCAGCGCATAGACCAGCTTGCCATCCACCACATCAAACGTTGCCTGCGACCGGTTTATGCAAGGCGGCACGTAGGGCAGTTCCAAACCCTTGCGGACCTCTTCGAAATAGATCGCCAGCTTGTCGGTCAGATGGATATCGCAGTTCATGACACCGGCCATGAATTCGACCGGGTGGTTCGCCTTCAGCCAGCCGGTCTGATAGCTGACCACCGCGTAGGCCGCCGCGTGAGATTTGTTGAAGCCGTAGTTGGCGAATTTCTCCAGCAGGTCGAACACCTCGGACGCCTTCTTGGCATCTACCCCGTTCGCGGCTGCCCCGGCCTCGAATTTCGGGCGCTCGGCGTCCATCGCCTCTTTGATTTTTTTACCCATCGCGCGGCGCAGCAGGTCGGCGCCGCCGAGGCTGTAGCCCGCCATGACCTGCGCGATCTGCATCACCTGCTCCTGGTAGACGATGATGCCTTGCGTTTCTTCCAGAATGTGGTCGATCAGCGGGTGGACCGAGGTGATCTTGCGCTGGCCATTCTTGACCTCGCAATAGGTCGGGATGTTCTCCATCGGGCCGGGACGGTAGAGCGCGACCAGCGCCACGATGTCCTCGATGCAGGTGGGTTTCATGCGCTTGAGCGCATCCATCATGCCCGAGCTTTCAACCTGGAACACCGCCACGGTCTTGGCCGCGGAATAGAGCTTGTAGGTGGCCGGGTCATCCAGCGGGATGGCGTTGATCTGGTTCTCGGCCCCCTCGGCCGGCTCATAAAGCTGCCGACCGTCGGCCGCCACGTGCAATGGCCGTCCGGACTTGAAGATCAGGTCCATGGCGTTCTGGATGACCGTCAGAGTCTTGAGGCCCAGAAAGTCGAATTTCACCAGGCCGGCCTGTTCGACCCACTTCATATTGAACTGGGTGGCAGGCATGTCCGAGCGGGGGTCCTGATAGAGCGGCACCAGCTCGTCCAGCGGCCGGTCGCCGATCACCACGCCGGCGGCGTGGGTCGAAGCGTTGCGCAGCAGCCCCTCGACCTGCTGGCCGTAAGTCAGAAGGCGGTCGACCACCTCTTCGTTGCGGGCTTCTTCGCGCAGACGCGGTTCGTCTTTCAGGGCCTTCTCGATCGACACCGGCTTGACGCCTTCGACCGGGATCATCTTGGACAGGCGATCCACCTGGCCGTAAGGCATCTGCAGCACCCGCCCGATGTCGCGCACCGCGGCCTTGGACAAGAGCGCGCCGAAGGTGATGATCTGGCCAACCTTGTCGCGGCCGTATTTCTGCTGAACATACCGGATCACCTCTTCGCGGCGGTCCATGCAGAAGTCGATGTCAAAGTCGGGCATCGACACCCGTTCGGGGTTCAGGAAGCGTTCGAACAGCAGGCTGTAACGCAACGGGTCAAGGTCGGTAATCGTCAGCGCATAGGCCACCAGCGAACCCGCGCCCGAGCCACGGCCCGGACCGACGGGGATGTCATGATCCTTGGCCCATTTGATGAAGTCCGCAACGATCAGGAAGTAACCGGGGAACCCCATGCCCTCGATGATGTCCAATTCGAAATCCAGACGCTTCTGGTATTCCTCGGGTGGGACAGCGTGCGGGATCACCGCCAGTCGGGCCTGCAGACCCTCGTTGGCCTGGCGGCGCAGCTCCTCGACCTCGTCATCGGCGAATTTCGGCAGGATCGGATCCCGTTTGTAGGCCATGAAGGCGCAACGTTTGGCAATCTCGACCGTGTTTTCGATCGCTTCGGGCAGATCGGCAAAGAGCGTGGCCATTTCCTGCGGCGATTTGAAGTAATGCTGCGCGGTCAGGCGGCGACGACCTTCCTGCTGGTCGACATAGGCACCCTCGGCAATGCAGATCAGCGCATCATGCGCCTCATACATATCCGAGGTCGGGAAATAGACGTCATTCGTGGCCACCAGAGGCAGGTTCTTGGCATAGGCCATTTCCACATGGCCGCGCTCGGTCAGGCGCTCGGCCTCGGGCTGGCCATCCTCGCCGGGATGACGTTGCAGTTCGATATAAAGCCGATCGGGGAACATCGCGGCCAACCGATCTACCAGCAACTCGGCCGCCGGACGCTGGCCCTGCTGCAACAGGCGGCCAACGGGGCCGTCCGGTCCGCCGGTCAAGCAGACCAGCCCATCGGAATGCGCAGCCAACTCCTCAAGCGTGACCTGCGGCAACTGCCCGCCCTTGTCCACATACAGGCACGAGCTGAGCTTCATCAGATGCTCGTACCCCGTCTCAGACTGTGCCAGCAGTACAATCGGCGCAGGGGGCTTGGGTTTTTCCCCCGGCTGCGCCTGAACATACGCCAGATCAACCTGGCAGCCCATGATCGGCTGCACACCCGCACCGCTTGCGGTGACCGAGAATTCCAGCGCCGCGAACATGTTGTTGGTGTCTGTCACCGCAACTGCGGGCATGTCCATCTGCTCGCACAGCGTTGGCAGTTTCTTCAGGCGCACCGCCCCCTCAAGAAGGGAGTATTCGGTGTGAACTCGGAGGTGGATGAATCGAGGAGTACTGCTCATACGAGGCAGGCTATCGCACTCGCGACCCGGGAAAAAGCCGGAACAGTTAGGGCTGATTGCTGAAAAAATAGTCGCGCATTATTCGGAGATTCCAGAAGGTGCTTCAGTCGACGCCGCCGGAGTTACACCAAAATCTCTTTCAATTCAGATGCCTAGATAATAATGACGTGGTGCATATCAAGGCATGGGATCGGGAATGGTACATTCGGCAGGCAGTTTTTCTTGCCAGCGCGCACAGGCTGTTTCTAACATCTTCAGGCAAGCTACAAGCCCGCTTCTTTCTCTACGTCGCATCGAGACAGGAGCACCCATGGGCGCAACCGGGTAAGGCGACGGGTTTCAAGAATGAACATCACGTTTCTTCTGAACGGAGAGACAGTGGAGCTGGCGGATGTCGATCCGACGGCCACATTGCTGGATTGGCTGCGCGAGGATCGCGGTCTGACCGGCACGAAGGAAGGCTGCAACGAGGGCGATTGCGGGGCCTGCACCGTCATGGTGACGGATGAGGCCGGCTCCAAGGCGCTGAATTCCTGCATTCTTTTTCTGCCTCAACTGCACGGCAAGGCAGTGCGCACGGTCGAGGGGGCGAGCGGGCCCGACGGCGAGCCCCATCCCGTGCAGCAGGCGATGGTGGACCTTCATGGCTCGCAATGTGGATTCTGCACGCCCGGTTTCGTGATGTCGATGGTGGCCAGCCACGCCAACGGCACGACGGATCATGACACGCAACTGGCCGGCAACCTGTGCCGCTGCACCGGCTATGCGCCGATCATCCGCGCGGCAAAAGCCGTTGAAGACCAGCCGGTGCCGGTCTGGGTCAAGGACAAGCCGGTTGCAGCCAAGCCGGCCTCACCCCTTCTGCCGAAGTCCTCCGACGAACTGGCCAAGGTCTTTGCCGCCCATCCCGGTGCAACTTTGATCGCGGGTGCCACCGATGTCGGCCTTTGGGTCACCAAGCAGCTGCGGAACCTTGACCCGGTGATCTTTCTGGGCGGCTGCGACGATCTGAAGGAGATCTCGATCACCGAAGACGAGGTGCGCATCGGCGCGATGGTGGACATGAACCGCATGGGCGCGGCGATGGCCGATCTGCATCCGTCCTATGCCGAGACGATCCGGCGCTATGCCAGCGTGCAGGTGCGCCACGCGGCTACGGTGGGCGGCAATATCGCGAACGGCTCGCCCATCGGGGACAACCCGCCCGCGCTGATCGCGCTGGGGGCCACGCTGCACCTGCGCAAGGGCGACGAGCGCCGGTCGATCCCTATCGAAGATTTCTTCATCGACTATGGAAAGCAGGATCGCGCGCCCGGCGAGTTCGTGGAAGCGGTCAGCTTTCTGCGTCAACCCGACCGGCTGAAATGCTACAAGCTGAGCAAACGGTTCGATCAGGATATCTCGGCCGTATGCGGCTGTTTCAACATTACCGTTTCTGACGGCGTCGTCTCGCAAGCCCGGATCGCCTTTGGCGGAATGGCCGGTGTGCCTAAACGCGCGACTCGGGTTGAGGCCGCGCTGACCGGTCGCCCGTGGACGGCGGAAACCGTTCAAAGCGCTTTGCCGGCCTTTGCCGAGGACTATTCCCCGATGAGCGACATGCGTGCCTCGGCCCGCTACCGGCTGGAGACCGCAAAGGCCATGCTCGAACGCTATTTCCTAGAAGATCAGGGCGAGCTGACCAATGTGCTGGAGGTGTCGGCATGAGCGTGACCAAGCCGCTGCCCCATGACGCCGCACCCCTGCATGTGTCCGGCGCCGCCCGTTATGTTGACGACATTCCGACGCCCAAGGGCACTTTGCATCTGGCGTTCGGCCTGAGCCCGATCGCCAAGGGCCGGATCACGGCGATGGACCTGTCAGATGTCCGCGCGGCCCCGGGGGTCGTGATGGTGATGACCGCCGAGGACCTGCCCTTTGCCAATGACGTCTCGCCCTCGATCCATGACGAGCCGCTGCTGGCGGACGGGACGGTGAACTATGTGGGCCAGCCCGTGTTTCTGGTCGTGGCCACCAGCCACTTGGCGGCGCGCAAGGCCGCCCGGCTGGGCAGGATCGACTATACCGAGGAAACGCCGATCCTGACGATCGAAGAGGCTCTGGCCGCAGACAGCCGGTTCGAGGACGGCCCCCGCATCTATGCCAAGGGCGATGCGGAAGCCGCCATCGCGCAGGCGTCGCATGTGATCGAAGGCACGTTCGAGATCGGCGGGCAGGAGCATTTCTATCTGGAAGGTCAGGCCGCGTTGGCGGTGCCGAATGAAGGCAGCGACATGCTGGTGCATTCCTCGACCCAGCACCCGACCGAGATTCAACACAAGGTGGCCGACGCTTTGGGCGTTCCCATGCACGCGGTACGGGTCGAAACCCGGCGGATGGGCGGCGGGTTCGGTGGCAAGGAAAGCCAGGGTAACGCGCTGGCCGTAGCCTGCGCAGTTGCGGCACGGGCAACCGGTCGAGCCTGCAAAATGCGCTATGACCGGGATGATGACATGGTCATCACCGGCAAGCGCCACGCCTTCCGCATCAGCTACAAAGCCGGCTTTGACGAAAACGGCCACATTCAGGGTGTTTCCTTCCTGCACTACGCCATCTGCGGTTGGGCGCAGGACCTGTCGCTGCCGGTCGCCGACCGCGCGATGCTGCATTCCGACAATGCGTACCTTCTGCCCAACGCGCGGATCGAGAGCCATCGGCTGAAGACCAACACGCAATCGGCCACGGCCTATCGCGGCTTTGGTGGACCGCAGGGCATGGTGGGGATCGAGCGGGTGATGGATCACGCGGCGCATGTGCTGGGGCTGGACCCGGTCGAGCTGCGGCGGCGGAACTACTATGAACCTGCACATGCAGGTGTTGAAGAACCGGTGCAGGACAAGCCGCTGGGCCACCCGGATCCGCATGAAGACCTGACCAGCCGCGGCGCGATCGAAACCGGCCGCTCGGTGGTGCGCCCCGTGCCCGCGGGTGGGAACACCACCCCCTACGGTATGGAAGTCACCGATTTCGAGCTGCATCCCATGACCGAAGCCTTGCTGGAGTCCTGCGATTACGCAACCCGCAAGGCGGCGGTCGAGAAGTGGAATGCCGAAAACCGCGTGATCAAGAAGGGCATCGCCTTTTCACCGGTCAAGTTCGGGATTTCCTTCACGCTGACCCATCTGAATCAGGCCGGGGCGCTGGTGCATGTCTATCAGGACGGCTCGGTCCACCTGAACCATGGCGGCACCGAGATGGGTCAGGGCCTGTTCCAGAAAGTGGCGCAGGTGGCGGCCGCGCGGTTCGGCATTCCGCTGGAGATGGTGAAGATCACCGCGACCGATACCGCCAAAGTGCCCAACACCTCGGCCACGGCGGCCTCGTCCGGCAGCGATCTGAACGGGATGGCGGTCAAGGCCGCCTGCGACACGATCCGCGACCGGATGGCCGCCTATCTGGCCGAGCGGCATCAGACCGATCCATCGGCGGTCGTCTTTGCCGATGGCCGGGTCAGTGTGGGCGAGGAAAGCTACAGCTTTGCCGAAGCCGCGGCGCTGGCCTATCAGGGGCGTGTCAGCCTGTCGGCAACCGGGTTCTACAAGACCCCCAAGATCGAGTGGGACCGGATCGCCGGACGCGGGCGCCCGTTCTTCTATTTCGCCTATGGAGCTTCGGTGACCGAAGTCGCCGTAGACACTCTGACCGGCGAGAACCGCATCCTTCGGACGGATATCCTGCATGATGCGGGTGCTTCGCTGAACCCTGCGCTGGATATCGGGCAGGTCGAGGGCGGCTATGTGCAAGGTGCGGGCTGGCTGACGACCGAGGAACTGGTCTGGGACGACAAAGGCCGGCTGCGCACCCATGCGCCATCGACCTACAAGATCCCCGCCTGTTCGGACCGACCGGGTGTGTTCAACGTTGCGCTTTGGGATGGTCAGAACCGCGAAGACACCATCTATCGCTCAAAAGCAGTGGGCGAGCCGCCTTTCATGCTGGGCATCTCGGCCTGGCTGGCGTTGTCGAACGCGGTTGCGGCCTGCGGCGACGGGTATCCTGCGATCAATGCCCCGGCCACCGCCGAAGAGGTCTGGACCGCCATTCAACGCATGCGTGGAGGTACCTGATGGGATTTGACCGGGAGACTTTGAGGGAGGCGGTCAAGACGCATGGCAAGGTGACCCGCGTGGTCATTGCCGCAATCCGAGGCTCGTCCCCGCGCGAGGTCGGCGCCGCGATGCTGGTCTGGAAGGGCGGGCAATCCGGCACGATCGGGGGCGGCACGCTGGAGTATCAGGCGACTGAGGCCGCCCGGGTCCAGCAAAGCCCAACCTGCCTGTCCCGCCATGCGCTGGGTCCCGACCTCGGGCAATGCTGTGGCGGTGCCGTAACGCTGCTGAGCGAGGTCTATGACCTGAAATCCATCGAGGCCCTGGACGATACCGTCATCGCACGCCCGACTGCCGGTGGTGACATGCCATTGTCGGTCAAGCGGCTGCTGGCAACCGCACGCGCACAGGGTATCGCGCCTGACCCACAATTGCTTGACGGCTGGATGATCGAGCCGGTGCACACACCGACCCGCCAATTGTGGATCTGGGGGGCCGGTCATGTCGGACGGGCGCTTGTGGATGTGCTGTCGCCTCTCCCCGATCTTGCCATCACCTGGGTGGACACCGCCGCCGACCGGTTTCCAGCTGACATCCCAGCAGGTGTAACCGTGGTTCCGGCAGCGAACCCGGCCGACCTCGTGCGCCACGCACCGGTCCAAGCCGAGCACTTGGTGCTGACTTATTCACACAATCTGGATCTGGAACTGTGCAACCGGCTATTGACGCACGGTTTTCACTTTGCCGGGCTGATCGGCTCGGCTACGAAATGGGCGCGATTCCGTTCGCGCCTGGCTGCGCTGGGTCACTCACCGGCTCAGATCGCCCGGATCACCTGCCCGATCGGTGACCCATCGTTGGGCAAGCACCCGCAGATGATCGCAGTTGGTGTGGCAGCGCAAATTCTGCGCCCCGCCCGACAGAACGACTTGAAGAAGGACCAGAGCGCGTGACCACTCCACTACTGAGCTTGCAGGGGCTGACCAAGGCCTATCCCGGCGTCGTGGCCAACGACCACGTGTCCTTTGACATCGGTGAGGGCGAAGTTCACGCCCTCCTGGGCGAAAACGGCGCGGGAAAATCCACGCTGGTGAAGATGATCTACGGGCTGGTCAAGCCGGACAGCGGCACGATGCTGTTGCGCGGCCAACCCTATGCGCCGGCCGAGCCGCGTGCGGCCCGTGCCGACGGCATCGCCATGGTGTTCCAGCATTTTTCGCTGTTCGACGCGCTCAACGTGGCCGAAAACATCGCCCTGGGCATGGAAAGCCCGCCGCCGATGGGTGATCTGGCATCGCGTATTCGCGAGGTCTCGGAGACCTATGGCCTGCCGCTGGATCCGTATCGTCGGGTTGGTGACCTGTCCGCCGGTGAACGCCAGCGAGTTGAGATCATCCGCTGCCTGCTGCAGGACCCAAAGCTGCTGATCATGGACGAACCTACCTCGGTTCTGACCCCGCAAGAGGTAGATATCCTGTTCGAAACACTGAAAAAACTGCGGTCGGAAGGAACTTCGATCCTGTACATCTCGCACAAACTGGAGGAAATCCGCACGCTGTGCGACCACGCCACCATTCTGCGGCTGGGCAAGAACGTGGGTGAATGCACACCCAGCGAAACATCCGCCCGCGACATGGCAGAAATGATGGTGGGATCAGCCCTTCAGACTCCTGAACGGTCCGGGCGCGAGTTCGGACCCGTCGCGCTGGATGTTTCCGGGCTTTCGGTTCCGTCCCCTTCCGAATTCGGGACCGCGCTGAAGAACTTGCACCTGACCGTCCGCAAGGGCGAAGTCCTTGGCATCGGCGGCGTGGCCGGCAACGGTCAGGACGAACTGCTGGGCGTTTTGTCCGGTGAAATCCTGACGGACGCGGATGCGATCCGCTTCAACGGCCAGCCGATCGGCAAACTGGGCCCGACGGCCCGGCGCAGACTGGGTGTGCTGACGGCCCCAGAAGAGCGGTTGGGACATGCCGCGGCGCCGGACATGAGCCTGACGGAAAACGCTCTGCTGACCGGCTCGGTGCGCGAGTCTCTGGAGAAGAATGGTTTTTTGAAATGGGCCGACACCCGCGTGTTTGCGGAGAAGATCATTCAGGCATTCGACGTGCGGACCCCGGGGCCGGAAAACGCCGCGCGGTCGCTGTCGGGCGGCAACCTGCAGAAATTCGTCATCGGCCGGGAAGTCCTGCAAAACCCCGAAGTGCTGGTCGTGAACCAGCCGACCTGGGGCGTCGACGCCGCCGCAGCCGCTGCGATCCGTCAGGCCATTCTGGACCTTGCGGCCAAGGGAACGGCGGTGGTCTGCATCAGCCAGGATCTGGATGAACTGATGGAGATTTCCGACAGTTTCGCCGCCTTGAACGAAGGGCGCCTCAGCGCTCCGCGACCCACAACTGGCCTGACCGTCGAAGAGATCGGTCTGATGATGGGCGGCGCGCATGGGATGGAGGTGGCCCATGTGTAGCCTACGGTGCCGCCTCTGGCGCAATAATCCAAAAAAGACGAAGACTTTGGGGGGATGAGCAAATGATAGTGTTGGAGAAACGGCCACAGCCGTCCAAGGCGTGGTCTTATGCCACCCCTCTGGTCGCAGTGCTGGCGACCATGGTTTTCGGCGGGTTGCTGTTTGCAATTCTGGGCAAAAACCCGGTGGAAGCGATCGGAACCATCTTCTGGGAACCCCTGTTCGGAGAATTCTCATTCTACTACCGACCGCAACTGCTGGTGAAGGGCGCACCGTTGGTTCTGATCGCCATCGGTCTGTCGCTGGGCTTCCGCGCCGGTATCTGGAATATCGGCGCCGAGGGCCAGTACATCATGGGCGCCATCTTCGGCGCCGCGGCCGGCCTAGCCTTCTACCCTCTGGATGCGTGGTACGTCTTTCCCATCATGGTGATCGCCGGCGCGTTCGGCGGCTGGATCTGGGCGATGATCCCGGCCCTGCTCAAGGTTCGGTTTGGCACCAACGAGATTCTCGTTTCCTTGATGTTGGTTTACGTGGCCGAGCAGTTTCTGGCCTCGATGTCGCTGGGTCTGCTGAAAAACCCCGAAGGGTTCGGGTTTCCCGGCTCGCGCAACCTGCAGTCCTATGAAAGCGCCCACAATGCTGAACTGTTTGCCGGAACAGGCATGCACTGGGGCGTCGTCGCGGCCTTTATCGCGGTGATCTTTGCCTATGTCCTGCTGAACCGGCACATGCTGGGGTTTCACATCCGCCTTACAGGCGAAGCTCCGCGCGCGGCACGATTTGCCGGCGTGAATCCCCCGCGGCTGATCCTGTTTTGCCTGGGGCTGTCGGGCGCGCTGGCCGGTCTTGCCGGTATGTTCGAGGTCTCGGGCCCGTCCGGCGTGGTCAGCATCGACTTCAACGTGGGCTACGGCTTTACCGCGATCATCGTGGCGTTTCTGGGCCGTCTGCACCCGGTGGGCATCCTGCTGGCCGGCGGCCTGATGGCGCTGACCTATATCGGTGGCGAAATCGCACAATCCCAGCTGGGGCTGCCCGCTGCGGCCATCCAGGTGTTCCAGGGAATGCTTCTGTTCTTCCTGCTGGCCTTCGATCTTTTGACCAACTACCGCATCCGTGCGGCCCGTAGCGAGGTGGCGTGACCATGGACTTTGGAGAAATCAATCCCGTTCTTTTGCTGGCCTCGTTGATGGTTGCTGCAACCCCGCTTCTGCTCGCGGCGATCGGAGAGCTTGTCGTCGAAAAGGCCGGCGTTCTGAACCTCGGCGTCGAAGGCATGATGATCGTGGGCGCAATCAGCGGATTTGCGATCTCGGTCGAGACAGGCTCGCCATGGCTGGGTTTCGTCGCGGCGGCCGTCGGCGGTGCGCTGCTGTCGCTGCTGTTCGTTCTGCTGACCCAGTTCGCGCTGGCGAACCAGGTGGCCAGCGGTCTTGCGCTGACGCTGTTTGGCTTGGGCTTCAGTGCACTTCTGGGCCAAAGCTATGTGGGCATCAAACCGCCCAGCATGGGGGACATCCATATCCCGCTGCTCAGCGATATTCCGGTCATTGGCCCGATCCTGTTCCAACATGATCCGATCCTCTATGTCGGGATCGCGTTGACGGCAGCGGTATGGGCCACTCTGAAATACACCCGCGTCGGGCTGATCCTGCGTGCGGTGGGTGAGAACCATGATGCGGCGCATGCCCTCGGCTACAAGGTCATCAAGATCCGCATTATGGCGATCCTGTTCGGCGGGGCCTGTGCAGGGCTTGGCGGTGCATATATCAGCCTGATCCGGGTCCCTCAGTGGACCGAAGGCATGACCGCCGGAGTCGGCTGGATCGCACTGGCTCTCGTGGTGTTTGCCAGCTGGAAACCGTGGCGTGCCTTGCTGGGTGCCTATTTGTTTGGCGGAATCACGGTCTTGCAGCTTAATCTGCAGGCAGCGGGCGTTGCCATACCTGTCGAGTATCTGGCAATGTCGCCCTACATCATCACGATCCTTGTGCTTGTGATCCTTTCGGCCGACAAGAGCAGCGCACCTGCCTCACTGGGCCGGACCTTCCACGCCTCGCACTAGGGGCCAACTGTACCAACTTGGGGAGTAACTAAATGAAATTCACTTCACTTCTGGCAAGCGCCGCCATGGCACTTGGCCTTGCCACGGGCGCCGTGGCCGAGGACAAGACAAAGGTCGGTTTCGTCTATGTCGGCCCGGTGGGCGACGGCGGCTGGACCTATGAACACGACAAGGGCCGCCAGGCCGTCGAGAAGCACTTTGGCGACAAGGTCGAAACCGTGTACGTGGAATCGGTGCCCGAAGGCCCGGATGCCGAGCGCGTCATGACCCAGATGGCGCTGGAAGGTGCGGACCTGATCTTCACCACCTCGTTCGGCTACATGGATCCGACCATCAACGTGGCCAAGAAATTCCCGGACGTGAAATTCGAACACGCCACGGGCTACAAGACCGCCGACAACGTGTCGGTCTACTCGGCGCGTTTCTATGAGGGTCGCGCTGTCCAAGGTAATATCGCCGGCAAGATGACCAAGTCGAACATCATCGGTTACATCGGTTCGTACCCGATCCCCGAAGTGATCCGCGGCATCAACTCGGCCTTCATCCACGCCAAGAAGGTGAACCCGGATGTCGAGTTCAAGATCGTCTGGGCCTACACCTGGTTCGATCCGGCGAAAGAGGCCGATGCGGCGAAGGTTCTGATCGAACAGGGCGCAGACGTGATCCTGCAGCACACGGACTCGACCGCACCGCAGGCGGCCGCACAAGAAGCCGGAAACGTGATCACTTTCGGCCAGGCCTCGGACATGAGCGAATATGCTCCGATGCCGCGCGTCAGCTCGATCATCGACAACTGGGCGCCCTATTACATCGCGCGCACCCAGGCCGTGATGGACGGCACCTGGGAGTCGGTGAACACCTGGGACGGCATCAAGGAAGGCATGGTTGAAATCGGCGAGATTTCCGACGCCGTTCCGGCCGACGTCAAGGAAGAGGCGCTGGCCCTGAAAGCCGCGATTGCAGACGGCAGCTATCACCCGTTCACCGGGCCGCTGAACAAGCAAGACGGCAGCGCCTGGCTGGCCGAGGGCGAAGTGGCCGATGACGGCACTCTGGCCGGCATGAACTTCTATGTCGAAGGGCTGGAAGGCGACATCCCGCAATAAGCGGGACATGTACTGTCAGTAAACCCAAAGCCCGCCGGAAACGGCGGGCTTTTTCAGTTCCCGGAACGGTTGCCGAACCTGCGCGCTGCCAACACGATCCGGGATGTGGCGGTCAGGAAACACAAGCTGCCGAATATCCACGCCAAAGCGGCAAACGCATCTGGCACCAGACACAAAAGAACAAGGAAACCGATCGTTTCGGCCCCCTCCAGCAAACCACCGGAAAAATACAGGGCCTTCTGTCCTCTGGCGTCGGTCTTCAAACCGTGCCGGTCGGCCAGCAGCGAAAAGCCCAGAAAACTGGTGCCGTTGAAATAGAAGGACAGCAGAAGGAAAGCACCGGCCACGCCATTGGAGGCCGGGTCAGCCAGAATGAATGCGAACGGGATCGCGCCGTAGAACAGAAAGTCGCAGGTGATATCCAGATAACCACCGAAATCGGTGCCACCCCGGGCACGCGCAACAGCACCGTCCAGGCCATCCGCGAGGCGCGACAGCAGTAACGGCACCAGCGCCCAGTACGTCGCGCCAGCCACGATCAGGCCCGCTGCGACCAAACCAAGAGCCAGCCCAATCAGCGTCACCTGGTTTGCCGTAAAGCCCAACCGCGCGAGAAAACGGCCCTGAGCGTTCAGGGCCGGGTCGATGATCGGGCGGATTTGCGCATCAAACATGTGCGGCAGTTAACCGGGGACAGGCACCATTTCCAGACACAATAGCGCGAGAACACTCACGTTCCCGCCATCAGTGACCGCTTAGAACCAGCGTGTTCACCGGCATCAGGATCAGACGCAATCGCAAGCCTGCCGCATGAACCACACCGATCGTGTCCACGACATGCAGGAATGCCCTTTCCCAGAACCCCAGATCTTCGTGTTCAAGCCTGTCGTGATTGTCGGTGTAGACATTGGCAAGACAGTTGCTGCCCGGGGGAACCTTGTCTGCCAGCCCTTCATAAAGCGGCTCGAGGTACACGAGGATTGATCCGGGGGTTGTGTTCTGTTGAACGTCGCGCAATTCGTCAGTGGGCCGGATCTGCCCCGAAGGGATCACATCCTGCACCTGGACCACAACGACCGGAATCACCGTGAATGGCCGCGTCATACAGCCTAGCTCTCCGATCATTCCCGGTTTGATCACCTGCGCAGACATTTGGTTGAAAGCCGCCTGAAACCGGTCGCGCCCGGAATCGGTCGGAACCAGAATTCCTGCCGGGCGCATCAGCGGGCTGACAAAATCGCCGACCCGCAGCCCGAACTGCTCGACCCGGCCCGTCACACCGGCGCTGATTGTCGTCTTGTCCAATTCGGCCAGAGCGGCATCCAGCTGCGCTTCGGCGCTGGCCAACTGGGCAGGGATCAGTTCTTCGATCTTCTGAACAACGGCCGCCTTTTGGGATTGTGCGGCCAGAACCTTTGCCTCGCGCTCGGCGACAAGGTTCTCCAGTCGCTCGATCTCGGTCAGGCGGACTGCGCTGGATCCCTGATCGCGCAGGGTGGTGTTGCGCTCCAAATCCTCGAGCGCCTGCGCCAGCGCCGCCTGCGCGCCTGCAATGCCGGCTTCGGCCTCGGCCAGATCCGTTTGCGCGACCTTCAGCGAGGCCTGTATCTGAGCAATCTGGGCATGTGCGGCTTCGACCTGCGCGCGCTGGGTGAAATCCTCGATACGAAAGATCGGCTGGCCCGCGGTGACCATCTGGTTGTTGGTGACATAGACCTCGGAAACGCGCCCACCCAGTTGCGGAAGAATCGTCACGGTCCGGAAATAGGACGCCGCCGTTTTGCTTGCCGGATGGAAGTAGAACAGCGTGGTAATCACCGTCAGCGCAAGGATCGCGCAGACGGTCAGCCCCCAGCGCAGTTCGTACCACATGGTGAACAGCGTGATTTCGTGGCCTATCCGTTTTCCCTGAACGAAGCGTCGGAACAGAAAGTCGGGCAGAACGGTAACCAGTGCGCACAGAAATGTTTCGATCATGCGTCAGTGCTCCTGCGGAGCGGCGGGCTCAGGGTCGGGCTCGGCGGGCGGAGGAGACGCCCCGGGTGCCAGCGACCGAATTGCATCTGCAATCGCGCGCAGGGGCGCAGCAAAGTCAGGAAACTGAAAACCTGCAACCAGGATGGCGGCAACCCAGAATAACCCGTTGTGCGTAAACAGGGCCAACAACGCCAGGATGCCAACCAACTGAAACTGCGGGTGGTTGTTCTCATGGGCCATCTTCTCGGGGATCGAATGCAACGTAAAATACGCGACACCGATCAGCAGGATCAGACCAACCGTGAAGATCACCATGAAATTGAAGAGAAAATCGCTGCCATCCGCCTGGGTCACATATGACGGAATGTGCCCTGTGGCCATTGGGTGTAGGTCTGCGCTGGTCACCCTGCCCTCCTGCGTTTTTGGTTGTGAATGTTTGGAAGGGTTGATGCTCAAATTCAACCCTGATTAAAACTTGGGGCGACAATTGATCAAAGTCCCCCGTTCGCCGGGCTCATTTCAGGCACTCTCATGACACTCAGGCTTTCCAATCCCGACGGCACTGACATTGGCCGTTTCACTTTTGGCACGATGCAGTTCGGGGGCCGCGCCGATGCCGAACAAAGCCGGGCCATGTTCGACGCCTGTCGCGCGGCCGGCATCACGCATTTCGATACAGCTTATGTCTATACCGACGGTGCGTCGGAAACGTTGCTGGGCCAGATGATCGCGTCTCAGCGCGAGCAACTGACGATCGCCACCAAAGCGGGCTACACAGGCGGCGCCGGCGCGGCCAACATCCGTGCGCAGTTCGACATGTCCCGCAAACGTCTGGGTCAGGACATGGTCGACCTGCTGTACCTGCACCGGTTCGATCCGGACACCGATCTTGCCGAAACGATGGAGTGCTTTGCCCAGCTCAAAGACGCGGGCAAGATCCGCTATGTCGGCTTGTCCAACTTTGCAGCCTGGCAAGTGATGAAAGCCGTACGCGTCGCCGCGGATTTCGACCTGAACATCGACGCACTGCAACCGATGTACAATTTGGTCAAGCGACAGGCCGAGGTCGAGATCCTGCCGATGTGTGCGGATCAAGGTATCTCGGTTTTTGCCTACTCGCCGCTGGGTGGCGGATTGCTGACCGGAAAGTACTCCCATGGCGGTGCAGCCGGTCGGCTGTCCGAAGATGACCGATATGCCAGCCGCTATGGAGCTGAATGGATGGCCGAAACAGCTGCCGAGCTGGCCCGTTTGGGACATCAGGCCGGCGTGGATCCGGCGACGCTTGCCGTCGCTTGGGTTGCCGCCAGCCCGTTTGCCCCGTCGCCGATCATATCGGCCAGATCTGCCGAACAGCTGGCACCGTCGCTGGCTGCGCTGACATTCGACCTTCCGGCCCAGCTCTATGCCCGCATCACGGGGCTCAGCCAGACACCGCCACCGGCGACGGACCGGCTGGAGGAGGTCCAGTGATTGATTTTCTGATCATCGGCGGCGGCATTGCCGGTCTCAGCGCCGGCGCGCGTCTGTCCGAGCATGGATCGGTGACCGTACTCGAGGCCGAGGACGCGCTGGGCTATCACGCCTCGGGGCGATCGGCGGCATTGTTCGAAGAAGGTTATGGCCCGCCTTCGGTCGTGGCTCTGAACAAGGCCAGCGCCGAGTTCTTTTTTTCGAACGACTATCTGACCCCGCGCGGGCTGATGCTGCTGGCCAAAAGTGATCAGGCCGACCAGTTCCGCAAAGACCTGAGCGAGCTGGGAATGGCCGAAATTTCGGTCGCCGATGCGTTGGTGCGTGTTCCGGTCCTGAACCCGGAATCCGTTGCATACGCAGCGCTGAGTGAGGGCGCTTACGACATCGACACCGACCGCATGCTGCAGGATTTCGCCCGCACCATTCGCGCCAATGCGGGATCGGTACTGACCCGCCAAAAAGTGACGCGGATCCGCAAGGACGGCAATTGGCTGGTGGAAGCGGCCGAGGTCTTTCAGGCGCGCACCATCGTCAATGCCGCTGGTGCGTGGGCGGACGAGGTCGCAAGGATGGCCGGGATCGCACCGATCGGAATCACGCCGCGCCGCCGTTCCATGGCCCGGCTGCCAGCACCCGGGGGCCATGATGTGAAAAATTGGCCGATGATGCTGGGCGCGGGTGAGACCTGGTACGCCAAACCGGATGCCGGCAAGCTGTTGGTGTCACCGTCCGAGGCCGACCCGGTGGAACCGCATGACGCCTATGCCTACAATATGGTGCTGGCCGAGGGCCTGGCCCGGTACGAAGAAATGGTGACCAGCCCGGTCACCCGTGTCGAGACCAATTGGGCCGGGCTGCGCAGCTTTGCCCCGGATGGCACGCTTGTTCTGGGTCCCGACCCGTCGGATGAAAGTTTTGTCTGGTCTGCCGGTCAGGGAGGGTACGGGTTTCAAACCGCACCGGCCGCGTCGCGTTTGGTTGCTGATCTTGCGCTGGGCCGCGCGCCCGAGTTGGATGCCGCGATGGTCTCCGCGCTATCCGTGACCCGGTTACGCTGATGGGCGGGCGGAAACTGCCTCCGACGGCAAGCGTCGCCTCTCAGGGTGACGGCGCCAAGATGATCGCTCCTGCGGCCAGCCGAAATACGGAAGCCTTGTGCGCGTTGCTGGCCGAGATGCCCATCGCCACTGGAAACGCATTGGAACTGGCCAGCGGTACGGGCCAACACGTCGCCGCATTTGCCCGTATTTTTCCCGACCTCACTTGGCAGCCGAGCGAGATCGATCCCGCCCGCCGGGCCAGCATCGACGCCTATGCGGAGGGCCTGCCAAACATCCTTCCCGCCGTCGAGCTGGACGCAACCCTGCCCGGGTGGCACCAAAACTTTGGCAACCAGACCCTTATCATTCTGATCAACCTGCTGCATCTGATCAGCTGGAAAGAAGCCCGGAATGTTCTGTCCGAGGCCGCATTGGCCCTTGGCCCCGGGGGGCGGTTCGTTCTCTACGGACCGTTCATGCGCCAGGGCAAGCTGATCAGCGACGGCGACCGACGCTTTCATGCCGACCTGACCCGGCGAGACCCCGAGATAGGCTACAAGGACGACAGCCAGATCAGCAACTATCTGGAAAGCACAGGGCTGCGGGTTTTCGGAGTGGTTCCAATGCCTGCGAACAATCTGGCTTTTGTCGCAGAAAAGCCCTCGATCTGATCAAGATCAAAGCCGTTCCGACGCCGCTGATACATATGCAAGATGTAATATGTAAAAGAGGCACAAGACATGACCTGGTCAGACAAGCTTGCTGAAACGCGCAGCGGATTGCGCAACCTGAACGGAGCCATACCAGATACCGCCCGCGCTTTCGGCGCGCTCGGGAAATCGGTCAAGGAAGGCGGAGCACTGGACTTCAAGACCAAGGAGTTCATCGCCTTGGGCATGTCCATCGCAGTACGGTGCGAACCCTGCATTTCGTTGCACACCGAAACACTGGTCAAGGCCGGCGCTTCGCGTGAGGAATTCTCGGACGTTCTGGCCATGGCGATCCAGATGGGTGGCGGTCCGTCGATGATGTACGCAGCCAAGGCGCTGGAGTGCTTCGACGAACTCAGCGCATAGCCAAATAAAGGCCCCGGAGTTGTCCGGGGCCTCTGTCCGATCAACCGTCCTTGCGGATGGTCTCGTTCTTGGGGTCATAGGGGCTGTCGCACGTCACGACCGCATCCCACAGCTGGTCCAGCATTTTGACCTTCAGTTTGGTACCTTCCACGGCCAGATCGGGCTTTACATAACCCATGCCGATGGATTTCTTGAAAGCCACCGAATACCCGCCCGAGGTCAGACGCCCCACGCGCTCACCTTCGGGCGTATACAGCGCCTCGCGGCCCCACGGGTCGGCATCCTCGGGCCCGTCGATCAGCAGGGTACAGCATTTCACCCGTACGCCGGTTTCGATCAGCTTGTCCTTGCCGTGGAACTCCTTGTCCAGATCGACGAAACGCGGCAGGTCGGCCTCGAGCGGGGTGGCATCGCGGCCCAGTTCGGTGCCGAAGGCGCGATAGGATTTCTCCTGCCGCAGCCAGTTCTGGGCGCGGGCGCCGACCAGCTTCATGCCGTGCTTCTCGCCGGCCGTCTCCAGAAGATCGAACAGGTAGTTCTGCATCTCGATCGGGTGATGCAGTTCCCAGCCCAGCTCGCCGGTATAGGCCACGCGGATCGCGTTGACCGGGCACATGCCCAGTTCGATCTGACGTGCCGACAGCCACGGGAAGCGCTTGTTCGACAGGGCGGTTTCCGGCTCGGTGTCCTTGATGACCTCTTTCAGCACGTCGCGCGATTTCGGCCCGGCGATGGCGAAAACGCCCCACTGGGTGGTCACGTCCTGGATCTCGATGTAGCCGAACTCGTCCATCTTGTCCTCGGCCGCCTTGCGCAGGAAGTCGGCGTCATACTCGGTCCAGGCACCGGCCGAGACGAGGTAGTACTCGTTCTCTTTCAGCCGCACGATGGTGTATTCGGTGCGGGTGGTGCCGTGGTCTGTCAGCGCATAGGTCAGGTTGATGCGGCCGACCTTGGGCAGCTTGTTGCAGGTGAACCAGTCCAGAAACTGCGTGGCACCGGGGCCCTTGACGACATGCTTGGTGAAGGCTGACGCGTCGATCAGGCCAACACCGTTGCGGATCGCATTGGCTTCTTCGACGGCATACTGCCACCATCCACCACGGCGGAAACTGCGGCTTTCCTTGTCGAAGTTGTCGGAGGCATCGACCGGGCCAAAATAGTTGGGGCGTTCCCAACCGTTAACCCACCCAAACTGCGCGCCACGGGCTTTCTGACGATCATAAGCCGGAACGGTGCGCAGCGGACGGCAGGCCTCGCGCTCTTCGTCCGGGTGGTGCAGAATGTAGACGTGCTCGTAGCACTCTTCATTCTTGCGCGCGGCGAATTCGGTGGTCATCCAGTTGGACGAATAGCGTTTGGGGTCCAGCGAGGCCATGTCGATCTCGGCTTCGCCATCGACCATCATCTGCGCCAGATAATAGCCGGTGCCGCCGGCGGCGGTGATGCCAAAGCTGAACCCTTCGGCCAGCCACATATTTCGCAGGCCCGGCGCCGGGCCGACCAGCGGGTTGCCATCAGGCGTATAGCAGATGGGACCGTTGAAATCGTCCTTCAGGCCGGACTCGGCACAGGACGGGACACGCTCGGCCATGGCCATGTACTGATCGGCGATCCGGTCCAAATCCAGAGGGAACAGGTCAGCGCGGAAACTGTCGGGCACACCGTATTCGAAGCGTGCCGGGGCACCGTGCTCGTAGATGCCGAGGATCCAGCCGCCGCGCTCCTCACGTGCGTAGGATTCGTTGTCGGCGTCGCGCACGACCGGGTGTTCCGGATTGCCGGCTTCACGCCATTTCACCAGTTCCGGATCCTTGTCCATGACAATGAAGGTATGCTCGACCGGGATCGCGGGCATCTTGATGCCCAGCAGCTTGGCGGTACGCTGGGCATGGTTTCCCGAAGCGGTCACCACGTGCTCGGCGGTGATGACTACCTGCTCGTCGCTGGGGACAAGGTTGCCACCCTTTTCGACCATCTTGGTGCAGGTGACTTCCCAATGGGTTCCGTTCCAATGGAAGGCATCGGCCTGCATCTTGCGCACGATCTCGACACCGCGCTGGCGGGCGCCCTTGGCCATCGCCTGGGTCACGTCGGCCGGATTGATGTAACCGTCCTCGGTATGGTAAAGCGCGCCCTTCAGATCCGAGGTTTCGATCAGCGGCCAGCGCTCCTTGATCTGCTCGGGCGTCAACCATTCATATTTGACGTCGCAGGTCTCGGCAGTCGAGGCATAGAGCATGAACTCATCCATGCGGTCCTGCGTCTGCGCCATGCGCAGGTTTCCAACCACCGCGAACCCCGCGTTCAGGCCGGTTTCCTCTTCCAGCGTCTTGTAGAAATCCACCGAGTATTTGTGGATATGGGTCGTCGCAT
The DNA here is from genome assembly GCF_013032855.1 of Ruegeria arenilitoris. GTDB lineage: Bacteria > Pseudomonadota > Alphaproteobacteria > Rhodobacterales > Rhodobacteraceae > Ruegeria > Ruegeria arenilitoris. Next base: position 739,686 of record NZ_WQDA01000002.1, read on the forward strand.
AGGACATGTTGAACAGCGGAAGCAAACCCGCAGCGTGCCAGGTCGAGCCCGAGGTCAACTCGTCCCTCTCGATCAGCATGACATCATCCCAGCCCGCCTTGGCCAGGTGATAGGCTATCGAGGTCCCAACGGCGCCGCCGCCAACGACCAGTGCTTTGACTTGGGTTTTCATACGCCCGCTCTCCGGATTGAGTCTGTTTGGCAAGGTTTATGCCGAACGAGACCAATCAGCGCCAAGTCCATCCGACGCAAAACGGTGCAAAACCGACCTGCCGTACACGTTGGGACGCGAATCCGCGAACGGGCACGCACCAACAGCCGATGGTTGCGTGCGCTTTCCCGGCCTGGTCAGACGATCTTGCCGGGGTTCATGATGTTGTCAGGATCCAGCGCGGCCTTGATCGCCGCCATGTACCGGGTCGCATCCCCAAGTTCCCGTACCAGATACGGTTTCTTGCCCTGCCCGATTCCATGCTCACCCGTGCAGGTCCCGTCCATCGAGATCGCCAGATCATTGAGCCATCCGACAAACTGACTGGCCCGCGCCACTTCGTCGGCATTGTCCATGTCGATCAGCACCAGCGTGTGGAAGTTTCCGTCACCGACATGACCGACGACCGGGGCCAGCAGGTCCAACTCGGCTGCCTTGTCCTGAGCCTCGGTGACGCATTCGGCCAAGCGCGAGATCGGGACGCAGACATCCGTCGAGATTCCACGCGCTCCGGGCCGAAGCTGGAGGGACGCCCAATACATGTCGTGCCGCGCCTGCCAGAGCTTGGACCTTTCTTCGGTGCTGGCCGTAGCAACAAAGCCGGTGCCGCCAAAATCCTCGGCGATTTCGCCAAAGGTTTCGGCCTGCTCCGCTGCGCCGGCCTCCGAGCCATGAAACTCGAGCAGAAGCAACGGCGTTTCCGGCAGCTTCAGCCCGGAATACGCGTTGGCCGCCTTGACCGACATCGCGTCCAGCAGTTCGATCCGGGCAACCGGAACGCCAAATTGAATGGTCGTCATCACGGCCTGACAGGCCGCATCAACCGTCGGGAAAGAACACCGGGCGGAGGTAATCGCCTCGGGGATGCCGTGAAGTTTCAAAGTCAGTTCGGTAATGATGCCCAGCGTGCCCTCGGCACCGATAAGCAAGCGGGTTAGGTCGTAGCCGGCCGAGGATTTTTTGGCCCGGTGACCGGTACGGATGATTTTGCCATCGGGCATAACCGCCTCGAGGCTCAGGACATTGTCCTTCATCGTTCCATAGCGAACCGCATTGGTACCCGACGCTCGGGTCGCCGCCATCCCGCCCAATGAGGCATTGGCTCCGGGATCAATCGGAAAGAACAGCCCCTTGTCGCGCAGATGGGTGTTTAAGTCCTCGCGGGTGACCCCGGGCTGCACGACGCAATCCAGATCACCTTCGTTCACGGCCAAAACCCGGTTCATCTGGCCAAGATCGATGCAAACCCCGCCGGCGGGCGCGTTCACGTGACCTTCCAGCGACGTCCCGGTGCCGAAAGGAATGACGGGAACCTTGTGCGCCGCACAGGTCTTGACGATGTCCGAGACCTCCTCGGTCGAATTGGGAAAGACCACCGCATCCGGGCTTTGGTTTTCGATCCAGGTCGTGGTGTGCCCGTGCTGCTCGCGGACCGAGGCGCCGGTCTGCAACCGGTCCCCGAACCGCTGTTTCAGAATGCTGATGGCGGTGTCGATCCCCGCCGCATTGCGGAACAATGCTGTCGCTTCAACCATGGCAACCCTCCCTTGGTGCAGTGGCGCAGGCCCAGACTATGACTAGAAGGCCCACGCCACAGGAGCAATACCCATCGCTGCGACGTGATCACTCGCCCAATGCGATGCCCTCTCGACGTGGATCAGCTCCGCCGTGCAGACCGTCGCGGATTTCGATGGCATGAAGGCCCGAGGTCAGATCCCGCGCGTTCACTTCAAAGCCCAGCTCGCCCAACATGTCCGCAAAAACTTCGGCGCTTGTGCCGACCTCGACATCATAGGTCCCGAAACGGTTCACCAGATGCGGAAGGGCGACCGCCTGCTGGACGTCCATACCCCAATCCGCCCAGGCAATGATGGATTTTGCGACGTAACCGATGATCCGGCTGCCACCCGGAGACCCGATCGCCAGAACCGGAGACCCGTCCTGCATGACAATCGTCGGACTCATCGAGGAACGGGGGCGTTTGCCCGGTTCGATCCGGTTGGCAATCGGAACCCCGTCCCTGTGGGTCCGGAAGGAAAAGTCGGTCAGTTCGTTGTTCAGCAGAAAGCCGTTGGTCATCAGACGCGAACCAAAACCGTTCTCGATTGTCGTGGTCATTGAAAGCACGTTTCCATAGACGTCTACGATCGAAATATGGGACGTCGACGGCAGCTCGATCGACGCATCGTCGGCCCAGTTCAGCGCGTGGTCAAACTCAGGATTTCCCGGCGCAACCTCGGTCAACGCCCCAGCGTCATCCAGCAACGCGGCACGATCGGCCAGATAGGCCGGATCGACCAGGCCCTGCGTCGGCATCGGAATGAAATCACTGTCGGCCATGTAGCGACCGCGATCCGCGAAGGCCAGGCGCGAGGCATCGCCGATCAGCCGCCACGCTTCGGCGCTTTCGGGACCCATCTCCGCCAAATCGTAATTGTCGAGAATGCCAAGGATCTGCCCAACCGTCAGCGCGCCCGAGGACGGCGGACCCATCCCGCAGACCTCATAGCTGCGATAGGTGGCACAGATCGGCTCGCGCTCAATCACCTGATACAACGCCAGATCAACTCCGGACAAAACCCCCGGGTTACCCGGAGCGTTTCGCACAGTCCGCACGATGTCAGCCGCGATCTCTCCTCCATAAAAGCCCGCAGCCCCTTCGGACGCCAGAACCCGCAGGGTTTCGGCATAGTCTGGGTTGGTGAGGCGCTGACCCTGGGCCAGCGGCTCGCCGCCCGGCAGGAAGTAGTTGGCCGTGTCCGGGAAGCGTGCCAGACGTTCAGCGTCGGCCTGAATCAAGCCCGCCAGCCGGGGTGAAACGACAAACCCCTCGTCGGCCAATCGGATACCATCTTCGAACAGACCGGGCCAGGGGCTACGCCCCCAGCGCCGATGGGCTTCCTCCAACAATGCAGGCGTGCCGGGTGTCCCGACCGAAAGCCCGCCAACAACCGCGTCGAAGAATTTGAGCGGCTCGCCGTTTTCGTCTTGAAACAGGGTCGGGCTTGCCTCTCTCGGCGCGGTTTCTCGCCCATCCAAGGTGGTCAGGCGTCCGCTGGCCGCGTCGTACCAGACCAGAAAGGCACCCCCGCCCAGTCCCGAGGACTGCGGTTCGACCAGGCCCAAGACAACCTGAACGGCGACCATTGCATCCGCTGCCGTTCCGCCGGCAGCCAGAACCTTGGCACCCGCCTCGACGGCCAGCGGGTTGGCCGCCGCAACCATCCAGGTTTCAGCTTTGACGGGCACACCGTCGGCCTTGGCCTTCAGCGCGGCGATCACCTCGTCGGTCAAGGCCTGAACCTGGCCGTCGGATGCACCCTCGGGCGCGACCTCATCGGCGGTTTGCTGGGCAAACACTGGGCTCGCCAGGGTCAGCGCGCAGGCCACAACAGTAGGGAACCAATTGGAGCACATAATAAACCTCCTTATCCAAATACTGATTCTGACAGTGCACGGCACCGTACTGCCCCGCAACCATGTGCGGGGACGACCGCCAAAGACGGCAAAGCTCTGCCTTGCAAACAGCAGGAGCCCGTATGCCTTGGCGTGTTCTTACAGCATCGCGGGAACGACCTGATCAGGCGGCCGGTGCCCGTCTTCAAACGTCTTGATATTGATGATGACCTTTTCGCCCATCTCGATGCGACCCTCGAGCGTCGCCGACCCCATATGCGGCAGCAGCACGACATTCGGCAGCTGCCGAAGTCGAGGATTCACGTCGGTGCCGTGCTCGTAGACGTCCAGCCCGGCCCCGGCGATCTCGCCCGCCCGGATCATCCGGGTCAACGCGTTTTCGTCCAACACCTCGCCCCGCGACGTGTTCACGATGACCGCCGTCGGCTTCATCAGCTTTAGACGTCGCGCGTTCATCAGATGAAATGACGACGGCGTTGATGGGCAGTTGATCGAGATCACGTCCATACGCGCCACCATCTGATCGAGGCTTTCCCAATAGGTCGCCTCAAGATCCTGTTCTATTTCGGGACGCAACCGGCGGCGGTTGTGGTAGTGGACCTGCATTCCGAAGGCCCGGGCGCGGCGCGCGACGGCCTGTCCGATCCGCCCCATACCCAGAATGCCCAGACGCCGGCCTCCTATCCGCCCGCCAAGGAATGCCGTCGGCGCCCAGCCGGTCCAGTCCCCCTTTTGCATAACCGACAGACCCTCGGGAATCCGACGGGTTACGGCAAGGATCAGCGCCATCGTCATGTCGGCGGTATCGTCGGTCAGAACACCCGGCGTGTTCGAGACCAGGATGCCGCGCTGACGGGCCGTCGCGACATCGATATGGTCGACACCGGCGCCATAATTCGCAATCAGCCTCAGCCGCTCTCCGGCTTGGCCCAAAACACCCGCGTCGATCGTGTCCGTGATCGTCGGAACCAGCACATCGGCCTGTTTGACCGCCTCGACCAACTCGTCGCGCGTCATCGGTGTGTCGGTGTCCCGCAAACGGACGTCGAACAACTCGCTCAGACGTGTCTCGACCACTTCGGGCAACCGTCGCGTTACAACAACACTCAGACGTTCTCTTGGCACTTCAGCCCTCCTACCGCTTTGCATTCCGATGCGCGTCATGGCATCGTGGCGCAGGATCAGTCGGGGCACAAGAACCCCATGGGCATCGCTCCAACCTTTTTTGAAACACGGCAGACAGGCAAATCAGCGGGCAGGCAGTGAGTGCTTTCTTGAGGGCGAAACGCCCAGTTCTGGCATTTCTAATCACGCTTCTGTTCCTGACAGGCGCAATCGCGCACGCGCAGGAAAAACGCGGGCAGGTGACGAACCTGCCTTTGCCGCGCTACGTGTCGATGAAGGCGGCCGAGGCGAACGTACGCCGCGGTCCTTCGCTGACTCATCGTGTTGACTGGGTGTTCAAGCGACGCGGCATGCCACTTCAGGTGACGGCCGAATACGGCAACTGGCGCAAGGTTCAGGATCGCGACGGGGCCGGCGGATGGGTCCACTACGCTCTGTTGTCAGGTGTCCGCACGGTTCTGATTGAATCGGACATGCTGCCGGTCTACGCCAGCCCCGATCCCAAATCCCCGGTCAACGCTCATTTCGAAACAGGCGTCGTGGCCCGCTTGGGTACCTGCACGGTGGATTGGTGCCGCATTTCGGCCGGTGGCTATCGCGGCTGGACCCTCAAAAGCAATCTTTGGGGCGTGGAGCCCGACGAAATCCGGGAATGAGACCCCTGCTCAAGCCGTCTCGCGGATGAAGGCCAGAACCGTTTCCGCAAGTTCCTGGGGCACGTCCTCCTGAAGGAAGTGACCGGCTTTCGGCAGCACAACATGGTTCTGTCCCGCTGCACCAGGACAAAGTTTCTGAAAAACCCCATCCACCCCGGCCATGATCCTGTCCTCAGCACCAAAAACCGTCAGGACAGGGGTTTGCAGATCGCGGATAACGTTCCAAGCCTGTCGGTTCGGTTCCGACTCGGGGTCGTCGGGGCGGTCAGGCACCAGCATCGGAAACTGTCGCGCCCCCGCCTTGTAACGATCGTCAGGGAACGGCGCGTCATAGGCGGCGACCTCGGCCTCGGACAGCTTTGAAACCGTTCCGCCATAGACGATGCGACCGGCGCGGAAATCCGGCACCTCCTGGCTGAACTGTCGCCAGGCGGCAAACGCCTCGCCCAAGGGCTGGTCCCCGGTTGGTAAGGCCGTGTTGGCGACAACGACCCGGGCGAACCTGTCTGGCATCTCGGCCCACAGGCGCAACCCGATCAATCCGCCCCAGTCCTGACAGACCAGGGTGATGTCCCGCAGATCGAGTTGACGCAGGACCTCACCCATCCAGAAGACATGCCGCGCATAGGTATAGTCGTCGCGGTCGACGGGTTTGTCGGATCTGCCGAAACCCACAAGGTCCGGAGCGATGACCCGGTGACCCGCGGCGGCGACTGGCGGGATCATGTGACGGTACAGATAAGCCCAACTTGGCTCGCCGTGCATCATCAGTACTGGAGCTTCCGCGCGCGGCCCCTCATCCAGATAATGGACCCGCAACGCGCCGCCTTCAGTATCATCCACCTCAAGGTAGTTGGGTGCGAAATCATAGTCGGGCAGATTTTGGAACCGTTCGTCCGGTGTGCGCAACGCCTTCATCGTCTGATCTCCCATGGTTTTTTGACAGGCTAGCATTCCTGGACGGCGACGATAGGGTGAACGTCACGACGCGACAAACCGGAGCTGCCATGAAAGCCGTCACCTACCAGACATTTGGACCCGCCGCCGATGTTCTGTCCATTCAAGAACTACCGGATACACCCCCGGGCCCGGGCGAAGTGACCGTTGCGCTGGCTTATTCCGGAGTGAACCCTTCGGACGTGAAGGCACGTGCGGGGGCACGGCCCGGGATCACCAAGCCGCCTTTCCCGGTAATCGTGCCGCACAGCGACGGTTCAGGTGTCATCTCTGCTGTCGGACCAGGGGTTCCGGACTCGCGGGTAGGTCAAAGGGTCTGGATCTGGAACGGCCAGTGGGGCCGTGCTTTCGGGACGGCCGCAACCCAAATCACCCTGCCCTCGGAACAGGCGGTTCACCTGCCCGACACGGTCGCGCTGGAAACCGGTGCCGTTCTTGGCATTCCCGGCCTGACCGCCAGCCACACCGTGTTTTCCGGAGGCCCGGTATCGGGTAAAACCCTGCTGGTTCACGGCGGTGCAGGGACGGTCGGATTTCTTGCCGTCCAATTGGCCAAATGGGGCGGAGCAAAGGTGCTGGCCACAGCCAGTCCACGCAACTTCGAACGTGTGACAAAGGCCGGAGCTGATGCGGTGCTGGATTACACGGCGACCGATTTGCCCGCACAGATCCTGGACGCCAATCAAGGGCTTCCGGTCGATCGCATCGTCGATGTGGAGTTTGGCCAAAACGTCGAAACCAACGTTGCAGTTATCGCCGAAAGCGGCAGAATCAATGCGTATGGCTCGGCGCAGAATATGACGCCGACGCTTCCGTTCTACCCGCTCATGTTCAAATCGGTGACGTTGGAAATGGTTTTGGTGTATTTGCTGCCGGCCGATCTGCGCGACGAGGCCATCGCGAACCTCCACCACGCGCTGACCGACGGCGCGCTGAACTGCCCGATCCAAAAGGTCTATTCGATGGAAGACTGCGCCGTTGCACACCGCGCCGTCGAGGCCGGAAACCGAACCGGAGCGGTGCTGTTGGAGACCAAATAGATCGCCCGCAAAAAAATTTTCACGGGTTTCGATTTTTTGCGGGAAAGCACTTGAACACCGTCACCAACAATCGTAGATAGCCGCTCACCGTTGGGGTGTAGCCAAGTGGTAAGGCAGCGGTTTTTGGTACCGTGTATCGTAGGTTCGAATCCTACCACCCCAGCCACTAAATCTTTGAAATTGCAGATATACTGATATGGCTTCTGAGAGCTTTACAGCGTCAGCGGTAGCTTGATCAGTGCATGACATCGAAGACCCAAGCTCGGCAGCAGTTCCCATCCTCAGGAGATGCTTGCCCGGTAGGTCTACGTTTTGGATGCGTAGGTGGTACCAGTGTTCATCGAGTTGCTGAGCAGCTCTTTGCGCTCGGTACTTTGCGACCGCCGCTGATCTTGTCCGTAGCCAGAACGAATTTTTTCGGTGGTATTGTGGTGATCGAGGTCTTTCGGGACCCGTCGTGTGAAGTAAAAGACCCCAGCTTTCACAAATGAGAAGGGAACGGTTTTGTTCTCCAGCATGTACTACGCCCTTGATCAGCTCCAGTTAAAGCTGAAGGGAAACAGTAGCTTACCTGTTGGGAATGGTGCCCGGGGGCGGAATCGAACCACCGACACGAGGATTTTCAATCCACTGCTCTACCCCTGAGCTACCCGGGCACGGGAACGGCGTTTGCCGTTGGGTGCAGGCCTTCTATGACTTGCCAAACGCGGTGTCCAGAGGCTTTTTCAGATTTTTTCAGTGCGGGCGATCCTTGATTTCGACAGCATCCTGAATCTCATCGTCAAGGTCATCCTCGCGCTGCGACGGAACCGCATAGGAGCCGTTCAGCCACTTGGCCAGATCGATATCGGCGCAGCGTTTCGAGCAAAACGGACGAAACTGTTTGACCGTATCTTCTCCGCAGATCGGGCAGCTCATCTCAGGACCTCCGACAATGGGATACGGCCGCGTTTTCGCTGCAATTCGAAATGCCCCAGCGGCGTCCAGCCGGCGAGGATCGTTTCTTCGCTGTCAGCCCTGAAGGCAGCGCGGAGTGCGGATTCGAATCCGCGCCGGTCTTTTTTGGGCATCGGCGCAAGGTCGAGCGTGATCTGCCCGCCCAGCCCGCGCACGCGCAGGGCGCGCGGCAGTTCCTTGGCGCAGGCGAAATTGGCCTTTGTCCCCGCAGCCAGCGAGCCATCCGAACCGGTGTTCACATCCACGGCCACCAACGCCCGAGTGGGTTCGATATACATATGCGCCCCTCCCGCCAAAGGATGGGATGCACCACGTGCAACGTCCAGCGCCTCGAGCACACCATGGTCCGCAAACCCGCCCGCCTGGGTCGAGACCTCGGCCGGCTCCACCCATTCGCGCCAGGCGAGGACATGCGGTCCGTCGCCCTCGGACAGCGTTTCCGGCGCGTTTCCGGTGTCGTTCACGACCTGCTCGGCCAGCGCTCGCATGGCGGCGATGTCTTCGGCGATCTCATCGGCATCCGCGCCCTGGCAACCGGAGCGCAGGATCAGACCGAAGGGGCTGCCGTCCATCTGCTCATGCGCGATCACCAGTAGCCGGTCGCGCTCCTCATCATCGCGGATCGAGCGGGAGATGTTCAGCCCGGGCGCGTCCGGCGTGACGATGGCATAGCGGCTTTTGAACAGGATGCGGTTCGTCACCGGCAGGGCTTTGCCCGGTTCGGCATAGCCCGTGACCTGCACCAACAGCATCTCACCCGGCGCCAGTCCCTTGACCTGCCGAAGGAAAGCCGGACCATCCGGCGTTGTCAGGAACATCCCGCCCTGCCCTTTGATCGCCCGCTCGGCCCGGGCACGGTAGATCGTACCAGGGGCAGGCGCATCGGCGGCGATCAGGAAATCATCCAGTTTGCCATCCACCATCAGGGCTGCGGCTTCGCGGCCTTGAATGTGATCCAGAATGATCGTTCGACCTTTCATAGTGCCTCGCGATACAAGGGGTAACCGATGCCTTGCAACAGTCCTGCGGTTTCGGACAAAGGCAGCCCGACGATACCGGTGAACGAGCCCGAGATCCACGGAATGAAGGCACCCGCGGGCCCTTGGATGGCATAGGCACCGGCTTTGCCCTGCCAATCGCCGGTGGCGAGATAGGCGTTGATTTCCACGTCCGAAAGACGCTTGACCTTGACCTGGCTGACCACATCACGCTGCAGCACCCGATCGCCGCGACGCACCGCGACCGAGGTGATCACACGGTGGCGACGGCCCGACAGGGCGTGCAGAAATTCGGCTGCCTCCCCCGCATCCTCGGGCTTGCCCAATATGCGTCGACCCAGCGCAACCGTCGTGTCGGCGCACAGGACGATATCGTCCGGGGCCGCCTTCACGGCATGCACCTTCTCGCGCGCAATGCGCGCACAATACGGCAGCGGAAGCTCGCCCCTTTGGGGGTCTTCGTCGATGTCGGGGGCCGAAATGGCGTCGGGCTGCACGCCAAGCTGAGCCAGCAGGTCCAGCCGTCTGGGGCTGCCCGATCCTAGAATGAACGCCATTGCGGCAGGCGTTACTTGAAGCGGTAGTTGATCCGACCCTTGGTCAGATCATAGGGGGTCATCTCGACCTGAACCTTGTCGCCGGCCAGAACACGGATGCGGTTTTTGCGCATCTTGCCTGCCGTATGTGCGATGATCTCATGGCCGTTTTCCAGCTCGACCCGAAACGTCGCATTAGGCAGGAGTTCCTTCACGACACCGGGAAATTCGAGCGTATCTTCCTTGGCCATGTTGTCTCCATCTTTGCGTTGCCCTGCAGAATCCGCAGGTGGCGCTTAAATGAGCCTATTTCGGCCTTATTTCAAGGGTGGAATCACTTAAAGGCGCGACATTGTGACCGATTCGACTCGGGGCGTCTGCTCGGTCCAGTGGGATCGGTTCAGGACATGGCCATCCGCCCGAACTTCGGCGATCGCCGACAGATCGACGTCTGCGTAGGTCCAGCCGGGCTGGTTGAGCACGCCTTCCGACAGCACGCCGGTTTGTGGAAAGCCCTTGTCCGGCGGGCCGAAAACGCCTCCGGTCCCAGTGTTTGCGTCCACGGACTGGGACCATTCATTGTTACCCACCAGCGAAGCCATCACCGTAACGCATTGATTCTCCAATGCACGCGCCATCGCGCCGATACGGACCCGCCAATAGCCCGACAGGGCCTCGGTGCAGGACGGCACAAGAATCACGTCGGCCTCTGACAGGGCACGGCCCAGCAGGGGAAACTCGCTGTCATAGCATATCAGAACGCCGATCCGACCCAGCGCCGTCTCGAAGATCTTTAGCGGTCCGCCCGGTGCGATGTCCCAATCTTCGCGCTCGAACCGGGTCATGATCTGCTTGTCCTGATGATCCTGCGCGCCTGAGGGGGCGTAGAATTCGGCGCGGTTCACCGGGCGAACTGGGCCGGCCTGAACCGGGGCGGACGCACCCAGAATGTACACATTGTATGCGGCCGAGAGGCGCCGATGCAGGATTTGTACATCTTCCATCCGCTCGAATACCGCCTGGATCGAGCGTTCGAGATCCCCCGCAACCTCGGCCCCGGCCAGCGTCGAAAGCTCCATCGCGCCGTACTCGGGAAACACCAGCAGTTCAGCCCCCTGCCCAGCGGCCTGCGAAACCCAAGCGTCCAGCTTGTCTTCGTACTGCGCCCAACTGTCCAGCCAGTCGAGATTGTAGGCGGCGGTGGCGATTTTCATGATGCGGGTTCCAATGCTGTTCTTGCGAAAAAGTAAATAGCGGTTGTTGCCCGGTGTACAGGCCAATCGGGCTGTGCCCTGCAACAGAAACTTTTGGCTCGATGCTTAGCCTTTCAAAGCAAGGGTCGGGGCCGGGTGCGCGCCGGACCCGCACCCGATCTGGACATTGCCGATCGTCCATGCGCACTGTGACCCATGTCGCTGATCGATGACCTGGAGCTCATTCTGGAGACTGTCCTGCCAAACGACCCCAGCTTTCGGCGGATCGAAAGGGCGGCGATAGACAGCTGTGTCAGCGACAGTCGGCGATACGCACTTGAGGGCTCGGTCGAAGCATTTCTGCTGTCGGCGATGCGCCTTCTGGCACTTCCCAACAACGGGCACACAAGGCTGATCCCGAATGATGCAATCTCGGTGTTGCCTCTGCGGTTCGTGAGCGTGGGGCGTTCCGTCCAAGTCCTTGGGTCGGCATCAAGGGTGATCGCCCCACAAGGCAAGCTGCTGGCAGTCAATGGCGCAGCTGTAAGCGAAATCGAGGCCGCGGCGGACAAATTTCTGGCGGGAACGCGCCAGAGGAAGCGGGTCATCGGTCCGATTATCCTGGCTTGGCCGCACGCGTTGGAACGGCTGGGATTTTCGTCCGACGACGGTATGACCGAGTATCACGTGCAGGACGAAAACGGGCAGACAACCAATCTGAAAGTAGCAAATGGAAACACCGTTCCTGCGTCGACGCTCTACCCGAGAAACGAGCACGGCAAAGCCGATCCAGCTTGGGAACCCGAGAGCTTTGTGGAGATTGAGGATTGGCAGGCACTTGGGCTTTCAATTCAACTGCCGAGCTTCTTTGACCCGGGCAAAGATGCGCTGCGCAAAGCCATATCCGAGGCAGCGGATCGTGTGCGCGCTTGCTCTGACAAAACGCTTTTGATTGACGTTCGCGGAAACACCGGCGGTGATTTTCTTCTGACGATGCCTTTGATCGACGCATTCGCGCAAAGCGCAAGTGAGCGGGTCGTCGTACTTGTCGACAAATTCACGTTCTCCGCCGCGATCGTGTTTGTCGCCATTCTCAAGCATCGCTTGGGTGACAGGCTCACACTCATCGGGGAAGAAATGGGCGACGGACTGAAGTTCTTTGCCGAAGGTGGCTTGCTTGACTTGCCAGCGAGCGGAGCGGTCGTTCGATACTCCTCCGCCTTTCACGATTGGAAGACGGGAACGTCTGACGAAACGACACCGCCCCAAATCGCGCGGCAAATCGTGACCGCGGGAGAACTGAACCTCGGTCGGGAATGTGTCGCAGGACCCTTGGGCGCTCGAACCCGAGGAGCGTTCTATCGACGGATCCTCGAAGATTTTCGCGGCTAGACGAACGGCTGTCGGCGCGCGAGCCAGCGGGCATAAGCAACGCGTTGCGGCGGGTTCACAAATCCCTGATCCAGAACTGCAACGGTTTGAGGGTTTCCGAGTCCTTGCCCAGATCCTTCCACGAAAACCGGGCGATCACGCCGGGCAAGGGCGCATAGCCCCGCGCGCGCCAGAACAGGTCGAGCGGCCGATAGCCGGCCGGCCGCATCGGGTGGTCGCCCGGACGCTGCACGCCGCAAAAGGCACATTTGGCAAAGCCCAAGTCCCGCGCGTGACCCTCGCGTAGATCAAAGAACGCATGCCCGACGCCCTGCCCCCGATAGTCGGGCAGCAGCACGGATTCGGCGCAGTAGAAGATCTGAGACAGGTCCAGCCCGGTGCCGTCGAAAGCGGCGGCGAAATCCTCGGCATGGTCGATCAGCGGCGCGCCGGTCGCGGCCCCCACAAGCCTTTCGCCGTCAAAGGCGCCGACGACGATCGCCCGGTCGCTGTCGCGATAGGATTGCAGGTATCTGCGCTCGTAGTCCAGATCGCCGTCATAGAGATATGGCCAGTCGCGGAACACCGAAATGCGTAGGCGCGCCACGTCGTCCAGCGCCGCCTCGAGCGCCGGCCCTGTCAGCGCGCGGACCCGCGTGACCTCAGCCACCCGACACCTGTTTCACCCAGTCAGCCAGATTGTAATAAGTGGTCACGCGGGTGATCTTGCCGTCCTTGAGGTCAAAGAACGAGCCGGCGGGCAGGCGATAGGTTTGACCCGAGGCCACGGGCAGGCCGGCATCGGTTTCCAGATAGGTGCCGTTGACGATGTATTCGGCGGCCGCGCGGGTGCCGCCCTCGGCCTCGAAGATCACCATATCGCTCAGGGTCTCGCGGTAACAGCGGTTCATATGAGCGCAGAATTCGGCGAATTTGTCTTTGCCCACCCGGATCTGGCCTTCGTTCACGTGATGGGCCACATCGTCGGACAGGCAGGTCAGCATGCCGGCCACATCCCCGGCGTTGAAGGCAACGAAATAGGCTTGGACGGTCTGGGTCATGCGATCTCCGTAGGTTCCCCCCAGCGATCCTTCAGGTGTTTGATGATCTGATCGCGGGTCTGACGGTAATGGTGTAGCTTTTCCTCGCGCGTTTCGCCCAGTCCGGTAGGGTCCATTATTGGCCAATAATCGACATCGAGGTGAAAAACCCGCGTCAGCTCCAGCGCTTTGCGCTGGCTGGCAGGCGACAGGGCCACGATTAGGTCGAATGATCCTAGGTCATCCCCCCATTCCTGCATCTCGTCGAACGACCGCGACCGGTGGCGTGACAGTTCCACGTCGATCTCCTGGCAGACGGCGATGCTGAACCCGTCGATTTCCAGGTCGTTGTGTACCCCGGCCGACTGCACATATGTGCCCGTGCCGTAGAATTTCTTCATGATGCCTTCAGCCATGGGCGAGCGCACCGCGTTGTGGTCGCAGCAGAACAGGACCGAATGCGGCAGAGGCTTCACCCGTCAGCCTCCGAAATGAAGCACGCAGATCAGCGTGAACAGGCGGCGGGCGGTGTCGGTGTCGATCTCAGCCTTGCCCTCGAGCCGTTCCTGCAGGACCCGGCTGCCTTCGTTGTGGATGCCGCGCCGGGCCATGTCGATGGTTTCGATCTGGCTGGGCGGCAGGGTCTTGACCGCATCGAAATAGCTTTCGCAGATCTGGAAGTAGTCCTTGACCACCTGCCGGAACGGACCCAGTGACAGATGGAACTCGGCGGCTTTCTGGCTGTCTTCGGTGGTGACGTCGAACACCAGCCGCTTGTCGCGGATCGACAGTTGCACGTGATAGGGGCCGTCGGGCACCAGCCGGTCGTCACGTTTGGGCAGGGCAAACGAATTTTCCTCGAGCAGGTCATAGATCGCAACCTTGCGCTCCTGCTCGATCTCGGGCGTCGGCGGTGGCAGGTTTCGATCGTCCAGTTCGATATGCGAAATGCGGGTCATGGTCATCGACTTCCGTTCAGGTCAGGCCAGACCTAGCGCACCTATGCCCGCGGGACAACGCGGGAAACGGGCCGGACGCAAGGTCAGATGGCCGTCAACCGTTCAGCCGCTTGAGCCGAGCACCCACGGATAGCCCGTGCGCCTCCAGGCTTTCCGACCGCGCCAGCTGCTCGGCCGCCGGGCCGATGGCGCGCAGAGCCTCGGGGGTCATGTGGCTGAGCGTGGTGCGTTTGAGGAAATCCATCACGCTGAGCCCCGACGAAAACCGGGCCGAGCGTGCGGTGGGCAGAACATGGTTCGGCCCGCCGACATAGTCGCCGATGGCCTCGGGCGTGTACTGGCCCAGAAAGATCGCGCCGGCATGGATCGTCTTTTGGCTGAGCGCCACCGGATCGGCCACGCACAGTTCAAGGTGTTCGGGTGCGATGCGGTTCGACAGCGCGGCGGCTTCGTGCAGGTCGCGCACAGTGATCACCGCACCAAAGTCGCGCCAGCTCGCCCCGGCGATCGCGCGTCGTTCGAGCGTCTCCAGCCGTTTTTCCACCGCCTCGGCCACCGCGCAGCCGAAAGCGGCGTTGTCAGTGATCAGGATCGACTGGGCGCTTTCGTCATGCTCGGCCTGGCTGAGCAGGTCCAGCGCGATCCAGTCGGGGTCGTTGTCCTTGTCCGCGATCACCAGAATTTCGGAGGGGCCGGCGATCATGTCGATGCCCACCTTGCCGAACACCCGCCGTTTGGCCGCCGCCACGAAGGCGTTGCCGGGCCCGGTGATCTTGTCCACCGGCGCGATGGTTTCCGTGCCATAGGCCAGCGCCGCAATCGCCTGCGCGCCGCCGATACGATAGATCTCGTCGACGCCCGACAGGCGCGCGGCCAGCAGCACCAGCGGGTTGACTTGCCCGTCCGGCGTGGGCACCACGATGGCCAGCCGCTCGACCCCGGCCACCTTGGCGGGAATGGCATTCATCAGCACCGAGGACGGATAGGAAGCCAGCCCGCCGGGAACGTAAAGCCCCGCGGCAGAGACCGCCGACCAGCGCCAGCCCAGCGTGGCGCCCGCCTCGTCGGTCCATTCCTGATCCTGCAGCATCTGGCGCTCGTGATAGGCGCGGATGCGCGCGGCGGCCAGTTCCAGCGCCGCGCGGTCATCGTCGCTGACGGTCGCGATGGCCTGCGTCACCTCGGCGGCGCTGAAGGCCAGCGTGTCCGGCGTCAGCTGCAACCGGTCGAATTTCGCCGTCAACTCGATCACCGCAGCATCGCCGCGCGACCGCACGTCGGCGATGATCTGCGCCACGACCGCGTCGACATCGGGGCTGTCTTCGCGTTTGGCGGACAGAAGGGCTTGGAAACCGGTTTCGAAATCGGCGGATGTCGTGTCGAGGAAAACGGGCATTTGCGTACTCCGGGGCGTTTGAACGGGTCTTATCGCCCGCCGGGGCGGGCCTCAACCCTCAGCCCGAGGGGTGCAGCGATTTGCGCAGGGGAAATTGGGGAATGCCGTTCCAGTCCGCGGGCTGCCCCGCCGTGACCCAACCGTAACGGCGATAGAAGTCCAGCGCGGTCTTGGTTGACATCAAATGAACAGTGGTGACCCCGGACAGGGCCAGTTCGGCCTCGAGCCGGGACAGCAACGCGGCACCGACCCCCTGCCCTGCGTGGCCCGGATCGACATAAAGCAGCGAAATCTCGGCCGGTGCGCGCAGCCCACCGACGGCGGCCACATTTCCGTTCCGCTCGGCCAGCCAGATCTGGGTGCTGGAGATGATCCAGTTGCGAACGGACTGCGGGTCCTTGTTGGCTGTCCATGCCGCGATCTTGTCTGGTTGATTTCCGTGGTCGGCCTCACACAGCCAGGTGACGGAGCGTACCAGAACCTGACTCAACCCGAACACGTCGAACACGGTGGCCCGGCGCAGCGACACGCCGGCCTGCCCCGGAGACAGCGCCTGCGAAATGCCACGCTTGTTCTGCATGTCAGTCCGGGTGCCGAGGCGCCTTGCCCGAAGGCGCACGATAGGGGCGCGTCACATCCTTGAGCGTTGCCTCAACCGCTTCCACCGTCAAACGGATCGCGCCATCCCCGGCCAGCACAAGCAGCACCTCGCCTGTGCCATCTTCCGAAGGGTGGAACTCGATATCAAGAACCGAGAGGATCAGGTCCTTGTCGGATCGATCAACCCCCTGGCTGGACACCGACAGGACCGAGTCGAATACCAGCAGCGACTGCACCCGCTCGAATTCCCGACCACGGCGCTCGGCTGCTTCCTTGTCCTCCCACCGGAACCGGTTGAGCAGCAAGGCAAAGCGGCGGCGAGCTGGTTGCCAGGTCATTTCGCTGACCGGAAAAACCGCGTCCTGCGTCAGCGTTGCGATCACCTTGAGGTCCTCGGCATCCAATGCGCCAAGGTTCAGCGGCGCCTCGCGCCCGTCTTCGAATGTTGCGTCTGCCATCAGCCCTTGATCCGTTCTATTTTCGCGCCCACGCCTTCCAGCTTGCGGACCACATGCTCATATCCGCGGTCCAGATGATAGACCCGGCTGACGGTTGTTTCGCCCTCGGCCGCCAACCCGGCCAGGATCAGCGAGACCGAGGCCCGCAGATCGGTGGCCATGACTGGCGCACCCTTAAGACGCTCGACCCCGGTCACCGTCGCGGTGCCGCCATGCACCTCGATCTGCGCGCCCATGCGCACCAGTTCAGGGGCGTGCATGAAGCGGTTCTCGAAAATCCGCTCCTCCAGCACCGAGGTTCCCTCGGCCGTGCACATCAGCGCCATCATTTGCGCCTGCAGATCGGTAGGAAAGCCCGGGAACGGCTCGGTCACCACGTCCACGGCGCGCACCCGGCCATTCTTGCGAGAGACCTTCAGACCTTTTTTCGTCTCGGCGACATCCACCCCGGCGGCCGTCAGCTTCTCGACGAAGGATTCGACCAGTGACAGGCGGCCGCCCAGCAGTTCGACCTCACCGCCGCAAACGGCGGGGGCCAGCATGTAGGTACCCAGCTCGATCCGATCGGTGACCACCTGGTGCGTGGCCCCGTGCAGGCGGTCGACACCCTGGATCTCAATGGTCGAGGTGCCCTCGCCGTCAATCTGCGCGCCCATGCTGCGCAGGCATTGAACCAGATCCACGATCTCGGGCTCGCGTGCGGCGTTTTTCAGAACCGTGGTGCCCTTGGCCAGCGTCGCGGCCATGACGATGTTCTCGGTGGCACCCACTGAGGCAAAGCGCATTTCATGCACCGCGCCCTTCATTCCACCTGGCGCCTTGGCGTGCAGGTAGCCGTCCTTCAACTCGATTTCGGCACCCAGTGCTTCCAGCCCCTCGACATGCAGGTCCATCGGCCGCGCCCCGATGGCACAGCCGCCCGGCAGCGACACCACGGCCTGCCCGAAACGCGCCAATAGCGGCCCCAGAACAAGGTTCGAGGCCCGCATTTTGCGCACGATCTCGTAATCGGCCGTGTGACTGGTCAGATCATGGCTGGACATCGCCAGAACCTGCCCGTCCTGCAGGGCCGACACCTCGGCCCCCAGCGACTGCAGCAGCGCGGTCATGGTCTTGATGTCACTCAGACGCGGCGCGTTGGTCAGCGTCAGCGGATCTTCGCTGAGCAACGTGGCCGGCATCAGCGTCAGACAGGCATTCTTGGCCCCCGCGATCGGAATTTGGCCGTGAAGCGGCCCGTTGCCCGTTACCAGAATCGAATCCATCTGCTCTTAGTCCTTGTGCTGTCCCGGCCGGTCATCCTGTGCGCTGCGCGCCTTGGCCTGCGCCTTGCGCCGCGCCAGGTTTGCCTTGAGGGCAGCCTTGAGCCGATCTTCGCGCGCGGATCCGGATTGTCCGTGTTTTTTGGGTGATTTTTTCTCTGCCATGATCTTTCTCTACAGGAGGCGAAAAAAACCGTCCAGAGACCCTTGCGCCCCGTTTCGTTTGAGTCTAATCACCCGCCCACAGCGCTGCTGTAGCTCAGAGGTAGAGCACTCCCTTGGTAAGGGAGAGGTCGAGAGTTCAATTCTCTCCAGCAGCACCATCTTCCAGTTTTTACCAGGATTCCGCTGCACGACGCCTCGATATCTTTGCAGGCGCAACTTCCCCTACGTCAACCACGCATGGCCGGAAATCACACACATCTGACACCTTCCCGCAATACTAATGCCAATATTGCAATACATAGCGGATCAATCCTGCCGATCCGTTTGATGGTGTTTTTTTAACGAGGGGGTACTTCGGTAGGACCAGGGGTGAGGCCGAAGCGCCGAATTCAAGACCGGGGCTTCCGGTCCTCCCCCGCCGATTTCACGGGGCTACCCGCCCCGCAACCTCTGCATCAGATAGACTTCGGCACCTTCGGGAATGGGTTCGGACAGACCCGCTGCAATGATCCGGCCATTGACGGCAACGGACACGCCCGCGTCGATCGGCGCCTGCAATTGCGGATGGAGGCGCACCAGTTCGCGCAGCAGCTCGCCGGTTGTCGCAGCCTGAACCCGCACCACTTCCTGCCCCCCGGTCAGCGACCGGAGACCGGACCAGAGATGGACCTCAACCATTGCCCTTGAGCGCGGCCAGAATGCGCGGCGGCGACATCGGCAGTTGTCGCATCCGCACGCCCGCCGCGTTCGAGACCGCATTCGCGATGGCCGCCAGCGGCGGCACGATGCCGGTTTCACCCACGCCACGTACGCCGAACGGGTGGCCCGGATTGGGCACTTCGACGATCACGGTGTCGATCATCGGCAGGTCGCTGGCCACCGGGATACGGTAGTCGAGGAACACCGGATTCTGCAGCCGGCCATCCTCGCCATAGATGTATTCCTCGTTCAGCGCCCAGCCGATGCCTTGCGCCGCGCCGCCCTGGTACTGGCCCTCGACATAGGCGGGGTGGATCGCCTTGCCCGCGTCCTGGATGACCGTGTAGCGGGTGATCGAGGTCTTGCCGGTTTCGGGATCGACCTCGGCATCGACGATATGGGTGCCGAAGGACACGCCTGCGCCTTCGGGGGTCGCCTCGAAATGGCCCGAGATCGGCCCACCTGTGCGCCCCATGTCGGCGGTGATCTCGGCCAGCGGCAGCGGGTCGAAATCGCCCGCGTTGGGGCCGGACGGCACCGCGCAGCCGTTTTCCCATTTCACCGCGTCCACGGGGATGCCCCATTTGGCCGCCGCGCGTTCGCATAGTTTCTCAACCGCGTGCTGCGCCGCCTTGATCGTGGCCAGACCGCTGGCATAGGTCACGCGCGAGCCGTGGCTGACGTCGTTGTAACCCAGCGTGGCGGTGTCGGCGATGGTCACGCGGATGTTCTCGTACGGAATACCCAGCACCTCGGCCGCCATCAGCGCCATCGACGCGCGCGAGCCGCCGATATCGGGCGTGCCGACCATCAGCTGCGCCGAGCCGTCCTCGGACAGGGCCAGCGACACCGAGGTCTCGCCCCCGTGGTTGAACCAGAACCCGCAGGCAACGCCCCGCCCCTGTCCCGGCTTCAGCGGCGCGGAATAATGCGGGTGGCCCTTGGCGGCCTCGAGCGTCTCGACCAGGCCGATCCGGTCATAGGTGGGGCCATAGCTGGCCTTGGTGCCCTCGCGCGCGGCGTTCTTCAGGCGAACCTCGATCGGGTCGAGGCCCAGTTTCTTGCACAGCTCGTCGATGACCGACTCCACCGCAAACGCCCCCATCGGCGCGCCGGGCGCGCGATAGGCGGCCTGTTTCGGGCGGTTGGACATGACGTCATACCCCACCTGCCGCACATTGGTCAGGTTGTAGGGCGCAAAGGCGCACATTGCGGTCATGTCGCCCGGCGCACCCGGAAAGGCACCGCCCTGCAGGCGGAACACGCCCTGAGCGGCGGTGATGGTGCCGTCTTTTTTCATTCCGATCTTGACGTCCATCGAGGCCGATGCCGTAGGCCCCGTGGCCCGCAGAACCTCGGACCGGGACATCACGATCTTGACCGGACGGTTGGCCTTGCGCGACAGCGCCAGCGCCACCGGTTCGATGAACACGGTGGTCTTGCCGCCGAACCCGCCGCCGATTTCCGATGCGGTCACGCGCAGCTGCGCGGTTTCGATCCCCAGCAGCGCCGCGCAGGTCTTCTGCACGATCCAGTGGCCCTGGGTGCAGCACCATAGCTCGCCCTTGCCGTCAGCGCCCAGCGAGGCAAGGCAGGCGTGCGGTTCGATATAGCCCTGGTGGGTGGCCTCGGTGACGAAGTGATCCTCGATCACCAGATCGGCCTCGGCAAAACCCGCCTCGACATCGCCATGCCCGCTTTCGTGATAGCGCACGACGTTGGGGTGCATCCCCTCGGGCACCGAATAGTCGGCCGCGCCCTCGCGGATCACCGGAGCGTCGGGCGCCATCGCCTTGTCCACGTCGGTGACATGAGGCAGCACCTCGTATTCGACCTCGATCAGCTTGAGCGCATCCCGCGCCGCCAGCGCCGAGCTGGCCGCAACCGCCGCCACCGCGTGCCCGTCATAAAGCGCCTTTTCCCCGGCCATGACGTTTTCCAGAACGTTCCAGAACTCGCCCTCGAGCCCGGGCTTGAACGGGACATCGGCAAAATCGGCGCGGGTGACCACGGCTTTCACGTCCCGATGCGCCTCGGCCTTCGAGGTGTCGATCCGAACGATCCGCGCATGGGCGTGGGGCGAGCGCAGGATGGCGCCGAACAGCATGCCCGGCGCGGTCACGTCAGCCCCGAACCGGGCGCGGCCGGTGACCTTGTCCAACCCGTCGGGACGGTTCGGGCGGGTGCCCACGAAGGTGAAACGCGACTTGCGATCGTCGAGTGCCATTACGAAGCCTCCCGCAGCTCGGCGGCCGTCTCCAGAACGGCGCGGATGATCTTGTCATAACCCGTGCAGCGGCACAGGTTGCCGGCCAGCCAATAGCGGGCCTCTTCCTCGGTCGGGTCGGGGTTCTTTTCCAGCAGCGCCTTGGCGGCGACCAGAACGCCCGGTGTGCAGACCCCGCATTGCAGCGCGGCATGGTCGATGAACTTGCGCTGCAAGGGGTGCAGGGTTTCGTCCCGGGCCATGCCTTCGATGGTTTCGATCTGCTTGCCCTCGGCCTCAACCCCCAGCACCAGGCAGGAACAGACGAGCCGCCCGTCCAGCGTGACCGAGCAGGCGCCGCAATCGCCGGTGCCGCAGCCTTCCTTGGCGCCGGTCAGGTTCAGCTTGTCGCGCAGACAGTCCAGTAGGGTTTCGCGCGCGTCGCACAGGTATTCGACCGTGTCGCCGTTGACGGTGGTGGTGACGTGATGCTTGGTCATGCGGTCTCTCCCTTGGCGCGGGCATAGGCGATTTTCGCAGCGCGTTTTGCCAGAACGCCGGCCACTTCGGTTCGAAATTCGATCGTGCCGCGCTTATCGTCGATGGGTTTGCAGGCCGCCGAGGCGGCGGCGGCCAGCGCCGCCAGCGCGGCATGGTCCAGCGTGGTGCCGATCAGCGCCCGGGTGCAGTCTTCGACCAGCAGGACGGTGGGCGCCACGGCCCCCAGCGCAACGCGGGCCTCGGTGATCGTGTCACCATCGACGCGCAGGTTCACGCCCACGCCGACCACGGCGATGTCCATCTCGGTGCGCGGAATGAAGCGCAGATAGGCGTCGCCGCCACTCGCGCCCCGCGCCGGGATGTGCAGAGCCGAGATCAGTTCGCCCTGCGCCAGCGAGGTCTTGCCGGGGCCGGTCGGGATGTCCTCGACCGCCACGACCCGATCGCCCGCGGGGCCGGTCACCGTCGCCGTAACCCCTGCGGCCACCATGGCCGGAACCGAGTCGGCTGCGGGCGAGCCGTTGCACAAGTTGCCCGTCAGCGTGGCACGGCCCTGAACCTGGGTCGAACCGATCAGGTCCATCGCCTCGACCACACCGGGCCACTCGCGGCCCAGTTGGGGATGTTCGCTCATCTCGGCGCCGGTGACGGCCACGCCCAGCGTCCAGCTGCCGTCGGCGTGGCGGGCGATGTCGCGCACCCCGTCGATGGCCTTGATGTCGATCAGGGTGTCGGGGGTCACGATCTCGGACCGCAGTTGCACCAGAACGTCGGTGCCGCCGGCCAGAAACCGCGTGATGCCCGTAGCATGGGCAGCCAGATCCGAAGCTTCGGCAAAGCTGGCGGGGCGGTGATATTGCATGATTGTACCTCGCGCCTGTTGGTCAGGGTTCACTGGGTTTGGGGCGACGTTAGAGCAGCCGCGCGGCGGCGTCCATGGCCCGCGCGACCTATTTTTTCGCCTGAAAATGTCGCTTTCCGACCGGGGTCAGAGGTCGATCTCGACCACCCCGCCCGGCTCGGCCGCGCGGCTCTGGCACAGAATCAGTGCCGATTCCCGCTGATTGCGCGACAGGACGAAATCGCGATGCTCGACCTCGCCCGCAATCAGCCCGCATTTGCAGACGCCGCAGATGCCGTCGGCGCATTTCACGTCGACATGGATGCCGGCCTCGTTCAGCACCTGCGCCGCGTCTTTGTCGACGGGCACCTCGAGGTCACGCCCTGACCGTGCCAGCCGCAAGGTGAACGGGTGGTTTTCAAAATCGGGCTGCTCGGGCACCGAGAAATACTCCAGATGCCGGGCCTCCTCGGGCCAGCCCTGACATTCGGCAGCCTGCATCACCGCCTCCATGTAGCGGTCCGGGCCGCAGGTATAGACATGCCAGCCGTCGCGATAGCCCGCCAGGATCGTGTCTAGGTCGGCGCGGGTGCCCTCGTCCGAGACATGCAGATGCACGCGATCCGCCCAGGGCGCGGCGGCCAGATCGGCCAGATACCCGGCCTTTTCCCGTGAGGGGACGGAATAATGCAGATCGAAATCGCGGCCCAGCGCGTTCAGGCGATGCGCGAAGGCGATCATCGGGGTGATGCCGATGCCGCCGCCCATCAGCAGAGTGCGGGAGGCGGTCTCGTCCAGTTGGAAATGATTGATCGGCTTTGACACGAACACCTTGCGGCCCGGCGTGAAGATCCGGTGCAGCAGGGCCGATCCGCCGCGGCCCTGATCCTCGCGCAGGACCCCGATCTGATAGGTCATGCGGTCGGCCGGGTCCCCGGACATCGAGTATTGCCGCAGAAATTCCGGCGCCACCAACACGTCCAGATGCGCGCCGGCCGTCCAATCCGGCAAGGGCGCACCGTCCGGGGCCGAGAATTCGTATTTGCTGACATCCGGCGTCATCTTCTCGACCTTGGTCACCTCGACCCGCATGACCGGGGCGTCGCCGGAGATCGTGTAGCGATGAACCACCGACAGGTCTCCGGCGGCCAGACGCGCCTTGTACTCCTCGGCGGTGACCATCGCCTGATAGGCGGCAATCCCGGCTTCGCGGTCCATCGCAAAGGGATAGGGCCAGGGATGCGGCGCAATGGGGGCGGGATAGACGGCCAGCGTCTGATCCTCGTATTTCAGGTCAAGATCCTTTTGCAGATCGCGCCGGTTCAGCGGGTGCGCTGTGGGCCGATAGGCGCCGTCGGGCTGCAGTTCCAGATCCCACCACCATTTCTTGGTGTCGTTCAGCCCGCCATTGCCCAGCGCATCGTCCAGTTTCGCCAGCGCGGGCGCAGCGGCGGGAATGGTCATCGCAGCCCAGCGGAAGGGGCGTTCGGCGAACAGCCCTTCCAGGTTCCAGGGGCAGGTCTTCATGCAGCGCCCGCACATCGCCCCGCCGGGCGTGGTGATCCGGTAGGTGGCGCATTTCTGGCTGTCGGATTTCCAGATCTCGTAGCCGTTGAACATCAGCTTGGGCCCGGCGGTGATCGCCCCCGAGGGGCATTCGCGAGCACATTTGTTGCAGCTTTCGCAGAACCGCTGCAGGCCAAAGTCGATGGGCTTGTCGTGGGTCATGGGCATGTCGGTGGTCACCACACCCGATTTCAGGCGCGGGCCCAGGAACGGGTTCAGAATGACCTCGCCGATGCGGCTGACCTCGCCCAGCCCCGACAGCAACAGCAGCGGCGGCTGCAGCACTTCGCCATCCATCACCGTATGCGCCTTGGCCTTGTAGCCCAGATTGCGGATCTGACGGGCCAATACCCCACCCAGCAGCGAGAACCGCAGATAGGCGCGCATCGACTGGGCGACGCTGATCCAGTCATCGCCGGAAGCGCCCTCCATCGTTTCATAGCCCTGGTCGATGATCATGCTGACGGCCTGATCGTGGGGCGGCAAGATTTCCTCGCCGGTAGCGTCGTGGGAATACCACGCCCATTCGGGGCAGCGGCAGAGGCCCACGGCATCGACGCTCAGGAAATAGCTGGCCGCCTTAATGTTCGCCGCGTTGCGCTCGGCATCGGTGGGGCTGGCGACCTCGGCGCTGTCGCCGTCCTGCAGCAGGACGAAGGCCCCCAGCGCGCGCCGTTGGGCAAAGCTGGGCGCGGATTTTCGGACGTAGTGCCCGCCCTTTGCCGCGTCCTGCAGCGGTTTGCCCATGTCGCCGAACTGCGCCCGCGCAAACATGTCGGCGCGTTTGGGCACGCGGGCCACGTTCGCTTCGTCGATATAGGTGGTCGGGCTGTCCACGCGTTTGAGCGTCTCGAACGGGTGCGCGCCATCGACATAGCGGCGGCGGGCGAAAGGGTCGCGGTTCAGCGCGCTTTTGGCAAAACCCGCGCCCAGCCACCACGCGGGGCCTTGGGTGCGGAACCACGGCTGCCGGTCGCGCGGGGCCAGCGGTCGATCATGGGCGATTTCCATCTCGGTGGTCACGGCGGCCAGCCCGAACCGGCGCCCCAGCCAAGGGGCCACGGCGGTGCCATCCTCGGCCCAGACCAGCCCGGCTGCGGCGGCAAGGCGCGGCAGGTCCACGTCCGAGGACATCACCGAATGCGCCCGCGCGTCATACCCCAAAAGCCGGATGTAGTTGGCGATCACCACCGCGTTTTCGGTGGCCAGCAGGCAGGCGCGGTGATCCTGCGCATCCAGGATCCACTCGGCGCCGGGCTCGGCCGGATCGGGGTCGCGGTGATGTTCGTACAGGAACACGATGGCATGGAGATGGGCGGTGATCGGCCCCGGCTGGGCCGCGACGCTGTCGCGCAGGTCGGCCATGATCACGTCGATCCCCGAGGCCAGGGTCTTTGTCTGCCGGGTCTGCAGCGCATGGGCCAGCCGGTCGATATCGGGGTTGCGCCGGGGCTGGTCCAGCAGCGCCTGCGGCGGCAGAGGCCCGCAACCCATCATCGATGCATCGTTGAAATAGCCAAATGCCTTCAGGTGGTTGGCGCGCTCGACCGGATCGCCGGGCATCTCAGCCCGGGCCGGATTGACGAAGCCATCGCGGATGGTGTCCAGCATCGCCTGAAACTCGCCCATCGCGTTGACGATGCTGTCGGGCTGCTCGGGGCGGTCGAAACTCAGCACCGGCATGGGCGCTAGCGCCGACAGATCGGGCAGCGCATCCTGTCGCCGCAGCCGTTCCAGCGGAAAAGGCCCCATGTGAACGGGTCGGTTCTTGTCCGAGAAAAAGCGGATCCCCATCGCGTGCCTCCTGTTGCCAAGCTTCCCCTAGCGCGGCATGAACAGCAATACCATTCATGGCGGATCATAAACGGTATGAAGAAAATTGATTTCACGGATCTGGACGGCAAGGTCCTGCGCACCTTTCTGACGATCCTCGAGGAAAACTCAGTGTCCAAGGCCGCCGACCGCCTGGGCGTCACGCAATCAGCCATCAGCCACACGTTGGCCAAGCTGCGGCAGGTGCTGGGCGATCCGCTGTTCGTGCGGTCGGGCCAGGGGCTGCGCGCGACCGAGCGGGCGCTGGCGCTGAAAGACCCGATGCAGAGGGTGCTGGACGGTATGCGTGCCCTGACCGACGAGCGGCCCTTTGACCCGCTGTCCGAAGAGATCACCGTCCAGATCGCCACCAACGACATGCCGCGCGAGCTGATCTTTCCGCAGTTACTGCGCAGGGCGCGGGCCGATGGGGTGCGGCTGCGGCTGGGGTTCATGCCCTCTGGCGTGCCCGACCCGGAACTGCTGCGCAGCGACAGGTGCCAGCTGATGCTGACACCACTGCCGCCGGACGGCCCCGACATCTTTCAAAAGCTGCTGGTGAGCAGCCCCCTGATGGTGTTCTACGACGCCGAACGCCGCGACCCGCCCGCCGATTGGGCCGCCTATTGCGCCGCCGACCATGTCGAGGTGCGGTTTCCCGATGGGCGCAACGCGCGGGCGGTGATGCGCGGCGTGGACCAGAGCCAGATCCGTCCGCCCACCGTGACCCTGCCGCATTTCAACGCGATCCCGGCCTTCGTGAAGGGCAGCGACCTGATCTCGACCGACACGGCCCTGATGAAACAAGGGCCTTTGGCGGCGCTGGACTGTGCGCCCCTGCCCTTCCATTGTCAGCCTGTGTCGATCTACATGGTCTGGCACCAGCGGTTCGCCAACGATCCCGCCCATCGCTGGCTGCGGGGCCAAATCGCGGCGATTGGCGCCACGCTTCAGGACTGAGCCCGCAGCCAGTCGCGCATCAGCGCCACCAGATCCGGCTGCCGCGGCTTGCGCGGGGTGACGATATGGAACCCCAGATCGTCCAGCAGCACCTGCGCCAGCGGTTGAACCAACCGCCCCGCCATAAGCTCGGCCGCGACCAGTGGCGCATTGGCCAGCGCAAAGCCCTGCCCGGCCACGGCGGCGTCGATGGCCAGGCTGGTCTGGCTGAAATTCATCATCCTCGGGCGCCCCTGCACGCCGGCACGTTCCAGAAACAGGGGCCACAGACCGTGTGAATCGCTCAGCAATACATGCGCGAGCAGGTCTTGCGCCGATGTCACCTGCGCGGCCAGGTCGGGGCTGCCGACCACGACGAATTCGGTGGGGAACAGCGGCTCGGCCACAAGGCCGTCGCCAAACGGCGCGCGGCCCTGCCGCACCGCGATATCCACCCCGTCCGTCTGGAAATCGGCCAGCCGCTCGCGCGCATCGACCTGCACCGAAACATCCGGGTGGCGCGCGGTGAAATCACCCAGCCGCGGCACCAGCCATTTCGAGGCAAAGCTGGGCGTGACCGACAAGGTGATCTGGCGCTGGCCGGACAGGTCTTCGACCGCCTCTTCGATCAGTCGGAAAGCCCGGCGCAGGGGCGCGTGGAACCGCCGTCCGGCCTCGGTCAGCCGCAGGCCGCGCGGCAGGCGGTCGAACAACGGGGTGCCCAGCCGCGCCTCGAGGCCCCGGACCTGCTGAGCAACCGCCCCTTGGGTGACACCCAGTTCCTGCGCCGCCAGCCTGAAGTTCAGGTGACGGGCCGACGCCTCGAAGGCGCGAAGGGCGTTCAGCGGAGGAAGGGCGGCCATGACGCTCACACAGTAGATTTTCTGCAGCCTTAGGGCAGAAGAACTGATTGGTCAAACGGCCGGCCACGCTTCATCTTGGCGGCAGATTGAAATGGAGAACGAAGATGACAGAAAAAGTAGCTCTGATCACCGCCGGCGGCAGCGGCATGGGCGCGGATGCGGCGCGACGGCTGGCGGCGGACGGGTTCAGGGTGGGCATCCTGTCCTCGTCCGGCAAGGGCGAGGCACTGGCAGCCGAGCTGGGCGGCGTGGGCGTGACCGGCTCGAACCAGTCGAATGACGACCTGCAGAGGCTGGTGGATGCGGCGATGGCCCATTGGGGGCGGATCGACGTGCTGGTGAACTCAGCCGGGCACGGACCACGCGCACCGGTGCTGGAACTGACCGACAAGGACTGGCATCAGGGGATGGATGTCTATTTACTGAACGCCGTGCGCCCCACGCGGCTGGTGACGCCGATCATGCAGGCGCAGGAGGGCGGGGCGATCATCAACATCTCGACCTTCGCGGCGTTTGAGCCGGACCCGGTATTTCCAACCTCGGGCGTGTTCCGGGCGGGGCTGGCGGCGTTCACCAAGCTGTTCGCCGACAGATATGCCGCCGAGAACATCCGCATGAACAACGTCTTGCCCGGCTTCATCGACAGTCTGCCGGAAAAGGAGGAGTTCAAGGCCAAGATCCCCATGGGCCGCTACGGGCGCAGCTATGACGAGATCGCCTCGGTCATCGCGTTCCTGGCCTCCGAGGGCGGCGGCTATATCACCGGGCAGAACATCCGGGTGGATGGCGGGATCACCCGCTCGGTCTGATCGGTCAAACCCTTGCCTTGATCAGATGCGTCAGCGCCGCGCCGGTTTCAAAAAATGCGCGGCGCAGGCCTGTCCAGCTTTCGATGTGCTCAGGCAACGGCGGCAGCGGCAGGCGGGCGGGGTCGCCCGCCAGCAGACTGTCGGCCATCATGCGGCCGAACACCGTGCCCGGCCCGATCCCGCGCCCGGAATAGCCATGCGCCGACAGCGCGTTCGGCCCGATCTGCACCAGTTTCGGGATATGGTCCGAGGTCATGGCGATGCGCCCGTGCCAGCCGTCCTTCAGCGGTTGGCCGGCCAGCGCGGGAAAGATCTGCGCCAGTTTCCGCGTGATCCAGCCGCGATGAGCGAAACTGCCCGCGTGGCCCAGATCACCCATCGCCCCAATCACCAGCCGCCCGGCCTGATCCATGCGGAACGAGGTCATGATCAGCCCGGTATCCCAGCACCCCTCGCCCCCCGGCAGCAGGGTGGCGCGGATCTCCTCGGGCAGCGGATCGGTGGCGTATTGAAAGTAATAGACCGGCACATAGTCCTGCCGGGTGTCAGGCAGCCCCGCGTGATAGGCGTTGGTGGCCTGGATCAGCGCCTTGGCGCGCACCGTGCCTTGCGGCGTGTTCAGGTGCCAGACCTCGCCATCGTGGTGCAGGGCCTGCACCGGGCTGTTGGCGTGGATCGCGGCCCCGGCCTGCCGCGCAGCGCGGGCGAGGCCCTGAACATAGGCCAGCGGCTGAATCGTTCCGGCGCGCGGGTCGAAGATGGCGCCGTGAAACGCCTCGCTGCCGGTGCGGCGGGCGGTTTCCTGCGCCGACAGCAGTTCGACCGGCGCGCCATCGGCGGACAGCTGTTGATGGCGGGTTTGGAGGTCGCGCAGGCCCTTGGGCGAATGGGCCAGGTGCAGGGTTCCGGCCTGCACCGGCTCGCAATCGATGGCGTGGTCACGGATCAGGCGGAACACTTCGGCCGGGGCCTGCGCCAGCAGGGTGATCAGCCGGTCGCCGGCCGCACGGCCCAGATGGGCGCGGATCTCGGCCGGGGGCAGCCACAGCCCGGCATTGGCCAGCCCGACATTGCGGCCCGACCCGCCATGGCCGATCTCAAGCGACTCGAGCAGACAGACCGACGCCCCCGCCTGCGCCGCGTGCAGCGCCGCCGAGCAGCCCGTATAGCCGCCGCCGATCACGGCAAGGTCCACCGTGACAGGCCCGGTCAGGGGCGGGGCATCCACCCGCTCGCGGCTGGTCTTGGTCCACAGGCTGATTTCCGGGTCGGTGGTCATGGGCGGGATGTCCTTGAATGCGCGCGCAGATTCCCCGAGCGCTTAGCCGATGGCAAGAGGTCTTTGATCCTCGCGCCCCAAAGCGATCAGGAACGGGTCCTGCGCCTGCAGGGCCTGAAAGCTCTCTTTGTCGGACATGCCGCGCCAGTTGGCCAGCACCAGCGATTGCGCCACCGCGCCGCCTAATGTCGCGCCAGGGCCGGTGACGATGAACAGATCGGGTGCGAATTCACGGGCGGCGGTCTGCACCGCGCGGGTGAAATCGTAGGGCTCGGTCACCTGATGGCCCAGCGTGTAATCCCACAGCGCGCCCGTGTCGGTTGCCCCCGGCCACCAGATCTTGCCGCGCCCGTCGATCATCGGCAGGTCGGGCTGGGTGAACAGCGTGGCGGGCAGTTGGCGGCGACCCTCCTGCGCCACGGGGGCCTGCAGGCGCGTGTGAAAGGCCGCGTGATTGGCCAGCCGCATCGGGAACCGTTGCTGCACCACGGGCTGCGCGGCCTCGAACGCCTTGAGCCCGGCCTCATTGCCGGCCAGAACCAGCATCCCGCCCAGGTCGATCGACAGGGCGAGGTCATGTTCCGGCAGAGAGTCGATGCGCGCCACCTCGGCCAAGAGCTCGGCCTTTCGGGCCGGGTCGTCGCGCCAGTCGTCACCGGTGAAGGGATAGACCAGCTGCCCGCCGATCAGGTGGGTCTGCATCAGCGCGCCCATGGTGTTGACCACCCGGAACCCGTTTTCCGGCGACAGCGCGCCAGCAGCGGCCAGCGCGATATACCAGCCCATCGAGTTGCCGGTGACGGCCACCACCTCGATATCCTCGGCCAGCGCCTGCGCATCGGCCAGCGATGAGGCGTAGATCAGCGGCGAGGCCACGTCGCCGCGGGAATACTTGCTGACCGAGAATCGCGACGCGCCGTCCAGAGCGGTCACCGCCTCCTGGCCCGTCTCGGCGCGGATCGCGTCGAATTCGCGGAACAGTTCCATGCGGTTCGAATGGTGACGGTGCAGATAGCCCAGCTCGGGCTTGTTGTAGGTGCCCCGGCCGGGGCAGATCACGACGACGGTGCGGGTCATTTCTTGGCTCCGGTCAGGGTCAGGGCGGCGGCCACGATGCCATCCTTCGAAGGCAGCGGCGCGGCATAGGCGGGGCCGGTGGCGATGAAGCAATCCTCGGCCACCACGCGGGCCGTGGGCAGGTCGGTCTGTTCGGCAAAGAGCGTCATCAGCGCCTCGGACTGGCTGCCGGTGCGGCGGCATTCATCGACGATCAGGACGTGTTTGCAGCCTTTGGTCGCCTCAAGCAGTGCTTGTTCGGGCAGCGGCGCCAGCCAGCGCATGTCGATGATGCGGGTGTTTAGCCCCGCACCCTGCAGTTCGGGCAGGGCCTGTTTCGACAGGTAATGGCCGTTGCCGTAGGTCACGATCGCCAGATCGGTGCCGTCGCCATGCACGCCCACCTCGCCCAGCGCGATGCGTTCGTCGGACGCGGGATAGCGGGTCATCCACGCGCCGTCCTGCGCCTGATGCAGGTCGCGCATCGGGTAGAGTGCGATGGGTTCCAGGAACACCACCACCCGCTGCTCCTCGCGCGCAAGGCGCACGCATTCGCGCAGCATCCGCGCCGCGTCCGCCCCGGTCGAGGGGCAGGCGATGATGACGCCCGGAATGTCGCGCAGCACGGCCAGCGAGTTGTCGTTGTGGAAATGCC
Source organism: Ruegeria arenilitoris (assembly GCF_013032855.1). GTDB lineage: Bacteria > Pseudomonadota > Alphaproteobacteria > Rhodobacterales > Rhodobacteraceae > Ruegeria > Ruegeria arenilitoris. The sequence continues at coordinate 771,253 of NZ_WQDA01000002.1, forward strand.
CGCCAAAGCCTTTCTGGTAGCCCAGCCCGGCGATCCGCACGACCATCGGGTTGGTGAACTGCCCGTTCGAGAAGAAGGGCAGCGTGGCGGCCTCGCCCCGGATCTGGTCCTCGGCATTGTGCAGATAGGCGAGGAACTGGATCTCGGGGATCGGGACAAAGCCGTTGTGGGCCATGCCGATGGCAAGGCCAAGGATGGACTGTTCGTCCAGCAGCGTGTCGATCACCCGGTCGGGGCCGAAACGCGCCTGCAGCTTCTGCGTCACGCCATAGACGCCGCCCTTGCGGCCCACGTCCTCGCCCATGCAGACGATCTCGCCATGTTCCAGCATCAGGTCGGTCAGCGCCCAGTTGATCAGGCGCGCCATCGGCTGCGGGTCGTCCATCGCGCGCAGGTCGCTGCCGAAGGCGGCGGCGCGGGCCTCGGCGCTGGGGCCGTTGGTAGGTTTGCAGGGGCGCTTGGGCGGGATGAGGCTGGCCGCGACCTCGGCGGCGGTGGCCAGATGTGGGCGGGTGGCAGCCTGCGCCGCGATGCGGTCGGTGCGGGCGCAGGTCTGTTCATAGATATTCAGCGCCTGTTCGGGCGACAGCGCCCCGGCCTGATCCAGCAGGCGCACCGAATGCAGCAGCGGGTCGTTGGCCTCGTCGGCCTCGACCTCGGCGCGGCTGAGATAGGTGGTGGGCACATCCGCCCCGGCATGGCCGTAGAGGCGCACGGTTTTCAGGTGCAGGAAGGCCGGTTTGCGCCGGGTGCGGACGTATTCGGCCGCCTGCTGCGCCACCGCGAAGGTTTCATAGATGTCCAGCCCGTTGGCCTGAAAATACCTGATGCCCGGTCGATGCTCCATCGAGGCCTGAATCCAGCCCTTGGGCGTCTTGACCGAGATGCCGATGCCGTTGTCCTCGCACACGAACAGCAACGGCAGAGGGATCGATTGCACGCTAGTCCAGCCGGCAGTGTTGATCGCCCCCTGCGCAGTGGAGTGGTTGGCCGAAGCGTCGCCAAATGAGCACATCGCGATGCCGTCCTCGGGCAGCTGTCGGTGTTCGGGGCCATGCCGCCGCGCCGCACCCAGGCTATAGGCCGCCCCCACCGCCTTGGGCAGGTGGCTGGCGATGGTCGAGGTCTGCGGCGGGATCATCAGCGCCTTGGAGCCCAGCACCTTGTGCCGCCCGCCCGAGGTCGGGTCCTCCTTGGAACAGGCGAAACTCAGCAGCATGTCCCAGGCGATCTGCTGGCCGGGCACCTGCTCGGCCCGGGCGATCTGAAAGGCGGCGTCGCGATAGTGCAGAAAGGCGATGTCGGTCGGGCGCAGGGCATGGGCCACGGCGGCCATGCCTTCGTGCCCCGACGAGCCGATGGTGTAGAACCCCTGCCCCGCCTTCTGCATCGCCCGGCTGGTGCGGTCCAGCGCCCGGCTGAGGACCTGAGAGCGGAACAGCGAGACCGCCTCGGGCGCAGTCAGGCCCGGGCGCGGCGGCGCGCCCGCGGGCAGGTCGCGGTTGGCAACGCGGGTCAGGAAGTTTTCGTGAACGATCTGGGCGCGATCCATCTGGGTTCCCCGGTCAGGTCAGAGTTTGGCCGTGGCGTCGGCAATCCGGCGCAGGCCTTGGGTCAGGCTATCGGTGTCATAGGCAAAGGAAAGCCGAAAATGCCCCGGCATGCCGAAGGCCCGCCCCGGCACCACCGCGATGCCCGCCTGATCCAGCAGATGACGGCAGAACTCGGGGTCCGACGGCATCGCGGCAGGCGTCTGCGGAAAGACGTAGAAGGCGCCGCAGGGCACTGGGCAGTCCAAACCGGCGGCCTTCAGGCCATCCACGACCAGATCGCGGCGCGCACGCATCGCCTCGCGGCGTTCGGCCAACAGATCCTGCGGGCCGGTCAGCGCGGCCTGCGCTGCCGCCTGCGCGATGGAACAGGCACCCGAGGTGATCTGCCCCTGTACCGCCGCCATCGCCTTGATCAGCGGCGCGGGGCCGATGCCCCAGCCGATGCGCCAGCCGGTCATCGAATAGGCCTTGGACACGCCATTCACCGTCAGCGTGCGGTCTGCCAGCGCCAGAACCGCCTGGGTAAAGGGCGTGAAGGGCACGTATGCGAGGTGCTGATAGATCTCATCCGAGATCACCCAAACCTGAGGGTGCCGCTCCAACACCGCGCCCAGCGCCTGCAATTCGGCCTCAGAGTAAACCGCTCCGGTCGGGTTCGACGGCGTGTTCAGCAGCAGCCAGCGGGTGCGCGGGGTGATCGCGGCCTCCAGCTGTTCTGGGGTCAGCTTGAAGCCCTGTTCGCGCGGACAATCCAGCACGACCGGCACACCGCCCGCCAGTTTCACCATGTCGGCATAGCTGGTCCAGAAAGGCGCGGTGGTGATGACCTCATCGCCCGAGTCGAGCGTCGCGAGGAACGCGCCGGCCAGCACCTGCTTGGCCCCGGTCGAGACGATGACCTGCGCCGGCTCGACCCCGGCCTGTTCCGCGATGGCGGCACGCAGGGCCGGCGTTCCGGCGGTGGCGGGGTATCGGGTCTGCCCGTCCAGCGCCGCCTTGTGGGCGGCCTCGACCACGTGCGGCGGCGTGGGAAAGTCGGGCTCACCGGTGCTGAGCGCGATCACGTCCACACCCTGCGCACGCAACTGCGCGGCCCGTTCCGAGATTTGGACGATCTCGGACAATTCGATCCCGTCGAGTCTCCCTGCCCGCCGAAATCCGCTCGAACTGTTCTGAATGGTCATGATCGCCCCGCTGCACTTTTCTACCGCCGCGCCTTTTTGCTATTGGATTGGGGGATCCACCAGTGATATTCCCTCCAGAAGCCATGAGGAAAAGTCATATGCTGGCACCGCGTCGATTTCTGCCGTCCATTTCTTCCCTGTTGGCGCTCGAAGCCGTCGACCGCCTGGGCAGCGCCTCAGCAGCTGCCGATGAACTCTCGCTCACCCAAAGCGCAGTCAGTCGCCAGTTGAAGGCCGTCGAAGAACAACTGGGCGTCGCGCTGATCCAGCGCGACCAAATGCGCCTGCAGCTCACACCCGCTGGCAAGGAATACGTGGAAACCGCCCGAACAGCGCTGCAGCAACTGGCGCAGGCCTCACTGAAGCTGAAGGCCAACCCTTCCGGCGGTTCTTTGCAACTGTCGATCCTGCCCGCCTTCGGTATGCACTGGCTGGCGCCACGGCTTCAGGATTTCGCGCAACGCCACCCCGAAGTGACGATGAACCTCAGCACACGGCTCAAGCCATTCGACTTCGGCACCGAACCCTTCGACGCAGCCATCCACTTCGGCCAGCGCGACTGGGCCGGGGTGAACTATCTGCCGATCATGTGCGAAGAGGTTCTGCCGGTCTGCGCGCCAGCCCTGCTGCCAGCCGAAGCCCCGAACGCTGAATGGCTGGTCGACGCACCACTGCTGCATCTGGATACCCGGCCCGATGCGTGGGAACGCTGGTTCGCCGCGCAAAGCACCCCTGTCGAGGGCGTCCGAGGCATGCTGTTCGACCAGTTCTCGACCATGATCCAGGCTACGATCCATGGGTTGGGCGTAGCACTGCTGCCCAGCTACCTGATTTCAGCCGAGCTCGAGGCCGGCCGGTTGGTTCCGGCCTGTGCAGCTCCGCCGGTCAGCCTGGGCGACTACTATCTTGTCTGGCCGCAAAATCGCACGGAACCGGCCCCGCTTGTCTCGTTCCGCGCATGGCTGCAGGGGCAGCTGCCTTAGCCGATCCGCCTCCGCCGCGGCCGAGCATCGCTCGGGCGCGGCCGGGCCCAACCGGAGGAGGCGGCCCGCAAGGGCCGTTGACGACGGGCGGGAGCGCCCGGTCAGACGTCGATCGAGCGGGCGATGAGTTCCTTCATCACCTCGTTGGTGCCGCCATAGATCATCTGCACCCGCGCATCCGCGTAAAGCCGCGCGATCGGGTATTCCATCATGAATCCATAGCCACCGAACAGCTGCAGGCATTCATGCATGATCTCGTTTTGCACCTCGGACCCCCAGTATTTCACCATCGAGGCGGTGGCCGCATCCAGCTGCCCGGCCTCCAGCTTGGCGATGCAGTCATTGACGAAGCTGCGCAGCACCTCGGCCTTGGTCTTGCATTCCGCCAGCTTGAAGCGGGTGTTCTGGAAATCCATCACCCGTTGGCCGAACGCCTTGCGCTCTTGGGTGTATTTCACCGTTTCAGCGATGGCGAAGTCGATCGCGCCCAGCGCCATGATGCCAATTGTCAGACGTTCCCACGGAAGTTGCTTCATCAACTGATAGAAGCCCTGCCCTTCCTCGGAGCCCAGAAGGTTGGTCATCGGCACCTTGACGTCCTCGAAGAACAGCTCGGCCGTGTCATTGGCCTTCATGCCCAACTTCTTGAGGTTGCGCCCCCGGCGGAAGCCCTCGGCCCCCTCGGTCTCGACCGCGATCAGCGACACGCCCTTGGAACCCAGCGACTTGTCGGTCTTGGCGGCCACGATGATCAGGTCGGCGGTCTGGCCATTGGTGATGAAGATCTTGGACCCGTTCATCCGGTAGGAATTGCCATCCTTCTCGGCGGTGGTGCGGATCGCCTGAACGTCCGAGCCTGTGCCCGGTTCGGTCATGGCCAGCGCGCCGACCATCTCGCCGGAGGCCAACTTGGGCAGCCATTTGCTCTTTTGATCCTCGCTGCCATAAGCGGTGATGTAGTGGGTCACGATCGACTGGATGCCATAGCCCCAGCCCGCATCCCCCCGCGAGGTCTGCTCATAGATCGTGACCGCGTCAAAACCCATGCCGCCACCGACACCGCCGAATTCCTCGGGGATGGCCCCGGCCATCAGCCCGGTTTCCCCGGCCTTCCGCCAGAAATCACGATCGACCACGCCCTGCTCGGCCCAGGCTTCGATGTTGGGCACCAGTTCATCATCCATGAACCGTCCGGCCATTTCGGCAAACATGCGGTGTTCGTCAGTGACCCAAGGGGCGGTCGAAGTAAAAAGGGACATGATTGGTTCTCCGGAATTCTGTTGGCGAAAAGGGTAGCTTTCGCCGCCGATTCCGCCAATCCGGGTGACGCCGCGTCGGTTTGCGCTGCTACGCAACGTCCTTTGGCGTCAATGCCCTACGCGGTGCCGGGCGCCGGGCGGCGGCGGCGATTCCGGGGCGCCGGCGAAACACTGGGCGATGGCCATCCACTCCTGCGCGACCGACCCCTGCACCGACAGGCCGGTGTCCGCCACGTTTCGGGTCTGGGTCACCACGCGGGCGAAGTCGACGGCCAGCCCTTCGATCAGGTCGGCACCGGGCGCGCCGAATTCCCACAGCGCTCCCGACGGCGCGGTCAGGCGCAGATGGGGTGCCACCGGAGGAACCGGGCGGCCATGCACCGTGAAGGTCCAGCCAAAGGTGTTCACGCCCAGCACGACGATGTTGCGGATCCGGTCGGTCTCGGGCCGGGTCAGGCCAAGAATGTCGAATACCTCCTGCCCATGCGCCCAAGCCTCCATCTGCCGGGCGGTCATCGAGGACCGCACTGACATGTCCGGCCCCACCCATTTGACCCGCGACTTGGGGTCCAGCCCCGACCAGTCGCGGCCCATTCGGCTGCATAGATCAGACCATGCGGCGTGCAGATCATGTCCACGCTCAGTGATTGCAGCGTTTTCCATGGCGCGAAAGCCCTCGGCCTGAATGCGCGGCATCACCTGCTGCACCCTTGCATCGAACGCATTCGGGTCGCGCTGTGACAGGTCGGCCATCTGGTTCCAGAAATGCAGGTGCACCAGCACATCGTCGATCGTCCAGTCTTTGAACTGGGTCACGATCTGCCAGTCCGCGGCATCCAGCCCCGTCAGTGCGTCATCAAGAACCTGACATTCTTCCAGAAAATCCGAAGCCTGCTGCATACGCCCCCCTTTTACCTGCTTCGGGAACTAAAGCGGGTTTTCAATGGTCAAGCCAGCGCGTTTTTCAGCAAGACGGCAGCCGCCTCTTTCGCATCGCGCGCCGGATCGCAGTTGTGCAGCAGCACGGCGGTGACGATCGCACCCTCTTTCAACAGCAGCAGCTGGCAGGCCAGCTTTTCCGGGTCCTGCGCGCCGGCCTTGCGACACAGGTCGGTGAAATATTCCAGCAGCAGGCGCTTGTGCTCTCCGGCCTGCACATGGATCGGGTGGTCGGGGTCTTGGTACTCGGCCCCCGCCTTGATGAACATGCAGCCGCGAAAGTTATCCTCGCGGAACCATTCGCCCAGCGCATCGAACGCGGCCAGCAGTTGATCGGCGGGGGTGTCGGCCAGTTCCTCGATCCGGCGCACGAACCAGTTGCGGAAATTCTCGTCCCGCAGGCGCAGCACCGCCAGGATCAGCTCTTCCTTGGTGCGGAAATGCTTGTACATCGAGGTCTTGGACACGCCGGTTTCGACCACCAGCCGGTCCATTCCGGTGGCGTGAAACCCGTCGCGGTAAAACACCTGCAGTGCTTTTCGGACCAGCTCATCCCGTTTGTTCGGACGCATGATTCGGCTCCTCCATGTACAGATCAGTACATAATACCTTTGCCGCGCAGGTGCAATTCACACCGGTGAAGCCACTGTTTTTAGGTATTATTTTCCATGACGGAGGCCAGAACGAAAAACTTTTTTTGACCCAAGGGTTGAAATAGTTGACCGATCTGTACACTTTCTCAGCACAGTTTATTGATCTGTACACCCAAAGGATTTGACCGATGCGACGCCGCGCCAGCCCATTTCCCGCAAGCTATGTTCCCTTCCTTCTGACCGTGGCCCTACTGGCCGCCACCCTCGCCTGAAGGCCCTGACCATGCCGCGCCCTCCCCTGCCCCCGTTCACGACGCAGACCGCCATCGAAAAGGTTCGCAAGGCCGAAGACGCCTGGAACAGCCGCAACCCCGACATCGTGACCCCGGCCTATACCGAGGACAGCCAGTGGCGGAACCGGTCCGAGTTCCTGACCGGCCACGCCCAGATCCACGCCTTTCTGACCCGCAAATGGCGCACGGAACTGGACTATCGCCTGATCAAGGAGCTGTGGGCCTGTGACGGGAACCGCATCGCGGTGCGCTATGCCTATGAGTGGCATGACGACAGCGACCAGTGGTTCCGCTCCTACGGTAACGAGAACTGGGAGTTCGCCGCCGATGGTCGGATGGCCCAGCGACATACGTCCTTGAACGATCTGCCGATCACCGACGCCCAGCGCCTGTTTCACTGGCCCCTGGGGCCACGGCCCGCCGACCATCCCGGCCTGTCCGATCTGAACCTGTGAAAGGAGGCACCCCATGCCCCGCGCCTTTTCCGAACTGACCTTCACTCCCGCCGTCCGCGCCCATCAAGAGCGGATGGGGTCCGCCGCCTCCTACGCCAAGTTCATCGACGGCGGCCCGCAGCAGGGTCACCTGATCGGCCCCACCGAGCAGGCCTTCATCGAGGCGCGCGACGGGTTCTATCAATCCACCGTGTCCGAGACCGGATGGCCCTATGTCCAGTATCGCGGCGGCCCGGCGGGGTTTCTGAAGGTGCTGGACGACCGGACCATCGGCTATGCCGATTTCACGGGCAACAAACAGTATATCTCGCGCGGGAATCTGGACGACAATGACCGGATCGCGCTGATCCTTATGGACTATGCCAACCAGCGCAGGCTCAAGATCCTGGGCCGCGTGGACTTTCGCGAAGGGGCCGAGGCCGCGCGCGACCTTTTCCCTGACGCGGCCGAGGCCGAACGCGCGGCGATCATCCATGTCGCGGCGCTGGACTGGAACTGCCCGCGCCACATCACCCCTCGCTTCACCGAGGCCGAGCTGCGCCCGCATCTGAACGCGCTTGGCCGCCAATTGGCCCAGCTGCAGGCCGAGAACGACCAACTGAAGCAGGCCCTGGCCCGAAAGGCCTGAGCCACCCCCAAGACCCCGAACCCGTCAGCAACAGGAGTATCAATGCCATGCTACGCGCGATTACCAACACCCTCGCCACCCTGACCGCCGGATCGGTCTTTGCCGTTTCGGTCGTGACCGTCGGCTTCTACCTCTCGCCCGAGGCCGTGCGCGCCGCCGAGCCCGACCCGTTTCAGACCCAGTTCCGGGCACAGACCATCGAAGCGATGCAGAGCGCTTATCCCGTGCTCACCCCCTACACAGAATCCAAGGCGCAACCAAAGCCCGAGTCTTCACCCAAGCTGCCGACAAACTGACAATTGAGGACCGAGATCTTGAATCCCCGCGCGTCTCGGGCACCGCCCGCGCTATCGACTGAGCCGAGCGCGGCCCGAGTGCACCATTGCCTCGATCCCCGCGGCGCAGAATTCGACCAATTGGTCGATCCCGGACAGATCACCCCCCTGTGACAGTGCCTGCACCCGCCAGGCGCTGTTGAGATGCGCCAGCATCGCTGAGACCGAATAGACCTGGCCAGTGGCCAAAAGCGCCGGGTCGGCCTGCGGATACAGTGCGGCGATCTCACGGATGAAGAGCTGAGCGGTGGGGTCGAAACACTCGGCCGCAATATGGCGCCAGCGCGGATCGACCGACACATGCGCCACCAGCCGCCCGTAGGCCATCCAGCCCGGGCCGCCGGATTCGGCAAGACTGACATAGGGGCGGATGAAACAGTCCAGAATGCCCCGCAAGGTCAGCGGGCCCTGCGTGCGCCGTTCCTCCAGCGCCTGCATCCGGATCCGGGCAAGCGCGTCGGCTCGGCGTGCGACGGTCTGGAAGAACAGCTCTTCCTTGCCGCCGCCATGGTGGTGGACCAAACCCACCTGCACCCCGGCGCGCGTGGCGATGTCGCGGATCGAGGCGCCCTCGAATCCCCGTTCGGCAAACAGCGCCTCGGCCGCGTCCAAAATCCGCGCCTTAGTTTCCAGCGACCGGGCCGACGGCGCCCTTTGCCTTTGTTTTTCAATGTATTTCGCGCTCATGTTTTTCATCTTGCCTTATTTTGGACGATCGTTCAAGTTAAGCGCCACGAGCAGGGGAGGGTTCATGACACAAGCGCGCAAGGCATATGCCTTGATCGGCGCAGGTCCGATGGGGCTGGCGGCGGCCAAGGTGCTGAAGGAACAGGGCATCCCGTTCCAGGGGTTCGAGCTGCATTCCGATGTGGGCGGGTTGTGGGATATCGATGCGCCACGGTCGACCATGTACGAATCCGCGCATCTGATCTCATCCAAGTCGATGACCGAATTTGCCGATTTCCCGATGGGCGACGACGTGGCCGAATACCCCTCGCACCGGCAGATGCGCGACTATTTTCGGGCCTTTGCCGATCATTTCGGACTGCGCGATCACTACAGGTTCAATGCCGAGGTGATCGACGCGTCGCCGCTGGGTGCGCCGGGCGATGGTTGGCGGCTGACCTGGCGGGACGACCAAGGCACGCATAGCGGTGAGTTTGCCGGGGTGCTGATCGCGAACGGTACCCTGTCGGAGCCCAACATGCCCGATTTTCCCGGCAAGTTCGACGGCGAGTTGATCCACGCCTCGCAGTACCGCTATCCCAGCCAGTTCGACGGCAAGCGGGTGCTGGTCGTGGGCGCGGGCAATTCCGGGTGCGACATTGCGGTGGACGCCATCCATCACGCCGCGCAGTGCGACCTTTCGATGCGGCGCGGATACTATTTCGTGCCGAAATACGTCTTTGGCAAACCCGCCGACACGCTGGGCGGGATGATCCGCCTGCCGATGTGGCTAAAGCGCCGGATCGACGGGATGATCCTGCGCTGGTTCGTGGGCGACCCGCAGAAATACGGCTTTCCCAAGCCCGACTACAAACTGTACGAAAGCCACCCGGTGGTGAATTCACTGGTGCTCTATCACGCGGGCCACGGCGATCTGCGCATTCGCCCCGATATCGACCGGATCGAGGGCCGCACCGTTCACTTCAAGGACGGCAGCGCCAGCGACTATGACATGATTCTGGCCGCGACCGGGTACAAGCTGCATTACCCGTTCATCGACCCGAACCTGCTGAACTGGCAGGGCGACGCGCCGCATCTGTACCTGAACGCCATGCATCCCGAACGCGACGATCTGTTCGTTCTGGGCATGATCGAGGCCACCGGGCTGGGCTGGCAAGGACGCCACGAGCAGGCCGAAATGGTGGCGCGCTATATCAAAGGTCTTCAGTCCGGCTGCCCCGTGGCCGCGGCGCTGAAGGCGGAGAAACAAAAAGACTATCGGCGCGCCACCGGAGGCATGCAGTACCTGAACCTGCCCCGCATGGCCTATTACGTCGACAAGGCGACCTATCGCAAGGCGGTGACGGACTGGATCGCGCGGTTCCGGAAAGCCCGCGCATGACCGGAATCGACGAGATCACGCTGAATTTCAGCCCCGGCTCGCTGACCCTGCTGAACGCGATTCTGGCGATCGTGATGTTCTCGATCGCCATCGACCTGTCACCACGCGACTTCGACCGGCTGCGGCGCGCGCCCAAGCCGGTGTTAGTGGGACTGGCCTCGCAATTCCTGGTGTTGCCGGCGCTGACCTTCCTGCTGGTCTGGCTGACCGAGCCGCGCCCGTCGATCGCCTTGGGGCTGATCCTGGTGGCGGCCTGTCCGGGGGGCAATATCTCGAATTTCATCACCCATCGGGCGGGCGGAAACGCGGCGCTTTCGGTATCTATGACCGCCTTCGCCACCATCGGGGCCATCGTGATGACCCCGTTCAACATCGCGCTGTGGGGCGGGCTGTACCCGCCGACCCGCGCCATTCTGCAGCAGACCCAGATCGACCCGGTGCAAATCGCCATCATCGTCGGACTGATGCTGATCCTGCCGCTGGTTCTGGGGGTGACCCTGAACCAGAAGCGCCCCGCCCTGACGGCGCGGCTGCGCGGGCCGCTGCAGATCCTGTCCATGGCCATTTTCGTGGCTTTCATCGTGCTCGCCCTGGCGGCCAACTGGAGTTTCTTCCTAGGTTACGCCGGGGCGGTCGCCGGGCTTGTGATCGCTCACAACGCACTGGCACTGGGGGGCGGTTGGGTTGTGGCCACTATGACCCGGCTGTCCCCCTTTGACCGGCGTGCAGTCACGATCGAGACCGGCATCCAGAATTCGGGCCTAGGGCTGGTGCTGATCTTCGCCTTTTTCAACGGCTTGGGCGGGATGGCCGTGGTGGCCGCCTTCTGGGGGATCTGGCATGCCATCTCGGGGCTGGCGCTGGCGCAGCTGATGGCCCGGACCAAGGCTGCCCGATGACCCGCATCCTGATCACCGGCGCCGCAGGGCTGGTGGGCCGCGCCCTGCTGGACGAGCTGAGCGACCATCAGGTGTTTGCCACCGACCTGCGCCGCCCCGCGACGCTGCCGGACGAGGTTCCGTTTCTGCGCATGGATGTCACCACGGGCGACCCCGCCCGGGTGATCGCCAAGGTGAAGCCCGAGTTGATCGTGCATCTGGCCTCGATCGTCACGCCGCCGCCGGGGATGTCGCGGGCCGAGGCCCATGCGGTGGATGTGGGCGGCACGCGCAAGGTGGTCGATGCCGCGCTGGCCCATGGCGTACGGCGGCTGGTCATCACCTCGTCGGGAGCGGCCTATGGCTATCACGCGGACAACCCGGTGCCGCTGCGCGAAACCGATCCGGTGCGCGGCAACCCCGAGTTTCCCTATTCCGACCACAAGCGGCAGGTCGAGGAATTGCTGGCCGAGGCCCGAACCGCCGCGCCGCAGCTGGAGCAGGTGGTGCTGCGGGTGGGCACGGTGCTGGGCGACGGCACCGACAACCAGATCACCGCCCTGTTCCGCAAACCCCGCCTGCTGGCGGTGGCGGGCAGCGACAGCCCCTTCGTGTTCATCTGGACCCGCGATCTGGCCCGCATCCTGAAACGCGCAGCCACCGATGGGCCGCCCGGGGTGTACAACGTGGCCGGGGACGGCGCGCTGGGCGTCGACGATCTGGCTCGCGCGCTGGACAAACCCGTGCTGCGCCTGCCGGCGTGGGCGCTCAAGGCGGCGCTGGCCGTGGCCCGCCCTCTGGGCCTGTCGCGCTATGGACCTGAACAGGTGCGGTTCCTGCAATACCGACCGGTTCTGGACAATACGGCGCTGAAGACCGTGTTCGGCTATGTCCCGCAGAAGACCAGCGCCGAGGTGTTCGACCTTTGGAAAAGGAGTGTGGGCCTATGAAAACCGCAGTGATCTCGGGCGGGGCCGGCGGGCTGGGTCAGGCGCTCTCGGCCGCGCTGCAAGAGCGTGGATGGCGCGTGGTCCTGCTGGATCTGAAGGTGGATGGGGTGCAGGACACCGCTACGCAGATGGCGATTGCCTGCGATCTGACCGATCCGGCGCAACTGGCGCGTGCCGTGAACGATACGCTTGCGCATTGCGGCAGCATCGATCTGGTCGTCTACAACGCCGGGATCACCCAGATCTGCGGGTTCGATCAGTCCGACGACACCAGCCACCGCAAGGTGTTCGAGATCAACTATTTCTCGGCCGTCTCGATGGCCCGCGCCTTTCTGCCCGCGCTGCGCCGGTCGCGCGGGGCGCATCTGGCGATCTCGTCGGTGGCGGGATTTGCGCCCCTGTATCACCGCACGGCCTATGCGGCCTCGAAACACGCGCTGGAAGGTTTCTTCAAATCACTGCGGTCCGAAGAACGGCCCCATGGCGTGCGGGTGCATATCGCGGCGCCCTCATTCGTGGCGACCAACCCGGGCCGGGCCGAGCGGCAGCCCGATGGCACCGCACGCCCCGGATCGGCCAGCGACGGCATGGACGAGATGACCCCCGAGGCGGCCGCCCGCGTGATCCTGCAAGGGCTGGATCGCGGGCGGCCCGTCATCCCGGTGGGCCGGGTGGCGCGGCTGGCCTGGTGGCTGAACCGGCTGGCCCCACGCCTGTACCAACGCCTGATGGAGCGCAATATCAGCGGCGCGTGACGCGCGGCCATTATTTGCGGCCTGTCTCCCGGTGCGGGGTTGCCCTTTGGGCGCGGCTTTGCTTTGTCTCTGGCAAGCATTCCGGCCAGTGGGCGTTTTCTGCCTTGGACCGGTCACAGGGAGGATCTCGAAAATGGCGAAAGTTGCATTCCTTGGCCTGGGCGTCATGGGCTATCCAATGGCCGGTCATCTGCAGGCGGCTGGGCATGAGGTGACCGTCTACAACCGCACCGCGGCCAAGGCGGAGAAATGGGTATCGCAGCATGGTGGCCAGATGGCGACCACGCCGCGCGGTGCCGCCGAGGGGGCCGAATTCGTGATGGCCTGCGTCGGCAACGACGACGATCTGCGAATGGTCTGCACAGGCGAGGACGGCGCGTTCCAAGGCATGGCAGAAGGGTCAGTTTTCGTTGACCACACCACCGTTTCGGCCAAAGTCACGCGCGAGCTGTACGCGGCGGCCAAGGCGCGCGGGATCTCTTTTGTCGATGCGCCGATCTCGGGCGGCCAAGCCGGGGCCGAGAACGGGGTTCTGTCGATCATGTGCGGCGGCGATCAGGCCGCCTATGACCGGGCCGAGCCGGTGATGCAGGTCTATGCCAAGATCTGCCGCCGCATCGGGGACAGCGGCGCGGGCCAGATGACCAAGATGTGCAACCAGATCGCCATCGCAGGGCTGGTCCAAGGCCTGAGCGAAGCGCTGCATTTCGCCGAGAAGGCAGGGCTGGACGGGCGCGCGGTGGTCGAGGTGATCAGCCAGGGGGCCGCCGGCAGCTGGCAGATGTCGAACCGGTATGAGACCATGCTGGACGACCATTTCGACCACGGCTTTGCGGTGGACTGGATGCGCAAGGACCTTGGCATCTGCCTGGACACGGCGGACGAGACCGGGGCATCGCTGCCGGTGACCGCGCTGGTCGATCAGTTCTACAAGGATGTGCAGAAGATGGGCGGCGGCCGCTGGGACACCTCGTCGTTGATCAAGCGCCTGCGGGCCATGGGGTAAACGGGGGGCTGTCTGCCCCCCATCGCGCCAAGGCGCGATTCCCCCCGAGGATATTTTCGGCCAGATGAAGAGGGCCCCGGCGCGCGCGGGGCGGAAGTTCGAATGAATGATGTCAGTGAGTTTTGGGCGGCCGCGCTGCGGCGGGTCTGGGGGCTGGACGCCCGGCTCTCGCGGTTGGATGGCGAGTATGACCTGAATTTCCTGGTGCAAGCCACCAATGGGCAGGATTATGTTCTGAAGGTCATGCGGGCCGGGTGTGACCCGCAATTGGTGGAACTGCAGATCAAAGCGTTGGAGGATATCGCGGCCGAGGCCCCGGGGCTACCGTTTCCCAAGGTCATCCCCGGTCTGGACGGCGGTTTGCTGCTGCAGATCGACGACGACGCGGGACGGCCTCGTCTGGCGTGGGTGTTGGAAAGGCTGCCGGGCCGGTGCTATGCCAAGACGGTGCCGAAATCCGAGGACCTGATCCTGAAACTGGGCCGGGTATTGGGGGCGACCGATCGGGCGCTGGAGCGGTTTTCGCATCCCGGCCTGGAGCGGCCGGAGTTCAAATGGGACCTGACCCAGGCCGGCTGGATCGCTGACAAGCTGGATGCGGTTGCCGACCCCGATCGCGCGGCCCTTCTGCGCGAGATTTGTGCACAGTTCGATGCCGTCGCGGACATGCTGGCCGAGCTGCCTCGGCAGGCCATCCACAATGACGTGAATGACTACAACATCCTGGTCGAAGGAGAGCTGTCGGAGCGCCGGCAGGTTTCGGGCCTCATCGATTTGGGCGACATGTGCGCCGCGCCGCGGGTGTGCGAACTGGCGATCGCTGGGGCGTATGTGGTGCTGGATTACCCCCGCCCTGAACGGGCACTGGCCGCGCTGGTGCGGGGCTATCACGCCGCAAACCGGCTGCGCCCGCAGGAAGTGGACCTGATCTGGCCTCTACTGCGGATGCGGCTGGCAGTGTCGGTCGTCAACTCCACGCTGATGGCCGCAGAAAACCCGGACGACCCGTATGTGACGATCAGCCAGGCACCGGCCTGGCGCTTTCTGGAGGACGCATCGGTCAATGGCAAGATGATGCCCGCGCGGCTGCGGGCGGCCTGCGGGCTGCACGTCACCGACGGGGCCGAGCGCATACACGCATACTTGGCCGAGCATCGTGGTCAGTTTGCGCAGCTGTTGGGGCAGGATCTGGCGGACGTTCCGATGGGTTCGCTGTCGGTCGAAAATTCGACCTGGCCGCAGAACCCGTTTCACATGCCGCTGGACGAGGCCGCGCGGGTTGGCGCGGAGTTCGGTGCGGGCCCGTGGCTGGGCTATTACAACGAACCGCGCTTGATCTATGCCGAGCCTGCGTTCCGCAAGGGTCCGTGGAAGGCGTCGGACCGGCGCACGGTGCATTTGGCGGTGGATGTGTTCGCGCCGGCGGGGACGCCTTTGATGGCGCCGCTGAGCGGGCGGGTCGAGGCGGTCGAGAACCGGGCGAACCATCTGGACTATGGCGGCGTGGTAATCCTGCATCACGAAACCCCCGAAGGTGACGCGTTCTATACGCTGTACGGGCATCTGGACCCTGAGGTCTGTGACCGGCTGAAACCGGGCGATCCGGTGGCGCAGGGGGCGACATTCGCCCGGCTGGGCGATGCTGGCCAGAACGGCGGCTGGGCACCGCATGTGCATTTCCAGCTGGCCCTGACCACGGCCGGCATGCAGGCCGACTGGCCCGGCGTCGCCGACCCGGACGAGCTGGACCTGTGGCATGCGGTCTGCCCGAACCCGGCGGCCCTGCTGAACCTGCCGGACGAGAAGGTCTTTTATCGCCCGACCGACAAGGCCGAGATCCTGAGCAAACGGCGGGCGCATTTCGGCGGCAACCTGAGCCTGACCTATGACGACCCGGTGATGCTGGTGCGTGGGTGGAAACATCACCTATTCGACGAATGGGGGCGGCCCTATCTGGATGCCTACAACAACGTGCCGCATGTGGGGCACGCGCATCCGCGCATTCAGGCCGTGGCGGCGGATCAGCTGAAGCGGATGAATTCGAACACCCGATATCTGCATCCGGCGCAGATCGAGTTTGCCGACAAGCTGCTGTCGAAACTGCCCGATCACCTGCAGGTGTGCTTCTTCGTCAACTCGGGCACCGAGGCCAACGAACTGGCCCTGCGCCTGGCGCGGACGCATAGCGGGGCCAAGGGCATGGTGACGCCCGATCACGGCTATCACGGCAACACCAACGCGGCGGTGGCCATTTCCGCCTATAAATTCAACAAGCCCGGCGGCGTGGGCCAGGCCGATTGGGTCGAACTGGTCGAGGTGGCCGACGATTATCGCGGCCGGTTCAAACGTGACGACCCCGACCGCGCGCAGAAATATGCCGACCTCGTGGACGACGCGATTGCAGCCCTGCAGCGCAAGGGGCATGGGGTGGCCGGATTCATCGCCGAGACCTTCCCCTCGGTCGGGGGTCAGATCATCCCGCCAAAAGGCTATCTGCCAGCGGTTTACCAAAAGATCCGCGCCGCCGGCGGCGTCTGCATCGCCGACGAGGTGCAGACGGGCCTGGGCCGGCTGGGCGAGTACTATTTCGGCTTCGAACATCAGGGCGCGTCCCCTGATATCGTGGTTCTGGGCAAACCCATCGGCAACGGCCACCCCCTGGGCGTGCTGGTCACCACGCGCGATATCGCCGACAGTTTCGACAACGGGATCGAGTTCTTCTCGACCTTCGGCGGCTCGACCCTGTCCTGCCGGATCGGCAAAGAGGTGCTGGACATCGTCGATTACGAGGGCCTGCAGGAGAATGCCCGCGTGATGGGCGCACGGCTGATGGATGGTCTGCGCGCGATCGAAGCCGAGTTCGCCTGTGTGGGCGACGTGCGGGGCATGGGCCTGTTTCTGGGGGTCGAACTGATCAACCCCGACGGCTCGGAAGGCACCGAGATCTGCCGATACGTCAAGAACCGGATGCGCGACCACCGCATCCTGATCGGCAGCGAGGGGCCGAAGGACAACATCCTGAAGATCCGCCCGCCTTTGACCATCGAGGCCGAAGATGTGGACATGATCCTGTGGGCCCTGCGGTCTGTGTTGGCCGAGGTGGGCGACTATGCCCCTGCCCCGGTGTGCGACCACAGCCATCACCATGACGGGTGCGGCTGCTGCTGAGAAACGCCCCGGCCGAATTCGGCCAGGGCACTGAACCGCGCTGTCAGTGCAGCACGGCCGAGGGGGTCTGATGGCCGGTGGTCGGCAGTGGAACGGCGGAGGTCATGCGCCGCAGGGCCAGCCCGAACTCTTCGGACAGTGACGCCAGCGCGGGCGCGAAATCGGGGCGTACGATCAAGGCGGCCAGCATCATCGCATCCTCGCGCGCCCCTTCCGAGGCCGCGGCGATCATCTGCGCGAAACAGCTTTCGTCCGCGCCCAGACAGGCGCAGCCCAGCCCGTGCCGGATCAAGGGGCGGCGGGCGTGATGGGCGCACAGGCTGCACAGACGATCCAGCGCCAGCATGGCCAGCTGCCCATGATCGACGCCCAGCGCGATGTCGAAGTCATGTGCGGCGTCGGCTCGGCCGGCGGCCCCGTCACTCCACATCCGCAGGTACATGACGGCACCGGCCTCGATCGGGGTCAGATCGGCCAGCCGTCCGACCGGGGCGCCGCCCCGGGTCGATGCGCCGCTCATTTTGTCAGGATCAATTTACCCGCGCGGGTGATGCGCAGGGTATACAGCTGGTCGCCCAGTTCGATATGGGCCAGGTTGCCGCCCTGCGTCAGGTCCTCGGCCTTGTGGGCCGGCAGCATCGAAACGGCATAGGCTTGGGTCGGATTCGGGTTCTGCGCGTTCATCGGGTCATCTCCGGTTGTGTTCAGGCAAAGCGCCTTTTCCGTTCAACTTTCATGGATCTGGCTGGCCCGGAACCGGGTTGGCTGCGTGTCTTCATGCTTAATCTGATAAAAATACTAAGGTATGTCAAGTGCCGGTTTCCTGCTATTCGCACACCGAACCATTGCGCCCTTGCGGCAGGCCCGTTAGGCCGGGTCTCGGCACTTAGAGACGGGAGCGGAGATGACGGCGGCAATCGTGTTTGATCTGGATGGCACGCTGGTGGACAGCCTGGCCGACATTGCGGCAGCAGCGAACCGGATGCTGGCCGATCAGGGCTATGCGCCCCTGCCCGAAGAAACGATCCGGGGATTCGTCGGCAATGGTCTGCCAAAACTGGTTGAGCGCGTGATCCTCCACTGCGGACTGAGCATTGAGCGCCATTCCGAACTGACACAGGTCACGCTGAACCATTACAGCCAGGCATCAAGTGCGATCACCAGGCCTTATCCAGGTGTCAAAGACGCTCTGCGACGACTGCGGGCTGCAAATATCGCGCTAGGGGTCTGCACCAACAAACCGGAAGCGCCCGCGCAGCATATCCTTGAGGTTCTGGATCTGGCGCAGTTCTTCGACGTGGTGATCGGCGGAGATACAGTGAAATCCCGCAAACCCGACCCCGCCCACCTGACCGCCACGTTCGAGGCACTGGGCACAAACGACGCGCGGGTCTTTGTGGGCGACAGCGAAGTGGACGCAGAAACCGCCCAACGTGCCCAAGTCCCATTTATTCTGTATTCGGAAGGGTATCGAAAGTCGCCGGTCTCGGAACTTCCCCATTTGGCCAGCTTCGACGACTTTGCGCGCCTCCCTGACCTGGCAATGCGCATCACGGGCTTATCTGGTACCGGGCTCTAAGGCTTTGGCTGTCAAGGGATTCAACTTTTTTGGGGGTTTTTGAGGGGCCGGCTGAGGGGGTAGGTAGCCAGCCCCTCTTCGGGGAAAGTGGTAGGCCAAGTTTGACCTTGGTTGATCAGACAATAGCCCAGCCCACCTATGCCCGAAATTGGGGTTTTCCCGTAGAGAGCCATTTTTTCGAAAAATTCGCCGAAAATCCTTCGCTGACGTCCAGCGCCTGATCACTCAGGCCCCGAACCATCGGCCGGGGGCGGCGCGGCTGGGCTCGCTTTGTCCAATAGCGTCTCGTACATGTGCGGATAGACGAAACGAGCAGCCGCACGGGCGATCACCAGTTCCTCGTTGGTGGGGATGACCATGACCTGAACCCGGGACAGCGGTGTCGAGATGATCCGGGCGTGGTCCGTATTGGCATCATGGTCCAGTTCAATCCCCAACCACCCCATGTTGACGCAAATCCTTTCGCGCACTAGCGCAGAATTCTCGCCGATCCCACCCGTGAACACCACCGCATCCAGCCCGCCCAGCACAGCCGCAAGGGCACCGAGTTCACGCCGCGCACGGAAATTGAAATAGCTGATGGCCCGGCGCGCGCTGCCGCTGTCGGACTTTTCCAGCGTGCGCATGTCGCTGGACAGACCGGACAGACCCAGCAGACCGGATTTGCGATACAGAAGTTCGGTGATCTCATCCACGCTCATGCCCTTCTGGTCCATGAGGTAGAGGACGACACCGGGATCCAATTGGCCGCATCGGGTTCCCATAGGCAGACCGTCTATGGCCGAGAACCCCATGCTGGACCCGACCGAGCGGCCGTGGATCATACCGCACATCGACGCGCCGTTGCCCAGATGCGCCACGATGACCCGACCGCCATGCAGCAGCGGCGCGGTCTTGGCCAGATGGCCCGAGATGTATTCGTAGCTGAGGCCGTGAAACCCATAGCGGCGAACGCCCTTGTCATAATACTCGGTCGGCAAGGCAAACGTATCGTTGACCCAGGGGTGACTGCGGTGAAAGGCGGTGTCGAAACAGGCAACCTGCACCGCATCGGGGAACCGCTCGACCGAGGCACGAACGCCGCTGAGGTTATAAGGTTGATGCAATGGTGCGAAGGGCGAGAGTTTGTCCAGCGCCGCAAGACTTTCCGGCGTCAGCAAGATCGGGTGATCATGGTCAGGACCACCATGAACGATGCGGTGGCCGACGGCTGCAATATTGGCCGCGGGAAATTGCTGGACGATCAGGTCCAGAACATGGTTCAGGGCCTCGTGATGATCGGCAATCCCGTCTGCCACATCACCGCCCAACGTGCGGCCATCCGACGTTTTGGCGCGGATGGTCGCGCCCGCGGCGCCAATGCGGTCGACGATTCCGGTGCAGATTGCCACCGGGTCATCGGATGGCAACGAAAACAGCCCGAACTTCAGAGATGACGAGCCTGCGTTCAGCGTGATGACATGGCTCATGACCGCCCCCCGGCAATGCGGGCGGCGTGCAGGGCAGCCACGGCGCAGGATGCCAAACGCGCCTTGTCGTCATCCGCGCGGCTGTTCAGGATGATCGGCACCTTCGCCCCCAGAACCACCCCTGCCGCTTCGGCGTTGGCGATATATGTCAGCTGTTTGGCCAGCATGTTGCCCGCATCCAGGTTCGGAACCACAAGTATGTCGGCCTGTCCGGCCACTGGCGAGACGATCCCCTTGATCCGTGCTGCGGCCATGCTGACCGCATTGTCCATGGCCAGCGGACCGTCGACCAAGCCTCCTTTGATCTGGCCACGTTCAGCCATTTTGGACAGCAACGCCGCGTCGATCGAGGACCGAATGGCCGGGTTCACCGTCTCGACCGCCGACAGTACGCCGACCTTGGGCGTTTCCATCCCGATCGAGATCGCCAGATCAATCGCGTTCTGGGTAATGTCGATCTTGGTTTGCAGATCGGGCTCGATATTGATCGCGGCGTCGGTCACCAGCAGCGGGTGCGGTTGCCCGGGCACGTCCATGACGAAAACATGGGTAAAGCGCCGGCCCGCGCGCAATCCCTGATCCTTCCGCAATGCGGCCCTCAGCAGATCATCGGTGTGCAGATGCCCCTTCATCAGCGCCCCGGCCCGGCCTTCGACCACAAGGTCGACGGCGATGCGGGCGGCTTCGCTGTGCTCTTCCGCGGCGACAATCTCGAAACCATCCAGCTTTTCGCCCAGTTCCTGCGCCGCCTGCCCGATCAGGTCCGGGCGACCGACAAGTATCGGCTCAATGATCGTTTCCCGCGCAGCCAGGATCGCGCCGCCCAGCGAGTTCGGGTCCTCCGGCGCGACGACGGCGGTCGGGATGGGATCCAGCGGCCGGGATTTCTCCAGCAACGCGTCGAAGTGACGGTGCCGCTGAACGATCAGGCCGGGAACCTCGATTTCGCGGAACGACAGGGCGCGGTCCGGCGCTATTACCACGGCTTTGCCGCTGACGATGACCGCATCATCCCTGCATCGGGTGACGGTGGTATCCAGGACCACCTCGCGGTTTGCACGCTTTTCCGTGACGACCACACGCGCCAAAAGCTCGTCCCCGGCCATGGCACGGCCCACGAAGTCGAACTGTTGCGATTTGTAGAGCGTCCCGGCCCCGGGAAGGATGTTTCCCAGAACCGCCGAGATCAGCGCGCCCACGAACAGCGATGGCGCTACCGCTTCGGGCCGGTCGTCTCCGTCCCCGTCTTCATGGGCCAGGTGCAGCGGGTTGTGATTGCCCGAATTCGCGGCGAAGGCATAAAAGTCATCCTCGGTGCACAGACGCTTCAGTTCGGCCGTGTCCCCGATGTTGAGCTGATCGTAAGGTTTGTTGTGATACTGCATCTAGTTCAACCTGCGAATGCTGCGCGCCGAACGCGGCCATGGCTGGGCCGAGCGACCGGAGCTGTGTTGCCCGGAACCTGATGGATTACACGCGAAATGTCCAACTCATACCCCAGCACGTCACGTCATTTTGGCGCGCAGGAAGACCTTGCACGAGCGATGCAACAAGACGTTGACAGCCACCCGGTTTTTTTGACGCGCCCGCCATCTGGCTTGGGAAAAGGCGATGGAACGCGGCACAACCAAGCGCCAGAGTTGAACGGGATACCGCTGATTGGTAAATCTGAGCGACCTTGGATGCCGGTACACATACCATGATCGCCCCTCAGCGATTGAACCCCCACCAGCGGCGTCCCGACGAGCACTAGCGAGGCCGAACCGTTCCCTTGACGACCGAGTTGCAGAATACGTTGATCCTGTCCGCGGTCGTGGTGGTCTTGGCCATTCTGGTTTGGCCACGTGTCGCCAATTCCCGGATGTGGAGAGCCTCGATCACCCCGCTGGCGTCGATCATCGGCAGCGGGTTCCTTGTTCTTGGTCCAATCCTGGACGTCAGTTTTGGCGATCTGGCCCCGCTTGCCATGCTGGGCCTCTGCGCCGCGGCCTGGGGGTTTGGAAGCGCAATTCGATACAACATCCGCGACATTGCGCACAGATCCGACCGGGGTGCCGGTATCGAGCGGGCCGAAAGGGTCGCGTCGGCAAGCCTGTCTTTTGCCTACTTCATTTCGGTCGCCTACTACCTGAACCTGTTCGGCTCGTTTGGCGTGAGCTTGACCCAGGTGGATGACGCGTTTCATGCCCGCCTTGTGACCTCGGGCGTGCTTGTGCTGATCCTTTTCGTTGGCTGCACCCGGGGGTTTTCCGCGCTGGAACGGTTGGAGCAGATTTCAGTCGGCCTGAAACTGGCAATCATCGCCGGGCTGCTTGTCGGACTTGCCACGTATTTCGCCGAGCAATACAGCCACGATGCGCTTGTCTTTGACCCGCCGGCCGAGCGCGGCTCGCACGCGTTCATGTTGTTGGCGGGCCTGATCGTAACAGTGCAGGGATTTGAAACCTCGCGTTACCTCGGCCACGCCTATGATGCGGAAACCCGCATTCGCTCCATGCGGTGGGCCCAGTTGATCGCAAGCGCGGTTTACCTGATCTATATCGGCCTGTTGACCTATTCGGTCGAACCGGGCGGCTTGGTTCTGGACGAAACGGCGATCATTGACCTGATGCAGGTCGTCGCTCCGATACTGCCCGTTCTTCTGGTTATTGCGGCCCTGTCGGCCCAGTTCAGCGCCGCTGTCGCGGATACCAGCGGGTCCGGTGGACTGCTGTCCGAGATTTCAGGCGGGCGCGCCTCTGAACGGACCGCCTATACCGTTCTGGTCGGTGTCGGGTTGATACTGACCTGGACATCGAATGTCTTTGAAATCATCAGCTATGCGTCGCGCGCCTTTGCAGCCTATTACGCGCTGCAGGCCGGCATCGCGGCCCGGTCGGCGTCTCAGCAGAACCTGCCCTTCCGCGCGTTGGTGTTTGCACTGTTCTGCATTCTTGGCGCAGCAATCGCGGTATTCGGATTGCCCGTCGAATGACGCTCTGACCTTACCCAGCCAATAACTGGCCGACAGACTCTGTGTCAGCCGCGTCCCGCGATCAGATCGCTGGCCTTCTCACCGATCATGATGGCGGGCGCATTGGTGTTTCCGCTGACGATTTCCGGCATGATCGAGCAATCTGCAACGCGCAACCCCTCGATCCCTTTTACCTTCAAATCAGGTCCGACAACGGCCGCGTCGGTCGTACCCATCGCGCAGGTTCCGGTCGGATGATAGATCGACACTGAATTCGAACGCGCCCAGTCCAACGTCCCCTCATAGTCATCACAGGACAGATCCGCCGTCGGTCGGAACTCCTCGGAGATCTTTGAGGCCAACGGATTGTGGCGCGCAATATTGCGAGCGATGTTGACGCCAGCGACGATCGTTCGGCAATCGGTCTCTGTCGACAGATAATTCGGGATGATTTTGACATACCTGGCGGGGTCCGGTCCATCCAACCGCAACTCTCCACGGCTTTCCGGCCTGAGTTGGCAGACCGACATCGTGAAGGCCGAAAACGGGTGCACGCCTTCACCCGGGCTGTCCGCCGACCAGGGCTGGACGTGGAATTGGATGTCCGGGGTTTGAACATCGGGACGGGTCTTCATGAAACCGGTTGCCAGACTGGCCGCCATGGTCATGGGACCGGCCCGGAACAACGCGTATTTCAGCGCGATGCGGGCCTGGTTGAACAGGCTCCGCACTTCATCGTTCAGAGTCGGCTCGTTGCACTTGAATACCAGGCGCGCCTGCAGGTGGTCTTGCAGCCCCTTGCCGACGTTCGGCAAGGCGTGAACGGGCTCGATTCCGTTTGCCTTCAGATGATCCGGGTCACCAATGCCCGACAGCATCAGGATCTGCGGAGAGTTGATTGCCCCCCCGGACAGGATGACCTCGCGCCGGGCCTTCACCGTTTTGGTTTCACCCGACCGATCGCGGTAGACGACGCCTGTTGCGCGCTTGCCGTCCATGGCAACCCGCGTCACCAGCGCGCGGGTGATGATCGTCAGGTTCTGCCGGTTGCGGATGGGCTTGAGATAGGCGACGGCCGCACTGCAACGACGACCGTTGCGCGTGGTAAGCTGAAAATACCCGACGCCCTCTTGGTTGGCGCCGTTGTAGTCTGGATTGAACGGATAGCCTGCGGCCTGCGCCGCGGCGACCCAGGCATCGCAGATCGGGCGCTGTATGCGCATATTGGAGACGGACAGCGGGCCACCTACGCCGTGATACTCGTCCTCTCCGCGCTCTTGATCTTCGCTGCGCTTGAATAGCGGCAAAACATCGTCCCAGCCCCACCCGACGTTTCCCATCTGGCGCCAGCGGTCGTAATCCTCTTTCTGCCCGCGAACATAGAGAAGCCCGTTCAACGAGGACGACCCGCCCAATACTTTTCCGCGCGGCCAATCAATGGAACGCCCATTCAATCCCGGGTCAGGCTCGGTGCGATAACACCAATCGACCGAGGGGTTGTGCATGGTCTTGAAGTACCCGACCGGGATGTGAATCCACGGGTTGGTGTCTGGTCCGCCCGCCTCGATCAATGCAACTTTGGTTTGGGGGTCAGCACTAAGCCGATTGGCGATGACACATCCCGCAGAACCGGCACCGACAATCACATAGTCCACTTCCATGATCGGCTCCTCCCGAAGTTGCTAAAAAAACCCTATGCAAGATGCATGAATTAAGCTAGCATTTTTTGATACAAAACGTCTCAATAATTGCGAAACGGGAGGATAGCAATGGAGATCGGACGAAAGTTAAGTGGCATTTCACGGCGGGACTTTTTCCGCGTTGCCGGACGCTATGGCATGAGTTCCACTCTGCTGGCAGCGGGGGGTTTCGGTGGGGCCATGAGCCTTGCCAATCTCGCGCAGGCGGCTGAATCCACGTATGAAAAACGATTCTCGAAAGAGCCCAAGCATACGCTGAAATTCGGCGCGGCAGGTTTCAACACGCGCAACCTTCTCATCGAACGGGCCGGCGCCATCGAGTTCGCCCGCGACCTCGAAGAGCGCACGGACGGTGAGATTCGCATTGAGTTCATCGGCGACAACCAGATCTGCGGTCAGCTGAGCTGTGTCGAGAAAACCCAGCAGGGAATCGTGGACATTTACGCGGCCTCGACCCAGAACTCGGCCGGTGGCGCACCCTATCTGAACGTGTTGGACTATGCCTACATGTTCCCAAGCCGCGCGGCGCAGTATCATTTCTTCTACAGCCCCGCCAGCCAGCGGATCCTGCGCGAGCCGCTCGAAAAGCGCCACGGGTTGAAGTTCCTGTTCACCCACTGCGAATTGCGCGGGCTGCAGATGGGGTCGACCTTTGCGGACAAGCCCACCGTCACCAAACTGGAAGAGCTGTTTGGCACCAAGAACCGCGTGACCGGCACTCAGCTGGGTCGGATCGCGATGCAGCTGCTGAACCTGAACCCGGTTCCGGTGGCTTGGGAAGAAACGCTGGATGCGCTGAAGACCGGTCTGATCGATGGGGCCGAAACCTGGGCATCGGCGGTGGCCTACGCGAACATGGCACCGGTCGTTTCCCAGTCGGTCAACCTCAAGTTCTTCTGCGGTACCGAACACACGTCGATGTCGGCCAAGGTCTTCGACGGCCTGGGCGGCGAGCTGCAGGATGCGGTCATGGAATCGTCCTACTTCACGCAGGCCCTGATCCAGGGTGCAAACGAAGCCGCGCTGCTGAACACGGTCGGCTTCTCGGATCCGCAGCTGCCCAACACGATCTTCGCCGAGAACGGTGTGCGTGCGGCCTTCCTGCCGGACGACCAGATCAAGCTGGCCGAGGAAATGTGTGCCCCGAACTTCAACCCGGAACCCTGGGCGGAATGGCGCGAGCGCCTGAACAAATGGGCCGGCGGCATCGACACCTATCAGGAGATCTACGACATCGCGCGCGAGATCCCGGCAGACACCCTGCCGGAAAATGTCGAGCCGCGCCGTTGGTGGATGGGCCAAGCCTGATAAACTGATTTGAATCGGCCCCGCGTGGGCCGGTTCATCCGAAGACCGACTGGGAGGACGGGGTTCATGTCATTTTGGGCAGACATTGGCGCGATATTCAGCGCCTTTCTCAGCCAGGATTCCTTTGAAATTCAATCAGCGTTGGAGTCCGACGCAGCGTGGGTTGTCGGCGCCGTCGTTGCTGCGCTGGGCGGGCTTCTGGTCATGCTGATCTATCGCAAGGTTCCCTTCATCGAGCGCCATCTGGAACGATCCGTTATGGTGTATTCCTATCTCGCCATTGCGCTGATCATCTTCTGGGGCGTGATCGACAGGTTCGTCTTCAATGACCAGGAACCCTGGTCCACAACGATTCCACCCTTGCTGTTCATGGTGATGGCGTGGTTCGGGGCCTCCTACAACGTGCGCCTCAGAACGCATTTGAGCTTCAGCGAATTTCGGACCGCGATGCCACGCGGCGGGCAGTTGGCCTGCCTGATCTTGGACGCGGTGCTGTGGTTCATCTTCGCGGTCATCGTCATCGTGACCACGTCGCGGCTGGTGGCCTTGTCAGCGTCCAACTTCCAGATCGTTCTGGGCACGGACAACGTCATGCAGTGGTGGTTCCTGCTGGCGGCACCGTTGTCATTCTTTCTTATGGTCGGCCGAGTGTTCCAGAACCTGGCGGACGATCTGCGCAACTTCAAAACAGGCGAGCCGCTGATCAAGCAGGCCGTGATCGGGGCAGACTAATGGCAGACGGAACTTGGGTTACTTTAATTTCGCTCGGCGTGACATTCCTGTTCATGTTGGGCGTGCCGGTCCTTCTGGTCATCGGTTACTGGGTGATCGGCTGCTCGTTTGTTCTGGGCCTGACGCTCGACAACATGGGCGCCGAGCTTTTGAACGTGTTCAACAAGGGCTTCGCGCTGCTGGCCATGCCCCTCTTCATCCTGACCGGAGACCTGATCAACAAGTCGGGTATCGCCCGAAGGCTCAGCGACTTCGCCTATGCCTGTCTCGGTTGGATACGCGGCGGTCTGGCGATGGCTTCGCTTGGGGCCTGCGGGTTGTTCGCGGCGATCTCGGGGTCGAACTCGGCCACGACAGCCACGATCGGATCGATGCTGCACCCCGAGATGGTCAAGGGCGGGTATGACGAACGCTTCAGCGCCGCAACCGCCGCGGCAGGCGGCACGGTCGGCATCATCATCCCGCCGTCGATCATCTTCATCGTCTACGGTTTCCTGATGAACCTGCCGATTTCCGAACTGTTCGTGGCCGGCATCCTGCCCGGCGCGCTGATGGTGATCGGGATGCAGTTTGCCTGCTGGATCATCTGTCGCATGAACGGCTGGGGTCACCTGATCCCGCTGCAGCTGAACCGCGTTCTGAAAACCGCCTTCGGCGCATGGCTTGGCTTTTTTGCCATCGGTCTTGTGCTGTGGGGCATCTACACCGGCAAGTTCTCTCCGACCGAGGCCGCCGGGGTCACTGTTGGCTTCTGCGTCATCGCCGGGCTGGTGAGTTATCCGATCAACCGGATCATGGGCGCCCGCGACGATGTTTCCCCAACGGACAAGAGCTTTGCCGAAATGCTGGTGGTCGAGGGTTTCACGATCCCCGAGATCCCGTCAATCGTCATCCGTTCGGCACAGATCACCGGGATCCTGGCGCCTCTGATTGCCATCTCGGTGGTGATGCAGCAGATCCTTTCCCTGCTGGGGGCTCAGGAAACGATCGGCAATTTCGTGACCTCGATGGGGGGCTACCATGCTGTTCTGTTCACCTCGATGGTGATCGTGTTTTTCTCGGGCATGGTTCTGGAGAGCCTGCCGGTGACCATCATTCTGGCTCCGATTCTGGCGCCGATCGCAGCTTCGGTCGGGATTGATCCGATCCACTTCTCGGTGATCTTCCTTGTCGGAGCATCCATCGGCTTCATCACGCCGCCATACGGGCTGAACCTGTATGTCGCCTCGGGAGTTACGGGCGTGCCGTATTTCCGGCTTCTGCGGTATACGGTGCCTTATCTGGTGGCGTTGCTCTCGGTCTGGATTCTGGTGTCACTGGTGCCTGATCTGGCCTTGATACTACTGCCGAAAAACTAGACTGTAGCCGGATGACCGCGACGGACACACAAGACAAGGACACCCAGATTCCAACGAACCTGCGCCTGTTGCTGATCTTGGAAGAGGTCGCGCGGCGCGGGGTCGCGGTCAAACCGGCAGACCTGATCGAAGCGTTGGGTCTGGCAAAGCCGACGGTCCACCGGCTGCTGCAGACGGCCGAGGCCGAAGGGTTCCTTCAACGTGATCTGGACGGCCGGTCCTATGGGCCCGGCCCCCGGTTGCGGCAGATGTCCGTGAACACCGTTTCGTCCGAACACCTGCGCACGGCCCGCCTGGCTATCCTGCGCGGAGTGGCCGACGAAATTGGTGAGACCTGCAACCTTGCCATCCCCGACCGCGAGGGGATGATCTATCTCGATCGGGTCGAGACCAAATGGCCGCTGAGAATCCAGCTGCCGATCGGGACACAGGTGCCGTTCCACTGCACCGCCAGCGGAAAGATGTACCTCTCGACCCTGCGCCGAAACACCATGGATGGGTTTCTCTCGGCCCGCGGGCTGACCGCGAACACCGAGAAAACCATTACCGACCCCACGTCCATGCGTGCCGAGATCGCCAAAATCGCCCAGAACGGTTACTCGACCGACGACGAGGAGTTCATGCCCGGCATGGCCGCCGTCGCGGTTCCGGTCTTTGACGAGAATGACCGGCTTGCGGCCACTCTGTCCGTGCACGCCCCCACGCAGCGGCACGATCTGACAAGCCTGAAGCAATTCCTGCCACTGCTGCAGTCCGGGGCACTCAAACTGTCGGGTCTGCTTGCTTCATAGGGTGGCGAACACGGGACCGAGCCGAGCGGAGGCGAGTAGTGATCTCGCCCAACCGACATGAGCAGACACAGAATTGACGCGTAAACTCCGACAAAAAATCAGTTGCCTGCCCGGGCTTCCGCCTCGGTACGTTGGCGTTGAATCGCGCGTTCGCGTTCGGGCCAACTGTCCTTGATGAACGCGAGGATGTCCCAGATATCCTGATCGGACAGGCTGTCGGCAAATCCCGGCATTCCGCTTTGGACCCCCGAGACTCCCATTCGCTTGAGCATCTCCTCGCCGCCCAACTTGGTATAGTCGAACAATAGGCCATCGCCATGATGCCAGGTGTGCCCGGTTCGATCATGCGGCGGGGCTGGCAGGACGCCGTCCGCATCAGGCGTTTGCCAATCGGCTTGACCCTCCAGCTTGGCCCCGTGACACGACGCACAGTTTTCGGCATAAAGCGCCGCCCCACGTAGCGGATCGGCGGATGCACCGTCAGGCACCCCTTTCGACATCCACCATTGAGCGCTGGCTACACCGATGATCACAACGGCCACCGGTGTACCCCATTTCATCATTGGCGAGATCGCTCGGCGCGGCGGCTCCACCTTTTTACCCTTCGTCATGGGCATCGAGCAGATAGGTGGCCATGGCGCGGTGGTCTTCTTCGGTCAGGAAGCGGGTGCCGTAGGTCACGACCTCGCCCATTGCGCCGCCGAATACGTCACCGTCGGGCATGATACCTGTGCGCAGGGCATAGGCCAGGCTGTCGACCGTCCAGCCCCGCCTCTGCAGGGTTGCAGAGTCGATGGCCGGCGCCTTGTCGCCGCCCGGCAATGCATCACTGCCCCTGAAGCGCTCGGAATCCGATTTGCGGGCACCCAGCAGATTGCGCCCGGTGTGGCAGGCGGCGCAGTGGGTGGCGCCTTCGACCAGCAGCCGGCCGCGGTTCCACACATCACCTTTGCCGGGGACCGGATCGGTGCGCGGAGGATCAAGGAAGGCCGCGCGCCACAGTTTCAGCCCCCAGCGCTGGTTGAAGGGAAAGGCCATCTCTTGCGCGCGGGACGGCGTGGCCGCCGGGGGCACGGTCTGGAACGCCGCCCACAGGTCGGCGATGTCCTGATCGGTGAATTCGGCGTAGAACGGGTACGGGAAGGCCGGGTAATAGGGCTGCCCGTCCGGCGCCACGCCTTGGCGTACGGCCTTGGCGAATTCCTCGATCGTCCAGCCACCGATTCCGTGGTCCGGGTCGGTGGTCAGGTTGGGGGAATACAGCGTGCCAAAGGGTGTCTTTAGCTTGACGCCGCCGGCCAGGGGCGCGCCGCCCTCGGCGAAGTTGGTGTGGCAGGCGATACAGCCGCCCGCCCGCGCCAGGTAGGCCCCGCGGTCAACGTCGCCCGTCAGGTCGGGCAGTTGCGGCGTCAGACCGATCGGCCACGCGATTACGGCGGCCAGCCCCGCCGCAGCCAGTACGGCAGAGGCAAGGACCAGACGATAGAGGCGTTTCATCGAAGCACCTTATTCCGACCGAAACCGCGTGTGACAGGCCGAGCAGGTCTGGCCCAGCATCATGAACACGCCATCGGCGGGCATCTCGGACAGCTCCTCGCGCCCGGGGGGGCCGCCCGTCATGGCCCCGCCCCCCATCATCGAAGCGCCGCCCATCATGCCCGATCCGCCCATCATGCCGGACCCTTGCCCGGCACCGGCCATCATCAGCCCGTTGTCGGCCGCCAAGGCCAGCCCCTCGGCATAGGTCTGCAGCTGTTCGGCCAGTTCGGCGAAGGCGTCCCAGTCCTGCCAGATCGCGGGTTTGGCCTCGGAGGGCATGCCATCGCTGCCTTCGGGGAACAGCCGGGTCATGCTGTCGCCGGCATGGCGGCCGATCGTCTCGGCTGCGTCTCGGACGGTGCCGGCGTCATAGGTCGTCTTGCCCTGCATCATCGGCGTCAGGGTCTTCATGGCGTCCTTCATGGCGGACATGCCGTCCATGCGTTCCTTCACGATCCCGGTGGCGCCACCATGCGCCAGGGCGGTCACGGCCACCATCCACGCCAGCACGGCGCCCGTCGTCAGCTTGAAAAAGGTCATCGTCTTGTCCTGTATGTCTGCTTCAACTCGCCCCCAGAAGAGGCCTTACCTGACTCAGGACACGGCGCGCGGCGGGGGCGGGTCGAACAGGGCCACCGGCAACATCCGATACCGGCCCGACGGGATGGCACGGCGGCTGATCCTTGAGACCAGCGCGGAAACGACGGGTGCGGCTACGGTCATGGCCACGCCGTTGCAGAAGGCCCCGCCGTGGCAATGGCCCGGGTGGCCCTTTTCGACATGGTCGGGGTCGGATGCTTCCAGATCGACGACGGCATGTGTGCCCCCATCGCCCCCATGCGCAAAGGCGGGTTCCGAGAACACCAGAATACCGGCCAGAACCAGGCCCAAAGCCAGAAACCACCGTCCGATCATCCTGTCCGCCCAGCTGTGCAAGGTTCAGTTTATCCCGTTCTCGCGCTGCAGTTCCCTGACATAGGCAACGATGCCCTGCACGTCTGCACGGGTCAAGCCAGCCACCGGCGGCATGTCGCCAAAGCGCCAGTGGTGGGCCTGAACACCATATTGAACCGCCCGCTGAAAAGCCTCGTCCCCGTGGTGGCTGGGCTCATAGATCTTGTGCACCAAGGGCGGAGCCAGGCCTTCCAAACCCGTGGCATTCGCCCCATGGCAGACAGCGCATTTGACGTCAAAGGCAACCTTGCCCATCTGGGCCGGCGCACTGAACGTCGCCGGCACGCTGACTTGCGCGATCGGGTCCCCCCGCGACAGCGACGAGGTGTCAGGCACCTCCATCGAGTGCCCTGCAGGTTGTTGGCTGAGGTTGTAGGCGAACACGGCAGCGCCTGCGATCAGAACGCCGCCCACCAATGGCGTCAGTTTGTTCATCGGCTCGTTTCACTCGGTTGTTTTTTGGCTTGGCGCGGGCGGCACCAAAACGGTCTGACACTGATCAAACCTGCTTGACCTGCCGGTCTTGCCGCCTTGCGCACAGTTTCGGGTGACCGTTTGCCCCATTCCCGCGCTGGAAGGTCAAGAGAAGTTTGCGGCAAATTTCCCCCAAAGCCGACGAAGGACTGCAGCACCGAAACGTCAACGCCGAGCTGGGCCGCGCACGAAGCCATCAGTTGGAACTTGAAGACTTCTTAGCGGCGCAGGCTGCGACGGGTCTGTCAGTACTTCGCCAGAGATCCGAGTATCTTCTTCCGTATATCGGGGTCACCCGGAAAGATCCTTTGCACCAGAAATTCGGATGGAAAATCCGGCCACGTGGCGTCCAACTCATCAACAAGTCTTTGCGCTTCGTCAAAATTGCCCAGCTGATCATGAGCGACGGCCTGGAACAAAAGTGATGGCCCGCTTACGGGCGCTCCTGCAGCAGGCGCACCCTGAAAGGCATCGACAACGTTTTCGTAGTTCCCGAGCACAAGCTGCGATACGCCCCAGATATTTCTCGCCCCAAATCGGCCGGACCCTGATCTGACCCGCGACGGATTGCTGACCTCCGCCGCTAGTTCAGGCTCGTTCGCAATCAGGGCGGCAATTCCGACAAGGTCAAGTACATGCCCATCTTCAGGCGCAAGTTCGGCAGACAGGCGCGCGTAATTCAAAGCCTCATCCGCATCGCCCGACACCGCCAATCGCCACGCATTCGAGGCATTGGCCCATGCACCCGACGGCGACAACTCAAGCGCCGTTCCTGACATTTGGGATGCTTGGCGCAACAGATCATCTCGTGTGTCCTCGTCTTGAGACAGCAGAGCCAGTGTGGCCAAGACCTGAGCCATTCCCGCATAGCCATCGGGCAAGGCCGGGTCGAGCCCGGTGGAATGCTGGAACATTCCCAGGGCGATCTGCTGGCGTTTGACATCGAAGACCGGAAAGAACATCCCCCGCGCCTGATCCGCCAGGTTGGCCGCCTGCAATCTGGCAAGCGATTGCTGACCAAGCGCAGCCCGTTCGGCCTGCCGGGTGGTGTTGGAGGGTTGCCCGACCTCGTCGTTGCCGGGTCCCAGCCACATGCCCAGCATGACGATCATGGCCACAACGCCCAGCCCGACCAACAGAAGTCCACGCAGGTGCCTGGCCCCGCCGGGCGGGCCGTGGCTTGCCAGGTGTGACTTCGGATCATCCGGGGAAGCTTGGTGCGAAAACCGCGGCTTGTATCCGCCGGGATCGACGAAGATCCGAACGCCCTGGCCGTCCCAATGGTCTTCGTAAAACTCACGCAGCAAACGCCGTAGTCGCCTCGCCTCTACCCGAACCAGATTTCGACCGCCGCTGCCATCAATGCTGCGGCCGTACACTTCGACGGCAATGGCCTTGCCGCGGATCTGGGAACCGCGACCGGCGAGGGTTTCCTCGACGACATAGGTCAGAAACTGCTGAAGCCGGGGCGAAGTTTGGAACTCGGCGCTGGCAACAACGTCACGCAGCGCCTGCCGAACCAGGTCAGGTGATGGCAGCCCAACATCTTGATCTATCGATAAATCATTGGCTTGGTTCACTGCAAACTCACCCCCAACTCACGGTGACTCACTTGGCCGCCCCGGTCAACCGCACGCATCTTGATGCGAGAATAGATAGTGGGAATCGGGCTTTATCCAGTGACGGACGACCTCAAAGACGAGCTACCCGAGCTTTCGACTGCGCTTTCCAGCCAGTTCGAGCCGGACGCGTTTCTGAGCGAGGCCATCGAGGACTTCGGCAAAGTCTGCGCAAAGCTCAAGGATACGTCGATCACCGCGTCCGAGCGCGAGGAATGGGCCCACATCAAATCTGAACTTGTGAACGAGCTTCGTCGTCTGGCGAAGCGCAATCTTCGAAACGCATCCGACTTAGGGTATCGCAATGACCGACAAAGACCAAAGCAACGATCACGTAAACGAGCAAAACCAGCCAGCGGATGAAATCGAAAACCCTTCGCGCCGGCATGTCATGCAGGGGCTGGCGGCAGGTGCGGTGGCAACGGGGGCTGTCAGCTACGGCTCCGGCGCAGCACAGGCGCATGAGGGGGACGGCCCTCTGGGTGAAAGCCTGAAGAACCCCTATGGCGGCCGGCCTGCCGGCGGCATCACTCTGCCGGAGTACTTCCGGCCGACGAAATACATGACCGGGTCGAACGCAAACTATTTCCCGCTTTCCGAGGAATTGGGGCCCGACGAGATGCGCATCTCCTTCTGCGGGTCAACGCCGTTTCCTCCGCGTGAGGATCAGGCAGGCACCTGTGTGATGGTCGAGCTGGGCAATGGAAAACGGTTCTTCTTCGATTTCGGGTCGGGCTGTGTGCGCAACATCATCGGGATGCAGGTGCCTGCGCAATTGATCAACGATATCTTCATCACGCATCTGCATGTCGATCACTACGCCGACATCCCCTATATCTACCCGTTCAGAGCCTGGTCGGGTGGCTACACGCCGCTGCGGATCCACGGCCCGTCCGGCCGGACACCCGAGCTTGGAACGGCGGGCATGGTGGACGGCATGAAGCAAATGCTGAAATGGCATTTAGAGGCCTTCGACGTATTCCCGATTGGAGACGGTTACGAAATCGAGGTCAACGAGTTCGATTTCCGTCAGGAAGGCGGCATCGTCTATGACGAAGATGGCGTCACCGTGCGCTCTTGGCCACGCAGCCATGCCAAGGACGGCGCCGTCGGGTATCGCCTGGATTGGAACGGCCTAAGCTTCGTTTGGACCGGGGACGGCCGACCGGATGAATTGAGCCTTGAATACGGCAAAGGCGTTGATGTGTTCGTCACCGAAATGTCCGGTCAGGATATCGGCCAGTTGATGACCTACAAATACGGCCTGCCGCAGGAGCTGTTCAACTACACGATCGATACCCATCACACCTCGCATTATGCGGTTGGCAAGATGATGGCTGAGGCACGCCCCCGGCTTGCGATGGTGACCCATTACACGCAGGACGAGGACATTGATGCCGAGATGCTGGCGGGTATCCGGGCCCATTATGATGGGCTGTTCGCCTGGGGTCTGGACGTGGCCGTGGTCAACGTCACAAAAGATGCGATCTGGTATCGGAAGGCGACACTGCCCGGCAAGTCAGGCTCGGTCGCACCGTTCCGTGAATTGGGCAAGATGGAAGCCGAAGGCAAGATCACCTTGCCCGATGAAATCAAGCCACCTGCCCCGCGGTCATCGCGCGCCGAACAGCAGGACCAAAAGTACCGCGACATGGAGATCGACCCCAAGGAATACTACCCCTCCGACGTGTTCCGCGCGCCCAATCCCGAATGGCCCAGCGACTTTGTGATCAAGACCGACGACGTCATTCCAAACCGCAAGAAGAAGACGGAGTGACAGTATGATCGAGTTTGGTTCGACTGCGGCAATTCCGGTCACAATTCTTACCGGCTTTCTCGGGGCGGGGAAAACAACCCTACTGAACCGCATCCTGACCGGCAATCATGGTCTGCGGGTTGCGGTTCTGGTCAACGATTTCGGCTCGATCAATGTGGATGCTGATCTTGTGGTTGGCCTGGAAGACGATGTGATGAGCCTGGCGAATGGTTGTGTGTGCTGCTCGATCCGGGATGACCTGATCGAAACGGTCGAGGCCGTTCTCGCCCGACCGGAGAAACCGGAATACATCGTCCTCGAGGCCAGTGGCGTATCGGACCCGTCCTCGATCGCGATGACGTTCACGGACCAGAAGTTCCGGGACATGATCCGCCTCGACAGCCTGATGTGCCTTGTCGACGCCGAGCAGCTGTTCGCTGCACCAGAGCAGATGGAGTTGAAACTCAGGCAAATCGCGTTCTCCGACATGGTCATCTTGAACAAGGTGGACCTGGTCAGCAGAGAAACAGTTCAGAAAGTGCACGACTGGCTCGGCTCGCGTTTCCGCAGGTATCGCCTGGTCGAAGCGGTCAATGCGGATGTCCCGCTGGACATATTGCTGTCGGTCGGCCGGTTTGCTGCCGAACAGCTTGAGACAGAAGTGCCGGAGCATCATGAGCATGGGCCTGACTGCGGGTGCCAACACGCTGATCATTCAGACGGCTTTTCAACAACGATGATGAAGGCCGAGCAACCCATCAGCCTGTCATCGCTGAGAGGCGCAATTCGAAAGCTTCCGGGCGACGTCTATCGCCTCAAAGGATTCGTTTTCAGCGAGGAGGACCCGGACCATCGCATTCTTGTGCAGGTCGTCGGAAAGCGCATGGACATTTCACGGGATGGCGCGTGGGGTGATCGAAAACCCGAGACGCGGCTTGTGGCGATCGGCGCGCCAGGTGCGCTTTCGGAACACGTTCTCACCGACGCCCTGTTCGAAACAGCCTAGTGATCACGCCGGTGGTTTGCCCTCAAACGGGGCGACCGGCCCTCGTGCCACCGCCCTTGAATTTGATTTAGAGGCCGAAATAATTAGACTTGTCGCAATCGCAACCATCCTGCAGCGGGGAACCCTTTATGTTCAAAAGACTTTATTGTTTGGCGCCGGCCATCTCGATCCTGTTGTCTTCCCCGCTTTTTGCGCAGGACACGCCGATCATCCACGACGCGCAGTACTATATTCTGGAAGCGCAGAATGGCGAGCAGTGGATTGAAGACAACGCTGCCGTCGATGCGTTACTGGCCGAATTTCGGGAAGGCAATGCTGGAAATCCTCCCAACATCGTGTCCATTCTGATCGACGATTTGGGTTTCGGCGACATGGGCATTCCCGAACTGAATGCGGTCCGCGGAATTGAAACCCCCAACATCAATGCGTTCTCGGACGAAGCCATGCGCATGGTTCGAATGTATACCGAGCCCTCCTGCACGCCGACGCGCGTGGCCCAGATGACCGGGCGCCTGCCGGTGCGCATGGGTATGGGCGATACCACGGTCGACATTGCCGGCTTTGGCCTTCCCGGAGATGAGGTCACGCTGGCAGAGGTTCTGAAAGAGGCCGGCTATGCCACCAGCCATGTCGGCAAGTGGCATATGGGTGATATCGCGGAAAGCTGGGCGATGAACCAGGGTTTCGACTATGCGCAGCATGCCATCCATCAACAGGGTCAGCTGACGATCTTCAACGATGACGCCATCCGCGAGCAGGTCTCGGTCGGCATCCAGGACTTCGAAGAGGACTATATCGTAGACGATTGGTTCCGCCCCGATCCCGCCGCCATGGCCACCGTCATCGAAGGTGAGGCTGGCGGTCCAATCCGTGAAATCCGCATGCAGCCGGGCGAGCGGTGGGACGCAGAAAAATACGATGAGATGAACGAACAGTTCCAGCTCAAGGCGCTGTCTGAACTGCAGCGGCTGGCAGGCGGCGACACCCCCTTCTTTCTGCAGTACTGGCCGATGATCCCGCTGGACAACACGCGTGCAGGACGCGACGGCCCCGAAAGCGTGAATGGCGGCCTTTACGCCGACAAGTTGCAACTGCTGGACGAATATCTGGGCGTGCTCTTTGAGGAGATGGAGACGCTTGGCGTAGCCGAAAACACCATTGTAGTGCTGATGGGCGACAACGGACACTTCACGAAATATTCCCCACAGTCAGGTTTCACGCCGATGATTTTCCGCGGCGGCAAGGGAGATACGACAGAAGGCGGCGTACGTGTGGATGCCTTCATCCGCTGGCCCGGAATGATCGAGGCGGACTCGATCGTGAACAACATCATCCATGTGTCGGATCTGTATACGACCCTGTCCCGCCTGGCGGGCGCCGACGCGTTCATCCCACGGGACAGGCTTGTGGATGGGGTGGACCAATCCGCGTCAATCCTGTTCGGTGATGAGTCGAAAACGCGGCGCGATCACGTGATCATTTATTCGGTGGCGTCCCCGAAGGCGATCGTGAAGGACCAGTTGAAACTGAACCTTCCGGGTGCCGGAGAAAGTGCAATTCTGGCGAATTTTTTCGATATCTATCGGGATACGCATGAAAAGTACCCGGTTTCGACCGAAGTCGGCGCATGGGGCGGCCAGGAATTCCAGCGCATTCTGGGCCGGCATCTTGCCCGCAAGAAACTGTACCCTGATACCGAACCTGCGCGCGGCGTGCCGTATGAAGGCATCGAAAACCTGCGCCCGGAAACCGTTGCCGCGGTCGAAGCCTTTCTGACCAAACAGGCTGCGGTCGAACGCTAACTGCAGTCCGACCTCACGTCGGCCCGCCACGTTCAAGAGGCACCTCCATGCTTGCCAACCTGATCTTCTATATCGGACTCGCTGTCTCGCTCGGGATTGGCTTTGTCTATTTCCGTGACCTAGGCGACGTCTCCCAGATGTTGCTGAAGGTAAAGCGAGAAAACATGATCCGCTTCATTCGCAACGAATATCGGTTGATCGGGCTTGGCCTTGCGGCTTTTGCGGTTGCGACCATAGCCCACTTTGCGTTTGGTGCCGGCATCGGCGCGATTTGGTGGTTGGGCGCGGCTCTGGCATTGGTTCTGTATGGCTTTCCCTATGTGTGGGTCCATTTGGGGTTGAGAAACCAGCTCAACACAGCCCGGTATTACAGCATTGCCGAAGCGGAACGGTTCGTCGGACCGACCGCGCCCGTGATCGTGATGACAAACGGCGATCACGCCCGGGCACATCCTGACGCCCAGATCATGCGGCCTCACCTGGCCGGCGACGCCAGGGGGCTTGGGGGCGAAGACGTCGTCATGACCTATTGTGCAATGGCCAATCTTGGTCAGGGTTACAGGCCATCCATCGAAGGAAAGCGGCTGAACCTTCAAGTTCTAGCGCAACATGGCAACAACCTGATCCTGCGGGACAACGACACCGGGGAACCGATCCAACACATCTACGGGTTCCGAGAGGCGGATCGGGACACCGCGACGGACGGTCCCGCGTGCCCATTGCGTCCGGAAGCTCAAATGAAGCCGTGGCCAACGTTCCGCATGACATTCCGTGGCTTCAAGAAAGCCTACCCCGACGGTGAGGTCTTTCTAAACAAGCCGTCAAGCAACCCGTTCCTGAGACTGCTGGACATGGCGCTGGAGATCATTTTCGGATGGGGGATCGCCAGGCAGCATCAAGAGGCTGCCCCCGTCATGGACAACATGGAGCGCGCGCCAGACACACGCCTGCCCAACAAGACACCTGTTTGGGGCGTGACTGTCGGGTCGGATGCCGTCTGTTGGACCGACGACTTCGTGGTTGACCAGAACTGGCTGGTGAACACACAAGTCGGTGGGCGTGATCTTGTGGTGCAAATAGACCCACATTTCGAAAGCCTCGGGGTCTGGTACAACGACAGCGGAAAACCAGTAAAGCGATGTGACTTTTGGGGAAATAGCGATCAGGGGCAACTCAGGCGGGTTGAAACCTTGCGCGCCGGGCTGTTCTGGCACGTCTGGGCAGAGTTCTTTCCCAACACAGATGTCAATCGCATTGGCGGCAGCGCGACGTAAGTTAGGCGGATTGGCTCATCGGGCGTGAAAGTGCCGCGCCACAGTGGAACGCTTTCGGAGAAACACTCCCAAAGCCCTTCTGCTCGGCGCCCCAAGACACTACCCTATCGGTAAAGGGCTACCCTTGACCCAAAGCTAGGGATTTTGTGGATAGTTTTGATTTTGTGGATTTGGTTGCGGGAGCAGGATTTGAACCTGCGACCTTCAGGTTATGAGCCTGACGAGCTACCG